>NZ_JCAQPA010000011.1:165000-3295342 GCF_059567965.1 Variovorax sp. BGA-UO-ETr-C22
AGAATCAGCTGGTGGTGCGGGACCTGCCCTTCGACCAGCCGCCGGTGCACGTGGATGCCATCTGGCACCGGCGCGCCCAACATGGGCATTCGCACGAGTGGCTGCGCACGGCGCTGTTGCGCTCGGCGGCCGCGGCGTTCGCGGGCTCGGTCCACGGGCAGGCGTGACCTGCCCTTGGATCCCGGGTGCGCCGCACGGGGCGGCGCGCGTCAGCGAATTACCTGACGACGCTGAGCCAGGCGGAAGCCGCCGCACGCAGCTCCTGCGCGTGGTGCGCACCGCGACCGGCACGGCTGTCGGCGCTTTCCATCAGCGCGGCAGCGTGGCTGGCGGGGGTCTGGCTCGGCGACGAACGGAAGAAACGGGCCACTTGGGCAAGAAGACTGAACATGACGGTGCGCGGCTTGTGGCTGCGACGGGGTTGATTAACGATGGATGTAGATTAAGGGTAATCCCTAGTAAAGCAAGCCCCAGGTTATGCATCTCACGCATAGTGCGATTCACCTAGACTGACCCGACGATGAAGCTGCAACTGCTCTCCGACCTCCACCTGGAATCCCACCCCAACTTTCATGCCGACCCCATCCCGGGCGCCGACCTGCTGGTGCTCGGGGGCGACATCGGCTCCTACCAGGAAGGCTCCCGCCTGACGGACACCGATTTCGGCCTGGGCCGCTTCTCGCCGCGCAAGGGCTGGCCGACGCCGGTGGTCTACGTGCCGGGCAACCACGAGTACGACAACCTCGACTTCGACGCGACGCATGCGCGCCTGCGGGCGCTGTGCGACGAGCTCGGCATCCTCTGGCTGGAGCGCGAGACGCTGGTCATCGAAGGCATCCGCTTCATCGGCACCACGCTGTGGGCCGATTTCGACGCGCTGGTCGAGCCCCGCGACGGCCTCGCCGAGGCGCTCAAGAAGCGCGGCAAGGCGATGCGCGCGGCCGATTTCTACCTCGAGAAAATGGCCGGCACGCGCAACGGCAAGCCCTTCATGTCAGCCGAAATGAGAGAGCAAGCGCTCACCTGTCAGGCCTGGTTGCGTGATGCGCTGGCCCAGCCTTACGACGGCACGACGGTGGCCATCACCCATTTCGCGCCCAGCCTGGCGAGCGCCGATCCGCGCTACGGGCTCACGCCCGGCACTGCGGGTTTCTGCAATTCGCTCGACGAGCTGCTGCCGCACGCGCAGCTGTGGCTGCACGGCCATCTGCATTGCCCGTTCGACTATGTGAAGGACGGCTGCCGCGTGGTCGCCAACCCGCTGGGCTACCGCAGCAATGGCGAACAAGAGGGCTACCAGCCCCAGCTGCTGATCGAGATCCGCTGACCGGCCGTTGCGCCGGTCAGGCGGTGCGTCCTTTGGCCACGAGCCGGATGCCCGGCATGAGTTCGGCCGCGAGTTCAGGCCGCTCCAGCGCGTAGTCGAGGTTCATGCGCGCAATCTCGACGTGTTCCTCGCCGAGCGCCTGGGCGCGCGAGCCCTGGCCGCGCTCGATGGCCTGCACCATCGCGTGGTGCGTGCGGTGCGCCTGGCGCATCCACTGCTGACCCTCCTCCATCGACGACTGCATGGGCAGCATCGCGCTGGGCGCGGCGAAGGGCTGGCCGCCGAGCATGTCCATCACGCGCTTGAGCGCGAGGTTGCCGCAGCCTTCGAGGATCAATCGGTGGAAGCGGTCGTTCATCTCGACGTAGGCCGCGTAGTCGTCGATCTCCATGCTGGGCTTGTTGACGGCGCGGTCACCGTCTTCCAGGCAGTCCTTCAGGTCGCGCAGCAACTGGCGCGACACACCGTCTTCCGCCAGCAGGCGGGCGGCAAAGCCTTCGATCACGCCGCGCACACGGATGGCATCGGCCACTTCCTGCGAGGTGAAGCGGCGCATCTGGTAGCCGCCGCTGGGCGACTGCTCGATGAGCCCTTCGTGCTCGAGGCTGGCCAGCGCCAGGCGCACCGGCGTGCGCGAGGCCCCGAGCTTCTCGGCCAGCGGGATCTCGGCCAGCCGCTCTCCAGGCACGAATTCGCCCTTGAGGATCAGGTCGCGCAGTTGCACGAGCACGCGGGATTGTTGGGAGTCCATCGGGAGGCGCCAGGGCAACAAGGAGAGGGATGAATGGGCGGATTCTAGGAGACCCGCCCGCCACTGCACGCAGCATAGCCAAACGGGCGCGTTTGTTGCATGCACTGCACACAGAAGTGTGTCAAAAACACACAATCACCTCAGAGTTAACCCTATATATGGCCGCTTCGAGCCCCAAAACAGGGCGAATCTGCCGATGAAAGTTTGACCTTTGTCAAAAATCACCAAGACAATGCATACAACTGCATGCAATGCCTGCAGGCCTTCTGACAAAGACCTCTCGATGGAGCCCGCACGATGATCAGCGCCGAGCAAAACGATTTCATCACCCGCGTCGGACCCGGCGCGCCCGCCGGCAAGCTGCTGCGCCGCTACTGGCAGCCGGTGGCCCTGGCCGACGAACTGGCGGGCCCGCGCCCGGTCAAGCCCGTGAAGCTCATGGGCCAGGACTTCGTGCTGTTCCGCGACGAGAGCGGCCAGCTCGGCATGCTCGACCGCGACTGCCCGCACCGCGGCGCCGACCTGGCCTTCGGCCGGCTCGAAAACGGCGGCATCCGCTGCGCCTTCCACGGCTGGCTGTTCGACGCCAAGGGCAACTGCCTGGAGACCCCGGCCGAGCCCGCCACCAGCAAGCTGTGCAGCCGCATCAAGCAGTCGGCCTACCCGGTGATCGAGAAGGCAGGCATCGTCTTCGCGTACATCGGCGAGGGCGAGCCCCCGGCCTTCCCCGACTTCGACTGCTTCGTCGCCCCCGACAGCCACACCTTCGCGTTCAAGGGCCTCTTCGAATGCAACTGGCTGCAGGCGCTCGAAGTGGGCATCGACCCCGCGCACGCCTCGTACCTGCACCGCTTCTTCGAGGACGAAGACACCTCCGAGAGCTACGGCAAGCAGTTCCGCGGCGCCTCGGCCGACTCCGACATGCCCATCACCAAGGTGCTGCGCGAGTACGACCGCCCCGACATCAGCGTGGAGCCCACCGACTACGGCTTCCGCCTGAAGGCGCTGCGCAAGCTGTCGGAAGACACCACCCACGTGCGCGTGACCAACGTGGTGTTCCCGCAGGCCTTCGTGATCCCGATGAGCGCCGAGATGACCATCTCGCAATGGCACGTGCCCGTGGACGACACGCACTGCTACTGGTACGCCGTGTTCACCAGCTTCACCGGCCCGGTCGACAAGCAGCAGATGCGCGACCAGCGCCTGAAGCTCTACGAGCTGCCCGACTACACCTCGCGCAAGAACAAGCGCAACAACTACGGCTACAGCATCGAGGAGCAGCTGACCGAGACCTACACCGGCATGGGCGACGACATCAACGTGCACGACCAATGGGCGGTGGAGTCGCAAGGCGCCATCCAGGACCGCACGCGCGAGCACCTTGGCAGCACCGACAAGGGGATCATTGCCTACCGCCGCGTGCTGGTGAAGGCCATCGAGGCCACGCTGGCCGGCGAAACCGCGCCGATGCTCATCGACGCCGCGCAGGCCAGCGCCATGACCGGCCCGCCGTCGATCGACGGCATCGGCAAGGTGGTCGATGAAGCCGCCACCGAGGCCTACTGGCAGGACGCCGACCGCGCGCGCCGCCTGAAGTCCGACTGGGCGTCTGCACGGCTCGCTGCCTGAGCACGCGCCATGAGCAGCACCAACACATTCGTCGACCGCTTCGGTCTCTGGTCGGCCGACCAGCATGCGCAGGCGCGCGAACTCGTGCGCCGCATCGACAGCGGCGAGGTGGACACCGTCCGCTTCGCCTGGCCCGACCAGCACGGCCTGCTGCGCGGCAAGACCCTGGTCGCGGGCGAAGCGCGCTCGGCCCTGTGGGAGGGCGTGAACCTCACCTCCACCCTGCTGGCCAAGGACACCTCGCACAAGACCGTGTTCCCCGTGTTCACGCAGGGCGGCGGCTTCGCCATCGAGGGCCTGCAGGGCGGCGCCGACTTCACCATCGTGGCCGACCCCGCCACCTTCAAGGTGCTGCCCTGGGCGCCGCGCACCGGCTGGATTTTGTGCGATGCCTACATGGCCGACGGCCGGCCCTGCCCCTTCGCGACGCGGCAGATCCTGCAGCGCGCGGTGGCGCAGCTCGACGAGCTCGGGCTGGACTTCATCGCCGGCCTCGAGGTCGAGTTCCATGTCTTCAAGCTCGAAGACGCGCGCATGGGCCTGGCCGACTCGGGCCAGCCCGGCGAACCGCCGCGCGTGTCGCTGCTCTCGCACGGCCACCAGTACCTGACCGAGCTGCGCTACGACCGCGTCGACGGCCTCATGGAGCTGCTGCGCTCACAGCTCGTGGCGCTCGGCCTGCCGCTGCGCTCGCTCGAGATCGAGTTCGGCCCGAGCCAGTTCGAGCTCACCTTCGGCCCCACGGCCGGCGTGACGCCTGCCGACACGATGGTGCTGCTGCGCAGCGCGATCAAGCAGATCTGCCAGCGCGCCGGCCTGCACGCCACCTTCATGTGCCGCCCGAAGATCCCCAACGTGATGTCCAGCGGCTGGCACCTGCACCAGTCGCTGCGCCGCAAGAGCGACGGCGTCAACGCCTTCATGCCCGAGCCCGGCGGGCGCGACCTCAGCGAGATCGGCATGCACTACCTCGGCGGCCTGAAGGCGCACGCCTGCGGCGCGGCGGCACTGGCCAGCCCGACGATCAACGGCTACCGCCGCTACAGGCCCTTCTCGCTCGCGCCCGACCGCGCGATCTGGGCCCGCGACAACCGCGGCGCGATGCTGCGCGTGCTCGGCGGCCCGGGCCAGAACGCCTCGCGCATCGAGAACCGCGTGGGCGAGCCGACGGCCAACCCGTACCTGTACCTCGCATCGCAACTGTTCTCGGGGCTGGACGGCATCCACAACAAGACCGACCCCGGTCCCTCGGCCGATGCACCGTACGAAACGCCGGCCGAACAACTGCCGCGATCGTTGAGCGACGCCCTCGCCTGCCTGCGCAAAGACGAGATGCTCAACACGCAGATGGGCAAGACCTTCGTCGACTACCTGTGCCACATCAAGGAAGCGGAAATCGCCCGCTTCAACCTCGAAGTCAGCGAGTGGGAACACCGCGAGTACTTCGACATGTTCTGAACCCTTCAATGCCCACGATCCACTACATCCTCAAGGACGGCACCACGCGCGAGGTCGACGCCAAGGTCGGCGCCAGCGTGATGGAGACCGCCATCCGCGGCAACGTGCGCGGCATCGACGCCGAGTGCGGCGGCTGCTGCTCGTGCGCGACCTGTCACGTCTACGTCGACGACGCGTTCCTCGAACTGCTGCCGCCGCCCGACGACATGGAAAGCGCGCTGCTCGATGCCGTCGCGTCCGAGCGTCGGCCCGGTTCGCGCCTGAGTTGCCAGCTCAGCGTGAGCGCCGCCCTCGATGGCCTCACGGTGCGTGTGCCCGATACACAGGTCTGACCAACGCGTCGGGCATCATCGCCCGCTGCCAAACATCCGGTTACAAGCCAGCGGCGCCCGTGCGGCGCATTCCACTCCCACTGAAAGGCGTTTTTTCATGACGACGATGACCAAGCGAACCCTCCTCTCGACCCTGCTGCTCGCCGGCCTCGGCATGGCGGGTGCGGCCCAGGCACAGACCACCGAGCCGCTGCGCATCGGCCTCATCGCGACCTACTCCGGCCCCTACGCCGACTACGGCCGCCAGTTCGACGCCGGCATCGCGCTGTACCTGAAGGAGCACGGCGGCAAGGTGGGCGGTCGCACCGTCGAGATCATCAAGAAAGACACCGCCGGCCCCGCACCCGACGCCGCCAAGCGCATCGCGCAGGAGCTCATCGTGCGCGACAAGGTGAACGTGCTCACCGGCCTGGACTTCAGCCCCAACGCGTACGCCGTGGGCGCCATCGCCACGCAGGCCAAGATTCCCACGCTGGTGATGAACGCGGCGTCGTCGGCCATCACCACCAGCTCGCCCTACGTGGCGCGCCTGTCGTTCACCGTGCAGCAGGTCACCGACCCGATGGCGCGCTACATGCTCAAGCAGGGCGTGAAGGACGCCTACACCGTGGTCGCCGACTACGCCTCGGGTGTCGATGCCGAGACCGCGTTCAAGAAGGCCTTCACCGCCGGCGGCGGCAAGGTCTCGGGCGAGGTGCGCACGCCGATGAACAACCCCGACTTCTCGGCCTACGTGCAGCGCATCAAGGACGCCAAGCCCCAGGCCGT
This sequence comes from Variovorax sp. BGA-UO-ETr-C22, assembly GCF_059567965.1. NCBI lineage: Bacteria > Pseudomonadati > Pseudomonadota > Betaproteobacteria > Burkholderiales > Comamonadaceae > Variovorax > Variovorax sp. BGA-UO-ETr-C22. The sequence continues at coordinate 171,266 of NZ_JCAQPA010000011.1, forward strand.
GTTCTTCTTCTTCCCCTCGGGCGTGATGCCGCCGGCCTTCCTGAAGGTGTGGAAGGAGCGCGGCATGGAGCAGGCCGGCATCAAGCTGTTCGCCACCGGCGAAGCCACCGACGACAGCTACCTGGACGCCACCGGCGACGTGGCGCTGGGCCTCGTGACCAGCCACCACTACTCGTTCGCGCACAACTCGCCCAAGAACCAGAAGTTCGTGAAGGACTTCGCCGCCGACAACGGCACCAAGCTGCGCCCCAGCTACTTCGCCGTGACCGCCTACGACACCATGGCCGCCATCGACCTGGCGCTGGCCAAGACCAAGGGCGACACCGCCGGCGACAAGTTCATGGACGCGCTCAAGGGCCTGAGCTTCGAGAGCCCGCGCGGCCCGATCGAGATCGACGCGGCCACGCGCGACATCGTGCAGACCGTCTACATCCGCAAGACCGAGCGCGCCAACGGCCAGCTGGTGAACGTGGAGTTCGACAAGTTCGAGCGCGTCAAGGATCCGGCCAAGGAAGCCGCTCCCAAGTAAGCCAACGCCAGCCAGCACGCAGCAAGCAGGAAATTCATGGGCATCGTGATCTTCGATGGAGTGGCCTACGGCATGCTCCTGTTTCTCATCGGCGTGGGCCTGTCCATCACGATGGGACTCATGAATTTCGTCAACCTCGCGCACGGCAGTTTCGCGATGGTGGGCGGCTATGCGGCCAGCGTGCTCATGAACCAGTGGGGCCTGGGCTTCGGGCTCTCGCTGGCGGCGGCCTTCGTGGCGGCGGCGGTGGTGGGCGCGGTGCTGGAGTTCGTGTTCTACCGGCGGCTGTACCGCGCGCACCCGCTGGACCAGGTGCTGCTGTCGATCGGCGTGGTGTTCGTCTCGATCGCCGCGTTCACCTACTTCTTCGGCCCGACGATGCAGCCCTTCACGCTGCCCAAGGCGCTCGAGGGCCAGGTGTCGTTGCTCGGCCTCGAAGTGGGCCGCTACCGCCTGTTCCTCATCGGCTGCGGCGTGGCCGTGCTGGTCGCGCTGCTGCTGGCCCTGGGCAAGACGCGCTACGGCGCCATGGTGCGCGCCGCCGTCGACAACCAGCGCGTGGCGGGCGGCACGGGCATCCACGTGCAGCGCCTGTTCTTCCTGACCTTCTCGCTGGGCTGCGGCCTGGCGGGCCTGGGCGGCGCGCTGAGCCTGGGCATGCTGGGGCTGGAGCCGTCGTTCCCGCTCAAGTACCTCGTCTACTTTTTGATGGTGGTGTGCGTGGGCGGTGCGGGCACCGTCACCGGCCCGTTCATCGCAGCGCTGCTGGTCGGCATCGTCGACGTGGCGGGCAAGTACTACCTGCCTGAAACGGGCGCCTTTCTCATCTACGTGTTCATGATCGTCATGCTGCTGGTGCGCCCGAACGGCATCGTCGCCAAGAAGGGGCTCGCGTGAAGCCGCTGAGCCTGTCCCCCGCGCAATTGCGCGCGGCCGAAATCGCCTTCTGGCTCGCGCTCGCCTCGAGCTTCTTCCTCTTGCCCGACAAGCTCACGCTGATGAGCCAGATCATGATCTTCGGGCTCTTCGCCGTGTCGCTGGACATGGCGCTGGGCTACGCGGGCATCCTCACCGTGGGCCACGCCGCCTTCTTCGGCGCGGGCGCCTACGCGGCCGGCCTGCTCGCCAAGTACGGCTGGAGCGAGCCCTTCACCGGCCTGGCGTTCGCGCTCGCCGTGTGCGCCCTGCTGGGCTATGTGCTGAGCTACCTCGTGGTGCGCGGCGCCGACCTCACGCGGCTGATGATCACCATCGGCGTGTGCGTGCTGCTGTTCGAGCTGGCCAACCGGCTCTCGGGCATCACGGGCGGCACCGACGGCCTGCAGGGCGTGGTGATCGCGCCGGTGCTGGGCCTGTTCGACTTCGACCTCTACGGCAAGACCGCGTTCGGCTATGCCTTCGGCGTGGTGCTCGCGATGTTCCTGCTCGTGCGGCTGGTGCTGCGCTCGCCCTTCGGCCTGGCGCTGCGCGGCATCCACGACAGCCGCAAGCGCATGACGGCCATCGGCTCGCCGGTGGAAGCGCGGCTGCGCATGGCCTACGCGATGTCGGCCGCCGTGGCCGGCGTGGCGGGCGCGCTGCTGGCGCAGACCACGCAGTTCGTGGGCATCGAATCGATCAGCTTCAACCGCTCGGCCGAAGTGCTGATCATCCTCGTGCTCGGCGGCACCGGGCGGCTGTACGGCGGGCTCATCGGCGCCATCGTCTACATGCTGGTGCACGACTGGTTCGCCGACATGAACCCGCAGTACTGGATGTTCTGGCTCGGCATCTTCCTGATCGCGGCCGTCATGCTCGGGCGCGGCGGGATCATGGGCGCGCTCTCGCGCGTGGTGCGCACGGGGAAGGCGCGATGAGTACGAACACCACCACGCACGCGCTGCGCACGCAGAACCTGGGCATCCGCTTCGGCGCCTTCCAGGCCGTGAGCGACGTCAACCTGTCGCTCGAGCCCGGTGCGCGGCAGGCGCTGATCGGCCCCAACGGCGCCGGCAAGACCACGCTCATCAACCTGCTCACGGGCGTGTTCAAGCCCACCAGCGGCCAGATCCACCTGGGCCCGCGCGACATCACGCGCCTGCCCGGCGACAAGCGCGCCCGCATGGGGCTGGCGCGCACCTTCCAGATCAACACGCTGTTCCCCAGCCTCACGCCGCTGTTGTCGGTGGTGCTGGCCATCAGCGAGCGCGAAGGCCTGGGCGCCACCTGGTGGCGGCCGCTCAAGGGCTGCACCGCCGTGTTCGACGAGGCGCATGCGCTGCTGGCCACGCTGAAGCTCGACGCCCTGGCCGACGTGCCCGTGGCCGAGCTGGCCTACGGCAAGCAGCGGCTGCTCGAGATCGCGCTGGCGCTCGCCGCCAAGCCCCGCATCCTGCTGCTCGACGAGCCCGCCGCCGGCGTGCCGGAAGACGAGAGCGGCGAACTCTTCGAAGCCATCGCGGCGCTGCCGGCCGACATCAGCGTGCTCTTCATCGAGCACGACATGAAGCTCGTGTTCCGCTTTGCGCGCCGCATCTCGGTGCTGGTGGGCGGACGCATCCTCACCGAAGGCACGCCCGCCGAGATCGGCGCCGACCCGCGCGTGCGCGAGGTCTACCTGGGAAGCTCGCACCACCATGGCTGAAACCGCCGCACTCGCCTTCGACCGCGTCACCGCCGGCTACGGCAACGCCGTGGTCCTCGACCGCCTCGACTTCTCGCTGCGGCCTGGCGAAAGCCTGGCCATCCTCGGGCGCAACGGCGTGGGCAAGACCACGCTGCTCGAAACGCTGATGGGCAACACCCGCGTGATGCAAGGCGCGATCCGCTGGCAAGGCGCCGACATCACGCGCTGGCCCGCGCACCAGCGCGTGCGCGCGGGGCTGGGCTGGGTGCCGCAGGAGCGCGAAGTGTTCCCCTCGCTCACGGTGGAAGAAAACCTCACGGTGATCGCCCGCCCCGGCAGCTGGACCTTGCAGCGCGTGTACGAATTCTTTCCGCGCCTGCGCGAGCGGCGCGGCAACTACGGCAACCAGCTCTCGGGCGGCGAACAGCAGATGCTGGCCATCGGCCGCGCGCTCATGACCAACCCGAAGCTGCTGCTGCTCGACGAGCCCATGGAAGGCCTCGCGCCGATCATCGTGGAAGAGCTGGCGGCGGCGATCCGGCGCCTGTGCGAATCCGAAGGCCTGGCCTCGATCGTGGTGGAGCAGCACCCGGTGCTGGCCCTGGACATGACGCACCAGGCGATCGTGCTGGAGCGCGGCACCGTCGTGCACGCCGGCCCGAGCGCGGCGCTGGCGGCCGACAAGGAGCTGCTCGAAGGCCTGCTGGGCGTCGGCATCGCCGAAGCACCGGCCGGCTGAGCCGTCAGGCCAGGCCGATCCGCCGGGCCCGCACGAAGAAACGCCACGACGCCAGCCCCCCGGCGATCAGGCTCACGCCCCACGACAGCCACACGCAGGTGTACAGGATGAAGGCCAGGCCGACGTCCACCACGGGTGCCAGGAAGGTCGTGTCCTTGCCGAACAGCACGTGGGTGCCCAGGCCCCACCACACGAAGTACGGCAGCACAGCCAGGCACAGGCCGTAGACAAGGCTGGCCGCCAGCGGCCCAAGGTGCTCGCGCAGCACGGCCCAGCGCACGAGGAAGAACAGGGCCAGGTCCAGCAGCACCAGGGCCAGCAGGCCGAGGCCCAGGATGAGTTCGAGGGTCATGGCCGCACTGTAAGCACGCCGACCCGCGAGAGGGCCGTGCGTGTGCCGGCGTACCGGCAGGCGCTACCGTGCGCCGCAGCGCGCGGTACGCCTCGACCGCATCAGCTCAGCATCTGCCCGCGGCTGCCGATCACGGCCACGTCCACGAACTGGCCGCCTTCGCGGTTGGAGCGGCCGTAGTTGATCTTCACGCCGCCCAGGTCGAAATTCTCGATGCTCGCCATGCCGCCGAGCACGGCGGCGCGCGTCGGCGCGGGGCCGGCGCGGCGCAGGCCCTCGGCCAGCACGGCGGCGTTCATGTAGCCCTCCAGGCTGGTGAGCGAGAAGTCCTTGGTGCCGTTGGCCACCATGTCGGCCTGGTAGCGGCGCACGATCTCGAACTTGGTCGAGTACGGCGACGGCACCACGATCACGAAGCCCAGGCCGCGCGCCAGGTCGCCCATGGCCGACAGCGCGCTGGCCGTGATCGAAAGGCCGTAGGCCGAGCTGCTGTTGCCCGCGCCGCGCAGCGCCTTCAGGAACACCGGCGCCGTGCCCGCCAGGCCGACCACCACCACCTGCGGCTTGGCCTTGGCGATGGCCTCGGCGGCCGGACCCACTTCCATGCTCGTGGTGTTGGGCGTGGTGGCGATCACCGCCGGCTCCAGCTTGGCCTTGGCCAGCGCGTTCTTGAACGCCGCCAGCACCGACTGGCCCAGCGGGTCGTTCGAATGCACGAGGCCGATGCGGGTCTGGCCCAGCACGGCGGCCGTGCTCACCAGCTTGTCGACCTCCTGGTCGTAGTTGGCGCGCACCCAGAAGGTGTTGGGCGAGGTCTTCTTGCGCAGCGCGATGGTGCCGGTGATCGGGCCGACCACGGCCATGCCGGGCACCGCGTCCATCACCTCGGCGGTCTGGCGCGTGCCCAGCGGGTGCACCAGCGCGAGCACCGAGCCGTCTTTTTCGAAGGCCAGCGCGTTGGCCTTGGCCACCTCGGGCTTGAAGGTGTCGTCGGCCATCACGAGCTCGACCTTGCTGCCGTGGATGCCGCCGGCCTTGTTCAGCGCGTTGAAGAACGCGGTGGAGCCCTGGTACAGCCCCTGGCCGTTGGCCTTTTCGACGCTGCTGTTGTCGAAGGTCGTCCCGATGCGGATCGCACGGTTCTGCGCGAACGCCGGAAATCCCAGCCCGACGGCGGCCGTCGTGGCGGCCAGCCCGGAAAGAGCGCGGCGGCGGCTGGTGGAAAGCGGCGCGGTCGACTCGCGCGGCACGGGGACGGTCATGATCAAAGCCTCCAATAGTCGGTGACAAAAGTTCACATTTCAAACAGAAATGTAACGCACCTCACTGGATCGGTCATGACAAACCCTAGAGCAGCTCCTCGCCCACGATGGGTAAAAGCAACCAGTTCTTGAAGCGCAGCCAGAGGAATTCCCCCGGTTCGTCCTCGTGCACGATGTCGCCGCCGGCGTCGTCGTATTCGAGCCACTGCACACGCCGCCCGCCGGGCGCGAGCCGCAGCCGGTAGCCCAGGTTGACGCGCTCGCCGTTCATGAGCTTGTCGTAGTCCTGCACCAGCCGCGGGCTGTCGATCACCAGCCCCATCTCGGTGTTGACGGCGGCCGAGCGGTGGTCGAGGTTCATCGAGCCGACGAAGAAGCGCTCGTCGTCCACGATGGCCAGCTTGGCGTGCAGCCGGCTGATCGACTTGCCGAAGTCGCCGAAGCGCCCCGAACGCCCGGTGAGCGTGGGCGCGATCTCGTAGATGGTGACGCCGATCTTCAGCATGTCGGCGCGGTAGCGCTCGTAGCCCGCATAGGCCAGCGGCTCGTCGGTGGCGCCCAGCGAATTGGTGACCACCGTGATGCGCCCGCCGCGCTCGATGGTCGCCTTCATCATCGCCATGCCGCGCGCACCCGGAATGAAGTACGGCGAGCCGATCTTCACTTCGTGCTTCGCCGCCTGGATCACGCCGAGCGCGCCCTCGGTCACGCTGCCGCCGTAGGCCGCCTCGGCCTTGCGCGTGATCTTGTCGGGGTCGTCCACGAACAGCGTGGCCGGGGCCCAGTAGCGGTCGATGCGGCCGGTGGTGAGCTGCTCGCCGAGCGGCGACTTGTTCAGGATGTCGCGCTGGCGCATGGGCACGTCGGGCACGGCCGCGCGCGCCAGGGTGTCGAAGCGCCGCTGGGCTTCTTCCACCGGCAGGCGCCGCGGCGCGATGCGCTCGATGGGCCAGGCGTGCTCGCTGTTCCAGTAGCGGTCGAAGCCCTCGGACATGCGGCGCACGATCGGCCCGCTGGACAGCACGTCCATGTCGATGAAGTTCGCCGCCGTGCTGCGCATGAAGTACTCGTTGGCGATGTTGCGCCCGCCCGAGACCGCGAAGCTGTTGTCGGCCACCAGCAACTTGTTGTGCATGCGGTGATTGATGCGGCCGAAGTCGCCCAGCGAGAACAGCAGCCGCGCGGGCAGCGAGCCGGCGCGCGAGGGCAGCGGGTTGAACAGCCGCACCTCGATGTTCGGGAAGGCCGAGAGGCTGCTGAACACCTCGTCCTCGCCCGCCGTGTACAGGTCGTCCACCAGCAGCCGCACGCGCACGCCGCGCGCGGCGGCCTCGCGCAGTTCCTTGAGGAACAGCAGGCCGACGTCGTCGTTGCTGATCAGGTAGTACTGCACGTCGAGCGACTTCTCGGCGTGCCGCGCCAGCGAGATGCGCGCATCGAACGCGAACGCCGCCTCGGGCAGCAACCGGAAGCCCGACAGCCCCGCCGCCCCGCCCTGCGGCGCGTCCTGGGCGGCCAGCCGGCCCAGGTCGGTGTCGGCCACGTCGGTGATCGCGCTCGTGAGCACCGGGTGCGGCTGCGGCGGCGGCAGGCTGGCGCAGCCCGCGAGCCAGGCGAGGGCCAGCCCGCTCGACACCAGGGCGACGAAGCGACGGAGGCGGAACAGCGCGGCGGCCATGGGTCGCACTGTAGCGCCGCAGAGCCCGGCCGGGGCGGCATGCCGCCCTATGATCAGCGGCACACACGGCAGCCAACGAAAAGAAGGAAAAAACGCGTGCTCAATGGGTTGTGGCTGGGGTTCTTCGGGATGGCGGCGCTCGCAGCGCTGGGACGGTGGCTCGTCGGCGGCGACCCGACCGTGTTCGCGGCGCTGGTCGAAAGCCTGTTCGCGATGGCGCGGCTGGCCGTCGAGGTGATGGTGCTGCTGTTCGGCACGCTCACGCTGTGGCTGGGCTTCCTGCGCATCGCGGAAACCGCCGGCCTCGTCGGCTGGCTGGCGCGCCTGCTCGGGCCGCTGTTCCGGCGGCTGATGCCGGGCGTGCCGGCGGGGCATCCGGCGCTCGGGCTCATCACGATGAACTTCGCGGCCAACGCGCTGGGGCTGGACAACGCCGCCACCCCCATCGGCCTGAAGGCCATGCGCGAACTGCAGCGCCTGAACCCCGACCCCGTGACGGCCACCAACGCGCAGATCCTGTTCCTGGTGCTCAACGCCTCGTCACTGACCTTGCTTCCCGTCACCATCTTCATGTACCGGGCGCAACAGGGCGCCAGCGACCCGACGCTGGTGTTCCTGCCGATCCTGCTGGCCACGAGCGCCTCGACGCTGGTGGGCCTGCTGTCGGTGGCGGTGGTGCAGCGCCTGCGGCTGTGGGACCCGGTGGTGCTGGCCTACCTGGTGCCCGGCGCGCTGCTGCTGGGCGGCTTCATGGCGCTCCTGGGCACGCTGTCGGCGGCGGCCATCGCCTCGCTGTCGTCGCTGCTGGGCAACCTCACGCTGTTCGGCGTGATCATCGTGTTCCTGGCGGCCGGCGCGATCCGGCGCGTCAAGGTCTACGAGGCCTTTGTCGAAGGCGCGAAGGAAGGCTTCGACATCGCGAAGCACCTGCTGCCCTACCTCGTCGCGATGCTGTGCGCGGTGGGCGTGCTGCGCGCCTCGGGCGCGCTCGACTTCGCGCTCGACGGCCTGCGCTGGCTGGTGCAGGCGGGCGGCTGGGACGCGCGCTTCGTCGACGCCATGCCGACGGCGCTCGTCAAGCCCTTCTCGGGCAGCGCGGCGCGCGCGATGCTCATCGAGACCATGAAGACCCAGGGCGTGGACAGCTTCCCCGCGCTGGTGGCCGCCACCATCCAGGGCAGCACCGAGACCACGTTCTACGTGCTGGCGGTGTACTTCGGCGCCGTGGGCATCCAGCGCGCCCGGCACACCGTGGCCTGTGCCTTGCTGGCGGAGCTGGCGGGGGTGGTGGCCGCGATCGCGGTCTGCTACTGGTTCTTCGGCTGAGCCCGCTTACTTGCGGGGCTCGACCACAGGAAACATCAGGTCGAAGTTGTCGAGCATCCCGAACAGCTCGCCCAGCTTCGCCCGGTTGCCGTCGATCTTCACGCGCCCCGACTGCACCGCTTCCGGAAAGGTCGTCTGCTTCAGCGTGATCGCATCGAGCGTCGCCCGGCTCAATGTGACGGTCGCATCTGCACCCGCCGCCTGCTGGTTCTTCACGTGCGTGAGCGCCGAGTTCTCCAGCGTCAGCACGAACTTCTGGTTCGAATCGGTGAAGTTCCAGTTGACCACCATGGTCTTGCCCTCGGCCTTGGCCGCATCGAGCCGCACGCCGAGGAAGTCGAAGAAGAGCTCGTTGCTCACTGCCTTCAGCGTGTCGCCGTTCGCGCTGCTGCCACCCGGGATCTTCGGCACGCCGTTGCGTAGTTCCATCGCGCCCACCAGGTAGGCGCTGCGCCAGGTGCCCGCCTCCGACTGGTAGCCCAGCTGTTCGAGCGCGTCGGCGCCGAGTTCGCGTGCCGCGCGGTTGGCCGGGTCGGCGTACACCACCTGGCTCATCGCGCTGGCCACCCAGCGGTACTCGCCCTTCTTGAAGTCTTCGCGGGCGCGCGCCACCACCGCGTCGGCGCCGCCCATGTACTCGACCGTCTTCTTCGCCTGCGCCACCGGGGGCAGCGGGTTCAGGTTGGCCGGGTTGGCGTCATACCAGCCCAGGTACTTCTGGTAGACCGCCTTCGCGTTGTGGCGCAGCGTGCCGTAGTAGCCGCGCGTGGACCACTCCTGCTCCAGGCTCGCGGGCATGCGCAGCGTCTCGGCGATCTCGGACGCCGTGTAGCCGTGGTTCAGCAGGCGCAGCGACTGGTCGTTGATGAACTTGTACATGTCGCGCTGCTTCTTCAGCAGGTCGACGATGCGCTCGCGCCCCGTGGTGGGCCAGTGGTGCTGCGCGATGAGCACGTCGGTCCTGTCGCCGAAGGCCACGCGCGCCTCGTCGATGTACTTGGCCCACAGGTTGCCGTCGCGCACCTCGGCGCCGCGGATCGTGTACAGGTTGTGCATGTTGTGCGTCACGTCCTCGGCCATGTTGAGCACGCGGAACTGCGGCAGGTACATGAGCATTTCAGACGGCGCCTCGGAGCCCGGCACCAGCTGGAACACGATCTGCACGCCGTCGATGGTGCGCTCCTCGGTGGTCTTCTCGATGGTCGAGGTGGGCGCGATCAGCGTCACGCTGCCGCGCGCCAGCGCCTTGCCCAGGCCGGTGTCGACCTGCCCGCGCGCGCCCGGCGGCAGCAGCGTGCCGAACTGATACTGCGAGCGCCGGTTCATCGCGTTGCCCGCCAGGATGTTCTCGGCCACCGCCGATTCCATGAAGCCCGAGGGCGCGATCACCTGCACCTTGCCCGCGGCCACGTCGGCCTCGTTGACCACGCCCTTCACGCCGCCGAAGTGGTCGGCGTGGCCGTGCGTGTAGATCACCGTGCCGACCGGCTTCTTCGGGCGGTGCTGGTAGTACAGCTCGAGCGCGGCGCGCGCGGTCTCGGCGGCCAGCAGCGGGTCGATCACGATCAGCGAGGTGTCGCCTTCGACGATGGTGACGTTCGCCAGGTCGAAGCCGCGCACCTGGTAGACGCGGTCGGTCACCTTGAACAGGCCGTGGATGGCATTGAGCTGCGCCTGGCGCCACAGGCTCGGGTTGACCGTGTCGGCCGCCTCGTTCGCCTTCAGGAAGTCGTAGGGCTTCATGTTCCAGACCGGGCGCGGGCCGGCGCCCGTCACCAGCGCGTCGGGCACGGTGCCGATGAAGCCGCGCATCGCGTCCTCGAAGTCCTGCCTGTTCGCGAAGGGCAGCGCCTTCGCCATGTCGGCGTTGGCCTTCAGCGTGACGGGCTCGGCCGCCTTGGGCGCCACCACCGGCTGCGCCGTGGCGGTGAAGGCACAGGCCCAGGCGACAAGGGCCAGGGAGAAACGGGTGGGCGCGAAAGAAGAAGCACGGGCAATGCGGGTCATCGATGTCTCAGGGTTGGGGTCTGTCGGACGACGGGGGCACGGGAAGGCAGCGGCCGATTTTCGGAAGCGCCCAACCCCTTGGCAAATGCAAAATGTGCGCTTGCTTTTGAACCAAAACGCAAAATGCAGCTGCGCCACCTCCAGCACCTGATCGCCCTCGCCGAGCAAGGCAGCTTCGGGCGTGCCGCGCAGGCCGTGCACCTGTCGCAGCCCGCGCTCTCGCGCAGCATCGACGCGCTGGAGCAGGCGCTGAAGGCCCGCCTCATCGATCGCGCCTACGGCACCGTGCGCTTCACGCAGGCCGGCGAGCTGGTGCTGGCACGGGCCCGCGAGCTGGTTGCCGACGCGCGGCAGATCCAGCGCGAGGTGCAGCAGCTCGAAGGCCTCACGCTCGGCAGCCTCAATGTGGGCCTGGGCCCGTTCGCGGCCGGGCTGCTCGGGCGCGCGGCGCTCTCGCTCATGACGCAGCGCCACCCGCAACTGCTGATGCGCATGGAAGTGGCCGACACCCCCACCCTCAGCGAGCGCCTGCACCGGCGCCAGATCGACCTGTTCATCGCCGACACCCGCGACCTGAAGAAGCAGCCCGGCCTGAAGCTGGCGCGGCTGCCCAACGTGCCGGTGTCCTTCTTCGTGCGGCCCCGGCATCCGCTGCTCAGGCAGCCGGCGCCGGTCACGCTCGAGCAGCTCATGGACTACCCGGTGGCCGGCCCCAACCTGCCGGCCGAGGTGGCCGCGCATTTCGACCGGCAGATCCGCCGCACCGACCGCGGCGTGTTCAACGTGACCTGCGACGACGCCGACACGCTGCGGCACCTCGCGCTCACGGCCCACGCGGTGATCCTTGCGCCCCACGCGCCCGGCCTCACGCCCGAGACCGCCGCGCTCGCGCCGCTGGCCGTGGCGGGCCTGTCGCGCATGCGCACCCACTACAGCCTGGTGACGCTGGCGGGCCGCACGCCCTCGGCCGCCGCCACGGTCTATACCCGGCTGGTGACCGAGTTGCTCGGGCCGGTTCAGCAGCCCGCCAGAGCCTGAGCCAAAATGGCCCCTTCTCCGCCGTTCACCGCCTTGCCGTCCGTTCTCCCGTGACCACCTCCCGCCGGGCCCAGCCCCCCACCTTCTCGCCCGGCGAATTCCGCAAGGCACTCGGCATGTTCGCCACCGGCGTGACCATCGTCACCGCGCGCGCGGCCGACGGCAGCCTGGTCGGCCTCACGGCCAACTCGTTCAACTCGGTGTCGCTCGCGCCGCCGCTGGTGCTGTGGAGCCTGGCACGCGCGGCCGCGTCGATGTCGGCGCTGCGCGCCGGCTCGCACTACGCGGTCAACATCCTGGCCGCCAACCAGAAGACGCTGGCGGAGCGCTTCGCCACCAAGAACATCGACCGCTGGGCCGACGTGGCCTACACCGACGGCCTGGGCGGCGCGCCGGTGCTGCAGGGCGCGGCGGCGAGCTTCGAGTGCTTCAACCGCAGCCGCTACGACGAAGGCGACCACGTGATCTTCGTGGGCGAGGTGGAGCGCTGCACGCACGACCCCGACGCCTCGCCGCTGCTGTTCCACGGCGGGCGCTTCTACACCGAGCACCCGTTGTGAAACGCCCCGCGCTGCTGGCCGTCCTGCTGCTCGCCGCGCGGATCGCCACGGCGCAGGGCACCACCGAGCCATCGCCGCTGCGGCAGAACTGGTTCGACGACCCCTTCTTCCAGGTCGCCGCGGGCCTGCCGGCCTGCCCCATGCCGCAGGGCCCCTACTACACCGCCGAGGAACGCCGCGCGCAGACCCACTCGCGGCTGGAGCGCGGCACCAGCTGCTGGCTCGCCGGCCAATGCACCGACAGCAACGCCTACCGCTACGACAAGCCCCTCGCGCCCAAGGTGCGCGCCGCGCTGCGCGCGGTGCCCGGCGTGCGCCGCAGCAGCGTGTGGGTCACGGTGCAGCGCCGCTGGGTCTACCTGCAGGGCTGCGTGCCCGACGCGGCGCTGGTCCGCAGGCTCGAACGCGCGGCGCGCACCGTGGCCGAGGTTGAGACCGTGGTGCCCGACCTGATGGTGGGCACGCGCGGCAAGCCGCCCTACCCGCTGGCCGGGCACTGAGCGCTGGCGCACGGCTTTTGCGCCGGCGCGCTACGATCATCGGATGAATTCGGCGGCCCTTCCGCCGCCCGTGCCGCCACCGACTGACCGCGAATGATCCAGCGCAAGACCCACCTCGACTCCCTGGCCATCGGCCTGCTCATCGTCTGCTGCGCGTTCTGGGGCCTGCAGCAGATCCTCATCAAGACCACCGTGACCGAGGTGCCGCCGCTGTGGCAGGCCACGGTGCGCATGGTCGGCGCGGTGGCGCTGCTGTGGCTGTGGTGCGCGGTGCGGCGCGTGCCGCTGTTCGAGCGCGACGGCACGCTGTGGCCCGGGCTGCTGGCCGGCCTGCTGTTCGCGGGCGAGTTCGCCGGCATCTACCTGGGCCTGCAGCACACCAGCGCCTCGCGGCTCACGGTGTTCCTCTACACCGCGCCCTTCTGGGTGTCGCTGCTGCTGCCGCGCTGGGTGCCGGCCGAGCGGCTGCGCGGCTTCCAGTGGCTGGGCCTGTTCATCGCCTTCGCGGGCGTGGTGCTGGCCTTCAGCGAGGGCTTCGGCCACATGAGTTCGTCGCAGCTCATCGGCGACGGCATGGCGCTGGCGGCCGGCATGCTCTGGGGCCTGACCACGCTCACGCTGCGCACCACGCGCCTGGCCACGGCCAGTGCGGAAAAAACGCTGTTCTATCAAGTCGCCGTGACCGCCGCCGTGTGTCCCCTGCTGTCGCTCGCGCTGGGCGAAACCTGGGGCTTCTCGTACTCCGCCTGGGCCTGGACCTCCATCGGCCTGCAGACAGTGGTCGGCGCCTTCGCCAGCTACCTCACGTGGATGTGGCTGCTGCGGCACTACCCGGCCACGCAGATGTCGTCCTTCACCTTTCTCACGCCGCTGTTCGCGCTGATCTTCGGCGTGGCGCTGCTGAAGGAGCCGCTCACGCTGCAGCTGGTGGTGGCGCTGATCGGCGTGGCGCTGGGCATCGTGCTGGTGAACCGGCGGCCTGCGGTACAACGCCCGGCATGAGCACGAAGACCCCGACCCGATTCCAGCCCGTCCTCGACGAGATCGTCGCCACCCTGCGCCTGCAGCTCGGCCAGGGCGGCACCGTGGCCAGCTACATCCCGGCGCTGGCGCGCGTCGATGCGCGGCAGTTCGGCATCGCGCTGCGCACCTGCGACGGCGAAGAGGCCGGCGCGGGCGACTTCGAGACGCCCTTCTCCATTCAAAGCGTGTCCAAGCTCTTCACGCTCACGCTCGCCATGCAGCGCATGGGCGACGCGCTGTGGGAGCGCATCGGGCGCGAGCCCTCGGGCAACCCCTTCAACTCGCTGGTGCAGCTGGAGAACGAGCAGGGCAAGCCGCGCAACCCCTTCATCAATGCCGGCGCCATCGCGGTGGCCGACCGGCTCGTGAGCCAGGCCAAGACCAGGGGCGGCAGCGCCAAGGCCGACATCCTCGCGCTCATGACCAGCCTGTGCGGCGAGCGCATCGACTTCGACGATGAAGTGGCGCAGTCGGAGGCCGACACGGGCTTTCGCAACGTCGCGCTGGCCAACTTCATGAAGAGCTTCGGCAAGATCGACAACGACGTGGCCGAGGTGCTCGACACCTACTTCCACCAGTGCGCGCTGCGCATGAGCTGCCGCCAGCTCGCGCGCGCCGCCGCCTTCCTGTGCCGCGACGGCGCCCACCCGATCGCCGGCGAGCCCGAGGTCACGGGCGAGCGGCAGACGCGCCGCATCAATTCGCTGATGCTCACCTGCGGCACCTACGACGCGGCCGGCGACGTGGCCTTCTCGATCGGCCTGCCCTGCAAGAGCGGCGTGGGCGGCGGCATCGTCGCGGTGGTGCCCGACCAGCTCACGCTGTGCGTGTGGTCGCCGGCGCTCGATGCCACCGGCAACTCGCTGCTGGGCATGAAGGCGCTGGAGCTGTTCGTGGCGCGCACCGGGCTGTCGGTGTTCTGACCTGCATTCAGGCCGCGACGGCCACCGGCGCCGTCGGCAGGCAGCCCATGCCGTCGAGCGCGGCCTCCACCGCTTCCTCGAGCGGCGTGTGCGGCTCGCGGCCCAGGAAGGCCACCAGCTTCGCGTTGTCCATTCCCACGGGCGTGCGCCACAGGTAGCGCATCTCGCGCAGCTCGCGAAAGGTGACGACGAAGGGCGAGGCCAGCGCCAGCAGCCACCACGGGAAGGCCGACACGCGCACCTGGGCGCCGGTGCGCCGGGCCACCACCTTGCGGATCGCGTCGCTCATGCGCGTGCCGTCGGCGTCCCAGTGGCCGGCCATGTGAAAGCGCGCAAAGGGCGCGAGCCGGTCGCGCCGCGCCAGCAGCTCGACCATGGTGCGGGCCACGTCCGGCAGGTACGACCACTGGTGGCCCACACCGGGGTCACCGGGGCAGCTGACGGCCCGGACCGGTTGGCCCGCCTTCACCAGCCCCTGCGAGAACCAGTTGTTGCCCGCCTTCGGGCCGAAGAAGTCGCCGGCGCGCACGATCAGCACGCGCGCGCCTTCGCGGCTGGCGTCTTCGAGGCGCCGTTCCATCTCGACGCGGATCGCGCCCTTGGCGGTGAGCGGGCGCTGCGGCGAGTCTTCGGCCAGCAGCGGGAAGGCATCGGGGCCGAAGTTGTAGACCGTGCCGGGCAGCACGACGGTCGCGCCCTCGGCCTTCGCGGCGGCGAGGGTGCTGTCGAGCATCGGCAGCACCAGCTCCGACCAGCCGCGGTAGCCCGGCGGATTGACGGCATGCACGATGACCGCGCAGCCCTTCGCGGCCCGCCGCACGGCCTGCGCGTCCATCGCGTCACCGGCCAGCCAGGTGATGCCCTCGCGCTTTCCTTCGACCGCGCCGCGCTTCAAAGCGCGCACCTCCCAGCCCGCATCGCACAGCTGGCGGGCCACCTCGCCGCCGATGCCGCCCGTGGCGCCGAGCACCAGAACCGTGTTGTCGTTGCGTGCCATGAAATGCTCCTGAACAGTGATCGATGGAAGAATTCTGGGCAGGATGGGGTTCGAATGGAATTGCCGAACATGCACCATCGGCCATACATTTCCGTATGACCTGGAACATCAGCTGGGAGCTGTACCGCTCCTTCCTCGGCGTGCTGCGCGAGGGTTCGCTCTCGGGTGCGGCACGCGCACTCGGCATCACGCAGCCCACCGCCGGGCGCCACGTGGCGGCGCTCGAAGAAGCGCTCGGCGTGGTGCTCTTCACCCGCTCGCAGGTGGGCCTGCTGCCCACCGAGGTGGCGCTGGCGCTGCGCACGCACGCCGAGGCCATGGAAAGCACCGCCGCCTCGCTGCAGCGCGCGGCCAGCAGCCAGGGCGACGGGGTGCGCGGCGCGGTGCGGGTGTCGGTCAGCGAGGTGGTCGCGGTGGAGGTGCTGCCGCCCGTCGTGGCGCGGCTGCGCGAAGCGCACCCGGCGCTCAAGGTCGAGCTGGTGTCGACCAACCGCGTACAAGACCTGCTGCGGCGCGAGGCCGACATCGCCGTGCGCATGGTGCGGCCCCGGCAGGCGCAACTGGTGGCGCGCCGCATCGGGAACATCGAGCTGGGCTTCCATGCCCACACGAGCTACCTCGCGCGCCACGGCACGCCGCGCACGCCCGATGACCTGGCGGCGCACGCGCTCATCGGCTACGACCAGCCCTCGGCCTTCGTGCGCGAGGCGATCAAGTCGTTCAAGTCGGTCACGGGCTTCACGCGCGATGCCTTTGCGCTGCGCACCGACAGCGACCTCGCCCAGCTGGCCCTCATCCGCGCGGGCGCGGGCATCGGCGTGTGCCAGGTGGGCCTGGCAAAGCGCGACGCCGCGCTGGTGCGCCTGCTGCCGCGCGCGCTCTCGCTCAAGCTCGACACCTGGGTCACGATGCACGAGGACCTGCGCCACAGCCCGCGCTGCCGCGTGGCCTTCGATGCGCTGGTCGAGGGCTTGCAACAGTACGTTGGCGCAGCTTCCACGCCCGCGCCCCGGGCGACAATGCCCCGCGCAAGACCCAAAGCCTCTCCCTGAATGACGACGACCGATTCCCCCGACCACCTCCCCCTGCAGGAACCCCGCCTCTGGCGCGACGACCTCTGGACCGCCCGCATCATCAAGAACGAGGAAGACGACGGCTGGGCCGTCGAGATGACCCGCCACGGCGACCCCGAGCCCGCGCTCGTCGGCCCCTGGACCATGGGCCGCGACAAGAAGAACCCCAAGCCGCTGGACACCCCCGCCTTCCACACGCTGGTGAAGACCGCTGCCGAGGTGATCCGCCGCCACGAGCAGCAGCTGCACGCCACGCTCAACAAGAGCGTGACGGTCACTGCGCGCAACGAGCAGCGCATCCGCGTGGCGCTGTCGATCGTGCCCGACGAAGACAACCCCTCGGCCACGCTCACGGCCTACGACGATGCCGACGACTTGGAGCTGGCGAGCGTGAACGTGTCGCCCGCGTTCCGGCTCACGACCTCGAGCGCGACCGCGTGGATCGAGTCGGACTACGCACGCCCGCGCAGCTGATGTGTCCAGGCGCTGCGCGCGAATAGCACACGCGCCGCTCTTTCGCCAATTAGCGAAAAAGCGTATGTTCACGCCGGGGTGAGACGAGAAGAATCCGCCCCAACGAGCAATCGTTCCCAGTCATACGACGCCCGCTGCCAGTGCTGCCAGCGAGGTGTCGGGCAATTAAGCCCGAATCGGTTTCACCACCGGTTCGGGCTTTTTTGTTTTTCGGTCGCAACAACGCCTTTTTCAAACGGATGCGCGCCATCCGGTGGCGCAGCCTTGCCCGAAGAAAAAGCACTGGCAGCACAGCGCTCGTTTGCAGGGGCCGCGCAGCGGGAGGAGACACCCAAAACGCGGTTCCGAAGGTCGGATGTTCCTGATGACTCGCACAAAACCAAAGCAAAGGAATTTGACATGACGAACGCTTTCAACCGCCGCCAGATCGTGAAGACCGGCGGCTCGATGATCGTGCTGGGCGCCGCCTCCGGCGTGGCCGGCCTGGCCCGCGCGCAGGACGGCGCCACCGTGAAGCTCGGCCTGCTGCACTCGCTCTCGGGCACCATCGCCATCGCCGAGGCCTCGCTGGTCGATGCCGAGAAACTGGCCATCGAGGAGATCAACGCCGCCGGCGGCGTGATGGGCAAGAAGATCGAGGCCGTGGTCGAAGACGGCGCGAGCGAGAACTCGGTGTTCGCCGAGAAGGCGCGCAAGCTGCTGGAGCGCGACAAGGTGGCGGCCATCATCGGCTGCTACACCTCGGCCTCGCGCAAGGCGCTGCTGCCGGTGCTCAACCAGGCCAAGGGCCTGCTGTTCTACCCGACCTACTACGAGGGCCAGGAGCAGGACAAGCGCGTGTTCTACCCCTCGCAGGAAGCCACGCAGTCGGTGATCGCGGCGGTGGAATGGATGGCGCGCGAGAAGGGCAAGAACTTCTTCCTCGTCGGCTCCGACTACATCTACCCGCGCACCTGCAACAAGATCGCCAAGCCCGCCATCGCGAAGGCCGGCGGCAAGGTGCTAGGCGAAGAGTACGCCCCGCTGGGCCACACCGAGTTCTCGTCGATCATCAACAAGATCAAGGCCGCCAAGCCCGACTGCATCTACAGCACCGTGGTGGGCGGCTCCAACGTGGCCTTCTACAAGCAGCTGCGCGCGGCGGGCCTGGACGGCGCCAAGCAGGTGCTGCTCTCGACCGTGGTGTCCGAGAACGAGATCGACGGCATCGGCAAGGACAACGCCGCGGGCTACTACGCCTGCATGGGCTACTTCCAGAGCATCAAGTCGCCAGCCAACGAAAAATTCGTGAAGGCCTTCAAGGCCAAGTACGGCCAGGACCGCGTGATCGGCGACCCGATGGAGGTGGCCTACAACTGCGTGTACCTGTGGAAGCTGGCGGTGGAAAAGGCCAAGTCCTTCGACGTCGACAAGGTCACGGCCGCCGCCGCGGGCGTGGAGATCGAGGCGCCCGAGGGCACGGTGCGCGTGCACGCCACCAACCACCACGTGTGGAAGAAGGTGCGCGTGGGCCGCGCGCGGCCCGACGGGCAGTTCGACATCGTGTGGGAATCGCCGCAGCTGGTCGAGCCCAACCCCTTCCCGAAGGTCTGAACGCGATGAACTTCGACATCGCGGTGATGCAGGTGTTCAACGGCGTGAGCCTGTTCACCATCCTGCTGCTCATGGCGCTCGGGCTGGCCATCGTGTTCGGCCTGATGGGCGTCATCAACATGGCGCACGGCGAGCTGATGGCGCTGGGCGCCTACATGACCTACCTGGCGGCGCGCTTCTTCGCGCACTACGCGCCGGGCTTCATGGACCTGTACCTGTTCGCCGCGATTCCGTTCGCGTTCGCCGTGACCTTCGCGTTCGGCTATGTGCTGGAACGGGGCTTCATCCGCTTCTTCTACGACCGGCCGCTCGACACCCTGCTGGCCACCTGGGGCCTGAGCCTCATGCTGCAGCAGGCCTACCGCTCGATCTTCGGCGCGCAGGAAGTGAGCGTGCCGCTGGCCTCGTGGCTGGCGGGGGCGTGGGAGCCGACGGCGGGCATCCAGCTGCCGCTGAACCGCATCTTCATCGTCGGGCTCACGGCCCTCGTCGCGGTCGGCGTGTACCTGCTGCTGTACCGCACGCCGTGGGGGCTGAAGGTGCGTGCGGTGACGCAGAACCGCGCCATTGCCGGCGCGGTGGGCATCGACACGCACCGCGTCGACGCGATGACCTTCGCGCTGGGCTCGGGCCTGGCGGGCATCGCCGGCGCGGTGTTCACGATGATCGGCTCGACCAACCCCGGCACGGGCCAGCTGTACATCGTCGACTCGTTCATCGTGGTGGTGTTCGGCGGTGTGCAAAGCCTCATCGGCACCGCGCTCTCGGGCTTTGCCATCGCGCAGTCGCAGACCTGGCTCGAGTACCTCATGAGCGGCTCGATGGCCAAGGCCACGATCCTGCTGCTGGTGATCGCGGTGCTGTACTTCCGGCCGAACGGCCTGTTCGCCACGCGGTCGAGGAGCTGAGGCATGCACGGTCTTTCTCCTCAACGCAAGCGCGACATCGGCGCCCTGCTGGCGGTGCTGGTGCTGCTGGCGGTGGTGCTGCCGCTCACGCTCGACCCGTTCCGCCTCAACCTCGTGAGCAAGTACCTGGCCTTCGCGTTCGTCGCGGTGGGCGTGGTGCTCACCTGGGGCTACGGCGGCGTGCTGAGCCTGGGCCAGGGCATGTTCTTCGGCCTGGGCGGCTACGTGATGGCCATGTTCCTCAAGCTCGAAGCCTCGGCGCCCGAGCTGCCGGACTTCATGGTGTGGAGCAGCGTCGAGCAGCTGCCCGCGTGGTGGCAGCCCTTCCACTCGCTGGGCTGGACGGTGGTGGGCATCCTCGTGATTCCCGCCGTGCTGGCCTACGTGTTCTCGTACGCGATCTTCAAGCGGCGCGTGAGCGGCGTGTACTTCGCGATCGTCACGCTGTCGCTGGCGCTCACGCTCACGGTGGTGGTGGTCGGCCAGCAAGGCGACACCGGCGGCGCCAACGGCATCACCGATTTCCGCACGCTGCTGGGCTGGGACATCGCCACCGACGCGGCCAGGCGCACGATGTACTTCGTCGAGGTGGCGGCCATTGCGCTGGTGATGATGGTGTCGCTCGCCATCGTGCGCAGCCGCTTCGGCAAGCTGCTGATCGCCATCCGCGACAAGGAAGACCGCGTGCGCTTCAGCGGCTACAACACGGCGCACATGAAGGCCTTCGTGTTCGCGGTGGCCGCCGTGCTGTCGGCCATCGGCGGGGCGTTCTACAGCCTGCAGGTGGGGTTGATCGCACCGGGCGTGATCGGCGTCGTGGCCTCGGTCGAGATGGTGATCTACGCGGCGGTCGGCGGTCGGCTGTCGATTCCGGGCGCGGTGATCGGCGCGCTGCTCATCGGCTTCCTCAAGTCGTACCTGTCGGAGACCTTCCCAGAAGGCTGGCTGTACGTGCTGGGCGCGGTGTTCATCCTCGTGGTGTGGGCGATGCCGAACGGACTCGCGGGCCTGGGCGAGAAGCTCATGCGCCGACGAGGTGCGGAGGTGGCGCCATGAACGCCACGATGACGATGCCCAACGGCGGGCTGCCGCAGGCCGCCTCGGCCGTGCCGCCGTCGAGCGAGCAGATCCTGCGCATCGAGGACCTCACCGTGTCCTTCGACGGCTTCAAGGCCGTGGACGGGCTCAGCCTCTCGGTCGAGCGCAACGAGCTGCGCGTGATCATCGGCCCGAACGGCGCCGGCAAGACCACGCTGCTGGACATGGTGTGCGGCAAGACCAAGCCCAGCGCGGGTCGCGTGCTGTTCAACGGGCAGGACCTCGGCCGCCTGAACGAGTACGAGATCGTGCGCGCCGGCGTGGGCCGCAAGTTCCAGACGCCCTCGGTCTACGAAGACCTCACGGTGCTGGAGAACTTCGAGATCTCGCTGCCGCGCATGCACGGCCTGCTGCAGTCGCTGACCTTCCGCCGCACGCCCGCCGTGCGTGCGCGCATCGACGCGATGGCCGAGCAGGTCTTCCTGGCCGATCGCCTGGGCCACCGCGCCGGGCAGCTCAGCCACGGGCAGAAGCAGTGGCTCGAAATCGGGATGCTGCTGATGCAGGAGCCCGAGCTGCTGCTGCTCGACGAGCCCGTGGCCGGCATGAGCCCGCGCGAGCGCGAACAGACCGGCGACCTGCTGCGGCGCATTTCGGCGGGCAAGTCAGTGGTCGTGATCGAGCACGACATGGACTTCGTCAAGCGCATCGCGCACCGCGTCACGGTGCTGCACCAGGGCAAGTTGCTGAGCGAAGGCACGGCGGCCGAAGTGCAGGCCGACCCGCGCGTGATCGACGTGTACCTCGGCCATTGAGAAGAAGGAGAAACCCAGATGCTTGAAGTCTCCGATCTCAACGTGGCGTATGGCGAATCGCACGTCATCCGCGATGTGTCGCTGCGCGTCGCGCCCGACGAGGCGGTCGCCATCATGGGCCGCAACGGCATGGGCAAGACCACCTTGCTGAAGTCGCTCATCGGCCTCTTGCCCGCGCGCGGCGGCCACATCCGCCTTGGCGGCGCCGAGCTCACGACGCTGCCCAGCTACCAGCGCGTGGCGCAGGGCCTGGCCTTCGTGCCGCAGGGGCGCATGGTGTTCCCGTTCCTCACGGTGGAGCAGAACATCCTGTCGGGCGCCGCAAGGTCGGGCCACCGCACGGTGCCCGAGTACCTCTACACCTTCTTCCCCGTGCTCAAAGACATGAAGCAGCGCAAGGCCGGCAACCTCTCGGGCGGCCAGCAGCAGATGCTGGCGATTGCGCGCGCGCTCATCTCGGAGCCGAAGGTGCTGATCCTCGACGAACCCACCGAGGGCATCCAGCCTTCGATCATCAAGGAGATCGCGCAGACGCTGAACGTGCTGCGCGCCGAGCGCGGCTTCGCCGTCGTGGTGTCGGAGCAGGTGCTGAGCTTCGCGCTCGACCTGGCCGACCGCTTTCTCGTCATCGACCGGGGCCGCATCGTGCACGACGAAGCGCGCGCCACGCTCGACCAGGACAAGGTCAGGTCTTTCCTGACCGTGTGAGCCCTTTCTCTTTTTCTTCAACCACCCCTTCAGGAGCAGCGTCATGAGACATGGTGATATTTCGAGCAGCAACGATTGCGTGGGCGTCGCGGTCGTCAACTACAAGATGCCCCGCCTGCACACCAAGGCCGAGGTGCTCGACAACGCGCGCAAGATCGGCGAGATGCTGGTCGGCATGAAGAAAGGCCTGCCGGGCATGGACCTGGTGATCTTTCCCGAGTACTCCACGCACGGGATCATGTACGACGCCAAGGAGATGTACGACACCGCCTCGGCCATCCCCGGCGAGGAGACCGCGATCTTCGCGGACGCCTGCCGGCGCGCCAACGTGTGGGGCGTGTTCTCGCTGACCGGCGAGCGCCACGAGGAGCACCCGAACAAGGCGCCCTACAACACGCTGATCCTCATGAACAACCAGGGCGAGATCGTCCAGAAGTACCGCAAGATCATGCCGTGGGTGCCCATCGAGGGCTGGTACCCGGGCGACTGCACCTACGTGAGCGAAGGCCCCAAGGGCATGAAGATGAGCCTGATCATCTGCGACGACGGCAACTACCCCGAGATCTGGCGCGACTGCGCGATGCGCGGGGCCGAGCTCATCATCCGCTGCCAGGGCTACATGTACCCGGCCAAGGAGCAGCAGATCATGGTCTCGAAGGCCATGGCCTTCATGAACAACACCTACGTGGCCGTGGCCAACGCGGCCGGCTTCGACGGCGTGTACTCGTACTTCGGCCACTCGGCGCTCATCGGCTTCGACGGCCGCACGCTCGGCGAATGCGGCGAGGAAGAGATGGGCATCAACTACGCCGAGCTGTCGATGGGCCTGATCCGCGACGCGCGCAAGAACGGTCAGTCGCAGAACCACCTGTTCAAGCTGGTGCACCGCGGCTACACCGGCACCATCAACTCGGGCGACGGCGACAAGGGCGTGGCGGCCTGCCCCTACAACTTCTACACGCAGTGGATCAACGACCCCGAGGGCACGCGCGAGCGCGTGGAGTCGTTCACGCGCAGCACGGTGGGCACGCCCGAGTGCCCGATCGAAGGCATCCCGAACGAACCGGCCAAGCACCGCTGAAGCGCCGCCCCATGGACCACGACATCTTCGAACTCGGCGATGTCGCGCTGCAGCGGGGGGCCACCCTGCGCGGCGCGAAGCTCGCCTACAAGACCTACGGCATGCTCAACGCACAGAAGAGCAACGCCATCGTCTACCCGACCTGGTACTCGGGCCAGCACCCCGACAACGAATGGCTCATCGGCCCCGGCATGGCGCTGGACCCGGCGAAGTACTTCATCATCGTGCCCAACATGCTGGGCAATGGCCTCTCGTCCTCGCCGAGCAACACGCCCGAGCCCTACAACCTGGCGCGCTTTCCGGACGTCACGCTCTACGACAACGTGACGCTGCAGCACCGGCTGGTGACCGAGCAGTTCGGCATCGAACAGCTCGCGCTGGTGGTGGGCTGGTCGATGGGCGCGCAGCAGACCAACCAGTGGGGGTGCCTGTACCCCGAGATGGTGAAGCGCATCGCGCCCTTCTGCGGCTCGGCGAAGACGGCGCCGCACAACATCGTGTTCCTCGAAGGCGTGAAGGCCGCACTCACGGCCGACGCGGCCTGGAACGGCGGCTGGTACACCACGCCGCCGACGCGCGGGCTGCGCGCGGTGGGCCGCGTGTACGCGGGCTGGGGTTTGTCGCAGCCCTTCTACATGCAGCAGCTGTGGCGCGAGCTGGGCTTCAGCTCGCTCGAGGACTTCCTGGTCGGCTACTGGGAAGGCTTCTTCCTGAAGAAGGACGCCAACAACCTGCTGGCGATGCTGTGGTCGTGGCAGCACGGCGACATCAGCGACAACCCGGTGTTCCAGGGCGACTTCAAGAAAGCGCTGGGCGCCATCAAGGCGCGCGCGATCGTGATGCCGGCCGAGCGCGACCTGTACTTTCCCGTGGCCGACAACGCGTGGGAGGTGTCGCACATGCCGAACGCCGAGTGCCGCCCGATCCCCGGCGTGTGGGGCCACTTCGCGGGCGGCGGCAGCAGCCCGGTCGACACCCGCTTCATCGACAACGCCCTGCAGGAACTGCTCGCCACGCCATGAACGCTCCCGTGCACGATCCGCTCGCCGCCTACCGCATCGAGACCGAGCCCTTCTACCGGCCCGCGGGCCACGAGGTGGCGCTGTACCGGCACGCGTACCGCCACCGCATGCCGCTGATCCTGAAAGGCCCGACGGGCTGCGGCAAGACGCGCTTCGTGGAGCACATGGCGTGGTCGCTCGGGCGGCCGCTGGTCACGCTGGCGTGCAACGAGGACATGACGGCGTCGGACCTCGTGGGCCGCTACCTGCTCGACGCGAACGGCACGGCCTGGCACGACGGGCCGCTGACGCTCGCGGTGCGCCACGGCGGCATCTGCTACCTCGACGAGGTGGTGGAGGCGCGGCAGGACACCACCGTGGTGATCCACCCGCTGACCGACGCGCGCCGCATCCTGCCGCTGGACAAGAAGGGCGAGCTGGTGCACGCGCACCCCGACTTCCAGCTGGTGGTGTCGTACAACCCCGGCTACCAGAGCAGCGCCAAGGACATGAAGCCCTCGACGCGCCAGCGCTTCGCGGCGCTGGAGTTCGACTACCCCGACGGCGCGCTCGAAGCAGAAATCGTCGCGCACGAGGCCGGTGTCGACCCCGGGCTCGCCGCGAAGCTGGTCGCCATTGCGCACTGCTCGCGCGAACTCAAGCACCGCGGGCTCGACGAGGGCGTGTCGACGCGCATGCTGATCTACGCAGGCGTGCTCATCCGCGACGGCGTGTCGCCGCGCGACAGCTGCGACATGACGATGACACGCGCCCTCACCGACGACCCCGACATGGCGAGCGCGCTGCAGGGCTTTGTCGAGGCGCAGTTCGGATGAACGACGGGCACGGCGCCCTCTCGCTGCTGGCGCGCGGGCTGGCCGGCGTCGATGTCGACGTGCAGCCGCTGGCCGGTGCGCGTGCGGTCCTCACGGGGCGTCGGCTGCTGCTGCCCGAGGACGACGAAGCCGTGCGCCTGCACCGCGCGATGGTGGCGCATGCGGTCGCGCACCTGCGCCACTCGACGCCTGCGCGGCCGGCGCGCACGCTCAAGCCCATGGGCATCGCCATCGTCTCGGCCCTGGAAGATGCGCGCGTCGAGCGGCTGCTGTGCCGCGACTTTCCCGGCCTGCATGGCTGGTTCGTCGCCGCGCTGCCGCCCACGCCCGATCCGCTCGACCTGCGCTTTGCCGCGCTGGTCGCGCGCATGGACCGCGTGCTGCTGCGCGCCGACGCGCAGGACGACAACCACTGGGTGAACAAGGCACGCCGCCTGTTCGACGAGACCGTCTCGCGCACGGGGCTGGAAGACTACGACGCCTTCCGCGCCGTCGCCTCGATCCTCGCCAACGACCTGGGCCAGATGCGCGTGCGCTTCGAGCCGCAGGACTACGCCGTGCCCGCGCCCTGGCGCGACGACAACAGCTACCTGTGGGATTTCGGCGAGGCCGAGACGCCGCCCGACGAGGCCATCGCGCTGCAGCAGACCGGCGCGCGGCCACCACCCCCTTCCGATGCACCGAACGAAGACAACGACGCGCCACCCGAAGGCATCGCCGACATGGAACTCGGACGCTACACCTACCCCGAATGGGACCGCTCGCAGGAGCGCCTGCGACCCGACTGGTGCACGGTGATCGAGAAGCTGCCCGCGTGGCAGGGCCTGGGCGCGGCGAGCACTTCGGGAGCGGCGGCCAACGAGCGCATCGTGCCACTCGCCCTGCCCCGCGCACGCCACCTCGACCGCACGCACCGCCTGCGCCGGCAGTGGGAAGGCGACGACATCGACCTCAACGCGGCCATCGAGGTGCTGGTCGATCGCCGCCTGCGCCTGCGGCCCGATGCGCGGCTGTTCATGCGCCCCGGCAAGGGGCCGCGCCCGTCGAGCGTGCTGGTGCTGCTCGACCTCTCCGAGTCGGCCAACGACCCGGGCCACGGCGATGGCGCGGTCTCGCTGCTCGACCTCGAGAAGCAGGCCGCGCTGCTGCTGGCCGCCTCGAACGCGCGCGGCATCGACCGGCTCGCCATCCACGGCTTCTCGTCGAACACGCGCGCCGAGGTGTATTACTACCGCCTGCTCGAATTCGGCCAGCCGCTGGCCCCGCCTTCGCGCGCCATGATCGGCGCGGTGCGCGGGCGCTACTCGACGCGCATGGGCGCCGCGCTGCGCCATGCCGCCTCGCACCTGCAGGCCGAGCCGGCCGGGCCGCGCGCGATCCTGCTGGTGACCGACGGCGCGCCCTCGGACATCGACGTGCACGACCCGAAGTACCTGATCGAAGACGCCCGCCAGGCCGTGGCCGAGGCGCGCGACGCCGGCGTGCGCAGCGCCTGCATCGCGGTGGACGGCGCGGCCGATGCGTACGTACGGCGCATCTTCGGCTGGCGCAACTATTGCATCGCCGACGACGCGCGCAGCCTGCCCGCGCGGCTGGCCCGCATGAGCACGCGGCTGGCCGCCGCCCATTGACCGACGGAATGAAGAAAGCCAGGGAGGAGCACACAATGAGGGCCCACACATCCAGGAGACACCCCAGTGGCTGACAGGGACCCTCTTCGCGTCGGCATTCTGTATTCCGAGACCGGCGTCACCTCGACCATCGGCCTGTCGCAGCTGCAGGGCGCGCTGCTGGCCATCGAGGAGATCAACGCGGCCGGCGGCGTCGACGGCCGCGAACTCGTGGCGGTGCGCTACGACCCGCAATCGAACCCCGTGCGCTACGCCCAGCTGGCCGAGCGGCTGATCGTGCAGGACCGCGTGAACGTGCTCTTCGGCTGCTACATGTCGAGCAGCCGCAAGGCCGTGATCCCGGTGATCGAGAAATGGAACAAACTGCTGTTCTACCCCACGCTGTACGAAGGCTTCGAGTACTCGGGCAACGTGATCTACACCGGCGCGGCGCCCAACCAGAACAGCGTGCAGCTGGCCGAGTTCATGACCACGAACTTCGGCGCGCGCGTGTACCTGATCGGCTCCGACTACATCTACCCCTACGAGTCGAACCGCATCATGGGCGAGCTGGTGATGCAGCGCCCCGGCAGCGAAAAGCTCGGCGAGCGCTACGTGGCGCTGGACGCCACCGAGAAGGACTACCGCGCGATCATGGACGACATCCGCGACAAGCGGCCCGACTTCATCTTCTCGACGGTGGTGGGCGATTCCACCGCCAGCCTGTACCGCGCCTATGCCGAGGCCGGCTTCGACCCGAAGACGATGCCCATCTCGAGCCTCACGACCTCGGAGGCCGAGATCTCGCAGATGGGCCCCGGCGTGGCCACGGGCCACTTCACGGCGGCGCCGTATTTCCAGTCGATCGATTCGCCCGCCAACCAGCGCTGCCTGGCGCGGCTGCGCGCGCGCTTCGGCGACGGCTGCGTGCCCAACCTGTGCTGGGAGGCGTCGTACTTCCAGATGCACATCTTCGCCAACGCCTTCCGGCAGGCGGGCACCGATGGCATCGCGGAGATCCTGCCGCACATCCTGGGCAGCGAGTTCGATGCACCGCAGGGCCGCGTGAAGATCGACCCGACCAACCACCACACCTGCCTGTACCCGCGCATCGGCCGCGTCGATGCGCACGGGCAGTTCACCATCGTGCGCCAGGCGACGCGCCCGGTGTACCCGGACCCGTACCTCGTCACCCACTCGCTGGGCGACTGGACGGCGCGGCTCGATGCGCTGGAGCTCTAGGATGAGGTCGCGCTGCTTTCTTCCCGTTGCCGGCGAGGCTTCAAGGCGCGTCCCGCGAAAGACCTGACCGTGGACAGCACAGCCCCCAAGCGACACACCCTGCGGGTGACGCCACCGCAGCTCAAGGAGCTGCGGCTGCTGAAGATCGCGGTGATCCACCCCGACGACGCAGACGGCCGGCAGCTCACCCAGCAACTGCAGCGCATCGGCTGCCAGGTGCAGGCCTTCTGGCCGCCCGTGCAGCACCTGCCCGAGGGCATCGACGTGGCCTTCATGGCCGTGCAGCCCGACTTCATCAACCTGCGCTTCGAATGGACCCAGAGCGAGGACGCCCCCGCCGTCATCGCCGTCGTGACCTACGAGAACCCGACCATCGTCGAGGCCGTGCTCGAGATCCGCGCCAAGGCCGTGCTGCCGTCGCCGGTGCGCTCGTTCGGCCTGCTGTCGGCGCTGGTGGTCGCGCGCGAAGCCCACAAGGAAAGCCGCTCGCTCGCGCGGCGCCTGCGCAAGACCGAGGCCAAGCTGCTCGGCGTGCGCCAGCTGGCCGAGGCCAAGAGCATCCTCATGAAGACGCACGACGTGTCCGAAGGCCAGGCCCACGACCTGATCCGCGAACAGGCCATGAGCAAGCGCACCACCATGGAAGACATTGCCGCGGCCATCGTCAACGCCAACGAGATCCTCTCGCTGGGCACGCGCGGCCACAAGCCCGGACCGGGCTGACGGCCCTCAGAGCTGGCGGAACGCCGTCAGCACCTTCAGCACGCTCTGCGTGACGCCGTCGAGCGTGGCGTGCGGGCGGTGCGCGATGCCCAGGCGGCGCGTGAGCTTCGGCGTGACCGGCACGATCTGCATGCGCTCGTTGAGCGCCGCGTCGGTGGTCTGCTGCAGCGGCAACAGCGCCGCGCCATAGCCCGCCGCCACCAGGCTGCGGATCGCCGCGTCGTAGTTGAGCTCGATGCGCGCGCGCGGCGCAAAGCCGGCCGCGGCAAACCACTCCATCGACAGCCGGTACATGTGCGTGGTCGCGTCGTTGAAGATCAGCGGCTGCGTCGCCAGCCAGGCCGGCGTGGCGCGCTTGGGCGCCTTCCAGCGCGGCGGCACGAAGGCCATCATGGGCTGCGTGCGCCACGGCGTGACCACCAGCTCGCGCTGCAGCGGCTGCGGCATCGCGACCAGGCCGATGTCGAGCGTGCCCGCCGCCAGCCGCGCCATCGCCTCGGCCGAGCCGAGGATGCTCACCTCGACGTCGATGCCCGCATGGCCCACGCCCAGCGCCTCGAGCACCTGCGGCAGCAGGTCGACCACCACGCCGGTGGAGGTGCCCAGCCGCACGCGGCCCGTGCGGCCCTCGGCCTGGCGCTTGACGGCCTCCACCGCCTCGTCGGTGTCGCGCAGCAGCTTGCGCCCGCGCTCGACCAGCGCCGCGCCGGCCGCGGTGGGCGTGACGCGGCGGTTGCCGCGCACCACCAGCTGCGCGCCCAGGCGCGATTCGAGCTCGCTGATGTGCAGGCTCACGGTGGGCTGTGCCAGGTGCAGCGCCTGCGCCGCCGCCGAGAAGGTGCCCAGGTCGGCGATGGCGATGAGGGTGCGCAGTTGGTCGAGGTTGAGCTGTCGCATCAGGAATACTGATTGAAGGTGTCAGAAATCTCAACTTCCACAATAGCACGCGCCGCCGGAAGATGAGCGCTCCCCTACCAGGAGCCCACCGTGACCGCGCCGAAGCCACCGTCTTTTCATCAACGCCTGCTGCACGCCCTGCACAACTGGCGCCGCCGCGCCGTGACACGCCGCCGCGCGCGCGACGACGTGCTGCTGCTGGCCGGCATGAGCGACCACGACCTGCGCGACCTGGGCATCGGCCGCAGCGAAGTGCCCGAGCTGGTCGACCGCAACCGCTACTGACTCGTTGAACCCCGCCTGCGGTTTCTTCAGGAAGCCGCGGGCGATTTGAGGTTCAATCCGGGGCGTGCCCTCCACCGCCTCCCCCGCCCTTCTTTCCATCGAACTCACCTCGCCGCAGTCCGTCGACGGACGGCGCGCGGCCTTCCAGTCGCTGTGGCTGCTGGTGCGCATGCAGCACGCCCATGCCCATGGCGGCGGCAGCGGTGTCGTGCGGCTGGCCGACCTGCGCGGCGAGGTGTCCGACGCCAGCACGCTGCGCATGGTCGTGAGCCGCGCGTTCCGCGACTTCAAGGCCTGGGGCCTGGAGGTCGGCTGGGGCGAAGACCTGCAGCGAGAGCCGCGCTTTCTCAACGCCGAGCGGCGCAGCCAGGGGCCGTTCTGGCTGCCGGCTTCTGAAGCGAAGCGCCTCCGCCTGCTCGTGGACAACCGACCGGCCACCGCCGCCGAGGTGGCGTCGTTCCTCGGCCTGCGCGCCCGCAAGGCGCAGGCCGTCGGCACGATCACGCCGCCCGACGCCGTGCACCTGCAGGACGCCGCCTTCTGGAAGCAGCTGGTCGCCTCGCAGCAGGCCGCGCGGCAGGGCCGGCTGATGTCGCCGGTGGCGGGCGGAACCGGCGGCAGCGCGCTCGAAGCCATCCGCCTGGCCGGCACGCTGGCCGCCAGCGACTTCCAGCGCGCGCTGGTCACGCTCAACGAGGCCATGCTGTGGCGCCGGCTCGGCGACAACGAACAGGCGCGCCGCCGGCTGCAGGCGCTCAAGAAGCAGCGGCTCGCGCACCATGTGGCGGGCAACGACTACCTCGGCGCGATGGAGTGCATCGTCTCGGCCTGGTGCGCCTACACCGCGCGCGACCTGCCGCTGGCGCAGTCGCTGCTGGGCGGCATGGCGCAAGACCCGGCGCGTGCGCTGGTGCTGCGCCACCACCCCGACGTGCGCTTCGAGTGGTGCAACCTGTGGGCGCTGGCCTGCCGCTCGCGCGCCCTCGCGCTGGCCGCCGACGACCGCCCGGCCGCCGCGGCGCTCGCCGAAGAGTCGCTGCAGCGCTTCGGCGAGGCGCTGGCCGCGGCCTTCGAGTCGCACTCCTTCGATGCCGCGCAGCACGTGGCGGCCAACATGGGCATGGCCGCGTGGCTGTTCGACCGCGTGGGCCTGGGCGACCTGCCGGCGCTCGCGCACGACGGCCACCGGGCCGACACCACGCGCCGCGCGGTGCAGTGGATCGCCTTCAGCGAATGGCTGTGCGGCCACACCGACGGCCAGGGCCGCTCGGCATGGAACGCGATCTACCTGATGCGCATCGCGCGCGGCCACTGCCGGCCCGACGCACAACCCACGCTCGCGCAGTTCCGCGCACAGAAGCCGCTCGACCCGGCCGCCATGTCGAAGCTCGCGGGCCCGCTCGCCGACGCCTTCGACACCGCGAACTGGCCCGCGCGCTGGGTCGACGTGGCGCAGGCGCGGCTGGCCGACCACCAGGCCGGGCGACGCCGCTACCCCGGCCTGCAGCAGGGCAGCCTGCTGTTCGAGCACGCGTGGTACGCGGCGCATGCAGGCGACCTGAAGGCGGCCGAGCACTCGCTGGGCCTGCTGCGCGAGGTGCTGCCGCAGCTGGTGCCGAGCGACCGCGCCTACTTCACCGAGTCGTGGAACGATGCGCTGCCGGCCGAGCTGGTGCTCGAAGCGAAGCCGCCGAGGCGGCCGTCGGCCCCTCGGAAGAAGGCGCGCTGAGCGCCTGCTGCACGCGCTCGCGCAGCACCGGCAACACCTCGCGCTCGAACCACGGATGGTGCTGGAACCACGCGGTGTTGCGCGGCGACGGATGCGGCAGCGGGACGAAGCGCGGTGCGTAGTCGGCAAAGGCCTCGACGGTTTCCGTCACGCCGCCGCGCGCGGTCTTGCCGAGGAAGTGGCGCTGCGCGTACTGGCCGATGAGCAAGGTCAGCGCGACGTGCGGCATCTGCGCCAGCAGGCGGTCGTGCCACAGGGGCGCGCATTCCTTGCGCGGCGGCAGGTCGCCGCTGGTGCCACGGCCTGGGTAGCAGTAGCCCATGGGCACGATCGCGATGCGCGTCGCGTCGTAGAACACCTCGCGGTCGATGCCGAGCCAGCGGCGCAGCTGGTCGCCGCTCTTGTCGTTCCACGGCACGCCGGTCTGGTGCACCGTGAGGCTGGGCGCCTGGCCGACGATCAGCAGCCGCGCGCTCGCACTGGCCTGCACGATCGGGCGCGGCCCGAGCGGCAAATAGGCCTCGCACGCACGGCAAGCGCGAATCTCGGCAAGCAGCGCATCCACGATGCTGAGGCTAGTCGGCGAACGGACGGAAGAAGGCGTTCAGCTCGGTGCCCGGCGTGGCATCGGCAAAGCCGTCGAAGCGACCCTGCTCGGCCAGCGTGCGCGCGGCGCGGATGAAGCCGCCCCAGGCCGCGCGCGCCATGCCCCCGCCCACGCTGACGCGGCGCACGCCGAGCGCGGCGATGTCCGCCATCGTGAGTTCGCTGGTCGCGCCGACCAGAAGGTTGACCGGCTTGGGCGCGACGGCGGCCACCACGGCCGCGATCTGCTCGCGCGTCTTGATGCCGGGCGCGTAGAGGCAGTCGGCGCCGGCCTCGGCGTACGCACGCAGGCGCGCGATGGTGTCGTCCAGGTCAGGGCGGTTGGCAAAGAAGTTCTCGGCGCGGCCCACGAGCAGCGTGTCGCCGCCCGCCGCGTCGATGGCCCGGCGCGCGGCGCGCAGGCGCTCGACCGCGACGTCGATGGGGAACAGCGGATCGTCGGGGTTGCCGGTCGAGTCCTCGATCGACAGGCCCGCCACGCCGGTCTCGACCGCGAGGCGCACGCTCTCGGCCACGCCCTGCGCGTCGGCGGCAAAGCCGTTCTCGAAGTCGGCGTTCACCGGCAGGTCGGTGGCGGCCACGAGTTCACGCAGGTGCGCGAGGATCTGGTCGCGCGATAGGGCCCCGTCGGCATGGCCCTGCGACCACGCAAAGCCCGAGCTGGTGGTGGCCAGCGCCTGGTAGCCCAGGCCTTCGAGGTAGCGCGCGCTGCCGGTGTCCCAGGGGTTGGGAATGACGAAGCAGCCTTGGGTGTGGAGCGCGCGAAAGTCTGCGCGCTTCTGCGCGATGGAGCGGGTCATGAGAGCCTCATCTTTCCTTTGGGGTTCAGGGAGGGGTGGCGGCCGCAGGTGAGGCCACCGGTGCAGCCGCGAGGATGTGTGCCGCGAGCACGGCGAACTGGTCGGTGCGGACCTCGCTGCGTTGGAACCAGCCCTTGCTGTTGTCGACACGGTGCACCACGACGAGGTCGCGCTTGCGATCGACCATCATGAACTGGCCGCCGGCACCCACGGCCAGGAGCAGCTGATTGGGCCCGCGCTGCCAGAACGGGAAGCCCTTGAGCGGCACCCACCACAGATAGCCATAGCCGCTCCAGCCGGGTCCGACGGTCGTGTACGAGGTGGTGCTTTCGGTCACCCAGCCGGCCGGGATGATGCGCTTGTCGTGCCACATGCCGTCGCGCGCCATCAGCAGGCCGATGCGGGCCAGGTCGCGCGCCGACAGATGCATCACCTGGGCCGGGTGCTCGGAGCTGCGTTCGAGCCGGGACTCGGTGTCCTGCGGGTAGCGGAAATCCTGGAACTGCAGCGGCTCGGCCAGGTCGGTCTTCAGCGCCTCGAAGACGCTGCGTCCGGTGCGGCGTTCGAAGATGGTGCCCAGCACGTTGGCGTCCCAGTTGTTGTAGTACCAGAGCTCGCCCGGCGCATGGCTGCCCCGGGCCGGTCGCTCGGCCTTGGCCTGGGCGGTCTCGTAGGCGGCCGGATGGTAGACACCCGAGCGCAGCTGCAGCAGCTGCCGCACGGTGGCCGTGCGTTCGGTGTCGCTGAGCCCGTCCTTGTCGCCGATGCCGAGCTGGCCCAGCGTCTGGTCCAGGTCGATCTCGCCGCGGCCGACGTGAATGCCGTAGAGCACGCTCTTGCGCACCGAGGCCAGGTTCATCGGCTTGTCGATGTCGCCGTAGGCATGCACGAGCACGCCCTTGTCGATCACGAGGTAGGCGTCGGACTTGATCGATGCGGCAAACGCATCGGCCACCTTGAGCTTCGCTTCGGACCAGTGGCTCGGTTCAGCCACGCTCGGGGTGGCCCACTGCGCGGCGGGGAACACGCCGGCCGCGGGCACGGCGTGCGCGGCGCACAGCAGCAGCACGGCAGACAGCGCGGTGCGCAACACGCCGGGCAAGAGACTGCGCGGAAGACCGGCCATGGGCATCTCGACTCCTGAAAGTCGTGCGCCTTGGAAACGACGTGGGAACCTGGGGGCTGCGGGGCCCGGCGCGACGAGCTTCGCATTCTGACGCAGCGACGCCAGCCTTGCTGCCTCAGCACTCCACCACGTTGACCGCAAGCCCCCCCAGCGAGGTCTCCTTGTACGTGGACTTCATGTCCTCGCCGGTCTGCTTCATGGTGCGGATCACGGCGTCGAGCGAGACGTAGTGGCTGCCGTTGCCGCGCAGCGCCATGCGCGAGGCGTTGATGGCCTTCACGGCGCCCATCGCGTTGCGCTCCACGCAGGGAATCTGCACCATGCCGCCGACCGGGTCGCAGGTCAGGCCCAGGTTGTGCTCCATGCCGATCTCGGCCGCGTTCTCGACCTGCGCGGGCGTGGCGCCGAGCACGGCGGCGAGCGCGCCGGCCGCCATCGAACAGGCCACGCCGACCTCGCCCTGGCAGCCGACCTCGGCGCCCGAGATGGAGGCGTTGGTCTTGTAGAGCATGCCGATGGCCGCGGCGGTGAGCAGGAAGTCGACGATGCCCTCGTCGCTGGCCTGCGGCACGAAGCGCTGGTAGTAGTGCATCACGGCGGGCACCACGCCGGCTGCGCCGTTGGTGGGCGCGGTGACGACACGGCCGCCGGCCGCGTTCTCCTCGTTCACCGCCATCGCGAAGGCATTGACCCAGTCCATGGCCGCGAGCGGATCGGCGGCGCCGGCCTGCGCCAGCAGCTCGCGGTGCAGCTCGGGCGCGCGGCGGCGCATGCGCAGCGGGCCGGGCAGCGCCTGCGCGGCCAGCGGGTTGTCGATGCCGAAGCCGCGCTGCACGCACTGCTGCATCACGCCCCAGATGCGCAGCAGGCCCGCGCGCACCTCGGCCTCGGGCCGCCACACGCATTCGTTGCGCAGCACCAGCGTGGCCACGGAGATGCCGTGCGCGCGGCACTGCGCCATGAGTTCGTCGCCGGTCGTGAAGGGATGCGGCACGGCCGCTGCAGCGGCTGCCGTTTGCGCCACCGCTTGCCCGCCCTCGACGACGAAGCCGCCGCCGACCGAGAAGTAGGTGCCTTCGGCCAGCGTGCCGCCGTCGGCCGCGAAGGCCGTGAAGCGCATCGCGTTCGGGTGTTCGGGCAGCGACTCTTCGCCGCGAAAGGCGATGTCGCGCACGCGGTCGAAGGCGATGGGCGTGGCGCCCAGCAGCGCGAGCTGGCCGGTGCGGCGCAGCGCGTCAAGGCGCGGCTGCACGGTCTCGGGCCGCACGGTGTCGGGCGCGTCGCCGAAGAGCCCGAGGATCACGCCCTGGTCGGTCGCGTGGCCGTGGCCGGTGGCGCCGAGCGAGCCGAACAGGTCGACGTGCAGGTGCGCCACCTGCGCGAGCAGGCCGCGCCGTTCGAGCGATTGCGCAAACAGCAGCGCGGCACGCATCGGCCCGACGGTGTGCGAACTGGACGGCCCGATGCCGATCTTGAAGATGTCGAAGGCGGAGAGCATCAGCGCATCATGCGACCGGAAGCTGCTGTTTGACCAGCGCCACCCAGTAGGCCGCACCGAGCGGCAGGATGTTGTCGTTGAAGTCGTAGTACGGGTTGTGCACGTTCGGGTCGTTCGGGCCCTCGCCCGCGCCGATGCCGATGTAGGCGCCGGGGCGCTTCTGCAGCATGAAGGCGAAGTCTTCCGAGCCCATGGCCGGCGGGATGTCGGTGTGCACCTGCTCGAGGTCGACCAGGCTGGCCGCCGCCGCGATGGCCGCGTCGGTCTCGGCCGGCGTGTTGACCACGCCGGGGTAGCCGCGTCGGTACTCCAACGCCACCTTGGCGCCGTGCGTGGCGGCCACGCCGTCGCAGATCTGCTGCATCGCCGCCTGGGTCTTGTCCTGGATGGCGGCGTCGAGCGTGCGCACGGTGCCGCGCAGCACCACGGTTTCGGGAATGACGTTCCAGGTGTCGCCGCCGTGGATCTGCGTGACGCTGACCACGGCCGCGTCGGTGGCGCCGGTGCGCCGGCTCACGATGGTCTGCAGCGCGTTGATGAGCTGGGCCGAGATCACCACCGAGTCGATGCCGGTCTCGGGCATGGCGCCGTGGCTGCCCTTGCCGGTGATGACGATCTCGAAGGTGTCGAGAAAGGCCGTCATGGTGCCCTTGCGGATCGCGAAGCGCCCGCGCGGCAGGCTCGGAAAGTTGTGCATGCCGTAGACGGCGTCGGCCGGGAACTGCTCGAACAGGCCCTCTTCCACCATCACGCGGCCGCCGCCTTCGTTTTCCTCGGCGGGCTGGAACACGAAGTGCACCGTGCCCTGGAAGGGCTTGTGGCGCGACAGGTGCTCGGCCGCGCCCAGCAGCATGGCCGTGTGGCCGTCGTGGCCGCAGGCGTGCATCTTGCCGACGCATTTGGAGGCATGCGCCTGCGTGCCCAGCTCCTGCATGTTGAGCGCGTCGAGGTCGGCGCGCAGCGCGATGCTGGGGCCCTCGCCGTTCTTCAACGTGCCGACCACGCCGGTGCCGGCCAGGCCGCGGTGCACGGGCAGGCCCATGAGCATCAGCGCGTTGGCCACCACGTTGGCGGTGCGGTGTTCCTCGAAGGCGGTCTCGGGGTTGGCGTGGATGTCGCGGCGCCAGCTGAGCATGCGGGCACGGGTGTCTTCGGCAATCTCGGGGTCGCGGTACATGGCGTGAATCTCTCGTGGGATGAAATCAGTGGAAGAACTCGGCGATCAATGTCGCGCCGAGGAAGGTGCCGGCGGTGGCGGTGAGCGACACCACCACGATGCGCCAGCCGAGGCGGCGGAACACGGGCAGGTCCTTCGCGACCGAGAAGCCGGCCAGCGCCAGCACCGGGGTGGTGAAGGCCAGGAAGTTGAGCTTGGCGGTGATCGCGATCAGCGCGTCGGAGAACGGGAACAGGCCCGGGATGCCGACCACGGTGGCCACCACCGAGAGCACCAGCACCATCGGCAGGCGCGGCACGAAGCGCTTGATGGCTTCGACGGCGCCGGCAATCGCTACCACGGCGAGCACGCCTTCGAGCGACACCAGCACCGGCACCTTGTAGGTCACGGCATTGCCGATGAGCACGCCACCGCCCACCACCAGCCAGGCCAGCAGCGTGTCGCGCAGCGAGGTCGGCGCGGCGTGGGCCACGTCGGCGCTCGAGACGTTCGCGCCTGCGTCCACAGCGGCGCCCTGTTGCGCGCCATGCTTCGAGAAGCGGCCCAGCACCGGCTCCAGCTTGCCGTAGAGCCACGAGCACAGCGGCAGCGACAGGAACAGCGTGAAGTAGAAGCCGGCCACGGTGGTCAGCAGGTTCGACGCGGCGGCAATCGCCGTGAGCTGCGGCAGCATCTCGGGCGGGCTCTGCGCGGCGATGGCGCCCAGCGCCGCCGCCATCAGGCTGCCCGAGCCCACGCCGGCGCCCATGGCCAGCGAGCGCGGGTCGAAGATGTGCAGGCTGGCGATGAAGCCCGCCAGCACCGCGATGAAGAGCGCGCCCAGCACGGTGCCGGTGATGTACTCGGCCAGCACGCCGCGACCTTCAGGCGAGGCCATGCCGTACTTCTCTCCGATGATCACGAGGTTGCCCTCGCGACCCACCGAGAAGGTGGCGCCCACAGCCTCGCGCTTGATGCCCAGCAGCAGCGCCAGCGGCAGGCCCAGCGCCAGGGTGCCCAGCGCATGGCCGAACTCCTGGAACAGCAGCGCCCAGCCGGCCTGCTTCACCTGCGGCAGCGCGGCGCCGACCGTGAGGCCCAGCTTCACCACGAACAGCAGCAGGCCCGCGTTGAGCAGGCCGCCGGCCAGCGACTGCTGCGCCGTGGCCACGCGCACCACGCCCGGCACGCGCCGGTGCGCGATGCCCCAGGCGGCGGCCATGAGCAGCGCCCACAGCATCGGCAGCAGCACCACCTTGCCGGGGCCGACGCTGAACTGCGTCGGGCCGATCAGTTCGGCCACGGCCACGAGGACCAGGGTGACGACGAGGAGCTTGAATTTGCCGGCGGCGCTGGAAGGCGCTACGGCTGCAATCGTGGAGGCAGCGGAGGTCATGGGTGGGCGTTTTCGAGGGGTGCCGGCGAGTTTCGGGCGGCGAGCCTCTTGCATCAATGACCGCAAATAAGGATATTCGTTGCATTGAATGCAACACTCGGAGACGACCGCCATGGACGACAAGCTCGACACCCGCCGGGTGCGCTACTTCATGCAGGTGCTCGACAGCGGCTCGGTGCGCGGCGCGGCCGACGTGCTCGACATGGACCCGTCGGCCGTGAGCCGCGCCATCGGCATCCTGGAGACCGAGTGCGGCCTGCCGCTGCTGGAGCGCCACGGACGCGGCGTGGTGCCCACCGACGCGGGCCAGCTGCTGGCCGGCTACGTGCGCCGGCAGCAGGGGCAGAAGCAGCACCTGCTGGCGCAGATGGACAGCATCCGCAAGATCGAGAGCGGCCACATCGACATCGTGGCCGGTGAAGGCTATGTCGACTGGCTCATGCGGCACAGCCTGCGCATCTTCATGGCCAGCCACCCGAAGATCACGGTGAACCTGGACGTGGCCAGCACCGACGAGATCGTGCGCCGCGTGATCGAGGAACGCGCCCACATCGGCATGCTGTTCCAGCCGCCGAAGGACGAGCGGCTCACCTCGCACCAGTCGCATGCGCAGCCGATCCAGGCCATGGTGCTGGGCTCGCACCCGCTCGCGCAGCTCGGGCGCCCGCTGAAGCTGGCCGACCTGCTGCCCTACCCCGGCGCCACGCTGCACCGCAATTTCGGCGTGCGCCAGCACATCGAGGCGGCCGAGATCAGCGAGGGTGTGCGACTGCCCGCGCTGCTGACCACCACCTCGTTCAGCGCGCTGGGCCACTTCGTGTCGGCGGGCCTGGGCTACACGCTGGGCACGCGCATCTCGCTCACGCCCAATGCCGACCACCCGTCGCTGGTCGAGCTGCCGATGAAGAACCCGCTGCTGTCGCAGGGGCGCTCGCACATCGTGTCGCGCCACGGCCGCCTGCTGCCGCCAGCTGCGGCGGCACTGCTGCGGCAGGTGGTGGCAGACATGAAGCGCTATGCCGATTCGATCGCGGGCACGGGCATCGGCAAGCCCCGTGCGAGCACGCGCGGGCGCGGCGCGACGGGTTGAAGGGCATGGGGACTTGCGTTGCGTGCGCGGCCGGTTCGGTGTTCTGATCGGAGCCCATGTCCTACCTCGCTCCCCTCTTCATTCACCTGCTGTGCGCCGCCTTCTGGGTCGGCGGCATGGCCGTCATGCACTTCGCGGTGCGCCCCGCCGCCGTCGCCACGCTGGAGCCGCCGCTGCGCCTGCGCATGATGGCCGCGACGCTGCGGCGTTTCTTCATCGGGGTGGACGCATCCGTTACGCTGCTGTTCGTGACCGGCATCGGTTTGATCCACGCGACCGGCGGCTTTCGCGCCGTGCACTGGCGCGTCGAAGCCATGATGGGCATTGCGCTCGTGATGGCGGCGGTCTATGTCTACATCCGCGCCTCGGTGTTCCGCGCGCTGCGCCGCGCGGTGGACGACAACGCCTGGCCCGTGGCGGCCGCGCGGCTGAACACCGTGCGCCAGCTGGTGACGCTGAACCTCGCGCTGGGCGTGGTGGTGTTCGCGGTGGCGGTGATGGGGCGCGGCGGCTAGGCCGCAGGCCCCTTCAGCTCGACGCCGTTGCCATCGGGATCCTCGATGTAGATCGAAGGACCACTGCCCTCGGCCCCGAAGTTGTTCTGCACCTCGCCCTGCACCGGCACGCCGTGCCGCGCCATGCGCGCGCGGATCGCCGCTTCGTCGAAAGGCTCGATGCGCAGGCACAGGTGATCGACGTTGCGCCCCTCGCGCCCGGCCAGCGCGCCGCCCTGGCGGCCCAGCTTGCCGTCGTGCGTGACGAGGTCGATGAGGCTGCTGCCGGCGCGCAGGTGCACGAGGCCGAGGTCGTCGCGGCGCTTCTCGAGCGTGCAACCGAGCACATCGCAGTAGAAGGCCATGGACCGCGCGGCGTCGCGCACGCGCAGCACGACATGGTCGATGCGCAGCACCGCGAACGGGGCCGCATCGGCAGCGGAAGCAACAGGAGACGAAGCAGGCGGGCGCGTCATGCCCGCCAGTGTGTCAGACCACCCCGGCTGCGCGCAATGCCTCGAAGCGCGAGGCGTCGACGCCCATTTCGGCCAGCACCTCTTGCGTGTGCTGCCCGAGCGCGGGCGGTGCGCGGCGCAGCACGGGCGGCGTGGCCGTGAGGCGCAGCGGGCTCGCCACGCCGGTGATGCTGGCGATGCCGTCACCCGCATCGCGCGGCAGCGTGACGGCCAGGCCTCGCGCCTTGACCTGCGCGTCGTCGAAGGCCTGCGCGATGTCGTTGATGGGGCCGCAGGGCACGGCCTTGTCTTCGAGCAGCGCGACCCAGTCGGCGGTGGTGCGGGTGCGCGTGAGCTCTTCCAGCATCGGGATCAGCACGCCGCGGTGTTTCACGCGCAGCGTGTTGGTCGCAAAGCGTTCGTCGGCGGCCCACCCGGCGTGGCCGGCGGCTTCGCAGAAACGCGCGAACTGGCCGTTGTTGCCGATGGCCAGCAGCATCGAACCGTCTTGCGTCGGAAAGTCTTGATAAGGCGCGAGGCTCGGGTGCGTGTTGCCCTGGCGGCCCGGCGCCTTGCCGGTGTTGAGAAAAGCGCTCGCCTGGTTGGCGAGGATGGCCATGCCCACGTCGAGCAGCGCCATGTCGATGTGCTGGCCTTCGCCGGTGCGGTCGCGCACCTGCAGCGCCGCGAGGATGGCGGTGCTGGCGTACACGCCGGTGAAGAGGTCGGTGAGTGCCACGCCCACACGCAGCGGGCCACCGCCGGGTTCGCCGTCGGGGCGGCCGGTGATGCTCATCATGCCGGTCATGGCCTGGATCATCAGGTCGTAGCCGGCGCGCTCGGCGTAGGGGCCGTCGTGGCCGAAGCCGGTCACGCTGCAGTAGATGAGGCGCGGGTTGGCCGCGCGCAGGCTTTCCTGGTCGAGGCCGTACTGCTTGAGGCCGCCGGTCTTGAAGTTCTCGACCACGATGTCGGCCTGCGCCGCCATCTGCTGCAGCAGCGCCTGCCCCTCGGGCGTGGCCATGTCGATGGTGACCGAGCGCTTGTTGCGGTTGCAGGAGGTGAAGTAGCTGGCCTGGTCGGTGTCGTGGCCGTTCGCGTCCTTCACGAACGGCGGGCCCCAGGTGCGCGTGTCGTCGCCGACGCCGGGGCGTTCGATCTTGACGACGTCGGCGCCCAGGTCCGCGAGGATCTGCGTGCACCACGGGCCCGCGAGCACGCGGGACAGATCGAGGACCTTGATGCCGTCGAGTGCTGCGGGCTTGGTGGTCATGCGTCCGATCAGTTCGCGAAAGCTGCGATGCCGGTGATGGCGCGACCCAGGATCAGCGCGTGGATGTCGTGCGTGCCTTCGTAGGTGTTGACCACTTCGAGGTTCACCAGGTGGCGGGCCACGCCGAACTCGTCGCTGATGCCGTTGCCGCCCATCATGTCGCGCGCCATGCGGGCGATGTCCAGCGACTTGCCGCAGTTGTTGCGCTTCATGATCGAGGTGATTTCGACGGCGGCGATGCCTTCGTCCTTCATGCGGCCCAGGCGCAGGCTGCCTTGCAGGCCCAGCGTGATCTCGGTCTGCATGTCGGCCAGCTTCTTTTGAATGAGCTGGTTGGCGGCGAGCGGGCGGCCGAACTGCTTGCGGTCCAGCGTGTACTGGCGGGCGCGGTGCCAGCAGTCTTCGGCGGCACCGATGGCGCCCCACGAGATGCCGTAGCGGGCGCTGTTCAGGCAGGTGAACGGGCCCTTGAGGCCTTGCACTTCGGGGAAGGCGTTTTCTTCAGGGCAGAACACGCCGTCCATGACGATTTCGCCGGTGATGCTGGCGCGCAGGCCGACCTTGCCGTGGATGGCGGGAGCGCTCAGGCCCTTCATGCCCTTCTCGAGCACGAAGCCGCGGATCGGGCCGACGGTGCCGCTTTCGCTGACTTCCTTGGCCCACACCACGAACACGTCGGCGATGGGCGAATTGCTGATCCACATCTTCGAGCCGCTGAGCGAGTAGCCGCCCGGCACCTTCTTGGCGCGCGTGGCCATGCTGCCGGGGTCGGAGCCGTGGTCGGGTTCGGTCAGGCCGAAGCAGCCGATCCATTCGCCGGTGGCGAGCTTGGGCAGGAACTTCTGCTTCTGTGCTTCGGTGCCGAATTCGAAGATCGGCACCATCACCAGCGAGCTCTGCACGCTGGCCATCGAGCGGTAGCCCGAATCGACGCGCTCGACTTCGCGGGCGATCAGGCCGTAGGCCACGTAGTTCAGGCCGGGGCCACCGTACTGCTCGGGGATCGTCGGGCCGAGCAGGCCGAGCGCGCCCATTTCGCGAAAGATCGCGGGGTCGGTCTCGCCGGTACGGAAGCCTTCGATGACGCGGGGCGCCAGGCGCTCCTGGCAGTAGGCGTTGGCCGCGTCGCGGATCATGCGTTCTTCGTCGGTCAGTTGCTGGTCGAGAAGAAGGGGGTCGTCCCAGTGGAATTGCGCTTTGGCGGCCATGTGGATGTCTCCGGAAAAGGAAGAAGAAACAAAAGAAGGGGGAATGCGGTCGATCGTAGCCACGCAGGGGGCCCGGCGCAAACGATGAATCCTCACCCAGATATGCGCCTGACGCACATCTTGAGAGATACATCTTGTTGATTTACCGGTGAAACCAATCCGCCAGTCATACACTCCCGGCATACATGCGCCGCAAGATCCCGCCCCTGCAGACCCTCGTGTGCTTCGACGCCGCCGCGCGCCACGAGAGCTACACCCGCGCCGCGCAGGAACTGGCGCTCACGCAGAGCGCGGTGTCGCGCCAGGTCGGGGCGCTCGAGGCCTTCCTGGGCGTGGCGCTGTTTCGCCGCACGCGGCACGGCGTGGCGCTCACGGCCAGCGGCGCCGCCTACGCACG
This sequence comes from Variovorax sp. BGA-UO-ETr-C22, assembly GCF_059567965.1. NCBI lineage: Bacteria > Pseudomonadati > Pseudomonadota > Betaproteobacteria > Burkholderiales > Comamonadaceae > Variovorax > Variovorax sp. BGA-UO-ETr-C22. The sequence goes on from NZ_JCAQPA010000011.1 coordinate 214,317, forward strand.
CCAGATCGCCCGCCGCCTGGAAGCCATGGAGCGCGACACGCTCGACGCCATGGCGCACCAGGGCGAAGGCGGGTCGCTGTCGCTGGCGGCGGTGCCCACCTTCGCCACGCGCTGGCTGGTGCCGCGCCTGCGCGGTTTTGCGGCGCTGCAGCCCGACGTGGTGGTGCACATCGAGACGCGCACCCGCCCCTTTCTCTTCGCCGACGCGGAATTCGACGCCGCGCTGTACGCCGGCACACCCGCGCAGGTCGAGAACTGGGCCGGCACGCGCGCGCTGCTGCTCATGCATGAAGACGTGGTGCCCGTGTGCAGCCCTTCATTGCTGCCCCACGGCAAGGCCGTGTCGCCCGAAGCCATCGCACAGATGCCGCTGCTGCAGCAGAGCACGCGCCCCGACGGCTGGCGCCAGTGGTTCGACGCGCAGCAGGTCGATGCGCCCACCGCCCGCGGCGGCCCGCGCTACGAGCTGTTCTCGATCCTCGCTGCGGCGGCCTCACACGGGCTCGGGGTCGCGTTGATGCCGACGATGCTGGTGGCCGACGAGCTGGCGCGTGGCGAGCTGGTGGTGGCCTGCCCGCGGCCCTTGTCGGGTGAGCGCAATTACTACCTGGTGACGCCGGAGCGGGCGGACCAGCGGCCGTTGTTGAAGTTGTTCAGTGATTGGTTGCTCGCGCAGGCCCGCCAAGGTTGAGAATGCGCGCCATGCCGCGCGACAGCCGCTCCGAGTACGAATGGCGCATGCACAAGGTGCTGACGCACATCGACGACCACCTGGACGAGGCACTCGATCTCGCGGCGCTGGCCGACGTGGCGCATTTCTCGGCGTACCACTTCCATCGCCTCTTCGCAGCCTGGGCCGGCGAAACGCTGGGCGACTACATCCGGCGCCGCCGCGTGGAGGTGGGCGCGCTGCGGCTCGCGACGCAGCCGCGCCTGTCGGTGCTCGAGGCGGCGGTGTCGGTGGGCTTCGGTTCGGGTGAGGCGTTCACCCGCGCGTTCCGCGCGCGTTTCGGCAGCGCGCCCAGCGCGTGGCGTGCATCGCACGACTGGTCCTTGCCCTGCGATGACCCCTCACGCCATAGCAATCCTGATCAGATCGCCCTGCACGGCTTCACGAAGAATGGATCTCCATCGCGCAACGCCGCGCATCATCAGGAGCCACCCGTGAATGTCCAGCTGATCACCCGCTCTCCCGTCACCATCGCCTACCTGCGCTACACCGGCCCGTTCGGCGCGCCGGTGGGCGCGTTCTGGGCCGAGAAGGCCGCGCCCTGGATCGGCGCGCACAAGCTGTGGTCGCATGCGCGCTACGGCATCAGCCACGACGACCCGAGCATCACCGCGCCCGAGCACTCGCGCTACGACGCCTGCGTGGAAGTGCCCGACGATTTCGTGCCCGATGGCGGCTTCCAGAAGACGGTGCTGCCGGGCGGACGCTATGCCGCGCTGCGGTTCCAGGGCCTGCCCGAGGAGATCAACGACGCATGGACGCGCCTCATGCGCGACTGGCTGCCCGCGAGCGGCTTCCAGTTCGACAGCCGGCCCGCGTTCGAGTACTACGCGCCCGACATGGCCTTCGACGAGAAGACAAGCGCGTTCGAATGCGACATCTGCATTCCGATCGCGCCGCTCTGAAAGGCGCGGGCCGGCAACTGGCCAGCGCGGCGTGATCAGCCCTTCGCGGGCCGGGCGCCTTCCCGCGCATAAGCTTCGATCATCGCCGGAAAGGCGTCCATCGCAGGCAAGGTGCCGAAGCTGTGCTTCGCGGGCGTCGTGGCCCACGGCAGCTTCTCGTCGGTCCAGGTTTCCGCAAAGGGCGCGACCCATTCGTGCCGGTCGAGCATGGTGGCGCGCAGGTTGACGAAATAGTCCATGCCCTCGGTGCGCGTGAACATCCAGCTCTTGCAGTGCGGGCAGAAGAAGTGGTGCGACTCCTCGCCGTGCAGCCCGCCGATGACGGGCTCGCCCGACACCACTTCGAAGCCCGGCGTCGGAATGGCCAACGACAGCGAGAACGCGCTGGCGCTCATGCGCTGGCAGCCGGTGCAGTGGCAGGCCATGGCCAGCAGCGGCGGTGCGGTGATGCGCAGGCGCACCTGGCCGCAGCGGCAGCCGCCGGTCCAGGGGAGTTGCCAGTCGTTGGCGGTGTCTTGGGGGGTGGGGTTCTGGGTGCTCATGGAATGCTTTCGGGCTTGGTCGTCAGGATGATCGCTCAAGCCGGGCCCGGCCCCACCGAAACCCGCGTCCGAAAACGGCGAGCCCGCATCCCGCCACCGCGCGACACTGCCCGCATGAGTTCTTCCGTCGCCGCCCGCATCCACGCCCTCGACTGGCCCCGCATCGATGCCGACCTCGCCGCGCGCGGCTGTGCCGTCACCGGGGCGTTGTTCACGCCCGCGGAATGCGCCGCGCTCACGGCCATGTACGACGAGGGCGCGCGCTTTCGCAGCCGCGTGGTCATGCAGCGCCACGGCTTCGGCCAGGGCGAGTACCAGTACTTCGCGAACCCGCTGCCGTCCAAACTCGTGGCGTTTCGCAGCGCGCTGTACGAGCGCCTCGCGCCGCTGGCCAATGCCTGGGCCACTGCGATGGGCCAGCCGGCCGACTACCCGCCGGACCATGCCGCCTACCTCGCGCGCTGCCACGCGGCGGGACAGCTGCGCCCCACCCCGCTGCTGCTGCGTTATGACGAAGGCGACTACAACTGCCTGCACCAGGACCTGTACGGCGACCTGCAATTTCCGCTGCAGCTCACGGTGCTGCTGAGCCGGCCCGGCGAAGACTTCACGGGCGGCGAGTTCGTGCTGACCGAGCAGCGCCCGCGCATGCAGTCGCGCGCCGAGGTGGTGTCGCTCGCGCAGGGCGAGGCCGTGGTCTTCGCGGTGAACCAGCGGCCCGTGGCGGGCACGCGCGGCAGCTACCGCGTGACGATGCGCCACGGCGTGAGCCGCGTGCGCAGCGGACAGCGCCACACGCTGGGCCTGATCTTTCACGACGCGCGCTGAATAGAACGAACGTCCGTTCGCAATCAAGCCCTCGGGCGCAGCAACATCGCACCAAGCGTGCAAAGTTGCACACATGTACCAAATACAGGCGAAAATCCCGCGCGCATCCGGGGGATTGCCAGGATGGCCGGCGCACACGATCGGCCCCGCAACACCCTCCGGACGCCGGGCCACGACCTCGTGAGGAGGAGCCGGGGTCCGTTCCGAGTTGTCGTCAGGGAGCTGTATGTACAAGGAATCGTCCGGGCCTCCGGATGGGACGGGTCGCCCGTCTTTCGCGCACGTCACCACGCCGGTGCCACCATCCCCGTCCCCTTCCACCGCCGAGAGTCCGCCGCCCCGACGCCCGCGTCGCTTCCGGGTCGATGTCGGCTCCATCGTCAGTGCCGTAGCGCTCGCGCAGTCGCTGCTGCTGGTCACGCTGGGCTACTGGGGGTCGCAGCGGCTGGTGACGACGATCGGCACCTCGGCGCACAAGTCGAACCACGACCGCACTGAAGACAAGGTGCTGGCCTTCCTGGCCAAGGCCGAGTCGGCGGTCGGCGCGATCGGCAGCTCGCCCAGCCTCACGCCCGCGGGCGAGAACGTGGACCGCACGGCCGAGCTCCTGTGGACGCTGCTGCAGCAGTCGCCCGAACTCGACAGCGTCTACGTGGCGAACGTCGAGGGCAAGATGCTGATGGCGCTGCGCTACCCGGTGCCGGCGATCCGGCACATCGCGCGCGGCGACGGCTTCACCACCGAGACCTGGCAGTACAAGCTGCCGCTGGGCTCCGAGGCCGACGTGCAGCAGCGCTTTGCCACGCAGCGCGTGGAGGCCTACCGCAGCAACTACAACCCGACGCAGCGCAGCTGGTTCGTGCAGGCGCGCAAGACGCAGGGGCCGGTCTGGACCGTCCCCTACGTGTTCGCCGCCGCGCAGGAGCTGGGCGTGACCTACGCGCTGCCCAGCCAGCGCCGCCAGGCCGAAGGCAGCCCGCAGGCGATGGTGGTGGCGGGCGACGTGTCGCTGGGCCGGCTGTCGGAGTTCGTGCGCCTGTTCAGCCGCAACGGCAACGGCAACAGCGCGCTGCTCAGTGCCGACCACAAAGTGCTCGCGCGCAGCGACATGCCGGGCGTTCTGCACACGCTGGAGGCGCCCACGGGCGCGCTCGGTGCACTGAACGCGCAGATGGTGGCCGACGGCATCGCCGGCAGCGGCAGCGACAAGGCCTTCGCCTTCAGCCACGAAGGCCGGCGCTACCTGGTGCAGGCCTCGCGCATTCCCGCCACCGGCTGGCAGTTGGTGAGCTGGGTGCCCGAAGACGTGCTGCTGGGTGGCCTGCGGCGCGCGGTGGCGTGGTCGCTGCTGCTGGCGCTGGTGTTCCTGGGGCTGGCGCTGTACATGTCGCTCAAGCTCTCAAAGCTGGTGACGGCGCCGGTCGAGAACCTCTCGCGCATCGCGCACCGCATCGGCCGCCTCGAGCTCGACGACCTGCCGCGCGAGCCCAGCCGCGTGCTCGAGATCCAGCACCTGGACCAGGCGCTCGACGATTCGGCGCGCAGCCTCAAGGCCTTCAGCAAGTTCGTGCCGGTGGACGTGATCAACCAGCTGGTGGCGCAGGGCCACGCGCTCGCGCCCAACGGCTCGCCGCGCCAGGTGACGGTGATGTTCACCGACGTGGAAGGCTTCACGTCGATCTCCGAATCGATCGCGGCCGATGTGCTGGTGCGCCAGCTGACCGAGTACTTCAACCTCGCGGCCGCGGTGTTCGCGCGCCACGGCGGCGTGATCGACAAGTTCATCGGCGACGGCATCATGGTGCTGTGGGGCGCGCCGGCCGACCTGGAAGACGCCGAGTACAAGGCCTGCTGCGCCGCACTCGAGCTGCACGCCGAGATGCATCAGCTCAACCGGCAGTGGGCCGAACAGGGCCTGCCCGAGTTCCGCACGCACATCGGCATTCACACGGGCGTGGTGGTGGCGGGGGTGCTGGGCTCGAACGACCGGCTGTCGTACACGGCGTTCGGCGACGTGGTGAACGTGGCCAGCCGCATCGAAGGCGCGAACCGCCAGCTGGGCACGCGCATGCTGATTTCGGAAGTCACCTACGCGGCCCTGAACGGCCGGCTGGCCACGCGGCGCATCGAAGAGCTGGTGGAGCTGCGCGGCCGGCAGACGCGCATGGTGCTGCACGAGTTGCTGACCTGATCTGAACTGACCCGCGCGAACGTCGTGTCGCGCGGGTGCTCGATCAGCGCGAGGGGCGCGGCGGCGGCGGTGGCGTGGCCACGCGCACCAGCATCAGGTTGGCGGTGGTGCCGTTGCCCTGCGTGAGCACCGAATACTGCGTGTCGTTGATGAACAGCAGCTGCTCGCCGCGCGTGATGCGCGCCGCCACGGCGTAGCGCATGCGCGGGTCGATGCGCGCGGCATCGACGCTGAGCTCGAAGGCGAAGGGCGGCTGCTTGCCGTTGGCGGGAATGCGCTGCTCGGCGAGCACGACCGAGGGCGCGTCCATGCGCGACACGTCGAGCAGTTGCACGCGCACTTCGGCCGCGGGGTCGAGCGCGATGCGCTCGCGGTAGGCCACGGTGCCCGTCACGCGCAGCGGTGCGGCGGCGGGTTGGGCCGGCGTGCCCGGCGAGCCGCCCGCGCAGGCGCTCAGGACGGAGGCGCCGGCAACGGCGGAGAGCATGAGGAGGCTGGTGCGTCTTTTCATCGCCCCATTATGCGGAGGCCCGCTGTGCGGCGAAAGCCACATACCAGTCCAGGCTGCCGGGGTTTGCCATCGCCTCGCGGTTCACGACCTTCTCGATGGGCTGGCCCAGCAGCAGCTTCTTGATCGGCAGCTCCTGCTTCTTGCCCGACAGCGTGCGCGGAATCTCGGCCACCTGGAAGATGTCGTTGGGCACGAAGCGCGGCGACAGCGAGGTCTTGATCGCACTGTTGATGCGCGCGCGCATGGCGTCGTCGAGCGCCACGCCGGGGCGCAGCACCACGAACAGCGGCATGTAGCTGTCGCGGCCCAGGTATTCGAGGTCGACCACCATCGAGTCGAGCACCTCGGGCAGGCCTTCGACCGCGCTGTAGATTTCGCTCGTGCCCATGCGCAGGCCCTGGCGGTTGATGGTGGCGTCGCTGCGGCCGTAGATGATGCAGCCGCCGTCGCTGCCGATCTTGATCCAGTCACCGTGGCGCCACACGCCAGGGTAGGTGTCGAAGTAGCTCGACACATAACGTGCGTTGCCTTCGTCGCCCCAGAAGTACAGCGGCATCGACGGAATGGGCTGCGTGCACACCAGCTCGCCGACCTCGCCGATGACCGGCTGGCCCTGCTCGTTCCAGGCCTCGACCGCATGGCCGAGTTCGCGGCACTGCATCTGGCCCGGCACTTCGGGCAGCTCGCGGTTGCCGCCGACGAAGGCGCCGCAGAAGTCGGTGCCGCCCGAGATGTTGCACCACCACACCTCTTTCGAGCCCGCATCGAGGATCTGCTGCGAGCCCCAGCGCTGCACCTCGTCGGGCAATGGCGAGCCGGTGCTGCCGAGCGCGCGCACGCGCGACAGGTCGCCGCAGTCTTTCGCGACGAGCCCCGCCTTCATGCAGTTGGTGAAGTAGGCCGCGCCCGCGCCGAAGAAGGTGACGCGGTGCTTGGCGACGAAGCGCCACAGCACGCCCCAGTCGGGCTTGTCCTTGCTGCCCGCCGGGTTGCCGTCGTAGATGCAGATGGTGGCGCCGAAGGCCAGGCCCGAGAGCTGCGAGTTCCACATCACCCAGCCCGTGGAGCTGTACCAGTGGTAGCGCTCGCCGAAGTTGTTGGCACCGTAGCTCGCGCCCACGTCGTTGTGCAGGCCGCAGGCGTGCATGGTCAGCAAGATGCCGCCCTGCCCGTGCACGATGGGCTTGGGAAGGCCGGTGGTGCCGCTTGAATAGACGATCCAGATCGGGTGGTCGAAGGGCAGCCACTCGGGCTCGAAGGCTGCGACTTCGGCATCGTCGCGCGCGATGGCCTGCTGCCATTCGACGTCATGCGCCACCGCGTTCGCAGCGAAGGGCGACTGCACGAGCAGCAGCTTCTGCACACTCGGCAGCTGACCGCGCAGCTCCTGCAGCACGGTGCTGCGGTCCAGCGGCTTGCCGCCGTAGTGCACGCCGTCGACCGCGATCAGCAGCGTGGGTTCGATCTGGCGGAAGCGGTCGGCCACGGCGGCCGTGCCCATGTCAGGCGCGCACACGCTCCATACCGCGCCGATGCTGGAGCACGCGAGGAACGCCACCATGGTCTCGGGCACGTTCGGCATGTAGGCGGCCACGCGGTCGCCGCGGCGCACGCCGAGCGACTTCAGCGTGAGCGCCACCGCGGCCACCTGCCGGCGCAGTTCGGGCCACGACAGCTCGCGCACCTCGCCGCGTTCGTTGTCGCTCACGATGGCGGGCAGGCCGGCCGCATGGGCCGCGTCGGCGTGGCGCAGCACCTCGCGCGTGTAGTTGACCTGCGCACCGGGAAACCAGCGCGCACCGGGCATGCGGCGTTCGGCGAGCACCGCGGTGTGCGGCGTGGGCGAGCGCAGGCCGGCGTAGTCCCAGATGCTCTGCCAGAAGGCGTCCAGGTCGGTGACGGACCAGCGCCACAGCGCGTCGTAGCTGTCGAAGGCCAGGCCGCGCGTGTCGCGCAGCCAGTTCTGATAAAGGCGGATCTGGGGGATGTTGGGAGCGGGCATGCCACGAGCGTAGCGCCGCGAACGGCCGTGCTCAATGAGGGTTGACCTCAGGGTTTGTACGTGTGTTCAACATTTTTGTACAGCCGTTCAATACGCCCCCATGAACGCTCGCACACCGCCGGCCCGAAAACGCAGCGCCTCGCCTGCATCACGCGCCTCGACCGTCGCGCCCGAGGCCGCCCGGCCCGACCGCCGCCAGGCGATCCTGCTGGCGGCCGAGAAGCTCTTCGCACAGCACGGCTACCACGCCGTGACGATCCGCCAGATCGCCGAAGAAGCCGGCGTGCCGCTCGCGCTGGTGGGCTACTACTTCGGCCCGAAGCACGAGCTGTTCCACGCGATCTTCGAACACTGGAGCCACAGCATCGAGGAGCGGCTGGCGCGCCTGGCGGCCGTGACCATCGACCCCGACGACGCGCGCACGCTGCCGCGCATCATCGAAGCCTTCACCGCGCCCGTGCTGGCGCTGCGCGCGAGCACCGAGGGCGAGTACTACGCACTGCTGGTGGCGCGCGAGCTGTACCACGCCACCGAGGAAGCCGACCGCGTGCTGCGCGGCTACTTCGATCCGCTGGCCGAAGCCTACATCGACGCACTGCACGTGGCGCTGCCGCACGCCACGCGCAGCCAGGTCGCATGGGGCTACCAGTTCGCGCTGGGCGCGCTGCTGCACCACCTGACCGACAGCCGCATCGAACGGCTCTCGCGCGGCGAGAACACGCGCGCCGACCCGGCCGTGGCGCCGATGCTCGTGAACTTCATCGCCGGCGGCCTGCGCGCCGCGCTGCCGAAACCGAAAGCGGCCGCCAAGGCCGCCGCCGCCAAGCCCTCACGCACGAAAAAGACCATCCCCAGGAGACCCCAGCCATGATGAAAAGACGCACCCTGCTGTCGGCGCTCGCGGCCGCATCGGCCACCGCCACGTTGCCTTCGCGCGCCCAGCAGGCCCACCCGAAGATCGTGTTCGGCTACACCGCGGTGACCGACTTCGCCTCGGTCTTCGTGGCGGCCGAAGAGGGCTACTTCAAGAAGCGCAGCCTCGACGTGGAGCTGAAGTTCATTCCGCTGAACTCCACCATCCCGGCCGCGCTGCAGTCCGACTCGCTGCAGATCGGCGGGCCCACGCCCTCGGTGTTCCTGCAGGCGGTGGACGGCGGGCTCGACCTGGTGCTGGTGGCCGGCGGCGGTCTCACCTCGAAGACGATCACGGGCTTCGGCCTCGTGGCACGCGCGGGCTCGGGCATCAAGAGCGCGCAGGACTGCGTGGGCAAGAAGATCGGCGTGCCGGGGCTCGGTGCCTTCCTGCACGTGACCTTCCGGGCGTGGCTGAAGGACAGCGGCGTCGACTACCGCAAGGTGAACTTCATCGAGGCCGCGTTCCCGCAGCATGCCGACCTGCTGCGCGGCGGCTCGGTCGACGCGGTGGTGTCGGCCGACCCGTTCATGAGCCGCATCACCGAGAGCGGCGCGGGCTACGTGGCCTCGTACTACTCGACCTTCCTGCCCGAGAACAACCAGACCATCGTGCACGCGGCCAAGCGCGAGTGGGTGGCGAAGAACCCCGCCACGGCGCGCGCCTTCCGCGAGGCGCTGGTCGAGGCCGGCGCCTTCATCCAGCAGCCGAAGAACGACGCCAAGGTGCGCACGGCCATCGGCAAGTACATCAAGCTGCCGCCCGAGGTGCTGGCCAAGGTGCAGGTCTCGCCGCCCGGCCCGGTCGTCACCGACAAGCAGCTGGGCTACTGGACCGGGCTCATGAAGGAGCAGGACATGCTCAAGACGAACATCGACGTTGCGAAGCTGATCGCCAAGTGAGCGCAGCCGCCGATTCCTTCCTGCGCTTCGACGGCGTCACCATCCGCCTCGGCGGGCGCGAGATCCTGTCGCCCACCTCGTTCGACGTGGCGCGCGGCGAGTTCGTGTGCATCGTCGGCCCGAGCGGCTGCGGCAAGACCACGCTGCTGCGCGCGGCCAGCGGCCTTGTCACGGCCAGCGCCGGCGAGGTGCGGCGCAAGGGCGTGCCGATGACGGCGCCCTCACGCGAAGTGGCCTTCGTGTTCCAGGACTACGGCCGCGCGCTGCTGCCGTGGCGCACGGTCGAAGGCAATGTGAGCCTGGCGCTCGAGGCCGCCGGCGTGCCCGCGGCCGAGCGCGCACCGCGCATCGCCGACGTGCTCGGCAAGGTCGGGCTCGCCAAGCACGCGCACAAGTTTCCGGTGCAGCTGTCGGGCGGCATGCAGCAACGCGCGCAGATTGCGCGCTGCCTCGCGCAGAAGCCCGAGCTGATGATGATGGACGAGCCCTTCGGCGCGCTGGATGCACTCACGCGCCAGAGCCTGCAGGATGAGTTGGCGCGGCTGGTGCGCGACGATGGGCTCACGGTGCTGTTCGTCACGCACGACCTGGAAGAAGCCATCTACCTCGGCGACCGCGTGATCGCGCTGCAGGCCAACCCCGGGCCGGGGCGGCCGAGCCTGGCGCGGATGATCGACGTGAAGATCCCGCGCCCGCGCGACCAGCTCACGACCAAGGAGCATCCGGAGTACCTGCAGTTGCGGCGTGAACTGTTCGCCTTCATCGAGCAGGGCCATGACTGAAGGCCTCGTCTTCCGCTGGCTGCGGCCGTGGGTGTTTCCCGCGCTGCTGGTCGGTGCCTTCGAGTGGTACGCGCGGCGCGCGGCGGCGTTGGGCAGCGATGCGCTCGCACCGCCGAGTGCGGCGGCCAAGGCCTTCGTCGGCGCTGCGATGGACGGCTCGCTCTGGCAGGCCACGGGCTTCACGCTCGGCACGGCGGCGCTCGGCCTGCTGCTGGGTGCGGTGCTCGGCATTGCATTCGGGCTGGTGCTCGGGCTCTCGCGCCGCGCGGCGCAGCTGGGCGCCGTGTCCATCGAGGTGCTGCGCCCCGTGCCTTCCGTCGCGCTGATCCCGCTTGCGATGCTGGGCTTCGGTTTCGGCGTGCGCATGGAGGTGGCCATCGTCGCCTTCGCCACCTTCTGGCCGCTGCTGGTGCTGGTGCAGTCGGCGGTGCAGCAGATCGAGCCCCGGCTGCTCGAGGTGAGCCGCGTGCTCGGGCTGTCGGCGCGCGAACGCGCCTTCAAGATCGTGCTGCCGGCCATCGTGCCTCGCCTGTTCGTCGCGCTGCGCCTCGGCGTGGCGGTCGCGCTGGTGGTGGCGGTGACGGTCGAGATCGCCGCGAATCCGCACGGCATGGGCTACGCGATGATGATCGCGCAGCAGAGCTTCGACCCTGCGCTGATGCTCGCGTGGCTGGGCTGGATCGGCATGGTGGGCTTCGCGGTCAACGCGGGCATGGTGCGCCTGCAATCCCTGGTCGCGCGACGCATGGGGGTGCAGCCATGAACAACAACCGCAACGACCGACTGGGTCTGGGGTGGCTGGGCTCCGTGGCCGTGCTGCTCGCACTGGTCGCGCTGTGGTGGGTGGCGAGCAACGCGGGCTGGGTCAGCCGCGTGTTTTTGCCGACGCCGCAGGCCACCTTCGCGAGCCTGCTCGAAGGGCTCAATCTCTCTTCGGGCAACGATGGCAACGGCGAACTGCTGGCCTTCACGCAGGCCACGATCGGCCGCATGGTCGAAGGCTGGTTGCTCGCATCGCTGTTCGGCGTGCTGCTGGGCGCGGCCATCGGCGTGTCGCCCGCGGTGCGTGCGTGGGTGCAGCCGACGCTGGAGTTCATCCGTCCGCTGCCTGCTTCGGCGCTGCTGCCGCTGGCCATTTCGATCTTCGGACTGAACCCCGGCATGGTGCTGTTCGTGGTCGCCTTCGGCGCGATGTGGCCGGTGCTGCTGGCCACGGTGCACGGCTTCGCGGCGGTGGAGCCGCGCCTGTCGGAGGTGGCGCGCTGCCTGCAGATGTCGCGCACCGCGTACATCTGGAAGATGGGCCTGCCCAACGCCATGCCCGACATCCTGGCCGGCATGCGGCTGGCACTGACCATTGCGCTGATCGTCGCGGTGGTGGGCGAAATGATCGCCTCGCAAAGCGGTCTGGGCCAGGCCATCCTGCTGGCGGCGCGCGCCTTCCGCGCCAGCGATCTGTTCGCCGGCATCGTGCTGCTCGGGCTCATCGGCTTCGTGAGCAACGCGCTGCTGGCCTTGGCCGAAAAGCGCCTGCTGCGCTGGCAGCAGCCCTGACCGATTCGATCGATTCCTTCAAAACCTACACCCCACAAGGAGCCTCGCCATGCCACGCAAGTTCGTCGACCTGTCGATCTTTCTCGAAAACGACGTGCTGTCCGATCCGCCGGCCTTCGCGCCGAAGATCCAGTACTTCACGCACGAGCACACCTTCGAGCAGATCGAGCCCTTCTTTCCCGGCCTGAAGAAAGAAGACCTGCCCGACGGCGAAGGCTGGGCCGTGGAGCTGGTGCAGCTGTCCACGCACAACGGGACGCACCTCGATGCGCCCTATCACTTTCACTCGACCATGGACAAGGCGCTGGGCGAGAAGAAGCCCGCCATCGCCATCCACGACGTGCCGCTCGAATGGTGCTTCCAGCCCGGCGTGAAGCTCGACTTTCGCCACTTCGCCGACGGCTATGTGGTGACGGCCGCCGATGTCGAGGCCGAGCTCAAGCGCATCAACCACACGCTGAGCCCGCTGGAGATCGTGGTGGTCAACACGCGCGCCGGCTCGCGCTACGGCAACCCCGACTATGTGTCGGCCGGCGCGGGCATGGGCTACGAAGCCACCATGTACCTGCTGGAGCGCGGCGTGCGCCTCACGGGCACCGACGCGTGGAGCTGGGACGCGCCCTTCGTGCACACCGCCAAGAAGTACGGCGAGACGCACGACGCCTCGCTGATCTGGGAAGGCCACAAGGCCGGGCGCGACATCGGCTACTGCCACATCGAGAAGCTGCACAACCTCGAGGTGCTGCCGCCCACGGGCTTTTTCATCAGCTGCTTCCCGCACAAGATCCGCGGCGCCTCGGCGGGCTGGACGCGCGCGGTGGCGATCTTCGATGACGCGCTGATGGCGTCGGTGTGAACATGATCGAACTCAACCACACGCACGACGCCGGCGCCCGCAGTTGGGTCGCATCCGCCAACGTCGCGGGCAGCGACTTTCCGATCCAGAACCTGCCGTATGCGATGTTCCGCCGCACCGGCAGCCCCGAACCGTTTCGCGGCGGCGTGGCCATCGGCGACCAGGTGCTCGACCTCGCGGCGCTGGCTGCGGGCTCGCACGTCGACGGCCTCGCGCTCGATGCGGCACGCGCCGCCGCCCTGCCCGCGCTGAACGATTTCTTCGCGCTCGGCCCGCCCGCCTGGCAGGCGCTGCGCCATGCGGTCTTCGCGCTGCTGCACAGCGATGCGCCGGCCGCGACCGCGAACGACCTGCGCGGCTGCCTCGTGCCGCAGGCCGAGGTCGAATACACCGTGCCCGCGCGCATCGGCGACTACACCGACTTCTACACCTCGATCGACCACGCGCTGAACATCAGCCGCCTGATGAACCCCGACGGCGACGTCACGCCCAACTTCCGCTGGGTGCCGACGGCGTACCACGGGCGCGTGTCGACCATCGGCGTGAGCGGCCAGCGCTTTCACCGGCCGATGGGCCAGGCCATGGCGCCCGGCGCGAAGGCGCCGACCTACCAGGCCTGCGCGCGGCTCGACTACGAGCTGGAGCTGGGCGTGTGGATCGGCCAGGGCAATGCGCAGGGCGAGGCGATTCCGCTCGCGCGCGCGGAAGACCACATCTTCGGTCTCTGCCTGCTCAACGACTGGTCGGCGCGCGACATCCAGTTCTGGGAGATGGCGCCGCTCGGGCCCTTCCTGGCAAAGAACTTCGCCACCACGATCTCGCCGTGGATCGTGACGATGGAAGCGCTGGCGCCCTACCGCCATGCGTGGACGCGGCCCGTGAACGAGCCGCAACCGCTGGCCTACCTGGAGAGCAGCGCGAACCGCGAGGGCGGGGCACTCGACATCCAGCTCGAGGTCTGGCTCGAAAGCGAAAAGGCGCGCCAGCAGAAGACAGGGCCGTCGCGCCTGTCGGCCACGAGCTTCCGGCACCAGTACTGGAGCATTGCGCAGATGGTGGCGCACCACACGGTGGGCGGCTGCAGCCTGAACCCGGGCGACCTGTTCGGCAGCGGCACCATCTCGGGCCCCGGCGAGGGCGAGGCCGGCGCGATCATCGAGCTGACGCGCGCGGCCCAAACCCCGGTGACGCTGGCCAACGGCGAGACGCGCGGTTTCCTGGAAGACGGGGATGCGGTGCTGCTGCGCGGCTGGTGCGAGAAGCCCGGCCATGCGCGCATCGGTTTCGGCGAGAGCCGGGGGACCGTGCTGCCGGCGCGAGGTTGAAAGCGACGCGCCAATAAAAAAGGCCACCTGATGAGGTGGCCTTTTTCATGCGATTTGGAGCGGGAAAAGAGTCTCGAACTCTCGACCTCAACCTTGGCAAGGTTGCGCTCTACCAACTGAGCTATTCCCGCGTGAGCCTCAGATTATAGGGTGGTTTGAGGCTGTTTGCCATCTTCCCCCGAAAAAATTTGAAATCAGGCGCCGAACACCAGCGCGCGGTGCATCGACACCCCGGCGAACAGCCCGTCGGCCGAGGCCAGCGTGGCGTTGGAAAAAGCCATCGCCACGTCGCCCGCCGCGTACACGCCGGGCACCGTGGTCGTCTTCATCGCATCGACGCGCAGCACCCGGCCGGTCGGGCCGTCGTCGAACGCGCAGCCCAGCTGCTCGGCCAGCGGACTGGTCGGCCGCGTGTGCGGCGCCACGAACAACGCCTCGATCGGCACGCGCCGGCCGTCGTCGAGACGCACGGCCGCGAGGTTCGTCCCCTGCCCTTCGAGGCCGGCGATGCGCCCGGGCTCCACGGCCACGCCGCGTGATTGCAGCCGGGCGCGTGCCTCGGCATCCGGCCCCGCGTCGCCATTCAGGAAGAGCGTGGTCGGGCCCCACTCGGAGATCAGCAGCGCGTGATCCGGCGGATGCGCGCTGTGAAAGAGCACGCCCAGCGGACGGTCGCCAAACTCGTAGCCGTGGCAATAAGGACAGTGCAACACGCTTTGGCCCCAGCGCTCGCCGAGGCCCGCGATGTCCGGCAGGCCGTCCTGCACGCCGAAGGCCAGCAGCAGCTTGCGCGTCGACAGCTGTTCCCCGCTGTTCAACGAAACCGTGAAGCCCTCCGTGCCATCGGCCGTCGCCGCAGTCACCGTGCCTTCGACGAAGGTGACGGACGGATAGGCGAGCAGCTTGTCGCGCGCATCGGCAATCATCTGCAGCGGCGGCATGCCGTCCTGCCCGAAGAAGCCATGCGAGGCTGCGGCGAAACGGTTGCGCGGCGCGCCCGCGTCGACCACGCAGACCTTCCTGCGTGCGCGCGCCAGTTGCATGGCGGCGGAGAGGCCGGCAAAGCTGCCGCCCACGATGAGTGCGTCAAAACGCATGTGCGATGTCCTTCGCGGTGAAGCCGCCGCCCGTCATGCGGCGATGAAAGTCCCTGGAGAGATCGGCCAGCGTGATCCCGTTGAGCCGCCGCAGCAGCAGCGCCTCGGCCTCCTGGCAGGCGCCGTCGAGCGCCGCGTTCACCGCCTGCTCGACGATGCAGCCCGGGCTCTCGGTGCGATTGCCCATGGCCAGCAGCGCAGGCGCACCGACGGCGTTGTGGATGTCGCCCAGCGTCACCGAATTCAACGAGCACGACAGCACCCAGCCGCCGCCATGCCCCTTGGCCGAGCTGACGAAGCCGGCCTGCCGCAGGCCCGCCATGAGCCGACGCACGACCACGGGGTTGGTCTGCATCGCCGCGGCGAGCGCCTCGGAGGTGATGGGGGCGTTCAGCTCGGCCATGTGCAGCAGCACGTGGAGCACGCCGGAAAGCTTGCTGTCTCTTTTCATGCAACATTATTAGTTGCATGTTTTCGATGCCGCGGCGCATCGCGCCCAGAAACCCCGGATCGGGCGGGGATTTGCAAACGCCGCCCTAACGCACGAGCCCCCGATTCCGTCGACGGCCGATTCCCACAGCGTCGGGCGAACGCGCCGCACATGGCGACAACCTGCCGGCCCGTCATGGTTGCCCCCGAATCGATCGAACCCCGGTCGGTTCTGCAAACCGTGACTCAGCAACGAAAGGAACTGTCACTCATGACTACACATGCAACCAACCGCATCTTCATCGGCGCCATGCTGGCGGGCCTGCTGGCCCTCGGCGGGACGGCCCAGGCGCAAGGCGTCGGGGTCGGCGTGGGGGTCAACGCCGATGTGAAGGCCTCGGGCAGCACCGGCGCGACGCCACAAGGCAGCGCAGCAGGCGCACGCACGCAGACCGGTGCGTCGGCCGATGCCAACGCGGACACCTCCACCACCGGCGCGACCGGCGGCGTGGGCAATGCCGTCGGTGGCGTGCTCGGCACGGCCACGGGTGCGGTCGGCGGTGCCACCGGCGCCGTGGGCGGCGCGACGCAAGCCGTCGGCGGTGTGACCAACACCGTGGGCAGCACCGTGAACAGCGCGACCGGTGCCGCTGGCGCCGTGGGCGGCGCCGTGAAACCGGCCACGGCCGGTGCCAAGGCGAGCGGCAAGGCGCAGGGCTCGGGCGCGGTCGACCTGCACAAGAAGTAAGTCGCACCCCGCATCGCTGCAGCGGCCGGACGCGGCGGCTGCAGCACATCGCTCCGCAACAAGAAATCAAGCCCGCAGCGCTAGCGCGTTGCGGGCTTGTGTCGTTCAGAGGTCGGGTGCGGGCAGCTTGAAGAGGCTGGTGACTTCGGTGTCGAGCACCACCAGCGCGCGCTGGTTGAACAGCCGCCAGCGCCAGCGCAGGATGCCCAGCGTGGGGCGCTTCTCGGAACGGCGCACCTCGATCACATCGGCCACGAGCCGCAGCGCATCGCCGGGTCGCACGGGGTTCGGCCAGCGCACGTGCTCGAGCCCGGGCGACGCGAACGATTCGGAACCGGCCAGCGCCGCCTCGACCACCAGCCGCATCGCGATCGAGCAGGTGTGCCAGCCGCTCGCGATGAGCCCGCCGAAGGGGCTGCCGGCCGCCGCCTCGGCGTCGGTGTGAAACCACTGCGGGTCGTAGGCCCGCGCGAACTGCACGAGTTCGGCTTCGGTGAGCACATAAGGCCCGGCCTCGATGACCTGGCCTGCGTGGAAGTCGGCGAACTGCATCCGTCGCAGCTTAGTACGTTTCGAGGTGCAGGCGGCCTTCGCGCTTGAGTTGCGCACCCACGGTGTCCCAGTCGAGCCCCGCTTCCTTCGCCACGTCGCGCAGTGCAAGCACCACGCCCTCTTCCATGCTCTTGAGGCCGCACACGTAGAAGTGGCTGGCGCCGTCTTTCAGCAGCGCGGCCAGGTCGGCGGCGCGTTCGCGCATCAGGTCCTGCACGTAGCGCTTAGGTTGGCCCGGCGTGCGCGAGAACGCGAAGTTGATGTCGATGAAGTCTTTCGGCAGCGACTGCAGCGGGCCGAAGTACGGCAGCTCCTGCTGCGTGCGCGCGCCGAAGAACAGCATGAGCTTGCCGCCTTCGAACTTGCCGCTCTTGCGCAGGCGGCGGCGCCATTCGGTCATGGCGCGCATGGGCGCGCTGCCGGTGCCGGTGCAGATCATCACGATGTGCGACTTGGGGTGGTTCGGCATCAGGAACGAGGCGCCGAAGGGCCCCACCACCTGCACGGTGTCGCCCACCTTGAGGTCGCACACGTAGTTGGAGCACACGCCGCGCACCGGATCGCCCTCGTGGTCCTCGGTGACGCGCTTCACGGTGAGCGAGACGTTGTTGTAGCCGGGCCGCTCGCCGTTGCGCGGGCTGGCCACCGAATACTGGCGCGCATGGTGGCGCTTGCCGATGGCGTCGACGCCCGGGGGCACGATGCCGATCGACTGGCCCTCGAGCACGGGGAACGGCACCACGCCGAAGTCGAGCACGATGTGGTGGGTCTCGCTGTCGAAGCCGGCCTCGGTGCAGTTGAAGTTGCCCACCACGGTGGCGGTGGTCGGCGTCTTCGGCGGAAAGAGGTTGGTGTAGGCGTGCGCGGCCGACCAGGGCGGCACGCTGGCGCCGTACTGCGCGGAGTTGAAGGCGGGCTCGGTGCCCTGCACGGCGGCCTGGGCCTGCGTCTGAGCGGGCACTTCCGCGGCCGAAGCGGCTGCGCCGGACACGCCCGCGGCTTCGAGTTCTTCAGGCGACAGCTCGGCGGGAAGTTCTTCCCACGTGAGCTGTTCTTCGATGGTGTACGCACGCACCAGCGGCATGGTGCGCCAGTTGTCGATCGAGCCCGTGGGGCACGGCGAGATGCAGGCCATGCAGCCATTGCAGACGTCCGCACGAACGACGTAGTTGTTGTCGTCGTGCGTGATCGCATTCACGGGGCAGGTCGCCTCGCAGGTGTTGCAGCGGATGCAGATCTCGGGGTCGATCAGGTGCTGCTTGATGACCCCGGCTTCAACGACCATGTCCATGTTGTTCTCCATGCCCTCGCCGTGGGGACGAGGGCTTCATATCCAGACGCTCAGCCGAAACGCACGTATTCAAAGTCCACCGGCTGGCGGTTGATGCCCATCACCGGCGGCGAGATCCAGCCTGCGAACTTGCCCGGCTCGATCACGCGGCCCATCAACGATGCCACGAAAGCGAAGTCTTCGGAACTCGGCAGCCATTCGTCGCGCTTGGCGGCCCATTCGATGTCGTTCACCACGCGGCCCTCGGGCGACATCTTGATGCCGGCGAGGGCGCCGATCTGGCGGTTGAAGGCCTTGTGCGGCACGACCAGGCGGGTGGGAATGCCGGCCTTCTCGAGCACCTTGTTCCAGCGGCCGACGCCGGCCACCGAGTCCTTGATGAAGTCGTCGCGCAGCACTTCGTTCAGGGCGTTGAGCATCGGCACGTCCTTCTCGACGAGCTGGCCGTCCTTCACCTCGAGCACCTTGTAGGTCTGGCCCTTGAGCACGTGGTCGTCGTCGCGCTTGCCTTCTTCGTAGCGGCCCTTCAGGCCCGAGCTGTAGAAGATGGCGGCGTTGCTCGACTGGTCGGCGCCGAACAGGTCGATGGTCACCGAGTAGTGGAAGTTCAGGTAGCGCTGGATGGTGCCCAGGTCGATGCAGCCGGCGGCGCGGATCTTCTGCGCGTCGTCGGTCTTGAGCTCGTTCATCACCTGCGCGGTGCGCGCGATGACGCGCGACACGCCGCTCTCGCCCACGAACATGTGGTGCGCCTCTTCGGTCAGCATGAACTTCGTGGTGCGCGCCAGCGGGTCGAACGCGCTCTCGGCCAGCGCGGCCAGCTGGAACTTGCCGTCGCGGTCGGTGAAGTAGGTGAACATGAAGAACGCGAGCCAGTCGGGCGTCTTCTCGTTGAAGGCGCCCAGGATGCGCGGGTTGTTGGCGTCGCCCGAGGTGCGCTGCAGCAGCGCGTCGGCCTCTTCGCGGCCGTCGCGGCCGAAGTGCTTCTGCAGCAGGTAGACCATGGCCCACAGGTGGCGGCCTTCTTCGACGTTGATCTGGAACAGGTTGCGCAGGTCGTACATCGACGGCGCCGTGAGGCCCAGGTGGCGCTGCTGCTCGACCGACGCGGGCTCGGTGTCGCCCTGCGTGACGATGATGCGGCGCAGGTTGGCGCGGTGTTCGCCGGGCACGTCCTGCCAGACCTTCTCGCCCTTGTGGTCGCCGAAGTGCACTTCGCGGTTGGCGTCGCCCGGGTTCAGGAAGATGCCCCAGCGGTAGTCGCGCATCTTCACGTGGCCGAACTGCGCCCAGCCCTGCGGGTCGACGCTCACGGCGGTGCGCAGGTACACCTCGTGGTTGGTCGAGCCTTCGGGGCCCACGTCGTCCCACCAGTTGATGAAGTTGGGCTGCCAGCCTTCGAGCGCGCGCTGCAGCGTGCGGTCTTCGCCGAGGTTGACGTTGTTGGGGATCTTCTCGCTGTAGTTGATCGTGCTCATCGTTGTTCCTTGGGTTGTGCGGACTGCTCTGTGCTCAAACGCGGTTCAGGTCGAAGCCGGCTTTCTGGCCGGTGCCGTAGACCTTCAAGGCGCCCTTTTCGCCGACGGCGTTGGGGCGGTTGAAGATCCAGTTCTGCCAGGCCGTGAGGCGGCCGAAGATGCGGGTGGCCATGTTCTCCTTGCTCGCGAAGCGCAGGTTGGCTTCGAGGCCGGTGAGTGCGTCGGGCGACATGGCGGCGCGCTCTTCGATGGCGATGCGGATCTCGTCGTCCCAGTCGATGTCGTCGGGTGCGGCGGTGACGAGGCCGAGCTTGACGGCCTCGTCGGCGTCGAGCGCCTGGCCGGCGGCGGCGCGCGCGGCTTCAAGCGGTGCGGCCTCTTCGTAGAAGCGGCGCTGCAGGCGGCTCTGGTCGTTCACCATCGGGAAGAAGCCGAAGTTGAATTCGTTGAGCGTGAGCTTCGGTGCGCGCGCGGCGTCGTCGGGCAGCGCGAGCATGTAGGTGCGGTCGGCCGCGAAGGCCAGTTCGGCCAGCATGCCGGCGAAGCACGAGCCGGCCTCGACCAGCGCGAACAGGCTGCGCGACGACACGTCCAGGCGCGCCAGCGTGCGGCGCAGCGCGCCGATGGTTTCGCGCACCAGCCAGTGGTCCTTGTTGGCGAACATCACGGCGTCGGAGGCGAGCACGGCGGCGGCATCGCCTTCGGTCTTGAGCAGCCAGGTGCCGACGTCGAGTTCGTTGGTGCGCAGGTTGAGGATGGCGTCGTCGAGCTCGCGGCACACGGCCAGCGGCCACCAGGCGGCGCCTGCGGCTTCGATGGCGGCGATGTCGGCCGGCTGCGCGCCGGTGGGTGCCTTCACGGTGATCGTCGCGGTGCGCTTGCTGCGGTCGATCTGCACATTGACGTTGGCATACGCGATGCCGTCGGCGCTGTCGGTGCGTTCGACGCGGGTCAGGGCCACGCCCTTGGCGCCGGCGGGGCGGTCGCTGCCGGCGGCGAGTTGGGTGGCGCGTTCCTGCACGGCGGCGGGGAACTGCGCGGGCTTGGCCACGGCATCGACCAGGCGCCAGTCGACCGCGCGCTGGCCGCGCACGCCTTCGACGCTGGTGCAGAAGATGTCGGCGAGGTCGTGGCGCACGTGGCGCTTGTCGGTCACGCGGGTCAGGCCGCCGGTGCCGGGCAGCACGCCGAGCAGGGGCACTTCGGGCAGCGAGACGGACGAGGAGCGGTCGTCGACCAGCAAAATTTCGTCGCAGGCCAGTGCCAGTTCGTAGCCGCCGCCGGCGCAGGCGCCGTTCACGGCCGCGAGGAACTTCAGGCCCGAGTGCTTCGAGGTGTCTTCCATGCCGTTGCGCGTCTCGTTGGTGAACTTGCAGAAGTTCACCTTCCAGGCGTGGCTGGAAACGCCCAGCATGAAGATGTTGGCGCCCGAACAGAAGATGCGGTCCTTGCCGCTGGTGACGATCACGCTGCGCACTTCGGGGTGCTCGAAGCGGATGCGGTTGAGCGCGTCGTTCAGCTCGATGTCCACGCCCAGGTCGTAGCTGTTGAGCTTGAGCTTGTAGCCGGGGCGGATGCCGCCGTCTTCCGCGATGTCGAGCGTGAGGCGCGCAATGGCGCCGTCGAAGCTCAGCGACCAGTGGCGGTACTGGGCGGGTTCGATGCGGTAGTCGACGCGCTGGGGCGCCTGGAGCGTGGTGTCGGTCATGCGGAAGTCTCCTGTGGGGCTGTGTTCAGAAAACCGTGAACAGGAATAATAGTGCACTTCCTTGTTCCGATGACATGCATCATGCTGCATGCAAACAGGCAAGTCAATGCCTGTTGTGCTTTTTTTCAGATTTCTGGATAGGGCAGGGCTTGTGCGGGGCGCACGACGGATCGGGGGGTGTGCGCAGGACACCGGGTACTTCCCTCCGCGAATGTCCCCCGGGCTTCGCCCTCCTCCTTAATTTCGCTGCGGGAAGCACCCAGTGCCCTGCGCACGGGGCACGCGGTCGGGTCATGGCCGATCAACCACCGCACTGCCCACGCTCACGCCGATGGGGTGCCTTGCGCAGCGAAATTAAGGAGGAGGCCGCAGGCCGGGGGACATTCGCGGAGCAAGGTACCCCGTCGGCGGGAGCGTCGCCCTGAACAGCGAGCGCCCTAACGCCAGCAGCCAGAAACTCAGGCCAGCCCCATCGACTGCCGAGCAACCGCGCGCAAGGCCTGGAAGCTCTGCGGCAACGTCTTCCCACTGGTATCGACCGACAGATCGGCCTTCGAATAGAAAGCGGCGCGCCCGTTCAGGATGCGGCGCAGGTCTTCCATGGCCTCCTTGCTGGCGGCCATCGGGCGGGTGTCGCCCTGCGCGGCCACGCGGCCCATGTGCTCCTCGGGCGCGGCCTGCAGCCACACGGTGGTGCAGTGGGCGAGCAGCTCGTTGAAGGTGGCCGGGTCGGACACGATGCCGCCGGGCGTGGCAATGACCACCTCGCTGTAGATCTGCACCGCCTCTTCCAGCGCGCGGCGCTCGTAGCGGCGGTAGGCGTTGGTGCCGTACAGGTCGTGGATTTCGCGCACGCTGCAGCCCGCGAGCTTCTCGATCTCGCGGCTCAGCTCGATGAATGGAATTTCGAGGTCCTCGGCCAGCATCTGCCCCAGCGTCGACTTGCCCGCGCCGCGCAGCCCCACGAGCGCGATGCGCCGGTGCCGCGCCGGGTCGACCGAAGCCGTGCCCAGCATCTCGCCGAGCGCCACGCGCACGCGGCGCAGGTCGGCCTCGCTGCGGTGCTCCAGCAGTTCGCGGATCAGCAGCCACTCGGGCGAGCTGGTCGTCACGTCGCCCACCAGCTCGGCCAGCGAGCAGTGCAGCGCCCCGGCCACCTGCTGCAGCACCAGGATCGATGCGTTGCCGATGCCGTATTCCAGGTTCGCCAGGTGGCGCTCCGACACGTCGGCCGACAGGGCCACCGCCTTGCGCGTGAGGCCGCGCTGCGCGCGCAGGTTGCGCACGCGGTCGCCCAGTGCCACCAGCAATGGGTTCTTGGCCTCCCCGGCCACGGCGGCGCCGTGGTTGCCGGTGCCGCCCTCGGGCGCGGTGGCCAGCACCGCGTCTACATGCTCGTTCATGCCATTCCTCGTTCTTCGCCGGGATTGTGCGCGCTCAGGGTAAACACCATAGATGCACTATATTGCTTGACACCTGTTGTCTCGCTGCTTATTGTTCGATCACACGCAAGATACTGCACACGCAGACTTCCTGCAAGAAGACGATAGTTCATCCGTTCGAGGCCCACGATGTCCGACACCCCCACGCCCGCCACCGGCAAGGCGGCATTTCACCAGCTGATCGCCGACCTGACCGCCGAGATCGCCGGCCAGCCGCTGGACGCCACGCTCGACCAGTGGCTCAACGCCACCCACGGCGCCGGCAGCGCCCGTTTTGCACAACTGCGCCAGGCCTGCATCGGCGGCGTCGCCGAAGGCTGGCTGTGCGACCGCGAAGGCGGCGGCATCAAGTACGGCCGCGTCTTCAAGGCCGAAGACGCGCTGCACCGCTTCTCGGTCGACGTGGTCGACATGCAGGACCTCGCCGGCCCGCACCACACGCACCCGAACGGCGAGATCGACCTGATCATGCCGCTGGACGACACCCCCGCCGCCACCTTCGACGGACGGCCCGCGGGCTGGTGCGTCTACGGGCCCGGCACCGCACACCGCCCGACCGTGGCCCAGGGCCGCGCACTCGTCCTCTACCTGCTGCCCGAGGGGCAGATCAAGTTCACCGCATGACCGACCTTCTTTCCAACCACGTCGCCGGCCGCTGGCAAAGCGGCACGGGCGCCGGCACGCCCCTGTTCGACCCGGTGCTCGGCACCGAACTCGCGCGCGTCGACGCCACCGGCCTCGACCTGCCCGAGGCCTTTGCCTTCGCCCGCGACCAGGGCGGCCGCGCGCTGCGCGCCCTCACCTACCGCCAGCGCGCCGGGTTGCTCACCGCCGTCGTGAAGGTGCTGCAGGCGAACCGCGATGCGTACTACGAGATCGCCACCGCGAACTGCGGCACGGTGAAGAACGACTCGGCGGTCGACATCGACGGCGCGATCTTCACGCTCGGCCAGTACGCCAAGTGGGGCGATGCACTCGGCGACGTGCGCGCGCTGCGCGATGGCGAGGCCGTGAAGCTCGGCAAGGAGCCGGTGTTCCAGTCGCAGCACCTGCAGGTGCCGACGCACGGCGTGGCGCTGTTCATCAACGCCTTCAACTTCCCCTCGTGGGGCCTGTGGGAAAAGGCCGCGCCCGCGCTGCTGTCGGGCGTGCCCGTGATCGTCAAGCCCGCCACGGCCACCGCCTGGCTCACGCAGCGCATGGTGAAAGACGTGGTCGATGCGGGCGTGCTGCCGGCCGGCGCGCTGTCGGTCATCTGCGGCAGCTCGGCCGGCCTGATGGACCAACTGCAGCCCTTCGACGTGGTCTCGTTCACCGGCTCGGCCGAGACGGCCGCCATCATCCGTTCGCACCCGGCCGTGGCCGAGCGTTCGGTGCGCGTGAACATCGAGGCCGACAGCCTCAACAGCGCCCTGCTGCTGCCCGGCGCCGCGCCCGGCAGCGAGGCCTTCAACCTGCTCGTGCGCGAAGTGGTGCGCGAAATGACGGTCAAGTCGGGCCAGAAGTGCACCGCCATCCGCCGCATCCTGGTGCCGGCCGAGGTGTACGACGCCGCCGCCGAAGCCATCGGCGCCAAGCTCGCGGGCGTCACGGTCGGCAACCCGCGCAACGAGGGCGTGCGCATGGGCTCGCTCGTGAGCCGCGCGCAGCTGAACGCGGTGCGCGATGGCCTCGACGCCCTGGCCGCTCAGACCACCGTGCTGCACGACGGCCGCAACAAGCCCCTCATCGACGCCGACCCCACCGTGGCCGCCTGCATCGGCCCCGTGCTGCTGGGCGCGCGCGACGCCGATGCGGCGCAGCGCGTGCACGACGTGGAGGTGTTCGGCCCGGTCGCCACGCTGCTGCCCTACAACGACCTGGCGCACGGCATCGCGCTCGCGCACCGGGGCCAGGGTTCGCTCGTCACCTCGCTGTACGGCAGCGACGATGCCGCGCTGGCCCAGGCCGCGCTGTCGGTCGCGCCGAGCCACGGGCGCGTGCACGTCATCACGCCCGAGGTGGCGCAGGCCCACACCGGCCACGGCAACGTGATGCCGATGTCGCTGCACGGCGGCCCCGGCCGCGCGGGCGGCGGCGCCGAACTGGGCGGCCTGCGCGCGCTCGATTTCTATCACCGCAGGAGCGCGGTGCAGGCGAGCCCCGGCGTGCTCGCCGCCCTCGGCCTCTAGCGCCACGCACAGGCCCCAAGGAGACACACGATGAACAGCAGCCTGCCCGCACGATTCAACTTTGCCGAACACCTGTTCGCCCTCAACCGCGGCCGCGCCGAACGCACCGCCTACATCGACGACCGCGGCACGCTGGGCTACGGCCAGCTCGAAGACCGCGCGCGCCGCCTGGCCGCCGCGCTGAAGGCCGCGGGCATCCGCCGCGAAGAGCGCGTGCTGCTGCTCATGCTCGACGGCAACGACTGGCCCGTGAGCTTCCTGGGGTGCCTGTACGCGGGCATCGTGCCCGTGGCCGTGAACACGCTGCTCACGCCCGACGACTACGCCTACATGCTCGACCACAGCCGCGCTCAGGCGGTGCTGGTGTCGGGCGCGCTGCTGCCGACCTTGCAAGATGCGATGGCGCGCGGCGGCCATGAAGTGCAGACGCTGTTCGTGTCGCAACCGACGGGCGCATTGCCCCAAGGCGCGCAGGAGTTCGAAGCTGCGCTCGCCGCCGCCGAGCCCCTGCCCGCACCCGCGCCCACCGCGTCGGACGACCCGGGCTTCTGGCTCTATTCCTCCGGCTCCACCGGCAAGCCCAAGGGCACGGTGCACACACACGCCAACCTGTGGTGGACCGCCGAGCTCTACGGCAAGCCCGTGCTCGGCCTCACCGAAGGCGACGTGTGCTTCTCGGCCGCCAAGATGTACTTCGCGTACGGCCTGGGCAATGCGCTGACCTTCCCGCTGTCGGTGGGCGCCACCGTGGTGCTGATGGCCGAGCGCCCCACGCCCGACGCCACCTTCCGCCGCTGGACCGAGCACAAGCCCACCGTGTTCTTCGGCGCGCCCACCGGCTTCGCGGGCATGCTCGCCTCGCCGAAGCTGCCCGCGCGCGAGGCCGTGGCGCTGCGCATGTGCTCGTCGGCCGGCGAGGCGCTGCCCGGCGAGATCGCGCAGCGCTTCAAGGCGCACTTCGGCTGCGAGATCATCGACGGCATCGGCTCGACCGAGATGCTGCACATCTTCATCTCCAACCGCCCCGGCGACGTGCGCTACGGCACCACGGGCAAGCCGGTGGACGGCTATGAGGTCGAGCTGCGCGGCGAAGACGGCCGCCCCGTGCCCGACGGCGAGGTGGGCGACCTGTACATCCGCGGCCCGAGCTCGGCACTGATGTACTGGTGCAACCGCGAGAAATCGCGCGACACCTTCCAGGGCGGCTGGACCAAGAGCGGCGACAAGTACACGCGCGACGCCGACGGCTACTTCACCTACGCGGGCCGCAGCGACGACATGCTGAAGGTCAGCGGCATCTACGTCTCACCCTTCGAGGTCGAGGCCACGCTGATGCAGCACCCCGCCGTGCTCGAGGCCGCCGTCATCGGCAAGGACGACGCCGACGGGCTCACGAAGACCAAGGCCTTCGTGGTGCTGAAAGACGGCGCCGCCGCCACCGAGGACGAGCTCAAGGCCTTCGTGAAGGAGCGCCTGGCGCCCTACAAGTACCCGCGCTTCCTGGAGTTCGTGAGCGAGCTGCCGAAGACGGCCACCGGCAAGATCCAGCGCTTCCGGCTGCGCGAACGCGAGAAGCAGGCATGAGCACGCCCACGGTTGCCACCGACTTCGCCACCATCGACTGGCGCGGGCGCACCGTGCGCATCGAGTGCCGGTGGATCGCCCCCGAACGCGGCGCCGACACCCCGCTCATCGTGTTCCTGCACGAGGGCCTGGGCTCCGTCGCGATGTGGAAGGACTTTCCCGCCCAAGTGTGCGAGGCCGCCGGCGCGCGCGGGCTCGTGTTCTCGCGCCCCGGCTACGGGCGCTCCACGCCGCGCGCCGAGGACGAGATCTGGGACGTCGACTTCATGCACCGCCAGGCGCACGAGGTGCTGCCCGCGCTGTTCGCCGCGCTGAAGCTCGGCGACGAGAAGCCGTGGCTCTTCGGCCACAGCGACGGCGGCTCGATCTCGCTGCTGTACGCCTCGCGCTTCTCGGACAAGGTCGCGGGCCTCGTGGTGCTCGCGCCGCACATCTTCGTGGAAGACAAGACCGTCGCGAACATCGAGATCGCGCGCACCGCCTACCGCAGCACCGACCTGCCCGCCAAGCTCGGCCGCTACCACGACAGCGCCGACTCGGCCTTCTGGGGCTGGAACCGCATCTGGCTGCACCCGCCCTTTCGCGACTGGAACATCGAGGCCGAGCTGGCCACCATCCGCTGCCCCCTGCTCGCGGTGCAGGGCATCGACGACGCGTACGGCACGCTCGCGCAGATCCGCGACATCGCACCGCGCGTCGGTGGGATTTGCGAGCTGCTCGAAATCCCTGAATGCGGGCATTCCCCGCATCGCGATCAGCCGGATCGTGTCATCGTCGCGACCGCTTCTTTCATCACCAACAACAGGAGACAGACACCATGACGAACCTTCGCACCGCGCGCCTGGCGCTCACGGCCATCGCCCTCGCCGCCCTGGCCTCCGCGGCCGGCGCACAGGGCACGGCAAAGCTCAAGGTCGGCCTCATGCTGCCCTACAGCGGTACCTACACCGCCCTGGGCGTGGCCATTGAAAACGGCTTCAAGCTCTACGTGGAACAGCAAGGCGGCAAGCTGGCCGGCCGCGAGATCGAATACTTCAAGGTCGACGACGAGTCCGACCCCGCCAAGGCCACCGACAACGTCAACAAGCTCATCAAGCGCGACAACGTCGACGTGATCGTGGGTACCGTGCACTCGGGCGTGGCGATGGCCATGGCCAAGGCCGCCAAGGAAAGCGGCACCGTGCTCATCGTGCCGAACGCCGGCGCCGACGCGGTGACGGGCCCCATGTGCGCGCCCAACATCTTCCGCAGCTCGTTCAGCAACTGGCAGCCGGCTTTCGCCATGGGCGAGGTGGCGGCCAAGCAGCAGGGCAAGAAGAAGGTCATGACCATCACCTGGAAGTACGCGGCCGGTGAAGAGTCGGTCAACGGCTTCAAGGAAGGCTTCGAGAAGAACGGCGGCAAGGTCGACAAGCAACTCACCCTGCCCTTCCCCAACGTGGAGTTCCAGGCCCTGCTGACCGAGATCGCCGCGGCCAAGCCCGATGCGGTGTACGCCTTCTTCGCGGGCGGCGGCGCGGTGAAGTTCGTCAAGGACTACCAGGCCGCCGGCCTGAACAAGACCATCCCGCTGTACGGCCCCGGCTTCCTGACCGACGGCACGCTCGACGCGCAAGGCGAATCGGCGCAAGGCATGCTCACCACGCTGCACTACGCCGACGGCCTGAACACCCCGCGCGACAACGCCTTCCGCGTGGCCTATGCCAAGTCGTTCAAGCTGCAGCCCGACGTGTACGCGGTGCAGGGCTACGACGCCGCGCAGATGCTGGGCGTGGGCCTGAATGCCACCAAGGGCGACATCTCGAAGAAGGCCGAGTTCACGGGCGCGATCGAGAAGGCGAAGATCGACAGCCCGCGCGGCACCTTCACGGTGAGCAAGTCGCACAACCCGGTGCAGGACATCTACCTGCGAAAGGTCGAGGGCAAGGAAAACAAGCTGGTGAGCACCGCGATCAAGGGTCTCTCGGACCCGGCTCGCGGCTGCCGGATGTAAGCAGCGGGCCCCAAGCCCCAGCGTTCGTCTCGTTCCCTCGCGGCCCCTGACCGAGTCACGGGGTTGCGAGCCGCCTTGCGGCAACCACACTCAACTGGGATCACACGGTGGATTTCGGAACCTTCTTGGTGCAGTGCCTGAACTCCGTTCAGTACGGCCTGCTGCTCTTTCTCGTGGCCTCGGGGCTGACGCTGATCTTCGGGATCATGGGCGTCATCAACCTCGCCCACGGGAGCTTCTACATGATCGGCGCCTACATGGCGTTCTCGCTGGCGCCGCTGTTCGGCGACCAGTTTCTGCTGATGCTGGTGGCCGGCGTGGTGCTGGCCGCGATCTTCGGCTACGTGCTGGAGTGGGCCTTCTTCAGCTACCTCTACCAGCGCGACCACCTGCAGCAGGTGCTCATGACCTACGGGCTCATCCTGGTGTTCGAGGAGCTGCGCTCCATCTTCGTGGGCAACGACGTGCACGGCGTGAAGGTGCCCGCGTGGCTGGACGGCAGCTTCGCGCTGGGCAACGTCATGAGCTACCCGTGGTATCGCCTGTTTGCCTCGGCCGCCTGCATCGTGCTGGCCGTGGGCCTGTACTACGTGGTGAACCGCACGCGCCTGGGCATGATGATCCGCGCCGGCGCCAGCAACCGCGACATGGTGCGCGGCCTGGGCATCGACGTGAAGCGGCTGTACCGCATCGTGTTCGCGGCCGGCGTGGCGCTGGCGGCGCTGGCCGGCATGATCGCCGCGCCGATGTCCTCGGTGTACCCCAACATGGGGGCGAGCGTGCTCATCATCTGCTTCGTGCTGGTGGTGATCGGCGGCATCGGCTCGATCACGGGGGCGCTCGTCGCCTCGCTGCTGGTGGGCTTCGTCGACACCTTCGGCAAGGTGTTCTTCGCCGACCTGGCGGGCATCGGCATCTACCTGCTGATGGCCATCGTGCTGATCTGGAAGCCCGAAGGCTTGATGGGGAGGCGGCCATGAGCCCGGTGGTTGCATCTGTGTCTACATCTCCCCGGCGCGGCGCCTTCGTCGTGCCCGTGCTGTGCGCCATCGCGCTCGCCGTGGCCGGCCCGCTGCTGGGCAACTACGCGTCGGACTTCATCGTCAAGGTGATGATCCTGTCGATCTTCGCGCTCAGCCTGGAGCTGCTGGTGGGCATGACCGGGCTCGTGAGCCTGGGCCACGCGGCCTTCTACGGCATCGGCGCGTACGTCACCGTGCTGGCCTCGGGCAACGAGGGCGGCAACTTCGCAGTGCTGCTGGTGCTGTCGATGGGCGCGGCGGCGCTGTATGCGCTGTTCGTGGGCGCGCTGAGCCTGCGCACGCGCGGCGTGTACTTCATCATGGTCACGCTGGCCTTCGCGCAGATGGCGTTCTTCGTGTTCCACGACACCAAGGTCGGCGGCGGCAGCGACGGCATCTACCTGTACGTGCGCCCGGCCCTCGGCGCGCTCGACATGGAGAACCGCACGGTGCTGTTCTACGTGGTGCTGGCGGCGCTGGTGTTCACCTACGGCCTGCTGGCACTCATCCGCCGTTCGCGCTTCGGCGCGGCGCTCGCGGGCATCCGTGTGAACGAGCAGCGCATGCGCGCGGCGGGCTTCGCGGTGTACGGCTACAAGCTCGCGGCCTTCGTGCTCGCGGGCGCGCTGGCCGGGCTCGCGGGCTTCCTGCTGGCCTCGCGCGACGGCGTGGTCAACCCCGAGCTGATGGCCTGGCACAACTCGGGCGAAGTGCTGCTGATGGTGATCCTGGGCGGCCTCGGCCACCTGCGCGGCGCGGTGATCGGCGCCGTGGCCTTCACGCTGCTCAAGGAAATCTTCTCGACGCATGCCGTGATGGGCCCGCTGGCCGACCACTGGCAGCTCACGCTGGGCATTGCCATCATCGTGTTCGTGGCGCTGCTGCCCAAGGGCCTGATCGGCCTGGTGCAGCGCCTGTCGCCGAAGGGAGGCGCATGACCACCGCACTGCTGTCCGTGGACAAGCTCACGCGCCGCTTCGGTGGCCTCACGGCCGTCAACGCCGTCACGCTCGACCTGCACATCGGCGAGGTGCATGCGGTGATCGGCACCAACGGCGCCGGGAAGTCGACGCTCATCAACATGCTCTCGGGCGAGATCGAGGCCTCCGAAGGCCGCATTGCGCTCGACGGCGTCGACATCACCGCGCGCGCCCAGTCGCGCCGCGCCCGCGACGGCGTGGGCCGCAGCTACCAGCGCACCACCATCTTCCCGGAGTTCACGGTGCACGAGAACTGCCGCCTCGCCGCGCAGGCCGCCACGGCGAAGCCCTGGGCAATCTGGCAGTCGTCGCAGCGCTGCGCCACCAGCAACGCCTCGGCCGATGCCGCGCTCGAAGCCGCCGGCCTCACGGCCGAAGCCCGGCGCGTCGCCGGCACGCTGAGCCACGGCGCGCAGCGCCAGCTCGAAGTGGCGATGTGCCTGGCCACCCACCCGCGCGTGCTGCTGCTGGACGAACCGCTCGCCGGCATGGGCGCGGAAGAAACCGACCGCATGCTCACGCTGCTCGCGCGGTTGAAGGCCACGCACGCCATCCTGCTGGTCGAGCACGACATGGACGCCGTGTTCCGCATCGCCGACCGCATCACCGTGATGGTGAACGGCACCGTCATCGCGACCGGCGACCCGACGTCGATCCGCGAGAACCCCGAAGTGCGCACGGCCTACCTCGGCGAGGAGCAACACTGATGCTGATCGTTCGCGACCTCAACACCTACTACGGCAACAGCCACATCCTGCGCGGCGTGCACGCCGGCATTCCCGCGGCGACCTCGGTCGGCCTGCTCGGGCGCAATGGCATGGGCAAGACCACGCTCATCCGCACGATCATGGGCTACGTGCGTCCGGCCTCCGGCGAGGTGCAGGTCGACGGCCGCACCGTCACCGGCCTGCCGCCCGAGAAGATGGCGCGGCTGGGCATCGGCTACGTGCCCGAGGGGCGCGGCATCTTCCCGAACCTGTCGGTGCGCGAGAACCTCGTGATGAGCGAACGCGCCGGCATCGACGGCCAGCGCGCCTGGACCTTCGACCGCGTGATGGCCACCTTCCCGCGCCTGTCGGAACGGCTCTCGCACGGCGGCCAGCAGCTGTCGGGCGGCGAGCAGCAGATGCTCTCCATCGGCCGCGCGCTCATGACCAACCCGCGCCTCCTGATCCTCGACGAAGCCACCGAAGGCCTCGCGCCACTGATCGTGGCCGAGATCTGGCGCGTGATCAGCGAGATCCGCGCGACGGGCATCGCCACGCTGATCGTCGACCGCGACTACCGCAAGGTGCTCGCGCACACGGACCTGGCGGTGGTGATGGAAAAGGGGCAGATCGTGCGGCATGGAGCGTCGGCCGATCTGCTGGCGGAGCCGACGGTGCTGGAGGAACTGCTGGGCGTGTGAGCATGCGTGGCGGGCGTCACCCGGTCCGCTGCGCCATCAGGAAATCGATGAACACCCGCATGCGCAGCGGCACGTGGCGCCCGTCCGGGTACAGCAGCGTGTAGGGCCGCGAGCGACCGGCGAAAGGTTTCAGCACCTCGACGAGCGCGCCGTCGGCCAGTTCCTTCTCCACGACGAAGCGGTAGGTCTGGAACAACCCGGCGCCGCTTTTCGCGAGCGTGACGCCTCCGAGCACGTCGTCGGAGCAGCTGTAGGCGCCGTCCGCGAAGACTTCGCGGTCCTTGCCGTTCTCCTTGAAGAGCCACGAAATGCGGCGGCCGCTGCTGGGCAGCTCGAACTGGATGCACTCGTGCGCGGCGAGGTCGTCCAGCGTGCGCGGCGTGCCGGCCCTCCTCAGGTATTTGCGCGTGGCGACCACGACCAGGTCCGCATCCTCGAGGTGCCGCGCGATCAGCGTGGAGTCGGGCTGGGCCCGCACGCGCACGGCCATGTCGTAGCCCTCTTCCACGAAATCGATGTTGCGGTTGCTCAGGTGCACGTGCAGCCGGATGTCGGGAAAGCGTTCGCGAAACGCCGGCAGCATCGGCAGGATGCGGTGGTGGCCGTAGGTGGTCGGCACGCTGATGCGCAGCGTGCCCGAAGGCAGCGCCTGCTGGCCCGTCACCTCGCGCTCGGCCTCGGCGAGCTGCGCCAGCGCCTGTCGGCACTGTGCAAAGTAGGAGCGGCCCGCGTCGGTGAGCCGCACGCTGCGCGTGGTGCGCACGAAAAGCCGCAATCCCAGCCGCTTCTCGAGCCGGGAGATCGATCGGCTCACGGCCGCGGGCGTCACGCCGGCCGCGAGTGCCGCCGAGGTGAAGCCGCCGCTCTCCGCGGCGAGGCAGAACAACTCGATGCTGCCCAGGAGGATGTCGCCGAACTGCCGCTGCATGGATTGATTACCTTGTGTATCAAGTGAAGTGCGAGTCTAGTGATTTATCTGTTTCGCTGTCATCAATACAGTTCTCCCCACGTCATCAACTTCCCTGGAGAACCGACATGCAGGACAACTCTTCACCCACCGTGGTCATCACCGGCGCCTCGAGCGGCATCGGCCTGGGCCTTGCGCAGGCGTACCTCGCGCGCGGCTTCAACGTGGTCGCGAATGCGCGCACCGAAGAGCGGCTCGCAGCCGCCGCGAAGCAGCTCGGCAACCCGGCGCGCCTTCTCGGCGTCGCGGGCGACATCGGCCACCGCGACACGGCGCAGCAGCTCGTCGACCGCGCCGTGGAGCGCTTCGGCCAGGTCGACGTGCTCGTCAACAACGCGGGCATCTTCAACGCGAAGCCTTTCGTCGACTACACCGAAGACGAACTCGACCAGCTGGTCGCCACGAACCTCAAGGGCTTCGTCTACGCCTCGCAGGCCGCGGCAAAGCACATGGTCGCGCGCCGCCAGGGACACATCGTGAACATCACGGCGAGCATCGCGCTGCAGCCGAACCAGCAGGTGCCGGCCGTGTTGCCGGTGCTGATCAAGGGCGGCATCAATGCCGCGACGCGCGCGCTGGCGCTCGAACTCGCACCGCACAACGTCAAGGTGAATGCGGTGGCACCCGGCATCGTGGACACGCCGCTGTACACGCCCGAGCAGCACGGCTTCCTCAACGGCCTGGCGCCCGCTGGCCGCATCGCGACCGTGCAGGAGATCGCCGATGCGGTGCTCTACCTCACGGGCGCCGATTTCACGACCGGCGTCGTGCTGCCCGTGGATGGCGGCATGAGCACCGGCAAGTGGTAATCACCTCAGTCATTCACCCAAGGAGCACACCATGCCTTTCATCAACCTGAAGATCACCCGTGACGGCGTCACGCGCGAACAGAAAACCCAGGTCATTGCCGAGTTCACGGAAACGCTCGAACGGGTGCTGAAGAAGCCGCCGGAATGGACGCACATCGTGATCGAGGAGATCGACACCGACGACTGGGGCTTCGCGGGCCTGACGACCACCGAGTACCGCAAGCGGCTGGCCGAGCGTGCGAAGCCGCCGCAGTGAAGGAATGGCGCCGGATCGGGCCGCATTGCCCTCGATGTGAGGGGGAGTAACACGTCCGTTCCACCGGGTTTCACCTCTGTCCTGCGACAGCGCGACAGCCGAATCATGTCCGGCTGCGCAGCCCCTCCCCGTGCCGCGCCCACTCCACGCACGAGGCTGCGCATGACGTCCCTGCAATCGCGCCACATCGACAACGTCTATTCGATCGCCACCGGCACGGCGCTGCGGGCCGATCCGGCGGCGAGCCTGGTGCACAAGTCGTGGGCGCGCTGCGTGCGCGACCACGGGCTCGACCCGTCGCGGCCGACGCCCGCGCGCATCCTGCCGGCGCAGGAGGTGCGCGCGCACCAGCAGCAGCTCGAGCACTTCCTGCGCGCCGCGCGTGCGGGCATGGAAGACATCTACCGCCGCGTGGCCGAGCTGGGCTACATGGTGCTGCTGACCGATGCCGAGGGCATCACGGTCGACTACATCGGCAACCCAGCCTGGGACGACCAGCTGCGCCGCGCCGGCCTGTACCTGGGCGCCGACTGGAACGAGGCACACGCCGGCACCTGCGGCGTGGGCACCTGCCTCATCGAGCGCCAGCCGATGACCTGCCACCAGACCGAGCACTTCGACGCCACGCACATCGCGCTCACCTGCACGACGGCGCCGCTGTTCGACCACAGCGGCAAGCTCACGGCGATCCTCGACGTGTCGGCGCTGCGCTCGCCCGAGGCGCGCGAGAGCCAGCACCTGGTGCGGCACCTGGTGTCGATCTACGCGCGGATGATCGAGGACGCCGACTTCCTGCGGCACTTTCGCGGCCACTGGATCCTGCGGCTGGGCAGTGCCTTCGGGCTGGTCGACGTGGCGGGCGAAGTGATGCTGGCCTTCGACGAAGGCGGCACGGTGGTGGGTGCCAACGGGGGGGCGCGCGAGGTCTTCCCGGGACACCAGCAACTGTTAGGCGGCGCCGTGTCGGACCTGCTGCACCTGCCGATGGACGCGATCTGGCGCCTGGGCAACGGCGGCGCGTCGGCCCTGCCGTTTGCGCACACCGTGCTGCTGCCCGGCGGGGGCGAGTACCACGCCTCGCTGATCGCGCCACGCCTGCGGCGCTCGCCGGTCACCGCGCCCTCATCGCCGGCGCCCCAACCTTCGGACCGTTTGCCACCGCTCGAACGCATCGCGGGCGACGACGACCCCGCCATGCAGCAGCTGATCGCGCAGGCGCGCCGGCTGGTGGACCGCGGCATCCATGTGCTCGTCGAGGGCGAGACCGGCAGCGGCAAGGAGGTGCTGGCGCGCGCGCTGCATGGCGCGAGCCGGCGTGCGGCGCTGCCCTTCGTGGCGGTGAACTGCGCGGCCATTCCCGATTCTCTGATCGAGAGCGAGCTCTTCGGCTACACACCCGGCAGCTTCACGGGCGGCCGCGCCAAGGGCATGAAAGGGCTGATCGCGCAGGCCGACCGCGGCACGCTGTTTCTCGACGAGATCGGCGACATGCCGATGGCGCTGCAGACACGGCTGCTGCGCGTGCTGTCCGAGGGCGAGGTGCTGCCGCTGGGCGCGGAGTCGCCGCAGCGCGTGGACCTTGCGGTGGTGGCGGCCACGCACCGCGACCTGTCGGCGCTGGTCGCGGCCGGGCGCTTTCGCGAGGACCTGTACTACCGCCTGTGCGGCGCGGTGCTGAAGCTGCCGCCGCTGCGCGCGCGGCGCGACCGGCGCTACCTGATCGAGGCGATGTTCCATGAAGGGGCGGCGGCGATGGGCTCGGCGGCGCGGCTGTCGGAGGCGGCGATGCTGCGGCTGATGGCGCATGACTGGCCGGGCAACCTGCGCGAGTTGCGCAATGTGCTGCGGCTGGCGCTGGCGCTCTGCACGGGGGCCAGCATCACGCCCGAGGAGCTGCGCCTGGCGCCGCATCGGCCGTCGCTCGACCACCGCGACGCCATGCCTTCCACGGTCGACGATGACGACAGCGCCGCCGACGCCACGCGTCTGCTCGATGCGTTGCAGCGCCACCGCTGGCACGTGGCGCGGGCCGCGCAAGCGCTCGGCATCAGCCGCGCCACCGCGTACCGCCACATGAAGCGCTTCGGCATCGTGGCGCCGCAGCGCGGTTAACGCCTCAGGATCTGCGCGATCGCGCGCACGGCCGTGCCCAGGCCGTCTTCCGCGCGCATGCGTTCGCCCAATGCCCGTGCCCGCGCGCGCACCTGCGGGTCGTGCGCGAAGGCGATGCCGCGCGCCAGGTCGTCGGCACCGAAGCGGGCACCCGCCACCGCGGGCGGCGCCACGCCCGCCTGCGCGAGGTGGTGCGCCCAGAACGCCTGGTCGCCCGCGAAGGGCACGACCACCGAAGGCACCCCCGCGCGCGCGGCCGAGTGGCTGGTGCCCGAGCCGCCGTGGTGCACCACCAGCGCCATCCGCGGAAACAGCCAGTCGTGCGGGGTGTCGCCGATGACGTGGAAATTCGGCGGCAACTGCCCCACTTCGAGGCCGCTCCATCCGGGATGCAGCACCGCGCGCCGGCCGGCCATGCCATCGACGAGGGCCGCGAGCAGCC
Organism: Variovorax sp. BGA-UO-ETr-C22; assembly: GCF_059567965.1. Classification (NCBI taxonomy): domain Bacteria; kingdom Pseudomonadati; phylum Pseudomonadota; class Betaproteobacteria; order Burkholderiales; family Comamonadaceae; genus Variovorax; species Variovorax sp. BGA-UO-ETr-C22. Next base: position 250,847 of record NZ_JCAQPA010000011.1, read on the forward strand.
GCGCCTTGTCGAAGCCCGTCATGCTGCCGAAGCCGATGTAGACGGGCGCCTCGCCGGCCGCAAGGAAGTCGTGCAGCGCCGCCGGCGGCTGCCAGTCGGGCGCGGGCGCGAGCCACTGGCCGCACACGGCGGCATTGGCGGGCCAGTCGGCGGGGCGTGGCAGCAGGCTCGGCGAGTAGCCGTAGAGCGCGGGGTGCGTGGTCCACAGGCGGCGGCGCGGCGGCAGGCCGCAGACCTCGGCGCGCGCGGCGTTCACGGCCGGGCGGAAGGCGCGCCAGAGCAGCCCGTTGACGAGGTGATGGCTCGCGCGGTTCAAAAAGTGCGGCACGCGAGCGGGCGGCAGGAAGGGCGAGGCGAAGGCGGCCGTCGGCGTGAGCGGGAACATGCCCGCGCCGATGGCGGGCACGCCCAGCGCCTCGGCCGCCGACAGGCCCACGAAGGCCGCGAGCCCCGCGCAGACGATCGCATCGCAGCCCTGCGCGACCTCGACGGTCTGGCGCAGCCAGGGCGTGGCGTTGGCATTGGCGATGTCCGCCAGTGCCTTCGCGGCGGCAGCCGGCTTGTCGCCCTGCGCGATGACGCCGCCGAGCGCCTGCCGGATGTCGCCGGCCAGCGCCTGCGCGCGCACGCCGAGCCGTTCGGCCGCGCCGAGCGTGGTCGCGTCCGCCAGCAGCACCGACGCATGGCCCGCGTCGTCCAGCGCGCGGCACAACCCAGCGAGCGGGCGGGCGTCGCCCTCGGTGCCGTAAGTGAGCACGGCGAGTTTCATGAGGCGCGCCTCCTTGCAGCGGGTGGCTTCGGGGCCATGCGCGCGCCGCCGACGAAGAGCTCGACCACCACCGCGAACTCGTCGCGCAACACGAGGCCGGGCAGCGTGAGCCAGCGCATCAGCGCGCCGAAGTACAGGTGGTGCAGCAGGCTCGCGAGGTGCGCGGCCGAGACGTCGGTGCGCAGCGTGCCAGCCTGCTGGGCGGCGGCGATGAGCGCCTCGAACAGCCCCGACAGGTCGCGCGGCGTGCTGCGGTCGCCGCCGCCGAGTTCGCTCTCGATGTTGAGGAAGCGAAAGCGGAAGTAGTCGAGCAGGTAGGCCCGGTAGCGCTCGGACCAGTCGGCCGAGGCATCGAGCAGGCCGGTGAGCTGCTCGGTGAAGCCCTCCTTCGGGTCGATGGCCTCGTGCAGGCGCTGCGCATCGACCACGAGTTCGAGGTGCACCCAGTGCGCCAGGATCGCTTCCTTGGTCGGGAAGTGGTTGTAGAGCGTGCCCTTGGCCACGTCGGACTGCTGCGCGATCTGCTCCATGGTCGTCGCGTCGTAGCCCTGGGCTTCGAACAGGCGCATGGCGGTAGCGGCGACGTGGTCGAGCGTCTGGGTGCGGCGGCGCTCGCGGCGGCCTGGGGGGTCTGGTTCGGTCACGGTTCGGGGCCCTTGAATTTGAACGTCGTCCAATTTTATACTTCGTTCAAATTCTCATGCATCGTCTCAGTCTCGGTGAGACAGCGACAGGCGCTTGCGACAAAACCCCCGCCAACCCCTTGATTCTTCGTCGTGCCCCACGCGGCACGAAAGCTGCGCCACGAACCCCGCGTGCGCCTTGCCGCGCCGCGGTTCGATTCGTTCAACGACACACGGAGACATGCAATGACAGACCCGACCACCGGCCCCACCCGGGCCGCCGCCCAATGGCTGGCCGACTTCGCCACCGCGCTCGCACGCGGCGACATCGACGCAGCCGTCTCGCTGTTCGAGGCCGACAGCTACTGGCGCGACCTCGTCGCCTTCACCTGGAACATCCGCACGCAGGAAGGCGCGAGCGCCATCCGCGCGATGCTGCAGGCGCGCCTGGCCGACACGCAGCCCACGGCCTTCGCGCTCGAAGGCGAGGCGACCGAGGCCGACGGCGTGGTCGATGCGTGGTTCGGCTTCGAGACGCGCGTGGCGCGCGGACGCGGCCACCTTCGCTTGCGCAATGGCAAGGCCTGGACGCTGCTCACCACCATGACCGAGCTGAAGGGCTTCGAGGAAAAGACCGGCGACAACCGCATCAAGGGTGCGGAGCACGGCGTGCACAAGGGCCGCAAGAACTGGCTCGAGAAGCGCCGCGACGAAGAGGCCGCGCTGGGCTACACCGAGCAGCCCGAGGTGGTGATCATCGGCGGCGGCCAGGGCGGTATCGCGCTGGGGGCGCGGCTGCGGCGGCTGGGCGTGCCGACGATCATCGTGGAGCGCAATGCCAAGGCCGGCGACTCCTGGCGCAAGCGCTACAAGTCGCTGTGCCTGCACGACCCGGTCTGGTACGACCACCTGCCCTACATGCCCTTCCCCGACGACTGGCCGGTGTTCGCGCCCAAGGACAAGATCGGCGACTGGCTCGAGATGTACACGAAGATCATGGAGCTCAACTACTGGAGTTCCACCAACGCGACCAAGGCGCGCTTCGACGAGGCCACGCAGCGCTGGGAGGTGCAGGTGGAGCGCGAGGGCAAGCCCGTGACGCTGCGCCCGAAGCAGCTGGTGTTCGCGCTCGGCGTGTCGGGCTACCCGAACGTGCCGAAGGTGGCGGGCGCCGAGAACTTCCTGGGCGACCAGCACCACTCCAGCCAGCACCCGGGGCCCGAGGCCTACGCGGGCAAGAAGTGCGTGGTGCTGGGCTCGAACAACTCGGCGCACGACATCTGCGCGGCGCTGTGGGAGCACGGTGCCGACGTGACGATGGTGCAGCGCTCGTCCACGCACATCGCGCCGTCGCAGTCGCTCATGGAACTGGCGCTGGGCGGCCTGTATTCCGAGCAGGCGGTGAAGAGCGGCATCGACCACCACAAGGGCGACCTCATCTTCGCCTCGGTGCCCTACAAGATCATGCACACCTTCCACATCCCGGTGTACGAGGAGATGAAGAAGCGCGACGCCGACCTGTATGCGCGGCTGGAGAAGGCCGGCTTCCTGCTCGACTTCGGCGTGGACGGTTCGGGCCTGTTCATGAAGTACCTGCGGCGCGGCTCGGGCTACTACATCGACGTGGGCGCCTCGGAGCTGGTGGCCAACGGCAGCATCCACCTCAAGAGCGGCGTGAACATCGAGCGCGTGAACGAACGCTCGGTCACGCTCACCGACGGCACCGAGCTGCCGGCCGACCTGCTGGTGTATGCCACGGGCTACGGCTCGATGAACGGCTGGCTGGCCGACCTGATCTCGCCCGAGACCGCCGACCAGGTCGGCAAGTGCTGGGGCCTGGGCTCCGACACGCCGAAGGACCCGGGTCCGTGGGAAGGCGAGCTGCGCAACATGTGGAAGCCGACGCAGGTGCCCCAGCTGTGGTTCCACGGCGGCAACCTGCACCAGTCGCGCCACTACTCGCAGTTTTTGGCGCTGCAGCTGAAGGCGCGCATGGAAGGAATCGACACGCCGGTGTACGAGCTGGCGGCGTCGCACCACAAGCGCTGAGCGGCTGGCGCTTCCTCTCCCCTCGGGGAGAGGGCGTCGTTCACTCCTGGATGAAGCGGCGCAAGCCTTCGAGGTCGGTCACGGTGATGCCGCCGTACTCGATGTGCAGGAACCCGGCCTCCTTCAGCCGGTTGAGCGCCGCGTTGCAGCGCTGGCGCGACACGCCCGACAGGTTGGCGATTTCTTCCTGCGAAGTCTGCAAGTGCGGCTCGCTGCCCGGGTGCAGCCAGGGGTGGAACAGGCCGGCCAGCGCGCGCGCCACCTGGCTGTCGGCGTCGAGCAGCCGGTGCGCGGCGTAGCTGCCCATGAACCAGTGCAGCCGCTCGTTGATCTGCTGCAGCAGGAAGTGATCGAAGCCGCGCTGCGTGCGGTGCAGCCACTCGAAGGTCTCCAGCGGCAGCTGCGCCACGCGGCTGGGCCGCAGCGCAATGATGTCCGCCGAGCGCGGCACGGCGCGCAGCAGCGTGCCTTCGCCGAACCAGCTGCCCACCGACAGCCCGCCCAGCGTGACCGAGCGGCCGTCGCTGGAGGTGATCGACCACTTGAGCAGCCCTTCGAGCGTGCCGTACCAGTGCAGCGGCGTGTCGCCGCGCCGGCACAGCGCGGCGCCGGCGGCCACCTCGACCTCGCGCATCTCGTCGAGCACGCGCTCGCCCGCGCCCACGTCGAGCAGCGGGAACCAGGCCGAGCCCTGCAGCAGCTGGGGAATGGTCAGGGAGGCCGCGGGGATCGCCGGCTTGGTCGGGGGCATGCTGTCTTTTTTGTTTACTGCGCGCCCTTGAGCTGCTGCAGCTCGGCCTGCGCCTCGTGCAGCTTCTTCTCGCGGTCCGCGATCTTGCTGGCACGGCCCTTCTCCTGCGCCGCGCGCAGGTCGCGCTCGCGCTCGGCCACCTTGCGCTCCTGGGCGCGGATGCGCTTCTGGTGCTCGGCCGCCAGCTTGGCGTCGGTGCAATGGCGGTTCACTTCCGCCAACGCGGTTTCGAGCCCGCGAACCCGCTGCTTCTGGCCCTTGGACTTGGCCATCTCGATGTCGCGGCCGATGGCCTCGCGCTTGGCGTCGCAGGTGGCGGGGCCGGCGGGTTGCGCGGCGGCGCCGAGGGCGGTGAACGCGGCCGCGGCGGCCAGCACGATGGGCAGAAATTTCATGGAGAGGTTCCTTGTGTGCGCAACGGCGCAGGGGCGACTTTAGCGGCTGGCGCCGCGTAAACCCTGCCCCTGAATGTCGTCGCGATGACTGAGTACGAACGCATCACAAAAAATAATGGCGCGCCCCCATGAAAGACACCAGGAGTTCCCGAGCATGTCGAAGCGCAAAGTGATCGTGACCATCGCCCCCACCGGCGGCATGGCGCACAAGTCGCAGAACCCCCACCTCCCCACCCAGCCCGCCGAGATCGCCGCCGACGTGCTGCGCTGCTGGAACGCCGGCGCCAGCGTGGTGGCCATCCACGCGCGCCGCCCCGACGACGGCGCCACCTGCAACGCCGAGGTGTACCGCGACATCAACAGCCGCATCCGCGCGGGCGGCTGCGACATCGTGCTGAACAACTCCACCGGCGGCGGCGTGCACGGCGACATGGTGAAGCCGCTGGCCGGTGATCGCTGGGAGATCGCGTGGGAAGAGCGCATCAAGGGCATGGACGCCGGCGCCGAGATGTGCACGCTGGACGCCACCACGCTCAACCTGAGCTTCGAGGGCAAGCAGATCCTGATGGACACGCCCATCACGCGCGGGCGCGAACTCGCCGCTGGCATGAAGGCGCGCGGCATCAAGCCCGAGTGGGAGGTGTTCAGCCCCACGCACATCCTGCAGGACACGACCACGCTGATCGAGGAAGGCCATGACGACGAGCCCTACTTCGTCAACCTGGTGATGAACGTGCACCGCAACTTCCAGAACGCGATGCCCTACTCGCCGCGCAACCTGCAGATGATGGTCGACACGCTGCCCAAGGGCGCCATCTTCGGCGTGAGCGGCATCGGCATGTCGCAGCTCGAAGCCAACGTGGCGGCGCTGCTGCTGGGCGGCCACGCACGCGTGGGGCTGGAAGACAACCTCTACTTCCGCCACGGCGAACTCGCCACCAACGTGCAGCTCACCGAGCGCATCGTGCGCGTGATCCGCGAGCTCGACATGGAAGTGGCCACGCCGGCCGAGGCGCGCCAGATCATGGGCCTGCCGCGCGTAGGCGGCCCGCGGCCCGAGTTCGCGCTGGGTTGACGACAGGCAAGAACAACGAACGGAGACAACGCACATGAACACCCCTCGCACCGCACTGGCCCTCGCGCTCGGCGCCCTCTTCGCATCGGGCGCCTTCGCCCAGGTGTCCGACGACACGATCCGCATCGGCTTCATCAGCGACATGTCGGGCATCTACCGCGACTACGACGGCCCCGCCGGCGCCGAGGCGATCCGCATGGCCATCGCCGACATGGGCGGCGCCATCGATGGCAAGAAGATCGAGCTGGTCACGGCCGACCACCAGAACAAGCCCGACATTGCCGCCGCCAAGGCGCGCGAATGGTTCGACGTGAACAAGGTCGACATGCTGATCGGCGGCGTGAACTCGGGCGCGGCCATTGCCATGGCCGGCGTGGCGGCCGACAAGAAGAAGCCGTACTTCGTGGTGGGCTCGGGCGCGTCGAGCCTCACCAACGAGTACTGCTCGCCCTACACCGTGCACTACGCCTATGACACGGTGGCCATGGCGCGCGGCACCGCGAGCGCGGTGGTCAAGGCCGGCGGCAAGAGCTGGTACTTCGTGGCCGCCGACTACGCCTTCGGCGCCGCGCTGCAAAGCGACGCCACCAAGACCGTGCAGGCCAGCGGCGGCACGGTGGCGGGTTCGGTCAAGCACCCGCTGGGCGCGAGCGACTTCTCGTCGTTCATGCTGCAGGCGCAGAGCTCGAAGGCGCAGGTGCTAGCCCTGGCCAACGCGGGCGGCGACACGGTGAACGCCATCAAGTCGGCGGCGGAGTTCGGCATCAGCAAGAACATGAAACTCGCCGGCATGATCATCACCATCAACGACGTGCACGCGCTGGGCCTGAAGGCCTCGCAGGGCATGTACCTCACCGACAGCTGGTACTGGAACCAGAGCCCCGAGTCGCGCGCCTGGGCGCGGCGCTTCTTCGACAAGCACAAGCGCATGCCCTCCTCCTTCCATGCCGGCGACTACTCGGCCGCGCTGCAGTACCTGCAGGCCGTGAAGGCCGCGGGCAGCGACGACGCCGACAAGGTGATGGCGCAGCTGCGCAAGACGAAGTTCAACGACATGTTCGTCAAGGGCGGCTGGCTGCGCGACGACGGCCTCATGGTGCACGACATGCACCTCATGCAGGTGAAGGCGCCGGCCGAGTCGAAAGAGCCGTGGGACTATTACAAGGTGATCGAGAACATCCCCGGCGAAGCCGCGTGGACCACCAAGACGGAGAGCCGCTGCGCGCGGTGGAAATCGGCATGAACCTCACCACCGACGTGAAGCGCGTCGCCGTCGTCGGCACCGGCGTGATCGGCGCGAGCTGGGCCGCGCACTTCCTCGCGCACGGTCTCGACGTGAACGCGACCGACCCCTCGCCCGGCGCCGAAGACCGGCTGCGCGCCGCCGTGGCGCAGCACTGGCCGACGCTGGAACGCTTCGGCCTCGCCGAGGGCGCCTCGGTCGACCGCCTGCGCTTTCACGACAGCCTGGAAGACGCCGTGGCCGTGGCCGACTTCGTGCAGGAGAACGGCCCCGAGCGCATGGATTTCAAGATCGACCTGTTCCGCCGCATGGACGCCGCCGCGCCGCCCGAGACCATCCTCGCGTCGAGCTCCTCGGGCCTGGCGATCAGCGGTGTGCAGTCGGGCTGCGCGCACCCGCAGCGCGTGGTGCTGGGGCATCCGTTCAACCCGCCGCACCTGATTCCGCTGGTGGAAGTGATCGGCGGCGAGCAGACCTCGCCCGACACCATCGCCCGCACGATGGCCTTCTATGCCGCCATCGGCAAGCGGCCGATCCACGTGAAGCGCGAGGTGAAAGGCCACATCGCGAACCGCCTGCAGGCCGCGCTGTGGCGCGAGGCCTTCCACCTCGTCAACGAAGGCGTGGCGAGCGTGGCCGACATCGACACCGCCATCGCGCACGGCCCCGGCCTGCGCTGGGCCGTGATGGGGCCGTTCATGAACCTGCACCTCTCGGGCGGTGCGGGCGGCATCGAGCATTTGCTCGCGCACCTGGGCGGTCCGATCGAAGACTGGTGGAAGGACCTGGGCGCGCCGTCGATGACGGACGCGTTGAAGCAGCAGGTGGTGCAAGGCGTGGACGAAGCCCTCGGCACGCGCCACACCGCCGACCTCGAAGCCGCGCGCGACACCCTGCTGTTGAACCTGATTCGCGCCAAGGCCGAGACGGGTACGCTGGATTGACATGACCGACTTCCTTCTCGACGACACCCTGGTCGCGCCGCCCCGCACGGTGCGCATCGACTTCGACGACGGCTCGTTCGTGCTGCGCTCGCCGGCAGTGCTGCAGCCGTATGCGCGCTGCATCGGCGAATGGATCGAGCGCTGGGCGCGCGAGACGCCCGACGCGCTGGCGTTTGCCGAACGCGATGACAGCGGCGAAGGCTGGCGCACGCTCGACTACCGCGCGCTGCGCGCAGCCGTCGGTGCCGTCGCGCAGGGCCTGCTCGACCTGGACCTGCCACCAGGCCGGCCGGTCGTGATCCTCTCGGACAACGCCATCGACCACGCCGTGCTGATGCTCGCGACGATGCACATCGGCCGCACGGCCTGCTCGCTGTCCAGCGCCTACTCACGCATGGCGAAAGACCCGTCGCGGCTGCACGGCATGTTGAAAGCGCTGCAGCCCGGGCTGATCTACGCTTCCGACGCGAAGGTGTACGGCGCATCGCTCGCCGGCTGCGGCCTCGAGGCCGTGACGGTGTTCAGCCGCAACGCCGACACGCATCCGGGCGCGCTGGCTTTCGACCAACTGCTCGACGCGAAGGAAACGCCCGCCGTCATGCAGGCCTTCACCGCCGTGGGCCCCGACACGCACGCCAAGTACCTGCTGACCTCCGGCTCCACCGGCCAGCCCAAGGTGGTGATCAACACGCACCGCATGCTGTGCGCCAACCAGCAGATGATGGCGCAGACCTGGCGCTTCCTCGCGCAAGAAAAACCGGTGCTGGTCGACTGGCTGCCGTGGAGCCATACCTTCGGCGCGAACCACAACCTGCACATGGTGCTGTGCCACGGCGGCGCGCTCTACATCGACGAGGGTCGGCCCGCGCCGGGCCTCATCGAGAAGACGGTGCGCAACCTGCGCGAGGTGAAACCCACGCTGCTGTTCAACGTGCCGCGCGGCTTCGACATGCTGCTGCCGTTCCTCGAAGCCGACGACGCACTCGCCGCCGAAGTGTTCTCGCGGCTGCGCCTGGCCTTCTACGCGGCGGCGGCGCTCGCGCCCTCGACCTGGCAGCGCCTCGAAGCCGTGGCGCGGCGCGTGCGGCCCGCGCGCCCGCTGTGGCTCACCACCTCGTGGGGCGCGACCGAGACCTCGCCCGCCATCACCTCGGCGCACTGGCAGCTCGACGGCGCCGGCTGCATCGGCGCGCCGCTGCCGGGGCTGGAACTGAAGTTCGTGCCCAACGGCGAGAAGCTGGAGATGCGCGTCAAGGGCGTCTCGGTGTTCCCCGGCTACCGCGACGCACCGCGCGAGACCGCCAGTGCCTTCGACGCCGAGGGCTACTACCGCATCGGCGACGCCGGCTTTCTTGCGAACCCCGGCGACCCGACGCAGGGCGTGATCTTCAACGGCCGCGTGGCGGAAGACTTCAAGCTCTCGACCGGCACCTGGGTGTCGGTGGGCACGCTGCGCGTGAAGCTGGTGTCGCTGCTGGCGCCGCATGTGCAGGACATCGTGCTCACGGGCCACGACCGCGACGCGATCGGCATGCTGGTGTTCGCCAGCCCGCAAGGCGCCGCCCTCGCGCCCGACGCACTGGCCGCGCGCATCGCCGGGGTGCTGCGTGCCCTGCGCGACGAAGGCGCAGGCTCGTCGCAGTGCCCGGCCTGTGCGCTGGTGCTGGCCGAACCGCCGAGCCTCGATGCGGGCGAGATCACCGACAAGGGCTACATCAACCAGCGCGCCGTGCTCATGCGGCGCGCGGCCGAGGTGGCGCGGCTGCATGCGCTGGCGGAAGGCGATGCGGACGTGATCCGCGCCACCTGAACGCGGTGGGGTTGGAGAACCCGGGAATGTTTTCTACGATGGCCGGGCCACCCGCCATTTCAACTTCCCGGAGACGCCGCCCATGTCCACCCCACCCTGCGTGACCTTCGAAGCGGACGGCCCCGTCTGCACGCTCACGCTGAACCGTCCCGACAAACGCAACGCCGTGGACGGCGTGGTGGCCGCCGCGTTGCGCGCGGCCTTCGAACGCTTCGAGGCCGACGACGCGCTGCGCGTGGCCGTGCTGACGGGCGCGGGCGGCCATTTCTGCGCGGGCGCCGACCTGGGCGCGGTCGGTGATCCGGCGCGCCGCAACGAGCTCGACCCCGACGGCGGCGGTGCCGGCCCGATGGGCCCGACGCGCATGGCGCTGTCCAAGCCGCTGATCGCGGCGGTGAACGGCTACGCGGTGGCGGGCGGGCTCGAGCTCGCGCTGCTGGCCGACCTGCGCGTGGCCGACGACGACGCGGTGTTCGGCGTGTTCTGCCGCCGCTGGGGCGTGCCGCTGATCGACGGCGGCACCGTGCGGCTGCCGCGCCTCGTGGGCATGGGGCGTGCGCTCGACCTGATCCTCACGGGCCGGCCGGTGTCCGCCGCCGAGGCGCTGGCGATGGGCCTGGTGAACCGCACCACGCCGCCGGGCGGCGCGCTGGCCGCCGCGCAGGAACTGGCGCGGCAGATCGCCGCCTTTCCGCAGCAGTGCATGCTGGCCGACCGCCGCTCCGCCTTCGAACAGTGGGACCTGCCGCTGGCCGAGGCGCTGCGCCGCGAAGGCGCGCAGGGCGTGCCGATCGTCGCGGCCGAAGGCGAAGCCGGCGCCGCGCGCTTTGCCGGCGGTGCGGGCCGGCACGGCACCTTCACCGGCTGATTCAAGCGCGCCGCCGCAAGGCGGTGCGCAGCGCCTTCGCAAAGCGCGGGTCGGCCATGGCACCCACGTTGAAGCGCGACCAGCGCGAGACCTGCGTCGAGTCGACGCTGAAGATGCGCCCCGGCGCCATCACGATCTTGCGCGGCAGCAGTTCTTTCGCGAAAGCCAGCGAGTCGTCCACGCCGGGCAGCGCGGCCCAGATGTAGAGCGACTGCGGGCTGCGCGCGAAGACCTCGGCGTCCACGGCGTCGAACAGCTTCAGCGCGTCGCGCGTGGCCTCGCCCAGCCGCTGCTGCAGGCGCTTGAGGTGCCGCTGGTAGTGGCCCTCGCTCAGGATCACGTCGACCGTGCGCTCGCTGTACTCCGAGCTGCTCACGTGGATCAGCGCCTTCAGGTCGGCCAGGTCGCTCGCGAGGTCGGCGCCGCAAGCGATGAAGCCCACGCGCAGCGCGGCCGAGAACGACTTGGAAAAACTGCCGATGTAGATGGTGCGCTCGAGCTGGTCGAGCGCCGAGAGCCGTGGCAATGCGGTCGGCTTGAAGTCGGCCAGCGGGTCGTTCTCGACGATCAGCAGGTCGTACTTCTGCGCCAGCTGCAGCACGCGAAAGGCCTTGGCCGGCGAGATGTCGGAGCCCGTGGGGTTGTGCGCGAGCGACTGCGTAAAGAACAGGCGCGGCCGCTCGGCGATGAGCAGCTGCTCCAGCACCTCGAGGTCGGGCCCGTCGGCCAGGCGCGGCACCGCGAGCATCTGTGCGCCCGCGAGCTTGAGCTTGCCGAACAGCGGGTAGTAGCCCGGGTCGTCCACCAGCACCTTGCCGCCGGGCGGCACGAAGTAGCGGATGACGATGTCCATCGCCTCGTTGGCGCCGTGCGTGAGCACGATCTGCCGCGGCTCGGCGCCGATGCCGAAGTCCGCGAGCTTGCGCACGAGGTGGTCGCGCAGCGGCGCGTAGCCGAAGCGGCTGCCGTAGCGGAACAGCGCACCGAGCCCCGTGCGCACGACCTTCGGGTGGTACTTGTCCAGCCGCACATCGGCCAGCCATTCGACGGGCGGAAAGCCGTCGCCCACCGCCACTGCATCGGGCTGCGTCTTGAGCTGCTCGCGCATGAGCCACACGATGTCCATCGCGCGGCCGAGGCTGCCCGCGTCGTCCTCGGCGGGCTTGGGCGTGGCCGTGGCCTGCGCGAGCACGTAGTAGCCCGAACCGCGCCGCGGCTCGACGAGGCCGCGCGACACCAGCAGCTCGAAGGCGGCCACGACGGTGTTCTTGGCATAGCCATGCAGCTGAGCGAGTTCTCTCAGCGAGGGCAGCTTGTCGCCGGCCTTGTAAGCGCCGCTCGCGATCTGGCGCGCGAGGGTGTCGGCGAGCGAATCGGCGATCGTGGTCATGGGCTTGGACTGTGACACAGCGAGGCGTGGCGGCGCACCACTGTCCGCACTGTCCCGCCAAACTGTGCCTTCCGCGGGCGGTACAGCCGGCCTAAATTGCCTGCTCCCGAATTCACCTTCCGAAGAGACACGCACCGATGGCCGCCGATTCCCGCATTCCCAATTTCCGCGCACTCACGCCCGCCCAACGCCTGGCCCACATCGCACAGGCCGCCGCGCTCACCGATGACGAAGTTGCGCTGCTCGCCCAACCCGGCGCGCTGGGCGTGGAGCGCGCCAACGGCATGGTCGAGAACGTGATCGGCACCTTCGAGCTGCCGCTGGGCGTGGCCGGCAACTTCACCGTGAACGGGCGCGACTACCTGGTGCCGATGGCGGTCGAGGAGCCCTCGGTGGTGGCCGCCGCCTCCTTCATGGCCAAGCTGGCGCGCGAGGGCGGCGGCTTCGAGGCCTCGAGCACCGGGCCGCTGATGCGCGCGCAGGTGCAGGTGATCGGCATCACCGACCCGTACGGTGCGCGGCTCGCGCTGCTGCGTGCGCGCGACGAGATCCTGGCCGTGGCGAACAGCCGCGACAAGGTGCTGATCGGCCTGGGCGGCGGCTGCCGCGACATCGAGGTGCATGTGTTCGGCGACACGCCGCGCGGCGCGATGGTGGTGATGCACCTGATCGTCGACGTGCGCGACGCGATGGGCGCGAACACGGTCAACACGATGGCCGAGGCGGTGTCGCCGCTGGTCGAAAAGCTCACCGGCGGCACGGTGCGCCTGCGCATCCTGTCGAACCTGGCCGACCTGCGGCTGGCGCGTGCGCGCGTGCGGCTCGCGCCCGCCGTGCTGGCCACGCGCGAGCGCAGCGGCGAAGAGGTGGTCGAAGGCGTGATTGATGCGTACACCTTCGCGGCCATCGACCCCTACCGCGCGGCGACGCACAACAAGGGGATCATGAACGGCATCGACCCGGTGATCGTCGCGACCGGCAACGACTGGCGCGCGGTGGAAGCCGGCGCGCATGCGTACGCCTGCCGCAGCGGACGCTACACCTCGCTCACCACGTGGGAGAAGGACGCGGGCGGCGCGCTGGTCGGCACCATCGAGATGCCGATGCCGGTGGGCCTCGTGGGCGGAGCGACGAAGACGCACCCGCTCGCACGGCTCGCATTGAAGATCCTTGACGTGAAGTCGGCGCAGGAGCTTGGCGAAGTCGCCGTGGCCGTGGGCCTCGCGCAGAACCTCGGCGCCTTGCGCGCGCTCGCCACCGAAGGCATCCAGCGCGGCCACATGGCGCTGCACGCCCGCAACATCGCGCTCGTCGCGGGCGCCACCGGCGACGAGATCGACGCCATCGCCAGGCAGATGGCCGCCGAGCACGACGTGCGCACCGACCGCGCCGTGGCGCTGCTCGACGCGCTGCGCAAGAAGTAAGCAACGCGGGAGCCTCCCGCACCACGGTCCGCGGCCGACACCGCGGCGGTCGCGCACGCGGCCGTCACACAACCACAGACGGAGACAACTCGAATGAACGCAGACAGTGCAACGCCCGCCCGCTGGCGGCTGGTGGAGATATGGGGCGACACGGCCGACCTGGGCCACCTCGCGTGGTCGATCGCGATCGGCGTCGCGGTGAGCCTCACGGGCTATCTCGTGGCGAGCCGCGTGCTCGCGAGCGTCGTGAGCACGCCCGAACTGGCGCGTGCCTACGCGATGCTCGCGGGCCTGGGCGGCTGCGTGGTCTCGGGCGTGATCTGCGCGAAGCTCTTCACGCCCAAGCGCGAAGTGGTCGAAGGCACCGCCGCCGATCCGCGCTGGCGCGAAGAGGTGCTGGCCGAGCTGGCCGCCGAGCACGGCGACCTGGGCTCGGTGGACGACCTGCCGCCCGTGGTGGTGCGCGAGATGAAGGAGCTCGAGATCTACGAGCTGTTCGCGTCGTACAAGCCCCAGGCCGCCAAGGCCGCCGAAGGCGCCGCCTCGTGATCGACGCAGCACTCTTCAACCAGATCCTCGTCGCCACCGGCATGGGCCTCGTGGGCGCCATCGTGTTCGCGGCCATCGGCCTCGTCTCGGGCACCGACGAAACCACCACGCTCGCACCGCTCACCTTGCTGGTGGTGCTGCTGGGCGTGCCGCCCGAAGGCGTGTTCACCTTCTTCCTGGCGGCCGCCGTGGCCAAGCACATGACGCACGCGGTGCCCACGGCGCTGCTGGGCATTCCGGGCGACACCATGGCCACGCCGCTGCTGCAGGACGCCAACGTGCTGCGCAACCTGGGCGTGCCGCACATCGCGCTGCGCAAGATGGTGTCGGGCGCGATCATCGCGGCCTTTCTCGCGGTGCCGCTGGCCGTGCTGTTCGCGGTGCTGCTGGCGCCGTACGGCGCGGCCATCACCAAGGCGGCGCCGTGGATCTTCGTGGTGGCGGCCGTGGCCATTGCCTACTTCTCGAGCGGTCGCTGGGCCTCGGTGGCCACGCTGGTGCCGTTCGTGATGGTGATCGTGGCGCTGCAGGCGCTCACGGGCAAGTACGGCGTGAAGCTCAGCATCAGCTACTTCCTGGGCATCGCCATCGGGCCACTGGTGGCCGATTTGTTCTCGGTGATCTCGCCCGCGGCGCGTGCGCGCATGAAGCGCGACAAGGTCCGCACCTTCTCGCTCGCGCCGGACGTGAAGGGCTGGTCGGGCTACTTCCCGAACCCGTTCAAGGTGCTCGACCGCGGCCAGGTGAAGTGGACCTTCGCGACCGCCGCGATCTCCAGCGCCACCTTCGTGTTCAGCCCCGTGGCGATGACGGTGGTGCTGGGCGAGCTGGTCGGCTCGCGCATCAAGCATGCGTACCACCGCCTCACCACCACGCTGGCCGCGCGCAACGGCGTGACCGAGGCCACCTACATCGCCGAAGCGCTGATCCCGCTGATCGCCATCGGCCTGCCGCTGAGCCCCGTGGCGGCCGGCCCTGCGGCGCCGCTGTTCAACGCACCGCCGGTGTTCACCATCGACTCGGCCACGGGCCAGACGCACAACCTGCACAACCTGCTGAACCACTGGGAGTTCCTGGGCTACGGCATGCTGGCCGTGGTGCTCGCGGCGCTGGTGGCCTACCCCTTCACGATGAACTTCGCGCGCCGCGCGGCGTTGTTCGTGTCGCGCAAGGTGAGCCACGAAGCGATCATCGCGACCTTCGTCGGGTTGATCGTGGTGATCAGCGTGTGGGAAGGCCAGCTGCTCGGCCTGCTGGTGATCCTGACGATGGGCCTGCTCGGCGGGCTGCTGTCGCGTGCCATCGGCTTCAACACGGGCGTGCAGTTCATGGGCTACTACACGGCGGTGCTGACGGTGCCGGCGGTGATCAAGGCGTTCTCCTGATGGCTGGAAGCGCTGTTCAGGGCGACGCTCCCGCCGACGGGGCACCTTGCTCCGCGAATGTCCCCCGGGCTTCGCCCTCCTCCTTAATTTCGCTGCGCAAGGCACCCCATCGACGTGAGCGTGTTCAGTGCAGTCGTTGATCGGCCGCACACCGCTGCCGCTTCCCGTGCCCAGGACACTGGGTGCTTCCCGCAGCGAAATCAAGGAGGAGGCCGCAGGCCGGGGGACATTCGCGGAGGGAAGTACCCGGTGGCCTGGGCACGCGCCCTGAACGCGACGGCAACCAGCGAGTCAGCGCTGCGATGCAGAGGGTTTCGGTGGCGTCTTCTTCTTCGCCGGTTCATCCCCACCGAACAGCTTCTCCACCTGCTGCCCCACGCGCGCCCCGATCGCCGTGCCCACCCCCGGCAGCACCGCACTGCCGACCGCCGCCCCCGCCAGCGCACCGCCGGTCATCGACACCTCGGGCTCGGCCACGCTGCCGCCGATCTTCAGCGGCACGCCAACCACGCCGTCGACCAGGTCCACCGCCATCTCGCCCGACATCTGCCGGTTGAACAGCCGCAGGTTGCCGCTCGCGGTGAGCACGCCCGAGCGCGCCTTGAGGTTCGTGTAGCGCATCACGATGCCGTCTTCGGTGCCCTGGGTGTCGAGCGTGCCCGTGAGCTCGTCCAGCGCCGTGGTGCCGCCGCGGCTGATGCCGGCGGTGGTCACGGCCTTGGCCAGGTCGAGGCGGGTCAGCGTGGCGGGCTGCACCGAGAAGGTCGTGCGCGTGTGCAGGCCGCGCATCAGCGCGCCCACCTCGCGGGCCTCGGCCACCAGCGAGGTGTGGCCCGAGACCTTGCCCGCCACCGCCGAGCGGCGCCCGAAGGCCTGCACCAGCGCCTCGATGTCGACCTGGCGCGGATCGAGCTCGGCCGACACGCGCAAGCCCCGCCCCTCGGGCAGCACCTCGAGCCGCGCCTGCCCGTTCCACGTGCCGCCGCCGGCATCGATGCGGGTGCGCCAGCGGTCTTCCGTGCCCTCGCGGTCCAGCCGCAGGCGCACGGGCGATGCGGCGCCGGCGCGCTCCAGACGCAGCTCGCGCGGGCGCCAGTTGTCGTCGAACGTCACCTCGCCGTCGTAGGCCAGCGCGATGTCGCGGCGGTCGATCCAGACCACGTCGCGCCAGCGCACGCGCTCCACCGGCAAGGCCGCCAGGGTCCAGGGCGCGGGCAGCGGCACGATGCGCTCGCTTTCCTGCGGCTCGGGGCCTTTGTCCCGGAAGGCGCGCACCGAGGCGCGCGGCAGCACCAGGCTCTCGAGCGCGATCTCGTCGATCGCCACCTCGCGGCGCAGCAGCAGCGGCCACAGGTGCAGCCGCACGCTCACGCGGCGCAGGGTGATGGGCTGGGGCTGGTCGGTCGCCAGCTCGGACAGCGCCAGCACGGGCACCGGCCACAGCGACCAGTGGGCGCCGCCCACGGTCAGCTCGACGCCGTAGCGCTGCGAGAAACCAGCGGCGATGCGGGCCGCCACCTCCTCGTCGTCGGGCAGGCGCGCGGCCACCACGAGCGCCAGCGCGCCGATGCCCAGCAGCAGCACCGCCGCCGAGCTCAGGAGCCACCGCCGCACCGAAGGGAAGGTCATCGGGCCAAGGTAGCACGCAAAGGCGACTGCGGTTGTCAGCCGTCGTCGCTATAGTGCCCTCGCACCCCCTGTATCGGAGACCCCTGCATGCGTATCTGGAAGAAAGAGATCTCGGTCGAATCGCTGACCGCCAACCACGTGGGCACGGCCGTGGCCGCCCTGGGCATCGAATTCCTGGAGGTGGGCGACGACTTCATCCGCGCCCGCGTGCCGGTGGACGAGCGCACCCGCCAGCCCTACGGCATCCTGCACGGCGGCGTGTCGGTGGTGCTGGCCGAGACGCTGGGCTCCTGCGGCGCGCACTACTCGGCCCCCGAGGGCGACCGCGCGGTGGGTCTGGACATCAACGCCAACCACATCCGCTCGGCCACCAGCGGCTGGGTCATCGGCACGGCGCGCCCGGTGCACCGCGGGCGCACCACGCAGGTCTGGCAGATCGACCTGACGAACGAGGCGGGCGAGCTGACCTGCGTCTCGCGCATCACCATGGCGGTGCTGCAGCCGCGCTGAGCGCGGGCGCGCCCCCGGGGCGCTTCTTTTCTTTCTTCTCCCGCTGGTACGCCTCTTGCGGGTGGCACCCGTGTTCAGCACGGGGTGGATCGACCACAATCTCGCCCCAGGGAGCGCGTCGACCCCCCAAACACACACCAACCGAGGAGAAGAAAACACATGTTCAACTGGACTGAAAAGCCGGTGTCCACACTGGCCAACGGCGCCGTCATCGCGCCCGACGAGCGGCTGCCCTGGCTGCAGACCGGCGCGATGGGCATCCAGCACGTGATCGCCATGTTCGGCGCCACGGTGCTGGCGCCGATCCTGATGGGCTTCAACCCCAACATCGCGATCCTGATGAGCGGCATCGGCACGCTCATCTTCTATCTCGTGACGGGCGGCAAGGTGCCCAGCTACCTGGGCTCGAGCTTCGCCTTCATCGGCGTGGTGATCGCGGCCAGCGGCTACGCGGGCAAGGGGGCCAACGCCAACATCGCGGTGGCGCTGGGCGGCATCGTGGCCTGCGGGGTGGTCTACATCCTGATCGGCGCCATCGTGCAGGCCGTGGGCACGGGCTGGATCGAGCGCTTCATGCCGCCCGTGGTCACGGGCGCCGTGGTGGCGGTGATCGGGCTGAACCTGGCGGGCATTCCCATCAAGAACATGGCGGCCAGCAACTTCGACTCGTGGATGCAGGCCGTGACCTTCCTGTGCGTGGGCCTGGTGGCGGTGTTCACGCGCGGCATGGTGCAGCGCCTCTTGATCCTCATCGGCCTGATCCTGGCCACGCTGGTGTACGCCGCGCTCACCAACGGCATGGGCCTGGGCAAGCCGGTCGACCTGAGCGGCATCGCCAACGCGGCCTGGTTCGGCCTGCCGACCTTCACGGCGCCGGTGTTCACGGCCAACGCGATGCTGCTGATCGCGCCCGTGGCGATCATCCTGGTGGCGGAAAACCTCGGCCACCTGAAGGCCGTGACGGCCATGACCGGGCGCAACCTCGACCCGTACATGGGCCGCGCCTTCATCGGCGACGGCATTGCCACAGTCATCAGCGGTTCCGCGGGCGGCACCGGCGTGACCACCTACGCCGAGAACATCGGCGTGATGGCGGCCACGCGCATCTACTCGACGGCGGTGTTCGTGGTGGCGGCCTTCATTGCGCTCATCCTGGGCTTCAGCCCCAAGTTCGGCGCGCTGATCCAGGCGATTCCGCTGCCGGTGATGGGCGGCGTGAGCATCGTGGTGTTCGGCCTGATCGCCATTGCCGGCGCCAAGATCTGGGTCGACAACAAGGTCGATTTCTCGCAGAACAAGAACCTGATCGTGGCCGCCATCACGCTGATCATCGGCACCGGCGACTTCACGCTGAAGTTCGGCGACTTCGCGCTCGGCGGCATCGGAACCGCCACTTTCGGGGCCATCATCCTCTACGCCCTGCTGGGCCGTTCGCGCAACGCCTGAGCGCAGACAAAGTGAAACCTCGTGCAATAACTGTTGTGCGGGGTCAGTGAACGCGGCGCCGGTCACCGGGCTTTGGCCGGCGCCCGTTAGACTCCAACGCTTTTCGCACCGACGTTCACACACGTTTTCCAATGGCCGATGTTTCCGCCGCTCGTACCAAGGCGGTTTTCGAATTCAAGAGCGCCACACTGCCGCTGATCGCAGTGATCCTCAAGACAGCCGACCTCGACGTGCTGGCCGAGGCGCTCGACGCCCAGTTGGCGGATTCGCCCGACTTCTTCGAGCAGGAGCCGGTGGTGATCGACCTCTCGCTGCTGCAGGAACAGGCGGCCGAGGGCGGCACCGACGCCCCCGAGATCGACTTTGCCGCCCTGCGCAGCCTGCTGGCGCGCCACCAGACCCAGCCGATCGCCGTGCGCGGCGGCAGCCCCGAGCAGCATGCCGCGGCACGTGAAGCCGGCCTGTCGGTGGCCGCCATGCCCGCGGCCCCCGCGCCCCGCCCGCCGGCCCCGCCCGCCGAGGCGCCTGCGGCTTCGGAGGCCCCGCAGATCGTGCGCGAGCTGCCTGTGCCGGCCAACGGCACGCTGCTGATCGACAAGCCGCTGCGCTCGGGCCAGCAGATCTACGCGCGTGGCGGCGACGTGGTGGTGACGGCCATCGTGAGCTTCGGCGCCGAAGTCATCGCCGACGGCAACGTGCATGTGTACGCGCCGCTGCGCGGCAAGGCCATTGCCGGCGCGCGCGGGAACACCGAGGCGCGGATCTTCTCGACCTGCATGGAAGCGCAGCTGGTGGCCATTGCGGGCATCTACCGCACGAACGAAGTGCCGCTGCCCGAGCCCGTGCTGGGCAAGCCCGCCCAGGTGCGCCTGGACGGCAAAAAAATAGCGATCGACGCGATTCCCTGATGAAAAACCAGGAACGCGGCAGCGCTGAGCATCAATCGACAACTGAATCGAAACAAGAAGGAATGGCGATGGCCAAAATTGTGGTGGTGACCTCGGGCAAGGGCGGCGTCGGCAAGACGACCACGAGCGCCAGCTTCGCGTCGGGCCTTGCGCTCGCCGGCAAGAAGACGGCCGTGATCGACTTCGACGTGGGCCTGCGCAATCTCGACCTGATCATGGGCTGCGAACGCCGCGTGGTGTACGACCTCATCAACGTGATCCAGGGCGAGGCCAACCTGAGCCAGGCGCTCATCAAGGACAAGCAGTGCGACAACCTGTTCGTGCTGGCCGCCTCGCAGACGCGCGACAAGGAAGCCCTGTCGCAGGACGGCGTGGAGAAGGTGCTGACCGACCTGGCCGCCATGGACTTCGACTACATCGTCTGCGACTCCCCCGCGGGCATCGAGACCGGCGCCATGATGGCGATGCACTTCGCCGACGAGGCGCTGATCGTCACCAACCCCGAAGTCTCTTCGGTGCGCGACTCGGACCGCATCCTGGGCATGCTCAGCAGCAAGACCAAGCGCGCCAAGGACGGCGGCGAGCCGATCAAGGAGCACCTGCTGATCACGCGCTACAACCCGAACCGCGTGGCCGGCGGCCAGATGCTCTCGCTGGAAGACATCCAGGACATCCTGCGCATCAAGCTGATCGGCGTGATCCCCGAGTCGGAAAGCGTGCTGCACGCCTCCAACCAGGGCGTGCCCGCCATCCACGACAAGGACACCGACGTGGCCCAGGCGTACAGCGACGTGGTCGCGCGCTTCCTTGGCGAAGACAAGCCGATGCGCTTCGTCGAAGCCGAGAAGCCGGGCTTCTTCAAACGGATTTTCGGGAGCAAGTAGGCATGTCGTTTCTTTCGTTCCTGCTTGGTGAGAAGAAGAAGACTGCGAGCGTCGCCAAGGAGCGCCTGCAGATCATCCTCGCTCACGAGCGCTCCAGCCTCAGCGGCAAGAAGCGCCCCGATTACCTGCCCGAGCTCCAGCGCGAGCTGGTGGCGGTGATTTCCAAGTACGTGTCGATCAACGCCGACGACATCAAGGTGCACCTGGAAACCCAGGACAACCTCGAAGTGCTGGACATCAAGATCGAACTGCCCGATCCGGTTCCGGCGCGCTGAGCGCCAGAACCTCGATCAACCGCCTCACGCCGGTTGATCCGGGGCCGCAGCGGGCAGCGCCTCCAGCCGCTGCGCCCACGCGCGGGCCTTGTCCTCGTCGAAGAGCGGACTTTCGCGGTCGCCGTAGAACTGCTCCGCCAGGGATTCCACGCAGGCGCGCTGGCTCTCCAGGTTCTCTTCGCAGTCATCGAGCGCGGCGCCGGTGAGCAGCCAGCGCTCTGCGGCCGCAGCATCTTCCGGCGCGCCCTGGCCCTGCATGCGCATCCAGCCGAGCTCGTAGCAGGCCCAGCCCTGCTGGCGCTGCGTACTGTCCTCCGCCACCTTCTGCAGCGCGTAGAGGGCTTCGGCGTACAAGGCCTTCACTTCCGTTTCTCCCTGGCCCTGTTCGGCCAACGCCCCTGCGTGCAGGCACAGCGTGCGGCCGAGCTGCATTGTGGCGCTGACGTCGCCGGCTTCGTGGCCGCGGCGGAAGTAGCCGATCGCACGGGCCAGGTCGGGCTCTCCCGGTTCGCCGAGCTTGTACGCCAGGCCGAGGTTGTAGAGCGCCATCGTGTTGTTCTGCTCGGCGGCCCGTTCGTAGTGCCGCATGCCGCCTTCCAGGTCGCGCTCGCCCCCCTCGCCTTCCGTCAGCATGTAGCCGAGATGGGCGTGCGTGGCGGCGTCGTCCTCGCCGCCGTGGGCGATGGCGTGCAGCAGCCATGCGCGCGCCAGGGCGGGTTCGGCGCCGAGGCCCGCCGTGTCCCAGAGCAGCATCTCCGAGAGCTCGCACATGGCCACGGGCAGGCCGTCGGGTGAGGCGGTCGCGGGGGCGTCGCCGGGCGCGCGCACGCCGGCGGCGTGCGCCATCCAGCGCAGGGCTTCGCGCGGGTCGGCCTCGATGCCCTCGCCGTCGCGCAGGTGGCAGGCCAGTTCGTAGGCGGCCCGCAGGTCGCCGGCGGCATGGCGCGCGGCCATGTGTTCGGTGTGCGCCTGCTCGCGGCCGTCGGCATGCAGCCAGACGTACAGGCCGGTGTCGTTGCGCACGGCCTTCACCGGCTCGCCCGCGCCCCAGCGCTTGCGCAGCTCGGAGCGGACCGCCCCGGCCAGCCAGCCATCGCTGACCGACAACGCGGCGGTGATCCACGGATAGGCCTGCGGGTGCAGCACCGAGCCGTCTGCGCGCAGCACGCCCACGGCGAGTTGCCCCTTCTCGACCTTTGCGGCGCGCGGCACCGGATCGGCGACCAGCCAGCCGAAGTCCTGCGTGCCCCAGGCCAGCGGCTGGAGCGTGCGGTGCCGGCACGGCACCAGCTCGCGGCCGGCGGCCACGTCGTAGATGCCGCGCAACCACGGCGCGTTCTTCGCCGTGCGCCCGCCCTTGGACGCCACGCGCACCAGGTCGCGCCGGACCATGGCGTGCGCGCGCTCCTGGCCGGTCAGCGGCTCCAGGGTCTCGAAGCGGCCGTAGTCGCAGGGCACGAGCATGCGGCCCTGCCCATCGAGCAGGCCGCACAGGCCGTCGGCGCGTTCCACGGCGAAGCGCTTCGGCCGGGCCGGGACGCCGCGTTCGTTCGACGGATCGGTGTCCTCGGTCGTCAGGATCTCGATGGGGTATTCCTCGAGCAGGTCGACCTGTTCGTACACCGGCTCGATCGCGACACGGCCTTGCGCATCGAGCAGCCCGCTCTTGCCGTCGCGCTTGGCGTCGAAGCCCTCCCAGTCATGGCGCCACTGAAGGCTTTCGAAATCCGGCGGCACGGCCCATTCGCCGTCCGCGCGCACCAGCCCCCAGCCGCCCTCGTCGCCACGCGCGGGCGCGAGGCCGAAAGGCGTGAAGTCTTCAGCCTCTTCGAACCGCGGCGCGATGGCCCACTGGCCCTGCAGGTCGACATACCCGATGCGCTCGCCCACGCGGGCACGCACCCGGCCTTCGACAAAGCTCCAGACCTCGTCGACCGAGGGCGCGAGCAGCCAGCTGCCGTCGGTGCGCAGCAGGCCGACGTGGTCGCCGACCAGGGCCGTGGCGATGTCGCCCTCGAAGGCCCAGACCTCGTCGAGCTGCGGTTCGAGCAGCACGCGCGGCGCCTCGGCGTCGGCGTCGGCATGCAGCAGGCCGGAGCGCTCGCCTTGCGAGATCCAGAGCAGGCGCGGATCGTCCGCACCGGCGTAGCGGATGTCGTCCCACGCGGGCTCGACCACGGTGGTGCGCTGGCTGCGCCCGTCGTCGTCGTACACCACGCGCATCACGCCCCAGCGGCCGTCGACCTCGAAGCGCCAGAGGTCGCCGCCCAGGTGGTTGTCGTAGTCGGGGCGTTCGTCGTCGTCTTCATCTTCTTCCGGCTCGAAGTCGGCAAAGCGCTCGTCGCGCGGCGCCTCGTAGCCGTCGAAATACGGATGCGACAGGCTGCCGAAGCCGAACTGCCAGGCCCAGGACTCCCAGTCTGCGAAACGTTGGACGCCGAGCGCCGCGTCCACGCCCGGGTGGTTGCCACTGTCGATGCAGCGCTGCACCTCGGCCCACAGTTCATTGCACTCGCGGCGGTTGCGTTCGATGAAGCCTTCGCCGTCGGCATCGCCGCCCAGCCAGGACAACTCGTCGAGGTTCGCCGAGAAGCGCGGCGTGCTGTCGTCGGGCGTGTCGTCGATCAGCTCGGCCAAGTGCTGCGCCACGGCCTCGAACTGCAGCGCGATCTGCGGCAGCGTGTGCAGCATCGGGTGCCGTTCGACAAAGGCGTGCAGCAGCCGGATGCGCGCGAGCGCGGCGTGCGCGTCACTGGCGAGGTTGTCGGTGTCGGCATCTCCGAAGACGCGCTGGTGGTCGATGGCGTCGCCGGCCGCGCCATCGGCCAGCAGGAGCTGCCAGAGCACGGGGAAGTTGTTGTTGGCTTCGGCGATTTCGTCGGCCGATGCTTCTTCGGTGTCGGGAAGACTGTGTTCGAGATAGAGCCAGGAACGATTGCCCATGTGTGGTCGGTGCGTGTGTCGTCCATGGCGAAGGCCATGGGTGGCGCCCAGTTTAGGGGCGCCGTTTCACGCGCACGTGACCGCCGGCCGCTACGCCAGGAACTGCGTGACCTGCGCGAGCACGGCCTGCTTCTTGAGGATGCGGCGATGGCCCCAGCCCTGCGTGGGAAAAAGCCGCGCGCCGGCGATCGCATCGCGAAAGGCCTCGGCGTCGGCGAAGCGGTTCACGCGGTCGTCGCGGTCATGCACGATCAGCGTCGGCTGCGCGATGCGCGGGCCCACGGCGGCGGGCTCCAGCTGCTGCATCAGGATGCCCTCGCGTGCCTCGATCAGTCGCTGCATGCCCGCGCGCGTGCGCTCGCTGAGGCCGAACACCTGCGCGAAGTAGCGCGTGTACTCGCGCGGCGAGGCGGGCGGCGCCAGCAGCACCAGCCGCTGCGCCGGCAGCCCGCGCCCCGCCGCATAGGCCAGCGCATTGGCCCCCAGCGAATGCGCGACCGCCGCGCGCAGCACGTGCCCGTCGGCACCCAGCCGCGCCGCCACGTAGTCGATGGCGCGCGCGAACTGCGGCAGGTTGCTGGCCGTGCCCGCGCTGCGGCCGTGGGCCGGCATCTCCACCAGCACGGGCCGCAGGCCTTGCGCAGCGACGGCCTGCGCCAGCGGCAGCATCTGGCCCGCGTGGCCGCCCCAGCCGTGCACCAGCAACACGACCGGCGCCGACTCGGCACCCGAGTCCTGCGCGGCCAAGTGGTAGATGCCGACGTTCGCGTCCTCGAACGACCAGGCCTCGCGGCGCCAGTCGGCACCGGGCTGCTGGCCGCGGTACAGCCATTTGGGCGGCAGCGGCGTGCCGAACACGCGGTAGGCCGCGCGCACGCCGAGCGCGGGCCACAGGCGTTGCGAGGCGCCGAGGCCGAAGCGCATCGCGCGCATCAGCGGGCTGGCGCTGTAGTAGCCCACGGGGGCGGTGGTGTGGGTGGTGGTGGTCATGAGGAAGGCTTTCGTTCAGGGGCTCAGTACCAGACCCAGTCCTGGTTGCTGCGCGGCAGGCTGCGCAGCGTGTCCTGCACGCCGCGCACACCGAGGAGGGCCGCGTAGGCGGCGATGAAGAGGGCAATGATCAGCATGGTGCTTCTCCTTTTTTATCGCACGGTGGTGCGAAATTAAGGCAAACGAAGAGGCGGTGGCCGTCGTCTGCGGGTGCGCCTCAGGCGCGGTAGCTGGAAAGAAGGCGCTGCCAGGTCTGGCCCGCGCGCTCGGCCGCGTGCCCGTCGCGCAGGAAGCGCGCGTCGTGCAGCTGATTCATCATGATCCCGTTGATCTCGCTCACGAGCTGGGCCGGGTCGGTGTCGACCTGGAGCTCGCCGGTCTCGACCGCCTGCAGCACCGTACGGCGCAGCGCGGCACGCCAGCGCGTGATCTCGTCGAACAGCAGGTCGCGCAGTTCGCCTTCGCGGTCGTCGAACTCGAAGGCGCCGGCCACGTAGAGGCAACCGTTCTGCGCTTCGACGTCGCGCGTGCGGGCGATCCAGCGCGCGACGATGTCGTTCAGGCGGGGCAGGCCCTTGGGCTTCTGCATGGCGGGCACGAACACCTCGGCCAGGAAGCCGCGGCCGTATTCCTCGATGACGGCCTTCTGCAGCGCTTCACGCGAGCCCACGCGCGAGAACACGCCGCTCTTGGACAGCCCCAGCCGGCTCGCCACAGCCTGCAGCGAAATGGCTTCCAGCCCTTCGGCCAGCGCGAGATGCATCGCCGCGCCGACGATGGCGGCGCGGGTGAGTTCGCTTTTCTGGGTCTTGGCGTCCATGCGGCGAACTTTAGCACAGTCGTGCGAAATATCAACTTCCCCACGCAGAGGGGCCTCATAGATGTTTTGCTCATGTGGAACCAACAAACGCATCGTTCCCTGCATAAGCCCTTCTGCCGAGAATCGCCGGTCGGCCCCGACCCGGGGTCCGGACCTCTTTTCACCTCCTGCGCGCCCGATGAACTTTCAACAACTGCGCTCGGTACGCGAGGCCGTTCGTTGCGGCTTCAACCTGACCGAGGTCGCCCACACCCTTCACACCTCGCAGCCCGGCGTGAGCCGGCAGATCCGCGAACTCGAGGAAGAACTCGGCATCGAGCTCTTCGTGCGCGCCGGCAAGCGGCTCACGGGCCTCACCGAGCCCGGCGGCCACGTGCTGCCGATCATCGAGCGCATGCTGATGGAGAGCAGCAACCTCAAGCACGCGGGCCAGGAGTTCGTGGCACAGCAAAGCGGCCTGCTCTCGGTGGCGGCCACGCACTCGCAGGCGCGCTATGCGATGCCGGTGGCGGTGCAGGAATTCCGCGCGCAGTTCCCGAACGTGAAACTGCACCTGCACCAGGGCTCGCCCAAGCAGATCGCGCAGATGCTGCTCGACGGCGAGGCCGACGTGGGCATTGCCACCGAGGCGCTGGGCGACTACCCGCAGCTCGTCGCCCTGCCCTGCTACCGCTGGACGCACTCGGTGATCGTGCCGCCAGGCCATCCGCTGCTCGACGCGCCGCTCACGCTGGAGGCGCTCACGCAACACCCGCTGATCACCTACGACACCGGCTTCACGGGCCGCTCGCGCATCGACGAGGCGTTTGAACAGCGCGGCCTTCAGCCCAACATCGTGCTGGCCGCGATGGACGCCGACGTCATCAAGACCTATGTGCAGCTGGGCCTGGGCGTGGGCATCGTCGCCGGCGTGGCCTACGAGGCCGAGCGCGACACGCAGCTGCGCGCGCTCGATGCGGGGCGGCTGTTCGGCATCAACCTCACCAAGCTGGCGGTGCGACGCGGCACCTACCTGCGCAAATATGTCTACGCGTTCATCGAGTCGTTTGCGCCGACATTGACGCGCGCGATTGTCGAGAAGGCCTTGGGCGACGAGGTCAAGGTTTCTCACTACGAGATTTAGCTCAAGCGCAACGAAATCGACACTTCCGGCTCCAGGGTTGAAAAGAATGCGCGCAGCTTCACACAAGCGGCGTACATTCGGGTTAATTCCTTGGCTTCCGGAACGGATCAGCAATGGCATCGACTTCGCAGCAGCAGCAGCAACTACAGGCCACCCGGGCCGCCCAAAAGGCGGCCGATGCAGCGGAGAAGCGCGAACGCCTGAAACGTGCCCTGCCCGCCACGGTCGAGCTGCTGCAAAGCCGCCAGGCCGATCGCATCGACGATCGCGACATCGACGCGTACGTCGATCTCAACTGGCTCGAATGGCATGGCGGCGGTTTGCGCCTCACCATCACCGGGCGCAACGTGTGCGCCCAATCGGCCGCCACCGCGGTGGCCTGACAAGCCCCTCCCCCAGTTCCCCAAAGAAAAACCGCCACAGTCTCCTGTGGCGGTTTTTGCATGTGCGCGGTGCGAGCGCAGTGCGAAGGCTTACTGACCCGCGATGATCTGCGCGATGAGGCCGGTGGCAATGGCTGCGAGCACGTAGTCGCCACCCACGCCCACCCACTGGTAGCCGCGCGGCGGCTGCTGCAGGCGGTAGGCGCGCCAGTCGTTCACCACGTAGTTGCGGCCCCGGTACTCGGTCGGCACGCGGCCGCCACGGCGCCACTCGGTGTGCGGCTGCGGGAAGCCCCGGCGGTCGAACTGGCGGCCGTCGCGGAAGTCCTGGTCGCCGCGATAGCCGGCGTGAGGGCCGCGATGCCCGCGATGGTCGTCGCGCTGGTCATAGCGACCGCCGCCAGGACGGTGGTCATCGCGCTGCTCGTAGCGGCCGCCGCCCGGGCGGTGGTCGTCGCCCCGGCGATCTTGCGCCAGCGCGCTGCCTGCCGCCAGGGACATTGCGAGCGCCGCAACGGCGGCAGTGGTCAGGCGCTTGGTACGGAAGATCATCTGGAACTCCTTTTGTGTGTCTGTGATGACGCCTCCATTCTGTGCAGCGCGTGTGTCTGCTTCGGGTGCGTCAGGTCACCGTCAGATGAAATCCGGTAAGCGCAGGTATCTCCACGGCGTGTTGTCCTGCACGCGCGTGACGTACTTCACGCGGGCGCGTAGCGATTCACCACCATGCCGCAGTCGTAGGCGGTCGATCCGAGCAGGCGCAGCGCATGGCCATGGCGCGTGTCGTGGAACACCGAGCGGCCCGCGCCGACGGCCGTGGGGTTCACGAAGAACTGGAACTCGTCGACCAGCCCTGCCGACGTGAGCGACGACGCAAAGCCGACACCGCCGATGGTGAGGATGTCCTGGCCCGGCTGGCGCTTGAGCGCGCTCACTTCGTCGGCCATGGCACCGCGCGCGATGTCGGTGCGCTCCCAGCGCGAGGCCTGCAGCTTGTTCGTGAGCACGACCTTGCGCGCTTCGACGATCCGCTGGGCAAAGGCGTAGTCGGGGTTCGCCGAAAAGCGCGTCGCCGCGCGGCCCCAGTGGTCGAGGTAGCCCTCCTCGATGATCTTGCGGCTCAGCAGGATCGTGTCGACGCCCGCGAACACGGCGTTGAAGTCGCGCCTGAGCGCCGCGTCCCAGCGCCACCGGTCGCCCCAGCCCCACAGCTGCCAGTCGATGTCGCCGTTGGCCGGCGACACGAACCCGTCGACCGACATCTGCATTTGCACGATGAGCTTTCGCATCGGAGTCTCCTTCAGGCCGCTTGCGCAAACCGATCTCGAAATGCAAGCAGTTTCAGTATTCTCAAACCGATGCGAAAATGCAAGCAGTTTCTAGAACCCGCGGAATCCCGATGGCCATCCAGCAGAAGTCCCTGTGCCCGATCAACCTCGCGCTCGAAGTCGTCGGCGACCGCTGGAGCCTGCTGATCGTTCGCGACCTGATGTTTGCGGACAAGCGCCACTTTCGCGAGTTCCTGCAGTCCGAAGAAGGCATCTCCTCGAACATCCTCACGGAGCGGCTGAACACGCTGGTCGCGCACGGCGTGCTCAGCAAGACCGACGACCCCACGCACAAGCAGAAGGCGCTCTACAGCCTCACGCCGGTGGGTATCGACCTGCTGCCGGTGATCACGCAGCTCGGCATCTGGGGGCGCAAGCACCGGCCGGTGACGGCCGAGAGCGGCGCGCCCGCGGCCGCGCTGGAAAAGGGCGGGCCGGCGCTGCAGAAGAAGATGCGGGCCGCGCTGCGCAAGGCGCACCTGGGCGGCCGCTGAGGCTGCGCCCTACCCGCCCACCGTGCTGTTCGCCGCGTTGGCGCGCACGCGGCCCTGCGCCTCCAGTGCGTCCACCGGCGGCAGGTCGAGTTCGATCCACGCGCCGTGCGCGCGTGCAAGGTCGAAGGTGCCGGTCGATTGCGGCCGGTCGGTGTGCAGCACCAACGCGTAAGGGCCCTCGCCGCGCACGGCGAGGCGCTGTGCGAGCGCGTCGCCGCCCAGCTCCGCCGCCGGGGCACGGTCGCGCGGCGACGACAGCACGAGCACGCTGCTGCCCAGGGCGATCACGGCCACGCGCACCTGGCTGGCAGGCACGGCCACGGGTTCGCCGATGTGCGTGCTCGTGTCGTCGGAGACCGTGCCCAGCAAGGCGCGGTAGCGCGCCAGCGTGGCGTCGAGGTCGCGCACGGCAATGGCCAGGCTGGCCACGCCGAGCACGCCGTTGGGATGCACGCGCGCGGCGCCCTCGGGCACGCGCAGGGCGCGCCGCGTGAGGTCGCCGCACAGGAACGGCAGGTCGGCCGATGGGGGGCGCGCGGTCTGCCAGCGCAGGTGTTCGCCGTCGGGGCGCACGCGTCCGCCGTCGAGCGGGCCTTCGAGCACGAGGCCGCGCGCTTTCGCGTCGGCCACGGTGACGGCGGTGTCGCGCGGCAGCAAGGCGAAATCGACGATGCCTTCGCCGTGCCGCTGCAGCAGCTGCCACCAGCGCTCGGCGGGCGCCGGTTCTCGCCATGCAATGAGTTCGAAGTAGCTGCCGTCGCTGAACACGACGAGCGCGTTGTGCGTGCTGCGGCCCGGATGGTCGCCGCCGCGCAGCACATGGAAGCCGAGCGCGGCGTAGTCGGCGATGGCGCGTTCGAGGTCGTGCACGGCGATCACGACATGGTCGAGGGTCAGGGGCATGGTGAAGGTCTTCTTCGCAGCAAAAGGGTCATCGTCAGGAGGCGGTGCGGGCGGCGCCCTCGCCGCCCAGGTAGGCATCGCGGATGCGCGCGTCGGCCAGCAGCGCGCGCGCCGGGCCCGAGAGCACGATGCGGCCCGTCTGCAGCACGTAGCCGTGGTGCGCGATCTGCAGCGCGAGGCTGGCGTTCTGCTCGACCATGAAGACCGAGACGCCCTGCGCGTTGAT
The DNA here is from genome assembly GCF_059567965.1 of Variovorax sp. BGA-UO-ETr-C22. NCBI lineage: Bacteria > Pseudomonadati > Pseudomonadota > Betaproteobacteria > Burkholderiales > Comamonadaceae > Variovorax > Variovorax sp. BGA-UO-ETr-C22. The sequence continues at coordinate 280,984 of NZ_JCAQPA010000011.1, forward strand.
GCGCGCGATGAGCTCGAGCACCTTGTCGACGTACAGCGGCGACAGGCCCATGGTGGGTTCGTCCATGCACAGCAGCTGCGGCCGGCCCATGAGCGCGCGCGCCATGGCCACCATCTGCTGCTCGCCGCCCGAGAGCGTGCCGGCCAGGAAGCCCAGGCGCTGCGCCACGCGCGGGAACAGCTCGAGCATGCGTTCCAGGTCGTCGGCCACGGCCGCGCGGTCGCGGCGCGCATAGGCGCCCATGAGCAGGTTCTCGCGCACGGTCATCGCGGGGAACAGGCGGCGTGCCTCGGGCACCGAGCCGATGCCCTTGCGGATGATCTGCGGCGTGCTCAGGCCCAGCGTCGATTCGCCGTTGAAGCGGACCTCGCCCGAGCGCGGCTTGAGCAGACCGAGCACGATCTTCATCGTGGTCGACTTGCCGCTGGCGTTGCCGCCGAGCAGGCTGACGATCTGGCCCGTGCGCACTTCGATGTCGAGGTCGAAGTGCGCCTGCACGGGGCCGTAGAAGCTGTTGACCTTCTGGAGTTGGAGCAGTGGCTGTACAGCGCCCGCCGAAGCTTGCGTGATGGCACGTTCAGGCAGGTCGTCGTTTCTCCCCTCTCCCCAGAGGGAAGAAGGCGACAGGCCGGTGCGCGCGACGGTGGCGATCATGCGGGCATCGCTTCTTCCTGCGCTTCGCCGACCTGGCGATGGCCGAGGTAGGCCTCGATCACCGCGGGGTCGTTGCGCACGTCGTCGGGCAGGCCTTCGGCGATCTTGCGGCCGTCGTCGAGCACCGCCACGCGGTCGGACAGCTGCATCACGAGGTCCAGCTTGTGCTCGATCAGCAGGATGGTCTGGCCGCGCGCCTTGAGGCCGCGAATGATCTCCAGCATCTCGGCCGTCTCGCTCTCGTTCATGCCGGCCGTGGGCTCGTCGAGCAGCAGCAGGCGCGGCCGCAGCGCGAGCGCGCGCGCGATCTCCACGCGGCGGCGGTTGGCGTACGAGAGGCTGTAGGCCGGATGGTCGGTGCGCGGCGTGAGGCGTTCGCCGAAGAGCGCGATGATCTCGCGCGCCTCGTCGCGCAGCGCTTCTTCCTCGCGTCGCACGGCACTCGGCTGCACCAGCGCGAGCGCCAGCTCGGCCAGCGCACCCAAGCCCGGCACACCGCCCACGCGCGGTTTCACGGCGCGCAGCCGCGTGTGTGCGCCGACCAGCACGTTGTCGAGCACCGAGAGGTTCGCGAACACGCGCCCGTGCTGGAAGGTGCGCGCCAGCCCGCGCTGTGCGAGCTCTTGCGCGGGCAGGCCGGTGATGTCGTGGCCGTCGAAGCGCACCTGCCCGGCATCGGGCCTGTCGAGGCCGGTGACGAGGTTGAACAGCGTGGTCTTGCCGGCGCCGTTCGGGCCGATCACGCTCAGCAGTTCGCCCTCGCCCACCTGCAGGTCGACGGCGTTGACGGCCGTGAGCCCGCCGAAGCGGCGCACGAGGCCGCGGACCTCAAGCAGCGACGGCATCGGCGACCTTCGCCTTCGAGTTCACGAGCTTCACCTCGGCGCGAATGGCTTGCGGGTTGCGCAGCAGGTTGAGGATGGGGCAGTTGCGCTCCACCGCTTCGAACAGCGCGTCGATCTCCTCGCGGCTGGCGGGCGAATCGATGTGCACGGTGTAGCCGATCTCGTGCGGCCAGATCGGCGTCTGCTCGTGGCCCGGCTTGCCGCCGCGCGGGTCGATGACGCCGGTCACCTCGACCTCGAGGCTTTCGAGCGGCACCTGGCGTTCGGCCGCCTGGATCAGGAAGATGTGCGTCACGCAGGTGCCGAGCACGCCCAGCTGCAGCTCGGGCGAACTCGGGCCGAGGTTGTAGCCCGCGAAATCGGGCGGGCTGTCGCTGATGACCTGGTGCTCGCGGATGCGCAGCCGGCGCACACCGCTGCGGCCTTCGGCGCGCACGCTGGCCTTGAGTTGCGAGGGCTGCGCAGTGCCAGCCGCGACGGCGGCGTTGCGTGCCAGCACGGCGGTGCGTTTCTCGGCGAGGTAGTCGTTGAGGTGGCTCATGGTGTTTGGTGGTTCTTTCAGACGGTGCCGAGCAGGCCTTGGGGACGGAAGCGGATCAACAGAAGCAGTGCCACGCCGTAGATCAACATCCGGTACTCGGCCGTCACGCGGAACAGCTCGGGCAGGCTCACGAGCGCGACCGCGCCCAGCAATGCGCCGCTGATGTTCCCGAGCCCGCCGAGGATCACCATCGTGAGCGCGAGGATCGAGATCTGCGAGCCGAAGGTCTCGTGGTTGATGTACGAGTACATGTGCGCGGTGAAGGCGCCGCTCACGCCCGCTGCGAAGCCGCCGAAGCCGAAGGCCAGCGCCTTGTAGCGGTCGGGGCTCACGCCGTAGGCGCGCGCGGCCACCTCGTCTTCGCGCACCGCGCGGAAGGTGCGGCCCAGGTGCGAGCGCAGCAGGCGCCACTGCAGCAGGGCCAGCAGCACCAGTGCGCCGAACGAGGCCCAGTAGATCGCCTCGTTCGACGACGCATCGCGCCCGAACAGCGACAGCGGCGGAATGCCCGACACGCCGATGGGCCCGCGCGTGAGGCTTTCCCAGTTGAGGATGGTGAGCGCCACGATCTCGCCGATGCCGAGCGTGGCGATCGACACGTAGTGCCCGCGCAGACGGAAGGCCGGGAAGATCAGCGCCGTGCCGATCAGCGAGGTGAGCACGCCCGCGACCACGATGCCCGTGCCCACGGGCAGGTGCAGGTCGAGCACCAGCAGCGACGAGGCGTACGCGCCGATGGCCAGCAGCCCCGCGTGGCCCAGCGAGATCTGGCCGATGGTGCCGGCCACCAGCGTGAGGCTCAGTGCGAGCGCACCGTAGAGCCACGCGTTGGTGAGCGTCTGCAGCACATAGGGCGACGGATCGAACAGCGGCAACAGCACGGCCGCGGCGAACAGCGCGAGCAACACGCGCGGCGGCACGCGCCACGGCTTGCTCGGTGCGATGAAGGTGCCGGTGAGCGGCTCGGGCGGCAGCACACGCTTGCGGCCGAACAAGCCATTGGGCTTCCACACCAGAATGACCAGCAGCAACGCAAAGGCAAAGAGGTTGCGGTACGGCGTGCCGAGAATCGCCACGCCGTAGCTTTCGATGAGACCCAGCAGCAGGCTGCCGACGATGGCGCCCGGCACGTTGCCCACGCCGCCGACCACCGTGGCCACCACGCCCTTGAGCGTGGCCTGGAAGCTCATCGCCGGGCTGATGTTGTTGTAGTACATGCCCACCAGCAGGCCCGAGAGTCCGCCCAGTGCGGCCGCGATGGCGAACACGGTCTGGTTCACGCGGTTCACGTCCACGCCCATCTGCTGCGCGGCGTCGCGGTCCTGCGCGGTGGCGCGCACGGCCCAGCCCAGCTTCGTGAAACGCAGGAAGCCGAACAGCACGGCCGCGCTCGCGATGCCGATGCCCGCGATCAAGAGGTCGAGCGCGCCGATGGTGCCGGTGCCGATCTGCAGGCGCCAGTCGGGCAGCTGCGTGGGCAGCGCGCGCGGGTCGGGGCTGAACACCAGCTGCACGAGGATGTCGAGCACGAAGCTGATGCCGATGGTGGCCAGCAGCGGCGCGATGCGCGCGGCGCCTTGCAATGGCCGCAGTCCCACGCGCTCGATGAGCATGCCCAGCGCGCCCGAGCCGAGCACCACCAGCGCGATGGTGATGGGTAGCGGCGTGTGCAGATACGTGATGCTGGCCCAGCCGATGTACGCGCCCACGGTGTAGACCGAGCCGTGCGCGAAGTTGATGAGGTGCGAGACACCGAAGATCAGCGCGAGCCCGACCGCCAGCAACGCATAGATGTTGCCGATGATCAGGCCGTTGACCGTGTGGTCGAAGAAGGAGGTGAAGCTCATCTACTTGGCCGATGCCAGCGCCGCCGCCTTCTCGTCAATCTGCGCCCACTTGCCGTCCTTCACCACCAGGTTGACGCTCTTCACGCCGATCACGCGGCGCGTCTGCGCATCGAAGCTGGCCTTGCCGAAGATGACGCTGGGCACGTCCTTGATCTTGTAGAACGCGTCGCGCACGGCCTTGCGGTCGGCCTTGGGGCCGGCTTCGCGCAGCGCGGCGGCCGCGTACACCACGGCGTCGTAGGCATAGGCGTTGAAGGCGTCGGGCTCCTTGCTGTACTTGGCGCGGAAGCTCTTCACGAAGGCCTGCACTTCGGTGCGCGGCTCCTCGGGGAAGAAGGCGGTGTTGGTGTGGATGCCGTTCACGGCCGCGCCGCCGAGCTCGATGAACTTGGGCGAGTAGACCGAGCCCACCGCGGCGATCGGCTGCTTCAGGCCCACGCTGCGCACCTGGCCCGCGATGAGCGCGCCGTCGGGGTAGTAAGAGATGAGAACCACGCCGTCGGGGTTGGCGTCGCGCACGCGCACCAGGGTCGAGCGGAAGTCTTTCTCGTCGGGCTGGTAGCCCTCGGCAATGGCGAGCTGCGCGCCGCGCTCCTGCGCGGCCTTCACGAGCACGTCCTTGCTGGTGCGGCCCCAGTCGGTGTTCAGGAAGAGCACGGCGATGCGCTTGAAGCCCAGCGTCTTCACGGCCAGGTCGGCCAGCAGCGGCTGCGCATCGGCCTGGCTGATCGAGGGGCTCCAGATGTAGTCGCCGCCCTTGGTGAAGTCGGGGTGCGAGTTGGTGAAGCCCAGCTGCACGAGGCCCGCGCGCTGGTAGATGGGCGAGGCGGCCATCGAGGCGGGGCTGGAGAAGTCGCCCAGCTCGATGAGCACGCGCTTGTCGTTCACGAGCTTCTGCGCAATGGCGACCGACTGGCGCGGGTCGCTCTGGCTGTCCTCGAAGTTGTAGGCCAGCGGACGGCCATGGATGCCGCCCTGCGCGTTGATGTGCTCCAGCGCGAGGTCGAAGCCGGCCTTCCACTGCGCGCCGTACTGCGCGTTCTGTCCGGTGAGCGGACCGCTCACGCCGAACCACACGGGCTCGCCGCTGGCGGGTGCGGCCCAGGCCGCGAGCGGCGCGGCCAGCAAGGCGGCGGACAGTGCGACCGCATGGCGCAGGAAACGATGGCGGGTGAACAGCGGCGGCAGCATGGCGTCGGACCTCGGTGGCAGTGAAGGGATGTGCAGGGCCGCGATTCTTCGCCGCTGTCCCGGCGCCGGGAAGGAACGAAAACGGAGAGGCTTATGCGCTTTCCGAGCAAGCGAAGGGGCAAGCGCCAACGGCCGCGCGGCCTCGTTTAAGCTGCGCGCCACATGAAGCGACGCCACCTCCTCCAGATGCTCGCCGGCGTGCCGGCCACCGCCCTGCTGCTCGCCGCGTGCGGCAAACGAAAGGCCTCAGCCAATGCGTTGAAGCCCGATGCCCGCGTGCTGGCGCTGGGCGACAGCCTGACCTTCGGCTACGGCGCGTCGCCCGACACGGCGTGGCCCGCGAAGCTGGGCGAGCTCACGGGCTGGCAGGTCGAGAACGCGGGCGTCAACGGCGACACCTCGGCGGGTGCGCTGGAACGCCTGCCCGCGCTGCTGTCCGCCGGCAGCTACGACGCGATCCTGATCGGCATCGGCGGCAACGACATGCTGCGCGGCGTGTCGCCCGCCAGCACGCGCGAGAACCTCGCGGCACTCATCGAGCAGGCGCGTGCGCACACGCCGCATGTGGCGGTGCTGGCCACGCCGGCGCCCGATGCGATGCGCGCGGTGGTCGGCTCGCTCAGCGATGCGCCGTTCTACGAAGAGGTCGCGAAGTCGGGGCAGGCGTTGCTGGTCGCCGGTGTGTATTCGGGCGTGCTGTCGGATGCGGCCCTGCGCTCGGACCGCATCCATGCGAACGCTAAAGGCTACGCCAAGGTGGCGGAGCAATTGGCCGAGCAGCTCAAGGCTGCGGGCTGGCGCTGAGGTTTGTTGCGCTGTTGGAGCGCATCGGTACGCCTGCTGTGGCACTGCGCACCGGCAGGCTCTCGAGCACGCCGAACAGCAACTCCATCGCGGTGAAGCCGAGGATGATCAGGCTGGCGCCCTGCGTCACGGCGTAGATTTGCCAGGTGGCGAACAGGAAGCGCGCCACGGCGTCGTAGCGGCCATAGCGCAGGCGCGGATCGCGGATGCGCAGCACGGCCCAGACGGTGACCACCGAGCCGAGCAGGTTGGCCATCAGCATGTGCACGGGGTCGAAGGCCGGAAAGCTGCCTGGCAGCTGCAGCGTCTGGATGGTCCACAGCAGCAGGGTGTGCACGGCGGCGAAGGTCCATGGCGTGGCGAAGCCGATGGTCACCACGAGGTCGTACCAGGCGCTGGCGTGGACGATGCGTTGGTAGGTGGGAAGCGCGATCATGAAGAAGAGCCCTGCAGGGAGTGAAGAAGCCCCGGAAGCTAAAGCCTCGGGTACGCTCCAGGGTCAAGCTCATTCTTCGGCGAAGGAACCACGACCATGCAGATCGGCCAGCTGGCTTCGGCGACGGGCTTGAGCCGCGACACGCTGCGCTTCTACGAAGAGCGCGGCCTGATCCGCGCGCAGCGTGGCAGCAACGGCTACCGGGTCTATGCGAAGGAAACCGTGCAGATGGTGGGCTACATCCGCACTGCGCAAAAGCTCGGCTTCAGCCTCCACGAGATCGGTGACAACCTGCCCGCGGTGTGGGAGTCGGCCGCGCCCGACGAGGCGATTGCGGCGCTGCTGGCCGACAAGGTCGCGGTCATCGACCAGAAGATCGCCGAGCTGAATGCGCTGCGGCAAGACCTGCTGGCGCGCGTGCCCGCGGGCTGTCCGATGGCTCAGGCGGCCTGCGCGCGCAACAGGTCGACGTAGGCGCCCTGCACCAGCTGGTCTTCAGCGACGCCGAGCCGGGCCATGAGCGCATGGGCTTCGGCCACGCCGGCGTCGGCGGGCTCGCCGTCTTGCAGCACCACTTCGAGTTCGAGGAATTCACCGAGGCCTTCGACGCGGTCGAGGTGCACGCGCGTGCGGCCCACGAGGAACAGGCGGCGCTGCTTGCGCACGCGGCCGGCCTGGCCCCAGGCGAGCGTGAGCGATTCGCGCAGCGCGTCGGGCGTGGCGGTGGGCGTGATCAGGTAGAACGATTCCTTCGGGCCGGTGCTGTCGGCGCGACGGTAGAAGATGAGTTCGGCGCGGTCGGGCGCGAAGGTGCGTAGCTTGAGGCGGTCGGCGCTGTGCTCGCAGCGGAAGAAGGTGTCGTCCTGGGCGATCTCGATGGGGCCCTGGTCGGTGAGCGTTGCGACGATTTCTGCGATGCGGTCCACGCTGTCGATGCGGGCCTTGATCTCTATGTTTCTTGCCATGTCTGTGGGCTTTCCTTTCGGTGGGTTCGGGGCGCGTGCACAGGCCACCGGGTACTTCCCTCCGCGAATGTCCCCCGGGCTTCGCCCTCCTCCTTGATTTCGCTGCGGGAAGCACCCAGTGTCCTGCGCACGATGGGCGCGGTCGTCGTGCGGCCGATCAACGACCGCACCGCCCAACGCTCACGCCGATGCGGTGCCTTGCGCAGCGAAATCAAGGAGGAGGCCGCAGGCCGGGAGACATTCGCGGAGCAAGGTACCGCGTCGGCGGGAGCGTCGCCCTGAACGAACAGCAGCAGCAGTGAATCAGGGCGCGTTGCCCTGCGGCCCCACAGGCGGCGGTGCCGCGCGGCCACTCGAGCCCGGTGCCAGCTTGCGTCCGAAGGACTCGCCCACGTTGCGCACGGGCCGGCTGGCTTTTTCCGACACGTTGCTCACGCCGCGCCGCGTGGCGGCATCGGCGCGGTTGACGCCGCGGCCGGCGGCGTTGGTGCCGCGTTGCACGCTGCCCACGACCTTGCCGCTGCGCGAGGGCGACTTGATCGTGTGGGCGCGTTCGGCCTGGGGCGGGGGGTTGTCGGCGCTCTGCGCCTGCGCGGTGACGGGCAGGCAGAGCGCGGCGGCGATGGCGGCGAGCGATGCGGTGGTGATGTGAAGCTTCTTCATGGCGTCGTCCCCTGGGAGTGGTCTTCGGATTCGGCGGCGGCCGCGCGGGCCATGCGTTCGCTCTTCCAGTACACGTCGTCGCCGCCGTTCATGCGGTTGAGCACGCGTGCGAGCACGAAGAGCAGGTCGCTGAGCCGGTTGAGGTACTGGCGCGGCGCGTCGTTGAGTTCGGTGGTGGCGCCCAGCGACACCACGGCGCGCTCGGCACGCCGCGCCACGGTGCGGCACACATGCGCCAGCGAGGCGGCGCGCGTGCCGGCGGGCAGGATGAATTCGGCCAGGCGCGGCAAGGCGGCGTTGTGGTCGGCCAGGGCGTTGTCGATCTGCAGCAGCGCCTCGGGCTTGAGCAGCGTGAAACCCGGCATCGAGAGTTCGCCGCCGAGGTTGAAGAGCTGGTGCTGCACATCGACCAGCAGCTCGCGCACGGGCTCTGGCAGCGGCTCGCACAGCAGCACGCCGATGTGCGAGTTGAGTTCGTCCACGTCGCCCATCGCGTGCACGCGCAGGTGGTCCTTGGGCACGCGGGTGTTGTCGCCCAGGCCGGTGGTGCCGTCGTCGCCGGTGCGGGTGGCGATCTGGGAAAGTCGGTTGCCCATGGGCGCTCCTCGGTTCAGGTCGAAAGGCCGGCGGCGTCGATCTTGCCGGCCAGCCACTGCAGTCCGGCCAGATGCTGATGGTCGTGGCTGCACAGGTAATGGATGAGGCTGCGCATCGTGAGCGGGCCGTAGCCCTCGAACACGGCCGTGCGCGCCAGCTGCGCGTCGCTCAGCTGCGAGATGATTTCCATCGTCTGCACGCGCGCCTGGCGGAACTCGGCGAGCACCGCTGCAGGGTCGGCCGCGCCGTAATGGCGCTCGATGGCCAGCGGCTCGCTGTCGATCGATGCGAGCGTCGGATGGGTTTCGGCGAGCGTGCGGCGAAGGCGCACGTGGTAGCCCTCGATCTCGATGTCGCGCACATGGCACAGCTGCTCGATGGCAGTGAAGGCTTCGCTGGGCACGCCCTCCCACGACGGCGGCGCCCAATGCCGAAAGGCTTTGGGAATGGCCGCGTAGTGGGCTTCGAGCTGCGAGGGAAAGGCCGCGAGGGCTGCAAGGGTCGTGGGGTTCATGTCTTTTACCGAAGCGCATTATGGTGCGCGCTCCGTAAAATGACCGATCCCCCTCAGCCCCTCCAGGAGACGCCCGATGAACGCCCCGACTTCCACCTCGCACCTGATGCCGGCGCTTCATCTGCGCGATGTCCCCGCAGCCCTGATCGACGGGCTGAAGGCGCGCTTCGGCGACAACTGTTCCACGGCGATGGCGGTGCGCACGCAGCACGGGCGCGACGAGTCGTCGTTCGACGCGCCGCCGCCCGCGGCCGTGGTGTTCGCCGAAAGCACGCAAGATGTTGCCGATGCCGTGAAGCTCGCCAGCGAACACAGCGTGCCGGTCATCCCCTTCGGCGTCGGCTCTTCGCTCGAAGGCCATCTGCTCGCGGTGCAAGGCGGCATCAGCATCGACGTGTCGCGCATGAACCAGGTGCTGTCGATCAACGCCGACGACCTCACGGTGACGGTGCAGCCGGGCGTCACGCGCAAGCAACTCAACGAAGAGATCAAGAGCACGGGCCTGTTCTTCCCCATCGACCCGGGCGCCGACGCCTCCATCGGCGGCATGACGGCCACGCGCGCCAGCGGCACGAACGCGGTGCGCTACGGCACGATGCGCGAGAACGTGCTGGCGCTCGAAGTGGTCACGGCCAGCGGCGACATCATCCGCACCGGCACGCGCGCGAAGAAGTCGTCGGCCGGCTACGACCTCACGCGCCTCATGGTGGGCAGCGAAGGCACGCTGGGCGTGGTCACCGAGGTCACGCTGCGCATCTACCCGCTGCCCGAGGCGGTGTCGGCGGCGATCTGCTCGTTCCCGAGCATCGAGGCCGCGGTGCGCACCACCATCGAGACGATCCAGCTGGGCGTGCCGATCGCGCGCGTGGAGCTCATCGACGTGAACACGGTGCGCATGGTGAACGCCTACGCCAAGCTCAACCTGCGCGAAGAGCCGATGCTGCTGATGGAATTCCACGGCTCGCCCGCCGGCGTGAAGGAGCAGGCCGAGACGGTGCAGGAACTCGCGAGCGGCCACGGCGGCAACGCCTTCGAATGGGCCAGCACGCCGGAAGAACGCACGCGCCTGTGGACCGCGCGGCACAACAGCTACTTCGCGGCCGTGCAGTCGCGTCCGGGCTGCCGCGTGATCTCCACCGACACCTGCGTGCCGATCTCGCGCCTGGCCGACTGCCTGCTCGACTCGGTGGCCGAAGCCGATGCCAGCGGCATCCCCTACTTCCTCGTCGGCCACGTGGGCGACGGCAACTTCCACTTCGGCTATCTGCTCGATCCGAACATCCCCGAAGAGCGCGTGAAGGCCGAGGAGCTGAACCACGCGCTGGTGAGCCGCGCGCTGGCCCTCGAAGGCACCTGCACCGGCGAGCACGGCGTGGGCCTGCACAAGATGGACTTCCTGGTGACCGAAGCCGGCGTGGGCGCGATCGACATGATGCGCACGATCAAGCGCGCGCTCGATCCGAAGAACATCATGAACCCGGGCAAGATCTTCAGCCTCTGATCTCTCTCGGTCGCAGTCAGTAAAAAAGCCCGGCGGCTCGCAAGAGCGCCGGGCTTTTTCGTGGCCCGAAGGCCCGCGTCCTGTTCTTACCTGCGGCGACGTGCCGGTGCCGGCTCCGGCGGTACGTAGGTCTGCGAAGGCGCGGCGCCACCGTCGACGCCCAAGCGGCCACCGCCACCCAGGCCCTGGCCGCGCACGGTCTGTGCCTTGTAGTTGCGCAGCGAACGGACCATCTGGTTGAACGCGTCCATGAAGGCTGCGGCAATCACCTTGCCCTGCGCCGTGTTGGTGTAGCCGCCAAGGCCACCGGCGCCGCTGCGACCGGCCAGGCCACCGAAGGCGCCGAAGTCGGTCTTGGAGGCGCTGCCCTCGGCTGCCGCGACCTGCACGCCCGAGCGGTTGTCGATGAGCGTCAGCAAGGCGCTGGCTTCCTTGGTCTGCAGGCTGCCGCCGACGGCTGCGATGGCACGGCCACGGCCGCCCCCCACGAGGCCGCCGAGCGCGCCGCCGATGCCGCCGGCATCGCTGTTGCTGAACACGATCTCGGGCGACAGGCCGTAGTCGGAGGCCACCATCTGGCCGCGGCCGAAGTTGCTGCCGCCGCGCATCTCGCCCGACTGCTGCAGCGCGCGTTCACGCGTCATCGCGTTCATGCCGGCTGCACCGCGCTCGACCACCACGAAGCAGTTCGACTGCTGCACCAGCAAACGCAACAGATTTGCAGTAGGCGGCAGGCGGTACTCGCCCGTGAGGATGGTGTACCAGCCGGCGTTGACGTTCTCGACCAGCGACACGGTCCCGAGCGGCGATTCGCAGCGCTCGAGCTGGCTGCTCTCGCCCGAGGTGGCACCGCCGGCGGCGCTGCCCGTGGCCATGGTCTTGGCCGACTGGCTGCCCATCTGCATGTCGGTGGTGGCGCAGCCCGTGAGCAGCAGTGCGCCGACGGCGACTGCGGCGAGCGGGAACTTGGTGGCGAAGAACGGCATGGTCGACTCCCTCGTTTCGATGGTGGTGGTCTTGCAGGGCTGAAAGAAAAACCGCGATCGAGGATACGCGCAAAGGATTGCAGGAATCAATCAAACGAACGCAGGGGTCCGTCTTCGCAACGCAAGCCGAACTAGGCCGTTCGGCGGATGCGCTCGATGAGTCCGTTGAGCGCCTCGATGGAGCCGAAGTGGATCGCCAGCTCGCCGCTCTCGCCGCGCTTCGTGCGCTTCTTGATGCGCACCTCGACCTCGGCCGTCAGCAGGTCGGCCAGCTCTTCTTCCACGCGCTGCAGGTCGCGCGATTTCTCGCCGGCATTGCCGCGCCGCGAGGGTGTGAGCGTGAACTCGGCCGCGAGCTTCTTCACCAGCGCCTCGGCCTCGCGCACCGACATCTTCTTGGCGGCGATCTGGTTGGCGGCGGTGATCTGCGTGCCGCGGTCGAGCGACAGCAGCGCGCGTGCGTGGCCCATGTCGATGTCGCCGGCCATCAGCATCAGCTGCGCGGGCTCGGCGAGGTTCAGCAGGCGCAGCAGGTTGCTGGCAGCGCTGCGTGAACGGCCGACGGCCTGGGCCGCCATTTCGTGAGTGAGCCCAAACTCGGTCACCAGGCGTTGCAGGCCTTGGGCCTCTTCCAGCGGGTTGAGGTCTTCGCGCTGGATGTTCTCGATGAGCGACATGGCCGCCGCGGCCTCGTTGGGCACGTCGCGCACCAGCACCGGCACGGTGTCCAGGCCCGCAAGCCGGGCGGCCCGGAAGCGCCGCTCACCGGCGATGATTTCGTACTCGGCGTTCTTGGCCGCGGCCGATTCGGCATCGAGCCGGCGCACCAGGATCGGCTGCATGATGCCCTGCACCTTGATGCTCTCGGCCAGCTCGTACAGCGCGCCCTCGTCCATGCGGGTGCGCGGCTGGTAGACGCCGGCCACCATCTGGTCGAGCTTCAGGGTGTTGGGGTTCTGCGGGACGCCGCCCTCTTCCGTGGCGCGGTCGCCGCCATTGCCGAGCGGATCGGCGGAGGGTGCGGCCGTCGGGCCGAGCAGCGCTTCGAGGCCGCGGCCCAGGCCCTTGGGTTTCTTGGTCGCCATCAGTGCGTGTCTTTCGAGAGGTCGTTCAGGAGTTTCCGGCCTTCGGGCCAGTCGCCCAGGCCGGATTCGGCGTTCAGGTGGCCGCCGGTGCCGGCATCGATGAAGCGTGCGCCCCAGTCGCGGGCCAGCTGCTTCGAGCGCGAGGCTTCGCAGTACGGGTCGTCGTTGGCGGCGATCAGCACGGCCGGGAACGGCAGCGGCTGGCGCACGATGGGTGCCCAGCCGGGAATCAGTTGGCGCAGGTCGTCGCGCTCCAGGTCGCCGGGGGCCACCAGCAGCGCGCCGCGCACTTTGTGCGTGTTACGCGAATGTGCGGCCCAGGCGGCGGTGAGGATGCAGCCGAGGCTGTGGGCGGCCAGCACCACTTGGCCCGGCGCGGCCAGCACTTCTTCTTCGAGGCGGATCGACCAGTCGCCGCGCAGCGGGCGCATCCATTCGTGCTGGTCGACGCGGCGGTCGCCGTAGACCGACTCCCAGCGGGTCTGCCAATGGCCGGGGCCGCTGTTCTGCCATCCGGGCAGCAGCAGGATGCGGGGTTCACTCATGGCTGGTTGCTACGAACTTGATAGCGCCTGCGCCCGGTCGGGCGAGCATCAGACGGGGTTTTGATCGGTATCGGCGACGGAAGCAGAAGGCGCGGCGGCCAGCACATCGTCGGGAATCGGCAGGTCGGGCACCACGCGCGGCGGGGGCGTGACCGGCGGTGCCACCGCGCCCGAGGCGAAGGCGCTCGCGGGCGGCATCTTGGCGACCAGCTCTTCGGCGAAGGCGATGAAGGCCTGGCTGCCGCGGGCGGACGGGTCGAACACCACGCCCGGCAGGCCGTAGCTCGGCGCTTCGGCCAGGCGCACATTGCGCGGGATCACGGTATCGAACACCTTGTCGCCGAAGTGGGACTTGAGCTGCTCGCTCACCTGCTGCTGCAGCGTGATGCGCGGATCGAACATCACGCGCAGCAGGCCGATGATCTGCAGGTTCTTGTTGAGGTTGGCGTGCACCTGCTTGATGGTGTTGACCAGGTCCGTGAGCCCTTCGAGCGCAAAGTACTCGCACTGCATCGGCACGATCACGCCGTGGGCCGCGCACAGGCCGTTGAGCGTCAGCAGGCTCAGGCTCGGCGGGCAGTCGATCAGCACGAAGTCGTACTCGGCACCGACCGCGGCCAGCGCGGTGCGCAGGCGTTTTTCGCGGCGGTCGAGCGCCACCATTTCGACTTCGGCGCCGGCCAGCTCACGGTTGGCGCCCAGCACGTCGTAGCTGGCTTCGGCCTCGACAAGCTTGTCGGACTTCACCCGCGCCTCGGCCACCGAGGCCGACTCGAGCAGCACGTCGTACACCGTGAGCTCCAGCTGGCGCTTGTCGATGCCCGAACCCATGGTGGCGTTGCCCTGGGGGTCGAGGTCGATCATCAGCACGCGCTGGCCCACCTTGGCCAGGCCGGCGGCGAGATTGACGGTGGTGGTGGTCTTGCCGACGCCGCCCTTCTGGTTGGCGATGCAGAAAATCTTGGCCATGTGTCGTCAGTGCGGGTCGTCGGGGTCGGTCAGCGCGAGATCGCGAGCTTGATGCCGAAGGCAATCAGGAAGGTGCCGGCCAGCTTTTCGAGCGTGGCCGAGATGCGGGGATTGGCGCGAATGCGCTCGGCCAGGAAGTGCGTGAGCAGCGTCGAGGTCAGGCCGTACAGGAAGGTCAGCGCGGCGATGGTCACGGCCATGGCGCCGAAAGTGATGAGGCCCTGGTGGCGCGCCGGATCGACGAACAGCGGGAAGAAGGCCATGTAGAACACGATCGCCTTGGGGTTCAGCAAGGTGATCGTCAGCGCCTGGCGCAGGAAATGGCTCGGGCGGATGTTCAAAATCGGCGCCGCGCCGGGCTTGGCCAGGAGCATCTTGAGGCCGAGCCACGCCAGGTAGGCGGCGCCCAGCCACTGCACCGCCTTGAAGGCGGCCGGGTAAGCAGCCAGCACGGCCGACACGCCCGCCACTGCTGCCCACATCAGGACCTGGTCTCCCAGGATCACGCCGAATGTCGCTGCCAGGCCGCCGCGAATGCCGCCTTTGCTGGTCGAGGTGATCAGCGCCAGATTGCCGGGACCGGGAATCAGAAGGAACAGGACGATGGCGGCGACGAATGCGCCGTAGTCAGCGATGCCGAACATGGGATTTGCCTCGAAAAAGAGAGCCAGGGGGAGGCTTCGAGTCTAAGGCAGGCCAGCGCCGGGAAGATTGCTCCGGCACCGGCTTTTGCCGGCGCCGTCGCATCTTTTACGAAATCAGGCGGCCTCTTTGCGTGCCCAGACGATGCAGCGCTCGGCGTCCAGGCCCGGCACCGTCAGTTGTTCCACGTGAAACACTGCGACGCCCGCCGGCAAGACGGCCAGCTCGTCGGTCGGCACCTTGCCCTTCATGGCCAGCCAGACGCCGCCCGGTGCCAGCAGGTGCACCGAGCCGTTGAAGAAGTCGGGCAGCGACGCGAAGGCGCGCGAGCTGATCACCTCGTAGCTGCCGGCCAACGATTCGACCCGCGCATGCAGGCCGCGCAGGTTCGGCAGCTCCAGTTCGGCCGCCACCTGTTGCACGAAGGCCGCCTTCTTGGCGACCGCATCGAGGCAGCTGACCTCGATGTCGGGCCGCATGATGGCGATCACCACGCCCGGCAGACCGCCACCGGAGCCGACGTCGAGCAGCCTGCCCTTCCCTGCCCACTCGCGCTGCAGCGGTGCGACGGCCGCGAGGCTGTCGAGCAGGTGGTGCGTCATGACGCCGGCCGGATCGCGCACGGCCGTCAGGTTGTAGACCTTGTTCCACTTGAGCATCAGCGTGCCGTAGGCCAGCAGCTGTTCGCCCTGCGTGTCGGACAGGGCCACGTCCAGGGCGGCTGCGCCTGCGCGCAGCGTGTCGAGGGGCGTCGCGCTCATGGTGCGGTGTGCGGCTCGGTGGCAGCAGCTTCGGTGGTCGTGGCGGTATCGGCGGCGTCGCGGGCGAAGGCCTTGTGCCCGCCCTTGCGCAGGTGAATCATCAGCAGCGAGATCGCGGCGGGCGTGACGCCCGAGATGCGCGATGCCAGCCCCAGCGTCTCGGGCCGGTGCTTGTCCAGCTTCTGGCGCACCTCGAAGCTCAGCGCCTTGACTTGGCCGTAGTCGAAATCGGCCGGCAGCTTCAGGTTCTCGAAGTGGGCGGCGCGCTCCACTTCGTCGTGCTGGCGCTCGATGTAGCCGGAGTACTTGGCCGAGATCTCGATCTGCTCGATCTCGGAAGCGCTCAGCGCCGACGACGGACCGTACTTGCCACCGTCCAGCGACATCAGGGTTTCGTAGTTCACGTCGGGCCGGCGCAGCAGGTCGGCCAAGTTGTATTCGTGCTCGATGGCCTTGCCCAGCACCCGGGCCGACTCGGTCGCCGGCAGGTTGCGCGGGTTCACCCAGATCGACTTGAGCCGCTCTGTTTCACGTGAAACAGCGTCGCGCTTGCGGCTGAAAGCGTCCCAGCGCGCGTCGTCCACGAGGCCCAGCTTGCGCCCTGCTTCGGTCAGGCGCATGTCGGCGTTGTCCTCGCGCAGCTGCAGCCGGAACTCGGCGCGGCTGGTGAACATGCGGTACGGCTCGGTCACGCCCTTGGTGATCAGGTCGTCGACCAGCACGCCGAGGTAGGCCTCGTCGCGGCGCGGCAGCCAGGCGTCTTCGCCCCGGCACTGCAACGCGGCGTTGATGCCGGCGAACAGGCCTTGGGCCGCCGCCTCTTCGTAGCCGGTGGTGCCGTTGATCTGGCCGGCAAAGAACAGGCCGCGGATCGCGCGGGTCTCGAAGCTGCTCTTGAGTTCGCGCGGATCGAAGTAGTCGTACTCGATGGCGTAGCCCGGGCGCAGGATGTGGGCGTTTTCCAGGCCCGGCATCGAGCGCACCAGCTGGTACTGGATGTCGAACGGCAGGCTGGTCGAGATTCCGTTCGGGTAGTACTCGTTGGTCGTCAGGCCTTCGGGCTCCAGAAAGATCTGGTGGCTGTCCTTGTCGGCAAAGCGGTTGATCTTGTCTTCGACGCTCGGGCAGTAGCGCGGACCGACGCCGTCGATCTTGCCGGTGAACATCGGGCTGCGGTCGAAGCCCGAGCGGATGATGTCGTGCGTGCGCTGGTTGGTGTGCGTCACCCAGCACGGCATCTGCTGCGGGTGCATCTCGACCTTGCCCATGAAGCTGAACACGGGCATCGGCCCTGCCCCGCCGGGCATGCCGTCGCCGGGTTGTTCGGTGCACTTCGAGAAGTCGATGCTGCGGCCGTCCAGGCGCGGCGGCGTGCCGGTCTTGAGGCGGCCCTGCGGCAGCTTCAGTTCCTTCAGGCGCGCCGACAGGCTGATCGCCGGCGGGTCGCCCGCGCGGCCGGCCTGGTAGTTGTCGAGGCCGACGTGGATGCGGCCGTCGAGGAACGTGCCCGCGGTCAGCACCACGGTGCGTGCGCGGAAAGAAATGCCCACCTGCGTGACGGCGCCGACCACGCGATCGCCTTCGATCATCAGGTCGTCGACGGCTTGCTGGAACAGGCTCAGGTTCGGCTGGTTTTCCAGGCGGTGGCGGATCGCGGCCTTGTACAGCACGCGGTCGGCCTGCGCCCGCGTGGCGCGCACGGCCGGGCCCTTGCTCGAATTGAGGATGCGGAACTGGATGCCCGCCTCGTCGGTGGCAATGGCCATCGCGCCGCCGAGCGCGTCGACCTCCTTCACGAGGTGGCCCTTGCCGATGCCGCCGATCGACGGGTTGCAGCTCATCTGCCCCAGCGTCTCGATGTTGTGGGAGAGCAGCAGCGTCTTGGCGCCCATGCGTGCGGAAGCGAGCGCGGCTTCGGTGCCGGCATGGCCACCGCCGACGACGATCACATCGAATTCTTCGGGGTACAGCATTGGAAAAAGGGGGCGCACCACAGACGCGTGCGCGGCGCAAAAAAGGGCACTAATTTTAAGCGGCGATGCCCTGCCGCAACCCCTGTGTGGACAAGCTAGGGAGCCGCGCCAAAATCGGCCCGGAGCCTTGTCGGCATTGCGCAGGTTGCTATATATTTAATAGCAAACAACCCGCGCCGGGCGGTCGCTTGGGAGGGTCAGAGCACCGGTTCGGGCTTCTCGATGCCCCGCAGCTCGCCGCTGGGCGCCGGCGTGCGCGGCGCAATGGCCCGCTCGTCCTGCAATTCGCGCACGGCGAGCTTCTTGTCGGTCATGCGCACCGCGCCGAAGATCGTGGAGAAGGCCACGTCCTTTGCGTCGCGCCCCGTGCCCACGCGCACCAGCCGATCGACGGGCGCCATGCGTGTCGGATCGAACAGCACCCACTGCCCGCCGAGCCAGGCTTCGAACACGGCATGGAAGTCCTGCGGCGGCTCGTCGAACCACACATAGCCCACCACCAGCCGCGCCGGAATGTTGAGCGCGCGGCAGAAGGTGATGCCCAGGTGCGCGAAGTCGCGGCACACGCCGGCGCGCTGCACGAACACTTCGCGCGCCGTGGTGGTCGAGTCGCTGCTGCCCGGCACGTAGACGATGCTGTCGTGGATCCAGTCGGCAATCGCCTGCACGCGGCCGATGCCCGGCGGCAGGTCGCCGAAGAGCTGCTGCGCGCAGCGCGCCAGCAGGTCCGACTCGCAATAGCGCGTGGGCAGCAGGTCGCCCAGCACCGCGTCGGGCAGCTGGCTCACCGGCACCTCGGGCAAGGTGGCCGGCACATGCACCACCGGGCGCCGCACCGTCGCGCGGTAGGCGATGGTCAGCGGGCCGGGCGCCGCGTCGAAGCGCACGAAGCGGTTGCCGCTGTCGGGCTCGCAGCCCACCCGCAGCCGCGCGGGCGGCGCGATGGTGAGCGTCTCGGCCAGCACCGCCTGCGCACCCGTGCGCGCGGCCTCGATGTTCAGCCGCAGGTGCGCCGGGGCGTCCACCTCGTAGTCCAGGCGCAGGTCGACGTGCGACAGGTGCATGGCATGGGGCAAGGCGGTCAATCGAGCGCCTTCTTCACCGCGCCCACGCCAAGTGCGGCCAGCACCACGAACAGCACCGCCAGCACGAGGAACAGGCCGAACAGCAGCTTGGCGATGCCCGCCGCGCCGGCCGCCACGCCGCCAAAGCCCAGCAGACCCGCCACGAGCGAGATGACCGCAAAAATGATCGCGTACTTGAGCATGGTGAACCACTCCTTGGTTGCTTTGCAGCGGGCATGTGCCGCCGTGTCCGGACTGTAGGAAGCCCCGACCAGCCACCCGATAGTCGGCGCGCGCAAGCCGCCGTAGGACAAAAACGCGATGCAGCCAAACCCGCTAGCATCCCCTGCGGTCACACAGATCTTTTCCTTCTATCCATTGGAGTTTTTTCGAATGAAGCTGTACTACTCGCCCGGCGCCTGCTCGCTCTCCCCCCACATCGCGCTGCACGAAGCGGGCATCGCCTTCGAGCCCGTGCTGGCCAGCACCAAGAGCCACAAGCTGCAGGACGGCACCGACTACTACGGCATCAACCCGCTGGGCTACGTGCCGATGCTCGAGCTCGACGACGGCACCCGCCTGCGCGAAGGCCCGGCGATCGTGCAATACATCGCCGACCTCGCCCCCACCAAGAACCTCGCGCCCGCCAACGGCACCATGCCGCGCTACCGCCTGCAGGAATGGCTGACCTTCATCGGCACCGAGATGCACAAGGGCTTCAGCCCGCTGTTCAACCCGGCCATGCCCGAGGAAGCCAAGACCATCTCCAAGGACAAGCTCAAGGCCCGCTTCCAGTGGCTCGACGGCGAACTCGCCGCCAAGCAGTACCTGATGGGCGAGCATTTCAGCGTGGCCGACGGCTACCTGTTCACCGTCACCAACTGGACCAAGCCCACCGGCGTGGACATCTCGGACTTCCCCAACGTGCTGGCCTGGCACGCCCGCGTGGCCGCCCGCCCCGCCGTTCAGGAAGCGATGAAGGCCGAAGGCCTGCTGAAGTAAGCCAAAGCGCGCAGAACGCGACGCCAGCGACGGTCCGGGCCACCCTAGGGAAAACCCGGATCGCCGCAGCCACAAGCCGCATGCCGCGGCTTTTTTTTCGGGCGACGCTACGGCATCCGTCACCAGGAAGCCGAGCCGCCCATGTCCGAATCCCCTCCCCCTTCTTCCCCGTCCCCCGTCGAGCTGCGCGAAGAGATGCGCGGGCCCGTCATGTGGCTCACCATCGATCGCCAGGAACGCCGCAACGCCATCAACGCGGCCGTGCTCGAGGGCCTGTCCGATGCACTGGCACGCGCCAACCGCGACACCGCCGTGCGCGCCGTGGTCCTCACGGGCGCCGGCACGCGCGCCTTCTGCGCCGGCGCCGACCTGCAAAGCGGCACCTCGTTCAAGTTCGACTACGCCGCGCCCTATCAGGGCATCGCCAACCTCTTTCGCCAGGCGCGGCAATCGACCGTGCCGCTGATCGCGCGCGTCAACGGCGCCTGCATGGCGGGCGGCATGGGCCTCATGGCGATGTGCGACCTGGCCGTGGCCAGCCGCCAGGCCGTGTTCGGCCTGCCCGAAGTGAAGGTCGGCGTGTTTCCCGCGCAGGTGCTCAGCGTGCTCGGCGGCCTGCTGCCGCGCCGCGTGCTGGCCGAGATGTGCATCACCGGCGAACCGATCGACGCCGCGCAGGCGCTCGAGCTGAAGCTAATCAACCGCGTGAGCGACGACGTCGACGAGAGCGTCGACTGGCTGCTGGGTCGCTTGCTCGACAAGTCGCCCGCCGCCATCCGCCGCGGCCTGTACACGATGAAGAAGATCGAGGCCATGGCCTTCGAGGAATCGATGGCCTTCACCGAAAGCCAGATCGGCCTGTTCGCGCTGACCGAAGACGCGGCCGAAGGCCAGCTCGCCTTCCGCGAGAAGCGCAAGCCGCAATGGAGTGGACGATGAACAGCAGCAACAGCAATCGCGTCGTGCGCATCGGCGGCGCCTCCGGCTTCTGGGGCGACAGCAGCGTGGGCGCGCCGCAGCTCGTGGCCAGCGGGCAGATCGACTACCTCGTGTTCGACTACCTCGCCGAGCTCACCATGTCGATCCTCGCGGGCGCACGGCTCAAGAAGCCCGAGCTGGGCTACGCGACCGACTTCGTCTCCGTCGCGATGAAGGCCGTGCTGAAAGACGTCGTGAAACAGGGCATCCGCGTCGTGAGCAATGCGGGCGGCGTCAACCCGCAAGGCTGCGCCGATGCGCTCGCCGCACTGGCCGCCGAGCAAGGCATCACGCTGAAGATCGCCGTGGTCAGCGGCGACGACGTGTCGCCGCTGCTGCCCGAACTGCGCGCCTCGCAACCGCCCGTGCGCGAACTGCAGAGCGGCGCGCCGCTGCCCGAGCGCGTGCTCAGCGCCAACGCCTACCTCGGCGCGCGCCCGGTCCAGGCCGCGCTCGACGCGGGCGCGCAGGTCGTCATCACCGGCCGCTGCGTCGACTCGGCCGTCACGCTCGGCGTGCTCATGCACGAATTCCAATGGCAGCCCGGCGACCACGACCTGCTTGCCGCGGGCAGCCTCGCGGGCCACATCATCGAGTGCGGCTGCCAGGCCACCGGCGGCCTGCACACCGACTGGGACACCGTGCCCGACTGGCCGAACATCGGCTACCCCATCGTCGAATGCAGCGCCGACGGCAGCTTCATCGTCACCAAGCCCGCGGGCACCGGCGGCAAGCTCACGCCCGCCGTGGTCGGCGAGCAGATGCTCTACGAAATCGGCGACCCCGCCGCCTACCTGCTGCCCGACGTGGTGGCCGACTTCACGCAGGTGCGCATCGAACAGGCGGGCGAACACCGCGTGCGCGTGCACGGCGCGCGCGGCCGCGCACCCACCGGCAGCTACAAGGTCTGCGCCACGTATGTCGACGGCTTCAAGACCGCGGCGCAGCTCACGATCGTCGGCTTCGACGCGGTGGCCAAGGCGCGGCGCACCGGCGAGGCGATCCTCGCGCGCACCGGCGCCCTCTTCGCGCAGCAAGGCCTCGGGCCCTACAGCGGCACGCAGCTCGAAGTGCTCGGCGCCGAGTCCTGCTACGGCCCGCACGCGCAGACGCAGGCGCAGCAGATCCGCGAGGCCGTGCTGCGGCTCGCCGTGACGCATCCGCGCAAGGACGCGCTGGAGCTGTTCGCGCGCGAGGTCGCGCCGGCCGGCACCTCATGGGCGCCCGGCACCACGGGCGCGGGCGGCGGGCGCGCCTCGGTGTCGCCGTCGATCCGGCAGTACGCGTTCCTGCTCGACAAGGCGCGCGTAAGCCCGCAGGTGCGCGTCGATGGGCGGGCCGTCGATGTGCCAGCGACGCTCGCCACCAGCGGCGACCCGCCCGCCGTGCGCACCAACGATGCACTGCCTCTTGCCACGCCCGGCGACGAGGCCATCGAGGTCCCGCTGATCCGCCTCGCGTGGGCCCGCAGCGGCGACAAGGGAGACACCTCGAACATCGGCGTCATCGCGCGTCATCCCGAACTGCTGCCGCTGCTGCGCGCGCAACTCACCGAGGCGCGCGTGGCCGCATGGCTCGCGCACCTGGTGCAGGGCCACGTCACGCGCCACGAGGTGCCCGGCATCCACGCCTTCAACTTCGTCTGCGAGCAGGCGCTGGGCGGCGGCGGCATGGCCTCGCTGCGCAACGACCCGCTCGGCAAGGGCATGGGGCAAATCCTGCTGGCGCTGCCCGTGCGCGTGAACCCGGCGCTGCTGGCGCGGCTGCTTCCTTAGCACCAATCGGGACAACCGTGCGACAGCAGGGTTGAGACGGGCGGCTTAGCCTTGCGCCTGTTTCAACTCTGCCCCCTCAATCCACGATGTCCACCCTTTTCGACCCCGTCCAGGCCGGCGACCTCCAGCTCGCCAACCGCATCGTGATGGCGCCGCTCACGCGCAACCGCTCGCCCAACGCGATCCCGCCCGACATCGCCGCCACCTACTACGCCCAGCGCGCCAGCGCCGGCCTGCTCATCACCGAAGCCACCGCCATCAGCCACCAGGGCCAGGGCTACGCCGACGTGCCCGGCCTCTACGGCACCGAGCAGCTCGACGCCTGGAAGCGCGTGACCGACGCCGTGCACGCCGAGGGCGGCAAGATCGTCGTGCAGCTGTGGCACGTGGGCCGCGTCTCGCACACCGAACTGCAACCCGGTGGCGGCAAGCCCGTCGCGCCCTCGGCCATCACCGCCAAGACCAAGACCGTGCTCATCAAGGACGGCGTGCCCACCTTCGTCGAAACGTCCGAGCCGCGCGCGCTCGACGCGGCCGAACTGCCCGGCATCGTCCACGCCTATGCCGCGGCCGCACGCAACGCCGTCGAGACCGCGGGCTTCGACGGCGTGGAACTGCACGGCGCCAACGGCTACCTGCTCGACCAGTTCCTGAAAGACGGCAGCAACAAGCGCACCGACGACTACGGCGGCTCCATCAAGAACCGCGCGCGCCTGCTGCTCGAGTCCACGCGCGCCGTGGTCGATGCCGTCGGCGGCGGCAAGACCGGCATCCGCCTGTCGCCCGTCACGCCCGCCAACGACGCGCACGACAGCGACCCGCAGCCGCTGTTCACCTATGTCGTGCAGCAGCTCGCGCCGCTGAACCTGGCCTACATCCACATCATCGAAGGCGCCACCGGCGGCCCGCGCGAAATCGCCGACCGCCCCTTCGACTACGAAGCCCTCAAGGCCGCCTACCGCGCCGCCGGCGGCAAGGCCGCCTGGATGGTCAACAACGGCTACGACCGCCCCCTGGCCGAAGAAGCCGTGAAGGAAGGCGACGACCTCGTGGCCTTCGGCAAGCCCTTCATCTCGAACCCCGACCTGGTGCGCCGCCTGCGCGAGCACGCGCCGCTGAACGAGCTCGACAAGGCCACGATGTATGGGGGTGGGGTGAAGGGGTATACGGACTATCCGGCGTTGGGCTGAGCCCCAGCGGCCCCTGAGGGCCATGGCAAGATGCGGCGGACCTCTTCATCAACGTCCGCCTGCAGGAGCGCAACGCCATGGCCCGCATCGAACAACGACTCGCAGCACTCGGCCTCGTGCTGCCCCCTCCCGTCACGCCACCACCCGGCGTCGTCCTTCCCTTCCAGTTCGTCCGCCTCATCGGCCGGCGCGCGATCGTCTCGGGCCACGGCCCGCTCACGGCCGATGGCCGCATCGCTGCGCCGCTGGGCAAGCTCGGCGCAGAGCTGACAGTCGACCAAGGCTACGCCGCCGCGCGCCTCACCGGCCTCGCGATGCTCGGCAGCCTGCAGCGCGCGCTCGGCGACCTGGACCGCATCACCGCATGGACGCGCGTGTTCGGCATGGTGGCCTCGGCGCCCGGCTTTCAACAGCAGCCGGCGGTCATCAACGGGTTTTCCGATCTGATCCTCGAGCTCTTCGGTCCCGAGGTCGGCGCCCATGCGCGCAGCGCCGTGGGCATGGCGGAGCTGCCTTTCGGCATCCCGGTGGAGATCGAGGGCGAGGTCGAGTTCGACGCGTGAGCGACAACGCTGCATCCTGGCATCTGCGTCGCGCCACCGCCGACGACGTGGCGACTGTCACCGCATGCGCGGTCGAGGCCTTCCGCACCTACATCCCGCGCCTGGGCCTCACGCCGCGGCCGATGACGCGCGACTACGCGCAGGCCATCGCACATCTGCAGGTGTGGGTGGCCGAGCGACCGGAGCAACAGATCGGCGCCGCACTGCTGCTCGATGTCACAGACGAAGGCTTCCTGATTGATGTCATCGCCGTGCACCCCGACCACCAGGGCAGCGGCGCGGGTCGCGCCTTGCTCGAACTGGCCGAGCGCGAAGCGCTGCGCCAGGGCCACGCATCGATCTACCTGTTCACGAACGAGAAGATGACCGAGAACCTCGCGCTCTACCAGCGCATCGGCTATGTCGAGTTCCGGCGCGAATCCCTCGACGGGCGCACACGCGTCTATCTGCGCAAGCCACTGACACGCGCGTGAACGGTCAGGCGTCGTCCCCGAAGGTCACGCTCACGCGCAGGCCGGTCGGCTCGGCGGCTTCGAGTCGCAGTTCTGCCCCCAGCAGCTCGGCATAGCGCGCCACGATCGACAGCCCCAGCCCCGCGCCTTGCCCCAGCTTCTGGCCCGCGGGGCCTTGCGCCCAGCGTTGCATGAGGTCGCGCTGCGCTTCGAGCGGAATGCCGGGTCCGTCGTCGATCACGCTCAGCGTGCGGCCCGCGAGTTCGACGGTGATCGTGCGTCCGCCGTAGCGCAGCGCGTTGTCGATCAGGTTGTCGAGGATGCCCTCCACCAGCGCTTCGTTCGCAAGCACCGTCACGCCGTCGTCGAGGCCACGCGCGCCCAGGTCGACGCCGCGCGCATCGGCGCGCGCCAGGTGGCGCAGCACGGTCTGCTCGGCCAGCATGTCCAGCGATACCGGCGTGCGCTGCAGGTCGGTGCGCGCCTCGTCGGCCAATGCCAGCGCGAGCAGCTGGTCGATGAGGTGGCTCGCACGCGCCTGCCGTTCGGACACGCGCGTGAGCTGTTCGCGCCACACCTCGGTGTCGTGCTGCGCGAGCCCGTACTCGGCCAGCGCGCGAATGCCGGCGAGCGGCGTGCGCAACTCGTGCGCCACGTTGCCCACGAACTCGCGCTGCGCACGCACGCTGTGGCGCAGACGATCGAACAGTGCGTTGACGGCATCGCCGAGGCGCTGCAGTTCTTTCGAGGTCTGCGCCACGGCCACTGGCGAGAGGTCACGCACATCGCGGGTGTCGAGTGCGCGCTGCAACTCGCCGAGCGGCCGCAGATCGCGTCGGATGCCATGCCAGAGCCACACCGCCAGCAGCACGAGCAGCAGCACCTGCGGCGCCATGGCATAGAACAGCAGCCGCTGAACCAGTGCGGCGCGGCTCAGCGTGGTCTGGGCCACGATCACGCGGTAGGGCATGTGCAGGCCGGGCTCGGCGTCGTGGTCGAGCACCACAGCGCGCAGCACATTGCCGTCGTAGTCGATGTCGGAAAAACGGTAGCGCGAACCTTCGTCGGGCAACGGCGCCTTCAGGTCGCCCCTGCCGGAGATGAGCGTGCCGTCGAGCCGCTGCACCGAGAAGTAGACCTTGTCGGTCTGGTCGAACAGCACGGTCGCCACCTCGCGCGGCGTGAGCAGCAGCTCGATGCCGCGTTCGCCGGCCTGCACGTTGGCCGACAGCGCATAGGCGTCGTCGAGCATGCCGCGGTCGAAGGCCTGTTCCGAAAAATAGTTGGCGATGACGAGTGCGATCACCGCACCGGCCATCCAGGTCAGCGCCAGCGGCACCAGCACGTTGCGCAGCACGCGCCGCGTGAGCGAAGGTGCAGTGCGCGTGACCGGTGGGGTGGTGGCCTCGCTCACGGGTCGCTTCTCACACCTCGGCTTCGAGCAGGTAGCCGATGCCGCGCAAGGTGCGGATGCCCGCGCCCGAGCCGAGCAGCTTCTTGCGCAGGCGCGAGATGAAGGCCTCGAGCGCGTTGTCGCCCAGCGATTCGTCGAAACCCGAGAGCTTGTCCGACAGCGCCCGCTTGCTCACCGTGCGGCCCGGCGGGCTCATGAGTTCCCACAACACCTCGAACTCGCGCGCCGGCAGGTCGAGCGGTGCGTTCGCGACCGCAAAGCGCCGCGCCTTGCGGTCGAGCTTGAGCTGGCCGAGCACCACGATGTCTTCGGTGCCCTTGGCGCGCCGCACCAATGCACGCAGCCGTGCCTCCACCTCGGCGAGGTCGAAGGGCTTGCCCAGGTAGTCGTCGGCACCGGCGTCGAGCCCGGCGATGCGCTCTTCGGTGCGCCCGCGCGCCGTGAGCACGAGCACCGGCGTGCGGTCGCCGCGCGCACGCGCCTGTCGCAAGGCCGTGAGGCCGCTCGCCAGGCCGCTGGTGGGGCTGGCGGTGGCGGGCAGGTTGAGGTCGAGCAGCACGGCGTCGAAGGGCTGCACGCGCCACAGGTGGTCGGCATCTTCGACGTTGGTCGACACGTCGACCCGGTGGCCCGCGTCGGCGAGGCTGCGCAGCATCACGTCGCGCAGCACGGTGTCATCTTCCACAAGCAGGATTCGCATGGTGAGTGAATGAGTGGTGGGTGATTTGTGGGTCTGCCCTGGCGATGGACGCGTCAGCGGCCGGTCAGTCGCTCACCGCGATAAACGCGACATGAGCATACGACACACCTTCCGATGAGTGCACGCGATCCCTCCGATCCCTTGAGCCTGGTGTCCCCCGCCGTGCAGCGCACCGCGGTGGTTCTGCTGCATGGTTTATGCAGCACGCCTGACGAGCTGCTGACCGTGCAATCGACCCTTCAGCGCCACGGGTATGCGGTGCAGCCGCTGTGCATCTCCGGCTACTCGTTCGACGCCGCCGCGCCGCTGCAGCAGGCCGTGCCCTTCGAGCGCTGGCTCGACACCCTCGAGGCGCACGTGAAGGCGCTGCGGCGCACGCACGACCGCGTGATGCTGGTCGGCATCTCGGCCGGCGCCTCGCTGGCCCTGGGCGGCGCCATCCGCTGCGGGCGCGAGGTGGACGCGCTGGTGCTCATGTCGACCACGCTGCGCTTCGACGGCTGGGCCGTGCCGCGCACGCGCTTTCTGCTGCCGCTGGCCTTCTACACGCCGCTGGGCCGCCTCTGGCAGTACCGCGAACGCCCGCCCTACGGCGTGAAGAACGAGCGCGTGCGCACCTGGATCGAGCGCGAGCTGCGCCATCGCCAGGTCTCGCGCGCCGGCAGCGCGGTGATCGGCGTGGGCCACCTGCGCGAGCACGACCGGCTGATCCGCCACGTGCGACGGCGCCTGAACGACGTGCAGTGCGAGCAGGTGCTGGCGCTGCATGCGCGCGAGGACGAGGTGGCCAGCCTGTCCAACCTCGACCTGCTCGTGCGCGGGCTGCGCTGCGCCTCGCTGCGCACCGTGGTCCTGAACAACAGCTACCACATGATCAGCATCGACAACGACCGCCAGCAGGTCGTGCGCGAGACCCTCGCCTTCGCCGAGACCGTGGCCCACGGCCCGGTGCCCGAACCCGTGTTCCGCGTCCGCGGACTTGTTCTCCACGCCTGACCCCAGGCCAGACCGAAAGGAACCCGCCCATGTCGTCCTCTCCCACCTTCAACAGCATCGCCACCATCCTCGAGACCGACTTCCGCGTCGCGCGCGCGGCCATCTCGCCGGCCACCGCGCTGTCGGACCTCGGCCTCGATTCGCTGGCGCTCATGGAGTTCGTCTTCGCGGTGGAAGACGCCTTCCACCTGCGCATTCCCGAAGACCGGCTCGACCCGCGCGAAGCCGGCATCACGCTGCAGCGGCTGTGCGAGGTGATCGATGCCGAGGGCGAAGCCGCCGCCGCACGCGCCGAACCCATGGCAGCGGCCGCATGAGCAGCGGCGCCGCCCATGCCGTGCTGGCGGCCACCGCCACGGCCCACACCGCCGCCGCACCCGTGCACGTGAGCGGGCTGGGGTTCATCACGCCGCTCGGACGCAGCATCGCGGCCTTCGACGATGCGCTGTTCACCGGCCGCTCCGCGGTGCGCGCGCAGACGCTCGAGATCCCGGGCATGGACCCGATGACCATCGCCGCCGCCACCTGCGACTTCGACGCCAGCGGCGTGCGCAGCGCCTCGCGCCTGCCGCTGGACCGTGGCACCGCGATGGCCCTGGCCGCTGCGCAGGATGCCGCGGCCGATGCCGGGCTCGACCTCGACACGATCGACCGCGACCGCCTCGGCGTCTTCTGGGGCAGCGGCCTGGCCGGCGCCGGCACCTTCGACGCCACCACGCGCGCGCTCTACGGCGAACAGCGCCGCATGCGCCCCACCACCGTGCTCACCGTGATGCCCAACGCAGCGGTCGCCGAACTGGCGCTGCACTTCCGCGCGCGCGGCGCGGCGCTGGCCTATGCCTGCGCCTGCGCTTCATCGGCAGTGGCCATCGGCGAAGCCATGCGCGCCATCCGCGGCGGCTGGATCGACATCGCCATCGTCGGCGGCCACGACGCGATGCTCACGCCCGGCGTGATGGCCAGCTGGCACGCGATGCGCGTCATGGCGCCGCCGCCGGCCGATGCGCCCGCCACCGCCTGCCGTCCGTTCTCGGGCGACCGCGCGGGCTTCGCTATCGGCGAGGGCGCGGCCGCGCTGGTGCTCGAATCGGAGGCGCATGCGCGGGCGCGCGGCGCCGGCGCACAACCCTTTGTGCTCAGCGGCTACGCGAGCAACTGCGACGGCACGCACATCACCAACCCCGACCCGGCCGGCCAGGTGCGCGCCATGCGTGCCGCGCTGCGCGACGCCGGGCTCGTGCCCTCGGACATCGGCCACATCAACGCCCACGGCACGGCGACGAGCGCGGGCGACGCGGCTGAGGCCGCGTCGATCGGTGAACTGTTCGGCCACACCGCGCCGGTCAGCGCGACCAAGGCGATCCACGGCCATGTGCTCGGCGGCGGCGGCGCCATCGAACTCGTGGCCGCACTGCGCGCATTGGCCCGCGAGACCCTGCCGCCCATCGCCCACCTGCGCACGCCGGACGCCGCGTTCGGCAACGTCGACTTCGTGCGCGGCGCGGCACGCGAGGCGCGGGGCCTGCGCCATGTGCTGTCGAATTCCTTCGCCTTCGGCGGCACCAACGCGGTGATCGTTGCGAGTCGGCGCGTCTCGGAGGGCTGAACTTCGGGGGGAAAAAAAGCGGTGCGATCGTCGGCACCGCCTTGCTATGCTCGGCCGCATCCTGCCCCGCAGACCTCCCAGAAGAAGCGCGACATGCCCCTGCACCGCCCTGCCGCCCCCTCGGACTTCGACGCCGTCTTCGATCTCTACATGCATGAGCGGGTCGTGCCCTACCTGGGCTACGACCCGATGCCGCGCGACGACTTTCGCCCGATCTTCCAGGGCCTGCTCGACAGCGGTGCTTTCTTCATCTTCGAAGTCGATGGTCAGCTCGCCGGCTTCTACCGCGTCACGCGCTACCCGGGCCGTGCGCAGCATGTGGCGAGCCTGGGCACGCTCGCGGTCGATCCCACATTGCATGGCCGTGGCATCGCGCAGACCATGGTGACCGACGTGCTCGCGCGGCTGAAGGCCGAAGGCGTTCGCCGCGTCGAGCTGATGGCCGAGAGCGACAACGCCACGGCCCTTCGTTTCTATGCCCGGCTGGGCTTCGTGCAGGAAGGCACGCTGCGCCAGTTCTACCGCCGGGCCGGCGAAGCGGACTTCATCGACGAGCACCTGATGGCGCTGCTGTTCGACTGATCCGCTGTCGGATCAATGTTGTTGGTGCTTCGGCTTCCAGCGCCGCAGCAACAGCGCATTCGCCATCACGCTCACGCTCGACAGCGCCATCGCCGCGCCGGCCACCACCGGGCTCAGCAAACCGAAGGCCGCGAGCGGGATGCCAGCCACGTTGTAGGCAAAGGCCCAGAACAGGTTCTGCCGGATCTTCGCCACCGTGCGGCCCGAAAGCTCGAGCGCTTCGGCCACGAGCGCGAGGTCGCCGCGCATCAGCGTGATGCCGGCCGCTTCCATCGCCACGTCGGTGCCGCCGCCCGACGGCGCCATCGCGATGCCCACGTCGGCCGCGGCCAGTGCGGGCGCGTCGTTGGCACCGTCGCCAACCATCGCGACCACGTGGCCGTTCTTGCGCAATGCACTCACCTGCTCGGCCTTGTCGGCCGGCAGCACGTCGGCGCGCACGTCCTCGGCCGGAATGCCCAGGCGCGCGGCCATCGCCTGCGCCGCGCGCAGGTTGTCGCCCGAGATCATCACCACGCGCAGGCCGCGCCCGCGCAAGGTGCGGATCGCTTCGGCGGCCTGCGGCTTCGGCTCGTCGGCGAAAGCCAGCAGCGCTTGCACATGCGCGGAACCCGCATCATCGAAACGCAGCAGCGCGGAGACCGTGGCGCCTTGCGACTGCAGGCGTTCGATGTCGGCTTCGGCCGGCATCGCATCGAGTTCGCGACACCAACGCAGGCTCGCGATGGCCCAGGTCGCGCCATTCACTTCGCCGCGCACGCCGCGCCCCGGCATGGCCTGCATCGCACCGAGCGGCGGCGCCTGCACGCCACGTTCGGCGGCGGCGGTCAGCACGGCGCGTGCGAGCGGATGTTCGCTGCCGCCTTGCAGGCTGGCGGCCGTGGCGAGCAGGTCGTTCTCCTTCGCCAGCGCACCGGCCGCGGGCAGCAGCGCCGTGAGCACGGGACGGCCCACCGTCAGCGTGCCGGTCTTGTCGAAGGCCACGGTGTCGACGCGGTGTGCAATTTCCAGTGCCCGCGCGTCCTTGATGAGGATGCCGTGCTTCGCCGCCACGCCCGTGCCCGCCATCACCGCCACCGGCGTCGCGAGGCCCAAGGCACAGGGACAGGCGATCACCAGCACCGCCACCGCATGGATCAACGCGGTCTCGACGCCGGCACCCGCGACCATCCAGCCCGCGAAGGTGACGAGCGCGATCACCAGCACCACCGGCACGAACACGGCAGCCACCTGGTCGACCATGCGCTGGATCGGCGCCTTGGCGGCCTGTGCGTCCTCGACCAGCCGGATGATGCGTGCCAGCACGCTCTCGGCGCCGACCGCGCGCACCTCGATCACCATGCGGCCATCACCGTTCACCGCGCCACCGGTCAAGTTGTCGCCGGGGTTCTTGGCCACGGGCAGCGGTTCGCCCGTGAGCATCGATTCGTCGACCTCGGACTGCCCTTCGAGCACGCGCGCATCGGCCGGCACGCGTTCGCCGGGGCGCACGGCGAGGCGGTCGCCGACCATCACCTCGGCCAGAGGCACGTCGCTTTCCTTGCCGCGTGCGTTGATCAGGTGCGCCACTTCGGGCCGCAGCTGCTGCAGCGCGCGGATCGCCGAGGTGGCCTGGCGCTTGGCACGCGCCTCGAGCCACTTGCCCAGCAGCACCAGCGTGATCACCACCGCCGACGCTTCGAAGTACAGGTGCGGCACCATGCCGTGCCCCGCATGCTCGCCGGTGGCGGCGCGCCACCACAGCCACAGCGACAGGCCGAAGGCCGCGCTGGTGCCCAGCGCCACCAGCAGGTCCATGTTGCCGGTGCGGGCCCTGGCCGCGTGCCAGCCCGCGCGGTAGAAACGCGCGCCAAGCCAGAACTGCACCGGCGTCGCGAGCAGCAGCTGCACCCAGGGCGGCAGCATCCAGCTCTGGCCGATCAGGTCGCCGAGCATCGGCGCCATCAGCGGGATCGACAGCGCCAGGCCGACGGCCACGGGCATGAAGCCGTGCCAGGGCGACAGCGCGGCGGCCTCGTCCTGCGCGGTGCTTTCGGCGCGCGGCTCGTAGCCGGCGGCGCGCACGGCGCGGCGCAACAGCAGGGCCATGTCCTCGCCGCCGGTGGCCACGATGCGGGCCGACTCGGTCGCGAGGTTGACGCTCACGTTCTGCACGCCGGGCACGTTCTTGAGCGCGCGCTCCACGCGCATCACGCACGAGGCGCAGGTCATACCGCCGACCGAGAGGTCCAGCGTGGCGGCGGCCGCGGAAGGTTGAGGCTGAATGTGTTCCATGGTCCCGAGGCTAAAGCCTGACACCATGGCAAGGTCAAGCGCGGTGGCTTCAAAGCCCTTGGCTGGACGTTGACATCGTGAGAGGGTTGAAACTGGCGTTGTCCCCGATTCGGGTGTTCAATCCTTCCACCCTTCATTCATTCCGACAAGGAGCAACGACGATGAGCCAGAAATTCCAGGTCTCCGGCATGAGCTGCAACCACTGCGTGGAGGCGGTGCAGGACGCGGTGCAGACGGTCGACCCGCATGCGCAAGTCACGGTCGATCTCGAAACCGGTCATGTGGACGTGTTGAGCCAGCAGCCGCGCCAGGACATCGTGGTCGCGATCGAGAACGCCGGCTACACCGTTCAATGATGACGGCGACCTCCGCCCACGGCCGTCAGGTGGCCATCGGCGAAGCCGCGCGGCTGTCGGGCGTGTCGGCGCGCATGGTGCGCCACTACGAAGGCCTGGGCCTGCTGCCCGCGGTGGCGCGCACCGAGAGCGGCTACCGCCAGTACAACGACGCCGACATCCACACGCTGCGCTTCATCAAGCGCTCGCGCGACCTGGGGTTCTCGATGGAAGAAATCGCCGAACTGGTCGGCCTGTGGCACAACCGCCGCCGCGCCAGCTCGAGCGTCAAGCGCATCGCGCAAAAGCACCTGGGTGAACTGGAACAGCGCATCGCCGACATGCAGTCGATGCGCAGCACGCTCGCGCACCTTGTGCATTGCTGCCACGGCGACGCGCGGCCCGACTGCCCGATCCTCGACGATCTGAGTCAGGTTTAAGCCGCGAGGCTCAGGCGTTCTTGACCAGCGACAAGACCTGGCTCGTGTCCAGCGTGCGCGCCCGTTCCTGGATCGCCGGCAGGTACTGCGTCTGCAGGCCCTGCCCTTCCTTCACCACGCTGGAGAACGCGTCCTTCAGCATCTGCGTAGAGAGCGTGCGCCCGCCCGCGTAGTAGCGCTTGGCCACGTGGCCCAGCGCATAGGTCGACGCGAAGCTCATGCCCGAGCTCACGGCCTGCTTGCCCAGACCGCCCAGCAAACCGCCGCCGACCTTGCCCAGCAGGCCGCCGAGCAGCTTGCGACCCGCCTGCTCCAGGTACTGCGAGGTCAGGCCCACGCCCACGGTGGCCAGGAAGTCCTTGATGTGGCCGGTGTCCAGCTGGTAGCCGTGCGCCTGGCCGATGCGGTAGACCAGCTTCATCTGCAGCGGAATGATCGCCATGGTCGACAGCGTCTCGGGCAGCAGCTCGAGCGCGCCGTTGAGGATGGCGGCGTTGAGGATCGCACGGTCGAGCTCGGTGCTGTCGGGCGCCTGCGGCGCCGCGGGGGTTGCGGCCGCTCCGGCCGTCACCGCCACAGCCGCCGGCACCGCGGCGGCGATGTCTTCCGCCCGCTGCGAGAACTGCGCCGCCGAGGCGTCCAGGCCGAGCGAGCTGCGCACGTCCATCAGGAAGAGCCGCTCCGGCTCCGACTGCACGCCGTCGGCGTCGCACATGCACACCGCCATCTCGTACGCCAGCTGGCGCGACTCGGCACTTTTCAGCTCGCCGGCCACCGAGGCCAGCGACACCCGCTTCATGAGCACGTCCTGGTAGATCGTCGGCAGGTTCACGCCGTCGGCCTGCGACAGGCCCTCGGCGATGCGCTTGATCTCGGCGCGCTCGCGCTCGTGCTTTTCGCCATCGACGAAGGCCGCCAGCAGGCTCAAGGTGACGATCGCTTTTGTTTCAGAAGGTGTCATGTTCGAGTTTTTTCGTCATGTGAAGGAGCCGATTGGGTCCGCGCAGCGCCCGAAGGTTCCTCCACGCGTTCTCCCCACAAAACTGGGGCAACTCTGTGGATAACCCCGGCACTGCTCTGTAGGGGCGTTGCAAGTCATTGATTTGCAAGGGAAATCTACAGCCTGCTCAATTAACAGGCAATGAATTTCTCGACCCGAAAACCGCCTTTCGCAGAATTCCGGAAGGCTGTCAAAGGACAACTCTGGGGAGAGTTTTTGCACAAGCCATCGGTTATCCACAGGGCCGGCGGGTTACCCCATGTTGTCCAAGTTGCGGGTACATCACGGAAGCGCGGGTGCGCACAGTGACGCGGGCATGACAAGTCGTTGTCACGTCAAGGAAAAAGCGACCTTTCCACAGACCGGTGCGACCCTTATCTACTACTACTAATTTGAATAAGAAGAATAAGAAGACAGGAAGAGGAAAAGCCGCGCCCGAAAAAAAAGGTCGCGAAAGGCCGCGCCGGTCGCCGGCGCCTCGGGCGGAAAACCGGGCACGGGTCGTCCGTGGCCCTCGCTAACATCGCCGGATGAGCTTCAAACCCCGGATCCTGATTGCCGAAGACGAATCGGGCATCGCCGACACGCTCCAGTACGTTTTGAGCAGCGACGGTTTCCAGCCGATCTGGTGCGCCACGGCCGAAGAAGCCATCGCGCAGTTCGCGCAGGAGCGCCCCGCGCTCGCGATCCTGGACATCGGATTGCCCGACCTGAACGGCTTCGAGCTCTTCAAACGCCTCCAGGCGCTTAACCAGTCGATGGGCGGCCCGGAGGTACCGATGGTCTTTTTGACGGCCCGCAGCGACGAAATAGACCGCGTGGTGGGCCTCGAACTCGGTGCAGACGACTACATTGCCAAGCCGTTTTCACCCCGCGAGCTGGTCGCCCGCGTGCGGACCATCCTGCGGCGCAGTGCCAGAAACGGCCCAGGAAGCCCGCCAGCGGCCGCAGCGCCGATTCATGGGGTACCCCATCAAAACGCGCCGGCGCCGCCTTCAGCGGCGCCACAGACCCCCGCAACCCCCTTTGCGCTCGACAGCGAGCGCATGCAAATCCGTTACTACGGACGGCTGCTCGAACTCTCGCGCTACGAATACGGCCTGCTGAAACTCATGGTCCAGCGCCCGGGGCGCGTGTTCACGCGCGACGAACTGCTACAACTCGTCTGGGACGACGCCAGCGACAGCTTCGACCGCACGGTCGACGCGCACATCAAGACGCTGCGCGCCAAGCTCAAGACCATCGCGCCGGAGGTGGAGCCGATTCGCACGCTGCGCGGCACCGGCTACGCGCTGCACGAAGATCTGCCCGCCAACAGGGAATGACGCGGCGCACGCGAATTTTTATCGGCATCCTGCTGATCTACACGGCGGGCATCGCCTTCCTGCTGTACCGCGTCGTTTCCGACATCGACCCGCGCTACCGCGAGTCGGCCGAGGAATCATTGGTCGAAACCTCGCAGCTCATGGCCAGCCTGGTCGAGCAGGACGTGATCGCCGGCGCCATCAACACGGCGCGGCTGGAGCCGCTGTTTCGCAGCGTCTACACGCGCGAGTTCTCGGCCCAGATCTACAACCTGCACAAGAGCCGGGTCGAGCTGCGCGTGTACGTCACCGACCGCACCGGCCGCGTGATGTTCGATTCGCTCGGCCGCCACCTGGGCAACGACTACTCGCAGTGGAGCGACGTGAAGCGCACGCTCGGCGGCCTGTACGGCGCGCGCACCTCGCGCGACGTCGACGGCGACCCGCGCACTTCCGTGATGTACGTCGGCGCACCCATCCGCTGGAACGACGAGATCGTCGGCGTCGTCAGCGTCGGCAAGCCGGTGCAGAGCTTCGGCCAGTTCGTCGAGGACGCGCGTGTGCGCACCATCTGGGTCGGCGTGGGTTCGGCGCTGGCGCTGCTGCTGCTCACCGTGATCGTCTCGGTCTGGCTGGTGCGGCCCTTCGGCCTGATCCGTGACTACTGGACCTGGGTGCGCGCGCAGCGCAGCCTGAGCCTGTCGCGCATGGCGCGGCGCGCGGTCGACGCGGTGCGCACCGGCTTCGGCGAAATGCGCGACGCGCTCACCGGACGCAACTACGTGGCCGACTACGTGCAGACCTTCACGCACGAAGTGAAGAGCCCGCTGTCGGCGATCCGCGGCGCGGCCGAGCTGCTGCAGGAACCGCAGATGCCGCACGACCAGCGCGAGCGTTTCCTGAAGAACATCGAACGCGAAACCCAGCGCATCCAGGAAATCGTCGACCGCATGATGGAGCTCACCGCGCTCGAGACGCGGCGCACGCTCGACCGCACCGAACCGGTGGCGCTGGGCCCGCTCATCGAAGACATTGCCGCCAGCGCGCAACCCGCCGCGTCGCGACGCAGCATCCGCTTGATCGTGAACATCCGCGAGCCCGCGCGTGTCGAAGGCGATCCGTTCCTGCTGCGCCGCGCGATCAGCAACCTGCTCGACAACGCGCTCGACTTTTCACCGCCCGACAGCGAGGTGCTGCTGACGCTGGAAACCACCTCGCGGCTGGCGCGCATCAACGTGCGCGACCACGGCCCGGGCATTCCGGACTACGCGCAGGAAAAAGTCTTCGAGAAGTTCTATTCGCTCGCCCGGCCGCACAGCCAGAAGAAGAGCACGGGCCTGGGGCTGGCGTTCGTGAAGGAAATCGCGACCCTGCACCGGGGCCGCATCGACCTGGGCAATGCGACGCGCGGCGGCGCCGTGGCGACGCTCACGCTGCCGCTGCTGTCAACCCATCACTGACCCACGAGCGCGCGATACGCCTCGCGCGTCTCGGGGCTCACCGCGTCGAGCAGCTGCTCGTACGAAGTCTGGTGCCGCGCCAGCATGCGCGCCGAGGCCACGGCCTTCGATTTGCAGAACCAGTGGCAGGTGTGCTGCATCAGGAACAGCTCGGCCGACATCGTGAAGGCCTTCGATTTCGGTGAGCGGCCCGCCGCATTCTTCGCCACGCCCACGATGCCGCGCGCATGAATGCGCAGCGCTTCGCGCAGATCGAAGCTGGTGGAAGGGAACAGCGTGGTGGCGAACGGCAAGGCCACCGGCAGGCGGCTCACGCGCGTGTCGGCTTCGGGTTCACGCGCCAGTTCGGCGGCGAAGGTTTCGAACTGGCCCGCGAGCTTTTCCTCGGTGGCGTCGAGCAGGTGCCAGATCTGCTGGCGGCGCTCGGCGTCGTCTTCGCCGAGGCAGCGCAGGTAGCCCTGGGTCAGGCTCTCCATCAGCTTCTCGATCTGGTAGCGGCCCAGATGACGACCGAGCAGCGCGATGCGCTGGCGCTGTTCCTTGGACTTGAGGATGTAGAAGCCGGCGGCGATCAGGGCCACCAGGGTGAGGATTTCCATGGATGCGAGAAAAGGGGAGAAAAGAGAAGAGACAAAAAAGAAGCGGGGGCCGCGGCACCGAGTGTAGGCACCGCGCGTCCCCCGCGTCTTTGGGTGGCTCTCGCTGTTTTCTAGCGGAAGAAGTCCAGGATGCGGTTGCGCTCTTCAGGCGGTGGCGGGGCACCCACCGGCGCGCCCGTCAGCACTTCCACCGGCTGGATCGGCTGCTCGGCGCTTTCCAGGCCCAGGCTCGCCACGTTGTGGCCCGGCGTGAAGTCGTCGAAGTACCACTCGCCGTCGATGCTCACCACGCCGGGCGGTTCGGCCGGCAGGGTCACGGGCACGCCGCGCAGCGCCGACTGCATGTAGCCGATCCAGATCGGCAGGCTCAGGCTGCCGCCGGTCTCGCCGCGCACGC
Organism: Variovorax sp. BGA-UO-ETr-C22; assembly: GCF_059567965.1. Taxonomy (NCBI): domain Bacteria; kingdom Pseudomonadati; phylum Pseudomonadota; class Betaproteobacteria; order Burkholderiales; family Comamonadaceae; genus Variovorax; species Variovorax sp. BGA-UO-ETr-C22. Next base: position 318,634 of record NZ_JCAQPA010000011.1, read on the forward strand.
CGAGCTGGCGCGGCGTGTCGTAGCCGACCCAGGCGATGCCCACGCGCGTGGGCTGGAAGCCCGCGAACCAGGTGTCGAAGGAGTCGTTGGTGGTGCCGGTCTTGCCGTACAGGTCGTCGCGCTTGAGCGCCTGGTAGGCCTTGAAGCCGGAGCCACCCTTGACCACGCTCTGCAGCAGCGATTCCATGATGAAGGCGTTGCGCGCGGGAATGGCGCGGCGGCTTTCGTCGAGCACCGGGGGCTCGGTTTCCATCAGCACCTTGTCCTTGAGGTCTGTCACGCGGGTCACGAGGTACGGGTTGACGCGGTAGCCGCCGTTGGCGAACACCGAATAGCCCACCGCCATCTGCATCGGCGTGACCGAACCGGCGCCCAGGCCCATCGGCAGGTTGGCCGGATGCTTGTCCTTGTCGAAGCCGAACTTGGTGACCCAGTCTTGCGCGTAGGGCGCGCCGATCGACTGCAGCACGCGCAGCGTGACCAGGTTCTTCGACTTCATGAGCGCGTTGCGCAGCGGCATCGGGCCTTCGAAGCCGCCGTCGAAGTTCTTCGGGTCCCAGGGCTGGCCGCCATTGGCGGCGGCATCGAACACCAGCGGCGCGTCGTTCACCACGGTGGCGGGCGTGAAGCCCTTTTCGAGCGCGGCCGAATAGATGAAGGGCTTGAAGCTCGAGCCCGGCTGGCGCCAGGCCTGCGAGACGTGGTTGAACTTGTTCTTGCCGAAGTCGAAACCGCCGACCAGCGCCGTGATGGCGCCCGTGCGCGGGTCCATGCCGATGAAGGCGCCCTCCACCTCGGGCAGCTGCGTGATTTCCCAGGTGTTCTTCGGCGTCTTCGCGACGCGGATCACGGCGCCGCGACGGATCTTGATGTTCGGCGGCGCCTTCGCGGCCAGGCCGGACTGCGCGGGCTTCAGGCCCTCGCCCGAGATCTCGAAGGCTTCGCCGTTGGCGCGCACCGCGGTCACTTCCTTGGCGCTGGCTTCCAGCACCACGGCCGAGATCACGTCGCCGTTGTCGGGGTGCTCGGCCAGGGCTTCGTCGACGGCCTCGTCGATTTCCTTCTGGCCGCTGGCCGGCAGGTCGACGAACTTCTCGGGGCCGCGGTACACCTGACGGCGCTCGTAATCCATGATGCCCTTGCGCAGCGACTTGTACGCCGCCGCCTGGTCGGCCGCCACCAGCGAGGTGTAGACCTTCATGCCGCTGGTGTAGATGCTGTCGCCGTACTGCGCGTACATCATCTGGCGCACGGTCTCGGCCACGTACTCGGCGTGCAGCCGGTTCGGGTCGGCGGCGTCGCGCAGGTGCAGTTCTTCCTTCTTGGCTTCGGCCGCCTGTTCGGCGGTGATGAAGCCGGTCTCGTGCATGCGGTCGATCACGTAGAGCTGGCGCGCCCGCGCGCGGCGCGGGTTGGCCACCGGGTTGTTGGCGCCGGGCGCCTTCGGCAGGCCGGCCAGCATGGCGGCCTCGGCGATGGTCACCTGCTGCAGCGGCTTGCCGAAGTAGGCCTCGGAGGCGGCGGCGAAACCGTAGGCGCGGTTGCCCAGGTAGATCTGGTTCAGGTAGATCTCCAGGATCTGGTCCTTGCTCAGCTGCTGCTCGAGCCGGAAGGCCAGCACGATCTCCGAGGCCTTGCGGCTGAGCGTGCGCTCCGAGCTCAGGTAGACGTTGCGCGCCACCTGCATCGTGATGGTCGAGGCGCCCTGCTTGCGCCCGCCCTTGAAGCTGGCCACGGCCGCGCGCGCGAAGCCCTTGTAGTCCACGCCGCCATGGTCGTAGAAGCGCGCGTCTTCCACGGCCAGCACGGCGTCTTTCATGACCTTCGGAATGTTCGCGAAGGGCGTGAGGTTGCGGCGCTCCTCGCCGAACTCGCCGATCAGCGAACCCTCGGCCGTGTACACGCGCAGCGGCAGCTTGGGCCGGTAGTCGGCCAGCTCGGAAATGTCGGGCAGCTTCGGGTAGATGGCGACCACCCCCACGATGGCGGCGCCCAGCAGCGCGACGGCGCCGGCACCGGCCGCGATGGCGCTCCAGCCGGCGATGCGTTTCCACGGGAGCTGGCGCAGCGCACCGGCGGGTTGGGAAGGGCGAGGTTCTTGGGACATGGGATGGGGGCTAGCGAAGAGGTTGGAGCCGTGGCGCGCGCGGGCGTTCCGTCACCCGGGGATCGAGCGCGCCGCGCCGCACGCCTTCCAGCGCGCAGTGCATGGCATCGAAATACTTGTCGTCGTCGTAGGCGATGAGCAGCAGGTCCACCCCGGCGTCGAGTGCGCCCAGCGTGGCGTTGCAAAGGCCTCGGTTGTAGGCCCCGCCCATCGTGAGGTCGTCGGTGACGAGCAGGCCCTGAAAGCCCCATTCGCCTCGAATCACCTGCCGCACGATTTTGCGTGAGAAAGAGACCGGCGCGTCCGCGTCGAGTTCCCCGAGGATGACATGGCCGAGCATGATCGCGGCATCCGAATGTTTCGACACGTCTTGAAACGGCTTCCAGTCGTGCGCGGCCAGCCGGGCCACGGGCGTGTGCAGTTCGGCACCCATGTGGTGCGTGTCCTCGGTCACGCCGGCCAGGCCGGGAAAGTGCTTGAGCGTGCCGCGCACGCCAGCCGATTCAAGGCCTTGCTCGTAAGCGAGCGCCACCTGCGCGGTGACGTCGGGGTCGCTGGAAATGGCGCGTTCCTCGATGCGGGTGTGCAGGTCCCAGCGGCCCGGGGCGCGGCCGGGGCGCAGGTCGACTACGGGGCTGAAGTTCAGCGTGATGCCCAGCGCGGCAAGCGCCCCGCCCTGCTGCGCGCCGTAGGCGCGGGCACGTTGCAACAGTTCGTGTGCGGGCACGTCGGCCTCGAGCAGGCTGGCGAGTGCCGGCTGGCGGGGCACCATCGGCGACAGGCGCGAGACGCCGCCGCCTTCCTGGTCGGTCGCCACCACCAGCGGCGGCAGGCCGGCCGCCTGTCGCAGCGCCTGCAGGCTGGCGATTTCCGCGCGCAGGGTGTCGGCGCTGCGGCCCTTCACGTTGCGGCCGGTGACGAAGATGCCGCCGATCAGGCCCCGGCGGGCCAGCTCGCGCAGGTCGTTCGCGTCGTCGTAGCCGACGATGAAGCGCGCGCCGAGTGCCTGCGCCACCGGGCCCGAGGCCGCGTTCACTTCCAGCCGGTGCTGGCGCGAGGCCAGTTCGTGGCCCAGCGCCGTCAGCGTCGCGCCCACCACCAGGGCCAGTGCCACCACACGGCGCGCACCGCGCGCGCTGCGCCAGGCGATCGCGGCGGCGGCGCACAGCGCGGCGAGCAGCAGCGGCAGCTCCTCCTCGCGCAGAAAGCGCAGGTGCGGGTCCTTCAGGTGCCAGGCCCAGGCGCACAGCACGGCCAGCAGCAGCCAGCCGAGCATGGCGGGGATGGCGCGCAGCAGTCTCATGCGTCCACCGTGGCCGCCGGGGTGGCCGGGGCGGGTTCGCTGCGGCGCGACAGCGCATACCAGTCGACCTTGCGCGTCACGAGCATCAGCGCGGCCAGCATGCCGAAAATCAGCAGCGCGCCCAGCAGCAGCGCATTGCTTTCCGAGGCCAGCAGGCCGTAGAGCGCGCCGTACAGCAGCGCCACGAAGGCGGCGAACGACAGGCCGCGGCGCCAGCCTTCGAGCACCGCGCTGAAGTACACGGCCAGCAGCGCCACGCTGGCTGCGGCCGCGCCTGCATAGGCCATCCAGAAGGCGAACTTCTCCGACAGCGCGAGCAGCAACAGGAAGAACAGCGCGATCGACAGGCCCACCAGCCCGTACTGCACCGGGTGCAGGCGCAGCTTGCGGAACAGCTCGAACATGAAGGCCGCCATCAGCACCAGGCCGATGAAGAGCGCGCCGTACTTGCCGGCCCGCGTGCTCATCGAATACACGTTGACGGGCTGCGCGAGCGACACGTCGAAGGTCTGCAGCGGGCCCGAGGCATGGCGCGACATGGACGCCGAGGGCGCCGTGCGCACGACGGCCGCCGCGGCGTTCTGCGCGGCATCGCCTTCGCCGCCCCACAGGCCGGCGCGCACCTGCTCGCGCGCCGTGGTCACGAGCGAGGACACGCGCCAGTGCGCGTCGAAGCCCTGCGGCGTCACCTCGCGCTGCGTGGCCAGGAAGCGCCCGCCGAAGCTGGGGTGCGCCCACGGCGAACGCAGGTGCGCGGTGGTTTCCTCGGCGATCGGCACCATCGAGAGCGTGTCCTGGCCCACCAGCGAGAGCTTCATGTCGAAGGCCAGCGGCTTGCCCGTCTGCCAGGCGGCGAGCGCGGCGCCCGTGAGCGGCGCGTGGATGCCGTCGGCGTACGTGGCGTTGTCGGGCAGGCCCGGCACGCGCTGGCGAAAGCGCAGCGCCTCGCCGTTGACGGTGAGCGCGGGCGAGCCGTCGAGGCCGCGCAGGTCGCTCACGTGGAAGGCGACGAACGGCGGGCGGAACTCGATCGACGAGCCGCTTTCGCTGTGCGGCACGGCCTGCGGGTCGAAGCCCGCGAAGCCGCCGCCGAGCGCGGCCGTGAGCGTGTAGAACGGAATGCGGAAGATGCCGCGGTAGCGCTCCTGCGGCGCCATGTCGCCCTCGATGTGCAGCTTGTCGGGGAACACGGCGTGCACCATCTCCTTGCTCTGCGGGGCCTGCCCGATCACCTTGCCCTGCGCGTCGCGCAGCGGCTCCATCCAGCGCTCCACGTACGGCACCAGCAGCAGCGGGCCGACCATGGCCTGCGGCCCGGCATAAGACTCGGCGAGCTCGCGCGCGGCCTCCTGCTGGCTTTCGCCGCGGGCGCGGTTCAGGTCGTCGATCCGTGCCAGCGGAATGCACAGCACCAGCAGCAGGAAGAACAGGCCGGCCACCTTGACCAGCACCGAAGCCTGCAGGGCCTTCAACAGTTGAAGCATGGGTTTCTCCCCTCTTTTCCGGGTTTTTTCGTGATGAGGCGCCGATGCTCTCCGGCCGATCCGAAGGCCGTATGAAGCCGCCGCGCGGCGCACTTCACACAGACTTCACACAGCGGCGCCTCCGGTTGTGGCGACTTCAACGCGCCTTCCAACTGCCTTCTCGCACGCTCACGACAGTGAGGGCCGTGCAAGTTCGCACGCAGAAGGACACCCGCCATGGACACCCCCACCACCCCACGCCCCGGCCGTTGGCTCTGGCTCGCCACCGTGAGCCTGGCCACCGTGGGTTTCATCGCCATGGGCGCCCGCCCGGTCCACGCGCAGGAAGCGCCCGCCGGTCCGCGCCTGAAGACCGAGAGCCCGTATTTCTTCGTCAAGAGCGACGACCCCTCGGTCGACCGCCTGCCGCTGAAGGGCACCGAGGTCTCGGTCAGGATTTCGGGCGTGATCGCCGACGTCACGGTCACCCAGACCTACCGCAACGAAGGCCAGCGCGCCATTGAGGCGAAGTACGTGTTCCCCGGTTCCACCAAGGCGGCGGTGAGCGGCTTGAACGTGCGCCTGGCCGACCGGCTCATCACGGCGCAGATCCGCGAGAAGCAGCAGGCGAAGATCGAATACGACACCGCGAAGAAGGAAGGCAAGACCGCCGCGCTGCTCGAGCAGCACCTGCCCAACGTGTTCCAGATGAACGTCGCCAACATCCTGCCGGGCGACGACGTGAAGGTGGAGCTGCGCTACACCGAGCTGCTGGTGCCGCAGTCGGGCAACTACCAGTTCGTGTTCCCGACTGTGGTCGGCCCGCGATACAACTCGCCGCAGTCGGAGAACGCCAAGGCTTCATGGCCGGCGCAGCCCACGCTGCGCGCCGGCGTGGCACCAGCCACCAGCTTCAAGCTCACGGCGAGCATCGACACGCCGATGGGCCTGAAGGAAATCCGCTCCGCCACGCACACCATCGACGTGAAGAAGCGCGACGAAGACCAGCACGCCGACATCACGCTCGGTGCCGACGGCCGCCCCGCCGACAACCGCGACTTCGTGCTCGACTACCGCCTGGCGGGTGAAAAGATCGAATCGGGCCTCATGCTCTACAAGGGCCAGGGCGACAACGCAGAAAACTTCTTCCTCGCCATGGTCGAGCCGCCCAAGGCCGTGACCGCCAGCGCCATCTCGCCGCGCGACTACATCTTCGTGGTCGACATCTCGGGTTCGATGCACGGCTTTCCGCTGGACACCGCCAAGACCGTGCTCGAACGCCTGATCGGCGGCCTGCGCCCCAGCGACACCTTCAACGTGCTGCTGTTCTCGGGCAGCAACAAGATGCTGTCACCGCAGTCGGTGCCGGCCACGCGCGCCAACATCGAGCAGGCGCTCGCCACGATCAAGAACTACAGCGGCAGCGGCAGCACCGAGCTGATTCCGGCGCTCAAGCGCGTGTACGCCGAGCCCAAGGCCGCGAACGTGTCGCGCACCGTGGTGGTGGTGACCGACGGCTACGTGACGGTCGAGCGCGAAGCCTTCGAGCTGGTGCGCAACAACCTGTCGAAGGCCAACGTGTTCGCCTTCGGCATCGGCTCGTCGGTGAACCGCAGCCTCATGGAAGGCATTGCGCGCGCCGGCATGGGCGAGCCCTTCATCATCACCGACCCGGTGCAGGCACCCGAGCAGGCCGCGCGCTTTCGCCGCATGGTGGAGTCGCCCGTGCTCACGAACGTGAAGGCCACCTTCGGCGGCCTGGACGTGTACGACGTGGAGCCGCAGGCGCTGCCCGACGTGCTGGGCGAACGCCCGGTGATCGTGTTCGGCAAGTGGCGCCCGGATTCGAATGGACAGCCCAAGGGCCGCGTGATCATCGAAGGCCAGGCCGCCACCGGCCCGTACCGCGAGGAAGTGCGCATCACGCCGCAGACGCGCCAGGACACCGCCGCGCTGCGCACGCTGTGGGCGCGCCACCGCATCCAGAGCCTGAGCGACCAGGAAGCGCTCGAAGGCAGCGCCGCCTTCAAGGACCGCATCACCGAGCTGGGCCTGAAGTACAGCCTGCTCACGCAGTACACCAGCTTCATCGCGGTGGACAAGGTGGTGCGCAACGTCGCGCCGCAGAACAGCGTGGACGTGAACCAGCCGCTGCCGATGCCGCAGGGCGTGAGCGACCTGGCACTGGGCGCCGAGGTGCCGAGCACGCCGGAGCCGGAAACGCTGGGCGCGATCGCCGTCGTGCTGTCGATGCTGGCCATGCTGCGCCGCCGCGCGCGCCGCAACGACCCGCGCCGCTTTACTGCTTGAACACGGGACGCACGACCATGTCTCTGGCAACCCTGGCCCACCAACATCCGCGCGTCGTGGACTGGGCCATCCGCATCGACCGCACGCCGGCCTTCGGCTGGCTCGCGCTGCAGTGCGCCGCGCTCGCACCCACCTGGGCCTGGATGGCGCGACGCCTGCAGGACGGTTCCGACGATCCGCTGGGCCTCGTGGCGCTGGTCGCCCTGGCGGCGCTCGCCTGGCAGTGCCGGCGCGAGCTGCGCGCCTCGCCGCGCCTGGGCTGGCTGGCGCTGGCCGGCCTGGGCACCGTGCTCGCCACGCTGCTGCGCACGGGCGGGGGCGGCCTGCCCGCGCTGCCGCCGCTGGCCTCGGGTCTGGTGGCGGTGCTCTCGCTCGCGGCCGGGTTGCTGGCCTTTTTGCCGCGCGGCGTGGCGGCGCTGCCGGTGGCCGGGCTGTCGGTGCTGGCGCTGCCGCTGCTGTCGTCGCTGCAGTTCTACGCCGGCTACCCGCTGCGCGTGGTGACGGCCGAAGCCAGCCGCTGGCTGCTCGCGCCGGGCTTCGAGGTGGCGCGCGAAGGCGCCACGCTGATGGTTGACGGCCGCCTGGTGATCGTCGATGCGCCCTGCTCCGGCGTGCAGATGGTGTGGCTGGGCTACTTCACGGCCTGCGCGGTCGCGCTGTGGGCGCGGCGCAGCGACCGCGCCTTCCTGCGCCGCCTGCCGGCGGTCGGGCTGCTGGTGCTGGCCGGCAACATCGTGCGCAACAGCGTGCTGATCGCGTTCGAAGGCGCCGGCCACGTGCTCGCGCCGTGGGCGCACAACGCGCTGGGGCTGGTGCTGCTGGCCGTGGTGTGCGGTGCCATCGCGCGCCTGATGGTGCCGGCGCGCGTCGCACCGCGCATCGAAATCGACCGCCCGCTGCCGGGCCTGATCACCGCCGAAGGAGGCCGCCGTGTCGATACCGTTCGTTGAGCGCTGGTTCGCCAACCATTTCATCAACCGCGTGGGCCACAAGAGCGCCTTCGCGCTGGCGATGCTGCTGTGCGTGCTCTGGTCGGCCGCGGCGGCGCTGCGCGCGCCGGCCGAAGAGGCCGACGCCGTGGGGTCCCACGAATGGCCGAGCCAGTGGGACGGCGTGCCGCTGCGCCCGCTGGCGCTGAGCGAGGTCGAGCAGCGCTTTGCCGATCGCTTCCCGGGCGCCATCGGCCGCATGACCGACGGCCACCAGACGCTGGTGATGCGCGCCGTGAACCGGCCCACGCGCATGCTGCATCCGGCCGCCGACTGCTACCGCGCGCTGGGCTACCGCATCGAGCAGGCGCGGCTGGAACGCGACGCGCAGGCGCGGATGTGGCGCTGTTTTGTGGCGCAACGGCACGGTACGGCAAATTTCCGCGTCTGCGAGCGCATCGTCGACGCCCAAGGCACGGCTTTCACCGACACTTCGGCTTGGTACTGGGCGGCGGCCAGCGGCCAGTCGCACGGTCCGTGGCAAGCTGTCACCGTGGCAAGACCGATGTGATGAGAACGTGTTTGTGAAGAAGACCCTGCGATTCGTGCTTTTCGGGCTGCTGGCCCTCGTCCTGACCGCCCTGGTGGCCATCTTCCTGATCGCCAAGATCGCCCTTGCGCCGGCGGCGGGCGAATGGAGCACCACGGTGAAGGCCGGCCCGCTCTCGTTCGAGATCGGCGTGCCCACCGCGGTGCGCCTCGCCACCTCGTCCTGGTTCGCGCCGCGGCTGAACGGCCACGCGCTCGACACCCGCTTCGGCACCGTGCATTTCACCTGGGACGAGAAAACCGGCCAGCAGCAGATGCGCTGCGCGCCGTGCATCGCCGACGTGCCGGCGCTTGGCACGCAGCCCATCAAGGTCGAGCGGCTGGTGGCCACCGTGCGGCGCGACGGCAACACGCTGGCCGGCACCTTCGAGGCCACGCCCCAGGCGGCCGACAGCAACGCCCTGCTGCAGGGCACCTGGACCGGCCGCCTCGCGCCGAAGAACCTGCAGCTCGACGTTCGCGTGCAGGACGCGCCCATCGCCCGCTGGTACGCCGTGCTCGTGCCGGCGCTGCCCGAGCTGCAGCGTGCCCGCATCGGCGGCACGCTGGCGGTGCAGGCGCAGCTGCTGCTGCCCGACGCCACCTTCGCGGTGCAGCCGGCCATCGGCCAGTTCACGGTCGAAGGACTGGGCACCGAGGCCATGCTGGGCGCGCGCACCAGCTGCGGCCCGTCGGGCAAGCTGGCCAACGACAGCTGGCTGGCGCGCGCCGTCATCGCGGCGGAAGACCAGCGCTTCTTCAGCCACGCCGGCTACGACCTGACCGAGATCCTCGCCTCGATCGACCACAACCAGAAGCCCGGCCAGACCCGGCGCGGGGGCAGCACGCTCACGCAGCAGCTGGCCAAGCTGCTGGTCACCGGCAGCGACCGCACGGCCGAGCGCAAGCTGCGCGAGCTGCTGTACGCGGTCGAGATGGAGCAGACGCTGGGCAAGGCCCGCATCCTGCAGCTGTACCTCGACAACGCCCCGTGGGGCGGCAACCTCTGCGGCGGCGAGGCCGCGGCGCGGCGCTACTTCAAGCGCAGCGCGCGCACGCTCGAACCGGCGCAGGCCGTCTGGCTCGCGGCCATGCTGCACAAACCGCAGGCCGTGCTGGAGCAATGGCGGCGCGACGGTCACATCGATGCCGACCGCACCAAGTGGGTGGCCGAGAGCGTGCGCGGCATCAGCCGCAACCAGCGCGAGGCGCTGCTCAAGAGCGTGGCCGCGGCCAAGTACGCGCCGCCGGAAGCCGTGCAATGAGCATTGGCCCTCACGACATCGAGGCCATCGAACGCGCCACCGTGGCGGCGGTGGCCCCCGAGGCCTGCGAGGAACTCGACGGCTGGCTGCTGCCCTTCGACCGCGGCACCGTCAAGCGCGCCCGCTCGGCCGTGCCGCTGCACCGCGACCCGGTGGAAGCCGGCACGCTCGACCGCATCGAAGACCGCTGCGACAGCCGCCAGGTCGCGCCCGCGCTGCGGCTGGCCGACGCCGCCTGCTTCGACACCCTGCGCGCCGAACTCGCGCGCCGGCACTACATGGCCGACAGCCCGACCTGCGTGCAGACCGGCTCGGCGCAGCGCATGCGCGACCTCGTCGTGGCGGACGTGCGGCTGGCCGACGTCGACGCGTCGCCCGATCCGGACTGGGCCGCGCTGTTCCTGGGCGAAGGCTTCGACCCGGTCGACGGCGTGCACCGCGTGCGTTCGCTGTCGCGCGCCACGGGCTCGCTCTTTGCGAGCGTGCGCGAAAACGGCGCCACCGTGGCGGCCGGCGCCATGGCCTTCGGCCACGGCTGGGCCAGCGTGCACGGCATGCGCACCGAACAGTCGCAGCGCGGGCGCGGCCTGGCCGGGCGCGTGCTGGCGGGCCTGGCGCAGGCGGCGCTGGCACGCGGCGTCGAGCGGGTGTTCCTGCAGGTCGACGCGCAGAACCAGCCGGCGCTGGCCCTGTACCGCCGCGCGGGCTTCGAGACGCGCTGGCAGTACCGCTACTGGCAGCGCCAGCAGTGGCCGCGCTGAGCTGAACGGCTCCGGCCGGCGGGCACCCCCACCGGTGGCGCGGTCGGGGCTTTGGTGCCACCATGGGCGGCATGACGAACGTTCATGCCCACCACCACCCCACCGATCCCGTCGCCACCCCGCGCGGCATCGACCACATCGTGGCCGGTGTTTCCACCAGTGACGGCGACGGCGTCAAACTCACCCGCGTGCTGCAGCAGCCGCTGCAGAAGCGGCTCGACCCCTACCTGATGCTCGATGCCTTCGGCAGCGACAACCCGGGCGACTACATCGGCGGCTTTCCGAACCACCCGCACCGGGGCTTCGAGACGGTCACCTACATGATCGCCGGGCGCATGCGCCACCGCGACAGCGCGGGCCACGAAGGCCTGCTCGAGAACGGCGGCGTGCAGTGGATGACGGCCGGCCGCGGCCTCGTGCACAGCGAGCTGCCCGAGCAGGAAGAAGGCCTGATGGAAGGCTTTCAACTCTGGCTCAACCTGCCCGCCAAGGACAAGATGCGCGAGCCCTGGTACCGCGACATCCGCAGCAGCGAGATCCCCGAGTTCACCACCGCCAGCGGCGCGCACGTGCGCGTGATCGCCGGCACCAGCCACGGCGTCGTGGGCGCGGAGCAGCGCGCGCACACCCAACCGCTGTACCTGGACATCACGCTGCCGCCCGGCGCCGAGTTCGCGCAGCCGCTGCCGCCTGACCACAACGCGCTGGTCTATGTGTTCCGCGAATCGCTGTGGATCGCCGGCAGCGAGGTGCCGACGCGGCGCATGGCCATCCTCGCGAACGACCCCGGCAGCGACGGCACGGTGCTGCGCGCCGGTGCCAGCAACCACAGCCCGGCGCGCGCGCTGCTCATCGCGGGCCGTCCGCTGAACGAGCCCATCGCGCAGTACGGGCCCTTCGTGATGAACACGCCCGAGCAGATCAAGCAGGCAGTGCACGACTTCCAGAACGGCAAGCTGGGCTGAGCCCGAAGCCTCTGTAGTCGCTCGCCTACCGCAAGTCGGCGTCGCGTGCGGTTCGCGCCGGCCGGTGCGCGGCCTAGATTGCGGTCATGCCTCCCACGATACGCAAGGGACAGGCGCCGCCGATGCTGCAGCGCGCCGAGTTCCACGACCGCTTCATGCAGAGCTTCCACGACCCGGCGTTCCGGGCCGAGACCGAGGCGCTGCGGCGCCTGGAAGACATCGCCTGGAAAGCGTATGACGAAGGCCGCAAGGCGCCCGTGACGCGCCGCGCCGGGCCCGGCTATGCCGACCCCGACTACGAACTCTCGGTCGACTGGCTCGACGCCCGCGCGCGCATCGACGCGGCGCAGGACGCCTGGGGCCGGCCCGAGACGCGCTCGCGCGTGCTGCTCGTCAACGGCTCGCCGCGCAACGACGGCACCTGTCCCGGTGAAATCTCCAAGACCTGGCGCCTCACGCAGTGCGCGCGCGAGGTGCTCGAAGGCGGCGGCATCGAGGTCGACGTGCTCGACCTGAGCCGGCTCACGTCGGACTACGGCCGCCACATCCACCCGTGCAAGGGCTGCGTCTCCACCGCGATGCCGCTGTGCCACTGGCCCTGCAGCTGCTACCCCAACCACGCGCTGCGCCAGACCGGCGACTGGATGAACGAGATCTACGAACGCTGGGTGGCCGCGCACGGCGTGATCGTGCTCACGCCCACGCACTGGTACCAGGCCGCGAGCCCGCTCAAGCTCATGATCGACCGCCTCGTGTGCGCCGACGGCGGCAACCCCGACCCCACCAGCACGCACGGCAAGAAGCCCGACGAGGCCAAGGCCCTGGAGCTCGAAGGCTGGGGCTACCCCAAGCACCTGGAAGGCCGCGTCTACGGCGTGGTGGTGCACGGCGACGTGGCCGGCCCCGAGGGCCTGCGCCGCAACCTCACGGACTGGCTCGACTGGATGGGCCTGGTCGACGCCGGCGCGCAGGCGCGGCTCGATCGCTACATCGGCTACTACGCGCCCTACGCCACCAGCCACGAGGCGCTGGACGCAGATGCCGACGTGCAGGAAGAGGTGCGCAACGTCGCGCGCGCCGTGGTGCTCGCGGTGGCCGCGCTGCGCGCCGGCAAGCTGCAAGCGCCCGACCGCGGGCTGAAGGCGCCCCGGCCCAAATAAGTCACGCTGCGGGCGGCAGCACCGCGCTGCGGTTCATGCTTCTTTACGCACGCTCACGTTCGGCTCACGGACGCGTTACAGAGGCGCTCCACACTTCGTCTCACCCGCTGCCCTTTGGTGGCGGACTTCTTCGAAAGGAAGCGACTCTCATGATCTCTCTTCGCCAACGCATCGTCTGGGCCAGCCTGCTGGGTTCGGCCGCCCTCGCCTCTTCGGGTGCCTTCGCTCAGGCGCCGGCCGCTACCACGCCGTCGACCGCTGCACCCACGGCTGCCACGGCCCCCGCCGATGCCACCGCCGCACCCAAGGCGCAGCACAAGCGCATGGACCCGGCCCAGCGCATGGAGCGCATGAAGGAGCACCGTGCCAAGCGCCTGGCCGCGCTGAAGGACAAGCTCAAGCTCACCAGCGCCCAGGAAGGCGCGTGGAGCAGCTTCACCGAGGCCAGCCAGCCGCCGGCCGGTGCCGCCCGCCCGCAGCGCATGGACCGCGCCGAGTTCGCCAAGCTGACCACGCCGCAGCGCCTGGAGCACATGCAGGCCCGCCAGGCCGAGCGCAGCGCCCGGTTCGCCAAGCGCGCCGAAGCGACCAAGACCTTCTACGCCGCGCTGACGCCCGAGCAGCAGAAGACCTTCGACGCCGAGACCGCGAAGTTCGCGGGCCACGGCCATCGCTTCCATCGCGGTGGGCATGAAGGCCACCATGGTGCAGCGCCGGCCAAGAGCTGAGGCTGACCAGGCGGCCGGCTGAAGGGAGCCGGCCTCCAGGAAAGGGCAGGAAAAAAGCCCGCGATGCGCAAAGCATCGCGGGCTTTTTCATGGGCGCGCGGTGTTACTGCGGCGTGCCCGTCTTCTCGGTCGGGTTGGTCGGCACCGCCGGGCGTTCGCCCGGCTGGCCGAAGCGCGGCTTCACGTGCTGCGTCTCGGCGCGCACCTCGGCGCGCGAGCGCTCGCCGGTGGGCGACGGCATCGCGTTGGGCTGGTGGTTCACGGTGGTGCTGGCCTCGCCCTTGGGCACCACGCTGTTGGCGTTGTTGCGGTTCTGCGCGCGGGCCTCGGCCTTTACGGCTTCGCGCGAGACGGGCATCGAGCTGTCGCCCGCCATCGGTTCGACAGGCGCCGGTTTCTGGGCCTGGGCGACGCCCGCGCCCAGCAGGGCGGCGAGCAGCGCGGTGGGGATCGTCAGGCGTTGCAGGGTGGTCATCATGGAAAGCTCCTTTGCAGATGGAAAAAGGCACAAAGCGCGAGCGCGTTGGCATCGGCTTTGAAACCACCGTAGGAGCCTCGTTTCGGGCGCTGTGTGGGGGTGCGGCAGGCCTGCCTGTAGGAGCCCGCCGCCCTTGCGTGAAAGGCACGCGAAGAAGGTGGCGCGTTCCTACAGTCGGCGCGGGCGCGGCCACGTACAACGGGAACACCGATGTCCTCCCCCATCACTTCCCCGCTGCCCGAGGCCGCTGTCGCCGCCGCACCGGCCTCGCTCAAGGTCATGACCGTGAACACCCACAAGGGCTTCACGGCGCTCAACCGCCGCTTCATCCTGCCGGAGCTGCGCGACGCGGTGCGCACGGTGGGCGCCGACGTGGTGTTCCTGCAGGAGGTGATGGGTACGCACGCGCGCCATTCGCGCACGGTGAACAACTGGCCGGAGGCGCCGCACTACGAATTCCTGGCCGACACCATGTGGCCGCAGTTCGCCTACGGGCGCAACGCGGTGTATCCGAAGGGGCACCACGGCAACGCCGTGTTGTCGAAGTTTCCGATCGTGCATTTCCGCAACCACGACGTGTCGGTGAGCGGCCCCGAGAAGCGCGGCCTGCTGCACTGCGTGCTGCGCCTGCCCGGGCGCACGGTCGACGTGCATGCGATCTGCGCGCACCTGGGGCTGGCCGAGGCGCACCGCCAGCAGCAGTTGGAGCTGCTGTGCCACATCGTGCGCGACGAGGTGCCGGCCGACGCGCCGCTGATCGTGGCGGGCGACTTCAACGACTGGCGCGCCCGCGCGCACGACGTGCTGGCCGAAGGCGCGTCGCTGCGCGAGGTGTTCGTGCATGCCCACGGCCGCGCCGCGCGCACCTTTCCGGCGCGCCTGCCGCTGCTGCCGCTGGACCGCATCTACGTGCGCAACGCGGGCGCGCACGCGCCCGTGGTGCTGCCGCGCCGGCCCTGGTCGCACCTGTCGGACCATGCCCCGCTGGTGGCGGACATCGACCTGTGAGCAGCGAGGCCCCCATGCGCGACACCCCCGAGCGCGCCGGCCACTGGACCGGCGGCAACCGCATCGACCTGCTGGAGAACGGCGAGGAATTCTTTCCGCGCGTGTTCGAGGCCATCGGCGCGGCGCGGCGCGAAGTGATCATCGAGACCTTCATCCTGTTCGAGGACAAGGTGGGCCTGGCGTTGCATGCGGCCATGCGCGCGGCGGCGCAGCGCGGCGTGAAGGTCGACCTGATGATCGACGGCTTCGGCTCGCCCGATCTCTCGCACGCGTACCTCGAAAGCCTGGCCACGGCCGGCGTCAAGGTGCGCGTGTTCGACCCGGGCCAGCGCTTCCTGGGCCAGCGGCTCAACGTGTTCCGCCGCATGCACCGCAAGATCGTGGTGGTCGACGGCGAGCGCGCCTTCGTGGGCGGCATCAACTACTCCGAGGACCACCTGCTCGACTTCGGGCCCAAGGCCAAGCAGGACTACGCGGTGGAGCTGGCCGGGCCGATCGTGGCCGAGATCCACCAGTTCGTGCTGCGCGCGATTGCAGTCGGCGGCAAGGGCGTGGGCTGGTTCCGGCGAAGGCTGAAGCAGGCGCCGCCCGTGTCGCAGCTGCAGGCCGCGGCGGGCGAGGCCGACGCGATATTCGTCACGCGCGACAACCGCCGCCACACCAACGACATCGAGCGCCACTACCGCGCCGCGATCCGCGCCGCGCGCGAGCGCATCGTGATCGCCAACGCGTACTTCTTTCCGGGCTACCGGCTCATCAAGGAGTTGCGGCGCGCGGCGCGGCGCGGCGTGGACGTGCGGCTCATCCTGCAGGGCGAGCCCGACATGCCGATCGTGAAGACGGCCGCCGGCATGCTGTACCACCACCTGCTGCATGCGGGCGTACGCATCTACGAGTACTGCGACCGCCCGCTGCACGGCAAGGTCGCCCTCATGGACGACCGCTGGAGCACCGTGGGCTCGAGCAACCTCGACCCGCTGAGCCTGTCGCTCAACCTGGAGGCCAACGTGGTGGTGCGCGACACCGCGTTCAACAAGGTGCTGTGGGAGCGCATGGACCATCTCATGCAGCACAGCTGCAAGCAGATCGGCGCGCACGACCTGGCCAGCGAATGGAGCGGCTGGCGGCTGGTGCGCAGCTTCTTCGTCTTCCACTTCTTGCGCTGGTACCCGTCGTGGCTGAACCGCCTGCCGCGCCATGCGCCGCGCCTGACGCCGGCCGAGGCGACCGATCTCATGGCGCAGCAGAAGAAGCGCGGCGACGAGGGCACGACGCGCACGGAGACGGCATGAGCGCTTCCCTCGCCCTCACGCACCGGCCCTGGTGGCCGTGGGCGCGTCGCGTGGCGATCTGGGCCTTCTTCGGCGCCATCGCCTGGCTGCTGCTGAAGCAGGCACGCACCATCGACTGGGCCGAAGTGTTCGCCGCACTGCGCGCATTGCCGGGCACCACGCTGCTCGCGGCCGGCGCGCTGGCCGCCGCCAGCTTCGGGCTCTACAGCACCTACGACCTGCTCGGGCGCCACCTCACGAAGCACCGGCTCGGCGTGGGCACCGTGGTCGGCGTGACCTTCATCAGCTACGCCTTCAACCTCAACTTCGGCTCGCTGGTGGGCGGCGTGGCCTTCCGCTACCGGCTGTACTCGCGCCTGGGGCTGGGCAACGAGACCATCACGCGCGTGCTGGGCTTCAGCATGCTGACCAACTGGCTCGGCTACCTCGTGGTGGCCGGCGTCGCCTTCTGCTTCTGGCCGATGGCGCTGCCGCCCGACTGGAAGATCGACGGCAGCGGCTTGCGCATGCTCGGCGCGGTGCTGCTCATGGTGTCGCTCGCCTACCTGGCGCTGTGTGCGTTCTCCGATGGCCACGTCTGGCGCGTGCGCGGCCATGCGCTGCGCACGCCGAGCTTGCCGATGGCCTTGCTGCAGCTGGTGATGTCGTGCGTCAACTGGTCGCTCATCGGCGGCGTGATCTGGGTGCTGCTGCAGGGCGAGGTCGGGTATCCGCAGGTGCTCGCGGTGTTGCTGGTCGCGGCGGTGGCGGGCGTGGTCACGCACGTGCCGGCGGGGCTCGGCGTGCTGGAGGCCGTGTTCGTCGCGCTGCTCGCGCACGAGGTGCCCAGCGCCCGGCTGCTGGGGGCGCTGCTGGCCTACCGCGCGCTGTACTACCTGTTGCCACTGGCCGTGGCGCTGGTCGCCTACCTCGTCACCGAGGCGCGTGCACGGCGCTTGCGCGCGGATGCCGGCAACAACCACAACAAACGTTAAATATTGCCCGCAGAAAGCAATCGATCGGTGAAATGACGGTCAGGAAATGTTGCGCTGCAACAATTTTCACTTTGCAGGCCTATAGTGGCCCTCTGTTCCCCTACGTGCCCTCTTCCCATGTCGTCCTTCAGTACCACCGCCCGCGTGGCCAGCCCGCTGATGCAATGGGTCGACCTGGCCCTCAAGACCCACGAGACCCTGCTGTCGTCCGGCACGGTGATCCGCATGCGCACCGAGCGCATCGCCAAAGCCGGGCTCACGCCCAGCGCCGCCGACCTTGCGGAATTCCAGTTGATGGGCCACGAAAAGCTCGCCGCGGCGAGCGAGTCGGGCCTGGCGATGGCCCGGCAGTGGCACAGCAGCCAGGCCTCGCTGGCCCAGCGTGCATGGCAGCAATGGCTGCAGGGCGCCACGGCGCTCTTCTCGCTGGCCGGCAGCTTCACGCCGGCGCAGGCGGCCACGCACGGCGACGCGCTCGTGCAGGCCACGGCGCGCGGCGCCAGCACGGCGGGTCAGCTCACGGGGGTGGCAGTGCGCATTGCGCGCGAAGGCCTGAAGCCGATCCACGCGGCCGCCACGTCGAACGCGCGGCGACTGCTGGCCGAACTGCAGGCCTGACGCCGCTGCGTTTCAGGGCTGCGCCGGGACCAGCGTCACCAGCGTGATTTCCGACGGCGCGCCGAAACGCTTCGGCGGCCCCCAGTAGCCGGTGCCCCGGCTCACGTAGATCCACATGTCGTGCAGCTTGTGCAGGCCGGCCGTGAACGGCTGCTGCATTGGCACGAACAGGTTCCACGGGAAGAACTGGCCGCCGTGCGTGTGGCCCGACAGCTGCAGCTGGTAGCCGGCCGCGGCCGCCACCGGCGCGCTGCGCGGCTGGTGCGCCAGCAGCACGCGCGTGTGCACCAGCGGCGGTGCGTCGTACAGCGCCAGGTGCGGGTCGCTCGCGTGCGCGGCGTCGAAGTGGCCGGCGGTGAAGTCGGTCACGCCGGCCAGCACCAGCGCGCTTTCGAACAGCTCTTCGTCGGTCTGCGCGCCGCGCACGTTGCGCGTCTGCAGCACCACGTGCTCGTTCAGCAGCACCTTCAGGCCGAGGCGGCGCAGCTCGTCGATCCAGGCGTGCGCGCCCGCGTAGTACTCGTGGTTGCCCGTGACCACGAAAGTGCCGTGGCGCGCGCGCAGCCCCGCCAGCGGCGCGATGTGCTCGCGCAGCTCGGGCACGCTGCCGTCCACCAGGTCGCCGGTGATCGCGATGGCGTCGGCGCCGAGCCGGTTCACCGCGTCGACGATGCGCTGGATGTAGCCGTTGCGGATCGTCGGGCCCACGTGGATGTCGCTGAGCTGGGCGATCGTGAAGCCGGCCAGCGCTGCCGGCAGGCCGCGAATGGGCACGTCGACCTGCTTCACGCCGGCCGTGCGGCGCGCGTTGACGAAGCCGACCAGCGACACGCCCGTGGCCAGCGCCAGCACCGTCAGCGCGCTCCAGGGCCCGACCTTGTCCCAGGGCACTTGCAGGCCGCCGAGCGCGCTCGCCAGCCAGGCCAGCAGCAGGCCGAGGTCGCGCACCAGCGTCAGCACGAACAGCGAGGAGAACCAGCCCATGCTGATCAGGCCGATCCAGTGCAGCATCTCGCCCGCCGGCTTCGCCTTGCGGTCGGCGCGGTGGCTGCGCGACACGAAGGGCAGCGGCATCGTGACCGCCGACACCGCCAGCAGCACGAGCGCCAGCGGCCACGCAGGCGTGAGCGACGCCAGCGCAGGCAGCAGGCGCAGCGCGATGTAGACGTGCAGCAGCGCGGTCAGGACGCTCAGGGGACGGATCGGCATGAGGACTGGGGGGACGCGGGCATTGCCCGGGACACGTCATCTGCAAGGCGCATGCCGCGCATTCAAGGCGTCGAAAGCTGCCGGGGTCGCTATTTTTTCTATAGCGCAGGGCAACCGGATAGCGGGCGTTGGGGCGTCGCGGGCGCGCCCGTTCGGCACCGCCCGCGGCGCGGTGCCGCCTCGCTTACCGCACCGTGCGCGTGCCGGCCGACGCCATGTCGGTGCCCGCCGGCCATTCGAAGAGCGCCTTGGCCGGCGCACCGGGCGACACCAGCAGCGTCTGCTTGAGCGTCTGGCCGCCGATGCGAGCCTCCACTTCATAGCGACCGGGCTCGAGCCGCGCCACCATGAACGGGCCGCCCGAGACCACGTTGTCGAGCAGCGCGGTGCCGTGGCTGTCGCGCACGGTGACGTGCACGCCGGCCGCGAAATCGGCGCGGCGGCCGTCCTTGATCGCGAATTCGAAGCTCGCGGGCCAGCGCGGCGACACAGTTTCCATCAGCTGCGCCTCGTCCTGGCCGATGCCGCCGCTCATGTACTCGACGCCGTGCGCCATGTGGATCGGCGGGTTCATCGCGGCCTGGGCCGGCTGCGCCGAGAGCGCGCCGCCGAGCAGCACCAGCAAGGCGGCGCCGGCCGCCGCAGCCACGGGCCGGGCGTGCGAGAACAGAAACAGGGGATTGGTGGTGAGAGACATCGGAGCCTTCCTTTCCGGGCGGTGGTGGCGACACGCCACGCAGGAAGGCACTGTGCCGGGCACGACTTAAGGAAGACTTAACTGCGCGCGGGCCGCAGCGGCCCGCGTCGGGTCAGCGCGCGGCGGTTTGTGCCAGCGCCTGGGGCAGCGGTGGCGCGACCGAGGCCATGTCGAAGTTCGACGGCCAGACGAAGGAGGCGCGCGCCGGAATGCCGGCGATCACGACCAGTTGCTGCGTGAGCGTGAGCCCGCCCAGCGTCACGTCGACGTCATAGGCGCCCGGTTCGAGCCGCGCGAGCATGTAAGGCGCCTGGGTCTGCACTTGCATCACCGTCTGGCCTGTGTACTTCTGGCGCACCTGGATCGAGGCCTTGGCCGGGAAGCCGGCCTGCTGCGCGCCCTTGCCGTCGTTCACGCGCAAGTCGATGGCGGCGGCCCAGCGCGGCGCCACCATTTCCATGAAGGCGGCTTCGCCCTTGGCGGCACCGCCGCACATGTATTCGATGCCCTGCGCGACCTGGATCGGCGGGTTCGAGAACGCATGGGCCGGCGACACGGCCACGAGGAAGGCCGCGGCGACCGATGCGGCGCCCAGAACCAGTGCAGCCACGGGCTGTTGGAAACGCTTGGGGTTCATTGCTCTGTGTGTCCTCGATCTTGCGTGACAGGAAATCCGTCAGGAATTTTGCTTAGCAAGAGTCGGGCTAGATATAGCGTTTACGAGGAAGCTTCTGCGTTGCGCAGGTGAATGCTATTGTTTTCATAGCTGGTGACGCCCGTGTGACGGGCGCCGGTCACGCTTTTCGGGTGTCTTTCATCGGAAACCCTGAGACGGGGCTCGCGGACGCGCCGCGAACGAGCGCTTTCCGATGCGTCGCCGGCCCCGCGGCCTGCGCTGAATTGGCAACAGAAGACGGAATTGGTGCGCAATTGACTGGGCATTCCCTAGCTATTGGCGGGCGCGCAAAGAAATTAGGCTCGGCGCTTCCTTTCAAAGCGCGCAAACCAAATGCTTCATTCAAATCGCCGATTCGTTTTTTTGCTGATGGGTTTGGGACTGGTCGCCCAGGCAAGCGCAGAGCAGCCGGTGCCGATCCGCATCGGCGTCATCGGCCCTTTCACCGGGCCGTCGGCCGACTTCGGCCTGCCCATGCTCAACGGCGTGAAGATGGCCGTCGACGAAATCAATGCCGTGGGCGGGTATCTGGGCCGCTCGCTCGAACTGGTGATCAAGGACGACCAGGCCAATCCGGACATTGGCCGTTCGCAATCCCAGGCCCTCGTCAATGAAAAAGTGGTCGCCACCATCGGCTTCTGCAATACCGGCGTGGCGATGAATTCACTGGCCGTTTTCAATGACGCGAAATTGCCGCTGATCGTGCCCTGCGCCACCGGCTCGCCATTGACGTCGACCTATCCGCCGGCCACGAGCTATGTGTTTCGCACCTCGCCCAAGGACAGCATCCAGGCCCCCTTCGTGGTCGACGACCTGCTGGCGCGCGGCTGGAAACGGGTTGCCGTGCTGCACGACAGCACCGGCTACGGCGAGGCGGGCGCCAAGGATGTCGAGAAGGCGCTGGCGGCCAAGCACCTCAAGCCCGTGTACGTGGGGAGATTTCCGCTTGGGGTGAAAGACCTGACGAAGGAGCTGTCGGAGGCCAAGGCGGCCGGCGCGGACGTCATCTTCAGCTACACCGTGGGCCCCGAGAACGCCGTCATCGCGCGCAGCCGGCAGGCCTTGAACTGGAAGGTGCCGCAGGTCGGGGCCTGGACGCTGTCCTTCCCGTCCTTCATCGAGGGCGCCCGCGAAGCTTCCGAAGGCGCGCTGATGGCGCAGAGCTTCATCGCCGAGCCGAGCAACGAGCGCCGCTCGTCGTTTCTTTCCAACTACGCGCGGAAATTCAACACCAAGCGCATCCCGGTGCCGATGGCCGCCGCGCAGGCCTACGACGCCACCTACCTGCTGGCCCACGCGATGTTCAACGTGCCCAGCGGCAAGCTCGAAGGCCCGTTCATCAAGGCCGCGCTCGAGCAGCCCAAGCGGCCCTACTACGGCGTGGTCACGACCTACGACAAGTCGTTCTCGGAAAACGACAAGGACGCGCTGTCGCCCAACATGCTGGTGATGGGCGTGGTGCGCAACGGGCAGATCAGCTTCGCGTACCCGGAGGACGCCAAGCGCAACCTGTTCGTGCAGCGCAAGCAGTAAGAGGAATCAAAAAAAAGGGGCGCTTGCAGGCGCCCCCTTGGTGAACAGCGCGACACCGCCGGTGCCGTGCCATCGATCGATCGATCGATCGATCAGACGTCGATGTTCGCCGCGCGCAGCGCGTTCTGCTCGATGAACTCGCGGCGCGGTTCCACCTCGTCGCCCATCAGCATCGTGAACACGCGGTCGGCTTCGATCGCGTCGTCGATCTGCACGCGCAGCAGGCGGCGCACGGTCGGGTCCATGGTGGTTTCCCACAGCTGCTCGGGGTTCATCTCGCCCAGGCCCTTGTAGCGCTGGCGCGAGGTGGCGCGTTCGGCTTCGCCGATCAGCCACTTCATGGCCTGGCGGAAGTCGTCGACCTTCTCTTCCTTGCCGCGTTCGCCCTCGCCGCGCTTGACCAGCGCGCCTTCGGCGCTCAGCAGGCCGCGGAAGGTGTTGGCGGCCTGCGCCAGCGCGTCGTAGTCGGCGCCGTGCACGAAGTCCTGCGAGATCACGCTGGACTTGATGTTGCCGTGGTGGCGGCGGCTGATGCGCAGCAGCGGCTTGTCGGTGCGGGCGTCGAACTCGCTGCTCACCTCGGCCGGCACGCCGGTCGTGTTGAGCTCGCGCAGCTTGGCCTGCAGGGCGACGGCCGAGGCTTCGGCGGCGGCCGGCGTGTCGAGGTCGAGCGCCACGCCGTCGGCGATGGCGCGCAGCGCTTCGGCGTCCATGAAGTTGCGCAGGCGCGCAATCACGGCCTCGGCCACCTGGTGCTTGCGCGCCAGCTCGGCCAGGGTGTCGCCCGACAGCGTGGTCGAGGCGGCGCCGCCGGTCTCGATGCTCGCGTCTTTCAGTGCGACCTTGAGCAGGAAGGCGTCGAGCGCGGGGCCGTCCTTCAGGTACTGCTCTTCCTTGCCGACCTTCACCTTGTACAGCGGCGGCTGCGCGATGTAGATGTGGCCGCGCTCGACCAGCTCGGGCATCTGGCGGTAGAAGAAGGTGAGCAGCAGCGTGCGGATGTGGGCGCCGTCCACGTCGGCGTCGGTCATGATGATGATGCGGTGGTAGCGCAGCTTGGCGACGTTGAAGTCGTCCGCGCCGCCGCCCGCGGTGGTCGCGCCGGCGCGGCCGATGCCGGTGCCCAGCGCGGTGATCATCGTCAGGATTTCGTTGCTGGTCAGCAGCTTCTCGTAGCGTGCTTTCTCGACGTTCAGGATCTTGCCGCGCAGCGGCAGGATGGCCTGGAACTTCCGGTCGCGGCCCTGCTTGGCGGAGCCGCCGGCGGAGTCACCCTCCACCAGGTAGACCTCGCACAGGGCGGGGTCCTTTTCCTGGCAGTCGGCCAGCTTGCCGGGCAGGCCCATGCCGTCGAGCACGCCCTTGCGGCGCGTCATTTCGCGGGCCTTGCGCGCGGCTTCGCGGGCACGGGCGGCCTCGACGATCTTGCCGCAGATGATCTTGGCGTCGTTCGGGCGTTCCTGCAGGTAGTCGGTGAGCAGGCGCCCGACGATGTCTTCCACCGGTGCGCGCACTTCGCTGGACACCAGCTTGTCCTTGGTCTGGCTCGAGAACTTGGGCTCGGGCACCTTCACGCTCAGCACGCAGCACAGGCCTTCGCGCATGTCGTCGCCGGTGACTTCGACCTTCGCCTTTTTCGCGAACTCGTTTTCTTCGATGTACTTGTTGATGACGCGGGTCATCGCGGCGCGCAGCCCCGTGAGGTGGGTGCCGCCGTCACGCTGCGGGATGTTGTTGGTGAAACAGAGGACCTGCTCGTTGTAGCCGCTGTTCCACTGCATCGCCACTTCGACGCCGATGTGCGTGCCGGGGATGCCGCCGTAGGTATCGGCCGGCTTCTCGCCCGCTGCGTAGAACGAGTTCGGGTGCAGGACGGTCTTGCCCTTGTTGATGAACTCCACGAAGCCGCGCACGCCGCCGGCGCCGGAGAAGTCGTCTTCCTTGCCGGTGCGCTCGTCGAGCAGGCGGATGCGCACGCCGTTGTTCAGGAAGCTCAGCTCGCGCAGGCGCTTGCTCAGGATCTCGTAGTGGAAATCGTTGTTTTCCTTGAAGATTTCCGTGTCGGGCAGGAAGTGCACCTCGGTGCCGCGCTTGTCGGTGTCGCCGATGACCTTCATGGGCGAGACTTCGAAGCCATTCACGGTTTCGAGCAGGCGGTTCTGCACGAAGCCGCGGCTGAATTCGAGCTCGTGGATCTTGCCTTCGCGGCGCACGATCAGGCGCAGCTTCACGCTCAGCGCGTTCACGCACGAGACGCCCACGCCGTGCAGGCCGCCCGAGACCTTGTAGCTGTTCTGGTTGAACTTGCCGCCGGCGTGCAGTTCGGTGAGCGCGATTTCGGCGGCCGAGCGCTTGGGCTCGTGCTTGTCGTCCATCTTCACGCCGGTGGGAATGCCACGGCCGTTGTCGGTGACGGAGATCGAGTTGTCGGAGTGGATCGTGACGACGATGTCGTCGCAATGGCCCGCGAGCGCTTCGTCGATGGAGTTGTCCACCACTTCGAACACGAGGTGGTGCAGGCCCGTGCCGTCGGAGGTGTCGCCGATGTACATGCCCGGGCGCTTGCGCACGGCTTCCAGACCTTCGAGGATCGTGATCGCACCTTCGCCGTAGCTGGAGTCGGCGGGGACGCCTTCGGGCGCCACGATCTGGATTTCGGGGGTATAGACCGGCTCGGTGTGCGGCACGTCGGGCTTGTTCTCTTCTGCACTCATTCGGATATTCCTCTGTCTCTCACGGGTTTCCCGTGATTTTTCGGGCTCTCAAAAGCTCAATTCGCCGCCTCTTGAAAGCGCAAACCCGCGGGGGGCCGCGGGTCGTGTGCGCAAGGCGCTGTGTTTTCCAGGGTCTAGATGCGCATCGGCATCACGACGTACTTGAAAGATGCGTTCTCGGGGATGGTTAACAAGGCCGAGCTGTTGGAGTCGGCCAGGTCCAGCTTGACCATGTCCTGGTCCATGTTCGACAGCGCGTCGATCAGGTAGGTGACGTTGAAGCCGATCTCGATGCTGTCGCCGCCGTAGTCGATGTCGAGCTCGTCCTGGGCTTCTTCCTGCTCGGCGTTGTTCGACGCGATGCGCAGCGTGCCCGGCTCGATGTTCAGGCGCACGCCCTTGAACTTCTCGCTGGTCAGGATGGCGGTGCGCTGCAGGCTGGCCAGGAGCGGCGCGCGGCCGAGCGTGACGGTGTTCTTGTGGTTCTTCGGAATCACGCGGTTGTAGTCGGGGAACTTGCCCTCAACCAGCTTGGTGACGAACTCCATGCCGCCGAAGCTGAACTTGGCCTGGTTGTTCGCGAACTGCATCTCGATGGCGCCTTCGGCGTCCGACAGGAGGCGCTGCATTTCGAGCACGGTCTTGCGCGGCAGGATCACTTCCTGGCGCGGCACTTCGACGTCGAGCATGGCCGAGGAGAACGCCAGGCGGTGGCCGTCGGTGGCCACCAGGCTCAGCTGCTTGCCTTCGGCCACGAACAGGATGCCGTTCAGGTAGTAGCGGATGTCGTGCACGGCCATCGCGAACGAGACCTGCGAGAGCAGGTCTTTCAGCGTCTTTTGCGGCACGCTGAACACGGGGCCGAAATTGGCGGCTTCCTGCACCAGCGGGAAGTCTTCGGCGGGCAGCGACTGCAGCGTGAAGCGGCTCTTGCCGCCCTTGAGCACCAGCTTGCTGGCGCTCGATTCGAGGCTCACGGTCTGGTCGGCCGGCATGGTGCGCAGGATGTCGATCAGCTTGCGCGCACCGATGGTGGTCGTGAAGTTGCCTTCGTCGCCACCGAGCTCGGCGGTGGTGCGGATCTGGATCTCGAGGTCGCTGGTGGTCAGCTGCAGCTGGCCGCCGGTCTTGCGGATCAGCACATTGGCCAGGATCGGCAGGGTGTGACGCCGCTCCACGATGCCGGCCACCGACTGCAGCGCGGCAAGAACTTTGTCTTGGGTTGCCTTCAAAACGATCATGTCTTCTTCCTCTTCTCTTATCTCTTTGAATCAGCTTTCAGGACGCCATTCTCCGCTGTCGCGAGGGGCGTTCTTGATGACATTCGGCTTCAGCCTTTGAGGGTCTGTTCGAGGACGTGCAGCTGCTGGTTGAGTTCGGTGAGCTGCTGGCGCTCGCCCGAAATCTTTCGCACTGCGTGGAGCACCGTCGTGTGGTCGCGACCGCCGAACAGCTCGCCGATTTCCGGCAGGCTCTTCTGCGTGAGCTCCTTGGCCAGGTACATCGCGATCTGCCGCGGCCGCGCAATGCTGGCCGGGCGTTTCTTGCTGTACATGTCGGCGACCTTGATCTTGTAGTAGTCGGCCACCGTCTTCTGGATATTTTCGACCGAGATCTGCCGATTCTGGATCGACAGCAGGTCGCGCAGCGCCTCGCGCGCCAGGGCGATCGAGATCTCCTTCTGGTTGAAACGCGAGTACGCCAGGATCTTGCGCAGGGCGCCTTCGAGCTCGCGCACGTTGGAGCGCACGTTCTTGGCCACGAAGAAGGCGACTTCCTCGGGCATTTCGGTGCCTTCGACGCGGGCCTTGTTGATCAGGATCGCCACGCGCATCTCGAGCTCGGGCGGCTCGATCGCCACCGTGAGGCCCGAATCGAAGCGCGACACCAGCCGCTCGTGGATGTCGGCCAGCCCCTTGGGATAGGTGTCGCTGGTCATCACGATGTGCGACTTCTTGGCCAGCAGGGCCTCGAAGGCGTTGAAGAACTCTTCCTGCGTGCGGTCCTTGTTGGCGAAGAACTGCACGTCGTCGATCAGCAGCAGATCGAGCGAGTGGTAGCGCTCCTTGAACTCATCGAAAGTCTTGCGCTGATAGGCCTTGACCACATCCGACACGAACTGCTCGGCGTGGATGTAGAGAACTTTGGAATCGGGCCGGTCGGCCAGCAGCCGGTTACCCACAGCGTGCATCAGGTGGGTCTTGCCCAGGCCGACGCCGCCGTAGATGAAAAGCGGGTTGTACAGGTGGCCCGGCATGCCGGCCACGTGCATGGCTGCGGCGCGCGCCATGCGGTTGGCCGTGCCCTCGACCAGGGTGTCGAAAGTGAGCCCCGAATTGAGCCGGTTCTTGAAGCCGGCGGCCGCCGGTTCCTCGCCCGGGCCGGCCACGTCGCGCGGCACATCCGTTTCGGCCATGATGGCCATGGGTGCAACACGGACGGGGGTTTCACGCGGAGCGAGCGCTAACTCGATGGTGACCGGCTGGCCGTACATCTTCTCGGCCATGGCCGCGATCTTGCCCGCGTACTGGGCACGGATCCAGTCGAGCTTGAAGCGGTTGGCGACGAACACCGTCATGCGCGAAAGGTCGTCGGCGACCTGCGCGGTGAGGGGCTTGATCCAGGTGTTGAACTGCTGCTCGGACAGCTCCTGCGCGAGCTGGTCGACGCAGGCCTGCCACAGGCTTTCGCCGATGCCGTCAGTCGACATGGGCGCTTGAAAAAGTGATGGAACCCTCGGGCATTTCTTGTATAGGTATTGTGGATATTCTCTGCTGGAAGGCGCTGGGCATTCTAACTTGTCAAAACCTTATCCACATGCTGCGCTGCACATGGAAAGGCCCGCAAATCCAGTCGAAGATTGTTCCGGCGGCCAATGTTTGCGATAATTGCGGGTTTCCCTGAAAAGCCTTCACAGCGTCTTTCGGGGGCCATCCGAAACTCGCTCCCCCAGCGCTCGCCGGGTTTTTGCATGCCTTCATGCGGAAACCGGCGCAAACAGGGAATCAGGAAACCATCATGAAACGCACTTACCAAGCATCCAAAGTCCGCCGCGCCCGTACCCACGGCTTTCTGGTCCGCATGAAGACCCGTGGCGGCCGCGCCGTGATCAACGCACGCCGCGCCAAGGGCCGCAAGCGCCTGGCCGTCTGACGGCACCCCACCTGCCGTTGTCAGCCGCCGACACGTCCGCGCAGGCTCCTGCAGCCTCTGCGCCTGGCTCCGCCAGCAGCGACGTCCGCGGCCCGGCTTCCTTGCAGCGGCTCAAGACCCGCGCGCAATTCCAGGCCGTCCTCGCAGGTGCCACCGTGGCGCGCACTGCCCATTTCGCATTGCACCGCTGTGCGCTCGATGTTTCCCCATCGGGCGCCGCTTCGCTGTTTCCGTCCGATGAGGTCTGGCTGGGCGCCATGGTGCCCAAGCGCTGGGCACGCCGCGCGGTGACGCGCAACGCCATCAAGCGCCAGATCTACGCCGTGAGCGCCGCGCCCGGCGTCGTGTTGCCGCGTGCCGCGCACGTGGTGCGTCTGCGCGCCGGTTTCGATCGCAAGGCGTTCGTGAGCGCCTCCTCGGACAAGCTCAAGGCCGCCGTGCGCGCCGAGCTCCAGCAATTGCTGGCGCGCGCCGGGCGTCCGCCAGCACCGGCTGCCGCCTCCCCCGCACCCGCCTCCGCATGAAACGCCTGCTGATCGGCCTCGTGAAGGGCTACCGCCTGTTGCTGAGCCCCTGGCTCGGGCAGTCGTGCCGCTTCACGCCGACCTGCTCGGTGTATTCGATCGAGGCGCTGGAAGTGCACGGCGCGCTCAAGGGCAGCTACCTGACGCTGCACCGCATCGCGCGCTGCCAGCCCTGGTGCCAGGGCGGCCACGATCCGGTTCCACCGAAATCACAGCGTCGCACTGACAAGTCAGGATCGCTGTTTTCGTCTCTTCTCTCCTCCGACAAGAAGTCTTCGTCATGAACGATATCCGCCGCACGATCCTGTGGGTGATTTTTGGTTTCTCGCTCGTGCTGCTGTGGGACCAATGGCAGGTCTTCAACGGCAACAAGCCGACCTTCCTGCCGTCGACCAAGCCCGCCGCCACGGCGCCGGCCACGGGCAGCGCGGCCAACAACGGCGTGCCGACCGCGGCTGCCGCAGCCGGCGGCACCGCAGGCGCCGTGCCCACGCAGGCGGCCCCGGCCACGCCGCGCGAGCAGGTCGTGGTGACCTCCGACCTGTTCAAGGCGACGATCGACAGCGAAGGCGCCACGGTCAACCACCTCGAACTGCTCAAGTACGACGAAGCCGACCGCACCAAGCGCGTCGTGCTGTTCGAGAACGGCTCGCCCGCCACGCGCTACGTGGCGCAGACCGGCCTGCTGAACTCCGTCGCCGGCGACGCCTTCCCCAACCACCTGACGGCCATGACGCCCAAGGCCGGTCCGCGCACGATGGCCGACGGCCAGAACACGCTCGAGGTGACCTTCGAAAGCGCCCCGGTCGGTGGCCTGAAGTACATCAAGACCTACGTTTTCAAGCGTGACGACTACGTCATCGGCGTGCGCCACGAAGTGGTCAACGTGAGCGACCAGCCGCGCGACGCGCAGCTGTACATGCAGCTGCTGCGCCACGGCACCGTGGCCGCCGGCACCATGTTCGGCACCAACACCTTCACCGGCCCGGCCGCGTACACCAACGAGAAGAAGTTCCACAAGCTCGACTTCAAGGACATCGCCAAGGGCAAGGTCGAGCCGCCGCCGCCGGCCAACGACGGCTGGATCGCGATGGTGCAGCACTACTTCGCCTCGGCCTGGCTGCTCAAGGGCGACCCGGCCAGCGAACAGCTGCGCCGCGAATTCCGCGTGAAGGACCTGGGCGACAACCTCTTCACCGTGGCCATGGTCGCCACGCTGCCGAAGATCGCCCCGGGCGCTACGCAGGTCGTGAACAGCGCGCTGTTCGCCGGCCCCGAAGAAGAAAAGAAGCTCGAAGCCATCGCCCCCGGCCTGGACCTGGTGAAGGACTACGGCATCTTCGCGATCATCTCCAAGCCGCTGTACTGGCTGCTCACGCAGCTGCACGGCATCCTGGGCAACTGGGGCTGGGCGATCGTGGCGCTGGTGGTGCTGCTGAAGGCGGCCTTCTACTGGCTCAACGCCAAGGCCTACGCCAGCATGGCCAAGATGAAGGCCATCAACCCGAAGATCATGGAAATGCGCGAGCGGCTGAAGGACAAGCCGCAAGAGATGCAGCAGGAAATGATGCGGATCTACAAGACCGAGAAGGTCAATCCGATGGGCGGCTGCTTCCCGATCGTGATCCAGATCCCGGTGTTCATCGCGCTCTATTGGGTGCTGCTGTCGTCGGTCGAAATGCGCCACGCACCGTGGATCGGCTGGATCACCGACCTGTCGGCACCCGATCCCTGGTACATCCTGCCGATCGTCATGACGGCCACCTCACTGTTCCAGACCTGGCTCAACCCGACGCCGCCCGATCCGATGCAGGCCAAGCTGATGTGGATCATGCCGCTCGCGTTCAGCGTGATGTTCATCTTCTTCCCGGCCGGCCTGGTGCTGTACTGGATCACGAACAACGTGCTGTCGATCGCGCAGCAGTGGTTCATCAACAAGCGACTGGGCGTGCTCGGCAAGTAAGCCGGCCGGCCTCCGCCACCCGCAAAGGGCCGCATCCGCGGCCCTTTGCTTTTTGCTGAAAGAATCGCGCTGTCATGACCCTCGCCCGCACCACCGATCCCATCGTCGCCATCGCCACCGCCCCGGGGCGTGGGGCGGTCGGCATCGTTCGCGTGTCGGGCGCCCGGCTGGCGCCGCTGGTCCAGGCGCTGTGCGCCCGCGCCCTCAAGCCGCGCGAAGCCACCTACCTGCCCTTTCGCGATGCGCAGGGCGAGCCGGTCGACCACGGCCTGGCGATCCATTTCCCGACGCCGCACTCCTACACCGGCGAAGACGTGCTCGAACTGCAGGCGCACGGCGGCCCGGTCGTGCTGCAGCTGCTGCTGTCGCGCTGCCTCGAGGCCGCGGCCGAAATCGATCCGGCCACCGGCCGTCCGCGCCTGCCCGGCCTGCGCGTGGCCGAGCCGGGCGAGTTCAGCCAGCGTGCCTTTCTCAACGGCAAGATCGACCTGGCGCAGGCTGAGGCCATCGCCGACCTGATCGACGCGAGCACCGAGGCCGCTGCGCGCAGCGCCGGGCGCTCGCTGTCGGGCGCCTTCTCGCGCGAGATCCACACGCTGCGCGACGCGCTGATCCACCTGCGCATGCTGGTCGAGGCCACGCTCGATTTCCCCGAAGAAGAGATCGACTTCCTGCAGAAAGCCGACGCGACCGGCCAGCTGCAGCGGCTGCAGGCGCAGCTGGCCGCCGTGCAACAGCGCGCCAAACAGGGCGCGTTGCTGCGCGAAGGCATCAAGGTGGTGATCGCGGGCCAGCCCAATGCCGGCAAGAGTTCGCTGCTCAACGCGCTGGCCGGTGCCGAGCTGGCCATCGTGAGCGCCATCGCGGGCACCACGCGCGACGTGGTCTCGCAGACCATCCAGATCCACGGCGTGCCGCTGCATGTGGCCGACACCGCGGGCTTGCGCGACAGCACCGACGAGGTCGAACAGATCGGCGTGGCGCGCGCCTGGGGCCAGATCGAAAGCGCCGACGCCGTGCTGTTCCTGCACGACCTGACGCGCGCCGGCCAGCCCGACTACGCCGCCGCCGACGCCGAGATCCTGGCCGGCCTGCAGCGCAAGCTGCCGGCGAGCGTGCCGGTGCTCGATGTGTGGAACAAGCAGGACGCGGCGGCGTCGGCCGCGCCGCCGTCCGAAGGCATCGCCCTGTCGGCCAAGACCGGCGCGGGCATCGAGGCGCTGCGCGATCAGCTGCTGGCGATGGCCGGCTGGCAGGCCGTGCCCGAAGGTGTCTACCTGGCGCGCGCGCGCCACGTGCAGGCACTGGCCCGTGTCGAGACGCACCTCGCGCTGGCGGCCGCCCACCTGGCGGCGCAGGCCCAGCTGCTCGACCTGCTGGCCGAGGAGCTGCGGCTGGCCCAGAACGCGCTCAACGAGATCACCGGCGAGTTCGGCGCAGACGACCTGCTGGGGGTCATCTTTTCGCGCTTCTGTATCGGGAAATAGCGACACATGCGTGCGCTTCGCTGGTGAAAGCGTAAACAGTTGTAGCCGAACCTCGGGGCCTTCGCGGATACTTCGGATCACTTGCGGGGGTCGAGAAAAACATGTCCATCCAGAACCTGAGCCGCTCCATTGCGGAGAACCTGAGCGCCGATGCGTTCGCGCTGACCTTGAGCGTCGCGCAGTGGGACACGCTCGCGGGTTATCTGCAGCCCATCGAAACCGCGATCGGCGACGTGCTGATCTCGCAGGGCACGCACGACCGCTCGGTGTTCTTCGTCGAAAGCGGCGCCATCAGCGTGCACCGCGTCAGCAGCAAGGAGCAGATGCGCCTGGCCGTGCTGTCGCCGGGCTCGGTGGTGGGCGAGGGCTCGTTCTTTTCGCGCGAGCCGCATGCAGCCAACGTGGTGGTTACCGGCGCGGGACGCGTGTGGCGCCTCACGGCCGTGCGGTTCTCCGAGATGTCGAACCGCCAGCCCAACATGGCGCTGGACATCGCGATGGCGCTCGGCGCCGTGATCGCCAAGCGCATGGCGCACCGCTCCAAGCGGGTGGCCGTCACCTGAGTTGAGCGGAGCCTTCCCGCTCGCCGCGCGCTGCCAGCCGCCGCACAACAACAAGAACAAGTCTTCGTTTCCGATCCCGAGAATTGCTGGTGAGCCATGGCCTTGATCTGCCCGGTCTGTGACGCGGACAACCGCGAGGGTGCCAATTTCTGCAGGAACTGCGGTGGCCGGCTGTCGGCCGCCGACCGCGCGCCACCCCCGGCGCCCAGTCCTGCCGACCGCGAATGGGCCACCACCGCACCGGCCCAGTTGCGTGCGCCGACCATTCCCGCGCCGCTGTTCGATCCTGTCGAGTCGAAGCGCGCGTCGTCGCCGGCGTCCAGTGGCTGGAGGCCCGAGCCGCCACCACCTCCTCCGCCCGCGGATGAAAAGACCGTGATCGTCGCGCCGGGGCGCGGGGGCGCCGCATCGTCCTTGCCTCCGTCCCCGCGGGCCGACCGGCCAAAGACGCGGATCAAGGTCAAGCGCATCAAGCCGCCCGAACCGGTGCTGCGCCCGCGCGGCATCGGGTTGTGGCTGGGGCTGCTCGCGGTCGCGCTGCTGCTGGTGGTCGCGGGCTGGCTGGGCTATGGGACCGGCAGCAAGGCGCCCGAGCCGGCCGTGGCACCGACTCCTGTCGTCGCGCCGGCTCCCGCTGCAACGCCAGCGGCGGTCGAAGCACCGCCGGTCGCGACCGAGCCTGAGCCGCCCGTGGCCGAAGCGCCGCCCGCGGAAGCGATCACCGAGCCGGCGGAAGCCGCACCCAAGCCGACACCCGTCGCGAAGCCGCGCAAGCCCGTGACACCTCCCGCACCGGCGTCCCAGGCCCCGCCCGCCGCAGCACCTGTGGCGGCTGCCCCGGCACCCGCGCCAGCGACACCGGCCCCGCCGGCCGACCCGCAGGCCCAATGCGGCGACCGCAACTTCATCGCCAAGGCGCAATGCATGGCGGCCCAGTGCGTGAAGCCCGAGTACAGGTCGCACGCACAGTGCGAAGCGGTGCGCCGTCAGCAGCGCATCGAAGAAGAAAAGCGCAACCCGTCGCTCTTGAACTGAGCCCGCGCCGGCGGCCTCAGCCCTTTTGCAGCCGCTCGATGGCAATCGCCAGCGCGGCGGGCTTGCCCGACAGCACGAGGGTGTCGCCGTCCGACAGCAGCGTGTCGTCGGCCGGCACGCGCGCCTGGCCGTCCTGGCGGCGCAGGCTGGCCACCCGCACACCCAGCGTCGGCAGCGCAATCCGTCCGAGCGTCTGGCCGATGGCGCGTGCGCCCGGCGTGAGCGTGAAGCTGTTCAGGCGCTCGTGGTCGATCTCGTCGGCGTTATCGTCGTCGGCGCCGTGGAAGTAGCCGCGCAGCAGGTTGTAGCGCGCGTCGCGCTGGTCCTGCACCACGCGGATCACGCGCCGCATCGGCACGCCGACCAGCGCCAGCGCATGGCTGGCGAGCATCAGCGACCCCTCGATGGCCTCCGGCACCACCTCGGTCGCGCCGGCGGCCTGCAGCTTCTCGAGGTCGTGGTCGTCCTGGGTGCGCACGATCACCGGCACGTGCGGCGCGTGGGCGCGGGTGTTGGCCAGCACCTTCATCGCGCCCCCCACGTCCAGGTAGGTGACGACCACCGCGCTGGCGCGCGCCAGGCCCGCGGCCATCAGCGCCTGCAGCCGCGCCGCGTCGCCGAACACCACCGAATCGCCGGCCGCAGCGGCCTGGCGCACGCGGTCGGGGTCGAGGTCGAGCGCCATGTAGGGAATGCCTTCGCGCTCCAGGATGCGCGCCAGGTTCTGGCCGCAGCGCCCGTAGCCGCAGATGATCACGTGCTGCGCGGTGTTGATGGTCTTGCGCGCGATGGTCGTCATCTGCAGCGACTGCTGCAGCCAGTCGCTGGCCACCAGCTTTCGCACGATGGCGTTGCTGTACATGATGATGAAAGGCGTGGCCAGCATCGACAGCACCATCGACGCCAGCACCGGGTTGGCCAGCCACGGCGGCAACAGGTTGCGGTCCTGCGCGAGCGCCAGCAGCACGAAGCCGAACTCGCCGGCCTGCGCCAGGTACAGGCCGGTGCGCAGCGACACGCCCGAGGTGGCGCCCAGCACCCGCGCCAGCACCGTCACCAGCCCCAGCTTGAACAGCAGCGGCACCAGCAGCAGCACCGCCACCAGCAGCCAGCGCTCGACCACGATGTGCCAGTCGAGCGACATGCCGACGGTGATGAAGAACAGCCCCAGCAGCACGTCGTGGAAGGGGCGGATGTCGGTCTCGACCTGGTGCTTGTATTCGGTTTCCGACACCAGCATGCCGGCGATGAAGGCACCCAGCGCCAGGCTCAGGCCGGCCAGCTCGGTGAGCCAGGCCAGGCCCAGCGTGATCAGCAGCACGTTCAGGATGAACAGCTCCTCGCTGCGCCGACGCGCCACCAGCGTGAGCCACCAGCGCATGATGCGCGGCCCGCCGTACAGCAGCACGCCGATGAGGAAGGTGGCCTTCACCAGCGCGAAGCCCAGCGCCTTGGCCAGTGCCTCGGGCGGCGCGCCCAGCGCGGGAATCAGCACCAGCAGCGGCACCACGGCCAAATCTTGAAACAGCAGCACGCCCATCACGCGCTTGCCGTGTTCGCTCTCCAGCTCGAGCCGCTCGGCCATCAGCTTGACCACGATGGCGGTGCTGCTCATGGTGAGCGCGCTCGACAGCGCCAGCGTGGTCTGCCACCCCAGCTGCCAGGCTGGCGGCAGCTGCGTGGCGATCAGCAGCGCGCCGGCGGTGGCCAGCGCCATGGTCAGCAGCACCTGCGCCATGCCCAGCCCGAACACGTGCTTGCGCATGGCGCGCAGCTTGGGCAGGCTGAACTCGAGCCCGATCACGAACATCAGGAACACCACGCCGAATTCCCCCAGGTGGCGGATGCCTTCGGAGTTCTGCGCCAGTGCGAGTGCATGCGGGCCGATGAGCACGCCGGCCGTCAGGTAGCCGAGCATCGGAGGCAGCTTCAGCGACCGGCAGGCCACCACGCCGATCACCGCGGCCAACAGATACAACAGCGTGAGATCGAACGAAGACATAGGCGCCGATGCTAGAGCAATGTCCGTGCCCCGGACTTCCCCGGGCCATGTGATCGCCGACCGCGCCCGCCTCGTAAAATCCGGCGATGAGCTCCCGCCCCGCCCCGACCCACGTGGTCGACCCCGACGCCATCCTGGCCCGGGCACGCGTCACATTCGACATCGAAGCCGAAGCCGTCCTCGGCCTGAAGGCCCGCGTCGGCCCGAGTTTCGTCGAGGCCGTGCGCAAGATCCTCGAAGTGCGCGGCCGCGTGGTCGTGATGGGCATGGGCAAGAGCGGCCATGTCGGCCGCAAGATCGCCGCCACCCTTGCCTCCACCGGCACGCCCGCGATGTTCGTGCACCCGGCCGAGGCCAGCCACGGCGACCTCGGCATGATCAAGGCGGTCGACCTCGTGCTCGCCATCTCCAACAGCGGCGAGGTCGACGAACTCACCGTGCTGCTGCCGGTGGTCAAGCGCCAGGGCGTGCCCCTGATCGCCATAACCGGCCGCCCCGATTCCACCCTGGCGCGCCATGCCGACATCGTGATCGACGCCGGCGTCGCCAAGGAAGCCTGTCCGCTGAACCTCGCGCCCACCGCGAGCACCACCGCGCAGATCGCCATGGGCGACGCACTGGCCGTGGCCCTGCTCGATGCGCGCGGCTTCGGCTCCGAAGATTTCGCCCGCTCGCACCCCGGCGGTGCGCTGGGCCGCAAGTTGCTCACCCACGTGAGCGATGTCATGCGCTCGGGCGATGAAGTGCCGTGCGTGCCGCCGACGGCCACTGTCAGCGAGCTGATGCGCGCGATGAGCATCAAGGGCTTCGGCGCCGCCGCGGTGGTGGAGCCCGACGGCCGGGCGCTGGGCATCTTCACCGACGGGGACCTGCGCCGCCTGATCGAGGCCGGCGCCGACCTGCGCACGCCCAAGGCGGCCGACATCATGCACCGCGACCCGCGCACCATCCGCGTCGACGCGCTGGCGGTGGAGGCGGCCGAACTCATGGAGCAATGCGGCATCACCCGCCTGTTCGTGATCGACGGCGCGGGGGTGATCGTCGGCGCGGTGAACACCAACGACCTGATGCGCGCGAAGGTCATCTGATGCCGCTTGATTTCCAGGCCGAGACCCTGCTGGCCGCGCAAGACGTGCGCATCGTCTTCTTCGACATCGACGGCGTGCTGACCGACGGCGGCGTGTACTTCACCGAGCACGGCGAGACGCTCAAGCGCTTCAGCATCCTCGACGGCTACGGCCTCAAGCTGCTGCGCAAGGCCGGCATCACGCCGGCCGTGATCACCGGGCGCGACTCCAAGCCGCTGCGCGTGCGGCTCGAGGCGCTGGGCATCGAGCACGTGCGCTACGGCACCGAAGACAAGCTGCCCGCCGCCGAAGCCATGCTGAAGCAGCTGGGCTTCATCTGGGCGCAGGCCGCCGCCATCGGCGACGACTGGCCCGACCTGCCCGTGCTGACCCGCGTCGGCTTCGCGGCGGCGCCGGCCAATGCGCACGCCGAGGTGCGCGCCGTGGCGCGCTATGTCACCACCGCACGCGGCGGCGAAGGCGCGGCGCGCGAATTCTGCGACCTGCTGTTGACGGCCTGCGGCCAGTACCGCCCGTTGCTCGACGCTGCCCTGGGCCCCCGACCATGAGCCCGCAGCTGCGACGCGCCTGGAACCTGACGCGCGATGTGCTCGACCGCACCACCATCTACCTGCCAATCATCCTGATGGCGGGCGTGGCGCTGGGCACCTACTGGCTGGTGCGCAATGCGCCCAAGCTGCTGGAACCCACCGTCAAGGCCGCGCCCACGCACGAGCCCGACTACTTCATGCGGGACTTCGTCATCAAGAACTTCCTGCCCAACGGCGACCTGCGCAGCGAGCTGCACGGCACCGAGGGACGGCACTACCCGGACACCGACACCATCGAGGTCGACCAGGTGCGCATGCGCTCGGTGTCGCCCGAGGGGCTGGTCACGCGCTCGTCGGCGAACCGGGGCCTGTCGAATTCCGACGGCAGCGAGATCCAGCTGTTCGGCAACGCGATCGTGATCCGCGAACCCGCGGTGAGCGCCAGCGGCAAGGCCACGCCGCGGCTGGAGTTTCGCGGCGAGTTCCTGCATGCGTTCCTCGACACCGAGAAGGTGCAGTCGAACAAGCCGGTCACGCTCATCCGCGGCAGCGACCAATTCACGGGCGATACGCTCGACTACGACAACCTGAGCGGCGTGGCCAACCTCACGGGCCGCGTGCGCGGCGTGCTGGTGCCGTCGGCCGCGGCGGGCAAGCCGCGCTGAGCGGCCACACAACAAGAAAACAGTTCCCGGGAGACGACCGACACATGACTACCGCCGCACCGCTCGTCTTCATCACCGGCGCCTCCAGCGGCATCGGCCAGGCGCTGGCCGCGTGCTTCTATGACGCGGGCTATCGGTTGGCGCTGGTCGCGCGGCGCACGGGCGAGATCGAAACCTGGGCGACGGGCCGCCAGCTGGACGCGGGCCGCTACCAGGTCTACGGCGCCGACGTGGCGGACACCGACAGCATCGTGGCCGCCGGCACCGACTGCATCGCGCGCCAGGGCGTGCCCGACGTGGTGATCGCCAACGCAGGCATCAGCATCGGCATCGACACGGCCGAGCGTTCGGACCTCGACGTGCTGGCGCGCACCTTCGCCGTCAACAACGTGGGGCTGGCCGCCACCTTCCATCCCTTCGTGCAGGCCATGGTGCAGCGCGGCAGCGGGCGGCTCGTGGGCATCGGCAGCGTCGCCGCCATCCGCGGGCTGCCGGGGCACGGCGCCTACTGCGCGAGCAAGGCCGGCGTGGTCGCGTACTGCGAAAGCCTGCGCGGGGAACTGCACAACAGCGGGGTGAAGGTCGTCACGCTCTGCCCGGGCTATATCGACACGCCGCTGACGCAGGGCAACCGCTACGGCATGCCCTTTCTCATGCAGCCCCAGGACTTTGCGGCTCAGGCGCTGCGCGCCATCGAGGCCGGCACGAGCTACCGCGTGATTCCCTGGCAGATGGGCGTGGTCGCCAAGGTCATGCGCCTGCTGCCCAATGCCGTGCTCGACCGCGCGGTGCAGGGCCGAGCACGCAAGAAGCGCAGCGGCGAAGCCTGAGCTTCATCGCTAACTGCACAGCGCGCAGGCAAAGAAAAAGGCTCCCGAGGGAGCCTTTTGTGTTTGTATGCCGTGAGGCATGCGAAGGAGTGAACGGGGTTCAGTACCCACCGTTGCCGCCGCCGCCGTAGCCGCCACCGCCGCTGCGACCACCGCCGCCGCCACGGGGACCTGCGCCGTAGGGGCTGCGGAAACCGCCATCGCCACCACCGCCGCCGCCACCCGAACGACCACCACCGCCGCCGTAGCCGCCGCCACCGCCGGAGCGGCCACCGCCGCCACCACCGTAGCCGCCACCACCGCCGCCGCCGTAGCCACCGCCACCACCGCCGCCATAACCACCACCGCCGCCGCCGTAGCCGCCGCCACCGCTGCGGGGGGGACGTGCTTCCATGGGACGTGCTTCGTTGACGACCACGCTGCGGCCGCCCAGGGGTTGGCCGTTCATGCCGTTGATGGCGGCCTGTGCTTCCGCGTCACTGCCCATCTCGACGAAGCCGAAGCCCTTCGAGCGACCCGTGTCGCGCTCCATCATGACCTTGGCGCTGGTCACTGCGCCGAACTGGCCGAAGGCCTGCTCGAGATCACCGTCGCGCACCGAGTAAGGCAGGTTGCCGACGTAGAGTTTGTTGCCCATCAAGGGACTCCTATAAACACATCAAGAAAAGCGATGGAGTCCCGAAAGCATCACTCAAACGAGAGCCGCCGAGCCGCGCGAAACTGACCGATCACCGAATTGCTCCCGCCCAAAATCAAGAGGGATGCTCGTGCATTATGGGTGAAATATCAAAAAAGCAAGCAGGAATTTGCGTCTTGAGGTAGCGCCTTTCGAAACTAGTAGAAGTTAGCGCACGCCTACCTGTTTGAGCCGGGGAAATTGACGATGCGGCTACAATTTGCGGGTCATTGGGGAGTAGCCGCCTTCCGCATACGAGAAGGGCCCGCGTCAACAGACTTGTCCTTGCCCCACGAGGACATGGCGCGTGCAGTGAACACACCTGGCGAGACCTTTGACCGCACAACTTCGGGAATATGGCCGAAGGTGTTGTGCGGTCAATTGCGTCCTTCGGCCCAAGGAACCCCACATCCATCATGGAAGCTTTTCTCGTTGCAACGGGCGTGGTCGCGCTCGCCGAAATGGGCGACAAGACCCAACTCCTGGCCCTTTTGCTGGCCGCGCGCTTCAGGAAACCCTGGCCGATCGTGCTCGGCATCTTTGTCGCCACGGTCATCAACCACGCGCTGGCCGGCGCGGTCGGCAACTACATCACGCGCTGGCTCGGTCCCGAGGTGCTGCGCTGGATCCTGGGCGGCTCGTTCATCGCGATGGCCGTCTGGATGCTGATTCCCGACAAGCTCGATGAAGACGACGCCCCCGGCGTCTCGAAGTTCGGCGTCTTCGGCACCACGGTGATCGCCTTCTTCCTGGCCGAGATGGGCGACAAGACCCAGATCGCCACCGTCATGCTGGCCGCCCGCTTCACGCAGGACTACGCCTGGGTCGTCGTCGGCACCACGCTGGGCATGATGCTGGCCAATGCGCCGGTCGTCTGGCTGGGCGACAAGATCGTGCGGCGCGTACCGATCAAGCTCGTGCACGGCATCTCGGCGGCGATCTTCCTGGTGCTGGGCGTCGTGATGATCGTCGGCTGGTAGCAGGAAAAAGTCACGGGGCTATACTTGCCCTGCGCCGATTTGCTTCAGCTTGCGGGCGCTCTATAAATTCTGCTAAAGACGGCTGCCGAACCCGGCTCGTTTTTGGCGAGGCCGGGTTTTTTCATTCATGTCGTCGTCACCTTTGGTCGTCACCCCGCAGTCGATGCAGTTCGCAGGCCCGCTGGCCCTGCGCAGCGGCGCCTCGATCAGCGGCTACACGCTCGCCTA
Source organism: Variovorax sp. BGA-UO-ETr-C22 (assembly GCF_059567965.1). Taxonomy (NCBI): domain Bacteria; kingdom Pseudomonadati; phylum Pseudomonadota; class Betaproteobacteria; order Burkholderiales; family Comamonadaceae; genus Variovorax; species Variovorax sp. BGA-UO-ETr-C22. The sequence continues at coordinate 359,136 of NZ_JCAQPA010000011.1, forward strand.
CGAAACCTACGGCACCCTCAACGCCGAGCGCAGCAACGCGGTGCTGGTGTGCCATGCGCTCAACGCCTCGCACCACGTCGCGGGCGTGTACGAGGGCCAGGCCCGCTCCGAGGGCTGGTGGGACAACATGGTGGGCCCGGGCAAGCCGCTGGACACCGACCGGTTCTTCGTGATCGGCGTCAACAACCTCGGCTCCTGCTTCGGCTCGACCGGCCCGATGCACGTGAACCCCGCCAACGGCCGCGTCTACGGCGCCGACTTCCCGGTGGTCACGGTCGAAGACTGGGTCGATGCCCAGGCGGCGCTGCTCGACGCGCTCGGCATCCGCACGCTCGCGGCCGTGATGGGCGGCAGCCTCGGCGGCATGCAGGCGCTGTCGTGGACGCTGCAGTACCCCGACCGCGTGCGCCACGCCGTGGTGGTGGCCAGCGCGCCCAACCTCACGGCCGAGAACATCGCCTTCAACGAGGTGGCGCGCCGCGCCATCGTGACCGACCCCGACTTCCACGGCGGCCACTTCTACGAATACGGCGTGGTGCCCAAGCGCGGCCTGCGCATCGCCCGCATGATCGGCCACATCACCTACCTGAGCGACGACGTGATGAACGCCAAGTTCGGGCGCATCCTGCGCAGCGCCGTCGAGGGCGAGGTGGCGGGGCTCGACTACCGCTATTCCACGCAGGACATCGAGTTCCAGATCGAAAGCTACCTGCGCTACCAGGGCGACAAGTTCAGCGAGTACTTCGACGCCAACACCTACCTGCTGATCACCCGCGCGCTCGACTACTTCGACCCCGCGCGCCACCACGGCGGCCAGCTCAGCACGGCGCTCGCGCAGGCCACGGCCCAGTTCCTGCTCGTGAGCTTCAAGACCGACTGGCGCTTCTCCCCCGCGCGCAGCCGCGAGATCGTGAAGGCGCTGCTCGACAACCGCCGCAACGTGAGCTACGCCGAGATCGACGCGCCGCACGGCCACGACGCCTTCCTGCTCGACGACGTGCGCTACATGGGCGTGGTGCGCTCGTACTTCGAACGCGTCGCCAAGGAATTCCAATGAGCGACCTTGCACATCAACGACTGATCGCCGAGCTCGTGCCGAAGGGCTCGCGCGTGCTCGACCTGGGCTGCGGCGACGGCGCCCTGCTCGACCTGCTGCAGCGCGAGCGCGGCTGCACCGGCTACGGCGTGGAGATCGCCGACGGCAACGTGCTGCAGTGCATCCGCCGCGGCGTCGACGTGATCCAGCTCAACCTCGACGAAGGCCTGGCGATGTTCGATGACGCCACCTTCGACGTCGTGCTGCAGATCGACACCCTGCAGCACCTGCGCAATGCCGAGGTCATGCTGCGCGAGACCGCGCGCGTGGGCCGCTTCGGCATCGTCGCCTTTCCCAATTTTGCGCACTGGCCCAACCGCCTGAGCGTGGCGCGCGGGCGCATGCCCGTGACGCGCCGCCTGCCCTACCAGTGGTACGACACGCCCAACATCCGCGTCGGCACCTACAAGGACTTCGAGGTGCTGGCCGGCAAGAACAACCTGCGCGTGCTCGACGCCTTCGGCCTGCAAAACGGGCGCGACGTGCGCTGGCTGCCCAACGCGCGCGCCAGCACGGCGGTGTTCAAGTTCGAGCGGGGCGGCTGAGCACGCCGCCCCTGCACCGCACGGACATCGGGTCGGAATGAGCTTCACGCTCGCGCAGCCGGTTCACAGCGACCTGCTCATCAAGAAAAGCCGCTTCATCGGCTGCGTGCAACCGGTGCCCGACCGTGCGGCCGCGCTGGCCGTGGTCGCCTCGCTGCGCGCCGAACACCCGGGCGCTGCGCACGTGTGCTGGGCGCTGATGGCCGGCGGACAGTCGGCGGCGAACGACGACGGCGAGCCCGGCGGCACGGCCGGACGCCCCATGCTCGAGGTGCTGCGCCACCAGCAGGTGGAAGGCGCGCTCGCCACCGTGGTGCGCTACTTCGGCGGCGTGAAGCTCGGCGCCGGCGGCCTCGTGCGCGCCTACACCGACGCCGTCGCTCAGGCCCTGCTCGGTGCCACGCTGGTGCCGCTCGTGCGCCAGCGCCAGCTGCAGTGCGCCGTGCCCTACGCGCTCGAGGGGCTGGTGCGGCGCGAGCTGGCCGCCATCGGCGCGGTGCTCGAAGACGTGCAGCACGGCGATGACGTGCGCTTTGCCTTCGCGCTGCCCGCGCCCGAGGCTGATGCCTTCATCGCGCGCCTCGACGATGCTGCGCAAGGGCGCGTCGTCTGGCCGACGGCGTGAGCCGCTTCGCAGGCGCCTTGCCCCGGGCCGGCTCCGCCGCCAGCGCGAGCACGCCGCGCGATGCGAGCGCGATCGGCTCGGCCAGGTCGTCGTCGACACCGCGCCGCGTCATCTCGGCCGTCACGATGCCGGTGGGCACGGCCAGCACGCCCCAGCCCAGCAGCATCATCACCGAGGCGATCGCGCGGCCCAGGTCGGTCTTGGGCACGAGGTCACCGAAGCCGACCGTGGCCATGGTGGAGATGGCCCAGTAGATCGCCACCGGAATGCTGGTGAAGCCGTGCGTCGGGCCTTCGACCACGTACATCAGCGTGCCCATCACCAGCACCACCAGCATCACGAAGCCCACGAACACCGTGATCTTCCGGCGGCTCGATGCCACCGCCGACACCAGCGCGCGGTACTCCACCGAATAGCGCGAGAGCTTGAAGATGCGGAACACGCGCAGCAGCCGCAGGATGCGCACGTCGATCAGGTATGCCAGCTCGGGCGCGAAGGCCACGAGAAAGGTCGGCAGCAGCGCCAGCAGGTCGATCACGCCGTAGAAGCTCAGCGCGTAGCGCAGCGGCTTGTTCACGCAGCACAGCCGCGCGATGTACTCCAGCGTGAAGAGAATCGTGAACACCCATTCGAGGGCATTGAACAGAGGCCGCCACTGGTCGCGGATCGACTGCACGCTGTCCAGGATGACGACCAGCACGCTCATCACGATCACCGCGATCAGCGTCAGGTCGAACCACAGGCCGGCGGGCGTGTCGGCTTCGAAGATCACGGTGAACAGCGTGCGCCGCCAGCCGCGCGCGGGCTTGTCGAACCGCGAGTCGGTGGCGGCGGGCGTGGACAGGGCTTCGATGTTCGGGCGGATCAGGCGGGTCATGCGGGGCATTGTCAGGGGCCCCGGGCGACTTATTCAGTTACGCTTATTGCGCAATGAAGTGCCGCATGCCGTGAGTGCGTTCTTACGATAGTCCCCTTTCTTGAGGAGCTCCCCATTGGCCACACAGTCCCCCTTTTTCGGCAAGCGCGATCGTGACACCGATTCGCTGACGTCCCGTCCCGCACCGCTGGTTGGTTCGGGCACCAATCTCTCGGGCACTCCCGTCAATCCCTCCTCGTTGACCGCGCAGGCCGGCCTGGCCCCGGCGGCCGCTCCTGCCGCCAAGGAAGGCGGCAGCAAGCTCACCGTCGGCCCGAACATCAAGCTCAAGGGCGTCGAGATCACCGATTGCGACACGCTCGTGGTCGAAGGCCTGGTCGAGGCGACGATGGATTCGCGCCTGATGCAGATCGCCGAACAGGGCGAGTTCAAGGGCTCGGCCGAGATCGACATCGCCGAGATCCGCGGCGTGTTCGACGGCAACCTCACCGTGCGCGAGAAGCTCGTCATCCACTCGACCGGCAAGGTCACCGGCAAGATCCGCTACGGCAAGATCGTGATCGAAGAAGGCGGCCAGCTGTCGGGCGAGATCAGCTTCGGCGCCAAGCCGTCGCTGCAGGCCGCCGCCTGAGGCACCTGATGCGCCCGGTCTGACGACCGTCGATCAGGGCGCTTTCTTTTTCGGTGGGGCCTTTTTGGCCGCCGGCTTCGGCTTGTCCGCGGCGGCGGCCATTGCTGCGTCTGCAGCCGGCGGCGCCCACCCCAGGCGCTGCAGCAAGGCCCCGGCCGCGGCCGGGGCTCTCTCCTTGGCGCCGTTGATGAAATACACGAACACGTCGCGCGCCTTCGGCGTCGTGGTCCAGCCTTGCGCGCGCGCAGCCCAGGTGTCGAGCGCCTTGGGCGCGTAGCCGGTCGCGAGCGACGCGTCGGCCATCATGAGCCGCGCATAGGCGACGTCGCCTTCGGGCTCCTCGAACGACGGAAACTTGTCGGCGTCGGTGAACACGGTCGACACCTTGTGCTTCTTCGCGAGCGCCTTGTAGGCGGGCGTGATGAAGCTCTCGTGGCGCACGTCCATCACGTGGCGCAGCACGCGGCTGCCCTCCTTCTTCGGCAGCAGCTCCAGAAAGGCTTCGAAGTCTTCCGCATCGAACTGCTTGGTCGGCATGAACTGCCAGACGATCGGCCCGAGCTTGTCGCCCAGCTCGGCCACGCCGCTGTCGATGAAGCGCTGGATCGACTCGCCCGCGGTCGCCAGCACCTTGCGGTTGGTGGTGAAGCGCGAGGCCTTCATCGAGAACACGAAGTCGTCGGGCGTGTCGTCGCGCCACTTGCGGAAGGTCTCGGGCTTGAAGGTGCTGTAGTAGGTGCCGTTGATCTCGATGGCGCTGACCTGCCGGCTGGCGTGGTTCAACTCCTTCGCGTGGGCCAGGCCTTTTGGATAGAAGTTGTCGCGCCAGGGCTCGTAGGTCCAGCCGCCGATCCCCACCTTGATCCGCGTCGATGTTGCCTTGCTCACATTGCGCTCCGGGTTTTGAGATCGCCCGCACTCTACGCGCGCTCGCCGCGAGGCGCAAAATGCGTTTTTTCGTCCCCGCGGAGAATCCCCCGATGAACGCCCCCCTGCACCGTGAAATGCCCGCCGGCACGCTCGACGCGACGCGCGCCCTCTCTGATGTCACCGCCCAATGGGACGGCGACATCGTCAAGCAACTCACCGACTACATCGCCATCCCCGCCAAGTCGCCCGGCTTCGACAAGGACTGGTCGGCCAACGGCTACCTGGAGACCGTGCTGCGCAACGCCGCGGCCTGGGTCGAGGCGCAGAAGGTCGAGGGCCTGAAGCTGGAGATCGTGCGCCTCGAAGGCCGCACGCCGGTGCTGTTCTTCGAAGTGCCGGCCACCGGCACGAACATGGCCGAGACCGTGCTGATGTACGGCCACCTCGACAAGCAACCCGAGTTCACCGGCTGGCGCAACGACCTCGGCCCGTGGACGCCCAAGTACGAGAACGGCCTGCTCTACGGCCGCGGCGGCGCCGACGACGGCTACGCCGTGTACGCCAGCGTGGCCGCGCTGCAGGCGCTCAAGGCCCAGGGTGTGGCGCACCCGCGCATCGTCGGCCTCATCGAGACCTGCGAGGAAAGCGGCTCCTACGACCTGCTGCCCTACGTCGACGCGCTGCGTCCGCGCCTGGGCGAGGTCGAGCTGGTGATCTGCCTGGATTCGGGCGCCGGCAACTACGACCAGCTGTGGCTCACGACCTCGCTGCGCGGCATGGCCAGCGGCACGCTCAAGGTCGAGGTGCTGACCGAAGGCATCCATTCGGGCGACGCCTCGGGCCTGGTGCCCTCGAGCTTTCGCATCATGCGGCAGGTGCTCGACCGCCTCGAAGACAGCGCCACCGGCCGCCTGCTGCCTGCCAGCTTCCATTGCGAAGTGCCGGCCGACCGGCTGGCGCAGGCCAAGGCCACGGCGGCCATCCTCGGCGACGAGGTCTACAAGCGCTTCCCGTGGGCGCACTACGACTGCGGCGGCTCGACCATGTTCGCGCTGCCGACCACCACCGACCCGGTCGAGGCGCTGCTCAACCGCACCTGGAAGCCCACGCTGTCGGTCACCGGCGCCGAAGGCTTCCCGGCCCTGAAGGACGCGGGCAACGTGCTGCGCCCCTACACCGCCTTCAAGCTCTCGCTGCGCCTGCCGCCGCTGGTCGATGCGGCCGAGACGGTGCAAAAGCTCAAGGCCCTGCTCGAAGACAACGCGCCCTACCAGGCGCGCGTGACCTTCGAAAGCGGCGGTGGCGCCACCGGCTGGAACGCCCCCACCATCACGCCGTGGTTCGAGGACGCGCTCAACAAGGCCTCGCGCGCGCACTTCGGCGCCTCCTGCGGCTACATCGGCCAGGGCGGCACGATCCCGCTGATGAACATGCTGAGCGCCGGCTTCCCGACCGCGCAGATGATGGTCTGCGGCGTGCTGGGCCCGAAGAGCAACGCGCACGGCCCCAACGAGTTCCTGCACGTGCCCTACGCCAAGAAGCTGACGGCCGCCGTGGCCGAGGTCATCGCCGCCCTGCCGGTGGCGCACCGCGCCGCGGCTGCGGAGCCGGTGGCGGCTTGAGCGCCGCGCCGGGCCGCCCCAAGCAAGCTCGCTCCCGCCTGGCGGGAAGGCGCGCAGCGCCAAGGGTGCACCCATGAACGACGCGCTGCCCCTGCCGCACCGTGTGTCGCTGTCCACGCCGGACGGCGAGACGCTGGCGCTGCGGCGGCTGCCCGCTGCGGGCACGCCCCGCGCCGTGGTGGTCGTGGTGCACGGGCTGGGCGAGCACGCGGGGCGTTACCACGGCCTGGCCAAGCAGCTGCACGGCTGGGGCTTCGCGGTCTGGGCGCACGACCACCACGGGCACGGCGAATCCACCGGCGCGCGCGGCGGCCTGCCCAGCGAGCTGCGTCTGGTCGACGACTTGGCGCTGGTGATCGACGATGCGCGCCGCGAGAACCCCGGTGTGCCGCTGGTGCTGCTGGGCCACAGCCTGGGCGGCCTGGTCGCCGCGAGCCTGGTGGCGCGCGGCGTGCGGCCGGTCGATGCGTTGGTGCTCTCGTCGCCGGGGCTCGATCCGGGGCTGAACGGCTTCCAGAAGATGCTGCTGGCGGTGCTGCCGCGCATCGCGCCCAACCTGCGCGTGAGCAACGGGCTCGACGACAACTACCTCTCGCACGACCCGGTGGTGGTGCAGGCCTACCGCGACGATCCGCTCACGCACGACCGCATCGGCAGTCGGCTGGCGCGTTTCCTCGCGTACGAAGGCGTCACGGTGCAGCAGCACGCGGCGCGCTGGCCGGTGCCCACGCTGCTGATCTACGCGGGCGACGACCGGCTCGTGCGGCCGGCTGCGAGCCGCGCCTTCGCGGCCGCCGCGGCGCCCAGCGGCAACGTCGAGGCGAAGTGCTTCGACGCGCTGTACCACGAGCTCTTCAACGAACTCGATGCGGAGCTCGTGTTCGACACGCTGCAACGCTGGCTCGACCGGCGGTTTCCAGCGGCGGCTGTTCCCGCGCGCGTGGCCTGAGGCTCAGGCCTTGGCCACCGGCGCGCGCCGGCGTTGCGTCTGCGCGAGCCAGAGCAGCGCGGCGCCGGTCAGGGCCACCGGCACCAGCGAGCCGTAGTTCAACAGCTGCCAGCCCTGCGTGGTCACCAGCACACCCGAGGCGAACGAGGTCAGCGCCAGCGTCGCGAACACGCAGAAGTTGAGCGCGCCCTGGGCGCGGTCGCGCTCCTCGGCCGTGTAGGCCGTGAGCGACAGCGTCGTGCTGCCGGTGAACAGGAAATTCCAGCCCACGCCGAGCAGGAACAGCGCCACCAGGAAGTGGTGCAGGTCCACGCCCGACAACGCCACCACGATGCAGCCGAGGTTGAGCGCCAGCCCCACCCCCATCACCGGCAGCGCGCCGAAGCGGCGGATCAGGTGGCCGGTGAAGAAGCCCGGCGCGAACATGCCGATCACGTGCCATTCGAGCACCAGCGCCGCGTCGGAAAACGGCAGGCTGCAGATCTGCATCGCGATGGGCGTGGCGGCCATCAGCAGGTTCATCACGCCGTAGCTCAGCGCGCCTGCGGCGGCCGACACGATGAACACGGGCTGGCGCATGATCTCGCCCAGCGGCCTGCCGCCGCCGGCTTCCTTGCGGGTCGGCGAGGGCGGGAATTCGATGAAATGCATCACCGCCATCGAGAGCAGCGCCACCGCCGCCAGCGCGATGTACGCGCCGGCGAAGGGCACCGAAAGGGCGTCGCGCGTGAAGGTTGCGAGGTTCGGCCCCGCCACCGCGCCGATCAGGCCGCCGGCCATCACCATCGACACGGCCTTCTCGCGCCAGGCCGGCAGTGCCAGTTCGGCCGCCGCGAAACGGTAGAGCCCGGCGTTGGCGTTGTAGTAGCCCGCGACCACGGTCGCGAAGCACAGCAGCCAGAAGTTCTTCGAGGACGCCGCGTAGGCGCACAGCAGCGCCGAGCCGACCGCCACCGCCAGCCCGATCTGGAACGAACCGCGGCGGCCGAAGCGCTGCTGTGTGCGCGCCACCAGTCCCGTGCTCAACGCCCCGCCCACCACGTAGCCCATCACCGGCAGCGTGGCCATCCAGCCCTGCGGAGCGATGCCCAGGCCGACAAGGCCGTTGATGGCGATGAAGGTGACGTTGTTGGTCAGGAGCAGGCCCTGGCAGATGGCCAGGAGCCACAGATTGCGATTCATGGGGCGCGGTTCTACGCGATTGGGCGACGAAGGCAAGGCGCCGGCCAAAAAAAAGCGCCCTCGCGGGCGCCGGAATTCTGAGAATGAAATTCGCCGGATGGCAGGTCAGGTCGGCTTGTTGCCTTGCAACAGCCCGCTGAGCGAGCCCAGCAGGTCGTCTTGGTTGCCGAGGCCCTGCTCGGGCACCTTGCCCTGCGGCGTGAGCTGGTTGATGAGGGCCGGCAGCATGGTGGCCAGCATCGGCAGCAGCATTTGTGCGTTGATGCCGAGTTTGGAAGCGATGGCGGCGATCGTGTCGCCGCCCAGCGCGTTCTGCAACTGATCGCCCGACACCGGCTTGTTTTCACCGTTGCCGATCCACGAGCCGATCACGTCGCCCATGCCCGCCTGCTCGAATTTCGAGACCATGCCGCCGAGGCCGCCCTGCCCGCCGTTATTGGCAAGCAGGCCGCCCAGGGCACCGGCGAGGCCTCCGAGATCTCCCAATCCCCCGAGGCCACCGCCTTGCGGTTGCTGCTGTTGTGCAGCGCCTCCTAGCACCTGACCGAGTACCGAATCGAGCAACCCCATGACCATTCCTTGGTGTGTGACAGAAACGCTCACATTTTCCAATGTGGCGACCCGCTTGCCGAAAGTGGCGCGGCCACTTTCGAACTGGCAACGTGACAAATTACTTGCTGCGTGCTGCGCGTTTCGGCAGGAGCGCGGGGCTGACGCCCTGCACACCGACCAGGCCGAGCACGGTGACGAGCGAATTCTGCGCGCCTTTCCATGCATCTGTCACGTCAATCGACTCGGCCAGCGAGTGGAATCCGCCCGACTTGCCGCCGCCGCCGATGATGATGGCCGGGATGCCCAGCGAAATGGGAACGTTCGCATCCGTGCTGCCGCCGCGCAGCAGCGTCTTGTGGCCGAAAGCACTGTTGGAACGCGTGGCGGCCTCGACGATCACCGAGTCGGGCGCCGTGCGGCCACCCGGGCGGTCGCCGATGAGCTTGGTGCTCACGCTCAGGCTGGTCACGTTCCAGCGCTTGTTCTCTTCCGCCACGGCCTCGTCGAGCGTGGCGAGGATCTTCTTCTCGGTCTCGAGCAGCGAGGCCATGTCGTCCGAGCGGATGTCGATGGCCATGCGCGCATCGGGCGCGATGGTGTTTACCGAGGTGCCGCCGCCCACGGTGCCGACGGTGAAGGTGGTCTTGGGGAAACTCGGCGTGCGCACGTCGGCGATCTTGGCGATCGCGCGGCCCATGCCGTGGATCGCGCTGGGCACCTGCCCGAAGGCGCCGAAGCTGTGGCCGCCCGGGCCCTTGAAGGTGACTTCGTAGCGGTGGCTCGCGGTGCCGAGCACCAGCACGTGGCCGTCGGGCGAGGGCTCCAGGCCGACCATGCCGTCGATGTCGAGGTGGTCGCGGAAGATGGCCTTCATGCCGCGCAGGTTGCCCAGCTCTTCCTCGCCGACGTTGGCAACGATCATCAGGTCGCCCACGGTCTGGATCTTGTTGTCGTTGAGCACCTTGAGCCATGACAGCAGCACCGACAGGCCGCGCGTGTCGTCACCGATGCCGGGCGCGAAGAGCTTGCCGTCGCGCTCCTTCACCTTGACGTCGGTGCCGGCCGGAAAGACGGTGTCCAGGTGCGCCGAAATGAGCAGCTTGGGGCCGTTGCCCGTGCCCTTGCGCAGGCCGATCACGTTGCCCTCGGCGTCGATCTTCGCGTCGGGCAGGCCGAGCGCTTTCAGGCGTGCCAGGAAGGCTTCGGCGCGCTTCTGTTCCTTGAAGGGCGGCGCCTCGATCTCGGTCAGCGTCTTCAGTTCTTCGACCGTGCGTTCGTGGTCGGCCTTGACCGATTCCAGCAGCTTGCGGATCGCGGGCGACGCCATGAGCTGGGTGTAGGCCTGATCGACCGCGGGGCTGACCTGCGCCGGTGTGGGCGCAACGGCCTGGCTTTGGGCGTGAACGGCGGGCATGGCGCACAGCGCGGCCAGGACGAGGGGGGCGAGACGAAACGCGCGGGATGAACGAGGCATGGGGGAGCGGTCCTTCCGGGAGGCGGATTGAACAAGAAAAAACGAAGCGGCCATTGTTCCGCAGGCGCCCGGTGTGCGCCTCGCGGAAAACACCCCCCGAACCGCTCAGGCGCCGACGAGCGACACCAGCGCCGCGAGCGCCGCGGTTTCGGCGCGCAGCACCCGCGCGCCGAGCGTGGCCGGTGCGAAGCCGCGCGCGATGGCGTCCTGCTCTTCACTGGCGCTGAGGCCGCCTTCGGGGCCGCTCAGCACGAGCGCCGGTTGCGCGGTGGGTGTCTCTGCGGCCACGGCGGTGACGGCGCGCGTGCCCTCGGCCAGACTTAGCACCAAGCGCGTCGCTGCCGTATCCGCGGCAGCAGCGCTGCCGAGCCAGCCCGCGAAGGACTGCACCGGATGGATCACTGGCACGCGGTTGCGCCCGCATTGCTCGCAGGCCGCAACGGCGATGGCTTCCCAGTGCGCCCGTTTCTTCTCGGCGCGCTCGCCCGACAAGCGGAGCACGCCGTGCGCCGTGGCCAGCGGCTGGATGCTGGCCACGCCGAGTTCGGTGGCTTTCTCGACCAGCCAGTCCATGCGCTCGTTGGCCGGCATGCCGACCGCGAGGTGCACGGCGCGGGCCGCTTCGCGTTCGATGGACGTGTGGGCACCCACCGTCACGGCGACCTCGCTGCGGCCCATGCGCTCGACCGTCGCGGCGTACTCGCCGCCCGCGCCGTCGAACAGGGTGAGCGTGTCGCCGGGCTGCATGCGCAGCACCTGCACATGGCGCGCGGCGCCCGGCGGCAGCGCCAGGCTGGCGCCGGCGGTCAGCGGCACGGAGCAGTGAAAACGGGGCATGCGATGAGATCAGGAGCTGATGGCGCCCGTGGTACGGGCGCTACAGCGATTTTCTTTTTTGGCTTTTTTCAGTTTCTCTTCAGACTCGGCCGTAGGCGAAGCCGGTGACGGCCGTGGTGCCCTCGACCTCGTCGATCACGCGCAGCAGCGGCTTCAGCTCGATGTAGCGGCTGGCGGTGGCGCGGATGTAAGCGATGAAGCGAGGTGTGTCGGCCAGGTAGCGCGGCTTGCCGTCGCGCAGCGTGAGGCGCGCGAAGATGCCGGCCACCTTGAGGTGGCGCTGCAGGCCCATCCATTCGACCGCGCGGTAGAAGGCGCCGAAGTCCTCGTCGACCGGCAGCCCGGCCTTGCGCGCGGCGGTCCAGTAGCGGATGGTGATGTCGAGCACGAACTCCTCGTCCCAACTCAGGAAGGCGTCGCGCATCAGGCTGGCGATGTCGTAAGTGATCGGGCCGTAGACGGCGTCCTGGAAGTCGAGCACGCCCAACGGCTGGCCGGCATCGTCGCCCACCATCAGGTTGCGCGGCATGAAGTCGCGGTGCACGTAGACGCTCGGCGACGCGAGGTTGTTCTCGACGATCAGCGCGAAGGCGCGGTCCAGGCGCTCCTTCAGCTGGCCCTCGACGGCCACGCCGCGGTGCTTGCCGATGTACCACTCGGGAAAGAGCGCCAGTTCGCGCTCGAGCAGCGCACGGTCGTAAGGCGGCAGCACGCCGGGTTTCGAGGCCAGCTGCCAGCGGATCAGCGCGTCGATGGCCAGGTCGTAGAGCGGCCGGTTGGCGTCCGGGCGGGCCGGATCGATCACGTCGAGCATGGTCTGGCGGCCCAGGTCGTCGAGCAGCAGGAAGCCGTGGTCGCGGTCCCATTCGAGCACCTGCGGCGCCGTCACGCCGGCCTCGGTCATCAGCTGTGCCACCTGCACGAAGGGGGCGCTGTTTTCCTTGTCGGGCGGCGCATCCATCACGATGCGCGTGCCGCCGTCGGTGGTGTCGAGGCGGAAATAGCGGCGAAAGCTCGCGTCGGCCGACGCCAGCCGGACGGTGTCCGGGCGCAGTTGCCGGGCCTCGGCAATGCCGGCCAGCCAGCCCCGGAACGCTTCGGCCCGCTGCGGATCTGTCCAGAGAATGGTCTGGGCAGGGTGTGGGGTCGTGGACGCCGGGGTCGAAGGTGCTGTCATGGATAATCAATTCTACAAATCCGCCTGGCGCGGCACCCCTGCTCGAGGTCGATCCGACCGGGCGGGGTGGCTGCCGGACCCCGCAACCCGCCGGCTTGCCGCGCCGTCCCGACGATTTTTCGTTCCGAATCGATGCCTACGACCCCACGCGCTGCCTTGCGACGTTCGAGCCCGCCGCTGCCACTGGCCGTGCTGTCGCTGGCGCTGCTGCACGCGCATGGCGCCTTTGCCCAGCAAGCCGGTGTGCTTGAGGGACCGCTCACGCTGAAGCGCACGCCGCTGCTCACCGAGACGCTGACGCCCGTGCAACGCAGCCAGCTGCCCAGCCTTGTCACCGGCGACCGCATTTCCGGCCGCCCCGACCTCGAGACCGTGGTCGAGGGCAACGCCACGCTGCGCCGTGGCCCGGTCGCCATCACGGCCGACCGCCTCGAGTACTACCAGCCGGACGACCGCGCCAAGGCCACCGGCAACGTGCGGGTCAACCAGGCCGGCAATGTGTACGAGGGCCCCGAGCTGGAACTCAAGCTCGAGACCTTCGAGGGCTTCTTCAACAACGTGCGCTACCGCTTCCTCGCGACCGGCGGCCACGGCGAGGCCGAGCGCATCGACTTCGTCGACTCCAACGTCTCGATCGCGCGGCGCGCCAGCTACACCACCTGCCGCCGCGAGGACTTTCCCGGCTGGATGCCGGCCTGGCTGCTGACCGCCGCCACGCTGACCACCGACACCGAGGAAAACGAAGGCGTCGCCATCGATGCGCGCATGAGCTTCATGGGCATCACGACGCCGCCGATCCCGCGCGTGACCTTCCCGCTGTCCAACGAGCGCAAGAGCGGCCTGCTGCCGCCGACCATCGGGCTGGACAACACCAACGGCTTCGAGGTCGCACAGCCCTACTACTGGAACATCGCGCCCAACCGCGACGCCACCTTCACGCCCACGCTGATGAGCAAGCGCGGGCTCAACCTGGCCAGTGAGTTCCGCTATCTCGAGAAGGACTACAGCGGCAGCATCCGTCTGGACCTGATGGGCAGCGACCGCCTCGTGGGCCAGCGCTACAACGAGGCGCGCGCCGAGCAGCTGCAGAAGCTGAACAACGGCGAGATCGCGCTCAAGGACCTGAACTTCGGCAAGCCGCCCGACAGCAGTAAGCGCTGGGGCCTGTGGCTCAACCACCACCACGACTTCGACGCCAAGGCGCTGGGCCTGGACTCGCTGTCCGCCAGCCTCAACATCAACCGCGTCAGCGACAACGACTACTGGCGCGACTTCACGCGCACGCCGACGCTGGCGCAGCGCCAGCTGCCGAACGATGCCTCGCTGAACTGGACCAAGGGCGACTGGAGCGGCGCCGTGCGCGCCCTGCGCTACCAGACGCTGCAGTACAACCTGTCGCCGGTCGTGCCCTCGTACGACCGCGTGCCGCAGATCACGGCCAACTACGCCAAGTACGACTGGCACGGCTTCGACGTCTCGCTGAACACCGACTACTCGCGCTTTCGCGTCAATAGCATCCTGGCCGGCCAGCCCGGCTTCGACCTCATCCAGCAGTCGCAGCCCGACGGCGACCGCGTGTTCGCGCAGGCGGCGATCAGCCGGCCGTTCCTCACGCCGAGCTCCTTCGTCATCCCCAAGCTGCAGCTGCACGCGACCTCGTACAACTACTACCTGCCGCAGTCGTCCATTCCGAAGGTGTCGGTCAACGGCATCGACTACGTGAACGGGATGCCGTACAACCCGAGCCAGCTGTACTTCTTCCCGACCTCGTCGAACCGCGTCGTGCCGACCTTCAGCCTGGACAGCGGCCTGGTCTTCGAGCGCGACGCCAGCTACTTCGGCCGCGCCTTCCGCCAGACGCTGGAGCCGCGCGCGTACTACGTGTACACGCCGTACCGCAACCAGAGCATGCTGCCGAACTACGATTCGGCCGCCAACGACTTCAGCTTTGCGACCATCTACACCGAGAACGCGTTCTCGGGCGCCGACCGCATCTCGGACACCAACGCGCTCACGCTGGGCGTCACGTCCCGCCTGATCGATCCGGGCACCGGCGTGGAAGCCGTGCGCTTCGGCATCGCGCAGCGCTTTCGCTTCGCCGACCAGAAGGTCACGCTGCCGGGCGTCGCGCCGGTCACCGACCGCACCAGCGACCTGCTGCTGGGCGCCCAGATCAACTGGACGCCCAAGTGGAGCCTGGACACGCTGCTCCAGTACAACCCCGATTCGCGCCGTTCCACGCGCAGCGCGATCAGCGCGCGCTACAACCCGGGCCCGTACCGCAACCTCAGCGCCGCCTTCCGCTACCAGGCGCCGAGCACGCCCACGGCCACCGACGGCAACAAGTCGATCGACTTCGGCTGGCAATGGCCGCTCAACGACCTGTGGGGAGACAAGGGCAAGGACCTCGGGCCGGGCAAGGGCGAAGGCGGTGGACGCTGGTACGCCGTGGGTCGCTTGAACTACAGCCTGCAGGACAAGAAGCTCACGGACGGCGTGCTCGGGGTCGAGTACGACGGCTGCTGCTGGATCAGCCGTGTGGTGCTGCAGCGCATCACCACCGGCCAGGTGACGGCCAACACCCGCATCATGTTCCAGCTCGAATTCGTCGGGTTCTCCAGCATCGGCTCGAGCCCGATGCAGGCCCTGCGGCAGAACGTGCAGCGCTACCAGCCGCTGCGTCAACCGACCGAAGCCCCGAGCCGCTTCACCAATTACGACTGAAACGACGACCGTTCACGCCATGAAACACATCCGTTCCCTCATCACCCTGGGTTGCCTTGCGGCCATCGCCGCAACGGCCGGCGCACAGGGCTTTCGTTCCGGCAGCGGCATCACGGACATCATGCGTGCCGGTCCCCGGATCGTGCCGCCGGCGGCGCGCCCTGCCGGTCCCGCGGCGGCGCCGGTGCAGCGCGCGGCCGAGTACATCGTGGCGCTGGTCAACTCCGAGCCGATCACCAACACCGAGGTGCAGTCGCGTGTCACCCGTCTGATCCGCGAGAACCCGGACGCCGAGCGCGTGCCGCGCGCCGAACTCACGCGCCTCGTGCTGGAGCGCCTGATCACCGAGCGTGCGCAGCTGCAGCTGGCGAAGGAAAACGGCATCAAGGTCGATGACGTGGCGATCGACCAGGCCGAGCAGACCGTGGCCCGCCAGAACGAGATCAGCCTCACCGAGCTGCGCAGCCGCGTAGCGGCCGAGGGCATCTCGCCGCGCGAATTCCGCAACGACCTGCGCGACCAGCTGCTGCTCACGCGCCTGCGCGACCGCGAGGTCGAGTCCAAGGTCAAGATCAGCGACACCGAGGCCGACGAATACCTGCGCGACCAGCGCGAGAGCGCCGTCAAGAACAACGCCCTGCTCAACCTCAACATCGCCCAGCTGCTGGTGGCCGTGCCCGAGAACGCCACCGAGGCGCAGGTCGCGACCGCACAGAAGAAGGCCACCGACCTCGCACAGCGCGCGCGCAGCGGCGAAGACTTCGCCAAGCTGGTGCGCGAAAACTCCGATTCGCCCGACCGCGCCAACGGCGGCGCGCTCGGCCTGCGCAGCGCCGACCGCTACCCGCCGGTGTTCGTCGAGGCCACGCAATCGACCGCGGTGAACGGCATCGCCGGGCCCGTGCGCTCGGGCGCCGGCTTCCACGTGCTCAAGGTGCTGACCAAGGCGCAGGTGGGCTCGTCGGATGCGTCCATCACCCAGACCCAGGTGCGCCACATCCTGCTGCTGAACGACCCCAAGCGCACGACCGCGCAGGCGGTGGCCCAGCTGCAGGAATTCAAGCGCCGCGTGCAGGCCGGCACCGCCGATTTCGCCGGCCTGGCGCGCGACAACTCGCAGGACGCGAGCGCCAAGGAAGGCGGCGACCTCGGCTGGTCGCGCCCCGGCCAGTTCGTGCCCGAGTTCGAGGAAGCCATGGACCGGCTCACGCCGGGCCAGATCAGCGACCCCGTGGTGTCGCGCTTCGGTGTCCACCTGATCCAGGTGGTCGGCCGCCGCGAAGCCAAGCTGAGCCAGTCGGAGCAGCGCGAAGCCGCACGTGCCGCGTTGCGCGAACAGCGCGTCGAAGAAGCCTTCACCACCTGGGTGCAGGAAGTGCGCGCGCGCGCCTACGTCGAATACCGCGAGACGCCGCAGTCCTGATGGCCGCGGCAGCGCTCTAGGCCGCGATGGCACAGCACATTGCAAGAAAGCGGTTCGGGCAGCATTTCCTGTCCGACGGCGGGATCATCGACGGGATCGTGCAGGCGATCGCGCCGCAGCCCGGCGATGCGATGGTCGAGATCGGGCCGGGGTTGGCGGCGCTCACGCAGCCGCTGGTCGAGCGGCTCGGCCGGCTCACGGTCATCGAGCTCGACCGCGACCTGGCCAAGCGGCTGCGCGAACATCCGCAGCTGGATGTCATCGAGTCGGACGTGCTCAAGGTCGACTTCGCCGAACTCGCGGCCAAGGCCGAACCGAAACCGCTGCGCGTGGTGGGCAACCTGCCCTACAACATCTCCACGCCGATCCTGTTCCACCTGCTGGGCTATGCCCACCTGATCGCCGACCAGCACTTCATGCTGCAAAAGGAAGTGATCGACCGCATGGTGGCCCGGCCCGCCACCTCGGACTACAGCCGCCTGAGCGTGATGCTGCAGTGTCGCTACGACATGGAGAACGTGCTGTTCGTGCCGCCCGAGAGCTTCGATCCGCCGCCGCGTGTGGACAGCGCCGTGGTGCGCATGGTGCCGCTCGCGCAGCCGCCGGCGGTCGATGCGGCGCGGCTCGGCGAGATCGTGCAGGTCGCCTTCAGCCAACGCCGCAAGATCCTGCGGCACACGCTGGGCAAGTGGCTGGGGGAGCACGGCTTCACCGGCGAGTTCGACATCCAGCGCCGGGCCGAGGAGGTGCCGGTGGCCGAATACGTTGCACTGGCCCAGGCCGTTCCCCCATGAAAAAAGCCCGTCGATGACGGGCTTTTTTTTGTGGCGGCGAGCGGTTGCAGTTACGCAGCTGCCAGCCAGTACCCCGCGTTGAAGGGGCTGCTCATGCGCAGCGCCAGGGGCGACACGTCGACGAGCTTGTCGGTCGGCATTTTCTCGCCGGCCGGCTCGGTGCTGGCGGCGGGCGTGGCCGCGGCGGCTGCCGTGGCGGTGGTGTTGACTTCGATGCCATCGAGGGTTTCAGCGGTGGGCTGAGCCTCATTCGCCCGTTCTGCTTGGCTGGTGGATGCAGAACGGGCTACAGAAAAGAATAGAAGCAGCGGAACGGGACCTTGCGATCGCCCCAGTAGTCCGAAGCGTCGCGGAAGATGTCGAGCAGTTGCTCACGCGCTTCCTTGTCGAACTTGGCGTTGGCCGGGATTTGTTCGAGCACGATGACGAAACCAGGCTGCGGGCCCGATTTATGCAACGGGTCGGTCATGCAGTCGTACAGCGCGTCGAAGTTCTTGCCGAAGTGCGCCGGGAAGGTGAACTGCTGGGCAATCAGGTCGAGCACGTCCTGCTTGGTCTGGGCGTTGCCCAGGTTGGCGTACAGGAAGTGCTGGCCGGCCGCGTTGGCGGCATCCTGCAGGTCGTTCACGCGGAACGCGCGGATCGATTGCACGATGTTCGGGCGTACGGCTCGAAGGGATAAGGTCATATCCGCTGGTCTTTCCATAGTCATCATCATCTCGTCGGGGCGCTTCGGGGCGCCGCTCAGGTCGTTGTCATCGCTCATGGCGCAATCCGTCTGAAACTCGCATAGTGGTCCGCCGTGTACCAGCAGGCTTCGGGCGCCGTGCGCTGCTCGCCACCGCAAACGATCCGCCGGGCACCGCGGTTGCGCGCGCCGGGCGTTGGCACCGTGTACTCGCGGTAATGCCCGCGGCGTGCCGCTGGCAGGATGCGTTCGCGATTGCCGAATACCGTGCCGTCTTTGTCGTACCGGAAGGGGCCACCGTCAAGGATGGCCTGGTAGGTTCGCTGGCCCTGGACCGGCAGATCGGTCAGGGCAATCGATGCCTCGGAGGACGTTTTGTCGGCGCCGAACCATCCGCGGGCCTCGGCCCCCGTCGTCAGAGCCACCAGCATCAAGCTGGTGAGCGCAAACTTAGTGACAGAGGACGTGATCGAGGCGTAAGCCGCCATGGGGCACCACAAGAAAAGAGCGGGGGGTTTGAATTGCGCTCAACCTCGGGGTTAACCCGCAAATTCAAGCCCGCGAGTGTGCACCACGCTGGCGAAAATAGCAAGCGACTGCCCAAAGTTTGAGCAGTCGCGGGGGCAGAAAGCGACGCCTTAAGTTGGCGTCCACTCTCGCCAAATGGCCTATCTCTCGGCGTTTGCGTCGGCCACTGTCAAGGCTGTCATGTTCACGATGCGGCGAACAGTCGCGCTCGCCGTGAGAATGTGCACAGGTTTGGCCGCGCCGAGCAGAACCGGGCCGATGGCGATGTTGCCGCCGGCCGCGGTCTTGAGCAGGTTGTAAGAAATGTTGGCGGCGTCGATGTTGGGGAACACCAGCAGGTTGGCGTCGCCCGCGAGCGCGCTGTGCGGCATGACGACCGCGCGCTGCTTGCTGTCCAGCGCCACGTCGCCGTGCATTTCGCCGTCCACCTCGAGCCAGGGCGCCTGCACGCGCAGCAGGTCGAGCGTGCGTCGCATCTTGACGGCGCTGGGTTCGTTGCTGGTGCCGAAGTTGGAGTGCGACAGCAGCGCGGCCTTCGGCTTGAGGCCGAAACGCATCATTTCCTCGGCCGCCATGGTCGTGATCTCGGCCAGTTCCTCGGGCGTCGGGTCGTAGTTGACGTGCGTGTCGACCAGGAACACCTGGCGGTCGGGCAGCAGCAGGCCGTTCATGCAGGCGTACACCGGCACGTCCTGCGGGGTGCTGGCGCAGCCGCCGGGGCGCTTGCCGATCACCTGGTCGATGTAGTGCAGGTGGATCAGCGTGGTGCCCCAGGTGCCGCAGATCATGCCGTCGACCTCGCCCTTGTGCAGCAGCATGGCGCCGATCAGCGTGAGGCGGCGGCGCATCTCGATCTTGGCGGTCTGCACCGTCTGGCCCTTGCGCTCGGTCATGCGGTGGTAGGTCTGCCAGAAGTCGCGGTAGCGGTGGTCCTGCTCGACGTTGACGACGTCGTAGTCGAGCTCTTCCTTCAGGCGCAGGCCGAACTTCTCGATGCGCTGGGCGATGATGGCCGGGCGGCCGATGAGCGTCGGGCGCGCCAGGCCTTCGTCCACCACGATCTGCGCGGCGCGCAGCACGCGCTCTTCCTCGCCTTCGCAGTAGGCCACGCGCTTCTTCGGTGCGCGCTTGGCGGCGTCGAAGATCGGCTTCATGGTGGTGCCCGAGGCGTAGACGAAGCTCTGCAGCTTGTCGCGGTAGGCGTCCAGGTCCTTGATCGGGCGCAGCGCCACGCCGCTTTCCTCGGCCGCCTTGGCCACGGCCGGCGCGATCTTCATCATCAGGCGCGGGTCGAAGGGCTTGGGAATCAGGTATTCGGGGCCGAAGCTCAGCTTTTCACCGGCGTAGGCGGCGGCCACGCGCTCGCTCTGCT
The DNA here is from genome assembly GCF_059567965.1 of Variovorax sp. BGA-UO-ETr-C22. Lineage (NCBI taxonomy): Bacteria > Pseudomonadati > Pseudomonadota > Betaproteobacteria > Burkholderiales > Comamonadaceae > Variovorax > Variovorax sp. BGA-UO-ETr-C22. Next base: position 379,102 of record NZ_JCAQPA010000011.1, read on the forward strand.
CGGCCTGGGCCAGCTCGGCGATGGCGTGCACCGCGGCAATCTCCATCTCGTCGGTGATGGTGGTGGCGCCCGAGTCGAGCGCGCCGCGGAAGATGTACGGGAAGCACAGGACGTTGTTGACCTGGTTCGGGTAGTCGGTGCGGCCCGTGGCCATGATTACGTCGTTGCGCACCGCATGGGCGTCTTCGGGCGCGATCTCGGGGTTCGGGTTGGCCAGCGCGAAGATCACCGGCTTGGGCGCCATCTTGGCGACCATTTCCGGCTTGAGCACGCCGCCGGCCGACAGGCCGAGGAACACGTCGGCGCCGGCGATCACTTCCGACAGCTTGCGCATGTCGGTCTTTTGCATGTACTGGCGCTTGTCGTCGTCCATCAGCTCTTCGCGGCCTTCGTAGACCACGCCGGCCAGGTCGGTGACGAACACGTTCTCGCGCTTCAGGCCCACCTTGAGCAGCAGGTTCAGGCAGGCCAGCGCCGCGGCGCCCGCGCCCGAGGTGACCAGCTTCACTTCGGCGATGTTCTTGCCGGCCACCTTCAGGCCGTTCAGCATGGCGGCCGCCACGGTGATGGCCGTGCCGTGCTGGTCGTCGTGGAACACCGGGATCTTCATGCGCTTGCGCAGCTCGCGCTCGACGTAGAAGCAGTCCGGGGCCTTGATGTCTTCCAGGTTGATGGCGCCGAAGGTGGGCTCCAGCGAGGCGATGATCTCGACCAGCTTGACCGGGTCCTTCTCGTCGATCTCGATGTCGAACACGTCGACGCCGGCGAATTTCTTGAAGAGAACGCCCTTGCCTTCCATCACCGGCTTGGAGGCCAGCGGGCCGATGTCGCCCAGGCCCAGCACGGCGGTGCCGTTGGAAATGACACCCACGAGGTTGCCGCGCGAGGTGTACTTGAAGGCGTTGGCCGGGTCCTTGACGATTTCCTCGCAGGGCGCGGCCACGCCGGGCGAGTAGGCCAGCGACAGGTCGCGCTGGTTGACCATCTGCTTGGTCGCCGCGATGGCGATCTTGCCGGGGACGGGAAACTCGTGGTACTCGAGGGCGGCACGGCGCAACAGGGCGCGCTTGTCTTCCGGGGTGGGGGTCGAAGGGGACGATGCGGTCGAATCGGACATGTGCCGTTGCTCCTGGTGGCGCTTCTTCTGGGGGCGCCGATTGTAGACCTCGGTCCATACCGCCCTACGTCGCATGGCCGGTGGCAGGCATGACCAAAAGCACGGGGCGCCGTCAAAGCCCTGTGGCAATATGTGTGGCTGGGACACAAACCGACAACATCTCGAGAGGAACGACCATGGCCCTGATGGATTTCATCAAGAAACAGTTCATCGACATCATCCAGTGGACCGAGTCCGGCGATGGCACGCTGGCCTGGCGTTTCCCGATGGCCGAGATGGAAATCCAGAACGGCGCCTCGCTCACCGTGCGCGAGTCGCAGATGGCGGTGTTCGTCAACGAAGGCCAGGTGGCCGACGTGTTCGGCCCCGGCATGTACAAGCTCACGACGCAGACGCTGCCCGTGCTCACGTACCTCAAGAACTGGGACAAGCTCTTCGAATCCCCCTTCAAGAGCGACGTCTATTTCTTCAGCACCCGCCAGCAGGTCGACCAGAAGTGGGGCACGCCCCAGCCGATCACGATCCGCGACAAGGACTTCGGCGCCGTGCGCCTGCGCGCCTTCGGCAACTACAGCTTCCGCATCGGCGATCCGAAGCTGTTCCACACCGAAATCTCCGGCACGCGCGACATCTATTCCGTGGCCGACCTCGACGGCCAGTTGCGCGGCCTGGTGCTGCAGAACATCAGCAACGCCATCGCCTCCAGCGGCCTGCCCTTCCTCGACCTGGCGGCCAACCAGATCCAGTTCGCGACCGCGCTGGCCACCCAGCTGGTGCCCGAGTTCGAGAAGATCGGCATCAAGCTCGAGAACATCACGGTCCAGAACGTCTCGCTGCCTGAAGAGCTGCAGAAGATCCTCGACCAGAAGATCGGCATGGGCATGGTCGGCAACGACATGGGCAAGTTCATGCAGTACCAGACGGCGCAGGCCATTCCCAAGTTCGCCGAAGGCGCAGCCGGTGGCAGCGGCATCGCGGGCGACGCGATGGGCCTGGGCGCCGGCGTGGCGCTCGGCCAGGTGCTGGCGCAGAACCTCGCGCAGGGCCTGAGCCCGAACGCCGCGGCCCAGGCCGCGGCCACGACGCAGCAGCCGGCCGTGGCCGTGGTGAGCGCCGCCGACGTGATGACCACGCTCGAGAAGCTCGGCGAACTCAAGACCAAGGGCATCCTCACGCAGGAAGAGTTCGACGCCAAGAAGGCCGAACTGCTGAAAAAGCTCGTCTGATTCGTCGCAATGTTTTCGATAGCGACTGACGCCCGCCCAGCGGGCGTCAGAGGCCTTTTGGGCTTGAATCATTCGTGGCCGGCCGCGCCATCGCACCTGGTGCGCCATGGCTGAGGAAACCGGCTCCCAACGCTACTACCGCGCGCCCTGCCCCGGCTGCGGCGCGCCGGTCGAATTCCGCTCGGCGCAATCGACGCACGCGGTCTGCCCGTATTGCCAGAGCACCGTCGTGCGCCAGGGCGACACGCTCGCGCGCACCGGCAAGATGGCCGAGCTGTTCGACGACTTCAGCCCGCTGCAGCTGTTCGCCGCCGGCCGCATCCAGGACAAGCCCTTCACGCTGATCGGCCGCCTGCAGTACACCTACCCCGGCGGGCGCTGGACCGAGTGGATCGCCGCGCTCGACGGCGACCGCACCGGCGTCCTCAGCGAGGACAACGGCGCCTACGTCTTTGCGCTGCCTTTCGACCTGCAGCGCGCCGCGCCGCCGCCGGGCGACCTGCGCGTGGGCGCCACCACCGCCTTCGCCGGCCAGAGCTACACCGTCGCCTCCAACGAACAGGTGGCGCTGACCTCCGCGCAGGGCGAGTTGCCGCACCTGCCCGAGCTCGGCCAAGCGTTCGCGATGGTCGAACTGCGCAACGACAAGGGGCTGGTGCTCAGCATCGACTACGGCACCGCCCCGCCCACCGCGTACCTCGGCCGCTCGGTGCAGCTGGACGACCTGCAGCTCACTGGCCTGCGCGACGAATCCGCGAAGGACGAGAAGGGCCGCAGCTTCAACTGCCCCAACTGCGGCTCGCCGGTCACGGTCAACCTGGCCGACAGCAAGAGCATCACCTGCGGCTCGTGCAACAGCATCATCGACCTGTCGCAAGGCATCGGCGGCGAGCTCAAGCACGCCGAGCAGAACGAGCCGGTGCGCCCGCTCATCGCTTTGGGCAGCATGGGCCAGCTGCAGGGCGCGCAGTGGCAGGTGGTGGGCTTCCAGCACCGCATGGGCCAGGAGCCCGGCGACGACGAGCAGTTCGGCTGGGACGAGTACCTGCTGTACAACAAGAAGCGCGGCTTCAGCTTCCTGGTCGATGCCGAAGACGGCTGGAGCATGGTCAAGCCGACCACCGGCGCGCCCGTGATGGCCGAGAACGGCACCACCGCCACCTACCTCAACAAGCGCTACCAGCAGCAGTACGCCTACAACGCCGAGACCACCTACGTGGCTGGCGAGTTCTACTGGCAGGTCGAGCGCGGGCAGAAGACCTTCAACCGCGACTTCGCCAGCGGCGGCGCGCTGCTCTCGATGGAGCGCTCGGCCAACGAACTGACCTGGTCCTCGGGCAGCAAGATCGACAGCGGCGCCGTGGCCACGGCCTTCAAGCTCGACGCCAAGAAAGACCTGTTCTCGCGCGGCGACGCGCTGCCCGTGAGCGCCGCGTCGGGCATGGGCTGCGGCACGATCATCCTCGTCATCGTGGTCATCCTCTTCGTGCTGATCATGATGAGCAACTGCAGCGGCGGCTCCTCGAGCGGGTACCGCAGCTCGGGCGGTTCGTACGGCGGCTACTCGAGCGGCGGCGGCCACAAATGACGAAGATCGCGCGCAGGCGCTCTCTTGTTTCTCTCTTTATTGCTACGACTGGAGGTCCCCATGGGAATTGAATGGCTGAAACCGGGCGTGGTCCTCGGATCGCTCGTGTATGCGCTGATCGGCGTGGTGGTCTTCTGGATCTGCTTTCTGATCATCGACAAGATCACCCCCTATGACCTGTGGGGCGAGATCGTCGAGAAGCAGAACAGGGCGCTGGCGCTCGTCGTGGCCGCCATGTGCCTCGGCATCAGCGTCATCGTGGCCGCAGCAATCCATTGAGCGACGCGGCCCTGCCCGCGCGCACCCCGGATGCGCGGGGGGCGCAACCCGTGGAGATCGCGCTGCTCGCCAGCGTGTTCGTCGTCGCGGCCTGCGGCCTCGTCTACGAACTGAGCGCGGCCGCGCTGAGCTCCTACCTGCTCGGCGACTCGGTGCTGCAGTTCAGCACCATCATCGGCACCTACCTGTTCGCCATGGGCGTCGGCTCGTGGCTCTCGCGCTACTTCGACCGGCAGCTGCCGGCGCACTTCCTTCGCATCGAACTGCTCGTGGCGCTGATCGGCGGCGCGCTGCCGGCGATCCTGTTCCTGGCCAACGCCTACGTGCCGGGCGCGTTCCGGCTGCTGCTGTACGGCCTCGTGGTGGTGGTGGGCACGCTGGTGGGGCTCGAGATTCCGCTGGTGATGCGCATCCTCAAGCGCAACATCGTGCTCAAGGACCTCGTGTCGCAGGTGCTGACCTTCGACTACCTGGGCGCGCTCGCCGTGTCGGTCGCGTTCCCGCTGATCCTCGTGCCGCAGCTGGGCATGATCCGCACCGGCCTGCTGTTCGGCGTGATGAACGCCGCGGTGGCCGTGTGGGCGCTGTGGCTGTTCCGCCATGAACTGCGCCGCGCCGGCGCGCACGCGGTGGCCTGCTTCCTGACGCTGGCCGCGCTCATCGGCGCCTTCTGGGGCGCCGACCACATCACCACGCTGGCGGAAGACAAGTTCTACCAGGACCGCATCGTCTTCAGCGCCAGCTCGCCCTACCAGCGCATCGTGGTCACGCGCGGCGCGCTCGGCCACCGGCTGTTCCTCAACGGCAACCTGCAGTTCGCCGAGCGCGACGAGTACCGCTACCACGAGGCGCTGGTGCACCCCGCGATGGCCGCGCACGGCGCGCCCAAGAAAGTCGCCGTGCTCGGCGGCGGCGACGGCATGGCGGTGCGCGAGATCCTCAAGTACCCCTCGGTCGAGTCGGTCACGCTGGTGGAGCTCGATCCGAACATGACGCAGCTCTTCACCACGCACGAGACGCTGGCCGCGCTCAACGGGCACGCGCTCTCGTCGCCGAAGGTGAAGGTCGTCAACACCGACGCGTTCCAGTGGCTGCAGCAGGAGGGCGACACCTTCGACGTCATCGTGGTCGACTTTCCCGATCCGACCAACTTCGCCATCGGCAAGCTCTACACCAACAGCTTCTACGCGCTGCTCGACCGGCGCCTGTCGGCCAGCGGCTACGCCGTGATCCAGACCACCTCGCCGCTGGTGGCGCGCAAGAGCTACTGGACCGTGGCAAGCACGATCGAGTCGGTCGGCCTGAAGGCCACGCCGTACCACGCGCACGTGCCCAGCTTCGGCGAGTGGGGCTACATCATCGCGAGCCACCGGCCCTACCGGCAGCCCGACGCGCTGCCGGGCGGCATGCGCTTTCTCACGCCGGCGACGCTGCCTTTGATGTTCGACTTTCCGCTCGACATGGCACGCGTGCCGACCGAAGTGAACCGCCTGTCGAACCAGACCCTTGTCACCACCTACGAACAGGAGTGGGGCAAGGTCATGGCGCACTGATATGGCTCGCCCCCAGGCTGCGCGCACTTCGTGTCGCTTCGCCAACCCCCTGCCGGGGGCAACACCTGCGGCCCGGCAAAGCCGGTTCCGCGGTGTTCCACGAAGGAACCGTGTGCCATGAGGCGTCGTGGCTTTCTTGGCGTCGCTGCCGGTGCAGGCGCCCTGGCGCTGGCCGGCTGCGAGGCGCCACCGCCGGTCATCGAAGGCGGCTTCACCGGCATCGATGTCGCGCGCGGCCACGCGATGCGCGACGGCACGCTCAAGTCGCAGGCCCCGGCCACCGTCAAGCGCACCCGCGTCGTCATCGCTGGCGGCGGCGTTGCCGGCTTGGCGGCCGCACGTGCGCTGCGCCTCGCGGGCATCGACGACTTCGCGCTGCTCGAACTCGAAGACACCGCCGGCGGCAACGCGCGCGGCGGCGTGGTCGGCGGCATCGCCTGCCCGCTCGGCGCGCACTACCTGCCCACGCCCGGCGACGACGCGCACGAGGTGCAGGACCTGCTCGAAGAACTCGGCCTGCGCCGCCGCGTGGCGGGCCGCTGGACGTATGACGAGCGCCACCTCTGCCACAGCCCGCAGGAACGCCTGTTCTTTCGCGGCGAATGGCAGGACGGGCTGCTGCCCGTGCACGACGTGGGCGCCGGCACGCAGGCGCAGTACCGCCGCTTCGCGCAGCGCATCGACGCGCTGCAGCACGCCGCCCACTTCGCCATTCCCACGCTGCGCTTCGCCGTCACGCCCGAACTGCTCGCGCTCGACGCCCTGCCCTTCGCGGGCTGGCTCGACCGCGAAGGCTTCGACGACGCCCACCTGCGCTGGTACCTCGACTACTGCTGCCGCGACGACTACGGCGCCGGCATCGCGCAGGTGTCGGCCTGGGCCGGCATCCACTACTTCGCGAGCCGCCACGGCTTCCATGCGCCCGGTGATGCGAGTGGGAGCGTCAACGACACCAACCCCGATCGCGACGGCGTACTCACCTGGCCCGAAGGCAACGGCTGGCTCACGAAGCAGCTGGCCGCACCGCTGGGCGCGCGCCTGCGCACCGGCCAGGTCGTCACGCGCATCGCCGAAGGGCGCGCGGGTGTCGAGGTCGATGCGTGGGATGCCGCGTCGAAATCGATGGTGCGCTGGCAGGCCGAGCGCTGCATCGTCGCGCTGCCCGTCTTCATCGCCGCGCGCGTGGTCGAGAACCCGCCGTCGCTGTTGACCAGCGCCGCCGCGCATGTGCGCTACGCGCCCTGGCTGGTCGCCAACGTGCACCTGCGCGGTCCGCTGGCCGACCGCATCGGCGCCGCGCCGAGCTGGGACAACGTGATCTACGGCACGCGCGGCCTCGGGTATGTCGATGCGCGCCACCAGACGCTCGACCCCACGCCGCGCGGCACCGTGCTCAGCTGGTACCGCCCGCTGGGCCCGAGCGGCTACGACACCGGCGACGGCCGCCAGCTGCTGCTCGAGCGTCCGTGGACCGCATGGCGCGACGAACTGCTGGCCGAGCTGTCGGTGCCGCACCCCGACCTGCCCGCGCTCGCCACGCGCGTCGAGATCACGCGCTACGGCCACGCCATGTCGATCCCGCGGCCCGGTCTGCTCGCGCAGATCGGCGCGCACGGCGACCGCGTGGTTGCCGGCCGGCTGTCGTTCGCGCACGCGGACTGGTCGGGCTATTCGATCTTCGAGGAAGCGTTCACGCGCGGCCACATCGCCGGAGCCCGCCTCACATGAAGACGCTGGTGCTCGGCGGCTACGGCAACTTCGGCGCGCGCATCAGCCGCGCACTCGCGCAGGACGCGGGCATCGAACTGTGGGTCGGCGGGCGCGACCTCGAACGGGCCACGGCCTTTGCGCAATCGCTGGGCGGCAACGCACGCGGTGTGCGGGTCGATGCGCAGTCGCCCGACCTCGCGCAGGGCTTGGGCTTTCTGGGCGTCGACCTCGTCATCCACACCGCCGGCCCGTTCCAGGGCCAGGACTACCGCGTGCCGCAGGCCGTGGCAGCCGCCGGCGCGCACTACATCGACCTGGCCGACGGCCGGCGCTTCGTGTGCGACTTCCCCGCCGCGATGGACGCCGCCTTCCGCAGCGCAGGCCGCACCGCCGTGACCGGCGCCAGCACCGTGCCCGCGCTGTCGTCGGCGGTGGTCGATCACCTCGCCGCCGGCTGGCAAGGCATCCGCAGCATCGACATCTGCATCGCGCCGGCACAGGGCGCACCGCGCGGCGAAGCGACGCTCGCGGGCGTGCTGGCCTACTGCGGCGCGCCGATCCGCGTCTGGCAGGGCGGCCGCTGGACCGAGCAGCCCGGCTGGGCCCATCCCGCGAAGGTGCAGTTCGCGCGCATGAAGCCGCGCCGCGGCGCCTTGTGCGACATCCCCGACCTCGAACTCTTTCCGGCGCGCTACGCCGGCGTGCAGTCGGTCATGTTCCGCGCCGCACTCGAAGTCGGCCTGACCCAGCACGCCTTCGCCTTTCTGGCGTTCCTGCGCCGCACGGGCCTGCTGCGCACACCGCAGAAGCTGGCGCCGCTGCTGCACGCGACGGGCGGCGTGTTCGATGCGTTCGGCACCGCGCTGGGCGGCATGGTGGTGCGCGTCGAAGGCACCGATGCACACGGCGCCATCGCGCGCCGCGCCTGGCACATCGCGGCCGACGACAACCACGGCCCCGAGATTCCCTGCATGGCCGCCATCCTGCTGGCCCGCCGGCTCGCGCGCGGCGAGGCGTTGGCGACGGGCGCGCACGCCTGCGCCGGCCTGCTCACGCTGCCCGAGTTCGACCCCGAGTTCGCGCGCTGGGGCATGGTGACGGATGTGATCGACGAAGGGGCGCCCGCGCCATGACGCGCCCTGCTGACGACGGCGACGACCGCCTGCTGCGCCTGAGCCTCGTCGCGGTCTGGCTCTTCACCGCCGTCGCCAGCATCGTCGAGCTCGACGGCCAGAGCCGCCGCGTGCTGGCCGACGCGGGCATCGCCTCGCCGCCATGGCTGGTGCAGGCGTTGATCGTCGGCGGCGCGGCGGCCGATCTTGCGATCGGCCTGGCGCTGTGGCTGCGACCCGGCCGCACCGTCTACCTGGCCGCCTTCGCGTTGATGCTCGCCATGACGCTCGTGGCGACCGTGCTGCAGCCGGACCTGTGGCTGCATCCGCTCGGCCCGCTGCTCAAGAACCTGCCCATCGCCGCGCTGCTCTGGCACTTGTACCGACGCGCCACGCCATGAACACCTACCTCGTCCTCAAGTGGCTGCACATCGTCTCCAGCGTGCTGATGGTCGGCACGGGGCTGGGCTCGGCCTTCTACATGTTCTTTGCCAACCGCAGCGGCAGCGTGCCGGCGCAGGCGGTGGTGAGCCGGCTGGTGGTGCGTGCCGACTGGTGGTTCACCACGCCCACCGTCATCCTGCAGCCGCTCACCGGCTTCGCGCTGGCGCACCTGGCGGGCTGGCCGCTGTCGACGCCGTGGCTGGCGCTGTCGCTGGGGCTGTTCGCGTTCGCGGGCGCGTGCTGGCTGCCGGTGGTGTGGCTGCAGATCCGCATGGCGGCCCTGGCGGGGCAGGCGCATCGCGAGAGCACCGCGCTGCCGTCGCTGTATCTGCGCTACCAGCGCTACTGGGAACTGCTCGGCTACCCGGCCTTCGTGGCCATGGCCGTCGTGTTCTGGTTGATGGTGAACAAGCCCGCACTTTCGTTCTGACGTTCGAGACGGGCCGGTGCGCGGGCCCTGTGCGGTTTTCACGCAGACTTCACACACAGCGCCATGGCTTCACAGACCGGGCAGAGACTGTCAGGCGCCAACAAAAACATCGGGGGAGCGTCCATGCTTCAAGTTGCCAATCGAAAACTCGCGTCGCTCAGCGACGTGCTCTTCACCGGACTGGGCCGTGCGCTCGGGTTCCTGCGTCCGCTGGCACGCGGACTCATCGGTTCCTGGCGACCCCCGGGGTGGCTGCGCATCGTGGGCGCCTTTCTTCTCTTCGGGCTGCAGTGGGTGCAGCAACGGCTGGCCTGGGTGGTGCTGTTGGCGCTGCTGGTGCTCGCCGGCTGGTTCGCCAGCCCGCATGTGCTGAAGTGGTGGCACGGCCTCACGCCCGATCGCGTCGAGCCCGTCGTTTCCACCGCGCAGATCGTGCCGCCGCCGCGCACGCAGATCGAAAACGACAAGGGGCCCAACCCGGTCGTCATCAACTTCTCCGCCTCGGTCGCGCCGATCGCGCGCATCGGCCAGGAGGCGACCGGCGTCAGCATCGAGCCCGCCATCGCCGGGCGCTGGTCGTGGAGCAGCCAGAAGAAGCTCGAGTTCCTTCCCGCGCAGGACTGGCCGGTGGGCCAACCCTACAAGGTGCAGCTGGCGAAGGACGCGCTCGCGCCGCACATCGAGATCGAGCAGCGCAAGTACGAGTTCACCTCGCCCGAGTTCAACGCGCGCATCGCGGGCGCGGAGTTCTACCAGGACCCGGTGCAGGCCAACGTGCGCCGTGCCCTCTTCCAGGTGCGTTTCTCGCACCCCGTCAACACGGCAGAGTTCGAAAAGCGCCTGGTGCTGACCTATGACCAGGCCTGCGGCACCTCGATCTTCAGCGTGGGCAAATGCGCGAGCGAGAAGTTCACCGTCAGCTACGACAAGCTGCGCCTCACCGCCACCCTCCAGTCCGAGCCGCTGCCCATTCCCGAGAAGACGCGCCCCGTGGTGCTCAGCCTTACCTCCGGTGCGGTCGCGCAGAAGGGCGGCCCCGGCCAGCGCAGCGACATCTCGCGCGCGGTCGACATCCCCGGCCTCTTCAGCCTCGACATCTCGAGCATCGACCCCACCATCGTCACGGGCGAGAACGGCGAGCCCGAGCATGTGATGCACGTCACCGCTTCGATGCCGGTGCACGAGCGCGAAATGGCGCGCGTGGTGCAGGCCTGGCTGCTGCCCGCCACGGAAGAAGCCAAGGGTGATCCGGAAGAGAAGTTCGACTGGTCCGCCGACCCCTCGAAGGTCACCGACGCGGTGCTGCGTCGCGCGAAGAAGATCAGTCTGCAGCCCATCGCCAGCGAACGCGAAGTGACCGAGATGGTCAGCTTCCGCCTCCCGCAAGCCGAAGGCGGCCGTTACCTGCTGGTGCGCGTGGCCAAGGGCCTGAAGACGCCGGGCGGCTATCAGCTCGGCGCGGCGCGGCAGGACGTTCGATTGCTCAAGACCTTCGCGCCCGAGCTCACCATCATGAGCCAGGGTTCGCTGCTCGCACTTTCCGGTGAACGCAAGCTGCCGATCCTGGTGCGCGACCTGCCCGGCATCCGCCTGGAAATCGGGCGCCTGCTGCCGCAGCAGCTGCAGCACCTGATCACGCAGACCAATGGCGACTTCGCGCATCCGCAGTTCAACGGCAGCCTGCAGTCGGACAACCTCGTCGACCGCTTCCAGAAGGAGATTCCGCTCAGCATTCCCGCCGGCAAGGCGCACTACGAGACCGTCGACTTCGCGCAGTACCTGCGCAGCGACGTGGCCGACCGCCGCGGCGTGTTCCTGCTCAAGGTGCAGGGCTACGACCCCAAGGCCAAGAAGAAGGCCGAAGGCGACGCCACGCAGGCGCAGCCCGAAGAGGAACAACAGGAAGAACAGCAACAGTACGAGGGCGAAGGCGACCCCGAAAGCGGCAACCCCGAAGACCAGAAGGACCAGCGCCTGGTGCTCGTCACCGACCTGGGCATCGTCGCCAAGAAGTCGCTCGACGGCACGCGCGACGTGTTCGTGCAGAGCATCGCCAACGGGCAGCCGGTGGCCGGTGCGCTGGTCGAGGTGTGGGGCCGCAACGGCATGATCGTCGCGTCGCAATCCACCGACGCCACGGGCGCCGCCAAGCTGCCCAACCTGGCCGGCTACCAGCGAGAGAAAGCGCCCGTGGTGCTGGTGGTGCGCAAGGACGGCGACCTGAGCTTCCTGCCCTTCAACCGCAGCGACCGCACGCTCGACATCTCGCGCTTCGACGTCGGCGGCCTGCGCGCGGCCGGTGTGCCGAACCAGATGACCGCCTACGTGTTCAGCGACCGCGGCATCTACCGCCCGGGCGACACGATGCACATTGCGATGATGGTCAAGGCGGGCAACTGGGCCACGTCGCTGCGCGACCTGCCGCTCGAGGCCGAGATCATCGACGCGCGCGGCCTCAGCGTGCGCCGCGAGAAGCTCAAGCTCGGCCCCGGCGGTGCGGCGGAAATCGCCCACGCCACGCAGGACACCTCGCCCACCGGCAACTACACCGTCAACCTCTACCTGCCGCGCGAATCCTCGCCCGGCAACCCCGAGGTGCAGGGCCTGCTGATCGGCAGCACGACGGTGAAGGTGCAGGAGTTTTTGCCCGACCGCACCAAGGTCGTCGCCAAGCTCAGCAGCGAGGTCGCCGAGGGCTGGGTCAGGCCCAAGGACCTGAAGGCGCTCATCGACGTGCAGAACCTCTTCGGCACACCCGCGCCCGACCGCAAGGTCGAAGGCACGCTCACGCTGAGCCCGGCTTTCCCGGTGTTCCGCGCATTCGCCGACTACGCCTTCTTCGATCCGCAGCGCGCCGCCGAGAAGCAGGTCGACGACCTGGGCAGCGTGCAGACCAGCGCCGAAGGCAAGGCCGAGTTCGACCTGCGCCTCTCGCGCTTCGATGCGGCAACGTACCAGGTGCACGTGCTCGCCAAGGCCTTCGAGCCCGAGGGCGGGCGCAGCGTCTCGGCCGAGGCGCAGACGCTGGTGAGTGACATGCCCTACCTCGTGGGCGTGAAGGTCGATGGCGACACCAGCTACGTGAGCAAGGGCGCCGCGCGCAATGCGACCGTGATCGCGATCGATCCGCAGGCGAAGAAGACCGCCGTGGATGCCCTGAAGATCGAGCGCGTGGAGCGCAAGGTGCTCTCGGTGCTGGTGAAGCAGGACAACGGCCTCTACCGCTACGAGTCGCGCAAGAAGGAAATCGTGATCGACGAGAAGCCGCTGGCCATCGTCGCGGCCGGCAACACCATCGCGCTGAACACCTCCACGCCCGGCAACTTTGCCTACGTGGTGCGCAATGCCGGCGGGCTGGAGCTGAACCGCGTCGAGTACAGCGTGGCGGGCAACGCGAACGTCTCGCGCTCGCTGGACCGCAACGCCGAACTGCAGCTCACGCTCGACCGCAAGGACTACGAGCCGGGCCAGGAGATCGAGGTGAGCATCCGCGCGCCGTACGTGGGCGCAGGCCTCATCACCATCGAGCGCGACAAGGTCTATGCCCACGCATGGTTCAAGACCGACAAGACCGCTTCGGTGCAGAAGATCGTGCTGCCCAAGGACTTCGAGGGCACCGGCTACATCAACGTGCACTTCGTGCGCGACCCGGCCTCGGACGAGGTCTACATGAGCCCGCTGTCGTACGGCGTCGTGCCCTTCGCCACCAGCCTGGCCAAGCGCACCGCGAACCTGCAGCTCACCAGCAGCGAACTGGTGAAGCCCGGCCAGACGGTGAAGATGAAGCTCACCAGCGACAAGCCCACGCGCGCCGTGCTGTTCGCGGTGGACGAAGGCATCCTGCAGGTGGCGCGCTACAAGACGCCCGACCCGCTCAAGCACTTCTTCCAGAAGCGGGCGCTCGAAGTGGGCACCTTGCAGACGCTCGACCTGATCCTGCCGGAGTTCAAGAAGCTCATGCAGGGCGCAGCGCCCGGCGGTGACGGCGAAGGCGAACTGGGCAAGCACCTGAATCCGTTCAAGCGCAAGCGCGACAAGCCGGTGGCCTACTGGTCGGGTCTCGTCGATGTGAACGGCAGCCGCGAGTTCAGCTACACCGTGCCCGAGAGTTTCAACGGCAGCCTGCGTGTGATGGCCGTCGCGGTGAACGACGAGACCACCGCCGCCAAGAGCACCCGCACCGTGGTGCGCGGCGACATGGTGATATTGCCGAACGCACCGCTCGCGATGGCGCCCGGCGACACGGTCGAAGTGGGCGTGGGCCTCGCGAACAACATCGTGGGGTCGGGCAAGGACGTGCCCATTGCGCTCACGCTCACCGCCTCGGGCGGGCTCGAAGTGGTGGGCGATGCGACGCAGACGCTCAAGGTCAACGAGCGCGGCGAAGCGAGCACCAGGTTCAACGTGCGCGCCAAGCCGGGCGAGCAGGCGGTGCTGGGTTCGTCGGCGCTGGTGTTCACCTCGACGCACAAGATCTTCAGCGCACGCCTGTCGACTGAGGTGAGCGTGCGGCCTGCGTCGCCGTTCGTCACGCTGGTGCAGGCCGGCAGCTTCCAGCGTGCGGGCGAGCTGAGCAGCAAGGCCGACCTGTACCCGAATTTCCGCAAGAGCGATGTCGCGGTGTCCGCCGCGCCGTGGGCCTTCGCGACCGGCCTCATGCAGTACCTGGAGGTGTATCCGCACGGCTGCACCGAGCAGATCACGAGCCAGACCTTCCCGGCCGTGCTGCTGTCGGGCCGCCCTGAGCTGGTGAAGGAAATGGCGCGCGGCCGCACGCCCGAGCAGGGTCCGATGCCCGAGGCGCGCAAGACCTTCGAGCGCTACCTCGTGCAGCTGCGCGCACGGCAGACGGCCGACGGCGGTTTCTCGCTGTGGCCCGGCGCGGGCACCGATGCCTTCGCCACGCTCTACGCGGTGCACCTGCTGATCGAAGCCAAGGACCACAAGCTGCCCGTGCCGCAAGACCTGCTGCAAAAGGCGAACACGTACTTGCAGGGCTGGCTCGGCAGCGGCGACACCTCGCTCGACGGCTGGCGCCAGCGCACGCAGGCGGCCTACCTGCTCACGCGCCAGGGCATCATCGCGCCGGCCGCACTGGCCAACCTGCGCGAAGCGTGGCGCAACAAGCAGACACAAGGCTGGAGCGACGACCTGGGCGCCGTGTACCTCGCCGCGAGCTACCAGCTCGTGAAGCAGGAGCAAGTGGCCAACGAGCTGCTCAACCCGGTGTGGTCCGACCTGCTCGCGCGCACCGAGAAGAAGCAGCGCCGCAACGTGTGGGGCGCGTACTACGACCCGCTGGTGCACGACAGCATGACGCTGCACCTGGTGGGCCGCCACTTCCCTTCGCGCCTGAAGACGCTGAAGCCCGACGTGTGGGAAGGCATGGGCGCGATGGTGCGCGACGGTTGGTACAACAGCCTGTCGTCGGCCTCGATGCTGCTCGCGGTTGATGCGTACTTCGAAGCGGTGGCGCAGAACGCCGAGGGCAAGCTCACGGCGCAGAGCGTCAACGCGCAAGGGCAGGCCGCGGCACTCGCGCTGGGTTCGGTGAACCCGATCACGCGTGCCGCGGTGCCCGCCGGCACGGCCAAGCTCAAGCTGTCGAACGACAGCGACTTCAACCTGTACTACAGCTGGGCCGAACAGGGCTTCGAGCGCAACGTGCCCACCACGCCGGTGAACCAGGGCCTCGAGATCTTCCATGAAGTGCTCGATGCCAAGGGCAACCCGATCACCAAGGCCAAGCTCGGCGAAGAGGTCACCGTGCGGGTGCGCGTGCGCAGCCTGGAGCGCGCACAGCTCAACGACGTGGCGCTGGTCGACCTGCTGCCCGGTGGCCTGGAGCCGGTGCTGCAGGCCGTGGGCGACGACCAGGAAGCCAATGCCGATGCGCCGATCTGGAAGAAGCGCCTCGGTGGCGGCGGCTCGTGGAAGGTGCAGTACGCCGACATCCGCGAAGACCGCGTCGTGTTCTACGGCGCCGTCGACAAGAACCTGCTCGAGGTGACCTACAAGGCGCGGGCGACCAACGTCGGCGACTTCGTGGTGCCGGCCGCGTACGGCGAGGCGATGTACGACCGGCGCGTGTATTCGCGCTCTGCGGGTGCGCGCTTTCAGGTGGTCGCGAACTGACGCAAGGCAGCGAGGCCGTCATGCGCTTCAGCGTGAAGTTGGGAAGGCTCCGCAAGCCTGCGCTGTGGGCGCTGGCGGTTGCTCTCCTGCTCGCGCTGCTGCGTCTTTGGCCGCACGCGCCGCTCAGCGAAACCGTCGGCAGCTCGCGTGCCGTGTACGCGCAAGGTGGCGAACTCTTGCGCCTCACCCTCGCAAGCGACGAGCAATACCGCCTCTGGGTGCCGCTCGACCGCATCTCGCCGACGCTGGTCGATGCGGTGCTGCTGTACGAAGACCGCCGCTTCTACGCGCACCCCGGCGTCAACCCCGCCGCGCTCGTGCGCAGCGCGTGGCGCATCGCCAGCGGCGAGCGCCGGCAGGGCGGCTCGACGCTCACGATGCAGCTGGCGCGGCGTGTCTACGGCATCGACAGCCGCACGGCCATGGGCAAGATCGCGCAGATCGGCGCGGCGCTCTGGCTCGAAGCGCGCTTCAGCAAGCGCGAGATCCTCGAGGCGTACCTCAACACCGCGCCCTACGGCGGCAACATCGAAGGCGTGCAGGCCGCAAGCCTCATCTACTTCCGCAAGGACGCCGCCAAGCTCAGCCTGCCCGAGGCGCTGACGCTCGCGGTGATTCCGCAGAACCCCGTCAAGCGCATTGCCGAGCGCGGTCGCAATGCAGAGTTGCAGTCGGCACGCGAACGCCTGTGGGCGCTGTGGGCCGAGCGCGATCCGACCGCAAAGCAGCATGCGCCCGATGCGCAGCTCGCGCTCTCCGCGCAGTCGCGCGGCAGCCTTCCCTTTCTCGCGCCGCACGCCACCGACATGCTGCTCGCGCAGGAGCGCGGCGTGCAGGAAGTGCGCACCACCATCGACCTGCGCATGCAGGCCACGCTTGAGCGCGTGATGGGCCAGTACTTGCGCACGCATGCCGACGTCGGCATGACCAACGCGAGCGCGTTGCTGCTCGACGCCTCGACCATGCAGGTGCGCGCGCTGATCGGTTCGGCCGACTGGCACAACGACGCCATCGCGGGGCAGGTCAACGGCACGCAGGCCAAGCGCTCGCCGGGGTCCACGCTCAAACCCTTCATCTACGCACTCGCGCTCGACCAGGGCTTGCTGCATCCGAAGACGATGCTGAAGGACGCACCGACCTCCTTCGGCCCCTACACGCCCGAGAACTTCGACCACCGCTTCGCCGGTCCGCTGCCCGCGCAGGAGGCGTTGATCCGCAGCCGCAACATCCCCGCGGTGGCGGTCGCCGCGAAGCTGTCGAAGCCGGGGCTCTACGACTTCATGCGGCTTGCGGGCGTGCAGAAGCTGCAGAGCGAATCGCACTACGGCCTCGCGCTGGTGCTGGGCGGCGGCGAAGTCACGCCCGAGGAGCTTGCGGGCCTCTACGCCACGCTAGCGAACGGCGGCATCTCGCAGCCGTTGCGCTACACGCAACCCGCACCCGACGAGCGGCCGGTGCAGCCGCTGCGCCTCTTGAGCGAAGAGTCCTCGTTCATCACGCTCGACATGCTGCGCCACACGCCACGCCCCGACACCACGCTGCCCGCGCGTCCCGCGATCGCGTGGAAGACGGGCACGTCATGGGGCTTTCGCGATGCGTGGACCGCGGGCGTGTTCGGTCGCCATGTGCTCGTGGTGTGGGTCGGCAACTTCGATGGCACGAGCAACCCCGCGCTGGTGGGCGTCGATGCGGCCGCGCCGCTGTTCCTGCGCATGGTGGATGCGCTGCGTGCGGAGCGGCTCGATCCCGGCGAGATCGCGGCGCGCCAGCCGCCCGACCTGCGCCAGGTCGAGGTGTGCACCGCGACGGGCGGGCTGCCCGATGCGCTGTGCCCGGTGCGCACCACGACATGGTTCATCGCCGGCAAGTCGCCGATCCAGGTGAGCAACCTGCACCGCGCCGTGTGGGTCGACGAGACGACCGGCAAGGTGGTGTGCGGGCCGCAGCCCAACGCGCGCCAGCAGGTGGTCGAGCAATGGGGCAGCGACATGCGGCGGCTGTTCCGCCAGGCGGGCCTGCCGCGCGCGAGCCTGCCGACCGATGGCTGCGAGAAGGGCGAGGCCTCGGAGACGGCACCGCTCATCACCTCGCCCTTGCGCGGCGTGCGGCACACGCTGCGCGTGAAGAAGCCGGAGCCGCTCGTGCTGCGCGCCGAAGCGGCGGCAGGCACGCAGACGATCTACTGGTTTGCCGATGACGCGCTGGTCGGTCGCGCCGCACCCGGCGAGGGCATCACCTGGATGCCCGACCTCGCGGACTCTGGCCGGCGCTATGTGCTGCGCGCAATTGACGATCAGGGCCGCGCCGAGTCGCGCGAGGTGACGGTGGACATCGCGCCTTGAACGGATGTCATGGCTGCGTCACGCAGGCTGGGCATGGTCTCGCGTTTCGACTGAAACCTTTCTTCTGCCCATGACGCGTCTCGCCTCCCTCTCCTTCATCGCCCTGGCCACCGCACTCGCCTGCGGTGGCGCGGCCGCACAGACCGCCTTCCCCGCCACGCTCGCCGGCCACGCCGTGCTGCCCGCGCAGAGCTTCGTTGCCGCCCCGAAAGACGCACCGGCCGACTTGCAGGCCAGCGGCAAGTTCACCACCGGCAAGCGCGTCGAGGCGCTGGGCACCGTCGAAGGCCTCTCGGCGGGCCGCGGCACTGGCGTCTCGGTGCCCTTCAAGGGCCAACCGCTGCAGGGCCACTCGGGCATCAAGAAGATGGACGACGGCACGTTCTGGATCCTCACCGACAACGGTGCCGGCGCGAAGGCCAACTCGCCCGACTTCATGCTCTACCTGAACCACTACAAGGTGGACTTCAAGAGCGGCAAGTTCAATCGCCTGAACACCATCTTCCTGCACGACCCCGACAAGAAGGTGCCGTTCCGCATCGTTCACGAAGGCACGAAGCAGCGCTACCTGACCGGCTCGGACTTCGATCCCGAGAGCTTCCAGTTCGCCGGCGGCGCGCTGTGGATCGGCGAGGAGTTCGGCCCCTTCCTGATCAAGGCCGACCTGAAGGGCAAGGTGCTCGCGGTGTTCGATACGCAGGTCGACGGCAAGGCCGTGCGCTCGCCCGATCACCCCGCGGTCACCACGCCGGGCGCACCAGGCGGCGCTGTCGATTTCCAGGTCAAGCGCTCCAAGGGCTTCGAAGGCATGGCCTCGTCCAAGGACGGGAGCAAGCTCTATGCGCTGCTCGAAGGCCCGGTGTGGAACGCCGAGGTCAAGGAGTACGAGAAGGTCGACGGCAAGGAAGCGCTGCGCGTGCTGGAGTTCGACGTCGCGACCGAGAAGTGGACGGGCCGCCATTGGAAGTACGTGCTCGAAGCCAACGGCCACGCCATCGGCGACTTCAACATGATCGACGGCACCACCGGCCTGATCATCGAGCGCGACAACGGCGAGGGCACGAGCGACAAGGCCTGCCCCGAAGGCCAGAAGCGCACCGACTGCTTCCACGACATCGCGAAGTTCAAGCGCGTCTACAAGGTCGAGCTGAGCGACGCGAACGTGGGCGGCGCGGTGCGCAAGATCGGCTACATCGACCTGCTGAACATCGCCGACCCGAACAAGCTCGCGCCCAAGCCGCTGAACGACGGCGTGCTGAAATTCCCGTTCTTCACCATCGAGAACGTCGACGTGGTCGATGCCACGCACATCGTGGTCGGCAACGACAACAACCTGCCCTTCTCCAGCAGCCGCGAGCCGAACAAGGCCGACGACAACGAGCTGGTGCTGCTCGAGGCCGGCGCGCTGCTGCAGGCGAAGTAAGGCGTACGGCGGCGCCCGCCTTTCAAGGCCCCGCTCGCGGGATGGGCGGGGGCGAGAAAAACCGAGAAGATGAGTATGATTCTCATTCTCCAGGTTTCTCCTCTCCCTCTGTCCCATGAATTTCCGAACGACCTTGCACGTCGTCCGGCGCCCGTCGTGAGCGCCGGCCTCCGCTACCGGATGTGCGTCGCGTCGCGGGCCGTTGCTGCCATCGCGGGCGGCTACGGCGTGGCTGCGCTGTCGGCCGCCGTGCTCGCGCTGGGCCTGCCCGCCCTCTTCGGCATGGCGCGCAGCGAAGCCGCGCTGACCGGCACGCTGGCCTCCTTCCTCGTCTACGCCGTGGCTGTGATGTGGGTCTTCGCGGCGCGCTCGGCGTGGCGCGCCTGGACCGGCCTTGCCATCGCGGCGGCCCTGCAGGGCCTGCTGTTGCTGCTGTGGACCCAGGGCGGCGGAGGTGCCGCATGAAGGAAGGATTCCGTCAGTCGATGGCCTGGCTGCACACCTGGTCGGGCCTGCTGGTCGGCTGGGTGCTCTTCATGGTGTTCGCGGCCGGCACGGCCTCGTACTTCAAGGACGAGATCACCTTCTGGATGAAGCCGGAGCTGCACGCCGTGGCGCCTGGCACGGTGCCGCAGCCGGTGGCCGCCGACAACGCGCTGGGTTTCATGCAGCGCCACGCGCCCGATGCCACGCGCTGGTTCATCACCCTGCCCACCGAGCGCGAGCCCGGCGTGAGTCTGCTGTGGGCCAAGCCGCCGCCGCCCGGTTCGCCGCCCGTGGACCGGCGCCGCAGCTTCGACCGCGCCATGCTCGACCCGGCCACGGGCCAGGCGATCACCGCGCCGCGCGAGACGCGCGGCGGCGAGTTCTTCTACCGCCTGCATTTCGACCTGCACTACATGCCCGCGCTCTGGGCGCGCTGGATCGTCGGCTTCTGCGCGATGTTCATGCTCGTGGCCATCGTCAGCGGCATCGTCACGCACAAGCGCATCTTCAAGGACTTCTTCACCTTCCGCCCGAAGAAGGGCCAGCGCTCGTGGCTCGACGCGCACAACGTCACCGCCGTGCTCGCGTTGCCGTACCACGCCATGATCACCTACACCGGGCTGGTCACGCTGATGTTCATGTACATGCCGTGGGGCCCGCAGGTGGCCTACAAGGCGCACGGCGGCAACGACACCTTCTTCGCCGAGGCCTTCCCGGGCGGCGTGCGCACGCAGATCAAGGCCTCGGGAACGAAGGCCGCGCTGGCGCCCCTCGCGCCGATGGTGGCGCAGGCCACGGCCCACTGGGACGGCGCGCCCGTCGGCCGCATCGTGGTGCACCAGCCGAACGACGCCAACGCCGTGGTCTCGCTCACGCGGGCCGAAGGCCGGCACCTGTCGTACGACCAGCCCAGCATGCAGTTCAACGGCACGACCGGCGCGCTCATCGGCAGCTTCGGCGACGTGCCCAAGGCCGCGGCCGAGACGCGCGGCGTGCTCTACGGCCTGCACATCGGCCGCTTTGCCGATCCGCTGCTGCGCGCGCTGTTCTTCGTCTCGGGCCTGGCGGGCTGCCTGATGGTGGCCACGGGCCTCTTGCTGTGGGCCGTGAAGGAGCGTCAGAAATACGCCAAGACCCTCAAGCAGGGCGGGCGCATCGGCTTCGGCCTGCGGCTGGTCGACGGACTGAACCTCGGTGCGATCGCCGGCCTGCCCGTGGCGATGGCCGCCTTCTTCTGGGCCAACCGCCTGCTGCCGGTCGACGTGGCCGGCCGCAACGAGGCCGAGATCCGCTGGTTCTTCATCGTCTGGGGCGCCACCGCCGTCCTGGGGCTGCTGCGCCCGACCCTGCGCATGTGGCAGGCGCAGCTTGCGCTCGGCGCGCTGCTGTTCGCATTGCTGCCGGTGCTCAATGCCTTCACCGGCCCCGCGCCGCTCACCGTGAGCCTGCGCAGCGGCCCGAGTTCGGTGGCGGGCTTCGACCTCGTGGCGATCGCGCTCGGCCTGGGGCTCGCGGGTGCGACCTGGCTGGTGGAGCGCAAGCGTCGCAAGGCGCTGGCCGCGCCGAAGAAAGCCGTCAAGCCGCCGCCGACCGAGCTCGCCGCGTCGGGCCAGGGGTCGTGATGCCGCTGCTCGGGTTGGTGTTCGCCGCCTCGCTGGCCGGCTTCTGTGCGCTGAGCCTCGCGATGGACCGCCACAGCGAAGACGTCTTCGGCCGCGGCCACACGCCGGGCGCCTGGCGCCGATGGCTGCAGCTCGGGGGCACGGCGTTGCTGTGCCTGTCGCTGTGGGCCAGCCTGGAGGCGGCGGGCGGGTCGGTGGGGTGGGTGCTGTGGCTCGGGGCGCTGACTGCGGCGGCGCTGGCGACGGTCGGGCTGTTGAGTGGCTTGCCGCACCGTTTTCCGCGCATTGCCATGGGCGCCGCGGTGCTCGCGATCGGGCAGGCGCTGTTCTGCGCGCTGCCCGGCTGATCCGCGCTCAGGCGCGCATCAACGCCTCGATCTCATCCGCCTTCACCGGCACCCCCCGCGAAATCAGTTCGCAGCCCGTGGCTGTGACGATCGCGTCGTCCTCGATGCGGATGCCGATGTTGTGGAATTTCTCGGGCACGCCTTCGCCGGGCCGCACGTAGATGCCGGGCTCCAGCGTCAGCACCATGCCCGGGTGCAGGATGCGGCTCGGGCGGTTCTTGATGAGTTCGTTGGACAGCGGGTCCTTGCGCTCGCTCACCTCGCCCACCTGCGTGGGTTCGACATAGCTGCCGCAGTCGTGCACGTCCATGCCCAGCCAGTGGCCGGTGCGGTGCATGTAGAACTGGAAGTAGGCGCGCGAATCGATCACGTCGTCGACGCTGCCGACCTTGTTGCCGTCGAGCAGGCCCAGGTCGAGCATGCCCTGCGCCAGCACCTTCACGGCCGCATCATGCGGGTCGTTGAAGCGGTTGCCGGCCTTGGTGGCGGCGGCCGAGGCGTCCTGGCTGGCCAGCACCAGGTCGTACAGCGCGCGCTGCGGGCCGCTGAATTTGCCATCGGCCGGGAAGGTGCGGGTGATGTCGCTGGCGTAGCCGTCGAGCTCGCAGCCGGCGTCGATCAGCACCAGCTCGCCCTTGCGCACGGGCGCGGCGTCGGCGCGGTAGTGCAGCACGCAGGCGTTGGCGCCGGCCGCGACGATGGAACCGTAGGCCGGGTACTGCGAACCGCCCAGGCGGAACTCGTGCAGCAGCTCGGCATCGAGGTGGTACTCGCGCACGTCCTTGCCCTCGCGCAGCATGCGCGCCGACAGCTGCATCGCGCGGATGTGGGCGCGGGCGCTGATCTGCGCGGCGCGGCGCATGATGTCCTGCTCGTGCGCGTCCTTCACGAGGCGCATCTCGTCGAGCGGGCCGCACAGGTCGCGCTGCTCCTCGGGGCACAGCGCGCCGTAGCGCACGCGCGCGCGCACCGACTGCAGCCAGCCGTCGATGCGGGTTTCCAGGCCCTTGTGGGTGGCGAAGGGGAACCACACGGTCGAGCGGTTTTCGAGCAGTTTCGGCAACTTCGCGTCGAGGTCGTTCACCGAGAAGGCCTCGTCCACGCCCAGCGCGGCGGGGGCGGCGTCGGGGCCGAGGCGGTAGCCGTCCCAGATCTCGCGTTCCAGGTCTTTCGGCGCGCAGAACAGCGTGGCGCGGCCGTCGCCCGCCAGCACCAGCCAGGCGTTGGGCTCGGTGAAACCGGTCAGGTAGTAGAAGTAGCTGTCGTGGCGGAACAGGAAGTCGCTGTCGCGGTTGCGCTGGCGCTCGGGCGCGGTCGGGACGATGGCGATGCCGTCCTTGCCCAGTTGCGAAGCGAGGCGCGCGCGGCGCTCGGCGTAGATCGTGGTGTCATTGAGCATGGGATTTCACTTTCGATACGGTGCAAGTCCGGGGTCCGCGGATACCAGATGCCGCCATGGGAACACATCCTGTGCAAAGTGGCTGACGTAGCCGCCGATCGTTGACTGGATGACCATGAATTGCAGCCGCTGCCGCACGCCCTGCAGCTGCTGCAGCTGGGCCAGGTCGAGGCAGGTGTTGCGCAGCCTCAGCACGCGCAGCTGCGCGCCCACGGGGCTGTGCAGCAAGGCCACGTAGTCTTCGAAGGCCGTGATGCCGCCGGGCGTCCGGTCGGCCGGCCACGCCATCTGCTGCTCGGTGGATTCGGAAAAGTCCAGCAGCCTGAGGCCCGGCAGCTGCGTTGCGGCGGCCAGGTGGCGGATGAAGTGCTGCGTGGCGAAATGAGCGCCGACGCACAGGCTGGTCAGTTGCGGCAGCGGCACGGCGAAGAAGTCGGCGTTCGGCGCGTTCGGCACCGTCAGTTCGCTCAGGTGCGGCGTCTTGCGCACCCAGCGCGCGATGTCGCCGCGTTCCTCGAGGATGCCGTCGCTGGTGCAGACGAGCGACTGGTTGTGGTCCTCCGGCTGCGTCGGCTTGATGAAGAGCGAGCGCAGGCGGGGAAACATCACCGGGCTCTCGAGCAGCGGCGTGAACATCCATTCGCGCGAGCCGTTGGCGCCGCTGTCGGGGCCGCTGAACGACAGCGAAGTGATGCAGTCGGCCACGTCCTGCCGGCTCAGGCAGGCCAGGGTTTCGTCGAAGGCGTCGCCCCAGGTGTCGCCGAAGTATTCGACGTGCCAGCCCTGGCGCATGGGCGCGAGGCTGAGGCGCGTGAAGTCGCTCACGTAGAGCGGTACGGTCAGCGGGTCTTCGGGCGCGCCGTCGTTGCGTTCGGCGGCGGTCGCCAGGGCCAGGTCCTGCAGGCGCTGCGGCAGCAGGCGCAGGGCGTCGGGCAGCGGCGCGAGCGTCATGCGCCCGCTGCCGGCGCGACCCCGGCGTTGAGTTGCTGCAGGCGCTGCGGCGTGCCCACGTCGGTCCAGTCGCCGGTGTAGAGCTCGGCGCTCACCTGCTGGTTGTCCATGGCCGCGCGCAGGATCGGTGCCAGCGGGGCTTTGGCGCCGTCCGGATTGCCGGCCGGGATGTCGCAGTACGGCGGCGCGAACAGCGCGGCGCGGTACAGGCCGATGGTCGAGAAGGTGTATTTGTCGGCCGCCTGGTTCAGCGCGAGGCCGTCGGCCGAGAGGCCGAAGTCGCCCTTGGGGTTGTGCGCCGGGTTCGGCACCAGCCACAGGTGGGCGAGCTTGCCGCTGGCCAGGAAGCGGTCGACCGCGGCCTGGGTGAAGCGGAAACCGGGCGCGAACACGTCGCCGGCCGCGACCCAGAACACCTCACCCAGCAGCGGCAGCGCGCGCACGATGCCGCCGGCCGTTTCGAGCGCGCCGCCGAAGTCGCGGCCCTCGTCGGAATATGAAATTGATAGCGCGCCGTGCCCATTCAGCAAGGGGTTCGCGCCGAACCGGGCGGCGACCTGCGCGCCCAGCCAGTCGGTGTTGACCACCAGCTCGGTGAAGCCGCCCTCGGCCAGCGCTTCCATCGGCCACTGCATCAGCGGCTTGCCGCGCACTTCGAGCAGGGGCTTGGGCGTGGCGTCGGTCAGCGGCCGCATGCGTTCGCCGCGGCCGGCGGCCAGGATCATCGCGCGCACCGCCATCACTGCACCGACCCGGCCACACGGCCGCGTTGCAGTTCGTTGCGTTCGCTGTGGCGGGGCTGGAACAGCGCCACCAGGCAGGCCATCAGCGCGTGCGCCTTGGCCGAGTGGTCGGCGCCGAAGTTGCAGACGTACACGTCGAGCGTCACGCCGCGCTGCTCCGGCCAGGTGTGGATGCACAGGTGCGATTCGGCCAGCAGCAGCGTGGCCGTCACGCCGCCCGGCCCCTGCGGCGTGGCCGGAAAGCCGTGGACCAGCTTGCCCACGGCCTGCAGCCCGGCGGCGGCCACGGCCTTGGTGCAGACCTCGCCGAGCGCGCGCCCGTCGGTGAGCCATTGGAGGCCGCATTGGCAGTCGTGGAGATCGGCGGTGAGGTGCAGCCCTTGCATGGGGGGCAACTCTAGCAGCCGGGCCTGCGACACAAGAGAGCATCAGCGGGGTGTTGGCCCTGTATCGAGGCCGGGCGCGGCTCGCCCGGTAAAATCTCGGGTTCTCCCGTATCCCCCACCCACCCTTTTCCCCCGAAAGCCCACTGCCCATGGCAAACCAAGCCCTGATGGCCAACGCGATCCGCGCGCTGGCAATGGATGCCGTTCAACAAGCCAATTCCGGACATCCGGGCGCACCGATGGGCATGGCCGACATGGCCGTCGCCCTGTGGGGCGAGCACCTGCGCTACAACCCCGCCAACCCGCACTGGTTCGACCGCGACCGCTTCGTGCTGTCCAACGGCCACGCCTCGATGCTGATCTACGCGGTGCTGCACCTCACGGGCTACGACCTGCCCCTGGCCGAGATCAAGAACTTCCGCCAGCTGCACAGCAAGACCGCCGGGCACCCCGAAGTCGACGTCACTCCCGGCGTCGAGACCACCACCGGCCCGCTGGGTCAGGGCATCACCAATGCCGTGGGCTTCGCGCTGGCCGAGAAGCTGCTGGCCGCCGAGTTCAACCGCAAGGACCTGGCCATCGTCGACCACCACACCTACGCCTTCCTGGGCGACGGTTGCATGATGGAAGGCATCAGCCACGAAGCCTGCGCCCTCGCCGGCGCCTGGCACCTGAACAAGCTGATCGCCCTGTACGACGACAACGGCATCAGCATCGACGGCCAGGTCAAGCCCTGGTTCATCGACAACACCGAAGAGCGCTTCAAGGGCTACGGCTGGAACGTCGTCGGCCCGATCGACGGCAACGACGCCAAGGAAGTGGCCAAGGCCATCGCCAAGGCCAAGAAGGAAGCCACCAAGCCCACGCTGATCGTCTGCAAGACCACCATCGGCAAGGGCAGCCCGAACCGCGCCGGCACCGCCAAGGCGCACGGCGAGGCGCTGGGCGCCGAAGAAATCAAGCTCACGCGCGAAGCCATCGGCTGGCCCTACCCCGCCTTCGAAATCCCGGCCGAGGTGTATGCCGACTGGGACCACAAGGCCGAAGGCGCCAAGACCGAAGCCGCCTGGAACGACACCTTCGCCGCCTACACGGCCGCGTACCCCGAACTCGCCGCCGAGTTCACGCGCCGCATGAAGGGCGAGCTGCCCAAGAACTTCCACCAGGTCGCGTTCGACACCGTGGTCGCCGCCCACACCAAGGGCGAAACCGTGGCCAGCCGCAAGGCCAGCCAGCTCGCACTTGAGGCCTTCACGGCCGCGCTGCCCGAAATGCTCGGCGGCAGCGCCGACCTCACCGGCTCCAACCTCACCAACACCAAGAGCACCGCCGCGCTGCGCTTCGACGCCAAGACCGGCGCCGTCGTGCTGAACGCGCCCCCCGCACCGGTGGTGCCCCAGGGCGGCGAAGACGAAGCCGCACAGGGCGATGCCGTCGAGCCGCCGCACGGCGAGATCGGCCGCCACATCAACTACGGCGTGCGCGAGTTCGGCATGGCCGCCATCATGAACGGCGTGGCGCTGCACGGCGGCTACATCCCCTACGGCGGCACCTTCCTCACCTTCAGCGACTACAGCCGCAACGCCATCCGCATGGCCGCGCTCATGAAGCGCCGCGTGGTGCACGTGTTCACGCACGACTCCATCGGCCTGGGTGAAGACGGCCCGACGCACCAGTCGATCGAGCACGCCGCCTCGCTGCGCCTCATTCCCAACCTGGACGTCTGGCGTCCGGGCGACACGGCCGAAACCGCCGTGGCCTGGGCTGTCGCACTGCAGAACGCCACGCGCCCGACCGCGCTGCTGCTGAGCCGCCAGAACATCGCCTACGCCGCCAAGAGCGACCTGGGCGACATCAGCCGCGGCGCCTACGTGCTGTCCGAGCCCGAGAACGTCGGCCTCAAGAACAAGAAGACGGCCGCCGTCATCATCGCCACCGGTTCCGAGGTGCAGCTCGCGCTGGCCGCCCAGAAGCTGCTGGCCGACAAGAAGATCGCCGTGCGCGTGGTGTCGATGCCCTCGACCACCACCTTCGACCGCCAGGACCTGGCCTACAAGAAGGCCGTGCTGCCCAAGAAGATCCCGCGCGTCGCGGTCGAAATGGGCTGCACCGACGGCTGGTGGAAGTACGGCTGCGCGGCCGTGGTCGGCATCGACAGCTACGGCGAGTCGGCCCCCGCGCCCGTGCTGTTCAAGCACTTCGGTTTCACGGCGGAGAACGTGGCCGCCACCGTGGAAGCGGCCCTGCGCGACTGAGCGTCGCGCGGTTCGTCCTCTTCCCGTCCGATCAAAAGTTTTTCAACCTTAGGAGCAAGTCAGATGGCTATCAAACTCGGTATCAACGGCTTCGGCCGCATCGGTCGCAACGTGCTGCGCGCAGCCGTGCAGAACTTCAAGAACGACATCGAAATCGTTGCCATCAACGACTTGCTCGAGCCCGACTACCTGGCCTACATGCTCCAGTACGACTCGGTGCATGGCCGCTTCAAGGGTGAAGTCACGGTCGAAGGCAACACGCTGATCGTCAACGGCAAGAAGATCCGCCTGACGCAAGAGCGCGACCCGTCGCAGCTCAAGTGGAACGAAGTCGGCGCCGACATCGTGCTCGAGTCGACCGGCCTGTTCCTCACCAAGGAAACCGCGCAGAAGCACATCGACGCAGGCGCCAAGAAGGTGATCCTGTCGGCCCCCTCGAAGGACGACACCCCCATGTTCGTCTACGGCGTGAACGACAAGAAGTACGCCGGCGAAGCCATCATCAGCAACGCCAGCTGCACCACCAACTGCCTGGCCCCGCTGGCCAAGGTGCTGAACGACAAGTGGGGCATCAAGCGCGGCCTGATGACCACCGTGCACGCCGCCACCGCCACGCAGAAGACCGTGGACGGCCCGAGCAACAAGGACTGGCGCGGCGGCCGCGGCATCCTGGAAAACATCATTCCGTCGTCGACGGGCGCGGCCAAGGCCGTGGGCGTGGTGATCCCCGAGCTGAACAAGAAGCTCACGGGCATGAGCTTCCGCGTGCCGACCTCCGACGTGTCGGTGGTCGACCTGACCGTCGAACTCGTCAAGGACGCCACCTACGCCGAGATCTGCGCTGAAATGAAGGCACAGAGCGAAGGCGCACTGAAGGGCGTGCTGGGCTACACCGAAGACAAGGTCGTCGCCACCGACTTCCGCGGCGACCCGCGCACCTCGATCTTCGACGCCGAAGCCGGCATTGCACTGGACGGCACCTTCGTGAAGCTCGTGAGCTGGTACGACAACGAATGGGGCTACTCGAACAAGTGCCTCGAGATGGTGAAGGTCGTGTCGAAGTAAGACTTCGCGGCTCCCACGAAAAACGCGCCCTCGGGCGCGTTTTTTTATTGGGCGAGTGGCCGTCGAACGGCTCAGCGCAGCTTCTCGTTGCGCCGTATCTCGCTGCTGAGCTGCGCTGTCATCCGCGTGGCCGCGCGCCGGGCGGCCAGGCCGTAGTCGCCGTTGAACTCGCCGAACTCCGCCGTGCCGTTGCCGACCGCGCGCACGCGTGTGACTTCGGCGCCCGCGGTGTCGGTCACCACGCAGGCCACCTCGGCCGTGAAGGCGGTGGGCGGCCAGGTGATCCATGAAGACGAGCTCGAATCGGTCTTGATCTGCGGCGTGAACACCAGCGACACGCCCGCCGCCTCGTTGGCCTTGGCATCGCCGGCGGTGCGCAGCACGACCACGTTGCGGTAGACCGCGCGCAGCGCGTCGCGGATCGATTTTTCGAGGTCGCGGTACGGGTAGTAGCTCACGCGGTCGCCGCTGCCGCCGGCGGTGGTCACCTGCAGGTCGCGCTGTGCGTCGGTCATCACGTAGGCCACCTTCTTGGGAATGAGGTGGGCGGTCGACCGGGGCGGTGCGGTCTCGGTGATCATCGTGATCGGGTGGGCGCAGCCCGCCAGCAGCACGGCGGTTGCCAGTGCGGCGGCCAGCCGGGGCGTCAGGGAAGGAAGAATCGGCATGGTGCGTCCCCGGCCTTATTGCGCAGGCGGCGCAATGGCCGCGACGAATTGCGGATCGGCATACACCTGCCGCAGCAGCGCCCGCACCAGCCGCGGGTACGCGGCCTGTCCGGCGGGCACGGCCACGATGTTGGCGTAGCTCGAATCGAAGGCGATCTCGCCGCGGTAGGTCTTGCGCAGCGTCTGCGCGGCGTTGCGCGTGACGGTGACTTCGACGTCCATGCGGCCCGAGCCGTTGATCACGCCCAGGTCGAGTTCATTGACGAGGATGCGCGCCGCGATGCGGGTCGGCGCCTTGGGGTCGTAGACCGAGATCTCGCTCAGGTCGCGCATCAGCGCGTCTTCGAGGTACTGGGCGAAGGTGCCGCTGGGCGACACGAGCCTGGCGCGGCGCAGGCCCAGGGTGTTGATCCTGTCGTTGGGGTCGGTGGGTTGCACCTTGGCCACCGC
This sequence comes from Variovorax sp. BGA-UO-ETr-C22, assembly GCF_059567965.1. Lineage (NCBI taxonomy): Bacteria > Pseudomonadati > Pseudomonadota > Betaproteobacteria > Burkholderiales > Comamonadaceae > Variovorax > Variovorax sp. BGA-UO-ETr-C22. The sequence goes on from NZ_JCAQPA010000011.1 coordinate 408,833, forward strand.
GACCTTGCCGGGGTTGTGGGCCTCGAGCCGGTCGAGCGCTTCGTAGTCGGCGGCATAGGGCGGTGCGCCGAGCTGTGCGCAGCCCGTGGCCAGTGCCGCCAGCAGGAGCGCGCCAGTGCGCCAGCGCACGCCCTGCGGTCTGGAGACGATCGCCATGTCTTGAACCCCCTCGTCCGAGATGTCTTCTTCTCCCCGGCGCGAGGGTAGCAGGCATCGCGCCGCGCGCGAAGGCGGCGGCGGTGCGGCAGGGTCAGATGGGTTCGAGCACGTGGATGCGCTTGCTCTCGGTGAGCTCCTTGGTCTGGGCGCTGAAGGCCGCCATGTGCGGCGCGACCGCGTGCGCCTGCAGGGTCGGCAGCGAGGCCCACTTCTCGATCACCACGAAGGTGTCGGGCCCGAAGCTGGCCTTGGACGGGGGAATGCCCTGCGCGTCGATCGTGGCGGCGTACTCGATGCAGCCCTCTTCGGCCAGCACGGCGGCGCGGTTGGCCTTGAAGGCTTCGAGCAGAAGGGCGCGCTGGCCGGGCTTGGCGGTGATGACGGCAACGACTTGGATCATGGAACAGGGTCTCCGGTGAAGTGACATGAACTGAGGAATGCAACGACCGAATCTACGAGATCGCACGCCGGTGCGCAGGTCCGGTGGGCGACAAGGCCGGCATGCACATGCCGCATGCGACAGTTACCCGCGAGACACACTCTCGCCCCGCCACCGTCGTGGCGAGGTCATAGGATCGGGTCATCTTCCGCATCGACCTGCCTTTGCCATGTTCATCGTCACCCTGACCTACATCCGCCCGCTCGAGGAACTCGACGCTCTGATGGATGCGCATGTCACCTGGCTCAAGAAGCACTACGCCAGCGGCCTGTTCGTGGCCTCGGGGCGCCAGGTGCCGCGCAAGGGCGGCGTGATCCTCGCGCGCTCGGGCGACCGCGAGGGGCTCGAGGCGGTGCTGGCGCGCGACCCCTTCGTGCAGGGCGGCGTCGCGCGCACCGACGTGATCGAGTTCATCCCCAGCATGACCGCGCTGAGCGTCGAGGTGCTGCGCGGCTACTGAGAACCGCGCAGCCGGGCCCGCAGATCAGGCTCCCGGCACTTCCTCGCGCCCGTCCGGGTGCCGCGCAAAGCGCGCGGCCTCGGCGCCATGCACCGGCGCCGGGTCGGCCCAGGGCCAACCGCCGAACTGCGTGCGGCGGTAGTCGGCCATCGTCTGCGCGATCTCGGCCTGCGTGTTCATCACGAAGGGACCGTACTGCGCCACCGGTTCGCCGATCGGGCGGCCCTGCAGCAGCAGGAACTCGCCGTCGCCCTCGGGGCCGTTGCACAGTTCCACGGCCGCGTCGGCGCGCAGCTCGATGGCCGCCGGCCCGTCCACGCGCCGGCCCGCCACCTGCGCGGTGGCGCCCTTGAAGAAATACAGCATGCGCCGCGTGCCTTCGCCCGTGGCGGGCGGCAGCGTCCAGCGCGCGCCGGGCGTCATGCGCAGCGTCCAGATCGCCAGGTCGGCGCCGGCCTGAGCGGCCCACGAATCGGGCGGCGGCGCGAGCGGGTCGATGGCCGCCTGGGCCTGCGCGTCATCGCCGCCGAAGCGCCCGGCGATCACCGCCACCTCGGTGCGGCCGCCCTGCGCGTCGTCCGAGGCGAAGCGCGGAATCGCCTCCGACCAGAACATCGTGAAGTGCGGCTCGGCCATCTTGTTCTTCGCCGGCAGGTTGAGCCAGATCTGGAACAGCTCCAGCGGATTGGGTGCGCCGGCGTCCAGCAGCGGGAACATCTCCGAATGCACGATGCCCTTGCCCGCCGTGAGCCACTGCACGTCGCCGCCGCCGAAGCGCGCGGTGGCGCCCAACGAGTCGGAGTGGTCGACCAGGCCCTTGCGCACGATGGTCACCGTCTCGAAGCCGCGGTGCGGGTGCGAGGGAAAGCCCGGCACCGTCTCGCCGTGGTACATGCTCCAGCCGTCCTTGCGGCTGAAGTCCTGGCCGATCTGGCGGCCGGCCAGCGAGGCCTCGGGGCCCATGCGGCCGTTGCCCTTCGGGTACGCGTCGTCGTGGTAGACGCAGAACAGGAAGGGGTCCAGCGTCTGCCACGGGAAGCCGAGCGGCTGGACCTGGACGATGGGAGACGCGCTGTGGTTGTCGTTGCTGTCGGACATGTCGGTATTCCTTGGTGAGGCAGGCACGGCCGCCATGCGGGCCGCGCCGGAACCAGGAATATCGGGGCGCCGCCGCCTTTCGGTAGGTGCCTTCCGCGCAACGATCAAGAGCGCATATGGAACGATGGGCATCGTCCGGCCCCCACGGTCACTGCTGGGGCATCTCGGCGTTCGGGTCCATGTAGACCAGTTCCCAGATGTGGCCGTCCAGGTCCTGGAAGCCGTGGCCGTACATGAAGCCGTAGTCCTTCGGCTCGCGCGGCGTCGTGCCGCCGGCGGCCACCGCCTTGGCGACCAGCTCGTCGACCTCGGCGCGGCTCTCGCACGACAGGCACACCAGCACCTCGTTCTCCTTGCGGGCGTCGGCGATGCCCTGGTTCGTGAAGGTCTTGAAGTAGTCCTCCATCAGCAGCATCGCGTGGATGCTGCCCTCGTGGATGACCATGCAGGCGGCGTTGGCGTCGGTGAACTGCGGGTTGAAGGTGTAGCCCAGCGCGCCGAAGAAAGCCTTGCTCTTGTCGAGGTTCCGGACGGGGAGGTTCACGAAGATCTGCTTGGTGGCCATGGTGTCTTTCCTGTGTCGATGAAGGGTGAATGGGGTGTTTGCCGACGTCTTTGTGTACGCCGTCCACAAAGATATCAAAGAAAATGGACGGTGTCCACATGATTTTTCGAAGCACCGGAAATCGGCCGGCACCACCTCGCTGAGGGGGAAAAAGAGCGGGCATCATGAACACCATGGAAATCGAGTTCAAGTTCTGCATTCCCGCCGGCCGCCTGAAGGCCGTCGAAGCCGCATTGCGGCGCGGCGCCGTCGTGCGCACGCGCCTGCAGGCCCGTTATTTCGACACCGCCGACCAGCGCCTCGTGGCCGACGGCATGGTGCTGCGCCTGCGCAAGGAGGGCCGGCGCTGGGTGCAGACGGTCAAGGCCGCCGGCGACAACGCGCTGCACCGGCTCGAGCACAACGTCGACCTGGGCACCGGCGCCGCCGCGCCCGCCATCGACCCCGCACGCCATGCCGGCACGCCCGTCGGCGAGCGGCTGGCCCGCTTGCTGCAAGCGGCCGACGGCGGCGCGGTGCCGCTGGTCGAGCGCCAGTCGACCGACATCGTGCGGCTCACGCGCGACCTGCGCGTGAGCGGCCCGGCCGGCGCCGTGGTCGAGATGGCGCTGGACGTCGGCAAGGTCGTCGCGCACGCGGGCACACCCGCGCAGCGCGCCTCGCCCGTGTGCGAGCTGGAGCTCGAACTCAAGAGCGGCGATGTGCAGGGGCTCGTGGCGCTCGCGCGGCGCTGGTCGCAGCAGCACGGCCTGTGGTTCAGCACCGTCTCGAAGGCCGAACGCGGCATGCGCCTGCTGGCCGAGCAAGAGACCGTGCCCGCGATCAAGGCCGAAGCGCCGCGCTTCCCGGCCCACGGCCGCGACGGTCGCGCCCTCCAGCAGGCCGTGGTCGCGTCATGCCTGGACCAGATGCTGCCCAACGCCAGCGAGATCGCCGCGGGCAGCACCGACGAAGAGCAGATCCACCAGTTGCGCATCGGCATCCGCCGCCTGCGCACCGCGCTGCGCGAACTGGCGGGGCTCGACGCCGACACGAGCCGCTTCGGCGCTGCCATGTGGGAGCCGCCGCTGGTCGACGCCTTCCGCGCGCTCGGCGAACTGCGCGACCGCGAACAGGTGGTGAAGCTCGCGCAGCCGCGGCTGCGTGAAGCGGGCGCGCCGGAGGTCGATCCGCTGGCGGGTGATGCCAGCGATGCGTCTGCCGCGCCGGCATCGACACCCGGCGACATCGTGCGCGCCGCCGCGTTCCAGGACGTGCTGGTGTCGCTGATCGGCTTCACCGCTGCCGCACCCGAGTCGACGGGCCCGACGCCGCTCGCTGCCGACGCGGCCCTTCAGTTGCTGCGCGAGCGGCTCCAGCGCTTGCACAAACAGGCGGTGCGCGACGGCCGGAGTTTCGAATCGCTCGCCACCGAACACCAGCACCGCGCGCGCAAGCGGCTCAAGCGCCTGCGCTACCTGGCGGAGTTCGCGGCGCCGCTGTTCGCCGAGGCGGAAGGCGGCAAAAAGAAGAAGGGCGCGGCCGAGCGCTATCTGAAAGCCCTGCGCCCCGCGCAGGACGCGCTGGGCGCGTTCAACGACGAGGCGGTGGCGCTTGCGCTGTACCGCGAGGTCGCGGCGCGCGACCCGCGTGCGTGGTTCGCGGTGGGCTGGTTCAGCGCGCGCCGCGCGGCGGGGGCGACGGCGTGCCGTGAGGCACTGGAGAGAATCGGCGAGGCGCCGAGGTTCTGGAAGAAGAAGTAACCAGGAAGCAGCTGGCGGAGCGAACGCCGGGCCCACGCGGCCCTCGGCGTTCGTCAGTCACGCCATCGATCAGTGATGGTGCCCGTGCGCCCCATGCACATGCCGGTGCTCGATCTCCACCGGCAGCGCCGCGCGCACGTCCGTCACCTGCAGGCTGAACTTCAGCGCCTTGCCGGCCCAGGGGTGGTTGCCGTCGAGCAGCACGACCGGGCCCTTGATCTTGGTCACGGTGAAGACGTGCTCGGTGCCGTCGTCGAGCCGGCCCTGCAGTTGGCCGCCGACCTTCACGCCGGGCGGGAACTCGGTCTTGGGGATGGTGCGCACCAGCGCCTCGTCGCGCAGGCCGAAGGCGTCTTCGGGGGCGAGGTTCAGCGTGGTCTGGTAGCCCTTTTCCTGGCCGTCGAGCGCTTGCTCGATCTTGGGCAGGGTGTTCTCGTAACCGCCATGCAGGTAGGCCATCGGCTCGGGGCTGGCTTCGATGAGCTTGCCCTGGGCGTCGGCGACTTTGTACTTGAGGGTGACGACGGTGTCTTTTTCGATTTTCATGGCGGGCATTTTCTGTGGAAATCGATCCGCGTCCGAAGTCAGGTCATCCGCGCCCGCCACACATCCGGCAACGCCTCCTCCTCCCGCAGCTTCTGCGTCACCATCCCGATGAACGCCGACACCGCCCGCGGCAGGTGCTTGCGGCTCGGGTAGACCACGCTCAGCCCGTGCCCGGTGCGCTGGTACTGCGGCAGCACCGGCACCAGCCGCCCCGCCTCCACATCGAGCCGACCCATGGCGGGCGGCAGCAGCGCGATGCCCAGACCGGCGATGGCGGCCTTGCGCAGCGCCTGCGCGGTGTTGCCGCTGAAGCGGCCGCCGACCTGTACTTCTTCTTCCTTCCCGCCGGGCCCGGTCAGGCGCCAGGTGGTGCGGCCGCTGGGGTGGGCGGGGGTCACGCAGTCGTGGTCGGCCAGGTCTCCCAGCGCGGCGGGGGTGCCGCGCGCGGCCAGGTAGGCGGGGCTGGCGACGAGGCCGTCGGTGCGCGGGCCGAGCAGCTGGCGGGCGACGTATCCCGAGTCGGCCAGCGCGCCGCCGCGGAAGGCGATGTCGATCTGCTCGGCGATCAGGTCGGCCTTGGCGTCGCTGAGCACGAACTCGACGCGCACCAGCGGGTACGCGGCCAGGAAGTCGGCCACCCAGGCCATGGGGAAGAAGTCGAAGAAGTCGGCCGTGGCCGCCACGCGCACGCGGCCGCTGGGTTCCTGGCTGCCGGTGATGAGCGCCTGCCCGGCCTCGACCAGCCCGTCGACCGCCTCGGCGCAGCGCTCGTGAAAGTCCTGTCCGGCGCCGGTGAGCGTGAGCTTGCGGGTCGATCGCTGCAGCAGCCGGGTGCCGAGCTGCGCCTCCAGCTGCTGGATGCGCCGGCTCACGGTGTTGGGCGGCAGGCCCAGCCGGCGGCCGGCCTCGGCAAAGCTGCCGTGGCGCACCACCTGCACGAAGACGGCGATGTCGTTGAGGTCGAGCATGGCGGGGTCTATTCCTTCTATTGATGGACGAGTGCAATCCGACTCTACCGTCTAGTCGATCAATGCGTGCGTGCCTAACCTTGAGTCCATGGCCTTTCCGGCCTTCGACCACCCCATTTCATTCAGGAGCACGCACCCCATGACCGGACAGCAACAACAACCCCGCATCGGCATCGTCATCGGCTCGACCCGCGAAGGCCGCTTCGGCGAGAAGCCCGCGCAGTGGATCCACGAGATCGCGAAGCAGCGCACCGACTTGGCCTTCGAGCTGGTCGACCTGCGCGAGCACCCGCTGCCCTTCTTCAACGAAGCCGGTGCGCCCGCCTGGGGCCCGGTGAAGAACGAGGCCGCGCAGCGCTGGCAGGCCAAGCTGGCCACCTTCGACGGGCTCATCATCGTCACGCCCGAGTACAACCACGGCCCGAGCGCGGTGCTGAAGAACGCGATCGACTGGGCCTACAAGGAGTTCATCCGCAAGCCGATCGGTTTCGTGGGCTACGGCGGTGTGGGCGCAGCGCGCGCGGTGGAGCAGCTGCGGCTGGTCGCGGTCGAGATGCAGATGGCGCCCGTGCGCCACGCGGTGCACATCGGCATGGTCGAGTTCCTCGGCATCTGGCAGCAGGGCAAGTCCTTCGACGACTTCCCGCACCTGGCGCAGTCGGCCACGGGCCTGCTCGACGACATGGCGTGGTGGACCCGCGCACTGAAGACCGTCAGGGAGGCCGTATGAGCGCAGTGGTTGCCACCGACACCCGCGCCATCGTCTACCGCACGCGCGGCGCCAAGCACGGGCCGATCACGCGGCTCATGAGCCCCGGCGACCTGGGCGAGTACCTCAAGCCCTTCGTGTTCCTCGACCTGTTCGGCTTCGATGTCGACGGCGGCCACAAGGGCTTCGGCCTGCACCCGCACTCGGGCATCGCCACGCTGACGTGGCTCATCGAAGGCGACACGCTCTACGAAGACACGACCGGCGAACAGGGCGTGCTGCGCGGCGGCGGCGTCGAATGGATGCGCGCCGGCAACGGCGTGTGGCACACGGGCGCACCGGCGCCGGGCGTGACGCGCGTGCAGGGCTTCCAGCTCTGGGTGGCGCTGCCGGCCGCCGAAGAAAACGCGCCCGCGCAGAGCATCTACCTCGCGCCTTCGCAGGTGCCGCAGGAAGGCCCGGCGCGCGTGCTGCTCGGGCGCTACGGCGCGGCGCAGAGCCCCATTCCGGCGCCCTCGCCGATGAACTACCTGGCCGTGCAGCTCAAGGACGGCGAACGCTGGCGCTACACGCCGCCCGCCGGCCACACGGTGGGCTGGGTGGCGGTGAACGCGGGCCGGCTCGATGCGGGCGACGGCACCGGCGGCCCCATCGGCACGGGCGAGCTCGCGGTGTTCGAGGAATCCGGTGCGGCCATCGACGTCGTGGCGCAGGGCGACACGGCCTTCGTGCTCGGCTCGGCGGTGCCGCATCCGCACGAGCTGGTGATGGGCCATTACTCGGTGCACACGAGCCGCGCGACGCTCGACCGGGGCGAGGCCGAGATCCGCCGCATCGGCGCGACGCTGCGCGCGCAAGGCCGGCTCGCCTGAGCGACGAACTGCGCGTAAGCCAGCATGCGCCGCGCGGGCGGCTGCGCCAGAATCGTTCGCTTCTGTTTTTCGCGAACGATCCCGCAGCCGCCCGCCATGAATCTCGTCGACGCCTTCGCCGCCCACGCCACCCGTTTCATCGACATCCGGCGCGACATCCACGCGCACCCCGAACTCGGTTTCGAGGAGCACCGCACCTCCGAGAAGGTGGCGAGCCTGCTGACCGAATGGGGCATCGAGGTGCACCGCGGCATCGCGGGCACGGGCCTGGTCGGCGTGCTGCGCAAGGGCACGGGGGCCCGCACCATCGGCCTGCGCGCCGACATGGACGCGCTGCCGCTGCACGAGGCCAACGAGTTCGCCCACAAGTCGACGAACCCCGGCCGCATGCACGCCTGCGGCCACGACGGCCACACGACGATGCTGCTGGCCGCCGCCTGGCATCTGTCGCAACAAGGGCCGGATGATTTCGACGGCACTGTGCATTTCATCTTCCAGCCCGCCGAGGAGATGGGCAAGGCCGGCGCCAAGAAGATGATCGACGAGGGCCTGTTCGAGCGCTTTCCGTGCGACGCGGTCTTCGGGCTGCACAACTTTCCCGTCGGCGACGTGGGCCGCTTCGCGCTCAACGAAGGTGCGCTGATGGCGTCGAGCAACACCTACAAGATCACCGTGCACGGGCGCGGCACGCACGCCTCGATGCCGCACACCGGCATCGACCCGGTGGCCGCGGTGGTCACGCTGGCGCAGCAGCTGCAGACCATCGTGGCGCGCACCATTCCCAGCACCGAGCGCGCCCTGCTGGCGGTCACGCAGCTGCAGGGCTCGGATGCGCCGAACGTGATTCCCGATGTGGCGACAGTCGGCGGCACGATCCGCACCTTCTCCATCGAGGCCATCGACAAGCTCGAGGCGCGGCTGCGCGAAGTGGCGGCCGGCGTGGCGGCGGCGCATGGCTGCACGGCCGAGGTGTACTTCAACCGTTCCTCGCCGCCGACGGTGAACCATCCGGCCGAGGCGCGCTTTGCCGCCGGCGTGATGCGCGAGGTGGTGGGCGACGACATGGTCACCGACAACTTTCCCGCCGTGATGGGCGCCGAAGACTTTGCCCACATGCTGCTCGCACGGCCCGGCTGCTATGCGTTCCTCGGCAATGGCGACGGCGACCACCGGCTGGATGGCCACGGGCCCGGCCCTTGCATCATCCACAACACCTCGTTCGACTTCAACGACGAGATCATCCCGATCGGTGCCAGCTACTTCGTGAAGCTGGTGCAGCGCTGGCTGCCGTCGGGCACCTGAAAAACGACTTCTTTGTTGACGATGAAAGCGGCCACCTCGATGACTTTTCCCCTGTTCACCCGACGTTCGCTGGCTGCGCTTGCAGCCGCCGTGGCCCTGGGCGGCGGCCTTGGTGCCGCGCACGCGCAGCAGCGCGTGATCCACATCATCGTGCCCTTCGGCACGGGCGCCGTGCAGGACACGGTGGCGCGCGCCTTCAACAACGAGCTGGGCGTCGCGCTCGGCGGCAGCGCCATCGTCGAGAACCGCGCGGGCGCGGGCGGCACGGTGGGCGCGGCGGTGGCGGCCAAGGCGCCGGCCGACGGCAACACGCTGGTGCTGGCGGCGGCCAGCCACAACATCGCGGGCTTCCTGTACAGCAAGCTGCCCTACGACCCGCTGAAGGACTTCGTCGGCGTGGCGAACGTGGGCAACGCGGGCTACGTGCTGGCGGTGGCCAGCGGCATGAACGTGGCGACCACGGCCGACTTCATCAAGGAGGTCAAGGCCAACCCCGGCAAGTACAACTACGCCTCGGCCGGCAACGGCAGTGCCACGCACCTGGCGATGGCGTCGTTCCTCGCGAAGGCGGGCCTGCAGATGACGCACATCCCGACCAAGTCGACCGGCGAGGCCGTGAACGAGGTGCTCGCGGGCCGCGTGCAGGCGGTGATCTCGTCGAGCATCGGCGTGATGGGCTTCCAGGACGACGCACGCGTGAAGCTGCTGGCCTCCACGGGCCAGGCACGCAGCCCCTTCCTGCCGAAGCTGCCGACGGTGGGCGAGAGCGGCCTGCCGGGCTACGCCTTCGATTCGTGGATTGGCCTCCTGGCGCCGGCGGGCACGCCGAAGGCCGAGGTCGAGCGCATCAACGCGGCAGCCAACAAGGTGCTGGCCGATCCGGCGATCCAGGAACGCTTCAAGCGCTTGGGCGTGGAGCCGCGCAGCCAGAGTGCCGAAGCTTTCCAGAAGCTGCTGCGTGCGGATTGGGATGCGATGGGGGTGGTGGTGAAGGCTTCGGGGGCGAAGGTCGACTGACCTTTGCTTGCTTGGGTTGGCGCTCCTGTTCGGGGCGCGTGCCCGGGCCACCGGGTACTTCCCTCCGCGAATGTCCCCCGGGGCTTCGCCCCTCCTCCTTGATTTCGCTGCGGGAAGCACCCAGTGTCCCGGGCACGGGGCACGCTGTGGGTTCTTCGCCGATCAACCACCGCACTGACCCGATCACGTCGATGGGGTGCCTTGCGCAGCGAAATCAAGGAGGAGGCCGCAGGCCGGGGGACATTCGCGGAGCAAGGCTCCCCGTCGGCGGGATCGCGCCCCGAACGGCCCGTTCGTTCACAGATATCACAGAACCCCAGCCACCGAAAGAGCGCTTGCCCCACAGATATCTACAAGATATGTACTTAATATATTTAAACTGAGACAGGTCTCCATGCACGAGGGCCCTGTCGTTTTTCATTGTTCCCAACCCTAGGAAGAAGCATGAAGTCACAAGCAGGCATGGTTTCCTCACTCAGTCTCGCGGGCCTGGTCGCCCTGGCCGTGGCCAGTCCCGCGCAGGCACAGGAGCAGGTGGTCAAGATCGGCCACAGCGGTCCGCTGTCGGGTCCCAACGCCTTCGCGGGCAAGGACAATGAAAACGGCATCCGCCTGGCCATCGAGGAGCTCAATGCGAAGAAGCTCAGCGTCGGCGGCAAGACGCTGAAGTTCGAGCTGGTCTCCGAAGACGACCAGTGCGACGCCAAGACCGGCGTCAGCGTGGCGCAAAAGTTCGTCGACGACGGCGTCAAGTTCGTCATGGGCCCGTACTGCTCGGGCGTGGCCATTCCGGCCTCGCGCATCTACAGCGACGGCGGCACGCTGGTCTCCACCGTGGGCACCAACCCGAAGGTCACGCAGGGCGGCTACAAGAACCTGTACCGCATCATTGCCAGCGACAACCAGATCGGCGGCGCCATGGCCGTGTACGCGGCCAAGGAACTGAAGGTGAAGAAGGTCGGCGTGATCGACGACCGCACCGCCTTCGGCCAGGGCCTCGCTGAAGAGTTCACCAAAGAGGCCAAGAAGCAGGGCCTCACCATCGTGGGCCAGGAGTTCACCACCGACAAGGCCGTCGACTTCACCGCCATCCTGACCAACATGAAGGGCAAGGCGCCCGAGGCGATCTTCTTCGGCGGTTATGCGCCGCAGGCCGCGCCCATGGCGCGCCAGATGAAGCAGCTGGCCGTGCCCGGCAAGCTGCTGGGCGGCGACACCGTGTGCAGCCCGGCCACCGGCAAGATCGGCGGCGACGCGGTCAACGACCTGGTGTTCTGCGCGCAGGGCGGCTCCATGCTCGAGAAGGCGCAAAGCGGCCCGGCCTTCAAGGAGAAGTTCAAGAAGCGCTTCAACGTCGACCCCGACGCGTACGCCGCTTCGTACTACGACCAGGTGCTGTTCATCGGCGAGTCGATGAAGAAAGCCAACGCCATCGACCCCGACAAGGTCGGCGCCGAGCTCTACAAGGCCACCTACAAGGGCGTGGCCGCCACCTACGCGTACGACGACAAGGGCAACATGAAGCAGGCGCCCATCACCGTCTTCACCTTCAAGAACGCGGCCCCCGTGCCCATTGCCAGTTACTGAGCGAGCCCCACACCCATGCAACGCATCCAGGTCATCGACTCGCACACGGGCGGCGAGCCCACGCGCCTTGTGATCGGCGGCTTTCCCGATCTGGGGAAAGGCTCCATGGCCGAGCGCCGCGCGCTGCTGGCTGATCAACATGACAAGTGGCGCGCAGCCGCCGTGCTCGAGCCGCGCGGCAGCGACGTCGTGGTCGGCGCGCTGCTGTGCGAGCCGGTGTCGCCCGATGCGGCGGCCGGCGTGGTCTTCTTCAACAACGCCGGCTACCTGGGCATGTGCGGCCACGGCACCATCGGGCTGGTCGCGAGCCTGGCGCACATGGGGCGCATCGGCGTGGGCGAGCACCGCATCGAGACGCCTGTCGGCACCGTCACGACCACGCTGCACGAAGACGGCTCGGTGAGCGTGCGCAACGTGCCCGCGTACCGGCACCTGCACCAGGTGGTGGTCGAGCTGCCGGGCCACGGCACCGTGCGCGGCGACGTGGCGTGGGGCGGCAACTGGTTCTTCCTGGTGAGCGACCACGGCCAGCGCGTGGCGAGCGACAACCTCGCGGCGCTGACCGACTACACGGCCGCCTTGCGCAAGGCGCTGGCAGCGCAGGGCATCACGGGCGCGAACGGCGCGGAGATCGACCACATCGAACTCTTCGCGAACGACGACCAAGGCGCCGACAGCCGCAACTTCGTGCTGTGCCCCGGCAACGCCTACGACCGCTCGCCCTGCGGCACCGGCACCAGCGCCAAGATCGCCTGCCTCGCGGCCGACGGCAAGCTCGCGCCGGGTGCGGTGTGGCGGCAGGCCAGCGTGATCGGCAGCGTCTTCGAGGCGAGCTACGCGATGGACGGCGACCAGGTCATTCCCACGCTGCGCGGCCGCGCGCACATCAGCGCCGAGGCCACGCTGCTCATCGACGACACAGACCCCTTCGGCTGGGGCATCCGCCTCTGACACCGGGGCGCATGGACGCGGACGTCATCGTCATCGGCGCCGGCATCGTCGGCGCGGCGTGTGCCCATGCGCTGGCGCAGGCTGGGCGCCGCGTGCGCGTGCGCGTGCTCGATGCGCGCCTGGGTGGCGCCACTGGCGCGGGCATGGGCCACCTCGTGGTGATGGACGACAACGCGGCCGAGCTCGAACTCAGCCGCCACTCGGTCGCGCAATGGCGCGCTCTCGCGCCGCGCCTGGGCGCCGACTGCGCCTACAGCCCCTGCGGCACGCTCTGGATCGCGGCGAACGACGAAGAAATGGCCGAGGCCGAACGCAAGCAGCAGCGGCTGGGCGCGCTCGGCATCGAAAGCCGGCTGCTGGGCGCGGCCGAACTCGCGCGCGCCGAGCCTGCCCTGCGCCCCGGCCTGTCGGGCGCGCTCGAAGTGCCGGGCGACGGCATCCTGTATGCGCCGAACGCGGCGCGCTGGCTGCTCGCGCAGCATGCGGCGTTGGTGCAGGTCGAGCACGCGAAGGTCGAGGCCATCGAGGACGACGGCACCCTGCGCCTGGCCGACGGCAGCCGCCGCACCGCGCCGCAGGTCGTGCTCGCCAACGGCATCGAGGCGACGACGCTGTGCCCCGAGCTGCCGATCCGCCCCAAGAAGGGCCACCTGCTCATCACCGACCGCTACCCGGGCACGGTGCGCCACCAGCTCGTCGAGCTCGGCTACGTGACCAGCGCGCATCACAGCGACGGCGACTCGGTCGCCTTCAACGTGCAGCCGCGCCCCACGGGGCAGCTGCTGGTGGGCTCGTCGCGCCAGTTCGACACGACCGACCTGGCCGTGGAGGCGCCGATGCTCGCGCGCATGCTGCAGCGCACGCTCGACTACCTGCCGGGGCTCGCCGACCTGAACGCCGTGCGCGCGTGGACCGGCCTGCGCGCCGCCTCGCCCGACGGCCTGCCGCTGCTGGGCAAGCACCCGTGGCGCGAGAAGCTCTGGCTCGCGGTCGGGCACGAAGGGCTGGGCGTGACCACGGCGCCGGGCAGCGCGCACGTGCTCGCGGCGCTGATGACCGGCGCAGCGCCCGATTTCGACGCCGCGCCGTATGCGCCGCGCGGCCTGCGGGAGAGGGCATGAGCGCTCAGACCTTGCTGTACATCGACGGACAGCCCGTGCGCGTGAAGGTTGGCAGCTCGGTCGCCGCCGCCTTGCGCATCGCCGGCGGCATGGGCGCGGCGCGCACCTCGGTCACGGGCCAGCCGCGCGCGCCGTTCTGCGGCATGGGCGTGTGCCAGGAGTGCCGCGTGCAGATCGACGGGCGGCGCCGCCTCGCCTGCCAGACCGTGTGCGCCGAGGGCATGCGTGTGGAGACGACGGCATGAGCGGCGTCACGCTCGAAACCTGCGATGTGCTGGTCGTCGGCGCGGGCCCCGCGGGCATGGCCGCGGCCGTGGCGGCGGCGTCCAGTGGCGCATCGGTCGTGGTGATCGACGACAACCCCGCGCCCGGCGGACAGATCTGGCGCGACGGCCCCGGCGCGTCGCTGCCGCCGTCGGCACGCCAATGGCGCGAGGCGCTCGCACGCCACGCGAACCTGCGCGTGCGCAGCGGCACGCGTGTGGTCGCTGCGCCTGCTTCGCATGAACTGCTGCTCGAAGACGCCGAGGGCGCGACGCGCATGCGATGGACAAAGCTCATCCTGTGCACCGGCGCCCGCGAGCTGCTGCTGCCCTTCCCCGGTTGGACGCTGCCCGGCGTGACGGGCGCGGGCGGGCTGCAGGCGCTGATCAAGGCCGGCCTGCCGGTCGAGGGCGAACGCATCGTCATCGCCGGCAGCGGGCCCTTGCTGCTGGCCGCCGCCGCCACTGCCAAGGCGGCGGGCGCGCAGGTGCTGCGCATCGCCGAGCAGGCCTCGTTCGCCTCGGTCGCGGCTTTCGGTGCCAGCCTCGTGCGCTGGCCCGGCAAGGCCGTGCAGGCGCTCACGCTGGCCGATGCGAACTATCGCACCGCGTCGCGCATCGTCTCGGCGCAGGGCACGACGCAGGTCGAATCGGTGCGGCTGCGCGAAGGCAGCCGTGAGGTCGAGATGGCCTGCGACCGCATCGCCTGCGGCTTCGGCCTCACGCCCAACACGCAGCTGGGCCAGTTGCTCGGCTGCGCGCTGGCGGGGCCGGGGCTCGAGGTCGATGCACTGCAGGCCACGAGCGTCGCGGACATCTACGCGGCGGGCGAGTGCACCGGCTTCGGCGGCAGCGAGCGCGCGCTGGTGCAGGGCACCATCGCCGGCCATGCCGCCGTCGGCGAGACCTCCAAGGCCCGCGCGCACGATCGCGAACGCGCCCGCTGGGACGCTTTCGCCGCCCAACTGCACCGCCGCTTCGCGCTGGCCGACGACCTCAAGGCCCTGCCCCGTCCCGACACGCTCGTGTGCCGTTGCGAGGACGTGCCCTTTGCCGCGCTCTCGGCCTGCACCGGCTGGACCGACGCCAAGCTGCACCGCCGCTGCGGCATGGGCGCCTGCCAGGGGCGCGTGTGCGGCGACGCGGCGCAGTTCCTGTTCGGCTGGACGCCGCCCGCGCCGCGCCCGCCGCTGGTGCCGGTGCGCATCGAGACACTGGCCGGGCTTGCAGCCCCCGGCGACGCCCGACAATGACGGCCACGCATCCGCACACGCACGAGCACATCCACACCCCCACCATGGCTGCCCCGAAGACCGCTCCCCGACTCCCGCCCAAGCGCCGCGCGGCCGACCTGGCCTACGACGCCATCGAGGCGCTGCTGTCCACCATGCAGCTGGAGCCCGGCAGCCAGATCGTCGAGGCCGAGCTGGCCGAGCGCACGGGCCTGGGCCGCACGCCGGTGCGCGAGGCGCTGATGCGCATGGTGTCGATCGGCCTCATCGTGCAGCAGCCGCGCCGCGGCCTGCTGGTGTCGACCATCGACCTGGCCGACCACCTGGACGTGATCCAGACCCGCCGCGTGCTCGAGCAGCTGATTGCCGCCTGCGCCGCGCGCCGCGCCACCGCGCCGCAGCGCCAGGCCATCGTGCGCTGCGCCGAGGCCATGGTCGAAGCCGCCGGCCGCGGCGACCTGAACGACTACATGCAGGCCGACCGCGCGCTCGACCTCGTCACGCACCAGGCGAGCCACAACGACTCGGCGGTGAAGGCGGTGGTGCCGCTGATCGTGCAGTGCCGGCGCTTCTGGTACGCCTACCAGCACGAGGGCGAGATCGTCGAGGGCGCCAACGCGCACCTCGAACTGGCGCAGGGCATCGCCACCGGCGACGAGGCCGCGGCCATCGCGGGCGCCGAGCGGCTCATGGACTACCTCGAAGTCTTCGCCCGGAAAATCATCGACAAGTAGGCCGAAGGGCCTCGCCTGCCCCGCCCACACCGGGGAACTACGCGTGATCTGCCGGTGCCTTCACCGCATACTGGCCCGATGGCCGCTGCACCCCGCGCTCGACCCGAAGACTTCTTCACCCCCGACGAGTGGCAATCGCTCACCGCGCGCTCGTCCTGGCGGGGCCTGTGGCTGGTGGCGCACTGCTGGGGCGTGATCGGCGCCGCGATGCTCGTGGGCATCGTGTGGCCGTGGACCATTCCGCTCATGGTGCCGATCGTCGGCACGCGCCAGCTGGGCCTGTTCATCCTCATGCACGACGCCGCGCACGCGGGGCTGCACCGCAACCGCAAGGTGAACGACTGGGTCGGCTACTGGCTGTGCTCGCCCACGCTGCGCGACTACCGGCCGTATCACCTGCAACACCACCGCTTCGTGCAGCAGACCGAAGACCCGGACCTGGTGCTGTCGGCGCCCTTCCCGATCTCGCGCGACTCGATGTGGCGCAAGGTCGTGCGCGACCTGAGCGGCCAGACCTTCTACAAGCAGCGCTTCGGGCACATCGGCGATGCCCTGCGCCAGCGCGCGCCGGGCGAATCGGCGTTGCGCGTGTGCGGGCGCGAGCTGGCAAAGGACCGGCGCTTTCTCATCGGCAACGGCCTGGGCCTGCTGGCCTTCACGCTGGCCGGCGTGTGGTGGGCCTGGGTGCTGATGTGGTTGCTGCCGATGGCCACCTGGCTGCCGCTCGTGAGCCGCGTGCGCAACATCGCCGAGCATGCGCTGGTGGCGCAGAACGAAGCCGACCCGCTGCGCCAGGCGCGCACCACGCACGCCGGCTGGCTCGAACGCATCTTCGTGGCGCCCTACTGGGTCAACTACCACTGCGAGCACCACATGTTCACCAACCTGCCCTGCTGGGCGCTGCCGAAGGCGCACCGCCTGCTGCAGCGCCAGGGCGCGACCGCGTGCATGGAAGTGCAGCCCGGCTACCTGCAGCTGCTGCGCCAGGCAGCGCCAGTGGCGTAAGCCTTCAGCGGCTGGGTGCGGGCTGCACCGCCGCCACCGGCTGCGCACCGCGCTGCGCCTGCTGGCTCAGCCAGATGCTCGCGATCACGATGCCGATGCCCGCCATCTGCCAGCCCGAGAGGCTCTGGCCCAGCAAGGCCCAGCCCAGGATCACCGCCGTCACCGGGCTCAGGAAGGCCAGCGGCGCGATCGCCGAGGGCTCCAGCCGCGCCACGCCGCGGAACCACACGATGTAGGTGAGCGCGGCGCCGACCAGGCCGAGCCAGGCGAAGCCGACCCAGTTCATCGCCGTGAGCGCGGGCAGCGGCGGTTCCAGCCACAGCGCCACCGGCAGCAGCAGCAGGCCGCCGGCCGTCAGCTGCCAAGCCGTGAAGGTCAGCGCCGACACCGGCGGCTGCCAGCGCCGGCTGAGCACCGTGCCGAAGGCCATCGACACCGCCGCCGTGAGCGCCGCGGCGATGCCCAGCGCGTCGAGCGCGGCGTTCGGCGTGAGCACCAGCAGCGCCACGCCGCCCATGCCGATCACGGCCGCAGCCACCGACAGCGCACGCACCGGCGCGCCCAGCAGCAGGCCGGCCAGGAACACCACGAACAGCGGCTGCACCGAGGTGATGGTGGCCGCCACGCCGCCCGGCAGCCGGTAGGCGGCCAGGAACAGCATCGCCCACAGCACCGAGAAGTTCAGCGCGCCCAGCAGCAGGATGCGCCCCCACCACGCCCGGGGCGGCAGCTGGCGCACGATCAGCATCAGCAGCAGGCCCGCCGGCAGCGCGCGCAGCAGCGCCACCGTCAGCGGGTAGTTCGCCGGCAGCAGCTCGGTGGTCACGATGTAGGTGCTGCCCCAGACCGCGGGCGCGATCGCGGTGAGCAGGAGGTCGGTGGTGCGGGAGGTCATGGCTCGAATCTAGGGCGTTGACCTGTGGTTGTGAATGCTCGAATAATGAATTGATTCTTTACTGACAGTCGTTAATCGAGCGCCGGCCCATGGACCATCTCACCGCCCTCAAGGTCTTTCGCACCACCGCCGCGGCGGGCAGCTTCGCCGGCGCCGCGCGGCAGCTGGGGCTGTCGGCGGCGGCCGTCAGCAAGAACATCGCGGAGCTGGAGGCGCACCTGAAGGTGCGGCTGATCAACCGCACCACGCGCAGCATGAGCCTCACCGAGGCCGGTGCGGCCTACGTGGAGCGGCTCGCGCGCATCCTCGACGACCTGGACGAGGCCGACGCCGCGCTGGCGCCCGTGGGCGCGAGCCCGGGCGGCGTGCTGCGCGTGAGCGCGCCGCTGACCTTCGCGCTGACCTGCATCTCGCCGCACATCCCCGCCTTCATGGCGCGCCACCCGAACCTGCGGCTCGAGCTGAACCTGCAGGACACCCGCACCGACCTGATCGGCGAGGGCTACGACCTCGCGATCCGCGGCAGCGACCGACTGGAAGATTCGAGCCTGGTCGCGCGCGAACTCATGACCATGACCCACGTGCTGTGCGGTGCGCCCGGCTACTTCGCGGCCCACGGCCGGCCCGCCGCGCCCGAAGACCTGAAGGCCCACGAGTGCGTGCAGTTCACGCTGTCGGGCCACGCGAACAAATGGACCTTCCGCCGCGCCGGGCGCAGCGTGGCGGTGCCCATCGACGGGCGCTACAAGGTCAGCTCCAGCATCGCCGTGCGCGACGCCCTGCTCGCGGGCTTCGGCCTGAGCCTGGTGCCGCGCATCTATGTCGAGCAGGAACTGGCGGCGGGCCGGCTCGAAGCCGTGCTCGCCGACTGGGAGGCGGATCGCACGCCGGTGTACGCCGTGTACCCGTCGCGTCACCTGGCGGCGAAGACGCGCGCCTTCGTCGACTTCCTGCTGGAGCGGTTCGCGGCGCGGTGAGGCGCGCGGGGGGCTAGTCGCCCGCCGGCTCGGCGATCTCGGGCGCTTCCCACCCCAGCAGCTCGGCCAGCCGCTGCACGATCCAGCCGGCCTCGGGCACCGACACGCCCGATTCCGGCGTGGCCAGCCCGGCGTGGATGCGCCGCAGGATCTCGCTTTCGACCGGCACCTCGGTGTGGTGCTGGATCTGCGCATGGCCCACGAGGTGGCCGGCGAGGTCTTCGCAGATCTCGTAGCGCGCGCGCACCACGTCGATCGGTTCGCGCAGGCGCTGGCGCGCGTCGCTGTAGACCGCGAAGAACGAGGGCGGGATGTAGATCTGGTTGTCGTCGGACATGGCGGCGCGTGATGCAGGGCAGGCCCCAATGACAAAACGCGCCCGGGGGGCGCGTTCGTCGTGGCTCCGAAGAAAGAGCCGCGGGGGCTGGATCAGCCGCCCTTGCTCGGGCGCTTGCCCGGGTTCTTCTTGCTGCGCGTGGCGGTGCCGCGCTCGAGGCTGATCTTCTGGCCGCCACCGTTGCGCGGCACGGTGTAGCCGGGCATGGGCGTCGGCTTCGGGCTGGCAAGACGGTCGGCTTCGGTACGGATTTTCTTGGGCATGGAAAGCTCGGATAAAAAAGATGTTCGACCCCCGATTAGGCCACATCGGCAGATTTCGTCTGCCAAGCGCCCAAACAGGAGCATGGGAGGGATGTCAGGTCGACTGCGGTGTCAGCAGGCGCACCTTGACGCTCTTGCCCTTCACGCGGCCGTTGCCGAGCTTGCGGGCGGCTTCTTCGGCAATGCCGCGGTCCACCGCGACATAGGTCGAAAACTCGTTGACGTTGATCTTGCCGACCTGGTCCTTGGTGTAGCCGCAGTCGCCGGTCAGCGCGCCCAGCACGTCGCCGGCGCGGATCTTTTCCTTGCGCCCGCCGACGATCTGCAGCGTGGCCATGGGCGGCGTGAGCGGTGCGCCCTTGGCGGGCGTGAGCTCGGCCAATGGGTGCCATTCGGACTCGCGGCCCTGCAGCAGCTCGATCTTTCCGACGAAGCCCATCTCGTTCATGCTGGCCAGGTTCAGCGCCAGGCCTTCCGAGCCGCCCTGCTGGCCCACGCGGCCGGTGCGGCCCACGCGGTGGATGTGGATTTCGGAGTCGGGCGTCACGTCGACGTTGATCACGGCTTCGAGCTGCGCGATGTCGAGCCCGCGCGCCGCCACGTCGGTGGCCACCAGCACCGAGCAGCTGCGGTTGGCGAACTGCACCAGCACCTGGTCGCGCTCGCGCTGCTCCAGCTCGCCGAACAGCGCCATCGCGCTGAAGCCCTGCGCCTGCAGCACGTCGACGAGGTCGCGGCACTGCTGCTTGGTGTTGCAGAAGGCCAGCGTGCTCACGGGACGGAAATGGTCCAGCAGCAGGCTCACGGCGTGCAGCCGCTCGCTGTCCTTCACCTGGTACCAGCGCTGGCGGATCTTGCTGCCCTCATGCTGGGCCTGCACCGTGATCTGCTCGGGGTTCTTCATGAACTGCTGCGCGAGCTTGGCGATGCCTTCGGGGTAGGTGGCCGAGAACAGCAGCGTCTGGCGTTCCTTCGGGCATTGGCGCGCCACCTTCACGATGTCGTCGAAGAAGCCCATGTCGAGCATGCGGTCGGCCTCGTCGAGCACCAGCGTGTTGAGCGCCGAGAGGTCGAGGTTCTCGCGCTCCAGGTGGTCCATGATGCGGCCCGGCGTGCCCACCACGATGTGCGCGCCGTGCTCCAGGCTGGCGATCTGCCCGCGCAGCGCGACGCCGCCGCACAGCGTGACGACCTTGATGTTTTCTTCGGCGCGCGCCAGGCGGCGGATCTCGGTCGTGACCTGGTCGGCCAGCTCGCGCGTGGGGCACAGCACCATCGCCTGGATGGCGAAGCGGCGCGGGTTCAGGTTGGACAGCAGCGCCAGCGCGAAGGCGGCGGTCTTGCCGCTGCCGGTCTTGGCCTGGGCGATCAGGTCCTTGCCGAGCAAGGCGGGCGGCAGCGCGGCGGCCTGGATGGCCGTCATCTGCGTGTAGCCGAGCTGGGTGAGGTTGGCCAGCATCTGGGGCGACAGCGCCAGCGTGGCAAAGCCGTGGGGTTCGGCCTGGAGGCCGCCGGCTGGGGAGGTGGTGGAGTTCATCGTTCGGCAGCCGGAGACAGACAGGAAAACGCGAGAAGGAAAAAAGTGACGGCCCGGAAAAGACAAAGGCCTTGCAGGGCCCCCTCCGGGAGGGCGCTCTGCAAGGCCGGCCGGGCGTCGCTCAGCGGCGGGGCGTGTTGTTGCCCGAGTTGGTCGGCGGGGGGCCGCGGCGTTCCAGGTGACGGAACGTGATGCGGCCCTTGGTCAGGTCGTAGGGCGACAGCTCGAGCGAGACCTTGTCGCCGGCCAGGATGCGGATGTGGTGCTTGCGCATCTTGCCGCCGCTGTAGGCGATCAGCTGGTGGCCGTTGTCGAGCGTGACGCGGTAGCGCGAGTCGGGCAGGACTTCGGTCACTGCGCCGTTCATTTCGATCAGTTCTTCCTTGGGCATGTGTGATTACCTCTGAATCGTTCGATGTGTGTTGGAGATGAAGATGGGCGTGTTGGTTTCAGTCGGCCGGCGGGTCAGCCGGCGTCCAGGAATCTGTCGTTGCGGTGCGGGAAGCAGAAACCTGCCCACCGCGATGCTGTTGCGAAAGTGTCCATGAAGCCTGGGGCGCTGCGTGCCGGTGCGGGGCGCGCAATGCCGAAAAATTAGTGAGAACGGACGCGCCGCACGCGCGATTCGCTTCAACAGGAACGAAGGCAGTGGTGGCATTCATGGGCGCCCGGTCTGGCGCTCCAACACACTGTGAAAGCCGGCGTGGCCCGAGGGCTGGAAACGAGAAGCCTGATGAATCCTGGATCCCGGATTCGGATGGCAACGCAGATCGGCCGGCGGGGGTGACGAAATTCTTCGTCGTGGTATCGAAACGAACCCGACATTATAGCTTGCAGGGCATGACAGTTGCTTGTCTTAAAAACAACGCCCGCATGAAAAAGGCCCCGAAGGGCCATCCATCCTATCAATGTAGCTATTGAAAATATAGCAACCCGTCGCAGGATCAGGCGCAGGCAGGTGCTGTCGGTGCCGCAGGCGCGGCCGACCGGGCCCGCCGCGCCGCGCGCCACAGCAGCACCAGCCCCGCCAGCTGGGCGGCGGCGCCCACCCAGCCCACCGCGCTCACGCCGAACCACGCGATGGTCGCGCCGCCCAGCCCCGAGCCCGCCGCGATGCCCAGGTAGACCGCCGAGGCGTTGAGCGACAGCGTCATCGGTGCGCGCTCGGGCGCCAGCCGGATCAGCCGCACCGCCTGCGCCGGGCCGAAGCCCCAGCCGGCGAAGCCCCACAGCGCCGACAGGCCCACGATCAGCGGCAGCGCCAGCCCGCGCGGCAGCATCTGAGCGGCGAACGAGAGCCCGCCCATGATCACCACCAGCGCCAGCGCGAAGCCCCGCGCCATGCGGTCGGCGCCGAAACGATCGGTGGCCCAGCCGCCGGTCGCGGTGCCCAGCGCCGCGGCCACGCCGATCGCGAAGAACACCGCGCCCACGCCCTCGGCCCCGAAGCCCAGCGTGTGGCCGAGGAACAGCGCGATGTAGGTGTAGAAGCTGAAGCCGCCCGTGGCCCACAGCACCGTGGCCAGCAGCGCCGGCGCCACGCCGGGTTCGCGCGCCACGGCGAAGGCCGAGGTGCGCGGGGCCGCGTCAGTGGGGGCCTGCGCCAGCGTGCGCGGCAGCCCCACGCACAGGCCCCAGGTGGCCAGCGCCGCCACCGCAGCGATCAGCAGGTAGGCCGTGCGCCAGCCGCCCCAGCCCGCGATCCAGGCGCCCAGCGGCACGCCGAGCGCCACCGCCACGGTGCCGCCGCCGGTCACGATGGCCAGCGCCCGGCCGCGCAGCGCGGGCGACACCATCGCCGCCGCCACCGCGCTGGCCGTCGGCAGGAACACGCCCGCCACCAGCCCGAGCGCGACGCGCGCCAGGGCCAGCTGCGCGATGCCGTGCGCCATCGAGGCCGCCGCCGTGAGGCCCGCGAACGTCGCCAGGCTGGCGATGAGCAGCGGGCGGCGCCCGAAGCGCGCGAGCAGCGCGGCCATCAGCGGCGAGCCGATCGCATAGCTCAGCGCGAACAGCAGCACCAGCTGGCCGGCCCGCGCGGCGCTGACCTGCAGGTCGGCCGCCAGCACCGGCAGCAGGCCGGCGACCATGAAGCTTTCGGTGCCGATGGCGAAGGCGCCCAGCGCGAGCCAGGCCAGGCCCAGGGGCAGGCGTTCGGCCGGCGGTTGCTGCGGGGTTTCAGGAGCGGTGTGCATGGTGAAGGACTCCATGGGTGGGTGTTCCAAGGCCTCCAGAATAGGTTTGCAGGCGGCTCTTCAAAAGAACCACAATCGGCAAAGATCATGGAGCCACTTTTCGAGCTTGCCCTGCGCCTGCCGGCCGCCGGTTCGCGCGACCTGCTGCGCGCGCTGCACCGCCAGCTGCGCGACGCCATCCTCGACGGCCGGCTGCAGCCCGGCGCGCGCCTGCCCGCCACGCGCGCGCTGGCGCAGCGGCTGGGCGTGTCGCGCAACACCATGCTGGCGGCCTACGACCTGCTGCTGAGCGAGGGCTACCTGCTGGCGCGTCCGGGCTCCGGCACCTTCGTGGCCGACACGCTGCCGGCATTGCGGCGCGGCCGGGCCACGCCCAAGGAGGCGGGCGCCGCGCCCCGGCGCGATCCGCGGCTGGTGCCGCTGAACGTGCCCGGGGCCGACCTCGCCCCCACGCTGCAGCCGCGGGCCGCGCGCGACGACTTCCGCGTCGGCCTGCCTGATGTCGGCGCCTTTCCGTTCGACATCTGGCGCCGCCTGTCCGACCGCGCGCTGCGCCGCGTGGCGCGCCAGACCGCCGACTACGCCGACCCCCAGGGCCAGGGCGCCCTGCGCGAGGCGATCGCGGCGCATGTGTCGTTCACGCGCGCGGTCGGCTGCACGGCCGACGACATCGTGGTCACGGCTGGCGCGCAGCAGGCCTTCGGGCTGCTGGCGCGCATCCTGGTGGTGCCGGGGCGCACGGTGGTGGCGGTCGAGCAGCTGTTCTATCCCTCGCTGCGCGAGGCCATGCTGGCGGCCGGCGCGAAGGTGGTCACGGTGCCGACCGACGACGAAGGCCTGTGCGTGGACCGCATTCCGCCCGAGGCGCGCGTGGTCTGCGTCACGCCCTCGCACCAGTTCCCCACCGGCGTGGCGATGTCGCCACCGCGCCGGGCCGCCCTGCTGGCCTTTGCGCGGGCGCGCAACGCCGTGCTCATCGAGGACGACTACGACAGCGAGTTCCGCTTTGCCGGCCGCCCGCTCGACGCGCTGCAGACGCTCGACCGCGCCGGCTCGGTGTTCTACGTCGGCACCTTCTCCAAGAGCCTGTTCCCCGCGCTGCGCCTGGGCTTCGTGGTGGCGCCGCCCTGGGCCCGCGCGGCGCTGGTGCGGGCGCGCGAGCTGGCCGACTGGCACGGCCCGGTGCTCGGGCAGGAGGCGCTGGCGGCCTTCATCGCCGAAGGGCACCTGGCGCGCCACATCCGCCGCATGCGCAAGCTGTACGGCGCACGGCGCAGCGCCCTGCTCGACGCGCTGGCGCGCCACGGCGCGGGCCGGCTGGAGGCGATTCCGTCCGATGCCGGCCTGCACCTGTCGGCCTGGCTGCACGGCGGCGCGCGGGACCATGCGGTGGTCGAGCGCGCCGCGGCGGCCGGCATCACCTTGCCGCCGCTGTCGCGCTTCGCACTCGATCCGCAGGCGCCCGACGCGCCCAACGGCCTGGCCTTCGGCTTCGGCCTGATTGCCGAGTCGCAGATCGACGGCGCCATCCGGCGGTTGGTGCGCCTGCTGTAGCGGCGGCGCCTTCAGGCGCTGTCCAGCGGCAGCCGCGTCGTGAACTTGGTGGTCGACAGCACGATGTCGCTCGAGTAGTTCTCCAGCTCCAGCGCGTCGCCCAGCTGCTCCTGCGCGAAGGCCTGGTAGTCGGGCAGCGAGCGCGCGCAGATCACGAGCACGAAGTCGGTCTCGCCGGCCACGCAATGGCATTGCAGCACCTGCGGCAGCGCATGCACCTTGCGCTCGAAGGCCCCGATCGCCTCGCGCGTGGTGCTGCGCAGCGACACGCGCGAGATCACCAGCACCGGAAAGCCCACGCGCGCGGCGTCGAGGATGGCCACTTCTTCGCGGATCACGCCCGCGCGCCGCAGCCGCTGCACGCGCTTGAGGCAGGCCGAGGGCGAGAGGTTCACGCGCTCGGCCAGCGTCTGGTTCTGCAGGCCCGCGTCGGCCTGCAGTTCGGCCAGGATGCACTGGTCGATGCGATCGAGGGTGCCGGTTTTCATGGTGCCGCCAGTGTGGCGCAAGGCGCACGCAATCGGCTTCGTTTTCGGGCCCGCACAACGACACCGGATTTCGCGGCCGATGGCTACGCTGGGGCTCCCCCGACGAACAAGGAGCATCCGATGGCCGAAGGCGCAACCTACGACCCCGTGGTCAGCAAGCACCTCGTGCGCTACGGCATGGGGCTGAGCCCGCATGTCATCGTCAAGGCGCGCGGCGCCACGCTGTGGGACGCGAACGGGCGCGAGATCCTCGACTTCACCTCGGGCCAGATGTGCGCCACCATCGGCCACAACCACCCGCGCATCGTCGCGGCCATCGAGAAGGCCTGCGAAGGCGCGCTGCACCTGTACAGCGGCTTCGTCGGGCCGGCCGTGCCGGCGCTGGCCGGGCGGCTGGCGGCGATGCTGCCGCCGTCGCTGTCGAAATCGCTGTTTTTGTCGACCGGCGGCGAGGCCAACGAGGCCGCCGCGCGCATGGCCCGCGTGGCCACCGGCCGCTACGAGATCGTGGGACTGAACGGCGGCTGGCACGGCGTGAATGGCGGCATGGCCGCGCTCACCTTCGCCGGCCGGCACCACGTCGACTACGGGCCGCGCAAGCCCGGCACCATGTCGATCCCCGCGCCGAACTGCTACCGCTGCCCCATCCGCCATTGCCGCGACGCCTGCGACACCACCTGCCTCGATGTCGGCTTCGACATGGTCGATGCGCAGTCCAGCGGCTCGCTCGCGGCCTTCATCGCCGAGCCGGTGCTGAGCTCGGGCGGCGTGATCGTGCCGCCCACCGGCTACTTCCCGAAGCTGCAGGCCAAGTGCCGCGAGCGCGGCATGCTGCTGATCCTGGACGAAGCGCAGACCGCCTTCGGCCGCCTGGGCAGCAACTTCGCGTTCGAGCAAATTGGCGTGGTGCCCGACTTCCTCACCGTCTCGAAGACGCTGGGCGGTGGCCTGGCGATCGGCGCCACGGTCACCAGCGAAGCGATCGAACAGGATTGCCACGAGAAGGGCTTCGTGCACGTCACCTCGCACGTGTCCGACCCGCTGCCGGCCGAGGTCGGGCTGGCAGTGCTCGACGTGCTCGAGGAAGAAGGGCTCAACCAGCGCGCCGCCGCCATGGGTGAGCGGCTGAGCCGGGGCCTGGCCACGCTGAAGGCGCGGCACGAGGTGATCGGCGACGTGCGCGGCCACGGCCTGCTGCAGGGCGTGGAACTCGTGAAGGACCGCGAGACCCGCGAACCCGACGCCGAGCGTGGCCGCGCCATCACCGACGCCTGCATGGCGCGCGGACTGAGCATGAACATCGTGGCCGTCGGCGGCATGGCGGCCGTGTGGCGCATCGCGCCGCCGCTGAATGTGAAGCCGGAAGAAATCGACCGCGGCCTGGAAATACTCGACGACGCGATCCGCTCGACGAGTTAGCCGATTCCCAACATCCGTCGGTTCGCCGCCACGTCCGCCCCGCCCGCCGCGAAGTCGTCGAAGGCGCGGTCGGCCACGCGGATGATGTGGTCGCGGATGAAGGTGGCGCCTTCGCGCGCGCCGTCTTCCGGGTGCTTGATGCAGCACTCCCATTCGAGCACCGCCCAGCCCGGAAAGTCGTACTGCGCCATCTTCGAGAAGATGGCCTTGAAGTCGACCTGCCCGTCGCCCAGCGAGCGGAAGCGCCCGGCGCGGTTGATCCAGCTCTGGAAGCCGCCGTACACGCCCTGCTTGCCGGTCGGGTTGAACTCGGCGTCCTTCACGTGGAAGAGCTTGATGCGCTCGTGGTAGTGGTCGATGTAGGCCAGGTAGTCGAGCTGCTGCAGCACGAAGTGGCTCGGGTCGTAGAGCAGGCAGGCGCGCGGGTGGTTGTTCACGCGCTCCAGAAACATCTCGTAGCTCACGCCGTCGTGCAGGTCTTCGCCGGGGTGGATTTCGTAGCCCACGTCGACACCCACGGCATCGAAGGCATCGAGGATCGGGCGCCAGCGGCGCGCCAGTTCGTCGAAGGCTTCCTCGATGAGGCCGGCCGGGCGCGGCGGCCACGAATACAGGTACGGCCAGGCCAGCGCACCCGAGAAGGTCGCGTGCGCCGTGAGCCCGAGGTTGGCCGAGGCCTTGGCCGCATGGTGCAGCTGCTGCACCGCCCACTGCTGGCGCGCCACGGGGTTGCCGCGCACCTCGGGCGCCGCAAAGCCGTCGAAGCCCGCGTCGTAGGCCGGGTGCACCGCGACCAGCTGGCCCTGCAGGTGGGTCGAGAGCTCGGTGATCTCCAGGCCGTGGCCGGCCAACGTGCCCTTGATCTCGTCGCAGTAGGTCTTGCTTTCGGCGGCGCGCTTCAGGTCGATGAGGCGCGTGTCCCAGCTGGGGATCTGCACGCCCTGGTAGCCGAGGCCCGCGGCCCAGCCGGCGATGGCGTCGAGCGAGTGGAACGGGGCCGTGTCGCCCGCGAACTGGGCCAGAAAAATGCCCGGCCCCTTGATCGTCTTCATGCGTGTCTCCTGATGCGCCGCACAGCATACTTCGGGGGTTCGGCTGACACACGACCGAAGTTCGATGGGCGCACAATGAACTTTGTCCACAGGGAACCCATCGACATGTCTCAGCCTGTCGCCGCCCGGCTCAAGATCGGCTTGTCCGCCTGCTTCTCGCACGCCGACCCGGCCCGCTCGCTTTTCACGAACAAGACGCTGCAGTACGTCGAACAATCGATCGCCCACTGGCTCATGTCGGCCGGCGCGATGGTGGTGATGGTGCCCTGCCCCACGGGCGAGACGGCGCGCGGCGACACCAAGCTGTCGCACTACGCCGAATGGCTCGACGGCGTGGTGATGCACGGCGGCGCCGACGTCTGGCCCGGCAGCTACGGCGAGGAGCCGCTGAAAGACGCCTGGATCGGCGACCAGATCCGCGACCTGTACGACCTCGCGCTGGTGGAAGCCTTCGAGCAGGCCGGCAAGCCGATCTTCGGCGTGTGCCGGGGCCTGCAGCTGATCAACGTGGCCTTCGGCGGCACGCTCTACCAGGACATCGAGGAGCAGCACGGCCACCCCGAGACGGTGCGCCACCGCGACCCGGTGACCTACGACCAGAACTTCCACCAGATCGAGATCGTCGAAGGCACGCGCCTGGCGAAGCTGTACCCCGAGGTGCGCACGGCACGCGTCAACAGCATCCACCACCAGGGCATCAAGGGGCTCGCGCCCGGCTTCGAGATCGAGGCCTGGAGCCTGCCCGACCGCGTGCCCGAGGCGATTCGCCGCCGGCCCGAGAAGGGGCGCGGCTACATTGCGGCGACCCAGTGGCACCCCGAGTTCCACAAGTACGGCAGCACCGAGACCGTGGACGACACACCGATCCTGCACGACTTCCTGTGGGCCTGCGCCACCGCCCGCGTGGCGCCGCGCACCAGCATGCGCGAGATGCAGGGGCGCATTCGCAACCGGGCGGCGCGGTTGCTGCGGCAGGCGTTGTTGCGGCGCTGACGGCGCTGCGGTTCGGGGCGCGTGCACAGGCCACCGGGTACTTCCCTCCGCGAATGTCCCCCGGCCTGCGGCCTCCTCCTTGATTTCGCTGCGGGAAGCACCCAGTGTCCTGCGCCCGCTGAGCGCTGTCGTTGTGCCGGTCGATCAACGACTGCACTGCCCAACGCTCACGCCGCGTCGCGCAACAGGTGCTTCAGCAGCTTGCCCGTCGCCGTGCGCGGCAGGCTCTCGCGCACTTCGAAGATGCGCGGAATCTTGTAGCGCGCCAGCCGGTCCTCGAGAAAACGCACCAGCTCGCGCGCCTCGAGCGCGCGCCCGCCGCGCGCCACCAGCACCGCCGTCACGGTCTCGCCCCACTCGGGGTGTGGGCGGCCGATGACGGCCACGTCCTGCACGTCGGGGTGGGCGCCCAGCGCGTCTTCCACTTCCTTCGAATAGACGTTCTCGCCGCCCGTGATGATCATGTCGCGCAGCCGGTCGACGATGAACAGGAAGCCGTCCTCGTCCACCCGCGCGAGGTCGCCCGTGCGGTACCAGCCTTGCGCATCGAAGGCCTCGGCGCTCGCCTGCGGGTTGTCGAGGTAGCCCTGCATCACGGCCGGCGAACGCAGGTGGATCTCGCCGACCTCGCCCGCGCCGCAGCGCCGGCCGTCGGGGTGGCGCACCTCGATCGCCACGCCGGGCACGCCCGCGCGGCCGATCGAGCCGGCCTTGGCGATCGCGTCTTCCGGGTAGAGCACCGTGCCCAGCGGGCCCGATTCGGTCATGCCGTAGACCTGCACGAAGCGGTCGCTGCGGTAGCTGTCGGCCAGCTTGCGCGCCATGTCGGCGCCGAGCGGGCCGCCGCCGTAGGCCCACAGGCGCATCGCGCTGAAGTCGTAGCGCGCCACATCGGGCACCACCGACAGCGGCGCCAGGAAGGCGATGGGCGCGCCGAAGGTGAAGGTGATGCGCTCCTCGGCCAGCGTGTCGAGAAAGGCCTTGGGCGCGTACTCGCGCAGCAGCACCACGGTGCCGCCCATGAGCAGCGTGCCCAGCAGCCAGTTGTTGAGCGGCGACGAATGCCACACGGGCATCGCGACCAGCGTGCGCTCCTTGCGCGACAGCGACATGCCCGCCGCCGTGCACACCGCCGCCATGAAGACGTTGCGATGGCTGTGCAGGCAGCCCTTGGGCTTGCCCGTGGTGCCCGAGGTGTAGAGCACCTGGGCCAGCGTGTCGGTGCCGGGCGCCGGGGCGCTTGTGTCGTCACCGCCCAGCAGTGCGGCCTGCGCCGTCATGTCGTCGAACATCGGCAGGCCGTCGGCGGCGCTGTCGGTCGCGAGCCAGTCGCAGCGGTGCGCGATGCGCGGGGTGATCTGCGCCGCGAGCGTGCCGTCGGCCACGCACAGGCGCACGCCCGCGTGGGCCAGCACGTAGTCGATCTCCGGCGCCTGCAGCTTGTGGTTGACCGGCACCACGGCCGCGCCGAGGCGCCAGGCGCCGAACATCGCGGCGACGAAGCCGACCGTGTTGAAGCACAGCAGCGCGACCTTGTCGCCGGCGCCCACGCCCTGCGCGCGCAGCACGGTGGCGGCGCGGCGCGAGAGGTCGGCGAACTCGGCGTAGGTCCAGGCGCGGCCCGCGGCGCGCAGGCATTCGTGCGCAGGCTGGGTGCGGGCGTGCTGGTCAAGCAGGGAAACGAAATCCATCCGTGTCGGCTCCGTGCTCAGTGCCAGGCGGCGCGCACCAGCGCGCCGGGGTCGCTGGTGCCGGCGCTGATGCCGGTCACCGGGCCCCAGTCGGGATCGAAGCGGCTCGACACGAAGGCCGCCGCCGCGAGCGGGCTCGCGTGCTGCAGCATCAGGCCGGCCTGCGCCGCGCGCACCAGCCGCTGCGTGAAGCGGCGCGCCTGGCGTTCCAGGTCCTGCGGCGCCAGCTGCACCATCTGGCGCAGGGCCTGCACCTCGGTCTGCAGGCGCGCTTCGCCGGAGGTCACTTCCTGCAGGTGGTCGAGCACGAGGTGCGCGTCGTCCGGGTTGCGGGACACGGCGCGCAGCACATCGAGGCACATCACGTTGCCCGAGCCTTCCCAGATCGAGTTGACTGGCGCCTCGCGGAACAGGCGGCCCATCGGGCCGTCTTCCACATAGCCGTTGCCGCCGAACACCTCCATCGCCTCGCCGGTGAGTGCCACCGCGCGCTTGCAGTTCCAGAACTTGGCGGCGGGCGTGAGCAGCCGGCGCCAGGCCGTGTCCAGCGGCGCGGGCGAGCCGAAGCGCGCGGCCAGCTCCATCGCCAGCAGCGTGGCGCTTTCGGTTTCCAGCGCCATGTCGGCCAGCAGCTCGGTCATCACCGGCTGGTCGACCAGCGCCTTGCCGAAGGCGAAGCGGTTGCGCGTGTAGTGCAGCGCCTGCGCGAAGCCCT
Organism: Variovorax sp. BGA-UO-ETr-C22; assembly: GCF_059567965.1. Taxonomy (NCBI): domain Bacteria; kingdom Pseudomonadati; phylum Pseudomonadota; class Betaproteobacteria; order Burkholderiales; family Comamonadaceae; genus Variovorax; species Variovorax sp. BGA-UO-ETr-C22. The sequence continues at coordinate 439,719 of NZ_JCAQPA010000011.1, forward strand.
GGCGCATGAAGCCGGCGCTGGCGAGCGCGCAGTCCAGCCGCGTCACGGTGGCCATCTCGATGATGGTCGGGATGCCGCGGCCCTCGTCGCCCACCAGCACGCCCCAGGCCTCCTTGAACTCGACCTCGCTGCTGGAGTTGGAGCGGTTGCCGACCTTGTCCTTCAGGCGCTGGATGTGGATCGCGTTCTTGCTGCCGTCGGGCCGCCAGCGCGGCACGAAGAAGCACGAGGAGCCGTGCTCGTCGGTCTTGGCCAGCACCAAGTGGCCGTCGCACATCGGCGCCGAGAAGAACCACTTGTGGCCCGTGATGAGGAACTCGCTGCCCCACGGGCCGCTGCCCGCCGGCACGGCGCGCGTGGTGTTGGTGCGCACGTCGCTGCCGCCCTGCTTCTCGGTCATGCCCATGCCGACGGTCATCGAGGTCTTGCCTTCGAGCGGGATGTCGCGTGGGTCGTGCACGTGGGCGGCGAGCTTGTCGCGCAGGTCGGCGTACAGCGCGGCGTTGCGGCGCATCACGGGGATGCAGGCCTTGGTCATGGTGGTCGGGCAGGTGGAGCCCGACTCGATCTGGCTGTGCATGTACAGCGAGGCGCCGTAGCCCACCCAGGCCGAGGGCCGCTCGTCGAAGAACGGCAGGTTGGCGATGCCGTTGCGCCGCGCGATCGACATCATGGTGTGCCACGCGGGGTGGAACTGCACGCTGTCGATGCGCGTGCCGGTGCGCGAGTGGGTGTGCAGTTCGGGCTCGTGGCGGTTGGCGTCCTCGGCGGCGCGCAGCGTGGCCTCGGCGCCGTACTCGGCGCCCTGGCGCACCAGCTCGTCGTCGCGCCAGGCCGCGCCGCCGCGCCCCACCGCGCCGCGCAGGGCGGGGTCGCTGGTGTAGACGTTGTAGTCCTTGAGCTCGGGGACCTGGTTGTCGGGGTGGATGCCGGGAATGGTCATGGCGTTGTCTCCGTGAATCGGTGAAAGGGGAGCGTGTTCAGGCGGCAGCGGCGCGTTCGCGCACCACCAGCGTCTGGGTCGCGAGGCCGATGAGGCCGCGCGTGTCGTACAGGTGGGACACGGTGAGGCCCGCGCCGCCGGCGTGCATCTCGGTGCTGGCGCGCAGGCCGATCCACTCGCCCTCGGGCACGCGGAACAGGTTCAGGCTCAGGTCGGCGTTCGAGAACAGGAAGTCGGCGGGCGACAGCACCCAGCTCAGCCCGTTGCCGAAGTCGGCCGCCGCCGCCGCGCGCATCGCGGGCGAGGTGGCCATGCCGCGCACCAGCGGCACCGCGAGCCGGAACCACGCGGCGCCCGCGCCGGGCTGCGCGATGTCGCCCTGCGCGAGGCGCGATTCGACGGCGGTCTGGTGGAACGAGAGGCCGTCGGGCAGGCCGGGAATGCGCAGGCGCTCGGTGCAGTCCTCGGGCAGCGGGCGCAGTTCGCGCGGCGCGTCGCCCGCGGGCAGGTTTGCCGGCAAGGTCAGCGGCGAGGTCTTCAGCAGCAGCGCGTGCGCGCGGGCCACCACCGTGTCGCCCGCGAGCAGGTCGATGCCCACGCGCACCGTGGCGCGCGAGGCCTGCGACTGCGTGCGCGTGGCCAGCGGCGCCACCGGCACCGGCTTCACCAGCTCGAGCGTGAGCCGCGCCAGCTGCCAGCCGGGGCCGGGCGCCGCGCGTTCGGCGATGTGCGCGAGCAGCGCGGCGGGCGCGCCGCCGTGCTGCGCGCGCGGGTCCCACGGGCCGCGCGAGAGCGCGTCGGGCAGCCACGCATCGCCCTCGCCGGTGTAGACGGCGGGGGGCGTTGTCTCGGGGGCGCGGTCGGGCGAGGTCATTGCAGAATGCCTTTCGATGGGATCAAAAATTCTAGGAACAACCCGCCCCCAAGGTGTTCGGGTTCGGCGGCCATGACCGGCGCCCGTGCACCCGCCGCCGCCCCGAGGAGGAAGCCGCGCCAGTCCCGCGCGCGCCACACCTCGCAGGCGCTGCAGGAAGCCTTTGTTCGGCTTTTGGTCGAGAAGGGCTACGCCGCCATCACGATCCGCGAGATCGTGGCCGTGGCGGGCACGGGCCTGGGCAGCTTCTACGAATACTTCGAGAACAAGGAAGACCTGGCGCGCGTGTGCCTGCACCTGCGCTCCAAGGCCTTGCTGCTGGACATGCGCGCGGTCGTGGCCACGAACGAAGGCCGGCCGTGGCGCGAGATCGTCGACGCGGTGATCGATGCGCAGCTCGACGCGCACCGCACGCAGCCCGTGGCCTGGGGCGCGCACTACCTGCTGGAGCGCCACCTCTCCAGCCCCGAGGCCTACCGCAAGATGTACGACCGCTTCGTGGCCGAATGGGTGGGCGTGCTGGACGCGGCGGGCGACGTGAGGGCCGACGGCCCGCAGAAGAAAGAGGCCGCGCGCGTGTGCCAGACCATCATCTACGGCCTGGTCGCGCACACCCACATCGGCACCGGCGGGCGGCCCGACCTGCAGACGCTGTCACGCCAGCTGCGCGATGCGCTGCGGGGCTACCTGGCGACGGTGGCCTGAGGCTCTCGCTCAGCGCGACGACTTGTTCGTCGTGCCGCTGACGCCGGCGTCGATGGTGCCGAACACCGTCACGCCGCTGCCCGATGAAGACGTGGAGGAGGACGAAGACGGCGACGGCGCGGTGCCGGCGCAGCCCGAGACCAGCAGACCGGTCGCAAGGACGGCGAGGGCGGCAAGGATCGACTTCACGGCAGGACTCCAGAGAACTAAGGACGTCCCACTATAGGCCGGGGCCCCCGGCCGCCCTGTAACAAAGACACCAGCCCCTGCAGGGGCGGCGGTGTTCAGCCTGCCACGCGCGGGTCGGTCGCCAGCAGCATCTCGACCATCGAGCGCAGGTCGGCCTGCAGCCGCGCCGCGCCGGCCTCGTCGAGCGCCAGCGTGGCCTCGTCCATGTAGAGCTTGCGGTTGATCTCGACCTGGATGCTGTGCCGGTTCGCCGCCGGGTCGCCGTGGCGGCGCACCAGCTCCACGCCCTTGTACGGGTGGTTGTAGTCCACGCTGTAGCCGCATGCGCGCAGGTGCGCGCACAGCCGCTGCGACAGCGCCGGGTCGGCCGTGCTGCCGTCGCGGTCGCCGATCACGAAGTCCGCGTGCGCCAGGCCCGGGAAGTCGGTCGCGTGGCTGCCCGCGATGGCGGGCATCGAGTGGCAGTTGATGTGGATGCTGTAGCCGTGCCGCGCATGCGCCTCGTCGATGGCCTGCGCCACCGCTGCGTGGTACGGGCGCCAGCACTGGTCGATGCGCTGGCGCACCTCGGCCACCGTGAGCGGCCGGTCGTAGATCGGCAGGCCCTCGTCGGTGAGCTTCCAGATCAGGCCCTTGCCCAGGCGCACCTTCGACAGCACGCGCGGGTCGGTCGACACCGGGTCGGTCCACGGGCCGTCGAGCATGGTGGTGTCGACCTCGGCCATGTCGCGGTTGGCGTCGAGGTAGCTGCGCGGAAAGTGCGCCTCGATCCAGGCGGCGCCCCTGTCGCTCGCGAAGGCGTAGAGCTTCTCGACGTGGGTGTCTTCGGCCCGGCGCAGCGTGGCGAGCTCGCACACGGGCCGGAAGTCCTCGGGGTAGACGGTGCCGCTGTGCGGGGAGTCCAGCACCAGCGGGGTGTGCCCGGCGACGCTCGTCACCTGGGCGCGGGTTTGAATCAGTTTCAGGACTGGATGCATAGGCGGTGTCGGTCAGTCCAATCGGATGCGCGCGAAGGCGGCCACCTTCTTCATCTTCTCGATCTCGCTCGCGATCTGCTTCGTGAACTCGGCCGGCGTGGTGCCCGAGGCGTACAGCCCCTGCAGCGCGAGGCGCTCGCGCACCGCGGGGTCCTTCAGCGCGGTGGCCACGGCCTGCTGCATGCGCAGCACCAGCTCGGGCGGCGTGCCGGCGGGCGCGATCATGCCGAACCACGAGGGGTCGTTGCTGGCCGCGTAGCCCAGTTCGCCGTAGGTCGGCACTTCGGGCAGCACGTCGAGGCGGCCGCTCCAGGACACGGCCAGCGCCTTCAGCTTGCCGGCCTTCACGTGCGGCAGCGACGAGGCCACCTGGTCGAAGTACACCGGCACCTGGCCCGCGAGTACGTCGTTGATGGCCGGGCCCGCACCGCGGTAGGGGATGTGCACCATCGAGGTTCCGGTGCTGCTCTTGAACAGCTCGCCCCACATGTGGCCGATGGTGCCGTTGCCCGGCGAGGCGTACGACACCTTGCCCGGGTTGGCCTTCAGGTACTTCACCAGCTCGGCGAAGCTGCCGACCGGCAGCACGGCCGGGTTGATGACGATCACGCCCGGCGCCTTCACCAGCTCGGTCACGGCGGCGAAGCCCTTGATCGGGTCGTAGGGCAGCTTCTGGTACACGGCCGGGTTCACGCCGTGCGTGGACAGCGTGGCCACGCCGAAGCTCAGGCCGTCGGGCGTGGCGCGCGCCAGCTCGGCCATGCCGATCGAGCCGCCCGCGCCGGCGCGGTTGTCGATCACCACGGGCTGCTGGAGGATCTTGGCCAGGGGCTCGGAGAGCACGCGGGCCGTGATGTCGGTGGCGCCGCCGGGCGGGAAGGGCACGACCAGGCGGATCGGCTTGCCTTGGGCAAAGGATATTCCTGGGGCGAAAGAAACGGCAGCCAGGGTGGAGAGGAAATGACGACGTTGCATGAGGGTTCTTCCAATGGAACGATGAGTGAATGTGCAAAGCTGCAGCTCACCTGAAGCAAAGGATATACCCGATATCATTCCAATCTGGAATGACTTGATGGGCTCCCCCATGCCGCTGCGACGCCTCAACCCGCCCCTGAACCTGCTGCGCGCCTTCTCCACCGTGGTGCGCTTCGGCAGTGTGTCGCGCGCGGCCGAGGCGCTGCACCTCACGCAGGGCGCGGTCAGCAAGCAGGTGCAGGAGCTCGAGCGCTGGATCGGCGCGCCGCTGTTCGAGCGCAGCCGCAAGCGCCTGGCGCTCACGCCGGCCGGCGAGCGCTACGAAAAGGCGGTGCGCGCCCTGCTGGCGCAGCTGGAGGCGGCCACGCTGGAGCTCATCACCAGCGGTGACGGCGGCGGTGCGCTGCATTTGTCGACGCTGCCCACCTTCGGCGCCAAGTGGCTGATTCCGCGCCTGCCCGACTTCCAGCAGCGCCACCCGCAGATCACGCTGCATTTCGTCCCCTTCGTGCACGGCTACGACTTCGAGCGGCCCGAGCTCGACTGCGCCATCCTGTTCGGCGACGGCCACTGGCCCGGTGCGCGCTCGCACTACCTCGCGGGCCAGGACGTGGCGCTCATCGCCCCGCGCGCCGCGCAGGCCGAGGCCGCCATCCGCACGCCGCAGGACGTGGCGCGCTGCACCCTGCTGCGCCACGTGAGCGTGCCGCAGTCGTGGCTGCACTGGAGCGAGGCGCACGGCGTGCGCGGGCTCGACCCGTTGGCCGGGCTGCAGTTCGACCAGTTCCAGACCATGATCCGCGCCGTCATGGCCGGCATGGGCGTGGCGCTGGTGCCGCGCTGCCTGGTGCAGGACGAGATCACGTCGGGGCTGGTGGAAGAGCCGCTGCCCAACGGCGGCTACCGGGGCAGCGAGGGCTACTGGTTCTGCTACCCCGAAGGGCGGGGCCAGCTGGCCACGCTGGACCATTTCCGCCACTGGCTGCTGGCCGAAGTCGACCGCAGCGGGGAAGCGACCGTGCTGCCGCCGGTCGCGTTGGCCTGAAAAGTTACTCGGGCTTGGCGCCCGAGGCCTTCACCGCCGCACCCCAGAGCCCGATCTCGCTCGCCACGAAGCGGTCGAACTCGGCGCCGCTCGTGGGCGCCGGCTCGGAGCCCCGGTCGCGGATGAAGCGCGCCATCTGCTCGCTCTTCAGGATGTCGGTCACTTCGTGGTTCAGCCGCGCCACGATCTCGGGCGGCGTGCCGCGCGGCGCCATCAGGCCGAGCCAGCCGACGGCCTCGAAGTTCTTCGTGCCGGCCACGCCGCTCTCGCGCACGGTGGGCACCTCGGGCAGTTGCGACGAGCGCGTGGCCGATGTCACCGCCAGCGCAACCGCCTTGCCCGCCTTGATGTGCGGCAGCGCGGCCGTCACCGAATCGACCATCAGCGGCACCTGGTTGCCCAGGAAATCCGCCTGCGCCGGCCCGCTGCCCCGGTACGGAATGTGCGTGATGAACACATGCGCCGCCGACTTGTACATCTCGCCCGACAGGTGCTGCGTGCCGCCGATGCCGGCGCTCGCGTAGCTGAGCTTGCCGGGCTCGGCCTTGGCGCGCGCCGTGAGCTCGGCCAGCGTGCGGATGCCGCTCTCGGGCGTGGCCAGGAACACCAGCGGCACCTTCGCGATCAGCGAGATGCCGACCAGGTCCTTGCGCGGGTCGAAGCCCGGCTTGGCGTAGAGCGTCTGGTTCACCGCCATCGCGCTGCCGGCCACCACGAGCGTGTAGCCGTCGGGCGGCGCGCGCACCACGAACTCGGTGCCGATGTTGCTGCCCGCGCCCGCCTTGTTGTCGACGATCACGGGCTGGCCCAGCCGCTTGCCGAGCTGTTCGGCGAGCGCGCGGGCAAAGATGTCGGTGGCCTGCCCGGGTGGGAAAGGCACGACCAGCTTGACGGGCTTGTCAGGCCACGCGGCGGCCTGGGCCAGTCCCGCGCCGCCCAGCAGCATCGCTGCACACAGGGCGGCGGCGAGGTGTCGGCGCTGCATGCGTCGTCAGGCCGCGTCGGGCGCCGAGAGGTGCTTGCCCACGATGCCCGCGAGTTCGAACATCGTCACCTGGTCCTTGCCGAACACGGGTTTCAGCTTGGCGTCGGCGTTGATCGCGCGCTTGTTGGTCGCGTCCTGCAGGCCGTTGGCCTTGATGTAGTCCCACAGCTTCTTGATGACCTCGGTGCGCGCCACCGGTTCGGCGCCGATCACCGCGGCCAGCGAGTCGCTGGGCTTGAGGCCCGCGCCCGGCTTGCGCGGCTTGGCTGCCTTCTTCTCGGCCGGTGCCTTCTTGGCGGCGGGCGTCTTCTTCGCCGCGACCTTCTTGGCCGCCGCGGTCTTGGCGGCCGGCTTGCCGAAGGTCTTGCGCGGCGGGAATTTGCTGCCGCCTTCGCGCGGTGCGAACTCGAAGGTCACCTTGCCTTCTTCGGCGTTCCACGTGAGGAAGGCCTTGAAGGCGCGGCGCGTGCGCATCGACACGAACTTGTCGAGCAGGTCGGTCTTGCCGGTGGCGAGCAGCTTCTCCATCTGGTCGCGCTCGACCGGCTGCTGCAGGATGATCTTGCCGGTCTTGAAGGTGCAGCTCGGGGTCGGCTGCTCGTTCGTCGGCACCGACTTCTCGCAGACGTAGTTGCTGCCGTGATCGAACACCGGCGCACCGCAGACCGGGCACGGGCCCACGGTGTCCTGCTGGCTGAAGTCGACGATCTCGCCGCTGTCTTCGTTCTTGTCGTCGCCGAAGTCGAACTCGAGCTTCCAGTTCTTCGCTTCTTCCCCGTCGTACTTGAGGATGATCTCGGCGGTGAAGGGCCAGCCCGCCTTGGAGCGGAAGCCCTCGAGCGGGCCGATGTGCTTGTTGGCCAGCAGCTGCTCGGCCTCGGCCACCTCGAAGGTGCGCCCGGCCGGCGACTTGCCGAACGAGAAGCCGCAGGCGTCCTCGCCCGTGCCGCTCTTGCCGGTGCAACCGTAGCGGCGGTAGTTTTCCTTCACCACGCCGCCGCAGTTGGGGCAGGGCGTGGCGAGCGTGGCGTAGTCGCCCGGCACGGTGTCGCGGTCGTACTCCTTGGCCTTCTTGACGATGTGCTCCGTCATCTCGGCGATCTCGCGCATGAAGGCGTCGCGGCTCAGCGCGCCCTTCTCCATCTGCGCGAGCTTGTATTCCCACTCGCCCGTGAGTTCGGCCTTGGACAGTTCTTCCACGCCCAGGCCGCGCAGCAGCGTCATGAGCTGGAAGGCCTTGGCGGTCGGGATGAGCTCGCGGCCTTCGCGCAGCATGTACTTCTCGGCGATCAGCCCTTCGATGGTGGCTGCGCGCGTGGCTGGCGTGCCCAGGCCCTTTTCCTGCATGGCCTCGCGCAGCTCGTCGTCGTCGATGGTCTTGCCGGCGCCTTCCATGGCGCCCAGCAGCGTGGCTTCCGAATAGCGTGCGGGCGGGCGCGTCTTCAGGCCCTTGAGGTCGGCCGACTCGTTCTGCACGATCTCGCCCGGCTTCACCGGCACGAGGCGCTTGCCGTCCTTGTCGTCTTCCTTCTCGTCGTCCTGGGCTTCCTTGCCGTAGATGGCGAGCCAGCCCGGCTTGACCAGCACCTTGCCGTCGGTGCGGAAGGGGTACTTCTTGCCGCCCTGCTCCACCGTGCTGATGCGCGTGGTCACCTGGTGCTCGGCGCTCGGGAAGAACACCGACAGGAAGCGGCGCACCACGAAGTCGTACAGCTTCTGCTCGGCCTCGCTCAGGCCGCTCGGGGCCTGCAGCGTCGGGATGATGGCGAAGTGATCCGACACCTTGGCGTTGTCGAAGATGCGCTTGTTGGGCTTGACGTAGTTGCCGTCGACCGCCTGCTGCGCGAACGGCGCCAGGTGCTTCATGCCGCTGTTGGCGAGCATCTCCATGGTCTGCTTGACGACCGGCAGATAGTCTTCCGGCAGCGCGCGCGAATCGGTACGCGGGTAGGTCAGCGCCTTGTGGCGTTCGTACAGGCTCTGGGCCAGCGCGAGCGTGGTCTTGGCGCTGAAGCCGAAGCGGCCGTTGGCCTCGCGCTGCAGCGAGGTCAGGTCGAACAGCGCGGGCGAGGCCTGCGTGGTGGGCTTGCTCTCTTCGGTGACGGTGGCGGGCTTGCCGCGCGACGCGTCGGCGATGGCGCGGGCTTCCTGCTCGGACCACACGCGGTCGGCGCGCTGCTCGGCGTCGGGTTCGCCGTTGGCCAAGAGCGGCGCGTTGGCCTTCTTCCAGTCGGGGTTGAACCACTTGCCGGGGTACTGGCCGGCCTCGGCCGCGAAGCTGCCGTGGATTTCCCAGTACTCGCGCGAAACGAACTTGCGGATCTGCTCCTCGCGCTCCACCACCACCGACAGCGTGGGCGTCTGCACGCGGCCCACGGTCGTGAGGAAGAAGCCGCCGTCACGCGAATTGAATGCCGTCATGGCGCGCGTGCCGTTGATGCCCACCAGCCAGTCGGCCTCGGAGCGCGAACGCGCGGCGTCGGCCAGGCCCTGCATCTGCTTTTCGGTGCGCAGCGCGTCGAAGCCGTCGCGGATCGCCTGCGGCGTCATCGACTGCAGCCACAGCCGCTTCACCGGCTTGCCCAGCGGGCTCTTGCCGCCGGCGTACTGCTCGATCAGGCGGAAGATCAGCTCGCCCTCGCGGCCCGCGTCGCAGGCGTTGATGAGCTGCGTCACGTCCTTGCGCTTGGCCTGCTTGACCACGGCGTTCAGGCGCGTCTTGGTCTTGTCGACCGGCTTGAGGTCGAAGTGCGGCGGGATCACCGGCAGGTTGGCGAAGCTCCACTTGCCGCGCTTGACGTCGAATTCCTCCGGGGCCTGGATCTCGACCAGGTGGCCCACGGCGCTGGTCACGACGTAGGTGTCGTTCTCGAAATGCTCGTCATGTTTGTCGAACTTGCCGGCCACCGGCGTGAGGGCCCGGACGATGTCCTGGGCCACCGACGGCTTTTCTGCGATTACCAAAGTCTTTGTCATCTGAGGGCTCTCTATACTCTGCGGCTTCCGCGTGCGCACGCGCGCACACGCATGTGTGCATATTCAACCTAACAGACTTCGGCGATGCCTTCCAAATCCCCACTTTCCGCCGGCCGCGACAAGGAAGCCGCCCCCGTGACCGAGCCCGAGGCGCGGTCCGCCGCCACGCGCTCCGGTGGCCGGCGCATCCAGATGCGCCGCTCGGACGTCCACGGCAACGGCGTGTTCGCCCTGCAGGACCTGGCCGAAGGTGAAACGCTGATCGAATACAAGGGTGAGGTCATCAGCTGGAAAGAGGCGCTGCGCCGCCATCCGCACGATCCGACCCAGCCGAACCACACCTTCTACTTCCACATCGACGACGGCCGCGTGATCGACGGCAATGTGAAGGGCAACGACGCGCGCTGGATCAATCACTCGTGCGAGCCGAACTGCGAGGCCGACGAAGTCGATGGGCGCGTTTATATCAAGGCCCTGAGAAACATCGCCGCCGGCGAGGAACTGAACTACGACTACGGCCTGATCATCGACGAGCCGTACACCGAGAAGCTGCTGTCCGAGTTCCCGTGCTGGTGCGGCTCCGAGATGTGCCGCGGCACGCTGCTGACGCCCAAGGACGAGGACGAGGAAAAAGACAAGAAGAAAAAGAAGAAGGCCAAGAAAAAAGCCGAGAAGAAGAAGGCCGAGGCCAAGGAAGCGAAGAAGGCTGAAAAGAAAGCCGAGAAGAAAAAATCGGACAAGAAGGCCGACAAGAAAAAGGCCGACGGCAAGAAGAAGTCCAAGGGCGACGCCCCGGCCGCCGCCGGAGACTGACGATGGCCACGACGCCGGCCAGCGCCTGGTTCGAAGACCGGATCGCCGCGACGGTCGCGCCGCTGCTGCCCGGCTTCGCGGTCGAGGCCGTGGCCGAAATCGATTCCACCAACACCGAGCTGATGCGCCGCGCGCGCGCCGGCCGCACCGACCCCGTGCTCCTCGTGGCCGAGCGCCAGACGGCGGGGCGCGGTCGCCTCGGCCGCCCGTGGCAGAGCGCGCAGCAGCCCGAGGCGCCCGCCTCGCTCACCTTTTCGCTGGGCATGCCGCTGGCGCCGGCCGACTGGTCGGGCCTGTCGCTGGCCGTGGGCGTGAGCGTGGCCGAAAGCCTCGACCCGACGGGCGCGCACCAGGTCGGCCTCAAGTGGCCCAACGACATCTGGGTGAACGACCGCAAGCTGGTCGGCATCCTCATCGAAACGGCGATGCCGCAGACCGCCCGGCCCGATGCCGCGCGCTACCTCGTGGTCGGCATCGGCATCAACATCGGCCCGCGCGAGGGCGACGGCATGCGCACGCCGCCGGCCTGGCTGCGCCAGTGGCAGCCCGACGCGTCCGCGCCCGAGGTGCTGCTGTCGCTGGCCGAGCCGCTGGTGCGCAGCGTGCTCGCCTTCGAGGCGAACGGCTTCGCGCCTTTTGCCGAGCGCTTTGCGGCGCGCGACGTGCTGCGCGGGCGCGAGGTGACGCTCAGCGACGGCACCGCCGGCCTGTGCGAAGGCGTGGCCTGGGGCGGCGAGTTGCAGGTGCGCACCGATGCCGGCCTGCAACTGATCTCGAGCGACGAAGTGAGCGTGCGCCCGCGCGGCATGTCTTTCTGAGCGAGGGCATGAAGCTGCGCCTGGTCCTCATCGCCCTGCTCGCCGCCAACGCGGGCTACTGGCTGTGGACGCGCGGCGACCTGGCTGGCTTCGGGCTTGCGCCCGCAGCGCTCGACGAGCGCGAGCCGCAGCGCATGGCGCGGCAGATCCACCCCGAGTGGGTGCAGATTCGCAAAGACGCCAAGCCTTCGGGCACGCCTGCGCCCTGAGCGGATCAGGCAGCAGCCGCGCGCGCGAACATGCGCCGCGCCTTGGCCAATGCGGCCTGCAGTTTTTCTTCGGACGGCGGCTCGTGCGAGCTCGAACTCAGGCCGAACTTCTTGCCCGCGATTTCCTGCACCGCGACCAGGATGCCGCCCAGCACGACCGGATCGGTCTCGGTGTCGAGCGCCTGGCGCAAGGGCTCGAGCGCCTTGGGCGCAGCGCTGCGGCGGTTGAACACGATCTGCATCAGCGCGCTCGCGGCCCATCGGCGGTTCGTGGCGACGGCGTCGTGCGCGAGCAGCGGCACGACCTTGGCGATGTCCGTCGTGCCGCCGAGCCAGCCGATCACCCACAGCCCCTTGCAGCGCAGCTCTTCGTGCGGCGACGCGAGCGCGGCGCGCGCCAGGGCCGCGGTCTCTTTCAGGCGCCGGCCCTTGCGGTACTTGAAGCCGCCGAGCAGCTGCAGCACCGTGGCCTGCATGGCCGGGTCGGGCTCGCGGTCGAACTGCGCGAGCAGGTGGTCTTCGGCTTCGTCGCCGCGCTCGCCGAACTTGCGGCAGAGCCAGTCGTAGAGCTCGCTGTCCATGCCGGTGTCGTGCAGCAGCGCGTAGTGGAAGGCCAGCGCCTCGGCTGAATCCTGTTCCAGCAGATCAGCGCCGAAGTCGAACATGTCCGACACGTCGGTGTCGAGGCGGATTTCCAGGAAGCGTTGGCGCAGCGTGTCGAGCGGATTCATTCGGAAGGGGCCTCCTCGAAGCGCACGGTGAAGAGCGCGCCCGGCGGGTGCTTGCCGGGATGTGCGTCCTCGAGCTTGACCCGCGCGCGGTGCTGGTTGGCGATCTCGCGCACGATCGGCAGGCCCAGCCCGGAGCCATCGGCCTCGTTGCCGAGCACGCGGTAGAAGGGCTCGAACACCAGCTCGCGGTCGGCCTCGGCGATGCCGGGGCCGTTGTCTTCCACCTGCACCAGCTGCACGTGGCCGAAGGGGTCGGCCAGCACGCGCGCCGTGACCACGCCGGGGCGCTCGGGCGTCGAGGGCGTGTAGTTGAGCGCGTTGTCGACCAGGTTGCGCACCAGCTCTTTCAGCAGCGTCGGGTTGCCGTCGACCATCACGCCGGGCGCGCCGGCCTGGACGCCGTCGTAACCGAGGTCGATGCGCTTCTCGATCGCGCGCGGCACGGCCTCGCGCACCACCTCGATGGTCAGCCGCGCGAGGTCGCAAGGCTGGCAGTGCGTCATGGCGCTGGTGCCTTCGGCGCGTGCCAGCGACAGCAGCTGGTTCACGGTGTGCGTGGCGCGCACGCTGGCGCGGCCGATCTGCTTGAGCGACTGCTTGAGCTCGTCGGCGTTGGCTCCCTCGCGCTGCGCCAGGTCGGCCTGCATGCGCAGGCCCGCGAGCGGGGTCTTGAGCTGGTGGGCGGCGTCGGCCAGGAAGCGCTTCTGCGTGAAGATGGAGTCGTTGAGCTTGTCGAGCAGCTCGTTCACCGACGACACCAGCGGCACCACCTCGAGCGGCACCGAGGACTCGTCGAGCGGGCTCAGGTCGCCGGGACGGCGCTCGCGGATGCGCGCCTCGACCACCGACAGCGGCTTGATGCCGCGCACCAGCGCCAGCCAGATCAGCAGCACCGCCAGCGGCAGGATCGCGAACTGCGGCAGCAGCACGCCCTTGATGATCTCGGTGGCGAGCACCGCCTGCTTCTCGCGCGTCTCGGCCAGTTGCAGCAGCGAGGGCGGCACGTCCTCGCTGCCGCTGGGAATCCACAGCGAGGCCACGCGCACCGGCCGGCCGTGCACGGTGCTGTTGTGCAGCAGGACCACGTTGGTGCCGGGCGGGTCGTCCACGTTGGGCTGCGGCAGGTCGCGCTCGCCGTGCAGCAGCGTGCCGTGGCCGTCGAGCAGCTGGTAGTAGATGTGGCCGGCGTCGTCGGCGCGCAGGATCTCGCGCGCCGATTGCGACAGCACGAAGTGCGTCTGCCCCTGCTTCACCGTGACCAGCTCGGCCAGCACCTTCACGTTGTGCTCCAGCGCGCGGTCGAAGGGCGCGTTGGCGATGCCCTGCGCCACCAGCCAGGTCACGCCGATGCTCACCGGCACGAGCAGCAGCAGCGGCGTGAGCATCCAGTCGAGGATCTCGCCGAACAGGGAGCGCTGGGCGCGCTGGAAGAGCTTCAAGGGAGTTCCTGGCAAGGCGAAAGAACGCGGGCGAGCGTGAACTAGTACTGCGATTCGCAGGTGTGACGTTTCATTGACAAGGTGTGACTGGTTGTAGCCTTGACGTGCAGTTTCTGCAATTCAAAAACATCAGGGAAGAAATCATGAAGCAAAAGACAGTGGGCGGCTGCCCCAAGCCGCTCTGGATGGCCGCGACCGTGTTGGCCGCCAGCGTGGGTGTCACCGCATGCGGCGGTGGAGGTGGCGGAGGCGGCGGTGGCATGCCGATGCTGCCGATCGCACCGGTTCCGGCGCCCGCCCCTGCGCCCTCCCCGGCCCCGGCGCCCGCGCCCGCACCGGCCGAGAACCGTGCCGCTGTGCCGGGCTCCGAGCCGTCGCCCTCGCTGAGTGCGCCGCAGCCCGGCTCCACCGCCGCGGTGGGCAACGACAGCGAAGGCATCTACGCGGGCGTGCGAGGCATTGCCTTCGTCGGCACCAACGGTTCGTTGGCGGGCAGCTTCCTCGGGGGCACGATGTGGGGTTCGCTGAAGGTCACGGGGCTCGACTGGTCGTTCAACCTGGACACCGAGTTGTATGTTCCGCCCAACGCATATCCGGTGACGGGCTCGGGAACCTTCGCGCCGAAGAAGTCGGTGGATGGCACCTACGCCTACGACAACCGCAGGCCGTCCGATGTCGGCCCGCTGGCCTACACGATCGAGAACGCGCTGGCGGTGTCGCAGGCGAGCATGACCGGCACGTGGTCCAACACCGACAGCAGCCCGAGCCTGGGCGTGACGGTGCAGGTCGACGGCCAGGGCGTGTTCACTGGCAGCACGAGCGGCGTGCAGATCGGCCAGTGCACGCTCTCGGGTACTGTCGCCCTGGCGCAGCCCGGCTCGGCCAAGAACATGTACAGCCTCACGCTGAAGGCCGTGAATGCCGCCACGGCCAGCACCAACGACTGCAAGCTCACCCCCGCCGCCACCGGCAGCTATGCCGGGCCGGCCATCATCGGGCTGGTGCCGGCGGGCGTGTACGACAGCAACGGCTACTTCCGCAGCCTCATGTTCCTGATCCGTTCGAACACCGGCGCCACGCTGCTCGTCAATCTGCGCAAGCAGCCCTGAGGGCGTTCTGCGCGGGCGGGGCACGCTCAACCGGGAATCTTCTCGAGGCAGTAGCCCAGCCCGCGCACCGTCGCGATGCGCACCGGTCCCTTCTCGATCTTCTTGCGCAGGCGATGGATGTAGACCTCGATGGCGTTGATGCTCACCTCTTCGCCCCATTCGCACAGCCGGTCCACCAGCTGGTCCTTGCTGACCAGCCGGCCGGCGCGCTGCAGCAGCACCTCGAGCAGGCCCAGTTCGCGCGCCGACAGCTCGATCATCTTGCCGTCGATGGTCGCCACGCGGCCGGCCTGGTCGTAGACCAGCGGGCCGTGGCGGATCGCGTTGCTGGTGGCGCCCATGCCGCGCCGCGTGAGGGCGCGCACGCGCGCCTCGAGCTCCTGCAGGCTGAAGGGCTTGGCCATGTAGTCGTCGGCGCCGTGGTCCAGGCCCTTGACGCGCTCTTCCACGCTGTCGGCCGCCGTGAGCACCAGCACCGGCAGCTGCGAGCCGCGCGCGCGCAGGCGCTTGAGGATCTCGATGCCGTGCAGGCTGGGCAGCCCGAGGTCGAGGATCAGCAGGTCGAACTCGCTGTGGGTCATGAGCGCGGTGTCCGCCTGCGAGCCGTTGGCCACGTGATCGACCGCCGCGCCCGAGGTGCGCAGGCTGCGCAGCAGGGCATCGGCCAGCACCTGGTCGTCTTCGGCAATCAGTATTCGCATGAGCCACCTCCGGCGGATTCAGGCGCCATGCCGGCGCAGTTCACATTTGTCTCAACGCGAGTCTAGCCCGCTGTATAGGCTTCGAGTCCGATGGTTACCACGGTGGCGATCTCGTCGCCCACGCTGGCGCGGAACTCGCGCTCGGTCTGCGTCACGGCGCGGCGGAAGGCGTCCAGCCAGGCCAGCCCGTCGGCCGTGAACAGCACGCGCCGCGCGCGCGCATCGAGCGGGTCGGGGCCGCGCGTGACCAGCCCCCAGGCCTCGCACTGGTCGACCAGCGTGCCCATGGCCTGCTTGGTCATGCCGGCGCGCTCGGCCAGTTCAGTCAGGCGCGAGCCCTCGCGCGCCAGGTGCCGCGTGATGTGGATGTGCGCCGCGCTCACCTGCGCGCGCGCCGCGAGGTTCGACAGCGCCAGCGGCACGTCGATGTCGTGCGCCATGAGCGCCAGCACGCGCTCGTCGAAACGGCGCATCGCATGGCCCAGCAGGCGGCCCAGATGGGTCTGGCGCCAGGCGTCGGGATCGGTGGGAAAGGCGGGGTCGGCCATGGCCTCAGATGGTAAGGCAAACTGACTTTAAAGTGGGTTTGCGAAACGCCACGAGCCCCTACACTACTGTTCAAGCATCCAGCCTGTGGTTAAAAGCAGATGGATGAACCCCGACACAAACCGTTGATATTCAAGGAGATTTCCACATGGACGCAGTCGTCAAGGGCGCAAGCATCTCGGTCGCCAACAGTGAAAAGGCCAAGGCCCTGCAGGCCGCGCTGGCCCAGATCGAAAAGCAGTTCGGCAAGGGCACGATCATGCGGCTCGGCGAAGGCGAGGCGCTCGAAGACATCCAGGTGGTCTCCACCGGCTCGCTGGGCCTGGACATCGCCCTGGGCGTCGGCGGCCTGCCCCGTGGCCGCGTCGTTGAAATCTACGGCCCGGAATCCTCGGGCAAGACCACGCTCACGCTGCAGGTGATCGCCTCCATGCAGAAGCAGGCCGGCACCTGCGCCTTCGTCGACGCCGAGCACGCACTCGACGTGCAGTACGCCCAGAAGCTCGGCGTGAACCTGTCCGACCTGCTGATCAGCCAGCCCGACACCGGCGAGCAGGCACTCGAAATCGTCGACTCGCTGGTGCGCTCGGGCGCCGTCGACCTGATCGTGGTCGACTCGGTGGCCGCGCTCACGCCCAAGGCCGAAATCGAAGGCGAAATGGGCGACTCGCTGCCCGGCCTGCAGGCCCGCCTGATGAGCCAGGCGCTGCGCAAGCTCACGGCCACGATCAAGAAGACCAACTGCATGGTCATCTTCATCAACCAGATCCGCATGAAGATCGGCGTGATGTTCGGCTCGCCCGAAACCACCACCGGCGGCAATGCGCTGAAGTTCTACGCCTCGGTGCGCCTGGACATCCGCCGCATCGGCACCATCAAGAAGGGCGACGAGGCCATCGGCAACGAAACCAAGGTGAAGGTGGTGAAGAACAAGGTCAGCCCTCCGTTCAAGACGGCCGAGTTCGACATCCTGTTCGGCGAAGGCATCAGCCGCGAGGGCGAGATCATCGACATGGGCGTGAACGCCAAGATCATCGACAAGTCGGGCGCCTGGTACGCCTACAACGGCGAGAAGATCGGCCAGGGCCGTGACAACGCCCGCGAGTTCCTGCGCGAGAACCCCGACCTGTCGCGCGAGATCGAGAACAAGGTGCGCGAGTCGCTGGGCATTCCGCTGCTCGCGGCCGATGCCGGCAGCGAACCCGAGAAGGCCGAGAAGCCCGCCAAGGCATCGAAGGCCGACAAGGCGGCGGAGTAAGTTCGAGATAGGCGGCCTTCGCGCAATGCGTGGGCCGCGTGAGCGACCCACCACCCCCGAATGGCCTTCAGCGCCCCCTCCCTCAAAGGCCGCGCCCTGCGCCTCCTGAGCCAGCGCGAGCATTCGCGCGCGGAGCTGGAGCGCAAGCTGGCCAAGCACGAGGAAGAGCCCGGCACGCTGGCCCAGGCGCTCGACGAGCTGGCCGCCAAGGACTTCATCAGCGAGCCGCGCGTGGTCGCCTCGGTGCTGCACCAGCGCGCCGCCCGCTCGGGCGCGCTGCGCGTGAAGCAGGAGCTGCAGGCCAAGGGCATCGCGCCCGAAGCCATCGCGCAGGCGGTGGCCGGCTTGCAGGAGACCGAAGTCGAGCGCGCCACGGCCCTGTGGCGCCGCCGCTTCGACGCGCCACCCGCCGATGCGAAGGAGCGCGCGAAACAGATGCGATTCCTGATGGCGCGCGGTTTCTCGGGCGCCGTCGTGTCCAAGGTGCTCAGGAGCGACTTCGATGACCCAAGCGACGACCCCAACGGCGAATGAAGGCGACGCGGCCCTGTCCCGCGTCATCACCCAGCGCGTGCACTGCGAATGGCGCGACGCCTATGCGCTCGCGTCCGACCCGAAGCGGCTGCCCGACTGGGCCAGCGGCCTCGCGAAGAGCGCGCTGGTGCCGCACGGCGACCACTGGATCGTGCGCACGCCCGAAAGCGGCGAGGCCCGCATGCGCTTTGCGCCGCCCAACGACCTGGGCGTGCTCGACCACTGGGTGGCGCCCGAAGGCGTGCCCGAGGTCTACCTGCCGTTTCGCGTGATCGGCGTGGCGCCCGGCGTGTGCGAGCTGCAGTTCACGCTGCTGCGCCAGCCGCACATGGACGATGCGGCCTTTGCGCGCGATGCCGGATGGATCGCGCGCGACCTGCAGGCCCTGCGCCGCCTGCTCGAGGCGGGCTGAGCCCGGCCTGGCTTACTCGGTGGCCGTGACGTCGTCGGCCAGCGGGTTCTCGGCCTTGTACGCGGCGATGTCGCGCACATTCTTCTGCACCGCCACCGCGCCGAACAGGCTCAGCAGGAAGGCCATGGCGTAGAAGCCCTTCTCGCTCGCGGCCAGCGAGGCGTTGAACAGGCCCACGGCCAGCAGGCCCACCGACAGCAGCAGCGAGACCCAGCACAGGCCGAAGTAGATGCCGGTGACCGAGATGCCCTCGAGCCGGTCGCGCACCGTCTTTTGCAGCGACACGGCCGAGAACAGGCCGTACATGAGGATGGTGAAGTAGTAGCCCTTCTCGTTGAGCTGCATCGCGGCATTCCACAGCCCGAGCAGGTACACGATGGCGCCGATGATCAGCGCGGCCCAGGATGCGGCGACGAATGCGCCGGTCGGTTTCTGAAACTTGACGGTTCCCATGACGATCCTCCTCGTTGTTGTGTGGCGCGATTATGGTGCGGGAAGGCGGTGGCATGATCGCCAGCGACCGGCCTCGCAGGAGGCGGCTTTTCAAAAAAACCGGAGGAACCCTTCATGTCGTCGCCGCCCGCCCACCCGCAGTCTCTCGTTCGCACCGGCGCCAAGGCCGGCTTCGCCTTCGCCGGCTCGGCCATCAAGGGCGCGTTGATCGGCCTGTTTCTCGGCGGCGGCGTGTTCTTCTACTACCTGAGCCAGCTGCAGGGCCCGGGCATCCCGGCGGCGCGCGCCGGTGGCGCGGGCGCCATCCTGGCGCTGATCATGTCGCCGCCGTTGCTGGTGGCCGTGCTGCTGTCTTTGTTCGTCGGCGTGTACTTCCTGCTCGGCGTGCAGCGGGGCCGCGCCCGCGCGATGCAGCACCTGGTCGCGGCGCGCGGCGAGGCCGTGTCGCAGCGCCTGGGTGACGCCATCGCGGGCCGCATCGAAGCCATGCCGCGCACGCACGGCGGCCTGCAGCGCGTGGCCGACTGGCTCTCGCCCGACGCCCTGTGCCAGCAGCTCGCGCCGGTGCTAGGCGAAGGCCGGGCCGTGCGCGCGGTGGTCGGCTTCGTGCTGGGCCGCCTGCCCCTGAGCGACATGCTGGCCGAGTGGCAGCAGGAGCGTGCCGCGCACGGTGCGACGACGCCGGCGACGGGCGAAGACCCCGCGTTGCGCGCCCTGCTCACGCGCCGCATCCACGAGGTGCTGCAGGAGATGGCGACGCCCTCGCGCAAGCTCTTCTACATCGCGCTGGCCGCGCAGGCGGTCCTGCTGGGCGTGGGGCTGTGGCTCGTGCGCTGAGCCCGACCGTCTTCGTTGGTCTTGAGGCGTGCAGCTGCTGCGGCGCTGACGCCTCGGCGACAATCAGCGCCCGCGCGGGCCTTGCGGTGTGCGCGGCCTCCATGCCTGCCTGTCTCCCCTGCCCCCCGCTTTCATGATCGTCCGGAAACGCCCGTCCGGGCTCAAGCTGTTTCTGTCCTGGCGGGGCTCCGTCCTGCCGCGCATCGCCGCGGCGCTGACGCTCAACGTGATCGTGGCCATCGTCGTCACGGTGCTGCACGGGCGCTTCGGCTCGATCAAGATTCCGCTCGGCACCGTGCCCTTCGCGCTGCTCGGCCTGCCGCTGGCGATCTTCCTGGGCTTTCGCAACACCGCGGCCTACGACCGCTTCTGGGAAGCGCGCAAGCTCTGGGGCGAGGTGATCCTGCGCTCGCGCAACCTGGCGCGCCAGTGCCAGAGCCTCATCGACGGCGATGCGCCGGTGAACGCCGGCGCCGACACCGTCCGCCGCCTGGACGACCTGCGCGTGCGCATGACCTTGCGCGCCGCGGCCTTCGCCCATGCGCTGCGCCACCAGCTGCGCGGCACCGACGCCGCCAGCGACACCCAACCCTTCCTGCGCGAAGCGGAGTGGCAGGGCCTCACGCAGGTCGCCAACCGGCCGCATGCGCTGCTGATGCACATGGGCGCCGACCTGCGCGAAGCGCTGCGCGCGCGACGCATCGACCCGGCGCTGGCGGCGGGCGTCGACGGCACGCTGTCGGCGCTGAGCGCGGCGGCTGCATCGTGCGAGCGCATCCTCAGCACGCCCATTCCCTTCTCGTACACCCTGCTGCTGCACCGCACGGCGTACCTGTATTGCTACCTGCTGCCCTTCGGGCTGGTGGACTCGGTCGGGTTCATGACGCCGGTGGTGGTGCTGATCGTGGCCTACACCTTCTTCGGTCTGGACGCGCTCGGCGACGAGATCGAGGAGCCCTTCGGCACCGAGTCGAACGACCTGCCGCTCGAGGCCCTGTGCCGCACGCTCGAGATCGACCTGTGCCAGTCGGTGGGCGCCCCGGCGCCGGCGCCGCTGGTGCCGGTCGACTACTTCCTGCGCTGACACCCGCCGCGCGCGTGGTGCCGGCTTTTCTTTTTCCTGCCTGACGAAAGAAAGACGTTTTGTCCCCCATGCCGCACGAAGACCGCATCCGCCTGCCCGCCCTGCGCAGCAGGATCACCACCGCCGAGGCCGCCGCCGAATGGATCCGCGACGGCATGGTGGTCGGCATGAGCGGGTTCACGCGCGCCGGCGACGCCAAGGCCGTGCCGCTGGCGCTCGCGGCCCGCGCGCGCCGCGCGCCGATGAAGATCACGCTGATGACCGGCGCCTCGCTGGGCGGCGACGTGGACCGCCAGCTGACCGAGGCCGGCGCCATCAGCCGGCGCATGCCGTTCCAGGTCGACACCGTGCTGCGCCAGGCGATCAACCGCGGCGAGGTGATGTTCATCGACCACCACCTGTCGGAAACGGTCGAGATGCTGCGCACGCGGCAGATTCCGCCGATCGACATCGCGATCATCGAGGCGGTGGCCATCACCGAGACCGGCGCGCTGGTGCCGAGCACCTCGATCGGCAACAGCGCGAGCTTCGCGATCCTGGCCGACAAGGTGATCGTCGAGATCAACACCTCGCAGTCGACCGCGCTCGAAGGGCTGCACGACATCTTCATTCCCAAGCACCGCCCGCAGCGCGAGCCGATGCCGCTGGTGGCGCCGCACGACCGCATCGGCACCAGCGCGATCGAGATCCCGCCCGAGAAGATCCTGGGCATCGTCATCACCGACAAGGCCGACAGCACCTCCACCGTGCTGCCGGCGGACGCCGAGACCGCGGCCATCGCGGCGCACCTGGTGGCCTTCTTCGAGCGCGAGGTGGCGCAGGGCCGGCTCACCGAGCGGCTGCTGCCGCTGCAGGCGGGCATCGGCACGGTCGCCAACGCGGTGATGTCGGGGCTGGGCACGGGGCCGTTCGAGCACCTCACGATGTATTCGGAGGTGCTGCAGGACTCGACCTTCGACCTGTTCGACGCCGGCAAGCTGGACTTCGCCTCGGGCTCGTCGATCACGCTGTCGCCCGCGAAGGCGCGGCAGGTGTTCGGCGACCTGGAGCGCTACAAGGACCGGCTGGTGCTGCGGCCGCAGGAGGTGAGCAACCACCCGGAGATCATCCGGCGCCTGGGCATCATCGCGCTGAACACGGCGCTGGAAGCCGACATCTACGGCAACGTCAACTCGACCCACGTGCTGGGCACGCACATGATGAACGGCATCGGCGGTTCGGGCGACTTCGCGCGCAACGCCTACCTGTCGATCTTCGCGACCAAGTCGGTCGCCAAGCAGGGCGCGGTGTCGAGCATCGTGCCGATGGTGTCGCACGTCGACCATGCGCCGCAGGACGTCGACATCCTGGTCACCGAGGTGGGCCTGGCCGACCTGCGCGGGCTGGCACCGCGCGAGCGGGCGGCGGCGATCATCGCCAACTGCGCGGCCGAGCCGTACCGCGCGATGCTGCAGGATTACTACACGCGTGCTGTGGCGACCTGCGGCGGCCACACGCCGCACCGGCTCGAAGAGGCGTTTTCATGGCACGTGCGCTACCGCGACACGGGCACGATGCGGCCCGACTGAAAGCAAAAAAGGCCGGTCCTTGCGGGCCGGCCTTTCTCTTATCAGCGCTTGAAGCGGGGGCTCAGAGCGCCAGCATCAGCTTGAGGTTCTGCACCGCGGCGCCGCTGGCGCCCTTGCCCAGGTTGTCCAGGCGCGCGATCACCACGGCGTGGCGATGGTCCTCGTTCGGGAACACGCGGATCTCGAGTTGGTTGGTGTCGTTGAGCGCCAGCGCGTCGAGCTTGCCGTCGTCGGTCGGCGGCAGCACCTTCACGAACTGTTCGGGCGTGTTGCTCTTGGCATAGTGCGCGGCCAGGGCGTCCTGCAGGTCGCCGGCCTTGGGCTTGCCGGGCAGCAGGTCCAGGTGCAGCGGCAACTGCACCAGCATGCCCTGCTTGAAGTTGCCCACCGACGGAATGAAGACCGGGCGGCGCGTGAGGCCGGTGTAGGTCATGATTTCGGGGATGTGCTTGTGCTTCAGGCCTAGCGCGTAGGTCTCGAACAGCGGCGCCTTGCCGCCCTCGTAGTCCTCGATCATGGTCCGGCCGCCGCCGGAGTAGCCGCTCACCGAAGGCAGCGACACCGGGAAGTCGGCCGGCAGCAGGCCCGCGTCGACCAGCGGACGCACCATGGCGATCGCGCCGGTGGCGTAGCAGCCGGGGTTGCCGACGCGGTCGGCCTGGGCCACGGCCTGCCAGTGGCCTTCGACGAGTTCGGGGAAGCCGAAGACCCAGCCCGGCGCGATGCGGTGGGCGGTCGAGGCGTCGATGATCTTGGGCTTCTTGCCCGGGAGCTGGTCGATCAGCGCGACCGACTCGCGTGCCGCGTCGTCGTGCAGGCACAGCACCACGAGGTCGACGCCGGCCATGAGCTCGCGCTTGGCGGTCACGTCCTTGCGCAGCTCGGGCGCGATGCTCACGAGCTCGATCTGCGGCATCGTCTGCAGCCGCTCGCGAATTTGCAGGCCGGTGGTGCCGGCTTCGCCGTCGATGAAAACCTTGGCCATATCGGAGTATGCGTAGGGTGGCTAGAAGAAAGTACGTATTGACCGCAACCGCGCATCAAGTATTGGTGCGGCGCACCATGATACAGTCCGCGGTTGTTCGCCGCCCCCAGCCGTCAGGCTGCCGTCGCCCGCGAACAACAGAGCAGAAACAACAGTCTCACTCCCGATCTCCCGTTCTCAACCTCCTCCTTCCGAGAGACATCCCTCATGAAGATTCACGAGTACCAAGGCAAGGAAATCCTTGCCAAGTTCGGCGTGCCGGTGCCGCGCGGCATCCCGGCCTATACGGTTCAGGAGGCGGTCGAGGCCGCCCAGAAGCTTGGAGGCCCGGTCTGGGTCGTCAAGGCCCAGATCCACGCGGGTGGCCGCGGCAAGGGCGGCGGCGTCAAGGTCGCCAAGTCGATCGAAGACGTCAAGAAGCTGGCTGGCGAGATCCTCGGCATGCAGCTCAAGACCCACCAGACCGGCCCTGAAGGCCAGAAGGTGCGTCGCCTCTACATCGAAGACGGCGCCGACATCAACAAGGAATACTACATTTCGGCCGTGACCGACCGCGCCACCCAGAAGGTGGCGTTCATCGCTTCGAGCGAAGGCGGCATGGACATCGAGGAAGTGGCCCATTCCACTCCCGAGAAGATCATCACGGTCTACGCCGACCCCAAGGACGGCCTGACCGACGCGCAAGCCAAGGAAATCGCCGACGGCATCGGCATGCCGGCCGATTCGACCGCGCAAACGGTCGACATCCTGAAGAAGCTCTACACCTGCTACATGGAGACGGACGCCTCGCTGGTCGAGATCAACCCGCTCAACCGTGACAGCAAGGGCAACGTCGTCGCCCTGGACGCCAAGTTCAACTTCGACAGCAACGCGCTGTTCCGCCACCCCGAAATCGTGGCCCTGCGCGACCTGGACGAAGAAGACGCGGCCGAAGTCGAAGCCTCGAAGTTCGACCTCGCCTACATCTCGCTGGACGGCAACATCGGCTGCCTGGTGAACGGCGCCGGCCTGGCCATGGCCACCATGGACACCATCAAGCTGTTCGGCGGCGAGCCGGCCAACTTCCTGGACGTGGGCGGCGGTGCCACCCCCGAGAAGGTCACGGAAGCCTTCAAGATCATGCTGAAGAACAAGAACGTGGAAGCCATCCTCGTGAACATCTTCGGCGGCATCATGAAGTGCGACACCATCGCCACCGGCGTGATCGCAGCCTGCAAGGCCGTGAACCTGCAAGTGCCGCTGGTCGTGCGCATGAAGGGCACCAACGAAGTCGAAGGCAAGAAGCTGCTGGCCGAGTCGGGCCTGCCGATCATCAGCGCCGACACCATGGCGGACGCGGCCCAGAAGGTCGTGGCAGCAGTCAAGAAGGCCTAAGGAACAAGTCATGTCGATCTACATCAACAAAGACACCAAAGTCATCACGCAAGGCATCACCGGCAAGACCGGTCAGTTCCACACCGAGAAGTGCCAGGAATACGCGAACGGCAAGAACGCCTTCGTGGCCGGCGTGAACCCGAAGAAGGCCGGCGAGTCGATCTTCAACATCCCGATCTTCGGTTCGGTGAAGGAAGCCGCCACGCAGACCGGCGCCACCGTGTCGGTGATCTACGTGCCGCCGGCAGGCGCCGCGGCCGCCATCTGGGAAGCTGTCGAAGCCGACCTGGACATGGCGATCTGCATCACCGAAGGCATTCCGGTTCGGGACATGCTCGAAGTGCGCAACAAGATGAAGGCCAAGGAAGCCGCCGGCGGCAAGAAGACCCTGCTGCTGGGCCCGAACTGCCCCGGCCTGATCACGCCCGACGAAATCAAGATCGGCATCATGCCCGGCCACATCCACCGCAAGGGCCGCATCGGCGTGGTTTCGCGTTCGGGCACGCTGACGTACGAAGCCGTGGCTCAACTGACGGAAATCGGCCTGGGCCAATCGTCGGCAGTCGGCATCGGCGGCGACCCGATCAACGGCCTGAAGCACATCGACGTGATGAAGGCCTTCAATGACGATCCGGACACCGACGCCGTCATCATGATCGGCGAAATCGGCGGCCCCGACGAGGCTGACGCAGCCCGCTGGTGCAAGGACAACATGAAGAAGCCGGTCGTCGGCTTCATCGCCGGTGTCACCGCCCCTCCCGGCAAGCGCATGGGCCACGCCGGCGCGCTGATCTCGGGCGGCGCCGACACGGCCGAAGCCAAGCTCGCCATCATGGAAGAGTGCGGCTTCACCGTGACGCGCAACTTCTCGGAGCTGGCCAAGCTGCTCAAGGGCAAGCTGTAAAAAGCACACGCACCGCTGGCGGCATTCCCGCCGCTCGCATTACCACGCAGAAATGAAAAAGCGCCCGCATTGAGTTGCGGGCGCTTTTTTAACTACAACACAGTGGAATCAGAGACATGGAACTTCTTCAAAGCACGGACTTCTGGATCGGTCTGATCAAGATCGTCTGGATCAACATCATCCTCTCGGGCGACAACGCCGTCGTGATCGCCATGGCGGCGCGATCGCTGCCGCCCGCGCAACAGAAAAAGGCCGTGCTGTTCGGCTCGGGCGCGGCCGTGGTGCTGCGCATCGTGCTGACGGTGGTGGCGGCCAAGCTGTTGGCGCTGCCCTACCTGCAGATCATCGGCGGCGCCCTGCTGCTGTGGATCGGCCTGCAGTTGCTCAGCGAGGAAGACGAAGGCGACGGCGAGTCCAAGGAATACGGCAGCATGTTCGCGGCCGTGCGGACCATCCTGCTGGCCGACCTGGTGATGAGCCTGGACAACGTGATCGCCGTGGCGGCCGCCGCGCAAGGCAGCATGGTGCTGCTGGTGTTGGGCCTGGCCATCAGCATCCCCTTGGTGATTTTCGGCAGCACGCTCATGATCAAGCTCATGGAACGCTTCCCGATCATCGTCATGCTGGGCGCCGCGCTGATCGGCTGGGTCGGCGGCGAGACCATCGTGAGCGACGTGTCGCTGCACGAGGCGCTGGCGGCCAACCCCTGGATGCACTACGTGGGCGCGATCGCCGGCGCGGTGCTTGTCGTGGCCCTGGGCCGCTTCCTGCAACGGCGCGCACGCGCTGCTGCGCACTGATCCCTTCAAAAAGCGAGCGCTGACAAACGATGGCAGGTGTTGGCGTTTCCCTTTTCTCCAGTCGACCGGCGCTGAGCTGGGAGTTTGCGGCGCTGACCGATGTCGGGCGCCTGCGCGCTCACAACGAAGACGCTGTGCACGTCGACCCGGCCCTCGGCCTGGCGCTGCTGGCCGACGGCATGGGCGGCTACAAGGGCGGCGAGGTGGCCAGTGCCATGGCCATTTCGCTGATGCACGCGAGCTTCGGCCGCTGGTTCGCCCAGGCCGGCATGCAGGCGCCCGCCCGCGTGGTCCGGCGTGCGCTGCAGGCGGCCACCGACGAGGCCAACGGCGCCATCCTCCAGGCGGGCATCACCCACGAAGAACTGCGAGGCATGGGCACGACCCTGGTGCTGGCGGCGTTCCGCCCCCAGCGCGTGGTCGTCGGCCACATCGGCGATTCGCGCTGCTACCGCCTGCGCAACAACAAGCTGGAGCAGCTCACGCGCGACCATTCGCTGCGCCAGCAGCAACTCGACGCGGGCGCCATCACGCCCGAAGAGGCCCTGAACTCCCCCACCCGCAACCTCGTGACGCGGGCCGTGGGCGTGGAAGCCCAGGTGTTGCTGGAGATGCACGAGCACAGCGCCAGGCCGGGCGACCTGTACATGCTGTGCTCCGACGGGCTCAGCGAGATGGTGCCGGATGCGCAGCTTTTCACGCTTTTGAGCCGTGATCTCGGGCTGAAGGAGATGGCTTCACTTTTGGTTGCAATTTCAAACGACAATGGCGGACGGGATAACATTTCAGTTGTTCTGGCCAAGGCGGGCGTCAGCGAAGCGACCCGCGGGGCCATGTAGCAGCCAACCCAGGCGGCGGACCGTTTGCGCCGCCTGACGGTGCTGGATCTTTGCAAACGGGGAGTAATCGGCCATGCCGAAGATGATCATTTCGGTCGATGGCGTCGTCATCGGCCAAGTGGCGCTCGCCAAGAACCGCACGACGTTGGGCCGGCGCGCCTACAACGACATCGTGATCGACAATCTCGCCGTCAGCGGCGAGCATGCCGTGCTGCACATGAGCGGCGGCGAAGTCGAAATTGAAGATCTCAACAGCACCAACGGCACCTACGTCAATGCGCTGGCCGTCCAGAAGCAGGCGCTCCAGGACAACGACGTCATCGAGGTCGGCGGCTGCCGCATCCATTTCCGCTCGCACAGCAACCTCATGGCCGGCCCTGGCTCCGTGCGGGCCTCGCTCTCCGAGTATTCGGCGCCGATGCCGCTCTCGTCGGCACCCACCGAATCGGGTGCGCTGGTCGAGCTGGGCGTGCCCGTGCTGCGCGTGCTCTCGGGCGCCAACGAAGGCCAGGACGTCCCGCTGCAGAAGGTGGTCACCACCATCGGCAAGCCCGGCGTCGCCGTGGCCGTCGTCACCCGCCGCCGCCAGGGCTACGTGGCGGCCACCGTCGTCGGCAGCGTCACGCTCAACGGCGCCCCGCTGGGCGCCGAGGCCGTCGCGCTGCAGGAAGGCGACGTGCTCGAACTCGGCGGCGCCTCGCGCATGCAGTTCGTCCGGATCTGAGCCGCTTCCGGCGCCCCGCTCCGCCCCCCGTTTTTTTGCCGGCAGGCATCTGTTGTCCAAGGCTGACCAGCCATGAGCGCATTGCGGCGGCACTGGCCGCGCATCGCCATCACGCTGCTACCGGTGCTGCTGGCGCTGCTCCATGCCACCGGCGCCTGGCGGCTGGGCGTGATCGAGCACCTGGACCACCTGATCTACGACGCCCGCCTGCGCGCCACCATGCCGGGCACGCCCGACACGCGGGTCGTGATCGTCGATGTCGACGACGCCAGCCTGGCGCGCGAGGGCCAGTGGCCCTGGCCGCGCGACAAGATCGCCAGCCTCACGACGGAACTGCTGGCCCGCCAGCACGTGGCCGTGCTCGGCTTCGACGTGATGTTTCTTGAGCCCGATCGCAGCTCCGGCCTCGGGCGCTTGAAGGAGATCGCAGCCGGGCCATTGAGCGGCGTGCCGGGCCTCGCTGCCGAGATCGACCAGCTCGCCCCCACCCTCGACCACGACGCCACACTGGCCCAGGCCCTGCGTGGCCAGCCCGTGGCGCTCGGCTACTACTTCACCCGCACCGAACAGCCCAGCGCCAAGGGGCTGCTGCCGGCGACGCCCGTGCTGCCACCCGACGCCTTTCCGCCCCATGCTTCCTTCGTCACGCTCTGGAACGGCTTTGGCGCCAGCCTGCCGGTGCTGGGGCGCGCGGCGCCGGTCGCGGGGTTCCTGAACACCCTGGTCGGTGACGGCAGCGACGACGGCGTGATCCGCAGCGTGCCGCTCATCGCCCGCTACGAAGGCGAGCATGCGTCGCCCGGGCACTACGAGTCGCTGGCGCTGGCGGTGTACCGGCTGGCGAACGGCTCGCCGCCCGTGCGGCCGGCGCTCGTGGCCGGCGACGGCAACTTTCCGCGCCTGCAGGCGCTGGTGCTGGGGTCGCTGCGTATCCCGGTCGACCAGAGTGCCAGCCTGCAGGTGCCGTTTCGCGGCCCCGGCGGTCCGCGCGCGGGGTCGTTCCGCTACGTGGCCGCTGCCGACGTCCTCGAGGGCCGACTGGCGCCGGGCGAGTTGAAGGACAAGATCGTGCTGCTCGGCGCCACCGCGCCCGGCCTGCAGGACCTGCGAGCCACCCCGGTCGGCGCGGCGTTCCCGGGCGTCGAAGTGCACGCCAACATCGTCTCGGGCCTGCTCGACCGGCGCCTGCTGGCCGTGCCCGACTACGCGCCGGGCTACGAAGTGCTGACCGTGCTGACGGCGGGGCTGCTGCTCGCGTTCGGGCTGTCGCTGCTGTCCGCATCGCGCGCCGTGCTGTTCGGCGCCGGCGTGGTCGCCGCGCTGGTCGGCCTCAACACCTGGCTCTACGTCGGCCATAGCCTCGTGCTCCCGCTGGCGTCGGCGCTCGTCATGGTGGCGCTGGCCTTCGCGCTCAACATGAGCTGGGGCTACTTCGTCGAATCGCGCGCGCGGCGCGGGCTGGTGCGGCTCTTCGGCACCTACGTGCCGCCGCAGCTGGTCGACGAAATGCTCGTGCGCCCCGGCCGCTACAGCATGCGCGCCGAGAGCAAGGAAATGACCGTGATGTTCTGTGACATGCGGGACTTCACCCGGCTGTCCGAGCAGATGGCGCCGGCCGAGCTGCAGGCCTTCCTGAACACCGTCTTCAGCCGGCTCACCGAGGTGATCAGCGCGCACCGCGGCACCGTCGACAAATACATGGGCGACTGCGTCATGGCCTTCTGGGGCGCACCCATCGACACCCCCGGCCATGCCGCGCTCGCCGTGCAGGCGGCGATCGACATGGCGGCCGCCGTGCACGACATCAACCGCCAGCACCGCGCCAACGGCCGCCCCGAAATCAGCGCGGGCATCGGTTTGAACAGCGGCCTCATGAGCGTCGGCGACATGGGCTCGACCGCGCGCCGCAGCTATACCGTGGTCGGCGACGCGGTCAATCTCGCGTCCCGGCTGGAGGGCCTGAGCGGACACTACGGGGTCGAGATCGTGGCCAGCGGCACCACCCGCGAGGCGGCGCCCGGCTTCGTCTGGCAGGAACTCGACAGCGTGCGCGTCAAGGGCAAGGCCCAGGCCGTCGCCATCTACACCCCGCTTGCGCCGGAAGCCACAGCCGAGGCGCAGGACACACGGCAGCAACTCGACCGTTGGAGCCAGGTGCTCGCCGCCTACCGCCGCCAGGATTGGGCGCTGGGCCGGAACTTGCTGGCTCCCCTGCTCGCCGCGGATGCGAAAAAAGTCCTTTACCAGCTCTACGCCCAGCGTTTAGCCTCGATGGCGCTTCGCCCGCAAGACCCGGACTGGGACGGCGCCACCCGGTTCGACACCAAATGACGACAGACGCATACAAGGGGTCTTCCACAATGCAGGTTCGCGTGCTGGGTTGCTCGGGCGCCATCGCCAAGGACTGCCGCACCACCTCGTTCCTGGTCGATGCGGACCTGCTCGTGGACGCCGGCACGGGCGTCGGCGACCTCACCCTCGACGAGATGGCCGCCATCGACGACGTGGTGCTCACCCACTCGCACCTCGACCACATCGCCGCCCTGCCCCTGATGCTCGACGCCGTCGGCAGCCGCCGCGCCCGGCCCCTGCGCGTGCATGCATTGGCCGCCACCATCGACGCGCTGCGGGCGCATGTATTCAACAACGTCATCTGGCCGAATTTCGAGCGCATTCCCAGCCCCGAATCGCCGTTCGTGAGCTTTCACGAGATCACCGTCGGGCAGCGCCTCGAGCTGGGCCGCGACGCCCCCAAGCTGATCGAGGTGCTGCCGGCAGTCCACACCGTGCCGGCCTGCGGCTTCGCCATCCGCCGGGCCGAAGGCGGCGCTCACTGGGTCTTCAGCGGCGATACCGAGCGCAACCCGCCCTTCTGGGAGCGCATCAACGCGATCGACGTGGCGATGCTGGTCATCGAGACGGCCTTCAGCTCCCGCGAGGAGGCCTTGGCCGAACGCAGCCTGCACCTGTCGCCGGTGGCCCTGGCGCACGAGCTGGCGCAGATCGATCCGGGCAAGCAGTACCCGATCTACATCACCCACACCAAGCCGGCGGAGACCGAAGAAATCATGAGCCAGATCGAGATGCTGGCGGGGCGGGAGGTGGCGGGCTTGGCGCAGCGGGACATCCGCTGGCTCAAGGCGGATGGGGTGCTGACCTTCTGACAGGGCCTGGTCGGGCATGACAAATTTGTCGACACAATTGGCATCTGAGTGCGAGTTGTGTCACATCATGTAACCATCTTGTGACCAAAGGCGGCCCGATCGAGGGCTGCAGAGTGGGGAAACCGGGTGGCACGGATGCTGCGGAAGGTTCCTCGCTCCGGGCTGGTTCCCGGGCTCTACAAACCAACCTGGAGTTAATGAATGAACCGTCGTTCTATCGCACGCAATGTGCAAAAGGGTTTCACCCTGATCGAATTGATGATCGTTGTGGCGATCATTGGTATCTTGGCTGCTGTGGCGCTGCCGGCGTATCAGGACTACACCATCCGTGCGAAGGTTTCCGAGGCAATTCTGGCGGGCTCTGCGTGCCGCACGAGCATCACTGAGACCGTGCAAAGCGCGACCGGTGCTTCTTTGCCTGCTGCCAACAACTGGGGTTGCGAGCAAGGCAGTGCGTCGAGCGCCGCCACGAAATATGTCCAATCTGTCGCGACCACCAATACTGGCGTGATCATTATCACGACGACAGCTGCTGCCGATCTCAAGGGTGCCTTGAGCAAGCAAATTTCGATGACGCCCTCTACCAGTGCGACTGCAGTTGCTGCGCCCACGCCGGGGGGGACCATCAATCGCTGGATTTGCGGTCCGTACACAGCGGGAACTGCAATCGATCCCAAATACCTGCCGGGTTCGTGCCGCGGCGGATAATCTAGATAAAAAGAAAATGGCGTGCAATTTGCACGCCTTTTTTTATGGAAAAAATCTCCCGATACTCGATGCTATGGCTGGGGTGTTTTTTGCCCCTTGCATATCTTTTGCCGAATCATTATTTGCCATGGCTAACATTCCATCAGGAAATGATGGCGGGAGTTGCTTTTTTTCCGTTGTTGGCTGTTTCGTTGATCGACTCAGCGCGGACTAAACATCCACTGGCTCTGATTGCAGTGCTTGTTCTTGTTGCGGTCCCTTTGATTCAGTTTTTAGTTGGAAAGGTTTTTTATTTTTCCGATGCCTTTGTCGCGGCTCTATACCTGTTAGGGGGGGGGCTGGCTTTTTTCTTTGGAGAGCGATTTTTATCCAGATTCAATGCTTCCAAGGAAAATAAGGGGGTGACGCTTCTTTTTTTTGCTTTTTTAATATCTTCTGTTGTTTCTGTTTTCATTCAGTTGCATCAATGGCTGGGATTGGGGTGGCTTGGGGTGTTTGTCATTGACCTGCGCTCCGGTGGGCGGCCATATGCAAATATGGCTCAGCCAAATCAGCTGGCGACATTGCTTCTTCTCGGGCAGTTGAGTCTGATATATCTGTATGAAATCAGGAAGGCCAGTGCCACTTTTTTGTTGTTTATAAGCGCAATACTTTCATTTGGATTGGCGCTGACGCAATCTCGGAGTGCATTGATTGCAGGGGTTTTGATTTCATTTTCATGGCTACTTTGCCGAAAAAGAGTAAAGGCAAAGATATCAACCCAAGGTGTGCTGATTTCATTTTTGTTTTTCTCGTCGGCATTTTTATGGCTGACAGGGATTAATAAAATCTTACTCCTTGATGTAGGTCAATCTTCATTGGTTGATCGCTTTGGTTCGGATTTAAGGTTGGAGATATGGCATCAAATGATTGATGCAATAAGCCGAGCACCCTGGTTCGGCTACGGATGGAATCAGGTGCCAATTGCCCAGCAAGTTGTCGCAATGGATCATCGTGCACTGCATATATACCTTGAGTCGGCGCACAATATTTTTCTTGATTTGATGCTTTGGATGGGGATTCCAATCGCAGTGGGTATGGTTTTTCTTTTATTTATTGGGGCTAGGCGCGGAATCGGGTTGGCGAAAAGTTCGACGCAACTAACTTTGCTTCTGGCGGTGGCGACAATTTTTTTCCATGCTCTCTTCGAGTATCCGATAAATTACTTGTATTTCTTGTTGCCGGTAAGCTTGATCGCGGGTGCCGTTCTTGGTAAGGAAATGAAGTCGGCCAAACCGAAATTTACATGGCTCGTGGCTTCATTGCGGAGTTTTTTTTTCGGAGTTTCCCTTTTGATTGCTTGGGGTGCCTTTTTGCTGGTATCTGAGTACTTTCACTGGGAGCGCACTTGGAGTGAGCTGCAATATCAGGCTGCAGGCATAGGTGAGAAAAAAGAAATTTCCCTGCCCTCCACCCAGATGCTAACTGGCTTTTTGGAGGTGGCTGAAGTGGTAAAAATGGAGCCCATGAGCGGCATTCATCCAGAAGAAATTGAAAGGGTTCGAAAAGTTTCTGAGCGGTACGGGTGGGGGAATTTATTATTCAAGTACGCACTAATCTCGGGACTGAATGAGATGCCTGTAGAGTCCAAGAGAGCGCTTAAGTTGATGTGCGCGGTGAGCTCTATAAAATACTGTGCGCAAGCTAAATTTGATTGGCAAGGGTGGCGAAATATTTACCCCGTGCTTTCGAGTTTTGATGATTTGAATTCGAAGTTGGAGCGATAGGGGTTCGTTGATTACCTCGAGAGCGGTGATGTGGCTGCTTTTTATCTTCGAATAAGGACCTATTCATTCACATTCGAGATTTCATAGCTTTTCCTCTCATGGTTGAACGTATCGTTCCACGTCTCGTGCCCGACCGACCTCGGAAATCGAGTCAATGGCGACAGCATCATGCACATCCACTGCGTTGGCTGAGGGCATTCACGACCATCGACGAGCATTCTGGAGCCAGCTTTGGCTAGATACATCTGGACGACACGCTGAACTCTAGCGATCGAGTTCTCAAGACCCTCTTCTCACTTGGCTAGCGAAAGGCCCTGTCGCCTGCCTGATCACCGCGCGCGGTTTTGCCAACCCTGGAAGAGAAGCTCGATAAGCGCACGACGTCAGGTGCGTTTTCTTCCGAGGGGCTATCTTCAGTGAACCAATGGCGCGTCTTTGCGAGCTGCCTGCGCGAGACTCGCCCGGGACCTGCGTCTCAGCATCGCTACTCGTCTGAGGGTGTCCCCGAATCTTTGGGGCAAGCCTCCTCTTGATGCAAGTCAACACGCCGGTCCGATTTCGACGTCCGTAGCGCAGATCCGTCGCCAGACGGCCGCTACTGAGCGACATACGGCGTCGCTTGAACCTGAGCTTCCAATAGCATTTGGGTTCACAAAAAGACACGTTTCTAAAAAAATGCAACCTACCCTCGCATGTCAGGTGAGCCCGGACGCCTCGGGGAGCGCCGGCGTTGCTCCGCCGGCTGCCGAGTTGGCCCGCGTCGATGCGAGGCGACGAGCAACTATCGGCAATGGATCCAGCGCAAAAGCTAGCTCGAACTCATGTTTGTAACGCGCCGTCTCAACGCTCAATGGATGCGGAGCCCTTATAGTCAGCAGGGCCTGACAGCTATCGAATTGCTCGTCACACTTGCCATCCTGGCGATGTTGGTCGGCATCGCCGCCCCTTCGATGTCGCGCTTCATCGCCCAGTGGCGTGCTTCCAATACCGTCAATGCCCTGACCGGCTCGCTGCGCATTGCACGTACGGAAGCCATCGCGCGTGGACGCCCGGTCGTCGTGTGCCGGGTGGCGTCCAGCACGGCCACTGCCTGCGAGACCTCTGCAGGCGCAAAAGGCTACGCCAGCGGCTGGATCGTGTTCGTCAACAACGATCGCGACGCCAACAACGACTTTTCTTCGACGAACGGCGATGAGCTGTTGCTTCGCCAGGTGGCGCCCCCCGGCATCGCGAACATCAAGCTCAAGACGGCAGGGCGCTTTGTTTTCCTGCCCAACGGCCTGCTGAACGGCACTGCCAATGGCATCGACATCGACGCCACCGGCTTCAGCAGTGCCAGCGCCACGCCGTGGGCGCGTAAGGCCCTCTGCATCACCAAGCCCGGTCGCGTCCGTTCCGTAGCGAATGCGTCCGACTGCGACAGCAACGAGGGATGAGGTCAACCGACAGTTCGGCCGCGCCCAGACAGCCCCGCCCTCTCTTCACGGACATGAAAACCCACAACAGACAACGAGGCGCCACCCTCATCGAGGTGCTGGTGGCCATCGTCATCCTGGCCGTTGCCCTGTTCGGCATGGCGGGGCTCACGTCCTCGGCCATCAAGTACAACCAGTTCTCCCGCATGCGGGCCACCGGCTTGAGCCTGGTGACCGATTACACGGAGCGCGCTCGGGCCAATCTTGAAGGCTTCGCCAACTACGCCAACACCGCGGCCTATACCGCCAGCACGCGTTCAGCCGCCACGAGCGACCCCACGGAGGCGCCGGCGAGTTGCCAGGTCGACACTTCCAACCCCACCAACCCCATCAACACCTGCGGCGCGGCCATCGCGAACTACGACAAGTCGCAATGGCTCACCAACGTTGCCAACCGGCTGCCGGGCGGCACCGCGTACGTCACCACCGATCTGACGGACGCGCCAGCGGGCGTGAATGGCCTGCCCGCCACCCGTGTCCTGAATATTTGGCTGATCTGGACCTCGATCCAGGAGGGTGAGGGCTTTCGGCAATCACAGCCCTGTCCCAAGGGCGCCAACATCTCCGAGGCGGCCTTGGCTTCGGTGACCTGCATGTATTTCCGGGTCACGCTATGAAAAGAACCGCAGTCTTCCCGCAGCGCGCGCGGCATTCAGTCGCCGGCTTCACCTTGCTCGAACTGCTGATCGCGTTGACGCTCGGCCTGGTGATCCTGGCGTCCAGTCTCTCGATCTATGTCGCGTCCAGTCGGGGCAGCCAGATGTCCCAGGTCGAAACGCAGATGAACGAGGACGGCATCCTCGCGCTCAATCTGATCCAGCAGCAACTCAAGCAGGCCGGCTACTCGCGGCAGATCATTCCAGGCAACGGCGCCACCGTGATGGGCAACTACGCGGGCCCAGCCGTGCGTGGGTGTGACGGCGGCTTCACCGACGCCACCATCGCCGGCGCCTTCGGCAGTCTGGCGTGCAAAACGGGCAGCGGCAGCGATGCCATTGCCATCCGGTACGAAGCCACCACCGACAACACGATGCCTTCCACCGACAGCGCGCCGCTGGCGACGAACTGTGTGGGCACGGGCATCGCCGCGGTGGCGCCCTCGCAGGTCGCCCCGCCCACTACGCCCGCAGCCGGCAACTACACCCTGGCAGACAACCGCTACTCGGTGACCGACGCGAGCACGCAGCCCATGCTGTCCTGTCGCGGATCGGAAAAAAGCAGCGCCACAGCCAACACGATTGGTACCTCGCAACCGCTGCTGGCCAATGTCGAAGAAATGCAGATCCTCTACGGCGTGGCCAACCGCCCCAGCGCCGAACTTGCCGCCAGCTATGACCCCATGCGGCATCAGATCGTCGGTTATCTGACCGCCAGTGAAGTTGGCAACCTGACCAGTAGCGGCGTCCTGCCCGATCTCACCGAAGACCAGTGGGGTCGCGTGCTGAGCGTGCGCGTATGCCTGCTCATGCGCAGCGATCAACCTGTGAAGGACGCGCCTGCTGGTGGTACGTCATACAAGAACTGCAGCAACGTCGACGTCACCAGCAGCGACGGTTATCTGCGCAGGGCCTATATCACCACGGTTCTGCTGAGAAACCGCCTGATCATCCAATGAGCACCATGTCCTCCCACTATCACGGCCAGCGCATCTTCTTGGCGCGTTCTTCATGCCGGAAAGAGCGCGGCGTGGTGCTGGTCATCACTTTGATCCTGATCGTGATCCTGTCGCTGTTGGGCACCTTCGCCATCCGCAACGCGACCCAGAGCGAGCGCAGCATCAATGGCATCCGCTCGACCGAAGTGGCTCGCGAGGCCGCGGAAACCGCGTTGCGTTTCTGCGAACAGGTGGCCATTTTCGATGGCGACGGCAAGGACTACACCGAGTACTCCACCACGGGCCTGCGCGGCAAGATCATCACCACCACCATCGGCTCGGAGTTCGACCCTGCCGCCGAATGGCGCAAGAGTGCCAGTTGGACAGGCAACAACGTGATCAGCCTTCCGGCGGACTACTACAACAAGAAGCCCTCCGGCACCGACGTGGACTCCGCACAACTGGACATCGCGCCGCGCTGCCTGATCCAGAAGATCGAAAGCACGTCTACACCCAAGTTGACGGGTTACCTGATCACGGCCCGGGGTTTCGCCAACAACGCCAAGTTCGACAGCTCGACCGGGAAATCCACCCGGGGCGCCGAATCATGGATGCAGTCCGTGCTGTCGCGCAGCAGCTGAGTCCTACGTACCTGCCCATTTCAGCCATGACACACCCCTCTTTCGATTTCCGCCGGCCCCACCGTGGCTTCACCTTGATCGAAGTCATGATCGTCGTCGCGATCATTGCAATCCTCGCGGCCGTCGCGTTGCCGAGTTACCAGGAACATCTGCGCCGCTCCAAGCGCGCCGAGGCTCAAGCCATCCTGATGGAAGCCGCGCAGTTCATGCAGCGCTATTACTCGGCCAATGACCGCTACACCCTGAGTGCTGGGGGCTCCAGCGCCACTGAAACCGAGCAGAAGAAGGACGACGTCAGCATGCTCCCCGTGGGGCTGCGCAATTCGCCCAAATCGGGTGCCGCCAACTACATCATCGCCGTATTCGCGCCGGACACCACCCACAGCTACACCCTCAAGGCCACCCGTACCGGCAGCATGAGCGCAGACAAATGCGGCACGCTGACCTTGAACAGCCAAGGCGTGAGGGGCATGGAGAGTGCCGCCACGGGCCTCGGGGCTGCGGACTGCTGGAAATAGAAGTTCGCGCTTTTTTTGCCCCGTTTGCCCGACCCCGACACGAATGCCATGCACGGTCCGGATATGCAAGGCCGACCCGATACGCATGAACTACCCATGAGCCCCCTCTGATCGACAGGGAAGACAACATGAAAGCCATTCCTCAAGTTCTCGCTTCGACACCTACCCAAGCCAAACGCGCGCGATGGAGCCTGCTGCTGACAACCGTTGGGCTTGTCGCCGCCTGGATTTCGGCAGCTCTGGCTACTGGTGACGCACTAGCTGCCAGTACGCCCAGTCAGGCTCCGCTGTACAGCGCCGTGCCGGGCGCCAAGCCCAATCTGATGTTCGTGCTGGATAACTCAGGGTCAATGGCCTATGAATATCAAGATGAATATTCGGTCGATGACAATTGCAGGGGAGGGGAGCGAGGGTGTAGGAATAAGTATGGTTGGTATTCGATGCGATCAAGCAGCATGAATACGCAATATTACAACCCGGCAATTACGTATGTGGCCAGAGTGAACGCCGGAGGCACGCCGCAGGATAATCCGATCGTATTTGTTGACAATCAAGACAGTTGGAACATTACCCCTAGTCATTCGGCTTATACGAATCAGGATGACGCCAAGGAAAAAACATTCACCTATGTGCAATGCGTGAATAAAAATTGCTCAAGCTCCAGCAGAACAGTAATTGATGTGAGTTTTTCGTCGGGTCCAAGTACTATCTCTTTGCCTAGTGGACATAAGCGAACAGATTGCGGGGCGAATGTGACGACCTGCACTAAAGAGTTGGAAATAAAAAATATTTCCAATTGGTACCAATGGTATCGAAATCGTACACTTGCTGTTAGTACAGCCCTAGGGCTGGCGATGCAGAATTATGACAATAAATTTAGAGTGGGGTATGTCCAATACAATGCAAGCGGAAGTACTGAGGCGGCAACTAAAATTGTAAGTGGGGTTAATTATTTCAGAGATGAAAAAAATGACCCAACCAAAAATTGGAAGACAAAATTCTACAATTGGATCTATGGGGTGACCCCCAAGGGTGGTACACCAAGTCACAATGCATTGACTCTCGCAGCCAATTACTACGCCGGAAGTGAAACATCGACCTCCAGCGGAGCGCCTCTTACCAATGCTTGGAAAAATGACCCTGCAAGTTCAGTCAAGGTAGGCAGTGATGATCTAAGCTGCAGGCGCGCGTACGCGATCGTGTTGTCCGATGGTGCTTGGAATTGGGGTACTGCGAAAGGTGTCGCCACCAAATATTCCAATACGCAGGGCCCTAATTTTGATGGCAGGCCTTCGGGAAATGCGGCGACACTCCAATATGAGCCTACTGGAGCCCCCGGCTCAAATAGCAGCAATCCAGATTTAGTCAAGAAATTGGCAGCCCGAAATCTCTACATTCCCTACAGCGATGGTGGGATCAGCAGCAGGGGATTTGCTGATTTGACGGCGCGATATTTTTGGCATACAGATTTCTCCAAAGACCTTCTCGACAACGTTCCCGTTGTGGAAGGGCAGCGCAATCCCACGTTCTGGCAGAACATGACAACATTCACCATTGGCTGGGGATTGACGCCGTCGGGTGATGCGGGGGTGTCGACGAGTGGGCTGACTTGGGATCAGATCAACAAATACAACATTGCTTGGCTCGCAGGAAACACGGCTACGCAACCCAAGTGGGCTGGCAATGCCTCGAATGTCAATCTGAACGACGAATACACCAGTGACTCATTGCGAGTAGATGATTTTATCCGTGCCGGATATACCGGTGGCGGTCGTGCGTACAGTGTTTATTCGGGTGAAGACGTTCGCCAAGCGCTCGACAATGCGTTGAGCAGCATGGTGGGCTCTGGCAATGATGCTGGTGTGGCCGTGTCGGGCAATAGCAGCGAATTCCAGACGCTGGAAAATCAATACAAGTACACGACCGAATACCAGACGGCGGATAACAGTGGCGACATCAAGGCCTTTCGGTTGAACGCCAATGGTGGTTACGCTTCCGTGGTCGGTGGCAAGCCCGTGCCGGAATGGTCTGCCAATGCCAAGATGCCGGCGCTGACGAGCCGGAAGATTTTCACGCTGTCGGACTATGACGCCAACGCGCCCAGCCAGCAGGCCAGCAAGCGTGTGGAATTGACCTCCACCACGCTGCTGAGCAGTTTGCCGACAGATCTCAAGACGCTGCTGAACGTAAACAGTCTGCAGCCCACCGACAGCAGCTTCATCCGCTACCTGCTGGGTGAGGATCCGCAAAAAGATGTCAGTGGCAACATCTACCGCTCGCGCAAACAGCCGATTGGCGCCTCGGTCAACTCGCCGCCGGTGTTTGTGGGCGGGCGCATCGATATGGGCTACAACACATACGGCTCGGTCGACGGCAAGGACACCTATGCTGCCTACAAGAGCAACAAGACGTCGCTGCCTCCCACTATCTTTGCCGCCACCAATAACGGCAAGATCCATGTGTTGAACGCGGCCAAGACCGACACCACGCTGTCGGGCATCCCGGCTGGCACGGAGTTGGCTGAATTCATGCCCAAGGGGGCCATGGCCTCGCAGATTGATCTGGCTAACTCGAATTTCCGCTTCCGCTACACCTTGGACGGGCCACTGGTGGAGCACGATGTGTACGACAAGAACAATCTGACCCCCGGAGGCGGAGTTGCCTGGCGTCAATTGGTGCTGGGCACGGGCGGACGGGCAGGCAGCTTCATGTACGGCTTAGAGTCGCCCATGAACGCGGGTAACCGGACGCCGACCAAAGATCACTTTCTCTGGGAGCTGGATAACAAGACCACGGGATATGGCGATCTGTCCAACGTGACCAACAACCCCACCGCGGGGCAGTTGGACGATGGCACCTGGGTCATGCTGACGGGCAGCGGGCACTATCCAGCGACAGGCAAGCAGATCGGCCTGTACGTGGTGGAGGCGATCACCGGAAAACTCAAGAAATTCATCCCGCTACCGGCTGCGTTTGGCAACGCCGTCACCGACGGCAACCGCGGTCTGGGCGGTGTGGTCGCCGTGCGGGACACCAACCGCAAGATCGTGGCCGCCTATGCGGGCGACGCTAATGGCAACCTCTGGCGCTTCGATCTGCGCAGCTCGAAGTTCGTGGTGTCCTATGACCGGCCGCTGTTCACGACGCCGGGCGGCAAGACGCAGCCGATCTACGCCGCACCCACATGGCAGGTCCACCCCGGCGATGCCAGCGCCTGCACGTACAGCACCACCTCGCAGTGCGGCGCCATCGTGGTGGTGGGTACGGGCATCCTGCTCGACGAAGACGATCTGAAGACGCCGGCCACGAAGCAGGCCATCTACGGCATCTGGGACCAGACGCCAATCGGAGGCAACGACAAGGCAAGCTTCAACAAGGTTGTACTCACGGACCTGGTGGCGCAAACCATCGACACGGGCACGCTGAAGAGGGGAACTGGCGCCACTGAGGAAGGCAAGAATTTCTACCAGGTCAGTGCCAACCCCGTGGACTGGAAAACCAAGAAGGGGTGGCTGCTGAATCTGGGCGTGATCAACTACACCGGCGCCATGGCCAACGGTGAGCGGATCGTGGGCGACCTGGCCAACCTGGGAAGCAGCGTGATGATCACGTCTTTTCTGCCTGAGAGTAAGGACCTGGGCCTCGAGTCCTGCACGGCCACCGGCAGCCTGCCCAACATCATCTACGTGCTTGACGCATTGACGGGCAAGAACAAGTATTCCTTCGACGTCGATTCCAACGGCAGCTTCGATTTCTATTCGATCGTCTCCATTCCTGCTGGTGGCTTCACACGTGGCAACGTGAGTTCGCGCAACATGATCGGCCAGCCGAACGAAGGCCGGCCGGACCTGAGGCCCGATGTCGATTGCACCAACGAGACTGGCTATCTGACCGGGGTGGGCGGCACGCAGAAGGCCGGTGACGGCTGCTCGGCGCCCAAGGTCTGGCGCCGCGCCTGGAGGCCGGTGGTTTCGCCACCGTTCTGACGGCTGCCGGTACAGCGATCCGTTGCTGTCGGCGTTCCCGGGCGTCGCCCTCGCGATCGGGCGCGCTCCCGTTCGAGACTTGGGCCAAGGGCACAATGCCGACGGATGACCGCTGACATTGCCCGCGCCCCCACGCCTGTGGCTGAACGCACAGGTCGCGTGGTGTTCGCGGGGCTGGTTGCATTGCCGTTCGTGTGCCCCCTGGTCGCGGGCCCTTCGGTCAATGCCTGGCAGTCGTTCGTCACGGGTGCCTGTCTTGCAGTATTGCTCGTTTTGGCGCCGACCGCTCCCTTGCAAAAGAAGGTGTGGGTCTGGTTGGCCGCCAGTGCGTTCTTTGTCGCGTTGTCAGCCGTGGGTCGAGGCAATGCGTTCCTCTTGCCGACGCTGGGCGTGTTGGTGGGAATAGGCGCTGCAGCCGCCATTGGCGCGGGAGCAGCACACGGGCAAGAGTCGGATGCCCGTTCAATGGCGGTGGGCCTGCTCGTCGCAGGCTTGCTGACCGCGGTCCTTGGCCTGCTCCAGTACTACGGCTGGGCGGAGTTTCTTGGCCACCTGACCACCTCTCCCTCCGAAGGACGGGCTTGGGGGAATCTGCGCCAGCGCAACCAGTTCGCGACGCTGATCAACCTGGCCTTGGTCGCGGCGTTATGGCTGTATGCGTCGCGGCGATCTCGACGCGCCGACTGGGCGTTGGGTGTCGTCGCCGTTCTGCTGGTCGCAGCCGTGGCGGCGTCAGTGTCCCGCACGGGCTTGCTGCAATTGCTGTTGATCGCCAGCATCGCCGCCGTCATGGCATGGCGGGAG
Organism: Variovorax sp. BGA-UO-ETr-C22; assembly: GCF_059567965.1. Lineage (NCBI taxonomy): Bacteria > Pseudomonadati > Pseudomonadota > Betaproteobacteria > Burkholderiales > Comamonadaceae > Variovorax > Variovorax sp. BGA-UO-ETr-C22. The sequence goes on from NZ_JCAQPA010000011.1 coordinate 482,182, forward strand.
CGCCGCGGATCGCAAGGAGGCGCGCAGAGCGAGCGTTTCGGTCTTCCTGCACCGTGGGTCCTGTTCGGCGCGATTCCCTTGTATTTCGCATTTCATTGGCTGTTGCCGTACCTGGCCAGTGCCGGCGCGGCAGTTTCCGGCACCGGCATGCTCCACCGCCTGCAACCCACCGTCATCACCACCGACAGCCGCGTCGTCCTCTGGCAGAACGTCCTCACCCTCATCGCCCAACGCCCCCTCGCCGGCTGGGGCTGGGGCGAACTGAGCTTCGCGCACTTCGCCACGCTGTACAACGGCCCGCGTTTCCCCGTGATCCTCGACAACGCCCACAACCTGCCGCTGCACCTCGCGGTCGAGCTGGGCATTCCGGCGGCGCTGCTCATCTGCGGCGGCTTTTTGTGGATGGTGGGTGCGGCAAAGCCGTGGCGCGAGCGCGATCCCTTGCGGCTGATGGCGTGGGGCCTGCTCGGCGTCATCCTCGTGCACAGCCTGCTCGAGTACCCGCTCTGGTACGGCCCGTTCCAGCTGGTGTTCGGCCTGTGCCTCGGCATCCTGTGGCCGGCATCGCCCAAGCGCCCGGAAGCGAGCGGCAAAAAACTGGCCGCATTCGCAGCCGCCGCGGCCTGGGTCGTCGTCATCGGCTACGCCGCCTGGGACTACACCCGCGTCAGCCAGATCTACCTGCCGCGCGACGCCCGCCTGCCGGCCTACCGCGACGACACGCTAGCCAAGCTCCAGGGCTCTTGGCTGTTCTCACGCCAGGTGGATTTCGCCGAGGTGACGCTGACAGCCGTCACGCCGGCGAATGCCGCGCACATGCACGAACTGGCCGGGCGCGTGCTGCACTTTTCGCCCGAGCCGCGCGTCATCGTGAAGTTGATCGAAAGCGCCGAGTTGCTGGGCCGCGATGCCGAGGCCCACGCCTGGGCCGAGCGCTTCCGGGTGGCGTTCCCGGCCGCGTTCGCCCGCTGGCTGGACAACCGCCCGGACGACGCGCCCGAGCTGTAGCCGCCGCGCCCCGGGGCTCAGCCCGCCGCGACGTAGCTCCCCGACTTCCCGCCGTGCTTTTCCAGCACATGCACGTCGGTGATCCGCATCCCCCGGTCGACGGCCTTGCACATGTCGTAGATGGTGAGCAGCGCGACCTGCACGGCGGTCAGGGCTTCCATTTCCACGCCGGTCGGGCCGACGGTCTCGACGGTCGCGGTGCAGGCCACCTGCGGCGCCTGGCCGCCCTCGGCGAGCGCGAAGGCCACGGCCACGCGGGTCAGCGCCAGCGGGTGGCACAGCGGGATCAGGTCGCTGGTCTTCTTGGCCGCCTGGATGCCGGCGATGCGCGCGATGCCCAGCACGTCGCCCTTCTTGGCGGTGCCCGATTCGATCAGCGCCAGCGTCGCAGGCTGCATCTCGATGCGGCCGGTGGCCACGGCCACGCGGTGGGTGGCGGGCTTGGCCGCCACGTCGACCATGTGGGCCTGGCCCTGGGCGTCAAAATGGGTGAGGGTGCTCATCGGTGAACGTTCGTTTTGAAGATGCATCATACGAGCCCGAGCCACAGACGAGGAATGCCGCGCTTGACTCCCTCTCCCCACAAGAAAACCCGCCCGACGCCGATTCGGCATGCGGTGTGCGCTACTTTTTTGATAGCTTCCCAGGTGCTGCTGCCGGCCCCTGCGCTGGCGCAGGTGCAGCAGATCCTGCCGGGCCTCGGTGACGGCGGCGAGATGACGGCGAGTGCCGAGCGCCGGCTGGGCGACCAGATCGTGCGCGAGCTGTACCGCGACACGGACTACATCGACGACCCGGTGATCGCCGCCTATGTGCAGGACATCTGGCAGCGCCTGCTGGCCGCCGCGCGCTCGCGCGGCGAGCTCACGCCCGAGCTCGACGAGCGCTTCGCCTGGACCATCCTGCTGGGGCGCGACCGCAACATCAACGCCTTCGCGCTGCCGGGCGGCTACCTCGGGCTGAACCTGGGGCTGCTGGCCGCGGTCGGCAGCCGCGACGAGTTGGCGACGGTGCTCGGGCACGAGCTGTCGCACGTCACGCAGCGCCACATCTCGCGCATCATGAACAAGCAGGGCAAGCAGATGCCCCTGATGATCGCCGGCCTGATCCTGGGGATGATCGCGGCCAGCAAGAGCCGCAATTCCGACGCCGGCCAGGCGGTGATCATGGGCAGCCAGGCGCTGTTCATGCAGAACCAGCTGAGCTTCTCGCGCGACATGGAGCGCGAGGCCGACCGCATCGGCTTCGGCGTGATGACGCAGGCGGGCTTTGCGCCGCAGGGCGCCGCGGCGATGTTCGAGAAGCTGCAGTACGCCTCGCGCCTGAACGACAACGGCTCGTACCCCTACCTGCGCAGCCACCCGCTGACCACCGAGCGCATCTCGGACATGCAAGGGCGGTTCCAGTTCCGCGCCGACGCCGCGCCGCCGGTGGTGCCGCTGGTCATGGACCACGCGATGGTCGCCTCGCGCGCCCGCGTGCTGACGCGCCCGGGTGTCGACGTGCTGCGGCTGTGGGTCAATGCCGCGTCGAGCGGCGAGTTCGCGGGCAGTTCACCGGCCCAGCAGGCGGGCACGCTCTACGCGGCGGCGATGGCGGCCAAGGAGCTGCGCGATTTCAAGGCGGCGCGCGCATTGGCCGAGCGGCTCGTGGCCCGCACGGCCGACGATGCGGCCGCAAGCAAGCAGGCGCGCTGGCTGCAGGCCGAGATCGAACTCGCGGCCGGTGGCGCCTCTCGCGCGGCGGCACTGCTCGACGCCAAGTCGAAGGAGCGGCCTGAGATGATCCTCGCGGCCGAAGCGGCGATCGCCCAGCGCCAGCCTGCGCCGATGGTGCCCGTGCTGCGCGACTGGGTGGCCGTTCATCCGCGGGACGCCACGGCCTGGCGCACGCTGGCCAATCTGTACGGCGCGCAGAACGACACGCTGCGCGCGATCCGCGCTGATGCCGAGGCCAACGTGGCGATCCTCGACTACCCGGCGGCGCGCGACCGCTTCAAGGCGGCACAGGAGCTGGTCCGCAAGTCGGGTGCGCCCATCGACCACTACGAGGCATCGATCATCGACACGCGCGCACGCGCCGTCGACGTGCTGGTCAAGCAGCAGGCCGAGGAGCCGCCGCTGAAGTAGTGAAGCGTCGAGGGGCGGCGCTCAGCGCCGGGAGGACAGCAGCCCGCCCAGTGCGCTCTCGATGAGCAGCCCGAGCAGCGAATAGATCAGCGAGCCCAGCAGCGCGGCGAGGAAGCCGTTCACATGGAAACCGCCGAGCAGGCCCGAGGCGGCCCAGAACAGCAGGGCGTTGATCACGAACAGGAACAGCCCGAGCGTGACGATGGTGACCGGCAGCGTCAGGATCACCAGCACGGGCCGCACGACCATGTTGAGCAGGCCGATCACGGCCGCCGCGAGCAGCGCCGAACCGAAACTCTGGACCTGGACGCCGCTGTAGAGGTAGGCGACCGCGAGCAGCGCCACGGCGCTGAGCAGCCATTTGAGGAGGATGCGCATGCGCCGCAGGATACCCCACGGGCCCGTACAAAAGAACAAGCCCCGCTGCGTTGCCGCAGCGGGGCTTGTGTCGGTTCGGGAGGGCGTGCGGCCCTGATCAGGCTTACTCGGCCAGCTCGTTGGCCAGCACCAGCAGCGCGCCCATGCCCATCACGGCGCCGGGAAAGGCCCAGCCCGATTGCTTGGGCGGGGTCTGGTCGGGCGTGACCGGTTCCAGGTCGACGCCGATCTTCGGGCGGCGCGCATCGACCACGTGGGTGGCCGCGTGCTCGCGCTTGAGTTGCTGCGTCAGGTCGGTCAGCGGGCCCTTGGCCAGCACCGCCGTCACCTGGCCGCCGTTGCGTTCGAGCAGCGGCAGCATCTGCGCCTGCACCTTGCTGAACCACTTGGCACGCCAGTTCTCGCGCGCGCTGTGGCTCACCCACTTGCTGATCCGGTGTGTCATGCGCGGCGCGCAGGCCACGAGCACCCAATGGCGCGCCACGACGTTGTCGGCATCCGGCGCCAGTTCGGCGAACTGCTCGCTGGCATAGACGGCGTCGTCGACGTAAAGAATGATCTTTTCCATGAGTGCTCTCCTTTGATAGTTAGAGTGACAGAGACCGGATTGATGCAAGAAGTTTCAGTGCGGGGCGCTTATCGTTCAACGAACGCTCAGTGGGCCGGGGTGGCGGGGGCCGGCTTGCGCGAGGCCACCCACTTGCCGATCGCCAGCACCAGCAGCGCACCGATGATGCCGGCGGCGTACTTGATGGTGTCGGTCTGCGGCACCTTCGGTACCCAGGTCCAGTTGGCGGGGTTCGCCAGGGCCGGGTCGGACACGGCCATCGTGCCGGCGATCCAGCCCAGCAGCATGCCGCCCAGCGTGATGATCATCGGGAAGCGGTCCATCAGCTTGATGACCAGCTGGCTGCCCCAGACGATGATCGGGATGCTCACGAGCAGGCCGAAGATCACCAGCGGCATCTGGTGGCCGTCGCCCGCGCCTTGTGCGGCACCGGCGATGGCGATCACGTTGTCCACGCTCATGACCAGGTCGGCCACGATCACGGTCTTCACGGCGCCCCAGAGGCGGTCGCTGCCGGCGATGTTGCCGTGCGCGTCGTCATGGTCGGGGGCCAGCAGTTTCACGCCGATCCACAGCAGCAGGATCGCGCCCACCAGCTTCAGGAACGGAATCGCGAGCAGCGTGAGCGCGAAGAAGATCAGGATCACGCGCAGCACGATGGCGCCGGCGGTACCCCACAGGATGCCCTGGGTGCGTTGCGCGGGCGGCAGCTTGCGACAGGCCAGCGCGATGACGACGGCGTTGTCGCCGCCCAAAAGAATGTCGATCATGATGATCTGACCGACCGCGACCCAGAATTCCGGGGCCATGAACTGTTCCATAGATTCCTCTTTGTCTTGGCGCCACGCCCGCAGCTCCCTGATGGGGACCACGACGGGCAGCGGCATGCCGATGCGTTTCGATTCACCCTGCGCGGGTGCGGTCGAAAGCGGGGGAGCGAAGGCCGGGTGACACCGGGGACTTGCGAACGCTTCGACCAAACCTGCGCAGGTTCAAATCGAAGGTCTCGCTCGACAACAGCAAGCGCGCCGACCTGCGTCCGCGCGTGTGTCGCCCGACAGGCCGGAAGTGTTGTGCTTCGTATTGACGACCTGACGATTCACGCTGCCCGGGGACAGCGATCGGGAGCTACTCCCCTTCGTGGGCGGGATTAGATCATTGAAGACCGCGCCGAGGCAACCAAAAGTTTTCTTTACATTTAAGGGCAAATGTCCGGAGGGGCGCATGCAGCGGGCATTGGATGCTCCATTTTTGGGAGCGCATATGGCCCTAGGAAGGGGCGGGACATTGCGGGACTATGATCGCCGCTCGCTGTTTTTTCACTCTCCATGGCCGCCATCCACATCACCGACATCGAGGCCGCCATCAACCACTGGCGCGAGAAGTCTCCCTCGCCCGACGGCATCACGCTGGCGCCCGAGTTGCGCGCGCTGGCCGAGGTCTACGCGCTCATGGTCTTCCACCACGAAGACGAGGTCGACGAGGTCGGCTTTCCCGCCAAGGCCTGGGCTGCCTGGCTCGACTGGTACCACAGCACGCCCGACACGCCCTGCATCGCGATCTGCTCGACCAGCCAGGGCGACGACGAATGCAAGGGCTGCGGCCGCAGTTTCGACGAGGTGCAGTACTGGCCGGCGATGACGCCGGTCGAGAAGCGCGTCACCTGGCGCCGCATCACCATGGAAGACTCGGCCTGGCGCTTCAACCGTTACGCCGAGCGCGCACGCGAAGCCGAGCCCACCGTCGCCGAGCCCGAGCCCGAGTTCGACCCCGACGACGACAAAAACTGGGCGCCCTGACCATGCGCCGCCTCGCGCAAGCCCCCAACCTCGCGATCGCGACCGTGTGGGCGCACGCCTTGTGCGAGGAGGGCGTGGCCGCGACGGTGCAGCGCGAATTCCTCGGCGCGGTCATGGGCCAGCTGCCGCCCGACCAGTGCCTGCCCGAGATCTGGATCGACGACGAATCGCAGTACGAGCTCGCGAAGCGCCTGCTGCACGAACTGCAGAACCGCCCGCAGCGCAGCTGGCTGTGCGTGTGCGGCGAGCAGGTCGAAGGCGGCTTCGAGCAGTGCTGGCAGTGCGGCGAGATGATGCCGGCGGCCTAGCCGCCCGGGCTCGTTACTTCCAGCGCAGCAGCTCGACGTCGATGCTGTTCACGCCGTCGCCCAGCGTCAGCGTGCTTTCCTGGATCGTCGCCTGCAGCTGCATGCTGCGCTGCGCCAGCCTGGCGAGCGCCTGCGAGGCCTCGGTCGGCACGCGGTAGACCTTCAGGTTTTGCGGCCGCGTGAGCTTGCTCTCGATGCCGCGCCACCAGATCTCGGCCGCGTGGTTGAAGCAGTAGACGATCACCTCGTCCGCCTTGCCGCAGGCCTTGATGATGGGCTTGTCTTCCGGCTGGCCGACCTCGATCCAGATCTTGGTCTGGCCCGTGAAGTCGCGCAGCCACACGTCGGGCTCCTCGACGTTCGACAGGCCCGCGCCGAAGGCCAGCGTGCCGTCGCCGTTGCAGATGTCCTGCAGCTGGTGCGCGTTGAGCGCGAGCGCGACCAGCCGGATCATCATCCGCTCGTCGGTCTCGCTGGGGTGGCGCGCCAGGGTCAGCGCATGGTCGGCGTAGTAGCCGTGGTCGATGTCGGCCACCGCGAGGGTGGCCTTGAAGATGGTGGATTTGAGAGCCATGGGTGCGCGAGTGTATGCGCGCGCCCCTTCGGCCTCAGAACGCCAGCGACGCCTGCAGGTACACCGTGCGCGGCTGGCCCACGTACTTGCCGCCGTTGTTGTCGACCGAGCGGTTGTAGTAGCGGCGGTCGAACAGGTTCTTCACGCCCACGGCCAGCTTCAGGTGGCTCAGCGAGGGGCCGAAGTCGTAGGCGGCGCGCAGGTTCACCGTGCCGTAGCCCGGGATGTCGCCCAGCCGCCCGCTCGGGTCTTCCACAGTGATGTACCTGGCGCCGTCGTCCGGCGAGCCCGGCGAACGCTGCTTGGATTGCGCGTAGAGGTCGGCATTGAGCGTCCACGGCCCGCGTTCGTAGCGTGCGCCGAGCGTTGCGACATGGCGCGAGTAGAAGGGCAGGTCGCGCCCCGCGAACACGCCGGCCTTCGAGGTGGCCTGCGTGTAGGTGTAGGTGCCCGACACCGACAGCCCCTTGAGCGCGTCGCTCAGGCTGCCCAGGTCGTAGCGCAGCGCCGACTCCAGCCCGCGGTGGCGCGTGGCGCCCAGGTCGGTCCACTGGCCGACGTCGCCGGTGATGGAGCGCGCCAGCTGCAGCTCCTTGTCGAAGTTGATGTTGAACAGCGTCAGCTCGCCGCTCCACGATTCGCCCTTGTACTTGGTGCCGATCTCGTAGGTCTTGGCCTTCTCGGGGTGCAGGCTGGTGGTCGACTGCGCGAGCTGGGCGTACTGCTGCGGCCCGAACGACACGCCGGCATTGGCGAACAGCGTCCAGCGCTCGCTCATGCGGTAGAGCACCGACAGCGTGGGCAGCACCTCGTTGGAATCGATCTTCGGGTAGATCGCGTTGGTGATGCGGTTGTTGGCCACGGTGAACACGTCGTTGTGCGAGCGGAAGGATTCGTAGCGCACGCCGGGCGTGACCGTCCAGTTGCCGAAGTCGATGCGGTCGTCGATGTAGAACGCGTGCGCGGTCGTGCCGCCCTTGCTGGTCTGGTACGCGGGCTGCGCGAGCGCGTAGGCGTCGAAGCCCGGCGCCGGCCGGTAGTAGCTGCTGCGCGTGGCCGTTTCGGAGGCCTCTTCCTTCAGGTAGCGCGCGCCGATGCTGATCTCCTGCACCACGCTGCCCGAGTCGACCAGGCGCGAGTAGCGGGGCTCGAAGGCGTAGGTCTTGTAGTTGCGCGGCGCGGTGGTCAGGCGGCGCCGGTTGGCGTTGGCGCCCGTGCCTTCCTGTTCGAGGTAGCTGCTGCGGTACGAGTCCGTGTAGTAGGTCAGCATCTCGAACTTGTTCACGCCGTCGTTGTGCGTGTACTTGAGCGAGCCGTCGGTGCGGCGGCCCGTGAACTCGTCGTAGGGGCGGTCCGACTGGAACGGGTTGGCCGCGAACTGCGCCGTCGTCAGGCCGCCGGGCATGCGCCCCTTGCCTTCGAAGTGGTGCAGCGAGATCGCGATGTCGTCGGTCTTCGAGATTCGGTAGGCGCCCTTGAGCATCAGGTCGTCGATGCGGGTCTTGTCGTTGCTCTGGCGAAAGCCGTCCCCATGCGTACCCGAATAAAGCAGTGCCAGCCCCAGGCCGTTCTCGTTGGTGCCGCCGATGAACAGGCTGGGCGTGCTCTTGGTGCCGCCGCCGTGGCTGGCGCTCTCGACGCCCACGCCGACTTCGCCCGCGAACTGCTTGGGGATCGAGCGCGTCACGAAGTTGATGATGCCGCCCACGTTCTGGGGGCCGTAGCGCACCGAGCCCGCGCCGCGCACCACGTCGACCGCCTCGAGGCTGCCCAGCGACACCGGCGCCAGCGACAGCTGCGGCTGGCCGTAGGGCGCGTAGGCCAGCGGCACGCCGTCCAGCAACACGGTCGAGCGCGGCGACAGCCGCGAGGTCAGGCCGCGCACGCCCACGTTGAGCGAGATGTCGCTGCCGCCGGTGCCGTTGCTCTCCTGCACCTGCACGCCAGGCACCTGGCGCAGCACGTCGCGCACGCTGGCCGAGCCGCTTTCCTGGATCTGCTGGCGCTCGACGATGCTGCGCGCGCCGGCGTGCTCGAGCACCTTGGTCTCGGTGGGCGTGCCGAGCCAGTCGCCGGTGACGGTGATGGCCTCGAGCGACTTCGACGGCTCGGGGTCGGCCGCGAAGCTGTGCAGGCTCAGGGGCAGCAGGGCCAGGGCGATGGCGGTTTTTTTGTGCGGGAACAAGGGAGTCCTCCTCGATGTATTTGTGATGGATGAAGGGATGGGGTGTGCGTCGTTCAGGGCGCCGTGCCGCGCGACAGCGCCTGGCTGCGCGCGGCCGCAGCCACGGCACGCCGGCGCCACCAGAGCCACACGCCGCTCAGGCCGAGGCCGGCCAGCGCCAGGCCCAGCAGCGCGGTGACCGCCTGGTGCACCACGCCGCCGAGCACGCCGGTGTGCAGCGGGTAGATCACGACGACCGCGCCGTTGCCGGTGTCCATGTCCTGCCAGCGGCGCACGCCGAGCAGCTCGCCCGTGACCGGATGCACCCACACCGAGCCGATGCCGTTCGGGTGCGGGTCGTCGGCGAGCCGGAAGCGCACGCGCAGCGGCCGGTCCGCGCGGCCGGGCACCTGCACGTAGCCGATGGGCTGGCCGGGGAACACGGCCTGCGCGCGGGCGACGAGATCGTCGAGCGGCAGGCGAGGGCCGGTGGCGGTGCCCTTGGGCACCCCGGGCGCCTTGGCAGGTGTTTGCCCGAGCGCGGTCGAGATGAAGCCGCCCAGCGGTCGCCAGGCCATGTAGGCGCCGGTGAAGACCGACACGGCGATCAGCAGTCCGAGCACGGCGCCGCCCGTGCGGTGCAGGTCGAACAGCCCGCGCAGCAGGCCGCGGTCCAGCACGATGCGCAGCGAGGGCGGCCAGCGCGCCGGCCACCACAGCACCACGCCGGTGACCAGCAGGAACAGGTACGCCAGCGCGGCGATGGCGAGGATGCCCTTGCCCGTGTCTTCCAGCAGCAGGCTGCTGTGCAGCTCGAACAGCAGGTTGTAGGCGCCTTCGTGCGTGCCGCGGCGGCCCTGTTCGGCGCCGGTGGCGGGGTCGAGGTAGAGCGTGCCGTCCCACGGGCCGCGCACCAGCACCCAGAGCGTGTCGCCGGGCTGGCGTGGCGGGCGCAGCGTGAAGTTGGTGTCGGGGCCGAACTCGGCGAGCAGGCGCTGGCGCAGCGGCTCCAGCGGTGTCGAGTCCGTGTTGCTGCCGCTTCGCGCCGTGAAGAACTCAGGATGGCCGGCGCGGTCGAGCGGCAGCGCCACCACCAGCACGGCGCCCAGGAGCGCCGTGAGGGCGAGCAGCGGCCCGAGCGTGAGGCCGATCCATCGGTGGAGCGTGAGCCAGAGGCGTCTCAGTGGGGCGCGCCGCATGAACAACGGGGACGTCGAGGCGTCCCGTCAGGGTTGTCGGCTGGCGTGCCCTGTACAGGGCACGTTGGCTGGAGGGTATCGGTGGGCGAACGAGGCGCACCGGCCGTGGGCGGCACGGGCCGGCGGATCGTCGCGGGGGAAGCCTAAATTCTACGGGCCAGTTCGGCCGCCTTGCCGGTGTAGCTGGCGGGCGTCATGGCCAGGAGGCGGGTCTTCTCTTCCTCGGGAATGGCCAGCGAGCGGATCAGCCCGTGCAGCGCCTCGGCCGTCACGGTCTTGCCGCGCGTGACTTCCTTGAGCTGCTCGTAGGCGCCCTGCACGCCGAAGCGGCGCATCACGGTCTGGATCGGCTCGGCCAGCACTTCCCACGAGGCCTCGAGGTCGTCGGCCAGCGCTTCCTGGTTGATCTCGAGCTTGCCCAGGCCGGTGGCCAGGCTCGCGTAGGCCAGCGTGGCATAGCCGAAGGCCACGCCGATGTTGCGCAGCACCGTGCTGTCGGTCAGGTCGCGCTGCCAGCGGCTGATGGGCAGCTTCTCGCTCAGGTGGCGCAGCACCGCGTTGGCCAGGCCCAGGTTGCCCTCGGCGTTCTCGAAGTCGATCGGGTTGACCTTGTGCGGCATGGTCGACGAGCCGATCTCGCCCTTCTTCAGGCGCTGCTTGAAGTAGCCCAGGCTCACGTAGCCCCAGATGTCGCGCGAGAAGTCGACCAGGATCGTGTTGACGCGCGCCACGGCGTCGAACAGTTCGGCCATGTAGTCGTGCGGCTCGATCTGGATGCTGTAGGGCTGGAAGCTCAGGCCCAGGCCCAGCGGCGCGGGCGTCTCCACGACCTTGCGGCTGAAGGCTTCCCAGTCGAACTCGGGCCAGGCGGCCAGGTGGGCGTTGTAGTTGCCCACGGCGCCGTTCATCTTGCCCAGCAGTTGCACGGCGGCGATCTGCGCGCGGGCCTTGGTCAGGCGCACCGCCACGTTGGCGATTTCCTTGCCGACGGTGGTGGGGCTGGCGGTCTGGCCGTGCGTGCGCGAGAGCATCGACACGTCGGCGAACTGGTGCGCCATTTCGCGCAGCTTGGCGATCAGGCCGTCGATGGCCGGCAGCACCACGGTGTCGCGCGCGGCCTGGATCTGCAGGGCGTGGCTGGTGTTGTTGATGTCTTCGCTGGTGCAGGCGAAATGCACGAACTCGGCGGCGGCCAGCAGCTCCGGCCGGGCTTCGAACTTCGACTTGATCCAGTATTCGACGGCCTTCACGTCGTGGTTGGTGGTCTTCTCGATGTCCTTGATGGCCAGGGCGTCGGCCTCGGAGAAGTGCGACACCAGCCCCATCAGGTACTTGCGGGCGCCGCCCGTGAGGGGCTTGAACTCGGCAAAGCCGCAGTCGGACAGCGCGATGAACCAGGCCACCTCCACCTGCACGCGACGGTGCATATAGCCCTGTTCGCTCATCAGCGGGCGCAAGGCCGCGAGTTTGGCCGCATAGCGGCCGTCAAGGGGGGAGAGGGCGGAGACGGTGGAAAAGCTCATGCCCGAATTTTAGGCGGCCGCCGGGTGGCCGCGCCGCGGGGGAATTCGGACGCTGTCTTTTTCCCTTCACCTAAAATGCCTGCGAACAAACGTTAACAAGCGATGGGGAGAGAGCCTTCATGAAACTGATCGGATCCGCCGCCAGCCCGTATGTGCGCAAGGTGCGCGTGGTGCTGGCCGAAAAGCGGCTCGACTACCAGTTCGTGATCGAAGACGTCTGGTCCGCAGACACCACGATCGCCCATTCGAATCCGCTGGGCAAGGTGCCGTGCCTGATCATGGAAGGCGGCGAGGCGATGTTCGACTCGCGCGTCATCGTCGAATACATCGACACCCTGTCGCCCGTGGGCAAGCTCATTCCGCAGCAAAGCCGCGAGCGCGCCGAGGTCAAGACCTGGGAAGCGCTGGCCGACGGCGTCATGGACGCCGGCGTGCTCTGGCGCCTCGAAGCCACCTGGACCGGCCGCGCCGACGCCGAGCGCAGCGCCGCCTGGATCGAGCGCCAGCGCGCCAAGGTCCAGGCCGGCGTGGCCGCCATGGCCAAGGGCCTGGGCGACAAGCCCTTCTGCAGCGGCATCCACCTGAGCCTGTCCGACATCGCGGTCGGCTGCGCGCTGGGCTGGCTGGGGCTGCGTTTTCCCGAGATCGACTGGCGCGGCGACCACGCCAACCTGGCCAAGTTGTACGACAAGCTCATGCTGCGGCCGAGCTTCATCGACACCCAGCCCTGAAACGACAAAGCGCCCCGCGGGGCGCTTTTTTCTTGGGGCCGTTCGGGCCACCGCGTACAGGAAGGCCGAGGGGGGCGCTGCGTCATCGCGGGCCCCGCTGTCGGCGGGAAGACAAAAATGCTGCGAGGCGCCCCGACACGAAGGAGGGAGGGAGGGAGGAGGAGAAGAATCGCCTCGGGATTTCAACCGGACGGCAGGCGCCCGGAAGACCTCGCAACATGAAAACCTGTGGGCCTTGGCCGCCCACGCTCAAGTATGAGCGCGGTGCCGCCGCACGGTTCCCGTTCGAGTGGTAAACGTTTGTGACTCAAAGTTCACATTGCAGGGTCGGTCAGTCGCCGCTGGGGCCGAGCTGTTTCTCGATCACCTGGATGAAGCCGTTCTCGTCGGGCGCCGTCATGCTCGACCACGCCTGAACCACCTTGCCGTCGCGCCCGATCAGGTACTTGTAGAAGTTCCACTTCGGCGTCGTGCCCGAGGCCTGCGCGAGTTGCTTGAACAGCGGGTTGGCGTCGGTGCCGCGCACCGAAGACTTGGCGAACATCGGGAATTTCACGCCGAAGGTGCTTTCGCAGAAGTCGGCGATTTCCTTGTTGGAGCCCGATTCCTGGGAGAAATCGTTCGACGGGAAGCCCAGCACCACCAGGCCGCGGGCGCGGTACTTCATGTCCAGCGCCTCCAGCCCCTTGTACTGCGGCGTGAAGCCGCAAAAACTGGCCGTGTTGACCACCAGGACCACTTTTCCGGAGTACTGGCACAGGTTCTGGGGCTTTTCATCCTGCAGCCGCGGGAAGCTGTGCTGCAGGATCGCCGGGCATCCGGCGGCGCCGCCCACCGCGGGCGCGGCAGGGGCGGCGGGGGCCGTCTGGGCACCCGCCGACAGGGCGGCGGACAGGCCCGCCACGAGGGAAAAGGCCGTGGCGCAACGTCGCAGCATCGACAATCGGGCGGGGGTTCGCATGACGGGCTCCTGGATCGAAAAGGGGGGTGTGCATCTATGGCGCGGGCGCGCGCGTAAGCACATCATCGCGCGTCTGTCACGGGCGCGCCAAACGGCCCGACTAAAATCGGCGGCCATTGAAAGACTTTGATGCTCTACCCGGAACTCTTCAGACAACTCGAATCCGTCCGCTGGGACATGGACAAGGACATCCCCTGGCAGTCGTTCGACGCTTCCTTGCTGACTGAAGAGCAGGCGCAGACCATCAAGATGAATGCCATCACCGAGTGGTCGGCGCTGCCGGCCACCGAGATGTTCCTGCGCGACAACCGGCACGATAGCGACTTTTCGGCGTTCATGTCGATCTGGTTCTTCGAAGAGCAGAAGCACTCGCTGGTGCTCATGGAGTACCTGAAGCGCTTCAGCCCGCAGCACGCGCCCACCGAACAGGAGCTGCACGAGGTGCGCTTCGACTTCGACCCGGCGCCCCCGCTCGAAACCCTCATGCTGCACTTCTGCGGCGAGATCCGCCTGAACCACTGGTACCGCCGCGCCGCCCAGTGGCACACCGAGCCGGTCATCAAGCACATCTACACCACGCTGAGCCAGGACGAAGCCCGCCACGGCGGCGCCTACCTGCGCTACATGAAGCGCGCCATGGAAAAGTTCGGCGACGAAGCCCGTGCCGCCTTCACCAAGGTCGGCGTGCTGATGGCCAGCGCGCGCCGCACCGCCCAGGCGCTGCACCCGACCAACCTGCACGTGAACAAGGCGCTGTTCCCGAACGACACCATCCAGAGCCGCATGCCCGATCCCGACTGGCTCGAGCACTGGCTGGACAAGCAGATCAAGTTCGACGCCGGCTGGGAAACCAAGGTCGGCGAGCGCATCCTGCACAACCTGAGCCTGCTGATGAACCGCAGCTTCAAGACCGTGCAGGAGCTGAACCGTTATCGCAAGGAAGTCTCGGCCACGCTGGGCCCCAAGCCCGAATACCAGGGCGCCTGAGTCGTCCCAGGACATCGATGAAATCGCCCCGCATGCCGGGGCGATTTTTTTTGGGCGCTCGCTGTCACAACGCGGCGGCGTCAAACGTCTAATCGGGCATGGACGACCCGACCCTCACCTTCGACAGCCACCGCCGCCGCCTCCAGGGCATCGCCTACCGCATGCTCGGCTCCGTGGCCGAGGCCGAAGAGGTGGTGCAGGACGCCTGGCTGCGCTGGCACGAGGCCGACAAGGCCAGTTTCGACAGCGCCGAAGCCTGGCTCGTGACCGTCGTCACGCGCCTGTCGATCGACCGGCTGCGCAGCGCCAAGGTCCAGCGCGAGCACTACATCGGCCCGTGGATGCCCGAGCCCACCCTCACCGGGTCGCCCGACACGCCCGAGGAAACGCTAGCGCGCGTCGACAACATCTCCGTCGCCTTTCTGGCCGTGCTCGAGCGGCTGGCGCCCGAGGCGCGCGCCGCCTTCCTCATGCGTGAGGTGTTCGACGCCGACTACGACGAGATCGCCCAGACCCTGGGCAAGAGCGAGGCCGCCTGCCGCCAGCTGGTGCACCGCGCCAAGACCCAGGTGCAGGAGGCCCGCCCGCGCTTCCAGGTCTCGCGCGAGACCCACCAGCGCCTGCTGCGCGCCTTTGCCGACGCCGCCGCGCGCGGCAGCATGCAGGACCTGAAGGTGCTGATGGCGGAAGACGTCGAACTCATCGGCGACGGCGGCGGCAAGGTGCAGACCTTCAGCAAGATCCTGCGCGGCAGCCAGCGGCTGGCGCAGCTGTACTTCTCGCTCTGGCGCCGCATGGGCGCGGGCGTGCGCATGGAGCTGGTCGAGCTCAACGGCGAGCCCGGGATGCTGCGCTTTCTGGACGGCGAACTCGAATCGGCCCAGACCTTCGAGATCGAGGGCGAGCGCATCGTGCGCATCCGCGCCCAGCGCAACCCCGACAAGCTGGCGCGCATCGCCCAGCTGTTCGCGGCCAAACGGGGCGCCTGAAGAAAAAATTCGGGCAGCCTGTCACAGGGCCGGTGGCTGGCGCGTCTTCAGGGTGTAGCAAGCAGATTTCGCTTTTCTTCCTTCAACCACCCTGGAGTACATCTCATGAGCCAAGCCCCCGCCCTCCGTCTCGCCTGGACCAAGTTCGCCCCCAAGTCCTTCCAGGCCATGATCGCCGTCAACGGCAGCTTCGAGTCGAGCACGCTCGGCAAGGTGCTGATCGACCTCGTCTTTGCCCGCGTCTCGCAGATCAACGGCTGCGCCTACTGCCTGGACATGCACGTGCGCGACCTGCGCGTGCAGGGCGAAGACTGGCAGCGCATCAACAGCCTGGCCACCTGGCGCGAGGTGAGCCTGTTCAACGAACGCGAGCGCGCCGCGCTGGACTGGGCCGAGACGCTCACGCGCCTGGCCGACCACCACGCCGATCGCGATGCCGAGTTCGAAGCGCTGAAGGCCGTGTTCAGCGACCAGGAAATCGTCGAGCTCTCGCTCGCCGTGGCGCAGATCAATGCGTGGAACCGCCTCGGCGTGGGCCTGCGTTCGCAGGTCGTGGCCAAGGCGATGCCCTGAGCCGGGCGGCGCGTTCTAGCGCCGCTCGACCACCATCGGCGCGATGCGCAGGCTGTCCCGCAGCTGGGTGACGGCCTCGCCCGCCGCATTGCGCGACGGGAACGGCCCGGCCTGCAGGCGGTGCGTGCCGGCTTCGCTGAACACGCGCAACTGCGGTGCCAGCGTGGGCAGGCCGCGCGCGGCCTGGCTTCTCAGCGTCTCGGCGCCATCGCGTTCGCGGAACGCGCCGAGCTGCACCCAGAAACCGGCGGCAGCGGAAGCGGAAGCGGGCGCCGATGACGTTGCAGGCGCGGCGAGCGGGGCCAGCGGCGCGAGGTCGGTCACCACCATCGCCTCACGCGGTCCGGCCGGGGCCTCGGGCTCCGATGGTGCCGCGGCCATCACCGGCGTTTGCGGTGCCACGGGCATCGTCGCGGCGGGGGCTGCAGCGGCGGTCATCGCGACCGGCGCGACCCAGGCCGACGGCACGGCCACCGGCGCTGCCGCCACCCGGACGGGCGCGGGAGCCGGCACAGGCGTGGGCGCAGGTGCCGCGGCATAGGCCGTGCCCGCATCGCGGCGCCAGGCGCCGGTGCGGATGTCGTCGTTGGTGATGCGCTCGATCTCCACCGGCGCCACGCCGCGCAGCAGGTCGAGCTTCAGCGCCGCCGTGTAGCTCAGGTCGATCACGCGGCCGTCCACGAAGGGGCCGCGGTCGTTCACGCGCACGATCACCTCGCGCCCGTTGGCCGGGTTGCGCACCCGCACATAGCTCGGCAGCGGCAGCGTCTTGTGCGCGGCCGTCATGGCGTACATGTCGTAGGGCTCGCCGCTGGCGGTGGAGGCCGCATGGAACTTGCGGCCGTACCACGAGGCGATGCCCGATTCGCGGAACGGCCGGTCGTCGATGATCGGCACGTAGCCGCGGCCCAGCACCGTGTACGGCTTGCTGGTGCCGCCGCTGCTGCGGATGGGCTCGATGCGGGGCTCGGCGTCGGGCACGCGGTCGAGGTCCGACGGGATGTTGCTGCCGGGGCCATCGCGCACACTGGCGACGCCACCCCCACTGCTGCGCGGTCCGCTGGCGCAGCCGGCCAGCACGAGCGCGGCGGCCAGGGCGCAGGCCGTCAGCGCGCGAGAGGCGAGGGCGCGGTCAGCCAAAGACCGCCTTCCACAAGGCCAGCATGGCGTCGCGTTCGGCGCTCAGGGCGGGCGGCGTGACCTGCGTGGGCTCTTCGTTCAGGCGTGCGGTGTGCTGCACGCGGCGCAGCTCGCGGTAGGCGGTGGCGGCGTTGCGGCCCACGCCTTCGGGCAGCAGCCCGGCCTGTTCGGCGCGCAGCAGCAGCGCGATGTTGCCCAGGTTGGGAATCAGCTCGGGGTGCGCGCCCGAGGCCGACAGCACCAGGAACTGCACCGCGAACTCGGCATCGACCATGCCGCCGGGGCTGTGCTTCACGTCGAAGCGGTCGGCCTTCACGGGGCGGGCGCCGCGCAGCTTGTTGCGCATGCCGATGATCTCGGCCTTCAGCGCCTCGCGGTCGCGCGGCGCCACCAGCACGGCCTCGCGCACCTGGTCGAAGCGCGCGCCCAGCTCGGCGCCGTGGTCGGCGCTGCCCAGCACGAAGCGCGCGCGCGTCATGGCCTGGTGCTCCCAGGTCCACGCGGTGTTGCTGCCGCGACCGAGCTGGTACTTTTCGTAGGCCTCGAAGCTGGTGGTGAGCAGGCCCGAGTTGCCGTTGGGCCGCAGTGCGGTGTCGATCTCGAACAGGTCGCCCTCGCGCGTCTTCACCGTGAGCCAGTTGATGAGCTTGCGCACGTAGGCCGCATAGACCTCGCCGGCGCGCTCGTCGTCATCGTCGTAGACGAACACGATGTCCAGGTCGCTGCCGTAGCCGAGTTCTTTGCCGCCCAGTTTTCCGTAGCCGATGATCGCGAACTGCGGCACCTCGCGGTGCCGGTTGCGCACGTGGGGCCAGCACCAGCGCGCGGTCACGCGCAGCGTGGTGTCGGCCAGCGCGCTCAGGTCGTCGGCCACCTGCTCGACGGTGATGCGGCCGTCCACGTCGCGCGCCAGTGTGCGGAACACCTCGGCGTGGTGGGCGTGGCGCAGCAGGTTCAAGAGGCGCTCTTCGTCGGCCTCGCCGGTGCGGGTGAGCGAGGTGTGGCGCGCTTCGAGCTCGCGCTCGAATTCGTCGGCGATGAAGCGGCCCGAGAGCATTTCATCGCTGGCGAGCTCGTCGATCACGCCCGGGTGCTGCATGAGGTAGCGCGCCGGCCATTTCGCGGCGCCCAGCAGGCGCAGCAGGCGCTCCTGCACGGCGGGGCGTTCGACCAGCAGCGCCAGGTAGCTCTCGCGGCGCATCAGCGGCTCGATCCAGTCGGCCCAGCGCATGGCGGCATCGACGTGGCGCGGCGTCTGTCCCGCGCCTTCGCCGTCGGGCTCCTTCAGCCACTGGCCGGTGCGTTGCACCAGCTGGCGCAGGCGGCCCCGGGTTTCCTCGCGCAGGGCGAGCACGCGCGGCGTTTCGCACCAGTCGCGGATGCGCTCGGCGAACACGGGCGGCAGGTCGTCGAGCAGGTCGACCAGGTCGGCGGGCGCGGCGGATTTCTTGCCGTTGCACTTGCCGTTGCAGGGCTTCTCGCCGCCCAGCAGCTTGTCGAACTCCTGGGCCACGAACTCGCGGTGGGTGTCGAGCTGTTCGAGGAAGGGGCAGCAGTCGGCGTAGCCCATCGACTGCGCGATCCAGCGCAGGTCGTCGTCGTTGACCGGCAGCACGTGCGTCTGCTGGTCGTCCAGGTACTGGATGCGGTGCTCCACGCGGCGCAGGAACTCGTAGGCCGCGGCCAGCGTGTCGGCCGTGTCCTGCGGCATGAGGTTGGCGCGCGCCAGCCGCTGCAGCGCGTCGAGCGTGGGGCGCGTGCGCAGCTCGGGAAACTGGCCGCCGCGCACCACCTGCAGCAGCTGCACGGTGAATTCGATTTCGCGGATGCCGCCGCGCGACAGCTTCACGTCGTTGGCGCGCTCGGGGCGTCCGGCGCTGCGGCGTGCCGACTGCTCGCGGATCTGGCGGTGCAGGATGCGCAGCGAGTCGAACACGCTGTAGTCGAGATAACGGCGGAACACGAAGGGCAGCACCACGTTGCGCAGCGCCTGGGCCTGGCCGCCGAGCACCACGGCGCGCGGCGCGACCACGCGGCTCTTCATCCAGGCAAAGCGCTCCCATTCGCGGCCCTGCACCTGGAAATACTCTTCGAGTGCGTCGAGCGAGACCACGCTCGGCCCCGAGTTGCCGTTGGGCCGCAGCGCCAGGTCGACGCGGAACACGAAGCCGTGCTCGGTCACGTCGCCCACCAGCGCATAGATGCGCTTCACGGCCCGCGCGAAGTACTCCTGGTTGGACAGCTTGCCGCGCCCGTCGGCATCGCCGGCCGTGTCGCCGTCCACGTCGTACAGGTAGATGAGGTCGATGTCGCTGGACACATTGAGCTCGCGCGCGCCGAGCTTGCCCATGCCGATCACCCACAGCTGCGAGCGCTGGCCTTCGGGGCCGAGCGGCGCGCCGTGCTGGGCGTCGAGTTCATGGCAGGCGTCCTGGCAGGCGATGTCCAGGGCCAGTTCGGCCAGCTCGGTCACGGCGGTGGTCACCACCGCGAGCGGGGCCTGCTGGTCGCAGTCGAGTGTGACCAGACGTTCCATCGTGAGCTGGCGCACGATGCGCAACGCATCGCCCACGGCCACGCCGCGTGCGCGCAGGGCGTCGTAGGCGACGGTCATCGATTCGCGCCGGGGCTCGCCGGGCGGCAGCAATTCGAGCTCGGCCGCATAGCGGCGGCGCAGCCGCTGGACGAATCGGGAACTGGAAGAAAACGCGGGAGGCGTCGGATTGGATGGCAACTGATTCACACTGGTGTGGGTTGGCGCGGAACCCGGCTCAAGGCTGGCGGTCATAATTCCCGACACAGCGCGATCCTCAATGAACGACACGGCGTCTTCCCCTTCACGTCTGCTCCAAATCACCGCTGTGACAGCGCGCTGGCTATTGGGTCTGCTCTTCGCTGCGTGGCTTCTGCTGGCACTGTCAGTCGTGGTCCTGCACGCGTGGATTGTGCCGCGAATCGGCGATTTTCGCGGTGCACTCGAGGCGCAGGCTAGCAAGGCCATCGGTGTCCCGGTGCGCATCGGCGCCATCACCGCCCGTTCCGAAGGGCTATTTCCGGCCTTCGAATTGCGCGACGTGGTGCTGCAGGACGCAGACCAGCGCGAGGCCCTTCGCCTCGTGCGGGTGGTGGCGAGCGTGTCGCCGCGCTCGCTGTGGCGCCTGAATTTCGAGCAGCTCTACATCGAGGGCCCGCAGCTCGACGTGCGCCGCGACACTCAGGGAAAACTCCATGTGGCTGGATTGCACATGGAGACCGACACGACCGGAGAAACCCGCGCCGCCGACTGGTTTTTCGCGCAGCGCGAGTTCGTCATCGAAGGCGGCACCGTGCGCTGGACCGACGAGCAGCGCCGCGCCGAACCGCTGCTGCTGACCGACGTGCGCTTCGTGTCCCGCAACGGCGCGCGCCGCCACGGCCTGCGGCTGGACGCCACGCCGCCGGCCGGCTGGGGCGAGCGCTTCACGCTGCGCGGCCAGTTCCGCCAGCCGCTGCTGTCGATCCGCAGCGGCCACTGGCAGACGTGGGACGGCCAGCTCTATGCCGACCTGCCCTACATCGACGTCACGCGCCTGGGCCAGTACGTTTCGCTCGACGCGCGCATCCGCGAAGGTAACGGCGCGCTGCGCCTGTGGGCCGACGTGGACGACGGGCGCATCGTCGGCGGCGCCGCCGACCTGGGGCTGAACCGCATCGACGCCTCGCTCGGCAAGGGGCTGCAGCCGCTGGTGCTGCGCGCCGTCACCGGCCGGCTGGCGGGGCAGATGAACGCGGACACCTTCGAGTTCTCGACCACCGCGCTGCAGTTCGACACCGTCGACGGCCTGCGCTGGCCGGGCGGCAACCTGTGGCTGCAGCACACGCCCGCCAAGGGCCGCACGCCCGAGCACGGCGCGCTGAAGGCCGACCGGCTCGACCTCGCGGCGCTGGCGCTCATCGCCGACCGCCTGCCGCTGGGCGAGGCCACGCACCGCGTGCTGGGCGCCTATGCGCCGCGCGGGCTGGTCGAGCGCATCGACATGAACTGGCAGGGCGCGCCCGACGCGATCGCGCGCTACCAGGCCAAGGGCCGGGTCAGCGGCCTGCGCGTGGCGTCGCAGCCGGCGCCTGCAGTCACCGCCCCGACCACCCCGGCGCCGGCCGGCACCTCCGCCGCGCCGCCGCGCGTGCACCCCGGCACCCCCGGCCTGAGCGGCGCCACGCTCGACTTCGACGCGAGCCACACCGGCGGCACCGCCACGCTGGCCATGGCCAAGGGCACGCTCGAGTTCCCAGGCGTGTTCGAAGACCCGGTGATCCCCATCGACCGGCTCTCGACCCAGCTGCAGTGGAAGCTCGACAACGGCGCCATGCAGGTGCAGGTGTCGAAGCTGCGCTTCGCCAACGCCGACGCCGAGGGCGAGGCCGAGGCCCACTGGCGCACCAGCGACCCGGCCACCTCGAGCAGCCGCGCGCAGCACCCCGGCGTGCTCGACCTGCAGGGCAAGCTCACGCGCGCCGACGGCACCCGCGTGTTCCGCTACCTGCCGCTCGACATTCCGCAGCACACGCGCGACTACGTGCGCGAGTCGGTCGTCAAGGGCACCGCCAGCACGGTCGATTTCCGCGTGCGCGGCGACCTGCACGACATGCCCTTCATGGACCCGAAGCAGGGCGAGTTCCGCATCGCGGCCAAGGTGTCGGACGTGCACTACGCCTACGTGCCGCCCTCGCTCGCGGCCGCCACCGCCGCGCCCGCGACCCCGGCGTCGCGCACCGGCCCGCCCGCCGCGCCGCCGCCCGTGTGGCCGGCGCTCACCGGCGTGTCGGGCGAGCTGGTGTTCGAGCGCGCGGGCATGCTGGTGCGCAATGCGCGCGGGCGCATTGCCGGCGCGCCCGGCGTCGAGGTCACGAAGGCCGAGGCGCAGATCGCCGACATGTCGCACCACGCCGCGCTGCTGCGCGTCGATGCGCAGGCCAAGGGGCCGCTGGGCGAGGTGCTGCGTGCCGGCGCGCCGCTGGCCGGCGAGGCCGGGCCCTTCCTGCAGCGCGCGCGCGCCACCGGCTCGGCCGACTACAAGCTGCGCCTCGATCTCCCGCTGGAAAACGTCGACAACACCAAGGTGCAGGCCACCGTGACGCTGGCCGACAACGAGCTGCAGGTGGTGCCCGAGGCGCCGCCGTTCACGCAGGCGCGCGGCACGCTCAACTTCACCGACACCGGCTTCTCGCTGGCCGGCGTGCAGGCCCGCCTGCTGGGCGGCGAGGTGCGCGTCGAAGGCAAGGGCCGCTTCAGCGGGCCGCAGCGCGAACTGGCGCTGAAGGCGCAGGGCACGGCCAGCGCCGAAGGCCTGCGCGGCGCGCGCGAGGTCGACTGGCTCGCGCGCCTGGCCAAGCACGCCACCGGCAGCACGCCCTACGCCGCCACCTTCTCGATGCGCGACGACACGCCCGAGTTCTCGCTCACCAGCAGCCTGCAGGGGCTGGCGCTGGCGCTGCCCACGCCGCTGGTCAAGACGGCCGAGGAGCTGATGCCGCTGCGCATCGAGAAGAAGGTGCTGGCGCGCGACGCCCGCCGCGCCACGCAGGACCAGCTGACGCTCGAGCTCGGCCGCGTCGGCTCGGTGCAGTACGTGCGCGAGCTGTCGGCCAACGGCCAGGCGCATGTGCTGCGCGGCGGCATCGGCATCGGGCTGGCGCCCGGCGAGACGGCGCTGCCGCCCGACCGCGGCGTGTTCGCCAACGTCAACGTCGCCAAGCTCGACATGGGCGCCTGGCAGACGCTGGTGGGCACTGCCGCGGTGGTCGGCGGCGGCGAGCGCGCCGACGATCCCGACCTGGCCTACCTGCCCACGCGCATCGCGGTGCGCGCGCAGCAACTGGGCATCGCGGGGCGCACCCTGCACAACGTGGTGCTCGGCGGCACGCGCGAAGGCGCGCTGTGGCGCGCCAACGTCGACGCCTCCGAACTCAGCGGCTACGCCGAGTACAGCCACAGCCAGGCCGGCCGGCTCTATGCGCGGCTCGCGCGCCTGAAGATCGCGCCGGCCGAGGCCACGCAGGTCGAGACCCTGCTCGACGAGCAACCCGGCACCCTGCCGGCGCTGGACATCGTGGTCGACGACTTCGAGCTGCTCGGCAAGCGCCTGGGCCGCGCCGAGATCGACGCCGTCAACCGCGGCGGGCGCGAATGGCTGCTCAACAAGCTCGCCTTCAGCGTGCCCGAGGCCACCTTCACCGCCAAGGGCACCTGGGCCGCGCCGGCGGGCGGCGGCGCAAGCGCCGGCCAGCGCCGCACCACGGCCATGAACTTCAAGCTCGACATCGCCGACGCCGGCGACCTGCTCACGCGCTTCGGCATGCCGGGCGTGCTGCGCCGCGGCAAGGGGCGGCTCGAGGGCGAGGTGAACTGGCGCGGCTCGCCGTTCTCGCTCGACTATCCCAGCCTGGGCGGCCAGCTGCAGGTCGACGTGGAGCAGGGCCAGTTCCTCAAGGCCGACCCGGGCCTGGCCAAGCTGCTGGGCGTGCTGAGCCTGCAGGCGCTGCCGCGCCGGCTCACGCTCGATTTCCGCGACGTGTTCAGCCAGGGCTTCGCCTTCGACTTCATCCGCGGCGACGCGAAGATCAACAAGGGCATTGCCAGCACCAACAACCTGCAGATGAAGGGCGTGAACGCCGCCGCGCTCATGGACGGCTCGGCCGACATCGTGCGCGAGACGCAGAACCTGCGCGTGGTGGTGGTGCCCGAGATCAACGCCGGCACGGCCGCGCTGGTGGCCACCGCCATCAACCCGGCCATCGGCCTGGGCACCTTCCTCGCGCAGTGGGTGCTGAGCAAGCCGCTCGCCGCGGCCGCCACGCAGGAGTTCCACGTCGAAGGCACCTGGGCCGACCCCAAGATCGCCAAGGTGCCGCGCTCGCTGCAGCTGCTGCCCGGCCTGCCGGGTGGTGGATCGACATCGACGGGCGCCAGCGAAGGCAAGAAAACGGAGACCACGCAATGAAAGTCGCAGCCATCCAGATGGTGTCCGCCATCGCCCGCGAAGCCAACCTCGTGCGCGCCCACGCGCTGCTCGGGCAGGCGGCGCGCGACGGCGCCGAGCTCGCGGTGCTGCCCGAGTATTTCTGCATGATGGGCGCGCGCGACACCGACAAGCTCGGCCTGCGCGAAACCGCCGGCGCCGGCACGGTGCAGGGCTTCCTGGCCGACGCGGCGCGCGAGTTCGGCCTGTGGATCGTGGGCGGCACGCTGCCCATCGAGAGCGACGACGCCGACCACGTCTTCAACAGCTCGCTGGCCTTCTCGCCCGAAGGAAAGTGCGTGGCGCGCTACGACAAGATCCACCTGTTCTTCTTCGACAACGGCACCGAGCGCTACGACGAGCGCCGCGTCATCGCGCCGGGCGCGCAGCCCGTGGTGTTCGAGCTGCCCTCGCGCGACGGCCACGCCTGGCGCGTGGGCATGAGCGTGTGCTACGACCTGCGCTTTCCCGAGCTGTACCGCGCGCTGGCGGGGCAGGGCGCCGACCTGCTGTTGGTGCCCAGCGCCTTCACGCGCACCACCGGCGCCGCCCACTGGGAGGTGCTGCTGCGCGCGCGCGCCATCGAGAACCTGGCCTGGGTGGTCGCACCCGCGCAGGGCGGCACGCACGAGAACGGCCGCCAGACCTGGGGCCAGTCGCTGGTCATCGACCCCTGGGGCACGGTGGTGGCGCAGCAGGCCGCCGAAGAGGGCGTGGTGCTGTTCGACCTCGACGCCCGGCAGGTCGAGCGCACGCGCGCCCAGCTGCCCGCGCTGTCGCACCGCGTGCTCGCCTGACGATGGCCGACGAGGCGCTCGAGGTTTCCGCACCGCCGCAGCGCCGGGCCTGGGTCGTCGCCTTCGCGCGCCTGCGCTCGCTGTGGAAGCGCTGGTTTCTGTGGCTGCTGCTGGCGGTGCTGGTGTCGGCGCTGCTGGTCACCGTCGTGTGGCTGGCCGGCCGGCACGAGGTCGAGCAGGTGCAGGCCGCGCTGGAGCGCGACACCGCCGACGCCGTCGTCGACCTGCGCAGCGGCCTGCAGCGCAACGCCCAGAGCCTGCGCGCCACGCTCGCGCCGGGCATGGAGCGCACGCACTGGGCCGACCGCGCGGCGGCGCAGCTGCGCGAGCACCGCGAATGGCTGCGGCTCGAGTGGCGCGATGCGCAGCTGCAACCCATCGAGGCCGTGAACACGCCCTACCGCACGCGCATCCTCGAGGAAAGCAACCGCGGCCCCGCGCAGTCCGACGTGGCGCAGGCCTGCGCCACCGCGCGCAAGGCCGGCGCGCCCGCCTATTCGCCCAGCCACTACGTGCCCGTGGCCGGCGGCGGTGGCGTCGAGGTGATGGAGCTGTGCCTGCCGATGGACGCCGGCGACTACCTGGTGGCCAGCTATTCGCTGCGCGACACGCTGGTCGAGCTGGTCGGCCCCACGCTCACGCGCGGCCAGGAGGTCGCCTTCACCGAGGCCGACGGCACGCGGCTGGTGGCGCTGGGCACCTCGCGGCGCATCGGCACGCGCGTGTTCACCTCGCAGCAGCGCATCGACCTGCCGGGCGCCTCGCTCATGCTGCGCGTGGACGGCTGGCGTGCCGCGCCCGACCTGTTCCCGAACATGCTCACGGCGCTGGTCACGGCGATCTCGATCGCGCTCGTGTCGGTGCTGGTCCTGCTGGCGCGCGACACCCGCCGCCGCCTGCGCGCCGAACGCGACCTGGCCGACGCGCTGGCCTTTCGCAAGGCGATGGAAGACTCGGTCATCACCGGCCTGCGCGCGCGCGACCTGCAGGGGCGCATCACCTACGTCAACCCGGCCTTCTGCGAGATGGTCGGCTTCACGCCCGAAGAGCTCATGGCCGACAGCGTCGAGGCGCCCTACTGGCCGACCGAGCTGGCGCACGAGTACCACCTGCGCCAGACGCGCCGCTTCGCGGGCGGCCTGCCGCCGCGCGAGGGCTTCGAGTCGGTCTTCATGCGCAAGGACGGCACGCGCTTTCCGGTGCTCATCTTCGAGGCGCCGCTGATCAACGCGCACAAGGTGCAGACCGGCTGGATGAGCGCCTTCATCGACGTGAGCGAGCAGCGCCGCGTCGAGGAACTCTCGCGCGCCAGCCAGGAGCGCCTGCAGGCCAGCGCGCGCCTGGCCACCGTGGGCGAGATGGCCTCGCTGCTGAGCCACGAGCTCACCCAGCCGCTGGCCGCCATCGCCAGCTATGCCACCGGCTCGCTCAACCTGATCGGGCCCGAGGCGCGCGGCGAGCAGGCCGAGGTGGCCATGGCCGTGAAGCGCATCGCCGAGCAGGCCGACCGCGCGGGCCAGGTGATCCGCAGCGTGCACGACTTCGTGCGCCGGCGCGACCGCATGCGCGAGGCCGTGGCGCCGCAGGCGCTCATCGACGCCGTGCTGCCGTTGGTGCGCTTGCAGGCGCGCAAGCTCGACGTGACGATCGAGATCGTCTGCGAAGAGCGCCTGCCCGCCGTGGTGTGCGACCGCACGCTGGTCGAGCAGGTGCTGCTGAACCTGGCGCGCAACGCCATGCAGGCCATGGACGGCGCCGACCACGCGCCCGGCAGCCGCGTGCTGCGCTTGCGCGTGGCGCGCGCCCTGCCGGTGGGCGCCACCGTACCGGCCGACGGCCGGCGCTGGCTCGAGTTCTCCGTGGCCGACCTGGGCTGCGGCATCAGCGAGGAGGTGGCGGCGCGCCTGTTCACGCCCTTCTTCACCACGCGCCCCGACGGCATGGGCCTGGGCCTGAGCCTGTGCCGCACCGTGGTGGAGCAGCATGGCGGCGCGCTGATGTTCGAGCCCAACCGCCCCCGGGGCACCGTCTTCAGGTTTACCCTTCCCGCTGCGGGTTAGCCGCCTTTTTCTTCTTCGTTTTCTCTGTTCCGCTGGACCTCATGGCATGCAACCGCTGATCGATGGCTTGATCTTTATCGTGGACGACGACGCCAGCGTGCGCGAGGCGCTGGCCTGGCTGCTGCGTTCGCGCCGCCTGGCCAGCGAGCACTTCGGCAGCGCCGAGGCCTTCGAGCAGTACCTGGACGAGGCGCCGCTGCCCGACCAGCCGCGCTGCCTGCTGCTGGACGTGCGCATGCCCGGCATGAGCGGGCTGGTGCTGTTCGACCGGCTGGCCGAACGCGGCCTGCTGGCCGAGATGCCGGTGATCTTCCTGACCGGCCATGCCGACGTGCCCACCGCCGTCGAGGCGGTCAAGCGCGGCGCCTTCGACTTCTGTGAGAAGCCGTTCTCGGACAACGCGCTGGTCGACCGCATCGAGCAGGCGCTGGGCATGTCGCAGCGCGCGCTCGAGGTGCAGCGCGTGCGCCGCGGCCTGGCCGACCGCATCGCCGAGCTGACCGACCGCGAGCGCGACGTGATGCGCCTCGTGGTCGAGGGCCTGCCGAACAAGCTCATCGCCGACCAGCTCGCGATCAGCGTGCGCACGGTGGAGGTCCACCGGGCGCGCGTGTTCGAGAAGATGGAAGTGAAGTCGGCGGTGGAGCTGGCCAACCGCCTGCGCGACCTCTAGCCCGCAGGCCGCACCTCAGCTGTGCACATGCTGCGCCGCGCCGTCGCGCGTGGCCATCTCCAGCATGCTGCGGCCGTCGACGATGCCGACGACGTTGCCGTCCTCGCCCAGCCCGGCAATCGCGCCCTCGAACACGCAGAACAGCACGCAGCCGCCGTCGGAGCGCGGCTGGTGGATGTCGCCTGCGGGCTCGTGCATGTAGTCGCCCGGGCGGCCGATGTCGTTGCGCTCGTAGTAGATGTCGCCCTCGAGCACGATCACCTCGATGGCGCCCAGGTGATGGTGCACCGGCGCCTCGGTGCCGGGATCGACCTTCAGCAGGCAGGTGAAGCCGCCGCTGCGCCGGTTGATGCTCAGCAGCTTGTAGGCCACGCCGGGCATGACCCACGGCTTCCACGGATAGCTTTCGAGCTTCTGGAAATGCGGGTACGGCAGCGTGATGCGCGCATGGGCGGCGCTGGCCGGCGGCGTGGCTTTCAGGGCGGTCAGGGTCATGGTGTCTCCGTGGGGTGATGCGGCCGGGATCGGCCTGCGAAGCCAGTCTAGGAGCGGCTTCCCACGCCATGGCCTGTTGGCCCGAACGAAGCACGGGATGTCGAAAGTGGCGCGCTTTTGCGCAAGTCGCTGCGCGGTTCAGCGCATGCGGCGGTAGGTGCTTGGCGCCACGCCGAGGAACGCACGAAAGCGCGTCGAGAAGTACGCGGCGCTGCCGAAGCCCATGCGCGTGGCGACGGCTTCCACGGGCAGGTCGCTGGTGCGCAGCAGTTCGGCGGCGCCTTCCAGGCGGCGGCGCAGCAGGTACTGGTAGGGCGCCATGCCGCTGGCCGCCTTGAAGCTGCGGATGAAGTGGTCCTGCGACAGGTGCACTAGCCCCGCAAGGTCGGCCAGGCCCAGCGGCGTGGCCAGGTGCGCGTCGATGTGCTCGGTCACCCGGCGCAGCTGCCGCGGCGTCAGGACCGGCTGCCGGCGCGCGCCCTCCGTGCGCGGCGGCGCACCGCGCCCCGGTGCGCAGTGGCGCCGCACGAGGTGATGCGCCAGCAGGTGCTGGCTCTGCGAGAGCAGCAGCGAATCGGGGCTCGCGGGCACGTTGCCGTACAGCTCCACCTCGCTCACCAGCATCTGGAAGAAGCCCTGCAGCCACGGGTCGCGGATCGCGAAGAAGGGGTCGATCTCCACCGCCGGCCCGAGGTCTTCCTCGGCCGCGACACGCGCGATCAGCGCCTGCCCGATGTACAGGTGCACCACGCCGCAGCGCCCGCCGATTTCCCATTCGGTGCCGTCGCAGGGAATGAAGCTCACGCTGCCCAGCCGCGAACGCGAGGCGACGAGCTTGCCGCGCTCGTACTTGCGCACCGCCGTGCTGCCGTTCTCGTGCAGCACCAGCACGTGATGCGCCGCGCCGTGGAAGGGCAGCCAGCACGCGTCCTGCTGCCAGCGGGCGGCGAACAGCTGGTCGCCGCCGGTCACGAGGTACTGGGGTTGCGCACCGGTGCCCGCGGCGATGATGTCCGGGGCAAAGCGGGATGCGGCGCTCGATGGGGCCGGCGCGATGGCGTTCATCGGAGTTTCCTCTCGTGTCCGCCCGGCACGCGGTGCGCGCGCCGCGTGCAGGCCGCGCGATGTTAGGGCCGGCGGTGCCGTGCCCTCATGCGGGATTTCCTGACGGTGCCGCGCGGGGTGCGCGCAGCACCGGTGCTCAGATCTTCTCGGCGACGAAGATTTCGACGCGGCGGTTCTGCGCGCGGCCGGCGGCCGTGCCGTTGTCCGCCAGCGGCTCGCGCGAGCCGCGGCCGTCGGTGGTGATCACGGTGGTCGACACGCCGCGGCCCACCAGGTGGTTGCGCACGCTGTCGGCGCGGCTCACCGAGAGGCGCTCGTTGCCTTCCTCGCTGCCCGTGCTGTCGGTGTGGCCGACCACGCGCAGGCTGGCGGTGGTGGCGCTCTTCAGGCCTTCGGCGACCTTGTCCAGCACCTGCGCCAGGTTGCGCTTGACGTTGGCGCGGCCGGTGTCGAACGAGAGTTCATTCGGAATCACGACGTGAAGCTGGTTGTCGGCGGTCTGCGAGATCACCACGCCGGTGCCCTTGGTGGAGCTTTCGAGCTCGGCCTTCAGCGCGTCCAGTCGGGCGGTCCAGCTGTTGGCCGGTGCGGCCTGCTGTGCGGCCGGTGCTTCGGCCGGCGGGGTCGACGATGCGCACCCCGCGATGAACAACACAGCGGCCAGGGCCGCGCTAGACACAACAAACTTCCTCATGAATTTTCCCTCTGCTTGGACCAATGAAAACTGAAGCGGGAACCGGCCGTTCGATAGGGCGGCCGGTTTCCCGGTGGGGCTGCGATCAGCCGCGCTGTGCGCGCTCGCCCACGTAGATCTCGACGCGGCGGTTCTGTGCCCGGCCGGCGTCGCTGTTGTTGTCGGCCACCGGCTCATGCGAGCCACGGCCTTCGATGCGGAACGCCGCGGCGCTCACGCCGCGTGCCACCAGGTAGTCGCGCGTGCTGGCGGCGCGGTCCACCGACAGCGGGTTGTTGATGGCGTCGGAACCGGTGCTGTCGGTGTGGCCGATGATGCGCACCTCGGCGTTCGGGTTGTTGCGCAGGCCGTTGGCGAACTGGTCGAGCACGGGCGCGAAGTTCGACTTGATGTTGGAGCGGCCCACGTCGAACGACACGTCGCTCGGAATGGCGAGCTTGAGCTCGTTGTTGGCGGTCTGCGTCACGGCCACGCCGGTGCCTTGGGTGGCGGCTTCCATCTGGCGCTTCTGGTTTTCCATGCGCTGCGACCACAGGTAGCCGCCGAGCGCGCCAGCTGCCGCACCGACCACCGCGCCCGTGCCGATGGCACCGCGGTTGCCGCCGGTGGCCGAGCCGATGGCGGCGCCGCCGAGCGCGCCGATGCCGGCACCGATGCCGGTGTTGCGCTGGGTGTCGGTCATTCCGCCGGCACAGCCGGACAGGACGAGGGCAGCTGCGGTGGTTGCAAGAACGAACTTTTTCATGGCGATCCCTTTCAAGGTTGAATCAAGCGGGCCACAGCTTAGCCCCCGGCGGGTATGCGATGGTACGTGCTCAAAGCCCTACGGAAAATAAGAAAACTTTCGCCATCGCCCGTGAATGCTGCGATGATTGCTACTAAAGTTGTAGCAATAGGGTGCTTGTCCGACAGTGGGCCGCGCCGTGTGGCTACACGAGCAATTCACACTTTGGGCGGCGAATCCTTGTCCTCACGCTCGGCGTCGGGGTCGTCATGCAATTCACCCTTGTTACGCCCGGAAAACATGGTCCACCAGATGATCAAGATCAGGACGAGTCCCGCGGCGAGGGCTTCAAGCAGAATCAAACCCATGAGAAATGGACTCCAGTGGCTGGTCGGGCTTGCGATCGTAGCAACGCTTGCCGGCTGTTCCCTCGGCCCCCGTGCCCCCGACACCCCCACCCGACCCACCGTCACCCCGCCGCGCGACCTCGGTCCGCTGACCGGATCGCTCGCGCATCCGAAAAGCCGCTGGGTGCCCGTGGGCTGGTCCGAGCTGCCGGGCTTCAGCGAAGACCCGCTGCATGAGGCGTGGATCGCGCTGCTGGCCAACTGCGCACGCCCCAACGCCGCCTTCGCGCCGCTGTGCCGCGAGGTGCGCCAGCTCGCCATCGCCACGCCCGAGGAGCAGCGCCGCTGGATGACCGACCGGCTGCAGCCCTACCGCGTCGAATCGCTCGCGGGCCAGAGCGAAGGCAAGCTCACCAGCTACTACGAGCCCGTGTACGAAGCCTCGCGCGTGCCCTCGGCCGGCTTCAGCGTGCCGCTGTACCAGGCGCCCGACGGCCTCGTGCCCAAGCGCCCCTGGTTCACGCGCCAGGAGATCGAGACCCTGCCCGAGGCCCAGGCCGCGCTGCGCGGTCGCGAGATCGCCTGGATGGCCGACCCCATCGACGCGCTGATGCTGCACATCCAGGGCTCGGGCCGCTTGCGCATCACCGAGGCCAACGGCTACCAGCACACGGTGCGCGTGGCCTACGCGGCCACCAACGAGCAGCCGTACCGCAGCGTGCAACAGTGGTTGATGAGCCAGGGCGTCGCCAAGGTCGGCAAGTGGCCCGACGACACCAAGGCCTGGGTGGCGCAGAACCCGCAGCGCGTGTCGCAGCTGCTGTGGAGCAACCCGCGCTACGTGTTCTTCCGCGAAGAGACCATGAGCGAACTCGACGCCGCCTTCGGCCCGCGCGGCGCGCAGGGCGTGCCGCTGACGGCGGGGCGCTCCATCGCGGTCGATCGCGAGAGCATTCCCTACGGCACGCCGGTGTGGCTCGCATCGAACGGCCCGACTGCGCAATTGCAGAAGCTGGTGGTGGCGCAGGACACCGGCAGCGCCATCCTGGGCGCCGTGCGCGCCGACTATTTCGCCGGCACCGGCGCCGAGGCCGGACGGCTGGCGGCGAGCGTGAACCAGCCGCTGCGGTTGTGGGCGCTGTGGCCGAGGCAGTTGCCGGCGCCCTGACGGCCATTTCTTTTCCTTGAACGACACGACGGCGCGGTGATCCCGCGCCGTTTTGCATGCTGCCGGCCGGTGCGTGGGCGGGGTGTGGTCGTGGCGGTCGTCATCGTTCTGTCATGCGCGATGCATGCCTTCGTCATGGGCGCCTTTTAAGGTCTGCGCCCTGACAGAGGTCGACTTTCGGCCTCATGCCGAACCACCCACGATCCCTGGAAAACAAATGACTGATCAAGCCAAGGCGCCCGGCGCCTCCCGCCGTCACGCCCTGAAACTGCTGGGCGCCGCACCGATGCTCCCGCTGGGCGGCGTCGCCTTCCTCACCGCCTGCGGCGGTGGCGGCGGCGGTGGCCAGGCCTTCCCGCCCTTCGTGGTGCCGCCGCCGGCCCCCGCGCCGGCACCCGCACCGGCTGCGCAGTTCGTCTCGGCCGAATTCAACGGCATGGCCGCGCCCACGCTGGCCGACCCGGCCGCCATGGCCACGAACACCGTGGGCTCCACGCTCAAGGTGTCGTTCGACAACGGCAGTTCCACCGAATACCGCCTGGCCTACCAGCCTTTCTTCCTGACCGGCGACATGGTGCCGGACGGCAAGGGCGGCAAGATCCTCGCGGGCGGCTACGTCGACATCAAGAACCAGCCGATCATCGACGCGTCGGTGGCAGGCAAGGAGCGCCAGTTCTTCTCGGACAGCCCGGACGGCACCTCGCTGATCTCGCTGCCCAACGCCAACGTGCCCGGCGTCAAGGGCAAGGCGGTGTTCGCCGTTGTGCAGTTCGAATACACCAGTCGCAACCTGAAGGGCGACAACACCTATGGCACGCTGCCCTCGCCCATCGCGGTGCTCACGCTCGACCAGGACCAGACCACCGGCAAGCTGAGCCTGGTCAAGTACCACAACGTCGACATGTCGAGCGCCCACGGCCTGTGGATCACCTGCGGCGCCAGCCTGTCGCCGTGGAACACCCACCTGTCCAGCGAAGAGTACGAGCCCGACGCGACCACCGCCGCCGGCACCGACATGTTCAAGGCCTACAGCAAGAACGTGTTCGGCGACGAGACCAAGGCCAACCCGTACCACTACGGCCACCTGCCTGAGATCACCGTGAACCCCGACGGCACCGGCAGCGTGAAGAAGCACTACTGCATGGGCCGCATCTCGCACGAGCTGATCCAGGTCATGCCCGACAACCGCACCGCCATCATGGGCGACGACTACACCAACGGCGGCTTCTTCATGTTCGTCGCCGACAAGGAAAAAGACCTGTCGGCCGGCACGCTCTACGTGGCCCGCTACGAGGCCGGCTACTCGATCGACCCCGCCGCCGCATCCGCCACCAAGATGACGTGGATCAACCTGGGTCATGCCACCAGCGCCGAGATCGAGGCACTGGCCGGTTCGCTCAAGGCCACCGACATCATGGACGTGACCACCACCAACCCCGCCGACCCGACGTACACCCACATGTTCCTGGACGGCAAGGAAAGCTGGGGCCGCGTGAAGCCCGGCATGGAAAAGGCCGCGGCCTTCCTGGAAACCCACCGCTACGCCAACGTGAAGGGCGCCAGCATGGCCTTCACCAAGATGGAAGGCACCACCGTCAACATCAAGGACAAGGTGGCCTACTCCGCGCTGCAGAACATCCAGGACTCGATGGTCAGCGGCGGCAAGGGCTGGTCGGCGGCCAACAACATCGCGCTGCCCAAGAAGCTCAGCGCCGGCGGCGTGATGGCGCACAACCTTGCGGGCGGCCAGAAGGACACCGACGGCAAGTCCATCAACAGCGACTGGGTGCCGACGCAGACCCGCGCGCTGATCGTGGGCGAAGACCTCCCCACGCCCGACGCGCTGGGCAACACCTCCAGCCCCGACAAGATCGGCAACCCCGACAACATCAAGTTCTCGGAAAAGCTGCGCACGCTGTTCATCGGCGAGGACAGCAGCAGCCACGTCAACAACTTCCTGTGGGCCTACAACATCGACACCAAGAAGCTCTCGCGCCTCATGTCGATCCCCGCGGGTGGCGAATCGACTGGCCTGCATGCCGTGGACGAGATCAACGGCTGGACCTACATCATGAGCAACTTCCAGCACGCGGGTGACTGGGGCGGCATCCACTCGAAGGTGCAGGCCACGCTCGACCCGCTGGTGCGCGCCAACTACAAGGACCGCTACGCCGCGGCCGTCGGCTACCTCACGGCCGACCCGATCCAGATCAAGCTGGCGAAGTAAGGCGAGGCTGCCGCTGCGGCGGCTTGCGCTTGCTTCAGGACGGCGCTGCTGGCAACGGCAGCGCCGTTTTGTATCTCACCTGTTTGAGCGCAAAGCTCGAGCGGATCTTCTCGATCCCTGGAATCGGCGTGAGCTGCTCCATGATGAAGCGCTCCAGCGCCGCCATGTCGGCCACGGCGATGCGGATCAGGTAGTCGCTGTCGCCGGTCATCAGGTAGCACTCCATCACCTCGTCGTGCTCGGCGATGCGCTGCTCGAAGTCGGCCAGCGACTGCTTGCTCTGCGTGGTCAGGCTGATCGAGATGAACACGTTGAGCCCCAAGCCCAGCGCCTTGGCGTTCGCCAGCGCCACGTAGCGGTCGATCACGCCGCTGGTCTCCAGCACCTTCACGCGGGCCAGGCAGGGCGAGGGCGACAGGTGCACGCGGCGCGCGAGTTCGACGTTCGACAGGGCGCCGTCGCGTTGCAGCTCGTCGAGAATGCGCAGGTCGATGGCGTCGAGTTCCATGAAATTCCGTAAAGCGCTTGGGTCGCGGCATTTTATGCTTGCGAATAGCCATGAAGTCGCAGGTGCCGGTAGCTAATTTTCCGCAAGGCGGCTTAAAGTGCTGGCATGAACGCCCCGATCTCCGCCGACCAGATGCGCGCCCTGTTGCTCGACACGCCGCCGTCGCACGACCCCGACCCCGAAGAGACCGCCGAATGGCGCGACGCCTTCCTGGCGCTGGCGCAGACGCAAGGTCCGCAGCGCGCGCGCCAGATGCTGGCCGAGCTGGCGCGCCTGGCGCGGCAGCAGCGCATCGGCTGGCAGCCCGAGCTGGCCACGCCGTACGTCAACACCATCGCCGCGGCCGACCAGCCGCCGTTCCCGGGTGACCTCGCGGTGGAAGAGAAGCTCGCCTCGCTCATGCGCTGGAACGCGCTCGCCATGGTGGCCAAGGCCAACCAGGCGTATGGCGAACTCGGCGGCCACATCGCCAGCTACGCCAGCGCGGCCGACCTGTTCGAGACCGGCTTCAACCACTTCTTCCATGCGCGCAGCCCGGCGCACCGCGGCGATTTGGTGTTCTTCCAGCCGCACAGCGCACCCGGCGTGTATGCGCGGGCCTACCTCGAAGGCCGCCTGAGCGAAGAAGATCTGAACCACTACCGCCAGGAGCTCACCGCGCCCGCGTTCGTGAACGGCAGCGGCGCGCGCGGGCTGTGCAGCTACCCGCATCCGTACCTGATGCCGGACTTCTGGCAGTTCCCCACCGGCTCGATGGGCATCGGCCCGATCAGCTCGATCTATCACGCGCGCTTCATGCGCTACCTCACGCACCGCAACCTCTTGAACTGCGAAGGCCGCAAGGTCTGGGGCGTGTTCGGCGACGGCGAGATGGACGAGCCCGAATCGATGAGCGCGCTGACGCTCGCCGCGCGCGAAAAGCTCGACAACCTCGTGTGGGTCGTCAACTGCAACCTGCAGCGCCTCGATGGCCCGGTGCGCGGCAACGGCCGCATCATCGACGAGCTCGAGAAGCTCTTCGCCGGGGCAGGATGGAACGTCGTCAAGCTCGTGTGGGGCAGCGACTGGGACGGCCTGTTCGCGCAGGACGTGAGCGGCGCGCTCGCGCGCGTGTTCGCCGAAACCGTCGACGGCCAGATGCAGACCTTCGCCGCGAAGGACGGCCGCTTCAACCGCGACAACTTCTTCGGCCAGAACCCCGAGCTCGCGCGCCTGGCCGAAGGCATGACCGACGAGCAGATCGACCGCTTGAAGCGCGGCGGGCACGACCTCGTGAAGATCCACGCCGCGTACGCCGCCGCCGCTGCCCACAAGGGCCAGCCCACCGTCATCCTGGCCCACACCAAGAAGGGCTACGGCATGGGCAGCGCCGCGCAGGGCAAGATGACCACGCACTCGCACAAGAAGATGGGCGACGTTGACCTGCTCGAGTTCCGCGACCGCTTCAACCTGCCGCTCACCGACGCGCAGGCCACCGCGATGGACTTCTACCGCCCGGCCGAAGACAGCGCCGAGATGCGCTACCTGCGCCAGCACCGCGAAGCGCTCGGCGGCGCCATGCCGCGCCGCGAGACCGCCTGCGACGTCGTGCCCAAGCCCGACATCGCGGCCTACGCGCAGTTCGCCACGGCCGCCGCGGGCAAGGAGATGAGCACCACCATGGCCTTCGTGCGCATGCTGGGCAACCTCATGAAGGACAAGGCGCTCGGCCCGCGCATCGTGCCGATCGTGGCCGACGAGGCGCGCACCTTCGGCATGGCCAACCTGTTCAAGCAGGTCGGCATCTATTCGAGCGTGGGCCAGCGCTATGCGCCGGAAGACATCGGCTCGGTGCTGAGTTATCGCGAAGCCACCGACGGCCAGATCCTGGAAGAGGGCATCAGCGAAGCCGGCGCCATCGCGAGCTGGACGGCCGCGGCCACCAGCTACAGCGTGCATGGCCTGGCGATGCTGCCGTTCTACATCTACTACTCGATGTTCGGCTTCCAGCGCGTGGGCGACGCCATCTGGGCGGCGGCCGACCAGCGCGCACGTGGCTTCCTGCTGGGTGCCACGTCGGGGCGCACCACGCTCGGCGGCGAAGGCCTGCAGCACCAGGACGGCAGCAGCCACCTCGTGGCCGCGACCATTCCCAACTGCAAGGCCTACGACCCGGCCTTCGCGGGCGAGATGGCGGTCATCGTCGACGCGGGCATCCGCGAGATGATGGTCGAGCAGCAGGACGTGTTCTATTACGTCACGCTCATGAACGAGAACTACGCGCAGCCCGATCTGCCGGCCGGCGCCGAGGCCGACATCCTGCGCGGCTGCTACCGCTTCGGCACGTATGCGCCGGCATCGGGCAAGGCGAAGCAAAGCGTCACGCTGCTGGGTTCGGGCGCGATCCTCACCGAGGTCATCAAGGCCGCGCAGCAGCTGGCCGACGAAGGCATCGCGGCCGAGGTGTTCAGCGTCACGAGCTGGAGCGAACTCGCGCGCGACGGCCAGGCCTGCGAGCAGCGCGCGCTGGCCGGCGAAAAAGACGCCGGCACGCCCTTCGTCGCGCAGCAGCTCGGCAAGGGCAGCAGCAAGGCCCCGATCGTCGCCGCCACCGACTACGTGCGCGCCCTGCCCGAGAGCGTGCGCGCCTTCCTGCCCGAAGGCCGCCGCTACCTCACGCTGGGCACCGACGGCTTCGGTCGCAGCGACACGCGCGCCGCGCTGCGCGGTTTCTTCGGCGTGGACGCGGCGAGCATCGCGCGGGCCGCGCGGCACGCGCTCGGCGTCTGACGCCAGCGCGGCCATGCGGCGTGACGGTGCGGTGCCTGCGTTAGAGTCGCAGGCCCCACCGCCTTCCCGCGCCCATGACCGCCCGCTTCCAGTCCCTCGCTCCCGCCGTCCGCCTGGCCGACCAGGTGGCGGAAGCGCTCGTGGCCGAGGTGCGCAGCGGACGCCTGTCGGAAGGCGACCGGCTGCCCACCGAGACCGCCTTGGCCACCCAGTTCGGCGTGAGCCGCACGGTGGTGCGCGAGGCGGTGTCGCGGCTGAAGTCGCTCGGGTTGGTCGATTCGCGCCAGGGCAGCGGCGTGTACGTGCGCGCTGCCGGCGTGGAGCCGCTGCGCTTCGAGATGCCGCATGTGGCCTCGCGCGAAGCGGTGGTGCAGATGGTCGAGCTGCGCCGCGCGCTCGAGGCCGAGGTGGCCGCGCTCGCGGCCGAGCGCCGCACGCCCGAGGACATGCTGCGCATCCGCGACGCCATCGATGCGCTGCATGCGGCGGTGTCGATGGGCGGCAACGGGGCCGACGAGGACGTGCGCTTTCATCGCGCCATCGCCGAGGCCGCACGCAACCCCTTCCTCATCGGCACGCTGCAGTACCTGCGGCAGTTCCTGCATGGCGCCACCCGCGTCACGCGCGCCAACGAGGCGCGCCGCGCCGACTTCGTGCGCGAAGTGGCGCAGGAACACGCGCGCATCGTCGAGGCCATCGACGCCGGCGACCCGCTGGCCGCGCGCGAAGCCGCCAAGGCGCACATGGACAACGCCATCCGCCGCATCGAGCAGGCCGACCCGGCCTTCTGGCAGCAGGAAGGCGCCCAGCTCGCCCGACCCTTGGTCGAAGGCTGGCCGGCGGGCAAGTAAGCCCACGCTCACAATTTTTCCGCAGGGGCAGAATGTGCGGGTTATCCCGTATCCGGGAGCTTGTCTTAAATTTGTATGATGACCTGACAAGTAAGGGGCGACCGCGCCGCAGGGTGACGGGACGGCCCCGTTTTTTCATCCAGCGGACTCCCTCCCAATGACTTCCACCCTCCAGGCCGGCGCGCCCCTCGCGGCTGACGCGCCCGACGCCGCGCTCGAAAAACGCGCCTACGCCAAGGTGTTCTGGCGCCTCGTGCCCTTCCTGATGCTGTGCTACGTGGTCGCGTACCTCGACCGCGTGAACGTCGGCTTCGCCAAGCTGCAGATGGGCGCGGACCTCGGCTTCAGCGAAACCGTGTTCGGCCTGGGCGCCGGCATCTTCTTCCTGGGCTACTTCCTGTTCGAAGTGCCCAGCAACCTGCTGCTCAACCGCGTGGGCGCGCGCGTGTGGATCGCGCGGATCATGATCACCTGGGGCCTGCTGTCGGCCTGCTTCGTGTTCGTGGAAACGCCAACCAGCTTCTATATCCTGCGCTTCCTGCTGGGCGTGGCCGAGGCGGGCTTCTACCCCGGCGTGATCCTGTACCTGACGCACTGGTACCCGTCGCACCGGCGCGCACGGATCATCGCGGTGTTCATGTCGGCGATTCCCGTGGCGGGCATCTTCGGCAACCCGCTGTCGGGCTGGATCATGGACGCCTTCCATGGCGTGTCGTCGATGCATGGCTGGCAGTGGATGTTCATCATCGAAGCCATTCCCGCCGTGCTGGTGGGCGTGATGGTGCTGTTCTACCTGGACAACGGCATCAAGCACGCACGCTGGCTCTCGCCCGAAGAAAAGAACCTGCTGCAGCGCGAGGTCGACCGCGACCAGGCGCACGGCGCCAAGGGCCCGCACTCGGTGGGCGCAATGTTCCGCGACGCGCGCGTGTGGTGGATGGCGCTCATCTACTTCGCCTTCGTCATGGGCCAGTACGCGCTGACCTTCTGGCTGCCCACGCTGGTGAAAGCCACGGGCGTGCAGGGCAACTTCAACATCGGCC
This sequence comes from Variovorax sp. BGA-UO-ETr-C22, assembly GCF_059567965.1. Classification (NCBI taxonomy): domain Bacteria; kingdom Pseudomonadati; phylum Pseudomonadota; class Betaproteobacteria; order Burkholderiales; family Comamonadaceae; genus Variovorax; species Variovorax sp. BGA-UO-ETr-C22. Next base: position 521,632 of record NZ_JCAQPA010000011.1, read on the forward strand.
TGCTCAGCGCCATTCCGTTCCTGTGCGCGATCGTCGCGATGAACCTGTTCGGCCGCAGCGCCGACGCGCGCCGCGAGCGCCGCTGGCACCTGATCATCCCCGCGATGATGGGCGCCGTGGGCTTCACGGTCGCGGCCTCGTACACGCAGAACACCGTCGTGTCGCTGACCTTCCTGTCGCTCGCCGCGGCCGGCGTGCTCACCTGCGCGCCGCTGTTCTGGTCGCTGCCCACCGCCTTCCTCTCGGGCACGGCGGCGGCAGCGGGCATCGCGGTCATCAACTCGGTGGGCAACCTCGCGGGCTTCGTGAGCCCGTACCTCATCGGCTACCTGAAGGACCTCACGGGCAGCACGCAGATCGGCATGTACGTGCTGGCCGGCGCGCTGGTGCTCGGCGCCATCGGCGTGTGGCTCACCCCGAAGCAACTCGTCAATCGCTGATCGAAGGACGCACGACATGACTTCTTCTTCCAACACCCCCGTCGTCGGCCTCGTAGGCCTGGGCGCCATGGGCAGCGGCATGGCGCAATCGCTGCGCCGCGCGGGCCATGCGCCGCATGTGTTCGACGTGCGCCCCGGCGTGGCCGAGGCCTTCGCGCGCGACGGCGGCACCGCCTGCGACACGCTGGCCGCGCTCGGTGCGCAGTGCGACATCGTGGTCAGCGTGGTCGTCAACGCGGCGCAGACCGAGTCGGTGCTGTTCGGCGACGGCACCACGCCCGGCTGCGCGGCATCGATGAAGCCCGGCAGCCTGTTCGTGATGTGCTCCACCGTCGACCCGAACTGGTCGGTGGCGCTCGAGGCGCGCCTCGCGCAGCAAGGCATCCTGTACCTCGACGCACCGATCTCCGGCGGCGCCGCCAAGGCCGCGAGCGGCCAGATGACGATGATGACCGCCGGCACCCCCGCGGCGTATGAGAAGGCCGGCGCCATGCTCGACGCCATGGCCGCCAAGGTCTACCGCCTGGGCGATTCGGCCGGCGCGGGCAGCAAGGTGAAGGTCATCAACCAGCTGCTGGCCGGCGTGCACATCGCCGCCGCGGCCGAGGCCATGGCGCTGGGCCTGCGCGAAGGCGTGAACCCCGACGCGCTGTACGAGGTCATCACCCACAGCGCCGGCAACAGCTGGATGTTCGAGAACCGCATGGCCCACGTGCTCGCGGGCGACTACACGCCGCTGTCGGCCGTCGACATCTTCGTGAAGGACCTGGGCCTGGTGCTCGACGTGGCGCGCGCCAGCAAGTTTCCGCTGCCGCTGTCGTCCACCGCGCACCAGATGTTCATGCAGGCCTCCACGGCCGGCTTCGCGCGCGAAGATGACAGCGCGGTCATCAAGATCTTCCCGGGCATCGAGCTGCCCGTTGCGAAAGAATCGAAAAAATAACATCGAGCGACAGCGCTCCACCGACCCAGGAAAGACACACACCATGAACGTTCTCATCACCGGCGGCTGCGGCTTCCTCGGCGCCCGCCTCGCCCGCACCCTGCTCGCCAGCGGCCCGCTCGCACTGGCTGGCGGCGCGGCGAAAGACATCGCACGCATCACGCTCGCCGACCGCGTGCCGCCGCCCGCCGACCTTGCAGCCGACGCGCGCATCCAGTTCGTGCAGGGCGACCTCTACGAACAGGCCGCCAACGGCGCATTGCCGCTGGCCGACACCGACGCCGTGTTCCACCTCGCCGCCGCCGTGAGCGGCGAGTGCGAGGCCGATTTCGACCTCGGCATGCGCAGCAACCTGGACACCACGCGCGCCCTGCTCGACGCCTGCCGCAGCGCGGGCCATGCGCCCGTGTTCGTGTTCTCCAGCTCCGTCGCCGTGTTCGGCGATTCGCCCGAGCAGCGCCTGCCCGCGGTGATCGAGGACACCACGCTGCCCACGCCGCAGAACAGCTACGGCATCCAGAAGTTCATCGGCGAGCAGCTGGTGGCCGACTACACGCGCAAGGGTTTCGTGCAGGGCCGCAATGTGCGGCTCATGACGGTGTCGGTGCGCCCCGGTCGTCCGAACGGTGCGGCCTCCAGCTTCCTGAGCGGCATGCTGCGCGAGCCGCTGGCCGGCGTGCGCGCACGCTGCCCCGTGGCGCCCGAGACGCCGGTCGCGCTGGCCTCGCCCGGCAACACCGTCGCCGGCATCGTGCGCGCGGCCACCGCCGGTGCCGCCGAATGGGGTGCGCGCACCGCCATCAACCTGCCCGCGCTGACCACCACCGTGCGCGAGATGGCGCAGGCGCTCGAGCGCATCGCCGGCACCGAGGCCACCGCCCTCATCGACTGGGAACCCGACGCCGCCATCGCGAAGATCGTCACCAGCTGGCCCAGCCGCATCCATGCGGCGCGCGCCGAGGCGCTGGGCCTGAAGGCCGACGCCAGCTTCGACGCCATCCTGCGCGACTACGTGCGCGAGAACGCGCAGGCGGTCACGCTCGCGCTGAAGGGCTGAGCGATGGCGAAGCTCGTGCTCGGCTGCATCGCCGACGACTTCACCGGCGCCACCGACCTGGCCAACAACCTCGTGCGCGCCGGCATGCGCGTGGTGCAGACCATCGGCGTGCCCGAAGGCCCGCTCGATGCCGACGTGGATGCCGTGGTGGTCGCGCTCAAGTCGCGCACCATCGCACCGGCCGAGGCCATCGCGCAGTCGCTCGACGCGCTGCGCTGGCTGCAGGCGCAGGGCGCGCAGCAGATCTACTTCAAGTACTGCTCCACCTTCGACAGCACGGCCCAAGGCAACATCGGCCCCGTGACCGAGGCGCTGATGGACGCGCTGCAATGCGACTTCACCATCGCCACGCCCGCCTTCCCCGACAACAAGCGCACCGTCTTCAAGGGCTACCTGTTCGCGGGCGACGTGCTGCTCAACGAGAGCGGCATGCAGAACCATCCGCTCACGCCGATGACCGACCCCAACCTCGTGCGCGTGCTGCAGGCGCAGTGCACGCGCAAGGTGGGCCTCATCGATCACGCGGTGGTCGCACGCGGCGCAGCGGCCATCGAAGAACGCATCGCGCAGCTGAAGGCCGAGGGCGTGGCCATCGCCATCGTCGACGCCGTGTCGAACGACGACCTGCTGCGCATGGGCCCGGCGCTCGCGAAGCTGCCGCTGCTCACGGCAGGCTCGGGCGTGGCCATCGGCCTGCCGGCCAATTTCGGCCTCGCGCCGTCGTCGCAGGCCAGCGCATTGCCGAAGGCCGGCGGCAAGACGGCGGTGGTGTCGGGCAGCTGCTCGCTCGCCACCAACCGGCAGGTGCTCGACTTCATCCAGCGCGGCGGCGCGGCCATGGCCATCGATCCGCTGCGCATCGCGGCGGGCGTGGACGTGACGGCCGAGGTGCTGGCCTGGGCCGCACCGCTCATCGACAAAGGCCCCGTGCTCGTCTACTCGACCGCCGAAGCCGGCGCCGTGAAGTCGGTGCAGGGACGGCTCGGCGTGGAAGAAGCCGGCGCGATGGTCGAACGCACCATCGCCGCCATTGCGCGCGGCCTGGTCGAGCGCGGCGTGCACCAGCTCGTGGTGGCCGGCGGCGAGACCTCGGGCGCCTGCGTGCAGGCGCTGGGCATCGCGCAGATGCAGATCGGCCCGCAGATCGATCCCGGCGTGCCGTGGTGCCATGCGCGCTGCGACGCCGCGCCCGAAGCGGGGCTGCACATCACGCTGAAGTCGGGCAACTTCGGCAGCGACGATTTCTTCACCAAAGCTTTTACAGTGCTCGCATGACCGAGAACGAAGCCCGCGACGAAATCTGCCGCGTCGGCCGCAGCCTGTTCGAGCGCGGCTACGTGCACGCCACGGCCGGCAACATCAGCGTGCGGCTGGACGACGGTTTTCTCATCACGCCGACCGATGCCTGCCTGGGCTTTCTCGACCCCGCGCGGCTCGCACGGCTCGATGCGCAGGGCCAGCAGACCGGCGGCGACCGCGCCAGCAAGACCATCGCGCTGCACACGCGCATCTACGCCGCCGCACGCGGCTTCGATGCGGCCACGGCCTGCGTGATCCACACGCACAGCACGCACTGCGTGGCCCTGACCCTGGGCAACCCGCAAGCCGAACTGCTGCCCGCGCTCACGCCCTACTTCGTGATGAAGGTCGGCCATGTGCCGGTCATCCCGTACCACCGCCCCGGCGCGCCCGAGGCGGCCGAGCAGGTGGCGCAGGCCATCGCGCGCTACGGCGCGGCCGGCACGCCGATCCGCGCGGCGATGCTCGCGCGCCTGGGCCCCAATGTCTGGCACGAGACGCCGGCCGCCGCGATGGCCGTGCTCGAAGAGCTGGAAGAAACCGCCCGCCTGCAGGTGCTCACGCAAGCCACTCGGCCCGCACCGCTCACCCCCGACCAGATCGATGAACTGCGCCGCACTTTCGGTGCGCGCTGGTAGTACAAACACCCCATGCCCCAATTCGCCGCCAACCTCTCGATGCTCTATCCGGAGCTCGCATTTCTCGACCGCTTCGACGCCGCCGCGAAAGACGGCTTCCAGGCCGTCGAGTACCTCTTTCCCTACGACTTCTCGAAAGAGGAAATCGTCGCCCGCCTGAAGCACAACGGCCTGCAGCAGGTGCTGTTCAACGGCCCGCCCGGCGACTGGGCCGGCGGCGAACGCGGCCTGGCCTGCCTGCCGGGGCGCGAGGGCGAGTTCCGCGAAGGCATTGCGAAAGCCATCGACTACGCCGTGGCGCTCGACTGCTCGCGCATCCACGTCATGGCCGGCCTCGTGCCCGAAGGCCTCGCGCGCGAGGCGGCAGAGGCCGTCTATGTCGGGAACCTGCGCTGGGCCGCGGCCGAGGCTGCGAAGGCCGGGCGCGACGTGCTGATCGAGCCGATCAACACGCGCGACATTCCGCGCTTCTTTCTCAACCGGCAGGACCACGCGCACCAGATCGTCGAGACCGTGGGCGCCGCCAACCTCAAGGTGCAGATGGACCTGTACCACTGCCAGATCGTCGAGGGCGACGTGGCGATGAAGCTGCGCCAGTACCTGCCGACCGGCCGCGTCGGCCACCTGCAGATCGCGGGCGTGCCCGAGCGCCACGAGCCCGATGTGGGCGAGCAGAACTACGACTACCTCTTCGGCGTGATCGACGAGGTGTCGGCGCAGTGCGGCTGGCAGGGCTGGGTCGGGTGCGAGTACCGCCCGCGCCGCGGCATGGAGCCCGGCGGCACCTCGGCCGGCCTGGGCTGGCTGCGCGACTGGCGCCAGCGCGCATGACGACCACGACGCTCGAAGCGCTGCGCATTCCGGCGCCGCTGCGGGGCTTCGCAGCAGCGGGCGATGTGCAGGTCTTCGACGTCACGATCGACGGCGACAAGGTCGCGGCCATCGCGCCCAGCGCCTCGCAGACGCAGGCGCGCGGCACGCTGCTGAGCGCGCTCGTCGAGGCGCACGCGCACATCGACAAGAACTTCACCGTGCAGGACGTCGGCGCCGCGCAGGGCGACCTGTTCACCGCCATCGAGCGCATGGGCCGCCACCGCGCGAGCTGGACCGGCGCCTCGCTGCGCCTGCGCATGGAGCGCGCGCTGCACGAGGCCTGGCGCGCCGGCACGCGCGCGCTGCGCACGCACCTGGACTGGGTCGAGCCCGAACCGCCGGCCGCGCTGGCCGTGTTCGAGGCGCTGCGCGAAGAATGGGCCGGCCGCATCGAGCTGCAGTTCGTCGCGCTCGTGCCGCTCGACGTGTTCGCCGACCTCGCGGCCGGCGAGCGCATCGCGCGCGACGTGAAGCGCGCGGGCGGTTCGCTGGGCGCTTTCATCTACCGCAACGACGGCCTCTTCGCCAAGCTGGGCCGCGTGTTCGACCTCGCGCAGCAGCACGGGCTGGGGCTGGACTTCCACGTCGACGAAGGCCTGGACACCGACGCCAGCGGCCTGCGCAGCATCGCGCAGCTGGTGCGCGCGCGCGACTTCAAGGGCCGCGTGGTCTGCGGCCACGCCTGTTCGCTCTCGGTGCAGGACGATGCCGTGGCCGCCGAGACGCTCACCTTGTGCGCCGGCGCCGGGCTGCACCTCGTCGCGTTGCCGACCACCAACCTCTACCTGCAGGGCGCGTGGGACCGCACGCCCGTGGCGCGCGGCATCACGCGCATCCGCGAGGCGGCTGCGCACGGCCTGCGCGCCAGCCTGGCCACCGACAACGTGCAGGACGCCTTCTATCCCTACGGCAGCTACGACCTGCTCGAGACCTTCGGCCTGGGCGTGCAGATGGCGCACCTGGCGCCTGCCGCCGACTGGCTCGACACCATCACCGTGAACCCCGCGAAAGCGCTGGGCCTCGCGTGGGACGGTCGCATCGCGCCGGGCTGCCCGGCCGACCTGGTGGTGCTGGCCGCCACCGACGAACACGAACTCATCGGCCCGCGCGGACGGCAACGCACCGTCTACCGCGCAGGCCGGGCACTGGAGAACACACCATGAGCATGGGCAAGCCGATGGCCAACTATGCCGCCGCCAAGCGCGTCGGCGATTTCGTCTTCATGAGCGGCGTGGTCGCCGTCGACCCGGCCACGCGCCGCGCGGTGGCGGGCTACGACGCCATCCCGGAAGAAGCCCGCACCGCGCTGCAGGGCGTGGGCTATGCCACGGGCCAGATGTCGGTCGACATCTTCGAGGCGCCCATCGTGGCGCAGAGCTGGTTCGTGCTGGAGCGCATCCGCCAGATCGCCGCCGAGCACGGCGGCACCATGGAAGACGTGGTGAAGCTGGTGCAGTACTTCCGCCACCTGCCGCACTACGCCTTCTACAACCGCGTGCGCGGCCTGTTCTATCCGGGCGAGCCGCCGGTGAGCACGGTGGTCGAGGTGTCGCGCTTCCTGCCGGGCGACGAGGTGCTGGTGGAGGTGGAAGCCACCATGTACCTGCCGCAGCGCGCGGCTACTTGACGCCCGCGCCTTTCAAAAGAAACTCCGTCACCTGCTCGATCAGGTAGCGCCGGTCCTTGTCGTCGCCCTGCTGCGCCGTGTTGCGGTAGTAGGCGGCCTGCGTGGCGTGGTCGGCATAGAACTGCGTCACGGCCCAGATGTGGAACAGCACCAGCATCGGGTCGGCTGTGTCCATGAGGCCCTGGTTCATCCAGTTCTGGATCACGGCGGCGGCCTGGTCGGTGCGCTGCTTGCTCGTGTCCATCATGCTGTTGATGACGGGCGCGCCGCGCATCATCTCGGCCGTGAAGATGCGCGAGCGCAGCGGGTGCTCGAACGAGAACATCATCTTGCGCTGGATCAGATCGCCCAGCACCTTGCGTGGGCCGAAGGCCTCGTCGCTGAAGCCGAACACCACGATCCAGTCGGTCAGGATGTCCTGCAGCACCTGGCGGTACAGCGCCTCCTTGCTCTCGATGTAGTAGTGCAGCTGCGCCTTCGACAGGCCCGCCTTGTCGGCGATGGCCTGCGTCGACGCGCCGGCCAGCCCCTCGCTGGCGAACACCTCGATAGCGGCCTGGTTGATGAGGCCCAGCACCTGCGTGTATTTGCGCGAACGCCCGCGCGTGGCGGGGGCTTCGCTGTCGGTGTCCGTCACGCTCACAGCTGCAGCACCAGGTCGGGGCCCTTGGCGCGCGAGCAGCACAGCGCCACCTTGGTGCGCCGCTCGGTGCCCGTGAGGCAGAAGTCGCGGTGCTCGGCGCCTTCGCCGTCGCCCTCGACCACGCAGGTGCCGCACAGGCCCTGCTGGCACGACACGGGAATGTCGATGCCGACCTCGTGCAGCGCGTCGACCGCGGTCTGGTCGGCCGCCACCGGCACCTCGATGCCGCGCCGCGCCAGCTTCAGCGTGAAGGGCAGGCCCGTGGTGGCGGCGGCCGTGCCGGTGGGCGCGGCGAAGTACTCGGTGTGCAGCGCGTCCTCGGGCCAGTGCGCGGCGGCCTCGCGCACCGCCTGCATGAAGCCGCCGGGGCCGCACACGTACAGGTGCGTGTCGGGCGCGCGCTCGGCCAGCAGGGCGCGCAGGTCGATGCGTTGCGACGCGTCGCCCTGGTCCAGGTGCAGCTTCAGGTGCGGCGCCAGCGCGGGCGCGTGCAGGGCCTCGGCGAAGGCCAGGTGCTCCTCGCTGCGCGCGAACACGCACAGCGTGAAGTCGGCGCCGCGTGCGGCCAGCGCCTGCGCCATGGCCAGCAGCGGCGTCATGCCGATGCCGCCGGCCAGTAGCAGGTGGCGGCGGGCCTCGGCGCGCAGCGGGAAGGTGTTGCGCGGCGCGCTGATGGCAATGAGGTCGCCCTCGCGCACGCGCTCGTGCATCGAGGCCGAGCCGCCGCGGCTCGCGTGCTCGCGCTTCACGCCGATCACGTAGCCGCCGCTGCCCGAGGGCGCGCGCGCCAGCGAGTACTGGCGCGAGAAGCCGCCGGGCATGTGCACGTCGATGTGCGCGCCGGCCTCGTAGCCGGGCAGCGGCCGGCCCCACGGATGCGCCAGCTCGAAGGCCAGGATTTCCGGCGTCTGCCGCGAGATGCGTTCGACACGGACGGTCAGCGTGCGTTCGAGGCTCATGGTGTGTGTCTCCCTGCGTGTCTACTGGATGTTGTGCAGCGTGCGCGCCACGCGCGCGATGAAATGGGTGCGGTCGCGGTCGGTGACGGCGTTCATGTCGTGCAGCTGCAGCCACGTCACCTTGCAGCGCCACGCGAACAGCGCCCGCAGCGCGCGCGTGAACAGCCGCCGCCCCGGGTCGCCGATGGCCATCACGAACCAGCGCGGCGAGCCGCCGGTGGTCACCACCGTCAGCCGGCGGATGTGCCGCATGCCCGACTTCGCCAGCTGCCCCTTGCGCTCGGCGGGCAGGAAGGCCACGCCCGGCAGCCACACGCGCTCGAGCCAGCCCTTGAGCATGGACGGCGGTCCATGGAACCAGGTGGGGTAGACGAACACCAGGTGCTCGGCCCACAGCAGCGCTTCGACGTGGGGTTTCACGCGTTCGCGGATCAGTTCGGGGTTGTCGAGGTAGGCGATGCGCTCTTCGCGTGTCAGCGTCGGGTCGAAGCCCTCGGCGTACAGGTCGATGGCCTTGACGGGGTGTCGCGGCGTGAGGGCCTCGAGGGCGGTGCGGTACAGCGCGTGGTTGAAGCTGTCAGGGTTCGGATGGCAATGGACGACGAGCGTTTTCATGGTTCGGGCCGGTTCGCCTGTTCGGCGAGACGGGGTCAGAGCCCAAGGGAACAAAGGCCGCGCAGTGCCTTATGGCAACCCAGGCGCCGGCATCTGACCCCGGCGCAAGCCCCGCGCGACCCACGGGAAAAAACGAAGCGACTTACTTGCCGGTGAGCTTCTTGCGGATGTCGACACCGACGCCCTTGTTGACGAACTGCGTGGTCGCGACCTTCGACAGGTCGATCTCGCCCGGCTTGTACAGGCCGGCCTTGACCATCTTCTCGTAGAAGTCCTTCACGCGTGCTTCGTCCATGGCGCCGATGCCCTTGGTGAGCGAGTCGCCGCTGTCGATGATGCCCATCTTCTTGATGAGGTCGATGGAGCCCTGCAGCGCGGCCGGCGTGGCGTCGGGGTTGGTCTTGGCGATGAGCTCGTTGGCGGCCTTGTTGTCGCCGTAGAGGTAGTTGTTCCAGCCGACGATCGAGGCCTCGATGAACTTGCGCACCGTCTCGGGCTTGGTCTTGATCAGGTCGGCGCGGGTCTCGATGGTGGTGGCGTAGGTCGAGAAGCCGTGGTCGGCCAAGAGGTGCACCACCGGGTCGAAGCCGGCCTGCGCCTTGATCGACAGCGGCTCCGAGATGGCATAGCCCTGCTGGATCGATTTCTTGTCGGCCAGGAACGGGCCGACGTTGAAGGTGTAGGGCTTGAGCTGCGCGTCCTTGAAGCCGTGCTCCGACTTCATCCACTGCCAGAAGCTGAACTGGCCGTCCTTGCCGATGAAGGCCACGGGCGCCTTGGTCATGTCCTTGAAGGTGTCGTAGCCCTGGCCCGGGTGGGCGAACATGGCCTGCGGGTCTTTCTGGAAGATGGCCGCGACCACCACGGTGGGCACGCCGTTCTTCACGTTGTCGAAGGACTGCAGCAGGTTGCCGGTCATGAGGAAGTCGACCTTGCCGGCCGGCAGCATCGGCCGGTTGTTGACCATCGGGCCGCCCTGCATGATTTCCACGTCGAGCCCGTACTTCTTGTAGGTGCCGTCCACCAGCGCCTGGTAGAAGCCGCCGTGGCCGGCCTGCGCCTTCCAGTTGGTGGCGAACACCACTTTGTCCTGGGCCTGTGCGGCGAAGGCGGCGCCTGCGAGGGCCAGGCCGAAGGCCAGCGGCCGAAGAGAGAAAGCGGGGATGCGCATGGGGACGGACTCCTGTGGAGGTTGGGGTGGGGACGGGATGCGAAGACTAAATGTTTTTCTCAACGCTCGACTGCCATGTCGGGCGTCCAGCCGCGCGTCTTGCCGGGGTTCATCAGGCCCATCGGGTCGCTGCGCTTCTTGAACTCGATCTGCTGCGTGTCGATGGTCTTCATGCCGCCGTCCTCGATGGTGAAGACGTGCGGGTTGAAGATCTGCGCGCCGCCCTGCGACTCGATCTCGCGCATCACCTCGTACTGGTGGGCCTCGCCCTTCCAGCGCACGAGCAGGATGCCGAAGGTGCCGCACTGGCCGTTGGCGCGCGCGAAGTCCTGGTGCTGCAGCACGTCGTCGCCGAAGATCTGCATGTGGCGCTCGACCACGGCCGGGTCGAAGGGCTGGGCGTAGGCCACCTGCAGGTACGTCCAGCTGCGGTCGGCCTTCAGCGCCTGCAGCGTCGTGTGGTTGAAGGCGCACTCGTAGGCCGGCGGCAGGCCCTCGGCCTGCAGCTCGGCCTCGGTGCCGGCCACCGACAGGGTGCCGCCGTGCGCCGCCGCGAGCGCGCGGAATTCGGCCATCGAGTCGGGCGAGACCATGGTGAACACCGCGTGCCGGTCGGGCGGAAAGCGATCGCCCATGGCCGTGTAGTAGGGCGAGAAGCGCGCCTCCACGGTCGACAGCAGGAAGATGTCCAGCGAAGGCGCCTGCGCGGCGATGCCGAAGTCGAGCGCGCCGCGGTAGGTGTCGAACAGCGCCGTGCAGTGCACCCAGTCGACCGCCGGGCTCAGCGCCACTTCCACGTCGAGGATCACGCCGTTGGTGCCGTAGGCATGGTGCACCTGCTGGATCTCGTCGCCGACCAGCTCGATGACGCGCGGCTCGCGCTCCACCGTCATCACGCGCGCGCGCAGCAGGTTGCCGGGGTCGCGCAGGATGCCGTGGCGGAACGAGCCGATGCCGCCGAAGCCGCCCGCGATGAAGCCGCCGATGCTGGCCACGTGCCAGGTCGAGGGCCACATGCGCAGCGCCTGCCCGGTCTCGCGTGCGGCCAGGTCGATGTCGTGCATGCGCGCACCGGCCTCGACGCGGATGCGGCCCTCGGCCAGGTCGAGCACGCGGCACATCTGCGTCACGTCGAGCACGAGCCCGCCTTCGAGCGGCACGCACTGGCCGTAGTTGCCGGTGCCGCCCGCGCGCACGGTGAGCGGCAGCTTCCACTTCGCGGCCACGGCCGCGGCCTGGCGCACGTCGTCCTCGGTGCTGACCTTGACCACGAGGTCGGCCACGCAGCCCGCGAGCTGCGCCGTGAGGATCGGGCTGTACCAGTAGAAGTCCTTCGACAGCTGCTTGCGCTGGCTGGGCGTGGCGATCACGTTCAGGCCGTGCAGGTCCTCGCGCACGGCGTCCCAGTCGACGGTGGACAGCGGCGTTCTAGCGTTCACGGCGCATTTCGCTTTCATGCCAGTGGCCGAGCACGAGGCGCGACAGGGCGGCGAACACGATGAAGATCACGATGCCCAGCAGCGACACCAGCAGCAGCGCCGCGAACATCATCGGGATCTCGGTGCGGAAGCTCGACTCGAGGATGCGCGAGGCCAGCCCCGTTTCCTTGCCCGCCGTGCCGGCCGTGAACTCGGCCACCACCGCGCCGATCAGGCTCAGGCCGCCGGCGATCTTCAGGCCCGCCATGAAGTACGGCAGCGCACTGGGCGCCAGCAGGTAGCGGAAGGTCTGCCAGGGCGAGGCCTTGTAGAGCTGGAACAGGTCGCGCAGGTTGCTGTCGGCGCTCTTCAGGCCGATGACGGTGTTCGACAGGATGGGGAAGAAGGCCACGATCCACGCGCACAGCAGCAGCGCCGCCGTGGTGCTCGACACGTAGATCAGGATGAGCGGCGCGATCGCGATGATCGGCGTCACCTGCAGGATCACGGCGATCGGGAACAGGCCGATTTCCACCCACTTGAACAGCGCGAACGCAATGGCCAGCAGCACGCCGCCGACGATGGCGGCGCCCAGCGCCAGCAGCGTGAGCTTCACCGTGAACCACAGCGCGCCCGAGAGCGACCCCCAGTTGTCGAACAGCGTGCGCAGGATCAGCGAGGGCGCGGGCAGGATGTAGTGCGGGATGTCGTTGGCGCGCACCATCCACTCCCACACCAGCAGCAGCGCGGCAACGATGACGACCGGCACGACGATGCGCAGCGTGGCCTCGCGCCGGCGCAGCTTGTCTTCGTGCGCGCGCAGCGTCTCGGCGGACGGCGTGGCTTCGTTGGTGGTGTCGAGGGGCATCACGGTTTCAATGGTCGATGTCGAGGCCATGGAGCGCTCCGTGCAGAGATTGCGAAACAGCCGTGCAGTGCGCGTTGTAGCGGCTGGAGGTGCGGAAGGCCTCGCCGCGCGGGTAAGGCTCGTCGATGGCGATCTCGTCGATCACGCGGCCCGGGCGCGCTGCCATCACGACGATGCGGTTCGACAGGTAGACCGACTCGTACACGCTGTGCGTGACGAACACGATCGAGAAGCGGTGCTCGCGCCAGATGGCCAGCAGGTCGTTGTTGAGCTTGATGCGCGTCATTTCGTCGAGCGCGGCAAAGGGCTCGTCCATGAGCAGCAGGCGCGGGTGCGTGACCAGCGCGCGCGCGATCGACACGCGCATCTTCATGCCGCCCGAGAGCTCGCGCGGGTACACGTCGGCAAAGCGCGAGAGGCCGACCAGCTCCAGCACGTGTTGCACCACTGGCGCGGCTTCGTCGCGGCTCATGCCCGCGAGTTTCAGCGGCAGCCAGACGTTGTCGAACACCTTGGTCCAGGGCATGAGCGTGGGTTCCTGGAACACGAAGCCCAGGTCGCGGTCGCTCTTGCTGTCCTTGGCGCTGCCGGTGTTGGCGCCCGACCATTGCATGTCGCCCGAGCTGATGCGGGTGAGCCCGGCGATCAGCCGCAGCGCGGTGCTCTTGCCGCAGCCCGAGGGGCCCAGGAAGCTGACGAAGTCGTGCTCGCCGATGTCGAGCGTCATGCCCTGCAGGGCGAGCGTGCCGTTGGCAAAGCGCTTGCCGACGTTGCGCAGGCGGACCAGGGGCGGCGTGGATGGCGTGGTGCTTTCCATGGGACTCCTTGGCGTCAGCGCCAGGCCGGAACGTTGGCCAGGCGCGAGAGGGGGAAGCGGTCGATCTCGTGCAGCAGTTCGACGAAGCGTTGGCCCACGTGGTCGAGCACCGCGGCGCCCTTCTCGGCGCTGGCGCGGGTGGCGTCGCCGGCGGCGCCGGCCGGGTTGATGTCGTGCATCTGCCAGCCGAGCTTGCCGCTGGGCGTGATCGACAGGAACTTGTTCTCGGCCGCCAGCTGCTCGGTCATGGAGCCGAAGTTCTGGAATTGGTCCTTGCGCACGTAGTCGGGCGTGAGGTGCAGCATCACCGAGCTTTCGAGGTCGCCGGCATGGATGCCGTGCTTGCCTTCGTGCGCGGTGAACAGGCCCTCGGGCAGGCCCAGGGTGTACCAGTTGGCGGCCACGACCATCATGTCGTGCTCTTCGCGCAGGTCGCGCGCCACGATGTCCATGACGCTCATCTGCCCGCCGTGGCTGTTGTAGAGCACCAGCTTGCGCACGCCGGCCTTGGCGACGCAGGCGCCGACGTCCTTCCACAGCGAGATCAGCGTGTTCGCCGACACCGTGAGCGTGCCCGGGTAGCGCGAGTGCTCGTTGCTCTTGCCGTAGGGCACGGTGGGCAGGAACAGCACCGGCAGGTCGTCGGGCAGGTAGGGCAGGCTGGCGCGCACCATGCCGTCGATGGTGGCGGTGTCGGTCGACATCGGCAAATGGGGGCCGTGCTGTTCGGTCGCCCCCACCGGCAGCACGGCGATCAGCCGTTCGCGGTCGAGGCGGGAGAACTCTTCACTGGTCAGGTCGGACCAGAAGCGGCTGCGCAAGGGGGGGTGATTCATCGGGGTGTACCTCGTGGCGGGCGGACGGGATGATGGGCTAAATTATCCATACGGTCAAAAAAGACTGGCTATCCGTGGATACCCGTTGATCTTTATCAAGCAAACCGCATGCCATCAAATTTGCACGGGCGGTCAAAAGTCGAGCCGTCCGGGCCCCCGGCGCCCCGGGGTCACCAGCGCATGCGCAGCCCCAGTTGCCCCTGCACGCCGGTCTGCTCGGTGATGCCGATGGCGCTGGTGTAGGCCAGGCCGCCGTAGACCGACAGCGTCTTGTTCACCTGCCCGACGATGCCGCCGCCCACTTCGAGCGCGCTCGCGTTGCGGCGGTTCACGACCTGGTCGCTCGGCCCGAAGTAGAGGGCGTTGCTGCCGCTGAAGGTGTGCCACAGGTTGAGCTTCAGGTAGGGCTTCCAGACGCCGCCACCCGCCTCGAAGCGGCCTTCGAGCCGCGCGCCCAGCCGGCCGGTGACGGCGTTGTCGCGCTGGAAGCGCACGGTCGAGAGGCCGTCGTCGAAGTCGTCGAGCGAACTGCGCTGCCAGATGAGCTGCACCTGCGGCTGCAGCGTCACGGTGTCGCTCAGCGCCAGCGGGTAGCCGGCCTCGAGCGATGCGGTCACGCTGGTGCCGTGCGGGCGGCCGCCGCGCCCCAAGGTGGAGCGCGCATCGGCCTTGTAGCGCGTGGCCAGCAGCACGGCGTCGCTGTACCAGCCGCTGCTCGCGATGCGCGTCCAGTAGGCGCCCAGGCTGTAGCCCTCGACGGTGAGCCGGCCGGCCGCCTCGTTGGTGGCGCCGTCGGCGACGCCGCTCGCGTGGCCGCTGGCCCGCGTGTAGCCGCCCAGCACGCCGACGCGGTGGCGCCCGCCCGCACTGTCGGTGGTCGCCAGGAAGTCGTGGCCCAGTTGCAGGCCGCTCACGCTGCCGTCGAACTGCGGATTGGCATCGCCGCGCAGGCGCTGTCGCGTGCTTTCGCCGAACACGCGGCCCCACGAGGCCTGCCGGCCTTCACCGTCCGTGAGCAGCTGCGCATCGCCCTGCCGGTCGTGGAAGGTGCCCAGCTGCGCCAGCCCGAGGCGGCGCACGGCGATCGGCAGGGCGCTGTACAGCGGCACCTCGGGCCGGTAGAGCTTGACCTGCTCCACCGTCGCCGGCGCGCCGGTCTCGGCGATCACCTCGGCGGCTTCCTCCCGCGAGCCCACCACGGTGCCGCCCACGAGGTAGCCGTTGTTGCGCAGGTACCAGTTGTCGCGGTTATTGCCCGTCGCGCCGCCGCGGAACAGCCGGTAGTTGTAGGCGCCGGCCTCCACCGCCTGGGTCAGCGAGAACGCCTGCTCGGCCGTGGTGCCGCCGTTGACGGCCTGCACCACCAGGATGCCGTCGGCCAGCGTGGGCGCGCCCAGGCCGCCGCGGTTGACCACGCGCAGGCCGGTGGAACCCGTGGCTGCGCCGCCGTCGATCACCAGCTTGTCCGACGGCGCGTTGTCGCCCGCCAGCACCGTGTTGACCTGCACCAGCGCGCCGCTGCCGCCAAAGTAGTTGCCGCGCACCGTGAAGGCGCCGAAGCCGACGCCGTCGTTCGGACCGGGCAGCAGCGTGCCCTGGTTCGTCACGTTGCCCGCGAAGGTGCCGGTGCCGGCCACGGTGGTGCCGGGGAGCACCGTGATGACCGGGCTGGTCAGCGTGGCGGGCAGATTGAAGCGGCCGGACTCGACGCGGATCGAATCCGAAAAACTCGCGTCGGTCAGCCAAGACCACGCAGTGCCGCGCATCGTCAGGTGCTGGAAGTTGCGGAAGGCGTTGTCGACCATGCCGCTGCCTTCGAGAAAGGTGCTGGCCGTCTTGCCGACGCCGCCGTCGGCGCCGCCCTTGATGACCGAGCCGGTCTGCAGGATCAGCGTGCCGTTGCCGAGCGCGCCCATGTAGATCGCGTCGGTGCTGGCGGTGCCGCCGTGGCCTTCGATGGTGCCGGCGTTGACCAGCACGTCGTTGCCGTTCTGGCCGCGGTAGCCGTAGCCGTTGGCGCTCGAGAACGAGGCGCCGGCCCGGTTCTCCACGCGCGAGAAGAAGCTGCCGCCCAGCGTGTTCGCATGCACCGCGTCGGCGCCGCCCGACGGCGAGTTGGCGCCCGTGGTGGCGATGCTGCCGGTGTTCACCAGCAGGTTGGCCACGAGGTTGCCGCCCTGCAGGTACACGCCCTTGGCCGAGGTGCCGATGGCCGAGATGCTGCCGTTGTTGACCACCGTGTTGCCCGGGCCCAGCAGGGAGATGCCATGCGAACTGCCCCCCGTGGTGACGATGCTGCCGTTGTTGGTGATGCGCGTGCGCGTGCTGCTGTTCGACGTCACCAGGATGCCCGCGGTGCCGCTGCTCGTGGTGCTCAGGGTGCCGTTGTTGGTCAGCGTGTTGTCGTTGCCCGTGGCGACCATCGCCGCGCGCGCCGAGCCCGAGCCGCCCGACACCGTGATCGTGCCGTTGTTGGTGATGGTGCTCGCATCGCGCACCAGCAGCGCCTGCGTGGCGTTGGTGGTCAGCGTGGCGCCGCTGTTCACGGTGATGGTGACGCCGATGCTGCCCGGCGTGGCGATCACGCTGGGCGATACGGTCGTGGTGCCGTCGCAGACCACCGTGTCGCCGGTGACCGGCGTGGCGGTGGGGCCGCAGGCCGCGTGCGCGGCGCCGCCTGCGAGCCCTGCAAGGGCGGCCGCGAGCCAGGGAAGGGGGGATGCCGGGTGACGGCGGGAAAATGGAAACCGGGGGCCTCGCTCCATGCGCATGTCGTCTGCTCCTTCTTGTTTTTCATGAGGCCGTGGGGCCTGGAGCGGCGGATTATTCAGTGCAATTGCCCTTCTGGAAACCGACGAACTTCCGTACTCACCGGGTCGGTCCCGATGGCGCGCCGACTTGAATGCGGCCCTTGTTGAGCCTATAACTCAAGCATGGTCTCTTGCTCGTCGCAAGACGGAAAGGAGGCGCCGTGAAAAGACGCATCTATTGGCTGTTGCCGGACCTGGCGAGTGCCAGGCAGGCGATGCACGATCTGCTGCAGGCGCGTGTCGACATCGCGCACCTGCATTTCGCCGCACGCGAAGGCCAGGACATGGCCGGGCTCCATGCGGCCAACGTCTGGCAGACCTCCGACCTCGTTCACGCCGCCAAGACCGGCTGGGTGCTCGGCACCGCCTGCGGCGTGGTCGTCGGGCTGCTGGCCGCGCTGCTGTTCCCCGTGTTCGGCGACGAGCCCGAATGGGCCGTGGCCGTGGGCCTGGCGCTGCTGGGCGGCGTGGTGGGCGCCTGGTCGGCCACCATGGTCGGCGTGTCGATCCCGAGCCCGCGGCTGGCGCGCTTCGAAAGCGCCATCGCGCAGGGCCAGGTCCTGTTGATGGTCGACCTGCCGCCGTCGCGCGTGCGCGAGGTCGAGGCGATGCTGGAGGCCACGCACCCCGAGGCCCGCTTCGAGGGCGAAGAGCCGCGGATTCCGGCGATCCGCTGAAGCCGCCGCGCATGCGACTCCCGGACCCCACGATGGCCACCCCAGGGAGCGCAGCACATGACCATCGCCGTCGTCCTGTTGCTCATCGTGGTGGCCTCGGTGGCGTTCCACGTCGTCAACCCGTGGTGGACGACGCCGCTGGCCTCCAACTGGCAGCGCATGGACGACACGCTGACCATCACGCTGCTCATCACCGGCCTGTTCTTCGTCGTCATCAACCTGTTCCTCGCCTACACCGTGGTGCGCTTTCGCCACCGCGAGGGGCGCCGCGTGGCGCCGCATGCGCCCGAGAGCCGCACGCTGGAGCGCTGGCTCATCGGCGGCACCACCGCCGGCATCATGGCGCTGCTGGCGCCCGGCCTCGTGGTGTACGCGAACTACGTGCGCACGCCGCATGACGCGCGCGTGCTCGAGGTGCTGGG
Source organism: Variovorax sp. BGA-UO-ETr-C22 (assembly GCF_059567965.1). Taxonomy (NCBI): domain Bacteria; kingdom Pseudomonadati; phylum Pseudomonadota; class Betaproteobacteria; order Burkholderiales; family Comamonadaceae; genus Variovorax; species Variovorax sp. BGA-UO-ETr-C22. The sequence continues at coordinate 539,745 of NZ_JCAQPA010000011.1, forward strand.
CCAGCAGTGGCAGTGGCGCTTTCGCCTGCCGGGCGCGGACGGCAAGCTGGGCGCGACCGACGCGCGCTTCGTCAGCGCCGCCAACCCCTTCGGGCTCGACCCGGCCGACGCGGCGGGGCGGGACGACCTGCTGGTCCCCGGCGACGAGGTGCACCTGCCGATCGGCCAGCCGGTGCTGGTGCTGATGCGCTCCCACGACGTGCTGCACGACTTCTTCGTGCCACCCATCCGCGCCCGCATGAACATCGTGCCGGGGCAGGTCAGCCGCTTCTGGTTCACGCCCACCGTCGCGGGCCGCTACGAGGCGCTGTGCGCGCAGCTGTGCGGCGTGGGCCATCCGAACATGCGCGGCTTCGTGGTGGTGGAGGACGCGGCGGCCTACGACGCCTGGCGCACGGCGCTGCCGACCTTCGGCGCGATGCAGCTGGCGCAAGCGGCCAAGGCGGCGCAGGCTGCCCAGGCACCGGCCGGCGGTGGCGGCCGTGTCGACCAGGGCCGCGCGCTGGCCGACGCCAAGGGCTGCGTGGCCTGCCACACCATCGACGGCAGCACACGCGTGGGGCCGACCTGGAAGGGCCTGTACGGCAAGACCGAGTCGATGGCCGACGGCAGCACCGCGCTGGTCGACGAGGCCTACCTGCGCAGCTTCATCCGCGACCCGCAGGCGCGCCACGTGAAGGGCTTCCCGCCGGTGATGCCGAAGATCGACCTGAGCGACGAGGAACTGGCCGCGCTGGTGGCCTACATCCAGAGTCTGGGCAGCCCGCCGGCGCAGGCTGCCACCGAACAGAAGGCCGCGCGATGACCGACGCTGCTGTGCTCACCCCCGCCGACGACGAACACGACGATGGCGGTCACCCGGCGCCGCAGGGTTTCCTGCGCCGCTACGTCTGGAGCCAGGACCACAAGGTGATCGCCGTGCAGTACGCCTGCACCGCCATCGCGGTGGGCGTGGTCGGCCTGGTGCTGTCCAACCTGATGCGACTGCAGCTGGGCTTTCCGGGCCAGTTCGAGTTCATCAACGCCGAGCGCTACTACCAGTTCGTGACCATGCACGGGATGATCATGGTGATCTACCTGCTCACGGCGCTGTTCCTCGGCGGCTTCGGCAACTACCTGATCCCGCTCATGGTGGGGGCGCGCGACATGGTGTTCCCCTACCTCAACATGCTGAGCTTCTGGGTCTACCTGCTGTCGGTGGTGGTGCTGATGGCGAGCTTCTTCGTCGCGGGCGGCCCCACCGGCGCGGGCTGGACGCTGTACCCGCCGCAGTCGATCCTGCCCGGCACGCCGGGCCATGGCGGCGGCATCGTGCTGATGCTGGTGTCGCTGCTGATCTTCATCGTGGCCACCACCATGGGCGGCCTGAACTACGCGACCACCGTGCTGCAGGCGCGCTGCCGGGGCATGACGCTGCTGCGCATGCCGCTCACGGTGTGGGGCATCTTCGTGGCCACGGTGCTGGCGCTGCTGGGTTTTCCGGCGCTGTTCGTCAGCGGCGTGATGCTGCTGCTGGACCGCACGGTGGGCACCAGCTTCTTCATGCCGGCGCTGGTGTCGATGGGGCAGCTGTCGGGCCACAAGGGCGGCAGCCCGCTGCTGTTCCAGCACCTGTTCTGGTTCTTCGGCCACCCCGAGGTCTACATCGTGGCGCTGCCGGCCTTCGGCATCGTGTCGGACCTGATCAGCGTGCACGCGCGCAAGCGCATCTTCGGCTACCGCACGATGGTGTGGGCCATCGTGGCCATCGGCGGGCTCAGCGTGGTGGTGTGGGCGCACCACATGTTCGTGAGCGGCATGAACCCGTACTTCGGCTTCTTCTTCGCCACCACCACGCTGGTCATCGCGGTGCCCACCGCGATCAAGGTCTACAACTGGCTGCTCACGCTGTGGCGCGGCGACATCCACCTGTCGGTGCCGATGCTGTTCGCGCTGGCCTTCGTGTGCACCTTCGTCATCGGCGGGCTCACGGGCCTCTTCCTGGGCAACGTGAGCGTGGACATCCCGCTGTCGGGCACCTACTTCGTGGTGGCGCACTTCCACATGGTGATGGGCGTGGCGCCGCTGTTGGTGGTGTTCGGCGGCATCTACCACTGGTTCCCCAAGATCACCGGGCGCATGCTGGACGACCGGCTCGGCCGGCTGCATTTCTGGATCACCTTCCTGGGCACCTACGCGATCTATTTCCCGATGCACTACCTGGGCGTGCTGGGCATGCCGCGGCGCTACTACAACTTCGACGGCTACAAGTTCATTCCGCCGTCGGCCTTCAGCCTGAACGAGTTCATCACCGTGGTCGCGCTGGTGGTCGGCGCGGCGCAGCTGCTCTTCATCGTCAACCTGGCCTGGAGCGCCTGGCGCGGCCGGCCGGCCGGCGCCAACCCGTGGCGTGCCGCCTCGCTCGAATGGCAGACACCCGAGACGCCGCCCGGCCACGGCAACTGGGGGCCGCGGCTGCCCGTGGCCTACCGCTGGGCCTACGCCTACGGCGTGGCGGGCGCGGCGGAAGACTTCATCGCGCAGAACGCACCGCCGCAGGCGAGCGACGACAAGGACGACGTGCCGGTGAGCGGCGCGCGCGGAGCCCCGGCATGAACGCGGACGCCGCCCTGCGCCTGCGCGGCCTGCCCCGCGACGTGCGGCTGCGCGACGCGCACGCGAGCGCGGCGGGCATCGGCCTGTGGGTCTTCATGGGCGTGGTCACCGCGCTGTTCTCCCTGTTCACCGTGGCCTACGTGATGCGCATGAGCAGCGGCGACGCGGTCGCGCTCGCGCTGCCGTGGCAGCTGTGGCTCAGCTCGGCGCTGCTGGTGGCGGGCAGCGTGGCGCTGGAAGCCGCCTCGCGCCGCGTGGACCCGGCGCGCATGCGCCGCCTGCTGCTGGCCGGCGGCCTGTGCGCCGTGGGCTTCCTCGGCGTGCAGCTGTGGGCCTGGGCCGCGATGGCGCACGCGCAGGTGCTGCCGGCCGGCAACCCGTCGGGCAGCTTCTTCTACCTGCTGACCGCCATGCACGGGCTGCACCTGGCGGGCGGCCTCGTCGGGTGGGCGATGGCGGCGCGCGTCGCGTGGGCCGACCCCGCCCGGGCCGGATGGCGCATCGCGCTGTGCGCGCGCTACTGGCACTTCATGCTGGCCGTGTGGCTGGCGCTGTTCGCGCTGCTGGGGTGGGTGACGCCGGAGGTGGCGCGCGTCCTCTGCGGCACGGCGTGAGGAGGCTTCGCATGAACTCCAGCACTGCAGCAACCCTCACCGGCCCCGCCGTCGCCACGAGCGGCTGGCGCGGCCTGGTGGCCGACTGGTCGTCCGACCGCCAGGCCTTCCACGTCTCGTGGGGCAAGGCGATGATGTGGATCTTCCTGCTGAGCGACATCTTCATCTTCAGCTGCTTCCTCACGGGCTACATGACGGTGCGCGTCTCGACCACCGTGGCCTGGCCGAACCCGAGCGAGGTGTTCGCGCTGCACGTGGGCGGGGCCGACGTGCCGCTTTTGCTGATCGCGATCATGACCTTCGTGCTCATCAGCAGCAGCGGCACGATGGCGATGGCGGTCAACTTCGCCTACCGCGGCGACCGCGTGAACGCCGCCACGCTGATGCTCGTGACCGCCACCTTCGGCGAGCTCTTTGTGGGCATGCAGGCCTTCGAGTGGTCCAAGCTGATCCTCGAGGAGGGCGTGCGGCCCTGGGGCAACCCGATGGGCGCGGCGCAGTTCGGCGCGGCCTTCTTCATGATCACGGGCTTCCACGGGCTGCACGTGTCGGCCGGCGTGGTGCTGCTGTTCGCGGTGGCCTTCAAGCTCATTCGCGGCGACTACGACAAGGCCGGCAACTACCAGGTGGTCGAGATCGTGGGCCTGTACTGGCACTTCGTGGACCTGGTGTGGGTCTTCATCTTCGCGCTGTTCTATCTCTGGTGAGGACCATCATCATGAACACCACCCACGCCACCACCGGCCAGCAGCACCCGATCGGCCTGTACCTGAAGATCTGGGGGCTCCTGTTCGTGCTCAGCGCGATGTCGTACATGGTCGACTACTTCCATGTGCAGAGCTACCTGCGCTGGGGCCTGATCATCGTCTTCATGCTGCTGAAGGCCGGGCTCATCGTCGCGGTCTTCATGCACATGGCGTGGGAGCGGATGGCGCTGGTCTACGCGATCCTGCTGCCGCCGCTGTGCCTTTTGGTGCTGGTCGGGCTGATGGCGGCGGAGGCCGACCACACCTTCCTCGCGCGGCTGGCGTTCTTCCGCTGACGGCCCTGCTCAGCGCCGCACCACGAAGCGCGTGATCACCGGCGGCGACTCGCCCAGGTGGAAGGCCAGGCGGCGTTCGCGCAGCGCCATGTCGGCGGCGGTGGCGCGGTTGAAGCGGCGCAGGTGGTCGGTCCACGACTCGTCCACGATCTGCTCCACGTAGCGTTCGGGCTGCGCGATGTCGTGCAGCAGCTCCCAGCCGATGGCGCCCTGGCCCAGGCGCGCGCGCCGGGTCTGCTGCATCACGAGGTGGAAGGCCGCGGCGCGCGACGGGTCGATCAGGTACTCGACCGTGATCACCACGCGGCCGTCTTCCTGCGGCGCCTCGGCCGGCGGGCCGGTGGCCCAACCGGCCTGGGCGGGGCGCACGTCGTCTTCGCCGCTCACGTCGGTCACCCAGCGCATGGCCGCCAGCATCAGCAGCGTGCCGCTCACGGCGGCGATGGCCAGGCTCAGCTTCAGCGACGTGACGGTGGCCACCTGGCCCCACAGCGCCGCGCCGATCGCACTCGCGCCCATGATCGCCATCTGGTAGGTCGACATGCCGCGCGCGCGCACCCAGTCGGGCAGCGCCAGCTGGGCCGACACCGACAGCGAGTTGGCCACCGTGATCCACGCCATGCCGCCGAAGAACATCGCCGGCACCGCGACCCAGGCGTTGGGCGCCACGGCCATCACGGCCGTGGCGGCCGACTGCAGCATGGCGCCACGCAGCACCAGTTGGTCGCGCCCGAGCGCCTGGCGCAGCCGCGGCAGGAACAGCACCGCGATGATCGCGCCCGTGCCCATGGCGGCCAGCAGCAGCGTGAAGGTGCCGGCACCGCCGCCCTGGAGGTTGCGTGCCAGCAGCGGCAGCAGCGCCAGCAGCGCCGTCGAATGGAAGAAGAACAGCGACACGCGCGTGAGCACCGCGCGCATGCGCTGCGACTGGCGCACGAACTGCACGCCCACGCGCATCGCGCTGATGAGCTTCTCGCGCCCCAGCGGGTTGGGCGTGTGCTCGCGGCGCCAGCGCAGCACCACGAAGCCCGAGGCCACCGACAGCACCGCGTTGAGCGCGAACACCCACACGCTGCCCGCGCTCGCGATCAGCATGCCGGCCGTGAGCGGGCCGACGATGCGCGAGGCGTTCATGGCGATGCCGTTCAGGCCCAGCGCCGCCGGCAGCTGTTGGCGCGGAACGAGCTCGGGCACGATGGCCGAGAACACCGGCCAGCGCAGCGCCAGCCCGATGCCGTTGGCGAAGGTGAGCGCCAGCAGCAGCGGCGCGGTCATCACGTCGAGCGCGATGGCGGCGCACAGCACCACGGCGGTGCCGGCCAGCCAGAACTGCGTGGCCACCAGCCAGCGCCGGCGATCGAGGATGTCGGCCAGCGCGCCGCTGGGCAGGCCGAGCAGGAACACCGGCAGGGTGGAGGCCGACTGCACCAGCGCGACCCAGATCGGCGAGGTGGTCAGCGAGGTCATCATCCACGCCGCCGCCACATCGTTCATCCACATGCAGATGTTGGCGATGAGCCAGGTGCTCCACAGCATGCGGAACACGGGGAGCTTCAGGGGCTCGAGCGCCGCGAGGTTCGAGGGCTGTGGCCGGGCCGGCGGGAGGGGTGTCTCTTCGGGGGATATGGGCGGCATGTCGCGCTATTGTGGCGCGAGGCGGCGCGCCTAACCCCGGTCGCTGCGCGCGAGACGGTGTTCCAGCCGGCGCAGCAGCGTGGTCAGCACCAGCGTCATCACCCAGTACACCACCGAGATCGCCAGGTACGGCTCCCAGTAGCGCGCATAGGCGCCGGCCACGGTGCGCGCGGCGTAGGCCAGCTCGGCCAGGCCGATGGCCGACACCAGCGAGGTGTCCTTGAGCAGCGCGATCGCGTTGTTGCCCAGCGGCGGCAGCATGCGGCGAAAGGCCTGCGGCAGCACCACGTAGCGCATCACCTGCGCGGGACTCAGGCCCAGCGAGCGGCCGGCGTCGAACTGCCCGCGCGAGATCGACTGGATGCCGGCGCGGAACACTTCGGAGATGTAGGCCGCCGAGTTCAGCGTGAGCGCGACCACGCCCGAGATGAGGGCGCCGTGCTCCTGCTTGAGCGTGCGCGCGAGCTCGCCGTCGATCAGGATGCCCGTGCTCGGGTGGATGAACACCGGCATCACCGCGAAGTGGATGAGCAGGATCTGCACGAACAGCGGCGTGCCCCGGAAGAAGCTCACGTACACCGTGGCGGGCCAGCGCAGCAGCAGGCGTGTGACCCAGGTCCACGGTGCGTGGCGCGCCTGCGCCAGCCGCGCCAGCGCCAGGCACAGGCCCCAGCTCGCGCCCAGCAGCACGCAGACCACGGTCATGCGCAGCGTCATCCAGGCGCCCTGCCAGAACAGGTCCTTGTATTCCACGAGGATGTCCCAGCGGAACCATCCGAAAAGCAGCACTGGTTGTTCCATGCTTGCGTCCTCAACTCTCTGTCTATCTGTCGGTCAGCGGAAAAACGAAACGGCCGCGTGAGGGCGGCCGTGTTCAGGAAAATGCCGTGCGGCTCAGCGCACGTTCGGGTCCTTGTTGAACCACTTCTTGTAGATCGTCACGTAGCTGCCGTCGGCGCGGATGGCCGCCAGGCCGGCCGACAGCTTGTCGAGCAGCGCCTTGTCGCCCTTCTTCACGACGATGCCGAAGCCCTCTTCGGGGAAGGACTTGTCGTCCAGCGTCTTCAGCTCGGGGTGTTGCGCCACGCGGTAGGCGATCACGCCGTTGTCACCCATGGCGGCATCGACGCCGCCGCCGGCCAGCTCGGAAATGATGAGCGGCGTGCTCTCGAAGCGGCGGATGTTGGGGCTGGTCTTGCCGAACTCGCGCGAGGCGATGTCGTCGGCGGTGGAGGCGCTGACCACGGCGATCTTCTTGCCCGTGAGGTCCTTCAGCGAGGCCACGGTGCTGTTCTTCGGCAGCGCGATCAGCTGGCGCGCCGCGAAGTACGGCGGCGTGAAGTCGTAGCTCTGCTTGCGCTTCTCGTTGATGGTGACGCCCGAGATCACGAGGTCGACGTCACCGTTGTTCAGCGCGCCGAAGATGCCGGTGAAGGGCGTGTTGACGATCTTGATCTTCAGGCCCTGCTGCTTGGCGATGGCGTTGATGATGTCGATGTCGAAGCCGACGATCTGCTTGTCCTTGTTCTCGAAGGCAAACGGCGCGTAGGTGGCGCTGGAGGCCACGGTGAGTTCGCGGTTCTGGGCCTGGGCACCGAAGGCGAGCGTGGCGGCAGCGAGGCCGAGGGCCAGGGCACGGCGTAGAGAGTTCATTCGGGGTCCTTGTGTCTTGCCGCCCGGCGGGAAGCGGTGGGCGAGCATTTTAGGCGGTCGCTATCGGGACCCCTTGCCGCCTACCGGGCGAACAGGAAGTAGAGCGCGACCGCCACCACGGCCACGACGGCGATCACCTTGCCCGCGCGGGGCGAGCCGGAGGCGCCAGTGGAACTCCACGTCACGCTGTGGGTGCGCACGGTCTTCGTGCGCCCGCCACTGCTGCGCTCCGTGCGGACGAGCGCATCGGCCACGACCTGCCGGCCTTCCGGCGAGACCGCGGACATCGGCGATGCGAGGGTCTGCAGCTGCGCCGGCGTCAGCACGCCGGTGCGCACGGCCCAGGCCAGCGTGGCGGCCGGCGAGGCGGGCGCCGCCCATTCGGGTTCCTGGGCGGGCAGCAGGCTGAAGGCCTGTGCGTGCTGCGCAGGATCGATCAACTGCAGCGCCTGCAGTTGATCGAGGGCGCTCTCGGTCACGCCGTCTTCCAGGCGGTTCGCCATGAGGCTGATCTCGAGCAGCACCCAGGCCGGCGCCTGGCCGCTGACCATGGCCACGGCGTTCGCCACGGTGCGGTGCGCCTCGTCTTGCGCGCCGGGAGCGGCGCGGCTGCGCAGGCCGGGCAGGGCCTCCGGCGCCACGATGCCCTTGGCGGCCGCCCAGCCCAGCGCTTCGCTCGGGGTGCGCAGCGGCGTGTTGGGCAGGTCGGGGTGCGCGAGCGCCTGCGCGTGTTCGGCGTCGGTCAGCAGGCCCAGGGTGTGCAGGTGCGACAGGGCCCGTGGGCCGGTTTCTTGGGGATTCATGGGGGCCCAGTGTCCCAGAGGTCTCGCGAAGGGCCGCGCCGCCGGCCCGGCGCTCCCAGCGTGTGCGTTACTTCTCGGTGCGCGTCCAAATTTGGGCATCGACTCGATACACAACGCATCAATTAGTTAACACATATAACAATAAGGAACTATTAAAAACAATTGCTCAGGGAAGAAGGTATGCCATTGGTTTTGGGCGTCATGGGGCTCCCTCAGGTCGAGGTCGAGCTCCTGCGGATCATCGTTCGCCTCAGCTCCAATCTCCGGTCGTTGTGGACGGTCAGCGAGTCGCAGCCCTGCGACCTGTTGCTGGTGGACGGCGATGCGCCGGCCGCCGAGCGGCAGACGCCGTCCGCGCGCTTCGTGGTGCCGATGGTGGCGCGCGGCGAGGCCGTGGCTGCCGCGCCCGCGCGCCGCACGCTGGCACGTCCCATCTACGCGGAAGAGCTGGTCGCGCTGCTCAACCAGGTCGCGCCCAGCGGGGCCTCGGGCGACGCGGCGCGCGCCATGGTGCGCTCGATCCGCGCGCGCGCCTCGCTGATCCGCTGGCCCTCGCAGGTGACCCTGCAGCGCCATCCGATCTACGTGCGGCTGGCGGCGGCCCTGTCCAAGAGCGCGCAGTCGGCCGAAAGCCTCAGCGTGCTGGGCCGCATCGACGTGCAGGAGTGCAGCACCTTCCTCGGCCTGCTGGAGGAAGAAGGCGCGCTGACCTGGTCGGAAGAAGCCCGCGCGCCGCGCCCCTCGGGGGCTGGCGCCGGCGGCGAGGCCGCGCAGCACAAGCGGGGCCTGCTCTCGCGCATCCGCCGACGCCTCGGGCTGGCCTGAACGGGGCGCCGGCATGAGGGACTTCAAGCTCGTCTTCACGGGCCCGATGGGCGTGGGCAAGACCACGGCCATCGCGGCCATCAGCGAGACCGCGCCGATCGCCACCGAGGTCGCCAACGCCGACATCTCGGTCGCCAAGGCCACCACCACGGTGGGGCTCGACTTCGGCCAGGTCACGCTGGACAACGGCGACCGGCTGCGCCTGTACGGCACGCCGGGCCAGAGCCGCTTCGACTTCATGTGGAAGATCCTGGTGCGCGATGCGCTGGGCCTGGCGATCCTGCTGGACAACAGCCGCCCCGACCCGATGGCCGACCTGGCCCAGTACCTGGACGGCTTCGCCGGCGCACTCGAGCGCATGCCCTGCGCCGTGGGCGTGAGCCGCCTGCCGTCGCACCCCACCCCCACGCTGGACGACTACGCGCAGGCCCTGGCGGCGCGCGGGCTCGTGCTGCCGCTGCTGGCGGTCGATCCGCGCCGCAAGGACGACGTGGTCGCGCTGATCGAGACGCTGCTGATGCAGATCGAAGTGCTCGACGAGGAGGCCGCGCCATGAAGATCCCCCACGCCCTGAAGCTGCGCGCCGCGGTCGAGGCCCGCCGCGTGCTCGACGAGGTCACGGGCGTCGCTTCGGTGGTGATCGCCACGCCCGACGGCTTCGAGATCGCCAGCGTCGCGCGGCGCGACGTCGAGCCCGCGCGCATCGCCGCCATGGCCAGCTCGATCGCCGCCATCGGTGCCGTGGTGTCGCAGGAGGCGCGCCTGGGCCGCTGCACCTGCATCACGGTCGCGACCGACAACGGCTTTGCGCTCGTCAGCCCGGTGCACAGCGGCGAGACCTCGCTGGTGGTGAACGTCATCGCCGACGCCGACGCGGTGCTCGCGCAGGCGATGTACCGCACGGCGGCCTGCGTGCGGGCGCTCGAGGCGCCGCAGCTCTAGGTTCTGGCTACGAATTCACAGGCGGGGACGGATTGGCATGCGACGTCTCCACCCTCTTTTTTCATTCGCATGAATTTCACTCACAGGACTTACTGACATGGCCTCGATCCAGACCAGCCTCGACACCCTCCTGACCGCCGACGGCGCCCTGTGCGCTGCCGTGGTCGATTCCGCCAGCGGCATGATGCTGGGCGCCGCCGGCACCGGCGTGGACCTCGAAGTGGCCGCCGCCGGCAACACCGAAGTGATGCGCGCCAAGCTCAAGACGATGCGCGCGCTGGGCCTGAGCGACACCATCGAAGACATCCTCATCACGCTGGGCAAGCAGTACCACCTGCTGCGCCCGATGGCGCAGAAGGAAGGCGTGTTCATCTATTTCGTGCTCGACAAGGCGAAGTCGAACCTGGCGCTGGCCCGCCGCAAGCTGCAGGACGTCGAGAAGGACATCACCTTCTAATCAGTCCGCCAGGGCGCATCGCCGTCGGGCCGGCTCCCTCGCGGGAGGCGGCCCTTTTCTTTTTAAAAGGCGGCTACTTCGCCAGGTGCCCCAGCGGCAGCGCGCTGTTGGCCTTCACCTCGCCCAGCGAGAAGCTGGTGTGCAGGTCTTTCACGTTCGGCAGGTTCATGAGGTTCTGCCGCGCGAAGGCCGAGAAACCGTTCAGGTCCTGCGCCACCACCTGCAACTCGAAGGTGCCGGTGCCGCTGATGTAGTGGCAGGCCACCACCTCGGGCATCTTGCGGATCGCGTCTTCGAGCTTGCGCGTGGCTTCGTGGGTGACGCGCTCGGTGTCCACGCGCACGAAGGCGAGCACGCCCAGCCCGATCTTGTGGCGGTCGATCTCGGCGCGGTAGCCCTTGATGAAGCCGGCGTCTTCCAGCGCCCGCACGCGGCGCCAGCAGGGCGCCGCCGACAGGCCCACGCGCTGCGCCAGCTCGGCGTTCGTGAGGCGGCCATCGGTCTGCAGTTCTTGCAGGATAGCGAGGTCGAACTTGTCAATGCTTTCCATAGGGGTGGATGTTAAGCAAGATTTTTTCTGAAAGTCGTTTTTCCGAGGCAAAAAACGCAAACACCTGTCGCAGACCCCGGCATACACTTTGCGTCACCATGGGCTTGCGCCCTACCGGGCACAGACCCACACCCCTCAGCCAGGCCCACAAAGCCCTGCCAATACGGAGACAGAGAACATGAACGCCCCGCTGCCCGAGCACATTCGCCGCGCGCTAGAAACCGTCACGCTCGACGACAAATACAGCCTCGACTACGGGCGCGCCTTCATGAGCGGGGTCCAGGCCCTGGTCAAGCTGCCGATGCTGCAGCGCCTGCGCGACAAGCAGGTCGGCAAGAACACCGCCGGCTTCATCAGCGGCTACCGCGGCTCCCCGCTCGGCGGCTACGACCAGGCGCTGTGGAAAGCCAGCAAGTTCCTCAAGGAACAGAACATCGTCTTCCAGCCCGGCGTGAACGAAGAGCTTGCGGCCACGGCGCTGTGGGGCACGCAGCAGCTGGGCTTCTCGCCGCAGGGCACCAACAAGTTCGACGGCGTCTTCGGTATCTGGTACGGCAAGGGCCCGGGCGTGGACCGCTGCTCCGACGTCTTCAAGCACGCCAACATGGCCGGCACCACCGCCTGGGGCGGCGTGATCGCGGTGGCGGGCGACGACCACATCTCCAAGAGCAGCACGGCCGCGCACCAGAGCGACCACATCTTCAAGGCCTGCGGCACGCCGGTGTTCTTCCCGGCCAACGTGCAGGAAATCCTGGACCTGGGCATCCACGCCTTCGCACTGAGCCGCTTCTCGGGCGTGTGGTCGGGCATGAAGACGATCCAGGAGATCGTCGAGTCCAGCGCCACGGCCATGATCGACCCCGAGCGCGTCGACATCGTCATTCCCACCGACTTCGAGATGCCGCCCGGCGGCCTGCACATCCGCTGGCCCGACCATGCGCTGGAGCAGGAAGCCCGGCTCATGCACTACAAGTGGTACGCCGCGCTGGCCTACATCCGCGCCAACCGCCTGAACCACAACGTGATCGAAGGCCCGAACGACCGCTTCGGCATCATGGCCAGCGGCAAGGCCTACAACGACACGCGCCAGGCGCTCATCGACCTGGGCCTGGACGACGCGGCCTGCCGCCAGCTGGGCATCCGCCTGCACAAGGTGGGCGTGGTGTGGCCGCTGGAGGCGCAGCTCACGCGCGAGTTCGCCACCGGCCTGCAAGAGATTCTGGTGGTCGAGGAGAAGCGCCAGGTCATCGAGTACCAGCTGAAGGAAGAGCTCTACAACTGGCGCTCCGACGTGCGCCCCAACGTGGTCGGCAAGTTCGACGAAGGCGCCAGCTCCACGGACGACGGTTACTCCGGCGGCGAATGGTCGATGCCCAACCCGACCTCGCACACGCTGCTGCGCGCCAACGCCGACCTGAACCCGGCGCTCATCGCCAAGGCCATCGCCGCGCGCCTGAAGAAGACCGGCCTCTTGGCCGCCGCGGGCGCCGACATGGCCGCGCGCATCGACGCGCAACTGGCCATCCTCGAGGCCAAGGAGCGCGCGATGGTGGTGCAGCAGGCCTCCACCAGCGTGGCCGACGCCACGCGCCAGCCCTGGTTCTGCTCGGGCTGCCCGCACAACACCAGCACCGTCGTGCCCGAAGGCTCGCGCGCGATGGGCGGCATCGGCTGCCACTTCATGGCGACCTGGATGGACCGCTCCACCATCGGCTTCACGCAGATGGGCGGCGAGGGCGTGCCATGGGTCGGCCAGCAGCCCTTCACGACCGACCAGCACATCTTCGCCAACCTGGGCGACGGCACGTACTTCCACAGCGGCCTGCTGGCGATTCGCCAGAGCATCGCGGCGGGCGTGAACATCACCTACAAGATCCTCTACAACGACGCGGTCGCCATGACCGGCGGCCAACAGGTCGGCGAGCGCCCCGAGGGCCACTCGGTGCTGCAGATCGCCGAGAGCCTGCACGCCGAAGGCGCGAAGAAGGTCGTGATCGTCACCGACGAGCCCGAGAAGTACGAGGGCGTGAGCATTCCGGGCGACCACGTGCAGGTGAAGCACCGCGACCTGCTGGACGACATCCAGCGCGAGTTCCGCGCTATGTCCGGCACCACGGCCATCATCTACGACCAGACTTGCGCCACTGAAAAGCGCCGCCGCCGCAAGCGGGGCACGGCCGTCGATCCGGCCAAGCGCGTGGTCATCAACGAGCTGGTCTGCGAAGGCTGCGGCGACTGCAGCGTGCAGAGCAACTGCCTCTCGGTGGAGCCGCTGGAAACCGAATTCGGCCGCAAGCGCACCATCAACCAGAGCAGCTGCAACAAGGACATGAGCTGCCTGAAGGGCTTCTGCCCGAGCTTCGTCACCGTCGAGGGCGGCCAGCTCAAGAAGAAGGGCAAGAACAAGGCGGCCACGCCGGCCGAGTTCGGCCTGCTGGCCGAGCCCGCCATTCCGTCGCTCGCGGGCGGCAAGGTCTGGGGCGTGGTGGTGGCGGGCGTCGGCGGCACCGGCGTGATCACCATCGGCCAGCTGCTGGGCATGGCCGCGCACATCGAGGCCAAGGGCATCGTCACGCAGGACGCGGCGGGTCTGGCGCAAAAGGGCGGTGCCACCTGGAGCCACGTGCTCATCGGCGACACGCAGGACGACATCCGCACCACCCGCGTGGGCACCGCGGCGGCCGACCTGATCCTGGCCTGCGACCCGCTGGTCACGATCAACGCCGAGACCATGGCGCGCATGCGCGAAGGGCGCACGCACGTGGCGCTCAACAGCCACAGCGCGCCCACGGCCGCCTTCGTGCGCAACGCCAACTGGCAGAACCCCGAAGACGCCTGCGCCGCTGAAATTGCGCGCGCCGTGGGCATCGACGGCCTGGGCGCCTTCGACGCCGATGCCGCCGCCACCGCGCTGATGGGCGACACCATCTACGTCAACCCGATGATCCTGGGCTACGCCTGGCAGAAGGGCTGGGTGCCGCTGGCGCACGAGTCGCTGATGCGCGCCATCGAGCTGAACGCCGTGGCCGTCGAGAACAACAAGACCGCCTTCGAGTGGGGCCGTCAGGCCGCCGTGCGCCCGGACGAGCTGCAAAAGCGCGTGCGCCCGGGCCAGGTCATCGAGTTCAAGAAGCGCGAGACGGTCGAGGCCCTCGTCGCTCGTCGCGCCGAGTTCCTGACCGGCTACCAGAACGCCGCCTACGCCGAGGAATACAAGGCCTTCGTCGGCCGCGTGCAGCAGGTCGAGTCGGCCGTCGGCAAGAGCACGGGACTGGCCGAAACGGTGGCCCGCTACCTGTTCAAGCTCATGGCCTACAAGGACGAGTACGAAGTCGCCCGCCTGCACACCGACCGCAGCTTCCTGGACCGCGTCGAGGGCATGTTCGAGGGCGACTACAAGCTCAACTACCACCTGGCGCCGCCGCTGCTGGCAAAGAAGAACACCAAGGGCCAGCTGCAGAAGCAGAAGTTCGGCCCCTGGATGCTCACGGGCTTCCGCTTCCTGGCGAAGCTCAAGGGCCTGCGCGGCACGGCGCTCGATGTCTTCGGCCGCACCGAAGAGCGCAAGACCGAGCGCGCCCTCATCGGCGAGTACCGCGCCAGCATCGAGGAAGTGCTCAAGGGCCTGCGCGCCGACAACCACGCGCTGGCGCTGGAGATCGCGGCGCTGCCGGAGCAGATCCGCGGCTATGGCCACGTGAAGGAGCGCAACCTCGCGGCGGCCCGCACCCGCTGGACCGAGCTGATGGCCAAGTGGCGCAACCCCCAGGCGCAGCGCGCAGCGGCCTGATCCGCCAGGCCCGTTTCCCCTGACAAAGAGCGCCCCTGCGGCGCTCTTTGCTATTTAAACGATAGCTGAAAGCCCTCGGGGGTGCGCCGGATAAGGGCGCGAAACGGCCATCTGCGCCGAATACAATGCCCGACTGCGCGCGGCCTCCCCCGCCGAGCCTTTGACTTGCGGCCCGCATCCCTCGTGGGCGCGGAACCGCGGGCCCGGCCCGCGCATCTGAAGTCTTTTTCTTCTCTCTTCCCTCTGCTGGAGACTCTCTTGTTCATTTCCTCTGCTTTCGCTCAAACCGCGCCCGCAGCCGCCGGTGGTGGCGACATGTTGTCTTCGCTGGGCAGCATGCTGCCGCTGGTGCTGATGTTCGTGGTGCTGTATTTCGTCATGATCCGCCCGCAAATGAAGCGCCAGAAAGAGGCCCGCGCCATGATCGAAGCCCTGGCCAAGGGTGACGAAGTCGCCACGGCCGGCGGCGTGCTCGGCAAGATCACTTCGCTGAACGACCAGTACCTCGGCCTGGAAATCGCCAACGGCGTCGAGATCAAGATCCAGCGCAGCGCGGTGGTCCAGGTGCTGCCCAAGGGCGCCGTCAAGCAATAAAAGCGTGAGCTGAACCTTGCGCTTCAGGGCGCAGGGCCCCAAGTCACGCCGTGTTCCATTTCTGAAACGCTTGTGAAAAGCGCCTTCTCATGAACCGTTACCCGGTCTGGAAGTACACGATCATCGTGATCGTGCTGCTCGTGGGGCTCATCTACGCCCTGCCCAATTTCTTCGGCGAGGCACCCGCGGTACAGGTGTCCGCGGCCAAGACGACCGTCAAGGTCGATGCCGCCACCCAGACCCGGGTCGAGGAGGCGCTGAAGGCGGCCGGCCTGACGCCCGACCTGGTGACGCTGGACGCCGGCTCGCTGCGCGCCCGCTTCACCACCACCGACGACCAGCTCAAGGCGCGTGACGTCGTGCAGCGCGCCCTGGTGCCCGACGCCAGCGACCCGCCCTACACGGTGGCGCTGAACCTGCTGTCGCGTTCGCCCAAGTGGCTCACGTCGCTGCATGCGTTCCCGATGTACCTGGGCCTGGACCTGCGCGGCGGCGTCGACTTCCTGCTGCAGGTCGACATGAAGGGCGCCATCGACAAGAAGGCCGAATCGTTCGCGAGCGACCTGCGCACCACCTTCCGCGACAAGAGCATCCGCGGCACCCAGGTCAGCCGCAACGGCCAGACCGTCGAGGTGACCTTCCGCGACGCGGCCTCGCTGGAGACCGCCAAGCGCCTGATCGTGGACCAGTTCCCCGACCTCAGCACCACCGACACGCAAGACGGCACCAACTGGCGCCTGACCGCCACCATCAAGCCCGAGGCGGCCCGCCGCCTGCAGGACGCCGCGCTCAAGCAGAACATCACGACCCTGCACAACCGGATCAACGAACTCGGCGTGGCCGAGCCGGTGATCCAGCAGCAGGGCCTGGACCGCATCGTCGTGCAGCTGCCCGGCGTGCAGGACACGGCCAAGGCCAAGGAAATCCTGGGCCGCACCGCCACGCTCGAAATGCGCATGGTCGACGAAAGCGCCGAAGGCCGCGCGGCCGAGCTGAGCGGCGCGCCCGTGCCTTTCGGCTCCGAGAAATTCCTCGACCGCGGTGGCCGCCCGGTGATCGTGAAGAAGCAGGTGCTCGTCACCGGCGAGAACCTCACCGACGCCCAGCCCGGCTTCGACCAGCAGAGCAACCAGCCCAAGGTCGACCTGACCATGGACGCCAAGGGCGGTCGCATCATGCGCGACGTCAGCCGCGAGAACTACAAGAAGCGCATGGCCATGCTGATCTTCGAGAAGGGCAAGGGCGAAGTGCTCACGGCCCCGTCGATCAACGGCGAGCTGGGCAACCGCTTCCAGGTCTCGGGCTCGATGACGGTGGCCGAAGCGAGCGACCTCGCGCTGCTGCTGCGCGCCGGCTCGCTGGCCGCGCCCATGGAGATCATCCAGGAGCGGACCATCGGCCCGACGCTCGGCGCCGACAACATCGAAAAAGGCTTCAAGAGCGTGATGTACGGCTTCCTGGCCATCATGGTCTTCATGTGTGCCTACTACGCGCTGTTCGGCCTGTTCTCGTCGATCGCGCTGGCCGTGAACCTGATGCTGCTGGTCGCCATTCTGTCGATGCTGCAGGCCACGCTCACGCTGCCCGGCATCGCGGCCATGGCGCTGGCCATCGGCGTGGCCATCGACTCCAACGTGCTGATCAACGAGCGCGTGCGCGAGGAGCTGCGCAACGGCGCCTCGCCGCAGGCCGCCATCCACGCGGGCTACGACCGCGCCTGGGGCACGATTCTCGACTCCAACGTGACCACGCTGATTGCCGGTATTGCGCTGCTGGCCTTCGGCTCGGGCCCGGTGCGCGGCTTCGCGGTGGTGCACTGCATCGGCATCGTCACCTCGATGTTCTCCGCCGTGTTCTTCTCGCGTGGCCTCGTGAACTTCTGGTACGGCCAGAAGAAGAAGCTCAAGTCTGTGTCGATCGGCACCGTCTGGCGGCCCAAGACCGACGGCACGGCCGTGGTCGACACCAAGTAACGGCCGAGGACCATCGCCATGGAATTCTTCCGCATCCACAAGACCATCCCGTTCATGCGCCATGCCCTGGTGCTGAACATCATTTCCTTCGCAACCTTTGCGCTGGCGCTGTTCTTCCTGTTCCACCGCGGGCTGCACCTGTCGGTGGAGTTCACCGGCGGCACGGTGATGGAAGTGGCCTACGAGCAATCGGCCGACATCGGCAAGGTGCGCGAGGCCGTCACCAAGCTCGGCTATCCCGAAGTGCAGGTGCAGAACTACGGCACCTCGCGCGACGTGCAGATCCGCCTGCCCACCCAGAAGGGCATGAGCTCCGACCAGCAGAGCGCGCAGGTCATGCAGGCGCTGAAGTCGGTCGACCCGTCGGCCACGCAGCGCGGCATCGAGGTCGTCGGGCCGCAGGTCGGCGACGAGCTGACCTCCAACGGCATCAAGGCGCTGGCCATGGTGGTGATCGGCATCATGATCTACCTGGCGTTCCGCTTTGAATGGAAGTTCGCGCTGTCCACCGTGCTGGCCAACCTGCACGACGTGGTGATCATCCTGGGCTTCTTCGCCTTCTTCCAGTGGGAGTTCTCGCTGGCGGTGCTGGCGGCGGTGCTCGCGGTGCTGGGCTACTCGGTGAACGAGTCGGTCGTGATCTTCGACCGCGTGCGCGAGAACTTCCGTCGTTACCGCAAGATGACGACCACCGAAGTCATCGACAACGCGATCACCTCGACCATCAGCCGCACGATCATCACCCACGGCTCCACGCAGCTCGTGGTGCTGTCGATGTTCTTCTTCGGCGGCCCGACGCTGCACTACTTTGCGCTGGCGCTGACCATCGGCATCTGCTTCGGCATCTACTCGTCGTGCTTCGTGGCCGCCGCGATCGCGATGTGGCTGGGCGTGAAGCGCGAGGACCTGATCAAGGGCCCGCCGGTCAAGCGCGACGGCGACTCCGGCGGCGACGACCCGAACGCCGGCGCCGTCGTCTGAGGGATACTTCGGCGCCAGCTTCGCGTCACCCGCACTTGTGCGGTGGCGCATCCCGATGCAAGCTCGGGGCTGTCGCCGATGAACCGTTCTCTCCGGCCTTTCCGATCCATCAATGAGCACTGCGCGGTCCGCTTCTTCCCTGCAGCTCGCACGCGAGGCGCGTGAGCGTTTCGTGGCGGCCACGGAAGGTGCGATCGCTCCGCTGGCCCAGGCCATCCGCGACCGGCTGACCGCGGTGGCCTCCGATGTCGGCAGCGCGCGCACCATGCAGGAAAGCCGCGACGACCTCGTGGCGTTCCAGGGGCATGCCTCGCAGTGGGTGTCGCTGGCGCAGACCGGCTGGCGCAAGGCGCTGGGCACGGGCCCGGCGGGCGGCACCTCGTCGGCCCCCGCGGCGCTGCGGCTGGAGCTCATCGGCGACGAGGTGGTCGAGAGCAACATCCTCGCCTCGCGCCTCGCGCAGACCATCCACGACAAGGCCAGCTTCGAACTCAGCGACCTGCGCCTGCGCATCCAGCACCTCGAAGGCACGCACGAGCTCGATGCCCGGGACGTGCTGAAACCCGAGACGCTGGCCAAGCTGCTGGTGGAACAGTGGCTGGCTGCCGGCCTGAGCCGCGAGGCCTGGGGCCGCGTGCAGGGCACGGCGCAGCAGGCCCTGGCGGACGTGGTCGTGAAGGCCTACGAAAGCGCCAACGCCTTCCTGATCGCGCAGGGCGTGATGCCCGAAATCGACCTCAAGAGCTTCGTGCGCCGCACGGGCGATTCGGGCGGCGGCCCGTCGTCCATGGGCATGCCGGTGTCGTCGAGCATGCCGATGGGGCAGGGGTCGTCGGCGGGTGCGGCCGTGCCGCACGGCCAGCAGCAGTCACAGCAGCCACAGCGTCCGGGTTTCGCTTTCCAGGCCTCGCATGCGGCGTCCGTGCCGTCGTCGGGGCCGGCCTCCAGCTCGATGATGGGCAGCTCGCCGCTCGCCTTCGCCCGGCAGCGCGCGCAGACCGCGCTGCTGAGCCTCAAGCGCTTTGTCGCCGCGCGCATCGGCGGCGAGGCCGGCGCCTCGCAACCGGGCGGGGGCACGACCGGCACCGGCGGCGGCGTGGCCGCGCCCCGCGTGTTTTCACGCACCTTTGCCGGCGCCATCGCCGATGCCGAGGTCGCCTACCGCATGGCGGCCACGCAGTACATCGACGGCGGCGGCGAGCAGGCCACGCTGATCCAGCAGACCGCCGTCGACCTGCGCCGGCGCACCGCCGAGCTCAAGAAGCGCGCGCCCACCACGGCCGACAAGGCCACGGTCGAGATCGTGGCGCTGATGTTCCAGGCGATCCTCGCGGAAGAGCGCATTCCGTTCTCCGCCCGCGTGTGGTTCGCGCGGCTGCAGATGCCCGTGCTGCGCGTGGCCATCGCCGAGCCCGAATTCTTCGGCACCCTGCAGCACCCCGCGCGCATGCTGATCGACCGCATGGGCTCCTGCGTGATGGGCTTCGACGCCGCCGCCATCACCGGCAGCGCGCTCGAGAACGAGATCAAGCGCGTGGTGCAGGTGATCGAGCAGTACCCCGAAACCGGCCAGCGCGTGTTCAAGCTGGTGTTCGACGAGTTCGTCGCTTTCCTCAGCCGCTACCTCACGCAGAGTGACGCCACGCAGCGCGTCATGAGCGTGGCGCAGCAGGTCGAGCAGAAGGAGACGATGGCGATCCAGTACACCATCGAGTTGCGCAAGATGCTCAACGACATGCCGGTGCGCGACGAGATCCGCGAGTTCCTGTTCAAGGTCTGGGCCGAGGTGCTGGCCATCGCCGCGCTGCGCTACGGCGCGCAGGGCGAGCACACCGTGATGCTCAAGCGCGTGGCCTCCGAGCTGGTCTGGGCCGCGAGCGCCAAGCCCAACCGCGCCGACCGCGCCCGCGTGATTCAAGACCTGCCGCAGCTGCTGCAGCGCCTGCGCCAGGGCATGGACCTGCTGGGGATCGTCGGTGAGCCGCAAGAGGGCCACATCAAGACCATCGGCGCCACGTTGACTGACGCCTTCATGTCGAAGACCGAAGCCATTCCGCAGGCCAAGATCGAGGCCATGGCCGAGCGGCTGGCGCACCTGGAAGACTTCGTGACCGACGACGGCAGCGCGTCCAGCCTGCCGCTGGACGCCCAGAGCATCGAACTGCTGCTCGGCGTGGACGCGACCGCGATCGAGGTCATTTCCGACACCGCCGGCGTCAAGGTGGCCGAAGACATGCTCGCGTGGACCCACGAGCTGCAGGTCGGCAACTGGTTCATGCTGGACCACAACGACCGCGTGACCCAGGTCCAGTTCGTCTGGCGCAGCGACCGCAAGCAGCTGCACCTGTTCGCGTCGGCCGACGGCCGCAGCTTCCTCATCCAGGCTGGGCGCTTGGCGATGTACCTGCAGGCTGGCCTGCTGGTGCCGGCCGAGGAAGAAACGCTCACCGCGCGCGCAACGCGCGAGGCGCTGGCGAAGCTCGATGCGAATCCCGAGCGGCTGCTGAACTAGTCAGCCGCGCGGCTGCTCTCGTCTGTGGGGAAGTGCGCGCAGCTCGGAGGCGAGCTCAGTGTGCCGTACGGCCTTCGCGGCTCTCGCAAAGCTCGTCGAGCACGAGTGCGTCGGGCTCGATGCCCGTGCTCCAGTGCACCATCAGCACGATGATCTTGAGTTCGTCCAATGCCACCGGGTCGCCCGGCGCGGCCATCGCGCGCTCGACGACGATCTCGCGCAGGCCGCAAGGCAGCACGTTCGAGAGTTCGAGAAAGCGGATGAAGCCCAGGCACTCGGCGCCGAGGTGTTCCTGCTCCGACGGCGAGTACACGCGCATCGACTGGCTCGACTGGGGCAGCGCCGCATCGGGCGCGCCGCCCAGCGTGACGCGGGCAGTGGTGATGGCGTTGTCGTCATCGCCTTCACTGGCCTGGTGTTCAAACTGCAGGCCTTGCGTGGCAAGGCTCAGGCCATCGAGCCACTGCAGGGCGTCGCGAATTTCGTCCGCCTCGAAGCCGTGCGCACTGAGCTTGCGGCCCAGCTGTTCGGGTTCGGGGCAGGCATCGCCGCGCCAGTAGTTTTCATACACAAACACGAGCACTTCGAACATGGGTCCAATATAGCCGAGGAATCTGTCGTGTGTCCCCAGGCTTTCGTGCACTTCGTGCGTCAGCCGACGGCTGCTCTTTGAAACAGGCCGCCGGGCAACCGCGAGACATGCCCGTCG
Source organism: Variovorax sp. BGA-UO-ETr-C22 (assembly GCF_059567965.1). Classification (NCBI taxonomy): domain Bacteria; kingdom Pseudomonadati; phylum Pseudomonadota; class Betaproteobacteria; order Burkholderiales; family Comamonadaceae; genus Variovorax; species Variovorax sp. BGA-UO-ETr-C22. Next base: position 561,420 of record NZ_JCAQPA010000011.1, read on the forward strand.
AGTTCAAGCTCGAGCATCTTCGCCTGCAGCTGGGCCGCACTCCAGCCGGTGCGTGCGCTCAACGCATCGAGGCTCACCGGGTCGAAGCCAAGGGCATCGAGCAGTGGGTGTTCCGGGGCCGGCGAAGGCGTGTCGCTGGCAACCGTGCGAGCGGCTGGCGCCAGCGGCGGCAGCTCTTCGAGGATGTCGTTCACCGACTCGACCAGCTTCGCGCCCTGGCGGATCAGCGCGTGGCAGCCGCGCGATTGCGGCGAGTGGATCGAGCCCGGGATCGCGAACACTTCCTTGCCCTGTTCCGACGTGAGCCGCGCGGTGATGAGCGAGCCCGACGCCAGCGCAGCCTCGACCACCAGCGTGCCGCGCGCCAGGCCCGCGATCAGGCGGTTGCGCTTGGGAAAGTTCTGCGTGAGCGGCGGCGTGCCCAGCGGCAGCTCGCTCACGATCAGTCCCTGCAGCGTGATGCGGTGCGCCAGGTCGCGGTGGCGCGCGGGGTACACGCGGTCCAGGCCGGTGCCGACCACGGCCACCGTGGCGAGCACCGGGGCGTCGCCGGCCGCGTCGAGCGCGCCCAGGTGCGCCGCGCCGTCGATGCCGAGCGCCAGCCCCGAGACCACGGGCAGGCCCGCTTCGCCCAGCGCCCGTGCGAAGGCGCGCGCATGGCTGGCGCCTTGCGGCGTCGGGTTGCGGCTGCCGACCACGGCGAGGCTGCGGCCGATTTGCGTGAGGTCGAAGGCGGCGGCGCCGAGCACGTAGAGCATCAGCGGCGGGTCGACCATCTCGAGCAGCGAGCCCGGGTAGCCGGCGTCGCCGAGCGTCACGACGCGGCGCGTGATGGCGCCGCCGGTGGGGTCGTCCGCGGGGTGCAGCCATTGCCAGGTCTGGTCGACCTGCGCCTGCAGGCCGGAGGGCGGCTGCTTGAGCGCGGCGGCCTGGGCGGTGCTGACGACTTCGCCCAGCGTTGCCTCGGGCTGCGCGAAGATCGCGTCAGGCAGTCCGAAGGCCGCGAGCAGGCGGCGTGCGGCGCCGTCGCCGACGCCTGGTGTCAGTGAAAGTCGCAGCCAGCCTGCGAGTTCTGCGCGTTCCAAACGAGTGTGCGAGAAAGAAGCCTCAGGCGCGTGTCAGGGATTGACGAGGAAGTCGCCGGCGCGGGGAGTGTCGTTGATTTCGAGCACGAGTGCGTACGAGACTTTCTCGAAGGTACGGAACACCATCAGCAGGCCGATGCGTTCGTTCGGCAGCTTGATGGTTTCCTTGCGGGCGCCGGTGCGGTCGAGGATGGTCTCGCCGTTCTTCAAGATGGCCAGCACGTGGCCGTTGTCGACGCCGTCGCGCGTGCCCTTGTTGATGGCCACGACCTGGTTCTGCGCCGCGTACTGCACGGCATTGCCGTAGACCGACACGATACGGCCATCCACCTGGGTGGAGGGGGCGCGCGGTGCGTAGCTCAGCAGCTGGCGCGGCGGCTCGGGCAGCAGGCGGTCGCCGGCGCGCATTTCCTCGCGCGACGCAATGATGTCGATGCTGGCCGGCACGACCGTGATGACGTCCTTGTCGCCGGTCGTCTCGATGGTGGTCGATTCGCCGCGCTGCAACTGGGCCTTGCCCAGGTACTGCGCCTCGTAGCCGAGGATTTCGCCGGTGCCGGGGTCTTTCAGCGGCGTGGCGCTGCGGAAGATGCGGTAGTGCTGCACCGGGCCCGGTTTTTCGACCAGCGGCGACTCGGCGTTGCCGCGCGCATAGGCGCGGTCGCCGCGCGACAGCAGCACGCGGCTGTCGTTGCCGGCCACGATGCGCGGCGCGGCGTCGAGCGTGTTGGCGTCGACCACGATGGGTTCGCTGAGGAAGGGCTCGATCAGGCTCGGGTTGAGCGTGGGCAGGGCCATGCCGGCGAGCGAGTCGAAGCGGGTGCGCGGCGACAGCTTGATGGTGCCGCCGTCGACGCCGCCCACGCTGCGGCGGGTGGTCAGGCGGGCGCGGCCGCCGCTCTTGTCCAGGTACAGCACCTGCCCCGGGTAGATGCGGTGCGGGTCCTGGATCTCGTTGATGTTCATGCCCCACAGCTCCGGCCAGCGCCAGGGGCGCAGCAGGTACAGGCGCGAGATGGCCCAGAGCGTGTCACCGGGCTTGACGGTGTACTCGTCGGGCGCCTTCGGCGACAGCTCGCTCAGCGGCACGCCGGCCTGGGCGGTCTGCTGGGCGGTGGCGCGCTGCTGGGGCGTGACCGGGTAGGTCGTCTGCGCCCAGGCCGCCGTGGCGCCGCAACTGCCGGCCACCGCCAGGGCGGCCGTCCAGAAGGCAAAGAAGGTCGGGCGCTGGTGTTCGGTGGAGCTGGGCTGTGTCATGTCTGGATGGGTGAGCGCACGAAGTATCGTGGCGCATACGAATCTCACAATTTGCTACGAATTCTGCGCCCGAAGCCCTTGCAAGGGCAACGTTTTCGCGTCAATGCGCCGCGACGCGTCGCGGAATTGGCGAAAATAGCCACAACTTCCCCCCGATTTCATGGCCAAACGAATCATTCTGAGTTACCCCGACAAGCGCCTGCACACGGTGGCCAAGCCGGTGCAGGGCGTGGACGCGCGCATCAAGACGCTGGTCGCCGACATGCTGGAAACCATGTACGACGCGAGCGGCATCGGCCTGGCCGCGACCCAGATCGACGTGCACGAGCGCGTGGTCGTGATCGACGTCTCCGAAGAGCGCAACGAGCCGATCGTGCTCATCAACCCGGAAATCACCTGGGCCAGCGACGAAAAGGTGCTGAATGAAGAGGGCTGCCTCTCGGTGCCCGGCATCTACGACGGCGTGATGCGTTCCACCTCGGTGAAGGTCCAGGCGCTCGACGCCGACGGCAACACCCACACCATCGAGGCCGACGGCCTGCTGGCTGTGTGCATCCAGCACGAGCTCGACCACCTCATGGGCAAGGTGTTCGTCGAATACCTGTCGCCGCTCAAGCGCAACCGCATCAAGAGCAAGCTCCTCAAGCAGCAGCGCGAGGACATGAAAGAAGCACGGGCATGAGCCACCGGGCTGCGTGGTCCTCGCTGGCCGCCGCCGGACTGCTGTTCCTGGCGGGTTGCGTCAGCGAACCCACGCGCATCCAGCCCGGCACCTCCGCCGCCGAGACCCTGCAGCGCCTGGGCGCGCCCACCGGCCGCTACCCGCTCAACGGCGGCGGCGAGCGCCTGCAGTACTCGCGCATGCCGGCCGGCTTCGAGGTGGTCGACATCGACCTCGACGCGTCCGGCAAGGTCGTCTCGGTGACCCAGGTGCTCACCGAGGCGCGCTTCGACCACGACATCCAGGTCGACCGCTGGCGCCAGAACGAGGTGCTGGCCTTCTACGGCAAGCCCTACGAAATCAGCCGCGTCAGCTCCTTCGACGGCACCGTCTGGACCTGGCGCTACAAGGCCATCAACGAGCGCCGCATGCTCTATATCTACATCGACCCCACCGGCGTGGTGCGCCGGTACCACACGGGGGATGACCTCGAATTCGAACGGATCCGGGATTGAGCGCGTTGAAAGTCGTTTTTGCGGGCACGCCCGAGTTCGCGCGCGTCGCCCTGGAGGCCATTGCCGCCGCCGGCCATGACATCGTCGGCGTGATGAGCCAGCCCGACCGGCCCGCCGGCCGCGGCATGAAGCTGCAGGCCTCGCCCGTCAAGCAGTGCGCCGTGGCCCACAACTGGCCCGTGGCGCAGCCGCGCAGCCTGCGGCTGGACGGCAAGTACCCCGACGAGGCCACCGCCGCGCGCGACACGCTGCTGGCGTGGCAGCCCGACGTGATGGTGGTCGCAGCCTACGGGCTGATCCTGCCGCAGTGGGTGCTCGACCTGCCGGCGCACGGCTGCCTCAACATCCACGCCAGCCTGCTGCCGCGCTGGCGCGGCGCGGCGCCGATCCACCGCGCCATCGAGGCCGGCGACGCACAGACCGGCATCACCATCATGCAGATGGACGCGGGCCTGGACACCGGCGACATGCTGCTGCGCGAGGCGCTCGACATCGCGCCCGGCGAGAACACCGCCCGCCTGCACGACCGCCTGGCCGCGCTCGGCGGGCGCATGGTGGTCGAGGCGCTGGCGCAGATCGGTCAGCTCGTCCGCACGCCGCAGCCCACCGAAGGCATCACCTACGCCCACAAGGTCGAGAAGCACGAAGCGCTGATCGACTGGACGCAGCCGGCCGCGGCCATCGTGCGCCGCGTCCTGGCCTTCGATCCGTTCCCCGGTGCCAACAGTCCGCTCGGCGGCGAGACCGTCAAGCTCTGGGCCGCGCACGTGGCGACCGGCCCTGCAGGCGCCGCCACGCCCGGCACCATCGTCTCGGCCGACGCTACCGGTGTCGCCGTGGCGGCCGCCGATGCGACCGTGGTGCTCACCGAACTGCAGCGCCCGGGCGGCAAGCGCCTGCCCGCGGCCGATTTCCTGCGCGGCTTCGACCTGAAGGCCGGCCAGGTCTTCGGCTGATGTTCCTCTCGCCCACGCTGCGCCGCCAGCCCGAGTTCCGCGCCGGCATGCGCGACATGGCCTCGGCCGCGCTCGGCATCGGCGCCTGGGGCCTGATGACCGGCGTGGCCATGGTCAAGTCGGACATGAGCGTGCTCGAGGCCGTGGCGATGACCCTGTTCGTCTACGCCGGCAGCTCGCAGCTGGCCGCCATTCCGCTGCTGGCCGCGGGCGCGCCGGCCTGGGTGATTCTGGCGACGGGTTTCTGCGTCAACCTGCGCTTCGTGGTGTTCAGCCTGCACCTGCGGCCCTACCTCATGCACATGCCGCGCTGGCGCCGCCTGCTGCACGGCTACCTGACGGCCGACCTGAGCTACGCGCTCTTCACCAAGCAGTACACGGCCCCGCCGACCACGCCCACCGAGCGGCTGTCGCAAGAGGCGTATCTCACCGGCAACTACTTCGTGACCTGGTGCGCGTGGATGGGCATGAGCCTGCTGGGCATCGCGCTGGCCAATTTCATTCCGCAGACCTGGGGCCTGGGCTTTGCCGGCGTGCTGAGCCTGGTGGCCATCGTCTGCTCGATGGCGACGACGCGGCTGCGCGTGCTGGCCGCGCTCATCGCGGGCGCCACGGCGGTCGCGGCCTATGCGCTGCCGCTCAAGCTCAACATCGTGGTCGCGATCGGCGTGGCCGTGCTGCTGTGCTTCTGGCTCGAAAAGCAGTTCGGGCTCGACCCCGACGCGGAGGACGACAAGTGAGCGGCGGCGGCACCGACTGGTGGTCCCTGGCTGTGATCGCGGGCCTCGCCGGCGTCACCGTGCTCACGCGCTGCTTCTTCTTCATCCTCGACCGGCCCTGGGGCCTGCCCGAGTGGGCGCACCGCGCGCTGCACTACGCGCCGGCCGCCGCGCTGGCCGGCGTGATCGCGCCCGAGATCGTGATGACGCAGGGCCACCTGATCACCACGCTGCACGACGCCCGCCTCTACGCGGCGGTCGTCGGCGGCGCCTACTACTTCTGGCGGCGCGGCGTGCTGGGCACGATGCTGGCCGGCATGGCGGTGTACCTGCCCCTGCACCTGGGACTGGGCTGGTAGCCGGGCCGTCGGATCAGTCGAGCTTCACGCCGGCTGCCTGGATGATCTTGCCCCAGCGATCGCTCTCCGCACGCGAGAGCTTGTAGAAGTCCTGCGGCGTGCCGGGCAGCGCCTCGAAGCCGAACTCCGCAAACAGCTTCACCACCTTCGGTGCCTTCATCGCCTTGTGCAGCTCGGTGTTGATGCGCGCCACGGCCTCGGGCGGCATGCCGGCCGGGCCGATCAGGCCGTGGAAGGCGTAGGCGTTGACGTCGCTGAAGCCGGCCTCGACGAAGGTCGGCACCTCGGGCAACGCACCGGCGCGCTGCGGCAGCGCGATGGCCAGCACGCGCACCTTGCCCGACTTGATGATCGGCAGGCCCGAGGCCAGGTCGAGCATCATCGTCGGCACCTGGCCGCCCATCACGTCGGTCATGGCGGGCGCGGCGCCCTTGTACGGCACGTGCGTGATCGTGAGGCCCGCCTTCTGCTTGAACAGCTCCATCGCCATGTGATGCGGCGAGCCGTTGCCGGGCGAGGCGTAGCTCACCTTGTCGGGGTTGGCCTTCACGTAGCGCACGAACTCGGCCACGTTCTTCGCGGGAAAGTCGGGGTGCACGACCAGCGCCACCGGGAAGCGCCCGATGGTGCCGATGTAGGTGAAGTCGGTCGCCGGCTTGTAGGGCAGCTTGGCGAACATGTGCTCGTTGAACAGCAGCGCCGCGTTCTCGGCCTGCATGATCGTGTAGCCGTCGGGCTTGGCCTGCATCATCACCGACACGCCGATGTTGGTCGACGCGCCGGGGCGGTTGTCGATGATCAGCGGCTGGCCGAGTGACGGCTGCATGGCCTCGGCCAGCGAGCGCGCGAGGTTGTCGGTGCCGCCGCCGGCCACGTAGGGCACGATCCATTTCACGGGCTGGCTGGGGTAGGCCGCAGGCTGCGCCGACGCGAAGGATGCGGCGGCGAGCGCGAGGGTCGCGGCCAGCAGGGGAAGGAAGCGTTTCATCGTTTTTGTCTCCGTTGCTTTGTTGAAAAAGGGGGCGGCTCAGGTGCCGCGCAGGACCTGCCAGAGCTCGCGGTCGCGTTCGGCGGTCCACACGACCGGGTGCTCGATGCCGCGCAGCTCGTCGTACGCGCGCGAGACGTCGAAAGGCAGCACGTGCTGGAACACCGGCCAGCCGCCGAAGCGCGGCGTCATGGCCGCCTCGGCGCGCGCGAAGCAGCCCTTGAGCGTCTCGCCCGCGGCAATGCCCGCGCGCACGCTGTCGAGCAGCGTCGAGAGAAAGTCCTTCGTGAGCCCGATCGCCTCGGCGCAGGCGGCGTCGCCCTGCAGCACCGCGCCGCGTCCTGGCACCAGCACGCGCGGTTGCAGCGCGCGCACCGCGTCGAGCGTGCCGGCCCAGTCGCCGATGTAGGCGTCGCCCGCGTACACGCCGCAGTGGTTCTCGACCACGTCGCCCGCAAACAGCACGCCGCTGTCGGGCAGCCAGGCCACGGTGTCGCCGCTCGAATGGCCGCGCCCCAGTGCCATGAGCCGCAGTTCGCGGCCACCGCCCAGCGACAGCGTCATCTCGCGGTCGAAGACCGTGGTCGGGAAGGTCAGGCCCGGGATCTCTTCCACGCCCGCGAACAGGCGCGGGAAGCGGCCCACCTCCGATTCGAAGTCGGCCTGGCCGCGCGTGCGGATCCAGTCGAGCGTGCCGTTGCTGGCGACGATCTCCTGCACCTCGTCGAAGGCGCTCGCGCCCATCACGCGCACCGCGTGGTAGTGGGTGAGCACGATGGTGCGGATCGGCTTGTCGGTCACGCTGCGGATCGCCGCGAGGAAGTCGCGCGCCATGCGCGGCGTGGGGCGGGTGTCGATCAGCACCACCTGCTCTTCGCCGACGACGAAGCCGCAGTTGGGATCGAAGTCGCTGATGTAGCCGTAGGCGCCCGGCGCGAGTTCCTGCAGCCTGGGCTTTTGCTCGCGGGTGTCGGAGGCGGAAGCGAAAGAGACAGTGGCGGTCATGGAGGTGTTGTCGTGGTCGTGGGGATGTCGTCGTCGGCCTCGGCTGCCGCGCGGATGCAGGCGAGCAGCACGGCCTGGTCGGCGCACTGGTTGGCCAGCAGCAGCACGAGGCGGGCGTTGAGGTCGGCGCTCTGCGCCTCGGTGCGGCCTTCGTGCGCGGCCAGCAGCGCGGCGTAGAAGCCGTCGGGGTCGGGGATGCGGGGCTCGGTGATCATGGGGACGAGGGGAGTGCGAGCGCCGTGCGGACGGCAGCGGTGACCGTGTCGGGGGTGGCCTGCACAAGGAGCGCAGCGCGGTAGGCATCGGGGCGCACGAGCACGAAGCCGCCCGTCGCGCCGGGGTCGAGGCCGAGGTGGCGCGCCAGCGTTTCGTCGGCCTGCAAGGTCGGCAGGCCGCTGTCGCCGCCCACGGCCAGCAGGCGCAGCGGCAGTGCGGCCGTGGCATCGCATGCGGCCTGCGCCTGCGCGCGCGTCGGCGCGAACCACAGGCCCAGGCACTGCGTGCCCTCGGCCAGCAGCTGCATCAGCGTGGTCTCGCGCCCGTCGGCCCAATGCAGCGGCAGGTTCTGCACCGTGCGCGCGCCCTCGGGCAACAGCGGCGCGGCGGGGTAGTCGTTGGCGACCGACATGCGGCCCGTGTTGACCAGCGCCCGCGCGAAGGTGTGGCGCTTGGCCAGCGCCACCACGGCGCGGCGCAGCGTGTGCTCGGCCGGCGAGCGCGGCGCGAGAAAGCGCGCGGAGCGGCTCGTGACCGTCAGGTTCTCCTGCGCGGCCGGGCGGCGCTCGGCGTCGTAGCTGTCGAGCAGCGCCTCGTCGGCCTTCCCTTGCGCGACCAGTGCAAGCTTCCAGCCGAGGTTGGCCGCGTCCTGGATGCCGGTGTTGCCGCCGCGCGCGCCGAAGGGGCTCACCACGTGCGCGGCATCGCCGATGAAGCACACGCGGCCGTGGCGGAAGCGCTCCAGCAGGTGGTCGCGGTAGCCGTACGGGCCGATCCACACGAACTCGAACGCCACGTCGGGCCCGAGCTGTTCGCGCAGCCGCGCACCGGCCACCTCGGGGCGGCTGATCTCGGCGGGGTCGCAGTCCTCGGGCATCTGGTAGTCGATGCGCCACACGCCGTCGGCCATCAGGTGCTGCCACACGCCGCGGCCTTCGTTGAAGGGCGCATCGACCCAGGTCCAGCGCTCGGTGGGCAGCGGTTTTTCGAAGCGCACGTCGCTGATGCACCAGCGGTCGGTGCTGCGCGAGGCGTGCGATGCCACGCCGAGCTGCGTGCGGATCGGGCTGTTCGCGCCGGTGGCGTCGATCAGGTGGTCGGCCTCGATCGTGTAGCTGCCGGCGGGCGTCTCGATGTCGATGCGCACGCCGTCGGCGAGCGGCTCGACGTGCGTCACGCGGCTCTTCCAGCGCAGGTCGGTCACGCCGAGTTCGAGGATGCGATCGACCAGGAACCACTCGATGTAGAACTGCTGCAGGTTCACGAAAGGCGGCTGCTTCGAGACGCTCGTGGCCTGCAGGTTGAAGTTGTAGACCTCCTGGTCGTCCGAGAAGGTGCGACCGAACGACCAGGTGACGCCCTTGGCCGCGATGCGCTCGTAGATGCCCAGGCGCTCGAAGATCTCCAGGCTCTTCTGTGCGTAGCAGATGCCGCGCGACGAGGCGCCGCGCACGCCCACGGTGTCGTCCTCGTCGAGCAGCACGGCGCGCACGCCGCGTTGCGCGAGGTCGCAGGCCAGCGTGAGGCCCGAGGGGCCGGCGCCGACGATCACGACCGGGTGGCGCACGATGGTCGTGCCGTTCAGCTCGGGCGGCGGCGTGAAGGGCCAGACCGGCAACTCGTAGGCCGGTGCGAATGCAAAGTTTTCCATGGCTCTTCTACAGCGCGTGCGCGAACTCGGCGATGGCATCGGCCGCCTGCGGGATCAGCTCGGGCTGGCCCGCCAGGTAGTGGTTGCCGCCGACGATGTCGACATTGCGGATGCGCGACCCGCCCGCGGCCATCCACGCATCGCGCGTGCTCGGGAAGGTCGACTGGTCGCCGGTGTAGGTCAGCAGCAGCTTGGGCACCGTGGTGCGCGCGAGGTTGGTGGGCCCGTCGGCCTGCGAGCGCGACGACCACTGCGAGAGGAACGCGGTGAGCGAGGTGGTGCGGCCCATCGCGTTGGCCGAATAGTTCACCTGCCGCGCATCGCCCCAGACGCTGCCGGGCAGGCGCGCGTTCGCATCGAGCGACAGGTCGACGCAGCGCGGATCGGCGTGCGTGCGGTAGACGACGAAGGTCTGGTCGCGCGGCGCGCCGGGTGTGTTGCGCAGCAGCGCGAGGCGCTCGAGGCACCACTGCTCGATGCGGTCCATCCGCGCCTTCTGCGCCGCGCTGAAGCGCGCGAGAAACTCGGCCTCGTAGGGCACGCGGTGGCGCGGGTCGTACATGTCGAGTTCGGGGTCGACCGAGAGCGGGTCGTGCTCGTCGGTGACCGAAGGGTCGATCCAGTCGCGCATGAGCCGCGTGCGGCCCAGGTGCGCGGCGCACAGCGCGAGGCCGTCCACTGGGGGCAGGTCGCTGGCGTGCAGGTGCGTCGGGTCGCCGTCGGGCAGGTGCGTGGCCGTGAGCTGCTCGGCCTGCGCCTGGTAGAAGGCCGAGAGCGCCGCGCCGCCCGAGTTGCCGACCAGGAACACCTTCTCGTAGCCGGCCGCGCGCAGGTACTGCACGCCGGCGCCCAGGTCCTGAATCGCACGCTCCATCAGCAGCACGGTGTCGTTGCCGACGAAGCGCGAGTTCAGGCCCATGCAGCAGATGCCGCGCTCGGCCAGCGGGCCGATGAGGTAGTGGCCCATGAAGTTGCTGGTCGGGTGCATCACGATGGCCGCGATCTTTTTCGGCCCCGGCGGCGCGCGGAAGGCACCGTAGATGCGCGGACGCAGCAGCTGCAGGCCCGACTGGCTGTCCATGGCCGCGCCGGGCTTCACGTCGATGACGGCAAGTTGCAGCTCAGACATGCGACGCGCCTTTCGCTGCGCGAAGCGCCGCCTTGCGCGCGGTCCACGCGTCGAGGTCGGCATGGGCATGGCGCGCGTGCGCGTCCATCTCGGCCTGCGGCACGGTCGGCGTGGTCAGTTCCACGCGGATGCCATTGGGATCGAAGAAGTAGATCGACTCGATGATGTGGTGGTCGGTCACGCCCAGCACCTCGATGCCCGCGCCTTCGAGCCGCGCCTTGGCGGCGAGCAGGTCGGCCACCGAGTCGACGCGCAGCGCGATGTGGTTCACCCACGAAGGCGTGTTGGGCGAGGGCAGCGCGGCGGTGTCGTCGCCCAGGTCGAAGAAGGCGATGTACGCGCCGTCGCGCATCTGGAAAAAGATGTGCACGTAGGGGCAGTACTCGCCCGTGCTCGGCACGTGGTCGTTCTTGATGACGTGGGCCAGCGGCAGGCCCAGCAGGTCTTCGTAGAAGTGGCGGGTTTCCTCGCTGTCGCGGCAGCGCCAGGCGAAATGGTGCAGCCCGCGAATGGGGGGCGCGGACGTGGGGGCGGTCGTCGTCGGCATGCGTGTCTCCGTTGAGGCCGCGATTGGGCAATGCCGCGTCTTATGATGCAATCGAAATTAATTCATCGATTGATGAAATAACCATATATATGAACCTCACCCTGCGCCAGCTGCGCGCCTTCGCCGCCGTGGCCGAAACCGGCAGCTTCACCACCGCCGCCGGGCAGCTGCACCTCACGCAGTCGGCGCTCAGCGTGCTGGTGCGCGAGCTCGAGCGCGAGATGGGCGTGCAGCTGCTCGACCGCAACACGCGGCGCGTGCAGCTGTCGGAGGCGGGGCGCGAGTTCCTGCCGTCGGTGCACCGGCTGCTCGGCGACTTGACGAGTGCGGTCGCGGGCGTGACCGATTTGCGTGACAAGAAGAAAGGGCTGTTGCGGCTCGCAGCGCCGCAGCTCATGGCCTGCACGCTGATGCCGCGCGTGATCGCCGCCTACCGCGAGGCGTACCCCGACGTGGACGTGCGCCTGGCCGACACGCTGCCCGAGCACCTGCTGCTGGGCGTGGCGGCCGGCGACGTCGAGCTGGCCGTGGGCCAGGACGTGGCGGTGGACGCCGCCGCCATCGAGCGCCGCACGCTGTTCCGCGACCGCCACTGGCTGATCTGCCCGCCCGGCCACGCCTTTGCCAAGCGCCGCAAGGTGCGCTGGCACGAGCTGGGGCCCTACACCTTCATCGCGCCCACGCGCGACTTCCGCCAGCGCGTATTGCCCGAGCTGGGGGCCGAGGAGCGTGCGTTCCTGATGCGGCCGGGCACGCAGGAGGTGTCGTACATGACCACCGCGCTGGGCATGGTGGCCTCGGGGCTGGGGCTGACCGTGTGCCCGACCTACTCGGCGTCGCTGGTGCGCGCGCACGGGCTGCAGATGGTGCGGCTCGAGTCGCCCGACTTCCACCGCGAGGTCTGCGTGTACAGCGCGGCGCGGCGTTCGCTGTCGCCCGCGGCGGCGAGCTTCGTCGGCATCCTGGAGCAGTTCGCGGCCGCGCAGTCGAAGGCCTGAAAAAGCATCACCGCCCCGCAAGAGACGCGCAGGGGTGCCGGAGGGCGAAAACTACAATGCGGGCAGTCCCGTCTTTCACCATCCTCAGACCCATGAACGTCATTCGATTCACCGACCTCTGTGCGCAAGGCAAGGCCGCCGGCCAGCGCGTCTTCATCCGTGCCGACCTCAACGTGCCGCAAGACGACGCCGGCCGCATCACCGAAGACACGCGCATCCGCGCTTCGGTGCCCTGCATCCAGCTGGCGCTCGACGCCGGCGCGGCCGTGATGGTCACCTCGCACCTGGGCCGCCCGACCGAAGGCGAGTTCAAGCCCGAAGACTCGCTGGCGCCCGTCGCCCAGCGCCTGGGCGAGCTGCTGGGCCGTGAGGTTCCGCTGGTGGCCAACTGGGTCGACGGCGTCGACGTCAAGCCCGGCCAGGTCGTGCTGCTGGAGAACTGCCGCGTCAACAAGGGCGAGAAGAAGAACGACGAAGCGCTGGCCCGCAAGCTGGCCGCGCTCACCGACATCTACGTGAACGACGCCTTCGGCACCGCCCACCGCGCCGAAGCCACCACCTACGGCATCGCCCAGTTCGCCAAGGTGGCCGCGGCCGGCCCGCTGCTGGCGGCCGAGATCGACGCCATCACCAAGGCGCTGGCCCAGCCCAAGCGCCCGCTGGTCGCCATCGTGGCGGGCTCGAAGGTCAGCACCAAGCTCACCATCCTCAAGAGCCTGTCGGCCAACGTCGACCAGCTGATCGTCGGCGGCGGCATCGCCAACACCTTCATGCTGGCCGCGGGCCTTTCGATCGGCAAGTCGCTGGCCGAGCCCGACCTGCTCGACCAGGCCAAGGCCGTCATCGACGCCATGCGCGCGCGCGGCGCCGACGTGCCGATCCCGGTCGATGTGGTCACGGCCAAGACCTTCGCGGCCGACGCGCCCGCCACCGTCAAGGCCGCCACCGACGTGGCCGAGGACGACCTGATCCTGGACATCGGCCCGAAGACCTCGGCCATCCTGGCCGCGCAGCTGCGCGAAGCCGGCACCATCGTCTGGAACGGCCCCGTGGGCGTGTTCGAGTTCGACGCCTTCGCGGGCGGCACGAAGGCCATCGCGCAAGCCATTGCCGAAAGCAGCGCCTTCTCGATCGCCGGCGGCGGCGACACCCTGGCGGCCATCGCCAAGTACGGCATCGAAAAGCAGGTCGGTTACATCTCGACCGGCGGCGGTGCCTTCCTCGAGGTGCTGGAGGGCAAGACCCTGCCGGCCTTCGAGATCCTGGCCAAGCGCGCGGCCGGCTGATTCCGGCGGCGGTCCGGCCACGGGAGGGAAATCCCCCGTGGCGACTGACTTCCGTTCGACACACAAAGTGTATACAGTAGCGAATACAAAACGGAGACCCCCTTCATGAGCTCGGACCGCATCCCCCGCCACGCCACCAAGATCGTCGCCACCCTCGGCCCCGCCTCCAGCACGCCGGAATTGCTGGAACAGATGATCCTGGCCAAGGTCAGCGTGGTGCGGCTGAACTTCAGCCACGGTACGGCGCAGGACCACATCGACCGAGCCACCATGGTGCGTGAGGCGGCCCGCAAGGCTGGCCGCGAAGTGGCCATCATGGCCGACCTGCAGGGCCCCAAAATCCGCGTCGGCAAGTTCGCGCAGGGCAAGATCTGGCTGGAGCCGGGCGCCAAGTTCGTGCTCGACGCCTCGCGCACCGAGCTGGGCGACGTCGATGCCGTGGGCCTGGACTACAAGGACCTGCCGCGCGACGTGAAGCCCGGCGACAAGCTGCTGCTGAACGACGGCCTGATCGTGCTCACGGTCGACGGCGTCAAGGGCGAAGCGGTGCACACCACCGTCAAGCTGGGCGGCGAGCTGTCGAACAACAAGGGCATCAACAAGCAGGGCGGCGGCCTCACGGCGCCCGCGCTGACGGCCAAGGACATGGAAGACATCAAGACCGCGATGAGCTTCCAGGCCGACTACGTGGCCGTGAGCTTCCCCAAGAACGCCACCGACATGGAAATGGCGCGCCAGCTGTGCAACGTCGCGGCTGCCGAGTACGGCCACAAGCCCGGCATGATCGCCAAGATCGAGCGCGCCGAGGCCATTCCGAAGCTGGAAGAAATCCTGCGCGCCAGCGACGGCATCATGGTCGCCCGCGGCGACCTGGCCGTGGAAGTGGGCAACGCCGCCGTGCCGGCGCTGCAGAAAAAGATGATCCGCATGGCGCGCGACATGGACAAGGTGGTGATCACCGCGACCCAGATGATGGAGTCGATGATCACCAACCCCGTGCCCACCCGCGCCGAGGTGAGCGACGTGGCCAACGCCGTGCTCGACGGCACCGACGCCGTGATGCTCTCCGCCGAAACCGCCTCGGGCCGCTACCCGCTCGAGACCGTGCAGGAAATGAGCCGCATCTGCGAAGCCGCCGAAGCGGCCGAGGACAAGACGCTCGACGCCGACTTCAGCGGCAAGACCTACAGCCGCATCGACCAGTCGATCGCCATGGGCGCGCTGTTCACGGCGCACCACCTGGGCGCCAAGGCCATCGTGGCGCTGACCGAGTCGGGCTCCACCATCCTGTGGATGAGCCGCCACCGCGCGCACATTCCCATGTACGCCCTGACCTCGCGCCTGGCCACGCAGCGCAAGCTGGCGCTGTACCGCAACGTGCGCCCGCTGCTCATGGATTCGGAAAGCGACCGCGACACCGCGCTGCGCCAGGCCGAGAGCCATCTGAAGAAGCGCGGCATCGTGCAAAGCGGCGACGTGTACGCCATCACCTGCGGCGAGCCGATGGGCGCGCCTGGTGGCACCAACATGCTGAAGATCTGCAGGGCGAGCTGAGTTCGTTCGCAGCAAGACAAAGGCCGGCACATGCCGGCCTTTTTCATGGCGCCGTCTGGTTCAGCCGTTGCGGAACAGGAAGCTGTAGGCGTTCAGCGCGGGCACGCCGCCCAGGTGCGCATACAGCACCTTCGAGCCGGCCGGGAATTCGCCCAGGCGCACCTTCTCGATCATCCCGTGCATCGACTTGCCCTCGTACACCGGGTCGGTCAGCATGCCCTCGAAGCGCGCGCTCAAACGGATCGCCTCCAGCGTGCCCTCGTTCGGCAGCCCGTACTCGGGCCCGCCGAAGCGGCGGTCGAGCACCACGTCCTTCTCCGTGATGTCGCGGCCCAGCTCGACCAGCTCGGCCGTGTTCCTGGCGATGCGCAGGATCTGCTCGTAGGTCTGCCGCGGCTTGGCCGAGGCGTCGATGCCGATCACGCGGTCGGCGCGCCCGTCGGCCGCGAAGCCCACCACCATGCCGGCCTGCGTGCTGCCCGTGACCGAGCAGACCACGATGTAGTCGAACTTGAAGCCGAGCTCGGCCTCTTGCTGGCGCACTTCCTCGGCAAAGCCCACGAAGCCCAGGCCGCCGCGCGGGTGCTCCGAGCAGCCCGCCGGGATCGGGAAGGGCTTGCCGCCGGCCGCGCGCACGTCGGCCATGGCCTGTTC
Source organism: Variovorax sp. BGA-UO-ETr-C22 (assembly GCF_059567965.1). Lineage (NCBI taxonomy): Bacteria > Pseudomonadati > Pseudomonadota > Betaproteobacteria > Burkholderiales > Comamonadaceae > Variovorax > Variovorax sp. BGA-UO-ETr-C22. The sequence continues at coordinate 577,000 of NZ_JCAQPA010000011.1, forward strand.
CCAGCTCTGGCGGATGCCGATGTCGAAGCCGGCCGCGTCCAGCCGCACGTCGGCGCCGAGGATGCGCGACATCTCGATGTTGCCGACCCGGTCGTACACCGCGTCGGAGTAGTTGACCCAGTTCTCCTGCACCAGCACGCACTTCAGGCCCAGGTGCGCGGCCACCGCCGCCACCTGCCGCGTCTGGTTCGACTGGATGCCGCCGATCGACACCAGCGTGTCGTAGCCGCCTTCGAGCGCCTCGGGAATCAGGTACTCCAGCTTGCGCGTCTTGTTGCCGCCGAAGGCCAGGCCGCTGTTGCAGTCCTCGCGCTTGGCGTAGAGATCGACCTTGCCGCCCAGGTGGGCGCTCAGGCGCTTCAGAGGCTGGATCGGCGTGGGGCCGAAGGTCAGGGCGTGGCGGGGGAATTTCTTCAGGTTCATCGACGCAGCTCCAAAAGCGGTGAGGGGTTGAAGCTGTCGATCGTAGGAAGAAGGCTTTGCAATGTGCTTGCGAAGTTGGCTGGCTTCTTCGATCAAAAGAAGGCAGGATGGCCATACAGAAGGTTTTTCATCCGGAAAGGAATCCATGAGCACAACAAAGTTGCGCGCCCCGACGGAGCTCGACCGCACCGACCGCGCCATCCTGCGCGCCCTGCAGCGCGACGCCTCGGTGTCGAACGTGGCGCTGGCCGCCAAGGTGAACCTCAGCGCGCCGGCCTGCCTGCGCCGGGTCGAGCGGCTGCGGGCCGCGGGCTTCATCAAGGGCGTGGTCGCCCTGCTGGACCCCGACGCGCTCGAGGTCGGCATGCTCGTGATGATCGGCGTGGTGCTCGACCGCTCCACGCCCGACTCTTTTGCCGATTTCGAGAAGGCGGCGCAGAAGGTGTCGGGCTGCCTCGAATGCCACGTCGTCACGGGCGAATTCGACTACTTCATGCTCGTGCGCACCCGCGACAACGACAGTTTCAACCGCCTGCATGCCGAGCAGCTGCTGTACCTGCCGGGCGTGCGGCAGATCCGGACCTTCGTGGTGCTCAAGCAGGTGCTGTCGACCACGCAGTTGCCGATCTGAAAAAGTTGAAAAAGAGCTGCGCGCCAGTACCCGTGGCGCCCGGGGTGGCGTCGGCCCTGTCCCACAAGGGGGCTCGGTAGAATCGGGGTAGTTTTCTCCCGACTTTCCGCCTTCTCTTTTTCCCGTCTTTTTCTATTCCCACGAGGTATTTCCCATGGCACTCGTCTCGATGCGCGAACTGCTGGACCACGCCGCCGCCAACGGCTACGGCATTCCGGCCTTCAACGTCAACAACCTCGAACAGGTCCAGGCCGTCATGGAGGCCGCCAAGGAAACCGGCGCGCCCGTCATCCTGCAGGCCAGCGCCGGCGCCCGCAAATACGCGGGTGAAGCCTTCATCAAGCACCTGATCCAGGCCGCCATCGAGCAGTACCCGAACATCCCGCTGGTGATGCACCAGGACCACGGCCAGAGCCCGGCCATCTGCCAGGGCGCGATCGACCTGGGCTTCTCGTCCGTGATGATGGACGGCTCGCTGCACGAAGACGGCAAGACGCCCGCTTCGTTCGACTACAACGTCGACGTGACCCGCAAGGTGGTCGAACTGGCCCACAAGGTCGGCGTCACGGTCGAAGGCGAGCTGGGCTGCCTGGGCTCGCTCGAAACCGGCATGGCCGGTGAAGAAGACGGCATCGGCGCCGAAGGCGTGCTCGACCACGCCTCGCTGCTCACCGACCCCGAAGAAGCCGCCCAGTTCGTGAAGGCCACGCAGCTGGACGCGCTGGCCATTGCCATCGGCACCAGCCACGGCGCCTACAAGTTCACGCGCAAGCCCACGGGCGACATCCTGTCGATCCAGCGCGTGAAGGAAATCCACGCCCGCCTGCCCAACACCCACCTGGTGATGCACGGCTCGTCGTCGGTGCCCCAAGACCTGCTGGAAATCATCCGCAAATACGGCGGCAACATGAAGGAAACCTACGGCGTGCCCGTCGAGGAAATCCAGGAAGCCATCAAGTACGGCGTGCGCAAGATCAACATCGACACCGACATCCGCCTGGCGATGACCGGCGCGGTGCGCAAGTTCCTGGCCGAGAACCCCGAGAAGTTCGACGCCCGCGAGTGGCTCAAGCCCGCGCGCGAAGCCGCCAAGCAGATCTGCAAGCAGCGCTACATCGAGTTCGGCTGCGAAGGCCAGGGCGCCAAGATCAAGGGCGACACGCTGCAGGTCGTTGCCGCCAAGTACGCCAAGGGCGACCTGGCGCAGCAAGTCATCTAACGAAGACCGACTGCGCGCCGCAGGCCACCGCTCGCGGTGGCTTTTTTCTGCGCGCACAATCCGCTTTTCCCGTCACCGTTTCCCAGCCGAGCATCCGTCCATGACCACCGTTCACACCTCTTCCATCCAGAGCCTGCCCCTGCTTGCGCGCGGCAAGGTGCGCGACAACTACGCCGTCGGCGAAGACCGCATCCTGATGGTCGCGAGCGACCGGCTCAGCGCCTTCGACGTGATCATGGGCGAGCCCATCCCGGGCAAGGGCGAGATCCTCACCAAGATGGCGCTGTGGTGGTTCGACCGCCTGGGCGCGCTGTGCCCCAACCACCTGACGGGCGAAGCGCCCGAGAGCGTGGTGCAGCCCGACGAGGTGGCGCAGGTCACGGGCCGCTCGATGCTGGTCAAGCGCCTGCGCCCGATCCCGGTCGAGGCCGTGGTGCGCGGCTACCTGGCCGGCAGCGGCTGGAAGGAATACCAGGACAACCGCGCCGTCTGCGGCGTGCCGCTGCCCGAAGGCCTGACCAACGCGAGCAAGCTGCCGCGCCCGATCTTCACGCCCGCCGCCAAGGCCGCGGCCGGCGAGCACGACGAGAACATCAGCTACGAGCGCGTGGTCGAGGTCGTCGGCCCCAAGCTGGCCCAGCAGATCCGCGAGGTCAGCATCGCCATCTACGAGGCGGCGGCCCAGATCGCGCTCGCCAAGGGGATGATCATTGCCGACACCAAGTTCGAGTTCGGCCTGGACGAGAACGACACGCTGGTGCTGATGGACGAAGTGCTCACGCCCGACAGCTCGCGCTACTGGCCGGTCGAGGGCTACGAGGCCGCGCTGGCCGCCGGCACCAACCCGCCGAGCTACGACAAGCAGTTCGTGCGCGACTGGCTCGAAGCCACCAAGATCAACGGCAAGCCCTGGGACAAGACGCCCCCGGCGCCGCGCCTGCCGGCCGAAGTCATCGAGAAGACGGCCGCCAAGTACCGTGAGGCGCTGGACCGCCTCACCCACGGCTGATCTGTTTTTTCCTAGCGGTTGCCGCTGCTGAGCAGCGCGACCGTGCGGCCGCTGCCATCGAGCAGCGCGAGCCGCCCCGGCGCCAGCCGGTAGCTGGCCGTGTTCTGCAGCGCCGACAGGAACTGCGCCTCGTTGGCGCCGCGCACCGGGTCGGCGCAGGCCATGCGCGTCGCGGCCATCTGGCCGAGCTTGAGCGACACGCCGGCGCGCGTGAACGATCCCGTGACGCGGTTGCAGCCGCCTGAACCACTGACCCGTCCGCTGTTGCGATCGAACTGCAGCTGCGCATCGCCGCCCGGCGCGATGGGCTCGTCGCCCAGCTGCACCAGGCGCCACACCGGCCCTTCGATCGGCTCGTCGAGGCTGATGCCGCTGCCGCAACCGGTCAGGGCGGTCAGCAGCAGCGCGGCCGAGGCAACGGCGGGGAGCGCGGTACGGCGGGCGAAGGAACGCATGGCCAATTTTCCTTTTCAATCTGCAACAAGTTAAAACCGGCGCCATCGTATGCGACGCCGTGGCCGGCGCGAAGACAGGCCCGATGGCGCATCCGGGCTTCTTCAGGCCGCGAGGCTGGCGAGGGCCACACCGCCCGCGAGGCGCGCCTCGACGCAGCGGCGCACGCTGGCCGGCGTGCCGTCCTGCGCCAGCAGCGCGGGCCACTCGGCTTGGGCCTGGCGCACGGTGTCGCGCGCGATGGCCATCAAACGGGCCGGCCGCAGCAGCCCGGCCGCGCGCAGCAGCGCCTCCAGCGCCGCCCCGTCGAAGGCGCGCAGTGTGGCGTCGATGGCGCGGTTGACGCCGTAGTCGCGCGCCGGCACATCCTCGAAGAAGGCGGCCACGCAGACCGGGTCGTACAGCGGCGCGAGCACCGGTGCCACGCCGTCGGGGTAGCGCAGGGCCCAGTTCTTCAGGTGCGCGTCGCTGTTGCCCAGCAGGATGAAGGCCACGAGGCGGCGCACGCACTCGCGCACGTCGGCCACCGGGTTGGGCGACAGGCGATCGAGCACGCGCAGCATGGCGGGCCAGTCGGTGGCCAGGCCGCGGCCGTACTTCTGGCGCGGCTCGTACTGCAGCACCTGCGCGAACTCTTCCATGTGGATGCGCCCGCCCTCGGGCGTGCGATCGAAGCGGCGCACCGCCAGGATCTGCGCGAAGGGCACCTGCTCGGGCAGGTCGGCGTCGGCACGGTCGATCACGTGGGCCTGCGCGCAGTCGAGGCCGAGCGCGCCGCACAGGCGGTAGCCGGTGTATTCGTTGGCGACCAGGTCGGGGTGGCGCGTGCTCGGCAGCTTGAGGATGAACGAGCCCGCCGCGCCGTGGCGCTTGACCACGTAGCGCCGCCCGTCCTGCACCGCCGAGAACTTGGTCACCACGCCGGGGATGGCGGCGGCGTCTTCCACCGGCATCTCGACAAAGCCGGGTTCGAGCACGTCGAGCCCCAGCGCCGTGTGCCAGTGGCGCACGGTGTCGGGAATGCCCTCGGACGTGGGCACGGGCTCGACCTCGAGCGCGCCCATGAGGTCGTGGCCGGCGGCGGCCAGCAGCTCGAACTCGTCGTCGGCTGCGCAGCCACGCTGCTGCGCCAGGCGCTCGCGGTTGTGGCCCTCGGGCAGCAGGTTCTGGAAGTAGCTGGGCCAGCGGCCGTCGCTGCGCGAGACGCGGGCGTCGCGCGCCGAGGCGAGGATGGCGCGCGTGGCCGCCTCGTCGGCACCGCGGTACGCGAGGGACAGCGTGGGCCGGCCCGCGTCGGCGATGTAGGCCTCGTCGAAGGACACGCGCAGGATGTCGCCGTACTGCGAGAGGTAACCGATGGCGCGCCGCCTGCCACCGGGCAGGTGCAGCTGCATCCGCAGGTAGCGGATGCCCGTGTTGAAGGCGGCGCGCGTGCTCACCGCCTCACCGGTTCTCGTCGGCCAGGCTCTGCGCGATGGACGGCGGCGCGCCCACGCCCGCCGGCTGGCCGAGCAGGCGCCCGCCCGAGCGCACGAAGTCTTCGAGTTGCGGGCGCAGGCTGGCGGGCACGGGCATCAGCTCGAGCCCCAGCACGCGGGCCATTTCGAGCAGCGTCGACAGGCGTGGATCGATCTGCCCGCTTTCGATGCGCTGCACCGTCATGCGCGACAGCCCGGCGCGCGTGGCCAGCGCCTCCTGGCTCAGGCCGCCGGCCTTGCGGGCTTTTTCGAGTTCTTCGGTCAGTTGGAGCATTGCAATGCGCTTTTATTGGAAATTGAGTAGCAATGCTATCTATATGGGGTGGTGGCAGCAATAAAAAAGCGACCCACAGGTCGCTTTCTTGTTCAATTGCGCACTGAAAGGCGCAATGCGTCGTTCAGCCGTTCAGCCGTTCAGCTCAACACCACGCTGCTCAGGCGGCGGCGGTACGTGGCCACCACCGGATCGTCCGGCGGAATCTGCCCGTCGGCGACCTTCACCTTCGGCGGCTCGATCACGTCGAGGATCGCGATGTAGGTCTTGCGCGCGAGGTCTTCGCTCCAGCTCTTGTCGCGCATGAGGATGTCGAGCAGCTCGTCCATCGCGTCGGTCCAGCGCTGGGCGGCCATCAGCAGGCGGGCGCGGTTGAAGCGGGCGTCAAAGTCGCGCTTGTTGGCCGCGATCTTGTCGTCGAAGTCGCCCAGCGTCGGCGCCGATCCGGTGACGGGTGCGGCGAAATCGATGGCGTCCATCCAGCGCTGCAGCGAATCGAAGCGGCGCACCAGCGTGGTCTTGGCGATCACCGGGGCAAAGGCGACCTTGGCGTCGTCGATGCGGCCTTCCTGCAGCAGCAGCTTGATGTAGTCGAAGCGCGCGTCGTCGTTGGCCGGGTCGGTGGCCACGGCATGCTGCAGCTTCTCGAGCGCGCCCAGGGTGTCGCCCTCGGCCAGCGCTTCCTGCGCGGCGGCGCCTTCCGACGCCGCTTCGGCTTCCTCCGCGCCCGGCACGTGCTTGTCGAGGAATTCGCGGATCTTCTCGGCCGGAATGGCGCCCACGAAGCCGTCCACCGGCTGGCCGTCCTTGAACATCACGCAGAACGGGATGCTGCGCACACCGAACATCTCGGACAGCTGCGAGGAAATCTGCGGCACCTTGTCGGCGTCCAGCTTGGCCAGCGTGAAGCGGCCGGCGTACTCGGTTTCGAGCTTTTCGAGCACCGGGCCGAGCTGTTTGCAGGGGCCGCACCATTCGGCCCAGATGTCCAGCAGCACCGGCGTGGCGACCGAGCCTTCGATCAGCTCGGCCTGGAAATTTTCGAGAGTGATGTCGATCATCGGGAACAGCTGGGGGTGAAACGTAAAATTGAAACCATGAACGAAACCATTCAGGTCGGTGTAGTGATGGGCTCGAACTCCGATTGGGAGACGATGCGCCACGCGGTCGAGATTCTCCAGCAATTCGGAATCAGCCACGAAGCGAAGGTGGTCTCGGCCCACCGGATGCCCGATGCGCTGTTCGCGTACGCCGAAAGCGCCGCCGGGCGCGGGCTCACCGCGATCATCGCGGGAGCGGGCGGCGCGGCCCACCTGCCGGGCATGCTGGCGTCGAAAACCACGGTGCCGGTGCTCGGCGTGCCGGTGGCCAGCCGCCACCTGCAGGGCGTCGATTCCCTCTACAGCATCGTGCAGATGCCCAAGGGCGTGCCCGTGGCCACCTTTGCCATCGGCACCGCCGGCGCGGCCAACGCGGCGCTGTTCGCCGTGGCCATGCTGGCGGTGAACAACCCGGCGCTGCGCGCCAAGCTCGACGCCTTCCGCACGGCCCAGACCGCCGCAGCGGAGGCCATGGTGCTGCCGCCGCCCGAAGCGGGCGCGGCGGTGTCGCCCTTCTCGCCGCAAGGCGGGGGTGCACTGTGAGCACCGGCCATTCGGGCCATGCCGGCGATTTGCCCATCCTCCCGGGCGCCACGCTCGGCGTGCTCGGCGGCGGCCAGCTCGGGCGCATGTTCGCGCACGCGGCCCAGCGCATGGGCTACTTCACCGCGGTGCTCGACCCTGATGCCGACAGCCCCGCCGGCCGCGTGAGCCACCACCACATCCACACCGACTACGCCGACGTCGACGGCCTGGCCCGCCTGGCCGGCCTGGCCGACGCGGTGACCACCGAGTTCGAGAACGTGCCCGCGCCCTCGCTGGAGCACCTGGCGGTGGCGCGGCCGGTGTCGCCCGCGGCCTCGGCCATCGCCATCGCGCAGGACCGCATCGCCGAGAAGGCGCACTTCACGCGCTGTGGCGTGCCCTGCGCGCCCTATGCCGTCATCGAGACCGCGGAGCAACTGGCCGCTGTTGAGGACCAACTGCTGCCCGGCATCCTCAAGACCGCCCGCCTGGGCTACGACGGCAAGGGCCAGCAGCGCGTGAAGACGCGCGCCGAGCTGGTCGAGGCCTGGCAGGCCGCCGGCTGCGTGCCCTGCGTGCTCGAGAAGATGCTGCCGCTCGAGTTCGAGTGCTCGGTGATCCTGGCGCGCGGCCGCGACGGCCAGATCGTGCATTTCCCGCCGCAGCGCAACCTGCACCGCGACGGCATCCTCGCCGTGACCGAGGTGCATCCGCAGAACATGCCCAAGACCGTGGCGCAGGGCGCGGTCAACTCCGCCAAGAGCATCGCCAGCGGCCTCGATTACGTGGGCGTGCTGTGCGTCGAGTTCTTCGCGCTGGCCGATGGTTCGCTGGTGGTCAACGAAATGGCACCGCGCCCGCACAACAGCGGCCACTACACGATGGAAGCCTGCGACGTGTCGCAGTTCGAGCTGCAGGTGCGCACCCTCGCCGGCCTGCCGCTGACCGCGCCGCGCCAGCACAGCCCCGCCGTCATGCTCAACCTGCTGGGCGACCTGTGGTTCCCGGGCGGCGAAGGCGACGGCGCCAAGCCGGTCGCGCCGCGCTGGAGCGAGGTGCTCGCCCTGCCCGGCACCCACCTGCACCTGTACGGCAAGCTGGCACCGCGCCGCGGCCGCAAGATGGGCCACCTGACCCTCACCGGCGCCACGCTCGAGAGCGTGCGCGCCAATGCCTCGCAGGCCGCGCTGCTGCTGGGCCTGCCGGCGCTCGCATGATCCTCGACGGCCGCGCTCCCGACGCCATCGCCGAGGCCGCGCGCGTGCTGCGCGCGGGCGGGCTGGTCGCCTTCCCGACCGAGACCGTCTATGGCCTGGGCGCCGATGCCAGCAGCGACACCGCCGTTGCCGGCATCTTCGCGGCCAAGGGCCGGCCGGCCGACCATCCGCTGATCGTCCACGTGGCGGCGGGCGCCAAGGGCGCGCAGGCGCTGTCGCGCTTCGCCCAGCCGCTGCCGCCTTTCGCGCAGAAGCTCGTGCAGGCCTTCTGGCCCGGCCCGCTCACGCTGATCGTCACGCGCCAGCCCGGCGTGGGCACGGCGGCGGCCGGCGGGCAGGACACCATCGGCCTGCGCTGCCCCGCGCACCCGGTGGCGCAGGCGTTGCTCGAAGCCTGCGCCGAGCAGGGCGTGCCCGGCCTGGCGGGGCCCAGCGCCAACCGCTTCGGCCGCGTCAGTCCGACCACGGCGCAGCACGTGCACGACGAGTTCGGCGACGCGCTGCTCGTCGTCGACGGCGGCGCCTGCGAAGTGGGCATCGAATCGACCATCGTCGACTGCAGCCGCGGCGCGCCCGTGCTGCTGCGCCCGGGCCTCATCACGCGCGACCAGATCGAGGCCGCCGTCGGCGAGCCGCTGCGCGACCGCGAGGTGCTCGACACGCCCGACCCGCGCGCCTCGGGCACGCTGGAGGCGCACTACGCGCCCGACGCCAAGGTGCGGCTCATGGACCCCAAGGCGATCCAGACGGGCCTCGACGTGCTCGGCGCCAACGCCGCGCACATCGCCGTGTGGACGCGCAGCAGCGTGCGCAGCCGCTCGCAGCGCGTGCTGCTGCGGCGCATGCCCGACGATGCCGCAGCCACCGCGCAGCAGCTGTTCGCGGTGCTGCGCGAGTTCGACGCGCAGGGCGTGAAGCTGATCTGGGTCGAGACGCCGCCCGACACGCCCGAGTGGGAAGGCGTGAAAGACCGCTTGCAGCGCGCTGCAGCGGCCTGATCAACGCCTTTTAGGCCGCGGGGCTCAGCCCCCGGCCGCCAGCACTCCCTGGAAGAACCCGCGCGCTGCCGCCAGGCAGAACGGCGGCGCCAGCGTGCCGTGGTAGGCCGCGGTCACGGCGCGCGCCTTGTCGGTGGCGCTGCCCGGCGTGCTCTGTGCCAGCAGGTCCTTGGCCTGCGCGAAGCCGGCGCGTGCGGCCGAATAGCTGTCGGTGGTGCCGCGGTCTTCCAGGTCGACCACCGCGAGCGCGGCGGCCGGCATGCCCTTGGCGCGGAAGTAGCCGGCCGTGGCGCGGGTGCTCAGGAAGTTCACGGTCGGGTCGTTCGCGCCGCTGCACAGCAGCATCGGCTTGGTCGGCACCCAGTTGCGCAGGTCGTTGGCGATGGCCGCCTTGCGGAAGCCCGTGGCGGGCTTGCAGTCCAGTGGCGTGGCCGAACCGAGCGACGCGGCCGTGGCCGGCAGCGCGTTGCCGGGGCAGGGGGCCGACTGGATGTCGGTGGCCGCCTGCGTGAGGAAGCTCTGCTTGATGAGGTTGTTGGCGCCGTAGAAGATCGCCAGCTCGGGGCTCACCGGGCCCGGCTTGCCGTCGGCCGGGAACAGCGCCAGCTGCGGCAGCTTGCCGCTGGAGAACAGCGTGCCCGGCGTGAGGGTGGGCAGCAGGGTGTCGATGCCGGTGGCGTACTGCGCTTCGTAGACGTCGCTGGTGCTGTTGTAGACGTTGCCGAACTGCTGCTGCCAGCTCGTCGACAGCAGCGGCACGAACAGCGTGGCGCCCAGCGCCGGCCAGCCCAGGTAGGTGTAGTCGGTCAAGAGGCTGATGGCCGAGGGCGCGGCCAGCGGGGCCGAGGCCGTCACGGTCTTGCCGGTGGCCTGCATCTCGCGGTGCGCGGCCATCGCCACGTAGCCGCCCTGCGAATAGCCGGTGATGAACAGCGAGCCGGCGTCGTTCGCTCCGATGTCCGAGAAGGTCTTGCGCGCCGCGGTGAGCGCATCGACCATGTCCTTGCCCTGCTGCTCGCCGTTGAGGTACGGGTGGTAGGGCAGTGTCGACTTGTCGTAGCCCGCGTAGTTGGGCGCCACCACGATGTAGCCCTGCGCCGCGAACATGGCGGCCACCATCAGCCCTTCGCCGGCGGCCGGCTGGGTGGTGTCGGTCCACTTGGCGAGGTTGTAGTTGCGCGCCGGCGTGGTGCCGTGCGCGTACAGCACCACGGGGCGCGCGCCGCTGCAGGCCACGTCGGAACCCGAGGGCACCATGATCGCGGCGGTGGCGTTGGTGGCTTCGTTCTTGCCGCCGACGGTGCGGTACTCGAGGTAACGCATGTCGACGCCGCACTTGGGCGCGCCGGTGACCTGCAGCAGCGCCTTGCCCTGGTCGGAGGCCTGCAGGCTGGCCCTGAACTGGTCGGCCGTGAGCTTGGTGCCCTGCTCGGGCGGGCTGGTGACGACCGAGCCGCGCCCGGTGTCGCTGCCGCCGCCCGGTGGCGGAAAGCCGATGCCGATGCCGCCCCCACCGCCGCCCCCGCCGCAGGCGGCGAGCAGCAACGTGGCGCCAGCGAGCGTCGCCGCGGTGGTGACCCGGCGGGCCGGGAAGGACGAGGGCTGTGAATGCCGTGGGTGCTGCAAGGTCAAGACGCGTCTCCTGGAGTTGTATCGAAAACGAACGAGCGTCCGATTCTGGGCAGCGCCATGGCCGCGCGCAAGCAGCGTTTGCGAGCAGAACCTATTCAGTAGCGGGGCGGCTCGGGCCCCGTCCGGGTCACTGGTCCTGCGCGGTCCAGTCGATCAGCGCATCGAAGGCGGCGCGCGCGGCGCCGGCGTTCTCGCCGTTGGCGATGGCCACCAGCACGTAGCGCCGGCCGCTCGCGCCGTGCACGTAGCCGGCCACGCCCGAGGCGTCGCGCAGCGTGCCGGTCTTCAGGTGCGCCGCGCCACCCGAGCGCAGCGTGCGTCGCTTCAGCGTGCCGTCCACGCCCATCGCGGGCAGCGAGGCCACCAGTTCGGGCATCACGGGCGAGCGCCACGCCACCTGCAGCATCTTGCCGAGCGCGGCGGCGCTGATGCGCTCGTCGCGCGACAGGCCCGAGCCGTTCTCGAACACCGGCGACGCCTCGCCGGTGCCGATGCGCTCGCGCCACCACTGGCCCAGCGCGCTGCGCGAAGCCTCGAAGGTGCCGCGCTGCTTCTGCGTGAGGCCCAGCGTGAGGAACACCTGCTGCGCCATCACGTTGTTGCTGTACTTGTTGATGTCGCGCACCACCTCGGCCAGCGGCGGCGACTCGAAGTCGAAGGCCGGCTTCAGGCCCGCGGGCACGCGGCCCTCGCGCATCTGGCCGCCCACGCGCCCGCCCATCTCGGCCCACATGCCGCCGATGGCGCGCAGGCTGTAGGTGCGCGGGTCGGCGTAGGCCACGGCCCAGCTCTTCTCGCCGCAGCCGGTGGGAAAGCCGCCGTTGAAGCGGATGCGGTTCACGTCGCTGAAGTCGGGCTTGAGCGCGCCGCGCCAGTCGCCGCATTCGCCGGGCGCCAGCGGCACCGTGGGCGGCATCGCCACGCTGGCCAGCGGGGGCTCGTAGCTCACGCGCGCGTACTGGCCCGCGCGGTCGGGCGCGAAGGTCATGTTCACCGACTTGAAGTTCACCAGCAGCGCATCGGGCGAGGCGTTGTAGGGGCGCAGCGGCTCGCCGTCGAAGGCGGCCGGGTCGTTCTCGACCGTGGTCTCGAAGGCGCTGCGGTCGATCACGATGTCGCCGCTCACGGTGGTGATGCCCAGGCCCTGCACATGGCGCAGCAGCAGCCACACCCGCTCCAGCACCAGCTTGGGATCGCCCTGGCCCTTGATGTAGAGGTTGCCGTTGAGCACGCCGTTGGCCACCGAGCCCTCGACGTAGACCGGCGTGTTCCAGCTGTAGGCCGGGCCGAGCAGGTCGAGCGCCGCGTAGGTGGTCACCAGCTTCATGATCGAGGCCGGGTTCACCGGCACCTGCGAGCGCCAGGCCAGGCGCGGCGCGCGGCCCGCGTCGGCATCGGCCACCAGCAGGGTCACGGCCTCGCGCGAGACCTTGGCGCGCGCGAGGGCGGCATCGACTTGAGGCGGAAGCGCTTGCTGGGCGAGGGCGCCGGCCGGGGCCAGCAGGGCGAGGGTCAGCGCGAAGGTCTGCGCACGGCGGGGGGCAAAAGGCATCCGCCGATTATCCCGGCGCGAAAACGTGCAGCTTCGCGTGGTACAGCAGCATGATCGTCTTGGCGTCGGCGATGCGGCCGTCGGCCACCATGGCCAGCGCCTCGTCGATGCCCAGCTCGAGCACCTCGATGTCCTCGCCCTCTTCCGCCAGCCCGCCGCCCGCGCCGACGCGCATCGAGGCCTCGTAGGGCGCGACGAAGAAGTGCAGCTTCTCGGTCACCGAGCCCGGGCTCATGAAGCTCTCGAACACCTTCTGCACGGTGCCGAGCCGGTAGCCCAGCTCTTCTTCCACCTCGGCGCGGATGCGCGCCTCGGGCGCGGCGTTGTCCAGCAGGCCCGCGGCCGCCTCGATCAGCAGGTCGTCGTGGCCGTTGACGAAGGCCGGGTAGCGGAACTGCCGCGTGAGCAGCACCGTGCGCTGGCCCAGGTGATAGGGCAGCAGCGTGGCGCCGTTGCCGCGGTCGTAGGTCTCGCGGTGCATGCGCTGCCACTCGCCGTCGGCGCGCCGCCAGTCGAAGGCGGTGGTGCGCAGCGTGTACCAGTTGTCGGACAGGAGGGTGACTTCGTGCACCCGGACGCGGTCATGGAGGGTCATGGCGGTGAGCATAGAACCGGATTCGTGCAATATCAAGAAGATTCGTGCAATAACGTGCAAACCCGTTACCATCGGCCCATGCTCACCGGCCCACGCAAACAACACATCCTCTCGGTCCTGCGGCGCGACGGCCAGGTCGTCGCCAAGGCGCTCAGCGAAGAGCTGGCCCTGTCCGAGGACACCATCCGCCGCGACCTGCGCGAACTCGCGGCCGAAGGGCTGCTGCAGCGCGTGCACGGCGGCGCGCTGCCGGTGGCCGCGGCCGAGGCCGACTTCAGCGGGCGCCAGCAGCTCGCGCCCGACGAAAAAGTGGCCATCGGCCGCGCCGCCGCGCGCCTCGTGAAGCCGGGGCAGGTGGTGTTCATCGACGGCGGCACCACGGCCGTGCAGCTGGCGCGCCACCTGCCGCTCGCGCTGCAGGCCACGGTGGTCACGCACAGCCCGTCGGTGGCGGTCGAGCTGGCGGCGCACACCGGCATCGAGGTGGTGCTGATCGGCGGGCGCCTCTTCCGGCATTCGATGGTGGCGGTCGGCGCGGCGGCCATGGCGGCCATTTCGCGCATCCATGCCGACACGTATTTCATGGGCGCCACCGGCGTGCATGCCGAGGCGGGCCTGACCACGGGCGACGCGGAAGAGGCCGAGATCAAGCGCGCGCTGATGGCCGCGGCTGCCGAGACTGTCGTGCTGGCCTCGTCCGAAAAGCTGGGGGCCGCGTCGGCCTGGGTGGTCAGCCCGTTGGCGGACGCGACGCAGCTGCTGGTGGCGCCGCAGGCCCCCGAGCAGGCGCTGGCGCCGCTGCGCGCGGTCGGGCTGGCGATCCTGCGCGCCGACGAGGCCGGCTGATTCGCCCCGCCCCTGCGCGGCCGGGGCCCGCCCTCGATAATGGCGGGATGCCCGCCGCGCCCCCGCAGACCTCCCCGCCCCTCCTGTCTCCCCGCATGCTCGGCATCGGCGCGGCCGTGGTCACCGTCGTGGTCTGGACCGCCTTCATCCTCATCGCGCGCGCCTCGGCCGCGCGCTCGCTCACGCCCTTCGACCTGGCCTTTGCGCGCGTCTGCGGCGCCAGCCTGGTGCTGGTGCCCTGGGGCGCGTGGCTGGCGACCAAGCACCGCGGCGCGGTGTCCTCGTTCTTCGGCTTGTCGCCGCTGTCGCTGCGGATCACCGCCACCGCCGGCATCTTCGGCGGCGTGGCCTACGCGCTCATCGCCTACAGCGGCTTCTTCTTCGCGCCGGCCGGCCATGCCGCCGTGCTGATGCCCGGCAGCCTGCCGCTGTGGACCACGCTGCTGGCCGCGCTGGTGCTGCGCGACCGCATCACGCCCACGCGCGCCATCGGCCTGGCGATGATCGTTGCGGGCGACCTCGTGGTCGGCGGGCGCAGCCTGCTGCACGCCTTCGAGGGCGGCGAGGTCTGGAAGGGCGACCTGATGTTCATGGGCGCCGCCTTCTGCTGGGCCTGCTACAGCGTGGTGGCGCGCCGCCACGGCCTGGACGCCGTGCGCGCGACCATCGCCATCACCGTGTTCGCGCTCATGACCTATGTGCCGGTCTACACGCTGCTGGTGGCTTCAGGCGCGGTCGTGAGCCACATCGGCAGCGCGCCGTGGGGCGAGGTCGCGTTCCAGATGGCCTTCCAGGGCGTCGGCTCGGTGGTGATCTCGGGCATCACCTTCACGAAGATGATCCAGCACTTCGGCCCCGTGCGCACCACCATGATCACGGCGCTGGTGCCGGGCCTGTCGGCCTTCGGCGCGGTGCTGTGGCTGGGCGAACCGATGCACTGGAGCCTGGTCGCCGGGCTCGCGCTGGTGACGGCCGGCATCCTGTTCGGCGTGCGCGCGGCGGCCGTGCGCGTGGCGCCGGTCTGCCCGACGCCGTGCCCGGCGGGAATGGGGCGTCCGAATGTCTGACAAGCTCCTGGCCTTCGACACGAGCACCGAGCACCTGTCGGTCGCGGTGCGCCACGGCGACCGCGTGCTGGCGCACAGCGGCGTGGGCGGCGCGCAGGCGTCGAGCACGCTGCTGCCGCTGATCCGCGAGCTGCTCGCCGACGCGGGGCTCGCGTTGGCCGAGCTCGACGCCATCGTCTTCGGGCGCGGCCCGGGCTCCTTCACCGGCCTGCGCACCGCCTGCTCGGTGGCGCAGGGGCTGGCCTTCGGCGCCAAGGTGCCGCTGCTGCCGGTCGACACCCTGCTGGCCGTGGCCGACGAGGCGCGCCATGCTTTCGGCGCGCAGCGCGTGGTGGCCGTGCTCGACGCGCGCATGGACCAGCTCTACGCCGCGCACTACGACTTCGACACCGCCGGCCCGTTCGGCGGCGACCCCGAGCCGCTGCTGCTCGCCCCCGAGGCGCTCGAGGTGCCGGCCGGCTGGGCGCTCGCCGGCAATGCCTTCACCGCCTACGGCCCGCGCCTGGCAAGCGCCACGGCCCGCCACGAGGTGCTGCCCACGGCCGCCGCCATGCTGCGGCTGGCGCCCGCGCTGCTCGCGGCCGGCCGCACCGTGCCCGCCGCGCAGGCCTGGCCGCTGTATGTTCGCGATAAAGTGGCGCAAACCACCGAGGAACGCGCCGCCATCAAGGCGGCGGCCGCCGTTCCGCCGAACCCCGCATGAGCGCCGTCCTCCAGTCCGTCGAAGCCCGTCTTGAACCGCTCACCGTCGAGCGGATCGATGCCGTGTGCGCGGTCGAGCAGACGGCCTACACGCACCCCTGGACGCGCGCCAACTTCACCGATTCCATGGCCGTGGGCTACCACTGCCAGTGCCTGCTGGCGCCCGGCGTGGCGCCGGGTGTCGAGTCGCCCTGCACGAGCCTGGGCGAAACGCTGATCGGCTACTTCGTCGCCATGAAGGGCGTGGACGAGGTGCACCTGCTCAACATCACCGTGGCGCCGGCCTTCCAGCGCCAGGGCTGGGCGCCGCTCATGCTCGAAGCGCTGGCCGGCTGGTCGCGCGGCGAGGGCGCGCTGTGGCTGTGGCTCGAGGTGCGCGAAAGCAACCGGCGCGCGCTCGACATCTACCTGCGGCAAGGCTTTCGCAGCGTCGGCGTGCGCAAGGGCTACTACCCGGCGTTCGACGGCAAGCGTGAAGACGCGGTCGTCATGAGCATGCGCCTCAACGAAACAGGCTCCGCCTGGGGAGCTTTGCGATGACGGACACCGCGGTCCACACCCTGCGCCTGGACGCGCGACAGCGCGCCATGCTCGACGAGATGGGCGTGAAGGTCTGGTGGCCCGTGCCACCGGAACCCGAGATCGAAGTCGAAGCCGAACCGCAGGTCCCCGTGGCCGCTGATTCCGGCATGCCCGACATGCCCGAAGGCCCGCCGCTGGAGCTCGACGATCGCGACCAGTCGTACGACGCGCCGCCCCCGCCGCGCCCGGCACCCGCACCCGTCGCCCGCCCCGTGGCCGCCCCGGCGCCGCGTCCTGTCGCGCCGGCGCCCGTCGCGCAAGGCGCCGCCGTGCTGGTCGAAGCGCCCTGCCGCCTGTACGCCGACAAGGCCGATGCCGCGGCGCCGGTGCAGGGCGGCTGGCTGGTCGTGGCCGACATGCCGCCCGAGGCCGACGGCCGCCACGGCGAGCCCTTCGCGGGCGACGCCGGCCGCCTGCTCGACAACATGCTGCGCGCGCTGAAGCTGCACGACGGCCGCACGCCCGTGCACCTGATGCGCACGCACCGCGGCGTGGCCGCCGGCCAGCCCGGCAGCCCGCAGCCGATCGACGCCGCCTTCGACGCCCACGCGACGGCGCTGGCGCCGTGCGTCGTGCTGGCGATGGGCCCGCTGGCCGCGCAGAGCCTGATGCAAAGCCGCGATCCGCTGGGCAAGCTGCGCGGTCGCGCCGTGCCGCTGGCGTCGGCCAACGGCGTGCCGGTGGTGGCCACCTACCACCCCGCCTACCTGCTGCGCAACCCGGCCGACAAGGCCCGCGCCTGGGCCGACCTGTGCCTGGCGGCAGAGCAGGCCACCCCTACGGCCTGAGAGCGGCGGGCGGGGTCCGTAAAATCGGGCCCCATGACTTTCCTCGACAAGCTGGCCGCTGCACAGCAAACCAACGGTTCGTTGCTCTGCGTGGGCCTCGACCCGGAGCCAGCCAAATTCCCGGGGGCGTACAAGGGCGACGCCAGCCGCATCTATGACTTCTGCGCGCGCATCGTCGACGCGACGGCCGACCTGGTCATCGCCTTCAAGCCCCAGATCGCCTACTTCGCGGCCCACCGCGCCGAAGACCAGCTCGAACGCCTGATGGAGCACATGCGCCGCAACGCGCCCCACGTGCCCACCATCCTGGACGCCAAGCGCGGCGACATCGGCTCCACCGCCGAGCAGTACGCGCTCGAAGCCTTCGAGCGCTACGGCGCCGACGCCGTGACCCTGTCGCCCTTCATGGGCTTCGACTCGGTCGCGCCGTATCTCCAGTACGAAGGCAAGGGCGCCTTCCTGCTGTGCCGCACCAGCAACCCCGGCGGTTCCGACCTGCAGGGCCAGCGCCTGGCCAGCGTCGAGGGCCAGCCCTTCCTGTACGAGCACGTCGCCCGCCTGGCGCAGGGCCCGTGGAACCTCAACGGCCAGCTCGGCCTCGTGGTGGGCGCGACCTACCCGGCCGAGATCGAGCGCGTGCGCGAACTCGCGCCGACGGTGCCGCTGCTGATCCCGGGCGTCGGTGCCCAGGGCGGCGACGCGGTCGCCACCGTGCGCGCCGGCTGGCGCGCCGACGCGCCGATCATCGTGAACTCGTCGCGGGCGATCATCTACGCCTCGTCGGGCGAAGACTTCGCCGACGCGGCGAAGAACGCGGCGCGCACCACGCGCGACGCATTGGAAGCAGCGAAGCCCTGACGGGCCTTCAGTTCCGCCGCAGGCGGGTGAAGAGCTCGAATTCCCAGTTGCGCATGCCAAGGAGCAGGGTGTAGCCCTCGCGGTCCTTGGCCGACAGCTTCTGGTCGGTCTGGTGCTGCTGCGCAAAGTCTTGCGCCACGCGCTGCAGCCGCTCCATGAAGGCGGGCGCGAGCGACCGGCTGATCGAGCCGTGCACGAGCAGCAGGCCCTCGGCCGGGCCGTCGAAGCCGCCCTTGTAGTAGTCGAGCACCACGTTCTCGCGGAAGAACTCCATCACCGGGCCGTGCGGGCGCCAGCGGAAGGTCTTCGCGAGCTTCAGGCGGTACCGGTTGAGCGGGCGCAGCTCGATGATGCCGATGCGGTCCAGCTGCGCCAGGCAGCCGATGCACTCGGCCTCGGTGATCCGGTACGACGACACGATCTGCTCCAGCGTCCACTGGCTCAGCACGCTGATCGCCACCAGCAGCAGCTTCTTGTCCTTGACCACGGCCTTTTCCTGCTCGTGGGTCAGCTCCTTCAGCAGCGGCTGGGCGTCGGCCACGCGCCGCGCCAGCTCGGCGAAATCGATCTTCAGGGCGCGGCAGATCGCATCGACGCGCGACAGCGGCATGTCGCTCTTGGCCAGCATGCGCTTGACGCTGGACTCCGCCATGTCCAGCGACCGGGCCAGGTCGGCATACGTCATGCGGGCGCTTTTGAGTTCGTTCTTGAGGGCCTGGACCAGGTCGACGGTGGTGCTCATGAAGGGAGGGTACGGGTTGAAGGTATAGAAAAAGGATACCGAAGGGAGTGAAATAGTGCCTCGTATCGATTCTCGATGCCTGGGGGAGGGCTGGCAACTAGATTCCACCCGCCAGCCACCACCCCACCGAGGAACGCCATGCTTCTGCCCACCCTGACACGCCGCGAACGCGGACTGTTGTTCACCTTCGCGCTGCTCTTGCTGATCGCCTTCTTCGGCCCGGCGCTGCCGGCCGCCGACGTGGCGATCGCCTCCGTGTTCGCCGACAACCGGCCGCTGTTCCACCTGCCCAACGCGATGGACGTACTGAGCAACCTGCCGTTCCTGGCGATCGGCTGCCTGGGGCTGTACCGGCTCAACCGCATCGACCGCTCGCACCAGGAGGCGCTGGCCGGGTTCCCTTTGGCGCCGCCCGCCAACGACCCGCCGGACAACACGCTGGACTGCGCCTGGCTGTTCTTCGCCGGCCTGATCGCCACCGCCGCCGGCTCGGCCTTCTATCACCTGATGCCCGACGCGCCCCGCCTCGCCGCCGACCGCGCCGGCATGGCCGTGGCCTTCGCGGGCCTGATCGGCATCGCCGTCTGCGAGCGCGTCAGCCAGCGCGCCGGCTGGCCCGCCGCCTGGTTCGTGCTCACGGCCGGCCTGCTGGCGGCCGAGGTCTGCCAGGAAACCGGCAACGTGCTGCCGTGGGCGCTGGTGCAGTTCGGTGGCATGGCGGTGGTGCTCACGCTGGCGCTGGCCACGCCGATGCGCGGCGCCGTCGGGCTCAAGCTGGGCTGGGTGATCGCGTTCTATGTGGTGGCCAAGGCCTTCGAACTGGGCGATCACGCCATCTACGAAGCCACCGGCCACCTCGTGTCGGGCCACACCCTCAAGCACCTGGTGGCGTCGCTGGCCGGCCTGCCTGTGCTGATGGCGCTGTACCGCCTCGAAAAGGGCTGGCGCGCCACCCTGCTGCGGCACAATCCCGACCCAGCCGCCATCGCGGCATGACGCGGCTTGGCCACTGGAACGCCCGTGGCGCAGCGGTAGAAGACAAAGAGGAGATTGCATCGCATGACAACCCCCGCCGCCGCCGCGACTGCGCCCGTGGTGCATGAGCCCAACGCCCACGCGAACCAGTTCGCCCTGCTCGGCCAGCGGCGCTTCGCGCCCTTCTTCTGGACCCAGTTCGCGGGGGCCGCGAACGACAACCTCTTCAAGTTCGCCTTCACCGTCATGGTGACCTACCAGCTGCAACTGAGCTGGATGCCGCCGGCGATGGCGGGGCTGGTGATCGGTGCGCTGTTCATCCTGCCCTTCCTGCTGTTCTCGGCCACGGCCGGGCAGCTGACCGACAAGTTCGACAAGACGAAGATGATCCGCTTCGTCAAGAACCTCGAGATCGCGATCATGGTGATCGCCGCCTGGGGGTTCGTGCGCGCCGACGCGGTGGTGCTGCTGGGCTGCGTGTTCCTCATGGGGCTGCACTCCACGCTGTTCGGGCCGGTCAAATTCGCCTACCTGCCGCAGGTGCTCGATTCGCGCGAGCTCACGGGCGGCAACGGCATGGTCGAGATGGGCACCTTCGTCGCCATCCTGCTGGGCCAGGTGGCGGGCGGGCTGCTGGTGGCGATGCCGCAGATCGGCCACACCACGGTGGCCGTGGCCTGCCTGCTGCTGGCGCTGGTGGGGCGCGGCGTGGCGCAGGCCATTCCGCCCGCGCCGGCCACCGACCCGAGTCTGGTCATCAACTGGAACCCTTTCAGCGAAACCTGGCGCAACCTGATGCTGGCGCGCGAGAACATCGTGGTGTTCCGCTCGCTGCTGGGCATCTCGTGGATGTGGTTCTTCGGCGCGGTGTTCCTGAGCCAGTTCCCCAGCTTCGCCAAGGAAGTGCTGCACGGCGACGAGCAGGTGGCGTCGCTGCTCTTGGTGGTGTTCTCGGTGGGCATCGGCGTGGGCTCGCTGCTGTGCGAGACGCTGAGCCGCCGGCAGGTCGAGATCGGCCTCGTGCCGCTGGGTGCCATCGGCATGAGCGTGTTCGCCATCGATCTGTACTTTGCCTCGCGCGCGCTGCCCCCGGTGACGGGCATGGGCCTGGGCGCCTTCATGCAGCAGCCGGCGCACTGGCGCGTGATGGCCGACCTGGGGCTGCTGTCGCTGTTCGCGGGCCTGTACAGCGTGCCGATGTACGCGCTGATCCAGCTGCGCAGCCAGCCCACGCACCGCGCGCGGATCATCGCGGCGAACAACATCCTCAACGCGCTCTTCATGATCGGCAGCTCGGTGCTGGCGGGCGCGCTGCTGGGCGCGGGCTTCACCATTCCGCAGATCTTTTTGTTCACCGGCATCGCCAACGCGGTGGTCGCGTTCTACATCTTCATGCTGGTGCCGGAGTACCTGCTGCGCTTCGTGGCCTGGGTGCTGTCGCGCTTCGTGTACCGCTTCAACATCAAGGACGATCAGCACATTCCCACCGAGGGCGCCGCCGTGCTGGTGTGCAACCACGTGAGCTTCATCGACGCGGTGCTGCTGATGGCCGCGAGCCCGCGCCCGATCCGCTTCATCATGGACCACCGCATCTTCAAGGTGCCGGTGCTCGGCTGGTTGTTCAAGCTGGCCAAGGCCATTCCGATCGCGCCGCAGAAGGAGGACCCGGCCGCGTACGAGGCGGCCTTTGCCAAGGCCATCGGCGTGCTGCGCGAAGGCGACCTGCTGGGTATCTTCCCCGAAGGCGCGATCACGCGCGACGGCGAGCTGCAGCCCTTCAAGGGCGGCGTGATGAAGATCCTCGAGGGCGCGCGCGCCGAAGGCATCGAGCCGCCCGTGGTCCCGATGGCGCTGACCAACCTCTGGGGCTCGTACTTCAGCCGCATCGAGCTGCGCGGCGGCCAGCAGGTCGCCATGGCCAAGCCTTTCCGTCGCGGCTTCTTCAGTCGCGTGGGCCTGCGCGTCGGCCACCCCGTGGCGCCGCAGGAGGTGCAGCCCGAGACGCTGCGCCAGCGCGTGGCCGGCCTGCTGGCCTCCTGAGGCGTGCGCCCCAAAGTATCTCTTCGGGATACTGCGAGACGCCAGGATCGAAACTGGTTGAAGTATTCGAGCCCCGCGGCGTGAAGGCGAACCATCATTCGCTCACCTTCACTGCGCCGCGAGGCCTTCATGCAACCCCTCTCATCCCCCACCGTTTCGATCCTCCAGCGCGGCCTGCAGGCTTCGCGCAGGACCGCCCTGGCGCGGTCGATGGCCGCCCTGGCCTTCGCCGCCTGCGCCGCGTTCGCGAGTGTCGCGACGCCGCTGCCCGCACGGGCCCAGAGCGAGGCCTCGGCCGCGCTGTCGCTGCTGCCCGTGGCCTCGGTGGTCGGTGCCGCTTCGGTCGTCGGGGCGTCGGCTACCGCGGTGGTCGCCGTGCCCGCGGCGCTGTCGGTGGGCGGCTCGGTGCTCACCGTGATCGCGGTCGAGGCTTCGGTCGACGGCACCGTCTACCTGCTCGAACGCGCCTCGGACGGCGCCCGCGCCAGCGTCAAGGTGATGGGGCGCGCCACCCGTGGCGTGTCGGCGGCCGCCGGCACGGCCGTGGTCGTGAGCGTGATCGGCACGGGTGTCGTGCTCTCGGCCGCGGGCGAGGTGCTGGCCTTCGTGCCCAACGCGGTCGGCCGCGCACTGCTCCACAACGAAAGACTGTCGTGAAACCCGCCCTGCGCCCCGCGTTGCTGCTGGCGTTCGCCGTCGCAGCGGTGCTGCCCTTGCAGGCGAACGCCGGCCGCTCGTGCGAACAGGTCAGGCCGACGCCGGCGCTGATCGTCAAGGGCATGCAGCTGGCCGAGCGCACCTCGCAGCAGCTCGACGCGAGCGGCGCGCGCGTCGTCATCCTGGCGCGCGCCGGGCAGGACCTGGGCAAGTACGGCCTGCGCTATTCGCACCTGGGCATCGCCTACAAGACCGACGAAGGCCCGTGGCGCGTGGTGCACAAGCTCAACCACTGCGGCACGGCGGTGGCCGCGGTCTACCGGCAGGGGCTGGGCGAGTTCTTCCTCGACGACCTGTGGCGCTACGAGGCCGCCTGGTCCGTGCCCACGCCGGCGGTGCAGGCGCAGCTGATAGCCGCGCTGCGCGAGCCCGATGCGCGCCTCGTGCGCCTGAACGTGGCGCCCTACAGCATCGTGAGCTACGCCTGGGGCCAGAAGTACCAGCAGTCGAACCAGTGGGCCATCGAGACCCTGGCCGCCGCGATGGAACCCGCCACCATCGGCACCCGCGCGCAGGCGCAGGCCTGGCTGCAGTTCAAGGGCTACGAGCCGACCACGCTGAACCTCGGCCCGCTGACCCGCCTGGGCGGGCGCGTGGGCTCGGCCAACATCGCTTTCGACGATCATCCGAACGAGAAGCGGTTTTCGGACCGCATCGAGACCGTGACCGTCGACTCGGTGTTTGCCTGGCTGCCGCGTGCGGGCCTGGGCGCGGCGCCAGTCACACTCAAGCTCTGAGCGAAGAGAAGCAACGAAGAAAAGAAAGAACGAAGGAAAGACCATGAGCAAATCCCTGCGCCTGTCCGAGAAGTGGTTCCGCCGCGGCCTGTGGCTGGTGGCGTTCGTGTTCGCGAGCTTCCTGATCGGGCTGGGCAGCACGATCGTGGGCGACCTGCCGCAGGTCGAGCGCGTGCGCGTGCTCGACGACTTCATCGACAAGCCGACAGCCGAGCCGCTGCGCGCCACCATCAAGGCCTCGGAGGCCGCCGAGCTGCAGGCCGCGCGCGACCTCGACCAGGCACAGCTGCAGCTCAACACGGCGCAGCAGGCCAGCGCCAACGCGCGCGAGACCTTCGGCAACTGGATCGCCACGCGCCGCGCCACCGCGCAGCCCGACCAGGACACCGAGCTCATCGCGCGCACCAAGGCGCTCGATGCCTTCAAGCAGAAGGAAGACGCAGCGCAGCGCAAGGCCGACGCGCAGCGCCAGATCGCGCTCGACGCGCGCCAGGCCGAGCAGCGTGCGCGCGCGGCATTGGGCGTGCTGGAGCACGACGCACAGCAGCGCCTGGACGCCGAGTACCGCCGCGTCGAACTGCGCGTGTTCGGCTACCGGCTCGCGCTGACCCTGCCGCTGCTGCTGGTGGCCGGCTGGCTGTTCGTGAAGAAGCGCAAGAGCACCTACTGGCCCTTCGTGTGGGGCTTCATCTTCTTCGCCCTGTTTGCCTTCTTCGTCGAGCTGGTGCCCTACCTGCCGAGCTACGGCGGCTACGTGCGCTACGTGGTGGGCATCGTGCTCACGGTGCTGGTGGGGCGCTATGCCATCGTGGCGCTCAACCGCTACCTGGCGCGCCAGAAGCTCGCCGAGCAGCAGCCCGACCAGGTGCGCCGCGAAGAGCTGAGCTACGACGTCGCGCTGGCCCGCCTGGCCAAGAGCGTGTGCCCCGGCTGCGAGCGGCCGGTCGACCTGAAGAACAACGAGATCGACTTCTGCCCGCACTGCGGCATCGGCCTGTTCGACCACTGCGGCCACTGCAGCACGCGCAAGAGCGCGTTCTCCAAGTTCTGCCATGCCTGCGGTACCTCGGCCGCTGCGCAGGCGCCGCATACACCTGTGACCGGCACTGCGCAATCGGTCACGCCGGGCGCGCCGGTTCAGCCGGCCACGTAGCGAAAGCGCCGCACGGTCGTGCTACAACCCCGGGCTGCGTCACGCAACGCCGTGCCGCGGGTTTTCCCATTCACATTGACGGAGCACACCCATGAGCATTTTCGGCAAGATTTTTTCCAAGATTTTTCCGTCGGCCAACGCCGCTGAAGTCGTCGCCGCACCGCCGGCGGCTGCACCCGGCGCACCGGCCGCTGTCGCACCGCCGCCTGCGATCCCGCTGGGCGACGTGCCCGCCGTCCTGGACGCGATGCCGGGTGCCGCCGGCCTGAACTGGCGCACCTCGATCGTCGACCTGCTCAAGTTGCTGGGCCTGGACAGCAGCCTCGCCGCGCGCAAGGAACTGGCCAGCGAAATCCTCTACAGCAACGGCGAACCGGGTTCGGCCGAATGGAACATCGGCCTGCACAAGCAGGTGATGAGCCGCATCGCCGCCAATGGCGGCACGCTGCCGGCCGAACTGCGCGACTGATCGTCCCGCCACCCACGCAGCAAAAAGCCCGGCATGCCGGGCTTTTTCTTTGGGGCGACCGTTAGTTGAAGTGCTTCAGGTCCAGCCTGCGTCCACCACGTAGTCCTGCGCGGTGCACATGCGCGAATCGTCGGCCGCGAGGAACAGCGCCATCGCGGCGATGTCTTCCGCCATCACGCGGCCCGGCAGGCATTGCGCCGCATCGATCTCCGCGCCCGATTCGGGCTTCACCCACAGCTTGATCTGCCGCTCGGTCATCACCCAGCCCGGCATGATCGTGTTGACCCGGATGTTCTGCTTGCCCAGGTCGCGCGCCAGCGAGCGCGAGAGGCCGATCACGCCCGCCTTGCAGGCCTGGTAGACCGGGTAGCCGCGGCCCTTCATGAGCCAGCTGATCGAGCCGAAGTTGACGATCGAGCCGCCGCCCAGCGCGCGCATGTCGTCGGCCACGGCCTGCGCGGCGAAGAACTGGTGCTTGATGTTGACGGCCACGAGGCGGTCGAAGTCGTCGCTCGTCACGTCGGCCATCTCGTGGCGGCGGTCGTTGGCCGCGTTGTTCAGCAGCACCGACACCGGCCCGAAGCGCTGGCGCACCGCGTCGATGGCGGCGGCGAGGGCGGCCGTGTCGGTCACGTCGCAGGGCACGAACAGCGCGGGGTGAGCGCCCTGCAGCTGCGCGGCAAGCGCATCGCCGGCGGCCGTGTCGAGGTCGCAGAAGCCGACCTTCGCGCCTTGGGCATGAAAGGCCCGCACCAGCGATTCGCCGATGCCGCTGGCGCCGCCCGAGATGAACACGGTGCGGCCGGCCAGCGAGGGGTAGCGGGCGGTATAGGCCGTGGGTGGGGAGGCGTGGGTCATGAGGGTGAGGACAACCGCAGTGAAGACAGGGCAAGCGTACCGGATGACGGCGTCTCTGGTGCCGGCCGGGCCTCCACCCGGCGTATGGCTTCCGGCCTGTGGGCAGGGCGCCGTGGCAGGCATACGCTTCGACCCATGAGCTCCTTCAACCGCCGCTTCGTCTTCTG
Source organism: Variovorax sp. BGA-UO-ETr-C22 (assembly GCF_059567965.1). Taxonomy (NCBI): domain Bacteria; kingdom Pseudomonadati; phylum Pseudomonadota; class Betaproteobacteria; order Burkholderiales; family Comamonadaceae; genus Variovorax; species Variovorax sp. BGA-UO-ETr-C22. The sequence continues at coordinate 602,807 of NZ_JCAQPA010000011.1, forward strand.
TCTCGCGCTGCTTCCGGCCGCCTTCGCGGCGCGGCACGTCCGCGCACAGGCGCAGGCACCGGCGCCCGTGCTGCTTTTCAAGGTGGTCTCGCCGCGAGATGACATCGTGGTGGGCATCGAGGCGGCCCAACTGGGCACCGGCACGGCGCCGCCCGTGCAGCGGCTGGCCGCCATGCTGGCCGAGAAGGGCCAGCTCACGCTCTGGCAGTACGCCTCGCACAAGGACGCGAGCGGGGCGCTGGTGCAGGCACCGCTCAGGCAGGTCGTGGTCTTCAGGAACGAGCTGCTGCGCATCGAGCCCTACGCGACGCCGCTGGCCATCCAGCCCCCGGGCGCCGCGAAGTCCTAGACGCCGCGTGCGCGGTCGGCCTTGAACTGCGCGCGGAACTCCGTGAAGGTGCCCGCGTCGAGCGCCGCGCGAATCTCCGTCATCAGGTTCAGGTAGTAGTGCAGGTTATGGATCGTGCACAGCATCGGGCCGAGCATTTCGCCGCAGCGGTCCAGGTGGTGCAGGTAGGCGCGGCTGAAGCCTTCGCGCCCGCCGTCGTTCCAGCTCACGCCCGAGGTGCCCGCGCAGGCGTGGCAGGTGCAGCTCGGGTCGACCGGCTGCGGGTCGCTCTTGTGGCGCGCGTTGCGCATCTTCAGGTCGCCGAAGCGCGTGAACATCGTGCCGTTGCGCGCATTGCGCGTGGGCATCACGCAGTCGAACATGTCGACGCCGTCGGCCACGCCCTGCACCAGGTCCTCGGGCGTGCCCACGCCCATCAGGTAGCGCGGCTTGTTCGCGGGCAGCCGGTGCGGCGTGTGGCCCATGATGTGCAGCATCTCTTCCTTGGGCTCGCCCACGCTCACGCCGCCGATGGCGTAGCCGGGGAAGTCCATGTCGACCAGCGCGGCCAGCGACTCTTCGCGCAGGTTCTCGAACATGCCGCCCTGCACGATGCCGAACAGCGCGTTCGGGTTCTGCAGGCGCGTGAACTCGGCCTGGCAGCGCTTGGCCCAGCGCAGGCTCAGCTCCATCGAGACGCGCGCCTCGGCCTCGGTCGTGATGTGGCCCTTGGTGTCGTAGGGCGTGCACTCGTCGAACTGCATCACGATGTCGCTGTTCAGGATGGTCTGGATCTGCATCGAGACCTCGGGCGTGAGGAACAGTTTGTCGCCGTTGACGGGCGACGCGAACTTCACGCCCTCTTCGCTGATCTTGCGCATCGCGCCCAGCGACCACACCTGGAAGCCGCCCGAGTCGGTGAGGATGGGCTTGTCCCATTTCTCGAACTGGTGCAGCCCGCCGAAGCTCGCCATCACGTCCAGCCCCGGGCGCATCCACAGGTGGAAGGTGTTGCCCAGGATGATCTGCGCGCCCATCTCTTCGAGGCTGCGCGGCATCACGCCCTTGACGGTGCCATACGTGCCCACGGGCATGAAGATCGGCGTCTGGACCTTGCCGTGGTTGAGCGTGAGCGTGGCGCGGCGCGCGTGGCTGTCGGGGTCGGTCTTGAGGAGTTCGAAGTTCAGCATGATGTCGTTCAGTCCTGGGTGCGTGCGAGCAGCATGGCATCGCCGTAGCTGAAGAAGCGGTAGCCGTTGGCGATGGCGTGGGCATACAGCGCCATCACGCGCTCGTAGCCCGCGAAGGCCGAGACCAGCATCATCAGCGTGCTCTTGGGCAAATGGAAGTTGGTCACCAGCACGTCGACGTGCGCGAAGGCGAAGCCCGGCGTGATGAAGATGCGCGTGTCGCCCGTGGCCTCGCCGCTCTTGGCCCACGACTCGAGCGTGCGCACCGTGGTCGTGCCCACGGCGACCACGCGACCGCCGCGTGCCTTGCATCCGGCGATAGCGCGCTGCGTGGCCTCGGGCACTTCGTAGCGCTCGGCGTGCATCGTGTGCTCGGCGATGTTCTCGGTCTTCACCGGCTGGAAGGTGCCGGCGCCCACGTGCAGCGTGACGTTGGCGCGCTGCACGCCGCGCGCTTCGAGTTCGGCCAGCAGGCCTTCGTCGAAGTGCAATGCGGCCGTGGGCGCGGCCACGGCGCCGGGCACGCGCGCGAACACGGTCTGGTAGCGGCTCTCGTCGTCGGCCGAGTCGGTGTGCGTGATGTAGGGCGGCAGCGGCACGTGGCCGCAGCGCTGCATCAGCGCATACGGGTCTTCGCCGGCATCGCTCTCGAAGCCGAAGCGGAACAGCGCGCCGTCTTCCTCGGGCCAGCGGCCCAGCAGCGTGGCGCGAAAGCCGCCCACCATCTCGAGCGTGGTGCCCACGGGCGGCTTCTTGCTGACCTTCATGTGCGCGACCACCTCGTGGCCCTGCAGCACGCGCTCGACCAGCAGCTCGAGCTTGCCGCCGGTCGGCTTCTCGCCGAACAGGCGTGCCTTGACTACGCGCGTGTCGTTGAAGACCAGCAGGTCGCCCGCGCGCAGCAGCGAGGGCAGTTCCTTGAAGATGCGGTCGGCCGGGGCGGGGCCTGTGCCGTCGAGCAGACGGGAGGCGGTGCGTTCGGTGGCCGGGTGTTGTGCCACCAGTTCGGGCGGCAGATGGAAATCGAAATCGGAAAGCGTGAAGGCGCGCATGGTGCTTGAGGGCCGGACGGGCCCGTGCCAAGGAGGCATGGGAAGAGAAAAAGGCGGAGAGCGGCGATTGTCCCATGGCCCGGAATCACGGGCGCCGCTCGGGGTTGCCGAGGCAGAATCGACGCATGGTCGATTCTTCCGTCGCGCGTGTCACGCCGTCCCCCGCCCCTCCTTCCGAAGGCGAGCTCTTCAAGAAGATCCTGGGCGGCGCCTGGATGGGGCTGCACCCCGACATCCGCCGGCGCTTCGACAAGAACCCCCTGCCGGGCAAGGCGCTGCACTACCTGGGCGCGCTCAGCGAGCTGCGCTGCTCGCGCTTCGGCAAGCTCTTGGGGCACCTCACGCAGCCGATGATCCAGGGCGCGCTGATCCCCTACAGCGACAGCCACTTCCCGGTCGAGATCCAGGTCTACGCCCGGCCCGACGACCCGGCCATCTACAAGCAGCGCATCTACCGCCTGCACGGCCGCAAGCCGATCCAGTTCACCAGCTTCATGCGCGAGAGCGAACGCGGCGAGGTGCTGGAGTACGTGGGCATGGGGCTGGGCATGAAGCTGGTGCTGAGCGTGGAGCCCAGCGGCAGCCTGCATTTCCAGAGCGACGGCTATTTCTGGGAGGTGTTCGGCTGGCGCCTTCCGCTGCCGGGCCTGTTCACGCCGGGCAAGACTTTTCTCTGGCACCACAACGAGACGCCCGAGCGCTTCAACATCCGCATCGAGATCCGCCACTGCCTCATGGGCACGACCTTCACGCAGGTCGGCGTGTTCGAGGAAGTGCCGGAGCCGCAGGCGGTGTCCGCATGATCGACACGCACCTGCTGGCCCTGCAGCTCATGGCGGCGCAAGGCGCGCTGGGCGCCTTCGACACGCTCTACCACCACGAAGGCACAGAAGCCCTGCCACGCCGCGGCACGGCGGGGCGCGAGCTGGCGATCCACGCCACGCGCTCGTCGATCTACTGCGCGCTGTTCCTCGGGCTGTCGGCATGGGCCTGGCACGGCGCGTGGGCTTGGGTGCTGCTCGCGGTGTTCGGCGTCGAGATCGTGCTCACGCTGTGGGACTTCGTGGTCGAAGACGGCAGCCGCCTGCTGCCGCCCACCGAACGCGTGACGCACACGGTGCTGGCCATCAACGCCGGCGCGTTCATCGCGCTGCTGGCGATGAGCGCGGTCGGCTGGGCAGCGCAACCGACGGCGATGGTGTGGCAGCCGCACGGCTGGCTCAGCGCCTTCCTGGCGTTGTGCGGCGTGGGTGTCGGTATCTCCGGCCTGCGCGACGGTTTCGCGGCGCGCGCGCTGTTCAAGCAGCAGAAGCAGGCGCAGGTACGTGCCGTCGAGGCCCCAGTGCGCTTCGGTACGAAGCCGCAGCAGGTGCTGGTGACGGGCGGCACCGGCTTCATCGGCCAGATCCTCGTGCGCCACCTGCTGGCCGACGGCCATGCGGTGACGGTGTGGACGCGCGACGCGCGCGGCGCCGCCTGGGGCTTCGGCGGCGCGGTGCGCTGCGTGCAGTCGCTCGACCAGATTCCCGCCGCGGACACGATCGACATCGTCATCAACCTCGCGGGCGCGCGCATCCTCGGCCAGCGCTGGAGCGCGCGGCGCCAGCGGCAGCTGCTGCAAAGCCGCGAAGGCCTGACGCAGCAGCTCGTCGCATGGATCGCGACGCGCCCGCGCAAGCCGTGGCTGCTGCTCTCGGGCTCGGCCATCGGCTACTACGGCGTGCAGCCGCAGGGCGACGCCACCGAACTCGCCGAAGACGCGCCGCCGCAGGACATCTTCATGTCGACGTTGTGCCAGCGCTGGGAGCGCGCCGCGCACGCGGCCGTGGCGCACGGCGTTCGCGTGGCCTGCCTGCGCTTCGGCTTCGTGCTGGGCCACCAGGGTTCGCTGCCGCAGCTGCTGATGCCCGTGCAACTGGGCATGGGCGGGCGCCTGGGCAGCGGGCGGCAGTGGCTGTCGTGGGTGCATGTGCATGACCTGATCCGCGCCGTCGCACATGTGTGGACGGTGACGGAGCCGGACACCGGCCCGGCCAGCGCGCAGGCCTTCAACGTCACCGCACCGGGTGCATTGAGCCAGGAGGCCTTCACCCGCGTCGCGGCCAGCGTGCTGCACCGCCCCTGCTGGATGCCCACGCCCGCCGCGCCCGTGAAGCTGCTGCTCGGCGAGCAGGCCGACCTGCTGCTCGAAGGCCAGCGCGTGGTGCCGGCGCAGCTGCTGCGCACCGGTTTCCAGTTCATGTTCCCCGATGCCCGCAGCGCCTTGACGGACCTTTGCCGTCCACGCTAGAAGCCTTGTCCGTGCCCGCCAAGAAAGAACCGACTCCCCCTGCCGCGCCGGCGCAACCGCCCGGCACCGGCCTGAGCCTCGTGCAGCGCGCGCTGCGCAAGCTCGGCCTCGTGCGCGACATCGACTTCGCGCTCTACCTGCCGATGCGCTACGAGGACGAGACCCGCATCGTGCGCCTGGCCGACACGCGCGACGGCGACATGGCACAGGTCGAGGGCGTGGTCACCGAGTGCGAGGTGGTGTTCCGCCCGCGCCGCCAGCTCATCGCCACCATCGACGACGGCAGCGACACCTGCCAGCTGCGCTTCTTCAACTTCTATCCGTCGCAGCAGAAGCAGCTCGCGGTGGGCGCCAAGGTGCGCGTGCGCGGCGAGATGCGCGGCGGTTTCGTGGGGCGGCAGATCATGCATCCGACCGTGAAGGCGGCCGGCACGGCGCTGCCCAACGCGCTCACGCCGGTGTACTCGACCGTGGCCGGGCTCGCACAGCCGGTGCTGCGGCGCGAGGTGCGCTCGGGCCTGGCGCGCGCGCTGCTCGACGAGACCATTCCGGTGCAGATCGGCCTGCGCGGCGCGTGGGACCTGCGCAGCGCGCTGAGCTTCCTGCACTACCCGACGCCCGACGTGTCGATCGCCGCGCTCGAAGACCACAGCCACCCGGCGTGGCAGCGCATCAAGGCCGAGGAGCTGCTGGCGCAGCAGCTCTCGCAATTGCAGGCGCGGCTGGAGCGCGCGGCGCAGCGTGCGCCGGTGCTGCCTGCGTCCACCGACGCGGCGGCGAGTTCGCTGCATGCGCAGTTGCTCGCCGTGCTGCCCTTCGGCCTCACCGGCGCGCAGCAGCGCGTGGGCGAGGAGATCACGGCCGACCTGCACCGCCAGATTCCGATGCACCGCCTGCTGCAGGGCGACGTGGGCTCGGGCAAGACAGTGGTCGCGGCGCTGGCCGCGGCGCGCTGCATCGACGCGGGTTTCCAGTGCGCGCTGATGGCACCCACCGAAATCCTCGCGGCCCAGCACTTCGGCAAGCTGGTCGGCTGGCTCGATCCGCTGCTGGCCGAGCGCGGCCTGCGCGTGGCCTGGCTCACGGGCAGCCAGAAGAAAAAGGAACGCGACGAGATGTCGGCCGCCGTCGAAAGCGGCGAGGCCGCGCTGGTCATCGGCACGCATGCGGTCATCTCGGAGAAGGTGCGCTTCAAGAGCCTGGCGCTGGCCATCATCGACGAGCAGCACCGCTTCGGCGTCGCGCAGCGTCTTGCATTGCGCGGCAAGGCGGGCGGCGACCTCGAGCCTCATCTCTTGATGATGAGCGCCACGCCGATTCCCCGCACGCTCGCGATGAGCTACTACGCCGACCTCGATGTCTCCACGCTCGACGAACTGCCGCCCGGCCGCACGCCCATCGTCACCAAGCTGGTGGCCGACCACCGGCGCGACGAGGTCATCGACCGCATCCAGGCGCAGATTTCGCAGGGCCGGCAGGTCTACTGGGTCTGCCCGCTGATCGAGGAGAGCGAGGCGGTCGACCTGCGCAACGCCACCGAGACGCGCGACGAACTCGCGGGCACGCTGGGCGACCACATCCAGGTCGGCCTGCTGCATTCGCGCATGCCCACGGCCGAGAAGCAGGCGGTCATGGCCGCTTTCACCGCGAACGAAATCCAGGTGCTGGTGAGCACGACGGTGATCGAAGTGGGCGTGGACGTGCCCAACGCCTCGCTGATGGTGATCGAGCATGCCGAGCGCTTCGGCCTGTCGCAGCTGCACCAACTGCGCGGGCGCGTGGGGCGCGGCGCGGCGGCCTCGGCCTGCGTGCTGCTCTATGCGCCGGGCGACAGCGGCCGCGTCGGCGAGGCGGCGCGCGCGCGGCTCAAGGCGATGGCCGAGACCGGCGACGGTTTCGAGATCGCGCGGCGCGACCTCGAGATTCGCGGCCCCGGCGAGTTCCTCGGCGCGCGCCAGTCGGGCGCGCCGCTGCTGCGCTTTGCCGACCTCGCGACCGACACGCTGCTGCTCGACTGGGCGCGCGAGCTCGCGCCGGTGATGCTGCAGAAGCACCCCGAGCTGGCGCAACGCCACATCGATCGCTGGCTCGGCACCAAGGCCGAATACCTCAAGGCTTGAGCAGGTCGAGTAGCCGGTCGAGCCCGCCCTCGTCGATCGCCAGCATGGCCGCCTCGCGCACCATCGGCTTGGCGTGGTAGGCCACCGACAGCCCCGCCGCGCGCATCATCGGCAGGTCGTTCGCGCCGTCGCCCACGGCGATGGCCCGGGCCGGCGATATGTCCATCGCGCGGCAGCATTCGAGCAGCTTGTCCTTCTTGGCCTCGCCGTCGCAGATGTCGCCCCAGGGCTGGGGCAGCATGCGCCCGGTGAGCCGGCCGTCTTCGATCTCCAGCACGTTGGAGCGCGTGTCGTCCAGCTGCAGCCGCTCGCGCAGCCGGTCGGTGAAGAAGGTGAAGCCGCCGCTCAGCAACACGACGCGCAGGCCTGCTTGCTTGCACGCGGCGATCAGCGTCTCGGCGCCGGGGTTCAGGTGCAGGCGCTGGTCGTACACGGCCTGCAGCGCCGACAGCGGCACGCCGCGCAGCAGGGCCACGCGCCGGCGCAGGCTGTCCTTGTAGTCGGTGATCTCGCCGCGCATCGTGGCCTCGGTGATCGCCGCGACCTCGGGGCCGCAGCCCGCGATGTCGGCGATCTCGTCGACCGTCTCGATGTCGATCAGCGTCGAGTCCATGTCGAAGGCGATCAGCTTGAAGTCCGACAGCCGCAGGGAAGGAAGGGTGAGCGTGGTGGTCATGGGGTGGGGCTTCCCGCGTTCCAGTGCTGCGTGCCGAGCCAGTCGACGAACTGCCGTGCCAGCGCGGCCACCGGCCCTTCGGTGCGGTACAGCGCATAGACGCCCGAGGCCGGCAGGCGCGGCTCGGGAAACACCAGGCGCAGCCGGTCGGCGCGGATGTCTTCCTCGAGCAGGCACCAGGGCGCCAGCGCGAGCCCCAGGTCGTTCATGGCGGCCTGCATGCAAAGAAACTGGTGGTCGAACACGGGGCCCGGCAGCTGGGGCGGCACGCGCACGCCGGCCAGCTCGAACCAGCGCGGCCAGTTCTCCAGTTCGCCGGCGGCCTGCAGCAGCGGGTGGCCCAGGCAGTCGGCCATGCTGGCGATGCGGTGGCGCTCGATGAAGCGCGGCGACGCCACGGCCACGAGGTGGTCGTCCAGGCAGCGCACGCAGGTGTGGTCGGGGCGCTGCATGGGGATGCGGCGGATCAGCACGTCGCTGCCGGCCTCGGCCTGGTCGAAGAACTGCCGGCCCAGGGTCGACAGCTGCACGTCGGTCTGTGGCGCCAGGGCCTGGAAGCCGGCCAGCCGCGGGATGAGCCACTTCATCGCCAGCGAGGGCGTGGTGCACACGCGCAGGCTGGCGCGCTGATGGGGCGACTTCAGCGCGGCCGTGGCGCTGGCGATGCGGTCCAGGCTGGCCTGCACCTCGGCGAAGTAGTCGCGCGCATGGGGCAGCAGCGTCGCGCCGCGGGCCTCGCGCGCGAACAGCGGCTGGCCCAGGTAGTCCTCCAGCAGGCGGATCTGCTGGCTGACGGCGCTGTGCGTGATGCTGAGTTCGTCGGCGGCCGCGGTGAAGTTGGCATGGCGCGCCGCCGCTTCGAAGGCGCGCAGCGCCTTCAAAGGGGGGAGGCGTCGGGTCACCACATGCGTACCTTGGCGAGCGGGCTTGTCTTCCTCATGTTCTTTTCGTGTTCGGTTGCGTGCCGCCCGGGGTCGGAGGCCGGCGCGCATCGTAGACCGGGAAGCCTGCAGAAAAACTAACCGGCCGCCTTAAAAAATACGGCTGGTGGCACGCGGGGGGCACACCTAGCATCGCGCTTCCTTCCACCCTGAACAAGAGACATGGCTTCCATCACCATCGACAACGTCGTGAAGCAGTTCGCCAACCAGACGGTGCTGCAGAACCTGTCGCTGCATGTGCCCGATGGCGCCTTCTACACCCTGCTGGGCCCCAGCGGCTGCGGCAAGACGACCCTGCTGCGCTGCATCGCGGGCTTCAACGAGCCCGACGGCGGCCGCATTCTTTTCGACAAGGACGACGTGACGCGCGTGTCCACCCACCACCGCGACATCGGCATGGTGTTCCAGGACTACGCGCTGTTCCCCGACAAGACGGCCTTCGACAACGTGGCCTACGGCCTGCGCGCGCGCAAGGTGCCCAAGGCCGAGATCGCCCGGCGCGTCAACGAGGCGCTGGACAAGGTGAGCCTGCTCGCACTGGCCGACCGCTACCCGGCGCAGATGAGCGGCGGCCAGCGCCAGCGCGTGGCGCTGGCGCGCGCGCTGGTGATCCGCCCGCGCGTGCTGCTGATGGACGAGCCGCTGTCCAACCTCGACGCCAAGATGCGCCTGCAGATGCGCGATGTGATCCTGGACCTGGTGCGCGAAGCCGGCATCACCACCGTGTTCGTCACGCACGACCAGGAAGAGGCGCTGGCCATGTCCGACCGCATCGCCATCATGGACCGCGGCAGCATCGCGCAGCTGGGCACGCCCGAAGAGCTGTACGGCACGCCGGTGAACGCCTACGTGGCTGACTTCATCGGCTCGGCCAACGTGATTCCCGTGCCGGCCGAGTCCGCCGGCGGGGCTGCGTCGCACGTGCGCTACCAGCTGTGCGGCCAGCAACTGGACGGCAAGCAGGGCGGCGCCGCGCTGGGCGCGCAGGGCATCCTCATCGCGCGCCCCGAAGCGCTGTCGCTGATGGCGCCCGCGCCCCACGTGCCCAACGCCATCGCGGGCGAGGTGCTGCGCCGCCAGTACCTGGGCTTCAAGACCGCCTACCGCATCCGGCTGCACGACCAGTCGGAGATCCGCGTCGAGCTGCACGCCGGCAACATGGTGGCCGACTTCCAGGCCGGCGATGCGGTGCAGGTGCTGGTGCCGGCCGACAGCCGCGTCGTCGCTGCCTGAACGGACACGCACGCCATGAAAATCAACTGGTGGCCCTGGGGTTTCCTGACCCTGCTCAGCCTCGTGCTGCTGCTGTTCTTCGTGTTCTACCCGCTGGGCACGCTGTTCGTGAACAGCGTGCGCGACGAGTCGGGCGCGTTCTCGCTGTCCGGCTTCATCACCTTGCTGCAGGACAGCGAATACCTGCTCGCGTTCCGCAACACGCTGGTGCTCGGCGTGTCGGTCACAGCCTGCACCGTGGCCGTGGGCGTGCCCTTCGCCTACATGGTGGCGCGCTACGACTTCCCGCTGAAGAACCTGGTGGCGGTGCTGCCGATCATGACCATCGTGATCCCCGAGATCATCGTCGGCCAGTCGTGGCTGCTGCTGCTGGGCAACAACGGGCTGGTGACCAACTTGCTCGCGGGCGCGGGCATCACGCTGCCGACCTTCTACGGCTGGACCGGCATGGTGTTCTCCATGACGCTGGTCTACTACACCTACATCTACCTGGGCGTGCTGGCCGCGCTGCGCGGCTTCGACGGCCAGCTCGAAGAGGCCGGCCTGAGCCTGGGCACTTCGCCGCTGGTGACCAAGCTGCGCGTGCTGGTGCCGGTGATCCTGCCCGCGGTGCTGGTCAATGCGCTGGTCGTGTTCACGCTGGTGGTGGGCAACTTCGCGCTGTCGGTGGTGCTGGGCAGCAGCGTGCCGCTGCTGTCGGTCATGACGTACAACGCCTTCGTCGGCGAGATGGGCGGCAGCCCCACGCTGCAAAGCGCGATGTCGGTGGTGTCCATCGGCATCGTGGCCATCGTGCTGTTCTTCCAGAAGCGCGTGGTCGAACGCAAGATCTACACGATGACGCAGGGCCGCGCGCCCGCCGTGGTGCGCGTGCGCTCGGGCGCGGCGGTGTTCTACACGCTCAGCGTGGGCGTGATCATCGTGCTGTCAATGCTGCCGCTGCTCATCGTCTTCGTGGGCGCCTTCACCGAGACCAGCGGGCCCGTGATGCGCTGGGGCCAGTGGTCGCTGTCGAGCCTGGAACGCGCGCTGCGCGGTGCGCCCGAGCCGATCATCAACTCGCTGAAGTTCGCCTCGATGGCCACCTTGGTGGGCGTGGCCTTCGCGGTGCTCGTGAGCTACCTGACGATCAAGAAGCGCAACCCCTTCACCCAGCTGCTGGACTACATCGTGGTGCTGCCGCTGACCATCTCGGGCACGGTGCTGGGCATTGCGCTGGTGCAGACCTTCAACACCGGCTGGCTGGTGCTGGCGGGCACCTCGGGGATCATGGTGCTGTGCTACACGGTGCGCCGCCTGCCCTTCGCGGTGCGCAATGCGTCGTCGACGCTGTTCAATATCTCGGACTCCATCGAGGAGGCCTCGATCAGCCTGGGCGTGTCGCCGCTGAAGACCTTCTTCAAGGTGCTGCTGCCGGCCATGAAGGCCTCGATCATCTCGGCCGCCATCCTGATGTGGGTGACCACGATCTCGGAGCTGTCGGCCTCCATCGTGGTCTACACGGGCGGCCTGGAGACCATGCCCATCGCCATCTTCCGCCAGGTCGACGGCGGGCGACTGGGCCTGGCCTCGGCCTACGGTGCGGCGCTGGTCAGCGTGATCCTGCTGCCCATCGTGGTGGCGATCAAGGTGTTCCGCATCAACCTCTTCTCCAGCAAATGACCCACCCATTCACTTCAACCTGCGAGGTTTTCATGTCCTTCAAGTCCCTGGCGAAATGCGCGTTCGCGACCCTGGCCCTCACGGCGGGTGTCGCGGGTGCGCAGACGGTGGTGCTCTATTCGTCCAACAACACCGAGACCGTCGAGACCGCGCTGGCCGTGGTCAAGAAGAAGACGCCCGGGCTCACGGTGCAGCAGGTCACCGGCGGCACCGGCACGCTGATGAAGCGCATCCAGGCCGAGGCGAAGAACCCGCGCGGCGACGTGCTGTGGAGCGGCGGCTTCGGCACGCTGGGCGCCTACAAGGACCAGATGGCGCCCTACAAGTCGCCCGACCTCGCGGCCGTGCCCGCGGCCTTTCGCGGCCCGAACGACCTGTGGGTCGGCACCAACGTGCATGTCATGGTGATGATGGTCAACGAGCGCCAGCTCAAGGGCATGCCCGCGCCCAAGACCTGGTCGGACCTGATGCGCCCCGAGTGGAAGGGCAAGTTCGCCATCACCGACCCGAGCAAGAGCGCCACGGCCTACATGCTGGTGTATGGCCTGCTCAAGCAGTTCGGCCGCGACGGCCTGGGCAAGCTGGCGGCCAACGCGGTCGTCACCGCCTCGTCGGGCAGCACCTACAAGGGCGTGGCCGCCGGCGAGTACCCGGTGGGCCTGACCATCGAGTACGCGGCGCAGGAGTACGTGGCGGGCGGCCAGAAGGAGATCAAGCTGGTCTATCCCACCGAAGGCAGCTACCTGGCACCCGAAGGCATGTTCATCGTGAAGGGCGCGAAGAACATGGACGCCGCCGTCGCGCTCTACAACGGCCTGCTGAGCAAGGAGACGCAGCAGGAGCTGCTGGTGAAGAACTTCCGCCGTCCGGTGCGCAGCGACATCGCGGTGTCCAAGCTCACCTCGCTGCCCGACCTGAGCGCCATCAAGGTCTTCCCGCTCGACCAGGAAGCGGCCTCGGCGGAGTACGAGCAGCTCGTGGCGCTGTGGAACCTGGCGGTGAAGGCGCGGTGACGAGTACGGCGAAGGCGCCTTCGACGCCGGTCAGCGCCTTCGATCTGTTCAAGATCGGCATCGGCCCCTCGAGCTCGCACACGGTCGGGCCGATGATCGCGGCGCGGCAGTTCGCCTGCCTGCTGCAAGCGCAAGGCCTGCTGCCGCAGGTGGCCGCGCTGGTGACGCAGCTGTACGGCTCGCTGAGTGCCACCGGCCGCGGCCACGGCACCGACCGCGCCGTGCTGCTCGGGCTCGCAGGCCACCGGCCGGACCGGATCGATCCCGACACCATCGAACCCGCCATTGCGGCCATCCGGCGCGAGCGGCGGCTGCATCTGCTCGGCACGCACGCCGTGGCCTTCGACGAGAAGGAGCATCTGCTCTTCCTGCGCAAGAGCCTGCCCCGGCACCCGAACGGCCTGCGCTTCATCGCGCTGGATGCGCAGGGCCAGGCCTTGGTCGAGGCTGACTACTTTTCGGTGGGCGGCGGCTTCGTCGTCGATGCGCAGGGCGAGAGCGTGCGCAACGAAGCCGGCGTGCAGCGCCCGGCGCCGGCCGCGCTGCCCTTCGCCTTCGACACCGGCGCGGAACTGCTCGCGCAATGCCGTGCGCAGGGCCTGTCGATCGCCGCGCTGATGATGGCCAACGAAACGCAGTGGCGACCGCAGGCCGAGGTACGGTCGGAGCTGCTGCAGGTGTGGGACGCGATGGCTGGCGCCGTGCGCCGCGGCTGCGCGAGCACCGGCACCCTGCCCGGGCGCATGCAGGTGCGGCGGCGCGCGGCCGACCTGTTCGCTCAGCTGCAGGGCAGCGGCACCGCGCAGGCCGCGCCCGACCCGCTCGCGGCGATGGACTGGGTCAACCTGTACGCCATGGCCGTCAACGAAGAGAACGCGGCCGGCGGGCGCGTGGTCACCGCGCCCACCAACGGTGCGGCGGGCGTGATCCCGGCGGTGCTGCATTACCACCAGCGCTTCTTTCCCGGCGCGGGCGACGAGGCGGTGGTCGAGTTCCTGCTCACCGCGGCGGCCATCGGCATCCTCTACAAGAAGAACGGCTCGCTCTCGGGCGCCGAGGTCGGCTGCCAGGGCGAGGTCGGCGTGGCCTGCTCGATGGCGGCGGGCGCGCTCGCCGCGGTGATGGGCGGCACGCCGGGCCAGGTCGAGAACGCGGCCGAGATCGGCATGGAACACAACCTGGGCATGACCTGCGACCCGGTCAGCGGGCTGGTTCAGATCCCGTGCATCGAGCGCAACGCGATGGGCGCGGTGAAAGCCATCAACGCGGCGCGCATGGCCCTGCGTGGCGACGGCTCGCACTTCGTGTCGCTGGACAAGGTCATCCAGACCATGATGCAGACCGGCGCGGACATGAAGACCAAGTACAAGGAAACCTCGCGCGGCGGCCTCGCCGTGAACATCGTCGAGTGCTGACCGCCGCGCGGTCGGGCACTCAAGCAGGCCGGCGCGTGAACGCGAGGATCAGCCCGAAGCCGACCATCATGCTGCCGCTCACGCGGTTGAACCAGCGCATCGCGCGGCTGCCGTTGGCCAGCCGGCGCATGCGCGCGCCGAGCAGCGCATACAGCGCGATCGCGACCAGCTCGAACACCAGGAAGGTCACGCCCAGCAGCACGTAGCTCGACGCGTACGCGCCGGGCACCACGAACTGCGGGAAGAAGGCGGTGAACACCAGGATCGCTTTCGGGTTGCCGGCCGCCACCGTGAACTCCTGGCGCACCAGCGCGCGCATCGACGGCGGCGCGGCCTCGTGCGCCTGCACCTGCACCTGCGCAGTCGGTGCCGGCGCGCGCAGCAGCCGCACGCCGATCCACACGAGGTACGCGGCGCCGATGTACTTGATGACGTCGAAGGCCAACTCTGAAGCCACCAGCACCGCGCCCATGCCCAGGCCCGCGATGGCGATCATGACCGCGAAGGCCACGAGCCGGCCGCTCGCCGCGATCACGGCCGGCGACACGCCGTGCTTCGCGCCGTTGGTGACCGACAGCAGGTTGTTGGGGCCGAACGCCATGTTGATGGCGAAGCAGGCGGGCAGGAACAGCAGGTAGGCGGACAGGGTCATGGCGCATCCGGCGGTGGGGGTGGCGGGGTGACCATTATTTCAGCAGTCCGGTGGCGCGCCGCGCTGCCTGCGGTGTTCGTTTGCCCTCGCGTGCACCTCACGAATCAGCGAGGCACCGCTGTGCGGCGAGGCGCGTGGCCGTAGCGCCTGCATCGCTCACCTTGCGGGTTTGCACCAATTTCATGACAAACATGGTGGGGCATCATTTGGTTAATTGTTCAACAAAACATATATCTAAGCTCAACCAAGATGATCTGGTTGAGACCTCGATCCATGGTGGTGTTGACCAATTCCCAAGCCTCGCGGCGACCGGTCGTGAGGCTTTCCTGGTCTGCACATCACATTCATGGGAGCGATTCGTCATGGCAAGCGACTTTCATCCGAGCCCCTTTGCGGGGGACGACTGCAAAGCGAAGGACGCCACGGGCGTCCCGCAGGGCGGCATCTCCTGGCGTCGGAATGCACTGGGGCTGGGCATCTGCGCGGCGGTACTGGCGGGATGCGGTGGCGGCGGAGGCGGCGGGGCTGACCCGGCCACCGTCGCGGCCATTGCAGCAGCGATCGCCGCTGCCAACGCACCGCCGCCCGCACCGCCGCCCGCACCGCCACCCACGACGAATCCCCCACCACCCGCGCCGCCGGCGATCCAGGCCAAGTGCGCGATGGACACCGGCGTCGCGGCCTCCTACGAAGAGCAGCGCCTGCCCAACAAGCTCAGCGCCAGCGATGCGGCGAGCTTCTCGCAACAGCTGCTGCAGGCCAGCGGCTTCGACAAGTTCGGGCCGGCGTTCGCACTCAAGCTGTGCAAGGACGGTCTGGCTGGCGCGTCGAGCTACGACGCGGCCGTCACCCTGCTGAAGGCCGAGGGCCAGCAGCTGTGGCAGGCCGCGGTGGACCGGGTGCAGGGCCGCAAGGTCGAGGGCAGCCTGCCGCAGAGCGACGACCGCATGCTGTACTGGGCGCGCCTGACGATGACGTTCGCGCTGCGCCAGTGGAAGCCCGACTTCCCGCTCGACGACGCACAGCGCGCCGCACTGGAGAACGAATTCGAGCGCGCATCGCGCGGCCAGTACGCGATCGATTTTCCGGAAGGCACGGGCCACAAGCGCATCCTGGTCAGCGGCTTCGATCCCTTCACGCTGGGCACGCCGGGCGTTCACGACAACCCGAACATCCGCATCGGCAACCCTTCGGGCGCGACCATCCTCTCGCTGGACGGCAACACCGTGGCGCTGGGCGACGGCACCACGGCCGTCATCCGCACCTTCATCCTGCCCGTGAACTACCCGCCCTTCCTGCAGGGCATGCAGGAAGACACGCTGGGGCCGTGGTTCAAGCCCGGGCCCAAGCGCGTGGACGCGTCCATCTCCATGAGCCAGGGCGGCGGAGCCTTCCACCTGGAGCACTTCAACGGCCGCTACCACCTGGCCAGCATCCCGGGCAACGACAACGTCTGGCCCGCCTGCATGGACGGCGACAGGTTCCCGTCGGTGCTGGACTGCGACATCTATCCGCCGGAGCGCTGGCTCGGCTTCCTGCCGCGGCCCTGGGCCAAGGAGACACCACCGCAGTTCACGGTGTCGACGCTGCCGTTCCAGGCCATGATCGACGCGAAGACCGGCGAGGGCGTCATCAACCGCGACACCGGCACGCCGGGCGGCTGGGGCGTGATTCGGCGCGACACCTACAACGTGCAGCCGTGCAAGAAGGACGCGCTGGGCCCGCTGGACAACAACTGCGCCCGCACGGGCGGCGGCGGCAACTACCTCTCCAACGCCAGCGCTTACCGCAACACGCTGCTGCGCGACACCTTCAAGCTGAACATTCCCGCCGGCCACATCCACACGCCGGTCATGACGCGCTTCGGCGCGGACAGCGACGGCAAGATCACGGATGCAACCTTCGAGGGCTTCCGCGACTCCATCGTGGCCCAGGGCCGCAACCTGGTGATCGCGATGGCGAAGACCCTGTCGGCGCCGGCACCCTGACAACGTTGCATCACAAGAAGGCATGGACATGAAACACCAACTCTTCATCGGCATCGTCGGCCTGGCGTTGTCGGGCGCGGCCCTGGCGCAACCCACCGAGAGCTTCTACCTGATGCGCAACAAGGTCAGCGGCAAGGCCGTCTGCGCGCAGCATCCGATCAGCCCCGACTGGGTGCGCGAGGCCGGCCCCTTCAAGGACCAGGACTGCAAGGTCGCGGACAAGCCCGAGCCCCGGCGCTCCGACCTGCCGGCCAGCCCGCTCGAGCTGGCCCCCAAGAAGAAGGAATAGCCGGCTTGGCCGTCGGCGCCACGGCGTGCATGGATTGCACGCCGCGGCTTCGCCTCGTTCATTCGTTTCCTCTCCCTCCCTTTTCCCTCTTTGCACTCCTGGAGCGTTTCCATGCGAAATCCCTACGCGCACGCCGTCGTCACTGCCTTCGCGGGCCTGGCCTTCTCCCTCGGCGCCCACGCCCAGACCAAGTGGGACCTGGCCAATGCCTACCCCGCGACCAACTACCACACCGAGAACATCACGCAGTTCGCCAAAGACGTGGACGCGGCCACCGGCGGCAAGCTGAAGATCACGGTGCACGCCAACGCGTCGCTGTTCAAGGCGCCCGAGATCAAGCGCGCCGTGCAAAGCGGCCAGGCCCAGGCCGGCGAGATCCTGCTGGCCAACTACGCCAACGAGAACCCGATCTACGCGCTGGACGGCGTGCCTTTCCTGGCGACGACCTATCCCGAGGCCCGCAAGCTCTACGACGCCTCCAAGCCCGCGATGGACAAGCTGCTTGCAGCGCAAGGCATCAAGGTGCTGTTCGTGGTGCCCTGGGCGCCGCAGGGCATCTACACCAAGAAGGAGATCGGCTCGGTGGCCGACCTGCGCGGCATCA
Source organism: Variovorax sp. BGA-UO-ETr-C22 (assembly GCF_059567965.1). Classification (NCBI taxonomy): domain Bacteria; kingdom Pseudomonadati; phylum Pseudomonadota; class Betaproteobacteria; order Burkholderiales; family Comamonadaceae; genus Variovorax; species Variovorax sp. BGA-UO-ETr-C22. Next base: position 620,260 of record NZ_JCAQPA010000011.1, read on the forward strand.
AGTGGCGCGCCTACAGCCCGGCCACGGCCAAGATCGCTGAACTCATCGGCGCGCAGCCCGTGCAGATCCAGCAGGCTGAACTCAGTGCCGCCATGGCGACCGGCGTGATCGAGAGCTACATGAGCTCGGGCTCCACCGGCTACGACACCAAGACCTTCGAGCACATCAAGAACTTCTACGACACGCAGGCGTGGATTCCGAAGAACGCGATCCTCGTGAACGCCAAGGCCTTCGATGCGTTAGATGCGACCACCAAAGCAGCGGTGACCAAGGCCGCAGCCGACGCCGAGGCGCGCGGCTGGAAGGTCGCACAGGAGAAGAACGACGAGTACAAGCGCCTGCTCGCCGAGCGCGGCATGAAGGTGCACAAGCCTTCGCCCAAGCTGGACACCGACATGCGCCAGGTCGGCGGCATCATGCAGGCCGACTGGCTCAAGGCCGCTGGTGCAGACGGTGCTTCCATCGTCGACACCTACAAGAAGAAGTAAGCCGTGCGCCGCTTCCTCGATCGCCTGTACGACGGTGCAGGCGCGCTGGGCGCTTTCTGCGTCTTCCTGATCTTCGTGCTGATGATCGTGGCCGGTGTGGGCCGCCAGATGAACTGGCACGTGAGCGGGCTCAACGACATCGTCTCCTGGCTGTGCGCCGCAGCGGCCTTCTTTGCGATGGCGCATGCGTTCCGGCATGGTGACTTCGTTCGCGTGACACTGCTGCTGGACGCGGTGCCGCTGAAAGTGCGACGTGTGCTGGACGTGATGTGCCTGCTGATCGCGGCAGTGTCGGTGGCCTACCTCACCTACTGGGCCACCAGCTTCACGTACGAAAGCTACGAGTTCGCGGAGATGGCCACGGGGTTGGTGGTCATTCCGATCTGGATTCCGCAGTTCGCCTTCGTGATCGGCTGTTGGCTGCTCTTGATCGCCATGCTCGATGAGCTGGTGGGCGTGGTGCGCGGCGAAAAGCCCAGCTACCAGCGCGCCATCGAAGAACGGCACGCTGCCGGCGATTTTTCCTCCGACGTCTGAACGCACGCCATGCTCGAAACACTGCTCATGGGCGCGCTCTTGCTCGCCATCATGCTTCTCCTGCTCGCCGGCGGCGTGTGGATCGCCATGACCCTGGCCATCGTCGGCTGGGTCGGCCAGGCCTTCTTCACCAACACCCTGCCCGGCAAGAACCTGTTCTCGGCCTTCTGGGAAAGCAACGCGAGCTGGGAGCTGGCGGCGCTGCCCCTGTTCATCTGGATGGGCGAGATCCTGTTCCGCACCAAGCTCAGCGAGGAGATGTTCGAGGGCCTGCGGCCGTGGCTGAACCGCGTGCCCGGCCGGCTCATGCACACCACCATCCTCGGCTGCGGCGTGTTCGGCTCGGTCTCGGGCTCCTCGGCCGCCACCTGCGCGACCATCGCCAAGGTGGCGCTGCCCGAGCTCAAGCGCCGCGGCTACAACGAGAAGCTGGCCATCGGCTCGCTGGCCACGGCCGGCACGCTGGGCATCCTGATCCCGCCGTCGATCACCATGGTGGTGTACGCCGTGGCGGCCGACGCGTCGATCATCCGCATCTTCCTGGCCGGCTTCCTGCCGGGCTTCTTGTTGATGCTGCTGTTCTCGGGCTACATCGGCTGGTGGAGCCTGCGCCACCCCGACCAGGTACCGCCGGCCGACCCGCCCACCACCTTCATGGAGAAGATCAGGCTCTCAGGCAACCTCATTCCCTGCGCGCTGCTGATCGTGTTCATCGTCTGGGTGCTGGTGGCCGGCTGGGCCACGGCCACCGAGTGCGCGGCCTTCGGCGTGCTGGGCTCGCTGGCCATCGCGGCCTATGGCAAGAGCCTCACCTGGCAGAACTTCAAGGACGGGATCATGGGTGCCACGCGCACCAGCTGCATGATCATGTTCATCCTAGCCGGGGCCGCGTTCCTGACCAAGACCATGGCCTTCACCGGCATCCCGCGCGAGCTGGCCGAGTGGGTCGACAGCATGCATCTGTCGCCCTACGCGCTGATCGGCGCGCTGGTGGTGGTGTACCTGGTGCTGGGCACGGCGCTGGACGGCATCTCGATGATCGTGCTGACCAGCGCGGTGGTGCTGCCGATGATCCAGAAGGCGGGCTTCGACCTGGTCTGGTTCGGCATCTTCGTGGTGCTGCTGGTCGAGATCGCCGAGGTCACGCCGCCGGTGGGCTTCAACCTGTTCGTGCTGCAGAATATGACCGGCAAGGACAGCAACGTGATCGCCAAGGCGGCCATTCCGTTCTTCTTCTGCCTCGTGCTGTGCATCGCGCTGATCACGCTGTTCCCGGGTATCGTCACGATCCTGCCCGACCTGGTGATGGGCAAGGAGCGCTAGCGCGGCAGCCCGCGCGGCGCGGGCGGATTCAACTAGTTGTCGAGTCCGCCGTCCGGCATCTGCCGTGCATACACCGCGAGCACGATGCGCTCGGAGTGGATGAGGTAGTCGTTCAGCGCCGCCGAGCCTTCTGCGAACTTGCCGGCCTCGATGAGCTCGAGCAGCTTCGTGTTCATGTCCACGTAGGGCGCGTGCAGGAACTCCGGGTCTTTCAGCAGCCCGAAGGCCAGCCGCAGCTCGACCAGGATGTGGGCGAACAGCACGTTCAGCCGCTCGCTGTCGGCCAGCTCGACGATGCCCTTGTGGAACTCCATGTTGGCCGTGCCCACGCCCAGCCAGTCGCCAGCGTCGCGGCACTTCAGCGCCATCTCGACCGCCTCGCGCATGTGCTTCTTGGCGGGGTGGCGCGGGTAGGCCTGCGCCAGCGCCTGGCACTCGATGAGCCGGCGCACGCGGTAGATGTCGATGATCGACGCGATGCTCGGCACCGCCACGAACACGCCGCGGTTCGGCGCGTGCTTGAGCAGGCCTTCCTTGGTCAGCGTGCGGAACACCTCGCGCAAGGTGTTGCGCGAAATCTCCAGGTTGTCGGCCAGCGCGGCCTCCGACAGCCGCTGCCCTGGCGAGAACTCGCCCTTCACGATCTTCTGGCGGATCAGCTCGGCCACGCGGTCGTTGAGCGTGAGCGCGCCGGCGGCCGGCGAGGCGGGGGAAGCGGGGGAATCCAGTCGGGTCATGCCGGTCGGTCGGAGGGGAAAAGGGAGGGGCGCAGCGAGCCTGCGTTGTAACAGACCGCCCCCGTGCCACGCCGCGCCGATGCACCGAAACGCGCCCGTTTCAGGGTTTTCATGGGGGTATTCAGGCACTGTTGTTGGGCACACTACATTAAATTGTTCAACAACTTGTTTGAAATGAGTGATTCATAAGAAATGAATTGCTCATTCATTGGCATGAGGTTTGCATCAATCGACCGCACCGGTGCCCCTGCGCCGGTGTTTTGCATTGCAACGAAAGACCAACCATGACACCTGAAGTCCCCCTGTGGCCGCTGATCGGCGTGGCCGTGATCATTGCGGGGTTCATCCTGCGCTTCAATCCGATGCTGGTGGTGATCGTCACGGCCATCGTGACGGCGTTCGCCGCCGGCTTCGGCCCGATGGCGATCCTCACGGCCATCGGCACCGGCTTCATCAAGACGCGCAACCTGCCGCTGATCATTCTTCTGCCGCTGGCGGTGATCGGCCTGCTGGAGCGCCACGGCCTGCGCCAGCACGCGCAGAACTGGATCAGCCGCATCAAGTCGGCCACCGCCGGCCGCCTGCTGATCGTCTACCTCGCGGCGCGTGAACTCACGGCGGCCATGGGCCTGACCAGCCTGGGCGGCCATCCGCAGATGGTGCGTCCGCTGCTCGCGCCGATGGCCGAAGGTGCCACCGAGACGCGCTACGGCAAGCTGCCCGACCGCATCCGCCACAAGCTGCGCGCCTATGCCGCGGCCACCGACAACGTGGGCCTGTTCTTCGGCGAAGACATCTTCGTGGCCTTCGGCGCCATCGTGCTCATGACCACCTTCCTGCACGAAGCCGGCATCGACGTGGAGCCGCTGCACATCGCGATGTGGGGCATCCCGACGGCCATTGCCGCTTTCATCATCCACGCCTGGCGCTTGCGCCGGCTCGACCAGGCGCTGGCCCGTGAGCTGGGCGGCGCCGCAGAAGCCGACGTGCCCGCCACCGCCGTGCCCGCCAAGGAAGGACGCTGAGCATCATGATTCTCTCGATCCAGCACCTGTACCTCCTGGTCGGCTTCATCCTCGCCGTCACGGCCGTGATGACGCTGGCCGACCGCCAGCACCCCAAGCGCTACACCAGCGCGCTCTTCTGGGGCATCTATGCGCTGGTCTTCCTGGTCGGCGACAAGCTGCCGCCCGCGCTCGTGGGCGCCGGCGCGATCGGCATGGCCGTCATTGCCGGCCTGCGCGGCGTCGGCGCGGGTAAGCACCGTGAGCCCACGCCCGAGCAGTACCAGGCCAGCGCCACGCGCCTGGGCAACAAGCTGTTCATTCCGGCGCTGGCGATCCCGCTGGTCACCGTGATCGGCACCGTGGGCATGAGCCACATCAAGCTCGGCGGCACGCTGCTGCTCGACCCCAAGAACACCACGCTGGTGAGCCTGGGCATCGGCTGCGTGGTGGCGCTCGCGCTGGCCTGCTGGCTGACGCGCGAGACGCCCGTGCAGGGCATGCGCGAGTCGCGCCGCCTGACCGACGCGCTTGGCTGGGCCGTGGTGCTGCCGCAGATGCTGGGCATGCTGGGCCTGGTGTTCTCCGACGCCGGCGTGGGCAAGGCGGTGGCGCACATCACCACCAGCTACATCAACATGGACATCCGCTTCGTCGCCGTGGCGGTGTACGTGCTGGGCATGGCGCTGTTCACCATCATCATGGGCAACGGCTTCGCGGCCTTCCCGGTGATGACGGGCGGTGTCGGCGTGCCGGTGCTGGTGGGCGTGTACCACGGCGACCCGGCCGTGATGGCGGCCATCGGCATGTTCTCGGGCTACTGCGGCACGCTCATGACGCCGATGGCGGCCAACTTCAACATCGTGCCCGCGGCGCTGCTGGAGCTGCCCGACAAGAACGCGGTGATCAAGGTGCAGATACCCACCGCGGCCGCGCTGCTGGTGGTCAACATCTTCCTGCTGTACTTCCTGATGTTCCGCTGAGGCACCGCGCATGACCACCGCCACCGATGGCAAGGCACGCCGCGTGCTGCTCGCGGGCTTCGAGCCCTTCGAGAACGACCCGGTCAACCCCGCGTGGGAAATTGCTCGCGCGCTCGACGGCTGGACCTGCGAAGGCGCCGTGGTGCAGGCGGTGCAGCTGCCCTGCGTGTTCGGCCGCGCCATCGACACGCTCGACGCTGCATTGATCGGCCCGCCATTGCAGCTGGTGCTGTGCATCGGCGCGGCGGGCGGGCGCACCGAGATCTCGATGGAGCGCGCCGCGCTGAACATCGACGACGCGCGCATTCCCGACAACGCCGGCCAGCAGCCCATCGACCTGCCCGTGGTCAGGGATGGCCCGGCGGCCTACTTCTCGACGCTGCCGATCAAGGCCATGGTGCGCGACATGCGCGCGGCAGGCCTGCCCGCGGCCGTGTCCAACAGCGCCGGCACCTTCGTGTGCAACCACATCTTCTACGCGCTCATGCACCGGCTCGCGACGCGCCCGGCGCTGGCGCACACACGCGGCGGCTTCGTCCACGTGCCTTACCTGCCCGAGCAGGCGGCCTCGAAGCCCGGCGTGGCGAGCATGGCGCTGGCCGCGCAGGTCGAGGCTTTCCGCGTGGCGATACGCACCGCGCTCACCGTGCGCCACGACGTGCGCGAGACCGCCGGCCGGCTGCATTGATTCCTGAGGCGTGCGTGCACGCCGGAGACCCCCGATGAACATCGACTTGAACAGTGACCTCGGCGAAAGCCTCGGCGTCTGGCGCATGGGCGACGACGCCGCCATGCTCGACATCGTCAGCAGCGCCAACGTGGCCTGCGGCTTCCACGCCGGCGACCCCGCGGGCATCCTGCGCACGCTGCGCCAGGCGAAGGAACGCGGCGTGGCCGTGGGCGCCCACGTGGCCTACCGCGACCTCGTCGGCTTCGGCCGCCGCAACATGGACGTCGACAGCGCCGACCTGCGCGCCGACGTGATCTACCAGATCGGCGCCCTGAAGGGCCTGGCCGCCGCGGCCGGCACCGAGGTGCGCTACGTGAAGCCGCACGGCGCGCTGTACAACACCATCGCGCACGACGAGCGCCAGGCGCGCGACGTGATCGCCGCCCTGCGCGAGATCGACGCCGGCCTGGTCCTCGTTGCGCTCGCAGGCTCGCCGCTCGTCGGCTGGGCCGAGGCCCAGGGCCTGCGCGTGGTGGCCGAGGCCTTCGCCGACCGCGCCTACACACCGCAAGGCACGCTGGTGTCGCGCCGCGAACCCGGCGCCGTGCTGCACGACGCCCACGACGTGGCCGAGCGCATGCTGCGGCTGGCCAACGAAGGCACCGTCACCGCCATCGACGGCAGCGTGGTGCGCATCCGCGCCGATTCGATCTGCGTGCACGGCGACAGCCCCGGCGCGGTCGAGATGGCGCGCCGCGTGCGCGAACGGCTCGTGCAGGCCGGCGTGACGATCCGCCCCTTCACCGAGGCCACCACCGCATGACGACCTCGATGCGCTTTCTTCGCGTCAACCTGAATGCCGTGCTGGTCGAGCTCGACGACCTGGCGCAGACCCTCGCGCTGCTGGCCTCGCTGCGCGCTGAGCCCATCGCCGGAATCGACGAGCTGGTGCCCGCCGCGCGCACCATCCTCATCACCTTCCGCCCCGCCGTGCTGCCGGCGGCCGCACTGGCACACGCCGTGCGCCAGCGAAAGCTCGACGCCCGCGAGACGCGCATCGACAAGCGCATCGAGATTCCCGTGCGCTACGACGGCGAAGACATCGCCGAAGTGGCCGGCCTGCTCGGCATCACGCCCGAGGAGCTGGTGCGCCGCCACACCGGCAGCGACTACACCGTCGCCTTCACCGGCTTCGCACCCGGCTTCGCCTACCTGAGCGGCGGCCACCCCAGCCTGAACGTGCCGCGCCGCGCGGTGCCGCGCACCCGCATCCCGGCCGGCGCGGTCGGGCTCGCGGGCAGCTTCAGCGGCGTGTACCCGCAGGCCAGCCCCGGTGGCTGGCAGATCATCGGCGTGACGGACACGCCCATGTGGGACCTGTCGCGCGAGACGCCGGCGCTGCTGCAGCCCGGCGATGCGGTGCGCTTTGTCGATGCCTCGTCGTTGAAGGTGGCGTTGCCTGTGGCCGAGCCCGTGGTTGCAGCGCCCGTGCCTGCGGCCATCGAAGGCGGCAGTGCCTTCGAGGTCCGCGCCGCTGGCTTGCAAGCGCTGTGGCAGGACGGAGGTCGCCATGGCCAGGCGCGGCAGGGCGTGTCCGCCTCCGGCGCGATGGACCAGCGCTCGCTGCAGGCGGCGAACCGGCTGGTCGGCAATGCGTCGGACGTGGTCTGCCTTGAGCTGGCCTATGGCGGCTTCCAGTTTGCCTGCCGCGGCGACGCCGTGATGGCCGTCACCGGCGCCGACGGCCCGCTCACGCTGACCCGCGCCGACGGCGCGCAATGGCCGCTGCCGCGCTACCAGCCCATCGCGCTGGCCGACGGCGACACCGTCACCTTCGGTGAGCCCGTTGCCGGCATCCGCAGCTACCTGGCCGTGCGCGGCGGCTTTGCCGTGACGCCCGTGCTCGGCAGCTGCGCGACCGACACGCTGGCCCGCATCGGCCCGCCGGCTGTGGTCACGGGCGATGTGCTGCCTGTGCGCAGCGTCGCCACCGGCGCAGTCGTCGGAGCCACCGAAGTGCCGCCGATCGACCTGCCCACCGTGCAGGAAGAAGTCGTGCTCAACATCGTGCTCGGCCCGCGCACCGACTGGTTCACCGCCGACGCCGTCGAGCGCCTGTGCAGCCAGCCGTGGGTGGTGACGCCGCAGTCGAATCGCGTCGGCATCCGACTGAACGGCGAGCAGCCGCTCGTGCGTGCCAACACCGCCGAGCTGCCCAGCGAGGGCACGGCGCGCGGTTCGATCCAGGTGCCGCCCAGCGGCCAGCCCGTGCTGTTCCTGGCCGACCACCCGCTCACCGGCGGCTACCCCGTGATCGCGTCGGTCGCCACCCACCACCTGGACCGTGCGGGGCAGATCCCCGTGAACGCCCGCGTCCGCTTCCAACCGATGGACGGCTACGGCCCCATCGAACTTTGATTTGAGATCGAGAGTCCCGCGATGAAAAAAGTCCTGATCGCCAACCGCGGCGAAATCGCCGTGCGCATCGCCCGCGCCTGCGCCGACCACGGCGTGCAGTCGGTCGCCGTCTACGCCGATCCCGATCTGAATGCGCTGCACGTGCGCCGGGCCGACGAGGCCTACGGCCTGGACGGCCACCGCCCCGCCGACACCTACCTCAACATTCCCAAGCTGCTGGCCATCGCCAAGCGCAGCGGCGCCGACGCCGTGCACCCCGGCTACGGCTTCCTTTCCGAAAGCGCAGCCTTCGCGCAGGCTGTGATCGACGCCGGCCTCACGTGGATCGGCCCCTCGCCTTCGGCCATCGCCACGCTGGGCGACAAGGTGCAGGCCCGCAAGCTCGCCCTGAAGGTCGGCGCGCCGCTCGTCGCGGGCACGGCCGACCCGGTGAGCAACGCGGGCGAGGTGCTCGCCTTTGCCGAACAGCACGGCCTGCCGATCGCCATCAAGGCGGCCTTCGGCGGCGGCGGGCGCGGCATCAAGGTCGCGTGGCGGCTCGACGAAGTCGAAGGCCTCTACGAATCGGCCGTGCGCGAAGCCATCACCGCCTTCGGCCGCGGCGAGTGCTACGTCGAGCAGTTCCTCGACCGCCCGCGCCACGTCGAGGCGCAGGTCATCGCCGACACGCACGGCAACGTCGTCGTGCTCGGCACGCGCGACTGCTCGCTGCAGCGGCGCAACCAGAAGCTGGTCGAAGAAGCGCCCGCGCCCTTCCTCAGCGATGTGCAGCGCGAGCGCATCCACCAATCGGCGCGCGACATCTGCGCCGCCGCCGGCTACACCGGCGCCGGCACCGTCGAGTTCATGCTGAGCGCGAGCGGCGCGATCTCCTTCCTCGAGGTCAACACGCGCCTGCAGGTCGAACACCCCGTGACCGAGGAAACCACCGGCATCGACCTCGTCATCGAACAGCTGCGCATCGCCGAAGGCCTGCCGCTGTCGGTCAAGGAGACGCCCGCACCGCGCGGCCACTCCTTCGAATTCCGCATCAACGCCGAAGACGTGGGCCGTGGCTTCCTCCCGACGCCCGGCCCCGTCCACGTGTTCGACGCCCCGTCGGGCCCGGGCGTGCGCGTCGACACCGGCGTCGACGCCGGCTCGCAGGTACCCGGCACCTTCGACTCGCTGATGGCCAAGCTCATCGTCACCGGCGCCACGCGCGCCCAGGCGATTGCACGCGCACGCCGCGCGCTGAAGGAATTCCGCATCGAAGGCCTGGCGACCGTGCTGCCGTTCCATCGCGCCGTGGTGGCGCACCCCGACTTCGTGTCGGAAGGCACCTTCAAGGTCCACACGCGTTGGATCGAGACGGACTTTGCGAATGACGAGGCTGCGGGTGTGCGGCCCGATCCGCTGCCGGACGCGTCGCTGCATCGCACGGCCATCGAGATCGATGGGCGGCGCATGTCGCTGGGGCTGCCGGCGGAGTTGCTGCGTGGGTTGGCGTCGGCGGGTGGTGCGGGTGCTGCTGCTGCGCCTGGCGTTGTTGCGAACGCCGCTGCAGCGGATGCCGCCGCCGTGACTGCGCCGGTGTCGGGCACGCTGCAAGGCTGGAAAGTCGCGGACGGCGACGAGGTCGCCGAAGGCGCGGTGATCGCGGTGATGGAGGCGATGAAGATGGAGATGCAGGTGGTTGCGCACCGCGCGGGGCGCATCGTGTTCGCTGCGGCTGCGGGGGGCTATGTGGCCGCTGGGACGGCGATCGCGCGCATTGACATTGAGTGAGTGAGGGCGGTCAAGGTCTTGCAGGCGCGGGAGAAGGCCAAGGCTGCAACGCGATCGGCAAAGTTTCCCAAATTTCTGACGCCCGCTCCCCGGGATAGAACTTGTCCCGGCATGCGGGACGCATCAGGCAGTACTGCCGAGGGTTGATGAGTTCAGGATTGGGGAACTGGGGGTGTCCCGGTGCGTACTGAGATGCATAGACCTTGATCTGATCGCCAGGCAGGAATGCCACCCAGAAGTAGCCCCCTTGAAAGCCGGTGTACCGAGGGACCTCCACCACCGTGGTGTAGAGGCCCTCGGGCTCCTTGGCATACAGCAGGTCATTGCGCCACTTGACAGTGACTTCGAGGCCAGGGTGCCAGATCGCTGGCAGGCCAATGGCGGTGGCGGTGCTCCTGCCGCCGGCATAGGTGCCGACATTGCCCGCCCATTGATCGTTCACGTAGAAGACGCCGATGGGAATGTTTGAATAATTCAGCCCTTCGACTTGCAAACCGATGCTTTCCCGCGCGACCTCTGCGGGTGACGGTTTGTTCTTGACGTCGCAGCCAGCGGTCAGTGCTCCGACACACAGCATCGCCACAAGCACGAACGCGGATGCGGCCGGCTTGCGCGAAAGTTGTGTGGAATATCGCGCCTCGTACGCCGCTGCGGTGTGAGTCCTTGTCGCATTGCGTGCGCTCATGACGAGGGCTTTGTGCAGAAGGTTGTTTTTGGTGTCTTCGAAGAAGAATCCAAAGTACAAGTCCTTGCCGCTCATGTCCACTGACCAGATCACCAAGGTCGAGGATTGGCCCGCTGATAGTTGGCAGCCTCGAGATCCCATTGCGCCCGTTGGGCGCGTTTTGCTTTCGCAATACTGACCTGCTGCTTGTTGCGTGCCTCAACGGCTTCGCGGATCACGGCATCACCGCGATTCCCGAAGTAGATCCGGCGGAATTTGGCGATTCCGAAGCCATTGAAAAAGAACTCATTAATCTTGTCGCTGCTCGCAAACCCCGCCATGGAGTCGTGCACATACTCGTTGAAGAAATTCGTGACCTGTGGCGGCACAGGCGTTTCGCTCAAGGCATCTACCAGGGTCAGCATGTCGCGCTCGGGGGCGCTGGCGTTTCGCACCTCCGCCTGATTCTCATCGCCCAGCCATTTTCGCCAACGCCTGAGCGACGGCTTCACGCCCTGCGCTGTGGCATCGACGCCTTCCTGCATGTTGTCGAGCAACGCGGTACCTCGGCCGTCTACCCTCAGGGGCCTCTCAAATACCGCGGAGATTCGACCGACCTCACTCCATGCGTAGGGGGAGTCGACCAGCGCGTCGTCGTCCCTTCGCGTCAGGAATGACGTGGCCTGCGTCCGGGCGTCCAGCTCCCGCTTGACGCCGGCTACTACGTTCATCAAGGCCTGTTGCGTGTCCAGCAGGGTGATTGAATCCTTCGTGAACATCTTGCTCTGGCTGGCGCGCACGAAGAAAGGTTGCTGCTGATACACCTGCTGTGTCATCTGCCAGCGATAGCTGAAGTAGTGCCCCATATGTTGGCGTAGCATGTCTTCAACCGGGCCGGGGCGGATGCTTGTTGCAGCGAAGTAGTCGTGCATGGCCTTCAGCGCTGCATCGCTTGGCTTCAGCGCATTGGCATCGGGTTTTTCGAGTTGGTTGAAAGTGGTCAAGGGAACGCCAGCGACCAAGGCGGCCTTGTACATGTCGAATCCGGGGACGCGCGCCAGGTCCACGGACTTTCCCTGTGCCAAGGGGTGATAGCCTCCACCCACATCGGAGTGGGCGCCAGGGTAGACATACTCCTTCGCATTGGCCGGATAGCGATGGCCGATGCGCACCGAATCCGAAGGGAAGCAACTGCGCACCTCGTGGCCCGCCACGAAATGCAAGCACTGTTCCACGGCCGGGTGAATCTGCATGTTGTCGTCGGCCCAGGACTGGCGGCCCTCCGCCATGGAGTACATGCCGGCGATCCCCACCGATGCCACGGTGTCCAGCAGCCCCATGAACTGCACGCGCAACGGAATGCCGGCGAACAGATGGACGCCGTCTTTTTCTTCGCAGATTTGGTACAGCCAATTCATGCAGGCACGGGCTTCGGCTGCACCGCGCGAAAAACCAAAAACGGAAATGTTGAGCTGTTCCACCGCGGGCTTGCGCCCTTTGATCGCGTTCTTGAGTCGGTCCTGCCAAGTCTTCCCGAGCGCTAGGCCACGCTGATACGCTGGCGAACCAAAACTCCCAAGCACCTCGGAAATGTTGCCGGCTTGTTTTTCGGGGATCAGTTCTGCGTCCGTCACGTACTGGTGTACTGCATTAAATATCTGGATCAGACCCCATACGACCCGGGCCTCGCCGTCCCAAGCAAAACCGGAGCCGAGCATGCCTCCAGTATCTTCAATCTGAGGGAAAGGTGTACCAACACCAGGGATGTAGTAGCCATAGTAGCCGGCCATACCTCGACGCCCGGACTTGGGAAACGTGTAGTAGAGCCGCACCACGTTGCTGTGCTTGCGGTCGGCCGTGGTCCCTTTTTGCTTCACACCGTTGACCTTGACCTTGGGCTCGATGTAGTCGTCCTTTTCGTTGTTGCCGGTGCCGTCGAAAAAGAGCCCTACGAAGACTTGGCCGGAGCAGGCGATTTTGGTCGGGTCGCCGGCTGCGGCACACACGGCGGCGACGCGCTGCATCACTTCTTCCTTGCTTGTCAGACGGCGCGTCCTGCCTTCAGGCTGAGATATGTCGGGATTCAGGGCAGCATCAGTCTTCGGCAAAGTGACGGTCATTGCTTCTCCTCCTTCGGCATGGTCCTGCACACGGGGTCAGAAGGCACATCGAAAGTGCAGTAGTTCCACAAAGAAGTGGGTCGAATTTCCACGCCCTCCATCGCTGGGTACTTCGGATGGCCGGGGGAGTACTTCGACACCACGATGCGTACTTTGCCCCTCGGATAGAAGTGGACCTGCAGGGCACCTTGGTTCTGATCGGTGTATTCCTCGATCGGGACTTCGAAGGTACGCGGCGGCGGCGGCGGCGGTCCGCCTTGCGAGGTGCTGTACTCCACGTTCACGGTAGCCGTCAAACCTGGGTGCCAGCGAGCAGGGAGTACGACGCAGCACGATGACTTTGCGCCTCCACCGTCTGTGTCGAGGTTGGACCCCATCGCACCATTGACCGTGAAGTTAGCGATCGAGTTCTCGATGTGATGGCTATAGCCACGCACGCTGGCTGGAATCGTCTTTTCCGCGCAAGCACCCAAGGCTATGAGCGTGGCAACCGCCAAGATGCGCATCATCGAACGTGAGATTGAGATATTCATGAGTTTCGCGGCATTCAAACTAGAAGCAGTTGCCGACGAGGTAGAAGTCATTGCAGCGGCCCTATGGGAATCGTCTTCTCGGCGCAAGCGACCGAAATGACAAGCATCAAGACGGCCAATACGAATGCGGCAGATGCTGCAATGCGGATATTCATCGGCTTCACTCACACCGCGCTTCAAACCAATTCATTGGCGAGCAACGCCTGCCCCAACTGGCCCTGTGGCCAATCCCGCGCTGCCAGCAAACGCTCCAGTGCAGGATTGCCTTGCACGTCCCCTTGAGTCAGTGCATGCGCGCAAAGGAGTGCAATCCGGTCGGCCCATGCGTCGATGCCGTGGTCGGTCGCCAGCCGATGGGTGTCAGCGGCCCAGCGATAGCACTGCAACGGCGTGGTGCCCTCGGGCATGACATCAGGCAGATGTTCGAACATGTAGTCCTGCATCGCATCGGGTTCAGCTGCGGCAATGAGGGCTCCGATCTGATCGTTCGTCAACGCAATCTGGCGCTCAGGGCCCGCGGTGACCGAACTCGCCTCACACAGTGCTGGCAAGCCGTCACGGCTCACATGAACCCATTGCTCCAAAGGCCCGACCAGAAGTGCCCACTGACCCGGGTGAAGCACGCGAGGCAGAACTGGCAGGACGCGCGTATCGGCAAAACGCAGCAGGAGCGCCTGCCCGTCTTCGGTCTGAACCCAGTGCAAGGGGTCCCACGCCATGTGCAGGTGCTGCAAGGACGATCGACAGGCGAGTACGCTCAACATGGGGCGCCCGCTGCAATGCTGCAGTGCACGTCGCAGCATGCGCTGCCCGTCCTCGTCGCGTTGCAACGGAACGAGGCGAGGGGCCACCGTTGCAAGGCCCTCCAAGGCAGCGGCTTGATAGAGATTGACCTGCCCAGGGGTGTCAGGGAACCGACGCTTGCCGTGGTCGAATGCATCGTCGATGAGCATGGCCCATTGCACGGCATCGTCGCTGCCGTGCATGCAGGCGTTCAGCTGGGCATTGAAGGCTGCGATGTCGGTTGGGTTCTGTGCAAAGACAGCATCCTTCATACGCGTACCGCCGCCAAGGCGCTGCCGGATTTCAATGCTTTCAGCAAACAAGGCACACACACGCTGCTCGGAAACTGGGGTAATGGATAGTTGCTTTGCACCGGCCCAGCCAGCTTCCGCTGCACCGAGTGATAAGTGATCTTCCCCGGACACTCGAACGTGATGTCCCCGTCCTGCAGCGTGATCGACGCGCCCTGCGCCGTCGCGATGCGGATCTTCTTCTTGGCCGCGAACTCCACCGTCTGGTCGGTGCTGGCGATCTTCAGGGCCTCCTTGGCCTGCACGCGCAACTCGTCGTGCTGCGCCTGGAAGTCCAGGTCGTCGTTGCCCGCGATGATCGACAGGCCTGTGTCTGCATCGGCCTTCTGCGCCCCGGCCAGCACCCCGATGGCCTNAGCTTGTTCGGGCGCGGCTCGCGCCGGTACTTCGGCGCCTCCTTCACTGGTGCGCGCAGCCACTTCGACACCGTGTTGCGAGACAGCCCCGTCCTGCGCGCAATCTCTCGCTCCGACAGCTTGTCCCTCGCGTGCAGCCGTCGGATCTTGCCAATCATGTCCATGGTGATCACTCCTCGAACCCCGCTGCTTAAATAAACAGCAGGGTAGGTTGAACACCTGGCTCACTTTTACTTCGGCACTACCTGCAAAACTGGCTCAGTTTCCGGTCGGCGCCAACAGCCATCGGCTTTCAGCCGGGCAGCGTGGCCACCATCCAGGAGGCAAACAGCATCAATCAACAGGCGAAGGGCTTCTATAACTTGCGAGCGCAAGAAATTCGTGCGCAATGGGCCGCGGGCATCTTCGAGAAAGACGAAACGAAGGTGCGCGATGCGCGCGGGGCCGTGGCCGACTGGAACGCCAAGAACCCGGATCAGAAAATGCAGATTCGCATTCCTGACGTCATGCGCAGGGTGCGCGAGATGCAGAAGTCAAGGAGCCAACGAATTGAGGCCACCGCTCCGAAGGCGATGAGGGGGTATTTGAGAGATCCGGGATTAGGGAGCGTCTAACTTTGACGAAGTAAGTCACCCTTTACTAGAGGCAAGGGCGGCGATTCCCCTAATAGGGGATTTCTTCGTCAAACGGCTCATTTGGGAGTAATTGTGGGCGGGCGATCGGGCGACCATCAATTACCCAACTTATCATCCACCGCTCAAGCTCTGCTAAAGAATTTCCTTTCAGCAACGGTTTCAGCCATTTCTCCCGCTCGTCCTTGGATAGCGAGGCAGCACCAAGGATTACGGACCTCCGGTCGCCAGAGCCCAATCGAAGCATATTGGCCTTGTGCTCTCTAACCCACTCGGGAGTCCCAAGCGTCAATGCTGCCTGCGCTTGGTGGCGCATCTCTTTTCCTTCTAGCACAAATTTGCGTATGCGGCGATTTGCAAGCAATAGGTTGTGGCGGGCAAAATACCATCGAAACCACATTGCGACTGCTTTGAAATCCATGCATCCCGATGAACAGAGATCTCCGAGGTCCTCGGCGTAGTCTTCACAAAACCAATCGTCGGTCACTGCATCTAGAAAAATGACAATGTCATTGATGGCAGGGGCGAAAAATTCAATATTTTCTAATAGAACTGGAGTAAGTCCATAAGCCTTTCTGGATCTGGCTCCCCGAACGATTGCCCGAATCAAGCCTAAATCCAAAACGGGGTAGGTCAGCATCTTTTTGGCTGAATCTATAAGCACTTGCTCCGTGTTCAGTTCCTCTTCATTCTTGCCGGCGCCGCTCTCATCGTCATCGTCATCGTCATCGTCATCGTCATCGTCATCGTCATCGTCATCGTCATCGTCATCGTCATCGTCATCGTCATCGTCATCGTCGCCGCCATGCATCGCATAGGGATTGACGCTCTCTAAGTCGCCGAAAATCTGAAGCCTTTCTTCTTGATAATGGTTGTTGATTTCCGATTCCAAGAATTTTTCTGAATCGATAACGTACGTCTTTTCTGAATTAAAAGTCAGTCGATGAGCGGAGTGGAGATAAACGGTCAAATCTTGAAGTAAGAGTCGAAGCGAGCTTTCTGTTCCAAATATCCTGAAGTCGTCAACATACCGAGCGTGATCGAATCCTTTGTTATGAATAAATCGATCTACGTCATCCAAGGTCGCTTCGGAAAAAACAATGCTTGCCGCCGGGCCGACGGGTATGCCTTGGGACGCCTTTGTGTTTAGTTCGGTGAGAAAATATTCGATTCGGCCGGAAAGCCCCACCGGATCGTCCGACATTCGTTGAATCGCATTTGCCAGGCGATGCAGGTATATCTTGTTGTAAAAGTCAGTTATGTCTGCGCAAAGTACATGGGTATGACTTTTGGCGTGATGTTCGCATTGATTTTTAAATACTTCATAGCCTGAGCCGTCCGCAAAAAAACTATTTGGCAAATCTCGTAAGCGGTACGAGCACGCTATTGCTCCGTCCATTCGGGCGCGTTCCACGCCAATCGCGACCTTTTTTGCCAGAGCTGTGTATACGATTGCCGCAAGAGGTTCCAGCCTATGTACGAGCCTAAATCCGCCTCGAATCTTCGGCCACGGGACTACATCGGGACTCTCGACAAGAAAGTCGTCGAGCTTTCTCTCCATGAGAATCGCCCGGATGGTCGGCCATTGGTACGAAATTGCGCGAAATTCCTCAGCTCGTGGGAAAAAGTCGGTGTCATAAAAATTCGTGATGTGAGAGATTGCAAAGTCTAAGTCCCTCTCGCTTAATAGTTTTTTTATAGCTGACATCGAAGCTCCTCAATTGTTCTGAAAGTGCTTTTTGCTTGGGCCAAATCTGAGGCGCGCACAAGGTTCTGAGCCCTCGCCTCCCTCGGAAGAAGGATAGCGCGGGCGAAAGCCCCCCTATAGGGTTCGACGAGCATCGCCAGACTCGAAATCATCGAGGGCATGCGAAATGAAACCATCGACACCTTGGCGGCCATCGGCGGCAAGGCATCCGCGACCGGAGTTGGCATGACCGGCGTCGGATGGTTCCTGTCCAACGAGTTCTTCGGTCTGGTCGGCGCGTTCGTCGCTGTCGGCGGGCTGGTGCTGGCGTGGTACTACAAGCGCGAGGCCAATCGCCGGCAACTGATCGAGCATGAGCTGCGTGTTGCGCGCCTGCGCCGTGGCATGAAGTCCGACACCGACCTGGCCGTGCTGGGGGAGGACGACTGATGCAGCGCGTCCGCATCGCCGTTGCCGTGCTGACCCTTTCCCTTGCTGGGTTCGCCGCGTGGCAAGCCAACGAAGGCGACGGCCCGATGACGGTGCGCGCAGACGGCACCGAGGTGCTGCATCCCTATGTCCCGACACAGGGCGATGTGCCGACCATCGGCCACGGCTCGACCCGCTACGAAGACGGCACGCTAGTGACACTCGCAGATCCGCCGATCACGCGCCGGCGCGCCGTCGAACTCGCCCGCAACCTGCACCGTGCCGAGGAGCGGCGCTTCGCCGCTTCTCTTCCAGACGTGGCGCTGTTCCAGGAGGAATACGACCTCTACATTGACTTCGAGGGACAGTACGGAATCGGCAACTGGCTGAAACCCAAATCGCCGCGGACTTGGCTGCTGCGCGGCGACTATCGCGGCGCGTGCGAAGCGCTGCTGACCTGGCGCTTCCAAGCCGGCCGCGACTGCCGGCTGCCGCAGAACTGGGGCCCCAAGGGTTGCAAGGGTGTCTGGGTGCGGCAGCAGGCCCGACACAGCGCGTGCCTTGCAGCGCAATAGGAGAGGGCCATGCCTGACCTGCGCAACATTGCCATCTGGTTGCTGCTGGCCCTCGCCGTTGCGGGCTGGGGCACAGGCTGCGTTGAGCGCACGCGCGCAGCCGTTGCGCGCGCCGACCTTGCAAGTGAAAAGCGCGACCGCGCGGAGGAGGTTTCGGCCCGCTATCGTGTGGCGTTGACCGATGCGCTACGCTCTTCCGAAAAGATGGCTGCGCACGCGGCCGCACAACAGGGACTCACCCATGCACTCGCTCAAGAAGCCGCTGCTCGTATTGCTGCTGAGCGCCGCAATGGCCAGCTCGCTGCTGGGCTGCGCGACGCCTTCGCGGCCTTCGCCGCCCGTGATCGCGCAGAAGCCGCAGCCCACGCCGCTGGCTCGGGAGATCCAGGAGATCGATCCGGCACCGTCGACAGCCTTTTTGGCGAAGCAGGAGAGCTACTTGCTCGATCTGCAGACCTTCAGGAGGAAGCTCGCAGCATCGTCACGCGCCGAGACAGCGAAGTGAAGGCGTTGAAGGCGCAGGTCAACGTTGACAGGGCTTTCTGCGTGCCGTAACAGCCGGCTTTGGGGCTTTCGAGACGGCAGGGCGAACGGGCACAATCGGCCACAACCGGACCTTCACAAGCCGGTTAGATTCACGCCTTATGACATCGTTATACACACCTCTCGATCGCCATCGACAGGCAGGAGGTCAAGCTTGAATGCGTTGGATCTGTTTGTCGACCGCCTGCGTGCTCAGTGGCCCGACCGGAAGGTGCCGGCCTTTGATCCTAAGGACGGCGGTTCGGCGGCCAAGGTTCTCTTCCTGCTTGAAGCACCCGGGCCGCGCGCCGTTACATCGGGCTTGATCTCTCGCAACAACCCTGATCAGACCGCCAGAGCCTTCAACGAGCTGCTTGCGGAAGCAAATATATTCCCTGCTGAGACTCTCCTCTGGAACGTTGTGCCCTGGTATATCGGCAACCCCGAACTTACGAAGATCCGGCCTGCGCGCGTGGCCGATCTCAAGCAAGCTGAGCCTCATTTGGCTGAGCTTCTCAGCCTGCTTCAAGTGTTGCGCGCTGTAGTTCTTGTGGGCCGCAAGGCTCGACACAAGAGCGTGAGGACGCTGATCGAACGCAAAGCTGGTGGCAGGATCGAAGTGTTCGAGTGCTATCACCCATCGCCCCTGGTGCTCAACGGCAGGCCACAGAACCGTACGAAGATCCTCGACGAACTGAAGAAAGTGCGCCGCGCTCTGGACAGCGAAGTTGTCGCATCTACAGCAGCGCGATTGAATTCGTCCGCGTCGGTGACCGCAACAGATGACGTCCCGATGGCCTCAGACGCCGACGAAGCGTTTTCACACAGCCTCGGCCGATAGTACCCATTCGCAATTCGCTCAGCCATCTTCCCGAGCGCGGGACTTGAAACTTCAGGCTGAAGGAAGGTCGGGCACTTCGGCCCCGTACCGCGCTGCCACGATGGCACGGCCGACAGCCAAGCAAGCCCAGACCTTGATCAAACGCAAGGCGACGGCTGCCACAGTCGAGTGCGCGATGCTTATCCCGGCGGAGAAACGCGCTCCACTGTCCGGGCTTAGTGCAGGCCCCAAGAGTGATGCTGCCGCGTGCGAGGGGCAGCGGCCTGAATGACGACCTTGCCTGCTTCGACCGTCTGGCGTGCGTAGGCAATTCCCGCATCTATCGATTCAGCCTTGGCTTTGAAGGCGCCAGGCACTCTGTGCCGATAGACGGGAATCTGAACGCTGTCGCCATATTCCATTACCTTTTCGAACTGGGCCCAAGACCACCAACCACCCTCGCGTTCGTCTATCGAGATGGTGATGAGGTAATCGCCGAGCTCCAAGAAGCCCTCAAACTCTACGCAACCCATTCCAGCACTCCGCTGTTGCATGTTGTCGTGATCTTCTGGGGCGGGTAAGTTCTGTGCAACTAGTGGAATTGATAGTTGCGTCTTAGGTGTGCGGTGTGAAGGGCCCAAGAAAAAGCCCGCACGAAGGCGGGCAAGGACGGCCCGGGGAGGAGGAGGGAGATACATGGGCCGCCGAGGTCAGTCTAGTGGCCGATCTGCGCGATCAGCGCTTTGAGGCAATGTGTTGCATTCACCGCCCTTGGGCGATGAGGCGCGCCAAGCGCTGCACAGTCTCCTCTGCTAACTCGTGCAGCTCGGCAGAGCACGCGAGCATCAGATTCATCGCGAGGCCGAAGTCTTCGACAGCTAGGCCGTCAGGGTCGCGTAGCACGCCGACGGTCTCGCATTGCACAAGGCTGAGCGCGCGGCGCGCTGGGGCGGCCCGATCCAGCCCTGACCTCAATGCATACGAAGCGCGCCTGGACGTGCTGGCCGGCCGGGGCCGTACTATTTCTGCTGAGCTTGGCCGGGTGCGCGAGCAGTACCACGCTTACGCCGTCCGTGATCGCGAGCAGACCGCAACCGACCCCGCTGCCTGCATCCGTATTGCGGATCGATCCGCAGTCCTCGCAGGTGTGGCTGCGCGAGGTCGAGAGCTACTTGAACGAGGTCGACTTGTTGTTGAGCAGCGAGACGCCGAAGTAGGTCTTCTGCAGGGAGTAGTTGCAAACGATCGTGCGTTGCTGATCTCGAGACACCATTAGAAGTAGGCATCCGATTGAGCTTGGGAGACCCATGACCTCCTCTTTTCGAAATCTGGTGGTCAAAAGTTCAGCGAGGTTCTATGCTCCGACCCAAGAGGGTAGTTCTTTTTATTACACCGGAGGAGCGATGCGCAATAGATTGTTGGTTTTGGTGCTGTTGTCTTTTTTCTTTACGGGCTGCTCGCTATTGCGAGAGCGTGAGGAGAAGCGTAAAGATGAAGCGGTTGCAGAAAAAGATAGAGCTATCGCGCAGGAGATAGAGCGAAAAAATTCATACGGTTATCATCCAATTGATCCGTTGCCTGTAAGAATAGAAAACGAAACAAAATTTCCCCTTCAAAATAACACTCCAATTCTAGATGCATTGCCAGATGAAACCATGAGGATGGCAATCGGAACGGTTTCTGAAGGAGGTGTGATAAGTTTTGGGCCGGCAAAGGTAGGAAAGAAAGATCAGAACTATGTGGTTGTTCTTGACTATATAAAATTCGATACCCAATCCGTGAAGGTTCCCGCTTCAATAACTGGGAGGGAGCAAATTCTTCCCATTTATATCGGAGTTGGCTTGCGTCTCACCGCGAATATCTTGGTCAATGAGACAGGGGTGGATCTTGCAAACTTATATGCTGTAAGTGCTGCTGTTGAGTCAAAGCGGGTAACAGGAACTCTGATAGTGCAAACGCTTGGAATAAGTGGTGAAGGCGTTTCAAGCATCATTCCGATTCCGAGTGAAATCAATTCAACGACCATTCAGAACGCACTAATGGCTCTCGGATCAATCAAATCAAAAATATACGATGCGAGAACTCGAATAAGTCCCAGGGTAGTTGGGATTTCAAATACGACTGTTGATGGCTCCGAGAGGTTGCTCCTAGTAACTCAGGCGTTGTTGGACAAGCGCCCGTTCATCACTGTTCGAAATGAGCTTCCCCCAGAGCCGCCGACAAAAAAGTGAAAAGTGGAGCGCTCTAAACTTCTCTAACGCGCGATAAAGGGAACTCTAAACTAGAGATAGCTCAAGGCGCTTTCCCAGAGCCTGTAGAGCCGCAGCGACTGTGTCGATCTTCGTTGCATGATGCAAGTCGAGAATGCGCGTTACTTCCTGCGGCTTCGCATCCATTCGGCGCGCCAGCTCAATTGGTCGCGCACCTTGGGCAATCATTTCATTCAGCAAAAGAACCTTTGCTGAAACGCTTGCGGGAAGATCGATTCCGATCTGTCCACGCTTCAACGGAGAAGGCAACGGCACAGCGCGCCGGTCTTCAAAGTAGAAGTCCATGGCGGTAGTCAAAGCATCCACCGCTAATTCAAGAACTCCAGACCGGGTTTTTGCACCCGTCAAAGCTTCTGGTATGTCGGGAAACGACATCGTAAAACCGTCACCATCCCGCGCGATTGTTGCGGGGTAACTAAACATTCATTTCACCTTTACTTCACACCCAGTTGTCGAAGGATGAGCTTTCGGAGTCCGACGCCCAATTCTTCGGTGGTGTGGCGTGGAAGAGTTGCTTGTTTATCGTTTAAATAGACTTTTGTATGTCGTTTGCCTTCAATGAAGGTGGCGCCGAGCGTGCGGAGATACCGCTTGAATTCTGAGGTTCGCATAACTCATCCGTTTCAAAAATCGTGTTTGTTGCGGGTGCATGGACTCTTTCCTTTGTTTACGCAAAATTGCGTTAATTGACGTTTCCCACCTCATAGGGCACGAGACGAGACACTGCGTAGGGGATTCGGATCCCTGCGCACTGTCCAGTTTGGACTATAAACAAAAATGTTGATTTCGGCAACGGCGTTACCGCGCTACGTCGGAGCGCGCGGCTTCGTATTCGCTGCGCATGTCCAGAAGGACATGGGCAAGCTGCTCTGATGGCTACTTCCGCTGGTCCAGCAGCAGGACGGCCAGCGCCTGGATGGCTTCGGCTGCGGTCGGCACCACGGCCGCCGAGCAAGCGAGCATGAGGTTCAGCGGGAGGCCGAAGTCCTCGACAACCATGCCTGATGCATCACGCATTGCGCCGCGAGCGTCAGGGGTCGATGCCACCCGGTAGTGCAAGCGCAGCAAGTAAGCTAGGCGCTTCGCGTGTGCGACATCGATCGTACTGCCCAGGTAAGGAACCGCATCATGTCCGATACAGCCCACCTCAATCAGCTATCTGCCCTCCAGCAGAAGGTGGATCAGTTCGCCACGGAACGCGACTGGGAGAAATTCCACACACCGAAAAACCTCAGCATGGCGTTGGCTGTCGAGGCATCCGAGCTCATGGAGATCTTCCAATGGCGAGATGGGCAGGAGAGCGTGTCAAGCCTGCCTGAGAAGACGCGCGAAGCCATCAGTCATGAAGTGGCCGATGTGTTCATCTACCTGCTCCGGCTTTGCTCGGTGACCGGTATCGATCTGCTTGCGGCGGCTGAGGAAAAGCTGGCACAAAACGCGCAAAAATATCCCGCCGATCTGGTGAGAGGCAAGTCCAAAAAGTACTCGGAGTACTGAGCACGCATGCGACAGCTATACATTTTTACCGCCGGCGATGCCGATGCGCGAGAGCATCTCAACGATTCCATTCGAAACCCACAGCCAAGCTCACTTCTTGATGCGCACCTGACGGCAGAGCAGGTCGACTACCTGAGGTCGCTGCTGCCGGACCCGCAGAATTTCTATGCGTGGGGTGCGGTGCCTGGCGAGCGCAACATTCCCATGTGGAATCAGATGCAGGACGGCGACATCGTCCTCACCGTGTTCGACAACCGCTATCGGTACGTTTCTTCTGTGATCGCAAAGATCCACAACGCGGATCTCGCGCGTGCGATTTGGGGCCAGACGCCGGAGGGGAAGACTTGGGAGTACATGTACATCCTGACTCAGCCGCGAGCTGTCGACGTGCATGTCACCAGCAAGCCAGTCATCGACTATCTCAACAATGGCTATCGTGGGTTTTCCAGGATCGGGGACGAGCGCCTTGCAAAAATTCGCGGCACGTACGGGAACCTGGAAAACTTCGTCGAAGAGGCTTTCTCGACTGTTGTTCCTCCATCGGCTGACGAGCAAGATCTGGTGGCCGCAGAAGCCACAGTCGATCCCACTGTTTTTGACTCGGAAAACTTGGTCGATGGACGCAAGAAGGTACTGGCGGAGGTTGTCCGCCGCCGCGGTCAGCCGAAGTTCAGGAAGGACCTGATCAAAGCCTACGATGGAAAGTGCGCGGTGACGGGCTGCGAGATCGAGGCGGTGCTCGAGGCCGCCCACATCATTCCCTACATGGATGGCGATACCAACCATGTGGTCAACGGACTGCTGCTTCGAGCCGACGTCCACACCCTGTTTGACCTTGGACTGCTCAAGATCGATGCGACGGGCCGCATTCATATTGCTGATCCACTGTTCGGATCGATCTATGAGCCGTATGGAGGCAAGAGGATCCGCTTCCCCAGTCAGCTGGGCGAGCGCCCAGATCCGGGGGCCTTAGCCAAGAAGTTCAGTCAGCAAGTTTGAAGCCTGTGCGTCGGAGGCCGGCGCCCAAAAAAAACCGCCCGGAGACGGCGAGCTCCGAACAAGGTGCCGCAGATCATCCTGTATGGGCGGTGGTAGCGGGCCGGGATGTCGCCGTGGATATAGTCGTGCTGAACAAGCACTCAGCAAGGCACCATGGATCTCTCGCTCCTCAGCTTCATCGTCGGCACAATCATCGCGCTCGTCGGCCTTTCAATACCTATCGCCGCCCTTGAGGAGAGCAAGCGCGACAACCTGGTTCGTTTCTGGAAGCGATGGATAAAGACCGTCTTCTTGATCGTGCTTGTAGTCAACTCCACCGTCGGTATTTGGCTGTTCTGGCATTCCACTGGTACGCCTACGCGAGGTGAAGTTCTGGCCCTGTTGATGCACATATTCAACTTGTTCGGAGTGCCGTTCATTCTGTTCATGACAGCGATGGACAACGTGCTCGACGTGCGGAATGCAAAGAGGAGCGAGCTGGAGGAGAAGGTCAGGAACCTCGAGCTTCAGGTCCAAGCATTGACCTCGTTCAAAGCACTCCCTTCTGCGGCGACAAGCGTCAGCAAGCCAATCTGATTCCGACATCGGATCGCAGATCAACGAGTGCCCATGAAAAAGCCGCCTCAAGGGCGGCTGTGCGAGATCAGCTTCGAGTTGTTCGACACCGGGCCCGTCGAGGCCTGTGCTACCCGCGCTGCCGCCACGGACCCGGGCAGCGAGACTTCCATGGGCCGGACGCCTTCAGGTGGAGCGTTTGGGCGCGGGCCGCGTGCTGACGCTCCACGAACTCCGCGGGCTCGAACTTCAGGATGACGTGGGCGATCTGTGCCATGTGCTTCGGGTCGACGTTGCGCGCGAGCGGATAGAGCTCGTAGCAGATCATGGTCAGCCAGTCGCCATCGACTGCGCCGTTGCACAGGTCATAGAACTCGTCCATGAACTCGTGCCACCAAGCCTCCTCATCGTCCAGGGTTTGGCCTGCAATCACGATGGGGCTAGCGGGCTTCCACATGGGCGCATGCTACTTCGCGACCCGCGGCGATGACGGCAAGCTCGTGTGGAGCTTCACGAGCCGCATCGACCCAAAGGCCGGGGTGAAGGTCTACTTCTTCGTCCAAGGCTTGGCCAACCGCCGTGCGGACGAGACGCGGTACTGTCTTGGGAACCTGGAATGAGCCCCATCATCTGGGCGATGCTGGTGCGTTGGTGGAAGTGGTGACGTTCATTTTCCTTACGCAACAAAAAATCGATGCGCGCCGTGCGCTTTTCGTTCGCGGCCGATCGACGCGGATGCAGAGCGTCGCTGAAAATCAATTCACCAGAACGTAGCCTATTGTGTTTTGGTACGAGTAACCAGCATTCAAACCCTCTTGATAGTCGGTTGTATCTAGGTGATCGTGATCTGCCGCTTTGTAAAATCGATACAAGGCGGTGAAGCCTGTGCGAGGCGTGGGAGAAATGAACCCGAAAGGGCCATCGAGATTTACGCCTTCGCAATTGGGGTCGCCTGAAATAAAGTGATCGCCGTCGCCGGTGACGCAGCGATATATCTGCACCATCGTTCCATCAAAATTGGTGGAGTGGATCTTGAATGCTGTTGCCTCGAAGTTGTACCCCGCACCAGCACCCTCTCCATATGTGGATGTTAGAAGATGGTCTTTGCCGTTGTAAAATCGGAATACAGGCATCGGCAGGCTACCACTTGAATATAGAGAATTTTGCGCTGCCATAACCTCATCCACAGTACCAATTGCTACATAGCAGGTGTAGGTGTGCTTTCCTGCGGAAATAGCACCTTCGCGAAAAACGCAATTAAACTTACTTGTCTCTCCCGGAAATCGAAAGCGTCCATAAAATCGGCCGCGCGTGAAGGGTGACGAGGCTGTGTGAGGGAGATCGAAAGAGGTAACGCCCATCGCGTGGCGTCCATCTTTTGTGGCAACTATCACGGGCCACGCCTGTTCGCCCATTTGTTCGGAGGGAGTGGATAACGTACTGGACAATGTGCGTTTGACGGGGTCGTAAATCCGAAACTCTGTAAAGTCCGGCGGCATATAGCCTGCTACAGCTTCGAAGGTGGCTTGTTGATGCGCTTCGGGCACATTGAATGAAGCCTCATAACGCACAACGTTTGGAATGCCTTGATAGCCAATCGACACTGATTTTTCAAATATATGGCCCGAGACGATTGTGGTATTTTGCGATACTGTGGCCCCACTATCAGCACATCCTTCATTGGGTGTCGTGTTTGGCGCTAACCAGAACGCCATGTTGGTGCTTGTTTGCAGCACGTTGTTCGGATTCGAGTAATTTATTGGCACGCTTGAACTGGTCAGTCCAACGCCATCTGCATCACGGCCAGCTTCAGTAGGATTGAAGCATTCCCCAAATCTATCGAAAGACGATGCTGATTGCAATTCGCGCCCATGATCCTTGGAGTTTATGTATTCTTTCCCGCGAAAAGTCACCGAATAAATTGCTCCTGCAAAGCGATCTGTTGATGCCGTAATGCGCAAGTTGGAGTTAAAAACGTTCTTCTGAATTGCTATGTCACTCGCCCAGACAGATTGGACTAAACCCAATATCGAGAGTGCTAGGCAGAGTTTGATTTTCATGTGAAGGGTTTAGGTTACAAGCGCAATGCTTGGACCAGCGGGGAAGGCTGGAGTCCGCCGAGCGGCTTTCGTGAGGTGATGGAAGACCGCCATCGGCGTCAAAGCCAGCTCGCGGTCGATTGTTAAGACTGTGGGCGATGGCGTCCAGCTCATTTCTGGCTGTAGATGTCGATGCTGCCAAGAATTGCAGACTCCCGGCTGGGAGCGCTCTTGGCTTTCGGGAGGACGGAGCTGACGAGCACCCAAGAAAAAGCCCGCACGAAGGCGGGCAAGGCGATCCCCGGAGGAGGGAGGATAGAGAGATGGGAATCGCGAAGTAAGTCTAACGGCTTAATGGCTCGAAGGGTGAGCGCCATGAAAAAGCCGCCTCGAAGGGAGGCGGCTGAAGGGGCACTGACTAGGGGTGAGAAGCCTAGGCTGCTTCGCCAGTACCGTATCCAGGCGAGTTCAAGCGCTCTTCGACGTCGTAGTTGAAATCCATATCGAGATCAATCTGCTGCTCGTCGGGATGTTTGCTATTCCAGATCATTTCATCGATCTTGAGGTGCACGGCATCGCCGACCATCTGTTGTCGGCGGTCTGAAAGGGAGTACAGCATTTGGGGACGGGTCGCATCCTCCATGTCGAACCAAAGCACCGCTTGACGACCGTCTTGGGTACGTTGGCGCATTGCATGGTTGGCACGGTACGACAGCCCGGTCTTCGGATCAGTGCGGTATTCTGCCCGCGCAGCATCAGCGAGCTGCGCTGCGAAGAGTTCGCGAGCAGTCTTGGGCTTCGGCATCGTAGCCCCTCGCTTGATGGCCCAATCGGCGACTTTATCCATGTCGACCGTCTTTTCGCCGGTCTCAGCCTTGTAGCGCTGGATCAGCGCTTGTAGTTGCTCATTCCTGTTCACGCTTACTCCTAGTGAATGCCCACCGGGGCAACATCGCCCCATCCATCGACAATCGCGCTCGGCAAGACGCGGCTGCGGATCTTTACAAGGTGCGACCTGAACAAGTCGTACCGACCAGTCTTGAATTGGATTTGGCCCGCGACGAGGGCCGGGTGCACGCCAAGCACCTTGGCGAGCCCAAGGAAATCCCGCTCCGGAAAGATCGGAGCTTTCCGCTTGATAAAGCTCTCGACTCGTGCAACGGGCGCACAGAAGTCAGATGCTGCAGCGTTCGCCAGCCGTTCTTCCTCACCAATCGCCGCGCCATTCATGTCGATGTCCAGCAGCGGCTCTTTCATGCCGTGTCTTTCCAGAACATGCTCCAACTCATGACGCAACACAAACCAGAAGTTGTCCATGCGATCGAATCGCATCGTCATACCGATAACGGGGGCGTGCTCGTTCAGCCAGAGGCAAACCCCATCAATCTTCGACGATTTCAGGCCTTCAACGAGTACGAGACGAATGCCGCACTCTTGGAGAATGCGAGGTGCATGCCTGGCTTCCTCGGGCGCGGATAGCAGCGCCTTTAGTTTCGGGATTGCTGCACGCGCTCTGCTCTCGTCATATCGAGGCACCAACAGCTCCTTTGCAATCTGCCGGACACGATAGAGCCAAGCAAGTTGGGCCATCGAAGGAGGGTCACCTGCAGAAGTCTTCTTCGCCGCATGAGGCGTAGCTGCAACCTGTGCGGGAGTCTGACCATCGAAGAACGAGAACAGCTCAGCCTCCACGCGCTCCATGTCGCGCACGTCGTCGACGTTGATCCATCGGCGCTGAATCAACTCCGCGACGGGGAGTTCGGCAAAGATCCGAGCTCGCGTTGCACGAGAAGGATCGGGCCTGCTGACGATGCGAGCACGAGCCAAGTCATACACCTGCTGCAATGCCAGAAACTTGGCGGCATCGACGTCGAACACCTCCTCGAGAGCGATTGCAATCTCTGCACTGACTGCCTGCTTGCCGGAAATGAGCTTGTTAAGCGTCGACTCGCTCATAGAGAGAACCGCGGCGAGAACGCGCTGGCTCCAGCCTCTCTCTCGAAGAAGAGCATCGATCAGATGCCCGGGGGTTTTGAAGTCTTCTTGCACGACCCCACTATAGATCAAAACTTGCGAAATTTCGAAATTTCGCAAGTTTTATCGATGCCTAGGTATCCGCCTAGGCGGCGTGCGTGCTGGTTTCGACCGTCTCGATATCGTTATGGGCCGTCTCGTGCGCCCTCACGAGCGTGAACATCGAGTTGCTTCCGCCGCTATGCAGTCTTGAAAGCCAAGATCTTTGCTCCTTGGCGCAGCTCGTCGAGGTGGTCGGCCCACAGCTGCATCATCTTGCGGCGCTTGACCACGAACTCCGCGCGATCGTAGGCGGCGCCAAGCGGGCCGCTCTTTCCATGCGCGAGCTGCGCCTCGATGACCTCGGGCTCGACGTCCATCTGTTCGACCATGATCGTGCGCGCCATCGCTCGGAAACCGTGGGCCGTCATCTCAGTGTTGTCGAAGCCCATGCGGCGCAGCGCTGTGTTCACGGTGTTGTCGCTCATCGGTCGTTCGCCGGTCAGCAGGCTCGGGAAAACGTACTGACCGTGACCCGTGAGTGGCTTGAGGTCGACAAGGACCTCGACGGCCTGCATTGGCAGCGGCACCAGGTGCGGGCGCCCGTTGATCTTTGCGGTCTTCGTACGCTTCATGTCCGCTGCCGGGATGGTCCATAGCGCCTTCTCGAGGTCGAGGTCCGACCAGCGCATTTGCCGGATGTTGCCGGGCCGCTGAAAGAGCAGGGCAGAGAGGTGCAGCGCTGCGCGCGTTGCAGGCTGGCCAGCGTATGCGGCGATAGCGCGCATGAGCTCGCCCGCCTTCACTGGCTCCAGCACCGCGGCCATGTGCTTGACCTGCACCGGCACCAGCGCGCCTTGCAGGTCGGGCGCTGGGTTGCTGGTGCACCGGCCGGTGGCGATGCCGTGGCGGAACACCTGGCCGGACCATTGGCGCAAGGTGTGCGCAGTCTCGTGCGCGCCGCGGGCCTCGATGCGACGGAGGACCTGCAGCAGCATCGGCGCCGTGATGCTGGATAGGGGCAGGCTGCCGAGCCAGGGGAACGCATCCTTCTCCATGATGGAAATCCAGCGCTCCGCGTACCGTGGGCTCCACGCCGAACTTTTGGTCTTGTGATACTCGCGCGCCACGGCCTCGAAGCTGGCGTCGGTGTCGACCTTGCGCTCGAGCTTCTCGAGTTGCCTGCGCTGCGCGGGGTCGATGCCTTGCTGTTGAATCTTGCGGGCGTCGTCGCGGCCGGTGCGCGCGGCCTTGAGGGTCACCTCGGGATAGCTGCCCAGGGCCAGTCGCTTTTCCTTGCCGTCGAAGCGGTACTTCCAGAACCACCGCCTTGAGCCGCTGGGCTCGATCTGCAGATAGAGGCCGCCGGAGTCGGCGAGGCGCAGCCGCAGCTTGTCGGCAGGGCAGTGGGTCTTCTTGCAGGCGGTGTCGGTGAGCATGGGGGAACAATTTCGGCGGCTGGGGCTAAAACTGTACCCGTTCCCCCGTTTGTTCCCCCAAATTGGAGGAATCTCAGCGGTTTCTCGTGATTGCTCGTGAAGCGAAATCACCTGCTTCTACAGAGGAGAAATGGCTGTTCGCGGCTCCTTGTGGGGGAACGTGGAGCCACTAAATGGCCTGCCCGGAGGGGATCGAACCCCCGACAACCTGCTTAGAAGGCAGGTGCTCTATCCAACTGAGCTACGGGCAGATTCCGGTCGAGAAGCGAGGGCCGGAGCCTTCGGTCCTCGGGCCGCAAGTGGTGCGGCAACAGACCCGAAAAATCAACGGTCTGGACGCTTCTGCCTCTGACCGGGGAAGCGCGGATTCTACCTACATCCCTCCATGCACGACGCCTTCGGCGGCGGTCGTTGAGAGGGCGAAAGGGCGGGGCTGGCGCGGGACGACACCCTGGCGGTCTCGGCGGCCTGCTTCGACACGAGCTGCTTCTTGCCGCAGGTGCTGCACCGGTAGAACCTGAGGGCCGGCAGCATCCTCATCCAGGTTCGCCGCTCGATGCGGCGAAGGCCGGCCAGGCCGCAGGAACATCGGAGAAACAGATTCAGCAGCATCACAGAAGAGTTCAAACCGGGAAGGTGTCGACACTCTTTCCCCGACGCTGCTTCGCGGTTTGCGCAACCGTGAAGCACCCGCGTTCGATTCTGTGGGGGCGCAGGGCGTGCAGCGAAAGGGCTGCACGCGCAACAGATTGCTAAGGAGGGCGTTTCGACCGTCCGATGCCTTTGTGGATCGCTGGGGCGGAGGGGGCGTCAGACGTTTTCCGAGCGGTACTTCCAGACCGCGTCGTTCACCGCGCGTTCGGACGCCAGTTGCTTCTTTCCGCAGGCGCTGCATTGGTAGAAGCGCAGGCTCGAGAAGAGTCGCATCCATGGCCGGCGCTCGATGCGTGCGAGATGCCTGAGGCCGCAAGAACAGCGCGAAAAGTAATTCAGCATCGGAAAAGGGTCCAGGGGTGAGGGTTCTGTTGCGACGTCCATCCCTGACTCAGCTCTTCGGCTTTGTAAACGCGATTCCGCTTACTTTGTAAACACGATCACGATTGGCTTGATTCTGCGTGAGCGCCGAGGGCCTCGCGGGTAGTTCCTTAAGAAAAAGGTTGTCTTGATGGTGTAACAACAAGGCAGCGGCGTTGCCCGATGTACGGAAAGCCGTGGGTCGTGCTACGAAACGTCTAAAGGGGCGTGAGATTCGCGGCGATCGCGACCGGCCCGGAAAAGAAAAAAGCCTGCAACGACTTTCATCGTTGCAGGCTTTCACTTTTCTTTTGGTCGGGGCGAAAGGATTCGAACCTTCGACCCTCTGGTCCCAAACCAGATGCGCTACCAGGCTGCGCTACACCCCGCCAAGCCTTCCATTCTAGCCCGAATAAGAGGCCGCTCAGCGCTTCTCGTACTGCGTCTTGCCAAAAAGGATCTCGCGCGCCTTGTCATCGGTGATGGGGCGGCGCAGGTCGGCCAGCACTTTCACGCCGCGCTGCACGGCGGGGCGCGCGGCGATGCCGTCGAACCAGGCCTTCAGGTGCGGGTAGTCGGTGAGGGTGATGCCCTGGTTTTCCCAGCTGCGCAGCCACGGGAAGATGGCGATGTCGGCAATCGAATAGCTCGTGCCGGCGATGAACTTGTGCTTGGACAGCTGCCGGTCGATCACGCCGTACAGGCGCCTGGCCTCGTTGGTGTAGCGGTCGACGGCATAGGCGATTTTCTCGGGGGCGTAGATGCGGAAGTGATGCGCCTGGCCGAGCATCGGGCCGACGCCGCCCATCTGGAACATGAGCCACTGCAGCACGTCGTAGCGTTCGCGGTCGCCCGTGGGCAAGAACTTGCCGGTCTTGCCCGCGAGGTACACGAGGATGGCACCCGATTCGAACAGCGAGATCGGCTGGCCGTCCGGTCCGTCGGGGTCGGTGATGGCGGGGATTTTGTTGTTCGGGCTGATCTTCAGGAACTCGGGCGCGAACTGGTCGCCGGTGCCGATGTTCACCGGGTGCGCGTGGTACGGCAGGCCGCACTCCTCGAGCATGATGTGAATCTTGTGGCCGTTCGGCGTGGGCCAGGAATAGACCTCGATGGGCGATGCGGGCATGTCGCGGGCTCCGGGGTGAGAGGGTTGTGACGGGAGAACGGCAGCATATACACGCGCTTCCAGACGCGTGCGGGTGCGGGCATTGGCCTTCCAGCCGCTGGTCATCCCACCTGTCGTTCGTGCGCGTTGCACCACATCCAGTGCTCGCCGGGCTCGATCGACTGGATCACCGGATGCCCTTCGGCCCGCGCATGCTTCGTGGCGTGGCGGTTCTTCGACGAGTCGCAGCAGCCCACATGGCCGCAATGCACGCACAGGCGCAGGTGCACCCAGGTGTCGCCGGTCTTCAGGCAGTCTTCACAGCCGCGGGGCGTGTGTGGTTGCGCAATGTCGGCGGGAACGTGTTCGCAAGCTTGGATGGGCATGGGTGTCTCAGGACAAGAAGCAGAAAAATTCAGGCCACGGCCGAGGCCGACGACAAATGCTGGTGAATGAGCGCCACCACCGCGGCGCCTTCGCCGATCGCGCCGCCCACCCGCTTGACCGAGCCCGAGCGCACATCGCCCACCGCGAACACGCCCGACACGCTCGATTCGAGCGCCGTGGCAGGGCGCGCCGGAAAGCCGCTGCTCGCGGCCGGGCCGGTCAGCACGAAGCCGTGCTTGTCGACCGACACGCCGCAGCCCTCGAGCCACGACGTCTCGGGCTCCGCGCCGACGAACAGGAAGATGTTGCGCGCGGGGCAGTCGTGCTCCTGGCCCGAGGTGTGGCAGCGCCACGTGGCGCCGGTCAGGCCTTCTTCGGGCGCGCCGTGCAGTCGCACGAGTTCGGTGTGCGGTTGCAGCGAGATGTTGGGCGTGGCCTCGATGCGGTCGATGAGGTAGCGCGACATGCTGGCCGCCAGCGACGGTCCGCGCACCAGCACGTTGACCTTGGCCGCATGGCGCGACAGGAACACCGCCGCCTGGCCCGCCGAGTTGCCGCCGCCCACCAGCGCCACTTCCTGCTGCGCGCAGATCTTCGCTTCGATGGCCGAGGCCCAGTACCAGATGCCGCGGCCTTCGAATTCGGCCAGGCGCGGCACGCCGGGGCGGCGGTAGCGCGCGCCGCTCGCAATGACGACCGTGCGCGCGCTGATCGTGCGGCCGTCGGTGAGCTTCAGCGCAAGGCTGTCCAGCGCGTTCTCGCGCGAGCAGTCGAGCGCCGCGACCTGCGCCGGGATCAGCATCTCGACGCCGAACTTCTGCGCCTGCACGAACGCGCGGCCCGCCAGCGCCTGCCCCGAGATGCCGGTCGGAAAGCCCAGGTAGTTCTCGATGCGCGCGCTGGCGCCGGCCTGTCCGCCGAAGGCGCGGCAGTCGAGCACGATCACGCGCAGCCCTTCGGAGGCCGCATACACGGCGGTCGCGAGGCCAGCCGGCCCGGCGCCGACCACGGCCACGTCGTAGAGCTCGTCGCGCGCCGCGGTGTCGACCATGCCGAGGCAGCGCGCCAGGCCTTCGTCGCTCGGGTTGACCAGCACCGAGCCGTCGGGGCAGACAGCGAGTAATTTGTCGGGGCCGTATTGGGCGAGCAGGGCGGCGGCATCGGCGTCGGCGGCGGCGTCGACCAGGTGATAAGGATGGCCGTTGCGGCGCAGGAAGTTCTCCAGCCGCGCCATTTCGGGCGAATCGGGCCGCCCGATCAGCACCGGCCCCGCCGCACCGGATTCGATGAGCGCCACGCGTCGCAGGATCAGCGCGCGGGTGATGCGCTCGCCCAGGTCGGCCTCGGCCACCAGCAGCGCGCGCAAGCGGTCCGGCGGCACGACCAGCGCCTCGACCTCTTCGTCGGCATGCCCGTCGACCAGGGCAGGGCGCCCGCTCAGCTGGCCGACCTCGGCGAGGAATTCGCCCGGCCCCTGGCGCGCGATCGGCACCACGTGGCCCAGGCCGTCGCGCTGCGTGACGGCGACCACGCCCTTGAGCAGCACGAACATGCCGGCGCCGGTCTCGCCGGCGGTGAACAGTCGCTCGCCGCGCGCAAAGCGCTGCACGCTGCCGAAGCTGGCGATGCGTGCCATCTCGGCGTCACTGAGGACGGGGAAAGTCTGGTGCAGGCGGCTGTTGGCGCCTGGTGCGTCGGTGGCCATGGGGTCGAACTCCGTGTCGCGAATGCCCCGCATTAGACGCCGAAGCGGCGCCAAAGCGACGCTGGCGCGCGTTGTAACAACGTCATGTGTCTGCCACGCCGCTGACATGCCGGTTTCATTGCGCGTGTCCAGACTCGGTCAGCAGAAAGGGATTTCCCATGAAAGAACTGCCGAACCCGACGTTTCCGCTCTCGCAGCTCGGACTGCGCGCAGCCTTGTGGCCCGCACCCGCGGCCGGAACCCCCGCCGTTGCTGCCGCTGCCGCCACCGTCGCCGCACTGGCCACCCGCACGTCGGTGCCCGAGGCGCCGCTGGCCGTCATCGTGCCGCCGGTGGTCGAAGCCAAGCCGGGCATCACGGTGAGCTGGGCGCGTCATCTGGATGACGTGCGCGCCGCGCAACGCCTGCGTCACGACGTGTTCGTCGGCGAGATGGGCGCACGCCTGACCACGCCGCTGGCCGGCCACGACATCGACCTGTTCGACGACTTCTGCGAACACCTGCTGGTGCGCGACGAACTCACGGGCCAGGTCATCGGCACCTATCGCGTGCTGACCCCCGCGCAAGCGCGCCGTGTCGGCAGCACCTACAGCGACACCGAATTCGACCTGACCCGCCTGCGCGACCTGCGCGAGCGCATGGTCGAGCTGGGCCGCAGCTGCGTGCACGCCGAGCACCGCCAGGGCGGCGTGATCCTCGCGCTGTGGGGCGCGCTGGCCGGCTTCATGCACCGCAACAAGCTCGACACGATGATCGGCTGCGCGAGCATTCCGATGTCGCACAACGGCGTGACCAGCGGCGACGCGGCGGCCAGCATCTGGCGCCAGCTCTCGGCCAGCCACCTCGCGCCCATTCAATACCAGGTGCAGCCGCGCCTGCCGCTGCCGGTCGAACGGCTCGACAGTGCACTCGACGTGGAACCGCCCGCGCTCATCAAGGGTTACCTGCGCCTGGGCGCCAAGGTGCTCGGCGCGCCGGCCTGGGACCCGGACTTCAACACCGCCGACCTGCCGATGCTGATGCGCATCGACGACCTGCCGGCGCGCTACCGCAAGCACTTCCTCGGCGCATGAAGCCGGCGGCCATCCGGCCCGACGCCGGGCCGCACGCTGCTTCGCTGTCGCCGAATGTGTCAGGTTCGCTCTCTGTAGGGCAGAGCGCGTCACGCGAATGTCATGGAACTGTCACGGACGAAGTTGACACTGTCATATTTCAGCCGTCGTGTTCTCCCGTGCCGCTTGCTCCAGAATCAGTGCCCATGCCCTCCCTCTCCGCTGACCCGTCGCGCGCCGGCGAAGCGCCTTCGTTCGCGTTGCTGGACCGCGACCACAGCATCCTCTCGTTCAACGAGCGCGTGCTCGACTGGGCCCACCGGCCCGAAGTGCCGCTGATCGAACGGCTGCGCTACCTGTGCATCGTGTCGTCGAACCTCGACGAGTTCTTCGAAGTCCGCGCCGCGCCGCACCTGAGCGCAGGCAGCGCCGGCGATCGCAAGGGCACCTACACGGTCGAATCCTTCGAGCGCTTGTCCGAAGCGGCCCATGCGCTCGTGGCGCGCCAGTACGCACTGTACAACGACGAGCTGATGCCGACCTTTGCCACGCACGGCATCCACATCGTGTCGCATGGCGAACGCAACCCGGCCCAGCGCAAGTGGGTCAGCGAGTATTTCGAGCGCGAAGTGCGCCCGCTGCTGATCCCCGTGGGGCTCGACCCGGCGCACCCGTTCCCGCAGGTGGCGAACAAGTCGCTGAACTTCATCGTGCGCCTGGGCGGCAAGGACGCCTTCGGTCGCGAGAACCCGATCCAGATCGTCAAGCTGCCGCGCGTGCTGCCGCGCCTGATCAAGATGCCGGCCAAGGTGTCGGACGGCAAGACGCTGTTCGTGGCGCTGTCGAGCGTGGTGCGCGCGCACCTGGCCAGCATGTTCCCGGGGCGCGAGGTGGGCGACTTCTCGCAGTTCCGCGTGACGCGCCACTCCGACCTCGCGGTCGACGAGGAAGACGTCAAGAACCTGCGCACGGCGCTGCGCCAGGGCCTGCAGCATCGCCACTACGGCCAGGCCGTGCGACTCGAGGTGTCGGCCAGCTGCGCCGAATCGCTCGCGAGCTTCCTGCTGGCGCAGTTCAACCTGCCGCCGCAGGCGCTGTACCGCGTGCACGGCCCGGTGAACCTGGCGCGGCTCACGCAGCTCATCGACCTGATTGGCGAGCCGCAGCTGCGCTTTCCTCCGTACGCGCCGTCGTTCCCCGTCACGCTGTCGCCCGCCCAGTCGTTCTTCGAGCGGCTGCAGCGCGGCGACGTGCTGATCCACCAGCCCTTCGAGAGCTTCGACGGCGTGCTCGCGTTCCTGCGCGAGTCGGTGCTCGACCCGCAGGTGCTGGCGATCAAGCAGACCATCTACCGCACCGGCGCCGACTCCGAGCTCATGGACCTGCTGCGCGAAGCCGTGCGCCGCGGCAAGGAAGTGACGGTGGTTGTCGAGCTGAAGGCGCGCTTCGACGAAGAGGCCAACATCAACTGGGCCGAGATGCTCGAGTCGATCGGCGCGCAGGTGGTGTATGGCGTGGTGGGCCTGAAGACCCACGCCAAGATGCTGCTGGTGACGCGCCGCGAGGGCAAGCAGCTGCGCCGCTACGGCCACCTGTCCACCGGCAACTACAACCCGCGCACGGCGCGGCTGTACACCGACATCAGCCACCTCACGGCCGACCCGGCGCTCACCGCCGACATGGAGGCCGTGTTCGTCCACATGGCCAGCCAGAGCCGCCTGCCCAAGCTCAACCGCATGTGGCTGGCGCCCTTCGACCTGCACAAGAACCTGGTCGCGCGCATCGATGCGCTGGGGCAGGCCGCCGCCAGCGGCGAGCCCACGCGCATCGTCGCCAAGATGAACGCGCTGACCGACGAGGAGATCATCGGCGCGCTCATCCGCGCGGGGCAGAAGGGCGTGAAGATCGACCTCATCGTGCGCGGCGCCTGCACGCTGCCGGCGCAGGTGCCGGGTCTCACCGACAACGTGCGCGTGCGCTCGGTGATCGGTCGCTTCCTAGAGCATTCGCGGGTGTTCTATTTCCGCCATGGCGAGGACGAGTCGCTCTACCTGTCGAGCGCCGACTGGATGAACCGCAACATGATGCGGCGCATCGAGCTGGCCTGGCCCGTGACCGACCCCAACCTGCGCCAGCGCCTCATCGACGAGTGCCTGGTGGCTTACCTGCACGATGGGCGCGACGCCTGGGACCTGGGCGGCGACGGCATCTACCGGCGTGTCGACCATGACACGCACCCCGGCGAGGCGGGTGCGTCCCCCGCGATCGAAGCGCATGGCGCCCAGGCCGCCTTGATGGGCCGCTATGCATCACGAGGAAACCACCGTGATGCGTCCGGCAATTGAAATTGAAGAAGAAGTTCGAAAGACGATGAGCATGGACTTGATCTTCTGGCGTCACGCCGAAGCCGAGGACTGGACCGAAGGGTGTGACGACATGCAGCGCTCGCTCACCCCGCGCGGCGAAAAGCAGGCCAAGCGCATGGCCACCTGGCTCGACCGGCAGCTGCCCGACGGCACGCGCATCGTGTGCAGCCCGGCGCGCCGCTGCGAGCAGACCGCGCTGGCACTGGGCCGCAAGTACAAGCTGCGCTCCGAGCTGTCGCCCGACACCACCCCCGACGCACTGCTGGCCGCCACGGGCTGGCCCAACGGCAAGTCGGTGGTGCTGGTGATCGGCCACCAGCCCTCGCTGGGCCAGGCCATCTCGATGCTGCTCGGCCTGAAGCAGGACAGCTGCCCGGTGCGCAAAGGCTCGCTGTGGTGGATCCGCACCCGCGAGCGCGACGGCGATGTGCAGACCGTCGTGGTGACGGTGCAGGCGCCCGAGCTTCTCTAGCTGCCGTCCCTCGCCGCGGACACCCCTGCCTGACGCTTGCGGACAGGCGCTTTGTCACGGTTGCGGGCAGAGCTGGCAGGGCGCTTGTCTCCCGGAAAAAGGGGCGAAGCACTCATGCGCGCGCGCGGCGCAATTTCTACAGTGTGACTCCACGGCAGCGTGCTTTTGACGCCGATGCGGGAAAGAAGCGGTGCCGGTCGACCACATCACTGGGGAAGACGCATGAAACCGCTCAACACACTGCCAGGAAGCTTCATGAACATGCTGCGTGCAGACGCGGACATGCGGTTGAAGGCGCTGTTTTTTCTGCTTGTTGCCGCAGCCCTGCTGTCGGGGTGTGCGATGAACACCGCCGCGCCTGTGCCACCGACCCGTCACGATGTCGCCCGGTCGATCGAGAAGGTCGAGCTCATCTACAACCAGGAAGACCAACTGATCGTCACGGATGGCGGCGGGTCGGGGCTGACGGGCTTCGCAGGGTTTCTGGGACCCCTCGCCGCGCTGGTGGCCATCTCCGTCGATACCAACAGCCGACTGACGATGGCCGCCCGGACCGACCAGCGCAGCAAGGAGTTCACGGCCGCAGTGAAGAACAGCGGAGTGACCATGGGGCTCAACAGGCAGTTCGCAGAGCGGCTGGCGGCGCGCCTGCGGGACAGTGGCCGCGAGGTGAAGCTGACGCCTTTCTTCCGTGCGACCGGAGAGCACGCGCAGATGCAGGTGCAGGAACTCCAGCCCACGCCCGGCTACAGCACATTGATCTTGCGGATCACGACGTCCTATGGCGCGGCCGATGCGACATCGAGCTTCAAGCCGTACGTCTGGGTGGAGCAGTTGCTGAGGGACGAGAAGCAGTCCGTCGTGGGCCAGACCTTGCAGGTCGCCGACGTGAGCGAGCCGACCTATCTCCTGTACGACGGCCTGCTCAAGGACACCGCAGGCGCTCGCGAAGGGTTGAAGCGCGGGCTTGACCAGATCGTGCAGCCGGCCTATGTCAGCCTGTTCGGGGAAGACGAGCCGCGCAAGGCCGGCGCTGCGGCAGTCACGCAGACGGCCGGCATCGACACGAAGTGAAACGGCTCAGGCGCCGCTGAGTTCCACGCGCCAGTTGCCGGTCTTTTGCCAGGCCAGCACTTCCTCGCGCAGCAGGTGCGCCGACTGCGGGTACATCTCGGCCCAGTCGGGCGCGCAGGCGATCGTGAAGGCCCTGGCACCGAGTGCCGCGAGGTTCAGCGCCTGCGGCTCGGGGTCGCGGCGCGCGTGGCACAGGATCACCGCCAGGCGCAGCGCCAGCAGCTGCATCACGAAGGTCTCGTCGTCCAGCGAGGCTTCGAGCTTGCGCAGCTTGCCGCGCTGGCCCAGCACCAGCTGGCCGAGGGCATGCAGTTCGTTCACTGCAAAGCCCGGCGCGTCGGTGTTGTCGAGGATGTAGGCGCCGTGCTTGTGGTAGTCGCTGTGCGACACCAGCGCGCCGATCTCGTGCAGCTGCGCGGCCCAGCCGAGCTTGCGCAATGCGCGGCCGGCGCGGCTCGAGGTGCTGCCGCCGCGCGCGGCGGGAGCCAGCTGCACGAACAGCGCGGCGGCGGTGTCGCTCACGCGCTTGGCTTGCGCCGGGTCGACCGCGAAGCGGGTGGCGAGCCGCGCCACGGTGGCGCTGCGCATGTCGGCCACGCTCTCGTCGCGTTCGAGCAATTCGTAGAGCACGCCGTGGCGCAGGGCGCCCTGGGCGACTTTCATTTCCTGGATGTCGAGCAGGTCGAACACCGCGCGCAGCACGCTCAGGCCGCCGCCGATCACGGCCTTGCGGTCTTCGCGCATGCCGTCGATGCGCAGCTTGTCGATGCTGCCGGCCTTGAGCAGGCGGTCGAGCAGCCAGTCGAGGCCGTCGCGCGTGACAAGGCCGGCTTCGCCGCCGGCTGCCGCGAGCACGTCGCCCACCGCGCCGATGGTGCCGGAGGCACCGTAGGCCACGTCCCATTGGTCGCGGGTGTAGCT
Organism: Variovorax sp. BGA-UO-ETr-C22; assembly: GCF_059567965.1. Lineage (NCBI taxonomy): Bacteria > Pseudomonadati > Pseudomonadota > Betaproteobacteria > Burkholderiales > Comamonadaceae > Variovorax > Variovorax sp. BGA-UO-ETr-C22. The sequence continues at coordinate 660,530 of NZ_JCAQPA010000011.1, forward strand.
GGAGAGCGCGTCGTCCAGCACGGCCTTGGCCGCGACTTCGGCGGCGCGAAAGGCGGGGGCGGTGAACTGGCCTTCGCCGAAATGCTTCATCGACCAGGCGACGCTGCCCACGCGGTACGACTCCATGCGCTCGGCCTCGAGCGCGTGGCCGATGATCATTTCGGTGGAGCGCCCGCCGATGTCGATGACGAGGCGGCGTTCCTGGTCGGACGCGTCGGTGTGTGGCAGGTGGTGTGCCACGCCCTGGTAGATCAGGCGGGCTTCTTCCCGGCCCGGGATCACGTCGATGCCGAAGCCCAGGATGGTGCGCGCGCGCAACAGGAACTCTTCGCGGTTGCGCGCTTCGCGCAAGGTCTGGGTGGCCACGGCGCGCACCTGCGAGCGCTTGAAGCCGGCCAGCCGTTCGCCGAAGCGGGCGAGGGCGTCCCAACCGCGCTGCATGGCTTCGGTCGTGAGGTTGCGGGCGCTGTCCAGGCCGTTGCCCTGGCGCACGGTTTCCTTGAGGTACTCGGTGCGGTGGATCTGTCCGTGGTCGACCTGGCCGATTTCCAGCCTGAAGCTGTTCGAGCCGAGATCGACCGCTGCGAGGCGGGTGCCGTTTTGCATGTTGTAGTGAAGAGGGCGGTTCTCTGATCGTAGCGCCGTGACAGCAGGCGCCGCCTCCCAAGTCACGTCACGGCGAGGGCTGGAGGTTAGGCGGGATGAATGACGGTTGTGTGACAGCGTCACACACAACAGGGGTGGCGCAGCGGCATTTTCCCTCGACAGAAGGGGTGTCACATCGATGTCACAAAAGCTTTTTAGAGTCCGTTCGAGCCCCCAAAGGGACTACTTCTTACTTCTCAAGGAAGCTTTATGAAAACGACGTTCAAATTTGCAACCGCCGGCCTCGTGACCGCGCTGTTCTCCATTTCCGCCTTTGCACAAGACGTGACCGGCGCCGGCGCCAGCTTCCCCGCACCGCTGTACGCGAAGTGGGCTTCCGACTTCAACAAGGCCACCGGCGTCAAGATCAACTACCAGTCGGTCGGCTCGGGTGCCGGCCTCAAGCAGATCGAAGCCAAGACCGTCGACTTCGGCGCTTCGGACGCTCCCCTGAAGGACGACGAGCTGCAAGCCAAGGGCCTGATGCAGTTCCCCACCGTCATCGGCGGCGTGATTCCCGTGGTGAACATCCCCGGCATCAAGCCGGGCGAGCTGAAGCTCAACGGCCAGGTGCTGGGCGACATCTACCTGGGCAAGATCACCAAGTGGAACGACCCGGCCATCAAGGCACTGAACGCGTCGCTGGCCCTGCCTGACGCCGCCATCGCCCCGGTTCGCCGCGCCGACGGTTCGGGCACCAGCTTCCTGTTCACCAACTACCTGAGCAAGGTCAACGCCGAGTGGAAGTCCAAGGTCGGCGAAGGCACGGCCGTGAACTGGCCCACCGGCGCGGGTGGCAAGGGCAATGAAGGCGTCGCCGCTTTCGTGAACCGCCTGCCCAACTCGATCGGCTACGTCGAGTACGCCTACGTCAAGCAGAACAAGATGACCTACGCCCAGCTGCAGAACGCCGCCGGCACGTTCGTCTCGCCCGACGACAGCGCCTTCAAGGCCGCCGCCGCCGGTGCCGACTGGAACAAGAGCTTCTACCAGGTGCTGACCAACCAGGCCGGCAAGGATTCGTGGCCCATCACCGGCGCCACCTTCATCCTGATGCACAAGGTGCAGGACAAGCCCGCCAGCGCCACCACCGTGCTGAAGTTCTTCGACTGGGCCTACAAGGGCGGCGACAAGACGGCCGACGAGCTGGACTACGTGCCGATGCCCGACGCCGTGAAGGCCACCATCGCCAAGGCATGGGGTGAAGTGAAGGACGCATCGGGCAAGCCGGTCGCGTTCAAGTAAGAAGCAACCCTTCATCCACCCTCCAGGACGGCGCGCCCATGAGCAACTCTTCGCTCCAGGACGCGCCGCTTTCGTCTTTGCCGGAGCGACCCGTGTCATCCACCTTCCCCGCTGCTGCCGCCTCCCTCGACCTCGCGGCCGAGCGCGCGCGCACCTCCGCCGCTCCTCCGCCGCCCGTCAAGGCGGCACGTTCCGGCCCCATGGCCGACCGCCTCTTCGGCTGGGCCGCCAAGGGCGCCGCGCTGCTGACGCTCGCGATGCTGATCGGCATCCTGCTGTCGCTCGTTGCCGGCGCCTGGCCCGCCATTTCGAAGTACGGCCTCGGCTTCCTCACGAGCAGCGTGTGGGACCCGGTGAAGGACGAGTACGGCGGCCTCGTGATGATCTACGGCACGCTGGCCACCTCGTTCATCGCACTGGTGATCGCCGTGCCGGTGAGCTTCGGCATCGCGCTGTTCCTGACCGAACTCTCGCCCAACTGGCTCAAGCGCCCGTTGGGCACCGCCATCGAACTGCTGGCTGCCGTGCCGTCCATCGTGTACGGCATGTGGGGCCTGCTGGTCTTCGGCCCCATTCTTTCCACCTGGGTGCAGCAGCCGCTGCAAAAGCTGCTGGCTGGCGTGCCGTACCTCGGTGCCCTGGTGTCCGGCCCGCCCGTGGGCATCGGCATCCTGTCGGCCGGCATCATCCTGGCGATCATGATCATTCCGTTCATCGCCTCGGTGATGCGCGACGTGTTCGAAGTGACGCCCGCGCTGCTCAAGGAGTCGGCCTACGGCCTGGGCTCCACCACCTGGGAAGTCGTCTCCAAGGTCGTGCTGCCCTACACCAAGGCCGGCGTGATCGGCGGCATCATGCTCGGCCTGGGCCGCGCACTGGGCGAGACCATGGCCGTCACCTTCGTGATCGGCAACATGAACCAGCTCAACTCCCTGTCGGTGTTCGAGGCGGCCAACAGCATCACCTCGGCCCTCGCCAATGAATTCGCCGAAGCCGGCGCGGGCCTGCACCAGGCTGCGCTGATGTACCTCGGCCTTGTGCTGTTCTTCATCACCTTCGTCGTGCTGTCGCTCTCGAAGATGCTGCTGGCCCAGATGAAGAAGAGCGAAGGAACCAAGTCGTGAGCACCGCGCAAAACCTGATCAACGCCAAGACCCTGGCAGAGACGCGCCAGGCGAAGTTCGCCGCGCGCAACCGCGTCAACAAGATCGCCCTCACGCTGTCGCTCGCCGCGATGGCGTTCGGCGTGTTCTGGCTCGTGTGGATCCTGTGGGAAACGCTGCGCCAGGGCGTGGGCGGCCTGGCACTCGCCACCTTCACCGAGATGACGCCGCCGCCGAACGAGGCGGGCGGTATCGCCAACGCCATCTTCGGTTCGTTCGTGATGGTGATGCTGGCGACCTTCGTGGGCACGCCCATCGGCATCATGGCCGGCATCTACCTGGCCGAGTACAACCCCAAGGGCCTGCTGGCCTCGGTCACGCGCTTCGTCAACGACATCCTGCTGTCGGCGCCCTCGATCGTGATCGGCCTGTTCGTCTACGCGGTGGTGGTGGCCTACTTCAAGACCTTCTCGGGCCTGGCCGGCGCGCTGTCGCTGGCGCTCATCGTGATTCCGGTGGTGATCCGCACCACCGAGAACATGCTGCAGCTGGTGCCGCCGGGCCTGCGTGAAGCGGCCTACGCACTGGGCACGCCGAAGTGGAAGGTCATTCTCAGCATCACGCTGCGCGCCGCGCGCGCCGGTGTGGTCACAGGTGTGCTGCTGGCCGTGGCCCGCATCGCCGGCGAAACCGCGCCGCTGCTCTTCACCGCGCTGAACAACCAGTTCTGGACCGCCGACGTGAGCCAGCCGATGGCCAGCCTGCCGGTCACGATCTTCAAGTTCGCCATGAGCCCGTACGAGAACTGGCAACAACTGGCCTGGGCCGGTGTGTTCCTGATCACCGTCGCCGTGCTTGCCCTCAACATCCTGGCGCGCGTGCTGACGCGCAACAAACACTAAATCAAGAAGGCGCCAACATGCCAAACACCGTCGCACAACAACAACCGTCGCGCTCGAAGATCTCGGTCAAGGACCTGAACTTCTACTACGGCAAGTTCCACGCGCTCAAGGGCATCAACCTGGAGATCCCCGAGAACAAGGTCACGGCCTTCATCGGCCCGTCGGGCTGCGGCAAGTCGACCCTGCTGCGCACCTTCAACCGCATGTTCGAGCTGTACCCCGAGCAGCGCGCCGAAGGCACCATTGCGCTGGACGGCGAGAACCTGCTCACGTCCAAGCAGGACGTGGCGCTGATCCGCGCCAAGGTCGGCATGGTGTTCCAGAAGCCCACGCCGTTCCCGATGTCGATCTACGACAACATCGCCTTCGGCGTGAAGCTGTTCGAAAATCTGTCGGCCAGCGAAATGGACGACCGCGTCGAGTGGGCCCTGAAGAAGGCAGCCCTGTGGACCGAAGTGCGCGACAAGCTGCAGCAAAGCGGCTCGGGCCTCTCCGGCGGCCAGCAGCAGCGCCTGTGCATTGCACGCGGCATCGCGATCAAGCCCGAAGTGCTGCTGCTCGACGAACCGTGTTCGGCACTCGACCCGATCTCGACCGCAAAGATCGAAGAGTTGATCGCCGAGCTGAAAAACGAGTACACCGTGGTCATCGTGACCCACAACATGCAGCAGGCCGCCCGCTGCAGCGACTACACCGCCTACATGTACCTCGGCGACCTGATTGAGTTCGGTGCCACAGAACAGATGTTCTTCAAGCCGCAGCGCAAGGAGACCGAGGACTACATCACCGGCCGCTTCGGTTGAAGTCAAAGGAAACACCATGACCGAGAAACACCTTTCCAGCCAGTTCGACAGCGAACTCAACGGCGTCTCGTCGCGCGTGATGGAGCTCGGCGGCATGGTCGAGTCGCAGATCCACCAGGCCGTGTACGCCCTGCTGCAGTTCGACGCCGAAGCCGCCGACCGCGTGATGGAGACCGAGCACCGCGTCAACGCGATGGAGATCGAGATCGACCGCGAACTGTCGTCGATCATCGCCCGCCGCCAGCCCACGGCACGCGACCTGCGCCTCTTGATCGCCATCAGCAAGACTACCGCCAACCTGGAGCGCGTGGGCGACGAGGCCAACAAGATCGCGCGCATGGTCAAGTCGATCATCGAGAGCGGTTCGGCCCGCCAGCTGCCCACCACCGAGCTGCGCATTGCCGCCGACCTGGCCTCGAACCTGCTGCGCACCGCGCTGGACGCCTTCGCGCGCCTGGACACGGCCGCCGCGCTGTCGATCCTCAAGGACGACGACCTCATCGACAAGGAGTTCGACGGCTTCGTGCGCAAGCTGGTCACCTACATGATGGAAGACCCGCGCACCATCTCCGCCAGCCTGGACCTGCTGTTCCTGGCCAAGGCCATCGAACGCATCGGCGACCACGCCAAGAACATCGCCGAGTTCATCATCTACATCGTCAAGGGCGCCGATGTGCGGCACACTTCGATGGAGGAAATCGAGTCGGCATTGCAGTGACGACCGTCGCCGCAAAGACTCCCCATAACGCATGAAGAAACCAAGAGTCCTGATCGTCGAAGACGAATCCTCGATCGCCGAGCTGATCGCCGTCAACCTGCGCCACAACGGCTTCGAGCCGATCTGGTCCGAAGACGGTGCCGCCGCCCAGCGTGAAATCGACGCCTTCCTGCCGGACCTGATCCTGCTCGACTGGATGCTGCCGGGCCAGAGCGGCCTGCAGCTCGCGCGCCAGTGGCGCAAAGACCCGCGCACCAAGGCCATCCCGATCCTGATGCTCACGGCGCGCGGCGACGAGCCCGACAAGGTCGCCGGCCTCGATGCCGGGGCCGACGACTACATCACCAAGCCGTTCTCCACGCAGGAAATGCTGGCGCGCATCCGCGCTGTGCTGCGCCGCCGCGCGCCCGAGGTGGTGACCGAGCGCGTCGAGATCGGCGAACTGGCCCTCGACACCTCCACCCACCGCGTCACTTGGCAGGGCGGGGCACTGAAGGTCGGCCCGACCGAGTTCAAGCTGCTGGCCTACCTGATGCAGCATGCCGAGCGCGTGCACAGCCGCGCGCAGCTGCTGGACAAGGTGTGGGGCGACCACGTCTACATCGAGGAACGCACGGTCGACGTGCACGTCAAGCGCCTGCGCGAGTCGCTGGGCGTGGCTGCGCCGATGGTGGAAACCGTTCGCGGAGCGGGTTACCGGCTGACGGCCCAAGTCACAGTGTGAGCAGCGCCGTGAGCCTCGGCGGCGGGCGCGGATAATCGCCCGCCATGCCTTTTCGTATTGCTACTTTTTTAATAGCGTCCCTCGCAATTGCGGCGGGCGCTGTCGGCCTTTTCGGCTGGAAGTACGGCTGGCTGGGCGCCTGGCTGGGCGCGGTGCTCTGGCTGGGCTTCGATGCCTGGCGCGCCGAACGCCTGCTGCGCGTGCTGCGCAACGACGCGGCCGGGCTGCCGTCGCGCGGGCCGGGCGTGTGGGGCGAGCTTTCGGAGCGCATCCGCAAGCTGCTGCGCGACCGCGAACAACAGACCCGGCAGGCCGAAGACCGGCTGCAGGAGTTCCTGGCCGCGATCCAGGCGTCGCCCAACGGCGTGGTGCTGCTCGACGAGCAGGGCCGCATCGAGTGGTGCAACCAGACGGCGGCGGGCCAGTTCGGCATCGATGCCGAGCGCGACCTGCTGCAGCACCTGGCGAACCTCGTGCGCGATCCGGCGTTCGTGGCCTACCTGGCCTCGTGGAACTACAGCCGCGACGTCGTCATCGACGCGCCTGGTCTCGTGCATGCACAGCATCGCGGCCATCCGGTGCGGTTGTCGGTGCAGGTGCATCCCTACGCCGGCAACCGGCGCATGCTGCTCACGCGCGACATCACGGCGCTGGAGCAGGCCGAGGCGATGCGGCGCGACTTCGTGGCCAACGTGTCGCACGAGATCCGCACGCCGCTCACGGTGCTGGCCGGCTTTGTCGAGACGCTGCAGAACCTGCCGCTGGATGCCGACGAACGCACGCGCTACCTGTCGCTGATGGGGCAGCAGTCGCACCGCATGGAAACGCTGGTGAACGACCTGCTGACGCTGTCGCGCCTCGAAGGCAGCGCGGCGCCGTCGGGCAACCAGTGGGTGCGCATGCGCGCGCTGCTGGCGCAGTGCGAGGACGAAGGGCGCGGCCTGTCGGGCCGGCTCACGCCGCAGGGGCACCGGCTCACGTTCACGTCCGAGGCCGAGTCCGAACTGTCGGGCGCGCCGACCGAGTTGCAGAGTGCGATGTCGAACCTCGTGAGCAACGCCATCCGCTACACGCCCGGTGGCGGCGAGGTGGTGGTGACCTGGCGGGTGCTGCCTGACGGGCGCGGCGAATACGCCGTGCGCGACACGGGCCCGGGCATTGCCGCCGAACACATTCCGCGGCTCACCGAGCGCTTCTATCGCATCGACCGCAGCCGCTCGCGCGAGACCGGCGGCACGGGACTGGGGCTGGCGATCGTGAAGCACATCGCGCAGCGCCACGGCACCGAGCTGCGGATCGAAAGCACGGTGGGCAAGGGCAGCCGCTTCGCGTTGCTGTTCCCGGCGACGCGCGTGCGCGAAGCGCGCGTGATGAGTAAGTAAGCAAGCCGCGTGGCCCTCAGCGGGCCCGCGCCTTCATCGTCCAGCGCAGCAGCGCGACGAACAACAGCGCCGTGAGCGCCAGCGCCGCGGCGCTCATGATCCAGAAAGCCAGCGGTGACTGCATGGCCGGCCACGGCCCCAGGCCGCGGTAGGCCAGCAGGTAGCTGCCGCCCAGCCCCATGCCCCAGAGCATCGCGCAGTAGATGACCAGCGGCGCCAGCGTCACGCGGTAGCAGCGCAGCACGAAGACGCACAGCGTCTGGAACGCATCGGCGATGTGATACAGCGCCACCGTGGTCAGCAGCGCCGCCGCCATCGCGATCACGGCCGGGTTGTCGGAGTACACGTTGGCGAGCTGCGTGCGGAACACGGCCATCGCGCCGGCATAGAGCAGGGCGAACAGGGCGGTGAGTTCGAAGCCCAGGCGGCAGGCATGGCGCGCCCGGGCGGTGTCGCCGGCACCGAGCCAGAAGCTCACGCGCGCACTGGTCGCGATGGCAAGCGACAGCGGCGTCATGTAGGCCACGGCCAGCAGGTTCGAGGCGATCTGGTGCGCGGCCGCGGCCGCAGTGCCCAGGCGCGCGATGAAGAGCGCCATCAGCGTGAACGAGGTCACTTCCACCAGCACCGCGAGGCCGCCGGGTACGCCCAGCCGCGCGAACAGGCGGATCTGGCGCCAGTCGGGCGCCTCGATGCGTTCCCACAGCCGGTAGCCGCGGTAGAACGCGCCGTGGCGCAGCAGCCAGACCGCGCAGCCCAGCATGGCCCAGTTCACGCACAGCGTGGCCCAGGCGCAGCCCACCAGCCCCATCGCCGGCAGGCCGGCGCCGCCGAAGGTGAACCAGACCGACAGCGGCAGTTTCACGAGCAGCGAGGCCAGCTGCAGCCACGTCACGAGCTTGGGCTTGCCCAGGCTCTGGTTCAGCGTGCTGAAGAGGCGAAAGAGCAGGGCGGGCGCCAGCGCAAAGGCCAGCACCGCGAGGTAGGCCTCGACCTCGCCGCGCATGTCGGCCGGCACCTGCGTCCAGCGCAGCGCGGCGCCGGGCAGCAGCAGCACGGTCATTCCGACCACGACGGCGATGGCTGCGAGGTAGAGCGACTGGCGCACCGAGCGGCCGATCTCGCTGCCCCGGTTGGCGCCGTGCAGTTCGGCCCACACCGGCAGCAGCGCCTGCAGCACGCCCATCAGCGAGACATACACGCTGACGAAGATGGCGGCGCCCACCGACAGCGCGGCCAGCGCGCCTTCGGAATAACGGCCCGCGATGATGGTGTCGGCCACGCCGAAGGCCATCACGGCCAGCTGGCCGATCAGCACCGTGCCGGCGTGCCGTGCGATGAGTCCGCGTTCGTTCCCGTGCGTGCTGCTGCTCACGGGTCAGCGCACGATCTTTTCGTAGAGCAGCAGGTCGTCCGCGGGGCTGCTGGGACGGCGCAGGGTGCCGCTGAAGCGCCACTGTTCCAGCGGGATGATGGTGTGCAGCCGCTCGATGGTGTCGGGGCTCACGAGCAGCCAGGGGCAGTCGTTGCCCAGCAGCAGCGGCTGCAGGTTGAGGTTGCCGTGGTGGCGCAGCGCCGCGACGTGCGGCCGGCTCAGCGCCAACTCGGCGACGCAGCGCGGGTGGCCGATGCGCTCGGTCACGGCGCGCACCTGCGGGACGTAGCTGCGCGCGTAGTCGATGGACGGCAGCCACAGCGTCATCAGCAGCATCCAGCACAGCGCGGTGCCGCCGGCCGGCAGCACCAGCGTCTTCCAGAGCGCGGCGCGATGGCGCCCGGTGCGCCAGCGCACCAGCCAGCACCAGGCCAGCGTGGCGGCCAGGGCGAGCACGAAGGCGACCGGCGAGAACTCGGCCACGAAGCCCGGCACCAGCCGCGCCACGCTGGCGGCCGGCTTGCGCGGCGCGCCGGTCAGCATGGCGATCCAGTACATCCAGCCGAGCACGGCCAGGCCGCTGAAGAACAGCACGTTGAACCAGTCGATCAGCGCCGCCGCGCTGCGCCGGAAGGTCGGCAGCGCAAAGGCTGCCAGCGTGGCGAAGGCGGGCAGGGCCAGCAGCAGGGAGCGGTCGGAGAAGTCGGTGGTCCAGGTGGCGGCCAGCGGCACCAGCGCGAACCACAGCGGCAGCGCGACGTGGCGCTCGAGCCACTGGCGGCGCCAGCGCCAGAGCGTCCAGATCGCGAGCGGCCAGACCGGCCAGGTGAACCACAGCAGCAGCTTGGCCTGGCTGCGCACGTCGGACAGCAGCGAATGGCCCAGCGTGATCTTCCATTGCGCCAGGCCCAGGCCGAAGACCAGCGCGGCGGCCAGCACGGTGATGCCGACCATCGTCAGCAGCGCGCCCAGCGTGAAGCCGGGGCTCTCGTCGTCGCTGTAGCCTTCCGCTGCACGGATGGCGCGCTGGTGGCGCTCGTAGGCCATGTACACGGCGCTGCCGATCGCCAGCGCAAGGCCGACCGTCGGCCCGCCGCTCAGCGTCATGCCGAGGGTGCCGACCGCGAGCGCGATCACCGGGCCGACGCGGCGGTAGGGCAGTGCGGCGACGCCGTAGAACAGGTGCGAGGCGAAGTACAGCTGCGCCAGTGCGGGGGTGGTTTCATGCCCCAACTGGGCCAGGCCCAGCGAAGCGATCAGCGCCAGCAGGCCGCCGTCCGCGATGGCGCGGGCGTAGTCGGTGGGGCGCGCCTCGCCGCCGAAGGCAAAGGCCACGGGCTGGGCGCGTGGCGTGCGGGCGAGGTAATAGACGGCGTACCAGGTCGCGGTGAAGGTGCCCCACAGCATCAGCGCGAACACGAAGCGCACGGCCAGGTCGGGGTTGACCCACGAGGGGGCAAGCTGGATCGCCCAGGCGCCGATCCAGTAGGGGATCAGCGCGGGGGTCTCGGGTCGCATGCCCAGCAGCAGCGGGTCGAACCAGCGGGCGATGCCTTCGGTGCTGCGGGCCAGCTCGGCCATGTAGCCGAAGGCCGTGATGTCGGCGCTCTTCCAGGGGCCCCGGCCGAGCAGGCCCGGCAGCAGGTAGGCCGCGCACAGCAGCAGCAACGCGACGCGCGGCAGCCGGCGTACGGCATTCTGGGCAACGATCGCGGGGGTCGGCTGGTTCAAGGGCGAGGCGGAAGAGGCGAAGGGGTGATTGGAAAGAAAAAGGGCAGCGCGGTAAACCGGGCTGCCCTCGACGCCAGAGCGCGTGCCTGATTACTTGGCAGCGGTCTTGCCGAAGCGGTTGCGGAACTTCTCGACGCGACCACCCATGTTGTCCACCGACTTTTGCGTGCCGGTGTAGAAGGGGTGCGATTCGCTCGTGGTGTCGAGCTTGAACAGGGGCAGCTCGCGGCCGTCGTCGGTCTTGCCCATTTCCTTGGTGTTCGCGCACGAACGGGTCACGAACTTGAAGCCGTTCGACATGTCGACGAACAGAACTTCGCGGTAATTCGGGTGGATGCCTTCTTTTGCCATGGTGTTTCCTTTTGCGCTGTTGGAATCAATGCGCGGTCGATGCGAGAGCCACCAGCGTGCCAGCAATCTGGCGCGCCGCCCTGAGGTCTTGACGTGAAGTGAAGGCCAAGGAAGCCGGGCGACGTGCCCAGCCGCACTTTTCGCGGAGCCCATGATTATCGCATACTGCCCCAATTGCGAGCAAACCGGGCCCTTCCATGACCTCTACACCCCTTCGCGCCGGCCTTGTCGGCTACGGTTTCGCCGGCCAGACCTTTCACGCGCCCGTGCTCTCGGCCGTTCCGGGACTCGAACTGGCGGCCGTGGCGAGCTCGCAGCCGCACAAGGTGCATGCCGACTGGCCCGGCGTGGCCGTGGTGCCCGACGTGGCGGCGCTGGTCGCCCGGACGGACATCGACCTCGTGGTGGTGGCGACGCCCAATGCCCAGCACCATCCGGTCGCCAAGGCGGCGCTGGAGGCGGGCAAGCACGTGGTCGTCGACAAGCCGTTCACGCTCGATGTGGCCGAAGCGCGGGATCTCGAGTTGTTGTCTGCGCGCAACAATCGCGTGCTCTCGGTCTACCAGAACCGGCGTTTCGACGCCGATTTCCTGACGCTCCAGCAGGTCCTGGCGTCTGGCGATCTGGGGCGCCCGGTGTACCTGGAGTCGCATTTCGACCGCTTCCGTCCCGAGGTTCGCGAGCGCTGGCGGGAGCAGCCCGTGCCGGGCGCGGGCCTGTGGGTGGACCTGGGTTCGCACCTGCTCGACCAGGCCGTGCAGCTGTTCGGTCGGCCCGACACGCTGCAGCTCGACACCGCCGCCTTGCGCGACGGCGCGCTGGTCGAAGACTATTTCCATGCCGTGCTGCGCTACGAGAGCGGCCCTCATGCGCCTTTGCGCGTGGTGCTGCACGCCACGACGCTCGCGGCCCATGCGGCGCCGCGCTACATCGTGCACGGCACGCGCGGGAGCTACGTCAAGCACGGCGTCGACACGCAGGAAGACGCGCTGCGCGCCGGCCAGCGACCGCCGGCCGAAGGGTGGGGCGCCGATCCACTCGATGGCGAACTCACGCTGACGGGCAGCGACGGCGCACCGCACTTTCGCGCGGTGCCGACGCAGGCCGGCAACTACGTCGACTACTACGCGGCGATCCGCGATGCGATCCTCGGCAAGGGATTGAATCCTGTGCCGCCCGAGCAGGCTGTCGCGCTGATGGAGCTGCTCGACATCGGCCGCCAGAGCGCCACCGAAGGCCGCGCCATCCGCATCGAGCGCCCATGAAAAAAGCGCGTTGACCCGTGAGGGTCAACGCGCTTTTGCGGAAGAGCCTGAAGCTCAGCCGCCGCGACGCATCATGTCGAAGAACTCGACATTGGTCTTGGTCGCCTTCATGTTCTTGAGCATCAGCTCCATCGACTCGATCTCGTCCATGTTGTACATGAGCTGACGCAGGATGCGGGTCTTCTGCAGGATCTCGGGGGCCAGCAGCAGTTCCTCGCGGCGCGTGCCGCTGCGGTTGAGCTGGATCGAGGGGAACACGCGCTTTTCGTACAGGCGGCGGTCCAGGTGGATTTCGGAGTTGCCGGTGCCCTTGAACTCTTCGAAGATCACTTCGTCCATGCGGCTGCCGGTGTCGATCAGCGCGGTGCCGATGATGGTCAGCGAGCCGCCTTCTTCCACGTTGCGCGCGGCGCCCAGGAAGCGCTTGGGACGCTGCAGTGCGTTCGAATCGACACCACCGGTCAGCACCTTGCCCGACGAGGGCACGACGTTGTTGTAGGCGCGGGCCAGACGGGTGATCGAGTCCAGCAGGATCACCACGTCCTTCTTGAGTTCGACCAGGCGCTTGGCGCGCTCGATCACCATTTCGGCGACGTGCACGTGGCGCGCTGCGGGCTCGTCGAAGGTCGAAGCAATGACTTCGCCCTTCACCGTGCGCTGCATTTCGGTCACTTCTTCAGGGCGCTCGTCCACGAGCAGCACCATCATGTGCACGTCGGGGTAGTTGGCGCTGATCGCGTGGGCGATGTGTTGCATCATCACCGTCTTGCCGCTCTTGGGCGGTGCCACGAGCAGGGCGCGCTGGCCTTTGCCGATGGGGGCGATGATGTCGATGATGCGGCCGGTGAGGTTCTCTTCGCCCTTGACGCCTTCGCGTTCCAGCTTCATCTGTTCCTTGGGGAACAGCGGCGTCAGGTTCTCGAACATCACCTTGTGCTTGTTGGCTTCGGGTGCGCCGTCGTTGACCTTGTCCAGCTTGGTCAGTGCGAAGTAGCGCTCGCCGTCCTTGGGCGTGCGCACTTCGCCTTCGATCATGTCGCCGGTGTGCAGGTTGAAGCGCCGCACCTGGCTGGGCGAGATGTAGATGTCGTCGGTGCTGGCCGTGAAGCTGGTGTCGGGGCTGCGCAGGAAGCCGAAGCCGTCGGGCAGGATTTCGAGCACACCGTCGGCGAAGACCTGTTCGCCGGCCTTGGCGCGCTTCTTGATGATCGCGAACATCAGCTCTTGCTTGCGCATGCGGCCGATGTTTTCGATCTCAAGCGCCTCAGCCTGCTTGAAGACTTCAGACACGTGGAGTGCCTTGAGTTCGTTTAAGTGCATGGAACGACCCCTGGAGGGGTAATCGAATCGGGAACGGGGGGAGGTTTGATGTGGGGCAAGAACTGCCTCACGAACCGGGGAACTCGAACCGGTTGCCTGATGAAAGGCCCGGTGAACTGAGGGCGATTATGACAGGAAAATCGCCCCGGCCAACGCATTGCGCGCTGGCCGGAAGAAATGCATCAGGCGAGTTGCTGGTCGATGAAGGCCGTGAGTTGCGCCTTGCTCATGGCGCCGACCTTGGTGGCGGCCAGCTGGCCGTCCTTGAACAGCATCAGCGTGGGGATGCCGCGAATGCCGAACTTGGCGGGGATGTCGCGGTTCTCGTCGACGTTGAGCTTGGCGATCTGCAGCTTGCCTTCGTAGGTGGCCGAGACTTCGTCCAGGATCGGGGCGATCATCTTGCAGGGACCGCACCATTCGGCCCAGTAGTCGACCAGAACCGGCTGGCTGGACTTGAGCACGTCGGCCTCGAAGGAAGAATCGGAGATGTGTTTGATCAGTTCGCTGGCCATGTGATGTGTCCTTGTGCGCAGAGAGAGTTTCGGTGCAGCTAAAGTGCTGGTCATTGTGACAGAAACCAAGGGGTGACGTGCCATGCGGCCCGGCTATGGCGGCGATAGCCAAAGCCCTTTGCGGCCCTGCCGCCGACCCCCTCAACCCCCTCGATAGAACATGAACGAAGGCCACCCTGTCCAGGCCCTGTGGTGCGATCCCGCCGACGGCGTCGTCGCGCGGATCGTGCGCGCGCTCGGCGAACGGCAGCTGCATGCGGCGCGCACCGTGGTGCTGGTGCCGTATGCGCAGTTGATGGCGGTCGCGCGCGGCATGTGGGCGCGCTGCGGCAGCCCGGGCTTCGTGCCGCGCTTCGAGACCACGCACAACTGGGCGCGCAGCGCGGGCGGCTTCCTGCCGTCCGGCTACGACATCGCCTTCGACATGGCGCGCGACCTGGTCACGGCCCAGGGCCTGCTCGCGCAATCGGGCTTCCAGGCCGAACGCTTCGCGCTCGCGGGGCGCGTGGTCGAGCTGGCCTACCAGCTGGCGCCGCTGGCATCCGCCGTGGCGCCTGACGTGCGCGGCAGCGACTGGGCCCAAGGGGCGTCCAAGGTGGCCGATGCCGGCAGCGAGTCGGAGTGGTTCCGCATCGAGAGCGCGCTGATCCGTGTCGCCGTGGCCTGGGCCGCGAACTCGGGCTACGCGACCGACGTGCTGCTGCGCGACGCGGCGCGCAGCCAGGTCGATGCGCTGATCGTGCTCGAAGGCTTCCAGACCGACCCGCTCACGCAGGCCCTGTGCGCGCTGTGGGGCGACCGCGCGATCCGCATCCCGCTCGTGCCCGCCGATGCCCCGCCATCTGCCGCCCACGCGCACGTGGCGCTCGACCCCGAAGACGAGGCCCAACTGGCCGCCGCCTGCGTGCTGCAGCACCTGGCAGAGGGCCGCGCGCCCGTCGCGCTCGTCGCCACCGACCGCGCGCTCACCCGCCGCATCAGTGCCCAACTGAGCACCCAGGGCATCGTCACGCACGACGAAACCGGCTGGAAGCTGTCCACCACGCGCGCCGCCGCCACGCTGATGAGTGCCTTGCGCGCCTGCGCACACGACGCCGCCACCGACCAGGTGCTCGAATGGCTCAAGAGCGGCGCCGAGGTCGATGCGTTCGCCGTGCAGGCGCTTGAAATGCGCCTGCGACGCGAAGGCGTGCGCGACTGGCAGGCCTGGTGCGCGTTGATCGCGCGCAGCGACAAGCCGCAGGACGAAAGCCTGCGCACGTTCACCGCCACCATCGAAACCCGCCGCGCCCCGATGGCGCGCGCGCGCTCGCTGGCCGAGTGGCACCGCGCGCTGCGCGAGCTGCTGACGGCCGGCGAGCAGTGGGACGCGCTCGCCGCCGACTTCGCGGGCGCCAAGGTGATCGCCGCCCTCTGGCTCGATGCCGACGCGCACGGCGAGGAAGATGAGTTCCCCGGCGGGCGCCACAGCCTGGCCGAGTTCACGGCCTGGGCGCGCGACGTGCTCGAGGACGCCAGCTTCGTCCCGCCCGCCGGCGACGAGGCGCCCAAGGTGTCCGTGTTGCCGATGTACCAGTTGCTGGGCCGCGTCTTCGGCGCCGTCGTCATTCCCGGCTGCGACGACCGCCGCATGCCCGCGTCGCCCGAACCGCCGGGCAACTGGAGCGCGGCGCAGCGCCTCGACCTGGGGTTGGCCTCGCGCGAGGTGCTGGAGGTCGCGCAGCGCGCGGCCTGGGCCATGGCCACGCGCAACCCGAGCTGCGACCTGGTCTGGCGCCATTCCGACGCCAGCGGCGAACCCGTGCGGCCGAGTCCGCTGGTGCAGGCCCTGCAGCTCGCCCACGCGCTGCAGCCGGGCGTCGATCCGCGCACGCCGCGCGACGTTGCCGTCACGCCGACCCTGCGGCCCACGCCCTCGGGCGCGCTGCTGCCGCTCACCAACGTGTCGACCAGCGTCTACGAAGACCTGCGCCGCTGCCCCTATCGCTTCTTCGCGCTGCGCCAGCTGGGCCTGCGCACCGCCGACGAGCTCGATGCCGAGGTCGACAAGCGCGACTTCGGCAACTGGCTGCACGCGGTGCTCGGCCAGTTCCACGAGACCCTGCGCGACGCACCGATCAGTGATGCGCAGGCGCGCGCCACGCTGCTGGCCGACACCGCGCGCGATGTCACGCAGACGCTCGGCTACTCCGACGCCGAGTTCCTGCCCTTCGCCGCCGCGTGGCCGGCGGTGCGCGACGGGTATCTCGACTGGCTCGCGAAACATGAAGCGGACGGGGCGGTCTTCGTCGAGGCCGAGCCCTGGAAAGAGCAGCCCCTGGGCACCCTGCGGCTGGTCGGCCGGCTCGACCGCGTTGACCGCACAGCCGACGGCCAGCCCTTCGTGATCGACTACAAGACCGAGACCGCCTCCGTCACCAAGGAGCGCGTGAAAGACCCGACCGAGGACACGCAGCTCGCCTTCTACGCAGCGCTGGTCGCCGACGACACCTTGCGCGCGGCCTACGTCAACGTGGGCGAGAAGTCGTCCGGCACGCAGACCGTCGAGCAGCCCGCCGTGGTCGAGGCGCGCGATGCGCTGGTCGCCGGCATCATCGACGACTTCGCGCGCATCGCGCAGGGCGCGCCGCTGCCGCCGCTGGGCGAGGGCAGCGTCTGCGATTTCTGCGCCGCACGCGGCCTGTGCCGCAAGGATTTCTGGGAGGTCACGCCATGAACGGCGCAGCCTACGAACACAACGGCCGGCACGTCGCGCGCGAGGCCTTCTACACCGTCGCCTGCGATCCGCGGCGCTCGGTCGCGGTCGAAGCCTGCGCGGGCGCCGGCAAGACCTGGATGCTGGTGTCGCGCATCGTGCGCGCGCTGCTCGAGGAGGGCGATTCCGCCTGCGAGCCGCACGAGATCCTGGCCATCACCTTCACCAAGAAGGCCGCCGGCGAAATGCGCGAGCGGCTCGACCAGTGGCTCGCGCTGTTCGCCGAACTCGATCCGGCCGCGTCGCAACGCGAGCTCGTGATGCGCGGCATGACACCGGAGGCCGCGCAGGCGGCTGTGCCGCGCCTGCAGGGGCTCTACCGGCGCCTGCTCGAAGGCGGGCGCCCGGTGCAGTTCCGCACCTTCCACGCGTGGTTCGCGGGCCTGCTGCGCAATGCGCCGCTCGCCGTGCTGCGCGAGCTGGGGCTGCCCGCGAACTACGAGCTGCTCGAAGACGATGCGGAGGCGCGCAACCACACCTGGCGGCCGTTCTTCGAGGCCGTGACCGGCGACGCGCGCGCGCTGGCCGACTACTACGCCGTCGTCGCCACCCACGGCCGCTCGCAGACGGCGAAGGCGCTGGGCGAGGCGTTGTCGAAGCGCGTCGAGTTCTCGCTGTCCGATCCCCAGGATGCCGTGACGCCGTTCGACGTGCTGTACCCGGCCCTGCAGGGGCTGGAGGTGCCGACCGACGCGCTGCGCGGCGAGGCCGTGCGCCGCCGCTGGCTCGACCGTGCCGCCGTCCTCGGCCGCGAAGCCAACAAGACACCGCAGAAGGCGGCCGAAGCCATCATCGACGTGTTCGGCACGGGCGAGCCCGCGCCCGAGGCGCTGGCCGATGCACTCGCCGTGCTGCGCAAGACCTTCTTCGTCGCCAGCGAAGACCGGCTCACCAAGAACCTGCAGAAATTCCCCGCGGCGCAAGAGGCCGAGACCGAACTGCAGCTGCTGTGCGCGGCGCAGGCGCAGCACGCGGCCTGGCTGTACCAGCAGCGCATGACGCGGCTCACGCGCCTTTTGATCACCGCCTTCGGCGAGGTCAAGCGCGCCCACGGCTGGGTCGACATGAACGACGTCGAACAGGCCGCGCAGCTGCTCTTGGGCCAGTCGGCGCTGTCGGGCTGGGTGCAGGAGCGGCTCGACGCGCGCGTCGCGCACCTGCTGATCGACGAGTTCCAGGACACCAACCCGCTGCAGTGGCAGGCGCTCTACGGCTGGCTCAGCGCCTACACGGGTGCGGGCGGCAGTGCGCCGCGCGTGTTCATCGTGGGCGACCCCAAGCAGAGCATCTACCGTTTTCGCCGCGCCGAGCCGCAGGTGTTCATCGCGGCCAAGAAGTTCGTGCGCGAAGGCCTCGGCGGCGAACTGCTCAACTGCGACCACACGCACCGCAACGCGCGCGCCGTGGTCGGCCTCGTCAACAGCGCGATGCTGGCCGCGCAGGCCGCCGGCGAGTTCGACGGCTACCGCGCCCACACCACCGAGCGCGGCGACGACGGCGAGCTGCTGAAGCTGCCCGCCATCGACCGCGACGCGCTCGACACCACGGCGGCCGCCGCGCCGGCCGACGACGGCATGCTGCACTGGCGCGACAGCCTCGTCACGCCGCGCGTGCTGCCCGAAGAACAGCTGTTGCAGAAGGAATGCGAGCAGGCCGCGCGCTGGGTCGCGCAACGCATCGCCGACGGCACACCGCCGCGCCAGATAATGGTGCTGGCGCGCCGCCGCAGCCGCTTGTCGGCCATGCAGGACGCGCTGCGCCGCCGCCACATCCCCGTGCAGCAGCCCGAGAAGAACGACCTGAACGATGCACCCGAAGTGCAGGACGTGGTCGCGCTGCTCGACGCGCTGGTGTCGCCCGCGCACGACCTGTCGCTGGCGCGCGCGCTCAAGTCGCCGCTGTTCGGCATCGACGACGACACGCTGGTGCAGCTGGCGCGCTGCCAGCGCGAGACGCCGGTGGCCAGTTGGTTCTCTTTGATCCAGAAGGGCGAAGGCCTGCCGACCGTGCTGACCGAGGCGGGCGTGCAGCTGCGCCGCTGGCAGCGCTGGCTGATGGCGATGCCGCCGCACGACGCACTGGACGCGATCTTTCACGACGGCGACGTGCTCGCGAAGTTCGGCGCCGCGGTGCCGGCGGCCTTGCGCCAGAGCGCGCTGGCCAACCTGCGCGGGCTGGTCGCCGCCTCGCTCGACATCGACGGTGCGCGCTTCGCCACGCCTTACGCGTTGGTGCGCGCCTTGCGCGCGGGCGGCGTGCGCGCGCCCACCGTGGCCGCGCCCGAGGCGGTGCAGCTGCTGACCGTGCACGGTGCCAAGGGCCTCGAAGCCGACACCGTGCTGATGCTCGACTGCGACGCCCCGCCGCCGCGCGCGCAGACCATGGGCGTGCTGGTCGAGTGGAAGGGCAGCGACAGCGCGCCGACGCGCTTCGTGTTCCTGGCCAGCGAGAAGACCCCGCCGGCCTGCTCCGCCGCGCTGCTCGAAGAAGAGCAGCGTGCGCGCCACCGCGAAGAACTCAACGGGCTCTACGTGGCGACCACGCGGGCCCGCGAGCGGCTGGTGCTGTCGTCGGTGAAGCCGTCGCGCGCCAACGAGGGCAGCTGGTGGGCGCGGCTGGAGCCGCTGTGCGAGCCGACCGAGGCCGACGAGCCGCTGGTCGAAGCCTCTGCTGCCGGCGAGAGCGGGGTGGGCACCTTCGCGATGAAGCGCCTGCCCGCACCGCTCGTGGCTGCAACCGGTGCGCCGCCCGAAAAGAAAAAGGCACAAGACGCCACGGTCGACGCGCGCGCCGCCGCGTTCGGCCAGGCCATGCACCGGCTGCTCGAATGGGCGGTGCCCGGCGAAGCCTTGCCACCGGCCCATGTGCGGGCGGCTGCGCGCGAATTCATGCTCGATCCGCAGCAGGCACGTGGCGCCGCGGCGCTGGCCCAGCGCATCCGCGCGGGCGCCGGTGCCTGGGTGTGGGACGATCGCAGCATCGACTGGCATGGCAATGAAGTCACGCTGGTCCACGAGGGCGATACCTTGCGCATCGACAGGCTGGTGCGCGAGCGCTCCACCGGCGCATGGTGGATCCTCGACTACAAATCGGCCGCGCGCCCCGAACGGGACGCGGCCCTGATCGCACAAATGCAGCGCTACCGCGCTGCCGTGCAACATGCCTACCCCGGTGCCACGGTGCGCGCCGCGTTCCTGACCGGGCAGGGCGAACTGGTGAATCTCGAATGACTGTTTCTTCTACCGTCGCCGTCATCGGCGGCGGACCTGCCGGCCTGATGGCGGCCGAAGTGCTGAGCGCGTCCGGCGCGCAGGTGCATGTGTACGACGCGATGCCCTCGGTGGGCCGCAAGTTTTTGCTGGCCGGCCGCGGCGGCCTCAACCTCACGCACTCCGAGCCCTTCGACGTGTTCGTGACCCGCTTCGGCGAGCGCCGTGCGCAGCTCGAGCCGCTGCTTGCGGCCTTCGGTCCGCAACAGGCCCGCGAGTGGGCGGCCGGACTGGGCATCGAGACCTTCGTCGGCACCTCGGGTCGCGTGTTCCCGACCGACATGAAGGCCGCGCCCTTGCTGCGTGCCTGGCTGCATCGTTTGCGCGCCGCGGGCGTGCAGTTCCACATGCGGCACCGCTGGGTGGGCGACGGGGCCTTCGATGCGAACGCGCTGCGCTTCGTGACGCCGACAGGCGAGGTCAGCGCCAAGGCCGACGCCGTGGTGCTGGCCCTGGGCGGCGCGAGCTGGGCGCGCCTGGGCTCCGACGGCGCGTGGGCGCCGTGGCTGCAGGCACAGGGCGTGGCGGTGGCGCCGCTGCTGCCGGCCAATTGCGGCTTCGACGGCGCAGGCTGGAGCGAGCATTTCTCGAGCCGCTTCGCGGGGCAGCCTTTCAAGTCGGTCGCGATCGCCTTCACCGACAGCCAGGGGCGGCACTTTGCGCGCAAGGGCGAGTTCGTCGCCACGGCCACCGGCATCGAAGGCAGCTTGGTCTATGCAGCGTCGGCGCTGCTGCGCGACGAAATTGCAGCGAACGGCAGTGCGACGCTGCTGCTCGACCTGCTGCCCGACCGCAGCGCCGAACAGGTGCTCGCCGCGGTGAAGCATCCGCGCGGCGCGCGTTCGCTGAGCAGCCATCTCAAGAGCCGTCTCGGCATCGAGGGCATCAAGGCGGGCGTGCTGCACGAAGCGCTGAGCAAGGAAGCGATGCAGGACCCGGCGCAACTGGCGGCCACCATCAAGGCGGTGCCGCTGAAGCTGGTCGCGACGCGGCCGGTCGACGAGGCGATCAGCACGGCGGGCGGCGTGCGCTTCGACGCGCTCGATCCGGCCCTGATGGCGACGGCGCTGCCCGGCGTGTTCGCGGCAGGGGAAATGCTGGATTGGGAGGCGCCGACCGGCGGCTACCTGCTCACGGCGGCGATGGCCAGCGGCGCGGCTGCAGCGCGCGGCGCGATCCAGCGGCTGGGGCTGTAGCCGCAGGCCTGCTCAGCGCTCGCAGGGCCAGAAGAACACCTGCTCGGGGTCGTCCGCATCGAGGTTCTCGATGTGGCCGCTCTCCCTGAATCCGGCTTCTTTCAGCAGCGATTGCATCGCCGTGTTGGAGCGGTTCGTGGAGGTGAAGAGCTTGGGGCGCTCGCAGATCGACTGGAAGTGATCGACGAGCTTCTGGCCGAGGCGCTTGCGGCGAAATGGTTCGCCGACCATGAGCATTTCGATGAAACCGCAGTCGAAGAAGTGGTGGTGCAGCACGCCGTAGGCGGCGATCTCGCCATCGATCTCGATCACATGGCAGAAGCGATCTTCGATCCAGCCCTTGATCTGCACGGCGCGGCGCGCATCGTGCGCGGCCACGGTGTCGAGGCGCACCAGCGCTTCGAGATCACTGATGCGGGCGGGCCGGATGTCCAAGTTCATGGATGGCTGCGCGAAGTTCTGGGAATTTGAGGTGTCCGGCGTTGGTAACCCCTGGACACGGCGCGTAAGTTCTCTGAAAAGGAACTCACGGCTTCTGGATGTTAGGTTGACGAGCCTTACCCCTGGCACTGACTACGCAGTTAGGGCTGCTTGGTTCCCCACCTGACCCGGTTGGCCACTTCACCATGCAGGGAGGCCCGTCAGCCTGCATTCTAACCGCGCGGATTTGCCCCCTTGGCCGGGGCGTGAATCATTTCGACGGCGGATGGGAAACAAGCGTGAAGTGACCCCCGCCGCGCCTTTTAGAATGCCCGCAATGTCTTATCTCGTGCTCGCTCGCAAGTTCCGTCCGAAAACCTTCGGTGAGATGGTCGGTCAGGGGCATGTGGTCCAGGCGCTGGAAAACGCGCTGACGACGCAGCGCCTGCACCACGCCTATCTGTTCACCGGGACGCGGGGCGTGGGCAAGACCACGGTGTCGCGCATCCTGGCCAAGTCGCTCAACTGCCAGGGCCCGGACGGGCAGGGCGGCATCACGGCCACGCCCTGCGGCGTGTGCCAGGCCTGCCAGGACATCGATTCGGGTCGCTTCGTCGACTACACCGAGCTCGACGCGGCCTCCAACCGCGGCGTGGACGAAGTGCAGTCGCTGCTCGAGCAGGCGGTCTACAAGCCGGTGCAGGGGCGCTTCAAGGTCTTCATGATCGACGAAGTGCACATGCTCACGAACACCGCGTTCAACGCGATGCTCAAGACGCTCGAGGAGCCGCCCGAGTACCTCAAGTTCGTGCTGGCCACGACCGATCCGCAGAAGGTGCCGGTGACGGTGCTGTCGCGCTGCCTGCAGTTCAACCTGCGGCCGATGGCGCCCGAGACGGTGCTCGAACACCTCACGAGCGTGCTGCAGACCGAGCAGGTGCCGGCCGAGCCGCAGGCGCTGCGTCTGCTGGCGCGCGCCGCGCGCGGCTCGATGCGCGACGCGCTCTCGCTCACCGACCAGGCCATCGCCTTCGGCAACGGCGAGCTGCTCGAGACCGGTGTGCGCCAGATGCTCGGCAGCGTCGACCGCGGCCATGTGTTCCGCCTGATCGAAGCGCTGGCACAAGGCGACGGCAAGACCGTCGTCGACACCTCCGAGGCGCTGCGTCGCGACGGCATGTCCGCCGCGTCCACGCTCGAAGAAATGACGGCGGTGCTGCAGGCCATGGCCGTGCTGCAGGCCGTGCCCTCGCGCGCCGAATCGGCCGATGCGGCCACCGACCCCGACGCGGCCGACACGGCGCGCCTGGCGTCGCTGATGCCCGCCGACGAGACGCAGCTGCTGTACAGCCTGTGCCTGCATGGGCGTGGCGAGCTGGGCCTGGCGCCCGATGAGTACGCGGCGCTGACCATGGTGCTGTTGCGGCTGCTGGCCTTCAAGCCTTCCCACGCGGCCGCCTCGACGGCCTCCACGGAAAAAAAAACTCTGAATGACGCCGGTAGCGCCGCGCCGCGGGCTCCCGCGCGCGAAGCCACCCCGGTTTCCCGGCCTTCGGTGCCCGATCCGGCACCTGCTGCCGCGCCTTCGCAACCGCCCGCGCAACCCGCGCCGGCCGGCCAGCGGCTCGCGGTGGTCGATGCCCCGCAGCGCCAGCCCATGCCTCGGCCTGCCCCGCAAGAGGCGTCCGACGCCCCCGCAGCCCATGTCGTCGGCGTGCCGATCCGCGTGCAACCGCCGCCCGGCCAGCGCGACGTGCCGCGCGAAGAAGAACAGCGCAGCACCTACACCCCAATCCCGCCGAGCGAAGAGGGCGACTTCTGGCATGCCACGGTCATGCAGCTCGTTGCCGCCGAAAGCGTGGCGGCACTGGCGCGCGAGCTCGCGCTGCAGTCGCAGCTGGTGGCGCGCGACACCGACCAGTGGATGCTGCGCATCGAGCGTGAAACGCTCAACCAGCCGTCCAGCCGCGAGAAGCTCACGGCGGCGCTGCAGGGCCTCGGCCACAATGTGAGGCTGGCCATCGAGATCGGCGGCGTGGTCGACAGTCCGGCGCGCCGCAACAAGCAGGCGGCCGACGAGCGCCAGCGGGTGGCCGAGGAAGCCATCCGCAGCGACCCCGAGGTGCAGATGCTGATGCGCGACTTCGATGCGAAGATTGTTCCCGGATCGCTGAAGCCCCTCTGAAGCCGGCGCCGCAGTCGCCGCATTTTTCGACCCGTATTCTTTCCATCACCAACCCATCACAGACAGGACCAACGATGTTCAACAAAGGACAACTGGCCGGCCTCATGAAGCAGGCGCAGGCAATGCAGGACAACCTCAAGAAGGCCCAGGAAGAACTGGCGCACATCGAGGTCGAAGGCGAGTCGGGCGCCGGTCTCGTCAAGGTCGTCATGACCTGCAAGCACGACGTCAAGCGCATCACCATCGACCCCAGCCTGCTGGCCGACGACAAGGACATGCTCGAAGACCTCGTGGCTGCCGCCTTCAACGCCGCCGTGCGCAAGGCCGAGGAAACCAGCGAGCAGAAGATGGGCAAGTTGACGGCCGGCATGCCCGGTCTCCCGCCTGGCATGAAGCTCCCGTTCTAAGCGAGGCATGGCAGACGCCAGTTCGCTCGATGCGCTGGTCGATGCGCTGCGCCGGTTGCCCGGTGTCGGCGTCAAGTCGGCCTCGCGCATGGCCTTCCACCTGCTGCAGCACGACCGCGAGGGCGCGCAGCTGCTCGCGCGCGCGTTGCAGCAGGCGGCAGGCCAGGTGCGGCACTGCGAGCTGTGCAACACCTTCACCGAAGCGCCGATCTGCCATGTCTGCATGGACTCGCGGCGCGACGGCACCAAGCTGTGCGTGGTCGAGACGCCGGCCGACCAGGCCGCGCTCGAACGCACGGGCGCCTTTCGCGGCTACTACTTCGTGCTCATGGGCAAGCTCAGTCCGCTCGACGGCATCGGGCCGAAGGACATCGGCCTGCAGAAGCTGTTCGACCGCGCACGCGACGGCACGGTGAGCGAGGTCATCCTCGCGACCAACTTCACCGCCGAAGGCGAGGCCACGGCGCACGTGATCGGCGAAGCGCTCAAGCAGCACGGGCTCACCGTGACGCGTCTGGCGCGCGGCGTGCCGGCCGGCAGCGAGCTCGAGTACGTCGACCTCGGCACGATCGCGCACGCGCTGGTCGATCGCCGCTGACGCGCGGCCTGTGCAAGGCCGCGTTCGTTCTTCCCCTTTGTTGTCGCCACCATGACCTTCTCCCTGCTCACCATCGCCTATTGGTGCGTGTTCATCGCCTGCGGCCTGCCGTACCTCGCGGCATGGATCGCGAAGGCGGGCAGCTTCGGCGTGCACGACAACATGCATCCGCGCGACTGGGCCGCCAAGCAAAGCGGCTGGCGCGCACGCGCCAACAGTGCGCAGGCCAACAGCTTCGAAGGCCTGCCGTTCTTCATCGGCGCGGTGGTCATTGCGCACCAGCTCGGCGTGGCGCAGGCGCGGCTCGACATGCTCGCGGTGGCCTACGTGGTGCTGCGCGTGATCTACCTCGGCCTGTACATCCGCGGCGCGCCGAGCGCGCGCAGCGCGGTCTGGGCACTCGCGTTCCTGGTCAATATCGCGATACTTTTTCTGGCGCGATAGCGCCTTGGCGAAGGCTTCTCCAGGAGGCCTTCGTGCTTACGTGAAAACCCGCACGGGATGACCCCGATGCAGGCCCACAGGGCGCACGCCTAAGCTCGATTCAGTTCACCAGAATCACAGAGCCCCGCAGGACCGCGCCATGCTTCATCGCAGAACCCTCATCTCCGCCTCCGCAGTCGCTGCCGCAGCGATTGCATTGCCGCGGGTCTTTGCGCAGCAGGCCAAGCTGGAGAAAACCAAGGTCTCGATCGCGGTGGGCGGCAAGGCGGCGTTCTACTACCTGCCGCTCACCATCTCCGAGCAGCTCGGCTACTTCAAGGCCGAAGGGCTCGAAGTGGAAATCTCCGACTTCGCCGGCGGCGCACGCGCATTGCAAGCGGTGGTGGGTGGCTCGGCCGATGTCTGCTCGGGCGCCTACGAACACACGATCAACCTGCAGGCCAAGAACCAGTTCTTCCAGGCCTTCGTGCTGCAGGGCCGCGCACCGCAGATCGCGGTGGGCGTGTCGACGAAGAACATGGCGGGCTACACCGGCATCCAGGACCTCAAGGGCAAGAAGATCGGCGTCTCGGCGCCGGGCTCGTCGACCAACATGGTGGCCAACCTCGTGCTCTCGCGCGGCGGCCTCAAGGCCAGCGACGTGAGCTTCATCGGCGTGGGCGTGGCAGCCGGTGCGCTCACCGCGCTGCGCTCGGGCCAGATCGACGCCATCAGCAACACCGACCCGGTGATGACCATGCTGGAGCAGAAGGGCGACGTGAAGATCATCAGCGACACGCGCACGCTCAAGGGCACCGAGCAGGTGTTCGGCGGGCCGATGCCCGCGGCCTGCCTGTACGCGCCGATCGACTTCATCCAGAAGCATCCCAACACCTGCCAGGCGCTGGCCAACGCGATCGTGCGCGGCCTCAAGTGGCTGCAGACGGCGGGGCCGGGCGACATCATCAAGACTGTGCCCGAGACGTATCTGCTGGGCGACCGCGCGCTGTACCTCGCGTCGTTCGACAAGGTGCGCGAGTCCATCGCCACCGACGGCCTCGTGCCGGCCGAAGGGCCGAAGACTGCGCTCAATGCCATCGCGAGCTTCGACACCTCGGTCAAGGCCGACAAGATCGACCTCGCCAGGACCTACACCAACGATTTTGCAAAGCGTGCGAAAGACAGGTTCAAAGCCTGATTGCGAACGTTCAGCAACCCGGCTTCGGCCGGGTTTTTTCTTCCGGAGCGCCATGTCCGACTACGCACTCGAACTCCTTTCCATCCGCTGCACCTTCCATTCGAAGGACGACCCGGGCCAGCGCTACACGGCGGTGGACGACACCACGCTGCGCATCGGCGCGGGCGAGTTCGTCTCGGTGGTCGGGCCCACGGGTTGCGGCAAGTCGACGCTGCTGAACGTGGGCGCGGGCTTGTTCGAGCCGTCGTCGGGCGGGGTGAAGGTGTTCGGCCAGCCGCTCACGGGCGTCAATAAGCGCGCCGGCTACATGTTCCAGACCGAGGCGCTGATGCCGTGGCGCAGCGCCATCGACAACGTGAAGGTGGGGCTGCAGTACCGCGGCGTGCCCGATGCCGAGGCGCACGCGCAGGCCGAGGCCTGGCTGTCGCGCGTGGGCCTCACGGGCTTCGGCGACCGCTACCCGCACCAGCTCTCGGGCGGCATGCGCAAGCGCGTGGCGCTGGCGCAGACGCTGGTGCTCGACCCCGACATCATCCTCATGGACGAGCCCTTCAGCGCGCTCGACGTGCAGACGCGGCAGCTGATGGAGAACGAAGTGCTCGAACTCTGGAGCGCGAAGAAGAAGGCCGTGCTCTTCATCACGCACGACCTCGACGAGGCGATCGCGATGAGCGACCGCGTGGTGGTGCTGTCGGCCGGCCCGGCGACGCGGCCGATCGGCGAGTTCGTGATCGATCTGCCGCGTCCGCGCGACGTGGCCGAGGTGCGCACGCAGCCGCGCTTCGTGGAGCTGCATCGCCAGATCTGGGAGGTGCTGCGCGACGAAGTGCTCAAGGGCTACGCGCAGCAACTGAGGAAGGCCGCATGATGCCGCGCCTCGATGCACGCCATGCGCGCTTCTGGCAGCTCGCGCTGCTGGCCGTGATTCTGGTGCTGTGGCACGTGGCCTCGCGCAACGACCAGATCGCGTTCTTCCTCGGCCAGCCGATCGTGGTGGCGGGGCGCATCTGGAGCTGGTTCCTGCCCTTCGAGGTGCCACCGAACCTGCTGTTTCCCGAAGGCCTGAAGGGCAACGCCGACATCTACCGCCACCTGGGCACGACGCTGCTCGAAACGGTGCTGGCCTTCGGCATCGGCACGGCGCTCGGGCTGGGCTGCGGCCTGTGGCTGGCGCTGGCGCCCACGGCGAGCCTGATCCTCGATCCGTACATCAAGGCCGCCAACTCGATGCCGCGCGTGATCCTCGCGCCGATCTTCGCGCTGTGGTTCGGGCTGGGCATCTGGAGCAAGGTGGCGCTGGCCGTCACGCTGGTGTTCTTCATCGTGTTTTTCAACGTCTACCAGGGCGTGCGCGAAGTGAGCCCGGTGGTGCTGGCCAACGCGAAGATGCTGGGCGCCAACCAGCGGCAGCTGCTGCGCACGGTGTACCTGCCCAGCGCCACGAGCTGGGTGTTCTCCAGCCTGCACACCTCGGTGGGCCTGGCCTTCGTCGGCGCGGTGGTGGGGGAGTACCTGGGCTCGGCGCGCGGCGTGGGCTACCTGATCCTGCAGGCCGAGGGCACCTTCGACGTGAACACGGTCTTCGCCGGCATCGTGGTGCTCACGGCTTTCGCGCTGGCGCTCGACGGGCTCGTGGGCCTGATCGAGAAGCGGCTCATGAAGTGGCAGCCGCGCAGCGGCGAGACAGAGAAGCTCTGAGCCGCGCGTTCAGTGCCTTCAGTGGGTCTGGCGCGTCTCGGTGTTGACCTGCACCAGCGCGCGTCCCGCGAAGAGGCCGCCGGACATCTCGAGCACCAGCCGTTCCTTGTCGCGGCGGCGCAGGTCGTCGATCACTTCGTTGGCTTCCTCGGGCGTGGCGCCCAGCGCGACCACGCCTTGCCGGCCGAAGGCCATGGCCGATTCGAAGGTCTCGCGGATCTGGTAGTCGACGTCGAGCTTCACGAGCTCCACCGCGTGCTCGCGGTCGAAGGCGCGCACCATCAGGTGCGCATGCGGGAACTCGGCCTTCACGTGCTCCGCGATGCGCGTGGCCACGGCGCGGTTGTCGATGCACACCATGATCGCGCGGGCGTTGTGCGCGCCGGCCGCATGCAGCACGTCGGCGCGTGCGCCGTCGCCGTAGTACACCTTGAAGCCGAAGTCGGCGGCGTCGCGGATCACCTGCGTGTCGTTGTCGATGATGGAGATGGATGCGCCGCGCGCCAGCGCGCCCTGGATCGCGATCTGCCCGAAGCGACCGAAGCCGATCACGAGCACGTTGCCGGCCAGCTCCTCGGCTTTCTCCACGCCCTCCATCGAGGCCTGCGCGGCGGGCGCGAAGCGGCGATGCGCCAGCACCACGAGCGGCGTGAGCGCCATCGACAGCACCACCACCGCCGTCATGTTGGCGTTGACCGTCGGGCTGATGACCTTGGCGGCGAGCGCCGACGAGAACAGCACGAAGGCGAACTCGCCGCCCTGCGCCATCAGCACCGCACGGTCGAGCGCGTCGGCAGGCGAGCTCTTGGCAAGCCGCGCCACGCCGTAGATGCACAGCGCCTTGACCACCATCATCGAGATCACGCCCGCGACGATGAGCTGCCAGTTCTGCGCCACCACCGCGAGGTCGAGCGACATGCCCACGCCGATGAAGAACAGCCCGAGCAGCAGCCCGCGGAAGGGTTCGATGTCGGCTTCGAGCTGGTGGCGGAAGGTCGACTCGGACAGCAGCACGCCGGCCAGGAAGGCGCCCATGGCCATCGACAGGCCGCCGACCTGCATCAGCAGCGCCGCGCCCAGCACCACGAGCAGCGCCGCGGCCGTCATGACCTCGCGCGCCTTGGAGTTGGCGAGCACGCGGAACAGCGGGTTGAGCAGCCAGATGCCGGCCGCCACCAGCGCCGCGAGCGCACCCACGGCAATGCCGATGCCGATCCAGCGTGAAGGTGCAATGGCCTGCTGCGCCGCATCCACCGGTGCGATGAAGGCGACGATGGCCAGCAGCGGCACGATCAGCAGGTCTTCGAAGAGCAGCACGGCGACGATCTTCTGGCCGCGCGGCGCGGCGATGTCGCCACGTTCGCCGAGCAGTTGCATCACGATGGCCGTGGAGGTGAGCACGAAGCCCATCGCGCACACGAACGAGACGGCGAGCGGGAAGCCGAAGGCCATGCCCACGCCGGTCAGCAGGATGCCGCACACCACCACCTGCAGGCTGCCCAGGCCGAAGATGTCGCGCCGCATGCTCCACAGGTGCGACGGGCGCATCTCGAGCCCGATCACGAAGAGGAACATCACGACGCCGAGTTCGGCCGTGTGAAGGATGGTCTGCGGGTCGGTGAAGAGACCGAAGCCGAAGGGCCCGATGGCCAGGCCCGCCGCCAGGTAGCCGAGCACGGAGCCCAGCCCGAGCCGCTTGAACAGCGGCACGGCCACGACGGCGGCCCCCAACAACGTGACGACCTTGACGAGATCGCCCGCGCTTCCTTCGACTGCCATGGCCTGTCCTCCTGATGTCGCTTTTTTGGTCCGGGCCCGGCACCGCCCGCCGGCAGGGCAGGGATCAGCGCTTGCGCTTGGACGGCGTGCCGCCGCGCGGCTGGCGCACCACCGCCTGCTTGGCGCTGCTGCTGCCGCGTGCGGCGGCTTTCACCGGCGCGCCACCGCGCTTGGATGTGACCACCGCCGCGCCCCGGCCGCGCGCGGGCGCCGCGCCCGAGCCGACGCGCGCCGCGGGCGTGGCGCGCACCGGCAGGTACACGACCACGCTGTAGCCGCGCTTGAAGGCGTGGTTCTGATTGACGTCGTTCCAGTCGGCCACGGCCGCGGGCTTGAGGTTGTAGCGGCGCGCGATGCTCGCCACGTTGTCCGAGCGGCCAGCCTTGACGGTGGTGCGGCGCGTGATGATCTCGGGCTGGAAGCTCAGGTGGCCGCCGTCGGCCACGACCGCCGCCACGTCTTCCTTCACGCGCGCGCCGCGCGGCACGATCAGCGTGGAGCCGGCCTTGATGAGCATGCGCGGCGGCACGTTGTTGAGCGCGCGCAGGTCCGACTCGCTCATGCCCGAGCGCTGGGCGGCGTCGGCCACCGTCATGGTGGTGGGCACGACCCAGGCGGTCCAGCTGGCGTACTGGCCCTGCGTGTAGGCGTCGAAGTTGCGCTTGAAGACCGCCGCGTTGTCCCAGGGCAGCAGGATCTCGGAGGTGCCGGCCGCGATCAGCACGGGCTTGTGGGCGGCGGGGTTGAGCGCGCGGAAGTCCTCGATGCGCACGTCGGCCAGCTTGGCCGCCAGTTCCACGTCGAGGTCACGCGTGAGCGGCACGGTCTGGAAGTAGGGGTGGTTGGCGATCAGCGGCAGCTCGGCGTTGAAGGCCTGCGGGTTGGCCACGATGTTCTTCACGGCCTGCAGCTTGGGCACGTAGAGCCGGGTCTCGGCCGGCATGGACAGGTCGCTGTAGGTGGTGGGCAGGCCCAGGCGCTGGTTCTTGGCGATGGCGCGTCCCACGCTGCCTTCGCCCCAGTTGTAGGCGGCGAGCGCGAGCTGCCAGTCGCCGAACATGCCGTAGAGCTTTTGCAGGTAGTCGAGCGCGGCACGGGTGGAGGCCACCACGTCGCGGCGGTCGTCGCGGAAGATGTTCTGCTTCAGGTCGAAGTCGGTGCCGGTGGCGGGCATGAACTGCCACATGCCGGCGGCGCGCGCGCTGGAGACGGCCTGCGGGTTGAAGGCGCTCTCGATGTACGGCAGCAGCGCCAGCTCGGTCGGCATGTTGCGGCGCTCGAGCTCCTCGACGATGTGGAAGATGTACTTGTTCGAGCGCTCGGTCATGCGCTGGATGTAGTCGGGCCGGCTGGCGTACCACTGCTCGCGGTCGCGCACCAGGTCGCTTTCCAGGTTGGGCATCTTGAAGCCGCGGCGGATGCGGTCCCACATGTCGGCGGGTGGCGCCAGCGTGACCACGCTCTGCGAGCGGGCCTGGCCGCTGGTGAGCGGGCTGAGGTTGCTGTCGCGCGGATAGACCGGGGTGGCGCTGCCCGACGGGCGGGCGCCCGTGCCGCCGGCGGAGGCGCCGGCCTTGGCGGAGGTGGAGGAAGAAGCGCTGTTGTCCGTGCCCGCGCAGCCCGCGAGTACCAGGGAGCCTGCAAGGCAGGTGGCAACGATAAATTTCATCGGAAGTCGTTTTTCCATTGGCGCAGGGCGGCGAACACCTCGGCTTCGGCGGCATCCGCGGAAAGCTCGGCATGGGCCCGCACTGCTCGAAAGACGGTGGCTTCGCGGCTGCGAAGAAAGGGGTTGATCCGGCGTTCGATCGCCAGTTGCGACGGCAGCGTGGGCTGCCCCTGTGCGCGCAGGCTTTCGCAATGCGCGTTGTAGTGAGTGAGTTCGTCGTTGCCGGGTTCCACGGCGCGGGCGAACTTCAGGTTAGCAAGTGTGTATTCGTGCGCACAGCACACGCGCGTGTCGCCGGGCAGCGCCGCCAGGGCGTCGAGCGAGGCGAGCATCTGCGCGGGCGTGCCTTCGAACAGGCGGCCGCAGCCGCCGGAGAAAAGGGTGTCGCCGCAGAACAGCACGGGGGCCTGCGCGGCCGAGGCCGGCAGGAAGTAGGCGATGTGTCCGGCCGTGTGGCCCGGCACGTCGATGACCTCGAAGCGCAGGCCCAGGGCCTGGGCGATGTCGCCCTGCACCAGCGGCGTGAAGGGCTCGGGGATGCGCTCGCGCGCGGGGCCCCACACCTTCGCACCCGTGGCCGCATGCAGCGCGGCCACGCCGTCCGTGTGATCGGGGTGGTGGTGCGTGACTAGAATCGCGGCCAGCTGCAGCTTGTGGTGCGCCAACGCATCGAACACCGGTTGGGCATCGCCCGGGTCCACCACGATGGCGTGGTGCCCGTCGTGCAGCATCCAGATGTAGTTGTCAGCAAAAGCGGGCAGCGGAACAAGGGTCATGAGCGGTCAAATTATAGGTTTGCAGGATTGGTTCGCGACCCCCCCCGGCCGCTACCTCCTGGCCTGGGAGCAGGCCCAGTTCGACGAGGCGGTGGCCGATGTTTTCGGCTACCACGCCTTGCAGCTCGGGGCCGCCGAGGTCGACGGGCTGCGCGCCAACCGCATGCCGCACCGCTGGCTGGCCCTGACCGACCCGGTGCGGGCCGGCAAGGCGACGCTGGTGACCGATTTCGCCGCCTTGCCGTTCGCGGCCAACAGCCTCGATCTCGTGGTGCTGCCGCACGCTTTGGAACTCAGTCCCGATCCGCACGCCACGCTGCGCGAGGTCGAGCGGGTGCTGGTGCCCGAGGGGCGGGTGGTGATCTGCGGCCTGAACCCGACCAGCCTGTGGGGCCTGCGGCAGCGCCGCGGGCACCTGTACCGCCGGCTGGGCCTGGGCGAGACCTTCCTGCCCGAGGCCGGCGAGTTCATCGGCTACTGGCGCATGCGCGACTGGCTGCGCCTGTTGAGCTTCGAGGTGGAGTCGGGCCGTTTCGGCATCTACCGGCCGGCGGTGCGCAGCGACGCCTGGCTGGAGCGCTCGCGCTGGATGGACGCCGCCGGCGAGCGCTGGTGGCCGATCTTCGGCGCCGCCTACTTCCTGGTCGCGGTGAAGCGCGTGCGCGGCATGCGCCTGCTGAGCGCCGACTGGCGCCGCAGCGGCGCGCGGGCGACGGCGCCGGTGCCCATCGCGGGCAAGGTGCACCGCAGCAAGCAGTGAACGAACGAATCCATGGACGCGGGCGGCATCGCCCGCATGACGCTAGAGAAAAAAGGAACAGTCAGTTTGAACGAAGTCGTGATCTACACCGATGGCGCGTGCAAGGGCAACCCGGGACCGGGCGGCTGGGGCGCGTGGCTCAAGTCGGGCCCCACCGAGAAGGAACTGTTCGGCGGTGAACTCAACACCACCAACAACCGCATGGAACTCACGGCGGTGATCGAGGGCCTGGCCGCGCTCAAGCGGCCCTGCAAGGTGCTGCTGTACCTCGACAGCCAGTACGTGCGCATGGGCATCACCGAGTGGATTCGCGGCTGGAAGGCCAAGGGCTGGCTTACCTCGACCAAGCAGCCCGTGAAGAACGTCGAGCTCTGGCAGAAGCTCGACAAGCTGGTGTCCGAGGGCGGCCACCAGATCGAATGGCGCTGGGTCAAGGGCCACTCGGGCGACCCGGGCAACGAGCGGGCCGACATGCTGGCCAACAAGGGCGTGGACAAGGCCCTGGGCCGGATCTGACCCTCAGCGGCAGGGCCAGGGGCTAGATCAGCCCTTCGAAGACCATCACGTCGACCTCCTGGCCGGCGTCGACATGGCCCTGCTCGTGGGGCAGCACCACGAGCCCGTTGGCCTCGAGCATCGAGCTCAACACGCCCGATCCCTGGTGCGCCGCCACCCGCACCTCGGGCAACGACCCCGGCACCTGGCGGACAACGCCGCGCTGGTACTCGGTGCGCCCCGGTTTCTTGCGGATGGGCCCGGCGCTGCGTGCGCGCAGCAGCGGCGGCGGGGCGCAGGCTTCGTCGTGGCAGCCCATCAGCCGCAGCAGCGCCGGCCGCACGAAGGCCAGGAAGGCGACCATCGCCGCCACCGGATTGCCCGGCAGGCCGAACAGCACGGCCGACGTGGCGGTGGCCTCGCGCGGACGCGGAATCAGCCCCACCGCCAGCGGCCGTCCGGGCCGCATCGCGACCCGCCAGAAGGCCATGTCGCCCAGTTGCTGCATCACGTCGCGCGTGTGGTCGGCCGCGCCCGCGCTCACGCCACCGCTGGTGACGATGGCGTCGGCTTCGCGCGCCGCGCGCTGCAACGTGGTGGCGAGCGTGGCGGGGTCGTCGTGCACCAGGCCGAGGTCGACCACCTCGCAGCCCAGCCGCGTGAGCAGGCCGAACAGGGTGTAGCGGTTGCTGTCGTACACGGCGCCTTCGCGCGGCGTGTCGCCCAGGCAGAGGATTTCGTCGCCGGTCGAAAAGTACGCCACGCGCAGCCGGCGCCGCACGGTCACGCGCGCCAGGCCGAGGCTGGCGACCATGCCGAGCGCGGCCGGCGACAGGCGCTCGCCGCGCCGCAGCGCCGGCTGGCCCTGCATCAGGTCTTCGCCGGCCAGGCGCCGGTTGTCGCCTCGGCCCAGCACGCGGGCCGGAAAGCAGACCTGGTCGCCGTCGACCTTGCAGAACTCCTGCGGGATCACGGTGTCCAGGCCGGCCGGCATCATCGCGCCGGTCATGATGCGCACCGCGTCGTTCGGCCCAAGCGCACCGCGCCAGGCCGAGCCGGCCAGCGCCGTGCCGGCCACGCGCAGCGTGAGCGAATGGTCGATGGGCGCATCGGCCGGCAGCAGCGCGCCGTCGAAGGCGTAGCCGTCCATGGCCGAGTTGTCGTGCGGCGGCACGCTCACGGGCGAGACGAGGTCGTCCGCCAGCACGCGGCCGAGCGCGTCGCGCAGCGCGACCTCTTCGGTGTCTGCCACGGCCAGCGGTGCGACGAGGCGCGCGAGAAAGGCGGCGACGGTGTCGACGTCGAGGTCGCCCGCGTCGTAGTCC
Source organism: Variovorax sp. BGA-UO-ETr-C22 (assembly GCF_059567965.1). Classification (NCBI taxonomy): domain Bacteria; kingdom Pseudomonadati; phylum Pseudomonadota; class Betaproteobacteria; order Burkholderiales; family Comamonadaceae; genus Variovorax; species Variovorax sp. BGA-UO-ETr-C22. The sequence goes on from NZ_JCAQPA010000011.1 coordinate 695,562, forward strand.
GCGAGGTCGGCGGCGATGGCGGCGATGCGGCTCATGGCTGTTCGAGCGTCTGCAGGTCGGCCAGCGTGTTCGCGTTGAAGAAGGCGTCGGGCGCGTCGCCGGGGCGGTCGAAGGGAACGGTCAGCGCGTTGTGCTGCGCGGTCCAGGCGCCGACCTTGCGGCCGCCTTCCTCGACAAAGCGGCGCAGGCTGTCGCGCAGTTCGATGTGCAGCAGGCAGAACACCGGCTGGCGACGCAGCACCGTGCGGCCGTCGGCCTCGGTTTCAGGCGCGGCGGCCATGGCGATGCGCGCGTGGGCGCCCTCGGCGGCCAGGGCTTCGGCCAGCCGCGCCGCCAGGTCGGGCGGAAAGCGCGGCGTGTCGCAGGGCACGGTGAGCAGCCAGGGCGTGGGGCAGTGTTCGAGCCCGCTCAGCATGCCGGCCAGCGGCCCGGGGTGGTCGGGCACGCTGTCGGCGAACACGGGCACGCCCAGCGCTTCGTAGGCGGCGAAGTTCCGGTTGGCATTGATCAGTACGCGGCCGACCTGCGGGCGCAACCGCCGCACGGCATGTGCGGCGAGCACTTCGCCCTGGAGCAGTTGCAGGCCCTTGTCGACTCCGCCCATGCGGGTGCCGCGCCCGCCGGCGAGCACGAGGCCCGTGATGTCGGCCGCTGCGATGGCCGGTGCGGTACCCATGGCTGGCGGCCTCATCCGCCGATGTAGCTCATCTCGACGCGCCGGGGCGCTGCCGCGTCGGGGGCGCTGTCGTCGGGGCCGCGCAGGGCGCGCAGCTCGGAATAGCGGTCGGCGCGGCCCTGCCAGATGTGGCCGATGGCTGAGGTGATGGCCTCGTCGCTCGCGCCGTCGCGCAGCATCGGGCGCAGGTCGTGGCCCTGGCTTGCGAACAGGCACAGGTACAGCTTGCCCTCGGTCGACAGGCGCGCGCGGCTGCAGTCGTGGCAGAAGGCCTGGGTCACGCTGCTGATCACGCCGATCTCGCCGCCGCCGTCGGCATAGGCCCAACGCTGGGCGGTCTCGCCGGGCGTGGTGGCTTCGAGCGGCACGAGCGGAAACTCGGCCGCGATGCGCGCGATGACTTCGGCCGAAGGCAGCACCTCGTCCATGCGCCAGCCGTTGGTGGCGCCGACGTCCATGTACTCGATGAAGCGCAGCACGACCTTGCCGCCGTGGTGCTCGCGGAAGTAGCGCGCCATCGGCAAGATCTCTTGCTCGTTGGTGCCGCGCTTGACCACCATGTTGACCTTGATCGGGCCCAGGCCCGCGGCCAGGGCCGCGTCGATGCCGGCCAGCACGTCGGCCACCGGAAAGTCGACGTCGTTCATGTGGCGGAACACGGCGTCGTCCAGGCTGTCCAGGCTCACGGTCACGCGCTGCAGGCCGGCGGCCTTGAGTGCGGCTGCCTTGCGCTTCAGCAGCGAGCCGTTGGTGGTCAGCGTGAGCTCGAGCGGGTCGCCGTCGGGCGTGCGCAGTTCGGCCAGTTGCCCGATGAGCCCCTCGATGTGCTTGCGCAGCAGCGGCTCGCCGCCAGTCAGGCGGATCTTGCGCACGCCGTGCGAGGCGAACAGGCGCGCCAGGCGCGTGATTTCCTCGAAGCTCAGCAGGGCGCTGTGCGGCAGGTACTGGTAGTCCTTGTCGAACACGTCCTTGGGCATGCAGTAGCTGCAGCGGAAGTTGCAGCGGTCGGTCACGCTGATGCGCAGGTCGGTCAGCGGACGGCCCAGCCGGTCGGCCAGCAGGCCGGTGGCGGGCACGGCAATGCCCGGCGCGGCCACGACGGCGTGGCCGGCCTGAGCGATCGGAATGACGGTGCTGCTGCTTTTCTTCATGGGGCGATGCCGATTTTGCGCCATGGCCCGCGACCGCGCGCCATGCGGGCTACTTCAGCACCGCTGCATAGACCATGTTGCGCGCGAGGCTTCGGTAGTGGGTGCGGTACTTGGGCGACTGCAGCATCAGCACGACGAACAGTTCGTTCTTCGGATCGACCCACATGTAGGTGCCGCCCGCGCCGCCCCAGTTGTACTCGCCGCCGCCGGACGGGTAGGGCGCCTCGCCGTCGTTGCGGCGCACCGCGAAGCCCAGGCCGAAGCCGTAGCCGGGGCCCGGCAGGTACAGCGGGCCGGGCACGATGCCGGCGCCGGCGTTCGAATGGTCGGTCGTCATCAGCGCCAGCGTGCGCGGGCCGAGGTAGCGCGTGCCGTCGAGCGTGCCGCCGTTGAGCAGCATCTGCAGGAAGCGCGCGTAGTCGGACGCGGTCGACACCAGCCCGCCGCCGCCCGACTCGAACTTGCGCACGATGCGCGGGTCGTTCAGGTCGGCGCCCACGCCGAAGTTGCGGTCGCTCGGCAGCGGCTCGGCGATGCGCGGCTGGCGCGCCGGCTCGGGCACGTAGTACGTGGTGTCCTTCATGCCCAGCGGGTCGAACAGGCGCGCCTTTTCGAACTGGTACAGCGACTGGCCCGACACCACCTCGACCACGCGGCCCAGGATGTCGGTGGAGTAGCTGTAGTCCCAGGTCGTGCCGGGCTGGTAGGCCAGCGGCAGCTTGGCCAGGCGCTGCGAGAACTCGGCGCTGGTCGGATCGCCGTCCGCGAGGTTGGCGGCGTTGTAGGCCTGTTTCACCAGCCCCGGGCCGAAGAAGCCGTAGGTCAGGCCCGAGGTGTGGCGCATGAGGTCCTGCACGGTGATCGGGCGGCGCGCGGGCACGGTCTCGAGCACCGGCTTGCCGTCGGCGCCGGGCTTCTCGATGCCCACCGTCATGCGGGCGTACTCGGGCAGGTACATCGCGACCGGGTCGTCCAGCTTCATGCGGCCGTCTTCGACCAGCATCATCGCGGCGACCGTGGTGATGGGCTTGCTCATCGAGTAGATGCGGAAGATGCCGTCGCGCGGCATCGGCGTGCCGGCGGTGGCGTCGAGCTTGCCGACCGGTTCGAACCACGCGACCTTGCCCTGGCGCGCGACCAGCAGCACCGCGCCGGGGATCTTGCCGGCCGCCACATCGGCCTTGAGCACGTCGGTGAGCTTCTGCAGACGCTCGGTGGACAGGCCCACCGACTCGGGCCGGGCGGTGGGCAGCGACTGGGCGGTGGCGAGCAGCGGCAGGGCGAGGCTCAGGCCGAGCAGGGCCGTGCGCACCAGGGCGCGGCGCTTCAGGAAGGTCATGCGTGTTGTCTCCGTCGGTGGTGGAAGGATGGAACCGGCAGGACGGTCTTGACGCCGTCCGTGCGAACCGGTCGCGGGGCAGTGTATCGGTGGATGGGTCCTAGAGCGGCACGCGACGAGCTGGCTGATTGGCGGCATCTATGGCGCCGATATCTTGACGCAGACAATGAGAATTACTATCATTTGAACGCCTGAGTACGCAGCACAAGCACCACGCAAAGGGCTCTCTTCCAACAAGGAGCTTCCGAACCGTGCCGTACACCCTGCCAGCCTTGCCCTATGCCTTCGACGCGCTCGAACCCCACATCGACGCGCAGACGATGGAGATCCACCACGGCAAGCACCACCAGACCTACGTGAACAACCTGAATGCGGCGTTGAAAGACACGCCACATGCGGACACGCCGGTCGAAGCCCTCATCGCCGGTGTCGAGGAATTGCCCGAGGCGCTGCGCGCCCCCGTGCGCAACAACGGCGGCGGCCACGCCAACCACAGCCTGTTCTGGACCGTCATGGCCCCGGTGGGCGAGGGTGGCGGCGGGGCGCCTTTGGGCGCGCTCGCGCAGGCCATCGACACCGACCTGGGCGGCTTCGATGCCTTCAAGGACGCCTTCACCAAGGCCGCGCTCACGCGCTTCGGCAGCGGCTGGGCCTGGCTGGTCGTCGGCGCCGACGGCAAGCTCGCCGTGGAAAGCAGCGGCAACCAGGACAGCCCGCTGATGCGCGGCATCGGCTCGGGCAAGACCCCGATCCTGGGCCTGGACGTGTGGGAGCACGCCTACTACCTGAAGTACCAGAACCGCCGCCCGGAATACATCGCGGCCTTCTACAACGTGGTGAACTGGGCCGAGGTGGCCCGCCGCCATGCCGCCGCGACCGGCGGCCGATGAGCCGAAGAGGAGCCCGCCCATGAACGACACGCAGCTGCAGGGCACGGTGGCCACAGCGCCGCCGCCGAGGTCGCCGCGCCCGTTGCGCGAATGGATCGGCTTTGCCATCGTCGCGGCCGGCGCGCTGGCGCTGGCGTCACAGTTCTGGTCCTTCGTGCGCGCCGACCCGCTGGTGTGGAACGCGCTGCGCGGCGGCTCGGTGGCGGCGCTGGCGACCGCGCTGGGCACGCTGCCGGTGCTGTTCTCGCAGAAGCTGCCCGACAAGCTGCAGGACACGCTGTTCGGCTTCGGCGCGGGCGTGATGCTCGCGGCCTGCGCCTTCTCGCTGATCATTCCCGGGCTGGACGCCGCCAAGTCGACCGGCGTCTTCGGCGGTGGCGACTGGGCGGCGGGCGGCGTGATCGGCACGGCGATCCTGCTGGGCGGCCTGGTGCTGATGACCATGGACCGCGTGCTGCCGCACGAGCACTTCATCAAGGGCCGCGAAGGGCAGAGCGGGCGCCAGCTGCGCCGCACCTGGCTCTTCGTGTTCGCGATCGCGCTGCACAACGTGCCCGAGGGTCTGGCCATCGGCGTCGGCTACGCGGCCAACAACGGCGTGCGCGCCGATGCGCTCGCCACCGGCATCGCGATCCAGGACGTGCCCGAGGGGCTGGTGGTGGCCGTGGCGCTGCTGGCCGCAGGCTACAGCCGCCTGTTCGCGGTGCTGATCGGCATGGCCTCGGGGCTGGTGGAGCCGCTGGGCGCCGTGCTCGGCGCGGCGGTGGTGGGGCATTCGGCGATGCTGCTGCCCTGGGGGCTGGGCTTCGCGGCGGGCGCGATGCTGTTCGTGATCAGCCACGAGATCATTCCCGAATCGCACCGCAAGGGGCATGAAGCCTATGCGACCAGCGGTTTGATGATCGGCTTCGTGCTGATGATGCTGCTGGACACCGCGCTGGGCTGACGCCCAGGCGCGGCGTCGTCAGCCTCAGCCGTGCTTGATGGCGATGGTCTTCAAGGTCGTGAAGCCGTACAGGGCCTCGAAGCCCTTTTCGCGTCCGTAGCCCGACGACTTCACGCCGCCGAACGGCAGTTCGACGCCGCCGCCCGCACCGTAGTTGTTGATGAACACCTGGCCGCTCTTTACGCGCCGGGCCATGCGGAATTGGCGCGCGCCGTCGGCCGTCCAGACGCCGGCCACGAGGCCGAACTGGGTGGCGTTGGCCAGGGCCACGGCTTCGTCCTCGTCGGCGAACTGCATCGCGGCAAGCACGGGGCCGAACACTTCTTCCTGCGCCAGGCGATGGCCCACGGGCACGTCGCGCAGCAGGGTCGGGGCCTGGTAGAAGCCGGTCTCGGGCGCTTCCTCGACCACCACGCCCTGCGCCACCATCGGGATGCCGGCGTGCTGCGCGTCGCTCAGGAAGTCCCACACGCGCTGCTGCTGCGTCTGGCGGATCAGCGGGCCGACGTCGAGGTCCATCGCCGCGGGGCCCACGCGCAGGGCTTCGAAGGCATGGCCCAGGCGCTCGAGCAGGGGCTCGTAGATGTCGCGCTGGATCAGCACGCGCGAACCCGCCGAGCAGGTCTGGCCGGCGTTCTGCACGATGGCGTTGATCACCACGGGAATCACCGCGTCCAGGTCGGCGTCGGCGAACACGATCTGCGGGCTCTTGCCGCCCAGTTCGAGCGTGACCGGGCAGTGCCGCTCGGCCGCCACCTGCTGGATCAGCGTGCCGATCTTCGGGCTGCCCGTGAAGCTGATGTGGTCGATGCCTTCGTGGCGCGCGAGCGCGTCGCCTACCTCGTGGCCGTAGCCCGTCACGATGTTGAGCGCGCCAGCCGGAAAGCCGACCTCGGCCGCCAATTGCGCCACGCGGATCAGCGACAGGCAGGCGTCTTCGGCGGGCTTGACCACGCACACGTTGCCGGCCGCCAGGGCGCCGCCCACGCTGCGCCCGAAGATCTGCATCGGGTAGTTCCACGGAATGATGTGGCCCGTGACGCCGTGTGGCTCGCGCCAGGTGAAGACGCTGTAGCCGTCCTGGTAGGGAATGGTCTCGCCGTGCAGCTTGTCGCAGGCGCCGGCATAGAACTCGAAGTAGCGCACCAGCGCCACCGCGTCGGCGCGGGCCTGCTTCACGGGCTTGCCGCAGTCGCGCTGCTCGATGAGCGCGAGCTCGTCGACGTGCTCGGCGATCTTCTGCGAGAGCTTGAAGAGCAGGCGGCCGCGGTCGGCGGCGCTGACCTTGTGCCACACGCCCTCGAAGCAGTCGCGCGCGGCGCGCACGGCGGCGTCGATGTCGGCGGCGTTGCTGCGCTGGATTTCGTCGAAAGGCTGGCCGTCCGACGGGTCGATGACGGGGAGGGTGCGGCCGGAGGCGGAGGGAACGTCCGCGTTGGCGATGTAGTTGAGCTGCATGGGGCGAGATTTTGCGCGAAGCCCGCCCCGCGCGTGGCGCCCCGGCCGGCCCGCCTTACTTCGCCGCGGTGGCTTTGGGTAGCGCGCGCACGGCGTTCAGCATGCGCTCGACGTGCTTGTCGGGGTTGAGGTTCTGGTAGTAGTAGGCGACCTTGCCGTCGGTCGCGATCACATACGACAGGCGGTTGGCGAAGTCGGGCCGGGTCTGCATCAGCGCGTCGAAGCCCTGGATCACGGTCTTGCCCTGGTCGGAGGCCACCGGAAAGCGGCTCTGGCACGACTTGACCGAGAACTTGGAGAGCGTGTCGATGTCGTCGGCCGACACGCCGATCACCGAGGCGCCCAGCGCGGCGAACTGGTCGACCGCCTCGGCGAAGGCGTGGGCCTCGATGGAGCAGTCGTTGGAGTCGGCCGCCGGAAAGAAGTACAGCACCACCGGCCCCTTGGCCAGCGCCTCGGCCAGCGAGTAGCGGAAGGTCTTGCCGCCCAGCGCGGCCGTGGCCGTGAACTTGGGCACAGGGTCGCCGATGTCGAGTGCGGCGTGGGCATGGGGTACCCCGGCGGCGAGGGCCGCGGCCCACAAAGCGGTGCGCAAAAGGAGCGATCGGGCCATGATGTAACTCCGAAGCGAAGTGAATCGAATTCTAGGACGACGCTTCGCCAAATGGGCCCCGTTGAAACCGCCGCGGGAGGACCGGCGTACATCAGGGCAGTGGCATCCACAACGACAAGAGGAACCCGACCATGAACGCCTGGGCCCGATCTCTTCTGCGCACGGCGCTGGCCGGCGTGCTGCTGGCATTGCTCGGCGCGTGCGGCTCGCTGCCGCCGGCGCGCGAACGCCCGGCCGAACACGCCGCCGCCGCCGACCCGGGCACCGCGCTCGCGAAGATCGTCGCGGCCTCCACGCCGCCCGGCGAGCATTCGGGCTTCCGGCTGATGCCGCTGGGCGTGTACTCGCTCGACGCGCGCCTGCAGCTCGCGCAGCGCGCCGAGCGCTCGCTGGTGGTGCAGTACTACCAGCTCGAGAACGACGCCACCGGCCGGCTGCTGCTGCGCACGCTGCGCGAGGCGGCGGCGCGCGGCGTGAAGGTGCGGGTGCTGGTGGACGACCTGTACACGGTGAAGAGCCAGCAGCTGTTGCTGGCGCTGTCCGAGACGCCCAATGTGTCGGTGCGCCTGTTCAACCCGTTCTGCTGCGCGCGCGACGGGTTTCTCTCGCGCTTCGTGGTGTCGATCTTCGACATCCACCGGCTCAACCACCGCATGCACAACAAGCTCTTCATCGCCGACGGCGCGATGGCGGTGGTGGGCGGGCGCAACATCGCCGACGAGTATTTCGTACTGAGCGAGGCGCAGAACTTCATCGACATGGACGCGCTGGTGGTCGGCAAGGTGGTGCCGCAGCTCGAGTCCATCTTCGACGCCTACTGGAACAGCGACCAGATCTGGCCCATTGCCGAGATCGTGCGCAAAGAGGCCGGCGCCGCCACCTTCGATGCCGAGATCGGCATGTCGGGCCCGCCGCCGAAGGTCGTGCTGCCGCCTTCCGACATCCTCGGTTACGGCCCCATCGCCGAAGAGCTCGACGGCGGCCGCATGGGCCTGCTGTGGGGCGAGGCCCGCGCCATCGCCGACCCGCCCTCCAAGCCCACGACGCTGACAGCCGAGGACGCCATTGCCACCAGCGTGACGATGAAGGTCTGGGCGCTGCTGCTCGACGCCAAGACCGAGGTCGACCTGACCTCGCCCTACCTCGTGCCGGGCGAGCGCGGCATGGCGGCCTTCGAGGACCTGGCCAAGCGCAAGGTCAAGCTCACGCTGCTGACCAATTCGCTGGCCGCCAACGACGAGCCGCTGGTGCACACCGGCTACGCGCGATACCGCGAGCGCCTGCTGAAAGGCGGCGCCGACCTGTACGAGCTGAGCCCGCAGCGCACCACCGCGAGCATGCGTTTCGGCAGCTTCGGCAACTCGCTGGGCCGGCTGCACGCCAAGACCGCCGCCATCGACAAGACGCGCATCTTCATCGGCTCGATGAACCTCGACCCGCGCTCGGCCAGCCAGAACACCGAGATGGGCGTGGTGGTCGACAACCCGCAGCTGGCGCGCGAGATGCTGCGCATCATCCATGTGAGCAAGCTGCAGAACTCGTACCGGCTGCGGCTGTCGAAGGAGGGCGGCACGCTCGAGTGGCTCACGAACGACGGCGAGAAAGAGGTGATTCTCACCTCGGAACCCGAGTCGGGTTTCTTCCAGCGCCTGTACAACACCCTGATCTCCCCGCTGGTGCCCGAGATGCTGTTGTAGCCTCGGGGGATGGCGCAGACCTTCACTTCTCTTTCGGCCCCGCAGGTCATGCTGTGGGGCCTGCTGTTCTTCGGCGGCATCTACCTGGGTTTCGGCGCGCTCACCTGGCTGCTCACGAAGCGCGTGCTGCCGGCGCTGGGCATCGGGCGCGCGCTCGATCCGCGGCCGCTGCAGCCCGGCCAGCTGCGGCGCGAGCTCACGCAGTCGGGCATCTCGGTGCTGATCTTCGGGCTGGGCATGGTGTTTCCGTGGGGGCTGCTGCAGCTGGGCTGGGCGCGGCTGGAGCCCGACGCGGGCTGGCGCCGCATTGGCATCGAGATCCTCGTGCTCGCGGTGTGGAACGACGTGCATTTCTGGCTCAACCACCGGCTGCTGCACACGCGCTGGCTGCGGCGTTTTCATGGGCCGCACCATCGCTCGTTCGTGACCACGCCGTGGGCCACCTACAGCTTTCACCCGATCGAGGCGCTGATGCTCGGCAACGTGATCCTGCTGCCGATGGTGCTGCACGACTTCAGCTTCTGGTCGCTGGCGTCGGTGCCGGTGTTCAGCCTGTTCTTCAACTGCGTCGGGCATTCGAACTACGACTTCGTGCCCGGCGTGTCGTACAGCCACTGGTTCGCCGCGAGCCGCCGGCACCATCTGCACCATGCCGTGCACAACGGCAACTACGGCTTCCAGTTCACCTTCATGGACCGGCTGTTCCGCACGCGCATCGCGGCCGACGCGGCCGAGCCGCTGTTCCAGGCTTTTCGAAAGAAGCATGGCGCCACGACGGCCTGACGCGCGCCATCGGCTGCCGCGGCTGCGCCACTGGCGCGACTGGCAAAGCCTGGCGTACCTCGTCGCCTTGCCCGCGCTGGCGGCGTGGCAGTGGGTGCACGGTTTCCAGGTGGTGCTGTATGCGCTGATGCTGTTCCTCACGCTCGGCATCGGCGTGATCCATCACAACCACGTGCACCTGCGCATGTGGCGCGGTCGGCGCATGAACCGGCTGACCGACTTCTGGATCACGCTGCTGCAGGGCCACCCGACCTTCGTCTTCTGGCCCGCGCATGTGGCCAACCACCATCGCCATCGCCATGGGCCGAAGGATGTGGCGCGCACCTACCGCTTCGGCGGCGACACCAACCACCTGTGGGGCTACCTGCTGCATCCGTTCCAGGCCGTGTGGGTGCTGATGCCGCTGTTCGTCGGCTGGCTCGCGCGCCTGCACCGGCACCACCGCGGCGCCTGGCGCTATTGCATGGCGCAGTACGCGCTGTGGCTGGCCAGCTGGACCGTGCTGCTGGCGATCGACTGGCGCAAGGCATTGCTGTTCGTGATCGTGCCGCAGCTGCACGGCCTGCATTGGCTGCTGGCCACCAACTACCTGCAGCACGCGCACGCCGACGGACGCAAGACGCCGCGCAAGGAGGCATCCGGCGATACCCGCGGTAGCCAGCTGAACTACGCACGCAATTTCGAGGGGCTGGTGAACCCCTTGCTGTTCAACATCGGCCTGCACACCGCACACCACGAGAACCCGCATGCCCATTGGTCCGAGCTCACGCACCTGCATCACACGCGCTACCGCGCGCAGGTGGCACCCGCGCTCAACGAGGGCGGGCTGGTGCCGTACATGGTGCGCGTCTTCGTGCTGGGGATCGTGTGGCCGCGTTTTCGCAGCCGCTCGCTGATGCCTCCCGATTCACCCATCTCCTGAACCCATGCCCGTTTCATTCCAACGCGTGTACCTCGAAAGCGCCGGCTATTTCATGCCCGGCGAGCCTGTTCCCAACGACCGCATGGACGCGTACATCGCGCCGCTCAACCGCATGTCGGAGCGCATCAAGCGCCGCATCCTGGCCGAGAACGGCATCCTCACGCGGCACTACGCGATCGACGAAGAAGGCGTGACACGCCACACCAACGCGCAGCTGGCGGCCGGCGCGATCCGCGACTGCCTGCAGCGCGGCGGCGCCGAGCTGTCGCGCGTGTCGCTGCTGGCCAGCGGCTCCTCGGGCGGCGACACGTTGATGCCCGGCTTCGCCAACATGATCCAGGGCGAGCTGGCGGCGCAGCCGATGGAGACGCATTCGGTGCACGGCATCTGCGCGGCCGGCGTGTCGGCGATCCAGACGGCGGCGCAGGGCATCGAGCTGGGCGCGCACCGTTCGGCGCTGGCGGTGGCCAGCGAAATGCCGTCGCGCCTGTTCAAGCGCTCGCGCTTTGCCGCGCGCGGCTACGAGACCGATTTCGACTCGCACTTCCTGCGCTGGATGCTGTCCGATGGCGCGGGCGCGCTGCTGCTGTCCGACGGCACGCCCGCGCTGGCCGGCAAGCCGGGGCTGCGCCTGAAGCTGAAGTGGGTGCACCAGCGCGCCTTTTCGGGCGACTACCCGGTGTGCATGCAGCTGGGCCTCACCGAAGACCGCGCGCGCGGGCATCTCGATTTCGGCTCGTGGGCCGAGGCCGAGGCGGCCGGCGCGTTGTCGCTGCGCCAGGACATCCGGCTCTTGCCGCACCTGTTCGACATCGGCATCCACGAGTACGCCGGCCTGGTGCGCGACGGCTGGGTCGATCCGAAGCGGGTCGACCATTTTCTGTGCCACTACTCGTCGGAAAAATTCATCCCGGTGGTCGAAGACCTGATGGCCAAGGCTGACCTGGCGATTCCGCGCGAACGCTGGTGGAGCAACCTCGCGTGGCGCGGCAACACGGGCGCGGCGTCGATCCTCGTGATGCTGGCGGAGTTCCTGCACACCAAGACGCTGAAGCCGGGCGAGCAGATCTTCTGCTACGTGCCGGAGTCGGGGCGCTTCATGGCGGCGTACATGCTGCTCGAGGTCGAGGCCGTCGATGCGGCGCCCGTCGTGATCGCGCCGCGCGCGGCGGCGGTGGCGCCCGACGACGACCTCGTCATTGCGCCGCCGCACGACCCGGCCGCTGCGCCCGAGGGTCTGGGCGCCTTGCTGACCGAGCTGGCCGCCATCTGGCACGACTACCGCTCGCGCGTGTGGCGCACGCCGCTGATCCGCCAGATCCGCGAGCGCCGCTTTGCCGTGCCCGACTACCTGAACTGGATGGAGCAGTGGGTGCCGCAGGTGCGCGAAGGCAGCCTGTGGATGCGTGAAGGCGCTGCCTCGCTGAGCGAGCCGTACCGCATGCTGTCGTCGCTGATCGACGTGCACGCGGGCGAGGAGCAGAACGACTTCAACATCCTCTTCAGCGACTACCGCAAGGCCGGCGGCACGGTCGAATCGATCGACGAACTGCGCCGCAACCCCGGCGGCGAGGCGCTCAACGCCTACCTGCACGGCCTGGCCGCCACGCGCGACCCGATCGGCCTTCTGGGCGCGATCTACATCATCGAAGGCACAGGCCAGCGCATCGTGCCGGCGCTGCTGCCGCTGCTGAAAGCCAGCCTGAAGCTGCCGCCCGACGCCTTCCGTTTCCTCGAGTACCACGGCCACAACGACGAGCACCACCTGAACCGCTGGCTGGCCGCGGTCGAGATGGTGATGGCCGTGGAAGGACAGGCCCGCGCCGCTCGCCAGATTGCCGACACCGCGCGCCACACGGCGGCGCTGTATCTGATGCAGTTCCAGCACATCACCGAACGAATGCCCCATGGATCGAACCCCTGAATTCCTGAAGCAGGCGCACGACGAGCGCGACCCCAGCCCGTGGCTGGCGCTGTACCTCGACCAGAGCACGCCGCTGCCCGACGACGTGAAGGCCGCGTGGCTGGCCGATTCGAGCTCGGCCTCGCGCCAGTACCTGCTGCCGTTCCTGCGGCCGATTGCGCGGCTGACGATCATCCTGATCCAGATCGTGAAGGTGTTCGTGCCGCGCAACTGGTCGCACTCGGTGCTGCTGCACCGCTTTCTGGCGTGGGGGCTCAAGCGCTTCGTGTCGCCCGAGGCGAACTGGCTGATCCTGCGGCACTTTCACCTGGGCTCGCAGGTGCTGGCCTTCATCGGGCGCAACTCGCCCGCGCCCGTGGGCACGTCGCCGCTGGAACCGGCCGACATCGACGCGCTGAAGGACGAGATGTTCCTGAAGCACGACCTGAATTTGTTCAACTTTGTGATCCGGCTGAATACGGCGCTGCGCGACAAGGGGCTGGCGCTGTGCAAGGCCGAGCAGGTCGATTTCTCGATGATCCAGCCGCCGGCGTTGCGGCTGGAAGACATGCCCCAGGGCAAGCTCAATTTTCTCGACCTGCAAAGCGCCATCGAGCTGTTCACGCCGCTGTACCAGCTGATGCTGACCGACAACGATTTCTGGCGCGCCGCCAACTCCTTGCAACTGGACGAAACCATCGGCATCTACGCGGCGACGATCCTGAACGCGCCGGAGCACCTGATCCTGGTCAACAACAAGCATCCGCTGGTGCCGCTGTCGACCCTGCGGGCCGGGCACCGGCTGGTGATCCACGGCCTGTCGACCGAAATGCTTCACAGCCTGCTCCAACGCATGCGAGCGGCGCAGGAGGCCATGACGGCAGAGACACTTCCGCGCGACCCGCCCCTTGCATAGGGGTATGCTGTCCCCACATGCAAACCATGAACACGACCCGAAATCCGTCTCCCAAGACCGATCTGGCAGTGACCCACGTGCTGGCTCAACTGCTGGAGAGGCTCGAGCACAGCGCCGTGCCGGTTGGTGCCGAGCAGTACCGCTCGGTGGTCGAGCACCTGGTGCATGAATTCGAAGACGTCGAGCCCGGTGCCGAATTGGGCCAGTTGCTCGATGCCTATCCGGCCGCCTCCGAGGTCTACGAAAATATGAATTACCAGCACGCCGGCCTTTGCCGCTCGGCGCTGGACGTTTCCCTGGCCGCCGAAGGCGCAGCCAGGGAAGCCATTGCCCGCGCCATGCGCGGTGACGAATCGAACAAGGACAAGATGCATGGCCAAGGGTGAAGTGAAAACGGCAGTGGTGGCGGACGGGCTGCGCTACAAATCGAAGGCGCCGGGTTCGCCGTTCCGCGCCTCGGCGTCGTTCAGCGGGGCCACGATGTCCTGCTTCATGTGCGGCAAGCACCGCGTGCGTTCGCAGTTGCGCACGCGCCAGGTGCTGGGCAAGTCGCAGACCGTCTGCGCGCCTTCGTGCAAGGCGCTCGACGAGGCCCTCGAGGCCGAAGCATCGTCGAGCTGAGCGCCTAGCACGGCGCCGCGTCGCGTTGGCGACATGGCCTCATCGGCATGTCGTCGATTGCCTTCCATCCCGGTCGCAATCGATATACAGTTGGACACAAATGATGCAAGTAATTGCATTTAATCTAAAGTTCTAATTTGTAGCCGATGACCACTCAAATCCAGCAAGAAGGCGATCGGTGCCCCGCAGCGGGCGTGGATTTTTCTCTGCGTGGAGGGCCTGAGCTGTGAACAAGCCACGTCACGTCGTCATGCAGGTCGTCAAGCGCTCGTCCGGCAGCGCCACGCATCATGTCGAATTCCTCATGGACGACAACTTCGCCGAGCGCCTGCGCCAATTGCGCTCGCTGGTGCCGCCGCTGGGAGCCCTCAACAAGCAACGCGACCTCGTGATCGACAAGGTGCGCGTGCGCCTGCCCAACGCCATCTGGCGCTCGGGCAACGAGATCGCGATCGACGGCGGGGTGGACGGCTCCTGCATCGTGATTGCGGCCGAGGGCTCGTTCAACTGCGGCGGCAAGGACCGCCGCACGCGCGAAAAGCTCGTGACCTACAACTTCTCGATCGCGCGCCTGATCGAGCTGCACAGCGAGCGCCCCGAAGGCGAAACGCTCTACATCCGCGACGGTGTGTTCGCCAACGACGAACCGGCCGAATCGCCGGCAGGGCGCTGGGTGGCCTCGATGCACGAACTCGAAGTGGTGATGCGCGTGCCCGATGCGCCGTCCGATTTCGACACGCTGCACGACCTCACGTTGCGCGCCGACGGGCAGCCGACGCAGGCGGGCGCGTTGAGCCCGCACCGCGCCAGCATCTACTGACGAACTCAGGCCGACGTGGCTGCAGGCGCGCCCACGGGCGTGAACTGCGCGCCGTTGTCGGCCAGCCAGCGCGCCGAGAGGCTGCTGTCCTGCTGGTCGGGGTGGAAGTCGCTGCGCAGGTACTGGCGCCAGCCCGCGAGATTGCCCCGCAGCAGGCCGCCGCGGCCCAGCAGGATGCGCGCGGCGCTCTTCCAGGTGGCCCACTTCCACAATTGCTTTTCATGCCGCAGGTTGTCGACCGTCTGGCGCATCAGGTCGCCGAGGAACATCACCGTCACGCGGCGGAACCAGCGCGTGCGCCATTCGTCGGAGCCGCCCGCGGCCTTGTAGATGTCGAAGGCGACGCTCTTGTGCTCCAGCTCTTCCGCGCTGTGCCACAGCCACATCGTGCGCAGCCGGGGCTCGGCGCCATCGAGGATCTCGGGGCGGGCCAGCAGCCACTCGGCGAACATGGCCGTGAAGTGCTCGGTAGCGGCCGTCACGGCCAGCGCGTGGCGCGGATCGGCGCCGTCCATCAGTTCCATGCGCTGGCTGGCGCGCGCGGTCCAGCGATCGACCAGGCCTTGTCGCTCGAGGTGCGCGTTGAACAGCGAATGGATGCGCCGGTGCGTCGCCTCCTGGCCGATGAAGCCGCGCACGTCGGCGCGGTAGCGCTCCTGCACCTCGGGCGGCAGCGTGGCCATGGCATCGCGCACGGCGTCGATGAAGAACTGCTCGCCGAAGGGGAAGCTCATCGACAAGGCGTTGAAGAAAGCCGTCGAAAAGGCATCGCCGCCGCACCAGTCGCGCGAGAAGGGCGGTTGCAGGTCGATCAGCAGGCGGCGGACTACGAGTTCGGTCATGGGAAGGCAATTCCTGAGGTCGTGGGCACAAAGGTTGGTACAGATCCGTACCGCGTGCCGCCATGGTGCAATTGTGAACTGGTACTGTCAAGTACCAAGGCGTAGGAAAATGAATCGCACATGACTGCCAGCATCGACAAAACCGCCACGCCCGATGCCGCCGAAGGCGCGCCCAGCGAGCACTACGCGCGGCTGCTCCAGGGCATGGCGCATGCCGTGGCGGCCAAGGGCTACGCCGACACCACCATTGCCGACATCGTGCGCGAGGCCGCCGTGTCGCGGCGCACGTTCTACGAGCACTTCAGCACCAAGACCGAGTGCCTGATCGCGCTGTACGAAACGGCCAGCCGGCTCGGCCTGCAGGCCGTGAGCGAGGCCTTCGACCCGGCCCAGCCCTGGCACACGCAGGTGGAGCAGGCGATGACCGCCTACATGGACTACCTCGCGCAAGACCCGGTGCTGCTGCGCACGCTGTTCGTCGAGATCCTCGGGCTCGGTCTGCCGGGCCTGGCGGCGCGGCGGCGCGTGAACGGCGAGATCGCCAACTTCATCCAGGTGGCGATCAACAGCAGCGATTCAGGCGAGGTGCCCGCGGCGCACATGAGCAGCCAGATGGCGATGACGGTGGTGGGCGGCATCAACGAACTGGTGCTGCAGGCCATCGAGCAGGACCGCGTGGGTGACCTGCGCGAGCTGGTGGCACCGGCCACGCGGCTGGTGCGCGCCGTGGCGGCGGACAGCCGACGCTAGTCGCGTTCGTTGTGGCGCGGCGTGGCCGCAGCCCACAGCACGAGCAGCCCCACCACCACCATCGCCGCGAGTGCCCCGAGGTACGGCAGCACGTCGTGCAGCGGCGCCCCCATCTGGTTGAGCCGCAACGAAGCCTGGATGCCCGCCGTGCTCGGGAACAGCCAGCGCAGCGCCTGCAGCGGCGCGGGCAGGGCCTCGACGGGCCATGAGAAGCCCGAGAGAAAAGCCATCGGCAGCGCAGTGAAGAGCAGCACCTGCAGTGCGCGCTCGCGGTCGCGGAACCAGCAGCCCAGCAGCAGGCCGAGCACGCAGATCGCCGGCACGTAGAACAGCAGCAGCACCAGCGCACCGAACGGATTGCCGCCGCGCGGGTAGTCCTGCAGGAAGAACACCCAGCCGAAATAGAACAGGCCGCTCAGCACGCCGAAGCCCGACAGCGCGCCCAGCCGCCCCAGCCACGCGCCCATGCCGGCGCGCAGCCGGCCGGCCTCGGCCCAGGTGCCGGCCAGCATCGCGGCGCCCATCAGCAGCGTCTGCTGCAGGATCAGCAGTGCCACCGCCGGCACCACGTAGCTGCCGTAGCCCTCGGTAGGATTGAACAGCGCCACCAGCTGCGTGTTGAGCGGGCTGCGGCTGCGCGCGGCTTGCACCGCGCTCTGGCCGCCGGCCTGCAGCTTGCGGATCTCGACACCGGCCGACACCGTGCCCACCGCCTCCGAGAAGCCGTACAGCACCGCCTTGTTCAGCAGCGCGTAGGCGCCGTTGCCCTCGATGCTCACCACCGCCGGCGTACCGCGCAGCACGTTGCGCTTGAGGTCCTTTGGCAGCAGCGCATAGCCTTCGATCTCGCCGCGCCACAGCGCCTGCTGCGCCTCGTGCACGTCGGACGTGACCATGCGCACATCCAGCCGCGGGCTGGCCATGGCGAAGCGCGCGATCTGCCGCGACAGCCCGCTGTGGTCCTGGTCGACCACCGCCACCGGCACCCGCGTGACGGCCTGCGTGCCGTAGGGCCACGGGTAGAAGAAGCCGTAGATGATGGGCGCGAGCAGCATGATCAGCAGCACGCCCTTGTCGCGCAGCACGCCGAGCGCGGTGTCGCGCCAGGCGGCGGCGAAGCCCTGGATGCGCGCGCTCATCAGCGGCCTCCCCACGTCTCGGGCGCCGCGGCCGCGCGCACCAGCAGTGTGGCCGACACGGCCAGCAGCACCGCGGTGCCCACCACCATCCACAGCGGCGTGGCGGCCGAGTAGGCCAGGGGCGCGCCCATCTGCAGCTGCTCCATCTGCACGCGGATGTAGTGCGTGTAGGGCAGCAGGCCGGCCCATAGCTGTGCGAGCACCGGCATGGCGACCAGCGGAAAACCCACGCCGCCGAACGCGAAGGCCGGCGCGGTGATGAAGCCGGTGGCTGACAGCGCGGTGCGCAGCGAGCGCGTGAGGCTGGCCACGAAGGCGCCGAGCGCGATCGACAGCGCCAGGAACACCATCAGCGCGAACAGCGTCCATCCCACCGAGCCGACCGGGTGCCAGCCGCGGCCTGCCGTGATCCACAGCATGGCGGCCAGGCCCACCGCCGACAGGCTCGCGAACGGCAGCGCCAGCTTGCCCGCCAGCGCGGCCAGCGCCTCGGGCCAGCGCGGCGCGGCGCCGAGCCAGCCGCCCAGGCTGCGGTCGCGCAGCTCGCGGCCCACGGCCCAGGCGCCGGCCGTCATCGCGAGGATGTGCAGCAGCGCCGGAATGAGCGCGGCACCGAGAAACTGCTCGTAGTCGGTCGAGGTGTTGAACAGCGCCACCATGCTGGCCTTGACCGGGTCCATGCTGACGCGCGCGGCCTTCATCGACTCGCCGCGCTTGTTGCGCACCGCGAGTTCGACGCCGGCCGACACCGTGGCGACGGCGGTGCGCACGTCGCGCTGGATCAGGCTCGAATGCGTACCCAGCTGCGCGTTGTGCAGCAGCACGACCTGCCCGACGCGGCCCTGCTTGACGTCGCGGCTCAGTTCGCGCGGCAGCTGCACCGCCGCGTCGACGGCGCCGCTGGTGAGCGCGCGCTGCATCTCGCCTTCGTCGGCGTACTGCTGCGCCACGCGCAGGCCGGGCGTGGCGTCCAGGAAGCGCACCAGCTGGCGCGAGAGGGCGGAGTGGTCCTGGTCGAGCACGCCGATCGGCAGGCGCTCGGGCAGGCCGGCCGAGAAGACCCACCAGATCAGGAACACCGCGAGCAGCGGCACCCACGAGATCATGGCCAGATCCCACGGACGCGTGCGCAGCAGCGCGAATTCGCGCCGGGCGCTGGCGGTGGAAAAGCCGCGCAGGCTCATGACGGGTGCGGCGTCAGTCGACCAGAACGCTCATGCCGGGGCGCGCGCCTTCGATCGGCTTGAGCGGCCGGGCGCGGACCTCGAAGGTGCGCACGTCGAAGCCGGCGCCGCCGCGCGTGGCGCGCCAGGTGGCGAAGTCGGGCAGCACGCCGCTGTAGTAGACCTTGAAGCGGGCGGTGCGCCGGTCCTCGGGCAGGGCGGGCAGGCGGGCGTCGAATTCCTTGTCGAGCGCGAAGCGGGCCAGCCGGTCTTCGCGCACGTTGAGCACCACCCACTGGTCGTTCAGGTCGACCACCGTGACCACGGCCACGCCCTGCGGCGAGAGTTCGCCGACTTTGGCGAGCACCTTGGCCACTTCGCCGGCGACCGGGCTGCGCAGCTCGGTCTCGGCCTTGGCGGCTTCCACCTCGGCGACCACGCCGGCCACCTGCCGCGCCTGTGCGTTGGCGGCGGCCTTGTCCTCGGGGCGGGCGCCGGTGCGCGCCATGTCGTACTGCGCCTTGGCCGCCACGGCGGCGTCGCGCGAGGCCTTCCAGTTGGCTTCGGCTTCGTCGCGCTTCTGGTCGGCCACGAGGCCGTCGCGCGCCAGGCCGTCGACACGGCGGAACGAGGTCTGTGCGAGCTGGGCGGCGGTTTCGGCGCGCTGCCACTGCATGCGCGCCATTTCGATTTCTTGCGGGCGGGCGCCGTTCTGCGCCTTGTCGGCCACGGCCTGCGCGGCCTGTTCGGCGGCGGTGGCCTGCGCCAGCTTGGCGCGCACCTCGGGGCTGTCCATGCGCACCAGCAGGGCGCCGGCCTGGATGCGGTCGCCTTCCTTCACGGCCACTTCGGCGATGCGGGCCGTGACCTTGCCGGCCACGTCGGTTTCGCGCGCTTCCATCTGGCCCTGGAACACCTCGGGCGCCGGCTGCGCGGCGCGCCAGAAGCCCCAGGCGAGCAGCACCAGCACGAGCAGTGCGGCGGCGATGGCGATCAGTCGGCGGGTCTTGGCACTCATCATGGTCAGTTCACCTTCACGTCGGCGCGCGCGATGTAGTCGGAAAAAGTCTCGGACAGGCCCGCGCTCTCGAGCAGCTGCGCGAGCGCCTGCACGTAGTCGTTGGCGGCCTGCGCGCGTTCGGTCAGCACCTTGGCCTGGTTGGTCTCGGCGTCGATCAGGTCGAGCGTGGTGCTGGTGCCTTCGCGCAGCCCGGCGGTGCGCAGCTTGACCACCTCTTGTGCAAGCTCGACCGAGACCTTCATCTCGAGGTACTGGCGGCGCGCGTTGTCCAGCGCGCGCCAGTTGCGTTCGACCAGCAGCGAGATGTCGCTGCGCGCCTGCAGGTCGGTGCGCTCGGCCTGTTCGACCTGCTTGTGCGAGGCGGCCGACAGTGCGTTGCGGTCGACCGAGTCGTACAGCGTCCAGCGCACGCCGAGGCCGGCCACCCAGTCGGCGTTGCCGCTCTTGATCTCGCGCGTGCCGAAGGCGATCACCTGCGGGCGGCGCAGGGCTTCTTCGCCCTCGTGCAGCTGCTCGGCCTGCGCCTTCTTGGCTGCGACCTTGCCCAGACCCGGATGCCGCGTGAGCGCCGCATCGATGAAGTGGCCGAGCGGTTCGATCGGCGCGCTGATGAGGAACAGCGGCGTCTGCGGCGTGACGCTGCCCTCGGCGCGCACCGTGCGCGCCAGGGCCACGCCCGCCAGCGCGGCGTCGTTCTCGGCTTTGCGGGCGTTGCGGCGCGCTTCTTCGTACGCGGCACTGGCCTGCAGCCGCTCGACACGCGAAATGATGCCGGCCGCGAGCATCTTCTGCGCGGCCGCGTCGTGTTGTGCGATGGTGCGCTCGGCCTGCAGGCGCAGCGTGGCGGCGCGCTGCGCGAGCTGGGCGCCGAAGTAGCGCTGCACCAGCAGCGTGTCGACCTCGTGGCCGGCCTGTTCGGCGTCGGCCTGGGCCTCGCGCGCCTGCGCCGAGACGAAGCCGCGCACCGCGTCGGTCGCGCCGCCCAGGTAGAGCGGCCACACGGCCGACACCGAGGCGTTGGCGCCGGTGTCGTGGCGGTTCAGCGTGTAGCTGTTGGGCAGCTGCGGAATCGGCACGCGCGAGACGAAGCTCTGGATCGACGGCGGCAGCGACGAGCCGATCTGGCCGAGCTTCTGGTTGAGCGGGTCGAGGTCGAGGTTCAGGTTCGCGTTGTACGCATAGGCCAGCCCCGAGATGCTGACCACCGGCCCGCCCAGGCGCTTGACGCCTTCGCTCTGCAGTTCCTTGGCCTCGACGGCGATGCGCGCGGCGGCCAGCTTGTCGGAGCGCTCGACCATGCGCTGGCGCGCGGCGTCGAAGCTCAGCGCCAGCGTGCTGGTGGTGTCGCCGCGGGCCTGCTGCTGCGCGAAAGCCGCGCCGCCGAGGAAGGCCGGCAAGAGCAGCAGGGACGGAAGAAGGGCGAGGCGAGGTCGTGTCATCGGCATCAGGCGGTCTTGTGCAGCAGGGCGTCGAGCTCCTGCTGCAGGATCACGGGAAAGGCGGCCTGCACCGCCCCGGTGGCCAGCGGCCGTGCTTTCTCGAGCAGCTGCGCGGCGCGGCCGGCGTCGAGGGTGTCGCCGGAGAGCAGGCTGTCGGCCAGCGTACGCAGCCAGCGCCGCGCCACGGTGCGCAGCGTGCGCACCATGGTTTCCTGCATGCCGATGACCGCTTCGAGCGGCAGGCCGAGCGCGGCCAGCTGTTCGGCGACCTGGCCGAGCGCCGGGCTCAGCACCTGCACCTGGCCGTCGGGCAGTTCGCGCATGAGGCCGGCGCGGGTGGCGCGGCCGAGCAGGGCGGGCGTCATCTGGCCTTGCCACTTGGTGGCCAGCGCCTGGGCCGACACCACCACGGGCGTTTCTTCGGCGAACAGGCTGCCCGACACCGAGCGGGCCACGGCCAGCAGGTCGGGCCAGGTGGAGGCCGGCGCGCGCGTGAAGATGCGGCGGATCGCCTCGATGCCGAAGCCCTGTTCGCGCAGTTCGCGGATCAGCGCCAGGCGTTGGACGTGGTCGGCGCCGTACAGGCCGAGCCGGCCCTGCAGCCGCGGCGGCGGCAGCAGGCCGCCCGTGGTGTAGGCGCGGATGTTGCGCACCGTGACGCCCGTGCGCGCCGCCAGGGCCTCGATGGAGAGGTCCTGCGGGGCCGTGGAATCGGGTGTGGCGGCGGATGCGTTCATGTGACAGTCTCAATGTTACATCGAAAATGTTGCATAAAACCAGCCCGGATCGCGCGGTCCGGGCGGGGCATCCTCAGCCCGGCTTGCGCTGCGCCGGGTCGTAGAAGAACTGTTCTTCGGCGATGCGCTCGCCGTCCCAGCGCTGCCAGGCGATCTCTTCCATGCGCATGCGCCCGCCGCCCTTGAACGTGAACTCGAAGATCCAGTGGATGCCGACGTGGTCGCCGTTCACCAGCACCGGCCGCACGCAGGTCGATGCCACCGACTCGGTGCGCGCGAGCACGGCGCTTTCCTGCGCGACCAGCGTGCTGCGCCCGCGCCGCGGCTCGGCCTGGTTCTCGCGCATCGTGGCGTCTTCGGTGTAGAAATCTTCGATGACCTGGGCATGCGCGCCGCCTTCGACGGCGGCAATGAAGGCTTCGAGCCGGGCGGGCGTGGGCATGTCAGGACTTCACTTTCACTTCGACGCGGCGTGCTTCCGAGGCCGGGCCATCGGCCTGCGACTGCTCGGGCTTGGCAAGTTCGATCTTGTCCTCGGGCGCGCCCGCCGCCTTGATGGCGTCGCGCACGGCCATGGCGCGCTGCTTGGCCAGCTCGGCGTTCTTGGCCGGGTCGCCGCTGGCGTCGTGGTAGCCGCTCACCAGCACGGTGCTGCCGCTCTGCACGGCCTTGATGACCTCGGACAGCGCCTCCTTGGCGTTGGGCGCGACCTCGGCGCTGGCGCTCGCGAAGTAGAACTTCACGATGCCGTTTTCGACCTTCACCGCGGCGGCTTCGGTGGCCCCCACGGCCGCCGAGGCGAGGGTGGCGGCCGGCGTGGCCGCCGGCGCCATCGCGGCGGGTGCGGTGGCTGCAGGCGGCGTCTCGACCTTGGTCGGCACGGCCGCTGCCGCATCGCCGGCGTGGAACTTGACCACCAGCGGCACGATCAGCAGCGCCACGATGTTGATGATCTTGATCAGCGGGTTCACCGCCGGGCCGGCCGTGTCCTTGTAGGGGTCGCCCACGGTGTCGCCGGTGACGGCCGCCTTGTGCGCCTCGGAGCCCTTGCCGCCGTGGTGGCCGTCTTCGATGTACTTCTTGGCGTTGTCCCACGCACCGCCGCCCGTGCACATGCTGATGGCGACGAACAGGCCGGTGACGATGGTGCCCATCAGCAGGCCGCCCAGCGCCTTCGGTCCCAGTACCAGGCCGACCAGGATCGGCACCACCACCGGCAGCAGCGAGGGGATCATCATTTCCTTGATGGCCGCGCCGGTCAGCATGCCCACGGCCTTGCCGTACTCGGGCTTGCCGGTGCCTTCCATGATCCCGGGGATCTCGCGGAACTGGCGGCGCACTTCTTCCACCACCGCACCGGCCGCGCGGCCCACGGCTTCCATGGCCATCGCGCCGAAGAGGTAGGGGATCAGGCCGCCGATGAACAGGCCCACGATCACCATCGGGTCGCTCAGGTTGAAGCTGATGTTCAGCCCGAAGCTCTCCAGCTTGTGGGTGTAGTCGGCAAAGAGCACCAGCGAGGCCAGGCCGGCCGAGCCGATCGCGTAGCCCTTGGTCACGGCCTTGGTGGTGTTGCCCACCGCGTCCAGCGGGTCGGTGATGTCGCGCACGCTGGCGGGCAACTCGCTCATCTCGGCGATGCCGCCGGCGTTGTCGGTGATGGGGCCGTAGGCGTCCAGCGCCACCACGATGCCGGCCATGCTCAGCATCGACGTCGCGGCCACCGCGATGCCGTACAGGCCCGCGAGGGCGTAGGAGGCCAGGATCGCGATGCACACGAAGATCACCGGCCATGCCGTCGAACGCATCGACACGCCCAGGCCCGCGATGATGTTGGTGCCGTGGCCGGTGGTCGACGCTTGCGCGATGTGCTGCACGGGCTTGTACTGCGTGCCGGTGTAGTACTCGGTGACCCACACCAGCGCGGCCGTGAGCGCCAGGCCCACGAAGCAGGCGCCGAACAGCTTCAGCTGGCTGCCGCTCGCGGCAATGGCGTTGTCCGGAATGATCCAGCTGGTCACGAACCAGAACGCGATCAGCGACAGGATGCCCGCCACCGCCAGGCCCTTGTAGAGCGCCGGCATCACGTTGACCATGCCCGGCGAGGCCTTCACGAAGAAGCAGCCGATGATCGACGCGATGATCGACACGCCGCCCAGCGCCAGCGGGTACAGCACCGCGTCCAGCGGGGCCGCCGTGACCATCAGCGCGCCCAGCACCATGGTGGCGATGAGCGTCACCGCGTAGGTCTCGAACAGGTCGGCCGCCATGCCGGCGCAGTCGCCGACGTTGTCGCCCACGTTGTCGGCGATCACCGCCGGGTTGCGTGGGTCGTCTTCCGGAATGCCGGCTTCGACCTTGCCCACCAGGTCGGCGCCGACGTCAGCGCCCTTGGTGAAGATGCCGCCGCCCAGGCGCGCGAAGATCGAGATCAGCGAGGAGCCGAAGGCAAAGCCGATCAGCGGATTGAGGATGGCTGCAAGGCTGTGGTCCGCCTTCGGCGCGCTGCCGGCCAGGAACCAGTAGAAGCCCGTCACGCCCAAGAGGCCCAGGCCCACCACCAGCATGCCGGTGATGGCGCCGCCGCGAAACGCCACGTCGAGCGCCGGGCCGATGCCCTGGGTCGCGGCTTGCGCCGTGCGCACGTTGGCGCGCACCGACACGTTCATGCCGATGAAGCCGCAGGCGCCCGAGAGCACCGCGCCGACCACGAAGCCGGCGGCCGTGGTCAGGTCGAGGAAGAGGGCGATGAGCACCGCGAGCACCACGCCGACCACCGCGATGGTGGTGTACTGCTTGGCGAGGTAGGCCGAGGCGCCAGCCTGGATGGCCGCGGCGATTTCCTGCATCCGGGCGTTGCCCGGGTCCTTGGCGAGAATCCAACTTCGGGCCCAGAAACCGTAGCCCACGGCCACCAGGCCGCAGACGATGGCAAGAATCAGGGGGGTGTTGCCGCTCATGCTTTGCTTCTCCATTCGTTCGTTGTGACTTGTGGAGACGGACAGCCTGGGCCCTGCGCGCAACGCGTACGGGACCATGTTCTCCGCCGCGTTGCTTCCTCGAAGCTCGCTGCACCGAAGGTGCGGAGCCGATTGGCCAACGCTTGCAATTTACAGGCAAAAACACACACGCGTGCGACCGGCCCGTGACACGGAAAGTAAACTCCGGGTTTGTCCCCATCCGTCTCATACTTTTCAACTACTCGAAAAACGTCATGTCCTTCGACAAAGTCTCCCCCGGCAAGAACGTTCCCGACGCATTCAATGTCGTGATCGAAATCCCGATGAACGCCGACCCGATCAAGTACGAAGTCGACAAGGAATCGGGCGCGATCTTCGTGGACCGCTTCATGACGACGGCCATGTACTACCCCGCCAACTACGGCTACGTGCCGCAGACCCTGTCGGGCGACGGCGACCCGGTCGACGTGCTGGTGATCGCTCCGTACCCGCTGCTGCCGGGCGTGGTCGTGCCCTGCCGCCCCCTGGGCATCCTGATGATGGAAGACGAAGCCGGCGTCGACGGCAAGGTGCTGGCCGTGCCCACCGACAAGGTGCTGCCGATCTACAGCCACTGGAAGTCGGTCGACGACGTGAACCCGATGCGCCTGAAGGCCATCAGCCACTTCTTCGAGCACTACAAGGACCTGGAAGCCGGCAAGTGGGTCAAGGTGCTGGGCTGGGAAGGCATCGACGCCGCCAAGAAGGAAGTTCTCGACGGCATCGCCGCGTACAAGAAGTAATTTCTTTCGCTTGAAAGAAACGGCCTGGATGCTCCGGGCCGTCAGCCCCGGACCGCATCCCCGGCCAGCCGCATCCATTCGCGGTTGACGCCCCGCGCATGCGCGTTCCAGTGGCGCGCCGCCTGCTGCAGCTCGTTCCAATGGCGCTGCGCACCGGCGGTGTCGCCTTGCTGCGCCAGCCACGCGATGTAGCGGGCGCGCGTTTCCACCGTGTTGTAGGTGCTCAGCGCCGCCTCGAAGGCTTCGCGCGCTTCCGGCGTGCGGCCCTCGGCGGCCAGTGCGCGGGCGTTCAGTACGGCGACCTCGTCCTTGCGGTAGTCGTCGCGCGTGGCACGCAAGCTCTGCAGC
The DNA here is from genome assembly GCF_059567965.1 of Variovorax sp. BGA-UO-ETr-C22. Lineage (NCBI taxonomy): Bacteria > Pseudomonadati > Pseudomonadota > Betaproteobacteria > Burkholderiales > Comamonadaceae > Variovorax > Variovorax sp. BGA-UO-ETr-C22. The sequence goes on from NZ_JCAQPA010000011.1 coordinate 721,478, forward strand.
GCCTGCGACGCTTCGCGGGCCGAGGCCGGGCTGCCTTCGGCGATAAGGGCGCTGGCCAGGCCGAACTGCAGCTCGGGGTCGGAGGCGAAGGGGCCTTTCAGTGCGTCGCGATAGTGCCCGACGGCATCGGCCGCCTGTCCACGGTCGAGCGCGGCCTTGGCCAGGCGCAGTTTGTTCTGCGCCGTGGGCGCGAGGTCGTAAGCCTCGGCGGCGGCGCGGTACTCGCGCTCGGGGTCGATGAAGCCGATGGCCGCGTTCGCCACCTTGCCCGCGGTGCGCTGCATGCGCGAGGCCGGCAAGTACTCGACCACGAAGTACACGATGCTGCCGAGCAGCGGAAAGCTGAAGAGGATGATGAGCCAGTACATCTGCTTGCCGTGGCGCATGGCATGCACGGCGAAGTACAGCGCGATGAGGATGTGCAGTCCCAGTCCGACGAATGGCATCGGTGCTCCCTGTGTGTTGTGGGTGGTTGTTTGAGTGCCGGGCGGCTTTATAGCAGCCCCCGGCGCTCCCGCGCCGCTCAGGTCGCTTTGAACGGGCTGCGTTCGCCGAGGTGGTCCATGTAGTTCTCGATGCCCGCGCCTTCGCGCTCGAGGAAGCGCTCGACGGCATCGGCGAACGACGGGTGCGCGAGCCAGTGGGCGCTGGTGGTGCGCACCGGCATCAGCGCGCGGGCCATCTTGTGCTCGCCCTGCGCGCCGCCTTCGAAGCGCACCGCGTTGTGCGCGATGCACCAGGCGATGGGCTGGTAGTAGCAGGCCTCGAAGTGCAGGCAATCGACGCGCTCCAGCGCGCCCCAGTAGCGGCCGTAGGCCACCAGCGGCTGGGCTTCATCGGTGGAGAGCGCGATCAGGCTGGTCGCGATGGGGCGCCCGTCGCGCTCCGCCACGAACAGCAGCCACGCCTCGGGCAACGTGTCGGCCATGCGCTGGAAGAAATCGCGCGTGAGGTAGGGCGGGTTGCCGTGCTCGCGGTAGGTGCGTTCGTAGCAGCGGTAGAAGAAATCCCAGTCGGCGGCGGCAATGTCGGTGCCGCGCGACCAGCGGAAGCTGACGCCGGCCTCGGCGACCTTGCGGCGCTCTTGGCGGATCTTCTTGCGCTTGTCGTGCGAGAGGCTTGCCAGGAATGCGTCGAAGTTGGTGTAGCCGGGTTGCGTGTTCGTCCAGTGGAACTGCACCGTGTGGCGCAGCATCAGCCCGGCTTCGGTGCACGCGGCGATGTCGGCGTCGGCGCCGAACAGCAGATGCAAAGACGAAAGTTCCTGTTCCTTGCAGACGGCCACCAGCGCCTGCACCAGCAGCGTGCGGCTTTGCGCGTCGCGTGCCAGCAGCCGGGCGCCGGGCACGGGCGTGAAGGGCGCTGCCACCACGGCCTTCGGGTAGTAGGCGAGCCCATGCTGCTCGTAGGCGTTGGCCCAGGCCCAGTCGAACACGTACTCGCCGTAGGAATGGTCCTTGAGGTAGAGCGCGCAGGCGGCTTCGAGCACCTCGCCGCGCCAGAGCGTGACGAACTGCGGTGTCCATCCGCGCTCGGGCGAGGCGCTGCCGCTGTCGTGCATCGCGGCGAGGTACTCGTGGCGCATGAAGGGCGAGGGTTCGGGCTGCGCGGCGAGCAGGGCGTTCCAGGCTTGCGGGTCGATGTCCGACGGCGACGCCAGAACCCGAATGACATAATCGTTCAAGCCTTTTTCTTCCTTCTGTATGACGCTCAAGCTCGCCATCGCGCAACTCAATTTTGTGGTGGGCGACCTCGTCGGCAATGCGCAGAAGATCGTCGGCGCCGCACGCGAGGCCTACGCGCAAGGCGCGCGCCTTCTGCTGACACCCGAACTCTCGATTGCCGGCTACGCGGCGGAGGACCTGTTCCTCCGTCCCGCCTTCACCGAAGCCTGTGATGATGCCGTGAAAGGCATCGCCGCCGCGCTGGCCGACCTCAAAGACATGGTCGTGGTGGTGGGGCATCCCAGCGGCGGCAGCCTGCGCAGCCGATCTGTGGCCGTGCAGCTGCGCCACAACGCGGCCAGCGTCATCAAGGAAGGCCGCATCCTCGAGACCTACGCCAAGCGCGAGCTGCCGAACTACCAGGTGTTCGACGAGCGCCGTTACTTCACGCCGGGGCAGGGCACCTGCGTGTTCGAGGCGGGCGGCGTGTCGGTGGGCCTGCTGATCTGCGAGGACGCCTGGTTCGACGCGCCGGCCGAGCTGGCGCGCGCCGGCGGCGCCGAGGTGCTGGCGGTGATCAACGCCTCGCCGTACCACGTCGGCAAGGAAGGCGAGCGTGTGGCGCGCATGGCCGACCGCGCACGCGCCGTGGGCCTGCCGCTGGTCTACGCACACTTGGTGGGCGGGCAGGACGAAGTGGTGTTCGACGGCGCCTCGTTCGCGCTGCAGGCCGACGGCGCGCTGGCCGCGCAGGCCGAGAGCTTTCGCGAGCGGCTGGTCTTCATGGAGCTCGCGCGCGGGGCGCAGGGCGGCGTCGCCGTCGTGGCCGACCCGTTAGCCATCGCCGCGCCGCGCGACGCCGAGGCGCAGCTGTGGGACGCGCTGGTGCTCGGCGTGCGCGACTACATCGGCAAGAACGGTTTTCCGGGCGCGATCCTGGGGCTGTCGGGCGGCATCGACTCGGCGCTGGTGCTCGCGATCGCGGTGGACGCGCTGGGCAAGGACAAGGTCCGCGCGGTGATGATGCCGTCGCCCTACACGGCCGACATCAGCTGGATCGACGCGCGCGACATGGCCGGCCGGCTGGGCGTGCGCTATGACGAGATTTCGATCAAGCACACCTTCGAGTCCTTCAAGGCCGCGCTGGCCGGGGAGTTCGCGGGCCGGCCGGAAGACACGGCCGAGGAGAATATCCAGGCCCGCATCCGCGGCACGCTGCTCATGGGGCTGTCGAACAAGTTCGGCGCCATCGTGCTGACCACCGGCAACAAGAGCGAGATGGCCACCGGCTACTGCACGCTCTACGGCGACATGGCGGGCGGCTTTGCGGTCATCAAGGACCTGCTCAAGACCACGGTGTTCGCGCTGGCGCGCTGGCGCAATGCCCACGACCCCTATGGCACCGGCGCGGCGCCGATTCCCGAGCGCATCATCACGCGGCCCCCGAGCGCCGAGTTGCGCCCCGACCAGACCGACCAGGACAGCCTGCCGCCCTACGATGTGCTGGACGGCATCCTGGCACGCTACATGCAGGACGATGAAGGCATCGACGAGATCATTGCCGCGGGCTACGACCGCGCGGTGGTCGAGCGGGTTGCGCGGCTCATCAGGATCAACGAGTACAAGCGGCGCCAGGCGCCCGTAGGCATCCGGGTCACCCACCGAAGCTTCGGCAAGGATTGGCGTTACCCTATCACCAGCAAGTTCAACGAAACCGCCGGAGCACAAAAACCATGAAGCAGATCACCGCCATCGTCAAACCCTTCAAGCTCGAGGACGTGCGCGAAGCCCTCGCCGAGGTGGGTGTCACCGGCCTCACGGTGACTGAGGTCAAGGGTTTCGGCCGCCAGAAGGGCCACACCGAGCTGTACCGCGGCGCCGAGTACGTGGTCGACTTCCTGCCTAAGATGAAGGTCGAAGTGGTCGTCAACGAGAGCGACGTGGAGCGCTGCATCGAGGCCATCGTGAGCTCGGCGCGCACCGGCAAGATCGGCGACGGCAAGATCTTCGTGACCGAGGTGGAGCGCATCGTGCGCATCCGCACCGGCGAAGAAAACGAAAACGCAGTCTAGAGCTCGCCCCCAGGCTGCGCGCACTTCGTGTCGTGCACTGCGTTCTCCCCCAGGCTACGCGACACTTCGTGTCGCTTCGCCAACCCCCTACCGGGGGCAACACCTGAGGCCCGGCGGAGCCGGTTCCTCGGTGTTCGCTGGAATGGGGCCCCGAGGCTCTTGGGGCTTTCGGGTCAGAGGTTTTCTGAGAGCTTGTCGTCGCGGGGGTGCAGGGGGACTTCGGCGCGCAGCGCGGTCAGCAGTTCGGGCACGTCGGTGCCGGTGCGCACCAGGTCCATCTGCCATTCGCCCATGAAGCCCTCGCGCACGCTGTGCGCCAGGAAGCTCAGCAGACCGTCGTAGTAGCCGGCGGTGTTGAGGATGCCGGTCGGCTTGTCGTGGTAGCCGAGCTGGCGCCAGGTCCAGATTTCGAACAGTTCTTCGAAGGTGCCGATGCCGCCCGCCATCGCGAGGAAGGCGTCGGCGCGCTCGCCCATCATGGCCTTGCGCTCGTGCATGGTGTCCACCACGTGCAGCTCGTCGCACAGGGGGTTGGCCAGTTCCTTGTCGACCAGGGCCTTGGGGATGATGCCGACGACACGGCCGCCGGCCTGGCGGGTGGCCTCGGCCACCGTGCCCATCAGGCCGGTGCGGCCGCCGCCGTAGACGAGCTGGCCATTGTGGCTGCCGATCCACTGGCCCACGGCCTGGGCGGCCTGGGAAAACTCGGGGCGCTCACCGGGGCGCGAGCCGCAATACACGCAAATCGAAAATTCAGGGGTCATCCTGCGATCATGCCGCAGGCGGCGGACCCGCTCATGACACGAAGCGTTGCCACAGGGCCGCGGCCCAGATGCCGCCGCACAGCGTGAGCGACAGCAGGACAGCGGCGCTGCCCATGTCCTTCGCGCGCTTGGAGAGGTCGTGCCATTCGGGGCCGATGCGGTCGATGGCGGCTTCCACCGCCGTATTGAGCAGCTCCACGATCATCACCAGGATGGCGCTGCCGGCGAGCAACGCCACCTCGACCCAGCTGCGCCCGAGCCAGAAGGCGGCCGGGATCATCAGCATCGACAGGATGGCTTCCTGGCGGAACGCCGGCTCGCTCCAGCCGGCGCGCAGGCCGTGCAGCGAGATCAGGGTGGCGTGCCAGACGCGCTCGAAGCCCTTGCGGGCCTTCTGCGGGTTCACGGCGGGGTCGGGCAGGGCACTCATTGGCGGCTCATCGGCTTGGAGGTGATGAGCCGCGTACCGGCCCAGGCGTCGTGCCAGAACTGGCGCTCGGGGTGAAAACGGGCCAGCAGCGCCCAGATGGCGACCCAGCCGAAGATCAGGACGGTCGATTCGCCGCCCGACAGCTTGAACGGGGCGATGGCGGCCAGCGGCGGCAGGAACCACACCCAGCTCAGCAGGTAGCGCGCCAGTGCGCGGCCCTGGCTGACGGGCCGGCCGTGGCGGTCGACGATGCGGATGTTCCAGGTCTTCATGGCCAGCGTCTGGCCCTTGGCCCAGAACCAGACGAAGTAGACGCCGAACACCACGAAGAGGAAGGCCTGCAGCAGGTGCCGCCGCTCGTCCATGGCGTCGCGCATCTGGCCCAGCGTGCTGAACAGCCAGCCGGACACGAAAACGACCGCGAACAGCAGCATGCCCTCATAGAGCCAGCAGGCCATGCGCCGCCACAGGCCAGGCACCGCGGGAGCGTTGGGGGTGGATGAAGAGGGCGAGGCCGATTGGCCGGGTCCCGAGGCCTCGGGCGAACTGGAAACCATCGAAACCTTCGGTCAGGGGGCGGAGGACGAGGCCGCGGACGGTGCCGGCACCTGGGCCTCGGCGGGCACCGGCGGCGGCGTGAGGCTGCTCGGTGCCGACGCCGCCGGGGCGATGACGGTGCTGGCCGGCACGGCGGTGCGTTCCACGGCGGCAGGCGGCGTCGCCGGCGAACTCACCACGATGGCCGACGGCGGCAGCACGGGTGTGGGGGGCGTGGCCGGCACGATGCGGGGCGTGTGCTGCCCGGGCGGCGTGACGGCCGGCACGGGCACGAGTTTTTGCGACGAGACCGGGCGCACCGGCAGGGCGGCGCCGCGGGGCTTGGGCGGGGCACTCTCGGCGAGCTTGCGTTTTTCTTCTTCGCTCAGCGCCTGGTACTGCTCCCACTTGAGCTTGCGCTCGTCGGCAGGCACGCGCTTGACCTCGGCGAAATTCAGGCGGGCCTGGGCGCGCTGCTGGTTGCTCAGCGCCGCCCATTCGATCATGCGGCTGTGCAGCGTGACCTGGTCGTCGGCGGGCATGTTCGCGTAGTTGCGCGACAAGGCCAGCCACTTGCGCTTCTGGCCGGCGTTCAGCGTGTTCCAGTGCGAAGCCAGCGGCTTCAGGGCGTGCTGCTGCTCATTGCTCAGTTCGTTCCACGGGGGCTTGGTCGTGGCAACGGCCTTGGGGCTTGCCGCGCCATTGGTGGCTGCGGCTTGTGTGGCGGGCTTGGCGGTTTCGGGCAGCGTCTGTGCATCGGCCAGCGTCAGGCCGAAGGCGGCGGCTGCCAGCGCACCCGCCCAAACGACGGCGCCCGCCGGGAGCGGGCGCAACGGAAGCAGGGCTTTCGCACGGGAAACGGAGCGGCGTCGCATTCGGTCGGGCAAGGTGTTCAGTCGGAGGCGCTGTCGGACTTCAGGAATTGGGCGAAGCCGGGATCGGTGTAGGCGGCGGGCGGCAGGTCGCCCGTCAACAGGGCCGAGTCGACCTCGGCGAGTTCGCTGGCGCGGTCGTCGTCCTGCAGCACGCTGATGGTGATCAGGCCGGCCACCAGGGCGATCAGGGGCACCACGGAACCGATGCGCGTCCACCAGCTGCCGCCCAGTGTGACCGTGTGGCCCGACTGGACCGCGACGGGCGCCGTGCGCAGCTGCGGCGCCTGCTTGCGCGCGGCCACGGCCTGCGAACGGGCAACACGCAGGCGCTCGCTGATGTCGTGCGGCAAGGCTTGATTGCCGTCCGACAGCCGGGCCGCCAGCCGTTGGCCGAAGCGGTCTTCTGCTGCGCTGGATTGAGAGGTTGGAACCTTAGTGTTCATAGCGATATTCCCTTGGCCTTGAGCGCCTTGCTCAGAGCGTGGACAGCTCGCGAACAATGGGTTTTGACGCTGCCCTCGGAGCAGCCCATTGCGGCGGCCGTCTCTGCGACGTCCATTTCCTCCCAGTAACGCATCAGGAAAGCCTCGCGTTGACGGCCGGGCAAAGCCGCGATCTGTTCTTCTATTTCGTGAAAGACCTGGCTGCGGCGGGTGGTGTCTTCGGCGCTCTCCGATTCCCTGGAGTCGGTTGGCGAGACAAAGTTCTCCAGCAGGTCGAAATCCTCGCCGTTGTCGGCCGGTTCGAAGTCGCTCAGGTTGGAAAAAAGGGCGCGGCGGGTCTTCTGGCGGCGGAACCAGTCGAGCGTGCAGTTCGACAGGATGCGCTGGAACAGCATCGGCAGTTCCTCGGCAGGCTTGTCGCCGTAGTGCTGGGCCAGCTTCATCATGCTGTCCTGCACGATGTCCAAGGCCGCTTCTTCGTCCCGCACGTGATAGACCGAGCGCTTGAAGGCCCGTCGTTCGACGTTTTTCAGGAAGTCGGAGAGTTCGTGTTCAGTAGCCAAATGAGAGGGGGCGGCGGGGCGCGCCGCGTGGGGAGGATGTTTGGCGAACGCTCATGTTTTTATGCCGCGGATTATGCCTTTGTGCCAAGACAGGGCACCTGAAGCGAGTCTGAACGCGCCGGTAGTGTCATAATCCGCCTTGCAAGTCAAAAGGCAAACGGGTCACGGTCCGGCGGAACATCAGTCCGCTCATGGCTTTGGCCTCAAGTCCTGGCGCGGCCCCACAAGGGCTGGCAAGGGGCACCCAAGGTTTTTCGTTCCCGAAAAAACACAAAGGTTGATCATGGAAATCTCGAAGGCGGAACTCGCTTCCGCAGCAGCCGCGTCCTCTGGCGCCGGCAACACCACGCAAGAACTCATGGGCGCTGAAGTGCTGGTCAAGGCACTGCAGGCCGAAGGCGTCCAGTACATCTGGGGCTACCCGGGCGGCGCGGTTCTCTACATCTACGACGCGTTCTACAAGCAGGACACCATCCAGCACGTGCTGGTGCGCCACGAACAGGCCGCCGTGCACGCAGCCGACGGCTATGCGCGCGCCACCGGCGAAGTCGGCGTGGCACTGGTGACCTCGGGGCCCGGCCTGACCAATGCGGTCACCGGCATCGCGACGGCGTACATGGACTCGATCCCGATGGTGATCATTTCCGGTCAGGTGCCGACGGCCGCCATCGGCCTCGACGCCTTCCAGGAATGCGACACAGTCGGCATCACGCGCCCCATCGTCAAGCACAACTTCCTCGTCAAGGATCCGAAGGATCTGGCCATGACGATGAAGAAGGCCTTCCACATCGCACGCAGCGGCCGTCCCGGCCCCGTGGTGGTGGACGTGCCGAAGGACGTTTCCTTCAAGAAGATCGCGTACAGCGGCTATCCCGACAAGGTCGAGATGCGCTCGTACAACCCGGTGCGCAAGGGCCACGGCGGGCAGATCCGCAAGGCGCTGCAACTGCTGCTGGCGGCCAAGCGCCCCTACATCTACACCGGCGGCGGCGTGCTCCTGGGCAACGCCACGAATGAACTGCGCACGCTGGTCGACATGCTGGGGTACCCCGTCACGAACACGCTGATGGGCCTGGGCGCCTATCCGGCGAGCGACCGCAAGTTCCTGGGCATGCTGGGCATGCACGGCACCATCGAAGCCAACAACGCGATGCAGAACTGCGACGTGCTGCTGGCCGTGGGGGCGCGCTTCGACGACCGCGTGATCGGCAATCCGAAGCACTTCGCGCAGAACGAACGCAAGATCATCCACGTCGACATCGACCCGTCGAGCATCTCCAAGCGCGTGAAGGTCGACATCCCGATCGTTGGTGACGTGAAGGACGTGCTTACCGAGCTGATCTCGATGATCCGCGAGAGCACGACCAAGCCCGATGCCGGCGCGCTGGCCGACTGGTGGAAGACCATCGAAGGCTGGCGCTCGCGCGACTGCCTCAAGTACGACCGCGACAACAAGGACGTGATCAAGCCGCAGTTCGTGGTCGAGACCCTCTGGAACATGACCAAGGACGCCGACACGTACATCACGTCGGACGTCGGCCAGCACCAGATGTGGGCCGCCCAGTACTACCGCTTCGACGAGCCGCGCCGCTGGATCAATTCGGGCGGCCTAGGCACCATGGGCGTGGGCATTCCCTACGCCATGGGCATCAAGCTCGCCAAGCCCGATTCGGAAGTGTTCACCATCACCGGCGAAGGCTCGGTGCAGATGTGCATCCAGGAGCTCTCCACCTGTTTGCAATACAACACGCCGATCAAGATCTGCTCGCTCAACAATCGCTACCTGGGCATGGTGCGCCAGTGGCAGGAGATCGAATACTCCGGCCGCTACAGCCACAGCTACATGGACGCGCTGCCCAACTTCGTGAAGCTCGCCGAGGCCTATGGCCACGTCGGCATGCTGATCGAGCGTCCACAAGACGTGGAGCCGGCGCTGCGCGAGGCGCGCAAGCTCAAGGACCGCACGGTATTCATGGATTTCCGTACCGACCCCACCGAGAACGTGTTCCCGATGGTCAAGGCCGGCATGGGCATCACCGAGATGCTGCTGGGTTCCGAAGATCTCTGATCCGGAACATTCGTTCGTTCAACCTTTACTGACGAATCTATTGCCCGCCAAGCCCGCGCATTACCGTGCACGGGGGAGGGCGGCGAAAGCGAAAGCTTCCGCGTAGGCGAAAAGAGGAGTCACGCCAACATGAAACACATCATTGCAGTGCTGCTGGAAAACGAGCCGGGTGCTCTTTCCCGCGTGGTGGGCCTGTTCTCGGCCCGTGGCTACAACATCGAATCGCTGACCGTGGCGCCGACCGAGGACGCAAGCCTCTCGCGCATGACCATCGTCACCAACGGCTCGGACGACGTGATCGAGCAGATCACCAAGCACCTGAACCGCCTCATCGAGGTCGTGAAGGTGGTCGACCTGACCGAAGGCGCCTACACCGAGCGCGAGCTCATGATGGTGAAGGTGCGCGCGGTGGGCAAGGAACGCGAGGAAATGATGCGCATGGCGGAAATCTTCCGCGGCCGCATCATCGACGTGACCGACAAGAGCTACACCATCGAGCTGACTGGCGATCACGGCAAGAACGACGCTTTCCTGGAAGCGATCGACCGCGGCGCCATCCTCGAGACGGTGCGCACCGGCGCCAGTGGCATCGGACGCGGCGAACGCATCCTGCGGGTCTGACACCATGATTCGGAGCTCAGTCGCTGCCCGTTCGGGCTGAGCTTGTCGAAGCCTCCGCGCGAGCGGGGACTGCATTGAGCCCTTCGACAGGCTCAGGACGAACGGCACAACAACACACTGCAACTCGCTTATCTATCTGGAGAACATCATGAAGGTTTATTACGACAAGGACGCGGACCTGAGCCTCATCAAGGGCAAGACGGTTGCCATCATCGGCTACGGCTCGCAAGGTCACGCACACGCGCAGAACCTGAACGACAGCGGCGTCAAGGTCGTGGTCGGCCTGCGCAAGGGCGGCGCTTCGTGGGACAAGGTCGGCAAGGCCGGCCTGCAGGTCGCTGAAGTCGCTGACGCCGTGAAGTCGGCCGACGTCGTCATGATCCTGCTGCCCGACGAGCAGATCGCCGCCGTCTACAAGAACGACGTGGCCCCGAACATCAAGGAAGGCGCTTCGCTCGTCTTTGCGCACGGCTTCAACGTGCACTACGGTTTCGTGCAGCCGCGCGCCGACCTCGACGTGTGGATGGTCGCTCCCAAGGCTCCGGGTCACACCGTGCGCGGCACGTACACGCAAGGTGGCGGCGTGCCGCACCTGATCGCGGTGCACCAGGACAAGAGCGGCAAGGCGCGTGACCTCGCGCTGAGCTACGCCACCGCCAACGGCGGCGGCAAGGCCGGCATCATCGAGACCAACTTCCGCGAAGAAACCGAAACCGACCTGTTCGGCGAACAAGCGGTTCTGTGCGGCGGCACGGTCGAGCTGATCAAGGCTGGTTTCGAAACGCTGGTGGAAGCCGGCTACGCGCCCGAAATGGCGTACTTCGAATGCCTGCACGAGCTGAAGCTGATCGTCGACCTGATCTACGAAGGCGGCATCGCCAACATGAACTACTCGATCTCGAACAACGCCGAATACGGCGAGTACGTCACGGGCCCGCGCATCGTGACCGACGAGACCAAGAAGGCCATGAAGAAGGTCCTGCAAGACATCCAGACCGGCGAATACGCCAAGAGCTTCGTGCTCGAAGCCGCTGCCGGTCAGCCGGTGCTGATCAGCCGCCGTCGCCTGAACGCCGAGCACCAGATCGAAGTCGTCGGCGAAAAGCTGCGCGCGATGATGCCCTGGATCAAGAAGAACAAGCTGGTCGACCAGACCCGCAACTGATCTTCAGAGGCAAGAGCCAACAGGGTGCTTCGGCATCCTGTTTCGGAGGGCCACCCGTCGCGGTGGCCCTTTTGTTTGAAGGGGAGTGCACGGGTCCCCTGAACTACACTGCGAAGCATGCGATTCACAGACCAAGATGCTATCGAATGGATAGCTGATCGGGCAGTTCCCACGAGGGACGGAGGCTATTTCAATGCATGACGACACTGTCCCCGACGACGCGCAGCCGCGCAAGCGTCGCAAGGGCATCTACATCCTGCCGAACCTGTTCACGCTGGCGGCGTTGTTCGGCGGCTTCTACTCGGTCGTGATGGCCATGAACGCGCGCTTCGACCTGGCCGCGCTCGGCGTGTTCGCCGCGATGGTGCTCGACAGCCTCGACGGGCGCGTGGCCCGCATGACCAACACGCAAAGCGCGTTCGGCGAGCAGATGGACTCGCTGTCCGACATGGTGTCGTTCGGCGCCGCGCCCGCGCTCATCGCCTATGAATGGTCGCTCAAGGGGCTGGGGCGCTGGGGCTGGATCGCCGCCTTCGTGTACTGCGCCTGCGCCGCGCTGCGGCTCGCACGCTTCAACGTCAACACGGGCGTGGTCGACAAGCGCTGGTTCCAGGGCCTGCCGTCGCCGGCGGCCGCGGCATTGGTGGCGGGCTTCATCTGGCTCGTGAACGAATGGGGCAAGCGCGGCGGCGAGGTGCTGTACCTCTCGTGGACGCAGATCACCTGGGTCACCTTCGCCTTCACGCTGTACGCGGGCCTCACCATGGTGACCAATGCGCCGTTCTACAGCTTCAAGGACATCCAGATGAAGAAGAGCGTGCCCTTCGTCGTGATCGTGCTGATCGCGCTGGGCATCGCGGTCATCAACATCCATCCGCCGACAGTGCTGTTCAGCCTCTTCGTGGCCTATGGTTTGAGCGGCTACGTGGTGTACGCATGGCGCAAGGCCAAGGGCCAGCCGGTGAGCGTGATCAGCACCTCGACCGAAGAGCCGGACGAGCGGGGACTGCACAACTGAAGAAGCCCCGGGCCTTCACAGGCCCGCGAAGGCTGTGCTACATTCGCAACCCTCATGACCAAGATTTCGCTGCTGGCCCTACTAGCCCTCCCTCACGGGCGGAGACGGTAGCGCACGCGCTAATCCCTCATCACGGCCCGTTCGCACCAGCAACGGGCCGTTTGTCTTTTGGGGTTGCTGGTTGAGTTCCAACCATCACAGAGAAATCGACATGCTCAAGCAACCTCAAGCCAAATACCGCGCATTCGCCCCGATCGGTCTCAAGGACCGCACCTGGCCCGATGCCGTGCTGACCAAGGCCCCGATCTGGCTGTCGACGGACCTGCGCGATGGCAACCAGGCCCTGGTCGAACCCATGGATATCGCGCGCAAGATGCGCATGTTCGAAACCCTCGTGGCCATCGGCTTCAAGGAAATCGAAGTCGGCTTTCCCTCGGCGTCGCAGGTCGAATTCGACTTCGTGCGCAAGCTCATCGAAGAAGACCGCATTCCCGACGACGTGACGATCCAGGTGCTCACGCAGGCGCGCGACCACCTCATCGAACGCACCTTCGAAGCCTTGCAAGGTGCACCGCGCGCCATCGTCCACCTCTACAACGCGGTGGCCCCGGTGATGCGCCGCGTGGTGCTCGGTATGGACGAAGACCAGATCGTCGAACTCGCGAGCAGCCACGCCCGCATGTTCAACGACTTCGCCGCAAAGCAGCCGAACACGAAGTGGACCTTCCAGTACTCGCCCGAAATGTTCTCGGGCACCGACGTGGTCTTCTCCAAGCGCGTGGTCGATGCGGTCACCGAAGTCTGGGCACCGACGCCCGAGCGCAAGTGCATCGTCAACCTGCCCACCACGGTGGAGCATTCCACGCCGAACATCTTCGCGGACATGATCGAGTGGATGCACCGCAACCTCGCGCGCCGTGACTCGATCGTGCTGTGCGTGCATCCGCACAACGACCGCGGCACCGGCACCGCAGCCGGCGAACTGGCCTTGATGGCCGGTGCCGAACGCATCGAAGGCTGCCTCTTCGGCAACGGCGAACGCACCGGCAACCTCGACCTCGTGAACGTCGCACTCAACCTCTACACGCAGGGCGTTTCGCCTGAACTCGACTTCTCGAACATCGACGAGATCCGCGCCACGGTCGAGCACTGCAACCAGATTCCCGTACATCCGCGCCATCCGTATGTAGGCGACCTCGTCTACACCTCGTTCTCGGGCTCGCACCAGGACGCGATCAAGAAGGCGTTCGCCGCGCGCAAGGACGGCGACATCTGGGACATCCCGTACCTCCCCATCGACCCGAAGGACGTGGGCCGCAGCTACGAAGCCGTGATCCGCGTGAACAGCCAGTCGGGCAAGGGCGGCATGGCCTACCTGCTCGAGAGCGAGTACGGCCTCGAGATGCCGCGCCGCCTGCAGATGGAATTCATGCAGGTCGTGCAGCGCGTGATGGACGTGGGTGGCAAGGAACTCACCGCCGCCGACCTCTGGCAGATCTTCGTGAACGAATACGGCATCGAGACCGCCAAGGCCCTGCAGCACCGCGTGATCCAGGAAGAAGGCGAGGGCGCCGAGGCCACGGTAGTGCTGCGCGGCGACCTGCCCTGGGACGGTGAAACGCGCGCCATCGAAGGCCGCGGCAACGGCCCGATCGACGCCTTCACGCAGGCACTGAGCCAGGCCACCGGCCACACGGTGCGCGTCATGGACTACCACCAGCACGCCATCGGCGCGGGCGCCGATGCCAAGTCGGTGGCCTACCTCGAGCTGCGCGTGGACGAGTCGCAGACCCTGTTCGGCGTCGGCATCGATGCGAACGTGATCTCGGCCTCGCTGAAGGCGATCGTGTCGGGCGTGCAGCGGGCCAGGGGCCGGGGCGCGCGCAGCGCACAATCGGTGGCTGAAGTCGCCTGATGCATCGGCACCAGCCGCACGCGCAAGGTGGGAACGAACCAAGGAGATCCACGATGACCGACCAACTCATTATTTTCGACACCACCTTGCGCGACGGCGAGCAGTCGCCCGGCGCCTCGATGACGCGCGACGAAAAATTGCGCATCGCCAAGCTGCTGGAGCGGCTCAGGGTCGACGTCATCGAAGCCGGCTTTCCGGCCAGTTCGAACGGCGACTTCGAGGCCGTGAAGGCCATCGCCAACGCGATCAAGGACTCGACGGTGTGCGGCCTCTCGCGCGCCAACGACCGCGACATCGCACGCGCGGCCGAGGCCCTGAAGGGCGCGGCACGCGGGCGCATCCACACCTTCATCGCGACCTCGCCGCTGCACATGGAAAAGAAGCTGCGCATGTCGCCCGACGAGGTGCATGAGCAGGCCAAGCTGGCCGTGCGCTTCGCGCGCAACCAGATCGCCGACGTCGAGTTCAGCCCCGAAGACGGCTACCGCAGCGACCCCGACTTCCTGTGCCGCGTGCTCGAAACCGTGATCAACGAGGGCGCCACCACCATCAACGTGCCCGACACCGTCGGCTACGCCATCCCCGAGCTGTACGGCAACTTCATCAAGATGCTGCGCGAGCGCATTCCCAACAGCGACAAGGCGATCTGGTCGGTGCATTGTCACAACGACCTGGGCATGGCCGTGGCGAACTCGCTGGCCGGCGTGAAGATCGGCGGCGCGCGCCAGGTCGAGTGCACGATCAACGGCCTGGGCGAGCGCGCGGGCAACTGCTCGCTCGAAGAAGTGGTCATGGCCGTGAAGACGCGCAGGGACTACTTCGGGCTCGACCTGAACATCGACACCCAGCACATCGTGGCCGCCAGCCGCATGGTCAGCCAGACCACCGGCTTCGTGGTGCAGCCCAACAAGGCCGTGGTGGGCGCCAACGCGTTCGCGCACGCCTCGGGCATCCACCAGGACGGCGTGCTCAAGGCGCGCGACACCTACGAGATCATGCGCGCCGAAGACGTGGGCTGGACTGCCAACAAGATCGTGCTGGGCAAGCTCAGCGGCCGCAATGCTTTCAAGCAGCGCCTGCAGGACCTGGGCGTGACGATGGAAAGCGAAACCGAGGTCAACGCCGCGTTCGCGCGTTTCAAGGAGCTGGCCGACCGCAAGTCCGAAATTTTCGACGAGGACATCCTCGCGCTGGTCAGCGCGGAAGAGCTGTCGCACGTTGGTGAACAGTTTGCTTTCGTCTCTCTCTCCCAGCACAGCGAAACCGGCGAACGGCCTCAAGCCAAGATCGTGT
Source organism: Variovorax sp. BGA-UO-ETr-C22 (assembly GCF_059567965.1). Classification (NCBI taxonomy): domain Bacteria; kingdom Pseudomonadati; phylum Pseudomonadota; class Betaproteobacteria; order Burkholderiales; family Comamonadaceae; genus Variovorax; species Variovorax sp. BGA-UO-ETr-C22. The sequence continues at coordinate 736,906 of NZ_JCAQPA010000011.1, forward strand.
TCACGGTCCAGGGCAAGGAAGTCACCAGCGAATCCGACGGCAACGGGCCTGTCGATGCGTCGCTCAAGGCCATCGAGGCCCACGTCAAGAGCGGCGCCGAGATGGTTCTTTACTCTGTAAACGCCATCAGCGGCTCGACGGAAAGCCAGGGAGAAGTTACAGTCCGGTTACAAAACGCAGGGCGGGTGGTCAACGGTGTGGGTGCAGACCCCGACATCGTGGTCGCTTCGGCAAAGGCTTATTTGAGTGCGCTCAACAAGTTACAGAGCCAAGCTGAGAGAGTGGCGGCACAAGGTTAGGTTTTCAGGCGTTCCTTGGTATTCGAATGAAGAAGAGGATGCAAGTAACTGATATTGCGTGTCTTTTTTGATTTCGATACACTGCGGTCCTCGTTTGTTGCCGCTGGAGATTTATTGATGCCTGAAACCCGTCTACGTCGAGTTTCCATCCAGCGGTTCCTACCCGCCTTCAAGTTCCTCGCCGTGGCGCTGTGCGCCTCGGCGTTTTTGCTGCCTGGCGCCCAGGCGGCGAAGAAGGAAAAACCCGCTGCCGCCAAGTCCGCCGTCGCCAAGAAGGCGAAGGCCCCCGCCGAGGCCAAGCAACGCAATGCGTCCGCTTCCAAGGTGGCACGGGGCGGTCGCGCCGAGCAGGCCGACAAGGTCGTGCGCGGCGGCCGCAATGTCGTGGCCACCATCCACAAGAAGAACGGCAAGACCGTCGTTGCCGTGCAGCGCCGTTCGGTGGTGCGCGTCGAGACGCCGGCTCGCCAGTCCTTCGGCCAGATGGCCGGCCTGCACAGCACCGACGACGCGCTCGACCTGAAGTCGAGTGTCGCCCTGGTGATCGACCAGGACACCCACGAAGTGCTGTTCAGCAAGAACGACCACGCCGTGCTGCCGATCGCTTCGCTCACCAAGCTCATGACCGGCCTGCTGATCAGCGAGGCCCATCTGCCGAACGACGAGCTCATCACCATCACGCAGGACGACGTCGACACCGAAAAGGGCAGCCGTTCGCGCCTGACCGTCGGCACCACGCTGTCGCGCGGCGAGCTGCTGCACCTGGCGCTGATGTCCAGCGAGAACCGCGCGGCGCACGCGCTGGGCCGCACCTACCCGGGCGGCCTCACGACCTTCGTGAGCATCATGAACGCCAAGGCCCGCATGCTCGGCATGAAGGACACGCGCTACGTGGAGCCCACCGGCCTGTCGAGCCGCAACCAGTCGAGCGCGCAAGACCTGGCGCTGCTGGTCAATGCCGCCTATTCCGACGCCACCGTGCGTTCGCTGTCCACGTCGCCGGAATACCAGGTCGAGGTCGGCAACCGCGTGCTGCAGTTCAACACCACCAACCGCCTCGTGAAGAGCCCTGAGTGGGACATTGGCCTCCAGAAGACCGGCTACATCTCCGAAGCTGGCCAGTGCCTCGTGATGCAGGCCAAGGTGGCCGGGCGCAAGCTGATCATGGTGTTCCTGGATTCGGCCGGCAAGTTCAGCCGCATCGCCGACGCCGAGCGGGTTCGCCGCTGGGTCGAGGCCACGCACGCCGTGTCGGGACCGCGCGGCTTCCAGGTCGCCGGCTGAGATTGGTTGAGCGGGGGGCCTTCAGCGGCCTGCCTGCAGCCCTCGTGGAGGGCCAACCGGCTGACTCGCCGGGATGGAGAGGAAAAGAGTCGAAAGCAAACGGGCGCTCAGGCGCCCGTTGTCACGTTCGCACCCGACGCAGGCGTTGCGGCCACGCCGTCCTTGAAGCCCAGCGCGCCCGAGATCTCGTTGGCGGTCGCCTGCAGCTTGGGCAGCCAGCCTTCGTCGAGGCGATCCGCCGGGGCCGAGATCGACAGGCCCGCCACCAGCTTGCCCTGGTCGTCGTAGATGCCGGCGGCCATGCATCGCACGCCCAGTTCCAGTTCTTCGTTGTCGCGCGCGATGCCGTACTGGCGCGCCTTCGACAGCTCGCGCTCGAGCGCGGGCAGCTGGGTGATGCTGTTGCGGGTATGGCCGGCCAGGCCGGTGCGCGTGGCGTAGCTGCGCACGCGCTGCGGATCGTCGGCGGCCAGGAACAGCTTGCCCGTCGAAGTCAGGTGCAGGGCGGCACGGCCGCCGATGGCGCGCACCACCTGCATGCCCGAGCGTTCGCTGTAGGCGCGTTCGATGTACACGATCTCGTCGCCCTGGCGCATGCTGAGGTTGACCGGCTGCTGTGTGAGCTTGTGCAACTCGCGCATCGGGCCCAGCGCCGCGTCGCGCACGTTCAGGCGGCCCTTGACCAGGTTGCCCAGCTCCAGCAGGCGCATGCCGAGGCGGTAGCTGCCGGCTTCGGGGCGGTCGACGAAGCGGCCGACCGCGAGGTCATTGAGGATGCGGTGCGTGGTCGACGGGTGCAGCCCCGTCTTTTCGCTGATTTCCTTCAGCGAGATCGCTTCTTCGCGCGAGGCCAGGACATCGATCAGCGAGAACATGCGCTCGATGACCTGGATGACGGGAGTGGCGGGAACGTCGGATAGGTTTTTTCTCATGGCGCAATGCGGTGATGACCGTGCGCCATTTTACCTTGTGAAATCGCTCGGTGCCTGCCAGTGGCCGTCCACCAACACTTCGTGCGGGGAAAAGCGGGCTTTGTAGTGCATCTTGGGGCTGCGCTCGATCCAGTAGCCCAGGTAGACGTGCGGCAGCCCCAGCTTGCGGGCCTGCTCGATCTGCCACAGCACGCTGTAGGTGCCGTAGCCGGCGCCGTCCTCGGGCTCGTAGAAGGTGTAGACGGCCGAGATGCCGTCGCTGAGCACATCGAGGATCGACACCATCTTCAGCGCGCCCGGGCTGCCGTCGGGCAGGGTTTCGCGGAACTCGACCAGCCGCGAGTTGACGCGGCTTTGCAGCAGGAACTGGGTGTACTGGTCGATGCTGTCGTGGTCCATGCCGCCGCCCGAATGGCGGCCGGTCTGGTAGCGCAGGTAGAGCTGGTAGTGCTCGGGCACGAAGCACAGCTTGAGCACGCGCGCCTGCAGGTCGGCGTGCTGCTTGGCGGTGCGGCGCTGGCTGCGGTTCGGCTTGAAGCTGTGCGCCAGCACGCGCAGCGGGATGCAGGCGCGGCAGCCGTCGCAATACGGCCGGTAGGTGAACATGCCGCTGCGCCGGAAGCCGCTGAGCACCAGGTCGGAGTAGGCGTCGTTGTGGATCAGGTGGCTGGGCGTGGCCACCTGCGAGCGGGCCTGGCGATCCGGCAGGTAGCTGCAGGGGTAGGGCGCCGTCGCGTAGAACTGCAGCGTGTGAAGCGGAAGATCCTTGAGGTGCGTCACGTCACGTCACGTCGAAAGAGGAGGTCGCTCGGAAAGGAGTTCGGACCAGTATACGGGGTCAAATTGCCACTGCGGGCCCTCCTGTTTTCGGGCCTGGGCCACGTGCGCGACGAAGCGCGCGCGCGGCATTTCGCGGGCGCCGAGGCTGGCCAGGTGCGCGGTGTTCTGCTGGCAGTCGATCATCGCGATGCCGGCGCGTCGGCACAGCGCGACCAGGCCGGCCAGCGCGATCTTCGAGGCATCCGGGCGGCGCGTGAACATCGACTCGCCGAACACGGCCCGGCCCAGCGCCACGCAGTAAAGCCCGCCCGCGAGTTCGCCGTCGATCCAGGTTTCGACGCTGTGGGCGTGCCCGGCGCGGTGCAATTGCGTATAGGCCTTCACCATGTCCGGCACGATCCAGGTGCCCGACTGACCGGCCCGCGCCGACTGCGAACAGGCCTGGATCACCGTTTCAAAATCGTGATCGATGCGCAGCTCGCAGCCGGGCATCGCGGCAAAGCGGCTCAGGGTCTTGCGCAGCGAGCGATGCAGCCGGAAGTCGTTCACCCGCAGCGCCATGCGCGGGTCGGGGCTCCACCACAGGATGGGCTGGTCGTCGCTGAACCAGGGGAAGACGCAGCGGCTGTAGGCCTGCATCAGAGTATCGACATCGAGGGAGCCGCCGGCCGCCAGCAGGCCGGGCACCGGGTCCCGTTCGTCCCACGCCGAAGCGGGGTCGGGCAGTGCATCTCCGGGTTCGAGCCAAGGCAGTTGTCGCATGGATGCAGGTATACACGGCTTCTCGAAAACGCAAGCCAGTTGAGGGAAAATCCCGCTCACACGGGAACAGTCCACAAGGCTGCGGCCCTGGTGCCACCGCCGATGGCACGCGAGACAACCCCACAAGACCCGTCGAAAAACCTATAGTGCACAGCTTGCTTTCGCAGTACCACAGCGGATCCGGCAGGCATGTGCAGGGCGCCGGGGATCAGCACAAGAGGACCACGTTGACCACTGAACCCAATCCCACGCGCTTCGGCAGCGGCCAGGCGGTGCGCCGCCTCGAGGACGAAAGCCTGCTCGCAGGCGCCGGCCGTTACACCGACGACGTCACGCTCTCCGAGCAGGCGCATCTCGTTTTTCTCCGATCCCCCTATCCGCATGCGCGCATCGTGTCCATCGACACGTCCGCGGCCGTCGGCATGCCCGGCGTGCTGCGCGTGATCACCGGGGCCGACCTGGCCGAGGCCGGCGTCAAGCCGATGCCCGGCGCTGCGGGCTTCAAGCGCGCGGACGGCAGCGACAGCGCCAGCCCGCCGCGCCGCGCCCTGGCGCACGAGCGCGCACGCTTCGTCGGCGAACCGGTGGCGGCCGTTATTGCCGACACCGTGCAGCAGGCGCGCGATGCGGTCGAAGCCGTCATGGTCGATTACGAAGAGCTGCCGATGGTGGTTGACCTGCCGGGCGCGACCGCCGAAGGCGCGCCGCTCCTGTGCGAGGAGGCCACGGGCAACATCGCCGCCGAGATGCGTCACGGCAGCAGCGAAGCGGCCACCGCCGCGTTCGAGCGCGCCGCCCACGTGATCGCCCTGGACGTGAACAACCAGCGCGTGGTCGCGCTCACCATCGAGCCGCGCGCCGTGCTCGCCACGCACGACAGCAAGACCGACCGCCTCACGATCCGCATGAGCACCCAGATGCCGTCCGGCGTGCGCGATTCGGTCTGCGCGGCCATCGGCCTCGCCAAGGAAAAAGTGCGCGTGGTCGTGGGCGACGTCGGCGGCGGCTTCGGCATGAAGACCGGCGCCTATCCCGAGGACATCGCGGTCGCCTACGCCGCGCTGCAGGTGGGCCGGCCCGTGAAGTGGGTGGCCGACCGCAGCGAAGAGTTCCTCTCGAGCGCGCACGGCCGCGACATCGAGGCGCGCGCCGAGATGGCCCTGGACGCCGACGGCAAGATCCTGGCCCTGCGCATCAAGACGCTCGCCAACGTGGGCGCCTACGCCACCGGCACCGGCGTCGCGATCCAGCTGCTGATCGGCCCCTGGGTGCAGACCAGCGTCTACGACATCCAGACCATCGACTTCCATTTCAAGGCGGTGCTCACCAACACCGCGCCCACCGGCGCCTACCGCGGCGCGGGCCGGCCCGAGGCCATCTTCACCATCGAGCGCCTGATGGACGAGGCCGCGCGCCAGACCGGCATCGACCGCATCGCGCTGCGCCGGCGCAACTTCATCCGCCCCGAGCAGATGCCCTACAAGAACCCGATGGCGCAGACCTACGACACCGGCCAGTTCGAGTCGGTGATGGACCAGGCGCTGCAGCTGGCCGACTGGCAGGGCTTCGAGGCCCGCGCGGCCGAATCGGCGGCGCGCGGCAAGCAGCGCGGCCTGGGCATTGCCACGTTCCTCGAATGGACCGGCGGCAACGTGTTCGAAGAGCGCGTGACCGTCTCGGTGCAGGCCGACGGCGTGATCGAGGTGTTCTCGGCCGTCAACGCCATGGGGCAGGGCATCGCGACCTCGCTCGCGCAGCTGGCCGTCGATGCCTTCGGCGTGCCCATCGAGAAGGTGCGCGTCGTGCTCGGCGACACCGACCGCGGCGACGGCTTCGGCAGCGCCGGCTCGCGCTCGCTCTTCACCGGCGGCTCGGCCGTGCGCATCGGGGCCGAGCGCACCATCGACAAGGCGCGCGAACTCGCGGCGCAGGAGTTCGAGGCTTCCATCGACGACATCGTCTACAGCCGCGGCACCTTCATCGTGGCCGGCACCGACCTCGAGCTCGACCTGTTCACCCTGGCCGCCAAGCAGCCGGGGCGCGAGATCTTCGTCGACTCCACCAGCACCGTGGCCGGCCCGAGCTGGCCCAACGGTTGCCACATCTGCGAGATCGAACTCGACCCGCCCACCGGCGAGATCAGCGTCGTGGCCTACAGCTCGGTCAACGACGTGGGCCGCGTGGTCAACCCGATGATCGTGCGCGGCCAGCTCGAAGGCGGCGCGGTGCAGGGCATCGGCCAGGCGCTGTACGAGCAGGTGGTGTACGACAGCGAAACCGGCCAGCCCGTCACCGGCAGCCTCATGGACTACGCCGCGCCGCGCGCCGACATCGTCGACACCATGTTCCAGATGGAAATGGATGAATCGACGCCCTGCAAGAACAACCCGCTGGGCGTGAAGGGCGTCGGCGAGCTGGGCACCATCGGCGCCACGCCGGCCATCGTCAACGCGGTGGCCGACGCCTTTGCACGCAACGGCCTCGGGGCCCGCGCGCCCCGCCTGCACATGCCGCTGAGCCCGTCGCGGGTCTGGCAGGCGATGCAGACGATCGACTGAGCGCCGCCGGCCGGTGATCGAAGGGCGACGAAAGTCATCATGCGCGTCACCACCGAACTGCAGACCGACGCGATCCGCGTCTCGACCTACCGCTGCGACGCGGGCGTCGGCGCGGCGCCGTTCACCGAGATGCACGAGACGCACTCGGTCTCGTACGTGCGCAAGGGCAGCTTCGGCTGCCGCGCGCTCGGCCGCGACTACGAGCTGGTGGCCGGCGCGGTGCTGGTCGGCGCGCCGGGCGACGACTACGCCTGCACCCACGAGCACTTCGCCTGTGGCGACGAATGCCTGTCGTTCCACTTCTCGCCGGGCTTCGTCGACCTGATCGGCGGCGACCGGCGCAGCTGGCATGCCTCGGCGCTGCCGCCGCTGCCCGAACTCATGGTGCTCGGTGAACTCGCGCAGGTCGCGGTCGAAGGCGGTAGCGACGTGGGCCTGGACGAGTTGGGCATGGGCTTCGCCAGCCGTTTTCTCGACGTGGTGAAAGGGCGTGGCAAGCCGGCAGCGCCGCCGTCGGCCGCGCCGCGCGACCGTCGCCGGGCGGTCGAGGCCGCGACCTGGATCGAGGCCCACGCCTCCGGCGAGATCGGCCTGGAAGACGCGGCCGCCCAGGCGGGCCTGAGCGCTTTCCATTTCCTGCGGCTGTTCTCCCAGGTGCTGGGCGTCACGCCGCACCAGTACCTCGTGCGCTCCCGGCTGCGCCGCGCGGCGCGCCTGCTGGCGGACAGCGACCTGGCCGTGACCGACGTCGCCCTCGAAGCCGGCTTTGCCGACCTGAGCAACTTCGTGCGCACCTTCCACCGCGCGGCCGGCGTGTCGCCGCGCGGTTTCCGGCTCGCTGCCAAGGGCGACCGCAAGATTTTCCAAGACCGCCTGGCCGCGCTGCTTCACGATGACCGCTTGATCCACCCTTCAAGCAGGAAGTCATCGCCATGTACGACCACATCGGACTGAAAGTCAAAGACCTCGCCGCGAGCCGACGCTTCTACGAAGCCGCGCTCGCGCCGCTCGGCCACGTGCTGGGCTCCCACGACGACGAAAGCTACGCCGGCCTCGGCCCGGCCGGTGAACCGGCGCTGTGGCTCTACGCTGCGAAAGGCGCCAAGGGCCCGGGCACGCACATCGCGTTCCGTGCGCCCGACCACGCGGCCGTCGCCGCCTTCCATAAGGCCGGCCTGAAAGCCGGCGGCACCGACAACGGCGGTGCGGGGCCGCGCACCGACTACAGCCCGACCTACTACGCGGCCTTCCTCATCGACCCCGACGGCAACAACGTCGAGGCCGTCTGTCCCTGACACGAAAGGCATCGACCCCATGGCCACCGTCTACAAGGAATTCATCGTCGAGGCCGATGCCGCGCAGGTGTGGGACGCGCTGCGCGACTTCGGCGCCGTGCACACGCGCCTCGCGCCGGGCTTTCTCACCGGCTGCGAACTCGACGGGCAGGGCGCCCGCATCGTCCACTTTGCCAACGGCCTCGTGGCGCGCGAGCTGCTAGTGGCCCTCGACGACGAGAACCGCCGGCTGGCCTACACCGTGACCGACGGCAAGGCCACGCACCACCACGCGTCGGCCCAGGTGTTCGCGCACGGCGAAGGCCGCGCGCGCTTCGTCTGGATCACCGACGTGCTGCCCGACGGGCTCGCGGCGTACATCGAGCCCATGATGGCGCAGGGCGGCGCGGCCATGAAGAAGACGCTGGAGAAGGCCAACGAACGATGAGCACGCCGGCAACCCCTGCCGCGAGCGAGATCCTGGCGGTCGTGCAGCGCTACGCGCAGGCCTGGGCGGCCAATGACCTCAAGGCCATCGTCGACTGCTACCACGACGAGGTCGTCTTTCACTACTTCGGCCGCAGCCCGCTCGCGGGCACACACCGGGGCAAGGCGGCCTGCCTCGCGGTGCTCAAGCAGGTGAAGGAACGAACGAACCGCCGGCTGGTCGCGATCCGCGACGTGCTGGCCGGCGAGCATTTCGGACTGATCGTCGCCGTCGAGCAGTTCGAGCACCAGGGGCGCCCGGTCGAACTCGAGCGCCAGCTGCGCTACGCCGTGAGAGACGGCAAGCTCAGCGAATGCTGGATCTACGACGAAGACCAGCGCTGGGTCGACGAGGTGCTGTCGTCGCCCGCCGCTCAGAAGTCTTCGAGCGGCAGCCCCACGTAGTTTTCCGCCAGCGCGGTGGACGCCGCGCGCGAATGCACGAGGTAGTCGAGCTCGGCTTCCTGGATCTTCTGGCCGAAGGCGCCCGTCTCGGGAAAACGGTGCATCAGCGAGGTGAACCACCACGAGAAGCGCTCGGCCTTCCAGACCCGGCGCAGGCACAGGTCGGAGTAGCGGTCCAGCGCCGAGGCCGACTTCTCGTTGTAGAAAATCTCCAGCGCGCGCGACAGGTACCCCACGTCGGCCGTCGCAAGGTTGAGCCCCTTGGCGCCGGTCGGCGGCACGATGTGCGCGGCGTCGCCGGCCAGGAACAGCGAGCCGAAGCGCATCGGCTCGGCGACGAAGCTGCGCAGCGGCGCAATGCTCTTTTCGAGCGACGGGCCGGTCACCAGCCGTTCGCGCGCTTCGGGGTCCAGGCGCGCGCGCAGCTCGTTCCAGAAGGCCTCGTCGCTCCAGTTCTCCACCTTCTCTTCGGTCGGCACCTGCACGTAGTAGCGCGAGCGCGTGGCGCTGCGCATGCTGCACAGCGCAAAGCCACGTTCGGTGTTCGCGTAGATGAGTTCGTGCGACACCGGCGGCACGTCGGCCAGCACGCCGAGCCAGCCGAAGGGGTAGACCTTCTCGTAGGTCTGGATCGCGTCGGCCGGCACGCTGGCGCGGCTCACGCCGTGGTAGCCGTCGCAGCCGGCGATGAAGTCGCACTCGATCTCGTGCGTCTGGCCGTCTTTCTCGTAGCGAACGCGCGGCTTGGCCGAATCGAAGTCGTGCAGGCTGACGTTGGCTGCGCTGTAGATCGTCGTGAGGCCTTCGGCCGTGCGCGCTTCCATCAGGTCGCGCGTCACCTCGGTCTGGCCGTACACCGTGACCTGCTTGCCGCCCGTGAGGTCGTGCATGTCGATGCGGTGGCGCGCGCCCTTGAACAGCAGCTCGATGCCGTCGTGCGGCAGGCCCTCGGCCTTGGCGCGGGTGTCGACGCCCGCGCGCGCCAGCAGGTCCATCGTGACCTGCTCGAGCACGCCGGCGCGGATGCGGCCCAGCACGTAGTCGCCGCTCTGGCGCTCCACGATGATGTTGTCGATGCCTGCCTTGTGCAGCAGCTGGCCGAGCAGAAGGCCGGCGGGGCCTGCGCCGATGATGGCGACCTGGGTGCGCATGTTCGTGTCTCCGAAAGGGTTTTGCCAAGCGTAGGGCGCGGCCGGCCGGTTGGGGCAGCGGCTGGCGAGGCTCTGTGCGATCATGCGAACGCGTGCGCGATCATCGCGCAACACTTCTTCAGCCGACCGATCCACGACGAACTCCCGACGACGAATGACCATCGCCCGCGCCGACTTCATCGAGGGCATCGCCAAGGGCATGGCGGTGCTCGAAAGCTTCGACACCGAGCGCCAGCGCCTGAACGCCACGCTGGCGGCCGAGCGCGCCGGCCTCACGCGCGCCGCCGCCCGGCGGCACCTGCTCACGCTGGCCCACCTGGGCTACCTGGAAACCGACGGCAGCTACTTCTGGATGGCGCCGAAGGTGCTGCGCTTCTCGGGCAGCTATCTGGCCTCGTCGCGCCTGCCGCGCGCGCTGCAGCCCACGCTGAACCGGCTCGCGGCGCAGACGGGCGAGTCGTTCTCGGCCGTGGTGCTCGACGGCGAAGAGGTGGTCATCGTTGCGCGCAGCGGCAGCTACGGCACGCCGACGCGCGTGCTGGCCTACGGCTTGCACCTGGGGGCGCGCCTGCCGGCCCACGCCACCTCGACCGGGCGCGTGCTGCTGGCCGCCATGGCCACCACGCAGCTCACGCAGTGGCTCAAGGGCCGGCACCTGGCGCGGCTCACGCCGCACACCCTCACCCAGGCGCGCGCGCTGCGCCAGCGCATCGCGCAGGTGCGCAAGGACGACTACTGCTTCGCCAGCGAAGAGCACGAACTCGGCGTGCAGGCGCTGGCGGTGCCGCTGCGCGACATGCAGGGGCACACGGTGGCCGCGCTCAACGTGGTGCTGTCGGGCACGCGCTACCAGGAAGAGACCTTGCAGCGCGAGATGCTGCCGCTGCTGTTCGAAGCGGCGCGCGAGGTGCGCTCCCTCCTGTGAACGCAGGCGCGCTGAACTTTCGGCGCCGGCGCGGCCTCGAACCCCCGAAACGGACACCACCATGCGACTCCTGCTTCTCGAAGACGACGTGATGATCGGCGAGGCCGTGCTCGACCTGTTGCGGGCCGAGCAGTACGCCGTCGATTGGGTGAAGGACGGCGATGCTGCCGAGTCCGCATTGCGCACCCAGCAGTACGACCTCGTGCTGCTCGACCTGGGCGTGCCTCGCCGCGACGGCCTGGAAGTGCTGCGCGCCCTGCGTGCGCGCAAGCAGCGCATGCCGGTGCTGATCGCCACCGCGCGCGACTCGGTGCAGCAGCGCATCGAAGGCCTCGACGCCGGCGCCGACGACTACGTGCTCAAGCCCTACGACCTCGACGAGCTGCTGGCGCGCATCCGCGCCTTGCTGCGGCGCGCATCGGGGCGCGCCGAGCCGGTCTACGAGCACATGGGCGTGAGCATCAACCCCGCCACGCGCGAGGTCGCGGTGAACGGCGAGCCCGTGGTGCTGTCGGCGCGTGAATGGGCCGTGCTCGAGCCGCTGCTGGCCCGCCCGGGCATGGTGCTTTCGCGCGCCCAGCTCGAAGAAAAGCTCTACGGCTGGAAGGACGAGATCAGCAGCAACGCGGTCGAGGTCTACGTGCACGGCCTGCGCAAGAAGCTGGGCGCCGAACTCATCCGCAACGTGCGCGGTGTCGGCTACATGGTGCCCAAGGCATGATGCGCCGCGTGATGCGATGGACCGGATCGCTGCGTGCGCGGCTGCTGGTGTTCTTGCTCGCGGCCATCGTGCTCGCGGCCGGCGCGCAGGCGCTGGTGGCCTACCGCACGGTGCTGAAAGAGGCCGACGACATCTTCGACTACCACATGCAGCAGATGGCGCTGTCGCTGCGTGCGGGCCTGCCGCCGAGCGCGGCCGTGGGCGGGCTCGGCGGTGCGGAGCAGAACTTCGATTTCGTGGTGCAGGTGTGGACCGTCGACGGCGTGCGCATCTTCGAGTCGGCCGAAGAGGCCGCGCTGCCGCAGCTCGCGGTGCTGGGCTTTGCCGACGTGCGCGCCCGCGGCACGACCTACCGCGTGTTCTCGATGCAGACGCGCGGGCTGGTGATCCAGGTGGCGCAGGACATGGCGGCGCGCCGCCACATGGCCGGTTCGCTCGCGCTGCGCACCATCGTGCCCGTGGCGCTGATGGCGCCACTCCTGATGCTGGTCGTGTGGTGGGTGGTGAGCCTGTCGCTGGCGCCCGTGGCGCGCGTGCGCCGGCAGGTGGCATCGCGGCAGGCTGACGACCTCTCGCCCGTGAGCGAGGAGAACCTGCCCGAAGAAGTGCGTCCGCTGGTGCAGGAACTCAACCTGCTGTTCGGCCGCGTGCGCCATGCCTTCGACGCGCAGAAGCACTTCGTGGCCGATGCCGCGCATGAACTGCGTTCGCCGCTGGCGGCGCTCAAGCTGCAGGTGCAGGGCTTGCAGCGCGCGCCCGACGATGCGGCGCGCACGCTGGCCGTGAGCCGGCTATCGGCCGGCATCGACCGTGCCACGCGCCTGGTCGAGCAGATGCTGGCGCTGGCCCGGCACGAGGCCAGCGTGGCCGCAGGTGCGAAGCCCGAGCCGGTCGACCTGGCCGAGGTGGCGCGCCTGGCGATCTCCGATGCAGTGGCGGCCGCGCAGGCGCGCCGCATCGACATCGGCGTGGCGCAGGCCGACGCGGGCGCGACCGTGAGCGGTCAGCCCGAGGCGCTGCGCATGCTGCTGCGCAACCTGATCGACAACGCCGTGAAGTACACGCCCGAAGGCGGGCGGGTCGATGTCGGCCTCGTGAAGCGCGCCGACGCGGTGGAGCTGCGCGTGGACGACAGCGGCCCCGGCCTGCCCGAAGCCGAGCGCGCGCGCGTGCTCGACCGGTTCTATCGCTCGGGCGAGCCGCAGGCGCCGGGCAGCGGGCTGGGGCTGGCCATCGTGAAGTCGATCGCCGACCTGCACGGCGCCACCGTGGCGCTTGAAGAGTCCCAAAGCCTCGGCGGGCTGTGCGTGCGGGTGACGTTCGCGCCCCCCAAAGAGTGAACTCCGTTTAAGCGACGCCTAAGTCAAGGCCGCGACATTCCTTTCATCGTGTTTGCGCCTCGGCGCAGGATTGAAAGGAATCGAAGAATGAAAGCCGCCCTGATCTCCCCCCGTGCCCTCGTGATCGCGCTGGCCAGCGCCGGCGTGATCGGCGCCGTCGGCGCCGGTGCCTACACCAGCGCCCGCGCCGTGAATGCCCCGGCCACCACCGCCGCCGTGGCCGCGCCGGCCGCGATGGTCACCTTGCCCGACTTCTCGACCATCACCTCGCGCGACGGCCCAGCCGTGGTCAACATCAGCGTGACCGGCACCGAGAAGGCTCCGGACGACGACACCATGGCGCAGCTGCAGGGCATCGACCCGGACGATCCGATGTTCCAGTTCTTCCGCCACTTCCAGGGGCAGATGGGACCGCGCGGCCAGCAACAGCAGCAGCGCGCCGTGCCGGTGCGCTCGCAGGGCTCGGGCTTCATCGTGGACCCGAGCGGCATCATCATGACCAACGCCCACGTGGTGAAGGACGCGAAGGAGGTCACCGTCAAGCTGACCGACCGCCGCGAGTACCGCGCCAAGGTGCTCGGCGCCGACGCCAAGACCGACATCGCGGTGCTCAAGATCGACGCCAAGAACCTGCCTGTGCTCGCACTGGGCAACACCAAGGACCTGAAGGTCGGCGAATGGGTGCTGGCCATCGGCTCGCCCTTCGGCTTCGAGAACACCGTGACGGCCGGCGTGGTGAGCGCCAAGGGCCGCTCGCTGCCCGACGACAGCTACGTGCCCTTCATCCAGACCGACGTGGCCGTGAACCCCGGCAACTCGGGCGGGCCGCTGCTCAATGCGCGCGGCGAGGTGGTCGGCATCAACTCGCAGATCTACAGCCGCAGCGGCGGCTACCAGGGCGTGTCGTTCGCCATTCCGATCGACGTGGCGGTGCAGGTGAAGGACCAGATCGTCGCCACCGGCAAGGCCACGCATGCGCGCCTGGGCGTGGCGGTGCAGGAGGTGAACCAGGCCTTCGCCGATTCGTTCAAGCTCGACAAGCCCGAGGGCGCGCTGGTCTCGAACATCGAGAAGGGCGGCCCCGGCGACCACGCCGGCCTGAAGGCGGGCGACGTGATCCGCAAGGTCGACGGCCAGGCCATCGTGTCCTCGGGCGACCTGCCGGCCGTCATCGGCCAGCAGGCGCCGGGCAAGAAGGTCACGCTCGAGGTGTGGCGCCAGGGCGAGCGCCAGGAGCTGCAGGCCAAGCTCGGCGATGCCAGCGACAAGCCGGCGCAGGTCGCCAAGGCCGACAACACGGCGGGGCAGGGCAAGCTCGGCCTGGCGCTGCGCCCGCTGCAGCCGCAGGAACAGCGCGCGGCCTCGGTCGACGGCGGTCTGCTGATCGAGGACGTGGCGGGCCCGTCGGCGATGGCCGGGGTGCAGGCCGGCGACGTGCTGCTGGCGATCAACGGCACGCCGGCCAAGAGCCTGGAGCAGGTGCGCCAGGCGGTGGCCAAGGCCGACAAGTCGGTGGCGCTGTTGATCCAGCGCGGCGAGGACAAGATCTTCGTGCCGGTGCGCCTGGGCTGACCGACCGGAGCGCGCTCAGGGCAGCGCGCAGGGCCAGTCGAGCGACACGCGCGTGCCGCCGGCCTGCGCGTCGGCCCGCTCGATCTGCAGCCGCGCCCCGATGGCCTGCGCCCGCGAACGCATGTTCGCGAGGCCGTGGCCGCCGGGGCGTTCGTTCGCCGGCAGCCCGCGGCCGTTGTCGGTGAGCACGATGCGCACCAGCGGCGGCGTCTGCTCGCCGTGCCAGCCCACATGCATCACGATGCGCGTGGCGCCCGCATGCTTCAGCACGTTGGTGAAGGCCTCGAGCAGGATGCGTTGCAGCTGCAGCGCGGCCTGTGCGGCAAAGGGCGCAAGCGTGGGGATGAGCGCCACGTCCCACACCAGCTCGATGCCGGCGGCGTCCAGCCGGGGCTGCAGGCGGTAGCGCAGCGTGGCCAGCACGGTCGTCAGGTCGTCGTGCATGGGCTGCAGCGAATCGACGGCCATGCGCATCTCGTCGAGCGCCAGCTTCACGTGCTCCTCGACCACGTCGCGGTCGGGCGCGGGCTGGTTCACCACGTTGAGCAGGCCCACGAGCTGCGAGCCCACGCCGTCGTGGATCTCCCGCATGATGCGCTGGCGCTCCAGCAGCACGGCCTGTTCTTCCTGCTGCTTGCGCACGGTTTCGAAGGCGCCGCGCAGCTGCTCCTCGCGCTCGGCCACGCGCGCGGCGAGGTTGGCGTTGAGCGAGCGGTAGTCGGCCACGGTGCGGCTGTAGCGCTCCACCACGAGGCCGGCCAGGATCATCACGAAGAAGAAGATCGCGTGCGAGGTGAGCGTGTAGTAGGCGCCGCCGAACAGGCCCATGCGCACCAGCAGCAGGTCGTGCGCGCCGGCCAGGATGGCCAGCGTGCCCGCCGCCATCAGCACGCCCGCGATGCGCCGCCGCGCCACCAGCGCGCCGTGCACCACGTAGGGCAGGCAGATGGTGCTCGTGACCTGCAGGATCGCCAGCCCGGTGGTCCACAGCGCCGGCAGCGCGAAGGCGAAGGAGGCGCAGGCCAGCACCACCGACAGCGCCAGCGCGCCGTAGATGGAGCGCACCAGCCAGGGCGGATTGCGGTCGAGCACCAGCAGCACGAAGCGCGCGATCAGCCCGATGTGGCAGGCATAGCAGACCGCTACCACGGCGCCCCACAGCGGCCAGGGCACGGGCCCTTCGGTCAGCACGCGGTCGAGGTTGCGCGCCACGCCCGAGAGCGCCGCCAGCGCGAAGCAGCCGTAGAGCGCGTCGCGCTGGCGCAGCCACAGCCCGGCGGCCAGGCCGCCCATCAGCAGCAGGCTCACGGCGTAGACGATGGCCGAGGTGTTGCGCCAGTTCTGCTGCGAGCGGTGCAGCGGGGCCAGGGAGGCCTCGGGGCCGTAGAGCACGCTGGCCAGTCCGCCGCCGCGCTGGCGCTGGATGGTGGCCTGGATGAGCAGTTCCTGCGGCTGGCCGTCGCCGCGCCGCAGGGCGGCGGCCAGCGGGATCAGCAGGTTGCCCTTGCCGGCGTCGTAGGCCGGGTCGCCGAGCACGCCGTAGTTGGCGATCAGCGCGCCGTTGAACCACACGGCGGCCTGGTTGCCCAGGCCCGACATCAGGAGCGCCTGGGCGTCGTCCGCGCGGGCGGCGTCCGGGGGCAGCACGATGCGGTAGCTGGCCTTGCCGCCGCGCCCCGGAAACTCGTGGTCCCAGCGAAAGGGCAGCGCCACCTGCCGCACCTGCAGCGGCAGGCCGTCGGGTTCGAGGCTGGCTTCGGCCCAGTCCACGTCGGTGGTGCCCGGCGGGGTGGCAGCGTGGGCGAAGGGGGCTGCGAGCACCAGCCACAGCAGCAGTTGCAGCACGGCTTGCATGCGGGAAAAGAAGGGGCGGCTCACGCGGCTAGGAAAGCCGGCCTGGAGGGCGGGTCGCCAACACGGCGTCCGAGGGTGGGGGCGCATCCAGCTTGCCGTAGATGTTTCTGATATGGGTTTGAACCGTCGATGCGGAGACTCCCATCTGCGCGCCGATTTCGGCATAGGTGAAACCACGAGACACCCGGTCGAGCACTTCGGCCTCGCGCGACGAGAGGTGCCCGGGCGCGCCGTCGGAGGCCTGCCAGCGGCGCAGCAGCTGCCGCGCGATGCCCGGCGGCAGCGGGGAGCCGCCCGCGCCCAGGTGGCGCAGGTGCGCCGCCAGGTCGGCCTCGGTGCCATCCTTGAGCAGGTAGCCGCGCGCGCCGGCCTCGAAGGCCTGCACCATGTGGGTCTCGTCGCCGAAGATCGTCAGCACCATCACCGCGCAGGCCGGCTGCATGCGGCGGCATTGGCGGATCACCTGCAGGCCGGGGTGGTCGGGCAAGCCGAGGTCGACCAGCAGCACGTCGACCGGGTTGTCCGTGAGCCAGTTCAGGATGTCGACCGCGTTCGAGGCGCTGAAGGCCAGCGCCAGCGCGGGGTCGGCGCCGATCACGCGGGCGATGCGCTCGCGCATGCCGCTGTCGTCCTCGACCACTGCGACCTGGGTGGCGGTCAGGGGCATGGCGGGCTTCCGCAGGCGAGACCGGGGCCGAGGCGCATGGGCAGATCCGTTTCCGTTCGGAGGTTGCAGGTGCCGCAAGCCTATCGACCGGTATCGGGCGAGCCCATCCTATAGACGGGGGATGGAGGTACCCTGCCGGCGCGCGATGGTGTCCAGCCGTGTCGCGACGCGCGCCACGTGCTGCACCAGTTCGGGAGGCGATTCGATCTCGATGTCGTGGCCCAGGCAGCCCAGCCACACGGCCAGCGCATCGAGCGAGCTGGCGCCTGTCACGACGCGCGTGCGGCCCGCATCGAGGGCCTCGGGCACGCCGCCCACCCAGCCCAGGTGCGGTTCCAGCGCCGCGAGCGGGGCATGCACGATCACGCGCGCGTGGTGCAGGTAGGGCGAGACCTTGAGCGCGTGTTCCATGTAGGCCTCGACGTCGCCCAGCGGCAGGCGGCGCGCGGTGAAGCGCGCGCCCGTCGGTTCGGCGTCGACGATGCGGTCGAGGCGGAAGGTGCGCCAGTCCTGGCGCGCCGTGTCCCAGGCCAGCAGGTACCAGCGCTGGCCGGTCTGCACCACGCGGTGCGGCTCCACCGTGCGCGCCGTGGCCGTCTGGTGGTGGTCCTGGTAGCCGAAGCGCAGCTCGCGCCGCTCGGTGCAGGCCTCGGCGAACATCGACACCGCCTTCACGCGCACGCCCGACTTGCTGCGCATCACCGGCACCACCGAGGCGCGCACGCTGCCCAGGCGGCGCTGCAGGCGCGGCGGCATCAGCTGGTCGAGCTTGGCGAGGGCGCGCATCGACGCGTTGCCGATGTCGCCTTCGCCCGTGCCGGCATGGCCGAGCGCCAGCGCCACCGCAATGGCTTCTTCGTCTTCCAGCAGCAGTGGCGGCAGGGCACTGCCCGCGCCCAGCCGGTAGCCGCCGGCCACGCCCGAGGTGGAGTCGACCGTGTAGCCGAGGCTGCGCAGCCGGTCGACGTCGCGGCGCAGCGTGCGTTCGGTGATCTCCAGGCGCTCGGCCAGGGCGGCACCGGTCCAGGCGCGCTGGGCCTGGAACAGCGCGAGCAGGCGAAGCAGGCGGGCGGAAGCGGACAGCATGGGCCGCATCATGCCTGCGATCGAGGACAGAATCTGTCCGCAATGGGTCGTAGCCTTGGGTTTCCTCCACTCGTTTTCACGGACACCGACCATGAAGAAGACCTATCACGGCAGCTGCCACTGCGGCAAGGTGCGCTTCCAGGCGCTCATCGACCTCGCCGCGGGCACCGGCAAGTGCAACTGCTCGATCTGCATGAAATCGCGCGGCTGGGGCGCCATCGTCAAGCCGGCCGATTTCACGCTGCTGTCGGGCGAAGAAGACCTGTCGAGCTACCAATTCGGCTCGTTCAGCGCCGAGCACCTGTTCTGCCGCCATTGCGGCGTCAAGTCCTTCGGGCGCGGCAACGTGCCGGAGATCGGCGGTGCCTACGTCAGCGTGAACGTCTCCTGCCTGGATGACGCGACGCTCGAAGAGCTGTCCACGGCGCCGGTGCGCTACATGGACGGTCGCCACAACAACTGGTTCGAGGTGCCGGCGGAGGTGCGCTATCTCTGAGATGACCGATGGCCCCACGCTTTCGGCAGAGAATGCCCGTTGCTTCACCTGCTGCGAACGAAACCAATGAACGACGAACTCGAAGCCCGCATCCGCTCGGGCCAGGCGCTGTCCGAATCGATGGGCAATTTCCACGTGACCGGCTGGGACGCCGAGCACAAGACGCTGAAGGCCGCCTTCACCGTGCGGCGCGAGTACTGCCACACGAACGGCACGATCGCCCAGGGCGGCTTCATCACCGCCTGGCTCGACGCCGCCATGGCCCATGCGGTCATGCACGACACCGAGCAGGCGCAGACGGTCTTCAGCCTGGAGATCAAGGTGAGCTTCTACGAGAAGGTCGGCCCCGGCGAAGGCCGGGTCGAGGGGCGCGTGATCCGGCGCGGGAAGCGCGTGGCATTCCTCGAAGCCGCGCTCTACAACCCCGATGGGAAGCTGGCGGCCGAGGCCACGTCGACCGGGATACTGGCGAGCCTCTAGGCCCGCCCGACCTGGGCCTGTATTTCCCGGATCACCGCCTCTTTTTCCCGGTTGTAGACCTGCGGGTTGGCCGGGTCGATGCCGTGGGCGCGGTCCTTGGCTTCTTCGTACTTCCTGCGCAGGTCCGGGCGCCGGTCGAGCACTTCCATGAAGGCCAGCGAGTCCACGTGCACCGGGTCGCCGCGATGGCAGATGTGCAGGTTGAGGTTGAACCTGCGCCCATCGTGCAGCACGGACGCGCAGACGTAGGGCTTCTCGTCCGTGTCGACCCACACGGGGCGACGGTGAAATCCGAGGGCTTCGAATTCCGCCTGAGCCATGCGCAGGTCGTCATGAAGCGTGATCGCCGCGATGTCGACCATCGGCTTGCCGCGCAAACCGACGATGGCCGTGCTCCCGATGTGCACGAGTTCCACGCCCTCGAACTGCGCCTGCACATGGCGCTGCACCTGCGCGAACACCTCGGCGTACGCCGGGTCGTAGGGCAGGATGTGGCGCTGGTCCAGGCTCTCGTCGAAGGCGAGGAGCTTCATCGCACGATGCGCGCCAGCCAGGCCAGCAGCACGGCCACGACCTCGTCGCGGTTGGTCTCGTTGAGCGTCTCGTGACGCGCACCGCCAAACACATGGCACGACACGTCGCGCAGGCCGGCGTCGCGGTAGCGCTGCACCAGCGGGTAGAACCACTCGGCCTTGTTGCTGACCGGGTCCTGGTCGCCGGTGAACAGGTACAGCGGCAGCTCGGGCCGGATGCGCGTCTGCATCGCGGCGGGCGTGAGTTCGTCGAGGCTGGCGAACATGGAGCCCATGCCTTCGGCCGACACGGTGAAGCCGCACAGCGGGTCGGCGATGTAGGCGTCGACCTGCGCCGGATCGCGGCTGAGCCAGTCGAAGGGCGTGCGCACGTCGGGCAGCGCGGCGTTCATGTCTTCGAGACGGAAGCCGCTTTGCAGCGCGCCGCCCAGCAGGTCGAGCGCCGTGGTGCCCGACAGCACCGCGCCCGACAGCAACTCGCTGTGCCGCACCAGGTAGTACTGCGTGGCGAACGAGCCCATGCTGTGGCCGACGAGGATCAGCGGCAGCCCTGGGTGCTCGGCGCGTGCGTGACGGCTGAGCAGCGCCATGTCCTCCACGAGGCCGGCGAATCCGCGCGGGCCGAACTCGCCGAGCTCGTCGCGCGCGGCGGCGCCGGGGCCGTGGCCGCGGTGCTCGTTCGCGTAGACGGCGTAGCCGGCCTGCGTGAGCGCGTCGGCCAGCGGCCGGTAGCGCAGCGAATGCTCGCCCATGCCATGCGCCAACTGCACGATGGCGCGCGGCGCGGTGCCCTGCCAGCGGTGGGCCTCCACCGGATGGCCGTCGTTGGCGGTCAGTTCGAAGTGGGTCTCGGTGCTCGGCATGCGGGGTCCTCCAGGGAAGTGGATCTGCATCCTAATCGTTGACGGCCCGCAGCATGGCCTTGCGCAGCCACGCCTGCGCCGGGTCCTTGTCGGTCACTGCGCGCCAGGCCATCCGCAGCGGGTAGCTCGGGCTGTCGAAGGGCAGGGGCTCGCAGCGCAGGCCGCTTTGCGCCGACAGCGCCCGCGCCACGTGCTCGGGCACCGTGGCCAGCAGGTCGGTGCCGGCGAGCACGGCGGGCAGGCTGCCGAACTGCGGCACCGAGAAGAGCACGTCGCGCTGGCGTCCGAGTTCGCCCAGCGTTTCGTCGACGGTGCCGCACAGGTCGCCGGCATAGGTCACGAGCAGGTGGTGCCGGCGGCAGTAGTCGTCGAGCGACAGCCTGCCGGACGCCGTGTCGGCGCGGAGCACGGCAAAACGCGCGGTGCGGACCTTGCGCACCTTCGCATCGGCGGGCAGGTCTTTCAGGAACGACATCACTGCGCTGACACGGCCCTGGTCAAGGTAGCGCATGGCGTTGCGGTAGCAGACGGTGAGCGTCACCAGTTTGGCGCCGGGCACTTCGGTGCTCAGGGCGCGCAGCAGGCGGGGCAGCATCGCGATCTGCAGGTCGTCGGTCAGGCCGATGCGGAACACCGGTGCGGCGCGCGCCGGTTCGAAGTCGGCCTGCGCGCGGAACGTGGCCTCGATCTGCGCGAGCGCGGGGCCCAGGCCCTGCATCAGGGCGAGCGCCCGTGCGGTGGGCTCCATCACGCGGCCCTGGCGCACCAGCAGCGGATCGCCCGTGAGATCGCGCAGTCGCGCGAGCGCATGGCTCACCGCGGGCTGGCCGAGGTTCAGCCGCTCGGCAGCGCGGCTGACGTGGCGCTCGCGCATGAGCGCGGCCAGCACGGTGAGCAGGTTCAGGTCGATGCGGTTGAGTTCGATGGGTTTCATCGGGGTCCTGGCGTTATCGATGGTGCGCATAGCGACTATCCCGCGAATCGATTTCCTTGATGACGCCGCGGCCTCTAGATTGAAGCCATCGGTCATTCAAGAAAGAAGGAGAGTTGTCATGAGCAGGATGGTTCGCTTCCACGCATTCGGCGGTGCCGAGGTGCTGAGGGTCGAAGAGGTCGCAGTGCCGGCGCCGGGCGTTGGCGAAGTGCGCATCGCGGTGCAGGCCATCGGCCTGAACCGGGCCGACGCGTTGTGGCGCGAGAACCTGTACATCGAAGACGCGACGTTGCCGGCGGGGCTGGGCAACGAAGCCGCCGGCGTCATCGAGGCCGTGGGCGAGGGCGTCGAAGGGCTGCGCGTGGGCGACCGGGTCGCGGTGCTGCCGGGGGCGAGCCAGGGGCTGTATCCGACCTACGGCGACCGCATCCTCTTTCCGGCCGCGCACGTGGTGCGGTATCCCGCCAACCTGTCGGCCGCGCAGGCTGCGGGCGCCTACATGGCGTATCTCACGGGCTACTTCCCGATGTTCGAGATGGCGCGGCTGCAGCGCGGTCAGGTGATGCTCGTCACCGGGGCGTCATCGGGCACCGGCATCGCGGCGCTGCAGATGGCGCGCGTGGCGGGCATCGTCGCCATCGCGGTCACGCGCACGGCCGCCAAGCGCGACGCGCTGCGAGAAGCGGGCGCGACGCATGTGGTCGTGACGGACGAAGACGACGTGGTCGAGCGCGTGCTGGCGCTCACCGAGGGCCGCGGTGTCGACCTGGTGTACGACGGCGTGGGCGGCGCGCAGGTCGAGCGGCTCGGCGACGTGGTCGCGCATGGCGGCTGGTATGTGCTGTATGGCTTGTCGGGTGGCGCCGAATTCAGGTTTCCGGTGATTGCGCAGTTCCGCAAGAGCTGGCGCTTCCACGTCTACAAGGTGCTGGAGCACACGGGTGCTGCCACCATGGGTTTGCCGCGCGACGAAGGTGCATTGGGCCGTGCGCTGGCTTTCATCGATGCGGGCCTTGCCGATGGCACGCTGCATGTGCGCATCGACCGGAGCTTCGCGCTCGACGACGTGGTGCAGGCCCATCGCTACCTCGAGCGCGCCGGGCACATCGGCAAGGTCGTGCTCGAGGTCTGACCGGCGCTCAGGCGGCGGACGTCAGTCGGTACCAGGCCACGCCGTCGTCGGCGATGTCGCACGCGATCTCGCCGCGATGCCGCAGGTAGTTGAGGCAGGCGAGGCTTTCACCGGTGGCCATGCCCAGCAACGGCACGTCGGATTCGGCGATGCTTCGCGCGAACAGGCTCGTGAACACATCGACCGCGCGCTTCGGCGTTTTCAATGCATTGCGCAAGCGGTCGAGCGAGCGCTCCTGCCCGTGCTGCAGCCGGTCGATGCGCGCATGCAGGCCGCGGAAGCACTCGTTATGCGACGGCAGCACCAGCACGTCGTCGGGCACTTCGCGCTTGAGCTTGGCGAGCGACGCGAGCCAGTCGGCCATCGGGTCGGCGTCGGGTTCGACGGGCGAGACCGACACGTTGGACGAGATGCGGGGAAGGATCTGGTCGCCCGAGATCAGCACCTTCAGGTCGGGGCAGTACAGGCACGCGTGCTCGGGCGAATGGCCGTTGCCGGTGACGACGCGCCAGTCGTGCGCGCCGATGCGCAGCACCTCGCCGTCGCGCAGGCGCCGGAAGCTGTCGGGCAGCGGATGGATGTGCTTGCCGAAGTTGCCGAAGCGCGTGCGGTAGGTTTCGATGGCCGCCTCGCCCCAGCCGGCGCGCCGGTAGAAGGCGATGGCGTCGTCGGGCGCTTCGCGGCCGGTGTCGGACACCATCACGCGGCACATGAGGTATTCGGAGCGGGTCATCCACAGCCGCACGCCGAACTTGCGCGTGAGCCAGCCGGCCATGCCGACGTGGTCGGGGTGCATGTGCGTCACGAAGACGCGGGTGAGGCCGCGCGTGTCCGGCGAATTGGCGAACAGCTCGCGCCAGACCGCCACCGTTTCCTCGGTGCGCACGCCGGTGTCGACCACGGCCCAGCCGTCGCCGTCGTCCAGCGCCCACAGGTTGATGTGGTCGAGCGAATAGGGCAGCGGCATGCGGATCCAGTGGACCCCGCCGGCGACCTCGATCGACTTGCCGCGTGGCGGAAGCTCCGTAAAGGGATAAACGAGTTTGCCCTTGGCTGCTTCCGCCGACTCTTCCAAACCATCCATCGTGTTTCACCTCCAGAGGGTGAATTGTGAACCCGGTCGATATCCGGACCGGGTCACTTCGAAGACGATGGACGGTCGCGCTTACTTGCGGCGCGGGCGGGCGGCGCCCGGCGCCGAGGTCTGCGACGGGGCGGCGCCGCCGTCCACGCCCAGCCGGCCACCGCCGCCCAGGCCCTGGCCGCGCACCGTCTGCGCCTTGTAGTTGCGCAGCGAACGGACCATCTGGTTGAAGGCGTCCATGAAGGCCGCCGCGATCACCTTGCCCTGCGCGGTGTTGGTGTAGCCGCCGATGCCGCCGGCACCGCCGCGGCCACCGAGGCCGCCGAAGCCCGCGAAGTCGGTCTTGGAGGCGCTGCCTTCGGCGGCAGCCACCTGCACGCCCGAGCGGTTGTCGATGAGCGTCAGCAGCGCGCTGGCTTCCTTGGTCTGCAGGCTGGCGCCCACGGCCGCGATGGCGCGGCCACGGCCGCCGCCCACGAGGCCGCCGAGTGCGCCGCCGATGCCGCCGGCGTCGTTGTTGCTGAACACGATCTCGGGCGACAGACCGTAGTCGGAAGCCACCATCTGGCCGCGGCCGAAGTTGCTGCCGCCGCGCATCTCGCCCGATTGCATCAGCGCGCGTTCGCGCGTCATGGCGTTCATGCCGGCCGCGCCGCGCTCCACCACCACGAAGCAGTTCGACTGCTGCACCAGCAGGCGCAGCAGGTTGGCCGTGGGCGGCAGGCGGTATTCACCGGTGAGGATGGTGTACCAGCCGGCATTGACGTTCTCGATCAGCGAGACGGTGCCGAGCGGCGAGTCGCAGCGCTCGAGCTGGCTGCTCTCGCCCGAGGTGGCGCCGCCGGCGGCGCTGCCCGTGGCCGTGGTCTTGGCCGCCGGAGCGCCCATCTGCATGTCCATGGTCTGGCAACCGGAAAGTGCGAGCAGGCCCGCGAGTGCGCTGGCGAGAGAGAGTTTGGAAAAAGGCATGTCCCTGTCCATCAAATGAAAACAATGTGGCGTCCGCCCCACCGGCGGGGGCCGCGCCCGCGCGACGATACGGGCCGCCCGATGCGCGGGCCAGTGTCGAAAGTCACACGGTCAGGAACATTTGTGGCGCTTGTTGGGGCTTGGTTACAGTCCGAACTCCATTCGCAGGAGTTTTCAGATGGCCACAAAGAAGAGGAATATCGTGGGAGAAGCCGCCGTCGAACTGACGACGCAACAGGTGGCGCAGGCCCTTGCCATTGCCGGGGCGTCGGGCTACAGCGGCAGCGCCGATCCGTCGTTCGTGGGGGCGGTGCTGGTGGCGCTGGCGGTCAACACGAGTTCCGTCAGCGCGACCATCGACAGTGCGAAGAGCAGGGGCCCCGGCGTCGCCGGCGTGCTGCAGCACTGACCGGCCGGTGGGGCGCCGGCCTCCGGCCTGAACCGACGCACTTTCAGGTCGTGTAGTCGCCGCTGGCTTCCGGCTGGAACAGCACGGCGATCACGCGCGCGCTGTGTTCGCCACCGCCCGGCGTCTTCCAGCGCGCGACCGCGCCGGTCTTCTGGCCCAGCAGGCCGACGCCGACGGGCGAGAACACCGAGATGAAGCCCGTGGTCGGGTTCGCGTCGGCGGGATAGCAGATCACGATCTTCTGCCGCTGTCCGGCGGGCAGGTCTTCGATTTCCACCTGGGTGTACATCGTCACGATGTCCGAGGGCATTTCCCGTGACGGAAGGATGTCGGCCGTGTCGAGCAGATCGACCAGGGCCGGAGGAAGAGGCGTGTCCGCGAATTTGCTGAGACGGACGTAATCGAGTTCGGTGAGCGTGCGCTCCCCGTGAACGGTTGAAAGCATGAAGCACTCCAGATGAACGCAACCCGCCGTTCCAACAGACAGGGTCGCTACCGCGCGGTGTGGTGCCCGGCGGTCAAGGTGTGCGCATCAAGAAGAAGGTAGCGGACCGCCGGGCTCAGGAATGTGCGGACGTGCGTCGGAGGACCGACGTGGCCGCCGCGACGACGGCGCCCACACGACGACCGGCCGCTGCCATGGGCAGGGCTGCGCGCGCAGGGTATCGACGGGGCGAGAGGAGAGCCATGGGGCGCGAGTGTAGGGGATTCTGGCCAGATTGGCCAATTATGGCCCTACGGGTGCAGCGAGGAATTGCCGTGGAATCTCTGGGTTCAATCAGTAGAACGCCTGAATTGAAATCAAGAGCCTGTGATTCGAGATGACGTGAATGAGTGATGGAAAACGGGTGGGCAAGCACTCATCTTTACGAGATTTTCTGTGAGTTAGATATTTTCTTGGGCGCTGGGATTTCTCCGAAATTCATCGATGAATAATTTCTTGTGCCGCATCGAATGAGTAGTTTCAAATTAATTCTATGAGTTTGAATTCATTGAAAATATTATTTCATGAATAGGGATTTCGCCTTGGGTTGCTATTGTTGTCATTCAATCTCAATTGTTTTGACTCTCCCAGAAGCTTGAAGGCTTCAATTGAGGGGGCTTCAGGTCGAAAGAAATGGTGGATGCATTTTGTTTGTTCAATATGTCTCATTTGCGCATCCTCTGTTCTTTTGTTTGATTGCCATAAAAGCCCCGAGACATAAGAATTCAGTACGCAAAAATCCAAGTGGCCGATTGCCTTTAATTGCAAGCAATGCTGGTCATTTGTTTGCAATAAGAAGTTGATTGCAAATTTTGCGCGTGAATTTCAAATATTGTTAATTGGGGTTTGAATGACAGCATCCACATGGGACTTGTTCTTGTCGTCGTCGCGAGGCCGCGCAGGGGCGGTCCACCCGCTGATCCGCGCAGGCCTGGTCCTGCTTGCCGCAGGCGCCGCGACCGTCGCGTTCGCGCAACCCACTGCTTCGCTGGAGGCGCCGCGCGCACCTGCCGCGACCCAGGCCGTGACCGTCGTCCTCGCCCAGTCGAAGGTGGTCAAGGGGCCCGACGGCAATGAACAGTTCCAGGACGCGGCCACCATCAAGCCGGGTGACGTCATCGAATACAAGGCCACCTACACCAACAACACGGGCAAACCGGTCAAGGGCCTCGTGGCCGATCTGCCGATCCCCGAGGGGCTGGAATACCTGCCGCGCAGCGCCAAGCCAGGTGCCAGCCTCGTGAAAGCCGCCACCAAGACCGCCGTCTTCGAGCCCGAGCCGCTCGTTCGCAAACTGCCCGGCGGCAAGACCGAACCCGTTCCCTACAGCGAGTACCGCATGCTGCGCTGGAGCCTGGGCCAGTTGCCCGCAAACGGCAGCCTCGCCGTGAGCGCGCGCGCCAAGGTCGAAACCGGCGCGCCGCCAACGGCTGTGCCTCCCACGCCCGCCACGCCGCCCCCGCGCGGCAAGTAAAGGCCGCGCCGGCCCTCGCGCGCTGCGCGAGGCGAGGGCGCCCGCCTTTTCCATGGATCTCTTGTTTCTGAGTGCCAGTCGGCAGGTACGCGTTCGCCCATCGAAACGTACCGGCCAGGTTCTTTCGTGTTCCCGTTCATCGACAACAGAGGAGAAAACTACGTGATTCCCACCCAGCCAACCCAACGCGCCAGCGGCTGCAAGCCGTGCGCGCCCTGGGCAGGCGCCGCAGCGTTGACGCTGGGCTTCCTTTTCGGAAGCCCGGCTGCATTTGCCGCGTCGCCGCCCGCCAACACCGTCATCGGCAACCAGGCGTCCGCCAGCTATTCGGACGCCGCCGGGACGACCCAGGTCGCGACCTCCAACCTGGTGCAGACCACCGTTCTCCAGGTGGGCTCGTTCACGCTCGACAGCGTCAACCAGGTCACGACGACCATCGTCAACACCAAGTCCGGCGCGGCCGGCGCCACGGTCTATGCGCCTCACGTGCTGACCAACACCGGCAATGGCGTCGACACCTTCGCCCTCACGGTCAAGGCCGACGCGGGCAAGTTCTCGCGCGTCGAGGTCTTTGCCGATGCCGACGGCAACGGGCTGCCCGACAGCACGACGGCGCTCTGTTCGGCGACCGATGCGAACGTCTGCACGGTGACCCCGGCGCAGAGCGTGCCCGGCAACAACGGCGCATTCCGCTTCGTCGTGGCCTACACGATCCCGGGCTCGGCCAGCGGCACCGGCAATTTCGATGCGGCAACCATCACCGCCACCCCGGGCACCCCGGCGCTGTACACCGCGCCGAACACCTCGGCGGCCGACAAGGACGAGGTCAAGCTGGCCACCGATGCGGTGTTTAATGTCACCAAGGCGATCGGTGTTCCATTGGTCGCCGCACCTGGCGGCGGCGCATGGCCGGCCCCGTCGGCCAGCGGGCCGCGCTCTTCCGCTGCCTGTACCGCCACGAGCTGGACAGCCGGTCTCGCATCGAACGCGAACTGCCAGTACTCGGTCTACACCCTCACGTTCAACAACACGGGCGGCGCGCCGGGCAAGTTCGCGCTGTCCGACGTGCTGCCTGCAGGGTTGACCTACGTCACCGGTTCGGCCGTGTGGAGCGGTGCGTCGGGCACGGCGCTGGGTGACGGTGCGGCCGGCGATCCGTCGGGCATCGACTTCCAGGTGACCGGCAACACGCTGAATGCCGTGGTGGCTTCGCTGAGTCCGAACGTGACGCAGACGCTGAGCTTCGTGGTGCTGGTGAACAGTACCGCGGCGGTCGGCACGTCCACCACCACCAACGTGGCCCGCTACAACCCCGCGAACGCGGATGCCAATGCCCCTCCGGCGATCACCGCGGTGGCCATTGGCACCGTCGGCTCGACCACCAATCCGGCGGCCTACACCGTCCTGGCGCGTTTCGGCATCGTGGTGGGTTCCAACCCGTCCACGGCTGCAACGGCACTCGACGCGACACCCGGCACGCCGAACCCCGCCGGCCAGGACCTGACCACGAAGACGTTGGCTGTCACGGGCGGCAGTGTCCGTTTCCCGCAAACCGTGTTCAACACGGGCGGCGCCTCGGATGCCGTGAACCTGTCGATCTCCGCCAGCACCTTCCCGGCCGGCACGAGCTTCCAGTTCTTCGCGGCCGACAGCGGCGCACCGCTGCTGGACACGAACGGCGACGGCGTTCCCGACACAGGCCCGATTCCGGCCGGCGTGAGCCTCAACATCGTGACGCAGGTGCAACTGCCACCGGGCACGGTGGGCGGCGCCTACGTGGCCACCGTGCTCGGTCGCTCCGTGAACGACAACACGAAGATCGATGCGACCGAAGACCGCCTCGAGCGCGTGATCGAGACCCTGGTCGACCTGACCAACACGAAGCTTGGTACAGGCACCGGCGGCGTCGCCAACGGTGACCTCGGGGCGGGCCCCAGCCCGTTGCCGACGCAGGTTCACGACACGGGTGCCGGCACCGGCACGGTCTTCACGCTGTGGGTGAAGAACCATGACGTGATCGACGCGACCTACAACCTTGCCGCCAGCCAGACGACCGGTTTCCCGGGCGCGCTGCCGGCAGGCTGGACGGTCAAGTTCGTGGCGTTTGGCGGCACCTGTGCATCGCCGGCCATCTCGAACCTCGCGGTCATCGCCGGGGGGCAGCAGGCGGTCGAAGCGTGCGTCACGCCGCCTTCCTCGCAAGCTGCCGTCACAGCAGTGAAGATCTACTTCAAGGTGCAATCCACTGCGGTGGCCTCGACCGGCGGCATCGCTTCCGACGTCAAGACCGACGCCGTGACGGTGACCTCGACGGCCCTTCAGCTGGGCGCCTCGCTCACGCCGAACAACAACGGCCAGGTCGCACCCGGCGGCACCGTGGTGTATGCCCACACGCTGACCAACATCGGCGCCCAGAGCTGCGGCGCGTACACGCTGACAGCCAAGGTGCCTGCGGCAGATGAGGCGCAAGGCTGGACCACCGCGGTCTACCTCGACGTCAACGGCGACGGACAGATCGATGCTGGCGACACGCCGGTGAATGGTCCGCTGGCAAGCCTGCCGGCCCGTGCAGAGCAGAAGCTGCTGGTGCGCGTGTTCGCGCCGGGTGGCGTGAGTGCGGGTGTCAGCAACACTACGACGGTGACGGCCACCTTCACCGATCCGGCCCCCAACTGCGGTACGCCCTCGGCCACCGACATCACGGCCGTGATCACCGGCCAGATCCGCGTCCTCAAGACGCAGGCGCCCGACGCGAACTGCGACGGCGTGGCTGATGTCCCGGGGTTTGCGGCAACGTCGCTGCAGCTGAAGCCGGGCCAGTGCATCGTCTACCAGGTCGTTGCCACCAACGAAGGCGTCGTGCCGGTGACCAACATCGCCATCAACGACGCACTGCCGGCGTACACCGTCCTGAGCGCGAAGCAGCCTGCATTGCAATGTGAAGCCCCGGGCATTGGCGGTACGACGCCGCCGGCCTTTGCATCGACCGCCACCGCGGTGAGCTGCGGCAGTACGGCCAACACCGTGGCCCCGGGTGGAAAGGTCACGCTGACCTTCGCCGTGCAGATCAACCCCTGATCTGACATCGGCGCCGCCGAAGGTCCCGCAAGGGCCGTCGGCTGTTTCCCGCGAGGCCCGGGTTCGCCCCGGCGCCTCGCCTGTTTCCCCTGCCGCTTTCGTGCACATCGCTGCATGCAAGCCGTGCCTTGCCGGCCCTCGAGGCGGCAGAGGAAAGAGTTCTTCGACTGTTTGACGTGTCTCCCGCAGCGGGAGGTGCGAGGGAAGGTTCACCGCGTGCCATTTCTTCTTTCTTCTTCGCGTGCCGGCTTGCCTCGGTGGTGGGGCTGCGGGGCGCTCGCGCGCAGCGCGATGGCGGCCTTCAGCCTCGCACTGGCCATCGCATTGGCGCTCGCCATGCTGTTCGCACCGGTCGCGCAGGCGGCGCCCGCGCCCGGCGGCGTCGTGATCCGCAGCATCGCGACGGGCACCTACGTCCCTGCCGGCCTCGACCGCAGCGAGACGGCCATCTCCAATGCCGTGACCGCCAGCGTGCTGCCCGTGGAGGCGCTTTCGCTCACGCAGGACCAGCGCGTGAACCGCCCGCCCGGGACCGTCGTCACGCTGAGCCACTTGCTCACCAACACCGGCAACGTGGCTTCGCGCTACACCCTGGGGCTCGTCAACGACGGCGCGGGGTGCCCGGCCGACGGGCTCGACCTGTCGGCGTTGCGCGTGGCGCGCGACGCCAACCACAACGGCGTCGTCGACGCCTCCGATCTGGTGCTGCTGCCCGGTGCCGCCGGCACGCTCGCGCTGGAGCCCGGCCAGACGGCCGAACTGCTGGTGCAGGGCACCATTCCCGCCGCGGCCAGCGGCAGCGCCTGCGTGGTGCTGAGCGCGATCACCGCCCTGCAGGGCGCGAGCGCGAGCAATCGCGACACGGTGGACGTGGGCAGCGTCGCCGTGCTCGCGCTGGTCAAGTCGGCCAGCCATGCGGGAGCCGTCGTGCCCGGCAGCACGCGCATCGACTTCAGCATCTCGGGCACCAACACCGGCGCGCGCGACGCGCAGCCCGGCGGCGCGGCCGCGCCCACCGGCACGCAGGTGCTGGTCAACGGCAGCCCGCGCAGCCTGCTGCTGCTGCGCGACCTCGTGCCCACCGGCACGCGCTACCTGCCTGGCAGCCGTGCAGAGCACGGCGGCCGGCGCGGTGCGCCTGTTCCGCATGCCCGGCGACGCCGACTTCAGCTATCGCACCGCCGAAGACGGCGCGGCGATCGAAGTGGCCATCGGCGTGCCCACTGCGCTCGCGCGCAATGCTTCCATCGCCATGCAGTTCGCGGTGCAGGTCAAGGCCGATCACACCGGCGATATCCGCAACACCGCGCACAGCCAGTACAACGACGGCGTCGCGCCCGCCGCGTCGCCGTCGAACACGGTGGTGATCGCGATGGCGCAGCCGCAAGGCCAGGGCCGCATCGGCGTCGCCAAGGCCGCCTCCACGCCGCGCATGCACCGCGGCGCGGACGGCCAACCCGACGGCACGGCCACCGTCACCTTCGACGTCCACGTGCGCAACTACGGCACGACCGTGCTGCACGGCGTGCAGCTGGCCGACGTGCTCGAAGGGCAGGGCGCCGCGCAGTTCGGCACCCGCACGACCGCCGCGGTGCCGGGCGCGCGCCAGTACACCGTGGTGCCCGGAACCCTGGCCATCGTCGGCGGTCCGGGCAACGGCGTGGCCGGCACGGTGGCGGCCGTCAACGCCGCATTCAACGGCACGGCCTCCGCGCAGGACCTGCTCGCACCCGGTGCGGTGCTGCCCGTGGGCGGCCAGTTCACGGTGCGTTTCGACGTGCGCTTTCACGTGTCGGGTCGCGCGGGCACGCTGCTCAACACCGTGCGCGCACAGGCCGCGCTCGCCGCCGGCGGCCCGCCCACCGTCTTCGACGACTCCGTCAACGGCAGCAACCCCGACGCCGACGGCGACGGCAACCCCGGCAACGACACCTCGCCCACGCCGGTGCAGCTGCAGCAGCCCGTGCTCTCGCTCGTGAAGAGCGTCTCGCAGCCGCGCCGCGTGGCAGAGGGCGTCTACGAACTCGACTACCGCTTCAAGGTCGACAACACCGGTGCAGCCCCGGCCCCGAACGTGCGCGTGATCGACAACCTCGATTGCACCTTCGACATGGACAAGCCCGACGGCCTCGTCGCCGCCTGGGAACTCGTCGGCGCGCCCAAGGTGCGCCACGGCGTGCTGCAGATCGCATCCGGCTTCACCGGCCGCGCCGCCTGCGACCGCGAGGCTGCCGCCAGCGCCGATCCCTTCAAGCTGCCGATGCAGGCCGCACTTGGCCTCACCGACGGCAGCCGCGCCCTGGCACCCGGCCAGAGCGAAGACATCGAATTCACCGTGCGCGTCACCCGCAAGCCTTCCAGCAACGGCACCCGCGTGCCGTTCACCAACAAGGCCTGGGCCGCCGCGTTCGAGCAGAACACCGCCCCTGCGTCGTCGGCTGCGCTCGTCACCGCGAGCGCCAGCAGCGCGTCCTCCATGCTGGCCGACCCGCAGGGCGTGGTCTACAACGCCGTCACCCGCCAACCGGTGGCCGGCGCCGTCGTCACCTTCACCCGCCAGTCGTGCAGCGACGGCGCTGCCCGGCCGATGGCCCTGGCCGAGGTGTTCGGCGGCGACAGCGGCGTCTACCGCGCCAACGCCGACGGCAGCCTGTCGATGACCACCGGCGCCGACGGCGGCTACCAGTTCTATTTCCTGTCGCCGCCGGTCACCGGCAGCTGCACCTATGCGCTGGGCGTGGCGCCGCCCGCGGGCAGTGCCTACGCGGCGCCTTCGCAGCTCATCCCCGCCACGCCCGGTACCTTCGACCGCTGCGGCGCCATCGTCCCGAACGCTGCGTCGCCGCAGGGTGCGGAGCCCACCACCCATCACTTCTCGCTCAAGGCCGGGTTCGAGTCCTCGGGCGCAGCCTGCGACGTGCTGCACAACCACATCCCGCTCGACCCGGGCAACGTGCTCGGCCTCGTGCTGCGCAAGGAAGGCAGCAAGCGCCAGGTCGAGTTCGGCGATTTCCTCGACTACGCGCTGGTCGTCACCAACAAGACCGGCTTTCCCGTCACCGGCCTCAGTCTCTCCGACCAGTTGCCGCCGGGCTTCGCCTACGTGGCCGGTAGTGCGCGGCTAAACGGTGCGGCCACGGCCGATCCCGTGGGCGGGGCCGGTCCGCGGCTGGTCTTCAACCATCCCGGCCTCGCGCTCGGCATCGACCAGTCCGCAACGGTGCGCTACCGCGTGCGCGTCGGTGTCGGCGCACCGACGAACGGCGACGCCGTCAACCGTGCCCGCGCCAGTTCCGGCCCGATGCAGTCGAACCTCGCCCAATGGACTGTGCGCGTGACCGGCGGCGTGTTTTCCGACGATGCCTTCCTCTTCGGCAAGGTCTACATGGACTGCCGCCGCGACGGCCGCCAGCAGGGCGTCGACGAAATCGGCGTGCCCGGCGTGCGCCTGTACATGGAAGACGGCACGCACGTCATCACCGACGTCGAAGGCAAGTGGAGCCTGTACGGCCTCAAGCCCGTGACCCACGTGCTGCGCCTGGACCAGACCACGCTGCCGCTGGGCGCCAAGCTCGAAGCGCTCGACAACCGCAATGCCGGGCGCCCCGACAGCCGCTTCGTCGATCTCAAGAAGGGCGAATTCCACAAGGCCAACTTCGTCGTCGCCAACTGCGACGCACCGGCGGTGATGAGCGACGTCATCGCGCGGCGCGAGGCCATCGCCGCCGTGCCCGACACCGAGGCCGAAGCCCAGGTGCGCATGCGCCTGGACCCCGAAGGCCGGATCGTCCCCGTGGGTGACCGGCGCGCGCTGCCTGCCAGCGGCGAGGTGCGCGCGGGCGGCAGCACTGGCACCAGCAACACGCAGGCCAACTCGGCGCCGCTGATCGCAATGCCCACCGCACCGGCGTCGCCCAGCAGCTTCATCGGCGGCGCGTCGGGCAGCCAGGGCAGCACGCTCGGCGCGGCGACCGGTGGCGCCGCGGCGGATGGCGCATCCCCCGTGGGCAGCCTTTTCTCCGGCATGCGCGTGTCCCGCGGCATGGCGCAGCCGACCGCTGCTGTAGCGCCGCCGCAAGCCGTCCCCAGCCCCATCGACCTCGAAGCCTTGCTGCCTCGCATCGAAAGCAACGCCCTCGGCTTCATCAACCTGCGCGACGGCGACACCTTGCCCTCGACCTCGCTCAACGTGCGCGTCAAGGGCGAGGCTGGCCTGGCGCTGCGCCTGAGCGTCAACGGCCAGGGCGTCGAGGAGCGCCGCGTCGGCAAGAAGACCGAGCAGGCCAGCCGCCGGATCGGCGCCTGGGAATACATCGGCATCGTGCTGCGGCCCGGCGTCAACCGCCTCGTGCTCGAAGCCGTCGATCCGTTCGGCAACGTGCGCGGCGCGGCGCAGCAGATCAGCGTCACCGCGCCCGACAAGCTCGGCGCCATCCACATCGACGTGCCCGCCTCGGCGCAGGCCGACCTGCGCACGCCTGTCGTCGTGAAGGTGCGCCTGACCGACGCGGCCGGCGTGCCCGTGACCGCGCGCACGCAGCTCACGCTCGAGACCGACCGCGGCCGCTGGCTCGACGAAGACCTGAACCCCGCCGAGCCCGGCACCCAGGTCTTCATGGACGGTGGCGTGGCCGATTTCCGCCTGCTGCCGCCCGGTGAACCCGGCGACGCACGCCTGCGCGTGACGGCCGCGAGCTTCACGGCCGAGGCGCGCCTGGCGCTGCTGCCCGAGCTGCGCCCGATGATCGGCGTGGGCATCGTCGAAGGCGTGCTCGACTTCACCAAGCGCGGCCAGGTGCCGCTGGGCGCGATGCCCGCGGGCGCGGCCTTCGAGGCCGAGCTGTCCGGCCTGGCCGACGAGGGCAACGACAAGCGCCGCGCGGCCGCGCGCGCTGCCTTCTTCTTCAAGGGCGCGGTCAAGGGCGAGTACCTGCTCACCGCCGCCTACGATTCCGACAAGACGCGCAAGGACCGCCTGTTCCGCGACATCCGCCCCGACGAGTTCTACCCCGTGTACGGCGACTCGTCCGCGAAGGGTTTTGACGCCCAGAGCACGCAGAAGCTCTACGTGCGCATCGACAAGAACCGCTCCTACCTGCTGTACGGCGACTTCAGCACCGCCAGCAGCACCGAGGTGCGCAGCCTGAGCCAGGTCAGCCGTTCGCTCACCGGCCTCAAGCACGTCTACGACGACGGCGAGGTGCGCACCACCACCTACGCCTCGCGCACCGCGCAGACCCAGCAGGTGGAGGAGTTCCGCGCGGTCGGCACCTCGGGCCCGTACTACCTGGGCGCCCGGGGCGGCGAGTTCGTCGAGAACAGCGAGCAGGTCGAGATCGTGGTGCGCGACCGCAACCAGCCCGACCTCGTGCTGCAGCGCTCGACCGTGACGCGCTTCGTCGACTACACCGTCGAGCCGCTCACGCGCCGCCTGCTGTTCACGCGCGCCATCGCGTCGGTCGACCCCAACCTCAACCCGCAGTCGATCCGCGTCACCTACGAGGTCGACGCGGGCGGCCCCAAGTTCACCGTGGCCGGTGCCGACGTGCAGCTCAAGGTGGCCAAGAACCTGCAGGTCGGCGTCGTCGCGGCCATCGACGAGAACCCCGAGAACCGCCGCAAGCTCGGCGCCGTCACCGCCCTGGTGCGCCTGGGTGAGCACACCACCGTCGCCGGCGAATGGGTGCAGACCGATTCCGACCGCAACGGCAAGGGCAGCGGCGCCCGCGTCGAGTTGCGCCACCAGGGCGAAGACCTGGCCGTGGCCGCGCTCGCGAGCAAGACCAGCACCGGCTTCGACAACCCCGGCGCGAGCTTCTCGGCCGGGCGCACCGAAGCCTCGGCGCGCGCCGAGTACCGGCTCGACGCCGCCACCGCGCTGCGCGGTGAACTGCTCTACGGCCAGGACGCCCTGCGCGAAGGTACCCGCCGCGGCATCACCGCCAGCGTGCAGCGAAAGTTCGGCGAGCAGCTGGTGGGCGAGTTCGGCCTGCGCCACGGGCACAACGGCGTGGGCCTGGGCAGCGGCTCGGGCTTCGACTACGGCCAGATCTCCACCTACAGCAGCAACCTGGGCAGCGGCGTGGCCGCCAACAACGTCACCGCGCTCGGTGCGGCGGCCAACGCCGGCACCCAGGCCAACGCCAACGACGACGACCTGACCACCGTGCGCGCCCGCCTGTCGGCGCAGGTGCCGGGCCTGCCGCAGGCCCATGTGTTCGTCGAAGGCGAGCAGGACATCCGCAAGTCCGATCGCCACGTGCTCGCCGTGGGCGGCAACTACGCCGTCACCGACAAGACGCGCCTGTACGGCCGCTACGAACTGGTCTCCAGCCTCTACGGGCCGTACGAGCTGAACGCGGGGCAGTCGAACAACGTGGGCATCCTCGGCATCGAGAGCGCCTACATGGAGGGCGGGCGCGTGTACAGCGAGTACCGCCTGGCCGACAGCCTCGACGGGCGCGCGGCACAGGCCGCCACGGGCGTGCGCAACACCTTCCGGGTCGACGACCACTGGCGCCTGACCGGCGGCGTCGAGCACACGCGCCAGATCGGCGGGCTGCGCAACAGCGGCAACAACGGCACCGGCCACGCCAGCGGCCTGACGGGCGACTCCACCGCCATCACCGGCGGCGTGGAATACACCGACGCGCGCATCAAGGCCAGCGGCATCCTCGAAGGCCGCCACGGCGACGACGCAGACACGCGCCTGTTCAGCGCGGGCTTCGGCTTCAAGATCGATGCGTCATGGAGCCTGCTGGCGCGCAGTGTGATGAGCGCCAGCGAAGGGCAGGGCGCCAACGCCGGCAACGCGCACCATCTGGCGCGCCACCAGATCGGCCTGGCCTACCGCCCGGTCGACACCGACACCTGGAACGCGCTCATGCGCTACGAGCGCCGTTCCGAGCGCGTCACCGGTACCGGCAGTTCGACCGGCGCACTCGACGGCGCCAGCGTCTTCGGTGCGGGCAACGGCAGCGCAGCGCTGCCCGGGCGCACCAGCGCCGACATCGTCTCGGCCCACCTCAACTACAACCCGCGCCCCGGCACCATGATCAACGGGCGCTACGCCGCCAAGTGGTCGCGCGCCGACGACGGCCTGCTGCGCAGCACCTACTGGGCGCATCTGCTGCAGGCGCGCTACACGCAAGACCTCAACGACAGCTGGGACCTGGGCGTGCAGGCCGGCCTGTTGCGCGGCAAGGGCGGCGGCCTGCAGAAGACCTTGGGCATCGAAGTCGGCTACCAGGTCATGAAGGACCTGTGGGTGTCGGCGGGCTACAACTTCGTGGGCCTGAAAGACCGCGACCTGGCGGCCAACGACTACACGAGCAAGGGCGCATACATCCGGCTGCGTTTCAAGTTCGACGAGACGGCGCTGGGTGCCGCGTCGGCGGGCGCAGCAGCCCCCGTGAAAGACGAGCGGACCGATCGATGAAGTCGCGGAGGAATGGCCAATGAAAATGCAAAAAACTGATTCGATGCGCTGCGCGACGGCGCTTCGCTGCCTACCCGTGCGGACGCGTGCGATGGCACTTGCGAGAGGCGTGGCGCACTTCTTTCATGCCTTGCGCGGCGTCCTCTTTCTGGCACTGACCTCGCTCCTGATCGGCACGCAGGCCACGGCTGCAGAGTTCTGTCTATGGAAGAGCGGGACCTACGGGGGCATCGCTGTCACCACGGAGGGCGGATGCGGGGTGGAGGACAAGTTCGCATGGGGTACTTATCTCCGGCTGGGAAAGCCCAACGTGCGGGAGGCATGCACGTTCAACTTTTCTGTGCCGGTGAAGAACGTGAGCGTTCGAACTTACCTGCTCAACTGCAACCCAGCAGATGGGTGCGAGAAGATGGTGGTGTCCGTCAACGGAAATCACTATCCGTTCACTGCGGCGGAGATCACGACGCCTGCCCCCGGTCCAGCGACCGCACAGATGGGTAGCCTTGCGCCGGTAAAAATCGATGCAGACGGCAATCTTGAGGGGGCGACAGCCAGTTCTGGAGCCTCTGCATGGGCCTATGTTTCGGGAACATCCGTGTCTTCCGTCACGCTCTCGAACGAGCCAAGCTACGGTCAGCCGAATGGGTCGGACAACGTGGTGTGCTTCGTGGCGCCAGACCCCCAGTTGGCGCTCAAGAAGGAAGCCAGCGCAGCCCCATGGGTCGTGGGCCAGCCCGCCAGCTACACACTCACGCTGACGAGCACGAATGGCGTCGAGACCACTGGCGATGCGCTGGTGGAGGACAGAGTGCCGCCTTCGCTGACCATCGGCGAGCTTCCTCCGTGGTGCAGCCGAATAGGCCAGAACATCGGTTGCCTGGTGCCTGCAGGGCTCACATCGTCCGTGTCCTTCGTCATTCCGGTGACGCCCCTGCCTTCCGCCGTGCCCGAGGTGACCAACACGGCCACGGCATTGGACGGAGGAGACCGCAATTGCAACACCAAGGGGGCGTGCACGAGCACGGTGACCACGCCGGTGGCCCCTGCGTCTCCGCCCGTCATCACCTCGACCAAGACGGTCAGCGCCAGCCCGCTGGTGGTGGGGGCGCCCAACCAGTTCTACTCTGTGCTCGTTACCGTGGCCAACGGTACGACCGCGGTGCCGATCTCGGTGATGGACACCTTGCCGCCGGGTGTCACCCTGCGCGGGGCCCCGACATTGGTGGCGGGAACCACCACCGGCGTGCTGAGTGGTTGCCCGACCTCGGGATCGAACACGACCAACTGCAGCGTGGCGGCGGGCATCGCGCCCGGCACCTTCGAAATACGGATTCCTGTGAACGTCGCCGCATCGGCGGTGGGCCCCAACGGCGGCACGAACACGGTGAACCTCAGCGGCGGTGGCGACGCCGCCTGCACGACGGCGCCAGGACAGGCGTGCGATGCGACCACGCCGCCCACGCGCGTGGTGCCACAGGCGACGCTGAAGCTCGAAAAGATGGCCGATGCGTCGGAGTTTCTTGTCGGCCTGCCGGCCAGCTACACGCTGAAACTGAGCAGCACCAATGCCGGGATGACGACGGCGAACACTGTCATCACCGACACCTTCCCGGTCTCCTTGACGATCGGCACGCTGCCTTCGGGGTGCAGCAGGGCCGGGCAGGTCGTGACGTGCACGGTGCCTGCGGGCATGGCAACGTCCGCGTCGTTCGTCATCCCGGTGACGCCTCTGGCGGCTGCGATGCCGCGCGTGATCAACGCGGCAACGGCCGTGGGGGGCGGGGACCCCGCGTGCAACGGTGTCGGTCCATGCGCGAGCACGACAATCACACTGGTTGCTGGGACGCGCATCCGGGGATTCAAGTATTCGAGGCCCCACCCATTGATTGTCGGGGCGCCGGGGCAGCTCTACGTGGTCGACGTCGTTGTGGATTTTGCAGCGACCACAGCGCCGCTCGTGCTCGAAGACGTCTTGCCCAAGGGCATCACACTGGCTGGACCGCCCGTGCTGGTCGCGATCAATACCACGGGTGTCCTGAGCGGTTGTTCCCCCGCCGGCTCCGTGGTCGTCCGCTGCAGCGTGGCTGCGGGTGTCATGCCCGGTAGCTTCTCTGTCGAGATTCCTGTGCACGTCGACGCCACGGCCGTCGGGCCGCTGGGTGGTACGAACTCCATCAACCTGAGCGGTGGTGGGGATCCGCTTTGCACCACCTTGCCGAACGAAGCGCTCTGCGATGACTCGACGGGGCCGGTCGCGGTCCTCCTGGGGGACCCGAAACTTCGCATCGCCAAGGAAGTGATCAGCGGTTCCGGCACCCATCGCTTCGACTTTGCGCTGTCGGGCCTGAGCGTGGCCCGCGACACCATCACGGTCAGCGCGCCGGGCCGGGGTATCGGTGCGCAGACGATCACCGGCAAGGTGGGCGTGCCGGTCACCATCACCGAAACGTCGCCTGCCGGCTGGCCCGTGAACCCGGTGAGCGCCAGCTGCCGCGACCTGAAGGACGTCATCGCGCCGTCGCCCATTCGCGGGGTGTCGGGTTCGAGCCCGGCCGCAGCGGCCGCGTCGGCGCCGCCGGTGGTGCTGGCCGGCAATGTGCTGAAGATTCCTGCCGAGTGGATGGTGGCCGGTGCGGACCTTGAATGCATCTTCGTCAACAGCGATGCGCATGCCATCACCGGCCGCGTCTTCAGCGACAACGGCAGCGGCGCGGGCGTGCCGAACGACGGCGTGGCCAACGGCGGCGAAGCGGGGCTCGTGGGCGTGCAGATGCGGCTCACCAACTGTGCGGCGGGGGTGTGGTCCACGGCGGTGACCGACGGCTCGGGCCGTTACCGCCTGGAGGTGCCGTCGCAGCCTTCGTCGCCATCCGATGGCGATCCGCTGTGCGTCGAAGAGGTGACGCCGAAGGGCCATCTGTCCACGGGTGCGTCGGTCGGCGCCACGCCGCTGCCTTCCGGCACGGGCGTGGCCGTGGGCGGGCGGGCCTACACCTACACGCGCACCGCCGCGGGGGCGCCGGACCACATCGCCTTTGCATGGAACGAAGCCCGGGCCGGCGAGCTGAACTTCGGTGACGTGGCCCTCAACCGCTTCGGCGCCGACAGCGCCCGCAACGGCTCGCCCGGCAGCAGCGTGAGCCACGCGCACACTTTCGTGGCGCAGACCGGCGGAACGGTGAGCTTCGGCGTGGCCGGTGCGGAGGCCACGCCGCCGATCGACGGCTGGAGCGCCAGGATCTTCGACGACCCGGGCTGCACCGGCGCCTTGCAGGCCGGCGCCGCGGTGCTCTATCCGCCGTCGGTGCCCAGGCCCGTAATGACGGGGCAGAACCTGTGCGTGGTGGTGCAGGAGTTCATTCCGGCCGGCGCGCTCGCCGGCTACAACGACAAGCGCTCGGTGCAGGCGAGCTTCGTGTTCACGAACGCATCGCCTGCGTTGAGCGCGAGCTACCTCGTGCTCGACACCACGACCGTGTCGAGCACGGCGCTGGAGCTCAAGAAGGAAGTGCGCAACCTGACGAAGAACGGCGATTTCGGGCTCAACAACGAAGCCAAGTCGGGCGAGACGCTCGAGTACCGCATCACCTACACCAACAACGGCGCAACGCCGATCAGCGGCCTGACGGTGAGCGACGTCACGCCGGTCTACACCAGCTTCGTCGCCTCGCAGGAAGGCGCGACCCCGGCGACGCTGACCGCATGCACGAAGCGCACGCCGGCCAATGCATTGCCTGCGCCGGCCGTGGCGTGCGCGGCCACGCAAGCGCCAGGCGGAACGGGGCCATTGGACTGGAAGTTCACCGGGCAACTCGCGCCTGGCGGCACGGGCAGCGTGCGGTTCAGGGTGACAGTGAACTGAGGGCTTGCGCGTCAGCAGGCGCGCAAGCTGCTGCTGCTATCAGCAGCGTCCCTTCTTCGCCTGGCCGGGCGGGCAGTGGCCGCCGCCGCGGTGGTCGTCGTCATGGTCGTAGCGGTCGTGGTCGCGGTCATGACGGCGGTGATGGCGGTCTTCGCGGCGTTCCTCACGGCGCTCGGCGCGGCGCCAGTCGCCTTCGCGCCAGCGCCAGCCGCCGTCGGCGCGCACCCAGCCGCCCGGGGCGTAGGCGTAGTCGGGGCGGGCCGCCACGTAGTAGCCGGGGCGCCATGCGTAGGCGCGGTCGTTCCACTGCCAATGGCCGGGCACCCAGACCTGGCCGCTGCGCGGCCGTGGCGCGGGTTCATAGCGTGGTGCAGGCGGCGCGACCTGGATCAGGCCGGGCACGTTGATGTTGACGGACACCTGCGCCACGGCGGGCAAGGTGGCGGCGGCCACGGCGGCGGCCAGAAGAATTCTTGTGAGTTTCATCGTGATGCCCTTGATGGTTGTTATTTGTGAATGACTGAAGCTCAAACAACGCCTGAGCGGCGCGTCGCGTGCACGGGTTTGCCCGGAGCAGGGCAGCACAAGCCGTTAACAAAGAGGGAGTTTTGCACGCAGGGCGGGGCCCGCGTGTCGGACAGGCCCGCGAGCGGGCAGGCGGCGGCCGATGTGTGGCGCCAAAGCAAAAGGGCCGCAAAGCGAAAAGGCCCGTTACCTTGTGGGTAACGGGCCTTCAGCAAATGGTGGCTCCTCGACCTGGGCTCGAACCAGGGACCTACGGATTAACAGTCCGGCGCTCTACCAACTGAGCTATCGAGGAACAAGCCTTCAATTATATTCAATGGAATCGCCGTTCTGAACGGCGACCCTCAATTTTTGCCAATCGAAGTGCGTGGGGCGATTTCTTTCCATCGCTTGGCACACGTCTTCGTTCGAAGGTCGTCTCACAAATGAAAAGGCCCGCTACCTTGTGAGTAGCGGGCCTTCCAGAGGCCTTGCGGCTTTGTGATGGCTCCTCGACCTGGGCTCGAACCAGGGACCTACGGATTAACAGTCCGGCGCTCTACCAACTGAGCTATCGAGGAACAAGCCTTAGATTATAGCGTGATTTTTGGGGCTTCCAAAACAACGCGGCGCCCGCGCAACGAATTCGTGGCAACGACACCGCGAAGACGAAGACGGAGCGCCCCGCTCATGTCGTCACATCGCGATGCTCACGCCCAGGCGCAGCGTGCGCGGCGCGCCCGGGAACAGGTAGACGTGGCTGAACTGGTAGGGCGATTCCTTCCAGTAGCGGCGATCGAACAGGTTGTCGACGGCCAGCGTCCAGCTCGTGGCCATGCCGGCCAGCTTGGTGTCGTAGCGCAGCACTGCATCCAGGCGCGTCCACAACGGCAGCCGGATCGAGCCGTCGGGCAGCACGTTGCGGCGGCCTTCGTACGACAGCTGTCCCGCGAGTTCGAGGCCCGGCACCGACGCGAAGCGGTAGCCGGCCTGTGCGCGCAGCACCTGCTTGGGCACGTTGGTGGGCGCCTGTCCGTTGAGCTCGGGCGCGGTCGTGCTGCCGCGCCGCTTGGCGTCGATGAGCGCCAGGCTGCCGCCCAGGCGCCACGGGCCGCCGGTCCATTGCGCGCCGGCCTCGAGGCCGCGATGCACCGCGCGGCCGTCGTTGCGCACCGTGCAGGACTCGCCGCACAGGTCGAGGTTGGTCATCGGGCGCGAGATGTCGAACCACGCGAGCTGCCAGTTGAACGCCGCGTCGCCGCCCTTCAGGCCCAGTTCCCACTGGCGCGACTGCAGCGCGGGCAGCGCCTCGCCTGCGTTCGCGTACTGCGAGCTCTTGTTGGGCACGACCTGCGATTCGACGCCCTTGCCCCAGCTCGCATAAGCGAGCAGCCCGGGCTGGATCGTGTAGCTGGCCGCGATCCACGGTGTGGTGATGCTGTCGCTGTAGCCGGTGGGGCGCGAGCCGTCGGTGCGGATGCTGTCGCGCGACAGCCGCGTGTGCCGCGCGCCGATCCAGGTCGTGAAGCGGTCGTTCCAGCGGATCGCGTCCTGCACCGACAGCTCGGTCGAGCGCTCGTTGCGGTTGGTGTTGGCGTCGGTCAGGCGCGGGTCGGCCGGCGTCATCGCGGTGGCCCAGATGTTGCCGGTGCCGACGTAGTTGTAGGCCTGGTCCTGGAAGCGGTTGCGCACGCGGCTTTGCAGCAGGCCGAAGCCCAGCTCGTGGCGCACGCTGCCCGTCATCACGTTGCCCTTGAGGTTGAGGCTGCCCGCGGTCTGCGTGCGGCGCTCGTTCTCGCTGCGGAAGTCGTACACGTCGAAGGTGCCATCGGAGCAGTAGCGGTCGTAGTTGCCTTCGGCACCGCAACCGAAGGCGTAGGCCAGCCGGTCGTCGGTCTTCAGGCGCTGCTGGCCGATCTGCGCGCTCCAGCGCCAGTCGGCATTCAGTGCCTGGCTGAAGCGCACCGTGCCGGTCAACGCCTTGAACACCGAGGGCTGCGACCACGGCTGGTTGTTGAGGTTGATGCGCGGATCGACCGGCGCGGGCAGCACGCTGCCCAGCAGGCTGTAGCCGTTCTGGCTCGGCTGTGTCTTGCGGCTTTGCTCGATCTCGAATTCGAGCACCGAGTCGCGCGTGATGCGCCAGTCGGCCGCGAGCGAGAACAGGTTGCGGTTGCCGTCGAGGTTGTGCGTGAGCGGTTTGAGTTTTTCGCCGGCCACGTTGAGCCGGTAGCCGAACTGGCGGTTCTCGCCGAAGCGCCCGCCGAGGTCGAGCGCGCTGAGCACGCTGCCGCGGCTCGTGGTTTCGAGGCGGATGGTGCGCAGCTCCTGCTCGGTCGGGCGCTTGACCACGTAGTTGACGAGCCCGCCCGGCGCGCTGGTGCCGGCCTGGATGCCGCTGGTGCCACGCAGGATCTCGATGCGCTCCTTGTTGTCCAGAGGGATCGCCGTCTCGGCGCTGATCGGCAGGCCTTCGCGACGGTAGTTGAAGCGGTTGTCGAGCACGAAGCCGCGCACCGTGAGGTAGTCCCAGTAGCCGGCCGAGTTGTAGGCGTCGGTGACCGAGGCGTCGAACTGCGTCAGGTCGGCGAGGCGGCGTGCGCCGCTGCTGCGCAACTGCTGGCTGTCGATCACGGTGGCCGACAGCGGCAGCTCGCGCAGCGGCACGTCGCCGAAGCCGCTGATTTCGGCCTGCGGCGCGGCGGCGCCGTCGTTCACGGTGACTTCGGGCAAGGCCTGCGATTGCGATTGCGATTGCGCATGCGCGCCACAAGCACCGAAAGCGAGGAGGGCGGCGGCAAGCGCGCGCGAAAGCGGGGAGTGCGAGAAAAGTCGAGCGTTCATTCTGTGCGTTCAGGGGAACCGGGGGCGGCGTGCATCGCCGTCATCCATTGCGCGGCCGTGGCCTCGGGGTCGTCGGCGGCGACCAGCGCGCGCACCACGGCGACCGAGCCGACGCCGGTGG
This sequence comes from Variovorax sp. BGA-UO-ETr-C22, assembly GCF_059567965.1. Lineage (NCBI taxonomy): Bacteria > Pseudomonadati > Pseudomonadota > Betaproteobacteria > Burkholderiales > Comamonadaceae > Variovorax > Variovorax sp. BGA-UO-ETr-C22. Next base: position 781,707 of record NZ_JCAQPA010000011.1, read on the forward strand.
CGAGCACTTCGGGCAGCCGCACGGCATCGACGCCGCCGATGCCCACTTGCGGGTAGCCGCGCAGCAGGCGCGCGTAAGCCGCGAGCCGTGCCACGCCCTGCGGCGCGGTCGCCATCTTCTTGAGCGTGGTCGGGTAGATGGCGCCCATCGCGATGTAGCTCGGGCTCACCGCGTCGGCGCGCACCATCTCGGCATAGCCATGGGTGCTCACGCCGAGCCGCAGGCCCGAGGCGCGCAGCTGCTGCAGTTCATCGGGCGACAGCGCGTCGAGGTCTTCCTGTCCGAGGTGGATGCCATAGGCGCCCGCCGCGATGGCGACCTGCCAGTGGTCGTTGATGAACAGCAGCGCATTGGTGCCGCGCACGGCCTCGACGGCGGCCTGCACTTCGCGCGCGACGGCCTCGGCGTCGTCGGACTTGAAGCGCAGCTGCACCGTCGGCACGCCGGCGCGCGCCATGCGGCCGACCCACGCTGCGTCGGGCAGCACGGCGTAGAGGCCGAGCCGTTCGGGGCAGGGCGGAAAGGCGTCGGCGCGCGCGGTCGGCGGAAACGGGCCCATGCCGAAATCGACCGGCGCATCGGGCCATGCCGACGCGTCGAACCGGCCGAGCCGTTCGGTCTGCGCGCGCCACGCATGGGCGAGGCATTCGGCGTCGATCTCGATGAAGCCGAGCGCGGTGCAGGCCTGCTTGGCGCCGCGGTAGATGGCGTCGTCAGACGTAAAGCGCGGCGCGCCGCTCACGGCCGTGGACGTGGCGGCGCCGAAGCGCAGGCCGTGGGCCGCGACGATGGCTTGTGCCACGGCGCGGGCGTTGGATGTGTCGATGGCGTTCATGGTGCGTGGTGCCAGAAGGGTGTGCCGAGCACGGGCGTGCTGGGCTGCGCGGCGTCCTGCGCGGCCATCGCACCGGCGCGGTAGGCGGCGCGGCCGGCCTGCACCGCATCGGCGAACGCGCCGGCCATGGCGACCGGCTCCTGTGCGAGCGCGACGGCGGTGTTGAGCAGCACGCCGTCGTAGCCCCACTCCATCACCTGGCACGCATGCGAGGGCAGGCCGAGGCCCGCGTCGACCAGCATCGGCACCTGCAGCCGCTCGCGCAGCAGGCGCAGCGCATACGGATTGACCGGCCCGCGTCCGGTGCCGATGGGCGCGGCCCAGGGCATCACGGCCTGGCAGCCGACATCGACGAGGCGCTGGCACAGCACCAGGTCTTCGGTGCAGTACGGCAGCACGTGGAAGCCGTCGCGGATCAGCTGCGACGCCGCGTCGACGAGGTTCAGCGTGTCGGGCTGCAACGTGTAGTCGTCGCCGATGAGCTCGAGCTTGATCCACGGCGTGTCGAACAGCTCGCGCGCCATCTGCGCGGTGGCGATCACTTCCTGCACGCTGTGGCAGCCGGCGGTGTTGGGCAGCACCGGCACGGCCAGCTTGCGAAGCAGCTCCCAGAAGCCGTTGCCGAGGTCGCTGTTGCCGGAGCCCTGGCTGGCGGTCTGGCGGCGCAGCGAGGCGGTCAGCATCGCGGGCTTCGCGCGCTGCACAGCCGCTTCGAGCACGTCGGGCGACGGGTAGCGCGCGGTGCCCAGCAGCAGGCGGCTGTGGAAGGTCTGGCCGTAGAGGACCAGCGGGTCGGGATTGGTCATGGTCTTTGTCTCCATCGTCTTGTCTCTGGTGCGTTCGTTCAGCCGCCGGTCACCGGGCGGATCACCTCGACGCGGTCGTCGGCGTGCAGCGGGTGCGTGGTATAGGCCGAGCGCGGCACGAACTCGCGGTTCACCGCCACCGCGAAAGGCGGCACGGCCTGCAGCACGGCCAGCGCGTCGGCGAGCAGCGCGCCCTCGGGCAGCGTGCAGGGCTTGTCGTTGATCAGGATGTTCATCATCGATGTTGTTGTCATGCGTCGGGCACGTCCATGCCGAAGCCGCGTGCGAGCGTGGAGCGGCCGTGCGTCAGCAGTTCCATTGCCGCGTCGAGCAGGGCAGGCGCGATCATGAAACCGTGGCGGTACAGGCCGTTGATCTGCAGCACGCGCGGCTGCGGCTGGCGAATGGCGGGAAGGTTGTCGGGCAGCGTGGGCCGGCATTGCGTCGCGATCTCGACGATGCGCGCTTCGGCAAAACCGCTGTGCACCGCGTAGGCCGCGCTCAGCAGTTCGAGCGTGGAGCGCACGCTGGCGGGCGACAGGTCGTCCGACTCGATCTCGGTCGCGCCGATCACGAACAGGTGGTCGGGCTTGGGCGCGATGTACAGCGGGTAGCGCGGATGCACGAGGCGCGTGGGGCGCTGCAGCGTGACCTCGGGCGCATGCACCCGGATCACCTCGCCGCGCACGCCGCGCAGCGCGTTCCATTGCGGCTTGGCGCCGAGGCCGCGGCAGTCGATCACCCAGTCGGGCTGGCCCGCCGTGCCGGGCGAAAAGTCGGAAGGCGCACGCGGCGACTGCCAGTGCAGCGTCACATGCGCATCGGCTTCGAGCGTGGCGCGCAGCGACGCCAGCAGCGCGCGGTTGTCGAGCTGGCCTTCGCCCGGCAGGTACAGGCCGCGCGCGAAGCGCGTGCCCAGCGAGGGCTCCAGCGCGGCGATGGCGGCGGGCGTGTCGAGCGCTTGCATCGGCGCCAGCTCGGGCACCTGCGCGCCGGTGCGCGCCAGCACGCCCGCGAGCCGCGTGGCCTCGGCGGCGTCCTGCCGGTGCCACAGCACCAACGTGCCTTCGCGCTGGAAGAACACGGGCTGCGCCAGCGGCGCCAGCAGCGCGGGCCAGCGCGACAGCGCGTGCTGGCCCATACGCACGACCGACACCGGCGCCACGGCCGATTCGGCCAGCGGCGCGAGCATGGCCGCGGCCACGCGCGCGGCTGCGCCTTCGGCTTCGGGGCTGCCGGCTTCGTACAGGTCGACGCGGCAGCCGGCGCGCGCCAGCTCGACCGCGAGCAGGCGGCCCATCAGGCCCGCGCCGAGGATCGCCGCCGAGCCGAAAGGCAGGGGATGCACTGCGCTCATGCGGCGCCTCCGTCGGCTCGCCGATAATTTTCGACATGACCCAAGCACCCACCCAGCGCTACGCACGCGTGCTCTCCATCGCCGGCTCGGACAGCGGCGGCGGCGCCGGCATCCAGGCCGACCTCAAGACCTTCGCGGCCCTCGGCTGCTACGGCATGACGGCCATCACCGCGCTCACCGCGCAGAACACGGTGGGCGTCTCGGGCATCCACGGCGTGCCGCCCGACTTCCTGAAGGCGCAGATCCAGGCGGTGGTGGAAGACATCGGCGTCGATGCCGTCAAGCTCGGCATGCTGCACGCGCCCGAGGTGGTCGAGGTGGTGGCCTGGGCCATCGACCGCTACCAGCTGAAGAACGTGGTGCTCGACCCCGTGATGATCGCCACCAGTGGCGACCGCCTGATCGCAGCCGAAACCGTGCAGGTGCTGGTGCGCGAGCTGTTCCCGCGCGCCGTGGTGGTCACGCCCAACCTCGACGAAGCTGCCTTGCTGGTCGGCCATGCCATCGGCGGCATCGACGCGCTCGACGGCGCGGCCGACGAACTGCTCGCGCTCGGTGCCAAGGCCGTGCTGCTCAAGGGCGGCCACCTGCCGGGCGACGAGGTGGTCGACGTGCTGCTGGAGCGCAGCGGCGCGCGCAAGCGGCTCGCGTCGCAACGCATCGCCAGCCGCAACCTGCACGGCACCGGCTGCACGCTCTCGTCGGCCATCGCCGCGCACCTGGCATTGGGCCTGGCGCTGCCCGAGGCGGTCGAGCGCGCACGCGCGTACATCCTCGGCGCGATGAGCGCCGGTGCGGATGTGCTGGTCGGCGCGGGCCACGGTCCGCTCAACCACGGCTTTGCGCCAGTGCCGACCCACCGCTTGCCGCTGTCGGCCGGCTGAGCCAGGCCAGCACGAAGGTCGCCGCCAGCGTCGGCAGCGCCGATCCGAACTGCGGCGCCCATTTGGCCAGCGCGTGGTAGGCCGCGATGCCCGCGAGCCAGATCAGCGCCGCGCCCCAGTCGATGGTGCGCGTGCCGCTTGCCGACACGGCGCTTCCGCTGCCCAGCCGCCCGAGGATCACGCCGTACAGCGGAACGAACACCGAACTCAGCAGCAGCAGGAAGGGTTCGAGCGTGTGCATCGGCAGCACCAGCGCCAGGCCGATGCACAGCACCGCCAGCAGCAGGCCCCAGCGCTTCACGCTCCAGCGCGGCAGCAGGCTGTGCGTGGACACCGAGCCCGAGTACACGTCGCCATAGGCGTTGTCGAGTTCGTCGATGAGGATCAGGCCCAGCGCCACCAGGCCGCCCTGCGCCAGCAGCAGCGCCGTGACGAGGCTGGTGCCCGGCTCGGCCACGCTCACCACCATCACGCCCAGTGCGTAGCACCAGATGTTGGCGAGCGCGTAGCCGATCCAGGTGCCGCTGAACGCGCTGCCCAAACCACCGGCGGCACTGCGCTTGCCGTGGCGCGCGTAGTCGGCCACCAGCGGCAGCCACGACACCGGCATCGCGATCACCAGGTCGAGCGCGCTGAACATGCCCATGCTGCCGTTGCCCGGCCGGGCCCAGAAGGCGTCCAGGCCCTTGGCGTGCAGCCGCGTCGCGAACTGCCAGCTGAGCCACAGCAGCGACAGCACCACCAGCGGTAGGCCGAAGCGGCTCACGAAGCGGCGCACCAGCTTCACCATCGAGCCGGCCAGCAGCGCCAGCAGCACCGCGCCCCACAGCAGCGTGGTCAGCACGCCGCCCCAGGTTGTGCCCAGCGCGGCGCCGAAGGCCTGCTGCCCGATGGCCTGCGTGCCCTCGCGCATGATCACGAGTTCGAAGGTGGTCCAGCCCACCAGCTGCACGATGTTGAGCAGCACCGGCAGCCGCGCGAAGGCGCTGCCGTAGGTGGCGTGCATCAGGCCGGCGCTGGCCAGCCCGGTTTCGCAGCCCAGCCGCGCGGTCCAGGCCAACAGCCCGGCGCCGAGCAGCGAGCCGAGCACGATGGCCAGCGCCGCGTCGCGTGTGCCCACGGCCGGCACCAGGTAGGCGCCGATCTGCATCACCAGCAGCCCGACGCCGAGGCTGAACCACAGCGAGGCGTGGTCGTGCCAGCCGAAGACGCGCCGGGAGGCGGGCAGGGGCGTGAGCGCTTCGTTGCCGGGCGAAGCGGAACTGTCGTTGTCGTTGTGTGCCATCCGTTTGCTCCAGTGCAAAAGGTTTGGCAGGTGGGCGAGGCTCCAGTGGCGTGGCCGTCACGCGAGACAACGCGACAGGCCACCGGACCAGCTTCCCTGCGCGAGGATTACCTCAGTCAGGTTCAAAGGGACTTTCTCAGCCACACCGGTCGAAACCGGCGCAGCACCCCTAGCGAAATGTCATTTTAGGCGCGTGTGTCGCAGACGCACCGAAAAGTTCCTGCGCACGGAAGAATCCGGCCACAGCGGGCCTTGCACCCGCCGCACCGATGGCGTGCCGGGGCCGAGGGCCTATTCCTCGTGCTTTCCCGCGCCCTCGGCGGAAAAATTCTCGACCACCGATTCGAGCCACCGGCCGACGATTGCCATCTCTTCGTCGCTGAAACCCTGGGTCAGCCGTGCGTTCAACGCGCCGAGCCCGGCCTTTGCACGCTGTCCCGCAAGCCGTCCTTCCTCGGTCTGGTACAGGCGGAATGCGCGTCCGTCGTTCGGGTCTTGCGCGCGGGTCAGGTAGCCGGCTTTTTCGAGCCGGGCGGCAAGGCCGGACATGGCCGGTGCGCCGATGTTCAGTGCCTGCGCGACTTCTCCCGTCAGGGCGCCATCGTTGGTCGACAGGAAAAACATCGTGCCGGCCTGGGCTGCCGACAGCGCGGGCAGGGCGTCGCCGCGGGTTTCTTTCCAGCGCTGCACCGCCCGCTGGGCGACGTTCAGAAGAAACACCAGCCTGTATTTTTTTTGAGCTTTCATCGGATTCCTGTGGCCTGGGCGAAGGCGCGGCAGGTTACATCTTATCCGTATTTATTTCGTACGCGAAGCATATACTTCGCGTGCGAATTAAATGCCATCCCTCTCGCACGGTGCGAGAGGGCAACCAGGAGAACCTATGACCGAATACGTGACCGTCGAATCCACCCAGGGTGTCCTGACCCTCACGCTGGCCAGGCCGGAGAAGATGAACGCACTGACCAATGCGATGTATGGCCGTCTGGCCGATGCCATCGCAGGCGCCGAGAGCGACCCGTCCGTCCGGGCCATCGTGATGCGAGGCGAAGGTGGCATGTTCACCTCGGGCAACGACCTGGGCGAATTTGCTGCCGTGGCTGCCGGGAAGGCCGGCAACGAAGAGCGCCATGTCGCCCGCTTCCTGCGTGCGTTGGCGAGTTCGACGCGACCGGTGATTGCGGCGGTCAACGGACGCGCAGTCGGCGTGGGGACCACCTTGCTGTTGCACTGCGACTTCGTCGTGCTGGCTGAGGATGCGCTGCTGTCCACGCCGTTCGTCAACCTGGCGCTGGTTCCCGAAGCGGCGTCGAGCCTGCTGCTACCTGCCCGCATCGGCCACGTTCGTGCCTACGAGATGTTTGCGCTGGGCCTGCCGGTGTCCGCTGCGCAGGCCTTGGCCTGGGGCATCGCGAACCGGGTCGTTCCTGTGTCGGACCTGCACGGCGAGGCGCAGAAGGTTGCCGAGCTGCTCGCCAGCCGTGCCGCGGGCTCGTTGAAGCTGACGAAGGGCCTGATGAAGCAGGGCGCGGCCGTTGCAGCCCAGATGGACCTCGAAGGCGCGCAGTTCGTGGAGCGCCTCCAGAGTCCCGAAGCGCGCGAAGCCTTCACGGCGTTCGCCGAGAAGCGGGCCCCTGACTTCTCAAAGACTGCGGCGTAGCGGCAAGCGGGTCGGTCGTCGTCCAGATGTCGGCCGACCCGTGATGCGCCGGTCCGCGGGCCCCCGGCCCGGGTGAGAATCTCCGCCACGAGGGCGCCTTCGAATGCCCTGGAGGCTCCCCGCACATGACAGACGACCGCAAGCACCCGGAACCACCGGCCTCATCGCCCGCACCCCACGCGCGGCTGCGGCGCTTCCGGGTCGACGTCGGCACCATCATCTGTGCGGTCGCGCTGCTGCAGTCGCTGCTGCTGGTGGCCTTCGGCTACTGGGGCGCGGAGAAGCTGGTGTCGAAAGTGGGCGAGTCGGCGCACAAGGTCAACCATGACCGGGTTGAAGACAACATCCTCGCCTTCCTGGCCAAGACCGAGGGCCTGGTGCGCGCCATCGCCCACACGCCCGACCTGCATCCGGCGGGGCACGACGGCGAGCAGACCGCCGAGCTGCTCTGGGCCGCGCTGGAACAGACACCCGAAATCGACAGCATCGGCGTGGGCAGCGACGACGGCCATTTCTTGATGGCCATGCGCCACCCCGTGTCGGTGGTGCGGCAGGTGCTGCGCGAGAAAGACTTCACCACCGAGACCTGGGAGTACAAGTCGCCGCCCGACAGCGACGACGACGAAGACCCGCGGCGGCGCTACGAGACCACGCGCATCGAGGCCTTCCGCAGCGAAGACGACCCGGTGCACCAGGACTGGTTCACGCAGGCCGAGAAGGCGCAGCGCGCCGTGTGGACCGCGCCCTTCGTGCTGCCCTCGATGAAGGAGCTCGGCGTGAGCCACGCGCGGCCGAGCCGGCGGCAGGACGAGGAGGGCGTCACGCAGACGATCGTGGCGGTCGCCAGCGTGTCGCTGGGGCATCTCTCCAACCTCGTGCGCCTGTTCGGTGGCACGGGCCACGGCCACAGCGCGCTGTTGAGCGCCGACCATCACGTGATCGCGCGCAGCGACCACCCGCATTCCGTGCGCGTGCTCGAAGACCCGGACGAGGGCGTGCTCGGTGCGCTGCACACCCACATGCTGGCCAACGGCAGCCGCGGCTGGACCGAGGACATGGCCTTTGCGCTCGTGCACGAGGGCACCCACTACCAGGTGCAGACCTCGCGCATTCCGGCCACCGACTGGCATCTGGTCAGCTGGGAGCCCGAAGAGGCGTTGCTGGGCGCGCTGCATCGCAATGTGCTGTGGTCGCTGCTGCTGGTGCTGGCGTTCCTGGCGATCGCGCTCTTCATTTCGCTGCGCCTGTCGAAGCTGGTGACCGCGCCCATCGAAAGCCTCTCGCGCACGGCGCGGCGCATCGGGCGGCTCGAGCTCGACGACCTGCCGCGCGAGTCGAGCCGCGTGCTCGAGATCCAGCACCTGAACCAGGCGCTGGACGAATCCGCGCGCAGCCTGCAGGCCTTTCGCAAGTTCGTGCCGGTGGACGTGATCCGCCAGCTCATCGCCGAAGGCCATGCCCTAGAGCCCAACGGTTCGCCGCGCCGCATCACCGCGATGTTCACCGACGTGGAAGGGTTCACGGCCATCGCGGAATCGATGCCGGCCGATGTGCTGATGCGGCAGCTCACCGACTACTTCAACCTCGCCACCCGCGTGTTCGCGCGCCACGGCGGCGTGATCGACAAGTTCATGGGCGACGGCATCATGGTGCTGTGGGGCGCGCCCACCGACCTGCCCGACGCGGAGTACCGCGCCTGCGTGGCGTCGCTCGAACTGCACGCCGAGATGAACGACCTCAACCGCCGCTGGCAGGCCGAGGGCCTGCAGCCCTTTCGCACGCGCATCGGCATGCACACCGGCGTCGTGATTGCCGGGGTGCTCGGCTCGAGCGACCGGCTGTCCTACACGGCGCTGGGCGACGTGATCAACGCGGCCAGCCGCATCGAGGGCACCAACAAGCAGCTGGGCACGCGCACGCTGATGTCCGAGGCGACCTTCGAAGGCCTGGGCGGGCGCCTGGCCACGCGGCGCATCGAGGAGCAGATCGAACTGCGCGGGCGGCAGACGCGGATGGTGCTCTACGAGCTGCTAGAGGTCGAGCACCAGCCTCGGTGAGCGGGCCCGCGAGCAGCAGGGCAGGAAGCAGTCGTTGGCCGCCTGCTCGGCCGGCGTCAGGTAGAGGTCGTGGTGCGCGACCTCGCCCGCGAGCACGCGCGTGAGGCAGGTGCCGCAGACGCCTTGCGCACACGAGACCGGGATCTCGATGCCCTCGGCGGCGAGCGCGTCCAGCACGGTCATCGTCGCGGGGATGCGGACAACGCGGCGCGAGCGGTGCAGTTCGACCTCGAAGCTGCCCTGTCCATCGGCCGGCGGTGCGGTGCCCGAGAACGACTCGAAGTGCACCTGCGCGTCCGCCCAGTGCAGGGCGCGCGCTGTCGTGCGCACGGCCTCGAGAAAGCCCGAGGGGCCGCAGACATAGACGTGCTTGCCCGGAGCCGGACTGCCGAGGGTGGTGGCGAGGTCGAGGTGCTGCGCGGGCGGGCCGTCGTCGTGGTGGAAGAACACCTTGTGCGCGAACGCGCTGTCTTCGAGCCGCCGCCGGTAGGGCGCGCGCGCCGCCGAGCGGCTGCAGCAGTGCAGCGCGAAGTCGGTCCCCAGCGTGGCCAGCCGCTGCGCCATCGACAGCAGCGGCGTCACGCCGATGCCGCCGGCCAGCAGCAGGCTGTGCGTTGCGCTTTCGTCGAGCGCGAAGAGGTTGCGCGGCGGGCCGATCTGCAACACCGAGCCCTCATGGACGGCGTCGTGCATCGCCCGCGAGCCGCCGCGCGAGGCGGCGTCGCGCAGCACGCCAATCTCGTAGTGCCCCTCGCCGTCAGGGGCCGATGCGTTGCACAGCGAATACTGGCGCACCAGCCCGCTTGGCAATGAGACGTCGATGTGCGCGCCCGGCGTGAAGGCCGGCAAGCGCTCGCCATCGACGGGTACCAGCCTGAAGCCGGCCACGCCTTCAGCCTCGACCGTCTTGCGCGCCACCCGCACCGCGATGCCTGCGCCGCCCGACACGCCATTCATTCCTTGGGCATGAGGAAGTTGCCGGCCTCGAACTGCACGGGCGGGGCCGCGGGGTCGAAGCTCACGCCGGCCGGGTCGCGGCCTTCGCGCAGCGCGTCGAGCTGGCGTTGCAGCAGCCGGCGCAGCATCACGATGCCGCGGTCGGACGAGGCCAGGTGCTCTTCCGAATGCGCGGTGATGGCGCCCTGGCTCACCTGCGCCTCGTAGTCGCCGGGGAAGGCGCGGTGCTCGGCCTCGCTCAGCTCCTCCCACAGCTTGCCGTTCAGGCGCGAGCGCACGCGGGCGAGATCGCCCGGGGTTTTCACGCGGCCGACGGTGTAGATGCGAAAGCTGTGGTCGTCGATCGGCAGAACCCAGCCGATCGACTCGACGCGTCCGTAGGCGGCCACGCGCGGATTGGGCACCACGCGCAGCGTCGGCAGCACGGGGCCGGCCACGCGGCGGAGGGTGCTGCCGTCTTCGAGCGTACGGATCGAGGTGATCGTCACGCCGGTCTCGGTGCTCTCGAAGCTCACGTCGGGCATCTGACCCATGAGCGCCACGAACTGCGTGCCGCTGAAGCTGCCGTGCAGCACGGGCACGTGGAAGGGGTCGGCCACGTTCTCGTAGTGCTGCAGCCAGTTGCAGGGAATGACCTGCGGCCCGCCGCCGCCGATGCTGTTGCCGTCGGCTTCCAGGGTCTCGCCCTCGTCCATGGTTTCGAGACAGTCGTAGCGTGGCAGCACGGGCTTCTTCTCGGCCGGGCCGAGGTAGGCCCAGATCAGGCCGTACTGCTCCTGCACCGGGTACCAGGGCTGGCGCACGCGGCCGCGGCTGCGCGCACCGCCATCGGGTTCGCAGGGCTGGTCGACGCAGTGGCCCTGCACGTCGAACATCCAGCCGTGGTAGCAGCAGCGGATGCCTTCTTCTTCCACGCGCCCGTAGTAGAGCGACGCTCCGCGGTGCGCGCAGCGCCAGTGCACGAGGCCCGCGCGGCCTTTCTTGTCGCGGAACAGGATGAGGTCTTCGCCCAGCACGCGCACCTGGCGCGGTGTGTCGGTGGCGTCGGCGGCCAGGCCGATGGGGTGCCAGTAGCGGCGCAGCAGCTCGCCCATGGGCGTGCCCGCGCCGACCTCGGTCAGCTCGGGCTTGTGGCTCGGCGCCTTGCGGCCGTAGGCGGTGCCGGTGTCGAAGGCGATGGGTTGCCACTCGGACGTGGCGGAGGGCGGGACAACGGCGCTCATTCGGGGGTGACTCCTGCGGCCTTGATCAGGTCCGCCACGCGGGGAAAGTCGGCCTTGTAGCCGGCACGGAATTCGGCGGGCGTGCTGCCCAGCGGCTCGAAGCCGTAGCCGGCCAGCCGCTCCTGGATGTCGGGCAGCTTCGTGATCTCGCGCAGCGCGAGCGACCATTCGTCGAGCACGGGCTGCGGCGTGCGCGCGGGCGCATACACGCCGATCCAGCTGTCGAGGTCGAAGCCTGCGAAGCCCTGTTCGGTGAAGGTTGGCACGTTGGGCATCGAGCGCACGCGCTGGCGGCCCGTGATGCCCAGCACCTTGATGCGACCGGCCTGTGCGAGGCCGCGCGCGGTCGCGGGGTTGGCCCAGGCCACGCCCAGCGCTTCGCCGAACATGTCGTTGTGCGCGGCGGCCTCGGCCTTGTAGGGCACGTGCACGAGGTCGATGTGGTTCTGGCGCGCCAGCAGTTCGCCGAACAGGTGCGCGTTGGAGCCGTTACCCCAGGTGCCGTACGAAACGCCGGGATGCGCCTTGGCGTAGGCCACGAATTCGCGCACGGTGGAGAAGGGCGCCGAAGCGCGGGCGATCAGCATCGGGCCGCCCGTGGCCAGCTGCGACAGCGGCTCGAAGTCTTTCACCGGGTCGTAGGGCAGCTTGGGCTGCAGCACCACGTTGTTGATGTGCGTGAGCGGCAGCGTGAGCAGCACCGTGTAGCCGTCGGGCGCCGCCTTGGCGACGGCGTCGGCCGCGATGGTGCCGCTGGCGCCGGGACGGGCCTCGACGATCACCGGCTGGTTCCAGCGCGCCTTGAGCTTCTCGGCATAGACGCGGGCGATGGCGTCCATCGGCCCGCCGGGCGAGCCGAAGGGCACGATGCGCACCACGCGGCTCGGAAAGGGCGCGGGCTGCGCGAAGGCGGGGCCGGCGGCGAGGGCCGCGATGCCGGCACCGAGCACACCGAGTGCATGGCGGCGCGTGGTGCACGTCTTGTTCGCCGCGTGTGCCTCGGGCGGCGAGGGTCTGAACCGATTCATCGTGTCTCCAGTCGTGTTGTACTTGTGCGCTGGACGATACGGACAGCCTGCCCCGCGGGCAATTCGAAGCTTTGAATATGAGATATGGCCCAACGTGATATCCGCAGCCTCGATGTCGGCATGCTGCGGACCTTCGATGCCCTGATGCGCGAACGCAGCGTGTCGCGCGCGGCGACCCGGCTCTTCCTGAGCCAGCCTGCGGTGAGCGCTTCGCTCAACCGGCTGCGTGACACCTTCGACGATCCGCTGTTCACGCGCACGGCCCACGGCGTGGAGCCCACCGCGCGCGCCCATGCGCTGGCCGGCCAGGTCGAGCGCGTGCTGGCCGACCTGTCGGCGATGCTGGAGCCCGGCGAGGGCTTCGAGCCGGCGGCGTCGCAGCGCATTTTCCGCATCTCGGGCAGTGACTACGCGAGCCACCTGCTACTGCCGACACTCGCCAACGAACTCGTGGCCTGCGGTTCGCGCATCCGCCTGCACTGGGAGACCAGCTCTTTCCTCACGCTCACCGAGCGCCTGCGCAAGGGCGACTTCGACGTGGCCGTGCTGCCGCGCCTGCAGCCGCCGAGCGATTGCGAATCGGCGCTGCTGTACGAAGACCGCTACGTGGTCGCGGTGCGCCGCGGCCATCCGACGCTCGGCGAGGCGGCCACGCTGGATGCCTTCTGCGAAGCACCGCACGTGTTCCTGGGCTACGGCAGCTCGGCGCTCGACGACCTCATCGACCAGGTGCTGGCGCGGCAGGGGCGCACGCGCAGCATGCGCGTGGCGATGACCAGCTTCGGCCAGATCGTCGACCTGCTGGCGCAGACCGACCATGTGGCCGTGCTGCCGCTGCGCGTGGCCGAGCGCTTTCGCGATCGCCTCGCGGTGCACCCGCTGCCCTTCGAGCTGCCGGGCTACCGTTCGGTCGTCTGCTGGAATCGGCGCTCGAATTCCGACGCGGGCGTGCTGTGGCTGAAAGACGCGCTGCTGCGCATCGCGCTCACTGCGCCGGCTTGAGCCTGCGCGCGAACGCTTCCAACCCGTCGATCGTGATCTGGATGTGCCGCTCGAAACTGCTGTCGAGCGGCACGGTGGTGCCGTTGTCCCAGCGCAGGATGAAGGCCTTGTTGGCCAGCTGCGGCAGGTGGCGCGAAAGCACGGGATGGTCGAGCGGGCGGATCGTGTGGACGCGCTCGCGCAGCTCTTCGGCCCAGGCCTGCGTGTTGTCGGCAGGCAGGGGCGAGAACTCCATCGTCAGGAAGCCCAGCATCGCGGCGATCACGCAGTTGTAGGCCTCGCGCAGCGGCTCGCCGTCGAAGCCGGCCTCGGTCAGCGCCGCCAGCACGCCTTCGACGAGCTCGGTCGGCAGGCTGCCGTTGGACACCAGTTGCGCCCCGAGGAGCTGCGCCACGTTGGGGTGCTGCCGCACCGCGGCGCGGCAGCGGTGGAACAACTCTGCGATCCAGTCCTGCCAGGCGAGCGTGCCCTTGGGCGGCGTGACCTGCGCCATGACCGTGGCGGCGACTTCGGCGAGCAGGGCCTCGCGCGTGCTGACATGCCAGTGCACCGTGGCCGGGTACACGCCGAGCTGCGCCGCGATCTCTCGCATGCTGAAGGCGCCGAGGCCGAAGGCGTCGATGTGTGCCAGCGCGGCTTCGGCGATGCGCTGCTTCGACAGCGCCGCACCGCCGGCAGGGCGGCCGGCCGTCCGGGGGCGAGGCTCGGGGGCTTTTTTCTTCATGGAAGCGGCCATTGTGCAGCGGGTGAATTGATTGTATTAATATTATTAATTGAGCATTGATCAATTAAACGGGCCGGGCGTTCCCGGTACGTTCCATTCCCAAAGGATGTCTCCCATGACGACCGCCATCGACCAGGCCCTGGCCCAGGCCCATCAACGCTTCACCGAGGGCAACCCCGAAAGCCTGCGCCGTTTCGAGGCGCAGACGCGCTACATGCCCGGTGCCAACAGCCGCTCGGTGCTGTTCTATGCGCCGTTCCCGCTCACCATCGCCAAGGGTGAAGGCGCGGCGCTCTGGGACGCGGACGGCCATCGCTACACCGACTTCATCGCGGAGTACACGGCCGGCGTCTACGGCCATTCGGCCCCCGAGATCCGCGAGGCGGTCATCGAGGCGATGCAGGGCGGCATCAACCTCACGGGCCACAACCTGCTCGAAGGCCGGCTCGCGCAGACGATCTGCGAGCGCTTTCCGCAGGTCGAGCAGCTGCGCTTCACCAACTCGGGCACCGAGGCGAACCTGATGGCGCTCACGGCCGCGCTACGCTTCACGGGACGGCGCAAGATCGTCGTGTTCTCGGGCGGTTACCACGGCGGCGTGCTGGGCTTCGGCGACCAGCCGTCGCCGACCACCGTGCCCTTCGACTTCCTCGTGCTGCCCTACAACGATGCGGACACGGCGCGTGCGCAGATCGACGCGCACGGCGCGGACATCGCCGCCATCCTGGTCGAGCCGATGCAGGGCGCGAGCGGCTGCATTCCGGGGCGGCGCGACTTCCTGCAGGCGCTGCGCGACGGGGCCACGCGGGTCGGTGCTCTGTTGGTTTTCGACGAGGTGATGACTTCGCGGCTCGGGCCGCACGGGCTGGCGAACGGACTGGGCATTCGCGCCGACCTCACGACGCTGGGCAAGTACATCGGTGGCGGCATGTCCTTCGGCGCCTTCGGTGGGCGAGCCGACGTGATGGCGCAGTTCGACCCGCGCACCGGCGCGCTTGCGCACTCGGGCACCTTCAACAACAACGTGATGACGATGGCGGCCGGCTATGCGGGCCTCACGCAGCTGTTCACGCCCGAGGCGGCGGGCGCGCTGGCCGAGCGTGGCGAGGCGATGCGGTCACGGCTCAATGCGCTGTGCGAACGCGAAGGCGTCGCGATGCAGTTCACCGGCGTGGGCTCGTTGATGAATGCGCATTTCCTGCGGGGCGAGGTGCGGCGCGTGGCCGACCTGGCGGCGGTGGACGGGCGCTTGCGGCAGCTGCTGTTCTTCCACCTGTTGAGCCAGGGGATCTACACCTCGCCGCGCGGATTCGTCGTGCTCTCGCTGCCGTTGTCGGCGCAGGATATCGATCGCTACGTCGCCGCCGTGGGCAGCTTCATCGAGGCCTACCGGCCGCTGCTGCTCAGCGCGGGGTAGTGCCCGCCACGCCCAGCAGCTCGTGCAGGCGCGTGCTGGTGGTCGTGTACTGCAGCGGGATCGCCTTGCCGGGGAACACCCGCGCCGCGGCGCCCCAGGCGGCCAGCGTGGCCTCGTGGAAGCCGCAGACGATGAGCTTCTTCTTGCCTGGGTAGGTGTTGATGTCGCCCACAGCGAACACGCCGGGCTCGCGGGTTTCGTACTTCTCGGTGTCGACCGGCACCTGCTTGCGTTCCAGCTCGAGGCCCCAGTCGGCGATGGGGCCCAGGCGCGGCGAAATGCCCAGGCAGGCGATCAGCGCATCGAGCGGAAGCTCGACCGTGGTGGCATCGGGCGTGGTGATCTGCAGTTGCTTGCCGTCGAAAGCGCTCGGCTGGCCGACCCGGAAGGCCAGCTTGCCGTCAGCCACGAGGGCGCGCATGGCAGCCACGTTCGCCTCGTCGGCCTGGAAGCCGTCGCGGCGGTGAACCAGCGTGACCTGCCTGGACAAGGCTGTGAGGGCGATGGCCGTTTCCAGCGCGATGTCGTCGCCACCGTTCACCACGACTGTCTGGCCGGCGAAGCGGTCGAGCGAATCGGGGTGATAGAACAGCGTCGAACCCTCGAACTGCCCGATGCCATCGACCGCGATGCGCTTGGGCACGAAGGCGCCGACACCGGCCGCGATGAACACGGTCTTCGCGACGAAGGCCGTGCCGGCCGAGGTGGTCAGCAGCAGGCGGTCGTCGGCCTGGCGGGCCAGGGTAGAAACCTGCTCGCCGAAGTGGAATTGCGGCTTGAAAGGCGCCACCTGCTGCAACAGCGACTGCGCCAGATCGCGCCCGCTGGTGACCGGGGTGCCGGGAATGTCGTAGATCGGCTTGTGGCCGTACAGCGCCACGCACTGGCCGCCCGCGGCGGGCAGCGCATCGACGATGTGGCAGGAAATCTCGAGCAGGCCCAGCTGGAAGGCCTGGAACAGGCCGACCGGACCGGCGCCGATGATCAGCGCGTCGGTCTCGATCGGTGCGGGCGCCTGGCTCAGCGCACGAGCTCCGAGATCTTGCCCGTCTTGTCCTTCCACTCCTCGGCTTCGGGCAGGGCGGGCTTGCGCTTGGTGATGCTCTTCCAACCGTCGGCCAGGGCCAGCTCGGCGTTCAGCTTGATGAAGGCGATCTGGTCGGCCGGCAGGTCTTCCTCGGCGTAGATCGCATTGACCGGGCATTCGGGGATGCAGACGGCGCAATCGATGCATTCATCCGGGTCGATCACCAGCATGTTGGGACCTTCGCGGAAACAGTCGACGGGGCAAACGTCCACGCAGTCGGTGTATTTGCAACGGATGCAGGCTTCGGAGACGACGTGGGTCATTTGTCTTTTAGCGTCAGGAGAAGGGGCTGGAAAACCCTAGATTTTAGGCCTTTGCGGCGGGCGGCTGCACGAGCACGGCGGCGGAGGTGCGATGAGAGGCCGTATCGACCAGCACCAGCGACCCCAGCGCACGCGATTGGGCGAAGGGCAGGACGGCCAACGGCTGCTGCAGCGCGAGCACCACATCGCCGATGGAATTGGCCTCCAGCTGGGTCGCCGGCTCGGATTCGAGGGTCGTGATGTTCACGCGATCGACGATGCGCGCCACCTTGGCCTTGACCCAGCGGTGGCCCTGCAGCGCCCAGTACACGCGGCCGGCAACCAGCGGCTCGTCGTCGAGCCAGGCCACGGTGGCGGTGATTTCGCGCACGGGCTCGAAAGCCTCGGGCGCCAGCAGCCAGTCGCCGCGCGACACGTCGAGTTCGCGGTCGAGCACGATGCCGGCGCTGTGGCCCGCATGCACGGTCTTCGGCTGGCGCGTGTGGCTCAGCACCTGCGCCACGGTGGCGGTCTGGTTGCTGGGCAGCACCGTGACGCGCTGGCCGGGTTCCACATGGCCCGAGGCGACGCGGCCCCAGAACACGCGGCGGCCCTGCGAGGTGTCGGCCGAGGCCGAGAACTTCTCGACCCACTGCACGGGGAATGCGAAGGGCACGGCTTCGTCCTGCGCGGTCACGGGCAGGTCTTCGAGCAGCTCGAGCAGGCTCGGGCCTTCGTAGCCGACCCAGTCGGCATGGCGCGTGGCCACGTTCCAGCCCTTGAGGGCCGAGATCGGCACGATGGCCGCGACCTTCACGCCGGCCGCTTCGGCAAAGGCGTTCAGCGCGGTCGAGATGCGCTCGAAGGCGAGCGCGGCGTCGTCGATGGCGTCGAGCTTGTTGACCGCGAACACGATCGACTGCACGCGCAGCAGGTGGGCCAGCAGCGTGTGGCGGCGCGTCTGCGGCAGCAGCTCGCGCTTGACCACGGTGCCGTCTTCGACCTCGGCGGCCCAGGCCAGCTTGGTGGCATCGACCAGCACCACGGCCGCGTCGGCGGCCGAGACGGCCGTGACCATGTTGCGCGTGTACTGCTCGTGGCCCGGCGCGTCGCCGATGATGAACTTGCGCTTGGCGGTCGAGAAGTAGCGGTAGGCCACGTCGATCGTGATGCCTTGCTCGCGCTCGGCCGAGAGGCCGTCGGTCAGCAGGGCCAGGTCGGTCTCGCCGCCGCGCTGCACGCCGGCCAGCTGGTCCTGCAGCACGGTCTTGCTGTCGACCAGCAGGCGGCCGATGAGCGTGCTCTTGCCGTCATCGACCGAGCCGCAGGTGATGAAGCGCAGGGCGGTGCCGGTGTCGCCGTGGACGTCGGTCGTGGCGGGGGTTGCGATCGTTGCGCTCATCAGAAGTAACCGTCTTTCTTGCGTTTTTCCATCGAAGCTTCGGACGTCATGTCGTCCATGCGCGTGGCGCCGCGCTCGCTGACGTCGACCGACAGCGTTTCGAGTACCACGTCGCCCGCGCCTGCGGCCAGGCTCTCGACCGGGCAGGTGGTCGTGATGTCGCCCACGGTGCGAAAGCGCACGTCGCGCACCTGCACGGTCTCGCCGTCGCGCGGCGGTGTGAGTTCGGTCACGGGCACCAGGAGGCCGCGGCGCTCGACCACTTCGCGCTTGTGCGTGTAGTAGATCGACGGCAGGCCGACGTTCTCGCGCTCGATGTATTGCCACACGTCGAGCTCGGTCCAGTTGGAGATCGGGAACACGCGGAAGTGCTCGCCCGGGGCCAGGCGCGTGTTGAACAGCGTCCAAAGCTCGGGGCGCTGGTCCTTGGGCTGCCACTGGCCGAAGCTGTCGCGGTGCGAAAAGATGCGCTCCTTGGCGCGGGCCTTTTCCTCGTCGCGGCGGGCGCCGCCGATCAGCGCGTCGAAGCGGAATTCTTCGATCGCTTCGAGCAGCGTCACCGACTGGTGCGCGTTGCGCGATTCGCCGGGGTGGGCCAGGCGCACGGTGCCGCGCTTCATCGAGTCTTCGACGCTGCGCACGATGAGTTCAGCGCCCAGTTCCTTGGCGCGCTGGTCGCGGTAGGCCGTCACTTCGGGGAAGTTGTGGCCGGTGTCGATCATCAGCAGCGGGTAGGGAATGCGGCCGACGCCGAAGGCTTTTTCAGCGCACTTGAGCAGCACCAGCGAGTCCTTGCCGCCCGAGAACAGCAGGGTGGGGCGCTCGAAGGCGGCGGCCACTTCGCGCAGGATGAAAATGGTTTCTTCTTCCAGCGCGTCGAGGTGCGTGTTGGACAGGTTCGCGGGTGAATGCATGGGCGGCTGCAGCAGGTCGGCTTCGGTACGGGCGTTCATCGGATGGGTCCTGGAGGCGGAGAGCGATCGTTCAGTGCGACAGGTGCAAGCCGCATTCGCGGTTGTCTTCGCCCTTGGTCGGGTCCACGTAGTCGAAGTTGTTGGGCAGGCCGTTCGCTTCGCAGTATTCGTACAGGTCCTTGGACGACCAGTGCAGCAGCGGCGCGACCTTGATCAGGCCGTCCGGGTTGACGCTGACCGGGTCCATCTGCGCGCGCACGGCCGTGTCGGTGGCCCGCAGTGCGGTGAACCAGACCTTCGGTGCCGTTTCGCGCAGGGCGCGGGCAAAGGGCTCCAGCTTCACTTCTTCGGTGAAGGCGGCGTGGCGCGGATCGTCGAGCGCCGGCGTGGCGCCTTCGACCGCTTCGCGGTGCGCGCGCGAGCGGCGCGGCAGGTAGATGTGCAAGTCCAGGCCCAGGAGTTTCGTCACCTCGTCGGCAAAACGGTAGGTGGCCTCGGTGTTGTAGCCGTTGTCCATCCAGACCACCGGCACGTCCCGCTTGGCGCGCGTGACCATGTGCAGGATCACGGCCTCGAAGGGGCGGAAGTTGGTGGTGATGATCGCGGGCTGGCCCAGGCCGACGGCCCAGTCCACCAGGCCCTCGGCGTTGCGGCCGAGTTCGGTGTTGATGCGTGCGAAGTCGATGTCGGTGGCGATGCTCATGGGGCTCTCTTGTCTGTTCAGGCGCCGGCCACGAAGTGCGGCGCGGTCTTCACCGCATCGCCCTGGTAGAACGTGGCGAAGCGGTCGAACTGGCGCTGTGCGTCGGAGGCGTCCACGCCTTCCTTGAGCACGGCGCTGGAGAAGCCGGTGCGTTCCATCTGCACCAGCTGGTCGATCAGCACATCGCCCGTGGCGCGGATGTCGCCCGTGAAGCCGAGGCGGCGGCGCAGCAGGAAGGCTTGGCTGTAGGCGCGGCCATCGGTGAACTTCGGAAAGTTCAGGTCGATGCGTTCGATGTCGGCCAGGCACACCTCGATGGCGAGCGGGTCGGCATCGTTGGCCAGTTGCAGGACCTTCGGGTCGCCGTCGTCGATGTGTTCTTCGGCCGAAAGAATATTCAGAGTCTTTTTCATGCTGCTTCCTCCACCTTGAATCGCGCACCGTTGGCTGCGGCCTTGAACGGGTCGTGGCCCACGCGGCGCAGGGTGTCGATGAAGGTCTCGCCATTGGCGCGGGTGTCGCGGTACGTGGTGAGCACGGCCTCGATCACGCCCGGCACTTCGGCCGCCGAGAACGAGGGGCCGACCACCTTGCCGGCCTGCGGCGCGCCGCTGAGCGCGGAGCCGTCGGAGCCGCCGAGGGTGACCTGGTACCACTCCTTGCCGTCCTTGTCGACGCCCAGGATGCCGATGTGGCCGCTGTGGTGGTGGCCGCACGAGTTGATGCAGCCGCTGATGTGCAGGTCGATCTCGCCCAGGTCGTCGAGCTCGTCCAGGTCCTGGTAGCGCTCGGTGATGGCTTCGGCGATGGGAATGGAGCGGGCGTTGGCCAGCGCGCAGAAGTCGCCGCCGGGGCAGGCGATCATGTCGGTCAGCAGCTGCACGTTGGCGCTGGCGAAACCGGCGGCGCGGGCGGCGAGCCACAGCGCGTGCAGGTCTTCGGCGTGCACCCAGGGCAGCACCACGTTCTGGTCGTGCGTCACGCGGGCTTCACCGGCCGAGAAGCGGTCGGCCAGCTCGGCGATGGTGTCGAGCTGGTCGCCCGAGGCGTCGCCGGGCGCCTGCTTCAGGCGCTTGAACGACAGCGTCACGGCGCGCAGCGCGGGGTTCTTGTGGGCGTCGACGTTGCGGGCCAGCCAGCGGGCGAACATGACGTCGTCGGCGGCGTGGGCACGCAGCTCGGCGTCGGTCTTCTCGGCGCTTTGCAGCACGCGGGTGGCCAGCGTCGGCGGCACGAAGGAGGCGGCCACGCGGTCGTACTCTTCCTGCGTGATGGTGTGCGGTGCGCCGTCGTGCTCGAGGATCTGCTTGTACTCGGCCTCGACGTCGTCGATGTAGCGCTGGCCTTCGGCCTTCACCAGGATCTTGATGCGCGCCTTGTAGATGTTGTCGCGGCGGCCGTAGCGGTTGTAGACACGAATCACCGCTTCGAGGTAATTCATGATCTGCTGCCAGGGCAGGAACTCGCGCAGCACGGTGCCGATGATGGGGGTGCGGCCCATGCCGCCGCCCACCTGCACGCGGAAACCGATGTCGCCGGCGTCGTTCTTCACCACGTGCAGGCCCACGTCGTGCCAGCCGGTGGCGGCGCGGTCTTCGGTGGCGCCGGTGATGGCGATCTTGAACTTGCGCGGCAGGAAGGCGAACTCGGGGTGCAGCGTGCTCCACTGGCGCATGATTTCCGCGAAGGGGCGCGGGTCGGCGATCTCGTCGACGGCGATGCCGGCGCGCTCGTCGCTCGTGATGTTGCGGATGCAGTTGCCGCTGGTCTGGATGCCGTGCATGTCGACCGAAGCCAGCAGGTCCATCACGTCGGCCGACTTGGCCAGCGGAATCCAGTTGTACTGGACGTTCTGGCGCGTCGTGAAGTGGGCGTAGTGGGTGGGCAGCTTGTGGCTGCCGAGCAGGCCCTGGGTCTCGATGGCCTTGCGATAGACCTCGGCTTCGGGCTCGTCGTATTCGCGGGCGATGCGGGCCAGCACGCGCAGCTGCTTGCTCGACAGCTCGCCGTACGGCACGGCCACGCGCAGCATCGGCGCGTAGCGCTGCACGTACCAGCCGTTTTGCAGGCGCAGGGGGCGGAACTCGTCCTCGTGCAGGCGGCCCTTTTGCCAGCGCTCGAGCTGGTCTCGGAACTGGGCAGCGCGTTGGTGAACGAACTGGCGGTCGAATTCTGTGTATTGGTACATCGTGCGTATGTGTCTTGAAGAAGTGCGGTGCCGCACGTACAACGGGGCGCCCCAGCAAGAAGCCCCGGATTCTGAAAGCCCGCCTTATGGAAACAAACTATTTTTTGGTTCGCGTCTTATGCGGATAAGCTTATTCACCAGCATCCATGCGGGTTGCGAGGCGGTTGGTTGCTTATTCCGGATAAGGCGCGAAGGCCGGCGCGGGGTCGCCGGACGCTGGATTCTAGGAACCCGGGGGCACCCGCGCAGGGCGGCTACCGCAGCTTGAAGTCGAAGCCCAGGGTCTGCGGCGAACTCAGCAGCTGCCGCGCGGCCTTGTCGGCCTGGTGCTGCGCATTGAGCCATTCCCGGGCCAGCCGGGCTTCGGTCCGGTTCAGGTGCTCGATGCCGTGGTGGCGCTCTTTCGACCAGGCCTGGAAGCACTTCACCACCCGCAGCGGATCGCCGATCTGCTCCTCGATCCGCAGCCGATAGATGTCCGCGGCCACCATGACATCCTTCAAAGTGAAGTTCTGGCCTTTGACGTGGACCACGTAGGGGACCACATAAGAAGTTGTCCTGGCGAGATCGCTCATGCCTTCATCCGTGCCTCAAGTCGCTGCCTGTGCCGCAGATTAGCGGCGGGTATCGAAATGAAACTGAGCGTTTCTGAGCGCCGAAGCGGCGCCCGGACAGCGCCGGGCTAGCGCCGGATGAGCGTCTTGGCGTGGAAGCGGTAGCCGGCGTTGCGCGCCGTGTTGATCGGCAGCACAAGGCCGGTGGCCTCGCTGACCTTGCGCCGCAGGCGGCGGATCTGCGTGTCGAGGCGGCGCTGGTCGTAGCTCAGGAAGTGCTCGCCCAGCGCCTGCACGATCTGCTGGCGGCTGGCGATTTCGCCGCCGCTGCGCATCAGTTCGTGCAGCACCGTGAGGTCCTGTTCCGACAGCGCAATGGGCGCGAAGCCCGGCGGCGACAGCCGGCGCGGGCCCAGTTCCAGCACCCAGGCGTCGGCCGGCAGCGCGGCGGGCGAATCGCCCAGGCGCCGCGACAGTGCCGCCAGCGTGGCGGCCAGTTCATCGAGGTCGGTGGTCTTCGACAGGTAGTAGTCGGCGCCGATGTCCAGCCCCGTCACGCGGTCGCGGGCGCCGCCGCGCGCCGTCAGCACGACGATGCCCAGGCGCTCGCCGCGTTCGCGCAGCTCGCGGATCAGCGACAGGCCGTCGCCGTCGGGCAGCCCGAGGTCGACCAGCGCGATGCCGTGGCGGGCCGGGTCGTAGGTGCGGTGGAAGCCTTCGAGCGACGCCTCGGCATCGACCCGGTAGCCGCTGCCGGCCAGGAACTCGCTCAACTCTTCGCGCAGCACGGCTTCATCTTCCAGCAGGATCACATCACGCATGGGAACAGGGTAGGGGCTGGTGGCCGAGGGAATCTGAGCGTTTCTAAGCGCGGCGAAGTGCGCGCAGATTCTAGGTGCGGCCTCGATAATCCGCGCCCATGAAACGCCTTGCTCGGTGCCTGTGGCGGTGCGGTTGTCTTGCCGTGCTGGGCCTTCTCTTTTCCACCGCGGCCGCCGCCGGCGTGCTGCGGCTGAATCCGTTGGCGAGCGTCGACAGCCACGGCCAGTTGTCGATGCTGCGCGACCCCGAAGGACGTCTTAGCGCCGACGAAGCCGCCGCCGCGCCGGGTTGGAAGGCCTTGCCCGGCGCTGTGAATGCGGGCTTCACGCGCGATGCCGTGTGGATCAGGCTCGAGGTGCAGCGCCCGGCCGACGTGCCGCAGCAGCGGTGGCTGGCGCAGTTCAGGAACGCGCTGCTCGACGATGTGCGGCTGTACCGCCGGGACGACACTGGCCGCTGGCAGCTGGCCGTGCACTCGGGCGAAGACATCGGCCGCGAGCACTGGCCCGTCGACGCGCGCAACGTGCAGTTGCCGCTCACGCTGGAGAGCACTGAACCCACGCCGCTGCTGCTGCGCCTGCAGTCGCGCAATGCGATGTCGACCACCATCGGCTTCGCCGCGCCCGAGGTCTACGCGGGCACCGCGCGGCGCGAGTACCTCTTCTACGGCCTGGGCTTCGGATTCGGCCTGATGCTGCTCGCCTTTCACACGCTGTTCTGGCAGATGACGCGCGAGCGCTTGAGCGCCTGGTACCTGGTCTACGTGGCGAACGCGCTGCTGGTCGAGTTCCTGACGGCCGGGCTGCCGCAGCAGCTGCTGGCCATGCCCGCGCGCCTGTCCGACCTGCTGCTGAGCCTGTCGATCTGTGCCGGCGTGGCCATCGGCATCCGCTTCGCCGGCATGCAGCTGGGCACCGATGTGCAGTGGCCGCGCTTTACCCGCGTGGCGGTGCGCGTGGTGGGCCTCGTGAGTGCCATCGCGGTGGCGCTGGTGCTGGCTGGCGCCAACGGCCTGGCCATGCAGGCGGTGCAGGGGACGGCGATGCTGTGCATCGTCTACCTGATCGGCGCCGCGCTGTGGCTGCTGCCGCGCGACCAGGGACAGGCGCGGGCTTTTCTCGTCATCTTCGGCATCTACTACGTGGGCGTGATGGTGAGCTTCCTGCGCAACCAGGGCTGGCTGCCGGCCGGCGCCTGGACTGACAACGCGACCGCCGTCGGCACGCTGCTGCACCTGCTGCTCATGAGCATGCGGTTGAACCGCCGCTACGACCAGCTGCGCCGCGAGAAGGAAGCCGCGCAGGCGCGCCTGGTGCACGTGGTCGGGCGCCAGAACGACCGGCTGGAAGACGAGGTGCGCAAGCGCACGGCCGACCTGCGCGGCGAGATCGAGCAGCGCCAGCGCCTCGAAGTCGACCTGCGCGCCGCGCTGGAGACCGAGCGCCGCGCCAAGCAGTCGCAGGTGGACTTCGTCGCGATGGTGTCGCACGAGTTCCGTACGCCGCTGGCGATCATCCACACCACCGCGCAGCAGATCGCCAAGAACCTCGACGCCGCGCGCGAGAAGACCCTGGCGCGCTGCCTGAACCTGCGCGCCGCCGCACAGCGCATGACCGCGCTGGTCGACGAGTACCTCACCTCCGACCGCATGGAAGCCGGCCAGACGCCGTTCCAGCCGCGCCCGTGCGAGCGCAACGAGCTGATGGAGCTGTTCGAGGACCTGGTGGCCGACTGGCCGGACGGCCGTGTCGTGTGGCACGACGGGCAGTTGCCGCCGCAGCTGGTGTGCGACCCGGGGTTGCTGCGCGTGGCGCTGCGCAACCTGCTGGCCAACGCCGATCGCCACACGCCGGCCGGCCGCGCCATCGTGCTCGACGTGGTGCCCGCGGAAGCCGGTGGGCTGGACATCCGCGTGAGCAACCCCGGCGATGCGATTCCGCACGACGAGGTGCCGCGGCTGTTCGAGAAGTATTTCCGCGGCCGCCAGGCTGCACGCTCACCGGGCGCGGGGCTGGGCCTGTACCTCGTGCATCAGATCGCCGAGTTGCACCGGGGCCAGGCCCGGCTCGACAGCGCCGGGCAGGACGGCCACGTGCGCTTCAGCCTCGCATTGCCCTGAGAAGGTGCGAACGAACCCGGCATGTCCGCTCATCCCGCCCAGGCACGCCCCCTCGGCGTTGCAAATGCTCGCCATAGCCCGAGCTATGGCTGCGCTTTGCGCCTTGAGGGGACGCGCCTGGGCGGGCTGCTCGGCCACGCCGGATTCATTCACACCTTCTGAGAGGTCGCAGCTTCAGCGCAGCATCGACGACATCGCCGAGCAGCAGTTCAGCATGCGCACGGCCGACTCCACCGAGTCGGCGCTGAAGCGCAGCGTGACACCATCGACGCGCTCGAAGCTCGGCCACTGGCAGAACAGGTCGGCCATCATCGGCGACTGGGTGCGCAGCGTGACCACCTGCGGTCCCTGGAAGACCAGTGGACGTGCGTGGGCACGCGCGGCCAGCCCTTCGATCACGCCGGCGCGGATCGCCTGGCGCGACTGTTCCGGCGACAGCGACACGCCGCTGTTGAAGCCGGTCGCCTTCTTGGTCTGCACGAAGCTCGCATGCGGAAAGAGCGCCCGGTTCTCGGAGATGAACACATCGTCGCCGCTGGCCATCACCACCGGCACGCCGTACTCGCCGGCCAGCGCGCCGTAGATTCCGGCTTCGCCGAGTTCCTGGTCGCCCAGCCGGATGCCCGCGAAGGCAAAGCCGTTGATCGTGTGCGCGAGGATGCCGCGGCCCTGCGCGCGCGAGTGGTAGCCCACCATGCACAGCGCGTCCACGCCTTCTTCCACGCCGGCCACCATGCTCAGGTAGCGCGGCTTGCCTTGCACGACACGGGCGCGTGCATCGAGCACATCGGGCGGCATGTTGCGAAAGCCGCCGTGCGAGTCGTTCACCAGCACCTCGGTGGCGCCGGCGTCGAAGGCGCCGGCAATCGCCGCGTTGGCCTCCTGCGCCATCAGCACGCGGGCGCGTTCGTACTCGGGGTTGCCCTGGCGCGCCTGCTCGTGGTGGTAGACGCCCGCAACGCCTTCGATGTCGGTGGAGATCAGGACTTTCATGGACGTGTGTTTCAGGCGAGAGGTGAAAGGGAAGACGCCGGCAGCAGTTCGCCGAGCGCCGCGCGGTGGTTGCCGTCGCGGCCCGTGACCGGCGTGGCGCGCCACAGCGCATGAAGTATGGCCTGCTCGGTGCTGTCGGCCGCGGCCTGGAACAGCCCGTCGAGCCGCGTGTCGTGCAGCATCGTCACGGCCGGCATGGGCCGGTCCGCGTGGTCGGGGATCGTGTAGGCGGTCGAGAAGGCCAGCACGAGGTCGCCGCTGCCGTGGCCGTAGACCGAGCCGGTGCGGGCCAGCCCCGCGCCCGCGCGCAGTGCGAGGCGGCGCAGCTGGCGCGCATCGAGCGGCGCATCGCTGGCGACGACGATGATGATCGAGCCCTTCTCGGGCTCCGCCGCGTCCTTCGCTGCCTGCAAGGCCGCGA
Organism: Variovorax sp. BGA-UO-ETr-C22; assembly: GCF_059567965.1. NCBI lineage: Bacteria > Pseudomonadati > Pseudomonadota > Betaproteobacteria > Burkholderiales > Comamonadaceae > Variovorax > Variovorax sp. BGA-UO-ETr-C22. The sequence goes on from NZ_JCAQPA010000011.1 coordinate 808,387, forward strand.
GCCGCTCGCCCACCGCGTGCCCGGCCAGCACCAGCTGCGGCTGGCGTCCGTAGTTCGCCAGCACCAGCGTGCCCACCGTGTGGGTCGTGCCGTCGGCCATCGCCACGCGGCGCGACGCGCTGCCGATGCCGCCCTTGAGCTGGAAGCTGGACATGCCGCGCCCCGCGCCGACCGAGCCCTGTTCGAAATCGACCCCGGCGGCGTCGAGCGCCTGCAGGTAGTCGGCTTCGGTCACGGCCAGCCGCTGGATGTCGTTGAGAAAGCCGTCGTTGCACTCGAAGACCAGCGGGTTCACCGTGGGCAGCGCGCGGCCGGTCTCGGGGTTGGCCGCGGCGCAATCGCGGATCTGTGCCGTCGCCACGGTGCCGACCGAGAAGGTGTTGGTCAGCGCGATCGGCGTTTCCAGCACGCCGAGCTCGGCCAGCTGCACCAGCCCCACGCTCTTGCCGAAGCCGTTGAGCACCACGGCCGCTGCCGGCACCTTGTCGCGGAACGGGTCGCCGGCGTGCGGGCGGATCACGGTCACGCCGGTCTGCACCGGGCCGTCGGCCAGCGTGCGGTGGCCGACCGTGACGCCCGCGACGTCGGTGATGGCGTCGCGTGTGCCCGGGGGCAGCGTGCCGATGAAGGGCAGGGAGGTCGTCGAGGCCATGAGAGCGAAGAACTTACTGGCGGTCGATCTTCGGATCGAGCGCGTCGCGCAGCGCATCGCCCAGCAGGTTGAAGGCCAGCACGGTGAAGAAGATGGCCAGGCTGGGGAACAGCGCCACGTGCGGCGAGGTCACCATGTCGGCGCGGGCTTCGTTGAGCATCGCGCCCCATTCGGGCGTCGGCGGTTGCGCGCCCATGCCCAGGAACGAGAGGCTGGCCGCCGTGATGATCGAGGTGCCCACGCGCATCGAGAAGTACACGACGATCGACGAGATCGTGCCCGGCAGGATGTGCCGCACGATGATGGTCCAGTCGGACGCGCCGATGCTGCGCTCGGCCTCGATGTAGGTCTGCTGCTTGAGCACCAGCGTGTTGCCGCGCACCAGGCGCGCAAAGGCCGGCACGCTGAACACCGACACCGCGACCACCACGTTGGTCATGCTGCTGCCCAGGATGGCCACCACGCCCAGCGCCAGCAGGATGCCGGGGAAGGCGAACAGCACGTCCGAGATGCGCATCACGATGCGGTCCCACCAGCCTTCGTAGTAGCCGGCCAGCAGGCCGAAGGCCGTGCCGATGATGCCGCCCACCAGCACCGACAGGAAGCCGGCCGCCAGCGAGATGCGCGTGCCCGCCAGGATGCGGCTGAAGATGTCGCGACCCAGCGGATCGACGCCGAACCAGTGCGTGGCCGAAGGCCCGCTGTTCAGCATGTCGTAGTCGAAGAAGTTTTCGGGATCGAAGGGCACGATCCACGGTGCGAACACCGCGATCACCACCAGCAGCAGCACGAAGATGGCCGCCACGATGCCCACGGGCTGCTTCTTGAAACGGCGCCAGCATTCGCCCCAGGGCGTGCGAACCTTGCCGGCGGTCAGCGCAACGGCAACGGGGGACAGTGGAACGATGGATTCGGCAGACACGCCGGTAGCTTGCGTCATGGCTGCGTGCTCACTTGTAGCGGATGGTCGGGTTGATGTAGCCGTACAGCACATCGACCACGAGGTTGATCAGGATGAATTCGAGCGAGAACAGCAGCACCAGCGTCTGGATGACGGGGTAGTCGCGCATCTGCACGGCATCGACCAGCAGGCGGCCCAGGCCGGGCCAGTTGAACACTGCCTCCACAAGAATGGAGCCGCCCAGCAGGAAGCCGAACTGCAGGCCCATCATCGTGACCACCGGAATCAGCGCATTGCGCAGCGTGTGCTTGAACACCACGCTGGTTTCGTGCACGCCCTTGGCGCGCGCGGTGCGCACGAAGTCTTCCTGGATCACTTCGACGAACGAGGCGCGTGTGAAGCGTGCCATCACGGCCGCGACGGCCGCGCCCAGCGTGATCGAGGGCAGGATGTAGTGCTGCCAGGTCGCGGCGCCCACCGTGGGCAGCCAGCCCAGCTGGACCGAGAAGATCTGCATGAGCAGCATGCCCAATGCAAATGCGGGGAATGAGATGCCCGACACCGCCAGCGTCATGCCGATGCGGTCGGGCCATTTGTTGCGGTACACCGCCGACACGATGCCGATCCCCATGCCGAAGATCACCGCCCACACCATGCTGGTGATGGTCAGCATCACCGTCGGGAAGAAGCGCTCGGCAATCTCCGTCGACACCGGCCGCCGCGTGCGGATCGAGGTGCCGAAGTCGCCTTGCACCATGTGGGTGAAGAAGCTCACGAACTGCTGGGGCAGCGGCTTGTCCAGCCCGAGCTCCGAGCGCACCATGGCCACGGTCTGCTCGTCGGCATCCTGGCCGGCGGCAAGGCGCGCCGGGTCGCCGGGGAGCATGTGGACGAACAGGAACACCAGCACTGCCACGATGAGCAGCGTGGGGATCAGGCCCAACAGTCGTTTGAGGAAGTAATTCAGCATGGGATACGGTTGTCGCGAACGGGCGATGGCACGGTGCCACCGCCCGCCGGACAGTCAGTCAGGAAAACGAAGGAGCCGCGATCAGTTCGACACCGACATGGCGTCGATGTTGATATTGGCGTCGGGCATCACGAACACACCCGACAGGCGCTTGGCGTGCGCCGACAGGTTCTGCTCGGTGACCAGCGGCACGCGCGGCAGGTCCTTGCGGATCTCTTCCTGCGCGGTCTTGTACAGCGCGGCCTTTTCCTTGTCGTCCACCGTCACGAGCGCCTTGGCGATCGCGGCGTCGACCACGTCGCTCTTGTAGAACGACATGTTGTTGAGCTTGGGCGCCCACGACTCGGAGGCGAACAGCGGACGCAGGCCCCAATCGGCTTCACCGGTCGACGACGACCAGCCCGTGTAGTACATGCGGACCTTGGCCGTCTTCGGATCGGGCCATGCATCGACCTGCTCGGTGCGCTGGCCCACTTCGAGCGCCTGCACCTGCAGCTTGATGCCCACCTGTGCGAGCTGCTGCTGCACGAACTGGATCGTCTTCTGGCTGGTCGTGTTGTTGTAGGCGCTCCACAGCACCGACTCGAAGCCGTTGGGGTAGCCGGCCTCGGTCAGCAGCTGCTTTGCCTTCTTCACGTCGTAGGGAATGGGCGCCATCTTCTCGGCGAACTTCACGCCCTGGGGCATCACGCCCTGCGCGGGGAAGGCATAGCCGCCGAAGGCCACCTTCGACAGCGCTTCCTTGTTGATGGCGTAGCCGATGGCTTCGCGCACCTTCGGGTTGTCATACGGCTTTTGCAGCATGTTGAAAGCCAGGAAGCGCGTGATGATCGAGGGCGAGGCCACCACTTCGAGCTTGTCGCTCTTCTTCAGCAGCTCGGCCTGCTCGTAGGGAATGGGGAAGGCAAAGTCGGCTTCGCCGGTCTGCAGCATCGCAGCGCGCGTGTTGTTCTCGAGCACCGGCTTCCATTGCAGGTTGTCGACCTTCGGGAAGCCCTTCTTCCAGTAGCCGTCGAACTTCTTGGCCTTCACGGCGTCGGTCTGCTTCCACTCGACGAACTCGAAGGGGCCGGTACCCACGGGGTGGAAGGCGATGTCCTTGTTGCCCCACTTCTTCAGCGCGGTGGGCGAGATCATGGCGGCCGAGGCGTGGGCCAGCGAGTTGATGAAGGGGCCGAAGGGCTCCTTCAGCGTGATGCGCACGGTGGTCGGGTTCACGGCCTCGACCTTGCCCACGCGGTTGAACTGGTTGTAGCGCAGCAGCTTGTTGTCCTGGTTCAGCACGCGGTCGAGCGTGACCTTCACGGCTTCGGCGTTGAAGTCGGTGCCGTCGTGGAACTTGACGCCGCTGCGCAGCTTGATGGTGTAGACCAGGCCGTCCTTGGACACGTCGTAGCTCTCGGCGAGCACGTTCTGCACCTTCAGGTCCTTGTCGAACTGGAACAGGCCTTCATAGAAGGTCTTGGTCACGGCCGTGGTGATGGTCGTGTTGGTGTTGTACGGGTCCAGCGTTTCCGGCTGGTAGCCGATGGCCAGCACCACGTCTTTGGCAGCCAGTGCCGAGCCCGAGGCGGCGAGCGCGGCCAGGCCCAGCAGTGCGGATGCCCAGCGCAGGGAGGAAGAAGATTGCTTCATGGAAGAACTCCAGTCGGTTCGTGGAAAAAATGCAGGGGGCCTGCGGGTGAAAAAACGGTTCGGAATCAGAAGGCGCCGCCAATGGCGTGCCGTGCCACGAAATGGCCGGGCGCGACCTGCACCAGCGGCGGCACCTCGGGCTCGTCGCCCACGGCGCGGATCGGGCTGGGAATCTCGCCTTCGAGCAGCGCGCGCGGCTTGTGGCGGCGCGACGGGTCGGCCACCGGCACGGCCGCCATCAGCTTGCGCGTGTAGGGATGTTGCGGCGCCTCGAACACGGCGCGGCGCGGGCCGATCTCGACGATCTGGCCCAGGTACATCACGGCCACGCGGTGGCTGATGCGCTCGACCACGGCCATGTCGTGCGAGATGAACAGGAACGCCACGCCCAGCTCGCGCTGCAGGTCGAGCATGAGGTTGACGATCTGCGCCTGGATGGACACGTCCAGCGCCGACACCGATTCGTCGGCCACCACCACCTTCGGGTTCAGCGCGAGCGCACGGGCGATCGCGATGCGCTGGCGCTGGCCGCCCGAGAACTCGTGCGGATAGCGCTGTGCCACCTCGGGCGGCAGGCCGACCTTCTGCAGCAGCCAGTCGACGCGCTGCTGCGCCTCGGCACCCTTGGCGATGCCGTGGATGAGCAGCGGCTCCATGATCGAGAAGCCCACCGTCACGCGTGGGTCGAGCGACGCGAACGGGTCCTGGAAGATGAACTGGATGTTGCGGCGCAGCGCCTGCAGCTCGCGCGTGGGCAGCTCGCGGATGTTCTTGCCGCCGAACTCGATCGCGCCGCTCTGGCTCTCGACCAGGCGCAGCAGCGAGCGGCCGGTGGTCGACTTGCCGCAGCCCGACTCGCCCACCAGCGCCAGCGTCTCGCCGGGGTACAGGTCGAAGCTGATCTTTTCCACCGCATGCACGCGGCGCTTCACGCGGCCGAAGATGCCGCTGCGCACGTCGAAGCGCGTCACGAGGTCGCGCACGCGCAGGATCGGGCCGGCGTCTTCGCGCACGGTGGTCTGCGGCGTGGTGTCGGTGCAGGGCACGGTCTCGGTGCTGTCTTCGGTGCCGGACTCGGTACGAAGGAGCTCGAACTTGGCCGGCAGGTCGGTGCCCTGCATCGCGCCGAGCTTGGGCACGGCCGACAGCAGCGCCCGGGTGTAGGGGTGCTGCGGCGAGGCGAACACGGTGTCGGAGCTGCCCGCTTCGACCTTGTCGCCGCGGTACATCACGAGCACGCGATCGGCGATTTCGGCCACCACGCCCATGTCGTGCGTGATGAAGAGCACGCCCATGCGCATCTCTTTCTGCAGCTCGCGGATGAGCTGCAGGATCTGCGCCTGGATCGTCACGTCGAGCGCGGTGGTGGGCTCGTCGGCGATCAGCAGCTGCGGCTTGCACGACAGCGCCATCGCGATCATCACGCGCTGGCGCATGCCGCCCGACAGCTGGTGCGGAAAGCGGTCGAGCACGTTGCGCGCTTCGGGGATGCGCACGAGTTCGAGCATGCGCAGCGCCTCGGCGCGCGCCGCCGCATTGCTCTTGCCCTGGTGGATGCGGATGGCCTCGGCGATCTGGTCGCCGGCGGTGAACACCGGGTTCAGCGAGGTCATCGGCTCCTGGAAGATCATCGCGATGTCCGCACCGCGGATGCCGCGCATCGTGCTGTCGCGTGCCTGCGCCAGGTCGAGCACCTCGCCGTTGCGCCGGCGGAAGGCCATGCTGCCGCCGAGGATGCGGCCGCCGCCGTGCTCCACCAGCCGCATCAGCGCGAGCGAGGTGACCGACTTGCCCGACCCCGATTCACCCACCACCGCGAGCGTTTCGCCGTGGTCGACGTGGAAGGACAGCTTCTTGACGGCATCGACCGTGCGCTCGGAGGTCGAGAAGCGCACGGTGAGGTCGTCGACGGCGAGGACGCGGCCGTCGGGCAGGTTCAGGGCAGGGGAGGACATGGCGGATGCGAGGAAAAAAGGGGCAGGGCGTCAGGCGAAGATGGCGGTGACCGGGGCTTCATCGCCGCGCGCGTGGCCGCGGTACATGCCTTCGGTGTTGAAGGCCAGGCTCAGGTTGCCGTGGCGGTCGATGGCGATCAGGCCGCCGGTGCCGCCGATGGCGGGCAGCGACTGGTGCACCACGGCATGCGTGGCCGCTTCGAGCGTGGCGCCGCCGTAGGCCATGCGCGCGCAGATGTCGTAGGCGGCCGCGACGCGGATGAACATTTCGCCGCTGCCGGTGCAGGAGATGGCGGCCGTGCGGTCGTCGGCGTAGGTGCCGGAGCCGATGAGCGGCGTGTCGCCGACGCGGCCCACGCGCTTGTTGGTCATGCCGCCGGTCGAGGTGGCGGCGGCCAGATGGCCGTGGATGTCGAGCGCCACGGCGCCGACGGTGCCGAACTTCTTGTCTTCGTCCAGCGGCGGCTTGGTCATGGCGGCGCCTTCGTGGTCGGTGACCACGCGGCCGGTGTCGCGCACGCGGTACAGCTGCTGGCGGCGCGCGTCGGTCGAGAAGAAGAAGGGCTCGACCATCTCCAGCCCGCGGTCGCGCGCGAAGGCCTCGGCGCCCGCGCCGGCCAGCAGCACGTGGGCGCCGTCTTCGAGCACGGCGCGCGCGGCGCGCACCGGGCGGCGCACGTGGCTCACGCCGGCAATGGCGCCGGCCGCGAGCGTGGCGCCGTCCATCACGGCGGCGTCGAGCTCGTGCGTTTCTTCGTGGGTGAACACGGCGCCGTAGCCGGCGTTGAAGAGCGGGCAGTCTTCGAGCATCTCGACCGCCAGGCAGGTGGCGTCGAGCGCGGACATGCCTTTGCGCAGCGCGGCCTGCGCGGCGCGCACGATGGCCTGCAGCGCGTCGTGGTAGGCCTGCGCCTGCTCGGGGTTGGTCGTCGAGGCGCTGATGGTGCCGGCGCCGCCGTGGATGGCGATGACGGGCGTGACGTTCTTCATCGGGAAGCTTTCTTCTTTTTCTTGCCGGCGTCGGAAGCGACGGCAGCGGGGAGGGAGGGCATGGAGACTTCGCCGCGCGCATGGCCCTGGCCCAGCCCGCCGTGCAGCCACGGGCGCACCGCCTGCAGGATGCGGCCGGCCGACTGCGCCGCGCCGGGCGCGCGCAGGGCGACGGCGCTGGTCAGTGCCTCGATCAGGGCGAGCACGCTGGTCTCGCAGTTGGGGCGGTAGCTGGTTTCGGTCTGGCCGTACAGCACCACGTCGGCCAGCGGCGCGATGGGCGAGCTGGGGCGGTCGGTCAGCGCGAGCACCGCGCAGCCCTGGCCGCGCGCGATCTGCGCCAGCGCCACCGTGTCGGTGAGGTAGCGCGGAAAGGTCAGGCCGATGAACAGGTCCTGCGGCCCCGCATGCATCAGCGTGCGCGCCGAGTGCGTGACGCCGCTCACGCTGGAGAGCATGCGCACGTCGCTGCAGGAACCATCGAGCCCGTGCTGCAGCAGCCCCGCGAGCCAGGCGCTGGCGCCGAAGCCGCCGATGTAGATCGAGCGCGCCTTCAGGATGCGCTGCACCGCGGCCTCGCAGGCGGCGTAGTCCAACGACTGGCGCGTGGCTTCGATGTTGCGGCGGCTCTCGTCGAGCGCGGTGGCGAACACCTCGGCCACCGTGGTCGGGTGCTCCAGGTTGCCGCGCAGCCGCTCGACCGGCGCCACCAGCGGCTCGAAGCCGCGCACGAGCTCGGCGCGAAAGGCGGCGTAGCCGTCGAAGTCGAGCGCGCGCGCAAAACGGTTGGCCGTGGCGACCGACACGCCGGCCGCGGCGGCGAGCTCGTCGATGGGCAGCGTCGCGACCTGCAGCGGATGCCCGAGCACGAAGTCGGCCACCTGCCGGTGCGAACGCGTCAGCCGAGGCAGCGCCTGCGCAATGCGCTGGGCCACGGTGGTGCCTGGGGTGTCGACGTTGGTGCTCATGGGGCGGGCGATGCACCGGGAAGGGTGCGAGTGATGTAAATCGGTTTACAAATATATGTCAGTTATGAAAATTTTCTGTCATTCCCGAGCGATATCGCAAGTAGCGGGCCAGCCGTGAGGGGCTTTGGCGAGGGGCGGAAGGGGCGTGTTTCCCTTGTGGGGCGGCGTGTTCCGGGCCGTTGGGGCGCGGTCTTCAGGGATTTCCCTGATGCTGTCGTTTCATCCCCACGGGCGGGGGATCGGGCGCTTTGGAAACGAACGAATTAACGGCGAGGGCCGGGTTGCATGGCGACATTGACGGCCTTCAGGCCAGCCCTGAGTATCCCGAGCGGTGCGATTGGCACCGGGGAACGAGGAACCAAAAAATGAGACAGGAATGGCTTCGCCGCGCGTGCGCGGTGATGGGCGGCTTTGCGTTGATGGCGGCCCTGTCCGCCTGCGGCGGCGGTGGGGGTGGAGGAGGTGGCGGGGGCGGTGTGCCGTTGATCCTGCCGCCGACGGGCACGGCGCCCGTGCAGCCGGCGCCTTCGGCCAATGGCCGGGTGGTGTCGGACACCGTGACGTCGAGCGTCAACAACGTGCGCTACCCGATCGAGGTCTTCATTCCTGCGGCCTACGACAGCAGCAGCGATGCCGTGCCGATCATCTACGCCTTCGACGGCGACGCGACCAACGGCCTGCCCGACACGCGGTTCACGAACCTCAAGAACGTGCTGCTCAAGCGCGGCACCAAGGCCATCCTCGTGGGCATCGGGAACACCGCGCGTCGGCAGGAGGACTACAACTTTCCGGGCGCCAACGCGTACCACACCTTCCTCACGAAGGACCTGGTGCCGTTCATCGAATCGAAGTACCGCGCCGACACTAAGAAACGCATGCTCACGGGCCTGTCGACCAGCGGCAACCTCGCAGCCACGGCGCTGTTCCTGGAGGCACCCGACAACCTCGTGTTCTCGTACTTCATTTCCATCGAGGCGGCCTTCTGGCAGCAGGAGGCCGAGAACAATGCGCTCGAAAAGAAGATGTTCGACGCACTCGCAGGCCGGCCGCTGCCCGTCACGCTGATCCTGGCGCACTGCGCCAGCGGCTGCAACGAAGTGCCGGTGAAGGCGATGTACAAGCGGATGTCCGAACGGGGCTACGTGGGGTTGCAGCTCATCGACACGGAGTTCAATTCCACGCACGTGGGCACGGACGTGCTCGCGTTCGACGACGCGATCGTGCGGATATTCAAGTAAGGCAAGGCTTTGCGGCGAACCGGGCAAGCCGGTTCGCGCCACGCGCTCAGTTGGCGGAAGGACTCGGCGGGTAGCCGGCTTCCGTCAACGCCGCCACCAGCGAGGGGCGGTCTTCGGTGGTGTCGATGCGCACCGTTCTTTGCTTCACGTCCACTTCGAGCCTGGCCTGCGGGTCCAGGTCTTTGATGGCGCGGGTGATGCGGCCGGCGCAACTGCCACAGGTCATCGACTGGATTTCAAACGCTTGCATGGGGTGAGTCCTTTCAAAAGAGTGACTCGCAGTGTCAAGCTTGGCATCGTGTGAAGGTCAAGCGCGTCGAACGCCTGACCCCTGGCGTGCCAAGGTCATGCGCTGTTTGCGTTTGACTCTCTCATGGTGTGAAGGTTGAGACTTCGCGCTTTGGCTCGAAGGAGAACCCCATGGAACATCCCACGGCGCCGGCTGATGCTGCTGCGCGCTTGTCCCTTGCCGATGTCGTTGCGCGCTCCGGTGCGTCCGCGCGGCTGCTGAGCGATTGCGAATCGCTCGGGTTGCTCGACGACACGGCGCACGGCGGCCGCTACGACGAACGCGCGGTGTCGACACTGCGCTTCGTGCGACGCGCGCACACGCTGGGTTTCGACACGCCGGAAGTCATCGAGCTGCACGCCTTGTGGCAAGACGGGCGCCGCGCAAGCTTCGACGTGAAGCGCGTTGCGCTCGAACGCGCCGACGACCTGGCCCAGCGGATCGAAGAGCTCGCGCACATGAAGCGCCTGCTGGAGCGCCTGGCCCACTGCTGCGAAGGCGACGAGCGCCCGGAGTGTCCGATCCTCGATGAGCTGGCCGGGCTCAAGGGCTTCGCCGGCTGCGAAGCACGGCGTGCCTGAAGCCGATCCTCAACCCGGGATGTTCGGCTCGACCAGCTGCGCCAGCGCGACCAGCGATTCCTGCCAGCCCAGGTAGCACATCTCGACGGGAATCACGTCGGGGATGCCTTCCTGCACGACGGACATGTCCGTGCCGCAGGACACCGCGGTCAGGGTCACGGTGGTCTTCATCGTGCCCGGCAGGTGGGGGTCGTCGAAGCTCGCGTCGTAGGCAATGCGCTGGCCGGGCACGAGTTCCAGGTACTTGCCGCCGAACGAGTGGCCGTGGCCGGTGCCGAAGTTGGTGAAGGACATGCGCCACGCGCCGCCCACCACCGGCTCCATGGTGTGGACCTTGCCGGTGAAGCCGAAGGGCGGCAGCCAGCGCTCGAAGGCGCCGGGCTCCACGAAGGCTCGGTAGAGCTTGTCGGGGGTGGTGCGCAGCACGCGGTGCAGGCGGACGGTGTTGGTGGCCATGGTTGCTTTCTCCTGATGAAGTACAGAGGACGACCCTCTGTGATGACGTCGGATGAGCCCGCTGCGATTCGACAGGTGCAGGATCAGGAAAAACCCTGAGCCCGCACCCCGCGCCTCAATCGATGAACCGCGCGACGATGTCTTGGAATGACGGCAAGTCCATCTGCGTGTGGCCGCCTTCGTAGCCCTTCAGGCCCAGCTGCAGCCCCTTGTAGCTGCGCGCGGCGATCTGGTCGCGCAGCGCGGTGATCTCCGGGCCGCCGACGTTGCTGATGGCATAGCCCAGCAGCAGGGTCACGGGAATGTCGCGGGTGCTGCTGTTGGCGTACATCTGGCTTTCGAGCGGATCGAGCTGGCCGCGCGCGCCGGCGGCAGGCGGATCGGACGCGAAGAAATGCTGGAAGGTGAACGTGCCCGCCGCGCCTTCGGTGAAGAAGGCGATGAGCGTGAAGACGCCGCCGTTCGACAGGCCCGAGAGCATGCGCCTGGCCGGGTTGGCCCGGTAGTTCGATTCGACATGCGGCACCAGCTGGGCGACGAGGAACTCGTGGTACGCCTTGGCGCCCGGCATCAGGTAGTCGGTGTTGCGGCGCGAGGTGCCGCCGATGCCGACCACGATGGCTTTCTTGCCGGCCTTCTCGAGGATGTCGGTGAAGTTCTGGAAGCGCGTCACGCTCTGGTTGTAGACCGCATCGCCGTCGGTGATGTAGACCGTGGGGTAGCTCGCCGTGGCGCCGTCGTAGCCGGCTGGCAGGTAGACCTGCATCGGGTAGGTCGCTTCGGTGGCGGTCGACTTCATCGAACTGCTGACCACCCGGCCGCGCCCGGTGTCCGCGGGCGGCGGTGTCGGCGTGCCGCCGACCGGTGGCAGTGGCAGCATCGCCACACCGCCTCCGCCGCCCCCACCACCCCCTCCGCCGCCGCAACCTGACAACCCCAGCAGCAGGGCGCAGCCCGCTGTGAACATGAGCCGGCGAAGAATCCCTCTTGTCTGCATGTGGTGTTCCTTGTTGGTGAGAACCGTGGTGGCGGAAGCCGGGGCGATCTTAGGGGGGAGGGGGTGCGGCTGTCGCGGTTGTTTTCTGCATGAACACACTCAACGGATCGTCCGGGTAGTCGCCAAAGCGCTCGCGCCGCGCATACCCCGCACGCGCATAGAAGGCCAGCGCCTCGGGCTGGCTCACGCCCGTCTCCAGCCGGAACATCGCGCATCCGCGCGCCGTCGCTTCGCCTTCGAGAAAGCCCAGCACCTTCGCCGCGACGCCTTGCCCGCGGTTCTGCGGGCGCACGTACATGCGCTTGAGTTCGCCGTAGCCGGGGTTCATGACGACGGCGCCGCAGCCGATGGCCGTGCCGGCCTCGTCGCGTGCGACGGCGAACAGCACATGCGCGGCCGACAGTGCGGCAATGTCGATGCCGTAGTGGCTCTCGGGCGGGTACAGCGGCTTCTGGTACGCATCGAGGTCATCGATGAGCTGGATGACGTCGGGCTGGTTCGGGTTTTCGATCGAGATATGCATCGTTCGATCGTAGCGAGCCGAAGCGCTGCAAAGCCCGACGCGCGACGGGGTTCTGCGCGGCGGCCAACAATGGCCGCGTCATTCATCTTGTTCGTCTGTTCGTTCGATTCAAGGAGTAGAACTTTGGAATACCGTCATCTGGGCAAATCAGGCCTCAAGGTCCCCGTGCTGAGCTTCGGCACCGGCACCTTCGGTGGCAAGGGCGAGTTTTTCAGCGCATGGGGCAGCACCGACGTGGCCGAGGCGCGCACGCTGATCGACATCTGCATGGACGCCGGCGTGAACATGTTCGACAGCGCCGACATCTACTCGGGCGGCGCCGCCGAATCGGTGCTCGGCGAGGCGATCAAGGGCCGGCCGCGCGACCGGCTGCTGATCTCGACCAAGGCCACCTTCCGCAGCGGCGAGGGGCCGAACGACGTGGGCTCGTCGCGCCATCACCTCGTGCAGGCGGTCGATGCGTCGCTGAAACGGCTGGGCACCGACTACATCGACCTGTTCCAGCTGCACGGTTTCGATGCCAGCACGCCGGTGGAGGAAACGCTGTCCACGCTCGACGACCTCGTGCGCGCGGGCAAGCTTCGCTATGTGGGCGCGTCGAACTTCTCGGGCTGGCACCTCATGAAGTCGTTGGCGGTGTCCGAGCAGCGCGGCTATGCGCGCTACGTGGCGCACCAGGCCTACTACTCGCTGGTCGGGCGCGAGTACGAGTGGGAGCTGATGCCGCTGGCGCAAGACCAGGGCGTGGGCGCGGTGGTCTGGAGCCCGCTGGGTTGGGGCCGGCTCACGGGCAAGATCCGCCGCGGCCAGCCGCTGCCGGCCAACAGCCGCCTGCACGTGACGGCGGACATGGGCCCGCCCGTGCCCGACGAGCTGCTGTACCGCGTGGTCGAGGCGCTCGAAAAAGTGGGCGCCGAAGTCGGCAAGACGGTGCCGCAGGTCGCGCTCAACTGGCTGCTGCAACGCCCGACGGTGTCCAGCGTGGTGGTCGGCGCGCGCGACGAGGCGCAGCTGCGCCAGAACCTCGGCGCGGTGGGCTGGAACCTCACGCCCGCGCAGGTGGCCGAGCTCGATGCGGCCAGCGCGACCACGCGCACCTACCCGTACTGGCACCAGCAGGGCTTCAAGGAACGCAACCCGAACCCCGTCTGACCGGGTTCAGTCGGGTGTCAGCCCCAGCACCCACTGTTTGAAGTGCTCCAGCGCCCCGGAGGCCGGCCGGCCTTCGGGGTACGCGAAGTAGTAGCCCTGGTGCACGTCCAGGTGCCGGTCCACCGGGATCACGAGTTCGCCGGTGCGCAGTTCCTGCTCGACCAGGATGCGCGGCGCCAGCCCCACGCCCATGCCCGCCGCCGCGGCGGCCACCACCATGGTGAACAGCTCGTAGCGCGGCCCGCGCGAGGCGTGCACCGTGTACTCCCATTCCTGCTGCGCGTACCAGTCGCGCCACGCATGGGCGCGCGTGCTCAGGTGCACGTGGCGGCAGCGCTCGAAGCCGGTCTCGTCCCACCGGGCCTGCGCGTCGCGGAACGCGGGGCTGCAGATGGGCACCATCTCGCCTTCGGAAAAGATCAGCCCGCCGCGCGTGTTCGGCCAGAACTGGTCGCCGAAGTAGATCGCCGCGTCGTAGGCGTTTTCCTGGAACGAGAAGGGCTGCGAGCGCGCCGACAGGTTCACCGTGATGTTCGGGTGCAGCCGGCTGAAATCGGGCAGCCGCGGAATGAGCCATTGCGTGGCAAAGGTCGGCACCACGGCCAGTTCGAGCACGAAGCCCATCTCATGGCCGGCACTGATTTCCAGCGTGTCGCGGCGGATCTGGTCGAGGTGGCGGCGGATGCGCGCGGCGTACTCGCGGCCCACGTCGGTGAGCGTGAGCCGCTTGCGCACGCGCGAGAACAGCGGCACGCCCAGGCGCTGCTCCAGCATCGCCACCTGGCGCCCGACCGCGCTTTGCGTGAGCGCCAGCTCGGTTGCCGCGCGGGTGAAGCTCCCCAGGCGCGCCGAGGCCTCGAAGGCCTGCAACGCGCCGAGGTTGGGAATGTCTTTTCTCATCGCGCTATTCTGGCGGGAGCGTGCGCGGCCCGGGCAACGGCCCGGGCCCGGACACCGAAGACACGGAAAGGCATCTCATGCGGCGTGTGGCGATCATCGGCGGCGGGGCCATCGGCTCGGCCATCGCGTACTTCCTGGGCGCCGACCCGACGGGCGAGGCCTTCGACATCACGGTGGTGGAGCGCGACTTCTCGTACCGGCAGGCCTCGTCGGCACTGTCGGCCAGCTCGATCCGCCAGCAGTTTTCCACCGCCATCAACATCGAGATGTCGCTCTACGGCATCGAGTTTTTTCGCGCGCTGGGCGAAACGCTGCGCGTGGGCGACGACGTGCCGGACATCGGCCTGGTCGAGCCGGGCTACCTGTACCTGGCCTCGCCGGCGGGTGTCGAGGTGCTGCGAGAGAACCACGCGACGCAGAAGGCGCATGCGGTGAACGTGGCGCTGTTGACGCCCGATGAACTGAAGGCGCGCTTTCCATGGCTCTCGACCGAGGGCATCGCGCTCGCATCGCTCGGCCTCTCGGGCGAGGGCTGGTACGACGGCTACAGCCTGCTGCAGGCCTTTCGCAAGAAGGCGGTGTCGCAAGGCGTGCGCTATGTGCAGGCGCGGGCGACGGGCCTGCAGCGCGAGGGCCGCCGCATCACCGGCGTGCAGATCGACGGCGGCGACGCGCTGCAGGCGGACATCGTCGTCAACGCGGCGGGCGCGTGGGCGGCGCCGGTCGCGCAGTGGGCCGGCATCGCGCTGCCCGTGCACGGGCGACGCCGCAGCGTGTTCAGCTTTTCATGCCCGAGCACCTTGCCGGGTTGCCCGCTGGTCATCGACATCTCCGGCATCTGGCTGCGGCCCGAAGGCCGCCAGTTCATCTGCGGTTTTGCGCCGCCCGAAGACCGGGACCCCGACGATGCACCGCTCGAAGTCGACCACGAGGCCTTCGAGAATTTCATCTGGCCGGCGCTGGCCGAACGCATCCCGGCCTTCGAAGCCGTCCGCATGACGGGCGCCTGGGCCGGCTACTACGAGATGAACGTGTTCGACCACAACGCGATCCTCGGCCTGCACCCGGACTGCGACAACCTCTACTTTGCGAACGGCTTCTCGGGCCACGGGTTGCAGCAGTGCCCGGCGGCGGGGCGCGGCATCGCGGAGCTGATCCGCTTCGGCGGCTACCGCAGCCTCGACCTGTCGCCGCTGTCGTTCGCACGCATCCTCGAGAACCGGCCGCTGCGCGAGAAGAACATCATCTAGGGGTGCTGCTCCGCCGGCTTGATGTCCCCCACGGGCGACAGCAGCGCCGGGTCGAAGGCGGCGAGCGCGCGGCCTTCCTTGAACCGCTTCGGCCAGTCGGGATTCGACAGC
Source organism: Variovorax sp. BGA-UO-ETr-C22 (assembly GCF_059567965.1). NCBI lineage: Bacteria > Pseudomonadati > Pseudomonadota > Betaproteobacteria > Burkholderiales > Comamonadaceae > Variovorax > Variovorax sp. BGA-UO-ETr-C22. The sequence goes on from NZ_JCAQPA010000011.1 coordinate 823,955, forward strand.
GCGCCGCGTCCCAGTGCCACGAAGTCGGCGCCGTCCGCGAGCGCCGCCTCGGCGCGCCCCGGGTCGTGCAGGCTGCCGTTGGCGACGATCGCAAGGCCGGGCGCGTGGCGGCGCGCGAGCTGCAGCAGGCTCGGCCCCGCATCGCCGAAGGCCGGTCGCCAGGCTTCGAACTCGGTGACGTGCAGGTAGTCGATGCCGCTGTGCGCCAGGGCCCCGAACACCGTCGCCGCGCCGGCTTCGGCTTCCGGCCACTTGTGGCCGAAGTCGTTGACCTTGCCTTGCGAGATGCGCACGCCGACCGGCGCCGACGCGCCCAGCATCTGCCGCACGGCGCGCGCCACCTCGACCGTGAGCTGCACGCGCTGCGCGAGGGCGCCGCCCCAGCGGTCGGTGCGCGTGTTGGTGTGGCCGCTCAGGAACTGGTCGAGCAGGTAGCCGTTCGCGCCGTGGATCTCCACGCCGTCGAAGCCCGCCACTTCCATCGCCAGCAGCGCGGCCCGAGCGAAGCCGCGAAGGGCCTCGGCGATGTCGGCATCGGTCATCGCGCGGGGCACCGGGTAGTCGCCTTCGCCGCGGTAGGCCGTCATCTGCGTGCCCAGCGGACGAACGGCCGATGGCCCCGCCGTGTGGTCGCGAAAGCGGTTGAACTGCGACAGCGCGCCCGCATGCATGAGCTGCGCGATGGCACGCCCGCCCGCGTCCTGGATCGCCTTCACGACCGGGCGCCACGCGCGGGCCTGTTCGCCATCGATCAAGCCGGGCTGGCGGGCATAGCCTTGCGCATACGCCGCATCGGTGTAGATGCCTTCGGTGATGACGAGGCCGAAGCCGCCCCGCGCAAAGCGCTCGTAGTAGCGGGCCATGGTGCCGTTGGCGTGGCCCTCGGGCGAGGCGCTGACGCGCGTCATCGGCGCCACGGCGAGCCGGTTGGGCAGCTGCAGGCGGTGCAGCTTCGCCGGCGCGAGCAGCGGCGTGCTCATCGGGCGTCTCCGGGCGCGACGGCGATGGCCTCGATCTCGATCATCGCGTCGGGCGAGTACAGGCCCGAGACCTCGACGATGGTGTCGGCCGGGTAGGGCGCCGAGAACCACTGGCGGCGCAGCTCGACGATCTTCGGGAAGTTCGCCATGGAGGTCAGGAAGATCGTCACCTTGACCACGCTGCCCAGGCCCGTGCCGGCGGCCCGCAGCACGCGGTCGAGGTTCTTGAAGGCCTGCTCGGCCTGGCGGTCGAAGTCGCCCTTTCCGACGATCTCGCCGTCGTCGCCGATCGCGGCCTGGCCGGACACGAAGACCAGGTTGCCGAGCTGGATGGCCTGCGACAGCAGGAAGGGGGCGTAGGGGTCGGGTTGGGTGTGGATCTGCTTGGGTTGGAGTTGCATGACAGGTGCCTTCTATGGTGAATTTCAGATCAGCCGTGGAAGTGGTTTCTTCCCGCGACACCTGAAATTTAGGGATGAAGAGGGCGCCCGACAAAGGCTGATTTTTCAGCCGATGGATGAGTTGAGATAATCTGTCCGCATGCGAAGACTTCCTCCCCTGGGCGCATTGCGCGTGTTCGAGGCCGCGGCCCGCCGACTGAGCTTCAAGGCCGCCGCCGACGAACTGCACGTCACGCCCACCGCCGTCAGCCACCAGATCAAGCAGCTCGAGGAAACGCTCGAGGTGCGGCTGTTCGAACGCGGCACGCGGCAGGTGCACCTGACGGCCGCCGGACACCAGCTGTTTCCCGCGCTGCGCGACGGCTTCGACAGCTTCGAGCGCGCTGTCGACGGTGTGCGCCGCCTGAAGGGCACGCGCATCGCCACGCTGTCGTCCACGGTCGGTTTCATGGCCCGGCGGCTGGCGCCGCGCGCGGGCACCTTCCGCGACCTGCACCCCGAATGGACGCTGCGGCTGGACGCCACCAACCAGGTCGTCGACCTCGACACCGAGGCCGATGCGGCGATCCGCTACGGCAACGGCCGCTACGCCGACCTGGTCGTGGAGCCGCTGTTCCAGGATCACTACGCGCCGGTCTGCAGCCCCGCGCTGGCGGTCGCGGCCAAGAAAGACCTGCGCGCCGTCTCGCTGATCCATTTCGAATGGGGCCGCGCGGGGCGCGACGAAACGCTGGCGCCCGTGTGGCGCACCTGGCTCGCGCGCGCGGGCCGCACCGACGTCGATGCGCAGGCCGGCCTGTCGTTCACCGAAGAGATCCACGCGGTGCAGGCCACGGTCGCGGGGCAGGGCGTCGGCCTGCTGAGCCTGGCGCTCGTGGCCGACGAGCTGGCGTCGGGCCTCTTGGTGCAGCCCTTCGAACTGTCGGTGGAAAGCTACCGCTACGACCTGGTCTACAGCCCTCGCGCCGCCACCCGCCCCGCGACGGCCGTGCTGCGCGACTGGGTACACCGCGAGTTCGGCGGCGGCGAAAAGAAGGCATAGTGGCAGCCATGACTGCCCAGACCCTGTACGCGCAAAAGCGCGTGTCCGCCGCCGATGCCGTGCGCCAGGTGCGCAACGGCGACATGATCATCGTGCCCACGGGCGTCGGCGAGCCGCCCTCGCTGCTCACGGCGCTGTCCGAGCAGCGCCGCGATTTCCGCGACGTGAAGGTGGCGCAGATCCTGGCGATGCGCAAGTACGCCTACATCGACCCCGAGACGGTCGAGCATGTGCGCCACGTCGCGCTGTTCTTCGGCGGCGCCACGCGCGCCGGCGGGCAGGCCGGCTGGATCGACTTCATTCCCAACTACTTCTCCGAGATCCCGGCGCAGATCGAGCGCGGGCAGATCGCGGCCGACGTGGTGTTCAGCATGGCCTCGCCGATGGACGCGCACGGCTACTTCGCGCTGAGCCTGGGCCCCGACTACACGATGGCCGCCGTGGCGAAGGCCCGCGCGGTCGTGCTCGAGGTGAACCCGAACGTGCCTTATGCGCACGGCAACTGCCACGTGCACATCTCGCAGGTGGCGGCGCTGGTGGAAAGCAGCGAGCCGGTGATGGAAGTCGGCCTGCCGAAGATCGGCCCGGTGCAGGAAGCCATCGGCAAGCACGTGGCCGACCTGATCGACGACGGCGCCACCTTGCAGATCGGCTACGGCGGCATTCCCGACGCGGTGGTGATGCAGCTCACGGGCAAGCGCGACCTGGGCATCCACACCGAGATGATCGGCGACGGCATCCTCACGCTGGTGGAAAGCGGCGCGGTCACCAACCGCCGCAAGAACTACCTGCCGGGCAAGTCGGTCGCGACCTTCGCGCTGGGGTCGAGCAAGCTGTACCGCTTCATGGACCGCAACCCGGGGCTGGAGATGCACCCGGTGAACTTCACCAACGACCCGGCGCTGGCGGGGCTGAACGACAACCTCATCGCCATCAACGCCACCATGCAGATCGACCTGCTGGGCCAGTGCGGCTCCGAGAGCCTGGGCCATGCGCCGTATTCGGGCACCGGCGGGCAGTCGGACTTCGTGCGCGCGGCCAACCGCTCGCGCGGCGGCAAGGCCTTCATCGTGCTGCCTTCGATGGCCAAGGACGACACCATCTCGCGCATCGTGCCCTCGCTGTCGCCCGGCACGCACGTGAGCACGAGCAAGAACGACATCAACTACGTCGTCACCGAGTACGGCGTGGCGCAGCTGCGCGGCAAGTCGGCAAAGCAACGGGCGCAGGAGCTGATCGCGATTGCGCACCCGAACTTCCGGGCGGAGCTGACGGAGCAGGCGAAGCAGGCCAAACTGCTTTGAGTTTCGTTGAGCGCAGGGCGTGACTTAGGGCACTCCTGTGCGGTCCGGGCGGCGGCTACATTCGCTGCGATGAGCATCTCCTTGCGACATCTTTTCCTGCTCGGCGCGGCCTGCGTGCTGTCCGGCCAGGCGTTCGCTTGCAGCGGACCGGGCCAGCCGGGATGCCCGCCACCGAACGCGCCGGGCTGGCCCCACAACAGCCGGCCGCCGCCCCGGGACACCGTGCCTGTGATGCCCGGCGGCACGGGCCGCTACAGCGACCCCGACGAGTACCTGGCGCCGCCGCCGCCCGACCCCACTTTCTCGTACAAGTGGGGCGCGTACGTCATCGACAAGTCGAAGGGCGCCTTCGGCGGGGTCGACAACCGGGCGACCCAGGCCGATGCCGAAAACAACGCCATCGCCCAGTGCGTGGGCAACGGCGGCACCGCCACCGGCTGCCGCAGCATGACGCTGACCTGGCAGGAAGGATGCGGCGTGGTCGTGATGGGCCGCAACGTGCTGTCGATGAAAGCCAACAAGCTGCAAAGCGCGGCGCAGGCGGAAGCGATGGCGGAGTGCTCCGCGCACGCGAAGGACTGCAAGGTCGTCACCGCGCGTTGCAACGCGCTGGTCGTCAATCGCTGATCAGCTGGCCTTCGTCGCGCGTACCAGCGACGGCGTGGCCTTGTAGCTCTCGGGGAACAGCTTCTTCAGGTCGTCGATCTTCGGCAGGTCGTTGATCGCGATGTAGGGCTGGTTCGGGTGCAGCGTGAGGTAGTCCTGGTGGTAGTCCTCGGCCGCATAGAAGGGCTTGGACACCTCGACCGTGGTTGCCAGCGGCTTGCTGCCGAAGGTCTTGGCCTGGTTCAGCTGGGCGATGTAGGCGTTGGCGATGCGGGCCTGGTCGGCGTTCTCGGCGAACACGGTGGAGCGGTACTGCGGGCCGGTGTCGGGGCCCTGGCGGTTGAGTTGGGTCGGGTCGTGCGCCACCGAGAAATAAATTTGCAGCAGCTTGCCGTAGCTGACCTTGCGCGGGTCGTAGCTGATGCGCACGGCCTCGGCATGGCCCGTGCGGCCCGAACCGACCTCGTTGTAGCGTGCGGTGCGGGCCTCGCCGCCCGCGTAGCCCGAGAGCGCATTGCTCACGCCCTCGACGCGCTGGAACACGCCCTGTACGCCCCAGAAGCAGCCGCCCGCGAACACGGCGGTGGCGGTGGTGGCGCCTGCGGGTGTGGTGAGGTCGACCGTGGGCGCGGGCACGCGGCGCGCGGTCTCGGCGAAGGAGGGGGCCGCGTGCCAGGCGAAAGCGGCGGCGGCGAGCGTGCCGGCGGCGATGGCGAAGGATTTCATGGCGGTCTTTCGTAGGGAGCGCAGGAAAGGGACAGTGATCCCGATCCCGCCGACCGTCAATGGCGGCGGGCCGGGCAGAGAAAGAGGCTTACTTCTTCATCTCGTCCTTGCCCATCGCGTCCTTCTTCATTTCGTCCTTGCCCATGGCATCTTTCTTCATGCCATCTTTGGTCATGCCGTCCTTCTTCATGGCGTCCTTGCCCATGGCGTCTTTCTTCATCCCGTCCTTGGCCATGCTGTCCTTCTTCATGCCGTCCTTGGCCATGTCGTCCGCGGCCAAGGCCGAGGCGCCGGCGAAGGCCATGCAGGTGGCGAGGAGGGTGGCGGTGAGCTTGTTCATGTCGGTCTTCCTGAGTCGAGGTTGGGTTTTGTTGTCGAGATCGGCCTGGTTCCCTGTCGGAATTCGGCCTCGCGCTTTCTTCGGCAGTCGAGCGGCTGCGGCAGCCCCTCAGCTCCCTCCGAACCAGTTGTAGCCCTGGTCTTCCCAGTAGCCACCGGGATAGGTGTTGGTCACGTACATCGCCTGGATGTGTTTCGGGTTCTTGTAGCCAAGCTTGGTCGGCATGCGCAGCTTCATCGGGAAGCCGTACTTCGGCGGCAGCGGCTGGCCGTCGTAGCTCAGCGCCAGCAGCGTCTGCGGATGCAGCGCGGTCGGCATGTCGATGCTGGTGTGGTAGTCGTCCGCGCACTGGAAGCCGACGTACTTGGCGCTCAGGTCCGCGCCGACGTGGCGCAGGAAATCGGCAAAGCGCACGCCGCCCCATTTGCCGATGGCGCTCCAGCCTTCCACGCAGATGTGGCGCGTGATCTGGTCTTCTTGCGGCAGCGCGCGCAGTTCAGCGAGCGTCCAGCGGCGCTTGTCGGCGACCATGCCGCTCACTTCGAGGCGGTAGGTGGCTTCGTCGACCTCACGGACCTCGTCCTCGCCGTAGTAGGCGTTGAACGGAAAGGGGCGCGTGATCTCGGCTTCGGTGTAGGTCGGCGCCAGCCGCGTCGGGCTGAAGAGCCAGCCCTGCACCTCGTCGTTGAAGCGCGAGACCTTCGCCAGCGCCGCTTCCACGTGGCTGTCGTCGCTGATGCTGCAGCCGGTGAGCATCGACAGGCCGCCCAGCGTCAGCGACCGGCGCAGGAACAGGCGGCGCGAGGGCGCGTCGAGCCGGCGCTCGATGAGGGCGCGGGCTTCGCGCACCACGGCGTCGCCGTCGACACCGGTCAGGGGAGGGCGTTTGAAAAGGAAGCTCATGGGGTGTGGGGCGCGCGACCGCGCAGCATGGTGAGCAGGGTGCGGGGCACGAGCGCCACCATCACGAGGTGCACGGCAACGAAAGCCACCAGGGCGGCCATCGCCACGAAGTGGACGCGGCGCGCGGCTTCGTAGCCGCCCAGCAGCTCGCGCAGCAGCGGAAACTGCACCGACTTCCACAGCACCAGCCCCGACAGCACGATCGCGACCAGGTCGATGATCACGAACAGGTAGGCGAGCTTTTGCACATGGTTGTAGTGGCGCGGGTCGGCGTGCGAGAGCCTGCCGCCGAGCGCGGCCCGCGCATCGCGCCAGAGGCCGGCCGGCGTGAGCGGGAAGAACTTGCGCGCGAAGCGCCCGCTGGCAAGGTTCAGCACCAGGTAGACCCCCCCGTTGAACACCAGCAGCCACATCGCCGCGAAGTGCCACTGCAGCGCGCCGCCGAGCCAGCCGCCCAGCGTGATCGCGGCCGGAAAGCGAAAGGCAAGGAAGGGCGCCGCGTTGTAGATGCGCCAGCCGCTGGTCACCAGCACCAGCACGGCCAGCGCATTGAGCCAGTGCGTGACGCGCATCCACAGCGGGTGGATCGGTCGGTGGTCGGGAGCGGAGCGTGTCTGCATGGGCCGGATTGTTGGGCGCACCCTCTCGCCGATTCATCACGCAAAGTTCAAGGATTCGTGATAACTCCGAGGAGCGTCTCGCGGGACAATCGCGGCCATGGACACCGCCAAACGCGTGCTGATCGTCGAGGACGACGCCCACATTGCCGAGCTGCTGCGCATGCACCTGCGCGACGAGGGCTACGCGGTCGAGCACGCCGCCGACGGCAACGCCGGCCTGCGCGCGCTGGAGCGCGGCCAGTGGGACGCGCTGGTGCTCGACCTCATGCTGCCCGGCATCGACGGCCTCGAGATCTGCCGCCGCGCCCGCGCCATGGCGCGCTACACGCCCATCATCATCGTGAGCGCACGCTCGAGCGAGGTGCACCGCATCCTCGGGCTGGAGCTGGGCGCCGACGACTACCTGGCCAAGCCCTTCTCGGTGCTGGAGCTGGTGGCGCGCGTGAAGGCGCTGCTGCGGCGCACCGACGCGCTGGCGCGCAACGCGCGGCTGGAGTCGGGCAGCCTCACGCTGGGCAACCTCGACATCGAGCCGCTGGCGCGCGAGGTGCGCGTCGACGGCAAGCCGATCGAGCTCACGCCGCGCGAGTTCGACCTGCTGTATTTCTTTGCGCGCCACCCCGGCAAGGTGTTCTCGCGCCTCGACCTGCTCAACCAGGTCTGGGGCTACCAGCACGACGGCTACGAGCACACGGTCAACACGCACATCAACCGGCTGCGCACCAAGGTCGAAGCCGACCCGGCCGCGCCGCGGCGCATCCTCACGGTGTGGGAGCGTGGCTACAAGCTCGCGGCGGACGACGCCGCACCGAAGGACGACCTTCCATGATGGCCTGGGCCACGCTGTCGCGGCGGCTGTCGATCGCCTTCGCAGTGCTGCTGCTGGCCTGCTGCGGCGCCTCGGCGTGGCTGCAGATGCGCGCCGGGGCGCAGCACGCGCAGGAGGTGACTCAGCGGCTGTCGCTGGGGCTCGCGGCCCACATCGCGCAGAACACCGAGCTCATGAAGCCCGGCGGGCTCGACCCGGTGGCGGTGAAAGACCTGTTCGACAAGCTCATGGCCGTCAACCCCAGTGTCGAGGTCTACGTGCTGGGGCCCGACGGCCGCATCGAGGCCCAGGCCGCGCCGCCCGGCCACCTCAAGCGCGACAAGGTGGCGCTCGGCCCCATCCGCAGGCTGCTGGCCGGCGAGCGGCTGCCCATCGCGGGTGACGATCCGCGCAGCCTCGATGGCACCAAGGTCTTCAGCGCTGCGCCGCTGCGCATGGGCGGGCGCGACGCCGGCTATGTGTACGTGGTGCTGCAGGGCGAAGACCACGACGCGCTGGCCGCCAACCTCTCCGCCGACACCGTGCTGCGCACCACGCTGTGGTCGATGGCCTTGGTGGCGCTGCTGGGGCTCATCGCCGGGCTGGTGGCGTTTCGCCTCATCACCCGGCCGCTGCGCGAGCTGACGGCGGCGGTGCGCCGCTTCGAGGCCGAGGGCATCGCGGCGCTGGAGCGCGAAGCGCCCATGCCCGCGCCGCTGCGCCACGCCGACGACGAGATCGCGCAGCTGCAGCAGGCCTTTGCGCAGATGACGCGCCGCATTGCCGAGCAGTGGCGCGAACTGAGCCTGCAGGACCGCCAGCGCCGTGAGCTCTTCGCCAACATCTCGCACGACCTGCGCACGCCGCTCACCTCGCTGCACGGCTACCTCGAGACGCTGCTGCTCAAGGCCGGCACGCTCAGCGAGGAAGAGCGCCGCCGCTACCTGGAGATCGCGCTTGGCCAGAGCCGCAAGGTGGGCCGGCTCGCGCAGGAGGTGTTCGAGCTGGCGCGGCTCGAGTACGGCGTGGTCAAGCCCGAGAAAGAGAACTTCGCGCTGGCCGACCTCGTGCAGGACGTGTTCCAGAAGTTCGAACTCGCGGCCGAGGCGCGGCGCCAGCAGCTCAAGCCCGACATCGCGCCGAACCTGCCCGTGGTGTCGGCCGACCTCGGCATGATCGAGCGCGTGCTGACCAACCTGCTGGACAACGCCATCCGACACACGCCGGCCGGCGGCGAGATCGAGGTGCGCCTGCGCCCGTCCGACGCCGGCGTGGCGGTGCAGGTGAGCGACACCGGCCCCGGCATTCCGGGCGAGCTGCAGAAGGGCCTGTTCACGCGGCCGGCCTTTGCCGATGGCGGTGCGCGCGGCGGCGGGCTGGGGCTGATGATCGTGCAGCGCATCCTGCAGCTGCACGGCAGCGACATCCGGCTCGTGCCGCAGCCGGGCAAGGGCGCGGTGTTCCTGTTCCGGCTCGGGGGCGCCACAGCGCGCTGAAGGCGCTGAAGCCGGCGGTCGGCGGGTTTGCCAGCGGGCGGCGGGCGATGCTACAAGCGAAGCGGCATCACCCCCCAAGAACAGAAGGAGACCACCGACCATGCCCGCTTTCGAGACCGTCCTGATCGACAAGGACCCGCAGCACCCGCGCATCGCACGCCTCGTGCTCAACCGCCCCGAGAAGCTCAATGCCATCGGCGACAGCACGCCGACCGACATCCGCCGCGCGGTCGAATGGGCCGAGGCCGACGACGAGGTGCATGTGATCGTGGTCGAGGGCGCGGGCCGCGCCTTCTGCGCCGGCTACGACCTGGGCGACTACGCCGAAGGCCACGGCCGCGAAGGCCAGGCCGACCATCCCTGCCGGCAGGAAAAAACGCCGTGGGACCCGATGCTCGACTACGCCGCCATGAAGCGCAACACCGAAGACTTCATGTCGCTGTGGCGCTGCCGCAAGCCGACCATCGCCAAGGTGCACGGCTACGCGGTGGCGGGCGGCAGCGACATCGCGCTGTGCTGCGACCTGCTCACCATGGCCGACGATGCGCGCATCGGCTACATGCCCACGCGCGTGTGGGGCTGCCCGACCACCGCGATGTGGACCTACCGCCTCGGCGCCTTGCGCGCCAAGCAGCTCATGTTCACCGGCGACACCATCACCGGCACGCAGGCGGCCGACTGGGGCTTGGCCAACTTCGCGGTGCCCGCGGCGCAACTCGACGAGGCCACGCTGGCACTCGCGCAGCGCATCGCGGGCGTGCCCAGTTCGCACCTCATGATGCACAAGATGGTCGTCAACCAGGTCTGGCACTCGATGGGGCTGGAGCAGACCCAGATGTTCGCCACCGTGTTCGACGGCATCACGCGCCACAACCCCGAAGGCATGTGGTTCCGCCGCCAGGCCGAGGCCGAAGGCTTCAAGAGCGCGGTGCAGTGGCGCGACAGCGGCCGGCCGATTCCCGAAGGCGACGAGGCGAGGGCGCGCATCGCCGAGCTCGAAGCGAAGCTGGCTGCGCGCGGCTGAGCACACGGTCGCGTGGCGCCATGCTGGCGCCCATGTCACGCGACCGACATATCTCCCCTCGATGATCCGCCGCGCCTGCCGTTTGTCGCGTTGACGGCGGAAAGATGGCGCATCCATTTCGATGGATACAAAAGGGGAGGATTTCAATGCAGTTGTTCAATTTCTCGCGCACGGCCCTCGCGGCCTGTGCCTGCGCATTCATGGCCGCCTGCGGTGGCGGCAATGGCGGCGGTGGCGTGCCGATGTGGCCCATCGTGCCGGTCTCGCCTCCGGCCCCCGCGCCTGCGCCCGCCCCGGCACCCGCACCCGCCGAAGCCGCCCCCGTGCTCGTCATCGGCCACCGTGGCGCGCCTGCGCTGCGGCCCGAGCACACGCTGGCCTCGTACCAGCAGGCCATCGACGACGGCGCCGACTTCATCGAGCCCGACCTCGTGCCCACCAAGGACGGCGAGCTGGTCGCGCGCCACGAGAACGCCATCGCCATCGTCAATGCGGCCGGTGAGGTGCTCGAAGCCACGACGAACGTGGCCGAAGTGCCGAAGTTCGCCGACCGCAAGGCCACCAAGGTCATCGACGGCCGCCAGGTCATCGGCTGGTTTACCGAAGACTTCACGCTCGCCGAGCTCAAGGAGCTGAGGGCGCGCGAACGCATCCCCGCGCTGCGCCCGGCCAACCGGTCCTTCGACAACGAGTTCCAGGTGCCCACGCTCGACGAAGTGATTCAGCTCGCCAAGGCGCAGTCGGTCATCAAGGGCCGCGTGATCGGCATCTATCCCGAGACCAAGCACCCGACCTACTTCCGCTCGATCGGCCTGCCGCTCGAGAAGAAGCTGCTCGACACGCTGCGCAAGTACGACCTCGACAAGGCCGACGCGCCGGTGTTCGTGCAGTCCTTCGAAACCGGCAACCTGAAGGACATCCGCCTGAAGAGCACGGTGAAGATCGTCCAGCTCATCGACGCGCAGGGCGCGCCCTACGACCTCGTGGCGCTGAACGACAAGCGCACCTACGCCGACCTCGTGAAACCCGAAGGTCTGGCCGAGATCGCGACCTACGCGAACGGCATCGGCCCGGCCAAGGCGCGCGTGATCCCGGTGGTCGACGGCAAGCTCGGCACGCCGACCACGCTCGTGAAGGACGCGCACGACAAGAAGCTGCTGGTCCACATCTTCACGGTGCGGCCCGAGAACAACTTCCTGCCCGACAGCCTGAAGAAGGTACCGAAGACCGACCCGATCGTGTACGGCGACACCGCCGGCGAGATCAAGGCGTTCCTGGATGCGGGCATCGACGGCTTCTTTGCCGACAGCGCGGCCACGGCCGTGCCCGCGGTGAAGGCGTACCGCGCGGCGCAGCCGAAGTAAGCGAGTCGAATCCGGAAAGGAAGGGGGCGCTCAGCCGCCCTTGCGCCGCTTCACGACCACCGTGGCCTCGAGGCCTTCGTAGGCCTCGGCGTCGCCGTACCAGCTGCCCGAGATGGGCGCCGCCAGCGCGGGGTCGCGCGCCACGCCCACGCGGATCAGCTGGCCGCTGCCCATGAGGTTGTTGGTCGGGTCGAAGGCCAGCCAGCCCGCGCCGGGCAGGTAGGCCTGCAGCCACGCGTGCGTGCTGCCGGCGCCAGTGACCGATTCGCCGGGCGCCTGCCCGGTGGCGTCGTTGTCGAGCGACGCGTCGTAGAGGTAACCCGAGACAAAACGCGTCGCGATGCCGAGACGGCGCGTGGCCTCCATCATCAGCAGCGCGTAGTCGCGGCAGCTGCCGCTGCCCAGCGCCAGCGTCTCCAGCGGCGTCTGCGTGCCTTCCTCGTCGCGCGCCTTGTATTCGAAGCTCTGGCCGATGTGCGCGTTCATGCGCGTGAGCACGTCGCGCGTGCTGTTGGGCTGGTCGGTGTGCAGGAACTGGTGCGCCCAGCGGATCAGCGTGCCGTTGGCATCGTCGTTGTGGTGCGGGCGCAGGTAGTGCTCCAGGTCCAGGCGCTCCTGCACCGAATAGGCAAAGGGCAGGAACTCGGCCGACGGGTCGAGCGTGAGCAGGTCGCGCTGCGACGGCGGCACGTGCTCGATGGTGAAGGAACAGACGATGCGCAGCTCGGTCGCCTCGCCCAGCGGCTGCACCAGCGCGACGGAGTTCGAGTACGGGTCTTGAATGAGCCGCGTGAGGGCCTGCGGGCTCACCTGCAGGTCGGTGGCGAGCACCCGCAGGTCGTGGCTGTCGCGCGGACGGAACATCACGCGGTGCAAGCCGAAGGTCACCGGCTTGTTGTAGCGGTAGACGGTGGTGTGGGTGATGTCGTACTGGATGGCCATGGCGCGCATTGTGCGGTGCGCGCGTGGCGCCGGGGAGCCGGGAAGCCCGTACGGGCCGATTCAGTCCGATCCGGGCCAGAGCCGCTGCGTGCCCAGCGCCTTGGCGAGGGTCGCGGGCAAGGGCAGCGGTTCGCCATGCCACTGCGCCGCCAGCAGCTCGGCGCACAGCGTCGCAAAGCTCAGGCCGCGCGAGCCCAGCGCGGTGCAGGCCCACAGGCCCTCGTCGGCCCCCGGGGCCAGCGGGCCGACGAGCGGCCGGCGGTCGCCCGAGGCGCAGCGCACGCCGACCCAGGCGTGGGTGTCTCCGCGTTCGAAGGCGGGCGCCAGCGCGGCAGCGGCGCCGGGGTGCAGGCGCGCCAGCCGGTCGCGGTTGGCGAGGCTGTCTGCGTCGGTGGGGGCGAGGTCGGTGCTGTCGCGGTCGAAGGTGGCGCCGATCAGCCACAGCGGCTGCGGTGCCTGGCCGTCGGGCACGCCGGCGATCAGGTGGCCGTCGCCGTTGATGGGGGTGACGGGCAGGGCGGCGGGGTCCGCGCGGCCCCAGGCGACCTGGCCGCGCACGGGTTGCAGCGGCAGGTCGGGCGCGAAGTGGTGCGATGCGAAGCCTGCGGCCACGACGACACGGTCGGCTTCGGCGAGCAGGGCGCCGGCATCGTCGAACAGCTGCCAGCCGCCGTCCGTGCGTGCGAGACGCGCCACGTGGCAGTTGCCTCGGAATTCGACGCCCGGTTGGCCCAGCCACGCGGCGATCAGCCGGTGCGGCCGCACCCAGGCCGCGCGCGCATGCCAGAGCGCCGGCGTGTCGGGCGGCAGGCCGGCTGCTGCGAGCTGGTCGGGCTGTACGGGCCAGGATTCGTTCGGGCCCTGAGCGCTCCAGCCGGGCGGCACGCGCACGTCGCCGTCGGGCCGGCGCTCGAGCGACCCGTGGGCGCCCCAGTCGCGACCGTTCTCAAGCCGTTGCGTCAGCTCGGCCCAGGTGGTGCGGATGCCGGCGCGCGTGAGCCGCGACAGCAAGGCGTCGTCGGACGACACATGCGGCGCCAGCAGCCCGACCGGCAGGCCCGAGGCGCCCGAGGCCGGCGCGTCGGCCGCGTCGAGCACCGTGACCCGCCAGCCGCGCCGCGCAAGGCTGGCCGCCACAGCCGCACCCGCGAGCCCGGCGCCGATCACCGCGCAATGGCCGGGCGCTTCGACGCCTTCGCGCACCGGCTGGCGGCGCCGCACCGTCCAGGCGGGCGCGAACACGCCGCGCAAGCTGCCGGGGCCCGGGTCGAGCTGGAAGCCGTTCTGCGCCAGCGCATGGCGCACCCCGTCGTCGTCGGTGCGGGCCGCGAGGCCGGTACCCTGGCGGGCAAAGCGCGACACCGCCTTGAGCGTGTCGGGCGAGGCCATCGCCGAGCCGAAACCGTCGAGGAAGAGGCTGTCGGCCTCGAAGCGTTGCGCGCGCAGCATCGGCGGCAGCTCGCCCACGCACAACGTGAGCAGCACGCGGCCGTCGTCGAAGGCCAGCCGGTGGAAGCCCGGCAGCAGCCCGCTCCATTGGCGGGCCAGTTCCTCGGCGAGTGGCACCAGAGCCGGGTCGGCTTCAGCCGCGCGCAGCAGATCGCCGGCCGGCGCCGGATGGGCGTCGACCGCGACGTAGTGCAGCAGGCGCGGCCGGTGCGGATCGGCGCGCCAGGCCTGCCAGGTTGTCAGGAAATGAAGGCCCGGCCCGAAGCCGGTTTCGAGAATCCGCCATTGCGGGCGCCCGGACCAGGCGGCGGGCAGGCCGCAGCCGTCCAAAAACACACGGCGCGAAAGCGCCGGTGTGTCGTTGTCGAGGGGAGGGGTGTCGCCGGAGCGCGCGCCGAGCGGGGTGCCGTCGGCGGCCACGCCGGACTCAGGCCGCGGGAGGGGGAACGTAGCCTTGCGCCACGTCGGCGCCTTCGCCGAAGAAGTGCTTTTCCATCTGGCGCGCCAGGTACTGGCGGGCGCGCAGGTCGGCCAGGTTCAGCCGGTTTTCATTGACCAGCATGGTCTGTTGCTTGAGCCAGGCGGCCCAGGCTTCCTTGCTGACGTTTTCCCACAGGCGCTTGCCCAGGTCGCCGGGGTACGGCGGAAAGTCGAGTCCTTCGGCCTCTTTGCCGAGCTTGATGCACTGAACCATGCGTGCCATTTGATTGCCTCTTGTGGGGGAAAGCGGTTGCTTAGTTGATTTGGCTATTAAGAACTGAAAACTTGGTCGTTCCAGTTCCTATATGTCGTATTCAGAATACGTGGCTTCATTGATATGCCTTTTTAAGAGCAAGACACCATGAGCCTTCGCCGCGACTTTATCAAGCTTTCCCTGGGTGCCGGCGTGGCCGGTGCCTTGGCCCTGTCGGCATTGCCGTCGTTTTCGCAGGGTGCGGCGGGTGCCAAGGGCCCCGTGACGCTGCTGAACGTGTCGTACGACCCGACCCGCGAGCTGTACGTGGACTACAACCAGGCCTTCGCCAAGTACTGGAAGGCCAAGACCGGCCAGGACGTGAGTGTCAAGCAGTCGCACGGCGGCTCGGGCAAGCAGGCCCGTTCGATCATCGACGGCATCGATTCCGACGTGGCCACGCTGGCGTTGGGCGGCGACATCGACGCCCTGGCCACGCACGGCGGCCTCGTCAAGGCCGACTGGCAAAAGCGCCTGCCGCACAACTCGGCCCCCTACACCTCGACCATCGTGTTCCTGGTGAAGAAGGGCAACCCCAAGGGCCTGAAGGACTGGGACGACCTGGTCAAGCCCGGCGTGCAGGTGATCACCCCCAACCCCAAGACCTCGGGCGGCGCCCGCTGGAACTACCTCGCGGCCTGGGAATTCGCCAAGCGCAAGTACGGCGGTGACGCCAAGGCCAAGGAATTCGTCGGCAACCTGTACAAGAACGTGCCCGTGCTCGACACCGGCGCGCGCGGCTCGACCATCACCTTCGTGCAGCGCGGCGTGGGCGATGTGCTGCTGGCCTGGGAAAACGAAGCCTTCCTGGCGCTGAAGGAATTCGGCCCCGAGAAGTTCGAGATCGTCGTGCCGTCGATTTCCATCCTGGCCGAGCCCAGCGTGGCGGTGGTCGACAAGGTGGTCGACAAGAAGGGCACGCGCGCCGTGGCCGAGGAGTACCTGAAGTACCTGTACTCCGACGAAGGCCAGGACATCGCGGGCCGCAACTTCTACCGCCCGACCTCGGACAAGGCCAAGGCCAAGTACGACAAGCAGTTCCCCAAGCTCACGCTGGTGACCATCGACCAGGCCTTCGGTGGCTGGGCGAAGGCCGACAAGGAGCATTTCGCCGACGGCGGCTCCTTCGACCAGATCTACGCGCCCAAGCAGAAGTAAGCGCAGCTGTTCCGGAATCGATCGCTGGTGGCACCCCGTGGGAGGGCGCCGGGGATCGCTTCGCCCTGAATTTCTCCTGAAGCCCAACGAAAGTTTCTCGTGTCCGTTCTCCTGATTGCCGGCAGCCCCTCGGCCCCGTCCCGCTCCACCGCCTTGCTCGACGCGGTGGGCGAGCGGCTGGCCCAACGCCATGCGCGCATCGAGCGGCTCGCGATCCGCGACCTGCCGGCGCAAGCGCTGCTGCTGGCCGAGTGGGCGCATCCGGCCATCGAGCGAGCCATTGCCCAGGTGGCGGCGGCCCGCGTGATCGTGGTGGCCACGCCGGTCTACAAGGCGGCCTACAGCGGCGTGCTGAAGGTCTTTCTCGATCTGCTCTCGCAGAACGCGCTCAAGGGCAAGACGGTGCTGCCACTGGCCACCGGCGGCAGCCCGCACCACATGCTCGCGCTCGACTACGCACTGCGGCCTGTGCTGCAGTCGCTGTCGGCGCGCCACATTCTGCCGGGCGTCTACGCGAGCGATTCGCAGATCGCGTTGACGCCCGAGAACGCCTACCAGGTGCACCACGACCTGGCGGAGCGCCTGAACGAGGCCGTCGAGGTGCTCGCAACCGAAGGCCTGAAGCTGCCGGCGACCCATGGCTTCGAGCCGGTGCCATTTTCCCGTGTGCGATGTAGCGTCTGACGACCGGGTTCCGAGCTGAACCCGGCCCCCGCCAGACCTCTTTCCGTTCCCCGTTTTTCGAAGCCGCCTGCGCGCGGCCGGGGGATCGCTTTGCCTCACGTTTTTGCACCAAGGAATTCCGCATGAACCCCGTCGCTCCCGAAGACTCCGTGTTCGAAGTCGCGCCGCGCTCCTTCTGGCAGGCGCTGCGCGATCTGGCCATCAGCGCCATCGTCGTCACCGCCATCGCGCTCATCGTGAGCTTCATCTCTGCCGCCTCGGCGCATGCGCAAGGCAAGCCCAAGGGCGAGCTGCGCATCGGCTACCAGAAGTCGGCCAGCCTGTTCGTGCTGCAGAAAGCGCAGGGCACGCTCGAGAAGAAGCTCTCGCCGCTGGGCTTCGGCGTGAAGTGGGTCGAGTTCCCGGCCGGCCCGCAGCTGCTCGAAGGGCTGAACGTGGGCGCGGTCGACGTGGGCTATGTCGGCGAGGCGCCGCCCATCTTCGCGCAGGCCGCAGGGGCCAAGTTCGTCTACTTCGGCTACGACCCGGCCGCACCGCGCGCCGAGGCCATCCTCGTCACCAAGGATTCGCCCATTCGCTCCGTGGCCGACCTCAAGGGCAAGAAGGTCGCGCTCAACAAGGGCAGCAACGTGCACTACCTGCTCGTGAAGCAGCTCGAGAAGAACGGCCTGAAGCTGTCCGACATCCAGCCCGTGTACCTCGCACCCGCCGATGGCCGCGCCGCCTTCGAGAGCAAGAACGTCGACGCCTGGGTGATCTGGGACCCGTTCCAGGCCGCCGCCGAAAAAGCCACCGGCGCCCGCGTGCTGGCCGATGGTGCGCCGGACGTGGTCAACAACTACCAGTACTACCTGGGCGAGCGCGGCTTCGTGAAGAAGCACCCGCAGGTGATCGACGCGCTGTTCGCCGACTCGGTCGAGCAGGGCATCTGGCTCAAGAAGAACCTGCGCCAGGCCGCCGAGCTGGTCGCGCCGCTGCAGGGCCTGCCCGTGGACGTGGTCGAGCTGGCGCTGCGCCGCTACGAGTTCAACGTGAAGCCGATCACCGCCGCCGTCGCGGCCGACCAGCAGCAGATCGCCGACACCTTCTACGCGCTGAAGCTCATTCCCAAGCCCATCAAGGTCAGCGACGCGGTCGTCACGGCCCAGCCCTGAACAGTTTCGAAGGACCCCATTCCATGACCCGCATTGCCATTCCCCGACGCCGCCTGTTGCAGGGCGCAGCCGCCGCGCTCGCGCTGCCGTCGTCGTTCGCCGCCCTGGCGCAGAGCCCCGCGCGCCAGTTGCGCATCGGCCACCAGAAGGGCTACCTGAGCGTGCTCAAGGCCCGCGGCACGCTCGAGAAGCGGCTCGCGCCGTTGGGCGCCACCGTGAAGTGGACCGAGTTCACGGCCGGCCCGGTGCAGCTCGAGGCGCTGAACGTCGGCTCGATCGACTTCGGTGACGTGGGCGAGGCGCCGCCCATCTTCGCGCAGGCCGCCGGCGCGCCGCTGGCCTACGTGGGCGCCACGGTGCCGCGCCCGAAGACCGAGGCGGTGCTGGTGCCCAAGGGCTCCGCCATCCAGACCGTGGCCGACCTCAAGGGCAAGAAGATCGCGCTCAACAAGGGCTCGAACGTCCACTACTTCATCGTCAAGCTGTTCGAGAAGCACGGCCTGGCGTACAGCGACCTGAACCTGGTCTACCTGCCGCCGGCCGACGCGCGCGCCGCCTTCGAAAAAGGCTCGGTCGACGCCTGGGTGATCTGGGACCCGTTCCTGGCCGCCGCGCAGCAGTCGCTCGACGCACGCATCCTGGCCGACGCCGTGGGCGTGGTCGGCAACCGCGCCTACTACTTCTCGTCGCTCGACTACGTGGCGAAGAACGCCGACGTGCTGGCCGTTGCGATCGAAGAGGTCAACAAGATCGACCAGTGGGGCGCCGCCCACCGCAACGAACTGGCGACCGAGCTGTCGGCCATCTGGGGCCTGCCCAAGGCCGTGGCCGACCTGTCGCAGGGCCGCACCGCCTACGGCACCGGCCCGATCACCAAGGCCATCCTGGCCGAGCAGCAGCAGATCGCCGACACCTTCTTCGCGCTAAAGCTGATCCCCAGAAAGATCAACGTGCTCGAAGCCGCCGGCGCGGGGATCGCGTGATGGCCGCCGTGTTGTCGACTGCGCTGCACGAACG
This sequence comes from Variovorax sp. BGA-UO-ETr-C22, assembly GCF_059567965.1. NCBI lineage: Bacteria > Pseudomonadati > Pseudomonadota > Betaproteobacteria > Burkholderiales > Comamonadaceae > Variovorax > Variovorax sp. BGA-UO-ETr-C22. Next base: position 842,706 of record NZ_JCAQPA010000011.1, read on the forward strand.
CGCCGGCCAGGTGCTGGCCATCACGGCGCGCGCCTGGGGTGTCGTGTCCGCGGCGCGCCGCCTTCCTTTCCTGCTTGCCGTCTGAACGGGCAAGCCAACGAACGATCGAGAGTTTCCGATGCAGATCTTCTGGTTCCTCCCCACGCACGGCGACAGCCGTTACCTCGGCACGAGCGAAGGCGCACGCGCCGTCGACCTGCCGTACCTGCAGCAGATCGCCGGCGCGGCCGACCACCTCGGCTATGAAGGCGTGCTGATTCCCACCGGCCGCTCCTGCGAAGACCCGTGGGTGATCGCCTCCAGCCTGATCGGCGCGACGAAGAAGCTCAAGTTCCTGGTGGCGGTGCGGCCGGGCCTGCACCAGCCCAGCCTGGCCGCGCGCATGGCCGCGACCTTCGACCGGCTCTCGGGCGGGCGCCTGCTCGTGAACCTCGTCACCGGCGGCGACCAGGCCGAGCTGGAAGGCGACGGCGTGTACCTCGACCATGCGGCGCGCTACGAGCAGTCGGCCGAGTTCATCCGCATCTGGCGCGAGATCATTGCGCGCAGCCACGAGACCGGCACCTACGACTACGAAGGCAAGCACCTGAGCGTGAAGGGCGCGCGGCTGCTGTTTCCGCCGGTGCAGAAACCGTATCCGCCCGTGTGGTTCGGCGGCTCGTCGGCCGCAGCGCATGACCTCGCGGCCGAGCAGGTCGACGCCTACCTGACCTGGGGCGAGCCGCCCGCGGAGGTGTCCAAGAAGATCGCCGACGTGCGCGCACGCGCCGAACGCCAGGGCCGCAGCGTGCAGTTCGGTATCCGCCTGCACGTGATCGTGCGCGAGACCGAAGACGCCGCCTGGAAGGCCGCCGAAGAACTCATCAGCCGTGTCGACGACGAAACCGTTGCACGTGCTCAGGCCGCCTTTGCGCGCATGGATTCCGAAGGCCAGCGCCGCATGGCCGCGCTGCACGCCGGCGGCGCCAAGCGTGGGCGCGCCGACCTGGAGATTGCGCCCAACCTCTGGGCCGGCGTGGGCCTGGTGCGCGGTGGCGCGGGCACGGCGCTGGTCGGCGACGCCAAGACCGTGGCGGCGCGCATCGAGGAGTACGCGGCGCTGGGCATCGACAAGTTCATCTTCTCGGGCTACCCGCACCTCGAAGAGGCCTACCGCTTCGCCGAGCTGGTGTTTCCGCTGCTCTCGCGCAAGGCGAAGACGCAGCTCGCGGGCGGCTCGTTGAGCGGTCCCTTCGGCGAAGTCGTCGCCAACCTCGACGCGCCCTCGCGCCTCGTCTCCCAAAGCTGAGGACACGCATGACCGAACAAGTACAGGAACTGCCGGCGGTGGCGCCGGCATCGAACGCCGCAGGGGACGCAGGCAGCGCGCTGCGAGGCTTCGGCCTCAATGTCGCGAAGCGGCTCATCCCGTGGCTGGTGCCGGTGGGGCTGATCGTCGTCTGGCAGATCGCCTCGTCGCTGGGCTGGCTTTCGACGCGCGTGCTGCCGGCGCCGCTGGACGTGGTCAAGGCCGCGTGGTCGCTCACCGTGTCCGGCGAGCTCTGGACGCACGTGAAGGTGAGCGCGGGCCGTGCGCTCGCGGGGCTCGCCATCGGCGGCGGCGCAGGGCTCGCGCTGGGCCTGCTCACGGGCTCGGTGAAGTTCTTCGAGACGCTGCTCGACTCCACCATCCAGATGGTGCGCAACATCCCGGCGCTGGCGCTCATTCCGCTGGTGATCCTGTGGTTCGGCATCGACGAATCGGCCAAGCTGTTCCTGATCTCGGTGTCGGTGTTCTTCCCGATCTACTTGAACACCTTCCACGGCATTCGCAACGTCGATCCGCAGCTCATCGAGATGGGCCGCACCTACGGCCTGTCGCGCTGGCAGCTGTACCGCGAGGTGATCCTGCCGGGCGCGCTGTCGTCGATCCTGGTGGGCCTGCGTTTCTCGCTGGGCCTGATGTGGGTGATCCTCATCGTGGCGGAGACCATCTCGGCGCAGGCCGGCATCGGCTACCTCACGATGAACGCCCGCGAGTTCCTGCAGACCGACATCGTGCTCGTGGGCATCCTGCTGTACGCGCTGCTCGGCAAGCTGGCCGACCTGTTTGCGCGCGGCCTGGAGCAATGGTGGCTGCGCTGGCACCCGGGCTACCAGAAGAAGCCGGCGAAATGAGGGCAGGGCACATGAACCACTTCATCAATCGCCGTACCGCCATTGCGACGCTGGGTGCGCTCAGCGCAGGTGCCGTTCTGGCGCAGCAGCAACGGCCCGCCACCGTGCGCTTCGGCTACCAGAAGTCGTCCACGCTGATCGCACTGCTGAAGGTGCAGGGCACGCTCGAGAAGCAGCTCGCACCGCTCAACGTTTCGCTGAGCTGGCACGAGTTCACCAGCGGCCTGCCGCTGCTCGAGGCGCTGAACCTCGACAACCTGGACATCAGCGCCGACGTGGCCGACACCGTGCCCGTGTTCGCACAAGCCGCCGGCGCCGACCTGACCTTTCTGGCGCAGGAAGCACCGTCGCCGGCCGCGCAGGCCATCGTCGTGCGCGACGAGTCGCCGCTCAAGACCGTGGCCGATCTCAAGGGAAAGAAAGTCGGTTTCGCGAAGGCGGCCGGCGCGCACTACCTGCTGATCGCTGCGCTGGAAAAGGCCGGCCTGTCGTTCAAGGACATCGAGCCCGCCTACCTCACACCGGCCGACGGCCGCGCTGCTTTCGAGCGCGGCGCCATCGACGCCTGGGTGGTGTGGGACCCGTTCCTGGCCGCCGCCCAGCGCCAGTCGAAGGTGCGCATCCTGGCCGACGGCGCGGGCATCGCGTCGTACCAGCGCTACTACCTGGCGAGCACCAAGTTCGCGAAGGCACGGCCCGACGTGCTGCGCGTGGTCTACACCGAGCTCGAGAAGACCGGCAAGTGGGTCAAGCAGCACCCGAAGGAGGCCGCGGCCTTGCTCGCGCCCGTGTGGGGGCTCGACGCCCCGACCATCGAGCAGGCCAACAGCCGCCGCAGCTACGCCGTGCGGCCGGTGGTGGCCGGCGGGCTGGTCGAACAGCAGCGCATCGCCGATGCCTTCTTCGCCGAGAAGCTGCTGCCCAGAAAAATCGATGCGCTGAACGTGGCGCTGTTCAACCCCGGGGCCTGAATTCATGAGTGCCGTTCTCAAAGACATCCAACCCCAAGCCATTGCCGGCGGCGTGCGCCTCGAGGCGCGCGGCCTGCACAAGCGCTATGGCGCGCGCGAGGTGCTGCGCAACACGCAGCTCACCATCGAGCCGGGCCAGTTCATCGCCATCGTGGGACGCAGCGGTTGCGGAAAGAGCACGCTGCTGCGGCTCATCGCAGGCCTCGAAGAAGCCACTTCCGGTGGCCTGTACACCGACGGCAAGGCCGTGAGCGGCCTGCACGACGACACGCGCATCATGTTCCAGGAAGCACGCCTGTTGCCCTGGCGCCGCGTGCTCGACAACGTGACGCTGGGCCTGCCGAACGATGCCAAGGCGCGCGGCAAGGAAGTGCTGGCGCAGGTCGGCCTGGCCGACCGCGAGAACGAATGGCCGGCGCGCCTGTCGGGCGGGCAGCGCCAGCGCGTGGCCCTGGCGCGTGCGCTGGTGCACCACCCGCGCCTGCTGCTGCTCGACGAGCCGCTGGGCGCGCTCGACGCGCTCACGCGCATCGAGATGCACCGCCTCATCGAGAACCTGTGGCAGCGCCACCGCTTCACCGCGCTGCTGGTGACGCACGACGTGCAGGAAGCCGTAGCGCTGGCCGACCGCGTGATCCTCATCGAGGACGGCCGCATCGCGCTCGACGAGAACATCGCGCTGGCCCGTCCGCGCTCGCAGGGCGACCCCGCCTTTGCCGCCATCGAAAAACGAATCCTCGACCGGGTGCTGCAGAAGTCCGAAGAGACCGATGTGGAAAGCACCGATGCCAGCTGGCTCACGCCCCAGGCCCACGCCCTGCGCTGGGCGATCTGAGTCGTTTCATCCATTCCAACTTTGAAAGGCAGTCGCATGTCGCAGAACTGGAAATTCGAAACCCTGTCGGTCCACGCCGGCTATTCGCCCGACCCGACCACCCGCGCGGTCGCGCCGCCGATCTACCAGACCGTCGCCTACGCCTTCGACAGCGCGCAGCACGGCGCCGACCTGTTCGACCTGAAGGTGCCGGGCAACATCTACACCCGCATCAACAACCCGACGCAGGACGTGCTGGAGCAGCGCGTGGCCGCGCTCGAAGGCGGCATTGCGGCGCTGGCGCTGGCCTCGGGCCAGGCGGCGGTGACCTATGCGATCCAGACCATCGCCGAGGCCGGTGACAACATCATCAGCAGCACGGCGCTGTACGGCGGCACCTACAACCTGTTCGCCCACACGCTGCCGCAGTTTGGCATCACCACGCGCTTCGCGGACCACCGCGACCCGAGCAGTTTCGAGACGCTGTTCGACGAGCGCACCAAGGCGGTGTTCGTCGAGTCGCTGGGCAACCCGGCGGGCAACGTGACCGACATCGCGGCCATCGCCGAAATCGCGCACCGCCACGGCGTGCCGCTCATCGTCGACAACACCGTGCCCTCGCCGTACCTGAGCCGGCCCATCGAGCACGGCGCCGACATCGTGGTGCACTCGCTCACCAAGTACCTGGGCGGCCACGGCACCAGCATCGGTGGCGCCATCGTCGATTCGGGCAAGTTCCCGTGGGCCGAGCACAAGGAGCGCTTCAAGCGCCTGAACGAGCCCGACGTGAGCTACCACGGCGTGGTCTACACCGAGGCGCTGGGCCCGGCCGCCTACATCGGCCGTGCGCGCGTGGTGCCGCTGCGCAACACGGGCGCGGCCATCTCGCCGTTCAACGCCTTCCTGATCCTGCAGGGCATCGAGACGCTGGCGCTGCGCATGGACCGCATCAGCAGCAATGCGCTGGCGGTGGCGCAGCACCTGAAGCAGAGCAAGGCCGTCAACTGGGTGAACTACGCCGCGCTCGAAGACCATGCCGACTACCCGTTGGCGAAGAAGTACTTCGGCGGCAAGTCCAGCGGCGTGCTGACCTTCGGCATCGGCGCGGGTCGCGAGGGTGGGGCGAAGTTCCTCGATGCGCTGAAGCTCTTCACGCGCCTGGTGAACATCGGCGACGTGCGCTCTCTGGCCACGCACCCTGCATCGACCACGCACCGCCAGCTGTCGCCCGAAGAGCTGGCCCGGGCCGGCGTCACGGAAGACACGGTGCGCCTGTCGGTGGGCATCGAGCACATCGACGACCTGATCGCCGACCTCGACCAGGCCCTGGCCGCCGCATCGAACTGACACAGCGTTCCAAGACATGACCACATTGCAAGCCATTCCTGACGCCGCGCTGGACCAGCTGTTTCGCAAGGCGCGCACCGTGCATGCCTTCAAGCCGGTGCCCGTGACCGACGCGCTGATCCACCAGCTCTACGACCTCGTGAAGTGGGGCCCGACCGCCTACAACGCCCAGCCCGCGCGCTACGTGTTCGTGCGCAGCGAGGAGGCCAAGGCGAAGCTCAAGCCGGCCGTGTCGGCGGGCAACACCGCGCAGACGCTGCAGGCCGGCGTGACGGTGATCGTGGCGCACGACACGCGTTTCTACGAGCACCTGCCCACGCAGTTCCCGGCCTACGACGCCAAGCCCTTCTTCGAGAAGAGCGCCGACGCCGCGCAGGCCACGGCCTTTCGCAACAGCAGCCTGCAGGGCGCCTACCTGATCCTGGCGGCGCGTTCGCTCGGGCTCGACGCGGGCCCGCAGTCGGGCTTCAACGCCGACCTGGTCGACAAGGCCTTCTTCCCCGATGGCCGCTATCGCGCGAACTTCCTCGTCAACCTCGGCGTGGCCGACCACGCCGGCACCTTCGAACGCGGGCCCCGGCTGGCGTTCGACGACGTGGCCGAGATCGTCTGAGCGCCGGCCGTTTTCACTCACAACCCCTGTCAACCCTGAAAGAGAAATCACCATGTCCATCCAAGCCATCAACGTCCGCAACCAGTTCAAGGGCAAGGTCCGCGAGATCATCCGCGGCGACGTCGTCTCCGAAGTCGATGTCGAAACCGCCTGGGGCATCGTCACCTCCGTCATCACCACGCGCTCGGTCGACGAGCTGCAGCTGAAGGTGGGCTCCGACGTGGTCGCACTCGTGAAGTCGACCGAAGTTTCGATCGCCAAGCTCTGACGGACCCTCGGGCTTTGCGATTCCCCGGTGCTGTTTTTGGTGCCGGGGTTTTTCACGTCTGGTGGTTCGGGGCGTGTGCCCAGGCCACCGGGTACTTCCCTCCGCGAATGTCCCCCGCCTTCGGCTCCTCCTTGATTTCGCTGCGGGAAGCACCCAGTGGCCTGGGCACAGGGCACGCTGTGGGTGTGCAGCCGATCAACAACTGCTCTGAACACGCTCACGTCGATGGGGTGCCTTGCGCAGCGAAATCAAGGAGGAGGGGCGAAGCCCCGGGGGACATTCGCGGAGCAAGGTACCCCGTCGGCGGGAGCGTTGCCCTGAAGCACCCAGACCCAGCACCCCATAGATCACAAGGTTGTTAAGAATCGACTTTTGAGTCGTTTGACCTTGGCCTTCGCACTCCTACAGTGGTGGTTATCGCCATCAAGGAAGATGGAATGACCAACGTACAACAGGAGCCGAACCGCATGTCCGTGGAAGTTGAAGACGTCATCGCCTTGCCGCCCGCCCTCGAACAGGCGCGCGCGCAAGCCATCGAAAAGAACTGGCCCTACGCCGGCGGCGTGACGCCCCCGGTGGCCTGGCAGCTGGTGCAGGGCGGTCAGGCCCTGCTCGTGGACGTGCGCTCCGGCGAAGAACGCAAGTTCGTCGGCCACGTGCCCGACAGCCTGCACGTGGCCTGGGCCACGGGCACCGCGCTCACCCGCAACCCGCGCTTCGTGCGAGAACTCGAAGCCAAGCTGGCCAAGGACGGCGGCAAGGAGGCCGTGGTGCTGCTGCTGTGCCGCAGCGGCAAGCGCTCCGCGCTGGCGGCCGAAGCCGCGGCCAAGGCCGGCTTCACGCAGGTGTTCAACGTGCTCGAAGGCTTCGAGGGCGAGATCGATGTGCAGCAGCATCGCGGCGGGTCCGACGGCTGGCGTTTCCATGGCCTGCCGTGGGTGCAGGACTGAACCCCGAATCCATATCGACAGAAACACACGGGAGGAAAACACACATGGCTCAATTCGAAGTAGGCGACATCGTGCGCGCACTGCACGAGGTGCGCGACGAGTGGCGCGATTCGCAGCGCCGTTCGCGCGAGCCCGGTGCGCGCGAGTTTCCGTCGCGCGATGCGCTGGCGCAGATCGTCGAATCGCTCAAGGGCGCGCTCTTTCCGATGCGGCTGGGCCCGCCGGACCTGCGCCACGAGAGCGAGGATTTCTACGTGGGCCACACGCTCGACGCCGCCTTGCAGGCGCTGCTGGTGCAGGCGCGGCTCGAGCTGAACTTCAATGCGCGGCTGGCACCGCGCCCCGCGAGCGAGATCGACGCCGCGGCCACCGAAGCGGTGCGCCAGTTCGCGAACGCGCTGCCGGGCCTGCGTCGGCTGCTCGACAGCGACGTGCTTGCGGCCTACCAGGGCGACCCGGCCGCGCGCAGCGTCGACGAGGTGCTGCTGTGCTACCCGGGCGTGCTCGCGATGATCCATCACCGCCTCGCGCACCGGCTCTACGAGCTCGGCCTGCCGCTGCTCGCGCGCATCGTCGCCGAGCTGGCGCATGCGCAGACCGGCATCGACATCCACCCGGGCGCGACGATCGACGCGGGCTTCTTCATGGACCACGGCACCGGCGTCGTGATCGGCGAGACGGCCGTCATCGGCAAGCGCGTGCGGCTGTACCAGGCCGTCACGCTCGGCGCCAAGCGCTTCCCCACCGACGCCGAAGGGAACCTGCAGAAGGGCCTGCCGCGCCACCCGGTGGTGGAGGACGACGTGGTCATCTACGCGGGCGCCACCATCCTGGGTCGCGTCACGCTCGGCAAGGGCGCGGTCATCGGCGGCAACGTGTGGATCACCGACGACGTGAAGCCCGGTGCCAGCGTCACGCAGGCCAGCCTGCAGAACAACAGCGCACCGAAGGCGGGCAGCGTATGAAAGCCTTTGTCGAAGACTTCGGCGTCACCGTTCGTCAGCTGCGCGAAGGGCAGGGCTGGTCACAGGAAGAGCTGGCAGAGCGTTCCGATCTGAACCGCTCGTACGTGGGCGAGATCGAGCGCGGGCGCGTGATTCCGTCGATCGTCACGGCGCAGAAGCTGGCCACCGCGCTGGGCATCAACATCGTCAACCTGCTCGCGCGTTGCGAGCAACTGGAGCAGTCGCGCCTTGCACGGCGGATCAACTTGGCGGCTATAGCCTGTTGAGGGGAAACCCGTGGTCGCCAGACACTGGCGATCACTTTTTCCTCAACCCACGGAGCCTTGATCCATGAGTGCAACAGTCGGTGGTACCACCGCCCTTGGCGACAACGCCGCCCGCCAGCTAGCCAACGCCACCAAGACCGTTCCCCAACTCGAGACCATCAGCCCGCGCTGGCTGACGCACCTGCTGCAATGGGTGCCGGTGGAAGCGGGCATCTACCGCGTCAACAAGGTCAAGAACCCCGAGTCGATCAAGGTCACCTGCACCTCGCGCGAAGAAGAGAACCAGCTGCCGCGCACCTTCGTCGACTACGAAGAGAACCCGCGCGAGCACTACCTCAATGCCGTGAGCACCGTGCTCGACGTGCACACCCGCATCTCCGACCTGTACAGCAGCCCGCACGACCAGATCAAGGAGCAGCTGCGCCTCACGATCGAGACGATCAAGGAGAACCAGGAGAGCGAGCTCATCAACAACCCCGACTACGGCCTGCTGGCCCAGGTGAGCGAAGAGCAGCGCATCTTCCCGCTGACCGGCGCGCCCACGCCCGACGACCTGGACGAGCTGCTGACCAAGGTGTGGAAGGAGCCCGCGTTCTTCCTCACGCACCCGCTGGCCATTGCCGCGTTCGGACGCGAAGCCACGCGCCGCGGCACGCCGCCGCCCACGGTGAGCCTGTTCGGTTCGCAGTTCATCACCTGGCGCGGCATTCCGCTGATTCCGTCGAACAAGGTGCCGGTGGCCGACGGCAAGAGCAAGATCCTGCTGCTGCGCGTGGGCGACAAGCGCCAGGGCGTGGTGGGCCTGTTCCAGCCGGGCCTGTCGGGCGAGCAGAGCCCGGGGCTGTCGGTGCGCTTCATGGGCATCAACAACCACGCGATCGCGTCGTACCTGATCTCGCTGTACTGCTCGCTCGCGGTGCTGACCACCGACGCGCTGGCCGTGCTCGACGACGTCGAGATCGGCAAGTACCACGACTATCCCGACACCTACAAGTAAGCCGCGGTGAGCAGCACACCCACGTTCCCGGGCGAGGCGCCGTTCGATCCGGCCGTTCTCGCGCGCATGGCCAGCGCCATGTTCTCCGCGCCGCCGGGCGCGCAGTTTCCCGCCAACGTCGCACCGCCGGGCTCGCCGCTGGTGAGCCCCGCCGGCTTCGGGCCGAGCGTGCCGGGCACGCCGATCCCGCAGGGACAGGTTCCGGGCGCCAATGTGCTGCCCGCATCGCCCACGCAGCTGCCGTCGCTCGCGAACCGCGCGCCGGCGCTGCTGCCGCATGCGGTGGCGGGCAACGGCGTGCCTGACACGGTGCTGTCGGTGGCGCCGGCCTTCGAGCCGCGTTCGGGCGGCGTGGTGCAGGGCGTGCCGCAGCAGGTGGGGGCGCCTGTGTCGCCGCAGGCCGCCTCCGCATCGCCGTTCTACTTCTTGAACCACAGCTACGGGCATCCGACGGCAGGCACCGCCGGAGATGGCTTTGCGATCCACGATCCGTTCGCGGGTCTTGCCGCGCCGACGGCGCTGCCTGCATTGCCACTGGGCCCGCCTTCGGCACCGGCCGGACGCGACGCGCAGTTCTACTTCGTCGATGCGGTGCGCCTGCCCAACGGCTTCGTCACGCCGGCCAAGCCCGATCCGCGCGGCCCCGACGCGGTGCCGCTGGCCGGCAGCGGCCAGCATCCGCCGTTCGACGTGCACGCCGTGCGACGCGACTTCCCGATCCTGCAGGAGCGGGTGAACGGCAAGCAGCTCGTGTGGTTCGACAACGCCGCCACCACGCACAAGCCGCAGTCGGTCATCGACCGCATCGCGTACTTCTACGAGCACGAGAACTCGAACATCCACCGCGCGGCGCACGAACTCGCTGCGCGTGCGACCGATGCCTACGAAGGCGCACGCGAGCGCGTGCGCAAGTTCATCAACGCACCCGAAGTCGACGAGGTGATCTTCGTGCGCGGCACCACCGAGGCCATCAACCTCGTGGCCAAGAGCTGGGGCGGCCAGCACGTGGGCGAGGGCGACGAGATCGTCGTCTCGAACCTGGAGCACCACGCGAACATCGTGCCGTGGCAGCAGCTCGCCGCCGCCAAGGGCGCGAAGCTGCGCGTGATCCCGGTGGACGACTCGGGCCAGGTGCTGCTCGACGAATACCGCAAGCTGCTGAATGACCGCACGAAGATCGTCGCCGTCACGCAGGTCTCGAACGCACTGGGCACCGTGGTGCCGGTGAAGGAGATCGTCGAGCTGGCGCACCGCGCGGGCGCGAAGGCGCTGGTCGATGGCGCTCAGTCGGTCTCGCACATGCGCGTCGACGTGCAGGACCTGGGCGCCGACTTCTTCGTGTTCTCCGGCCACAAGGTGTTCGGCCCGACCGGCATCGGCGTGGTGTGGGGCAAGCGCGAGGTGCTCGAAGACATGCCCCCGTGGCAGGGCGGCGGCAACATGATTGCCGACGTGACCTTCGAGAAGACCGTGTTCCAGCCGATCCCGAACAAGTTCGAGGCCGGCACCGGCAACATCGCCGATGCCGTGGGCCTGGGCGCGGCCATCGACTACGTGAACAAGGTCGGCATCGAGAACATCGCGCGCTACGAGCACGACCTGCTGGTGTACGGCATGGCGCAACTGGGCGCGATTCCCGGTGTGCGGCTGATCGGCACGGCGGCCGACAAGGCGAGCGTGATGTCCTTCGTGCTCGACGGCTACACCACCGAGGAGGTGGGCCACGCGCTCAACGACGAAGGCATCGCGGTGCGCACGGGCCACCACTGCGCGCAGCCGATCCTGCGGCGCTTCGGCGTCGAGACCACGGTGCGGCCGTCGCTGGCGTTCTACAACACCTTCGACGAGATCGACCGGCTGGTGACGGTGGTGCGGCGGCTCGCCGGCCAGCGGCGCACGCGCTGAGCCGGGTCAGGGCTTCGATGCCAGGTGCTGCCTGAAGAAGGCGAGCACCTTGGCATTGAAGTCGGCGTGGAAGGCGACGCGGTCGAAGCCGCCCGCATCGCTGCAGATCTCCGGCAAGGCCTTGGCCATGGCCGGCGCGCAGGGCGCCAGGAAGGCGAAGTGCGCGGTGTTCGCGGGCACGTACCAGTCCGGCGCGGAAGGCAGGTTGCGGCGAACCGCTTCGACGTCGTCCAGCGTCACCCCGTCGCCGCCGCGCGCGGAAGCCCAGAGCTGGACGGGCACCGTGACTTGCTTCAGCCCCTTGGCATCGAAAAAGCTCAACGGATCGACGATCACCGCCGCCTTGATGCGCGCATCGCGCACCGGCGGCGCAGGCAGTTCCTGGCGCTGGATCTGGCCGCAGAACGGAATCTTCGATGCCGGCGTGCAAAAGCGCAGGCCGAGCTTGAAGTCGGGCACCGCGCCCGTCGCCACGAGGCCGGTGTAGCTGCCTCTGGAGAAACCGAAGAAGCCGACCTGGTCGGCAGCGAGCTTCGCGTGGTTGGGCCACGCCTTGAGCATGTGATCCGCCAGCCGCCGCATGTCGACGGGCCGCGCGGCAAATGTCGAGAGATGGCCCCGGCGTTCCATGTCCTGGAAGTTGTCGTTCGGATGGTTGATGGCGGCGACCACGAAGCCCGCGTCGGCCAGCGCCGCCGCCGTGTCGTGGTGCCCGAGGAACGAGCCGCCCGAGCCGTGCGACATCAGCACCAGCGGCAGGCCCGTGCCGGCGACGGGGCAGTCCTTGGTGGCCGAAATGGCGATCAGGCCGAACGCGATCTCGCCGGGGGCTGCCTCGCAAGGCGTCCACACCGCGCCGCGCAAGGCCGGCCCGTCCTTGTCGGCCGGCACCTCGATGAAGCTGAAGCCCGCGGCATGGCTCCATGCGGCAGACAGGCAGAGGGCGGCGAGCAGGGCAAGGCGATGCAGGGTCATGGCGCGCAAGGGGTAGGGGGCCGAGAAGGCCGCCAGTGTGCCGCCTCCGGCCCCGCGCCGCCAGCCCGTTTTGCGTCGTGCGATGCGGGCGCGCTATGCTCTGTCGCTGTCCATCACGCTGCTTGTCTTCGCATGTCCCAGCCTCAGGTTTCTTCTTCCGGTGCTCCTTCTTCTGCCAGCGATTCCTGCGATGTGTTCGTGATCGGCGGCGGCCCCGCGGGCTCGACCGTCGCGGCGCTGCTGGCGCAGCAGGGGCGCAGGGTGGTGCTGGTCGAGAAAGAGCACCACCCGCGTTTTCACATCGGCGAATCGCTGCTGCCCGCGAACGTCGAGCTGTTCGACAAGCTCGGCGTGCGCGACCAGGTCGAGAAGATCGGCATGCCGAAGTTCGGCATCGAGTTCGTCTCGCCCGAGCATGAGCACCGCAGCTACGTGGAGTTCGCCGAAGGCTGGGACAAGTCGCTCGACTCCGCCTGGCAGGTGCGCCGTTCCGAGCTCGACGAGCTGCTGTTTCGCAACGCCGCCACGCGCGGCGCCCAGGCCTTCGAAGGCTGCAAGGTGCGCGACGTGGCCTTCGACGCCGACGGCGCGACCGTGCAGGCCGTGATGGACGATGGCGCCAAGCGCAGCTGGCGCGCGCGCTTCGTGATCGACGCCACGGGCCGCGACACGCTGCTGGCCAACAAATTCCGCTGCAAGCAGAAGAACCCCGACCACAACAGCACCGCGCTGTTCGGCCACTTCACCAATGCCGAGCGGCTCGAGGGCAAGAAGGAAGGCAACATCAGCATCTGCTGGTTTCCGCACGGCTGGTTCTGGTTCATTCCGCTGGCCGACGGCACGACCAGCGTGGGCGCGGTGTGCTGGCCCTACTACCTGAAGACGCGCGAAAAATCGTTGAAGGAATTCTTCTACGACACCATCGCCCTGTGCCCGGTGCTGGCCGATCGCCTGAAGAACGCCACGCTGGTCGACGGCGCCGTGCACGCCACCGGCAACTTCTCGTACTCGAGCACGCACGCCACCGGCGACAACTACCTGCTGCTGGGCGACGCCTTCACCTTCATCGACCCGATGTTCTCCTCGGGCGTGTACCTGGCGATGCACAGCGCCTTCGACGGCGCCGAGCTGGTGGCCACTGCACTCGACCAGCCGGCCGAGCTGGCCCGCGCCCGCGAAGGCTTCGAGGCCATGATGCGCAAGGGCCCGCGCGAGTACTCGTGGTTCATCTACCGCGTGACCAACCCCACCATCCGCGATATGTTCATGTACCCCGGCAACCCGTTCCGAGTGAAGGAAGCGCTGATGTCGCTGCTGGCCGGCGACATCTACAAGGGCACGCCAATGTGGGGCGCGCTGCGCATGTTCAAGGTGCTGTACTACGGCATCTCCCTGGCCAACTTCCGCCGCACCATGGCGGGGTGGAAGCAGCACCGCTTCAACATCCGCGACATGGGGGCGTTGAAGGGGGAGACGATTCAGAAGTCGGACTAGGCGACCCGAGCGCCGGGTTCCTGCGGCAGGGCTACCAGCCGGACATGCCGGTACTGCCGGATGCCCAGGCCTTGCTCGAAGCCCGCAGCGTGGCCACCGCATGCGCCACCCCCAACTGTGGACTGCTGAGTACATCGACCCCCAAATCCGCCAGCAACCCCGTCACCGGCGCCATCGACGCCTGCGCCAGCACGATCACGTCGGTGCCCTCGGCTGCGGCGCGGATCGATTCGGCCAGCGTGGCGATGTAGCGCGCGGTGTCACCCGACTGGAAATGGACCCAGGCGTCTTCGACCAGCAGTGTGCTGGCGCGGATGCCGACGCCGGCCTGCCGGGCCGCGGACAACACGAGCGACAGGGTCGGGTCGATGGTGCTCTCGACGGCGCCGACGATCAGCACGCGCGGGCCGTTGCGCACGGCGCGGTCGGCCATGGCGCGGTCGATGCGCAGGGCGGCAAAGGCGCCGCCGGTGGCGGTCTTTTCGGCGATGCCACCGATGGTCGAGCAGGTGCACACGACGACGGAGGCGCCGTCGGAGGCGGCGTCGCGCATGGCCTCGTGCACGCGCGTCACCAGGCCGGCGTGGTCGACGCCCAGCGTGCGCGCATCGGCGAGCAGCTCTTCCATCACCAGGTGCTGCACGCGCAGCTCGGGCGCGATCTCGCGGGCCAGGCTGCCGAAGGTCTGCACATGCACCTGCGCGGTATGGAGGAAGGCGAGCGTGTCGGCCATGGTGTTGCCGTCGTTCAACCGGCCTCGCGGGCGCGACGGAACTCGTAGGCCTTGAGGTGCACGTACGCCGTGCGCAGCACCGACGGCGTGGCCGATGCGCTGCGCGGCGCGCGGGCCAGCAGGTCGCCCAGGATGTGGTCGGCCTCGACGCGCGCGCCGCGGGCCATGTCCTTGTACATGGAGGCGGTCATGGGCGAGCCGGCGGTCGTGACCACTGCGCGGCCGCGCGTGAGGGCGCCGGGCCGCGGGGCAAAGCCGTTGTGGGCGGCGATGGCGCAGCACTCGTCGAAGATCGCGAGCGCCACGTCCTCGCCGCCGGCCGCCACGATGTCGCCGATGGAGGCGTGCATCAGGCTCGTGAGGCCCGCGGCCGAGGCGATGAAGACCCACTTCTCCCACATGTCCTGCGCGATGGTCTCGCTCGCTGTGGCGGTGAAGTTCGCGCCGGCGAACTGGGCCGCGATGGCGTCGATGCGCGGCGAGCGCCCGCCCGCGCGTTCACCGTAGCTCAGGCTGTGCATGTCGTTCAGGTGCTGCACGCGGCCCTCGTCGTCGAGCGTGGCGGAGATCATGCACAGGCCGCCGAGCACGCGCGCCTCGCCGAAGCGCGCGACCAGCCGGTCGATGTGGCCCAGGCCGTTGAGCAGCGGGAGGATGACGGTGTCGGGCCCGACGGCGGGCGCGAACGAATCCATGGTGGCGTCGAGGTCGTAGGCCTTGCAGCCGACCACGACCACGTCGTACGGGCCGCCGATCTGCTCGGCCAGCACGTGCTTCGGCGTGGGCAGGTCGAGGTCGCCGAAGGGGCTGCGCACCACGAGCCCGGTCGTGGCCAGCTGGGCCGCGCGGCCGGGACGCAGTAGAAAGGTCACATCGCGGCCTGCCGCGAGCAGGCGTGCGCCGAAGTAACCACCGAGTGCTCCCGCACCCACCATCAGGAATCGCATCGCGCGCTGCCTCCGAAGAAACTGAAGATCGGAAGCGATGATGCCCCGGATCGCGCGCGGGCGCCTCAGGGGTGTTGCGAGGTCGCCAGCCGCTCGCGGGCGAAGGGCCGCAGGTCGAGGCCGTGCGCGCTCTCGCGGCCCAGCACCCGGTCGGCGATGGCGTCGCCCAGCCCGGCCGAGTGCTTGAAGCCGTGGCCGGAGCAGGCCGAGACGATCAGCACGTTCGGCAGACCGTCGAGCGCGTCGATCACGAAGCGGCGGTCGGGCGTGACGGTGTACATGCAGGCGCGGGCCTTGAGCGCATGCCCCGCGATCTGCGGAAAGCGCCCGGCCACGCGGTCGCGGTACATCGCGGCGCTTTCTTCGGCGCTCACCTCGCGGTCGAGCGCGTCGGGCGTGGTGGCGTCGACGTACTGCTCGGTGGCGACCTTCAGCGCGGGCTGCGACGCGTCGGAGGCCGGAAAGCCGTACATGTAGTCTTCTTCCGCGTCGCCGAACATCCAGATGAAGATCGGGAAGCGCCCGGGCGCGAAGTCGGCCGCGGCGGCGGGGCCGGTGTCGAACCAGTGCATCACCTGACGGTGCACCGAGAAGTGGGCCTGCCAGTCGGTGCGCGCCTGCCGGCCAAGGAACTCGGGCAGCCAGGCGCCGGCTGCGACCACCACCTGGTCGGCGGTGAAGCTCGCGGTCTCGGTGCGCACGCGCACGGTGTCGCCGTTGCCCACGGGCTCGACGCCCAGCACGCGCTCGCCGGTGCGGGTCTGTGCGCCGTCGGCACGGGCCACGGCGAGCTGGGCGGCGATGGCGTCTTCGGGGCGCACGAAGCCGGCGTCGCGTTCGAGGTACCCGATCTCGTCGCCCTGCAGGTGGAACTGCGGGTAGCGCGCGCGGATGCCGGCCGCGTCGAGCACCTCGTGCGCGATGTCGAAGCGCTCGGCGCAGGCGATGGTGCGGCGCACGAAGTCGGACTTGCCATGGTGCTCGGCCACGCGGTCGCGCGGCGCGAGGATGAGGCCGCCGGTGGTGGTCATCAGCGGGCGGCCGGTGCGCGCCTCGAGCGCGCGCCAGATGGCGTGCGAGCGGTGCACCAGCGGCACGTACTCGTCGCCTTCGCCGACGGCCAGCCGCGTGATGCGCGAATCGCCGTGCGAGGAGCCGCGGTCGTGCGGCGGTGCGAACTGGTCGATGCCGAGCACGCGCGCACCGCGTTGCGAGAGTTGGTAGAGGGAGGCCGCGCCGAGGGCGCCCAGGCCGATGACGATCGCGTCGTAGTGGGTAGGAGAACGGGTCACGGGGCGAGAGGTTTCGTCGTCACACAAGGTTCAGGTCCAGAAACGCATCCTTCACCGCGATGGGCTGGGGAATGAGCTTCAGCTGCGCGAACACGTCGGCCAGGCCCTGCTGTTCGCGGGCGATGGCGGGCGTGAGCGCCACGACGCCATAGTGCCGCCGTTCGGTCGCCAGCGCCAGCACCTTGGGCTCGACCTTCAGCTGCGGCGCGAGCGTGGCCACCACCTCGCCGGGGTGGGCCTGGGCCCAGTCGTTGGCCTTGCGCAGCTCGGCGAACACGGTGCGCAGCGTGTCGGCGTTGGCGCGCGCGAAGGCGGGCTGCGCGAAGTGGTAGGTGCGGTTGCCGCTCAGGCCGGTGCCGTCGAACAGCAGGCGCGACTCGGTCGCCACCTGCGCGCCGGCCAGGAACGGGTCCCACAGGCCGATGGCCGCGACGCTGCCCGACTGGTAGGCGGCCACGGTGTCGGAGGCCGTGACGATGTAGACCGGCTCGATGTCTTCGTAGCGCAGGCCGGCCGCTTCGAGTGCGCGGATCAGCACGTACTGCGTGTTGTAGCCGCGGCCGGTGACGACCTTCTTGCCCTTGAGGTCGCGCACGCTGCGGATCGGCGAGTCGCGCGGCACCAGGAAGCCGACGCCGCCGGGGTAGGGGCTTTCGGCCGCGAGGTAGGCCAGGCCCTTGCCGCTGGCCTGCTGGAACACGCCGATGCCGTCGGAGGCATGGCCGAAGTCGATGGCGCCGGCGGCCAGCGCTTCCGACAGCTGGCTGCCGCCGAGGAACTCGCGCCACTCGACGTTCACGCCGGCCGGCGCCAGCGCCTTCTCGAGCTGGCCCGTGCCCTTGAGGATGTTGAGCGTGTTGAACTTCTGGTAGCCGATGCGCAGCGTGCGGGCGCGCGTCTGGGCGAACAGCGGAGCCGAGGCGGCCACGGCGGCGGCACCGACACCGGCGCGAAGCAGAAGGCGCCGGGAGACGGCGGGCGAGGAAGTGCTTGGGAAGTGCATGGGAAGAGCGGGGCCGCATCACGCGGCCGAAGAAGAAAAAAGCAGTCAGGCGGAAGGCAGAGGCTGGCCACTCTAGGGATCGACGCCTTCGTGCGCCACGAAGCTTTTGTCATTTGTTCATGCGCAACTCATCGCTGCATATGCAAGAGGAAATTGCTTCGTTGGCGCCGCACGCGGCGCTGCCTAGAGTCGCGCTCTCTTTTTCCACTTCCAGCGAAGCGCAGGCATGACCCGCAACACCCACTCTTTCACCGTGACCAGCCTGGCCCTGGCCCTCGGCGCCTTCACCACCCTGGGCAACATCGCCTGGGCCGACAAGCTCGACGACATCCGCAAGGCCGGTGTGCTGCGCGTGGCCGCGTTCGACGGCAACCCGCCCTTCGGCTACATCGACCCGGCCAGCAAGAAGCAGGTCGGCCACGACATCGACCTGGCGACCGAGTTCGCGAAAAGCCTGGGCGTGAAGATCGAACTGGTGCCGACCAACCCGGCCAACCGCATTCCACTGCTCACCTCGGGCAAGGCCGACGTGGTGTTTGCCAGCTTCACCATCACCGACGAGCGCGCCAAGGCGGTGGACTTCACCACGCCGTATTTCCTGGTCGGCCAGCAGTTCCTGGCGAAGAAGGGCGTGCTGAAGGAGGCCGCGCAGATCAAGGACATCCGCATCGGCACCGAGAAGGGCACGACGATGGAGTCGAACCTGCGCAAGAACTACCCCGACGCCAAGGTCGTGCTCTACGACGATTCGCCCTTTGCGCTGGCCGCGCTGCGCAACGGCAACGTGCAGGCCATCACCAACGACGGCGTGAAGCTCACGGCGCAGTGGAACGCGATTCCCGACAAGGAGAAGTACGAGATCCCGGCGATCACGGTGTCGAAGGAGTACCTCGGCGCGGCCGTGGCCAAGGGCGAGACGCGCCTGCTCGAAACGCTCAACGCCTGGCTGGTCGACAGCGAGAAGAACGGCCGCGCCGTGGCGATCTACGACACCTGGTTCGGCCCGAACAGCAAGGCGCCGCTGCCGCGCCTGCTGAAGATCGGCGACCAGCGCGTGGCCGCCAACTGATGAGGCACGCAACGACCGGATCGATGCGGCCTTGAGCGATTTCCTGCGCGAGCACCTGCTCGCGCCCCATTACCTCGGCTGGCTGCTCGACGGCTGGCTCGTGACCGTGGGCGCTTCGCTGCTGGTGGCGGCGGGCGCCACGCTGCTGGGTGTCGTCGTGGCGGCGGGGCGCTCGTCGAGCCGGCCCGCGTGGCTGCGCGCGAGCGGGGCGTACGTCTCGCTGTTTCGCAACACGCCGCTGCTGGTGCAGCTCTTCTTCTGGTACTTCGGCGCGCCCAGTTTGCTGCCCGAGGCGCTGCGCGAAGGGCTGCTGGCGGGGCGTTTCATTTCCTTCGAACTTCTGTCGGCGCTGCTCGGCCTCACGCTGTATGCGGCGGCCTACGTGGGCGAGGACATCCGCTCGGGCATCCGCGGCGTGCCTGAGGGGCAGACGCTGGCGGCGCAGGCGCTGGGCTTCACGCGCGCGCAGGTGCTGGCGCAGGTGGTGCTGCCGCAGGCGCTGCGCATCGCATTGCCGCCGCTGCTGGGGCAGTACATGAACATCGTCAAGAACACCTCGCTCGCGATGGCCGTGGGGCTGGTCGAGCTGTCGTACGCCTCGCGCCAGGTCGAGGCGGAAACCTTCAAGACCTTCCAGGCCTTCGGCGTGGCGACGTTGCTCTACATCGTGACCATCGGGTTGATCGAGCTGCTGGCGGCGTGGGCTGCGCGCCGGCAATCGCAGCTGCCGGGGAGGGCGACGGCATGAGCGATGCGCTGCACATGCTGTGGGACAGCCTGCCGTACCTGTTGTGGGGCGCCTTTCCGCAGGGCGAGCTGGGCGGTGCGGCGCTCACGGTGCTGCTCAGCGCCGGCTCGGGCATCGCCTCGGCGGTGCTCGGGTTGGCGTGGGGCATCGGGCTGGCCATGGCGCGGGGGCCGCTCAAGCGCGTGCTGACGCTGGGGCTGGCGTTCCTGCGCGCGATCCCGGTGCTGATGCTGATCTTCTGGACCTACTTCCTGCTGCCGTTCGCGCTCGGCGTGAGCGTGCCGGGCGTGCTGTCGGTGATGTGCGCGCTGTCGCTGGTGGGCGGCGCCTACCTGGCGCACGCGGTGCATGCGGGCATCCGCGGCATCGGTGCGGGGCAGTGGGCGGCGGGGCTGTCGCTCGGGCTCACGCGCTGGGGCACGCTGCGCCACGTCGTGCTGCCGCAGGCGCTGCGGATGATGCTGCCGTCGTTCGTCAACCAGTGGGTCACGCTCGTGAAGGACAGCTCGCTGGCGTACGTGGTGGGCGTGGGCGAGCTGTCGTTCGTGGCCTCGCAGGTGAACGCGCGCACCATGGTCTATCCGGCGGAGATCTTCGTGCTGGTGGGCGCGATCTACTGGCTGCTGTGCACCGGGCTGGACCGACTGGCCCACGGGGTCGTGCGCCGCGCGCAGGCGGGTGCGCCGGTTGTCATGAACTTTTCTGGAAAAGGTCTTGAGCGCTTCGCATAATCGTCCCGGTCATTCCGACAGCCTTTTCCATTTCAAGGAGTTCCACCTCATGGCACAGACCCGGATCGCCGTCATCGTCGGCAGCCTGCGCAAGGATTCGTTCAACCACAAGCTGGCCCTGGCGCTGGCGCATCTCGCGCCGTCGGACTTCACGTTCGAAACCCTGCGCATCGACGACCTGCCGCTGTACAACCAGGACGACGACGGCAACCAGGCCGCGCAGGTGAAGCGCCTGAAGAGCGAAGTGGCCGCCGCGCAGGGCGTGCTGTTCGTCACGCCCGAATACAACCGCTCGATCCCCGGCGTGCTGAAGAACGCCATCGACCACGCCTCGCGCCCCTATGGCCAGAGCGTCTGGGCCGGCAAGCCGACCGGCGTGCTCGGCATTTCGGTGGGCGCCATCGGCACCGCGCTGGCGCAGCAGCACCTGCGCAACATCCTGGCGTACCTCGACGCGCCCACGATGGGCGGCCCCGAGGTGTTCCTGCAGGCCAAGGAAGGCCTGTTCGACGACAAGGGCCACATCGGCAACGAAGGCACGCAGAAATTCCTGCAGGGCTGGATGGACAAGTACGTGGCGTGGGTCAAGGCGCACGCTGCAGCCTGAACGCAGAGCAAGCGCCAATGAAAAAGCCGCCCCAAGGGCGGCTTTTTCGTTCCGGTGTCGGAGCTATCTAGCTGTTGCACAAGATTCCTCGCCCCTCAGAACGAGGGGTTTCTTCGGGACCGCTAGTGGAGCGATTTAAGCCCGACCACGCCCATGACAATCAGCCCAATGCAAAGCAGCCGGAGTGCCGAAGCCGACTCTCCCAGGAGAACCATGCCCACAATCGCTGTTCCGACCGCACCGATGCCTGTCCACACGGCGTAGGCAGAACCGACTGGCAAATGCCTCAGCGAGAAGGTGAGCAGTGACAGGCTGCCGAGAAGCGAAGCGATCGTGCCTGCCAACACCCAAGGGCGGTCGAATCTCGTGGCCGATTTCAGCCCGACGGCAAATAGGATTTCGAGTCCCCCAGCAGCAAAAAGCGCTACCCATGCGGTCATCGCATTCATGATCGGGCCCATTCGGCTGCGAGTCGCATGCGCAAGATCAAAGGCACAGAAGCAACACGATGCTTTGAGCGACCAACGTGAAAGGACACCTTGCTGCTGAACAGGCAGAAGTGAGCGGCCTGTTGGTCCGTCAAGTGAAATCCGACATACAAGACGAGCTCAGATGCTGTGCCGTGCTCAAACGCGCGTTTACTGAGTTGGCCTCTTACAGCATGCCCACAGAAAACCAGATCCGTTGCCTGCTCGGCATCGGTTTGTTGGGCACGTCGAGACGCTGAGGAAACTTCTTGTTGACCGGTCGTGGGATCGAATGTGATGCGCGCCATCAGTTCGTTGCGTGCAGGAGCCATCGCAACGTAGTTGCTGATTTCATTCTCGATCGCTTCTCCTCGGAGTCCTTGTGCATGCAAGGCTTCCTGGCCCTGCAGCCAAAGCGACTCCTTGGTTTCGAAGCTGACGGCGTATGGCGGCCTTGTCGGCAAGCTGCGAGCGGCTCGGAGATCAAGAAGCCGTTGGCTGTGCGTACCGCGTGCCTGCTCAAACTGCCTGCGTGACAGGGGCTGCGACCCTCTTGGTGAGCGCTGAGTTTCGGTCACTTCAGTTCGCAAGGAGCTTGCCGTTGAAGACGATATGGAAGGTCCGCACAGTCAGTAGCGACAGAGCCGCGGTGAGCAGGATCAGCAAGCCCCACGCAAGCCACGTCAGGGGCTGTGATGACTGCACGGACGCATATTTGAGTGCAGCGTTGACGAGCGCGGCAAGGGGGAAGCTGATCGCCCACCAAGCGGGACCGAATGCAATGCCCGGCCGAAACACTTTGGGCGCCAGAACCAGGAACAGGAAGAGGCCGAAGTAAAAGAGCATTGCGGCGAAGGCGTCGACTTCGCCTGTGAGATTGGTGTAGGCGAGGAAGCCAACCTCAAACGGAGCCACGAGAATCATCAGAGAAGGCGTCATGGCCGCAGCGAGCGGCTCTCGCTGCACGAGTCTCACAACGATCATCGTGAACATCACCAAGGCGAGGGCCGTGCCAATGCCGGCAGCGACACGCAAAGTCTCGGCGGAGCCCGGTAGATCGGTGTAGGCGAAGGTCACGGCAATGTCCAGCGCGGCAACACCGGGAATCAACCAGGCAGGCACGGCGTGCGAGGGGTCACCCCCGCCGGATAGCAGCCGGGAAACGACGACGTAGCTCACCAGGAGTGTCGTGACGGTGCCAATGATCCACAACACCAGTCCCACCTGCCCGAAGTAGTGGCCCAGTACGGCCGACTGCAGCAACAGCGAGATGGTGATTGTTCCGAAGAAGTTGCCAGCGATGGGGTGGCGGAACTCGGCCAGGACAGCGTCGGGATGCTTCACCAGCTTGAAAAGATACGCGACCGTGATGGCCAGAAAAACGAGGCTGGAAAAGATGCTCAGGGCATCCGCGACTTGCACGCCAAAGCCCAGAGACCGGGTGGCCAGGCGCCAACCCAGTGCAAGGCCTGAGAGGCCCATGACAGCTCCGAAAAGGTTGACAGGAAGATTTCGGATGGAACCAGTTACTGCAGGGCGGGACTGCTGTTCAGCAGAGAGGAGATCGGCGGTCATTTGTTGCTCCGTATGTTGGCGGAAAGTGCCATGTGCGAAAGTTTCCGCCAACAGTCGAGGGCGCGGGCTGCAGTCCTCCGTTCTTTTCTGCCAATGTTCAAGCAGATACAGCCGACCTCGTTACATCATGGTCAGACCCCGTGGCTTGAATTGCCAATCCCGTGAGATCCCGCCAAACTTCCGGCACGGCGCGCCCATGGCGCGCATGACGGAGCCACCCCGATGCGTATCGCCATCCTTGCTTTCCCACGTGTTCAGCTGCTTGATGTTGTCGGCCCGGCTGACATCTTTGCCGAGGCTTCGAGGCAGCTGGGAGATCCGCGCGCGTACCGCGTGCAGGTCATCGCCCCAGATGAAGGGGCACTCAAGAGCAGCAGCGGGCTGCGTCTGATGATCGATGCCACGATTGCCAGCCATCGAGGTGCGATCGACACGTTGCTGGTTGCGGGCAGTCCAGATGTGCACAGCGTGACGGGCAACGAAGCGCTCAAGACGTGGCTTCGGCAGCAATGTGGGAGGGTGCGACGCATCGGGTCGGTTTGCAGCGGTGCCTTTGTGTTGGCAGCAGCCGGTCTTCTGAGCGGAAAGAAGGTGGCCACGCACTGGAATGCAGCAGACCGACTTGCCGCGGACTATCCAACTACAGACGTTGACGCTGACGCAATATTCGTGAGAGATGGGAATCTCTACACATCGGCGGGCGTATCTGCTGGAATGGATCTCGCGCTCGCTCTGGTCGAGGAAGATCATGGGCGCGATCTGGCACTTCGCGTGGCTCGCGAGATGGTGATGTTTCTGAAGCGCCCCGGGGGCCAGTCCCAGTTCAGTGCGCACCTCGCGGCCCAGACCGCCGAGCGTTCCGCAATTCGTGAGATTCAAGACTTTGTCCTGGGCAACCTCCGGGCCGACCTCAGCGTGCCTGCGCTCGCCCTGCAAGCAAAGATGAGTGAGCGGAACTTTGCGCGGATTTTTCGACTTGAGGCTGGCATGACGCCTGCAGACTATGTCGAGAGCGTTCGAATCGACGCAGCGCGCAGGCGCATCGAGGAGTCAAACGTTTCGTTGAAGGGTTTGGCCGACGAAGTAGGCTATGCCAATGGGGACGGTCTTCGCCGGGCGTTTCACCGGCGGCTCGGGGTCGGACCTGCGGACTACCGCAAAAGATTCTCCAGCTGAAGCTCTTGGGTCTGCAGAAGGTAGCGCACAGTGAACGCTCGATTGGCCCAGACAGCTCTACGCTGCATGGGCTCAACCAAGCGGCAATGACATCCAGCTTCTTAAGCGACTGGTTCTGTTGGCTTTTGCATCAGCCAGACAAGTCCGTTCCGGCCGCGGAAGCTTCAGGCGGCTTGCGCGACGGTCTTCTGGTTCGCAGCTTCGGTCGTGGCCACGAGGATGTCGGCGCGGGCGGCGGCCAGGGCGGCGGCCTTGGGCGCGTCACCCATCGCGATGCCTTCGGCGCGCACGAAGCGCACGTCGGTGATGCCGAAGAAGCCGAAGATCACCTTCAGGTAGCTCTCCTGGTGCTCGGCCGCCTGGCCGCCTTCGGAGGTCGAGTAGATGCCGCCGCGGCTCGAAGCCACGATCACGGTCTTGCCACCGGCCAGGCCGACGGGGCCCTTCTCGGTGTACTTGAAGGTGCGGCCGGCTTGCGCGAGGCGGTCGATCCAGGCCTTGAGCTGGGTCGGGATGGTGAAGTTGTACAGCGGGGCGCCGAGCACGACGACGTCGGCGGCCAGGAACTGGCTCACCAGCTTTTCGGACAGGGCGTTCTCGCGCAACTGCGCTTCGGTCGGCTGGGCCTGCACGCCGGTCTTGATGCCGAGGGCGTCGACGCCGAAGTGCGAGGGCGCGTCCACGGCGAGGTCGAGGTACTCGACCTGGGTGTCGGGGTGGGCGGCGCGCCATGCGGCGACGGTTTCGGCGGTCAGCTGGCGCGAGGTGGAGCCGGCGGCGAGGATGCTGGAGTCGATGTGGAGCAGCTTCATGTCAGTCAATCACTTTCTGTGCAAGGTGTCGGCGCTGAGAAGTGGCCGGCGTTGGGAGAATTCTATTTTTGATGTGAGTGGCTGATAAGTAGCCAAAATTTGATCAGATCGTTCTGTTGGTAGGACAATAAAGCCATGCAAGACCTCAATGACATGGTGTTCTTCGCCGAGGTGGCCGAGCGGGGCGGCTTTGCCGCCGCCAGCCGGGCGCTGGGCATTCCCAAATCGCGGCTGTCTCGGCGCGTGGCCGAGCTCGAGGAGCGGCTGGGCGTGCAGCTGATGCAACGCAGCACGCGCCGCCTGTCGCTCACGCCGGCCGGCGAGATCTACCTGCGGCATGCCTCGGCGATGCGCGACGCGGCCCAAGCGGCGGCCGAGGCGGTGGCGCAGGTGCAGACCGAGCCGAGCGGGCTGGTGCGGCTGACCTGCCCGGTCACCATCTCGCACAGCGGGCTGGCGCAGCTGATGCCGGTGTTCATGGCGCGCCACCCGGCGGTGCGCGTCGACATGCGCGTCATCAACCGGCCGGTGGACCTGATCGAGGAGGGCATCGACATCGCGCTGCGCGTGCGCCCGACCATCGAGGACAGCACGGTGCTGGTGGCCAAGACCTTCGGCCACAGCCGCGGCGTGCTGGTCGCGAGCCCGACGCTGCTGGCCAGCCAGGGCCCGGTCGACACGCCCGCCGACCTCGCGAAGCTGCCCACGGCGGCCATGTCGGTCAACGGGGAAGGGCGCTCGGAGTGGCGCCTCGAAGGCCCGGAAGGCCGCAGCCACGTGCATGTGCACACGCCGCGCTACGTGGCCGACGACCTCGCGACGCTGCAGTTCGGCGCGCTGGGCGGCGTCGGCGTGACCCTGCTGCCCGACTACATGTGCAGCGCCGACATCGAGGCGGGCCGGCTGGTGCGGGTGCTGCCCGGCTGGGGGCCGTCGCCGGTGGTGGCGCACATGGTGTTTCCGGCGCGGCGGGCGCTGGTGCCGGCGGTGCGGCGGCTGATCGACTTCCTGTCCGAACACCTGCAAAGCGAGCAGATGCGGATGTTTTGAGGCAGATTGCTATCTAAAAGATAGCGTCATAGTGGGCCTGCGCAGGTTCTATATGCGAAAAACGTCATATCCAAACAAACAGATATTCGTTTGCCATTGAAGCAGCGGTTCGCACAATCCAGGGCTTCACCCCCTCCTTGGAGCGACCATGGCAACCCTGCGACTCGGCGACACCGCCCCCAATTTCACCCAGGACTCCAGCGAAGGCCCGATCGACTTCTACCAGTGGGCCGGCGATTCGTGGATCGTGTTCTTCTCGCACCCGGCCGATTTCACGCCCGTGTGCACCACCGAACTCGGCAAGACGGCGGCGCTGTCGGGTGAGTTCGCCAAGCGCGGCGTCAAGCCCATCGCGCTGAGCGTCGACCCGGCCACCAAGCACAAGGAGTGGATCGGCGACATCAACGAGACGCAGAACACCACCGTCAACTTCCCCATCATTGCGGACGCCGACCGCAAGGTGGCCGACCTGTACGACCTGATCCACCCGAACGCCTCGACCACGGCCACGGTGCGCAGCGTCTACATCATCGACCCCAAGAAGGTCATCCGCACCACCATCACCTACCCGGCGTCGACCGGCCGCAACTTCGACGAGATCCTGCGCGTGATCGACTCGCTGCAGCTCACCGACAGCCACAAGGTCGCCACGCCTGTGAACTGGAAGGACGGCGATGACGTCGTCATCGTGCCGAGCATCCAGGACCCGGCCGAGCTGGCCGAGCGCTTCCCCAAGGGCTTCAAGGCCGTCAAGCCTTACCTGCGCATCACGCCGCAGCCCAACAAGTAAGAAGCCGCAGGACCGCGCCGTCATGCAGACTCGTGTCGTCATCGTGCCCGGTTGGCGCGACTCCGGGCCCGGCCATTGGCAGAGCCTGTGGGAAGAACGCATTCCGGGCGCGGCGCGGGTGGCGCAGGACGACTGGGCTTCGCCCAAGCGCGACGTCTGGGTGCCTGCGCTGGCCAAGCTGGTGCTCGAAAGCGAAGGCCCGGTGGTCATCGCGGCGCACAGCCTGGGCTGCATCGCCACGGCGCACCTGCCGCCGGAGGCCGCCGCCCGCATCCAGGGCGCGCTGCTGGTGGCGCCGGCCGACCCCGAGCGCCGCGCGGTGCTATCCGACTTCGCGCCCGTGCCCTACGCGGCGCTGCCGTACCGCAGCATCGTGGTGGCGAGCAGCAACGATCCCTATTGCCCGATCCGCCTGGCGGGCGCCTATTCGCGCGCCTGGGGCAGCGAGTTCGTGCGCATGCAGAATGCGGGGCACATCAACATCGATTCGGGGCACGGAGACTGGCCGCTCGGCCTGGCCCTGCTGCAATCGTTGACCGACGAACCCGCCGCCTGGTCGGCGGGACGTGAATTTTCAGAAAACCTGGCAACCACATGACTTCCAGAATCAAGACCTTCGTCGCCGTGCTCGCGCTGGCGTCCTCCGCACTCGCCGGCAGCACCGCCTTCGCACAAGGCACGGGGCTGCTGAACGCTTCGTACGACGTGGCGCGCGAGTTCTACAAGGACTACAACGCGGCCTTCGTGGCGAACTACAAGAAGGCCACGGGCAAGGACGTCAAGATCGACCAGTCGCACGGCGGCTCCAGCGCCCAGGCGCGCGCCGTGGCCGACGGCCTCGATGCCGACGTGGTGACCATGAACACCTCGACCGACATCGACTTCCTGGCCAACGCCGGCGTGGTCGCCAAGGACTGGAACAAGAAGTTCCCCGAGAACGCATCGCCCACCACCTCGACCATGCTGCTGCTGGTGCGCAACGGCAACCCCAAGGGCATCAAGGACTGGGACGACCTGGTCAAGCCCGGCGTGCAGGTCGTGATCGTCAACCCCAAGACCGGCGGCAACGGCCGCTACGCCTACCTGGCCGCCTGGGGCTACATCAAGAAGAAGGGCGGCACCGACGCCCAGGCTGCCGAGTTCGTCGGCAAGCTGTTCAAGAACGTGCCGGTGCTGGCACGCGGCGGCCGCGATGCGACCACCGCCTTCCTGCAACGCAACATCGGCGACGCGCTGATCACCTTCGAATCCGAAGTGGTCTCGATCGACCGCGAATTCGGCACCGGCAAGGTCGACTCGGTGTATCCGTCGATCTCCATCGTGGCCGAGAACCCGGTCGCCATCGTCGAGCGCACCGTCAAGAAGAAGGGCACGGGCGAGCTGGCCAAGGCCTACCTCGACTGGCTGTACTCCGAAGAAGCGCAGGAAATCGCCGCCAAGCATGCGCTGCGCCCGCGTTCGCAGACCGTGCTCAAGAAGTACGCCTCGACCTTCAAGCCGCTGCAGCTGTTCACGGTGCAGGAACTGTTCGGCAGCCTGAGCGAAGCGCAGAAGGTGCACTTCAACGACGGCGGCCAGTTCGACAAGTTGTACACCCCTGGCGCGAAGTAAATGAGCGGCGCTGCTTCTTCGGCGCTCCCGGCAGCGGGAGCGCCTTTTTCACGTGCCAACCGGGCAGGGGGCGCCAAGCGCGTGCTGCCCGGTTTCCACATCACGCTCGGCTTCACGGTCTTCTATCTGTGCCTGATCGTGCTGATCCCGCTGTCGGCGCTGGTCTTCAAGACCTTCACGATGACCTGGGAGCACTTCTGGGTGTCGGTGACCGCGCCGCGCGTGATGGCCTCGTACCGCCTGACCTTCGGCGCCTCGCTGATTGCCGCCATGGTGAACGCGGTGTTCGGCCTGCTCGTGGCCTGGGTGTTGGTGCGCTACAAGTTCCCGGGCAAGCGCATCGTCGATGCGCTGGTCGACCTGCCGTTCGCGCTGCCCACGGCCGTGGCCGGCATCTCTCTCACGGCGCTGCTGGCGGGCAACGGCTGGATCGGTCAGCTGCTCGAGCCGCACGGCATCAAGCTGGCGTTCACGCCGGCGGGCATCGTGATCGCGCTGATCTTCATCGGGCTGCCCTTCGTGGTGCGCACGGTGCAGCCGGTGCTTGAAGACGCCGAGAAGGAACTCGAAGAAGCCGCCACCTCGCTGGGCGCCACGCGCCTGCAGACCTTCACCAAGGTGATCTTTCCGTCGATCGCGCCCGCGTTGCTGACGGGCTTTGCGATGGCCTTCGCACGCGCCATCGGCGAGTACGGCTCCGTGATCTTCATCGCCGGCAACATGCCGATGATTTCCGAGATCACGCCGCTCATCATCATCGGCAAGCTGGAGCAGTACGACTACACGGGCGCCACGGCGGTCGCGCTGGTGATGCTGGTGCTGTCGTTCATCCTGCTGCTGGTCATCAACGGCCTGCAAGCCTGGCAACGCAAGCGCGCAGGAGCCTGACATGAGCGCACCTTCCAAAATCATCCGCCGCGCGCAGGCCGGCACCACCGAGTCGGCCTGGGTCCGCTGGACGCTGATCGGCATCGCCCTGGCGTTCATGTTCCTGTTCCTCGTGCTGCCGCTGGCGGCCGTGGCGGTCGAGGCGCTGCGCAAGGGCCTCAATGCCTACCTCGAGGCGCTGAAGGAGCCCGATGCGTGGAGCGCGATCCGCCTCACGCTGATCACCGCCGCCATCGCGGTGCCGATGAACCTCGTCTTCGGCGTGGCCGCAGCGTGGGCCATCGCCAAGTTCGAGTTCCGCGGCAAGGCCTTTCTCACGACGCTGATCGACCTGCCGTTCGCGGTGTCGCCGGTGGTGGCGGGCCTGATCTACGTGCTGGTGTTCGGCGCGCAGGGCTGGTTCGGCCCATGGCTGGCGGAGCACGACATCAAGATCATCTTCGCCGTGCCCGGCATCGTGCTGGCCACCGTGTTCGTGACCTTTCCCTTCATTGCGCGCGAACTCATTCCGCTGATGCAGGCGCAGGGCACCGACGAGGAGCAGGCCGCCATCGTGCTCGGTGCGACCGGCTGGCAGACCTTCCGGCGCGTGACCTTGCCTAACATCAAGTGGGGCCTGCTGTACGGCGTGATCCTGTGCAACGCGCGCGCCATGGGCGAGTTCGGCGCGGTGTCGGTGGTGTCGGGCCACATCCGTGGCCAGACCAACACGATGCCACTGCACGTCGAGGTGCTCTACAACGAATACCAGTCGGTGGCCGCCTTTGCGGTGGCCTCGCTGCTGGCGATCCTGGCGCTGGTCACCCTGGTGATCAAGTCGGTCATCGAGTGGCGCCATGAGCGCGAAATGAAAGCCATCGCCGAGCTGCCGCCCGAGCGTCCCCCCGAGCCTTCGGCGGCCTGAGAAGACGAGAGAACAAGACCATGAGCATCGAAATCCGCAACATCAGCAAGCAGTTCGGCGACTTCCGCGCGCTGAACAACGTGAACCTCGACGTCGAGTCGGGCGAACTGGTCGCGCTGCTCGGCCCCTCGGGCTGCGGCAAGACCACGCTGCTGCGCATCATCGCGGGCCTGGAAACGGCCGACACCGGCAGCATCCATTTCTCGGGCGAAGACACGACCGACGTGCATGTGCGCGAACGCCAGGTCGGCTTCGTGTTCCAGCACTACGCGCTGTTCCGCCACATGACCGTGTTCGAGAACGTGGCCTTCGGCCTGCGCGTGAAGCCGCGCAAGGAGCGCCCGAGCGACGCGCAGATCAAGGCCAAGGTGACCGACCTGCTCAAGCTGGTGCAGCTCGACTGGCTGGCCGACCGCTACCCGTCGCAGCTGTCCGGCGGCCAGCGCCAGCGCATTGCGCTGGCCCGCGCGCTGGCGGTGGAGCCCAAGGTGCTGCTGCTGGACGAACCCTTCGGCGCACTCGACGCCAAGGTGCGCAAGGAGCTGCGCCGCTGGCTGCGCCGGCTGCACGACGAGCTGCACGTCACCTCGATCTTCGTCACGCACGACCAGGAAGAAGCGCTTGAAGTGGCCGACCGCGTGGTCGTCATCAACAAGGGCCGCATCGAGCAGGTCGGCTCGCCGCAGGACGTGTGGGACAAGCCCGCGAGCCCGTTCGTGTACGGCTTCCTGGGCGACGTGAACCTGTTCCACGGCCGGGCCGACAACGGCGCCGTGCAACTGGACGGTATGCGCATCGACTCGCCCGAGCACAGCAGCGCGCGCGACGCCAAGGCGCTGGCCTACGTGCGCCCGCATGACCTGGATGTGACACGCTACGTGTCAGGCGCCACCGGCATCGTCGCCACGCTGTCGCGCGCGATCGTGGTCGGACCGATCGCGCGGCTGGAACTTGAGCCCACCGAAACGAATCCAGATAATCCGGGCTCCGGAACCATCATCGAAGCGCAACTCCCTGCGCAACAGTTCCGCGACCTGGGCTTGAAGGAAGGCGACACCGTCGTCGCCAACCCCCGCAAGGCCAGGGTGTTCGTAGAAGAAGATTGGGTATCTCCTTGATCCATTGGTACTTCGGCGCGCCGCGCCGCGCGCTCGGGCTGATCTGCCTGGCCTGTGTCCTCATGCTGGCCTTCGGGCTGTATCTGCAGCACGTGGTCGGGCTCGAACCCTGCCCGATGTGCATCGTGCAGCGCTATGCGCTGATGCTGGTGGCGCTGTTCACCGGCCTGGCGGCGCTGTTCAACAGCCGCGGCCTGCAGGTGACGGGCGGGGTGCTGGCACTGGCGGCGGCGGTGGGCGGTGCCTACACGGCGGCGCAGCAGAGCTGGCTGCAGTGGTATCCGCCCGAAGTCGTCTCGTGCGGGCGCGACCTGTACGGAATGATCGAGACCTTCCCGCTCAAGCGCGCGCTGCCGATGATCTTCCGCGGCGGCGGCGACTGTTCCAAGATCGACTGGTCGCTGTTCGGCCTGACGCTGGCGAACTGGTCGTTCATCGCGTTCACGGTGCTGGCGCTGTTGCTCCTCACCTTGCTCTTGCGCCGGCGCACCGTGCGCTGAGTTCTTTTTCAGTAGTTGTTGCGGCGTGGCCCGCTGTCCTTCGAGGGCAGCGGGCCACGCCGTTTTCGCGGGTCGCTGCGCAGGCCCGTGCAAAAAACCCGTCAAAACGCATGCTTTAGCAGGCCTTCAGCAACCGGGGCTAGGATGAACCGCATCCCTTCCCGGGCCTCGCCGCCCGTTTCATCCCACTTCTTCACTGCATGCCCACCACTCCTTCGCGACGATCGCGCAAGCTCCTTGTCGGCCTGGCCTTGCTCGTCGTGCTGGCCATCGCGGCCGTCTTCTGGCTGAGCCCGCCGAAGAAAAGCGACTACCTGACCGCCACCGTGCAGCGCAGCGACCTGGAGAACGCGGTGCTCGCCACCGGCGTGCTGCAGGCCCTCAAGCAGGTCGAAGTGGGCGCGCAGGTGTCGGGCCAGCTCAAGTCGCTGAAGGTGGTGCTCGGCCAGACGGTGAAGAAGGGCGACTGGCTGGCCGAGATCGACCCCGTCATCTCGCAGAACACGCTCGCGCAGGAGCAGGCCAAGTTGGAGAACCTGCAGGCCCAGAAGCTCGCCAAGGAAGTGCGCGTGAAGCAGGCCGAGCTCACCTGGGCGCGACAGCGCGAGATGCTGGCACAGGACGCTGCCGCGCGCCAGGACCTGGAAGGCGCCGACACCGAGCTGCGCGCGCTGCGCGCTGACGCCGTCTCGCTCGACGCGCAGATCCGCCAGCAGAAGCTGGCCCTGGCCTCGGCGCAGACCAACCTGTCGTACACGCGCATCGTCGCGCCCATCGACGGCGACGTGGTGTCCATCAGCACGCTCGAAGGCCAGACCGTGGTGGCCTCGTTCCAGGTGCCCACGCTCATGAAGCTGGCCGACCTGTCGACCATGACCGTGAAGGCCCAGGTGTCCGAGGCCGACGTGGTGCGCGTGAAGGCGGGCCAGCCGGTGTACTTCACCATCCTGGGCGACCCCGACACGCGCTACCACGGCACGCTGCGCGCGGTGCAGCCTTCGCCCGAGAAGATCAACAACGCCGTCTTCTTCAACGCGCTGTTCGACGTGCCCAACCCCGAGCGCACGCTGCGCGTCGACATGACGGCGCAGGTCGCCATCCTGCTGGGCGAGGCCAAGCAGGCGCTGACCGTGCCGCTCACCGCGCTCGGCACGCGCGACAAGGATGGCCGCCACGAAGTGCGCGTGCTCCTGCCCGACCAGCGCGTGGAAAAGCGGCAGGTGCGCGTGGGCATCAGCAACAACTTCCAGGCCCAGGTGCTCGAAGGCCTGAAGGAGGGCGACAGCGTCATCACCGGCGACGCCTCGGCGCTGGAGAAAACCGACGGCAATGACAGCGGCAGCCGGAGGCCGCGCCAGTGACGCAGCCGCTACTGACCCTGCGCGGCATCGGCCGCAGCTTTCCCTCGGGCGAGCAGGAGGTCCAGGTGCTGAAGGACGTCGACCTGGACGTCAGCCACGGCGAAATGCTGGCCATCGTCGGCGCCTCGGGCTCGGGCAAGTCGACGCTCATGAACATCCTCGGCTGCCTCGACCGGCCGAGCACCGGCACCTACACCGTGTCGGGCCAGGACATCGGCACGCTCGACAGCGACGCGCTCGCCGCGCTGCGGCGCGAGCACTTCGGCTTCATCTTCCAGCGCTACCACCTCATGCAGCACCTTACGGCCACCGGCAACGTCGAGGTGCCCGCCGTGTATGCCGGCACCGAGGGCTCGGCGCGCGACGCGCGGGCGCGGCAACTGCTCGCGCGCCTGGGCCTGGAAGACCGCACCGAGCACCGGCCGAGCCAGCTCTCGGGCGGCCAGCAGCAGCGCGTGAGCATCGCGCGCGCGCTCATGAACGGCGGGCAGGTCATCCTGGCCGACGAGCCCACCGGCGCGCTCGACAGCAAGAGCGGCCAGGAGGTCATCGGCATCCTGCGCGAGCTGCATGCGCAGGGGCACACGATCATCATCGTGACGCACGACATGCAGGTGGCACGCTGCACCGAACGCATCATCGAGATCGCCGACGGCGCGATCGTGGGCGACCGGCCGAACGTGCCGACCGTGGCTGCGCCCGCGCAGACGGTCGGCGACGACGCCCCCACGCCGCCCGCGATGACCCGCCCCACGCTGGGCATCGCGCGCTTCAGCACCGGCTGGGCGCGTTTCTCCGAAGCCTTCCGCATGGCCTGGCGCTCGATGATGGCGCACCGCATGCGCACGGCGCTGACCATGCTGGGCATCATCATCGGCATCACCTCGGTGGTGTCGATCGTGGCCATCGGGGAGGGCGCCAAGCGCTTCGTGCTGGCCGACATCAAGGCCATCGGCACCAATACCCTCGACATCTACCCGGGCCACGACTTCGGGGACGACAAGGCCGCGAGCATCCGCACGCTGTTGCCGGCCGACCTGCAGGCGATTGCCGCGCAGCCCTACGTGCACAGCGTCACGCCCACCACCATGCGCAGCCTGCGCCTGCGCTACCGCAGCGCGGACGTCAACGGCAACGTGAACGGCGTCAGCGACAACTTCTTCAGCGTGCGCGACATCCAGATGGCCAGCGGCACGGACTTCGACGCCAACGACGTGCGGCACCAGTCGCAGGTGGTGGTGATCGACCAGAACACGCGGCGCAAGCTCTTTCCCGACGGCACCGATCCGGTCGGCAAGATCATCCTGGTGGGCAGCCTGCCATGCACCGTGATCGGCGTGGCGCAGGAAAAGAAGAGCATGTTCGGCGAGAACAAGTCGCTCAACATCTGGCTGCCCTACAGCACCGGCGCGAGCCGCCTCTTCGGCCAGCAGCACTTCGACAGCATCACCGTGCGCATCCGCGACGACCAGCCCACCAAGGCGGCCGAAGAGAGCATCGTGCGGCTGCTCACGCTGCGCCACGGCGGCAAGGACTTCTTCACCTTCAACATGGACAGCATCGTGAAGACGGCCGAGCGCACGAGCCAGTCGCTCACGCTGCTGCTGTCGCTGATCGCGGTGATCTCGCTCGTGGTGGGCGGCATCGGCGTGATGAACATCATGCTGGTGTCGGTGACCGAGCGCACCCGCGAGATCGGCATCCGCATGGCCGTGGGCGCGCGCCAGAGCGACGTGCTGCAGCAGTTCCTGACCGAGGCCGTGCTCGTGTGCCTGGTCGGCGGTTTCATCGGCGTGATGCTGTCGTACGGCATCAGCTTTGTGTTCTCGCTGTTCGTGAAGCAATGGCAAATGATCTTTTCGCTCGGGGCCGTGGTGTCGGCCTTTTTGTGCGCGTCGCTCATCGGCGTGCTGTTCGGGTACCTGCCGGCGCGCAACGCCGCGCGGCTCGACCCCATCGAGGCACTGGCCCGTGAGTAGCGCGCGCCTGACCCTGGGGACGCTCGCTATCGCGCTGGCGCTTAGCGGCTGCACGCTGTTCCAACCGGAGCGGCGCGAACAGCGGCCGCTCGGCGTGCCGCAGGCCTGGCAGCAGCAACAGCCCCTGCCGCAGAACGCAGCAGCCGTGCCGCAGGCCCGCTGGTGGACCGCCTTCCACGATGCGCGGCTCGACACCCTGATCGACAGCGCCCTGCGCACCAACAACAACCTCGCCGCCGCCGGCATCCGCGTGCAGCGGGCGCAGCTGCAGGCCGGCCTGGCGAACACCAACCTCACGCCGGGCGTGACGGGGCAACTGGGCACCCAACGCAGCTTCGACCTGAAGCGCGGCGGCGTGGCCGCATCGAGCGCGAGCTCCTTGCTGAGCCTGAGCTACGAAGTCGACCTGTGGGGTCGCCTGTCGGCGCAGCGCAGCGTCGCCGACTGGGAGCTGCAGGCCACCCAGTCCGACCGCGAGGCCACGGCGCTGGCGCTGGTGGGCACCACGGCCGGGCTGTATTGGCAGACCGGCTACCTGAACCACCGCATCGCGCTGAGCGAAGCCGGCATGGCCGATGCACGGCGCATCCAGGCGCTGGTGCGCGCCAAGTACGCGGCAGGCGCCGTGTCCGGGCTCGACGTCGCGCAGGCCGGCCAGAACCTCGCGAGTCAGGAGGCGGCCCACACGCAGCTGCTGCAGCAGCGTGTCGAGGCGCGCAACGCGCTGGCCATCCTGTTCGACATGCCGCCCGACACCCCCAGGGAAGAACCGTCGCAGCTGCCTGACACCGCCTTGCCCGTGATCGATGCCGGACTGCCCGCCAACCTGCTGGGCCGCCGGCCCGACCTGCGCGCCGCGGAGCAGCGCCTGCGGTCCGCGCTGGCGAACGTCGATGCCACGCGCACCAGCTTCTATCCGGTGCTGAGCCTCACGGGTTCGCTGGGCGCGGGGAGCAATGCCCTGGGCGAGGTGCTGAAGAACCCGATCGCCACGCTGGGCGCCGGTCTGGTGTTGCCCTTCCTGCAATGGAACACCGCGCGGCTGACCGTCGCCGTGTCGCAGACGCAGTATGAAGAAGCGGTCGTCGGTTTCCGCCAGTCGCTGTACACCGCGCTGTCCGAGGTCGAGAACACGCTGTCGTCACGAACGCAGTTGCAAGACGAAAGCGTGAAGCTGGCCCTGGCGCTGCAACAGGCGCAACGCGCCGAGGCCTTGTCGGAAGTGCGTTACCGCGCCGGTGCCACCGCGCTGCAGCCGGTGCTCGACGCCAAGGACAAGCGACGCGCCGCGGAGGTGTCGGTGGCGCAGAACCGGTTGAACCAGCTCAACGCCACGATGACGCTGTACAAGGCGTTGGGCGGCGCGGCCATCGTCGAGTAGGAAGAGAGGAAGAGCTCTCACACCACAGCAGGTGCCCGGCAGGCGGTGCGGTGTGGGCGGCCCCTCTGTGCCGCCGAGGAGCGCAGCGTTTCGCGGATCAGGGCTCGCAGCTGTTTGAGCGAAGCGAGTTCTGCGAGACCCCGCGAAACGCGAGCACCGCAGGGCAGCCGCGAAGCGGCCGGCGCAGTGGGGCCGACCGCGCCGTACCGCTTGCCGGGCGCCCCTCAAAAGAGGCCTAAGCCTGAAACGGCGGCGCCCCCCGCAGCTTGCGAAAGAGCAACCCAGGCAGCCGCAAAACAAACTCCACCATCAACCGCGTGTGCATCCAAGTCAGCAGGACGTTGTCCCGCCCATAGCGAAAGTGCGACACCCCGCCTTCTTCAGCCGTCAGGTATTTCACAGGCGCATCGATGTTCACCGGCTTGACCCCGCGCCAGGCCAGCCGCACGACCGCCTCGGTATCGAAGTCGAAGCGTCGCATCCACGGTTGCCGCGCCATCACAGCGATCAGGTCGACCACCGGGTACACGCGAAAACCGTAGAGCGAATCTCCAACCCCCGCGAACAGCGTCTCGAGCTGCGTCCAGCCGTTGGACACTCGCCGCCCACGCACCCGCAGCAGCGGCGCGCTGGCGTCGAACACCGGCCGGCCCAGCACCATCGTCTCGGGCCGCGCCAGCGAGGCGTTCATGAAAGAGGGGATCAGGTCCGCCGGATGCTGCCCGTCGGAATCCATCGTGAGCGCGTGCGTGAAGCCGGCGTCCTTCGCGGCCCGCAAGCCGTGCAGCACCGCCGAGCCCTTGCCCTGGTTCTGCGGCAGCACCCACACGCGCAGCCCCGGATCGCTGGCCGCCATCTGCTGCAGCCGCTCGCCCGTGCCGTCGTCGCTGCCGTCGATCACCACCCACACCGGGTTCCATTGGGCCCGCGCGGCCGCGACCGTCGAGAACAGGCGCTCGCCCGTGTTGTAGCTGGGGATCAGGACAAGGTGGGTGCGCGAGGCGTCTGCTGGCATTCGGGGGACGCGTCGGTGGCGCGCTGCTCCATGTGTTGACGGAAATAGTGCTCCAGCTCGACCTGCAACGCATCGCTGTCCTGCGTCGGCGCAAAGCGCTTGCCCAGCCGCAGCGTGAAGACGATGGGCAGCGGCGGCACGCGCCACAGCGGCCAGCCCTTGCCGAGGTAGGGCGAGTCGGTGTCGATGAACACGGTCTGGATCGGCGCCTGCGCCAGCTTGGCGATCAGCGTGGTGCCGGGGCGGAAGGGGTTCAGCGGCGGCGTCACCGTGCGCGTGCCTTCGGGAAAGATCACGAGCTGGCCGCCCTGGCGCAGGTCGTTGACC
Organism: Variovorax sp. BGA-UO-ETr-C22; assembly: GCF_059567965.1. NCBI lineage: Bacteria > Pseudomonadati > Pseudomonadota > Betaproteobacteria > Burkholderiales > Comamonadaceae > Variovorax > Variovorax sp. BGA-UO-ETr-C22. The sequence goes on from NZ_JCAQPA010000011.1 coordinate 880,512, forward strand.
GCCAGGCGCACCATCGTGCGGGCCGACTTGTTGCTGATGTAGCGCGCCAGCCGGGCCCCGGCGCCGAGGAAGATGTTGCCCATCAGCTCGGCCTTCATGATGCAGGCGCTGCGCGGCAGCCGCGCCACCAGCAGCAGCGCATCGAGCATGGTCGGGTGGTTGGCCACGAAGATCACGCCGGGTTCGTTGCGCATCGGGTCCAGGCACGAGGCGTCGATGCGCATCATGCCGGTGACCGAGGCGAGCCACCAGAACATCCGGTAGGCAAAGGCGATGGTCATGCGGCCCAGCGCGCGCGCCGGCGCAGCCGGCATCACCGGGTACAGCAGCATGGCGACGAAGTTCCAGACCAGCGAGATCAGGCCGAGGAACAGCAGCAGCGCATAGAGCATCAGCGCGAGCGGGATCGACGTGAGAAGACGCAGCACGTTCATGGGTGGTGTCGGTCGAGCAGGCGAACGGCGGGCCGCTCAGGCGGCCTGCAGCCTGCCGGCGGCGACCGTATGGGCCTCGATCTCGACCAGCAGATCGCTGCGGCAGATGTCGGCTTCCAGGTACACCGCATGGCGAGCCATCGGCGACTGGGCGCCGAGCGCGGCTTCGATCACCTCGCGAACGGCGTCGGTGTCCGACGGATGCCGCACGTACACCACGCAGTCGAGCGCATCGAGCGAGAAGCGCGCCGTGGTCTGCGCATGGGCGGAGGCGATCACGGCCTCGAGGTTGCGCAGCGTTTCGCGGGCCTGCTCACGCACGTCGCCGTGGTGCACCGTCTCGTGCCCGACGATGCTCGCTGTGCCCGAAATGAAGAGCGCGACCTGGCCGTCGCCGATGTCCGCGAGCGCGGCGCGCGAGAAGGTCGGCGAGCGCGGGCCGTAGGTTTCGGGATAGCGGTAGGCCGACACCTGCCGCGGGTTCTCGACCGGCAGTGGTGCGGCACGTCCCGCGAGAAAACGGATCGACAACGCGCCCTGGCGGATGCCCAGCGCGCAGGCGGCCGGGGCACCTTCGAAGGCGGCGCGGCCGGCCTCGAAGAAGGCTTCCTGCCGGCCGAGGTTGAACTGACGGTAGCGCTCCAGCCCGCCGCCATCCGCGTTGATGCGCGGCAGGTAGTTCCAGATGCGCTGCAGGTGCGGCGTGCCGGCCTGCTCGAGCGTGCGGAACAGGTCGCGGTAGGCGCGCTGCGCGAGTTCGGTTAGGCCCTGGCCTTCGACAGCTTCATCGAGGTCGATGGCGCCGAGCAGCCAGTGCCCATCGGTGCGCCAGCGCGCGATGCCGGTGGTGCCCGACCGGACCTGGGTGCCGTCACCCGCATGCCCCACGTGCCACACATCGGCCATCGCGCCTTGCGGCGACAGCACGCGCGCGTTGACCGTGGGCATCCAGGCGACACCGTGCGGCGTGCCGTAGCCGAGCGCGGCGAAGGGCGCATGGCTGTGCGTGGCCAGCGCGAGGCTGTCCGGCAGCGAGAGGCGCTCCACGCGCAGGGGGGAATGAAGGCGGTCGTCCTGGGGGCGCACGTTCAGCGAACCTCGTCGGCGGTGGATTCGGGTTTGCGGCCGGTATAGGCCGAGAAGACCCCGAGGCTCGCATGCCGGCGCACGTCGCTGAAGCCGGCGGCGCCCAGTGCCTGCATGACGCGCTCGGGCGGGATGCAGGCCTCGATGGTGTCCCAGTAATAGCGCCACAGCTCCGAGGTGTCGCTGCGGCGGCCGACCACGCGGGCGATCAGCGGCACCACGGCGCGCATGTAGCCCTTGAGCAGCGCGGTGGCGATGCGGCCTTCGGGCTTGGTGATCTCGAGCACCACCACGCGCCCGCCGGGGCGCAACACGCGATGGAATTCGGAAAAGGCGGCGGCCACGTCGCTGATGTGGCGCATGGCGTAACCCATGCTCACGAAATCGCAGCTGGCGTCGGGCCGGGGCAGGGCCTCGGCCACGCCTTGAATGAGCTCGACGCCGGGCAGCCGGACCTGGCCCATCATGCCCACGCTGGGGTCGACGCCGGTGAGCTTGCCGGTGGAGCCGATGAGCTTCAGGGCTTCGCGGGCGACGAGCCCGGTGCCGATGCCCACGTCGAGCACCTGGGCGCCCGCCGTGAGTCCGGCCTGCTTCAGTGCATCGCGCCGGTACGAGGGGCCGGTGCCGAAGGCCAGCACGGCTTCGATGCGGTCGTAGTCCGCGGCCGTGCTGTCGAAGATGCGCCGCAGGAACGCCTGGTGCTCCGCTTCGGTGTTGTAGTACAGCGGCAGCGGGGCGTGCGGCGGCAGGGCGTCGGGATTTCCCGTACCGGCAATGGGCGATGGCGTCATCGAACAATTATCACCAAAAGGTCCGGGCCGAAATCCCGGGCGCCGGGGGAGCGTTGTGTGCGCCGGACAGTAAACTCCACACTTGCTTTGAAAACACACGACAGCGAGAGAGAAAGCCATGGCCGGACATAGCAAGTGGGCAAATATTCAGCACCGCAAGGGCCGCCAGGATGAGAAACGGGGCAAGCTCTGGACCCGCGCCATCCGTGAAATCACGGTGGCGGCACGCGCCGGCGGCGCAGACCTCAGCGCCAACCCCCGGCTGCGGCTGGCGGTCGAAAAGGCCAAGGCGGTCAACCTGCCCATCGACACCGTCAAGCGCAACATCGACAAGGCCACGGGCAACCTCGAAGGCGTCAATTACGAAGAAATTCGTTACGAAGGGTACGGCATCGGCGGCGCGGCGATCATCGTCGACACCATGACCGACAACCGCGTGCGTACCGTGGCCGAAGTGCGCCACGCCTTCTCCAAGCACGGCGGCAACATGGGCACCGAAGGCTCGGTGGCCTTCCAGTTCAAGCACTGCGGCCAGATCATCTTCGCGCCCGGCACCAGCGAGGACAAGGTCATGGAAGTGGCCCTCGAAGCCGGCGCCGAGGACGTGATCACCGACGACGACGGCGCCATCGAGGTGCTCACCGCCATCGGCGACTTCGAGGCCGTGAAGAACGCGCTCGAAGCCGCGGGCCTGAAGCCCGACGCCGCCGAGATCACGATGCGCGCCGAGAACACCGTGGACGTGACCGGCGAAGACGCCGCCAGGATGCAGAAGCTCCTCGACGTGCTCGAGGACCTGGACGACGTGCAGGACGTTTATCACAACGCCGCACTGTCCGACTGAACGAATGAATGATGGATCCACAGCGACAAACGAAAGCCCGCGAATGAAGGTACTGGTGATTGGAGGAGGGGGCCGCGAGCACGCATTGGCGTGGCGGCTGGCGCAGGGCAACCGGGTCAGCCGCGTCTACGTGGCGCCCGGCAACGGCGGCACTGTGAGCGACGAACGCTACGACTGCATCGACATCACCGAACCCGCCGCGCTGCGCGAGTGGGCGATGGCCGAGAAAATCGCGCTGACCGTGGTCGGCCCCGAGGGGCCACTGGCGGCCGGCGTGGTGGACGAGTTCCGCGCGCACGGCCTGCGCATCTTCGGCCCGACGCAGGCGGCTGCGCAGCTCGAAAGCTCCAAGGCCTTCTCGAAGGCCTTCATGAAGCGCCACAAGATCCCGACGGCCGAATACGAGGCCTTCGCCGACGCCGCTGCCGCTCATGCGTACATCGACGCCAAGGGCGCGCCGATCGTCGTCAAGGCCGATGGCCTGGCCGCCGGCAAGGGCGTGGTGGTTGCCATGACGGCGCAGGAAGCCCATGAGGCCGTCGACTTCATGCTGGTCGACAACAAGTTCGGCGTGTCGCACAACGAAGGCGGCGCACGCGTCGTCATCGAAGAATTTCTGCAAGGCGAAGAAGCCAGCTTCATCGTGATGTGCGACGGCAAGAACGTCGCCGCGCTGGCCACCAGCCAGGACCACAAGCGCCTGCTCGATGGCGACGAAGGCCCGAATACCGGCGGCATGGGCGCGTACTCGCCCGCACCGGTGGTCACGGCCGAGGTGCATGCGCGCGCCATGCGCGAGATCATCCTGCCGACCATCCGCGGCATGGAAAAGGACGGCATTCCGTTCACCGGCTTCCTCTATGCCGGTCTCATGATCGACGCGGCCGGCCAGCCCAAGACGCTCGAATTCAACTGCCGCATGGGCGACCCCGAGACGCAGCCGATCATGATGCGCCTGAAGTCCGACCTGTTCGAGGTGTTCTGGCACGCCACCGACGGCACGCTCGACCAGGTCGAGCTGCAGTGGGACCGGCGCGTGGCGCTGGGCGTGGTGATGGCCGCGCACGGCTACCCGCTGTCGCCGCGCAAGGGCGACCGCATCAGCGGCATCCCGGCCGAGGCGCCCGATGCCGTCGTGTTCCACGCGGGCACCACGCTCGAGAACGGCGAGCTCAAGACCAGCGGCGGCCGCGTCCTCTGCGTGACCGTGCTGGCCGACAGCGTCAAGCAGGCGCAGCAGCGGGCCTACGAGGTCGCGGCGCGCGTGCAGTTCGACGGTGCGCAGTACCGCAAGGACATCGGCTACCGCGCCGTCAACGCGCGCAACACGCCCCACGCCTGATGCCAGCCACCCAGCCGAAGGCGGTCGGCGACTACCTGCGCGGACTGCAGCAATCGATCATCTCGGCGGTCGAGGCGGCGGACGGCGGCAGCGCGGTGCGCGACGCCTGGCAGAAAGAGCCCGGCGAGCCGCTGCAGGGCAGCGGCCTGACCTGCATCCTCGAAGGCGGCGCGCTGTTCGAGCGCGCCGGTGTCGGCTTCTCGCAGGTGCGCGGCGCCAAGCTGCCGCCCTCAGCCACGCAGAACCGCCCCGAGCTTTCGGGCGCACCGTTCGAGGCCATGGGCGTGTCGCTGGTGTTCCACCCGCGCAACCCCTACGTGCCGATCGTCCACATGAACGTGCGCATGCTGGCCGCGCAGCCTGCGGGCGGCGGCGAACCCGTGTGCTGGTTCGGCGGCGGCATGGACCTCACGCCGTGCTATGGCTTCGAAGAAGACGCGGTGCACTTCCACACCGTGTGCCGCGATGCGCTCGTACCCTTCGGCGCCGACAAGTACCCGCGCTTCAAGACCTGGTGCGACGAGTACTTCTTCCTCAAGCACCGCAACGAGCAGCGCGGTATCGGCGGCATCTTCTTCGACGACTTCGCCGAGGGCGGCATCGAGAACGGCTTTGCGCTCATCCGTTCGGTCGGCGATGCCTTCCTGCAAGCCTACCTGCCGATCGTCGAACGCCGCCGCGGCATGCCGTACGGCGAGCGCGAACGCGAATTCCAGCTGTACCGGCGCGGGCGCTATGTCGAGTTCAACCTCGTGTGGGACCGCGGCACGCACTTCGGCCTGCAGTCGGGTGGGCGCACCGAATCGATCCTGTTGTCGATGCCGCCGCTCGCGAGCTGGGCCTACCGGCAACAGCCCGCAGCGGGCAGCCCCGAAGCCGCGCTGTACAGCGACTTCATCGTGCGCCGGGACTGGGTGTGAGCCCCACCGGTTCCGCTTTGCGCATCGGCGTCTTCGGCGGGGCCTTCGACCCGCCGCACAACGCGCACGTCGCCCTGGCCGAAGCCGCATTGGCGCAGCTCGACCTGACGGAGTTGCACGTCATTCCCACGGGGCAGGCCTGGCACAAGAGCCGCACGCTCACGCCGAAGGAAGACCGCCTCGCGATGGCGCAACTGGCCTTCGGCAACCTGCAAGGCAAGGTCGTCATCGACAGCCGCGAGGTGTTGCGCGACGGCCCGACCTACACGCTCGACACGCTGCATGAATTGCAGAAAGAGCAGCCCGGCGCACAGCTCGTGCTGGTGATGGGCGCGGACCAGGCGGCGGCCTTGCCGACCTGGCACGGCTGGCAGGATATACTCGGCATTGCTATCGTTTCTGTAGCGTATCGCGCACTATCGACGGGTGACGTCACTCGTTTTGATCCGAAACAGCTGCCCGGCCTCCCGGCTGGCGCGCGTTTCGAGGCGCTTGAACTGCCTGCCGCCATGGACACCAGCGCCACCGATATCCGGCGGCGTGTGGCGTCGGGTGTGGACATTTCCTCGCTGGTTCCGCCCACGGTTGCACGCTATATTGACCAACACCACCTCTACCGCTCTGCCTGATGACCACTGAAGCCGCCGCCAAAAAAGACATCCAAAAACTCCAGCGAGCCATCATCGATGGTCTCGAAGACGTCAAGGCGCAGGACATCCAGGTATTCGACACGGAGCACCTCTCGCCGCTGTTCGAGCGCGTGATCGTGGCGTCGGGCACCTCCAACCGCCAGACCAAGGCACTCGCTTCGAGCGTGCGCGACGCCGTGCGTGAAGCCGGCTTTGCCAAGCCGCGCACCGAGGGCGAGGAAAACGGCGAGTGGATCATCGTGGACTGCGGCGCGGCCGTGGCGCACATCATGCAGCCCGCCATCCGCCAGTACTACCACCTCGAAGAGATCTGGGGCGACAAGCCGGTGCGCGCCAAGCTCGGCGCCACCAAGCCCGCGCTGGCCACCGCCTCGTCCGTCGTCAAGGGCGCCGAAGAGAAGAAGACGGCCGCCGCCAAGACGCCGAGCCTGCGCCGTTCGAGCGCCGCCAAGACCGCGATCCGCGCGGCCGAGCAGGAAGCCAAGGCCGCCAAGGCCCCGGCGAAGAAGGCCGCATCGAAGACCGCGGGCAAGACTGCCGCCAAGAAGGCGCCTGCGAAGAAGTCAGCCACGGGCACCGCACGCGTGCCGGTGAAGGTCGTCGGCAAGCCGGCCGCCAAGAAGACCGCTGCGAAGAAGGCGCCGGCCAAGAAGGCGCCAGCCCGCCGCGCATGAAGCTGCTGGTGGTCGCCGTCGGGCAGCGCATGCCCGACTGGGCACAGACTGCCTGGGACGACTACGCCAAGCGCTTCCCGCCCGAACTCAAGCTCGAGCTGCGCGCCGTCAAGACCGAGCCGCGCGGCTCCAAGACACTCGAAACGCTGTATGCCGCCGAGCGAGAGCGCATCGAGGGTGCCATCGCCCGCGGCATGCGCATCGTCGTGCTCGACGAGCGCGGCACCGCACTCACCACCAAGGCGCTGGCCGCACGGCTGCAGACCTGGCAGGGCGAGGGCGACGACGTGGCGCTGGTCATCGGCGGCCCCGACGGGCTCGACCCGGCCTTCAAGGCCGCGGCGCATGAACGCATCCGCCTGTCCGACCTGACCCTGCCGCATGCCATGGCGCGCGTGCTGCTGGTCGAGCAGCTCTACCGGGCGTGGTCGGTCAACGCGGGCCATCCGTACCACCGGGAATGACCACAGGGCCGGCGGTGGGGCCCACCTCGGAGACCTGAACTTGCCTGACTTCATCTACCTCGCGTCGCAAAGCCCGCGCCGCGCCCAATTGCTCGGCCAGCTCGGCGTGCGCCACGAACTGCTGCTGGCCGGCGCCGACGAAGACGCCGAGGCGCTCGAGGCCTTGCTGCCGAACGAATCGCCGACCGCCTACGTGCAGCGCGTCACCGCCCTCAAGCTCGATGCCGCCGTCGCGCGCCGCAAGCGCCTGGTCCTGGCCGATGCGCCCGTGCTCTGCGCCGACACCACGGTCGCGCTCGGCCGCACCATCCTCGGCAAGCCCGAGGACGCACGCGATGCCGAACGCATGCTCGCGCACTTGTCCGGCGCCACGCACCGCGTGCTCACGGCGGTCGCGCTGCAGAACGGCCGTCGACGCCATGCGGCGCTCAGCGTGTCGCGCGTGCGCTTCGCCACGCTCACGAAGAAGCAGGTCACGGCCTACGCTGCCAGCGGCGAGCCGCTCGGCAAGGCCGGCGCCTACGCCATCCAGGGCGCCGCGGCGGCGTTCGTCGAGCACATCAGCGGCTCCTATTCGGGCATCATGGGACTCCCCATGTTCGAGACCGCGCAGCTGCTTCGAGGCGTCGGTTTCAATACTTAAGACATCCATGCAAGACATCCTGATCAACTGGTCTCCGCAGGAGACCCGTGTGGCGCTGGTCGAGCACGGCGCGGTGCAAGAGCTGCACGTCGAGCGCACGCTCGAGCGCGGGCTGGTCGGCAACATCTACCTGGGCAAGGTCTCGCGCGTGCTGCCGGGCATGCAGTCGGCCTTCATCGACATCGGCCTGGAGCGCACCGCCTTCCTGCACGTGGCCGACATCGTCTCGCCGTTTACGCCGGGCTCGCGCCCGAGCGCCACGCCGCCCGAACGCGACCACCGCAACGGCGGGCCGATGGTGCCCATCGAGAAGCAGGTGTTCGAGGGCCAGTCGCTGCTGGTGCAGGTCATCAAGGACCCGATCGGCACCAAGGGCGCGCGGCTGTCCACGCAGATCAGCATCGCGGGCCGGCTGCTGGTGTTCCTGCCGCAGGACAACCACATCGGCGTGTCGCAGAAGATTCCGCCCGACCAGCGCGAGTCGCTGCGCAACCGCATGCTGGCGCTCATCGAAGCGGCCGCGGCCGCCGAGAGCGGCGGCGTGGTACCGGTGAACACGGGCGGCTTCATCCTGCGCACCAACGGCGAAGACGCGGCCGATGCCGAACTGGCCGAAGACATCGCCTACCTGCGCAAGACCTGGACGCGCATCCGCGAGGCCTCGAGCCGCATGCCGGCCATGTCGCTGCTGCACCAGGACCTGAGCCTGCTGCAGCGCGTGCTGCGCGACATGACGAGCGAAGACACGCAGACCATCCGCATCGATTCGCGCGAGCAGTTCGAGGTGCTGCTGAAATTCGGCCTCGAATTCATGCCGCAGGCCGCGGGCAAGCTGCAGCACTACAAGGGCGAGCGGCCGATCTTCGACCTGTATTCGGTGGACGAGGAAATCGCGAAGGCGCTGGGCCGGCGCGTCGACCTGAAATCGGGCGGCTACCTCGTGGTCGACCAGACCGAGGCGCTGACCACCGTCGATGTGAACACCGGCGGCTTCGTCGGTGCGCGCAACTTCGACGACACCATCTTCAAGACCAACCTGGAGGCCGCGCAGGCCATTGCGCGGCAGCTGCGCCTGCGCAACCTGGGCGGGATCATCATCGTCGACTTCATCGACATGGCCCGCGACGACCACCGCGAGCAGGTGCTGGCCGAGTTCCGCAAGCAGCTCGCGCGCGACCGCGTGAAGACCACGGCCGGCGGCTTCTCGCAGCTCGGCCTCGTCGAGATGACGCGCAAGCGCACGCGCGAATCGCTGGCCCACATGCTGTGCGAACCCTGCGTGGCCTGCGGCGGGCAAGGCATCGTGAAGACCGCGCGCAGCGTGGCCTACGACGTGATGCGCGAGATCCTGCGCGAGGCGCGGCAGTTCACGCCGCGCGAGTTCCGCATCGTCTCGTCGCCGCAGGTGATCGAGCTGTTCCTCGACGAGGAGAGCCAGCACCTCGCGGGGCTGAGCGACTTCATCGGCAAGCCGATCTCGCTGCAGTCGGAGCCGGCGATCGGGCAGGGGCAGTACGACATCGTGTTGCTCTGACGACAGGAGTGCGCGGCCCGTTGCAGCGACGGGTCAGCGCTTCGACTCCTGGCCTTGCCGCATCCAGACGCTGGCCAGCGCGGCGGCCACCAGCATCCCGGCGATCAGCAACAGCCCGTTCTTCGTGCTGCCCGTGCTCTGCTCGATCCAGCCCATCACCGACGGGCCGATGAAGCCGCCCACGAGGCCGCAGGTGTTGACCAACGCGAGTCCGCCTGCCAGCGCCACGCCAGCCAGCCGTGAGGACGCGAACAGGAAGATCACGGACTGCACCACGAAGAACATCGAGCCCGTGAGGCAGAAGCCGGCAAGCGCAATGGCCGGGCTCGCGAAGGCGGCGATCAGCAGGCCCACCGCCATCGAGACCAGCCCGACCAGCAGCAGGAGCCGACCGCGCTGCGGCGTGACCGCGAGCCGCGGCAGCGCAATGGCGCCGACGGCGGCGGCCACCCAGGGCAGCGAGTTGAGCGCGCCGATTTCCAGCGGCGAGAGCTTGCCGTAGGTGCCGATGATGCTCGGCAGGAAGAAGATCACCGTGTAGATGCTGATCTGGTGGCAGAAGTAGACAAAGATCGCCAGCCAGATCTGCCGGTCGACCAGGCAGGCGCGGAACGACTCGCCGACCTGGCCGTTGGCCACGTCCTCGGCGCGTTCGGCGGCGAGCTGGCGTTCGATGGCCTGTGCCTGCGGGCGCGTGAGCCAGCTGGCGCTGGAGGGGCCGTCGGGCAGCTTGCGCCAGACCACGAAGGCCAGCGCCACGGCGGGCAGGCCTTCGAGCACGAACATCCATTGCCAGCCGTGCCAGCCCCACAGGCCGTCCATCTGCAGCAGCGCGCCGCCGACCGGGCCGCTGAGGATGTTCGCGATGCACACGCCGAGCAGGAAGTAGCCCGTGGCGCGTGCGCGGTCCTTGCGGCCGAACCAGTAGTTCAGGTACAGCATCACGCCCGGGAACAGGCCGGCTTCCGCCGCGCCGAGCAGGATGCGCATCACGTAGAACGAGGTCTCGCCCGTGACGAAGGCCATGCCCGCCGACAGCAGCCCCCAGGTGATCATGATGCGGGCGATCCACCAGCGGGCGCCCACGCGGTGCATCACCAGATTGCTGGGCACTTCGAGCAGCGCGTAGCTCAGGAAGAACAGCCCGGCGCCCAGCCCGTAGGCGGCCGCCGAGATGCCGATGTCCACGGCCATGTGGCTCTTGGCCAGCGCGATGTTGGTGCGGTCGATGAAGCTGATCACATAGGCCAGCACCAGCAGCGGCATGAGCTTGCGGAAGATCAGCGCATTGAGCGAGGCCTGCTCGTCGACGGCCTGGCGGGCGCGCAGGCCCGGCGGCGTGGCGGGGATGGATGGGTGTTGCATGGGATGTCTCTCTCCTGTCCTGTCGTGTTCTGGCGGAAGGTCGTCGGCGGGCGCCGGCGGGCGTGCAGATGCGGCCCGGTCATGGGCCGGGCCGAGTCGGGTCAGAGGTTCTGGCGCAGGGCTAGAAGTCGACGTTCGCCGCGCCCTTGAGGCCGAGGATCTCGCGCGCCTCGGCGGGTGTCGCGATGTCGATGTTCAGTGCCTCCAGCACGGCGCGGATGCGCAGCACCTGCTCGGCGCTCGACGCGGCGAGCCGGCCCGGGCCGATCCACAGCGAGTCTTCGAGCCCGACGCGCACGTGCGAGCCCATGGCCGCGCCGATGGTGGCCAGCGGCAGCTGGTTGCGGCCGGTGCCGAGGATCGACCACTCGAAGCGGTCGCCGAACAGCCGCGCGGCGGTGCGGCGCATGTGCATCAGGTCTTCGGGATCGGCGCCGATGCCGCCCAGGATGCCAAAGACCGTCTGCACGAAGACCGGGGCCTGCACCAGCCCGCGGTCCAGGAAGTGCCGCAGGTTGTTGAGGTGGCTCACGTCGTAGCACTCGAACTCGAAGCGCGTGCCGTTGGCGTTGCCGAGCTTCAGGATGTTCTCGATGTCGGCAAAGGTGTTCTTGAAGATCAGGTTGCGGCTGTTCTCCAGGTGCTCGCGCTCCCATTCATGCTCGAAGGACTTGAAGCGCTCCAGCATCGGAAAGAGACCGAAGTTCATCGAGCCCATGTTGAGCGACGCGAGCTCGGGCTTGAAGGTGGTGGCCGGGCGCATGCGCTCCTCGACGCTCATGTGCGGGCTGCCGCCGGTGGTGATGTTGATCACCGCATCGGTCGCGGCCTTGATCTTCGAGAGGAAGGGGCGGAACAGGTCCGGGTCCTGCGAGGGGCGGCCGTCCTTCGGGTCGCGCGCATGCAGGTGCAGGATCGCGGCGCCCGCGCGGGCGGCTTCGATCGAAGCTTGCGCAATCTCGTCGGCCGTCACGGGAAGGTGCGGCGACATGCTGGGCGTGTGGATGGCACCCGTGGGGGCGCAGGTAATGATGGCTTTGGGGCGTTGGGCCATGAGGTGTCCGGAAAGAAGAAGATGGAAAGAAAGGGCGTGCGAGCGGATCAGCTCAGTGCTTGCGTGTGGCCGTCCACCACGAGCTCCTGGCCCGTGACGCTGGCGGCCAGGTCGCTGGCGGCGAACAGCACCATGTTCGCGATGTCCGTGGCCGTGACCATGCGGCCCAGCGCGGCCTGCGCGGTGTAGGCGCGCGTCACTTCGTCGAGCGGCTTGCCCAGCGCTTCGGCCTTGGCGGCGATCACGGCGCGGATGCGCGGACCGTCGACCGCGCCCGGCAGGATCGCGTTGACGCGGATGCCGTCTGCCCCGAGCTCGAGCGCCAGCGTTTTCGTGAAGCCGATGACGGCCCACTTCGAGGCGGAGTAGGGCGAGCGCCCCGGCATGCCCAGGTGCCCGGCGGCCGAGGACAGGTTGATGATGGCGGGCAGGCGGCCCTTGCGCAGCCGCGGCACGGCCAGCCGCACGCAGAGGAACTGGCCGGTGACGTTGACGGCCATCGTGCGCTCCCAGTCGGCGAGCGAGACGGTCTCGACCGGGCCGGTGGGGCCGGCCACGCCGGCGTTGTTCACCAGCACGTCGAGGCCGCCGAGCTCGCGGTCGACGGCCTCGAAGAGGCGGGCCACGTCGTCCTCGTTGGACACGTCGGCGACGCAGCGGCCCACCTCGGGCAGTTCACGCGCCAGCTGGTCGAGGCTGGCAGCCTGCACATCGCAGACGAAGACCTTGGCGCCCGCCGCGGCGAAGCTGCGCACGATGTCCAGGCCGATGCCGTTGGCACCGGCGGTGACGAGCACGCGCCGGCCGGCGAGGGAGTTGTTGTTCCACATGCTGAAGAGATCCTTGAGGTCGATTTCGGAATGAAGGGGATCGTATATCTGTGATCACAGATAATTCATAGGGAATACCCCGGCCATATACTTCGACGCATGAGCCTCACCGATCTCGTCACCCCCCTGAAGCGCCAGACGCTCAGCGCCAACGTCTACGACCAGTTGCGCGACCTCGTGATGAGCGGGCAGATGATGCCGGGCGAGCAGATTTCATTGCGCAGCGCGGCCGAGGCGCTGGGCGTGAGCGTGATGCCGGTGCGCGAGGCGATGCAGCGCCTGGTGGCCGAGCAGGCGCTCGAACTCACGCCCAGCCGCACCTTGCGCGTGCCCCGGATGACGGCGGCGCAGTTCAAGGAAATCACCACCATCCGCACCAACCTCGAAGGTTTGGCCACGGAGCTGGCGGCCTCGGCGTCGGGCGCGGTGGCGCTGCGCGACATCACGCGCTGGCACGACGAGTTCGCGGCCGAGATGAATGCGGCGAGCCCCGACGGCTCGAAGCTCGTCACCTTCAACAAGGAGTTCCACTTCGCGGTCTACGCCGCGGCCGACATGCCGGTGTTGTTGCAGATGATCGAAGCGCTGTGGCTGCGCATCGGCCCCATCCTCAACTACGACCTGCGGGCCGGCTCGCGCCGCGTCGGGGACAAGGTGGCGATGTCGCACCATGCGGCGCTGCTGGCCGCGCTGAAGCGCCGCGACGGCGCCAAGGCCCGTGCCGCGCTGCAGGGCGACATCGAAAGCGCCGCGGAATTCATCCTGTCGACGGGCGTGCTGGTGTCCGATGGCACGCTGCCGCCGCAGAACGCTGCGCCGGCGGCGAAGAAGGCGCGTGGCGCGGCAGGCACCGCGCGCTGAGGGTCAGAGCGTCGGGTCCTGCCCCGGCGCCGCGCTGCGCACCGCCAGCGTCTGCAGCCGCGCATAGAGTCCGTCGCTCGCCATGAGCTGCTCGTGGCTGCCTTGCTCGGCGATGCGGCCTTGCTCCATCACGATGATGCGGTCGGCATGCTGGATGGTCGACAGGCGGTGCGCCACGATCAGCGTGGTGCGACCCTGCATCAGGCGCTGCAGGGCGTCCTGCACCAGCCGTTCCGATTCGGTGTCGAGGGCCGACGTGGCTTCGTCGAGCAGTAGCACGGGCGCGTTCTTGTAGAGCGCGCGGGCAATGGCCAGCCGTTGGCGCTGGCCGCCCGACAGCTGCGTGGCGTTGTGGCCGAGCACGGTCTCGATGCCCTGCGGCAGCGTCTCGACATGCGCGCTCAGGTTGGCCGCCTCGAGGCAGGACTGCACGCGCGCGATGTCGATGTCGCCGCCCAGCGCCACGTTGGCGGCGAGTGTGTCGTTGAGCATCACCACGTCCTGGCTCACCATCGCGAACTGGGCGCGCAGGCTCTTGAGCTGCCACTCGCTGGTGTCGTGGCCGTCGAGCAGCACCTGGCCGCCGCTGGGCTGCACGAAGCGCGGCAGCAGGTTGACCAGCGTGGTCTTGCCCGAGCCCGAGGGGCCGACGAAGGCCACTACCTGGCCGGGCTCGATGACGAGGTTCACGCCGTCGAGCGCGCGCTGTTCGTCGTCGCCGCGGTAGCTGACCTGCACGTTGCGTAGCTCGATGTGGCCTTGCGCGTGCGCGATGCTGAAGGTGCCCTGCGATTCCGGCGCCACCTCGTCGATGAGGATCAAGCCGCGCTCCAGCGCTGCCAGTCCGCGCGTGATCGGCCCGGCCACTTCTGCGAGGCGGCGGATCGGCGCGATCAGCATCAGCATGGCCGTGATGTAGGCAACGAAGCCCCCCACCGTGAAGCCCTGCTTGCCGCTTTGCCACAGCGCGATCATCACCACCACCGACAGCGCCAGCGAAGCCATCATCTGCGTCAGCGGCGTGGTGGCGGCCTGGGCGATGGTCGATTTCACGGCCAGGCGGTTGAGGCGCTGGCTCAGCTGCTCGAAGCGGCGCTCCTGCGCCTGTTCCGCGCCGTGCAGCCGCACCACGCGGTGGGCCAGCACGTTTTCCTCGACCACGTAGGCCAGCTCGTCGGTGGCTTGCTGGCCTTGCTGCGTGAGCTTGTACAGGCGCTTGGAGAACACCTTCATGATCCAGGAGATGCTGGGCACCAGGAAGGCGACGATGAGCGTGAGTTTCCAGTTCAGGTAGACCAGGTAGCCCAGCAGCGCAATGAGCGTGAAGCCGTCGCGTGAGAGCCCGAGCAGCGCCTGCACCAGCAGCATGGCGCCGGTCTGCACCTCGTACACGACGGTGTTCGACAGCGCGCTGGCCGACTGCCGTGCGAACAGCGCCAGCTCGGCGCCGAGCAGCCGTTCGAACAGCACGCGGCGCAGCTTCTGCATGCCTTCGTTGGCGATGCGCGAGAGCGCGTACTGCGAAATGAATTGCGCGATGCCGCGCACCGCGAACAGCAGCAGCACGGCGGCCGGAATGAACCACAGCGGCATCTCGCCGCGCGTGAAGCCCCGGTCGAGCAGCGGCTTGAGCAGGGCGGCCATGAGCGGCTCGGTGAGCGCGGCCAGCAGGGCGCCGATCAGCCCCACGGCCCACCATTGGCGCGAACTGCCGAACCAGGTCATGAGTCGCGCCAGCCGGCGCATGAGGGGAGGGCGGGCGCTCTCGCTGCCGGGGGATGCTTGCATATGGCGGCGGATTTTACGGGGCGGCTCCGACCGCCTTTCGAGAGGCCTGTAGGACCATTTCGCCGGATAAACGTTTTGTGACGGCGTGTCCAAACCAGTGTGTAACATGTGGCCCGTGAAACGCCGGGGAGAAACTTTTTACCCGGAAACCTCTCCGAACCGCATGAACAAGCCGTTGCCAGATCTTTCCCCAACTCCTTCTTCATCGTTGATTGCACGCCGCAGCCTCATCGCGGCCCTTGCTGCCTCTCCCATGCTTCCCGCCATGGCCCAGTTCCGGGTCGAGGTGTCGGGCGTGGGGCTGACGCAGTTGCCGATCGCGCTCGTGCCTTTCCGGGGGCAGGACGCCTCGCCCCAGAAGATTTCCGACATCGTCCAGGCCGACCTCGAACGCAGCGGCCAGTTCCGCGGCGTCGATGCCTCGGGCCAGGCGCTCGACGAATCCTCGCGCCCCGACCTCGCCCTGTGGCGCCAGCGCACCGCCGACTCGCTCGTGGTGGGCAGCGTCAGCCGGCTCGGCGACGGCCGCTACGACGTGCGCTTCCGCCTGTGGGACGTCGTGAAAGACCGCGACCTCGGCGGCCAGAGCTACACCGTGCCGCAGGGCGACCTGCGCCTGGCAGCGCACCGCATCGCCGACTACGTGTACGAGAAGCTGACCGGCGAGAAGGGCATCTTCTCGACCCGCATCGCCTACGTCACCAAGGGTGGCAGCCGCTACTCGCTGTGGGTGGCCGATGCCGACGGCGAGAACGCACAGGCCGCGCTCGCCAGCCCCGAGCCGATCATCTCGCCCTGCTGGTCGTCCAACGGCCAGCAGCTGGCGTATGTGTCCTTCGAGTCGCGCAAGCCCGTGGTCTACGTGCACAACGTGGCCAGCGGCCAGCGCCGTCTGCTCGCCAACTTCAAGGGCTCCAACAGCGCCCCGGCCTGGGCGCCCGACGGCGGTTCGCTGGCCGTCACGCTCAGCCGCGATGGCGGCTCGCAGCTGTACACCATCCCGGCCAGCGGCGGCGAACCGCGCCGCCTCACCCAGAGCTCGAGCATCGACACCGAGCCCGTGTACTCGGCCGACGGCAGCACGATCTACTTCGTGAGCGACCGCGGCGGTGCGCCCCAGATCTACAAGATGAGTGCCAGCGGCGGCAACCCGACGCGGGTCACCTTCAGCGGCACCTACAACATTTCTCCATCTGTCAGCGGCGATGGCCGGTGGTTGGCCTACATCTCGCGGGTCGGCGGTGCGTTCAAACTCCACGTGATGGAGTTGGCCAGCGGCAATGTCGCCGCGATCACCGACACCACGGCCGACGAGAGCCCGAGCTTCGCACCCAACAGCAAGCTGATCGTCTATGCCACGCACCTGCAGGGTCGCGAGGCGCTCATGACGACCACGCTGGACGGAAAGATCAAGGCCCGCCTCGCGGGCCAGGCGGGAGACATCCGTGAACCGGACTGGGGTCCGTTTCAAAAGCAATAAGCATTGACCAGATAAATTTACTTGAGGAGTTCGCAAATGTTGAAACGTACGATCTATTCGCTCGCCATCGTGGCGCTCATCGCCGGTTGCTCGTCGGGCACCAAGCTCAACGAAACGCCGGTCACCGACCGCAGCGGCACGGCCGGCGGCCAGCAAGGCGGCGCAACCGCCGTGGCCCCGGTGACCATCGACCCGAACGCCAACACGGCGCAAGGTCCGGTCGGCGTGGCACGCATCGTGTACTTCGACTACGACAGCTACACGGTCAAGCCCGAGTTCCAGTCGGTGATCGACGGCCACGCGCGCTTCCTCAAGGGCGCCACGCAACGTCGCATCTCGATCGAAGGCCACACCGACGAGCGCGGCGGCCGCGAGTACAACCTGGCCCTCGGCCAGAAGCGTTCCGAAGCCGTGCGCCGTGCGCTCACGCTACTGGGCGTGAATGACAGCCAGATTGAAGCCGTGAGCTTCGGCAAGGAAAAGCCCGCGGCCCAAGGCTCGGGTGAAGAAGTGTGGGCGCAGAACCGCCGCGCTGAAATCCGCTACACCCGGTGATGCAACCACGTGCCCTGTGGCGAGGCGCGGCCCTCGCCGCCGCCTTGTTCTGCGCGTCGGCCGGCTCGCAGGCGGCGCTGTTCGAGGACGACGAGGCGCGCCGCGCCATCCTCGACCTGCGCCAGCG
The DNA here is from genome assembly GCF_059567965.1 of Variovorax sp. BGA-UO-ETr-C22. Lineage (NCBI taxonomy): Bacteria > Pseudomonadati > Pseudomonadota > Betaproteobacteria > Burkholderiales > Comamonadaceae > Variovorax > Variovorax sp. BGA-UO-ETr-C22. Next base: position 897,957 of record NZ_JCAQPA010000011.1, read on the forward strand.
CGTCGAAGCCATGCGCCAGCAGACCGACCAGCGCCTGGCCGACGAAAACGGCCAGCTGCGTCGCAGCCTGCTCGACCTGCAAAGCCAGATCGAGCAGATGCGCGGCGAACTGGCACGCATGACCGGCCAGAACGAGCAGCTCACGCGCACGCTGAGCGAAATGCAGTCGCGCCAGACCACCATCGACGACAAGCTCAAGCAGAACGAGCCGTCCAAGGTCTCGATCGACGGCCGCGAGTTCAACGCCGATCCGAAGGAAAAGGCCGACTTCGAAGCAGCCCTGGGCGTCTTCCGCTCGGGGCAGTTCGCGCAGGCCCAGACCGCCTTCGCCGAGTTCGTGAAGCGCTACCCGCAAAGCGGCTACAACGCGTCCGCGCTGTTCTGGCTCGGCAATGCGCAGTACGCCACGCGCAACTACAACGAAGCCATCGCCAATTTCCGCTCGATGCTCTCGCTCGCGCCCGACCATGCCAAGGCGCCCGAAGCCGTGCTGTCGATCGCGAACTGCCAGATCGAACTGAAGGACACGCGCGCCGCACGCCGCACGCTGGAAGACCTGACCAAGGCCTACCCGCAGTCGGAAGCCGCACAGGCGGGCCGCGAGCGTCTGTCGCGCCTGCGTTGATGCAATGACCGTTTCGGCGGAGTGTTCCGCTTGAGAGTGCTTCGATGATGCCTTCGGCTGAAGAAGCCTCTTCCCTCCCCATGGCCGCCGCGGATGTCCTCACCGACACCGCGGCGCCTGACTTTGCGCGCCGCTTCGGCGGCCTCGAGCGCCTGTACGGCGTGGCCGGTGCCGCGCGCATCCGCCACGCGCATGTGCTCGTCGTCGGCATCGGTGGCGTGGGCTCGTGGGCCGTGGAGGCGCTGGCACGCAGTGGGGTGGGGCGCCTGACGCTCATCGACCTCGACCACGTGTCGGAATCGAACATCAACCGCCAGATCCACGCGCTCGACTCGACCGTCGGGCAGGCCAAGGTCGAAGCCATGCGCGAGCGCATCGCGCAGATCAACCCCGAGTGCCAGGTGCTCGCCATCGACGAGTTCGTCGAGCCCGACAACTGGGCTTCGCTGCTCGAGACCGCGCAGGCCGCCCACGGGCCGGTCCATGCGGTCATCGATGCCTGCGACCAGGTGAAGGCCAAGCTCGCCATGGCCGCCTGGGCGCGCACCGTGTCGCGCAGCACCGCGTTCATCACGGTCGGTGCGGCGGGCGGCAAGCGGCAGGCGCACAAGGTCGACATCGAAGACCTGTCGCTCGTCACCCACGACCCGTTGCTGGCCCAGCTTCGCCAGCGCCTGCGCAAGCTGCACGGCGCGCCGCGCGAAGGCCGCAAGATCGGCCTGGCCTGCGTGTTCAGCCGCGAGAGCGTGGCACCGCCCGATGCGTCCTGCCAGATCGATGCGGGCGACGGTTCGCTCAACTGCCACGGCTACGGATCGGTGGTCAGCGTGACCGCCACCTTCGGTCAATGTGCGGCAGGGTGGGTGCTCGACGAAATTGCGAGAAACACCACGCTATAATCCAAGGCTTTGCTGGATTCAACGTCGGCAAGAAGCAAGAAAAATGGTTCCGGGACGTTAGCTCAGTTGGTAGAGCAGCGGACTTTTAATCCGTTGGTCACTGGTTCGAATCCAGTACGTCCTACCAGCACCATTTCCCTCTGAAAACACCCCGTCTAAGGCCGCCCTCAAGCGGCCTTTTTCTTTGCCGCTGTGGGGGAGTTTTTGCCCACGAGGTTCACGGCCGTTGCCAGCGTGTCGACCACCAGGTGCGCGTAGCGGCGCGTGCTCACGGCGGACAGATGGCCCAGCACGCCGCCCACGGTGTTGAGGTGTGCGCCGCCGTTCAGCATCTCGCTCGCGGTGCTGTGCCGCATGTCGTGCAGCCTGGCGTGGCCGTAGCCCGCGGCGCGCGCTGCCTTCTTGAAAGCCTTGCTCACGGTCCAGCGCGTGCGCTGCATCGGCCACAGATCCGGGTTGCGCACGATGTGCGCGAGCTTCGGATGGATCGGCACCGCGCGCGGCCGGCCATTCTTCGTGACCTCGGGCGGTAGCAGGAACGCCTGCACGCGCTCGTCGCCGTACAGATCGCACAGCCCCACCTCGCCCGCACGCATGCCGCTGTAGAACGCGATGCGCACCGCGGCCCGGTCGGCCCCGGGCTTCATCTGCTGGCACACCTCGATGAACTGGCGACGGTTGAGGTAGACGTGCCGCTCGTTCTGCACCTTCGGCATTTCCATGCGCTCGGCCGGATCGTGGTCGCCCTTCTTGTGCTTCTTCCAGGCGTAGCGGCATGCGGCCCGGATGTAGGCCAGGCGGTTCTTGACGGTGGCCGGCGCCAGCGGCGTCTCGACTTCCTCGCCGTTGACGATGGACACCCGCACCGGCTTGTACTCGAGGGCGATGTCGGGAAGGTGTGAGAAGGGGCGGCCGGCGTAGATGTCGGCGCACTCGTTGAGCTCGCGCTTGATGTTCTCGAGGCTCTTGAGCTTGGGGCCGCGGTGCTGAAGGTAGAGCAGCACCGCCTCGTCGATCAGCGGCTCGGGCTTGATGACACCAGTTGCAACGGCGTAGAGGCGCCCGGTTTCTTTCTGGTCAAACGCGTCCGCTTGGGAGCGAGTCCAGCCTTTCGGAAGTAGTTGGCTAGCGCGGACCCGCTTGCCGGCAATGCGCTTGTCAAATTGATACCGCCACCGCTTGTTGGGGGCGTCGAAGCTGATCGACATGATGTTTTGAAGGTCTCCAGGTCTTCGCGCTCAAAGCGAAGCGCGCTATCAATCCGATAGCTGGTGAGGCGCCCGCGCGCGGCCAGATCGTATATCTTGCTCCGGGACACCCCCAAAAACGCAGCCGCTTCGGTTGCATCGAGCATGGCCTAACCCCTCCCATCCTCAGCCCGGCCGATCTCGTCGGGCGCGACTGCGAAAGTCATGTCCAGCACGTCTTCGTGGGAGACCCTGAGCGGGCGGCCCGATCCCGGCACCACCTTGCGCACGATGAGCAGATCGCCCTTGCGGCAGAGATAGCCGCCCGGGTGGTGATCGTCGGGGCCTTCATAGATCGACTTGCAGGCGTGCACACGGTCGCCGATTTGGAATTGAAGCGTGCTCATCCCCTCACCCCCTCGTCTCGCGCTCTGATTGCAGCGGCATGGCCGATCCGTCGCAGGTATTGCGGCGGCAAGGTGCTCCAGTCGAAGTCGTCCTTGAACTCGCCGCAGTGGTGTTCGCGTGGCGTCATGATGTGGCCGGCCTCGGGCTGGATGCTGGGGCTTCGCATGCCGAGCATGGAGATTCGCTGCGCGCCGGACACGGGCGCTGAACGGCGGCACTCGCCTACGCAGCTGTTTGCCGGTGCCCACCAGTCGCAGCCGGCGCAGCAGGGGCCGTGCTCGACGTAGAAGCGGTCCACGATTTCATCGGCGCTCATGGTGTTCCCCTGATTGCAGCGGCACAGTCGAATGCGCCATCAGACTGGCCTTCAAGGTGGGCGTTGGTCTTGTGGCCCGCGCGCCATTGCTTGGACAGTTCGTCGGCCCGCTCCTCGCATTGCTTTGCGGCGCGCTCTGTTGCGGCGTCGAACATCGCGCGCATCTGGGCGGCGGTGTAGACGCGCGTGGTGAACGGATCGTCCTTGACCTCTGCATCGAGCTGGTCAGGCGGATAGAACTCTCCGGGGAAGGGCACATAGCCGAAGGGCTCCGGCATCAGCGCCTCGGCAACTGTTAAGGATTGCTTGATAGTTGCCCGCGCGGCCTTGTCTCCGGCTTGGTAGCCCTCCCACATGCCTTGCACGAGGGTGTAGACGTAGCTTTCCCGGTTCAACTGGCGCTGCAGCAGGAGCGGGTCTGCGAGAAACTCAGGGAGCGCCTCAAACTCAGCGCGCAGGCTCGCCTCGAAGGCTTCGGTGGTGGTCATGATGGAAAGTCCCAGCGCAGAAGGGTGTCGGACACGATGCGGCGTGCTGCAGATTTGGCGTTGTGGTAGCGACCCCAGCGTTCCTCAACGTAGGGTTCGCGATGCACCTCCCCGCTGACCCGCTTGCCATCCGCGATGACCACGACGATGTCATCTTGTTCGCCGTCCAAAATGTCGATGCTGAGATTTAGTGTTTTCATGTCAGTACGCCTTTGGTTGAATCGGGCACTGCGACAGAGGACACGAATAGCCCTCCATGCGGTGAACGTCGCGGCCACAGCCGCCGCAGACCGCCACAACCGGGTTCGAGTTGAGAGGGCGACCATAGAACTTGAGTGGAGCGACGAAGGGCACGCCAAGACGGCGAGCGCGCTGCTCTGGTGTTTCGTCAACCATTTGCCTTCTCCCCGCCCGTAGCTCGGGCCTGATCGATGGCGGCGTCGAGTGCGTTGCCAGAAAAGTAGCGCGTGAAGCGGTTGCCCCAGTCGTTGAAGTCCGCCTCACTCACCGATATTCCGGTGTCGTCTCGGTCGGGATGAGCTTCATCGCGCAGCCAGCGATAGCGCTCAGCATCGCCCCTCAGCCGCTCGATCTCCGCGTCGCGTGCCTTGAGGGCGGATTCGGCGAAGGAGCGTGCGTAGGCTTTGACGTAGGACTCTGGATAGCCATTCACGTAGCGGATCGCTGAGTAGGGAAGAATGTGCGCCGCGTCCAACTCGGGCATCACCTCCAGGCTCTCGGGCAGCTTCACTTCTGTGGGGTGGGATGTCATGGCTTGCAATCTCCGCTCAGCTTTTGTTGGATGACCTTCTCGGCAGGCGTCTTGAAGCGCCACAGCAAGGTATCGATGCCGTGCAGGGTCAGCACAACCTCGCACACGATGAAGATGGCGATGACGCACCAGAAGGCTTGCCAGTTGCTCACAGCTCGCCTCCAATCCCGCCAGCAGGAGCGATGCCCGGGAAGGCTGCGCGCAGGTGCTTGCGCCACCAGTACATACCGCGCTCGCCGTGTGGCCGGTCGCCGAATCCGCATCCGCATCCGTCCAGGTTGCCCAGTCCATAGAGGAACTGCAGCACTGCAATCTGCTCATCCGTCAGCGGCGCCCGCCCTGGCGCTGGTGATGCATAGAGGGCGATGTTGTAGGGCGTGACGCTGCTCGCGGAGGCGCCGCCGTCACGCAGTGCCGATGCCTTTTGCAGGTTGGTGATGCAGCGTGCCGGATCGCTTTCGTGCAGCCACGCAATCGCCTCTCCAGCGGAGGCAGTGGATAGCTCGGGGGTGTTCATGGTGCGGGGCCTTCCGTGGCTTTGGCGCGTGCGAGCAATTGCTCTTCAACATCACCCCCCATGGCTTCTATGCCCGCGCGGTACTCGGCAGGGCTCACCATCACGCTGGCGAGTGCTTTGACGGCATCTGCTGCCTCTCGCTTGCGAGCGTCAACAGCTGTGTAGCAATGCGGGTGGATGTTGTGGAAGAAGACCTCGGGCAGAAGGCCGTCCTTTTTCATGTGGCCCAGAACGCCGCTCTTTACGGCCGCGCGCAATTCCTTGCGAACCTGCGCTGGGATTGGTCCGCCAATGAGCCGAAAGCCTTTGGACATGATCAGCTGCACGTTCCGCGTCTGATCGTCGTAGTTGCCTGGCGTGTGTTGCGCGCTCATACCTTTTCTCCCTCGGCCGGCTTCTGGCCCGAGATGGCGGCGCTCGCCCCGCCCGCACCGAGCGCTTCGATTTCTTCGGTGCTCATGCCGTCAAAGGCATTCCAGCAAGCGACCACGCGGCGGGCGTTCTGTTGGACGATCACATCCACATTCGAATCCGTTTCAATGCAGCTGGATGTGAGCATCGCAAACTGGCTCTGCCCGCTGCCGCGCGCGAACTGATGCACTGGGCCTGCCTTGATGGTGCCGTGACGGTCGAGGACAAGCAGCCCCGCTATGTGCTGCGCTTCCATCACGCACCTCCCTTCGCATCACCCACCATCGAGGGTGCAGGGGAGGTAGCCGGCACAGCCGCCCGGCGCCCCTCATCCCATGCAGCACGTTGGTCGTCAGATGCGCTGTCGCCGAGAGGTTCGCCCTTGTAGCCTCTGTACCGGCTTTCCGGATTGCGGTTGCCGGGAGTGTCGAGCTGGCCGCCGGAGCTATAGGCGGCCTCGTGTTCCGCGACGCACTCAGGCGAGTGGTCGCCCGTCGTCGTGCCGCAGTTCTTGCCCTTGCACGCCATCGAGGGTGCAGGGGCGTCCTGCTGCACGGGCGCGGCCTTGAGCAGCATCTTCCAAATGCGCTTTCCACGCGGCGGCAGGATGTGAGCGTTCTCCTGAATTTCGTAGAGCATGTCGTCGGTCGGCTCGACCGGAACCACTTGCCAACCGGACTGCACGGGCGCGGGCTGGGCGAGGGCGGCAGCAGGTGCAGCTTCCCCATCTGTGACGCCCAGGAACTCGGCACCTTCTTCCGGGTATTCGGTGTAGTGCGCATAGAGGCCGCGTCCGCTGCGGCCTTCTGCGATGCTGAGGGTGACTTCGCACGGCTCGCCGCCGAACATCGACAGCAGTGCGTCAGCCTGCTTGAAGTCGATGCTCAGGAAGGGCGCCAGTGGGGCGCGAACGTACTTGATGCCACAGCCGGTGGCGTTGTCCTCGCTCCACGTCACCTCGCGGAGGTCGCGAAACGTGGCGTCATCACTCAGCGATTCGAGGTTCTCGCCGAGGTCCAGCCAGATGCGATCCGGCGCACTGGCGATCAGCTTCTGAATGTCTGCTGCGACTTCAAATGTCGTCTCGTTGTCCACATCGGGATTGAAGGCTGCGCCCATCCGGGGCAAGTCCTCTCCCTCGTCGTGCGCAGAGATCGTTTCTTTGATGCTGTTGGTGGGCATGGCTACCTCGTGAAGTGGGCAGGGCGTCGTGCTGACGCCCTCGGGTGGGAACATCAGTCTTCGATCTGCTGCTGGTCGACGTCGGGCGGCGTCAGCGTGATCTGCACTTCGAGGCTCTTGAGCGTCGCGAGTTTGCCGAACACCTTCTCGGACACGCTCTGCGATTCGACTTTGAACGTCAGCAGCACAGAGCCGCCTTCTTTCGGGTGCAGCACGAAGTCGGAGCACACGCAGTCTTCGAGCTCGAGATTCGACTTGCCGCCCATGCCGTGATCGATCACCAGGCTGTAGCCGGTGAGCTCGACCTTCTTCAGCTCCAGCTTCTCTAGCAGCAGGCCCAGCGTCGAGAGGTTCGGCAGTTCGTTCACGTCGACGTCGAGCCGGCCCTGATCAGCGTCGGAGCTGGCCGCCGTCTTCGTGTACAGGAAGCTGCGCAGCGATCCGTTGAACTCGGTCAGCAGCTCGTTCGACACGAGGCCGCTGAACGACAGTTGCGCGCCGGGCAAGTCGCTGGGCTCGCGGTTCTTCGACGACAGCACGGCGACTTCGGAGAGCTTCAGCTTGGTGAACGTTTCGAGAGAGAACATGGGTCAGGGCTCCAGGTGGTTGAAAAAAGGGCTGGGATCAGAAGGGGTTCGAGTCGTCGTCGGGGCCGGGCGTGAGTGCCGGCTCGGGCTCGGGCTGCTTGGCGGCCTCGGGCTTGGCCTTGAGCTCGGCGGCGCGCTCCTTGTAGGCCTGCAGAGCGGCTTCGATGTCGCCGGGCGCTGTGAGCTTTTGTGCCATCGCCTTGGCCGCTGCCATGCCGTCGCGGTTGTTCGCCGCGCGGATCGCCTTGATGACGTCGCCGAGGTGCATCACCTCGAGCGGCTGAATCGTGTGCTGGGCCTTCTTGCCTTTGGTGGCCGTCAGCGACACATTGATCGGGCCTTCGATGTCGCTGAGATGGCTGATGCGGATACCACCAACAGCCATTCCACCGAACCGCACAGCCGTGTCGTTGAACAGGGTCATCGACTTCCCGATCCAGTTCCGGCCGTCTTCGCCCCAAGCAAAGATCAGGATCTTTCGGCAGGTCTTGCCGGGCTTGTACGGCCGTCCGTCTTCGCCGTCGTAGTGGATGACCACGGGCTGCTCATCGGTGCCGATGCGTACGTCGGCCACAGTGATGGTTTGCGGGCCGCTCAGCAATTCCTCGGCGTTCTTTTGGTCCGAGCGGGGGACGATCGTTGATGAAAGGTCGGAGATGTTCATGATGTCTTCCGGCTCTTGCCGGCCTTGATTTGCCAAACCGTTTGAAAGGTGATGCCGTACTCGGACGCGATGGCTTTGCACAACCTCGGGTCTTGTCGTATGGCCTCGGCTTGTGCGTTCGTCAACTTGCTGTTCGGGTGGCGTTCGCCACGGTTGTGGGTGCCATGTGCGACCTTGTCGGCGTGGTTGCTGGCGCGCGTTGCCCAGCGGAGGTTCTCCAGCGTGTTGTTGCTGGGATCACCGTCGTTGTGTGCGGCCTCATGCAATGGCGTCGGCGGCTCTCCGACGAAGGCGAAAAGAACGAGTCGGTGCACGTGCAGCCGTTTTCTCTGCGCGCCGTAAAACATCACGGAGCAGTGGCCGCTTTTCTTCTTCGCCTGCGACATGATTCGCTCGCGCACGGTCTGTTTTTTGTTGGTCACGTACACGACCTCACGGCGCTCCGAGCGAACCCTGCCCAGTGACGAGACGGAGTAGAGCGATTCGAAGCCGGGCACCGGCCGCCATTCTTCAAGCTGCATAGCTCAGCTCGATTTCTTGTGAAGAGAGGGCATACGGTGGCAGGTCGAGCGTTTCCGTCGCCGCCGTGTAGCCGGGCCACGTGTTCGTGCGCACGCACTCGGCGTAGGTGTCCAGCAGGTCGCGGTGCTGCAGCGCGCCTTCGTGGCGGCTCTCGTCGCCCAGCTGATAGGACGCAGCGAGGAAGGGCCACTTGTCCTCCACGACGACGAACACGAAGCCAACGACCTCGAGGCCCGATGCGCGCGCGTAGCCTTCGCTGTAAAAGCTGTCCTGCATGAAGTAGCGCTTGCGCACCACCTGCCGCATGAACTCGCGCGGCGTGGCATCGCTGAAGGTCTTCACGTCGACGAGCACGACCTGGCGCGCGTTGATCGGCACTACGAGGTCGGGCCTGCAGCGGCACAGGACACCGGTGATGGGGTCGGTCCAGTACGCTGAAACCTCGGCCTTGCCGCGCTTGAGCATGTCGGCCATCGACAGACCGCCCCATACGTTCGTCAGGGAGCGCATGCTGTGCGCTTGGCAGCGCGCCGCATGGCCTTGGTCTGCAGTGATGATCCGCGCACCGCCGTTCGCCTTGTTCCAAGCCGTCCACCACTCCTTCGCCGCGGAGCTCGACTCGTTGCTGTTCACGGCCTTCCACTGCGCCGGCGTGGGCCTGCTGGGCGCGTCCTTGGGCAGCACGGCGTAGCGCTTGCTGAACTCGTCGGGCTCGAGCAGCGCTGTATGCGCAAGGTTGCCTTCGAGCTGCCCAGCCTTCTCGCTGCGCGCCGGGCGATCCGGGTCCAGGTGCAGCGCGTAGAACATCGCAGGGCACAGCGCCAGATCGTCCAGCCCAGACTTCGACACGCTCAGGCTGTTGCCGTGGTACTGCTCGATCGGCAGGTCGTAGTAGATGCCCGGATTCATCGCGGCCCCCGCATCGCAGCGTGCTCAGCCGCGCGGTCCCTGACCACCTGCGCCGTGATGCGCATCGCGTCCGTCTCCGACTGCTTGCTGTCCATCCAGGCCATGAGCAGCAACAGGACGAAGCACGCGAGCGCGCCGAGGGTCCAGTCGACGACATGCTGGGTGATGGTGCGGCGGGGGCTCACGATGCCGTCTCTCCCAGCAGCTCTTCCACCGACGCCGACGGAAACAGCAGCGCCAGCAACGCAGCGCAGTCACCCTTCGACGGCGCAGGCATCCCCATCGACGCACACCACGCGCGGATGATGTCGTGCGCGGTGATCATGCTGCGCTCCGAACAATCGCTTCGACCCGCTCGTGCACCAGCTGCAGCAGCACCTTGCCCACCTCAGCCGGCGCGCCACCCTTGCGCACAACTTCAGCCAAGCGCTCGTCGTGCGCAACATCGCCCACCGTGCATGCGTCCAGGTCGCGCCAGTGGCGGGTGCGGATGTCGTTGCAGCGCGCGGCGTACTCACGGTCGCCAGCGTCAGAGGTCTTGTCGATGGGAGCGACGCGGCCGATCTTCCAGCCATGCGGCTCGAGGGGCGCCAACGTCAGCGCCGGCATGCTCTCCGGCATCTGACGGAAGTCTCGGCCGTACGGCCTGCGCGGGGTTGCTGTCTGCATGTCCATCTCCTGTTTGGGATGGACGTAGTATCGTGAACCGAAACTAATCGGTCAAGGAAAGCGAAACTCTTTCGTTATACAGAGTCGCAATATGCAGTCAAAGAAACCGATACTCGACGGGCATAAGAAAGCCCGCTCGAGGCGGGCTTGGCTTGGAGCATGAGCAGACTAGGCTGGTGCGCGGCATTGCACCAGAAGGCTCCGGCTGACCATTCCACCGCCGAAACCAGAGAAGCTGCCACCGGCCGAATTGGCATATCCATTGGCCATCCCGAATGGCGTCACCGAGCCGTTCTGCATCACGACGTCGTAGCCGGCCACACCGCAGACGCTCCCGGCCTTTTCGTAGCACGACCCCCAACTGTTCGCGCCACCGTGGCAACTGATGCTGTGAGCTGGTTTGCCGTTGGGTCCATGAGTCTGGCTTGCGAACGTACAGGCGGTGGCCAGGACGGCGGCGAACAGAACGAAAGGCAGGCGCATATCACTCCTCAGTTTTCTTGTGGGTGTTGGTTGTGGCGGGCTCCGCGGGCGGCCTGGCGGTGATGGGCATCCTGCGCTCGACGGTCGCGTCAGATGCGCCTCCTACCAAGATCATCTTGAGCGTTTCCCATCGGCGCTTCGCGTCGGGCGTCAGTGCGTCATAGAAGCGTGCCTGCTTGAGTGCGCCGGCTGAAAGGGAGTCTGGAGCTTTCCCCAGCAGTAGCCAGTCGCTCGACACATCAAGCGTCTCACAAAGCTTGACGATGTAGGACAGGTTGGGCTCGAAGCGGCCAGCCTCCCAGTGAGAGATGTTTTGCTTCGAGCAGCCGATGGCGTCGCCCAACTGCTGGCCAGTCATGCCCGCGCTCTTGCGTGCTTCTTTCAATCGATCGGTGAACCCCATCGAAAAAGCATAAGCGCGCGGATCGATATTGCATTTGTGTTGTTTCGTATCCCGATACTGAGCGGTATAGTTATCCGAAACTTCAGGATCACGCATGCAATCCCCTCTCGAGCGAGCTTGTTCCATTGCTGGCGGCTCCACCAAGTTGGCCGACGCGCTGGGAAAACAGAAGGCTTCGATCTCTCGCTGGAAGAAGGAGCGGGTGCCCGCGGAATTCTGCCCCGAGATCGAACTGCTGACCGGCGTGCGTTGCGAAGAACTCCGGCCAGATGTGAACTGGGCTGTGCTGCGCAAGGCCGCTCCCGTTGAGCAAGGGGCCTGAGATGGCCGCCGCTACATCTTCGGGGGCTGGCCTAGAGCCTCCAGCAACGCTGCCAGTTGAAGCGTTGCAGAACTCTCCATGTCGTGATTCGTCGGGTCTTCTTGCTCCTCGAGCACCTGGCCCACGTTCGTCCGCAGGTTTGCAGCAATGGTCGACCGTGCCGCGCTTGGGAGGCTTCTCATGACCTCTTCCATGGCCATCCCCATGACCAACATCCGCCCGGTGATCTCGCTCGTCGCACTGGCGAGTGCCTGCAAAAGCTCGTCCTTGGAATTCATTTTGTCTGCCCCGTGCGGGGTCCAAGTTGTGGTGACCTGGATTCTGCCCCGCACGGGGTTGGCACCTCTCGGAGCCTGACCCATGCCAACCCTCTGGGACACCTTCCCCCTCTGGCAGCAGCTCCTGCTGTACGCCGTGGGCGCTGTCTGCATTGCCGTCGTCGGTGACTGGTTCATCACCCTCCTGATCGACCCGTTCGACGAGGAAGAGTAGGGCGAGGTCGTAGGCGTTTTTCATGCACCAGATGGTGCTTTTTTTGGACCCCAAGGGGATAGCCAAGTGAAATCAAAAGAATTGAACCAGGTTGCAGCACAACGGGAGTTGGACCTGTTTCGCCAGCCGGACGCGAACACCGCGCCGCTGGAAATGATCCGCAAGCAGGTGAGTTCTGGCGCTGCTTTCACCCTCGCAGTGAGCTCGTGCGGGCTGGCTGACCAGACCATCTACGAGTTTGTCGGCATCGATGCCGGAACCTTCTCGAAGATGAAGAAGGGCCTGGCCACCCTGCAAGCAGAGGACTGGCCGAAGTTCTGCTACGCCGTCAACAACACCATCTATCCCGAGTGGTGCGCGTTCCAACTTGGACGCACGCTCGTCGAGATCCAGACTGAAGCCGAACGCCGAGCCGACGCCGAGAAGCGCCGTGCTGATGAGGCTGAGCTGAAGCTGTCCGTCCTGATGGAAACCTTCCGCGTGAGGGCCGCGGCATGACACCCCTCCTCACAGACGAGATGGTGGCCGCCATGGACGACACGTCCGAGGACGCCATCCGCGAGAAGCACATCGCCGAATGCGGGCGCCAGGTCAACGCCGCCTATGCCCGCGGCAACCACGTGGCCGCGCGCCAGTGGCTGGACCTGCAGACCCAGGCGGTGAAGAGCCGCAGCCCTGTGCAGGTTGCGGCCATGGAGCGCGATTACTTCAGCGAGGAGGGCGAGCGGGCTCGCCTGGCCGCGCGCGCGAGGGGCGCCACGACATGAAGCGCCCCTCCTTCCAGTTCTACCCCGACAACTGGCGCAACAACGCCAACCTGCGCCGGTGCTCGTGGACCGCCCGCGGCGTGTGGCTCGAGGTCATGTGCCTGATGCACGACTCGGACCGCTACGGCGTGCTCGAATGGCCGCTCAAGGAGATCGCCCAGGCCCTTGGCTGCACCGCAGCACCACTCAAGGAGCTGGTGGACAAGGGTGTCCTGAAGGGCTGCGATAAAGGCGACTGTGAGCCCTATGTCTACATCCCTCGCAGCGGCCGAAAGGATGGGACACCTGTCACGCTGATCGAACCTCAGGCGGGGCCTATCTGGTACTCCAGCCGCATGCTCACGGACGAGCACAAGCGTGTCGTGAGAGGTGATGGCGATGGTTCTGCGGAAGCACCCAACCCAGCACCAAAGCCCTCACCAAAGCCTTCACCCAACCCCCCCATTGGTGCAGCACCAAACCCCGACATTGGTCCCTACGCGGGCGGACGTTCTTCTCCTTCTCCTACTACTCTGGAAATACAGCCTTCTATCGAAGGCTTGTCGCCGGCCGAGCCGACGACCGGGCAAACGCCGTTGTGTCCGCACCAGCAGCTGCTGAGCCTTTTCGCCGAGACCGTACCGACGTTGCCGCAGCCCCGACGCGAGATGTGGGAGGGCGGGAAGGGTGCCGACGCCATGCGCCAGCGCTGGAAATGGCTGCTGACCGCGAGGCGCAGCACGAACGGCGAGCGCTACGCCACGACCACTGCCGAGGGCCTGGAATGGTTCCGTCGCTTCTTCGATCAGGTGGCCGCATCGGACTTCCTGACCGGTCGAAACGGGGCATGGACTGGCTGCGATCTCACTTGGCTGATGGGCAAGGAAAACTTCGCCAAGGTCGTGCAGGGCAACTACCTCAACAAATCTCGGGAGGCCGCATGAACGCCTTTGTCGACCATTCGTTGCTCGATGCAGACATCGCTGCGCTGCGCGTGCCGCCCCATTCGATCGAGGCTGAATCGAGTGTGCTGGGGAGCCTGCTGCTGGACAACGGCGGATGGGACCGAGTAGGCGATTTGCTCGCCGAAAGCGACTTCTACCGGCACGAGCACAAACTGGTGTTCAGCGCGATCTCAGGGCTGGTGAACGCCAGTAAGCCGGCCGACGTGATCACCGTTTTTGCCGCGTTGGAGTCCGCCGGCAGGGCCGAACAGGTCGGAGGATTGACGTACCTCAACGCCTTGGCTCAGACCTCGTTCAGCCCTGGAAGCATCCGTCGCTACGCCGAGATCGTGCGCGAGCGCGCGGTGCTGAGGAAGTTGATTTCCGCTTGCGACGAGATCTCCTCGACCGCCTTCAACCTGCAAGGCAAGGCGGTCGATGCGGTGCTCGACAGCGCCATGCAGCAGGTCATGGCTATCAGCCCTGACGTGGCGCGCGACGACTGGCAGTCCATGGAAACCGGGGTCGTCCATCTACTGGACCGCATCGCCGCGCAGGCTGAAGGAACAGCAGTCGACGACTTCACTCCCACCGGTCTGACGGCAATCGATGACCGGCTCGATGGCGGCCCACGCGATGGTGAGCTCGTTGTGATCGGCGCGCGGCCAGGCATGGGTAAGTCGGCGCTGGCGCTGTCGATGGGCCTGCACATGGCGATTGAAAGCCGCAAGGCGGTGGGCATGTTCTCGATGGAGATGCCGAAGGCCCAGGTCGTGAGCCGGGCGATGTCCGTGCTGTCGCGCATTCACCTGAGCCGCATCAAGCGCGGCGAGCGGCTGAAGGACTACGACTGGCCCGCAATCACATCGACAACCGAACTGCTTCGCGCAGCGAATTTCCACGTCAGCGACCGCGGGAACCTGAACGTCAACCAGGTGCGCGCCAGCGCACGCGCGCTGCGGCGGCGTCACGGAAAGCTCGCGTGCCTGATCGTCGACTACCTCGGCCTGATGGCGGGCATCGATCCGAAGATGCCGCGCGTCTACCAGATCGAGGAAATCACGAAGGGACTCAAGAGCTTGGCCAAGGAGTTGAGTTGCCCGATCTTCCTGTTGTGCCAGCTCAACCGAAAGGTCGAGGAGCGCGTCGATCAGATGCCGGTCCTATCCGATCTCCGCGATTCCGGCTCTGTCGAACAGGACGCCGACATCGTGTTGTTCGTGCACCGCCCCTTCAAGGCCAACCCAACGCTATCGGACGAGTGGAAGCACTACGCCAAGGTGTCGGTGGCGAAGCTGCGCGACGGCGAGCCGGGGATCGTGGACCTGATGTACATCGGCGAGAACACGCGCTTTCAGGATTGGCCCAAGGCCATGGAAATCCCAACCAACAAAGCGCGGATCGCGCGCAATTCGAGGAGCGACCTGTGAACGACTGGAGAGCATTGCGCGCGCACTACCGCGCCATCACCCCGCTGATCCTGGCGGCACCGAAAAACGACTGGGCTGTGGACCCCTACGAATGGGACGCGAAGGGCATGGTTCGCCTGACGCCAATCGAAGCCTGGCTGTGGGCTGACATCCGCGAAACCGGCGCCGTGTTCTATCCCCAGTACCCCGTGGGCCGCTTCTTCGTGGACTTCGCCAACCCCAAGGCTCGCATCGCGATCGAGTGCGACGGCGCAGCGTTCCACACCGACAAAGCCAAGGACGCAGAGCGCGATGCTGTCCTCGTGGCCATGGGCTGGACGGTGTACCGCGCGCCCGGCTGGCTCTGCCGCACCGACTGCGACCCGGAGACTGGCGCCATCGGTCCCGCTGGCCGATTCATGCGCGAGATCGTGCAACGCCATGGGCTGGAGTACGGGCGCGCTGCCCATCCCGCTCCCGCGCGCCCGCGCGCATTTGCGGAGGCATCGTAATGGCCGCCGACGTGCTCACACGCATCCGGGCTCGGTGCCGGGATGACGCAGGCTGCTGGATCTGGCAGGGCTACGTGAACGACGGAACGACGCCGATCATCAACATCGACGGCAACCCGACGACCGTGCGCCGCGTGGCCTACGAAGCCGCGTTCGGCCCGGTGAAGCCCGGCTATGAGGTGGTGCACACCTGCGAGCCGACGCTGTGCTGCAACCCGGAGCATCTGGAGCAGATCACGATCGGCGAGCGTCGCCGTCGGCTGTCCGAGAAGCGCAACGTGCGCCAGCCTGCGAGTGCGGTGCGCCACATCCGCGAGAAGTACGGCAAGCTGAGCATGGAGAAGGCACGCGAGATCCGGGCCAGCGAAGAGCAGGGCAAGGTGCTTGCTGTGCGCTTCTCGGTCACACCGCAACTCATCAGCCTGGTGCGCACCGGCAAGGCGTGGGCCGAGCCGTCGCCGTTCGCTGGACTGGGGGCACGCGCATGATCACCATCGGAATCGACCCAGGCCTTACCGGCGCCATCGCCGTCATCTGCACCGAGCGCGGGCTGCTCGAGGTGGCCGACATACCGACCTGCGACAACGGCCTGGCGAGCGGCGCGATGAAGCGCTGGGTGGATGCTGGCGCGCTCGCTGCTGTGCTGCGCGACTGGTCCTCCCGCTTCGAGTTCGCGCGCGATGCGGTGCACGGCGTGATCGAGCGCCCGATTCCCATGCCGAGCATGCCGTCCACGACCACGGCATCCACCTACGACAGCTTCGGCGTGCTGCGCGCGCTGATCGAGCCCGTGTGCCGCGACATGGCATACGTGGCGCCGCGCGTGTGGAAGAGCGCTTTCGGGCTTGGCACGGACAAGGACGCATCGCGGGCTTGCGCAGTGCGCCTGTACGCCAATGCGCCGGTCAAGCGCGTCAAGGACCACAACCGGGCCGAGGCCATCCTCATCGGGCACTGGCTGAAGCGGGAGATCGCGGGATGAAGATCATCAGCAGGGGCCAAGCGCCCGATCTCAAGCCGATTCGCTTCGAGTGCGAAAACTGTCATACGGTCTTCGAGGCCACGCGCCAAGAAGTAAAACCGGTGATCGACCTGCGCGACGGCAACTTCTGGGCATGCGGGTGTCCGGTGTGCAATCGAGTCGTTACGAAGTCGCTGCCATGACCTGCGGAACCTGCACCCACTGGCGCCTGCAGGGCGCGCTCGCACCGATGGGCTACGGCCAATGCATGGCGCGGCCCGAGCAGCTACGCGCGTCGCTCACCACCAGCGCGCAGAACGTGTGCCGCACGGGGAAGTTCGTCGCGGTCGTCGTGCCGCAGGGGGCGCTGCTTTGACAACCGAATCACCCCTCAATGCCCGCGGCGCATTCCTTGTGTTCGCGCCTGAGGAACGCCCACGCATCCGTCTTGCGCCCGACAGCTTGGCCGGTGCGATCGGCCGCTGGCATTGCGTATCGCCAACCGCACGGGTGAGTGGCCCAACACCTGAAGCCGCGTACATGTGCTGGCTGTCGCTGAAGGAGTGGCGCGCGTGACCCTGCTCTGTCGCCCCAAAGGCCGCGGCAACTGGCGCGTGATCACCATCGGCTTGGACGTGGCAGCCGACCTGTTCACCGTCAAGCGCGGCGACGTGTTCCACCTCGGCACGCTCGTGCTGCGGGTGGTTGAGATTCGAGTTTGAGAGGATGCACATGACCCAGCGCACGGCGGACAAGACCTTGCAGCAGATGATGCTGGCCATCGCGTCAGCGGCGTTCATGCGCGCCAAGGAAGAGGTCGTCGAGGAGGCGAAGAAGCCACCACCGCGGCGCGAGAAGGGCGCTCCGATCGACTTCCACGCCGTGCCGCCACACCAGCGCGACATTGACGGCCGGCTGCGCAACTGGGGCATCTGGTGCAACAGCCGACAAGCCGCGTCGTCGTCGCCGATGTTCCGGCTGTCGGTGGCGCCCATCGCCGCGCGCCGTGATGCCAATGCGCGCGCAGGGGCTGCGCTCGACCGCGCCGACGCTATCCGCATCGCCCAGGCCGTCACCGCGCTGCCCGAGAAGCACGCCGGCGCGCTCAACTGGTGCTACGTCAAGCCGGTGAGCCCGCGCAAGGCCTGTGAGTCCATCGGGGTGACCATGGAGGGCCTGGCCGCACTGCTTGACGAGGGCCGGCAGATGCTCGTGAATCGCCTCGGCTGATGGCCTTGTTGACAAGAAGCGTGCCAACGCGCATACAATCCGCGCCAACGAACGAGCGCCGGCACAAGGTTCGCCCATCCCAGTACGGAGGCGACGCTGTCGGTAAAGCTCAATCAGAGCCCTCTGCAACGGAGGGCTTTTTTGTTTCCGCTCCCTCCCGTCTCCTCCTTGGTCGACCACCGGCCACCTGCCCGCGCGCATCACAGCCCGCGGGCTTTTTTATTGGTCCGACTGCAGCAAACCTGCGGGGGGAACAGCATGCCCACCATCGTGAAAAACGGCGAGGCCGAAGCTCGCATCGACAAACTCGGCCTGGACGCGCTGTGCGACCGGCTTGTGAGCGGTGAGACGCAGACGGCCATCTGCAAGGAAATCGGCGTCACCAAAGGGTCACTGCGCCGCTGGATCGCGCTGACGGAAGAACGGCGCGTTGCGGTGCACGAAGCCCGTGTGGCGGCGGCCCAAGCATTCGACGAATTGGCAGAGGCCGGCATCCAGGCGGCGAAGAACCCGTTTCAGTTGGCCAAGGCTCGCGACATGGCCCATCACTACCGCTGGCGTGCATCGAAGGCTGCACCGAGGGAATACGGCGACAAGCTCGAGTTGTCCGGCGACAAGGACTCCCCGCTGATCGTGGAGATCGTCCGGCATGGCTCGGGTCCAGCTCCCGAATAACTGGAAGCCGCGGGCCTACCAGCTCCCGGCCTGGACGTACCTCGAGAACGGCGGGCGCCACGCTGAGCTGATCTGGTCGCGGCGGTCGGGCAAGGATGAGATCGCGCTGCACCGCACAGCATGCGCTGCATTCGAGCGAGTGGCCGGCTACTGGCACATGCTTCCGGAGGCCGCGCAGGCCCGGAAAGCGATCTGGAAGGCGGTGAACCCGCACACCGGCAAGAAGCGCATCGACGAGGCTTTCCCGCTTGCGCTGCGGGCTTCGACCAACGACACGGAAATGCTGATCACGTTCAAGAACGGATCGACGTGGCAGGTCATTGGGTCGGACAACTTCAACAGCCTGGTGGGTTCGGCGCCCGCTGGCATCGTGTATTCGGAATGGGCGCTCGCCGACCCGACAGCCCGCGCATACCTCCGCCCGATCATCGCGGAGAACAACGGCTGGCAGATCTTCATTACGACGCCACGCGGCCGGAACCACGCGCACAAGACCTACATGGCAGCGCTGAAGGATCAGGACGCTTTCGCCCAGGTGCTGAACGCCACGCAGACGGGAATCTTGACGCCGGCGCAGCTTGAGAAAGAGCGTCAGCAATACATCGACGACTTCGGCGAAGAGTACGGGCAGGCCAAGTTCGATCAGGAGTACATGTGCAGCTTCGAGGCTGCGAATCTCGGGGCGATCCTGGCGCGGTCGATTGGAAAGCTTGAGACGGCAGGCCGAATCGGCCCGCACGTGACCTATGACCCAGCCGGCGCGCCAATCGAGATCAGCGCCGACATCGGGCGTCGTGACCGCGCAACGTGGTGGTTCTGGCAGCCAAAGATGGGCGGCTATTCGTTGGTCGACTACGACGGCGGTTGGGGCATCGACGCAGAGGACTGGTGCGACAAGCTGCGGATCAAGCTGTTGGGCAAGAACCTCGGGAAGATCTGGCTCCCGCACGACGCACGCGCCAAGACCTTTGCGGCCAAGCGCTCAGCGGTCGAGATCTTCGTGAGCGTCTTCGGTGCCGACAAGGTGGCGATCACGCCGGACAGCACGAAGTCGGATCGGGTGAATGCGGCCCGGACGCTGATCGGTAAATGCGAGTTCTCGGACGCATGCGAAGACGGCTTGGACGGCCTGCGCGCTTGGTCCTACGAGTTCAACGACGAATCGAAAACCTTCAGCAGCGAGCCCAAGCATGACTGGGCATCGCATGACGGCGACGGTTTCTCCTACGGCTGCCTGGTGATGCAACAAACAAAGCCCCCTGTGACCGCTCCTGCCCCAGCCTTCCCAGTGCTGGCCAAGGACGGGCAGATGTCCACGGGCGTGACGCTCGACGAGCTTTGGAAAACGGCCCCTCGGGCCAGCAAAAGGATCTGACCACATGGCGCTTCTTCCGGTTTCAGCAGACAGGGTGCAACTGTCGACCATCGCCCCGGTGGTCACGGATGCGTTCGTCTGCGGAATCCTGCGCGATGCGCCGAACACGGTCGCGCGTGCTGCCCTGAGCGGAGGCGTGCAGTGGAGCAATGGACTGTTGTTCACGTCGCTCGGGCAGATCGTCTATGTGGATGCGACTGCCGGTCTGCCTGCCGGGACGCAGTACATCAACGGCCTGCCGATCTCGCCAGCAGGCGCGCTGTGCGTCTCTTCGGACGCGGCCGTCAGCTACTCCAACGGGCTGCCATTCGCTGCCAACGGCGCGCTCTCGGCAACCACGTCGCTCGCTGCGGGCGTAGCGGCCCTCATGGCGTCCTTCCCTGGACCCGCAAAGATCTGGCTCGACCCCTGGGACATGGCCACGCTGCAACAGGACGCAGCAGGCACCACGCCGGTGACGGCAGCGGGCGATCCTATCGGCCGGATCATGGACAAGAGCGGGGCGGCGAACAACGCTACACAGGCGACGACCACCAGCCGGCCTCTGTGGCAGACGACATTTGCGGCTTTCGATGGCACGGACGACTCGTGGGCTACGGCCAGTATTGACTTCACGAGCACGGACAAGGTGACGGTGGTTGCAGGAATTCGAAAGAACAGCGACGCGTCTGCCGGGGTGGTTTGCGAACTGAGCCCGGTTATCAGCACGAATACCGGCGCGTTTGTACTGCTTGCACCAGCTTCGGCTGCCGCGAACCTGCAGTTTCAATCGAAGGGCACGACGGGAGTGGCCTCAACGCCTTCCGGCATCGTGGCGCCAATCACGTTAGTTGTTTCGGGTCAGGGGGATATTGCCGCCCCAATAGTGATTGCGCGGGTGAATGGCGTTCAGTCGTCCTCATCTTCTAGTCAGGGGACTGGGACTTATGGAAACTACCCGCTCTACATCGGAAGTCGAGGCGGCAGTTCTGTTCGCTTCAACGGCAACCTCTACGGCCTGATCATCATCGGCCGACTGCTGACGCCTTCTGAGTTGACGCTGTGCGAGCAGTACATGGCCCAGCAAGCGGGTATCACGCTATGACCTACGTTCACCGGTGCATGGTCGTGACGCTCGCGCAGGCACCGCTGGCGCGCACGTTGTGCGAACAGCTTGCCGGGCCACCTGGCGCGGGCATGTTCGTGACGGGGCTGTCTGCTTCAGGTGTCGGCCCTGCAACGCACTTCATCTCCAGCGGGAAGATCGAAAACACGTTCGCTGCGGTGCTCGCAGACCCGGCCGTCATGGCCGAGGCCTGCACCCAAGCGGGGATCACGATCACGCTGGCCGCTTGCATCGCGCTGCTGTCTTCGAGCGATGTGAGTGAAGACGCTCCATTCGTCGCTATGGCGCGGCTGGGCCTCAAGATGATTCAGGAAGCTCTATGAACTGGCTCGACGCCCTCAAGTTGTCCGAGAAGGACCAGAAGAAGTTCATCGAGCGCGGGAAGAAGATCGTCAAGCGCTTCCGCGACGAACGCGGCGCTGCGGACACGTCCTCGTCGAACGAGGCCGAGAAGCGCTACAACATGCTGTGGAGCAACGTCCGCACGCAGTTCCCGGCGATCTACAGCAAGAAGCCGCAGGCCCAGGTCGAGCGCCGCTACAAGGACAAGGACCCAGTCGCCCGCACTGCGTCGCAGATCCTGGAGCGCGCGCTGCAGTACGAGATCGACCACTACTCGGACTTCGATTCGTCGCTGCGCTGCGTGATCTTGGACCGCCTGCTGCCTGGCCGCGGCGTGGCATGGGTCCGCTTCGACGGCGGCGACCAGATCACGGATGACGTGGAAGAGGGCGACGAAGCGACGGAAGCAGTCGAGCCTGCCGAAACCCTCGAAGCCTCCGACATCGCCGGCAACCCGGCCGCAGCGCCTGTTCCCCTGACGGATGTTCCACCTGCAGCGTCGGTTGGCGGCCTGATGGGCGACATCGCCCCGCCCACGCCTGACCTGTTGCAGATGCTCGGCATGCCCGCGGCGCCGGTGAAGCAGAGCACCAAGGGCTACGAGTGCACTCCCTCTGACTACGTGTTCTGGGAGGATTTCCGGTGCTCGCCGGCGCGCACGTGGGAAGAGGTCACTTGGGTGGCGCGCCGGGTCTACATGGGCCGCAAGGAAGGCAAAAAGCGGTTCGGCGAGAAGTTCGACCAGGTGCCCCTGTGCCATGAGCCTGTCGGCCTTGACAAGGACGTCACCGTCACCGACGACATGAAGAAGGCCAAGGTCTGGGAGATCTGGGACAAGACCGAGGAGATGGTGATCTGGCAGGCCGAGGGTTTCAACGACGTGCTCGACACGAAGGAAGACCCGCTCGAGCTCGATGGCTTCTTCCCGTGCCCCAAGCCTCTGTTCGCCACGACCACGACCGACACGCTGATCCCGGTCGCCGACTACTACGAGTACCAGGACCAGGCCTGCGAGCTCGACGACCTGACCAGCCGCATTTCGATGCTCGTGAAGGCGGTCAAGGCGGTGGGCGTGTACGACGCGAGCCAGCCTTCCATCGCGCGCCTGATGCAGGAAGGCACGGACAACGTGCTGATTCCAGTGACGAACTGGGCGGCTTTCGCGACCACTGGGGGCCTGGCTGCTGCGGTCCAGATGCTGCCGCTCGACACGGTGGTGAAAACGCTCAACGAGCTCTACAAGGCCCGTGAGATCTGCAAGCAGGTCATCTATGAGGTGACGGGCCTGAGCGATGTGATCCGCGGCTCGTCGGACCCGAATGAGACAGCCACCGCTCAGGGCATCAAGAGCAACTTCGCCTCCCTGCGCTTGAAGGAGACGCAGCAGGACGTGTCGCGGTTCGCCACCGACATCCTGAACATGAAGGCGCAGATCATGTCCAGCCTGTACCGGGCTGAGACGCTGATCGCGATGTCCGGTATCGAGCAGACGGAGGATGCTCAGTACGCCCAAGCCGCCATTGAACTGCTCCGCAACGAGACGATGCGCAACTACCGCATCGAGATCGCGGCCGACTCGATGGTGGAGCTCGATGAGCAGGCTGAAAAGCAGTCCCGCATGGAGTTCCTGCAGGCTGTCGGCGGCTTCCTGAAGGAGGCCGTGACTGCTGGCCAGACACAGCCCGAGCTTGCACCGCTTCTCGGCGAGATGCTGATGTTCGCGGTGCGCTCGTTCAAGGCTGGGCGGCCGATCGAAGCAGCCTTCGAGAAGTTCACCCAGCAGATGGCCCAGCCGCAGCAGCCGAAGCCCGATCCAGAGGCCGCGAAGGCTCAAGCAGCCACGCAGTCAGCACAGGTCAAGGCCCAAGCTGACATCCAGATCGAAGAGGTGCGCGCACAGGCCAAACAAGCCATCGCTGACGCGCAGGCTGCAGCGCAACAGCAGACCAATGCAATGCGCCAGCAGATGGAAGAACGCCAGCATGCCGCCGAGCTCGACATGAAGGCTCGCATGGACCAGATGCAGGCGATGTTCGATGAGCGCGAGCAGATGCGCAACGAGGCGTTCCAACGGTGGAAGGCCGAGTTGGAGGCCGCGACCAGGATTGAGACGGCGAACATTTCTTCCAAGGCGAAGGTGGACAACGCCGCCACAGCCACGGCGACCAACGAAATCGCGACGGAGGTCAAGCAGTAATGCCCATCTACGCAACCCAATGCCGGCAGTGCGGAAAGAAGGAAGACGTCTACCGCGCGCTGAAGGACTACGACAACCTGTCGTCCTGCTGCGGCGAAAAGATGGAGCGCGTCATGTGCGCGCCCTACGTCGTCACCGACATCCAGCCATACCGCTCGATGGTCACCGGCGAAATCATCAACAGCCGATCGCAACACCGCGACCACCTCAAGCAGCACGGGAAGGTCGAGATCGGCACCGAAAAGAACTTTGGCATCCCGACCGCTCGACCCGAGCCGACCGGGGTCAAGGAAGACCTGGCGCGAGCCATCCAACAACTGGGCGGGTGACCGCCGAAGGAAATCCCTTTGACCACTGAAAACGACTCCCTCCGCGAAACCCTCGAAAGCGCCTTTGACGCTGCCGAGGCGCCCGACACGTCCTCGACTGTGGACACCAGCGCTTCGACCGCGGCCGCCGATACGAGCAGCGCCGATGCCGGCCGCGCGCGCGACGAAGCAGGGCGCTTCGCGCCACGTGCGGCCGCTCCCGCAGTCGACCCTGCCACTGGCGGTGCAGCTACCGCCTCTCCAGCTGCTGCAGATGCCGCTCTGGATGCCGCTGCCCAGGCTGCTGGCGCTGCTGGCCAATCGACTGCGAAGGCGCCTTCGTCCTGGAAGCCGGAAGCCGCTGCTGTTTGGGCCAAGATCGACGCTGGCCAGCCGGTGACGCCGGCCGAGCTCAAGACGTTCCGTGACGAGGCCGCGCGCCGCGAGGGGGACTACCACAAGGGCGTGCAAGGCTGGAAGCAGCATGCGACCGCAGGGCAGGCCTACGAACAGGCCATCGCACCCTATCGCGAGACGCTGACGAAGCTCGGCGTCGATGGCGTCACCGCGGTCAGCGAGTTGCTCAAGGCCGACCACACCCTGCGCTACGCCCCCGACTCGGTGAAGGTGCAGAAGCTGCTCGAGTTGGCCCAGGTCTACAACATCGACCTGAGCAAGCAGTTCACCCCTGAAATCGCCAAGTACGAGCGCGAGCTTTTCGACGTGAAGGAAAAGCTCGCGCAGAACGAATCCGCGCAGCAGCGAAGTGTCAGTGAATCGCTCGACAGCGAACTGAGCCGCTTTGCCGCCGCGCCGGGCCACGAACATTTCGAGGATGTTCGTGTGCACATGGCCTCCCTGCTATCCGGGGGGGTCGCGAAAGACCTCGAAGACGCCTATCAACAGGCCGTGTTTGCGAACCCTCAGACCCGCAATGCCCTGCTCGATCAGCAGCGCCGCGCGTCCGATGAGAACGCCCGACTCCAGCGCGCGCGAGCCGCCTCTGGAAGCGTCCGGGGTTCTTCGCCAGCAGCCGGCACCCCAAGTGCAGGAGGTGGGACCGTCCGAGACGCGATCACCGCTGCATTCGACGCCCACTCTTGACGAAAGGAGCCTTCAATGGCTTTCCCCAACCTCTCCGACATCGTCGCCACGACGATCCAGAACCGCAGCGGCAAGCTCGCGGACAACACCCTGAAGCAGAACGCCCTGCTCAACTGGCTGAACGAACGCGGTCACGTGAAAACGTTCAGCGGCGGCAATGTGATATTGCAAGAGATCATGTACAACGACCCGGCCACGCAGAACGCGGGTTCGTACAGCGGCTACGACGTGATCGACATCACGCCGAACAGCCCCATCAGCTCCGCGCAGTTCGACATCAAGCAGTACGCTGGCGCTGTGACGATCAACGGCCTGGAACAACTCCAGAACGCTGGCAAGCAGCAGATCATCGACCTGCTCGACGGGCGCGTGTCGGTGGCTGAAAAGCAGCTGATGAACTCGCTCAGCGCGGGCATCTACGGCGATGGCACCGGCAACGGCGGCAAGAACATCACCGGCCTGGCCGCTGCTGTTTCGACCACCCCCACCTCCGGCACCTACGGCGGCATCAACCGCGCGACCTGGCAGTTCTGGCGCAACGTGGCGTTCTCGTCGGTCACCGATGGCGGCGCTGCTGCTTCGTCGGCCAACATCCAGAGCTACATGAACCGCGTGCTGCTGCAGACCATTCGCGGTGCCGACGCTCCCGACGTGGCTGTGGCCGACAACAACTACTACCGCTTCTTCCTCGAGTCCATGCAGGCCATCCAGCGTGTGACCGACGACAAGAACGCGACCAGTGGTTTCGCCGGCCTGGCCTATTACGGCGCGGGCAAGAAGATGACAGTCTTCTGCGACGGCGGCATCGGCGGTGCGATCCCGACGAACCGCATGTACTTCATCAACAGCGACTACATGTTCTTCCGCCCCCACGCGGAACGCAACATGGTGCCGATCGGCGGTGATCGCCAGTCGGTCAACCAAGACGCGGTCGTGAAGCTGATCGGCTGGGCCGGCAACCTCACCACCAGCGGCTCGCAATTCCAGGCCGTTCTCGGCGCCTGATCGAAACGAAAGGAAATCGAAATGGCTGCTCCCTATACCACCGACCAGAAGATGGGCGTGGATCTCAACAGCACCACGCTGGCGACTGACATCGCTGCGGGGGCTGACAAGCCCGATGCGATCCTGGGCACGCTCGTGAACGCCACCAACGGCCGTACCTACGTGTACGCCCAGGCCAATGCGTCGATCTCGGCCAGCACCGCGGTCTGCACCGTCAACCCGGCGACCTTCCTGGCCACCGCTTCGGGCGGCGCGTACACGTCGCCCCCCGTGGCGATGGTGACCGGCGACTACGGCTGGTTCGGCAAGGCGAACGTCTAAGGCAACGCGATGGCACAGGTCCAAAACCTCATGGCATTCGGCACCGCGCCGTTGCTTGCTCAGGCCATCGTCGGTGAGGTCGCCAACGGCCTCACTGCCGCAGGCACGACGCAGGCCAACGCGCTGAAGCTGTCTGCCGTCAACAACGTGGTGACGACTGCCGCTGCTTCGACGGGGGTGCAACTGCCTTCGACGAACGCCGGCGACGGCATCACGGTTGCCAACCTCGGCGCCAATGCGCTGTTGGTCTACCCGGTTGTCGGTGGCTCCATTCAAGGTGCCGCTGCCAACGCGGGCTTCTCGGTCCCCACGCTGAAGACCGCCGTGTTCACGGCGCGCGACGCGGCGGGGAACATGGTCGCCAATCTCAGCGCCTGACCAGCGCTTCCACCAGAAAGGGCTCCTTCGGGGGCCCTTTTTCTTTGCCCAAAAGGAAATCCCTCATGGAATACGTTGAATCCCAGAAAGTCTTCGTCGAGTTCCGCATGGACTCGGTTCCCTCGCAGTTCCAGAGCGAGGCTGCCGGCCATCCGGTCTTCGTGGAAAAGCCTTTCATCATGATCGCAATCCCGGGTCAGCCGAACACGGTCATCGACACCGTGGCTGATCTCGAGTACCAGCGTCGATTCCCCGAGCAGTGGGCCCGCTTCAAGGCAGGCAACGTCTCAGAAGTGATCAATGGCTGGCGCCTCGAGTCGTGGCCGGCCGTCAACAGCGCACAGGTCAAGACGCTCAAGCACATGGGCGTCCACACGGTCGAGATGCTCGCTGACATGTCTGATGCGGCATGCCAGAACGTGGGCATGGGAACGATGGAACTGCGCACCAAGGCCAAGGCCGCGGTGACTGCAGCAGCAGGCGGCGCCGATGCCGAGCGCTTCGCTGCCGAGAACAAGCGCCTGAGCGACGAAATGGACGCGCTGCGGACCGAGCTCGCCGAGGTTCGCGCGGCCAAGTCCAAGCCTGGCCCGAAGCCTCGCGAAGCTGCAGCGCAAGAGGCCTAAGCCATGAATCTGCTCCAGCTGATCCAGCAGGTTTGCAACGAACTGGGGATCACGCCGCCGAATGCGGTCGTGAGCTCTGCTTCGACGCAGATCAGGCAGCTCTATGCCCTGCTGAATCGGCATGGGCACGATCTCAGCCGGCAGTTCGAATGGGAGCGCCTGGACAAGGAGTTCATCGTCACCACGGTGGCCTTCGACATCCAGGCGACTTTCACTCTGGGCAGCCCGATCGTCACGACGCCATCCACGGCCGGCATCACGACGAACTTCGGGCTGAACAGCAGCAACACCACGCCGTTTTCCACGGTGCTGTCTGTGGACTCGGCTACCCAGTTCACGATGAACATGCCGTCGACCATCGCGGGCC
This sequence comes from Variovorax sp. BGA-UO-ETr-C22, assembly GCF_059567965.1. Classification (NCBI taxonomy): domain Bacteria; kingdom Pseudomonadati; phylum Pseudomonadota; class Betaproteobacteria; order Burkholderiales; family Comamonadaceae; genus Variovorax; species Variovorax sp. BGA-UO-ETr-C22. The sequence goes on from NZ_JCAQPA010000011.1 coordinate 925,418, forward strand.
TGCAGACGGTCACCATGTCGCAGGTGGCGTATCCGCTGCCCAGCGACTGGCTCAGCCAGATCCCGCAAACGGAATGGGACCGCACGAACCGCTGGCCCATGCTCGGCCCGAAGTCGGCGCAAGAGTGGCAGTCCTTCAAGTCCGGCATCGTGTACGCCGGACCGCGCGAGCGCTTCCGCATCCAGGGCGGCTTGCTGCAGATCAGCCCGCCCCCGCCGAATGCGCTCACCTTTGCCTATGAGTACATCTCGTCGGCATGGGTCATCGATGTCAATGGCACTTCGAAGCAGAGCTTCTCCGCAGACACAGACACCACCATCTTCGACGACTCGCTGATGGTCGTGGGGCTGAAGATGCGCTGGCTGCGCGCCAAGGGGTTGGATTTCAGCGTTGAGCTTCGGGAATTCACCGAGCTGCTGAGCACCATCAAGGCCCAGGACAAGAGCGCCGCGAAGCTGTCGCTGTCGCCGGTGAACGGCAGCATCTACCTCGGCACCTCCAACATCCCTGACGGCAACTGGCAGGCTTCGTGATGCAGACAGCGCGCACCGCCTCGTTCCCGGCTCCGATCGGCGGCCTGAATGCTCGGGACCCGCTGGCGGCGATGAAGCCGACCGATGCGGTGATTCTGGAGAACTGGTGGCCGCTACCCTCGAGCGTCGAGATTCGCAAGGGCTGGATTCCGTGGAGCACCGGGTATGTGAACCCTGTGCAGACGCTGATGCGCTATGCGCCAACCACCGGCTCCTACAAGCTCTTTGCCGCAGCTGGCAACTCGATCTTCGACGCCACGACGCAGGGTCCGGTAGGTGCTGCGGTCGTCGCCGGCCTCTCGAGCGCGCAGTGGCAGTACACCAACATCGCCACGCCTGGCGGCTCATTTCTCTGGATTGTGAACGGCCTTGACCTGGCCCAGATGTACAACGGGACAGCCTGGAGCGTGCCTGCCGTCACCGGTGTTTCGACCGCCAACATCATCGGCGTGAATGTCTTCGGCAACCGGCTGTTCATGGTCGAGAAGGGCACGCTGAAGGTTTGGTATCTCCCGGTTCAGAGCATCTCGGGTGCCGCGACGGCATTCGATCTCGCGACCATCTTCGGCCGCGGTGGCTACCTGATGGCGATGGGCACTTGGTCGGTCGACGCTGGGAATGGCATGAACGACATGGCTGTGTTCGTGTCGTCGGAAGGCGAGGTTGCCGTTTACCAGGGCGTCGATCCGGCGAGTTGGACGAAGCAGGGCGTCTATGTGGTGGGCCGGCCGATTGGGCGCAAGTGCCTGACCAAGGTTGCTGGCGATTGCCTGCTGGTATGCGAGGACGGTGTCTACCCGTTGAGCCGCGCGCTGCAGTCCTCGACCATCGATCGGTCGATTGCGATCACCGACAAGATCCAGGAACTGATCACTGCGGCCACAACCTCCTACCAGAACAACTACGGGTGGCAAGCGACGCTCTTCCCAGATGCAAGTCAGCTGTGGCTCAACATCCCGAGCGACAACCTGAACAACTTCCAGTACGTGCAGAACACGATCTCGGGCTCGTGGACGAAGTTCACCAACATGAACGCGCGGTGCTGGGAGGTGACAGGGCAATCGATCTTCTTCGGATCGACGAATCAAGTGTGCAAGGCGTGGACAGGTCAGTTCGACAACAGCGCGCAGATCCAGGCCGACGCGCTTCCGGCGTACCAGAACTTCCGCGCGCCCGCGGCCGCCAAGTACTTCACGATGGTCCGCCCATCGATCACTGCTGACGGCAACCCATCGATCCTGTACGGCCTCGACCTGGACTTTCTGAACACGCCGGCTTCTGGTGCGCTGTCCTTCATCCCTCCGACCGCAGCCATGGTCTGGGGAACGATGGTGTGGGGAACGATGGTTTGGGGTGGAAGTCTGCAGCAGATCGGATTCTGGGAGACGGTGGGCGGCGTCGGGTACTACGCCGCGCTTCGTTTGACGGTCCAGGCCAATGGTTCGCAGGTCATCTGGAACGCCACCGACTACGTCTACCAGGCTGGCGGGGTGCTGGCGTGATCGTGTTCGACACGCAGCGGGTTGGCCCTTGGGTTTGCGAGCGCACAGGCGGCACGTTCGAAGGCGCGACTTCTGCCGCGATCGGCTTCGAGTCAGATGGCGTGATCACCGCGGGAGTGCTCTACGACAACTTCAATGGCCGGTCGATCTGCATGCACGTGGCCATCGAAGTACCAGTGACACGCGGGTTCACGCGCATCTGCTTCGATTACGTGTTCAACCAGTTGAAGGTCAACAAGGTGCTCGGCCTTGTCGATTCGACGAACGCCGCTGCACTTCGGTTCGACAAGCATCTGGGCTTCATTGAAGAGGCCCGCATCGAGGGCGCCGGGAAGACCGGCGATCTCGTCATTCTCACAATGAATCGGCAGCAGTGCCGTTGGATCAAGGAGGCCTCCCATGGGCGGTAAGAGCGACGCACCGGCAGCACCGGACTATGTGGGCCAGGCCAACGCAGCAGCAGCAGGGAACTTGGCCGCTGCTCGCTCGCAGACCAATGCGAACCGCGTCAACCAGGTCACGCCGTATGGCTCGATCAAGTACACGCAGGGCGAGGGCTTCGACGAAGAGGGCTACAACCGCGCGGTGAAGATGTACGAAGACACGTTGATGGAGATGGGAAATCCAGCCAACGAGGCGATGCAGCGATATGTTGCTGCAGGGGGGAAGGCCCCTCCCAAGCCGACGCGAGACGATTTCATCACGAACCCCGACCATTGGTCGTCGCAGATCGAACTGAGTGATACCGGGAAGCAGTTGCTCGATGCGTACAACCGCACGAGTCTCGGCCTTGCCGACCTCCAGGGCACTGCCATGGATCGCGTGCGCAGTACGTTCGACCAGCCGTTCGACACTTCGGGGCTGATCGACATCAACGATCGAACCGGGATGGACGCCTGGGACCGCGCCACCGACCTGATCCGGCAGCGCCAGAATCCCGAGCTCGATCGGCAACAGGCCGCGCTCGATGCGAAGCTCGCGAATCAAGGGCTGACACAGGGCTCGGAAGGCTGGGGCATCGGTCAGACGCAGTTCGGCAAGACGCGCAACGATGCCGACATTGCCGCGCAGATGGCTGGCTTGCAGGCCCAGAACCAGTTCTTCAACCAGGCGATCTCCGGGAATCAAGCGACGCTGCAGCAGCGCAACTTCCTGCGCAGTCTGCCGCTGAACGAGCTCAATGCGTTGCGAACCGGCTCGCAGGTGACGAACCCCACATTCAGCACGCCAGGGCAGCAGGGGCAAACCAGTGGCCCTGATCTGCTGGGTGCCACAAATCAGCAGTACCAAGCACAGGTGGGCCAAGTGAACGCCGACAACGCCAGGGCCGCAAGCAACACCCAGGCAGGCGTCGGGGCGGTCGCGGCCATCGCTTCCTACTTCTTCTGAACACCATGCTCGACAACCTTGCATTCTGGTTCCAGGTCATCATCGCAAGTGAACCCCTGCTCGAGGAGTCCATTGCGATCCTCGAAGACGATGGTTGGGAGGGCGACCTGAAGGCCTTCTACCGAAAGCACCTCGAAGACGAGCGCAACCATGCGACTTGGCTGCGCGAGGATCTGGGTGACCACCCGGTCAACCTTCACTTCGGCGCCGCGCAGCTTGCTGGAATGGCGTACTACTTGATCCGCCACGTGCATCCAGTGGCGCTGATGGGCTACATGCTTGCGCTCGAAGGCAAGCCCATCCCCATGGAGTACGTCGAGGCCGTCGAGGCCGCGCATGGCAAGCAGGCGGCGCGCACGCTGCGCATCCATGCCGAGGAAGACCCTGGGCACTACGCCGAGCTCAAGGCCTTCCCAGTTCCGCCTGGATGGGCGCCACTGGTCGAAAACACTCGTGTGCAAACGCTGCAACTGATTGGGGGCATGTGATGGCTGATGTTGGATTCTTCGATGCTCCTGCGAACCAGGGTGCGGGTGCCGCCGATCTCATGCGACAACAGGAGATGGCCGCGGCACTGATGCGGCGCGGTCAAGCTCCTCAGAAGGGGCAAATGGTCGACGGACACTTTGTTGAACCGCCCACTATCGGGTATGCCCAGCAACTCGCGCAGGCGCTTGCCAATGGCTACAAGAAGAATCAAGCACTCGATGCCGGCCGGGCGTCGGACATCTTGGGTGGTGGCACCGGCGAAAACTTCGTTTCGCCACTCCAAAAAATGGGCAACTGGTTCGGCGGAGGTTCCTGATGGCAACGAACAGCGTCAACTTCTTTCAGCCTGGCACTGATCAGGCGATCGACATGCGACAGGTACAGCGCCAGCGCGAGCTTGCCGACATGCTGTTGCGCCAAGGGCAGACGCCGCAACAAGGCCAGATGGTCAGTGGGCACTACGTCGCCCCGGGGAAGGGCGCGTACGTCGCCCAACTGGCCAACGCGCTGTTCGGCAACCTGGCGTCGCGCCGGGCCGATGAGCAGGAGCGGGAGATGGGCCAGCGCATCAAGGCTGGCCGTGAGAGGGAGTCGAACGACTTCTTGGCGGCGCTCAGCGGAACACCCGGGCAACCAGGTCGCGACATCCAGCCGCTCACGCCGAACGACGACGAAGGCAACCCGATGCCTGTTGCGCGTACCGACGCGATTCCGGGCATGGCTGCGGACCCGAACAAGGCTCTTGGCATCGGCATGCGCTCGGACAACCCGATGCTGCAGGCGCTGGCTGCCAAGCTCATGGAGCAGAAGATGCAGGATTCGGCATTCGAGTCCTTCGCAAACGGTGGGGCCCCCTCTGGTTCAGGCGCGGCGCCTGCGGGTATTCCTGGCATGGCTGGCGGTGCTCCGGAAATGTCGGGCGCGCCGCAGGGAGGCGGCAACAAGTTCCTCGGCGAGGGGTTCGGACAGGTGCCCACCGGGATTGCGAAGCTCGCATTCCGGAAGGACCCAGCCGAGCTGGCGAAGATGGTGATGGACGCTCGCAAGCCAGTGGCTCTGCGCGAAGGCGACTTCATCGCGCCAAACGGTGCTGGTGGCGTTCAGTCGCTGTACACCCAGCCGAAGCTCGAGCCCGGCATGCAGCCGGTGCGCGCGCCCACCGGTGCCGTCACAGGCGCCGAGATGATTCCCGGCTATGACCGCGGCGTCGCGTCGATTGCAGGCGCCAAGGCAGGCGCCACCCAGGGCGCGGAGTCGGCGAACACGATGGTGACCGTGAACACGCCAGATGGCCCTCGCATGGTCACGCGCGCACAGGCGGTGCAAATGGCGGGTGGCGCTGGCGGCAATGTGCCAGGCACCCCAGCAGTGGCCGGCGAGACACTCGGCCAGCGCAACAACAACCCAGGGAATCTTCGCCCTGTGGGCGCGTCGACCGGCTTCCAGCAGTTCGACACACCAGAGGCAGGGCTCGCCGCGCTCGACCAGAATCTGCAGGCCTACGGCAAACGCGGCATCAACTCGATCGAGGGCGTCATCAATCGGTGGGCGCCTTCGAACGAGAACAACACGAGTGCCTACGTGGCTTCGGTAGCGAAGCGTCTCGGCCTCGACCCGAAGGCCCCCATCGACCTTGGCAATCCGTATGTGCGCCAGGCGCTCGGAACAGCCATCATGCTGCATGAGAATGGCTCGGGCATCCTCACCGGTGGCGCGCGTGGCGCTGGCGCAGGGCGGGGTGGCCAGGGTATCCCGCTGCAGTCCGAGGCAGCGAAGGAGTACGACACCGCGCGCGCCAAGGACTTCGCCAAGACGGCCGCCGATTTGCAGGACCGAGCCCGAAGTGCTGGTGGCACGCTGCGCAACCTCGACACGCTCGAGCAGCTGTACCGCGACCCGAACGTAGCCAAGGGTGGCATGGCCGAAAGCATCAGCGGCCTGAAGAACATCGGCGCTTCCCTCGGGGTGGAAACGAAGGGGCTGGGCACAGAGCAGGCCATCGAGGCGATCACGAACAAGATGGCGCTGGATGCGCGCTCCACGGCCGAGGGCGGCGGCATGCCAGGCGCTATGTCGGACGCCGACCGCAACTTCCTGAAGGCGCAGCAACCGGGGCTTTCGAAAACCCCCGAAGGTCGTGCGGTCATCATCGCGAACGCCCGAAAGGTTGCTCAGCGGCAGCAGCAGATCGCCCAGATGGCCAACGAGTACGAGCGCGCCAATGGTCGGCTCGATGCGGGCTTTGATCGCGCAGTGGCCGACTTCGCCGCGCAGAACCAGATGTTCGCCGACCAGAAGGCGTCAGCCAGCACTGCTCCGGCTGCACCCGACTTCAAGGCCCTCGCCGCGCAGGAACTGGCGCGCCGCCGCGCGAAGAACGGAGGCTGACCGATGGACCTTTCCAAACTGTCCGAGGCCGACCTGCAGGCGCTGCAGTCGGGCGACCTCGCCAAAGTCTCCGAAGACGGATTGCGCGTACTTTCGGGCGAGCCTCCGAGCCTCCTGCGCTCTTTCGTGAATGGCATCCCCAAAGGGGCCGCAGGGTTCGCGGACGCCATCACCAACACGCCGGAGAACATCTGGAACCTGAGCAAGATGGCGTACGGCACCGGGGCGACCATGCTCGGCCGGCCGGATCTCGCCCCGGAAGTGACCGCGCCGCCCGAGCGCGCGAAGGAGCTGCTCACGCGCGCCGGCATCATCCGGCCTGGTTCCGAGCCAACGACTGGCATGGGGCGAGTCGTCGACATGGCTGGTCAGGCCTTGGGCGGCGGGGGTGTGAACCCGTCTGCGGTGGTGCGCAGCGCATCGCGCGGGGCCATTCTGCCGATCGCGCGCGATGTGGCCGCGGCGCTCGCATCTGGTGCCGGCGCTGGTGCCGGCGCAGAGGCCGCACGCAACGTCGACACCGGAAGCGAGGCCGGGAATGCTGCACTTCAGGTCACCGGGTCGTTGCTCGGCGGCACGATCCCCGGCGCCATCGTGGCCTCCCGCGGCACCGCAGGCGATCGCACTGCTGCGGCATTGAAGGGCGTCACCCCCGAGCAACTGGCACTGGCCGAGGCACTCCAAGCCAAGGCGCGCGCCGCGGGATCGCCCATCACTGGCTATGAGGCCATCCAGGCGCAGACTGGGCTGAACCCGAAGATGCAGACCCAGCAGCGCATCGCCGAGCAATCCGACGCTGCAGCGCAGAACCTCACGCCGATGATGCAGGCGCGCCCAGAGCGCAACACGCAGTTGGCCGGCGCTGCATTCGACCAGGTGGCGCCTCAAACCGCACGGCCCGATGCGCTGGCCGGCCGCCTCATGGACACGGCGAAGCAGGCCGTCACGAATGCGCGACAGGCGGGCAACGCCCAGGCAAAGCCCTACTACGACGCCACCACGGGCAACCCAAATGCGCGGGTCACGTCCTCCGACTGGAACACCCTGACGGCAGACCCGCTGGTGCAAAAAGCACTGGGCGCAGTGAAGGGCGATCCTGTCTACGGCGTGACGAACGAAGCGCCCGGCTCGGTGGCCTGGCTCGACGCGGCGAAGAAGTGGATGGACGACAAAGGCGGCGCAGCGCGCATGACTGGCGAGAACAACGCCGCGCGCATGTACACCGGTGCGACTGGGAAGGTCACAACGCCTGTCGACGCGCAGTTCCCGGACTACGCCAAGGCCCGCTCGATCGTGGCGAAGAACATGCAGGATGTGGTCACGCCGATGGACCAGGGGCAAGTCGGAAAGCTCTCGCGCTCGGACGACTTCAAGGCGCAGGCCGAAGCGTTCTTGCCGGAAAAGCCGCTCGACGTGAACCCGGAAGTGATCCGGGAAACCGTCAAGACCCTGAGCAGCGTAGACCCGAACATCACGCCCGAAATGATCGGGCAGTACCTGCGATCGACCTTCAACGAGTCGAATGGCGGAGGCATCGCCAACAACCCCATGGGAGGCTATCAGTTCGCGAAGAAGGTGGCCGACAACCCAACGCAACGCGCGAATCTTGTGGAAGCCCTGCGCGCATCGGGGAAGAAGCCCGAGGCCATCACTGACGCGCTCGACATCTTCCAGGCGCAGGGGATGAAGCCGCCAGTGAACTCCGCAACGGCTGCGAATCTGGCCGAAGGGAACATGCTCGGGGCAGTGCGGCCGCTCGACTTGCTGACACGGCCTTTGTCGGCGGCTGGCCGCGCAACGGATGCATGGCGCAATGGCTGGTCGGCAAAGGCTATGTCTGAGGCACTGGCGTCGCCTGATTCAGTGCGCAGGCTTCAGGAACTCGCGCGGGCCAACGGCTCCTACAACCCAGTCCAGCAGCAATTGCTGGTCAATCTGCTCATGGGTCAGGAACAGGCTCGGCAGGCGGCCATCCCTCGCGTTGAGGTCGGGCTAGACCTGCTGAACACCGAAGGGCGTTAGCCGCGCGAATTCAGCCATTCGATGGCCAGGGAGACCACATAGGCCACGGCCCAGATCCCCAAACCCCAGACGAGAAAAGTCATTCAACCCCCGAAGCCGGCCCTGTGCCGGCTTTTTGCATTTTAAGGAGCAAACATGCCCCGTAATGGAACTGGTCAGTATGCGGCCCCAGCGAGCACCTGGAACCCTGGCGTCAATGGGGTGACGGCGCTGACGGCGGATTTCAATGCGCTGCTCGACGACATCGAGGCTGCGCTGTCGCAATCAGTGTCTTCGGATGGCCAGGCGCCTCTGACTGGCAATCTGCAGATGGGGAACAACAAGGTCACCGGGATGGCAACTGGCACCGCCAACACCGATGCGACGAATCTCGGGCAAGTGACGGCGCTGGTGCAGGGGGTTGCAGGGCAGGCGGGTGGCTCGGGCGATCGGAATCTGCTCGTGAACAGCAATTTCGCGATCAATCAGCGGGTCTATGCCAGCGGCGTGGCGACGACCGGCGCCAACCAGGTGACGCTGGATCGATGGCGTGTCGTCACCTCGGGTCAGAGCATCACCTTCGGCGCGGCGGCTCCTGACCGTGTTGTGACATGCCCGGCCGGTGGCCTCGAGCAGATCATCGAGGCGGCATGGGTTGCAGGTGGCGTCTACACCCTCTCGTGGACAGGAACCGCTACGGCGAAAGTGAACGGCGTCGCGATCCTCACCGGTGGGAACACCACCAGCCTGCCGGCGAACACCGCCATCACCGTCCAGTTCGCAAGCGGGACTGTGGACAAGGTGCAGTTCGAGCTCGGCACCGCCGCGTCGACCTGGCAGCGCCGGCCGCCTGGCTTGGACTTCCTTCTGTGCCAGCGCGACTACTGCAAGAGCTACGCGCTGGCGACGGTGCCGGGCGCTTCAACGGCCATTAGTGCGGATCAGGGGTATGGGGCAGTCGGCGGCATCATTTCCACCAAGATCGAATTCCCGGTCGTGATGCGCGTTGCGCCAACGATTCTCCTGTGGAGCAACAACGGCGTTGCCAGCCAGTGGGTGGCGATCACGACTGGGGGCGCTGCGACGAGCTACGCGGCCTCTTCGGCAAACATCAGTGACCGGAATGCCAGCGTGTCGGTGACGCCTGGAGCTGGCGAATTTTTCGCAACTGGGCAGTGGACTGCTGCGACTGGAGTGTGACCATGACGCGCGCAACACGTCCTGCAACCTTGGAAGGTGAAGCCGCCGAAGGAAAGCGCCTGATGAAATTCGATCCAACGATCAGCACCGGCACCATCCTGCAGACCGTCGTGGTCGCGCTCTCGGGTGTTGCTCTTTTCTACGGCCTCAAGGCTGAAAACGCGGCGACGAAAGCAGACCTCGAACAGACAAAGGCGGTTGCCGTCATCGAGCGCGCACAGACGGCGCAATCGCTGGCGGAAATCAAGCTCGAGATGAAAGAGCAGGGCAAGACGCTCAGCGACTTGAAGGAGGGCATCGCCATCTTGCGCGGGCGATCGGCCGAGACGGGGGGCAAGCGATGAACTTCGACCAGGCATTCGACCGACTGCTGGGCCACGAGGGCGGCTACGTCAACGACGTGCGCGACCCGGGCGGCGAAACGAACTGGGGCATCACCGTCGCCGTTGCGCGCGCCGAGGGCTACATGGGCCCGATGCGTGATCTGCCGATGGCCAAGGCGAAGGACATCTACCGTGCGAAGTACTGGGCGCCGGTGCGCGCCGATGAGCTGCCCGACAGCGTGCGCTTCGACGTGTTCGACGCTGCGGTGAACCACGGGACCAGCCAGGCTGCCAAGTGGCTGCAGCGCGCCGTGGGCGCCACGCCTGATGGCGTGATCGGCGCCGTGACCGTGGGCGCCGCGCGCGCCGCGGGGCCGCAACTGCCCGCCCACTTCAATGGCCAGCGCCTGCAGTTCTACACCGACCTGCCGACCTGGGCGACGTTCGGCAAGGGCTGGGCCCGCCGCGTGGCCGCTAACCTCAAAGCCCTGGGAGCCTGACATGTCCGATTTCGACTGGAAAAAGCTGGTGGGCGGCATCGCTCCGGTTCTCGGCACCGCTCTGGGCGGCCCATTGGCGGGTCAGGCAATCGCCATGCTGGGTCAGGCCCTTGGCTTGGGCGGCGATGCCAGCGAGAGCGACGTCGCTGCGGCGGTGAGCTCGGGTCGGCTGACTGGCGAGCAGGTCGTCGCCATCAAGGCAGCAGAGAACAACTTCGCGATCCGCATGAAGGAGCTCGACATCGACGTGCTGAAGATCAACGAAGCCGCCGACGCTGCCCTGATCGCGGACACAGCCGATGCCCGCCATGTGTTCGGCGAACACGAGAATGTCTTCCTGCTGGGCTGCATCATCCTGGGCGCCTTCGCGGTTCTCATGGGGTTGGTGCTCACCGGCTGCTTCTTCCTGATGACTGGCCGGGTCGAGGTGGACCCCAGTACGATGGCGGTGTGCTCTGGACTTATTGGCACGGTGGTGGGCTACGTGGCCGCCAACGCGCAGCAGGTCGTCAGCTTTTTCTACGGCTCCAGCAAGGGTAGCAAGGACAGCGGCCAGGCCATGGGCGCAGCGCTCACGGAATCGATCAAGCAGGCCGGCGCGAAGTAGAGCGGAGACTGTGGGGGAGATTTCGACCACGGGCATGGAAAATGGGCGTTTTCGGGGAGCTGTGTGAAGCGTTTCCCCCTCTGTGGACGGTTTTCACAGGGAGCCCATACCGCACTTTTAATCCGTTGGTCACTGGTTCGAATCCAGTACGTCCTACCAGAACCCCCCAATCAATCCTCATGTGCTGCAAGCACCTGAGGATTTTTTTATGGGCGGCGCGCGCCCCCCACGCACGATCACCCCTGGGGGCCGTGGTTGATCATGTCCCGGTGAATCAGCCAGCGGCCTTCCACCTTGCGCCACAGCACGAGGTAGCGTCCGCTGTCTGCCGTGACCTTCGTGCCCTCCGGCGTCGCCGCCTGGAGCTCATACGCGCCGACCTCCGAGGCCTCGTGCTCGTTCCCCTCGACATCGAGCGACACGAAGCTCGCGGCCACGATGCCCTGGGCGAAGACGCCTTCGAAGAAGCGCGCAATCTCTTCATGGCCCTTGAAGGTGGGCGCGTCCTCGGGCAGGAGTTGCGCATCCTGCGTGTAGAGCGCCAGGGCGTCGGGAAGGCGCCGGCTGGCGATGGCGCGGGCCAGCGCGTCCTCTTGCTGCTGGATCTGTTGAATCAAGGTCATGGTGTTTCCGTGGTTGAAGAAGCGGGAGTGAAGACGTGTTCGTGGACGACGTGGCCGTCGACCAGCGTCAGGAGGCTGTGGGTCGCCGGAATCTCCGACGGCGCGATCGAGAACAGGTCCTGGGACAGCACGGCCAGATCGGCGCAGGCGCCGGGCACCAGGCGGCCCTTGTGCTCACCCAGCCCTTCGGCCACCGCGCCGCCGTGCGTGTAGGCCCTCAGGGCGTCTTCCATGCTGGCAGCCTCGTCGGGCCTGGCCGGATGCACCACGGCGGCATACAGGCCGAGGAAGGGGTTCAGCGGCCCGTCGGAGCCCAGGGCCACCGGAATGCCGGCGCCGAATAGCGAGCGGAAAGCCGCAAAGGGCGTGTCGGCACCGAAGCGCGCTGAATACAGATCGCCGAACAGGAAGTGCGAAGGGTTCTGCACCACCGTCACGCCCAGAGCTTTCGTGCGGTCGATCTGCGCGGGCGTGATGCCGTCGGCATGCTCGATGCGCAGGCCGGGGTCGCGCCAGTCCACATCGGGGCCGAAGGACTCCGCGCATGCGAGCACCGTCTCCAGCGTCTGCGCGCCGATCGCGTGCAGCAGCAGCGGTTCGCGCGCGGCGATGCTTTCGCGCAGCATCTCGCGCACGTCGGATGCCGCAAAGTTCTCGCGCCCCTGGGTCGTCGGATCGTCGCCGTAGGCACGGCCGATGGCCGAGGCCCGTTCGACGGGCGTGCCGTCGAGAATCCATTTGGTGCCGTCCACGCGGATGCGCGGAGCGACCTGGCGCGGCAGCTCCCGGCCTTCGCTCACCAGGCGCCCCTGCGGCCCCGACGGCGGAAAGCGGATCACCCGCACCTTGATCGGCAGGTCGGCGGCCTTCAGCATCTCGACGTAACGGGCCGCGGGCGTCCACGACATGTTCTGCAAGGTGGTGATGCCCCAGCGCACGCAATCGGCCGCCAGCGCGCGAAGGCTGTCCACGCCCTCGTCGCGCGTGGCCATGGACGCGAAGGTGCGCTGCGGCGCCCATTGCGCGTACTCGTTGATGCGCCCCGACAACCGCCGGGTGCCCGCCACGCGTTCGTAGGTGCCGCCCAGCGGATCGGGCTCGTCGTCCGAGATGCCCAGCCGTTGCAACGCGGCGCTGTTCACCACGTTGGTGTGGTTGGTCATGCCCAGCAGGATGACCGGGTGCCGGGGCGCCAGCGCGTCGAGCGCGTCGCGCGTCACCGAGCGGTCGATCGACAGCCCGATGCCCATCACCCCGTAGATCCAGGTGCCCGCCGGCGAGCCTGCGACAGCCTCCTCGATCATCGGTGCCACCTGCGCGAAGCCGGGGTCCACGACCGGATCGACCGGCAGCCGGATGCCCGCGGGGTCGGGCGTGTGGTGCATGTGCGCATCGTTGAAACCGGGAATCACCAGGCGCCCCTGCAGCTCGATGACTTCGGTGCGTTCGCCGATCCAGGCCTCGATCTCGGCGCGCGTGCCGGTGGCGACGATGCGGCCTTCGTCGATGGCGAGCGCCTCGCACCACGGATGCGTGCGGTCGGCCGTGAAGATGCGCCCGCCGGACAGCACGCGCTCGGCGCCCCCTGGCGCCTTGGAAGGGCCACCGCGCCTTCGAACGAGCGGTGCCGCACCGTCGCTGCCAGCGGCCGGCAAAGCCGCGCCCGAGAGGCCCAGCGGTTGCGCCTGCCAGGCAGCGGCCATGCACGTCCACAGCATCGGTCGGGTGAGCGGTGCGGGCTGTCGCCAGTCGGCATCGTGCGCTGCGCGGTGCACGTCGTGGAGCAGCTGAAGAAACGCCGCGCGCGGGATGCAGCAGGCGCAGCGGTAGTGCGCACTGTTCTTCTTCGCGGGCGAGGGCGCCGGCAGGGGTGGCATGGCCACCGGCGAGGTCACCGGCAGTGCGGCGTGCGGATGAAGGGCGGTCATGAAGCGGGCTCACTCTCACGGGATGACGGACGGCCAGCGTAGAGAGGCGGGGCGCCCGCGCACAGACAAACTGCTGTCAATTCCGGCCATCGACCACACGCGACGGCAGGCCGGGGCCTGCCCTTCTCGCGTTCCCGCGGGGCAGCACGTACGATCCGAAAGCACGCGCGGCCCCGCCCCTCCGATCGGCGCTGCGCTCCCTGGAGCACCTCGATGACACACCCCGCCGACAGCCACCTCGTGGTGATCCTCGCGTTCGACGAGGTGACGGCCTCCGACATCACCGGCACCGCCGATGTCTTCGCCATGGCGACGCGCTATTTTCTCGGCAGCGCCACGCCGGGCTACCGCATCGCGATCGCATCCATCGGTGGCCAGCCGATCCGCACGTCATCGGGCATCTGCATGGCCACCGAGCCCTTGTCGCAGATCGCCACTGAGCGCATCGGCACCCTGGTCGTGCCCGGCGGCGGGCCGCCCGCGGACCCGCCGATTCCCGCCGACCTGGTGGCGTGGCTGGCGCGCGAAGGCCGCCAGGTGCCCCGCATTTGCGGCATCTGCACCGGCACCTTCCTGCTGGCGGAAGCGGGCTTGCTCATGAACAAGCGGGTCACCACGCACTGGCAGGCTGCCCGGGTGATGGCCGAGCGCTATCCGCAGGGCCGCATCGAGGCCGACCACATCTACTCGCGCGATGGCGAACTGTGGACGTCGGCGGGCTTCACCGCCGGGCTCGACCTTGCGCTGGCCGTGCTCGAGGAAGACCACGGCTACGAGATCGCGATGGAAGCCGCGCGCTCCTTCGTGACTTTTCTCAAGCGCCCGGGCCATCAGTCCCAGTTCTCGGCGGCGCTGTCGTCGCAGATCGCCGGCGACCGCGGCTTCAGCAAGCTGCACGCATGGCTCATGGAGCACCTGGCCGACGAGCTGAGCGTGGAAACGCTGGCCGACTGCGTGGGCATGGCGCCTCGCACCTTTGCGCGCCGCTACACCGAGCAGGTCGGCCGCACGCCGGCCAAGACGATCGAGGCCTTCCGCATCGAGGCCGCATTGCGCTCGCTCGCCGAGCCGGCGCTGAGCCTGAAGAAGATCGCGCGCGACTGCGGATTCGGAGACGAGCAGAACATGCGGCGCTCGTTCGTGCGCGTGCTGGGCGTCGGGCCGGACAGCTACCGGCACTCGGAAGCTGTCGGAACCGCCGCTGCGCTCAACTAGGGCCTGTTCACCCTATTTCTGGCGTCGCGTTGGCTGGCAAAGGGGCTGGCTGCAAGGCGCCCGTGCGCAGCAAGGCTGAAGCCTTGCAAGCGCGGGCAACGCCGCAGACGGCCCCTTTGCCAGCCAACCCGAAGGGAAGGTCTGCCACGGCGGGCCACTCGGCGTTGCGCTCCTTGCGTGTGCGCATGCACACGCAAGGAGCGCGCCTTGATTGGCCCGCCTTGGCAGACCTTCGCGACGCCAGAAATAGGGTGAACAGGCCCTAGGCAAAGCCGCGCCGGCGAGCCGCCTGCGCCACGAGGTCATTGGGCATTTCTCCTTGCAGGATGCCGCGTGCCGTCGCCAGCGTCTCCTGCGAAGCGATCTCGGGTCGGCCCGAACCGAAGGGCGGTTGGGGTGCGTATTCCATCAACAGCTCCGTCAGCGCGCCGTTGGGTGCACCAGCCCACTGGCCGATCATGTGCAGGCCGAAGTCCACGCCGGCCGTCATGCCGCCGCCCGTGGCTCGGTTGCGGTCGATGACGATGCGCTCGTTCACCGGCTGGGCGTCGAACAGTTCGAGGTAGTCGCGCGAGTACCAGTAGCAGGCCGCCTTGTAGCCCTTGAGCAACCCGGCCGCGCCCAGCAGCAGCGAGCCGTTGCAGACGCTGGTCACCCAGCCCGCCCGGGCGCCGATGTGCGCGACTGCGTCGAGGTAGGCGTCGTTGTCGAGTGCCTCGAATGCGGGCCTGCCGCCGCCCGGCACGAGCAGCACATCGGGGTCCTGCCAGCATGTCTTGAAGTCGTGCGTGGCCACGATGTCCGCGTGCGGTCCGCCGAAGTCCATGGGCAGTGCACCCGCCTGCGCGGCGGCAAACTGGAACTGCACGCCGGGAATCAACCCCCAGCAATTGGCCGGGCCGATCAGGTCGATGGCGGTGAAGCGGGGAAAGAGCAGGGCGAGGATGCGCATCGTTGGCCTTTGACGAAGAGGAGGGGGCCCGAAGGGACTGGCCAAAATCATGGCACGTGCACCCCGGGGCCGCGATGCCAACCCTGCGTCAAAAACAGCCAAGGCCCAGTGGGCGCGCGCTGCTCAGCGCGCGCGCTCTGGGCCGGGTATTGGCCTCAGGCCGGGGCGTGCCAGTCCTGCGCGCTGGCTTGCGGCGTGAGGTCCGCGAGGCCGGTGGAGCCCGTGGCGCCCTCATGGCACGGCTGGACCTCCAGCGGATCGCACGGGCTGCTGATCTGGCGCCCGTCGAACTTGATGCGGATGTGCGAGTTGCTCGCGCCGGCGACGGTGCCGAGGCGGCCGCCGCAGATGACGCGGGTTCCTCTTTCGAAGCTCACGCCGTAGCGTTCGCGGATGTCCCTGAGGCTCATGTCGTTCCCTTTGTTCCCTGTGCTGACAGTGAACGAATCGTCTCTTGCGCCCGGGTGGAACCGCGTAGGCCGCATTCCGTTACACCGTGTAGGAAAAAAGAGGGGCTGACGGCAGGCAAACGCCTTGGGCCGTTAGCAGGCCGGAAATGACAAAGCCCTCACGAGGAGGGCTTTGTTCGGAAGTTGGTCGTGAACTCTTACGCGGTCCACGCTACGGCAAAGATTCGTTTGCGGAAGTCATTGTTGTTTTTCTCGTCGCTATGACTTCGACGCGCTGGTATGAGATTCAGCTTGCCTGGCCAGGCAAATGCCCGATCGTTTCGGGCAACCGCGAATTATATACCAGAATGAATCGACCCCTTCAAAAGCCGCCGCCCGGCGCGCAGCGGTGCAGGCAAAAAAACAGCCCGCACGAGGGCGGGCTGGAAGGTGACTTGCTGGAGGAGGGAGGATCAGAGGTGCAAGCCACCGGGAGAAACCTCACTGTGCCCGGCGAATCTGTACGCAACCTGACCTCGCGAAAAGAGGCCCTTTGGGCCTTCAGTCTTCGTCTTCCCACTTGCCGATCACGGTGCCCAGCACGGTGAAGGGCACGCGCACCGCCTCGTGCGCGGGGTTCAGCGGCAGCAGCCAGCGGCGGCCCGCGTCTTCCTTGTAGACCTTGAAGGTGACTTCGCCACGGATGTCGTCGTCGAGCTTGGCGACCACGCGCTCGCCGTCGTCGGGCGTGGTGTGCTGCGGGTCGACGAAGACGATCGATCCGGCCGGGTAGCTCTTCAGGTGCCCGTGCGGCGAGGTCATGCTGTCGCCGCGCACGCGCAGCGCGTAGGTGCCGGCGCTGTGGTGCGCGATGCAGGGAATCCAGCGTTCGGCCAGCGTGGGCCGGGGCGGCGATTCGGCGCCGCGCCATTCGCCGGCCTGCTCCCACGAGATCAGCGGCACGGTGCCGGGCGTCTGCGGCGCGAAGGCCGGGCCGACGGGCGCGATGCGGGTGACGCGGTAGGGGCCGGGCGGCTCGTGGGCGTTGTCGCGTGCCAGGCGGATCTGCACCTCGTCCCACGGGGCGGGGCCGTCGCCGGTGTCGAGCCAGTTGGGGTCGGCGCGGTAGGCGCGTGCCAAGGCGAGCACGCTCATCGACCGGCTGGTGTCGCCACGCTCGATCTTCGAGATGCTCGACTGCTTGACGCCCGAAGCGGCCTCGGCCTGCTTCTGCGTCATCTTGGCGAATTTGCGTGCGGCCAGGGCACGTGAAGCAATAGTCTCCATGGGGTGGAGATTCAAGCGCAGATGAATATTCGTATTGGACTCTAAAATAGGAAAAAAAGGGAGGATCGATATGAAGCCACGCGAATTGGTGCAGGCGCTGCGAGCGCTCGGATTGACGCAAAAGCAGATCCAGGAACGCACGGGCATTCCGCAGCCCACGGTCAGCAAGATCGGGCTGGGGCGGGTGAGCGACGTGATGTCGCGCCACTACGTCGCGCTGCTGGCCGCCTACGAGCAGCGCATGAAGGAAGAGGCGCTGCGGCCGGCCCCGCACTACGGACCGCCGCCAGCCGGCGACTGAGCCGGCCACTGAGCCGGAAGTGGCCGGATCAGGCCGGCTTGAGCCGTTCGGCGGGCTCGGGCGGCGTCAGGGCCAGCGTGGTGCTCACGCGCACGCAGTCCTTGATGTGCTGTTCGCCCAGCGCGCGCAGCGCGGCATAGCCGAGCGCGGCCGACACGACCTGCCCGGCGATGGGCACGTACTTGGTGGCCTGCTTGGCGGTGAGGCGGATGCCGGCGTGCCGGGCCAGCTTCATCAGCAGCTCGCGCGTGACAAGCCGCCCCACAAGCAGGGCGCCCAGCGTGGTCGCGGCCTTCTGGATGCGCTCGCGCTGGTGCGGCGCGAGCTTTTCGACCTGGGTGACCGAGAGGCCGAACTCGGCGCTGATCTGCGGCACCAGGCGCGACAGCAGCGCCGCGTCGGCCATCCAGTCGACGCCGGGCAGCGGCACGGCGCTGGCGGCGGCGGCCATGAGGGCCTTGCGGCCGATCAGGCGTCGGCTGCGGTGGATGGCCGCAATGAGTTTTTCATCGCCCCGGGCGAGTTCGATCGAAGAAGGCATGCAGCGTGGCTCCTTGGCGGGTTCCCTGAGCGTGCCATGCTACCCGGCCGCGCCGGTGGAGACCGGCCGGGCCGTGCGGGCGGCAGGGGTTATGCCGCCAGCGCTTCGAGCTGGTCGGACAGCGCCAGCCAGCGCTCTTCGAGCTGCGCGATCTCGTCGTTGAGCGCCTTCAGCCGCTTGCCGGCATCGGCGATCTCGGCGGGCGGCAGCGGTTCTGCCAGCCGGGCTTCGAGCGTGCTGCGCTCGGTGCTTGCCGCGGCCATGCGCTCGTCGATCTTGGCGATCTCCTTCTTCAGCGGCTTGGCCTGCTCGCTGCGCTGCTGGCGCTCCTGGGCGTCCTGCTTGCGCTGCTCGGGGGTGTTGCTGCTCTTCACTGGCGCGGCAGCTGCGGCGGCCGCAGCAGCCGCCGCCACGGCGTCCGCCTCGCGCACGGCCACCTTGGCCTCTTCGCGCAGGCGCTTGGATTCGTCGAGCAGGTAGCGCTGGTAGTCGTCCAGGTCGCCGTCGAAGTCGGTGACGACGCCGCGGCCCACGAGCCAGAACTCGTCGCACACCGAGCGCAGCAGCGCACGGTCGTGGCTCACCAGCATCAGCGTGCCTTCGAACTCGTTGAGCGCCACGGCCAGGGCCTCGCGGGTGGCCAGGTCCAGGTGGTTGGTGGGCTCGTCCAGCAGCAACAGGTTGGGGCGCTGCCAGACCATCATCGCGAGCACGAGGCGGGCTTTTTCGCCGCCGCTCATGGTGCCCACGGGCTGCTTGACCATGTCGCCGCTGAAGTTGAAGCTGCCCAGGAAGCCGCGCAGGGCCTGCTCGCCAGTGGCTTCCTTGGCATTGCTGCCCAGCTCGCGCGCCATGCGCACCATGTGCTCCAGCGGGTTGTCCTGCGGGCGCAGCACGTCGAGTTCCTGCTGCGCGAAGTAGCCGATGTTCAGGCCCTTGCCTTCGGTGACCTGGCCGGCCAGCGCGCCCATTTCGCGCGCGATGGTCTTCACCAGCGTCGACTTGCCCTGGCCGTTGGCGCCCAGGATGCCGATGCGCTGGCCCGCCAGCACCGAGCGGCTCACGCCGCGCAGGATGGTCTTGGGCGCTTCGCCCTCGACCTCGTAGCCGAAGCTGGCGTTGTCGATCGAGAGCATCGGGTTCGGGATGTTGCCCGGCTCCTTGAACTCGAAGGTGAAGTCGGCCTCGGCCAGGAGCGGCGCCACCTTTTCCATGCGCTCCAGCGCCTTGACGCGGCTTTGCGCCTGCTTGGCCTTGCTGGCCTTGGCCTTGAAGCGGTCGATGAACTTCTGCAGGTGGGCGATCTTGTCCTGCTGCTTGCTGAAGGCCACCTGCTGCTGCTCCATCTGCAGCGCGCGCATGTCCTCGAACTTGCTGTAGTTGCCGCCGTAGCGCGTGAGCTGGGCGTTGGCGATGTGCAGGGTGACGTCGGTCACGGCGTCGAGAAACTCGCGGTCGTGGCTGATGACGATCATGGTGCCGGGGTACTTCTGCAGCCAGGCTTCGAGCCACACCAGGGCGTCCAGGTCCAGGTGGTTGGTCGGCTCGTCGAGCAGCAGCAGGTCGCTCGGGCACATCAGCGCGCGGGCCAGCTGCAGGCGCATGCGCCAGCCGCCCGAGAAGCTGTTGACGGGCTCGTCGAGCTCGTGCGACTTGAAGCCCAGGCCCAGCACCAGCGCCTGCGCGCGCGGCACGGCGTCGTGCTCGCCGGCATCGGCCAGGTCGGTGTAAGCGTGGGCCAGTTCCATGCCGATGTCGGCATCGTCGGGGTTCTCGGCGTAGGCGGCCTCGATGGCGGCCAGCGTGGCGCGCAGCTCGGTCAGGCGGGTGTCGCCGCCGACCACGAAGTCGGTGGCCGACTCCTCGGTCTCGGGCATGTCCTGCGCGACCTGGGCCATGCGCCACTGTTTGGGAATGTAGAAGTCGCCGCCGTCTTCGTGCAGCGTGCCGTTGAACAGCGCGAACAGCGACGACTTGCCGGCGCCGTTGCGTCCCACCAGGCCGACCTTTTCGCCGGGGTTGAGATTGACGGTGGCGCCGTCCAGCAGTTTCTTGGCGCTGCGGCGAAGAATGACGTTTTTGAGAGTAATCATGAAATAGGAACCGTAGGGGGGATTATCCCGTCCGACCTTCAGCGAGCCGGCGCGAAGGGGCAAAGGCGGACATCGCCCGATGAAAAGGGGCGCAGCCCGGAGGCTGCGTTCAAGGCGGTGAAGCGGGGGCGGCGGGCGTCGCTAACGCACGCCGGCGCCGGCCAGCAGCGCCGTCCGGGTGACCAGCAGCACCTGGTCTTCGCCGGCCGAGGTTTCGAGCCAGACCACCTCGAGCTGCGGAAACGCGGCCTCGAAGTAGTCGCGCTCGTTGCCGATCTCCAGCACCAGCACGGCCTGCTCGCTCATGCGGGCGGGCGCGTCGGCGAACAGTTGCCGCACGAAATCCATGCCGTCGGTGCCGCCGGCCAGCGCCAGTTCGGGCTCGGCGCGGTATTCGGCAGGCAGCGCAGCCATGCTGGCGCTGTTCACGTAGGGCGGGTTGCACAGCACGAGGTCGTACGTACCGGGCACGCTCTTCAGGCCGTCCGATTCGATCAACTTGACGCGGGCGTCGAGTGCATGGCGCGTGACGTTGATGGCGGCCACTTCGAGCGCTTGCACCGACAGGTCGGCCGCGTCCACCGTCACATCCGGGTAGGTGAGCGCCGCGAGCACCGCGAGGCTGCCGTTGCCGGTGCACAGGTCGAGCACGCGCTGCGTGTGCTCGCCCAGCCAGTAGTCGATGCTGCCGTCGGCGATGAGCTCGGCAATGAAGCTGCGCGGCACGATGGCGCGCTCGTCCACGTAGAAGGGCACGCCTTGCAGCCATGCTTCTTTCGTGAGGTAGGCGGCGGGTTTGCGCGTGGCGATGCGCTCGTCGATGAGCGCGGCCACCTTGGCAGCGTCGGCCGGCGACACGGGGGTGTCGGCCACGGCGTCGATGTCGTCCAGCGGCTGCTTCAGGCGCCACAGCACGAGCCAGGCGGCTTCGTCGAAGGCGTTGGCGGTGCCGTGGCCGAAGGCCACACCGGCGTCTTCGAGCCGCCTGGCGCCGGCTTCGATCAGTTCGATGACCGTGCTCATCGCGCGCCTTGCGCAAGCGCCGCGTCGAGCCCGCGCAGCGTGCGCAGGTAGATGTTCTTCAGCGTCTCGATCTCGGCCACCTCGATGTGCTCGTCGATCTTGTGGATGCTGGCGTTCACAGGGCCGCACTCGACCACCTGCTTGCAGATCTTGGCGATGAAGCGCGCGTCGCTGGTGCCGCCGCTGGTCGACAGCTCGGTGTCCAGGCCGGTTTCTTCGCGGATCGCCGCCTGCACGGCCGTGACGAGCTCGCCCGGCGTGGTCAGGAAGGGCAGGCCGCCGACGGTCCAGGCCAGTGTGCAGTCGACGCCGTGCGCGTCGAGCACGGCATGCACGCGCTGTTGCAGCGATTCGGGCGTGGACTCGGTCGAGAAGCGGAAGTTGAAGTCGATCACCGCGCTGCCCGGAATGACGTTGCTCGCGCCGGTGCCCGCATGGAAATTGCTGATCTGCCAGCTGGTGGGCTGGAAGTAGGGGTTGCTTTGCGCGTCCCAGCCACCGGCGGCGTTGA
Organism: Variovorax sp. BGA-UO-ETr-C22; assembly: GCF_059567965.1. NCBI lineage: Bacteria > Pseudomonadati > Pseudomonadota > Betaproteobacteria > Burkholderiales > Comamonadaceae > Variovorax > Variovorax sp. BGA-UO-ETr-C22. The sequence goes on from NZ_JCAQPA010000011.1 coordinate 947,213, forward strand.
TCGCCACGAGTTCGGCCAGCGCGGGCGCCACCGCGTGCACCGGGTTCTTCGCCAGGTGCGGGTAGGCGATGTGGCCCTGCACGCCGTTCACCGTGAGCTTGCCGCTCATGGTGCCGCGGCGGCCGTTCTTGATCATGTCGCCGCAGCGCGCGACCGAGGTGGGCTCGCCGACGATGCAGTAGTCGATGGTTTCACCGCGTGCGGCCAGCGCGTTGCAGACGATCACGGTGCCGTCGACGCCGGGGCCTTCCTCGTCGCTGGTCAGCAGCAGGGCCAGTGTGAGCGCCGGGTCGGGCTCGCCCTGCAGGAATTCTTCGATGGAGGTCACGAAGGCCGCGACCGAGGTCTTCATGTCGCAGGCGCCGCGGCCATAGAGCTTGCCGTCGCGGTGCGTGGGCGTGAACGGGTGGCTGCTCCACTGGTCGAGCGGGCCGGTGGGCACCACGTCGGTGTGGCCGGCGAAGACCAGCGTCTTGGTCGCCTTGCCGTTGGTGGGGCGGCGCACGGCCCAGAGGTTGGTGACCCGGAAATCGGCCGGGCCGCTCTCGATGGTTTCCAGCGTGAAGCCCAGCGCGGCGAGGCGTTCGCCCAGGATCTGTTGGCAACCCGCGTCGTCGGGGGTGACGGAAGGGCGCGAGATCAGTTGTTCGGCGAGCTGGAGCGTACGGGACATCGAGGGAGCGGGATTAGGGGGCGGTCAGAACTTCACGTCTAGCGTGATGTCGGTGAAGGTGGGTTCGTCGAGCTGGTCGGTCAGGTCGCGATCCTCGGCCTGCTTCTTGGGCGCGTCGCGGTTCTGCAGGCGCCACATCAGGTTGGTGGGCGAGTCGGCGTTGGCCAGGCCTTCTTCGCGGGTCACGCGTTCCTCGGTGATGAGGCGGGCGATGTCTTCCTCGAAGGTCTGCGAGCCTTCGGCCATCGACTGCTCCATGGCTTCCTTGACGCCGGAGAAGTCGCCCTTTTCGATCAGGTCGGCCACCAGCGCGGTGTTCAGCATCACTTCGAGCGCGGGCACACGCCCGCCGGCCGGCGTGCGCAGCAGGCGCTGCGACACCACGGCGCGCAGCGCCGAGCCCAGGTCGCCCAGCAGGGTGGGGCGCACCTCGACCGGGAAGAAGCTCAGGATGCGGTTCAGCGCGCGGTAGCTGTTGTTGGCGTGCAGCGTGGCCACGCACAGGTGGCCCGACTGCGCGTAGGCAATGGCGGCCGTCATGGTGTCGCGGTCGCGGATTTCGCCGATCTGGATCACGTCGGGCGCCTGGCGCAGCGCGTTCTTCAGGGCCACCTGCAGCGAGGTGGTGTCGCTGCCCACGTCGCGCTGGTTCACCAGCGATTTCTTGTTGGTGTAGGTGAACTCGATCGGCTCTTCGACCGTGAGGATGTGGCCGCTGGCGTGCTCGTTGCGGTAGTCGAGCATCGAGGCCAGCGTGGTCGTCTTGCCCGCGCCGGTGGCGCCCACCATCAGGATCAGCCCGCGCTTTTCCATGATGAGCGACTTCAGGATGTCGGGCAGGTTCAGGTCGTCGAAGCTGGGGATGACCGAGGCGATGTGCCGCACCACCACGGCGTAGCTGCCGCGCTGGCGCATGGCGCTGATGCGGTAGTTGCCGGCGCCTTCGAGGGCGACGGCCATGTTGAGTTCGCCCGTGTTTTCCAGTTCCTGGATGCGGGCTTCGGGCACCACTTCCGACAGCAGCGCCAGCGGCGCCGTCGGCGGCAGCACCTGCGCATTGATGGGCAGGCAGTTGCCGTTGATGCGGATCATCACCGGGGAGTGGGCCGAGAGGTAGATGTCGGAGGCCTTGCGCTCGGCCATCAAACGAAGAATCCGTTCCATCATGTTCATCGGTCTCTCTCCTCGGTGCTGTTTTTTTCTCAGGGAAGAAGCGAACCGGCCGCGCGCGTTGAAGCAGGCGGCCGGTGGTGGGTGCGTTTTAGTCGCGCAGCAGGTCGTTCAGGCTGGTCTTCGAACGCGTTTGCGCGTCGACCGTCTTGACGATGACTGCGGCGTAGGTGCTGTAGTCCTGGCCCGACTTGGTCTTCTTGGGCAGGCTGCCGCTGATGACCACGCTGCCGGCGGGCACGCGGCCGTACGAGATCTCGCCGGTGTCGCGGTTGAAGATCGGGGTGCTCTGGCCCAGGTACACGCCCATGCCCAGCACCGAGTTCTCTTCGACGATCACGCCTTCGACGACTTCGGAGCGCGCGCCGATGAAGCAGTTGTCTTCGATGATGGTCGGGTTGGCTTGCAGCGGCTCGAGCACGCCGCCCAGGCCCACGCCGCCCGACAGGTGCACGTTGGCACCGACCTGCGCGCACGAACCAACGGTGGCCCAGGTGTCGACCATGGAGCCTTCGCCCACGTAGGCGCCGATGTTCACGTACGAGGGCATCAGGATCGCGCCCTTGGCGATGAAGCTGCCGCGGCGGGCCACGGCCGGCGGCACGATGCGCACGCCCGATTCCTTCAGCTCGGCGGCCGACAGGTGCGAGAACTTGGTCGGCACCTTGTCGTAGAAGCCCAGCGAGCCGGCCTGGATCTGTTCGTTGTCCTTCAGGCGGAACGACAGCAGCACGGCCTTCTTGATCCACTGGTGCACGGTCCACTGGCCCACGCCCTGGCGGGTGGCGACGCGCAGCTTGCCGTTGTTCAGCTCGGTGATCACGTGCTCGACGGCATCGCGCACTTCGGCGGGAGCGGCGTTGATCGAGATGTTGGCGCGGTCTTCCCACGCGGCGTCGATGATTTGTTGCAGTTGCTGTGTCATGGAGAGAGTCTCGGGTGAAAAAGGGGCAGGGAAGCGGGGCGACAGGGGGTCAGCGGCGGCCGTCTTTGACGAAACGGACGATGCGCTGGGCGGCCTCGACGCACTCGGCCGTTTCGGCCACCAGCGCCATGCGGATGCGACCGCGGCCCGGGTTGGCGCTGTGGTCGGTGTCGCGCGCCAGATAGCTCCCCGGCAGAACCGTGACATTGTATTGAGCGTAGAGCGCGCGGGCGAAGGCTTCGTCGTCGCCAGCCCACACTTCGGGCACGCCGGCCCAGAGGTAGAAGCTGGCGTCGGGCAGGCGCACGTCGAGCACGGGTTCGAGCAGCGGCGTGACGGCGGCGAACTTGGCGCGGTACTGGGCGCGGTTGTCGACCACGTGCGACTCGTCGCCCCAGGCCGCGATGCTGGCGGCGGCCACGGCGCCGCTCATGGCGCTGCCGTGGTAGGTGCGGTAGAGCAAAAAACCCTTGATGAGCGCCGCGTCGCCGGCCACGAAGCCGCTGCGCAGGCCGGGCACGTTGCTGCGCTTGGACAGCGAGGTGAGCGCGATCAGGTTCTTGAAGTCGGGGCGGCCGAGCTTCATCGAGGCTTCGAGGCCGCTCAGCGGGGGCTCGTCGCGGAAGTAGATCTCGCTGTAGCACTCGTCGGCGGCGATCACGAAGCCGTGGCGGTCGGACAGCGCGAAGAGCTTCTTCCACTCGTCCAGAGACATCACCGCGCCCGTCGGATTGCCCGGCGAGCAGACGAACACGAGCTGGGTGCGGGCCCAGACGTCGTCGGGCACGCTGTCCCAGTCGACGGCGAAGTTGCGCGCGGGCACGCTGGGCACGTAGTACGGCTCGGCGCCCGAGAGCAGGGCCGCGCCCTCGTAGATTTGATAGAACGGGTTGGGCGACATCACCACCGGCTTCGGCTGGGCGCTGGCGTCGACCACGGTCTGGGCGAGCGAGAACAGCGCCTCGCGCGAGCCGTTGACCGGCAGCACCTGGGTGGCCGGGTCGAGCGTCAGGCTGTAGCGGCGATGCAGCCAATGGGTGAAGGCGGTGCGCAGTTTCAGCTCGCCGGCGGTGGCCGGGTAGGCGGCAAGGGCGCCGAGGCCGGCGCTCAGGGCGTCCTTGATGAAGGCCGGCGTGGCGTGCTTGGGCTCGCCGATGCCCAGGCTGATGGGGGCGAATTCGGGGGCGGGCGTGACGCCCGCGAACAGCTGCTTCAGCCGCTCGAACGGGTACGGCTGCAATTTGGCAAGCAAGGGATTCATGCCCCGGATTATCGGCGACGGGCCGGGTGGCCCGCACGCCCCGCGCCCCTTGGCCCGCTCAGCAAAGCGGGCGGTTGAACTGGCCGATCATGTTGGCGAAATTCTGGTTGTAGCGGTTGGCCGCGTCGACGATGGCCGAGCGGCCCATGCGGGCCATCGCACCGGTTTCCTTGCGCTTGAACACGCCGTCCTTGGCGTCCTTGATCACCGAGCGCGACTGGCCGATGAACTCGTTGATCTGCAGCATGCCACCGCTGCAGCTCTTGCCGTTCTGGGTCGACTGCTCGCTGGTTTTCTTGCTCCAGCCTGCGGCCGAGTCGGCCACCAGCGCCAGCGAGGCCTCGAAGGCGGCCAGCGCCTGCGGGTCGTTGGGCGCGGCGAACAGCGCCATGGCGTCGGCGTGGTTGAGCTTGCCGTGGTAGATCAGGCCGGCGCGGTAGTAAGCGGCGGTGTCCTTGGGCGCCTTCTCGAAGGCTTCCTTGGTGAGCGCCCGGTCGCGGGCGCTCAGGCCCTTGTCGAAGGCCGCTTCGGCCTGCGCGACGGTGGTGAGCGCGGCCAGGTAGTCGGCGCTCATCTGGCGGGCCTTGTCGCCGTTGTCGGCGAGGTAACCCTTGGAATTGGCGTAGTCGTTCAGCTCGCGGCTCAGGGGCGACAGCACCTTGAGCGCGGCCGAGAAGGCCTTGGCCGATTCGTCGATCTCGGGCAGCGGCGCGGCGATGGCGGCGGCGGCATCGAGCTTCTTGGCTGAGCGGTCGACCAGAATGTCGTTCTGGATGCGCAGGCTGGTGAGCGGCGCCTTGGCCTGCAGCAGCGGCACCTGGCCGGTCACGTAGCTCTCGCGGGCTTCCTGGAACGAGGTGCGCAGGTTGTTCGAGACGTCGACGTAGAGGTTGTACTTCTCGACGAGTTGCTGCTGGTCGTTGCCGGCCTGGGCGGCGGGCTTGGCTTCCGCGGAAGCGGGTGGGGCGGTCTTGTCCGCCTTGTCGCCGCAGCCCGCGACGAGCGCCGACACGGCGACCAGGGTGGCACCCAGCAGGGCTTGGTAGTTCTTCATTCTTTCATTTCCTCCATTGAAAAAAACAGCACGGGCAGGCCGCGGGACGGCGGCTTGCCGGAAAAAACATCGTGGGGAGGAGCGCCGCTGCCTGAGGACAGCGGTCGAGGGGCGGGATGGGTCAGACGGCGGTGGCCGCGCTGCGCCGGTAGAAAGCGAGCGAGCCTGCCAGCGCCAGCAGCATGCCGCCGCAGGCGCGGTCGATCCAGCGCGTGGCCGACACCGTGAGCAGCCGGATCGCGCGGGCGCCGACGAAGGCGTAGGCCAGCATCACCGCCATGTCCAGCCCCGCGAAGATCAGCGCAATGATCAGGTACTGCGGCGCCTGCGCGGCGGCCGGGTCGATGAACTGCGGCAGCAGCGCCGAGCAGAAGATGTAGCCCTTGGGGTTGGTCACCGCCACCAGGAACGACTTGAAGAAGATGCGCCGGCTTTCGACCGCCGTGACGGTGGCCGCGGCGTCCGCGCTCGGCAGCTGGAAACCGCCCTGGGAGCGCAGCATGCGCAGCCCGAGCCAGGCCAGGTAGACCGCGCCCACCCACTTCAGCATCGAGAACCAGAACTCCGAAGCCGCGAGCAGCGCGCCCAGGCCCAGCGCCACGGCGCCGACCAGCACGAAGTCGGACAGCACCGCGCCGAGCATGCCCGGCAGCGCCCGCCGCACGCCGTGGCGCGAGCCGTTGCTCAGGGCCAGCAGCACGGTGGGGCCGGGCGTGGCGATGGCGGCGAAGGCCACGATGGCGAACAGCAGGGCGGTGGCGAGCGTCATCGGGGCGTCTTTCTTCGGATGGGTTTCTTCTTCAGATCTTCTTGACCAGCACCTGGCTCTTGCGGTCCCAGTTGTACTTGCGCTTGCGCGCCTCGGGCAGCCAGTCGGGGTTGACCTGCTGGAAGCCGCGCTTGAGGAACCAATGCATCGTGACGGTGGTGAGCACGAAGATGCTTTCCAGGCCCATGGCCTTGGCGCGGTGCTCGATGCGCTTGAGGATGCGTTCGCCGTCGCCCTGCGACTGCGACTGCGGCGACACCGTGAGCGCGGCCATCTCGGCGGTTTTCGCCTCGGGGTACGGGTACAGCGCCGCGCAGCCGAAGATCACGCCGTCGTGCTCGATGACCGTGTAGTGGCCCACGTCGCGCTCGATCTCGGTGCGGTCGCGCTTGACCAGCGTCCCGTCGCGCTCGAAGGGCTCGATGAGCTGCAGGATGCCGCCGATGTCGTCCACCGTGGCTTCGCGCAGGCTCTCGAGCTTTTCGTCGATGACCATGGTGCCGACGCCGTCGTGCACGTAGATCTCGAGCAGCAGCGAGCCGTCGAGCGCGAACGGCAGGATGTGGTTGCGCTCCACGCCGCCCTTGCAGGCCTTCACGCAGTGCTGCAGGTAGAAGGCGGTGTCGGTCGGCTTCTGCGCGGGCGGCAGCGAGGCCAGCAGCTTCTCGGCGGCGGCCAGCGGCAGTTCGGTGTCGATCGGGTTGTCTTCGCTCTCGGGCAGTTCGCTGTCCACGCGGATGCCCGGCACTTCGGTCAGGAAGATCAGCTTGTCGGCCTGGATCGAGATGGCCACGCTGGTCGCCACTTCTTCCATCGTGAGGTTGAAGGCCTCGCCGGTCGGCGAGAAGCCGAAGGGCGACATGAGCACCATCGCGCCGAAGTCGAGCGTGCGGCGGATGCCGGCCGCGTCCACCTTGCGCACCAGGCCCGAATGCTTGAAGTCCACCCCGTCGACTACGCCCACGGGGCGCGCGGTGATGAAGTTGCCCGAGATCACGCGCACCGTCGAGCCGGCCATGGGCGTGTTGGGCAGGCCCTGGCTGAAGGCGGCTTCGATCTCGTAGCGCAGCTGGCCCGCGGCTTCCTGCGCCGAGTCGAGCGCCACGGCGTCGGTGATGCGGATGCCGTGCGAGTACTTCGCCTCGTGGCCCTTGGCTGCCAACTGCTCGTTGACCTGCGGGCGGAAGCCGTGCACCAGCACGATCTTGACGCCCATGCTCTGGATCAGGGCCAGGTCCTGCGCGATGTTCTGCAGCTTGCCCGCCGCGATGGCCTCACCCGCCAGCGCGACCACGAAGGTCTTGCCGCGGTGCGTGTGGATGTAGGGCGCGACCGAGCGGAACCAGGGCACGAAGGTGAAATTGAAGACGGTGGACATGGGGCGTGATTGTGCATTCTTGGCAAGGTTTTGGTGCAGCGCGTCATGCCAGGGCGCGCAGCAGCCGGCCGGCCCCGGCCGCGGCGGGCGTGCCGCGGGCCTTGAAGGCCTCGAGCTGGTCGGCGTAGGCGTCCAGCGGCTCGACCGCCGCCTCGGCCGCACCCGCCGGCGCGGCCGGTGCCAGCGGCAGGCCGAGCAGTCCGGCGAGCTCGTCCGGCGCGATCGAACCGTGCGCCATCAGCGCATCGACCACCGCCATGAAGGCGGTGGCGTGCGCTTCGAGCAGGCCCAGCGCGCGGGTGTGTTCGCGCGCCAGGATGGCCTCGATCTCGCGGTTGGTGGCGGCCACGTCGGTGTTCAGGTTGTCGTTCGCATCGGTCGTCACGTCGGTTCGGCTCCAGCGGGTGCCGAAGCCCAGGTGGCGCACGTGGCGCGCTGCCGTGGCGGTCGCCTGCATCAGGTCGCGCTCGGCGCCGGTGGTGCAGCCCGATTCGCCGAACACCAGCCGCTCGGCCGCGCGGCCGGCCAGGCTCACGCAGACGCTGTCCAGCAGGTTGCGCTTGGACCAGGCCTTGCGCTTCACGTAGCTGTTGTAGCCACCCTCGAAGGAGGCCACGTTGATGCGGATCTCCTGCGGCGCGCGGCCGAAGAGCAGGGCGTACACCAGGCCATGGCCGGCCTCGTGCACCGCGAGCAGCGCACGGAAGTCGGCGTTGGCGCGCTGCTTGAGCCGGTTCAGCTCCAGCGCCACCGGGAACTCGCGCCGCGCCAGCCGGAAGCGCGCGACCAGGCGCGGGCCGCCGGGCGTGACCTCGCCGGGGTCGAGCATCAGCCACACGGGCTCGCTGCCGTGCGCGCCCTGTTCGAGCGCCCACAGCGCGGCATTGACCAGCGTCGCGCTCAGGATCGCGTGGATCGACGAGAACAGCGGCCGCGTGCCCTGCGCCGGGAACACGGCGTTGGCGTAGATCTGCTCGTACACGCTCGCGTCGAGCACGAAGCGCACGCCCGAGCTTTCCTGGATCTCGCTCACGTAGCGGTCGCAGATCGACAGGATCAGGCGCACGTAGGTGGCGCGGCTGAACGAGGGGTAGATCACGTGGTTGTTGCCCAGCCGCGCGACCTGCTCGGGCTTGAAGCGTTCGGCCAGCGCCTTCTTCACGTCGATGAGCGAGAGCTTCTTCGTCAGCGCGTGGAAGATGTCGGCGTCGGTGTCGCAGTCTTCCACCCGCTTGGCGGTCTCGGCGTACATCTCGTCGAGGTTGCCCGAGACGAAGACCAGCAGCTTGGAGTAGTCGGTCTCCCAGTTGTCCTGCGAGGCGCGGAAGGCGCGCAGCCGCGCCTGGATTTCGTCGGGCTTCCAGGTCATGATTTCGAGCAGCGACTCGCGCAGCTTCAGGCAGCGCTTGAACTCCTGCGCTTCCCAGGGCGAGAGCTGCAGGCGGCGCTTGCGCTTGGTCTTGCCAGCCTTGGCGCCGTCGTCCTCTTCGTCTTCATCGTCGTCATCGGTGCGGCGGTCCTGGTCGTACTCGGCCCAGGCCAGCGACGACTCGATCTCGCTGAGCACCGACAGCGACGGCGGCAGGCGGCCGTCCGAGAGCAGCGCCCACACGTCCTGGTAGCGCTCCACGCGCGCTTCCTTGCCGTTGGCATCCACGGTGCGAAAGCGCTGGAACTCGTCGAGCACGAGGATGCCGGGCGCGCCCTCGGCGATGCCCGACTCGGCCAGCATGGCCGAGATGGAGCCGGCGGTGCGGTGGCCCGAACCGTGGCTGAAGCCGTCCATCTGCACTTCGATGAAGCGGTCGTAGAAGCCCAGGTGCTGCGCCAGGCGCCGCACGAGCTGCGTCTTGCCGGTGCCGGTCAGGCCCCACAGGCAGATGACGACTGGGCGGCTGATGAGCTGCGGCAGCACGTACCAGGCGCGCAGCGAATCGATCACGCGATCGATGATCTCGTCGATGCCGAACAGCTCGGCCTTCAGCGAATGGGCAATGGCCTGCAGGTGGCGCGTGCGCTCGGCCAGCGTGGTGTGCAGGTCGCGGGAAATGTCTTGTTGCGACATGAGGTTCTTTTTCTTCGAATGATTCGGGACACGGAAACAGGAATGCGGCCGCTGGTCCTCGCGAGATGCGGGGAGGGCGGTGGTGCAGGCGCTGTGCGGGTCAGGCTGGCGCGCTTCAGTCCGTGAAGCGCGAGCACAGGGCGTTCAGTTCCGCGAAGGAAGCTGAAGCCGGCGCGCGGGCTTCGTCAGGCCGGGCGGGTCGCCTTGACCCCGCCGCGTGCAAGGACGCGGCTTGCGCAGCGGATGCGCATCGAAAGGGGGGCAAGGAAGGAGGTCATGGCCGCGATCGTAGCGGCGGCATGCGGTAGAGTAAAGAGTCTTTACGAAATTTTCTGCGCCACCTGCTGCATGCGGCCTCGCTGTGGATGCCATGCAACAGCGCCGGGGCCCCGCGATAATTGGCGGTTTGCCCGCCTGCCGCCGCGCGCAACGACCGACGACTGCCTTGCCTTGACGACCCTCACACCTCCCGCCCCCCTGCGCATCGAGTTTCCCGAATCGCTCCCGGTCTCCGGCCGGCGCGAGGAGATCATGGCCGCCATTGCGGCGCACCAGGTCGTGATCGTCTGCGGCGAAACGGGCTCGGGCAAGACCACGCAGCTGCCGAAGATCGCGCTGGCGCTCGGGCGCGGCAAGCTCAATGCGGAGCCCGGCAAGGGCCGCCTCATCGGCCACACGCAGCCGCGACGCATCGCCGCCAGCTCGGTCGCCAAGCGCATCGCCGAAGAGCTGAAGACGCCACTGGGCGACGTGGTCGGCTTCAAGGTGCGCTTTCAGGACCGCCTGAGCCGCGACGCATCGGTGAAGCTGATGACCGACGGCATCCTGCTGGCCGAGACGCAGACCGATCCGCTGCTCAAGGCCTACGACACGCTCATCATCGACGAGGCCCACGAGCGCTCGCTGAACATCGACTTTCTCTTGGGTTACCTGCGCGAAATTCTTCCGCGCCGGCCCGACCTGAAGGTGATCGTCACCTCGGCCACGATCGATGCCGACCGCTTCGCGCAGCACTTCGCTTCGGCCAAAGGGCCGGCGCCGACGATCATGGTGTCGGGCCGCACCTTCCCGGTCGAGCAGCGCTACCGGCCGTTCGAGGAGTCGCGCGAGCACGACCTGAACGACGCCATCGCCGACGCGGTCGACGAACTCTGGCGCGATCCGCACAACGCCGGCGACATCCTGATCTTCCTGCCCGGCGAACGTGAAATCCGCGAGGCGGCCGACCACCTGCGCCGCTACGTCAGCCACCAGCCGCTGTTCCGCAATGCCGAGGTGCTGCCGCTGTTCGCGCGGCTCTCGGGCCCCGAGCAGGACCGCATCTTCGAGAGCCACCACGGCCGGCGCATCGTGCTGGCCACCAACGTGGCCGAGACTTCGCTCACCGTGCCGGGCATCCGCTACGTGATCGACACCGGCACGGCGCGCGTCAAGCGCTACAGCTTCCGCAGCAAGGTCGAGCAGCTGCTGGTCGAGCCGATCAGCCAGGCCGCGGCCAACCAGCGCGCGGGCCGATGCGGTCGCGTGGCGAACGGCATCTGCATCCGCCTGTACGACGAGAAGGACTTTGCGGGCCGCCCGCGCTTCACCGATCCGGAAATTTTGCGTTCGTCGCTCGCGGGCGTGATCCTGCGCATGAAGTCGCTGCGACTGGGCGACGTGGCGCGTTTCCCGTTCCTCGAAGCGCCATCGCCGCGCGCCATCGCCGACGGCTACCAGTTGCTGAACGAGCTGGGCGCGGTCGACGACGCCAACGAGCTCACGGCCACCGGCGCCGAGCTGGCCAAGCTGCCGCTCGATCCGCGCGTGGGCCGCATGATTCTCGAAGCCCGCACGCGCGGCGCGCTCGAAGAAGTGCTCATCATCGCCTCGGCGCTCAGCGTGCAGGACGTGCGCGACCGCCCGATGGACGCGCAGCAGCAGGCCGACCAGGCGCACTCGAAGTTCGACGACGAAAAGAGCGAGTTCAGCGGCTACCTGCGCCTGTGGAAATGGATCGCCGACGCGCGCGGCGGCCACGGTGACACGCACAAGCTCAGCAACCGCCAGTACGAGCAGCTGCTGCGCCAGAATTTCATCAACATCCGCCGTGTGCGCGAATGGCGCGACATCCATTCGCAGCTGCTCACGGTGGTCACCGAGCACAAGTGGCGCATCAACGCCACGCCGGCCGGCTATGAGCCGCTGCACCTGTCGATGCTCGCGGGCCTGCTGGGCAACGTGGGCTGGAAGCTCGAGGACGACGAGGCCTACCTGGGCGCGCGCGGCATCAAGTTCTACAAGCACCCCGGCGCGCATCTGAAGAAGAAGCCCGGCCGCTGGATCGTCGCGGCCGAACTGGTCGAGACCACGCGCCTGTTCGGGCGCGGCATCGCCAACATCGAGCCGCAGTGGCTCGAACAGGTGGCGGGGCACCTGCTGAAGAAGCAGCTGCTCGACCCGCACTGGGAAAAGAAGGGCGCGCAGGTCTCGGCGCTGGAGCGCGCGACGCTGTACGGCCTTGTGGTCTACAGCGGGCGGCGTGTCGATTTCACCAAGGTCGATCCGGTCTCGGCGCGCGAGATCTTCATCCGCGAAGCGCTGGTCGGCGGGCAATGGGAAAGCAAGTTCCCCTTCCTCACGGCCAACCGCAAGCTGGTGCGCGAGGTCGAAGGCCTGGAGCACAAGGCGCGCCGGCAGGACGTGCTGGTCGACGACGAACTGATCTTCGCCTTCTACGACGCGCAGCTGCCGGCCGACGTGGCCAGCGGCATCACCTTCGAGAACTGGTACCGCCACGCCTCGAAAGACCAGCCGCGCCTGCTGTACCTCACGCGCGACGAGCTCATGCGCCACCAGGCGGCCGGCATCACGACACAGTCGTTCCCGCCCACGCTGCGCCTGGGCGGTGTCGATTGCGCCGCGAGCTACCTGCACGAACCGGGCGATGCGAAGGACGGCCTCACGGTCAGCGTGCCGCTGTTCGTGCTCAACCAGGTGAACGAAGAGCGCTGCGAGTGGCTGGTGACCGGCATGCTCAAGGACAAGATTCAGGCGCTGCTCAAGAGCCTGCCGCAGCGCCCGCGCTCGCGGCTGGTGCCGCTGCCCGAGTCGGCCTCGAAGCTGGCGGAGGAGCTGTCGGCGCCCGAACTGTTCGGCACCGGCTCGCTCACCGACGTGCTGCTCAAGCGCGTGCGCGACCTCACGAGCATCGACGTGAAGCGCGCCGACTTCAAGCTCGACATGCTGGCGCCGCACCTGTTCATGAACCTGCGCATCGTCGACGAACACGGCCGCCAGCTGGGCATGGGCCGCAACCTCGGCGCGCTGAAGGCGGAGCTGGGCGCGCAGGCGCGCGGTGCATTCCAGGCGCTCGCAGGGCTCAACGTGAAGGCGTCGCCGGCGCCCAAGGCCACGCCTGCGAACGGGGGTCAGGCCCCGGCGAAGAACGCCGCGCCCGAGAAGGTCGCACCCACGCTGCCCGCCGGCCAGCGCTACACGAGCTGGACCTTCGGCGAGCTGCCCGAGCTGATGGAAGTGCGGCGCGGTTCGCAGTCGCTCATCGGCTTCCCGGCGCTGCGCGACGAGGGCGATGCCGTGACCATCGAGGTGTTCGACGAGCCCGCAGTGGCGGCTGCCAAGCACCGCGCCGGCCTGCGCCGCCTGTTCGCGCTGCAGCTGAAGGACGCGCTGAAGTACCTCGAGAAGAACATCCCCGACCTGCAGAAGATGTCGGTCGCCTACATGCCGCTGGGCACGTCGGAAGAACTGCGCACGCAGATCATCGACGTGGCGATCGACCGCGCCTTCCTGCAGGAGCCGTTGCCCACCGACGAGTTCGCCTTCAAGAAGCGGCTCGAAGAAGGGCGCGGGCGGCTCACGCTGATCGCCAACGAGGTGGCGCGGCTCGCGGGCGTCATCCTCGTGGAGTACGCGGCCGCCGCGCGCAAGATCAAGGACACGAAGGTCCAGCCCGAGGCGGTGCAGGACGCGGCGCAGCAGCTGCAGAAGCTCGTGGGCAAGCGCTTCATCGCCGACGCGCCGTGGACGCAGCTGCAGCACTTCGCGCGCTACCTCAAGGCCATCGTGCTGCGCCTGGACAAGCTGCGCGCCGACCCCGCGCGCGACACGGCCAAGCTGGCCGAGCTGAAGCCGCAGGAGCAGCGCTACTGGCGCCTCGTGGCCGAGCGCAAGGGCGTGGTGGACGAGCGCATGCTCGAATTCCGCTGGCTGCTGGAAGAGCTGCGCGTGAGCTTCTTCGCGCAGGAGCTGCGCACGCCGCAGCCGGTGAGCGTGAAGCGGCTCGACAAGGCCTGGGCGCAGCTTCAGGCTTAAAAAAAAGCCCGCGTCGACGCGGGCTTTTTTCATGATGGCGCGGGCGCTATATGCGGCCCATGAGCACGAGGATCACCAGGATCAGCACCACGAGCCCGAGGCCGCCGCTGGGCCCGTAGCCCCAGGACCGGCTGTAACCCCAGCTCGGCAGCGCGCCGATCAGCAGCAGGATCAGGACGATCAGCAGAATGAACGAGAGGGACATGTTTTTTCTCCTGGGACGTTGTTGTCACGAGCCTCCATGCTCGTCGTCCCGGGGCGCCGCGAGCGCCGGAGAGCCGCCCCTGACGCGGTCAGGGCTGTCCTACCGCGGGCGTCGGCGCTTTACCGGTGCGCCTGCCAGCAGGAAGTGCATGGCCACGCCCACCGCCAGGAAGATGGCGCCCAGCCCGCCGACGATGGCGGCACCGCCCCACAGGTCGAAGAAGCCGTCGAGCCGGGCGTCCTGCGGGTTCGCGGGGTTGAAGAACACGCCCACGACTTCGCCCTTGTCGTAGGCCGGCGGGTTGCTGCTGCTCGAGGGCGAGAACTCGACGATCGCGCCCGACGGCAGGGTGAAGCGCACCAGCGGGCGCCACGTCGGCGCATTGCTGCGGCTCGAACTTCCCGCGGACTGCAGCGCGATCACCTCGCCCTGCGCCTTGCCGGCCGATGCGATGAACTTCGCGGTGTTCTGGTAGAGCAGCCAGCCGCCGAGGAGCATGAGCGCGCCGACCAGCGTGAAGATGCGCGTGATGAGGCGGGTGGGGTTCATTCGGGCGGCTTTCAGTTGCGCATCCACTCGGCCGACAAGGTGCCCACCGCGGCCAGCACGAGGCTCGACACCAGGAAGGCCGCGGCCCCCAGCGTGGCCAGCAGCGCCCGTCGCCAGGGGCGCGTGCGGAAGAAATAGACCGGGATGCCCAGCAGCGGAAAGATGCCCGCGAGCAGCGCCGAGCGGCCGGGTGCGGGCACGCCGCGCGCGAGGCCGTCGGCCCGGCACCACGTGTAGCACAGCGCCGAGATGAGGAACACATGCGCCACGTCCAGCGCGGTGTAGTCCTTGCCGCGCAGCGGCGGCAGGAACGCGTCGGCGATGCCCACCACGAGGAACGAGAGGGCCAGGGCCAGCAGGATCCAGCGCGGCCGGTTCATCGTCATCGCGGTGCCTGGATAGCGGCCGCCGGCGTCAGAGCTTCGCGAGGCGGTCGAGCGCGGCGAGCAGCGTCTCGTCCTTCTTGGCGAAGCAGAAGCGCACCACGCGCTGGTCGAAGCCGTCGCCGTAGAAGGCCGACAGCGGGATCGCCGCCACGCCGATCTCGCGCGTGAGCCAGAGGCAGAAGTCGGCCTCCGACAGGTCGCTCACGGCCGAGATGTCCACGCACTGGAAGTAGCTGCCTTCGCTGCGCAGCAGCTTGAAGCGGGTCTTCTCGGCCAGGCCGGCCGCGAACAGGTCGCGCTTGCGCTGGTAGAAGGCCGGCAGCTCCAGGTAGGGCTCGGGCCGCGCCATGTACTGCGCGAGTGCGTGCTGCATCGGCGTGTTCACGGTGAACACGTTGAACTGGTGCACCTTGCGGAACTCGGCCATCAGCGGCGCGGGCGCGGCCACGAAGCCGACCTTCCAGCCGGTGACGTGGTAGGTCTTGCCGAAGCTGCTGACGATGAAGCTGCGCGCCGCCAGGCCGGGGAAGCGCGCCACGCTTTCATGGCGCGCGTCGTCGAACACCATGTGCTCGTAGACCTCGTCGCTGATCACGAACACGTCGGTGGGCGCGAGCAGGTCTTCGAGCTGCCGCATCTCGGCCTCGGTCCAGACCGTGGCGCTCGGGTTGTGCGGCGTGTTGATGATGATCGCGCGCGTCTTCGGCGTGAGCGCGGCGGCGATTTTGTCGAAGTCGGGGCGGAAGGTGCCGGGCACGAGCGGCACGCGCACGACCTTGCCGCCGGCCAGGTCGATGTTGGGCACGTAGCTGTCGTAGCAGGGCTCCAGCACGATCACTTCGTCGCCGGGGCGCACGATGGCCAGGATGGCCGTGATGATGGCCTGCGTGGCGCCGGCCGTGACCGTGATCTCGGTCGCGGCGCTGTAGCTGCGGCCGTAGAGCGCCTCGATCTTGGCGGCGATGGCGTCGCGCAGCGACGGAATGCCCGGCATCGGCGGGTACTGGTTGTGGCCGGCCGCCATGGCGGCGGTCACGTCTTCGAGCAGCTTCGGATCGCAGTGGAAATCGGGGAAGCCCTGGCCGAGGTTCACGGCATTCTTCTCGGCCGCGAGCGTGGACATCACGGTGAAGATGGTGGTGCCGACAGCCGGCAGCTTGGTGGTGATCTCGGGCGTACGGGGAGAAGACGAAGGGGTGGCGGTGCTCATGGTCGGTCGTCGCGGGGAGAAAGGCTGGAGGATCAGAGTTCGTAGTCTTGTTGGTGGCCGCTCAGGGCCTTCGCGATCAGGTTGCGGTCGAGGCGGTCGGAGAGCAGCTCGGCGAACTTGAAGACGAAGTTGCGCAGGTAGGCGCTGCGCTTGAAGGCGACGCGCGCGATGTTCTGGCCGAACACGTGGCCCATCGGGCGCACCACGAGGTCGGCGTTCGACTCGTCGCGCACCGCCATTTCGGCCACGATGCCCACGCCCAGGCCCAGGCGCACGTAGGTCTTGATCACGTCGGAGTCGATGGCTTCGAGCGCGATGCGCGGCGTGAGCTTCTTCTGGGCAAACGCATGGTCGATGCGCGTGCGGCCGGTGAACGACGGGTGGTACGTGATGATCGGCTCGCTCGCGAGGTCTTCGAGCGACACGCGCTCCTTGGCCGCCAGCGGGTGGTCCTTGGGCAGCACCAGCACGTGCTGCCACTCGTAGCAGGGCAGCGTGACCAGCTCGGCATAGCCGTCGAGCGATTCGGTGGCGATGCCGATCTCGGCGACCTCGTCGATCACCATGCGCGCCACCTGGTCGGGCGAGCCCTGGTGCAGGCTCACGTTGACTTTCGGGTAAGCCTCGCGCAGGTTGGCCACGGGCACCGGCAGCACATAGCGCGCCTGGGTGTGGGTGGTGGCGATGGAGAGGGTGCCGCTGTCCTGTGCGCTGAACTGTTCGCCGATGCGCTTGAGGTTGCCCACCTCGCGCATGATCAGTTCGATGCTCGCGATGACGTGCTGGCCGGGTTCGGTGATGCGCTTCAGGCGCTTGCCGTGGCGGGCGAAGATCTCGACGCCGAGCTCTTCCTCGAGTTCGATGATCGCCTTGGAGACGCCGGGCTGCGAGGTGTGGAGCGCCTTGGCCGCCTCGGTGAGGTTCAGGTTGCGCCGCACGGCTTCCTGAACAAACTTGAACTGGTGCAGATTCATATCAAATTCCGTCTGATTGCGGAATTCATTATGCCTTTGAAGTCTATAAAAATGACCGGGACTTCAGGATTTGATGGCAATCCGGGCCAGCAAGGCGACCAGTTCGGGCGATTCGCCCACGATCGGGGCCAGCGAGAAGTCCACGTCGGGCCAGCGCAGGCGCAGGGCGTCCAGTTGCAGCGGCAGGTCTTCGCGGGCGTGCTTGCCCATGCCCAGGAAGAGCGGCACCACATGCACCGCGGTGGCGCCGTCGGCAATCAGCGCAGCGGCGGCCGTGGGCAGGTCGGGCGCGGCCAGTTCCATGTAGGCACACAGCACGCGCACGGCGGGGTCGTCCTCGCGCATGCGGGCGGCGACCGCCTCGATGGGCTCGCGCCAGCGCGCGTCGCGCGAGCCGTGCGCGAGCAGCACCGTGCCCGGCACCTGCGTGGTCATCGCCTCAGGACCAGCCAGCTGAAGGCTGTGAGAGACAGCACCGAATAGATCAGCCCCGGCGCCGCCGCCGTGAGCCAGGGCGACCAGTTGCTGAGGTTGCCCAGGTAGCCGAACACGTTGTTCAGCAGGAAGAAGCTGATGCCGATCATCACGCCGCCGAACACGTAGGTCGTGATGCCGGCCTGGCGGAAGTGCAGGTAGGCGAAGGGCAGGGCGAGCACCA
The DNA here is from genome assembly GCF_059567965.1 of Variovorax sp. BGA-UO-ETr-C22. Lineage (NCBI taxonomy): Bacteria > Pseudomonadati > Pseudomonadota > Betaproteobacteria > Burkholderiales > Comamonadaceae > Variovorax > Variovorax sp. BGA-UO-ETr-C22. The sequence continues at coordinate 964,804 of NZ_JCAQPA010000011.1, forward strand.
CCATCACCAGGCACGACAGCGGATAGAACACCTTGCGCCAGAACTCGATCTCGTAGCGCTGCGCGGTCTGGCCGTTGGCGTTCAGGTGCCGGATGTAGTCGAACAGGTCGATGGTGCTCATGCGGTCGGGCCGCAGCAGCGCGACCGACACCATTTCGGCGGTGAGCGAAGTGGGCCAGTCCATCTTCTCGACATGGGTGGTCGTGATGCGGGCCTTGTCGGCGGTGCGGGTTTCGTAGTCCTGCTGCTCGACCTCGGAGAGCACCCACTTCTCGTCGAGGATGCGGGCCGACTTGGCCATGAGCTGCTTGCTCACGTAGCCGTTGCCGTCGAACTCGAAGATGCGCGTGTTCTGCAGCGAGCCATCGCGCGAAATCGACAGCACATTGACCGCGTACGACGTGTCGCCGCGCTTTTCCTTCAGCCAGGCGCCGGTGTTGCCCACCAGCGAGTAGGTGCCCTGGTAGCGCGACTTGAGCAGCTGCCCGGTGCGTCCCGACAGCGGCGCGATGTAGTCGCCGATGGCAAAGGTGAGCACCACGAAGCCCAGCCCCAGCAGCAGCAGCGTGCGCAGCGCGCGCCACGGGCCCAGGCCGCTGGTGCGCAGGATGGTGTACTCGGAGCTTTGCGCTAGGCGCGCCATCACGAAGATGCAGCCGATCAGCACCGTGATCGGCAGCAGCTCGTACAGGTGGCTGGGTACCAGCAGCAGCACGTAGATCAGCGCCTGCACCGGGCCGTAGGCCAGGCTTTCGGGCTTGCCCACGGACTGCAACTCGTCGACGAAGTCGAAGAAGAAGAACAGGCTCAGGAAGCCGAGCGTCACGAAGGCCACGGCCTTCAGTGCCTCGACGTAGATCAGTCGGCGGATGGTTTTCACGAGGTCGGGTCGATCCGGGAAGGCGGTACGGCCGGCAGGGCGGCCGTGGCGGCGCTGGCGCGGGCCTGGCGCCGGGCCGACCAGTTGTTGTTGCGCAGCGTGAGCCAGGCCGTGGCGAAGAGGAAGACGCCGCCATGCAGCAGCAGCATGAAGGAGCCCATGCCGTAGCGGCCCGAGCTGATCCAGCTCTGGCCCAGGTTCAGCAGGTTGTAGTAGACGACGAAGGCGAACAGCGCGAACACCAGGTTGCCGCTGCGCCCCACGCGCGGGTTGACGCTGGACACCGTCAGCGCCAGCAGCACGAAGTTGATGGCGGCCAGCAGCATGCCGAAGCGCCAGCCCAGCTCGCCCAGGCTGGCATCGCTGCGGTCGCGCAGCAGCGAGAGCGTGGAGCGCGCGCGCGTGGGCGTGCTGTCGCCGGTGGCGTTCGAGCTGCCGCCGGCGCGCGTGCCGTAGGTCTTGAACTCGCTGATCTTCAGGCCCGATTCGGTGAACAGCGGGCGTTCCAGGCGCTGGCCGTTGCTCAGCAGCAGGAAGCGGTGGTTGTCGATGTCCTCGATGCGGCCGCTGCGCGCCGAGGTGGTGATCTGCAGGCCACGCTCGACGGCCCAGATGAACACGTTGGTGGCGGTGGCGCCGTCGGGCGTGTCCTTGTCGATGAAGAACACGCGCAGCCGGCCCGAGGACTCGCGGAACTCACCCGGCGTGACGCGCTCGATGTCGCTGCGCTGCTCGTACTGCTGGCGCATGCCGATGGTCTGCGAGTTGGCCCAGGGCCAGCCCACCAGCGCCATGACTGCGATGAGCAGCAGCACCGGCCAGGCGAAGCGGAACAGCGGCTGGACGAAATCGGCCAGGCCGCGCCCGCTGGAGAACCAGATCACCATTTCGCTGTCGCGGTACATGCGAGAGAGCGTGCCGACGATGGCGATGAACAGGCTCAGGCTCAGGATGGTCGGCATGTAGCCGAGCACCGTGTACGCCATCACGAGGAAGACCTCCTGCGGGTTCACGCTGCCCTTGGACGCCAGCCCGAGCGTACGGATGAGCATCATGGTCATCACGATGGTGACCAGGACGACGAGGGTCGCTCCGAAGCTGCGCGACAGCTCCTTGCGTAGGGAAGAATGGAATAACATCGTTCGAGGAAAAAAAGGATTATGGACTTTCAACTCAAGACCTTCACCGTCGCCCAGGCCGCCGCCGAGAAATCCGACCTCCTCATCGTGCTCGTCGGCAGCGCTCTCCCCACCGCCAAAGACCCCGTTTCCGTGCTCGCCGCCAGCGCCCGCAAAGCCGGCGACCTGCCCGACAAGGCCGGCAAGCTGCTCGCGCTGTACCGCCCCGAGACCGTGGTGCCCTCGCGTGTGCTGCTCGCCGCCATCGGCGACGGCAAGGCCGCTTCGGTGCGCAGCGCCGTGAGCGCGGCGGTTGCCGCCGCCAAGGCCAATGGCCCCAAGCGCGTCGTGATCGTCTTCGCGCAGCCGGCCGACGCCGCCGCGGTGGCCGCCGCCGTCACGGCTGCGGCCGATGCCAGCTATGTCTACACCACGACCAAGTCGAAGGCCGAGCCGCGCAGCATTCGCCACCTGACGCTGGGCGTCTCCGAGGCCGCCAGCCCCGCCGTCGCCAAGGCCTTCGACGACGCCCGCGCCACGGTCGCCGGCATCGAGCTGGCCAAGGAGTGGGGCAACCGTCCCGCCAACCACGCCACGCCCACGCTGCTGGCCGAAGCCGCCAAGGGGCTGGCGAAGCTGCCGCGCATCAAGTGCGAAGTGCTGGGCCCGAAGGAAGTCGACAAGCTCGGCATGGGTGCGTTCGCCGCCGTGGCCCAGGGCTCGGCCGAACCGCTGCGCTTCATCGTGCTGCGCTACCAGGGCGGCGCCAAGGATGAGGCCCCCGTGGTGCTCGTGGGCAAGGGCATCACCTTCGACACCGGCGGCGTCTCGCTCAAGCCCGCGGCCGAGATGGACGAGATGAAGTTCGACATGTGCGGTGCCGCCAGTGTGCTCGGCACCTTCCGCGCGCTGGGCGCGATCCAGCCGGCGATCAACGTGGTCGGCCTGATTCCTTCGTGCGAGAACATGAACGACGGCAAGGCCGTCAAGCCCGGCGACGTGGTCACCAGCATGAGCGGGCAGACCATCGAGATCCTGAACACCGACGCCGAAGGCCGTTTGATCCTGTGCGACGCGCTCACATACGCCAAGCGCTTCGACCCCGCCGCCGTGATCGACATCGCGACGCTCACAGGCGCCTGCGTGGTGGCTTTGGGCGGCGTGCGCAGCGGCCTGTTCGCGAGCGACGAGTCGCTGGCCTCCGCGCTCGAATCGGCCGGCGAGGCCTCGCAGGACCGCTGCTGGCGCCTGCCGCTGGACGACGACTACGCCGAAGGCCTCAAGAGCAACTTCGCCGACGTGGCCAACATCGCCGGGCGTGCCGGCGGCGCGATCACCGCGGCCAAGTTTTTGCAGCGCTTCACGGCCGACTACGCCTGGGCGCACCTGGACATCGCAGGCACGGCCTGGAAGAGCGGGGCGGCCAAGGGCTCGACCGGCCGGCCCGTCGGCCTGCTGGTGTCGTACCTGACGAACCGCGCGGGCAGCAGCAACGCCGCTGCCGCCGCACCGAAGGCCGGCAAGGCCGCCAAGCCCATGAAGAAGGCTGCTTCGCCCAAGGCCCCGGCCAAGCCGGCCCGAAAGGCCCGGTCCGCGCAGTGACCGACATCGGCTTTCACTACAACGCCCCCGACAAGCTCACCTACGCTTGCCGGCTGGTTCGCAAGGCCGTGAACACACGCGGCCTGCGCGTGGTGGTGGTGGGCGATGCGCGCGCGCTCGACACGGTCGATGCCGCGCTCTGGCAGCTGTCGCCGGTTGACTTCGTCGCGCACTGCCGCGCCGATGCGCCGGCCCATGTGGTGGCGCGCTCGCCCGTCATCCTGTGCGCCGAAGGTTCGGACGCGGCCTCGCTGCCGCACCGCGAGATGCTGGTCAACCTGGGCCTCGAAGTGCCGGCCGGCTTCGAGCGTTTCGAACGCATGATCGACATCGTGAGCGACGAGGCGAACGACCGGCAGGTCGGCCGCACCCGCTGGCGTCACTACGCCGACCGGGGCTACACGATCCAGCCGCACGATTTCGCAAGGAGCGCTTCCTGATGGCCAGCACGCTGCGCACGCCACCCCGGTTCGTCCCGACGCTGACGACCGTGCTCGAGATTCCGGCCGAGCCCGTGCCGGTCGCCGAGACGGTGCGACCCACGGGTGCACCGGTGTCGCAGCCCCCGTCGCCGGACCCCGCAAGCGCCGTGGCCTTGCCGCCGTCGGTGTCGCTCACGCCGGCCGAAATCGTCAGCCTCGAAGAGCAATTGCTGCACCGCGTGCTGCAGCGCGTCGACCTGTCGCTGGAGGAGCGATTGAGCGACGCCGTGTCAGCTGCCGTTCAGCATCAGCTCGACGAAATGGTGCCGCGTCTGCGCGGCGAAATCGAGGCCGTGCTGCGCGCGCTCGTCATCGAATCCATGGCCGCTGAACTCTGTGAAAACACAGGGGAAAACACAGGGTCTACGCCAACTTCCGGCGCATAAATCCTCGGCTAAACTGCGCCGCAGGTCGGAATGGCGTGAGGGTGCCGCTGGTCTGCGGCGCGAAACTTGCGAGGTCTGAACGCCCGGATCGAACGACCGGTTTTTATATCTTTTCATCCAAGTTCTGGAGGTTCTCATGCAATTGAAATGGACTGCGGTCGCACTGGCTGCACTCACGCTCGTGGCTTGCGGCAAGAAGGAAGAAGCTGCTGCTCCGGCGGCACCGGCACCCACGGCTGCGGCTCCGGCCCCTGCTGCGCCTCCTGCTGATGCCCTGGTCGTCAAGATCGGCCACGTCGGCCCGACCAGCGGTCCCATTGCCCACCTCGGCAAGGACAACGAGCTCGGTGCCAAGATGGCCATCGAAGACCTGAATGCAAAGGGCTTCAAGATCGGCGACAAGGTTGCCAAGTTCGTGCTGGTTCCCGAAGACGACGCTGGCGATCCGAAGCAAGGCACCGCCGTCGCCCAGAAGCTGGTCGATGAAAAGGTCAACGGCATCGTCGGTCACCTGAACTCGGGCACCACGATCCCCGCTTCCAAGCTGTACAGCGACGCCGGCATTCCGCAGGTCTCGCCGTCGGCCACCAACCCCAAGTACACCCGCCAGGGCTTCAAGACCACGTTCCGCGTGGTGGCCGACGACACGCAGCTGGGCGGCACGCTCGGCAAGTACGCCGTCGAAACGCTCAAGGGCAAGAACATCGCCGTGATCGACGATCGCACGGCCTACGGCCAGGGCGTTGCCGAAGAGTTCGAGAAGGCTGCCAAGGCTGCCGGCGCGACCATCGTGGGCCACGAGTTCACGACCGACAAGTCGACCGACTTCAACGCCATCCTGACCAAGCTGAAGGCTGCCAAGCCCGACGTGCTGTTCTTCGGCGGCATGGACGCCGTGGGCGGCCCGATGCTCAAGCAGGTCAAGCAACTCGGCCTGAACGTCAAGTTCATGGGCGGCGACGGCCTGTGCACCGGCGAACTGCCGAAGCTGGCAGGCGACGCCATTGGTGAAGACATGGTGGTCTGCGCCGAAGCCGGCGGTGTCGACGGCGACTTCAAGCAGCCGCTGGAAGACTTCAAGGCCAAGTTCAAGACCAAGAACGGCGTCGAAGTGCAGATCTACGCACCGTACGTGTACGACGCGGTCAACGTGCTGGCCGAAGCCATGGCCAAGGCCGGCTCGTCCGACCCGGAAAAGTACCTGGCTGAAGTCGGCAAGGTGCAATACAAGGGCGTGACCGGCCCGATCGCCTTCGACGAAAAGGGCGACATCAAGAACGGCGCCCTGACGCTCTTCACCTACAAGGGTGGCGTGCGCACGCAGATCGCCGTGGTGCGCTGATCGCATTGCAGCCAACGACCCTTCACCGGGTCGTTCCATGACAAAAGGGCCCTCGGGCCCTTTTTTTCATTCAGGGGTGCGCGCAGCCGTTGCGCGGGGTTGCCTTCAGAGCGCGGCCAGGCCCGAGGGGCGGTCGGCGTTGCAGTACTCGATGAAGGCGTCCAGGTCGCGCGACTTGTCGAACACCGCGTCGGCGCCCAGGGCCTGGCAGCGCGTGCGGATGTCGGGGGTGACGTAGTTGCTCAGCACCACGACGCGCTGGTGCGGGCCGCGTTCGCGGCAGCCCGACAGCACGCCCAGGCCGGAGCCTTCCTTGAGGAACAGGTCGACGATGAGCAACTGCCAGGCATCGGGGTGGGCGGCGAGCCAGGCGAGGGCGCCCGATTCGGTTTCGGCATAGCCGACGACATGGCCGTTGACGAGGTCCTCGAGGGCCGGGACCAGGTTGTCCCTGATGGTCTTGTTGTCCTCGACGAGGAACGTGATGAGGGCCATGCCGCGGTTTTGATGTGTGAACCAATAGCGTAGCGTGGCGCAAGCGGTCTCCGCGTAGGAGAAGGGAGAACGACGCACGCAAACCGTGCGGAAACAACGGCGATCAGCGCTTGTCCGACGTCGCCTGGGTGCGGATGCGCGCCTTGAGCTGTTCGGCCAGCGCCTGGCTCTCGTCGCGCTCGGCGGTCACTTCGAGGCGCTTCTCGATTTCCTCGCTCAGCGCCGCATTCACTTCAGCCAGTTTCTCGGCCGACTGGGCGAGTTTTTCCTCGAGCTGGCTGGTGTGCTCGATGGCCTGCGCTACCTCGCCGACCTGGACCTCGTCCGGCAGTTCCTGTTCCAGCACGGTGCTCACGACGGCGAGGTTGTCCGAGGCGCGCTGCACATCGGCGGCCACCTGTTCGCTCTTTTTCAGGGTCTTGTCCAGCGAGGTGGTGCCGCGCGTCAAGGTGGGGGAAGGTCCGGCCATCGAGGCTCCTTTGCGGCAGGCGAAGTGGGGTGGAATGTCGATCGATTCGATTCCGCGCATCGTACCGCCAGACGCGGCCTTGCTCAGGACTGGCAACAGTTGCTGCGTGGCAACAGGGGTCAGCCGAAGTCCTACGGAATCGGCCGCGAGTTTCGGACTGGGCCGATGGGGGATTCTTGCCGCCCCCGGGAAGATGCAGAACATCCTCTTCCCCCGCCAAGGCTCGCCATGATCAGAAACGCACTCGTGATCGACCAGGTCGAACGCACCGGCTTCGCGCTGGCCACCTTCATGCGCTACGCCGGCATTCCCCGCGTGGACGTGACGCGCAGCGGCCATGGCTTTGTCGAGGCGGTACAGCACCGGCGCCACGACCTGCTGGTGGTGGACATCGACACGCCCGAAGTCACGGGCCTGCAGATGATCGACGCGGTGGTCGAGGCCGGCAGCCCCGCCGCGCTGGTGCTCATGAGCGCGCAGCCGCCGCGCATCCTGCAGGCCGCGCAAGACTATGCCCGGGCCCGCGGCGCGCGCGTGCTCTCGGCCATCGCCAAGCCGCGCACCATGGTCACGATGGCGTCGGCGGCGCAGGCCATGGCGCGCGAACGGCGCCACCGGGCCGGGCTGCGGCGCGGGAGCGCCCCACCTGCGAACGACGCACCGGCCTTCACGGAATCGGCCCTGCGCGAGGCGTTGGCCACATGCCAGATTGCCGCCCACTTCCAGCCCCGACACTGCGCGCGCACGGGCGTGCTGCGCGGCGCCGAACTGCAGCCGGGCTGGTACCGGCCCGACGACACCTGGCTGCCCGCGGCCAACTTCCTGCCCGCCATCGCGCAGGCCGGCCTGCACGACGCGCTGGTGCAACGCATGCTCGAGTGCGCTTTCGAACTGCTCGGCTACATGCACAAGGACCACGGCCTGCGCCTGGGCGTGCGCGTGCCCGCGTCGGTGGCCGCCTCGGTGTCCTGGGCACAGGGCGTGGCCGAACAGGCCGAACGCGCCGGCATCGCCGCCGACCAGCTCGTGCTGGAGATCGCCGAAGACGGCGGTGCGCGCTGCAACGAGGTGCTGGCCGGTGCGGTCGCGCACCTGCGGCTGCGCGGGTTCCACTGCGCCATCGACCGTTTCGGCCAGGGCGACTCGACCCTGAGCCGCTGGTTCAAGGTGCCGTTCAGCGAGCTCCAGGTCGACGCGCGCCAGCTCGCGCAAGCGCGCGAGAACCCGCATGCCCGCCACATCCTGGCGAGCGTGATCGCCATGGCGCGCGAACAGCATGCGACGCTGCTCGTGAAGGGCGTCGACGGCGAGCGCGACCTCGCGTTGGCCCGCAGCCTCGGGTGCCACTTCACGCAGGGCGCGCAGCACGCCGCGCCGATGGCCGAGCCGGCCTTCGTGCAGTACGCGGCGCTGCTGCGCTATGCGGCGGGGCGCCCGCAGGCGCCGCACAACCCCGACGCGGGTTGAGGCGCGCTCAAGCGGCGCGCCGTGCCAGCACCGCTTCGGCGGCTGCCTGCAGTTCCGTCCAATCGGGGGCGATCACCGCCATCGCTTCCTGCTTCACCAGGACGCTGAGCCGGCCGCACATCGCGGCAATGGCCGGCTCGCCGATCATGGCGAAGGCACCGCGCACCGCATGCAACTCGTCGCCGATCGCGCGCCGGTCGCCGGTCGCCAGGGCCTCGCGGACCTGCTGCGCGGAAGACGCCAGCGACGAGACCATCGCGTCGTGCAGGCGCGCGTCGAGTGGCGCTTGCGCGGGCGCGACCGGGGTGCTGGCCACCAATGGCGGCGCGGCCGCGCCCAGCGTCTTGAGGATCGCCTGCTCCAGCGCCGGCAACAGCACCGGCTTGAGCAGCACCCCCGCGAAACCCGCCAGCGAGCATTGCTGGTAGCCCTCCTGCTCCAGGTGCGCCGTGATGGCGACGAGCGGGATCGACGGGCTGCGCTCGCGCAGCCGCCGGGCCAGCGTGTAGCCGTCCATGCCGGGCATGTTCAGGTCGGTCAGCACGAGGTCGTAGCGCTGCGCGGCGAACAGGGCCAGCGCGGCCTCGCCGTCGGGCGCCACGTCGGCGGCGACGCCAAGCGCGTCGAGCTGGTCGCTGATGAGCGCGCGGTTGGCCGGATGGTCGTCCACCACCAGCAGGCGCACGGGACGCATGGGCGGGGCCGCGCTGGCAGCACCGGTGTCTGATGGCGCGACAACTTCGGGCGCCAGCGCCACCAGCGGCAAGGTCACCGCGAAGCACGAGCCCGCACCGAGCTGGCTGCTTACTGCGATCGTGCCGCCCATCTTGCGCGCCAGCCGCTGGCAGATCGACAGCCCCAGCCCTGAGCCGCCGAACTCGCGCGCGGTCGAGGCCGAAGCCTGCATGTAGATGTCGAACAGGTGCGGAATCTGCTCGGGCGGCACGCCCATGCCGGTGTCGGTCACGCGGATCGACACCGGCGAGGCCTGCCCCGGCGACAGCGGCCCGACCTCCAGCGTCACTGCGCCCGAAGCCGTGAACTTGATCGCGTTGCTCAGCAGGTTCACGATGATCTGGCGGATGCGCGTCGGGTCGCCTTGGTAGCCGGCGGCCAGGCCCGGGTGCACGACGCAGTCCAGCCGCAGTCCCTTGGCGTGTGCCGAGGGCTCGAACATCTGCGCGCAAGCCTGCACGATCTCGGGCAGCGCCACGCGCGTGGCCTCGAGCTTGAGGTGACCCGATTCCATCTTCGACAGGTCGAGGATGTTGTTGACGATCTCGAGCAGGGTGCGCGAGGCCTGGCGCACCGACTGCAGGCGCCGGGCCTGCACCTCGGGCGGCGCGCCCTGGCCGAGCAGCTCGAGGTTGCCCAGCACCGCATTCAGCGGCGTGCGGATCTCGTGGCTCATGGTGGCGATGAACACCGACTTGGCGCGGTTGGCCGCCTCGGCCGCCTCGCGGGCTTCTTCGCGCTTCTTGTCGAGTTCGTTGCGTTCGGTGGTGTCGGAGAAGCTGCACAGCAGGGCGTCCGCGCCCTGGTAGCGCGTGCGCGTGCATTGCAGCAGCAGCTCGCAGGCCTGGCCGTTCTTCAGGGCCAGCGGCATGCCGGCGTCATGCAGCGTGCCGCCCTGGGCGCGTTCGCGGTAGAGCGCGGCCATCTGGCGGTGCAGCGGTTCGGGCGGCGCGGTGGCCGCGGCGTAGTGTTCCATCAGGGTGTTCTGCAGCAGCACGCGCTCGTCGTCGAGCGCGATCAGGCAGACGCCGAACGACGAGGTCGCGATGATCGCGCGGTTGAGCTGCTCGCTCTCGAACACCCGCTGCGAGCGACGGTAGGCGGGCTCCAGCAGCTTGCGCCTGAAGAGCAGCAGCAGGCCCCAGAGCGTGCCCAGCACCACCAGCGTGGCGCCGCCGTAGCGCAGCAGCTGCGGCTTCAGCGTGGCGAAGACCGTGCGCCACGAGTAGGCGTACACCAGCGACCAGCCGGTGCCGGCCAGCGGCGTCGAGAGGCTGAACACGCCTGCGCGGTAGGTTTCGCGCGGCAGCGCGGGGCTGGCTTGGCGCAGGCTGTGGGCCAGCGCGGTGGCCATCAGCGCGCCGCCGTCGATGGCGTCGCCCGTGCGGTCGGCCGAGAGCAGCGCCCGACCCTGCGCGTCGACCAGCAGAGCGGCCGTGTCTGGCGGCGTGTGGCGCAGGCGGTTGTGCAGCACGCTGGACGGCAGGTTGCTCACGAACACCATGAAAGGACGACCCTGCATGTCGAAGCCGGGCTGCACCAGCTTGAAGGGCGATGCCCCCGGTGCCAGCAGGTCGGGCGCCGGCGGCTGCCAGGCCACGCGCCGCTGCGTGCGCCACTGCGCGGCGAGGGCGGGGTCGCCGGCGAGATCGCCGATGTCGTAGCTCAGGCGCGCGATGAGCGCGGCGGTGTCCGGCAGGCCGGTGCGGGCCAGCGCGCCCTGCAGGCCGCCTTCGGGCGCGGGCATCAGCGTGAGCAGGCGGTGGTCGGGGGTGTAGGCGTAGGCGCCCAGCGGCGAATTGCGCAGCTGCGCGACGGCGGTGACGCTGTAGGCCTGCATCTCGAGCATGCCCAGGTAGGGCGCGAACTCGTGCAGGTCAGGGGTGCCGGCGGGGTCGACGGCTGCGATGGCGGGTGTCAGCTGCGCCCCGGCCTGCAGGACCACCTGGCCTCCGTCGCGCACGAAGGCCTCCAGCGTGCCGGCGGCCGGCGGCGTCTGGCTGTTCCAGAGCAGCTCGGCATTCACCACGCCGCGGCGCATCGCCGCCTGCTTTTCCTCGATATCGAGCTGCATCTGCGCGCTGTGCGCGGCCAGCGTGGTGCGCAGGTTCGCGAGCGCATTGGCGGCGGTGTTGTACAGCACGAGGCCCGCAGCCAGCACGATGAGCAGCGACAGCAGCGCGCCGCCGCCATAGAGCAGGGCGTGCTGGTAGCGGCGCAGCAGGTCCAGCTCCTGCGCCTGCCGGGCAGGCGTCGGGGCAGGGGGGGCGCTGGCGGGGAAGGCGGGCGGAGACATGGCGAAAAAATGGCGAAAAAGACGCGAATTAAAAACAATCGACTGGAATGGTAGGGCGAATTGCGCGTGGATTTTCGTGAATTCCAGGAGTGCTTCCGTTTATAGGACTGGTCCTATGCAGGCCTTTATTTTTCAGGATTCGGCTGAGCCGATGAGCGAGGGCTTCTGAAATTTCCATCTGTATTTTGCAGTCATAGGTGTCGATGAAAAATAAATCATCTATTCGGGTGGAGTAGATCCCCTGCGAACAGATCGCTGGGTCGGCAAGGCTGCCTTGCAAATCGACAGTGAAGAGCGGCAGCGCCAATGGCCGCGCGACCTTCACGATGAACTGCCAATAGGCAAGCACCGCGGGAGCGATTTTCAGACGGGTCCGATTGGATTTTTTAGGCTGAAAACATAGGATTGAAAAATTACCTTTGTCGCCTCTCTGGTACCTGTGCAAGGGCGCTGGATTGAATATTTTTTAGAGGTCATCGATGATGAATATCTTGTGGATCAAGAAATTGTGGGAATTCCTGCGTGGCAAGCGAATGCAGGCAACCGGCTGCACGCGGCGAAGCGCGTTGTTCGGCGCTTTGGTGCTGGCAAAAAAGCCATCGGCCACGGCCCGGAACGACAATTTCTTTTGAGCAGGCGGTCGCATTTGGCCTTGATCAAGATCGCAGGCGGATGGGGCCTCGACCCTTCATGGGGAGCGCGCTCATGCGGATGATCGGACACCGCCTGTCCATGGAGCGCACCAGGCTCGGTCTGAGCGCCGCCGCCTTCGCGGTGCTCGGCGGCGTCGATGCGTCCGTGCAGGAGGCTTTCGAAAAAGGCGCGCGCCACCCCGACGCGGCCTACCTGGCCACCATGGCCGTCATCGGCATCGACGTGCTGTACGTCGTGACCGGCATGCCCACCTGCACCGAAGACCTGTCGGTGAGCCGCGAGGAGGTGTCGCTGCTGCGCGCCTACCGGACCTCGGACGACGCCGGAAAGAAAGCCGCGCATGCAGCACTCCAGGCCATCGCGCAGGCCTTCCCGGGCGACATGCTGTCGGCCTCGGGCGCGCGCGCTTCGCAGCCCGCTGCCGCGGCGCCTCCCACCGAAACCGCCTGAGCCGTTCACCTGCGCGCCGCGGCCCCGCCCGCGCAAGACCGGCGGGTAAGATGCCCCGGCGCAGCGCCCGGACCCTCGTCCGCCGGCCACGCCGGCAAGCAAAAGGGAAAAAACAATGGCAATGGACCGCTTCGAAATCCGCGTCGTTCTGGCCGACGACCATCCCGGCATGCTGGCCGGGGTCCGGCACGAGCTGGCGTCGGTCGAGACCCTCACGCTGGTGGGCGAGGCGGCCAACTCGACCGGGCTCATGGCGCTGCTCGAGAGCACGCCCTGCGACGTGCTGGTGTCCGACTACGCGATGCCGGCCGGCGAGTTCGGCGACGGCGTGCCGCTGTTCAAGCTGGTGAAGCGGCGCTTTCCCGACACGCAGATCGTGGTGATGACCATGCTCGACAACCCGGCGGTGCTGCACTCGCTGGTGTCCAGCGGCATCCGCTGCATCGTGAGCAAATCGGATGCGGTGGCGCACCTCATTCCCGCCATCCACGCCGCCCGCACCGGCGGCACGTACTACTCGCCGACCATGGACGCGGTGGTGCGCTCCATCGACTGGGAGGTGCGCAGCCGCAACGCCGCGGGCGTGCTGAGCCAGCGTGAGTCGGAGGTGGTGCGGCTGTATGCGTCGGGGCTCACGATCAACGAGATCGCCGAGCAGCTGCATCGCAGCAAGAAGACCATCAGCACGCAAAAGACCAAGGCGATGGAAAAGCTGGGCATCGAGCGCGATGTCGACCTGCTGCGCTATGCGCTCGAAAACGGCCTGACGGCCACGGTGACGGGCGCGCCGCAAGGCTGACCCGCGTGTGGCCTCAGGGCCAGGGCAACGCCGGCAGGCCCGGCGGTGGCGGCGGGGGAGCCGCCGACGTGCTCATGAGCCCAGTCTCCATGCCGTAGCGCACGAGGTCCATGTCGCGCAGGATGCCGAGCTTGGCCATGGCCGAGCCCTTCTGCGTGCTGATGGTCTTCTTGCTGCGGTGCAGCCGCTCGGCAATTTCCGTCACCGTGAGGCCCGACACGAACATGCGCACCACCTCGAGCTCGCGCTTGGAGAGCATGGCGTGCGGCTGGGTGTCGGTGCGGTGCGGCGCGGTGCGCGCGGCGATCTCCGCCATGCTGGGCGACAGGTAGCGTCCGCTCGCGTAGGCCGCATGCACGGCCGGCAGCAGGTGGCTCACCGAGTCGGCCTTGTTCAGGATGCAGGGCACGCCGATGTCCAGCAGCGAATGGATGATGCCGGGGTTGTCCAGCATGGTCATCACCACGATCTTCAGCCGCGGGTAGCGCTGGCGCACCAGCGCGAACAGCGCGATGCCGTCGCCGTGCAGGCCGCCGGGCATGGCGTAGTCGGACACCAGGATCTGGCAGTCGTGCTGCTTGAGCATCTCCATCATCTCGGTGGAGTCGCGCGCGGCGCCCACGACGGTGACCGCCTGGCTTTCGCGCAGCGTGCTCTCGATGCCGATGCGAACGGCGGGATGGTCGTCCGCGATCAGGACGCGGAGATTGAATGGCTTCATGGCGGACCTGTTGAACAAGGAGGGCTGCTGTCGAACTCCCGGCTCCCGGCGTCGGGGACGTCTGAAAAAGGGGCCGGTGGCGGGTGCCTCGGGCGGTGCCAGCAGGGGATGACTGGACTTTAGGAGGGCGTCGGTCCTGCGTTAAGCGGCCTGATCCGATAGCGGGCCGCCAATGCATAGGACCCGTCCTAATTTGTAAGACGCGGGGTGCCCGGGGCTAGGACCCGCACCTTTTCCGGATCAGATCGGGTCCGAAAACGGGTTCGGACCCGGGCGGCTTCAGGCCGCGGCCGCGCCCTCGGGCGCCCGGCGTGCGAGCGCGGCGCGCGCCGCCGGCTCGAAGCGTTCGAAGGCCTGCGCCAGCGCGGGCAGGTCGGCGTCGCGCAGCTGCATTTCCATGGCGACGCAGTCGGCGGCGAGCCCGGCTTCGTGGATCAGCGCGAAGGCGCCGCGCAGCGAGTGCAGACCGGCGCCGAGCGCGGCGGTGTCGCCGGCGTCCAGCGCTGCGCGGATGACCGCCGCGGTGTCGGCCAGCGACTGCGCGAGCGGCTGGTGCACCGATGCGGGCAGGGTGCCCTGGGCGATGTCCTGCCGCCGGGCGCCGGCCGACGGCGCGGCATCGGGGTCGCGCAGGGTCAGCTGGCGCACCGTGCGTTCGAGCGTGTCGAGCAGGATGGGCTTGATCAGCGCGGTGTCGATGCCCGCCGATTCGCAGCGCTCGCGTTCGCGCACCGCGACGTCGGCCGTGAGCGCCACGATGGGCACGCGCGAGCCCTGCGCGCGCAGTGCGCGTGCCAGCGTGTAGCCGTCCATGCCCGGCATGTTGATGTCGGTGATGATGAGGTCGTGCCGCCGCCGGGCGAACAGGTCGAGCGCCTGCAGGCCGCCCGAGGCCTGGTCGGAGGTGTAGCCCAGCGCCTCGAGCTGCATCTTCACCAGCTCGCGGTTGGCCGGATGGTCGTCCACCACGAGGATGTGCGCCGCCGGTGCGGCCGTGTCGGCGCCGGCCGCCGGCGGTGCGGGCGCGCGCGGGGGCAGGGCGGGCGCGGCCGGCAGCGGCAGCGTGACGAGGAAGGTGCTGCCCTTGCCCGGCGAACTCACCACCTGGATGTCGCCGCCCATGAGCCCGGCCAGCCGGCGGCACAGCGCCAGCCCCAGGCCGGTGCCGCCGAAGCGGCGGGCGATGCTGCTGTCGGCCTGCGTGAAGGGCTCGAACAGCGCCTTCTGCTGCGCCGCCGTCATGCCGATGCCGGTGTCGCTCACGCCGATCACCACCGGCGAGGCGGGGTCGGCGTCGTCCTTCAGGTAGACCTCGAGCAGCACGTCGCCGGTGTCGGTGAACTTGATGGCGTTGCTCAGCAGGTTCATGAGTAGCTGGCGGATGCGCGTCGGGTCGCCGAGGTGGTGCGGGGCGAGGGCGTCGTCGATCACGCAATCGAGCGCCAGGCGCTTGGCCTGCGCCAGCGGCGTGAAGACCGCGATCACCTGCCGCGCCGTGTCCGCGAGGTCGAAGCGGATCGACTCCAGGCGCATCTGGTCCGACTCGATCTTCGAGAAGTCGAGGATGTCGTTGATGATGCCCAGCAGCGCGGTCGACGACGACGTCACGGCGCCGAGCCGCTCGTTCTGCGCGGCCGACAGCGGCGAGCGCTGCAGCAGCTCGAGGTTGCCCATGATCGCGTTGAGCGGCGTGCGGATCTCGTGGCTCATCATGGCCAGGAAGGCCGACTTCGCATGGTTGGCCTGGTGCGCGGCCTCGCGCGCGCTTTCGAGTGCACGCTCGGCGTTCTTGCGCGTCGTGATGTCGGAGAAGTTGCACAGCAGCACGTCGCTGCCCTGGTACTTGGTGCGCACCACGCTCACGAGCAGCTCGGTGACCTCGCCGCTGGCCAGCGTCACGGGCAGCTCCAGGTCGGGCAGCCATTCGGGAGCGCCGGGCGCGTCGTCGTACAGGCGCAGCAGGCGCTGCGGCAGCGGCGGATCTTCGGGGCGCGCGTTGTCGGTGCAGGCCTGCATCACCTGGTTCTGCAGCAGCACCTCGCCCGAGGGGTAGCGCAACAGCGCCAGGCCCGAGGGCGTGGTCGCGACCATGGTGCGGTTGAGGTTCTCGCTTTCCACGATGCGCTGGGAGCGCGCATAGCCGGGCCGGAACACCTTGCGGTCGAGCAGGAGCAGCGCGGCCCAGACGAAGGCGATGAGCAGCAGCATGGCGCCCGCATAGAGCGCCAGCCGCAGGCCCAGCTCGGACGCGATGGTGCGCCACGAAAAGGCGTAGAGGTAGGTCCAGTTGGCGTCGGCGATCGGAGCGCGCAGCGTGAAGAGGCCATCGCGGTATTGCAGCGTGGCGCCGTTCGCGGCCAGCGATGGCTGCGAGAGCTGCAGCGCGCGCGCCTGCAGGCCCTCGGTGCCACTGGGGCCGTGCGTCTCGGCGATCACCCGGCCCGACGGGTCCACGAACATCGAGGCCTCGTCGTGGCGCTCGTTCGACAGGTGCGCGGTGACGATGTCCAGCGGGTAGTCGTTCACCAGCACGACGAAGGGCTTGCCGTCGTGGAAGCCGGGCTGCGCCAGCCGCAGCACCGCCTCGCCGGTGAAGGGGCTCACGGCCGGCGGCAGCCACACGGCCGTGCCGCTGTCGCGCAGGCGGGCAACGACGGCCGGGTCGCTCAGGTCGCCGAGCTCGGGCGGTGCGATGCGCTGGAGCAGGTCTTCGGTGGTGCGCGCGCCGTGGCGTTCGAACAGGTCGGCCGCGGCGGGGGCCGGCACCACGGCCAGGAAGCGCAGGTCGGGCGCGTAGAAGTAGCTGGAGTGCAGCGTCAGCGTCTTCGTGTAGGCCGCCGAGCGGTAGCCGACCTCTTCGGCCAGCCCGAGGTACTGCGCGAAGCTGTCGGCCGGGCGCTGCGCCGAGAGGTCGCCCAGCAGCAGCATCGGCGGGAAGTCCTTGTTGCTGGGCAGCACCAGCCGGCCCTCGTGCGCGGCAAAGGCGTCGACCAGCGACTGCGGCGCGCGCGCGCGCCGTTCCCAGGCGCCTTCCTCGTGAAAGATGTTGATCCGCGCCGAGCCCTGGCGCACGAAGAGTTCGAGGTGCAGCAGCGCCTTGCGCGCATTGAACTCGGCCTGCCGCTCGGCCACGTAGTCGCGCACCTGCGAAGAGAGCATCACGCCGGTGGCGGCCAGCAGCACGAGCGAGGTCACTGCGCCGCCCACGTACAGCAGCGCGCGCTGGTAGCGGTTCAGCAGGCTGATCACACCGCGTGGGGTGGCGCGCGAAGCGCCGAAGCCGAAGAAACGCGGGAGATCGCTGGGCATCATGGCATCCGTGTGACCGGTGCGGGCAGGAAGAAGATGCCCGCGATGGTAGGGCACCGCCGCGCGCGCGGGCGCACCGCGGGGGCGAGCGTGATGCACGCCTGCGGGGCGCATCGGGTGATCGCTGTATCAAGAAATGTCGACATTGGTGCAAACACCGTGGTTGACAGATCGTTTGTCGCAGACCATCGGCGGCCAGATCGCGAGCCGGACGGGCAGGCCGGATGGCACGCAATTTGCACAAGGCACGCCATGACAGCCAGCTCGCCGCGCACCTCCGCCAAGGCCCCCAAGGTCACCCGCATCGACCGCGACAACGACAGCACCGTGCAGTCGCTCACGCGCGCCATGCAGCTGCTCGAACTCCTGGCCGAGGACGACGAGGGCTTCCGGCTGGTCGACATCGCGGCGCACACGGGCCTGTCGTCGTCCACCGCGCACCGGCTGCTCACCACGCTCGAGCAGCGGCGCTTCGTGCAGTTCGATCGCGAGACGAATCTCTGGTACGTGGGTGTGCGCTGCTTCTCGGTGGGCGCGGCCTTCGGGCGCCGCCGCCGCATCGCGCACCTGGCGCTGCCGGTGATGCGCCGGCTGCGCGACAGCACGGGCGAGAGCATCAACCTGGGCATTGCCGACCTGGGCGACATCGTGTTCGTCACGCAGGTCGAGAGCCGCGAACTCATGCGCGCCATCGGCAAGCCGGGCTTTCGTGCGCCGCTGCATGGCACCGCGATGGGGCAGGCGATTCTGGCGGCGATGTCGGAAGACGACGTGCTGCAGTACCTGCGCACCTACGGCCTGCCCAAGCTCACCAACAACACGATCGCGCGCGCCTCGCGGCTGCACGAGACGCTGGGCGAAGTGCGCCGCGCGGGCCATGCGATCGACGACGAGCAGAACGCCGTCGGCCTGCGCTGCATTGCCGCGGCCATCCGCGACGAGCATGGCCAGCCCTTCGGGGCGATCTCGCTGGTCGGCCCGACGCAGCGCATCAAGAGCACCGACTTCCCGCACCTGGGCGCCACCGTGCGCGCCGCCGCCGACGAGATCACCGCCGCCTACGGCGGGCGCGCCCGCTGAGGCGCGCGCATTCCACTGGCGCAGCGCGCCAAGTGCTTGATTCCTAAGCCGTTTTTCCGACTGTCCCGCGCAGCGGGATAGTCCGCTGCGCGCGTGCGGCGCGCGCTCCAATGGCTTGCCCTTCAACCGCACCTCCTTGCACAAAACCATGAAAACATTGCTTCCACAGCACGGCATCAGCCGAACGCTGACGCGGGTTTGCGACTGGACCGTGATCGCCTGCGGCTGGTGGCTGATCGCGCTGTCCGTCATGACCTGCGTCGAAATGCTCGGCCGCAAGGTGTTCTCGTTCAGCCTGCAGGGCATCGACGAGATCGGCTCGTACACCTACGGCATCGTCGGCGCCTTCGGCTTCGCCTACACGCTGATCACGCGCAGCCACACGCGGGTCGACTTCCTGCTGTCGCGCTTCTCGGTCGGCACGCGCGCGCTGCTCAACATGCTCGCGATGGTGAGCCTCGCACTGCTGGCGGTTCTGTGCCTCTGGCGCGGCTACAACGTCGTGGTCGAGAGCATCGAACTGCAAAGCACGGCCGCCACGCCGCTCGCCACGCCGATGTGGATTCCGCAATCGATCTGGCTCGGCGGCTACCTGATGTTCGCGCTGGTCGCGGCCTGGGCGGCCTTCGATGCGCTGCGCCTGTTCGTGCGGCGCCGCACGGGCGAGCTCAACGAGCGCTTCGGTCCGCAGACGCTCGAGGAAGAGATCGAGGCCGAGACCGAGGTCCAGATCAAGAGTCCGGCGCAGCCGCCGGCCGAACATGCCGCCGCCAACGTGGCCAACGCCACCGGAGTCGCCTCGTGATCGGGCCGCTCGAAATCCTGGCCGGCCTGGCCATCATGCTGGGCCTGATGTTCCTGGGCTTCCATGTCGCGACCACGATGCTGGTCGTCGGCCTGCTCGGGTCGCTGATCCACTTCGGCATGCCCGCCATCAACGCCGTCGGCGAGCAGCTCTGGGCGGCCGGCGAAGACTACCTGCTGCTGTCGATCCCGCTGTACATCCTGCTGGGCGAGATCCTGATGCGCGGCGGTGCCACCGACAAGATGTACCAGTCACTGGGCCAGTGGCTCAACCGCATGCCGGGCGGGCTGCTGCACACCAACATCGGTGCATCGGCGCTGTTCTCCGCGGTGTCGGGCTCGTCGGTGGCCACCGCGGCCACCATCTCGACGGTTGCGCTGCCCGCCTTCAAGAACCGCAACTACGACCAGCGCATGGTGCTGGGCACCATCGCCGCCGGCGCCAGCCTGGGCAACCTGATTCCGCCCGGGGTGGCTTTCATCATCTACGGCTCGATGACCAACACCTCGGCGGCGCGGCTGTACATGGCCGGCATCCTGCCCGGCGCGATCATGACGGTGCTGTTCCTGCTCACGATCCTGGCGATCTGCGTGTGGCGGCCGTCGGTGGCGGGCGTTCGCGAAGGCCGCACCGCACTCGCGGAGAAGCTGCGCCACTCGGTGCACCTGCTGGGCCCGCTGGCCGTGTTCGCGGTGGTGATGGGCGGCATCTACACGGGCTGGGCCACCGTCACAGAAAGCGCGGCGCTGGGCGTGATCGTCTGCCTGCCCATCGCGGCGGGCTACCGCAAGCTGAACGTTTCGATGCTGCACGAGTGCTTCCGCTCGACCATGCGGCTCACCGCGATGACGGCGCTGATCCTGGTGGCAGCGCTTTACCTGAACTTCGTGCTCTCGATGCTGGGTGTGCCGCAGGCGCTGGCCAGCCTCATCAAGTCGGCCGACGTGTCGCCCATCATGCTGCTGTGGATGCTGGCGGCGCTGTACCTGGTGCTCGGCATCGCGCTGGAGACGATGCCGATGCTGGTCGGCACGCTGCCGGTGGTGTTCCCCATCGTGCAGGCCGCAGGCATCGACCCCGTGTTCTTCGGCGTCTTCATGGTGCTGATGTGCGAGATCTCGCTGATCAGCCCGCCGATCGGCATGACGCTGTACGTGATCCAGGGCGTGCGCGGCGAAGGCTCGATCAACGACGTGTTCCAGGGCACCTTGCCCTTCTTCGTCGCCATGGTCGTGATGACCGCGATCCTGATCCACAACCCCTGGATCGCGACCTACCTGCCGAACCTGCTGTTCGGCAAGTGACGGCACTTTTTCCTCCCGCTCTCGAACCACCTTTCAACCTTTCAAGGAGTCAGGCATGCAACTGAAATTCGTTCTCCCGCTGATCGCGGCCACCCTGGCGCTGGCACTGCCGGCGCAGGCGGACAACGCCCGCCTGCGCGTGGCCGGCAACCTGGTGGCCACCGGGCTGATCCAGCAGACCAAGGAGCAACCCTTCTTCGAAAATTTTGCGAAGAACACGGGCCTGCCGATCGACGCCGATTACAAGCCGATGGACGTGCTGGGCGTGAAAGACGCCGACGGCCTGCGCGTGCTGAAGTCGGGCCTGTTCGACATCGTCACCCTGCGCCTGGCGCAGGTGTCGCGCGACGAGCCCTTCTTCCTCGGGCCCGACATCGTGGGCCTGTCGACCGACTACGAGGTGGCACGCAAGGTGGTCGATGCCTACCGCGAGGCCTTCGACAAGCGGCTGCAGGAGCGCCACGGCGGCAAGCTGCTGGGCATCTATCCCTTCGGTCCGCAGGTCGTGTTCTGCAAGGTGGCGATCGGCGGGCTGGCGGACCTGAAGGGCAAGAAGGTGCGCGTGTACGACCAGTCGCTCGCCAAGTTCATCGAGAAGCTCGGCGGCATCCCGGTGACCATTCCCTTCGGCGAGACGCAGCAGGCGCTGGAGCGCGGCGTGACCGACTGCGCCATCACTGGCCCGAGCTCGGCCAACTCGGCGGGCTGGCCCGAGGTCACCACGCACTTCATGCCGATCGGCTTCCAGATCGCGCTCAATGCGTACGCGATCAACCTGCAGAAGTGGAACGCACTGAGCGCCGACCAGAAAGTGAAGCTCACCGAGGCCTTCCGCAAGTTCGAGACCGAGGTGTGGGGCTACTCGAAGGAACTGTTTGACGACGCCTCGCGCTGCAATGTCGGCAAGGAGCCGTGCAAGACCGTCAAGAAGTTCGCGATGAAGGACGTGCCGGTGAAGCCGGGCGACCAGCAGATGATCCGCGACGCGCTGACCACGGTGTCGCTGCCGATCTGGAGCGAACTCTGCGACAAGTCCTACGACAAGTGCTCGGCCACCTGGAAGCAGGTCGTCGGCCCGGTGGTCGGTCTCAAGTAGCCCGGTATGCCATCGCTCTGGCAACTCACCGCGACCGAGCTCGCCGCAGGTTTTCGCGATGCGTCGTTCACCCCGACCGACGCGCTGCATGCCTGCCTGCAGCGCAGCGCCGAGGTCAACCCGCGGCTGAACGCGCTCATCACGCTCGACAGCGAAGGCGCCGCGCACGCCGCCGAGCAAAGCACCGCGCGCTGGCGCAGCGGCCGGGCGTTGGGCGCGCTCGACGGCGTGCCCGTCACCATCAAGGACAACCTGCAGGTGCGCGGCCTGCCGACGCACTGGGGCAGCCGCGCGCTGGTCGGCGTGGTCGCCACGCGCGACGAGCTGCCGGTGGCCAGGCTGCGCGAGGCCGGCGCCGTGATCTTCGGCAAGACCAACGTGCCCGAGTTCACGATGCAGGGCTACACCGACAACCCGGTGTTCGGCCCCACCGGCAACCCGTGGGACCCGGCGCTCACGCCCGGCGGCTCGTCGGGCGGCGCGGTGGCGCTGGTGGCCGCGGGCGGGTGTCCCATTGCACTGGGCACCGACGGCGGCGGCTCCATCCGACGGCCGGCCTCGCACACCAACCTCGTCGGCTTCAAGCCCTCGCGCGCTCGCGTGCCGCGCGGCGACGGGCTGCCGCCGATCTTCCTGGGCTTCGAGGTCGCGGGCCCGATCGCGCGCAGCGTGGCCGACGTGGCGGCGGTAATGCAGGTGATCGGCGACCGGCCGGTGGAGGAGGGCGCGGGCCCGCAACGCGCGCGCATTCTCTTCATTCCGCGCTTCGGCGATCACCCGGTCGATCCGCAGATCGCGGCGCTCACCGAAGCCGCCGCGCGCCACATGGCCGAACTCGGCCACGAGGTGACGACAGCGCAGGACTTCGGCATCGCTGAGGCGGTCAACCAGCGCTGGCCGCTGCTGGCGCAGGTCGGGCTGGCCTGGCTGGTGGCGCATCCGCAGGAGCTGTCGAGCCGGCCTTTCGACGCGTCGCTGTTCGGCCCCGCGATGCAGGCGAACGCCGAGAACGGCCGCAAGGCCAGCGCGAGCGAGCTGTTCGAGCTGCTGTACGAAGCCGAGCGGCTGCGCAACATGCTGGCGCAGCTGTTCGACCGCTACGACTTCCTGCTCACGCCCGCCGCCGCCGCGCTGCCCTGGCCCGCCGGCGAGACGCATCCCACGCGCATCGACGGGCGCGAGGTCGGCCCGCGCGGCCACGCGGTGTTCGCCGGCTTCGCGAACGCCGCGGGCCTGCCCGCCATCGCGCTGCCGTGCGGCTTTGCGGGGCCGCTGCCGGTCGGCGTGCAGCTCGTGGCGCGCGAAGGCGCGGACGACGCCTTGCTCGCGCTCGCGCGCTCGTTCGAACAGGCCCATCCGTGGCGGCGCTTCCCCGCGTTGTGACGCTGGCCGAGGCCGTGGCGGCGCAGCTCGCGCCGGCCGAGGCCGCGCAGGCGCTGTGCCGCGCGCGGCGCGACGGGCGGCGCGTGATGTCGGCGCTGCTGCCGTCGCACGACCGGCACGCCGCCTACGCCATCCAGGACGCGACGCTGGCGGCGCTCGGTGCGGTCGGCGGCTGGAAGGTCGGCGCGAGCGCGCCGGGCCGCGAGCCCGTGTGCGCGCCGCTGCCGGCCGAGGGGCTGGTGCCCGGCGGCGCGTCGCTGGTCGGCGCGGCATGGCATCTGCGCGGCGTCGAGGCCGAGCTCGCGTTCCGCCTCGGCACCGACCTGCCGCCGCGTGGGTTGCCCTATACCCGCGACGAAGTCGCTGATGCCATCGCGGAAGTGCTGCCCGTGATCGAGGTGGCGGAGACCCGCCTCATCGACTGGCTCGACGCCAGCCCCTCGGCGCTGCTGGCCGACCTGCTGTGCCACGGCGGCCTCGTGCTCGGCGAGCCCGCGCCTTTCGAACGCGCGTGGCTCGACCTCGCGCACACCGAGGTCGTGATGCATTTCGACGCACAGGTCGTCGCCCACACGGTCGGGGAGCACACGCACCCCGATGTCGGCGCGCTGCTCGTGTGGCTGGCCAACGAAGGCGCGGCGCGGGGCCAGGGCCTGCGGGCCGGCCAGGTCGTGACGACCGGTTCGTGCACCGGCATGTTGTTCGCCTCGCAGGGCACGGCCGTGCGGGCGGAAGTGAAGGGGCTCGCGCCGTTGCACGCGCGCTTCTGATTTCTTTCCTGGGATCACTGGAGGAACCCGATATGTCCCATTCAACGATCGACGCGGTGGCGCAGGCGCTGGTGCGTGCGCGCGGCGCGCACGTCGCGAGCTCGGCGGCCGACGTGGCCGGAGGGCTCGCGCAGGCCGACGAGGCCTACGCCGTGCAGCAGCAGGTGGCGCAGGCGCTCGGCTGGTTCGGGGCGGCGCCGCCCCGGTACTGGAAGGCCGGCGGCCCGTCGCGCGATGCCGTGCTGACGCATGCGCCGCTGCCACCGCGCGGCGTGTGGAGCAGCCCGGCGACGGCCGGCGACTGGCCGTTCCACCTCCGCGGCATCGAGGCCGAGATCGCGTTGCGGCTCGGGCGCGACGTCGATGCGGCCCTGGCATCAGCGCTCGATGCGGACAGCGCCCGCGCGCTGATCGATGCGATGACGGTCTCGATCGAGATCGTCGATTCCCGCTGGCAGGAAGCCCTCGACGCGCCTGCGTTGTGCAAGCTGGCCGACCTGCAATCGCACGGCGCGCTGGTGCTCGCCGAGTGGGTGCCGTTCGTGGCCCGCGACTGGGCCGCGCAGGCCTGCGAGGTGCGCATCGGCGCGCGCGCGAGCGTGGTGCGCCGCGGCACGCATTCGCTCGGCGACCCCGCCTGGCTGCTGCCCGCGTGGTTGCGCCATGCCACGCGCCACGGCGAGACCGTCGCGGCCGGCACCGTGGTCACGACCGGCACCTGGGTCGGCATTCTCGAAGCGGGCGAGGGCGACCTCGTCACCGCCGAATTCCCGGGCATCGGCCACGCGTCGGTGCAGCTCTAGCACTTTCCACAACCCATCCAGAACGGAGACAACCCCCATGATCGCGCTCGACAACCACCCCAGCGGCCGCCACTTCCTGCAGATTCCGGGCCCCAGCCCCGTGCCCGACCGCATCCTGCGGGCCATCAGCCTGCCGACCATCGACCACCGCGGGCCCGAGTTCGCCACGTTGGGCAAGAAGGTCATCGGCGGGCTGCAGCAGGTGTTCCAGACCCGGCACCCGGTCGTCGTCTACCCCGCGTCGGGCACCGGCGCCTGGGAGGCGGCGCTGGTCAACGTGATGAGCCCGGGCGACCACGTGCTGATGTTCGAGACCGGCCACTTCGCGACGCTGTGGCAGAAGATGGCGCGCCGACTCGGCCTGGAGCCCGAGTTCCTCGCGCTCGAAGGCACCGACGAGACCGGCCTGCCGCGCAGCTGGCGCCACGGTGTGCAGGCCGAGCTCATCGAGCAGCGCCTGCGCCAGGACACCTCGCACCACATCAAGGCCGTGTGCGTGGTGCACAACGAGACCTCGACGGGCGTCACCTCCGACATCGCCGCGGTGCGCCGCGCGATCGATGCGGCGGGCCATCCGGCGCTGCTGATGGTCGACACCATCTCGGGCCTGGCGAGCGCCGATTACCGGCACGACGAATGGGGCGTGGACGTCACCGTCAGCGGCTCGCAGAAGGGCCTCATGCTGCCGCCGGGCATCAGCTTCAACGCGGTGTCGCCCAAGGCGCTCGAGGTGGCGAAGACGGCGCGCCTGCCCAAGGCCTTCTGGGCCTGGGACGAGATCATCGAGATGAACCAGGGCGGCTACTGGCCCTACACGCCGAGCACGAACCTGCTGTACGGCCTCAGTGAGGCGCTCGACATGGTGCTGGAGCAGGGCCTGCCCGTGATCTTCGCGCGCCACCAGCGCTGGGGCCGGGGCGTGCGCGCCGCCGTGCAGGCCTGGGGCCTGCCGACGCAGTGCGCCGACGCGCGCGTGCACTCGCCCGTGCTGACCGGCGTCATCACGCCGCAGGGCGTCGATGCCGACGCGCTGCGCCGCCTCATCCACCAGCGCTTCGACCTCTCGCTGGGGGCGGGGCTTGGCAAGCTGCGGGGCCGCATGTTCCGCATCGGCCACCTGGGCGACTGCAACGACCTGACGCTGATGGCCGCATTGACCGGCATCGAGATGGGTTTCAAGCTGGCGGGCGTGCCGGTGGCCGGCAGCGGGGTGCTGGCGGCCATGGCGTACTTTGCGCAAACACCGGCCGTCGACGCCGCGTGATCCCTCGGGAAGGGGCTGCGGTCTAGGTGTTTGCCATTATCGTCAACAAGATTGTCAACATTGATGTTGACGTTAATTTCGACAAAGCCTAAATTCCGCTCCACAGCCTCGGTGGTGCACTGGACCGGACCAGCCCGACCCGCGACTGCAAAGTTCGCCAGCGTGCCGGGTCGTTTCCTTGCAAGCTGGCATCCGTGCCACTGCAAGGAGACAAACCGATGCAAAACACCATGACGGACGGCGCCAAGGCGACCGCCGCAGCGCCCGACGGCGCCCTCCAGCCCACCAAGGTGCGCTGGAAGATCTTCCTGATGATGTTGTTCCTGATCTCGATCAACTACATCGACCGGGCCTCGCTCTCGGTGGCCATGCCGCTGATCGCCAAGGAGTTCGACATCGGCCCGGCCGTGCAGGGCCTGCTGCTCAGCTCCTTCTTCTGGACCTATGCGCTGATGCAGATCCCGGGCGGCATGCTGGCCGACCGCTTCGGCCCGCGCGTCGTCATTGCCGGCGCCACCGTGGGCTGGGGCTTCTTCCAGGCCATCGCCGCGGCCTGCACCGGCTGGGTGCCCCTGCTGCTCACGCGGCTGGGCCTGGGCGCGGCCGAGGCGCCGATCTACCCGGCGGGCGGCAAGCTCAACGGCATCTGGATGACGCAGACCGAACGCGGGCGCGGCGCCACCTTGCTCGACGGCGGCGCGCCCCTGGGCGCGGCGCTGGGCGCGATCCTGATCTCGGCGCTGATCGCCGTGCTCGGCTCGTGGCGCCTGGCCTTCGTGATCGCCGGTGTTGGCACCGTCATCGCCGGCTACTTCGCCTGGCGCTACATCCGCAACCATCCGCGCCAGCATCCCGACGTGAACGAGGCCGAGGCGCGCTACATCGAGGCCAGCCACGCCGCCGATGCCGCCAAGGAATCGGCCAATGCCAGCGGCCGCGTGCTCGACTTCTTCCGCTACCGCTCGGTGTGGGGCATGTTCTTCGGCTGGATGTGCTTCAACGCGCTGTTCTACGGCCTGCTCACCTGGATGCCCAACTACCTGTCGAAGGTGCACGGCTTCGACATCAAGCAGATGGGCGGCGCGGTGTTCATCATGTTCTTCTCGGGCTTCGTCGGCGAAATGTTCGGCGGCTGGCTGGCCGACAAATGGATGGCGGCCGGCGCGTCGCAGAGCAAGGTGCTGCGCACGCTGTTCGGCATCTCGTCGATCATCGCGACCATCGCCATCTTCATGGTGACGCGGATCACGGACCCGGTCGCCGTCGTGGTGCTGCTGTCGGTCACGCTGTTCTTCCTGCGCTGGTGCGGCCTGTTCTGGTGCGTGCCGTCGATCCTCGGCACGCGTGCCCGGGTCGGCTTCCTGGGCGGCACGATGAACCTGGGCGGCAACGTGGCGGGCATCGGCGTGCCGATCGTGGTCGGCCTGATCGTGCAGGCCACCGGCTCCTACTTCATGGCGCTGATGCTGTTCACGGCCGCCGGCGCGGGCCTGTTCGTCTGCTCGACGATGCTGATCGACTACAGCAAGAAGTTGCCGGTCTGATGCCAACCACCCCGACGTCCATCCCATGACCCCTCGCAAACTCATCGGCGTGCTCACGCCTTCCTCGAACACCGCGCTCGAACCGCTGACCAGCGCGATGGTCGCGGCCGTGCCCGGCGTCTCGGCGCATTTCTCGCGCTTCACCGTCACCGAGATCTCGATGCGCGACGCGTCGCTGAACCAGTTCGACGACAGCAAGATCCTCGAGGCCGCGCGGCTGCTGGCCGACGCGCGCGTCGACACCATCTGCTGGAGCGGCACCTCGGCCAGCTGGCTCGGCTTCGAGAAAGACCAGGCGCTGTGCGCGCGCATCACCGAGGCCACCGGCATCCCGGCGACCACCTCGGTGCTGGCGCTCAACGAACTGCTGGCGGCGCAGGGTGCGCGCACGCTGGGGCTGGTGTCGCCGTACGTCGAGGACGTGCAGCGGCGCATCGTCGCCAACTACGCGGGCATCGGCATCGACTGCGTGGCCGAGCGCCACCTGGACCTCACGGTGAACTTCTCGTTCAGCGAGGTCGAGCCCGACACGCTGCGCCGCATGCTGCGCGAGGTGGCGCAGCAGCGCCCCGACGCCATCACCATCATGTGCACCAACCTCAGCGGCGCGCAGCTGGTCGAGGAGATGGAGCGTGAGCTCGGCATCCCGATCTACGACTCGGTGGCCACCGTGGTCTGGCGCGCGCTGAAGACCGTCGGCGTCGCGCCGGGCGCCGTGAAGGGCTGGGGCCGGCTGTTCGACGCGAACGCCTGAGCGTTCGCAAGCACCCCCCGACACAGACAGAAAAGCAAAGAAAGACCATGACCTTCCGCGACCTCGATCTCGTGGTGCGCAACGCCCGCGTTGCCACCGCCAGCGGCACCTTCGATTCGGACATCGGCATCCGCGATGGCCGCATCGTGCAGCTCGGCCTCGGCCTGCCGCCCGGCCGGCAGGAGATCGACGCCGCCGGCCGCTACGTGACGCCGGGCGGCGTCGACGCCCACTGCCACCTCGACCAGCCGATGGAGCCGCCCGTGCGCATGGCCGACGACTTCGGCTCCGGCACCCGCGCCGCGGCCTGCGGCGGCACGACCACCGTGATCCCGTTCGCGGCGCAGCAGAAGGGCCAGTCGCTGCGCGCCGCCGTGCAGGACTACCACCAGCGCGCCGAGGGCCGCGCCCACGTCGACCACGCCTTCCACCTGATCGTGAGCGACCCGACCGAGGAGGTGCTCAAGCACGAGCTGCCGCAGCTCATCGCCGAGGGCTACACCTCGTTCAAGATCTACATGACCTACGACGATCTGAAGCTGGACGACGGCCAGATCCTCGACGTGCTGTCGGTGGCGAGAGAGCAGGGCGCGATGGCCATGATCCATGCCGAGAACGCCGACTGCATCGAGTGGCTGACCAAGCGGCTCGAAGCCAGCGGGCGCACCGCGCCGCGCTTTCATGCGCATTCGCGGCCGATGCTGGTCGAGCGCGAGGCGACGCACCGCGCCATCGCGCTGTCGGAGCTGGTCGACGTGCCGATCATGATCGTGCACGTGTCGGGGCGCGAAGCCGTCGAGCAGATCCGCTGGGCGCGCGCGCACGGCCTGAGCGTGTTCGCCGAAACCTGTCCGCAGTACCTGTTCCTGACCGCCGAAGACCTGGGCATCGACGACAGCTACCAGGGCGCGCGCTGCGTCTGCAGCCCGCCGCCGCGCAACCGCGAGAACCAGCAGGTGATCTGGAATGGGCTGTCCGACGGGCTGTTCACGATCTTCTCGTCGGACCATGCGCCGTTCCGCTACGACGCGCCCGAGGGCAAAAAGCCCGGCGGCGAAGAGGTGGCGTTCCGCCACATCCCGAACGGCATTCCGGGCATCGAGACGCGGCTGCCACTTTTGTTCTCGCACGGCGTGCTCGACGGGCGCATCACCATCAACAAGTTCGTCGAGCTGACGTCCACCAACCCCGCCAAGGCCTACGGGCTGCACCCGCGCAAGGGCACGATCGCCGTCGGTGCCGATGCCGACCTCGTGGTCTGGGGCACCACGCCGCGCGCCATCCGCAACGCCGACCTGCACCACGACGTCGACTACACGCCCTACGAGGGCATCGAGGTGAAGGCCTGGCCGGCGCTGACGCTGGCGCGCGGCGAGGTCGTGTGGGACGGTGAACGCTTCCATCCGCGCGCCGGACGCGGAGAATTCCTGCGCCGGGGCGAGCCCACCTTGCTGCCCAGCCGCCGACCCGCCTGAACCTGGAGCCACCGCCATGAACCTGCTGCTCATCAACCCCAACACCTCGCAAAGCGTCTCCGACCTGATCGCGGCCGAGGCCCGGCGCGCAGCCGCGAGCGACACGCACATCGAGGTGCTCACGGCGCCCTTCGGCGTGGCCTACATCGAGACCCGCTTCGAATCGCTGATCGGCGCCTACGCCGCCGCCACGCTCGCGGCCGAACACCACACGCGGCACGACGCCATCGTGGTCGCGGCCTTCGGCGACCCCGGCATCGACGGCCTGCGCGAGGCGCTCGACATCCCCGTGGTCGGCCTCACCGAAGCCGCGCTCATGAGCGCGTGCCTGCTGGGCAAGCGCTTCTCGATCGTCGCGATCTCGCGGCGCATCACGGCCTGGTACCGCGAGTGCGTGCAGGCCAACGGCCTCAGCGACCGGCTGGCGAGCATCCGCAGCCTCGACGGTCCGCTCAAGGACATCGGCCACGTGCAGGACGACCACGGCCAGCGCCTGGAGGCCCTGTGCATGTCGGCCATCGAGGACGACGGCGCGGACGTGATCATCATTGCCGGCGCGCCGCTGGCGGGTCTGGCGCGCTCCATCAAGGACCGCATTCCGGTGCCCGTGGTCGACGGCGTGTCGAGCGCCGTGTGCCATGCGCAGACGCTCGTGTCGCTGGCACCTGCGCCGGCGCGCCTGGGCAGTTTTGCGCCGCCGCCGATCAAGCCGAACCAGGGGCTGCCCGAGGCCCTGGCGCGGCTTCTGGCACGCGACGGCGCCCGCGCGCCAGGCTGAGGGGGTGGGCCCCGTGACGCTCTGCAGCCTCGAGGGGGCGTCGATAGAATCGGCGCCGATGCCCACCAAAGCCCCAGCCCGCAAGACCAGCGCGAACGGCGCGACTGGCGCCACCGGCACGACCGGTGCCCCCAACGCCCGCGAACACAGCGTCGATGAAATCGCCGAGAAAATCTCGGCCGCCATCCTGGAACACCGTCTCGCGCCCGGCACGAAGCTGGGCGAAGACCGGCTGGCCACGATCTTCGCGACCAGCCGCGCCAAGGTGCGCGAGGTGCTGGCCCGGCTGGCGCACGAACAGATCGTCGAACTCGTGCCGCAACGCGGCGCCTTTGTCGCCAAGCCCACCATCGAGCAGGCGCAGGACGTGTTCGAGGCGCGCCGCCTCATCGAGCCCGGCGTGCTGCGCCGCCTCATCCGTACGCTCGACGACGCCAAGCGGGAGCGCCTGCAACGCCACATCGAACTCGAGGCCGACGCACGGCGCCGCGACGACAAGCGCGCCATCGTGCGACTGTCGGGCGAGTTCCATGTGCTGCTGGCCGAGCTGGCCGGCAACTCGGCGCTGGCGCGCTCGATGCGCGAGCTGTCGGTGCTGACCTGCCTGATCATCTCGCTGTACGACGCGCCCACGGCCACCAGCTGCCGCGCCGACGAGCACGAGGAAATCGTCGCCGCCGTGAACCGCGGCGACGCCGCGCGCGCCGAGAAGCTCATGCTGCATCACCTCGACCACATCGAGCAGAGCCTGAAGCTGGACGACAGCGCGGAAGAGGTCGATCTCGAAAGCGTGTTCAGCTGAACTGGAGGAGGTCGGGCAACGGCATGCCCGATGTCCGCAAGGCACAGGCAAACCCATTGCGGGGGCCCAACAAACAAAAAGCCCCAGCAGCTTGGCAGCTACTGGGGCATCGTTTTGGCGGAGCAGGCGGGATTCGAACCCGCGGAGGGCTATTAACCCTCACACGCTTTCCAGGCGTGCGACTTAAACCGCTCATCCACCGCTCCTGAGCCCACGATTGTAGCGCGGGTTTTCAGCGGTTTCAGTTCGGGCCGGCGCTTTTCCCGGTTTGGATCATGCGCATGGCCGACGAGATCAGCGCGGCCGTCTCGGTCATGTTGCTCGGCACGATGAGCGTGGTCTTGGAGTCGGCGGCCACCTTGCCGTAGGCATCGACGGCGCGCTCGGCCACCTTCAGCTGCACGGCCTGTTCGCCGCCCGGCTGGCGGATGGCGGCGGCCACGCGCTCGATGGCGTCTGCGGTGGCGGTGGCCACGGCCGTGATGGCAGCGGCTTCACCTTGCGCGTTGTTGATCTGCGCCTGCTTCTCGCCCTCGGAGCGGGCAATGAAGGCTTCGCGTTCGCCGGTGGCGATGTTGATCTGTTCCTGGCGACGGCCTTCCGAAGCGGCGATGAGCGCGCGCTTGCCGCGTTCGGCGGTGATCTGTGCCTGCATGGCCAAGAGGATTTCCTTCGGCGGCGTCAGGTCCTTGATTTCGTAGCGCAGCACCTTCACGCCCCAGTTGAGCGCGGCCTCGTCGATGGCGGCCACGACCTGGGCGTTGATCACGTCGCGCTCCTCGAAGGTCTTGTCGAGCTCGAGCTTGCCGATCACGCTGCGCAGCGAGGTCTGTGCGAGCTGGGTCACGGCCACGATGTAGTTCGACGAGCCGTAGCTGGCGCGCATCGGGTCGGTCACCTGGAAGTACAGGATGCCGTCGACCTGCAGCTGCGTGTTGTCGCGCGTGATGCAGATCTGGCTGGGCACGTCGAGCGGGATTTCCTTCAGGCTGTGCTTGTAGGCCACGCGGTCGATGAACGGGATCAGGAAGTTCGGGCCGGGCGTCATGGTGCCGTGGTACTTGCCCAGGCGCTCGCGCACCCATGCGTTCTGCTGCGGCACGAACTTGACCGACTGGCTGATGAAGATGATCGCGATGACCAGGATGATGAGAGGAACTGAAAATTCCATGGTGTTGCTTCCTTTTCGAATGCGTTTTTCTGACTGACCGATTGAACTGCTAGATCTTGTCGACCACGAGGCGACTGCCGACCACCTCGACCACGCGATGCTCGCCGGTGGAGGGTGCATGGCCCGCGCGCAGCACGACGGTCCATTGCGAGCCGCGGTAGCGCACGGTGGCGGTGCCGTCGGGGTTCCAGGCATCGACGTACACGCTCTCGCCGATGTCCAGGTTGAGGTCGCGGTTGGCCTCGCTGGAGGGCTCGGCAGGGCGGTTGCGGCGGATCAGGTACCAGGTCACGACCGCGCCCACGCCGACCACGGCGGCCACCAGCAGCTGCGTGACGAGGCTGAAGCCCAGGTGCGCGGCGATGGCTGCGGCGGCGAAGCCGGCGGCCAGCAGCAGCAGGTACACCGTGCCGGACAACAACTCGGCCACGATGGCCGCGCCTGCGATCAACCACCAGAAGGTGGGATTTCCCATGGCAACTCCTCTCTTCTTTTGTTACTTGGACCTTCGCCATTCTGCGGCATGGCGCGCCATGCGCCTGTGTCGCGTAGGGATATGGCGCCCGGTGGGGCTGCTCGGGCCGGCGTGCCCTGCGGGGCTTGCAGGGGGCTGACGCAATCCGTCATCCGAATTCCGTACACTTCGCGCCTCGCTCATTGCCCGTCTGACTGCCTGTCCGGAGCCCCGCTCATGAAATTTCGCTTTCCCATCGTCATCATCGACGAGGACTTCCGCTCCGAAAACACTTCGGGCCTCGGCATCCGCGCGCTCGCGCAGGCCTTCGAAAGCGAGGGCTTCGAGGTGCTGGGCGTCACGAGCTACGGCGACCTGAGCCAGTTCGCGCAGCAGCAAAGCCGCGCCAGCGCCTTCATCCTGTCGATCGACGACGAAGAGTTCTCGGTCGGCCCCGACCTCGACCCGGCCGTGCTGAGCCTGCGCAGCTTCATCGGCGAGGTGCGTCGCAAGAACGCCGACGTGCCGATCTACATCTACGGCGAGACCAAGACCTCGCGCCACATCCCGAATGACATCCTGCGCGAGCTGCACGGCTTCATCCACATGTTCGAGGACACCCCCGAATTCGTGGCGCGCCACATCATCCGCGAGGCCAAGAGCTACCTGGAGGGCGTGCAGCCGCCGTTCTTCAAGGCGCTGATCGACTACGCCGAAGACGGTTCGTACTCGTGGCACTGCCCGGGCCACTCGGGTGGCGTGGCGTTCCTGAAGAGCCCGGTGGGTCAGATGTTCCACCAGTTCTTCGGCGAGAACATGCTGCGCGCCGACGTCTGCAACGCGGTGGAAGAACTGGGCCAGCTGCTCGACCACACCGGCCCGGTGGCGGCCAGCGAGCGCAATGCGGCGCGCATCTTCAATGCCGACCACTGCTTCTTCGTGACCAACGGCACCAGCACCAGCAACAAGATGGTGTGGCACCACACGGTGGCGCCTGACGACGTGGTGGTGGTGGACCGCAACTGCCACAAGTCGATCCTGCACGCGATCATCATGACCGGCGCGATTCCGGTGTTCATGAAGCCCACGCGCAACCACTTCGGCATCATCGGCCCGATCCCGAAGAGCGAGTTCGAGCAGAGCGCCATCAAGGCCAAGATCAAGGCCAATCCGCTGCTCGCCGACGTGGACCCGAACAAGGTCAAGCCGCGCGTGATGACGCTCACCCAGTCGACCTACGACGGCGTGATCTACAACACCGAGACCATCAAGAACATGCTCGACGGCTACGTCGACACCTTGCACTTCGACGAAGCCTGGCTGCCGCACGCCGCCTTCCACCCGTTCTACGGCGCCTACCACGCGATGGGCAAGCGCCGCGTGCGCCCGAAGGAGTCGCTGGTGTTCGCCACGCAGTCGACGCACAAGCTGCTTGCCGGCATCAGCCAGGCCAGCCACGTGCTGGTGCAGGACTCGCAAAACCGTGCGCTGGACCGCGACCTCTTCAACGAGGCCTACCTGATGCACTCGTCGACCAGCCCGCAGTACGCGATCATCGCAAGCTGCGACGTGGCCGCCGCCATGATGGAGCCGCCCGGCGGTACCGCGCTAGTGGAAGAGAGCATCCTGGAAGCGCTCGATTTCCGCCGCGCCATGCGCAAGGTCGAGGAAGAGTTCGGCAAGGACGAGTGGTGGTTCAAGGTCTGGGGCCCCGAGAAGCTCGTCGACGAGGGCATCGGCCGCGCCGAAGACTGGATCATGCACGGCGAGAAGAACGGCAAGCCCAAGAGCAAGAAGTCGCCGCGCAACTGGCACGGCTTCGGTGAGCTGGCCGACGGCTTTAACATGCTCGACCCGATCAAGTCGACCATCGTCACGCCGGGCCTGGACCTGGAAGGCAACTTTGCCGAGACCGGCATCCCCGCCAGCGTGGTGACCAAGTTCCTGGCCGAGCACGGCGTGATCGTGGAGAAGACGGGCCTGTACAGCTTCTTCATCATGTTCACCATCGGCATCACCAAGGGCCGCTGGAACACGCTGCTCACGGCGCTGCAGCAGTTCAAGGACGACTACGCGCGCAACCAGCCGATGTGGCGCATCCTGCCCGAGTTCTGCCAGCAGCACCCGGGTTACGAACGCCTGGGTCTGCGCGACCTGTGCCAGCACATCCACCAGCTGTACGCGCGCTACGACGTGGCCCGCCTCACGACCGAGATGTACCTGAGCGACCTGACGCCGGCCATGAAGCCCAGCGACGCCTTCGCCCACATCGCGCACCGCAAGACCGAGCGCGTGGAGATCGACGAGCTCGAAGGCCGCATCACCACCAGCCTGATCACGCCGTACCCGCCGGGCATTCCGCTGCTGATCCCGGGCGAAGTGTTCAACAAGAAGATCGTCGACTACCTGAAGTTCTCGCGCGAGTTCAACCTGCAGTGCCCGGGCTTCGAGACCGACATCCACGGCCTGGTGGCGCGCATCGACGAGACGGGCAAGAAGCGGTACTACGCGGACTGCGTGCGCAAGGCAAGCTGAGAGAGGAGCGTGCCCCGGTGAGGGGCACGGTCTGCTAAGGCGAGGCTAGCCTTCGCGTACGCGCATGAAGCGGGCGAATTTGGGCAACCCGCTCGGGTGCGTGCCGTTGTAGCGGTAGGTCACCAGGCTGCCGATCGGCGGCGGCTGGTCGCGCTCGGCGTCGGTCAGGCCGGTGCCGAGGCGGAAGCGCTGGCCGTCGGGCATCTCGACCATCAACGCGCCGAGCCGGCCGTGGTGCTTGCCCTTGCCGGGCAGGTGCGCGACCACGCGGGCCTCGGCGTCCTCGAAGGGCTTGACCTTGAGCAGGTCGTTGTTGCGCTCACCGCGGTACATCGACGCGCCCCGGTGCAGCATCAGGCCTTCGCCGCCCATCTTCACGGTCTTGTCGAGCAGCGCCTGCAGGTCCTCGTGCGTGGTGGCGGGCTGCTGCGGCACGGCCACCACCCAGGGCGCGTCGGTGATCGGCAGCAGTTTGCGCAGCGCCGCGAGGCGGGTGTTGAAGTCGCCGCCTTGGGCGGGCAGGTCGAACACCATGAAACGGATCTCGTGCCAGGCGGTGTCGCTGGGCGTCTGGCTGCGCACGGTCGACATCGTGTGGTTGAAGCGGCCACGTCCCGCCCACAGTTCGCCGTCGAGCGGCTGCTTGGGCAGCGAGGCGGTGAACCACGCCGGTGCCATGACGGGCTCGCCGCCACGGGTCCAGAGCTTCTGGCCGTCCCAGTAGCCGCGCACGCCGTCGAACTTCTCGCTGACCCAGTAGCCCGCGAGCGACATGCCGGGGCGGTACACCTCGGCCAGCATCAGGGCGGGCGCGGCGGCGCGTGCGAACGCGGCGCGGCCCGAGAGGGCTGCGCCCAGTCCCGCAAGCAGGAGGAGGGAGCGTCGATTCAACACGGTGGCAGGCGCTGGGAGCCGAGAGGGGAAATTACTCCGCCATGCCTCCGACCACGTTGCTGAAGCCGCCGTCCACGTAGGTGATCTCGGCGGTCACGCCGCTGGCCAGGTCGCTCAGCAGGAAGGCGGCCACGTTGCCGACTTCCTCGATGGTCACGTTGCGGCGGATCGGCGAGGCGTCGGCCACGGCCGTGAGGATCTTGCTGAAGCTCTTGATGCCGCTGGCGGCGAGCGTCTTGATGGGGCCGGCGCTGATGCCGTTCACGCGCATGCCCTTCGGGCCGAGCGAGGCGGCGGTGTAGCGCACCGAGGCTTCGAGCGAGGCCTTGGCCAGGCCCATGGTGTTGTAGTTGGGCAGTGCGCGCTCGGCACCCAGGTAGGTCAGCGTGAGCAGGGCCGACTTGTCGTTGAGGTAGGGCAGGGCCGCCTTGGCCATGGCCGGGAAGCTGTACGCACTGATGTCGTGCGCGATCTTGAAGCCTTCGCGCGAGAGGCCCTCAAGGAAGTCGCCGGCGATCGATTCGCGCGTGGCGAAGCCGATGCTGTGCACGAAGCCGTCGAATTTGGGCCAGGTCTGCGCAAGGTCGGCAAAGAGCTTGTCGATCTGCGCGTCGTCGCCCACGTCGCAGTCGAAAATCAGTTTCGAGCCGAAGTCT
The DNA here is from genome assembly GCF_059567965.1 of Variovorax sp. BGA-UO-ETr-C22. Taxonomy (NCBI): domain Bacteria; kingdom Pseudomonadati; phylum Pseudomonadota; class Betaproteobacteria; order Burkholderiales; family Comamonadaceae; genus Variovorax; species Variovorax sp. BGA-UO-ETr-C22. Next base: position 1,001,577 of record NZ_JCAQPA010000011.1, read on the forward strand.
GCGGCATATTCGGTGATACGGTCCTTGAATCGCTCGCCGACATAACTGAAGGCGAGTTCCGCGCCCTGGTCGTGACAGGCCTTGGCAATGCCATATGCAATGGAGCGATTGCTCAACACACCGGTGATCAACAGTTTCTTGCCGGAAAGAAAGCCCATGAAGTTGCCTCGTGAAAATCTTGGGCAGAATTCTCGCATGCGAGGTTGGCTGCTCTGGATGTTGGCGCTCCTGGCGCTGCCCTCGTGGGCGGCGCACGGGCTGGGCATGGGTTACGAGCCCAAGTACCCGGCGTCGTTCACGCATTTCGACTACGTGAACCCCAACGCACCCAAGGGCGGCGACCTGACCCTGTCGGCCGCCGGCAGCTTCGACAAGCTCAACCCCTTCACCTTGCGCGGCGTGCCCCCGGTGGGCATGGGCTACAGCGCCAACGGCTTCGTGTTCTCCGAGTACGGCCTGCTCTTCGACTCGCTGACCACGCCGAGCGAGGACGAGCCCTTCTCGCAGTACGGCTTGTTGGCCGAAGACATCCAGCTGGCGCCCGACCGCTTGAGCGTCACGTTCCGGCTGAACCCCAAGGCGCGGTTTTCCGACGGCTCGCCGGTGCTGGCGAAGGACGTGAAGTACTCCTTCGATACCTTGCGCAGCAAGGCGGCCGGGCCGACCTTCCGCTCGTACTGGGCCGACATCAAGGAGGCCGTGGTGACGGGCGAGCGCACCATCCGCTTCGACTTCGTGCGCCAGAACGCCGAGCTGCACATGATCATCGGTGGGTTGCCGGTGTTCTCCAGCGCCTGGGGCAAGGGCAAGCCCTTCGACCAGATCGTGACCGAGGCGCCGATCGCGAGCGGGCCGTACGTGGTGGACAGGGTCGATTTCGGCAAGTTCATCTCCTACCGCCGGCGCCCGGACTACTGGGCCGCCAACCTGCCGGTGCGCAAGGGGATGTTCAACTACGACACGGTGTCGTACCAGTATTTCAAGGACTCGCTCGGCGAGGAAGAGTCGCTCAAGGCCGGCGCGCTCGACGCGATGGAAGAGCGCTCGATCATCGCGTGGGTGCGCCGCTACAAGGGCCGCCGCTTCGACTCCGGCGAGCTGGTCAAGGAAGAGATCGCGCACCGCCGCTTCACCGGCATGCAGGGCCTGGCGCCCAACCTGCGGCAACCCCGCTTCGCCGACATGCGCGTGCGCAGGGCGCTGGCGCTGGCCTTCGACTTCGACTGGCTTAACGCCCACCTGTTCTACGGCCGCCGCGGGCGCACCCAGAGCTACTTCCAGAACAGCGACGACCTCATGGCCCAGCCCGAGGTCAGCCCCGAGGAGCAGGCGCTGATCGACAAGCTCAAGACCCGGCAGCGCTACCTCGACAACACGAAGGGCGAGTTGCCACGCCCCGACAGCAGCGGCGACACCGCCGAAGGCCTGCGGCGCAACCTCGTGAAGGCGCAGGAACTGCTCAAGGAAGCCGGCTGGACCTACCGCGACGGTGCGTTGCGCGACAAGGCCGGCACGCCGTTCGTGATCACCATCGACATCGCCGACCGCAGCTCGGGCGTGGTGCTCGCGCCGTATGCGCGCAACCTCGGCAAGCTGGGCATCCGGCTCGACTACCGCCTGCGCGACCCGAGCTTGCTGAAGAAGAAGCTGGACGACTTCGATTTCGACATGGCCATCAGCCTCGTCGGTGGCTCGTCGAGCCCGGGCAACGAGCTGTACGACGACTTCGGCTCGAAATCGGCGAGCGAGAAGGGCAGCCAGAACCTGAGCGGCATCAGCGACCCGGTGGTCGACGAGATCGTCGAGGTGATCGTCAACAGCCACGACCGGGCCTCGCTCGCGGCGGCCGCGCGACTGCTGGACCGCTACTTGCTCCACCAGCACTACATGACCCCGATGTACTACGGCAAGCAGTATTTCATTGCCCACAAGCGAAAGCTGCATCGCCCGGACGCGCCCTTGCCGCAGCGCCTGCTCGCGGGGTCGGCGATGCTGACGATGTGGTGGATCGACCCGAGCGTCAAGTAGAAGAACACGCATGGCCGCCTACCTGATCCGACGCCTCCTGCTGATCGTTCCCACGCTGTTCGGCGTGCTGCTGCTCAATTTCGCCATCGTGCAGTTCGTGCCGGGCGGTCCGGCCGAACAGCTGCTCTCGCAACTCACCAACAAGGAGAACCGCATCTCGGGCGGCCCCACCGGCCGCACGCTCGACGCCAAGCAGGTGGCCGAGATCAAGGCGCTCTACGGCTTCGACAAGCCGGCCCCCGAGCGCTTCTGGCAGATGCTCAAGCAGTTCGCCCGCTTCGACCTGGGCAAGAGCTTCTTCCAGAGCAAGGACGTGTGGCAGCTCATCAAGGAGAAGCTGCCGGTGTCGATCAGCCTGGGGCTGTGGACCTTCTTCATCAGCTACCTCATCGCGGTGCCGCTGGGCGTGGCCAAGGCCGTGCGGGCGGGCTCGCGCTTCGACTTCTTCACGACGCTGTTGGTGCTCGTCGGCTACGCCATCCCGGGCTTCGTGCTGGGCGTGGCGCTGCTGGTGATCTTCGGCGGCCAGCTGCAGTGGTTCCCGCTGCGCGGGCTGACCTCGCCGAACTGGGAGTCGCTGAGCTGGGGTGCGCGCATCGTCGACTACCTGTGGCACATCACCTTGCCGGTGACGGCCATGGTGCTGGGCAGCTTCGCGATCACCGCGATGCTCACCAAGAACTCCTTCCTCGAGGAAATCCGCAAGCAGTACGTGCTGACAGCGCGCGCCAAGGGGCTGGCCGAGCGGCAGGTGCTGTGGAAGCACGTGTTCCGCAATGCGCTGATCCCGATCATCACGGGCTTTCCGACCGCCTTCATCGGCGCCTTCTTCTCGGGCGCGCTGCTGATCGAGACGCTGTTCTCGCTCGACGGCATGGGCCTGCTCAGCTACGAGAGCGTGCTGCGGCGCGACTACCCGGTGTTCTTGGGCACGTTGTATCTGTTCACGCTGATCGGGCTGGTGACCAAGCTCATTTCCGATCTTTGCTACGTCTGGGTCGATCCGAGGGTGAAGTTTGACTGAAGCCGCCGCCGTGTCCGTGAGCCCCGGGCGCCGTGCCTGGCGCCGTTTCCGCCGCAACCCGCTGGGGTTCTGGAGCCTGGTCGTCTTCTCGGCGCTGGTGGTGCTGAGCCTGTTCGCGGACGTGCTCTCCACCGACAAGCCGCTGGTGGTGCGCTACGAAGGCCAGACCTACTTCCCCGTGCTGCGCGACTATTCCGAGAAGACCTTCGGCGGCGACTTCGAAACGCCGGCCGACTACCTCGACCCCTTCATCGAGCAGCGCATCACGCAGGGCGACAACTGGGCGCTGTATGCGCCCAACCGCTACGGCCCGGCCACGCTCAACTATTTCTCGAAGCCGCCGAACCCCGCCGCGCCCTCGCACGCGAACCTGCTGGGCACCGACGAACGCGGGCGCGACCTGCTGGCCCAGCTGATCTACGGCTTTCGCGTGAGCGTGCTGTTCGCGCTGGCGCTCACGGTGGTCGGGGTGGTGCTGGGCATCGCGACCGGCGCCGTGCAGGGCTTCTTCGGCGGCAAGATCGACCTGACCTTCCAGCGCCTGATCGAGATCTGGAGCGCGATGCCCGAGCTGTACCTGCTGATCATCTTCAGCGCGATCTTCACGCCGAGCGTGTCGCTGCTCTTGATCCTGCTGAGCCTGTTCGGCTGGATGGGACTGTCGGACTACGTGCGCGCCGAGTTCCTGCGCAACCGCCAGATGGACTACGTGCGCGCCGCGCGCGCGCTCGGCGTGGGCAACCTGCAGATCATGTGGCGCCACATCCTGCCCAACAGCATGGTGCCGGTCGTCACCTTTTTGCCGTTCCGCATGAGCGCGGCCATCCTGGCGCTGACCTCGCTCGACTTCCTCGGGCTGGGCGTTCCGCCCGGCACGCCGTCGCTCGGCGAACTGTTGAGCCAGGGCAAGGGGAACATCGACGCCTGGTGGATCTCGCTGTCCACCTTCTGCGTGCTGGTCGTCACGCTGATGCTGCTGACTTTCATGGGCGACGCGCTGCGCGATGCGCTCGACCCGCGGAAGGCCGACAAATGACGACGATGCGCGACACGACGAAGAACCAGCCCTTGCTCGACGTGAAGGGGCTGCGCGTCGCCTTCGGCGGCAAGCCGGTGGTGCATGGCATCGACCTGCAGATTGCGGCCGGCGAAAAACTCGCGCTGGTCGGCGAGTCGGGCTCGGGCAAGACGGTCACGGCGCTGTCGCTGCTGCGGCTGGTGCAGAACGCCGACCTTGACGGGGTGGCGACCCTGTCGGGGTCGCAAGACCAGCGCGGTGCGCGCGACCTGCTGTCGATTCCGGAGCGCGTGCTGCGCGGCATCCGCGGCAAGGAGATCGCGATGATCTTCCAGGAGCCGATGACCGCGCTCAATGCGCTGTACACCGTGGGCGACCAGATCGCCGAGGTGCTCGAGTTGCACGAAGGGCTGTCGGCCCGCGCCGCGCAAGAGGCCGCTGTGCAGCTGCTGGCCGACACCGGCATTCCCGAACCGGCGCGGCGGGCGAGGTCGTATCCGCACCAGCTGTCGGGCGGGCAGCGCCAGCGCGCCATGATCGCGATGGCCCTGGCCTGCAAGCCGCGCCTGCTGCTGGCCGATGAGCCGACCACGGCGCTCGACGTCACGGTGCGCGCACAGATCCTCGAGCTGCTGGCCGAGCTGCAGCGCAAGTACGGCATGGCCGTGCTGCTCATCACCCACGACCTGAACCTGGTGCGCCGTTTCGCCGACCGGGTGGCGGTAATGGAGCGCGGCCACATCGTCGAGCATGGCCCGGTGGGTACGGTGTTCGAGGCGCCGCAGCATGCCTACACCCGCAAGCTGATCGACAGCCATCCGGCGCGCGACGTGGCCGAGGCGGCCGCCGACGGCGCGGCGCCGCCGGTGCTGGAGGCCCGGGCGCTGCGCGTGAGCTATCCGGTGTCGCGCCCCGGCTTCGCGGGCTGGTTCCGCAAGGGCGAGTTCGTCGCCGTACAGGGCGCCGATTTCCGGATCGCGCCGGGCGAAACGCTGGGCGTGGTCGGTGAATCGGGCTCGGGCAAGTCGACGCTGGCGCTGGCCGCGCTCGGCCTGCTCAAGCACCGGGGCGAACTGCAGGTGACGGGGAAAGGCTGGGCGGTCGACCGCGCCTCCGACCTCGCGCTGCGCCGCACGATGCAGGTGGTGTTCCAGGACCCGTTCTCGTCGCTCTCGCCGCGCATGACGGTCGAGCAGATCGTGGGCGAGGGGCTGCGCGTGCACGCGCCCGAGCTCGACGCCGCGGCCCGCCGGGCGCGCGCGCTCACGGCGCTGGCCGACGTGGGCTTGAGCGAGGCGCAGTTTCCCGCGCTGCTCGACCGCTATCCGCACGAGTTTTCGGGCGGGCAGCGCCAGCGGCTGGCGATCGCCCGGGCGCTGATCGTCGATCCGCAGTTGCTGGTGCTCGACGAGCCCACCAGCGCGCTCGACGTGACCATCCAGAAGCAGGTGCTCGGCCTGCTGCAGCGGCTGCAGCGCGAGCGGGGGCTGAGCTACCTCCTGATCACGCACGACGTCGAGGTGATCCGCGCCATGGCGCACCAGGTCATCGTGATGAAGGATGGGGCGATCCTTGAATCGGGCCCGGCCCTGCGCGTCCTCGACGCTCCCGAGCATCCCTACACACAGAAACTGGTGGCTGCGGCGCTGCTGGAATAAAAAACGGAGACGGGTAGAAATGTCGAATATCGGACACGACCGGCGCGGGGCCTGGCGCGCGGCGCTGGCCTGCATGGTCACGCTGGCGGTGGCCATGGGCCTGGGGCGCTTCGCCTTCACGCCCATGCTGCCCATCATGCTGAGCGAGGGAAAGCTCGAGCTGGCCGGCGGCGGTTTGCTGGCGTCTCTTAATTACCTGGGCTATTTCTTCGGCGCGGTCAGCTGCGCGGCCATCGGCATCAAGGCGTCGAGCATGGTGCGCGGCGGGCTGCTGGCCACGGCGGCCTTGCTGGTCGGCATGGGGCTGCTGCACAGCTTCGTCGGCTGGAGCGTGTTGCGCGCGGCGGCCGGGGTGATGAGCGCCTGGGTTTTCGTGTTTGCCTCGGGCTGGGGGCTGCGCCGACTGGCCGAGACGAATTCGCCCATGCTGGCCGGCGTGATCTACACCGGGCCGGGCATCGGGATCGCCATGACCGGCCTGCTGGGCGGGGCGCTCGGCCGCTGGGGTTCGGAGGCGGGCTGGATCGGCCTCGGGCTGCTGGCCGTGGTGCTGATCGCCGTGATCTGGCGGGTGTTCGACGATGGCGAGCGGGTGGGGGCGGTAGCGGGCGGGGCGGCGGCAAGTCCGGCTGCGGCAACGGGCGACGCTATCGGATCGGCTTCAGCCCGCAGCGATGCGATCTGGCTGGTCGCGCTCTATGGGCTGGCAGGCTTTGGTTACATCATTACTGCCACTTTCTTGCCCGTGATCGCCCGGCAGGCGCTGCCGGGATCGCCGTGGCCGGATTTCTTCTGGCCGCTGTTCGGCGCAGCCATCATTCCGGGCGCATTGATCGGCGCCCGCGCCCCGGTGCATTGGGACAACCGGCTGCTGCTGGCCGCCGCTTATGCATTGCAGGCCCTGGGCGTCGTGTTTTCGGTGGCCTGGCCGACCATTGCGGGTTTTGCGCTCGGCAGCCTGCTGCTCGGCATGCCTTTCACCGCCATCACGCTTTTCGCCATGCGGGAAGCCCGCAGGCTGCGCGGCAATGCCGCGGCCGGGCTGATCGGCTATGCCACGGCGTCCTACGGGGTGGGGCAGATCATCGGGCCGCTTTTTGCGGCGCCGTTGGCCCAACGCACCGGTTCTTTCGAGCTGCCTTTGCTGGTGGCGGCGGCCGCATTGGCCCTGGGCGCGGTGCTGTTTGCCGTGGTCTGGTCGAAATACCGGCGCCCTGTGGCCGCCTGAATACCGATGTCCTTCATTTATGCACGCGAATAGCATATAATTCGAGGCTCACGACCAAACGGGCGGGTACCAACCGCCCGTTTTTTTTGGTCTATGCATTCTCAAGCAGCAATTATTTGGCGTCGTGGCATCCGTGGTGGGCGGGTGCTGCGGCTTGGGCATTGATTCAGAAGGCGCTTTCAAACACGTGGCATTGCAGCAAACAGTAGAACAAACCGTGGCCGGTCTCGGCTACGACCTGGTCGAGGTCGAACGCTCGGCCGGTGGATTGCTGCGCGTGACGATTGATTTGCCCTGGACGCCCCCCACCTCTGAAGATGTGGCGGCCGGCGTGCCCGAACCCTTCGTGACGGTGGAAGACTGCGAGAAGGTCACGCGCCAGCTGCAATTCGCGCTGGAAGTCGATGCGGTCGATTACAAGCGGCTCGAGGTCTCCTCGCCCGGTATCGATCGCCCCTTGCGCAATGAACAGGATTTCGAGCGATTCGTGGGCGCGGTGATCGACATCACCCTCAAGGCGCCCATGGGCGCTGCCGCGGCGGGCCAGGTGTCGGCCAATCGCAAGAAGTTTCGCGGCACGCTGGAGCGTGCTGAAGGCGGTTCGGGTTGGCAGATCGTCTGGAGCGATGCGCCCGAGACCAAGCCGGGTCAAAAAGTGAGCAAGAAGCGCGCGCCTGCACCGTTGCATGCGCTGGGCTTCGTATTGGACGAGCTGCGCGATGCGCGGCTTGCGCCGATTGTGGATTTCAAGGGCCGTAAGGCCAAAACCCAACCGGGTTTTTCGGATATTGACGACGGAATGAACGTTCCGGACTGAACAAGAGGAGTGGTGGCATGAATCGCGAAATGTTGATGTTGGTGGATGCGATCTCGCGCGAGAAGAACGTCGAGCGCGACGTGGTCTTCGGCGCGGTCGAATCCGCACTGGCGCAAGCCACCAAGAAGCTCCATCAGGGTGACGTGGATATCCGCGTGGCGGTCGATCGCGACAGCGGCGACTACGAAACTTTCCGCCGCTGGCACGTCGTTCCCGACGAAGCCGGCCTGCAACTGCCCGACCAGGAGATCCTGCTCTTCGAGGCTCGTGAGGAGATGCCCGACATCGAGGTCGACGAATACATCGAGGAATCCGTCGATTCGGTGCCGATCGGGCGCATCGGTGCCATGGCTGCCAAGCAGGTCATCCTGCAGAAGATCCGCGACGCCGAGCGCGAGATGCTGCTCAACGACTTCATGTCGCGCGGCGACAAGATCTTCGTGGGCACCGTCAAGCGCCTGGACAAGGGCGACATCATCGTGGAAGCCGGGCGCGTCGAAGGCCGTCTGCGCCGCAGCGAGATGATCGCCAAGGAAAACCTGCGCAACGGCGACCGCGTGCGGGCCATGATCATGGAGGTCGACCTGACGCTGCGCGGCGCGCCGATCATCCTGTCGCGCTCGGCCCCCGAGTTCATGATCGAGCTGTTCCGCCAGGAAGTGCCCGAGATCGAACAAGGCCTGCTCGAGATCAAGAGCTGCGCCCGTGACCCCGGTTCGCGCGCCAAGATCGCCGTGCTCTCGCACGACAAGCGTGTCGACCCGATCGGCACCTGCGTCGGCGTGCGCGGCACCCGCGTCAACGCCGTCACGAACGAGCTCGCCGGCGAGCGCGTGGACATCGTGCTGTGGAGCGAAGACCCGGCCCAGTTCGTGATCGGTGCCCTGGCGCCGGCGAATGTCTCGTCGATCGTGGTCGACGAAGAAAAGCACGCCATGGACGTGGTGGTGGACGAGGAAAACCTCGCGATCGCCATCGGCCGCGGCGGCCAGAACGTGCGCCTAGCTTCCGACCTCACCGGTTGGAAGATCAACATCATGGACGCGAACGAGTCGGCCCAGAAGCAGGCGACCGAGACCGATGCCAGCCGCAAGCTCTTCATGGAAAAGCTCGATGTCGACGAGGAAATCGCCGACATCCTGATTTCGGAAGGTTTCAACAGCCTCGAAGAGGTGGCCTACGTGCCGATCTCCGAGATGCTTGAGATCGAGGCCTTCGACGAAGACACCATCAATGAGCTGCGCGCCCGTGCAAAGGATGCGCTGCTGACCATGGAAATCGCCAAGGAAGAAGGTGTCGAAACCGTCTCGCAGAACCTGCGCGACCTCGAAGGCCTCAATCCCGACCTGATTCCGCAGCTGGCTGAAGCGGGTGTGAACACCCGTGACGACCTGGCCGACCTCGCGGTCGATGAACTCACCGAAATCACCGGCCTGAGCGCCGATGACGCCAAAGCCCTCATCTTGAAAGCCCGCGAACATTGGTTCGCCGGCCAAGAGTGACGGTATGGAGGCACGAAAGCAATATGTCCAGTACCACTGTCGCCGAGTTCGCGAACGAGCTCAAGAAGACTCCCGAAACCTTGCTTGACCAGCTCAAGAGCGCAGGCGTGCCCAAAGCGGCCGCCACCGATGCACTCACGGAGGCCGACAAGCAGCGCTTGCTCGGCTTCCTGAAGGCCAGCCACGGCACGGCCGAGCCCGAGCGCAAGAAGATCACGCTGACCAAGAAGTCGACCAGCGAGATCAAGCAGGCCGACGCCACCGGTCGCGCCCGCACCATTCAGGTCGAAGTGCGCAAGAAGCGCACCTTCATCCAGCGCGATGAAGGTCACCCGGCCACGGCCGAAGGCGCGCAGCAGCAGGCGGCCGAAACGTCCGCCGCACCGGCCGCGCCCCAGATCGACGAAGCCGAACTGGCCCGCCGCGAGGAAGACGCACGCCGTCAGGCCGAGCTGATCCGCCGCCAGGAAGAAGAGCTGGCCGAGAAGCGTCGCCAGCGCGAAGAAACCGAAGCCCGCGAACGCGAGCAGGCCGAAAAGGCCGAGCGCGCCGAACAGGCCGAGCAGGAAGCTGCGCGCATCGCCGCCGAGAAGAAGGCCGCTGAAGCCGCCGCCGCCTCGGCCAAGGAAGCTGCAAAGCAGCCGGTGGCTGCCCCGGCCGCACCGGCCGCTGTGGCCGCCGCCGCTGCGGCTGCAGAAACCGCTGCCGTTGCCGAAAAGCAGGCCGCCGACACCAAGCTGGCCGCCCAGAACGCCGCCACGCAGGCCAAGGAAGACGCCAAGGCCAAGGCCGCCGCCGAATCGAAGGCCCGTGCCGACGAAGAAGCCGCCCGCGCCAAGGACCTCGACGAGCGTCGCCGCAAGGCCCTGGCCGAAGCCGAAGCCATCCGCGCCATGATGAACGCACCGGCCCGAGTGCTGGTGCCGCACAAGGCGCCCGAGAAGCCGCAGCCTGAAAAGTCGACGGTCAAGGGCACGCTGCACAAGCCAGCCACGCCGCCGGGCCGCCCGGGCGCCCCTGCGGCCCCTGGCGCCGCAGCGCCGGCCGCCGCCGGTGCCGGCAAGGAAGTCAAGTCCGCCAAGCTCTCGTCGAGCTGGGCCGGCGATCCTGCCAAGAAGAAGGAAATCAAGACCCGCGGCGATGCCAGCGGGGGTGTCAGCCGCGGCAACTGGCGCGGAGGCCCGCGTGGCCGTCGCGGCAACGACCGTGGCGGTCATGACGAGCAGCACGCACCGGCCGCACCGGTCGAGGCGCGCGTGCTCGAAGTGCACGTGCCCGAGACCATCACGGTCGCCGAGCTCGCGCACAAGATGGCCGTGAAGGCGCAGGAAGTCATCAAGCAATTGATGAAGCTGGGCATGATGGCGACCATCAACCAGTCCCTCGACCAGGACACCGCGATGATCATCGTGGAGGAAATGGGCCACAACGCGGTGGTTGCCGCGCTGGACGACCCCGAAGCCTTCACCGACGAGGACGTGTCGGCGCAACAGGCCGAAGCCCTGCCGCGCGCACCGGTCGTGACCGTCATGGGTCACGTCGACCACGGCAAGACCTCGCTGCTGGACTACATCCGCCGCGCCAAGGTCGCCGCGGGCGAAGCCGGCGGCATCACGCAGCACATCGGTGCGTACCACGTCGAAACCGAACGCGGCATGGTGTCGTTCCTCGACACCCCGGGTCACGAGGCGTTCACCGCCATGCGTGCCCGCGGTGCGCAGGCCACCGACATCGTGATCCTGGTGGTGGCGGCCGACGACGGCGTCATGCCCCAGACCAAGGAAGCCATCAAGCACGCGAAGGCGGCGGGTGTGCCGATCGTGGTTGCGATCAACAAGGTGGACAAGCCCGACGCCAACCTGGACCGCGTGAAGCAGGAACTGGTGGCTGAAGAGGTCGTGCCCGAAGAGTACGGCGGCGACGTGCCGTTCGTGCCGGTGTCGGCCAAGACCGGCCAGGGCATCGACGACCTGCTCGAGCAGGTGCTGCTGCAGGCCGAAGTGCTGGAACTCAAGGCGCCGGTGGATGCCGCCGCCAAGGGCCTGGTCATCGAAGCCCAGCTCGACAAGGGCCGCGGCCCGGTCGCGACCGTGCTGGTTCAGTCCGGCACGCTCAAGACCGGCGACGTGGTGCTGGCGGGTTCCACCTATGGCCGCGTGCGCGCCATGCTGGACGAAGACGGCAAGGCCACCAAGTCGGCAGGTCCGTCGATCCCGGTCGAAATCCAGGGTCTGACCGAAGTGCCGCAAGCGGGCGACGAGTTCATGGTGATGGCCGACGAGCGCCGTGCGCGCGAAATCGCCACCTACCGTGCGGGCAAGTTCCGCAACACGAAGCTGGCGAAGGCGCAAGCCGCGAACCTGCAGAACATGTTCACCGACCTGTCGGCGGGCGAAGTGCAGACGCTGCGCATCATCATCAAGGCCGACGTGCAGGGCTCGCAGGAAGCACTGGCCCAGTCGCTGCTCAAGCTGGCGACCGAAGAAGTCAAGGTGCAGATCGTGTACGCCGGCGTCGGCGGCATCAGCGAAAGCGACATCAACCTCGCGATCGCGTCGAAGGCGGTGGTCATCGGCTTCAACGTGCGGGCCGATGCCGGTGCGCGCAAGCTGGCCGAAGGCAATGGCGTTCAGCTGAACTACTACAGCATCATTTACGACGCTGTGGACGAGATCAAGGTTGCGATGTCGGGCATGCTGGCACCGGAGCGCCGCGAAGAGATCATCGGCTCGGCCGAGATCCGCACGGTGTTCGTGGCCTCGAAGATCGGCACCGTGGCCGGCTCGTACGTCACGTCGGGCTCGGTCAACCGCAGCGCGCATTTCCGCCTGCTGCGCGACAACGTGGTGATCTACACCGGCGAAGTCGACTCGATCAAGCGCATGAAGGACGATGTCCGCGAAGTCCGCGAAGGTTTTGAGTGCGGTATCAAGCTCAAGAACTACAACGACATCAAGGAAGGCGATCAACTCGAATTCTTCGAGATCAAGGAAATCGCCCGGACGCTGTAAGCGTTCGACGCGAGACAGGCCATGCCGAAAAGAAAAGCAGCCGCACCCAACCGCGCGTTCAAGGTCGCCGACCAGATCCAGCGCGATCTGACGGAGCTGATCGCGCGCGAGTTGAAGGACCCGCGCGTGGGCATGGTCACGATCCAGGCGGTCGAGGTCACGCCCGACTATGCGCATGCGAAGGTCTTCTTCAGCCTGCTCACGGGCGACGTGGCCGAGACCACCGAAGCGCTGAACCAGGCCGCAGGCTTCCTGCGCAACGGCCTGTTCAAGCGCCTGCACATCCACACCGTGCCGACGCTGCACTTCCTGTTCGACCGCACCACCGAGCGTGCGGCCGACATGAATGCGCTCATCGCACAGGCCGTTGCTTCGCGCTCGAAAGACGACTAGCGATGAACGCGCCACGCACACGGGTGCAGCGGCGCCCTGTGCATGGGGTGTTGCTGCTCGACAAGCCGCTGGGGTTTTCCAGCAACCAGGCCTTGCAAAAGGCCAAGTGGTTGCTGCGCGCCGAAAAAGCGGGCCACACCGGCACGCTCGATCCGCTCGCCACAGGCGTGCTGCCGCTGTGTTTCGGCGCCGCCACCAAATTCAGCCAACTGCACCTGGACGCCGACAAGACCTACGAGGCGGTCGCGCGCCTGGGCGTCAAGACCGCCACGGGTGACGCCGAGGGCGAGGTGATCGCCGAGCGGCCGGTGCAGGTGTCGCCAGAAGACCTGGCCCGCGTCCAGGCCCGATTCACCGGCCCGATCCGCCAGGTGCCGCCGATGCACAGCGCACTCAAGAAAGACGGCAAGGCGCTGTACGAGTACGCACGCGAAGGCATCGAGATCGAGCGCGCGCCGCGCGACGTCGTCATTCACAAACTCACGCTGACCCGGCTGGATGACACCAGCATCCGCATCGTGGCGAGCGTGAGCAAGGGCACCTACATTCGCACCCTGGGTGAGGACATCGGCGAGGCGCTGGGTTGCGGCGCGCACCTGACCTCGCTGCGCCGCACGGCCACGGGCGGATTCGGGCAGGCGCAGTGCGTCACCATCGAAGCGCTCGAAGCCATGACCGAAGACGAGCGCCTGGCACGCCTGTTGCCTCCCGAAGCGCTGGTCGACGGCCACAGCCGCGTCACGCTCGCGGCCGAAGATGCCGCACGTTTTCTCTCGGGCCTGCGCCGCCGCGGCGGCTGGGCCGATGCCGAGGCGGTGGCCGTGTTCGGCACCGACCCGCAGGCGTTCCTGGGCACCGCCCACGTGAGCGCCGGCGAACTGATCCCGGGGCGCTTGCTGAACCCCATCGAAATTCAGCAAATTCTTTTGAACGCACCACAGACCGAAGCGACACCATGAGTACCAAGCAAATCCGCAATATCGCCATCATTGCCCACGTGGACCATGGCAAGACCACCATGGTCGACCAGCTGCTGCGCCAGTCGGGCACCTTCGCCGAGCACGAGAAGGTCGTCGACACGGTGATGGACAACAACGCGATCGAAAAGGAACGTGGCATCACGATCCTGGCCAAGAACTGCGCCGTGACCTGGGAAGGCACGCACATCAACATCGTCGACACCCCGGGCCACGCGGACTTCGGCGGTGAAGTGGAGCGCGCGCTGTCGATGGTCGACGGCGTGGTGCTGCTGATCGACGCGCAGGAAGGCCCGATGCCGCAGACGCGCTTCGTGACCAAGAAGGCGCTGGCCCTGGGCCTGAAGCCCATCCTGGTCGTGAACAAGGTCGACAAGCCCGGCGCGAACCCCGACAAGGTGGTCAATGCCGCCTTCGACCTGTTCGACAAGCTCGGCGCGACCGACGAACAGCTCGACTTCCCCGTGGTGTACGCCTCGGGCATCAACGGCTGGTCGTCGCTCGAAGAAGGCGCTCCTGGCGAGCAGTGGGGCCCCGACATGTCGGCCCTGTTCAACACCATCCTGAAGCACGTGCCGTCGCAAAAGGGTGACCCGAATGCACCGCTGCAGCTGCAGATTTCCGCGCTCGACTTCTCGACCTTCGTCGGTCGTATCGGCGTGGGCCGCATCAGCCAGGGCACGCTCAAGCCCATGACCGACGTGCTGGTCATGGAAGGTCCGGACGGCAAGACCGTCAAGGGCCGCGTCAACCAGGTGCTGACCTTCCAGGGCCTGGATCGCGTGCAATCGACCGAAGCCGGCCCTGGCGAAATCGTGCTGATCAACGGCATCGCCGACATCGGCATCGGCGTCACCGTGACCGACAAGGACAAGCCTGCGCCGCTGCCCATGCTCAAGGTCGACGAACCGACCCTGACCATGAACTTCTGCGTGAACACCAGCCCGCTGGCCGGCCGCGAAGGCAAGTTCGTGACCAGCCGCCAGATCTGGGACCGCCTGCAAAAGGAACTGCAGCACAACGTGGCCCTGCGCGTGAGCGAGACCGACGAAGAAGGCATCTTCGAAGTCATGGGCCGCGGCGAACTGCACCTGACCATCCTGCTGGAAAACATGCGCCGCGAAGGCTATGAAATGGCCGTGTCCAAGCCGCGCGTGGTGTTCCGCACCGTGAACGGCGAAAAGCACGAGCCTATCGAATTGGTCACGGCCGACATCGAGGAAACCCACCAGGGTGGCGTGATGCAGGCACTGGGCGAACGCAAGGGCGAGCTGGTCAACATGGAACCGGACGGCCGTGGCCGCGTGCGCCTGGAGTACCGCATTCCGGCGCGTGGCCTCATCGGCTTCACGAACGAATTCCTGAACCTGACGCGCGGCTCGGGCCTCATCAGCAACATCTTCGACAGCTACGAAGCCCACAAGGGCGAGATCGGCAGCCGCAAGAACGGCGTGCTGATCTCGATGGACGACGGTGAAATCTTCACCTACGCGCTGGGCAAGCTGGACGACCGCGGCCGCATGTTCGTGAAGGCGAACGATCCGGTGTACGAAGGCATGATCGTCGGCATCCACAGCCGCGACAACGACCTGGTCGTGAACGCCACGCGCACCAAGCAGCTGACCAACTTCCGCGTGAGCGGCAAGGAAGACGCGATCAAGATCACGCCCCCGATCGACCTCACGCTGGAATACGGCGTCGAGTTCATCGAGGACGACGAGCTGGTCGAAATCACGCCCAAGAGCGTGCGCCTGCGCAAGCGTTTCCTGAAGGAAAGCGACCGCAAGCGCGCCGGCCGCGACACGTCGAACGGCTGATCGCCTTCGATCGGCCATGCGCTTGACGCACGGCGCCGCTGTCGGGCTGATGGTCGTCGTGACCCTCATGTGGGGCACGGCGGGCGTCGTCACGCGGCACTTGGCGCAGGCGCACAGTTTCGAGATCACCTTCTGGCGCAGCCTCTTCACGATGCTGGCGCTGCTGGTGATCTTGCCGCTTTGGCGGGGGCGGGCGGTGTTCTCGCAGCTGCGCCGCGGCGGGCACTCGCTCTGGATCTCGGGTGTCTGCTGGGCCGTGATGTTCACGGCCTTCATGGTGGCGCTGACCCTCACCTCCACCGCGAGCGTGCTGGTCACGATGTCGCTCGGGCCGCTGTTCACCGCACTGGCCGCACGCCTCTTCATCGGGCACAGGTTGCCCGCACGCACCTGGGCGGCCATCGTGGTCGCCGGGCTGGGCATCGGCTGGATGTACGGCATGCAGCTGCTGGGCGGTGGCGGTGGGTCACTCGTCGGCACGCTGGTGGCGCTGTGCGTGCCGCTGGCCGGCGCGACGCAATGGACCGTGGTCCAGCATGCGCACGCCAAGGGGCAGGATGTCGACCTTGTGCCTGCGGTGCTGATCGGCGCGACCCTCTCCGCACTCGTCACCTTGCCGCTGGCCTGGCCGTTCCATGCCAGCCCCCATGACCTGGGGCTGCTGGCCTTCCTGGGCGTCTTTCAGTTGGCGATTCCCTGCGTGCTCTCGGTGCTGTGCGCGCAGGTGCTCAAGGCGCCCGAGGTGGCGTTGCTGGCGCTGCTCGAGGTGATCTTCGGCATCGCGCTGGCCTGGCTCGGCGCCGGCGAGACGCCCGCGGCCAGCGTGCTGACGGGCGGCGTGCTCGTGATCGGCGCGCTGGTGTTCAACGAGCTGCTCGCGCTGCGCGGGCGCCGCACCACGCTGGCGGACAGCGCGCTGCCCGGCGCGCATTGACCTTTCGTCGCCCTCAGCGGCCGAAGAGGTACCAGCCGATCACGATCACGACGGCCACCACGATCATTCCGAAGTTGCGCCAGCTGGCTTGCTGGCTGCGCGCGAACTCTTTGAGCATGTCGGCGGTCTCCTGCTCGTCGGCGGCGACGATCGCCTGGGCTTCGTCGAGGATGCGTCGGTGGTCGGCTGCCGTCGCAAAGGCCGGCTCGGCGGCAACACGGGCGCGGAGCGCTTCGAACGGCGCCGTGTCGAGCAGGCCGTCGGTCACCAGCCAGCCCAGCGTGCGGCCCAGGGCGACGGACGCGCCGGTCAGGGGCGCGGCGCGCAGCGCCAGGTCGCGGGTTTCGGTGTCGATCAGCCCCTCGTTGAACAGCGCGACCACGGCCTCGTGCGTGATGCCGGTCTTGCCGAGGTCCAGCAGGTCGTCCGCGTCGTAGGCGATGTCTTCCGCTTCGGTGAAAGCCGCGACGACCGGCGAGGCGGCTTCAAGGCGTTCCACAGCCGCATCCAGTTCTTCCTCGGCGATCAGGTTCTTGAGGCGCATCCAGGCCAGCGCATGCGCGGGGCCGGGAATCGGTGGCAGGGCGGGGGCCTCGGGGTGCGCGAGCGCGGCATCGTGCTGCGCGTCGGTGATGAGGCCGTGGGACACAAGCGCGTGGAAGGCATCCGGGTGGGTGTCGGCAAAAGTCATCGGGCCATTCTGCCGTGCACCATGAAAAAAGCCCCGGCAGATGCCGAGGCTTGGGTCGCTGAAAGCGCCGGTTCAGACCGACGTCATCACATCAGCGGCATCAGGGACGGGCAACCTTCCAGGCACCGTTGGCCACGCCGTCACCGGTCTTGTCGCCGGCCTTGGTGTCCTTGGCCCAGTAGTACAGCGGCCAGCCCTTGTAGGCCCACTGCTTCTTGCCGTCTTCACGCACGATGATGGTGTAGCCGCCCATGGGCTTGGCGGCGTCGGCCACCGCGAGCGGCGGCCAGTTGGTGGCGCATTGGCCGTTGCAGGCGGAGGTACCGGCATTGGCGGTGTCGCGGGCGAAGGTGTAGAGCGTCATGCCGTTCGGGCCGACCAGCACGCCGTCGGCGGTGCGGGTGGGCGTGTCGGGCGCTCCAGCGGTCTTGGTGGACATGCCGCCGCAGCCGGCGAGCAGTGCCGCTGCGAGGATCGAGGCGCTGAGCAATTTCATGCAGTTTCTCCTTCAGTTGAAAAATCAATCGCGAAAACAAGCCAGGTGAATGCGCGAACCGGCAGTTTATGCCGTCGCTACGATAACTCGCGGTAGGCCAGGGTCGCGAGTCTCAGTAGCGCATCGCGCGGCAGGCGACCGGCCACGGCATAGCCGAAACCCCGGTCGACCCAGTAGAAGCTCGGCACGGCGCCGTCCGAGGCAAAACGGAAGGCGGTTTCGCGCGAGGCAGCAGCATCCGCGGCCTGCGCGTCGAGCGTGCCGATGTAGAGAGTGATGCGTTCGCCTGCCGCGTCCTCGAACATGAACTGCGCGCGCGCGCCGGTTTCGCCGGGCAGCAGGCGCCCGCCGACCAGCGTGTAGCCGAGCGAGGACAGATCGGGCACCTTGAGCGGGTGGTCCAGGCGCTTGGACAGCCACTGCACCAGGTGCTGCTGCTCGGCGGCGGCCACCTCGACGGGGTGCCGTTTTTCAGGGGTGTAGACGACGTGGGCCACCGAGGCATCGCGCACGAACTCGCGCACAGCCGGTGCGCGCGCCAGGGAGGCCCCGGCCGCACGCGGCGCGCCCGACCACTGGGCATTGCCGAGCCAGCCGGCCGCGAAGGCGACAAGCAGGCCCGCGGCCATGCCGCCCCAGCGCAGCCAGGGGGTCGAGCGACCGGCCTCGGCACGGCGCCGTTCGAGCACGCCCATCAGCGGCGCGGGCACGGGTTCGTCGAGCAGGCTGCCGTGCAGGCGGCGCAAGGCGTCGCGCTGGGCATGCCAGGCCGCCACGCGGGCGGCCACGGCCGGATCTCGCGCCAGCGCATCCTCGACCGCCTCGCGGCGTTCGGGCGGCAACTGGCCGTCGACCCAGGCGTGCAGCTCGTCGTCGGTGGGGGGCAGGGGGGGGCGGGTCATGGCGGGTGCTTCACGTCACTTGAGGCGGCGCAGGCCGGGGCGGCTGGGCGCGGTGGCGCCGTCCATCAGTTCCTGCAGACGAAGGCGGGCGCGCGAGAGGCGCGACATCACGGTGCCGATCGGAATGCCGAGCACCTTCGCCACCTCGGCGTAGGACAGGTCTTCGAGTGTCACCAGCAGCAGCACGGCGCGTTGCTCCTCGGGCAGTTGCATCAGGCAGCGCTGCAGGTCGAGGCCCAGGCTCGGGTCGGCGCCGCCTTGCAGCTGCTCGGGTGCTACATCCTCCAGCGGCACGACCGCATGCGGTGGCGGCCGGCGGCGCACCTGGCTGGCGAAGAGGTTGTGCATGACCGTGAAGAGCCAGGCGCGCAGGTCGGTGCCCACCACCCAGAGCCGCCACTTGCCGCAAGCGCGCTCGAGCGTGTCCTGCACCAGGTCGTCGGCCGCCCAGGCATTGCCCGTGAGCGCACGCGCATAGCGGCGCAAGCTCGGGATGTGCTCGACCAGCAGGCGGGCGTCCATGGGTAGGCCGGGAGCCTGTCCGACTCAGGGCTTGGCGGTTTTCCAGGTGCCGTTGACGCCGTCGCCGGTCTTGTCGCCCGGCTTGGTGTCCTTCACCCAGTAGTACAGCGGCCAGCCCTTGGCGGCCCATTGCTTCTTGCCGTCGTCGCGGGTGACGATGGTGAAGTCGCCGCTCGGCTTGTCGGTGTCGGCCGCCATGAAGGGCGGCCAGTTGGTGGCGCAGCCGCCGTTGCAGGCCGACTTGCCGCTGCCGGCCGTGTCCTTGTCGAAGGTGTAGAGCGTCATGCCGTTCGCACCGACCAGCGCGCCATCGGCGGCCTTGGGCTGGGCGAACGCGGGGAGGGCGAGCAGGCTGCCGAGCAGTGCGGCGGCGATGCCGACGGAGGACATGCGGATAGGTGACATGGAAAGACTCCTGGGTTGATGGTATCGAGGATCGATGACACCGCACAAACGCCCGCAGCGCGCGTTTTATTCCATGCCGCCCAAAAAAGAAAAAATCAGCGGTTGCGGCTCTTCATGGCGCGCTCGACTTCGCGCTTGCCTTCGCGGTCCTTGATGGTGTCGCGCTTGTCGTGCTCGGCCTTGCCCTTGGCGAGCGCGATCTCGCACTTCACCTTGCCGGCCTTCCAGTGCAGGTTCAGCGGCACCAGCGTGTAGCCCTTTTGTTCGACCTTGCCGACGAGGCGCTTGATCTCTTCCTTGTGCAGCAGCAACTTCTTGGTGCGGACCGAATCAGGATTGACGTGCGTCGAGGCGCTCTTGAGCGGGTTGATCTGGCAGCCGACCACGAACAGCTCGCCGTCGCGGATCACCACGTAGCCGTCGGTCAGCTGCACCTTGCCCTCGCGCAGCGACTTGACTTCCCAGCCCTCGAGGACCATGCCGGCCTCGAAGCGTTCTTCGAAGAAATAGTTGTAGGCGGCCTTCTTGTTGTCGGCGATGCGGGAGGAGGTGTCTTGTTTCTTGGTGGCCATGGCTCGAGAAGTTGGGGGCGCATGGCTTCAATACAATCCGTCGCGCACGCTGTGCCGATTCTATGAAAACAGTCCACAAGTCCGTCCTCATCTGGTACAGCGCCGAAGAAATGTACGCGCTCGTCACCGATGTGGCGAAGTACCCGCAGTTCCTGCCCTGGTGCGACAAGTCGCGCGTCATCGAGCAGGACGAGGGCGGCATGACCGCCGAAGTCGGCCTGGCCTTCGCCGGGCTGCACCAGAGTTTCACCACCCGCAACACGCACATTGCGGGCCGCGAGGTGCAGCTGAAGCTGGTCGACGGGCCGTTCTCCAACCTCGACGGCACCTGGAAATTCCACCCCGTGGGCGAGCAGGGCGAGCGCGCCTGCCGCGTCGAACTGCAGTTGAGCTACGGCTTCAGCAACTTCGCGCTGCAGGCCCTGGTGGGGCCGGTGTTCGACACCATCGCCTCGAGCCTGGTCGAGGCCTTCGTCAAGCGCGCCGAACAGGTCTACGGCGAAGGCTGATGGCCGATCGCCGCATCGAGGTCACGCTGAGCTGTTCGCCGGCGGCGCGCGAGGTGTTCGAGCAGGTCCTGCAGCTCGCGCCCGGCACCGCGGTGGCCGAGGCGGTGAAGGCCAGCGATCTCATGCAGCGCTTTCCCGACCTGGACTGGCGGCATGCCATGACGCCGGGCATCTGGGGCCGGGCGGTGGCGTGGGAGCAACCGCTGAAGGACGGCGACCGCATCGAACTGTGCCGACCGCTCACGGTCGATCCGAAGGTGGCGCGCCGTGAGCGCTTTCAGCGCCAGGGGGCGCGTGGCACAGGCTTGTTCGCGAACAAGCGCAAGGGCGGCAAGGACGGCTACTGAGCGGCCGTCGCGGGCTTACTTGCAGTCGCTGTCGATGACCGTTTGAGCGCGCTTTTGCGCGTCGGCGCGTGCGGCGTCGTCCATGAATTCACGCTCGCCCTTGGCATTGACCTTGGCGATGCGGATGCCGCTGTCGATGGTGTTCTTGTTCTCGCGCGCACGGGCGCAGTTGTCGGCCTTGGCCTTGGCGATCTTGGCCGCTTCAGCCGCTTCCTTGGCCTTCTGCTCGGCCTCGGCCTTCTTGGTCTTTTCCTCGAGTTCCTTGTCCACGCCCGTGGGCTTGGGCGGCGGCGCGGCCTTGGGGGCTGCGGCCGTCTCGCTGCTTCCCTCGGGGGCCGGCGTGACCGGGGCGGGCGCACGGGCCGACGGCGAGGGGCCGGCGCGTCGCAGGATGTTCTTCTCGGGGATGTCGGTGGGCGGCGGCTGGTCGCTGAAGACCTTCTTGCCGCTGTTGTCGACCCATTGCCATTGCGCGCTCGCCGAGAGCGGCAGCGCGCACGCGCAACCCAGTACCAGCCAATGCAGGAGATTCATGCGCGGAGTTTAGCCGGGCCTTACTTTTTGCAACATCCGTAATAGGCGGTTTTGCAACGGTCAAAAAGAACCCGTGCCGGCGAAGCGGGCGAGGGCCTCGTTACAATCCGTCTTTTGGAGCCTCACCCATGCGCCTTCTCGGCAAAGCGCTCACCTTCGACGACGTGTTGTTGGTGCCAGCATTCTCCCAAGTCCTGCCCAAGGACACGTCTCTCGCCACCAAGTTCTCCCGCAACATCACGCTGAACCTGCCGCTCGTCTCGGCGGCCATGGACACCGTGACCGAAGCCCGCCTCGCGATCGCCATCGCGCAGGAGGGTGGCATCGGCATCGTGCACAAGAACCTCACCGCGCAGCAACAGGCCGCCGAAGTGGCCCGCGTCAAGCGCTACGAGTCGGGCGTGCTGCGCGACCCGGTGGTGATCACGCCGACGCACTCCGTGCGCCAGGTGATGGCACTGTCCGACCAGCTCGGCATCTCGGGCTTCCCGGTGATCGACGGCGGCAAGGTCGTCGGCATCGTCACGGGGCGCGACCTGCGCTTCGAGAACCGCTACGACGTGCCCGTCAGCGAAATCATGACGCAGCGCGACCGGCTCATCACCGTGCCCGACGGCACCACGCTGGCCGAAGCCAAGGCGCTGCTGAACAAGCACAAGCTCGAGCGCCTGCTGGTCATCAACGGCGATTGGGAGCTCAAGGGCCTCATCACCGTCAAGGACATCACCAAGCAGACCAGCTTCCCCAATGCCGCACGCGACGCCAACGGCCGTCTGCGTGTGGGCGCGGCGGTCGGCGTGGGTGACGGCACCGAAGAGCGCGTCGAAGCCCTGGTGAAGGCCGGCGTCGACGCCATCGTGGTCGACACCGCCCACGGCCACAGCGCCGGCGTGATCGAGCGCGTGCGCTGGGTCAAGAAGAACTATCCGCAGGTCGACGTCATCGGCGGCAACATCGCCACCGGCGACGCCGCGCGCGCGCTGGCCGACGCCGGCGCCGACGCGGTCAAGGTCGGCATCGGCCCGGGCTCCATCTGCACCACCCGCATCGTGGCCGGCGTGGGCGTGCCGCAGATTATGGCGGTCGACAGCGTCGCGACCGCGCTGCAGGGCACGGGCATTCCGCTGATCTCCGACGGCGGCGTGCGCTACTCGGGCGACATCGCCAAGGCCATTGCGGCCGGCGCCAGCACCGTGATGATGGGCAGCATGTTCGCCGGCACCGAAGAGGCGCCGGGCGAAATCGTGCTGTACCAGGGCCGCAGCTACAAGAGCTACCGCGGCATGGGCTCCATCGGCGCGATGCAGCAGGGCAGTGCCGACCGGTACTTCCAGGAATCGACCACCGGCAACCCCAACACCGACAAGCTCGTGCCTGAAGGCATCGAAGGCCGCGTGCCCTACAAGGGCTCGATCGTCTCCATCGTCTACCAGATGGCCGGCGGCGTGCGCGCCAGCATGGGCTACTGCGGCTGCGCGACCATCGAGGACATGCAGAACAAGGCCGAGTTCGTCGAGATCACCACGGCCGGCATCCGTGAGAGCCACGTCCACGACGTGCAGATCACGAAGGAAGCCCCGAACTACCGCGCTGAGTAAGCTCAATCTGGCCAGACCTTGAAAGTCAGGCCAGACTGAAGCTAGAATTTGGGCCAGATTCAAATTTTCTGGCCCAAATGCAATCCATCGGCATCGCTGAAGCCAAGAACAACTTCTCGGCCCTGATCGACCTGGTCGAAAAGGGCGAGGAGGTTCGCATCACCCGCCACGGCAAGGAAGTCGTGCGCATGCTGCCGGTGCGTCGAAAGCCTGTCATCACCGACGAGCAGATCGCCCGCGAGCTCGGGCAGATCGACGCGCTGCACGCCACCATCCAGCCCGGCCCCACGACCCGCGAGCTCCTGGACCAGGGACGCCAGCCATGACCGCCTTCGTCATGGACGCCTCGGTCACCGCCGCCTGGCTGCTGCCCGACCAGGCCAACGAACACACCCGCAGGCTCTACGCCGCCATCCGCCGCGACGAGGTCGAGCCGCAGGCGCCCAATGCCTGGCAATGGGAGTGCGCCAACATCCTCGCCAACGGCGTGCGCAGCGGTCGCATCCCGGCATCGGCCGTCGAGGGCCTGTGGAGCGTGCTCGACGCCATCCGCCACCGCGTGGAGCTGCACGACCTCGCGCCGGCCCAGCACAAGGCCGTGCTTGCCGTGGCCATCGACGCGGGCGTCTCGCTCTACGATGCGGGCTACCTCTGGCTCGCCAAATCGCTCAACCTTCCGCTCGCCACCTTCGACGAGCACCTCATCCAGGTGGCGCCGCACGCGGGCGTCAAGCTGTTCGACATTTCAACGCTCTGAGTCCTTTCGCCATGCAACACGACAAGATCCTCATCCTCGACTTCGGCTCGCAAGTCACCCAGCTCATCGCACGCCGTGTGCGCGAAGCGCATGTGCTCAGCGAAGTGCATCCCTGCGACGTCACCGACGAGTGGGTGCGCGAATACGCCGCCGACGGCCACCTCAAGGGCGTGATCCTCTCGGGCAGCCACGCCAGCGTGTACGAAGAGACCACCGACAAGTGCCCGCAAGCCGTGTTCGACCTCGGCATTCCGGTGCTCGGCATCTGCTACGGCATGCAGACCATGGCCCACCAGCTCGGCGGCAAGGTCGAGGGCGGCCACAAGCGCGAGTTCGGCTTCGCCGCCGTGCGCGCCCATGGCCACACCGCGCTGCTGAAGGACATTGCCGACTTCACCACGCCCGAGGGCTTCGGCATGCTCAACGTGTGGATGAGCCACGGCGACAAGGTCACCGAGCTGCCGCCCGGCTTCAAGCTCATGGCCAGCACCGACAGCTGCCCCATCGCCGGCATGGCCGACGAGGCGCGCCGCTACTACGCGCTGCAGTTCCATCCTGAAGTCACGCACACGGTGCAGGGCAAGGCCATCATCGACCGCTTCGTGCTCGGCATCTGCGAGGCCAAGCCCGACTGGGTCATGCGCGACCACATCGCCGAAGCCGTGCAGAAGATCCGCGAGCAGGTGGGCGACGAAGAAGTCATCCTCGGCCTGTCGGGTGGTGTCGATTCGAGCGTGGCTGCCGCGCTCATCCACCGCGCCATCGGCGACCAGCTCACCTGCGTCTTCGTCGACCACGGCCTGCTGCGCCTGAACGAAGGCGACATGGTCATGGAGATGTTCGAAGGCAAGCTGCACGCGAAGGTCATCCGCGTCGATGCCAGCGACCTGTTCCTGGGCAAGCTCGCCGGCGTGAGCGACCCCGAAGCCAAGCGCAAGATCATCGGCGGCGAGTTCGTCACCGTGTTCAAACAGGAAGCTGCCAAGCTCAAGGCCGGCGACGGCGGCCACAAGGGCGCGACCTTCCTTGCGCAAGGCACCATCTACCCCGACGTCATCGAGTCGGGTGGCGCCAAGAGCAAGAAGGCCGTCACCATCAAGAGCCACCACAACGTCGGCGGCCTGCCCGAACAGCTCGGCCTGAAGCTGCTCGAACCGCTGCGTGACCTGTTCAAGGACGAAGTGCGCGAACTCGGCGTGGCCCTGGGCCTGCCGCCCGAGATGGTGTACCGCCATCCGTTCCCCGGCCCAGGTCTGGGCGTGCGCATCCTGGGCGAAGTGAAGAAGGAATACGCCGACCTGCTGCGCCGCGCCGACGCGATCTTCATCGAGGAGCTGCGCAACTTCACCGACGCCGAAACCGGCAAGACCTGGTACGACCTCACGAGCCAGGCTTTCACCGTGTTCCTGCCCGTGAAGAGCGTGGGCGTGATGGGCGACGGCCGCACCTACGACTATGTCGTCGCGCTGCGCGCCGTGCAGACCAGCGACTTCATGACCGCCGACTGGGCCGAGCTGCCGTACGCGCTGCTCAAGAAGGTGTCGGGCCGCATCATCAACGAGGTGCGCGGCATCAACCGCGTGACCTACGACGTGTCGAGCAAGCCGCCGGCGACGATCGAGTGGGAATGAGTTCCTGAAGAGAAGAAAGGCGCCGCAAGGCGCCTTTCTTCTTTGGCGGGTGACCCGATGATCAGAAGTTAGCCTTCAAGCCCACCGTGAACATCCCGCCCTTGGCCTGCTTCGACAGCTTGCCGAAGTAGTCGTAGTCGGCCGTGATCGCGAGGTTCTGCGTCATGCGGTACTCGGCGCCGACACCGACCATCAGGCCCGTGCCGCTGCCCGAAATGCGCTGGTTGGCCGAGGCCCACTTGTTGTCGCCGGAGATGCGTCCGCGTGCCACGCCGAGGCGGCCGTTGAGGGCGAAGGCGTCGCCCAGCGGCATGCGGGCGGTGGCGGCGGCGTAGAAGACCTGGCCGGTGCCAGTCTGCAGCCTGGAGCCGCCGTAGGCCGAGCTCCATTGGCTCACGCTGCCGAGGCGGGCGTAGCCGGCTTCCACGCCGAAGTGCTCGGTCAGGCGGTAGCCGCCATACAGCTTGTACGACGTGCCGCTCTTGTCGGCCTTCTTGCCGCCCCATGGCACGGGCACGGGGGCGTTTTTCGAGGACGACAGGCTGTAGCTGGAGCGGCCGATGGCGCCGCCGACATACAGCCCGGTGTCCTTGTCGAGACCGGCGGCGAAGGCGCCGACGGAGGCGGTGCCGAGCCAAAGAGCTGCGAGTGCGAGGCGGGCTTGCGTTTTCGTCAAGATGAAATCCTGTTGGTTGATTGATCGATTGAATGAATGCGTGGATGGGCGGCGTGTCGTTGTTCGCCTTGCCGCCACCGTCCGACGATTCTCAAAAACCAAGCTGAAGACGAGCTTCGCGTTTGCTGAAGGCCTCATGAAGGGCCCTTGCCATGGGCGATGATCGACACATGTCAGCTCAGCTTCTTCTTCCCGGAATCGATCCCCCGCCGCGGCCCCTGCCGCGGCCGCGCGGCACCCAGGCCCCTCGCAAGGCGCCGCTGCCGCACTCGCTTTTCTTCGCACTGCTTCCCACCCCGCAAGACGCCGAAACCATCGCCGCGCTTGGCGCGCGCATGAACTCCCAACACGCCCTGAAGGGCACGGTGGTCGAGGCGCAGCGCCTGCACGTCACGCTGTTCGACCTCGGCAACCACGACCAGGTGCCGGCCGACAAGGTGGCCCAGGCATCGACCGCGGCCGCCGCGGTGTCCGTGCCGGCGCTCGATGTCGTTTTCGAAAAGTCGATGAGCTACGCGAAAGGCGCGCTGGTGCTGTGCGCCGACGACGAGGCCAACGTCGCGGCGCTGCGCGTGTTCAGGCAACGCCTGGGCGAGGCGTTGGCCGATGTCGGCCTGAAGCCCTCGCGCGCGTTCACGCCGCACATGACCGTCGCCTATGCGCGGCGCAAGCTCGAAAAGCACGCGCTCGACGCGCCTGCCCAGTGGACCGCCCATTCATTGGTGCTCATCGACAGCCACGTGGGCGAGGGCGTGCACGAGGTGCTGGGCCGGTGGCCCGCCGAGGTGGCCGCCTAGGCGCCGTCCTGATCCGCAAAGGTATCGAACAGCAGCCCGCGCAGCCACTGGTTGCCCGGGTCGCGGTGCACCTTCGCGTGCCAGAACAGGTTGATCGCGATCTGCGGCAGCGCCACCGGGTGCGGTCGCCACACCAGCCCGAAGGGCTCGGCGATGCTGCGCGCCAGCCGCTCGGGCACGGTCGCGATCATTTCGCTCGACTGCAGGATGTGGCCGATGGCCACGAAGTGCGGCACCTTGAGCCGGATGCGGCGCTGGATGCCCTGCGCCGCCATCACGTCGTCGGCCTTGCCGTGGCCCGTGCCGGCGGCCTGCACCTGCACGTGGTCGGCCGCGCTGAAGTCCTTCAGTGACACGCTGCGCTTGCGCGCCAGCGGGTGCGCACCTGAAAACAGGCACACATAACGCTGCAGGAACAGCCGGCGCTGGAACACGCCCGACTTGAGTTGCGGCAGCAGGCCGATGGCGATGTCGACATGGCCGGCCTCCAGGTCGTCGCGCAGGTGGGTCGCGGTGTTGTTGCGCAGCGTGCTGATGGTCACGCCCGGCGCGGCGGCCGAGAGCGTTTCCATGAGGCGCGGCGTGAAGTAGATCTCGCCGATGTCGGTCATGGCGAGCGTGAAGCTGCGCGTGCTCGTGGCGGGGTCGAACACCACCTGCTGGTTGAGCGCCGTGTGCAGCGCGCCCATGGCGTAGGCCACGGGTTCGGCCAACTGCAGCGCGAAGGGCGTGGGCTCCATGCCGCGCGCGGTGCGCAGAAAAAGCTCGTCGCCCAGCAGCTTGCGCAGGCGCGCCAGCGCGTTGCTGATGGCGGGTTGCGACAGACCCAGCGACTCGGCCACGGCCGACACGCGCTTCTCGGCCAGCATGCGGTCGAACACCAGCAGCAGGTTGAGGTCGATGTCCTTGAGTTGCATGGCGCACCTTTATTCATGCCGGTGATACAGCCGATTCACCAGATTCTATTGGTCAATCGGAAGAGGCCGCGCATCATCCGTGCCCAGAGACAAGCCGGCCCTGCCGCCGGCGCCAGAAAAAGAGAGCCCGACGATGGACCTGCACATTCACCCCCTTGCCCGCACCCTCGAGGTCCGCCCCGGCGCGAACCTGCTCGAGGTGCTGCGCGAGCACCAGGTGCCGGTGTCGTACAGCTGCATGTCGGGGCGCTGCGGCACCTGCCGCTGCAAGGTGGTGTCGGGCCAGCTGCTCGACGGCGGCCAGGACGCGATCCGGCCCGACGGGCAGGGCGAGCGCTACGTGCTGGCCTGCCAGAGCACGCTGACCGAAAGCTGCACCATCGAGATTCCCGAGCCCGACGAGGTGGTGGTGCACCCGGCGCGCGTGCTCAAGGCCACGGTCACGGGCATCGACGTGCTCACGCACGACATCCGCCGCCTGCGCCTCAAGCCCAACAAGCCGCTGGAGTTCTCGCCGGGCCAGTACGCCCAGCTGCAGTTCGGCCCTGAATTGGCGCGCCCGTACTCGATGGCCGGGCTGAGCCGCGACGCGGAGCTCGAATTCCATGTGCGCCGCGTGCCGGGCGGGCGCGTCACAGCCCACATCTTCGAGCAGCTGCGCGTGGGCGACACCGTGCGCGTGAGCGGCCCGCTGGGCACCGCCTACCTGCGCACCAAGCACCGCGGTCCCATGCTTTGCGCGGCGGGCGGCACGGGGCTCGCGCCCATCCTGTCGATCGTGCGCGGCGCGGTCGCGGCGGGGCTGACCCAGCCGATCCACCTTTACCTCGGCATGCGTTCCGACGCCGACGTGTACGGCCTGCCGGAGCTGCGCGAATTGCAGGCCCAGCACCCCGGCCTGAAGGTGCATGTCGTGGTGGTCGCCGGCCCTGCGCGCGACGGCCAGCGGCTGGGGCTCATCACCGACGCGATCCGCGCCGACCTGCCCGCGGGGCTCGACGGCTGGCGCGCCTACCTGTGCGGCTCGCCGCCCATGGTGGAGGCCGCGAGCCGGCTGGTGCAGGCGCACGGCCTGGCGCCCGAGCAGACGCATGCCGACGCCTTCTACCTGCAAGGCACCTGAAGAACCGAACAAGAGAAAAGGAGACCCGATGACCACGCCAGCCGTCTTCCCCATCGAACTGCGCTGGGAGAGCGAGAAGACCAGCCGCATTCCCTTCATGGCCTACACCGACGAGGCGCTGCACAAGAAGGAGCTGCAGCGCTTCTTCTACGACAAGCACTGGTGCTACGTCGGCCTCGAAGCCGAGATCCCGAACCCGGGCGACTTCAAGCGCACCGCCATCGGCGAGCGTTCGGTCATCCTGTCGCGCGACGAAGAAGGCGCCATCCACGTGTTCGAGAACGTCTGCGCCCACCGCGGCATGCAGTTCTGCCGCGAGCGCCACGGCAACAAGAAAGAGTTCGTCTGCCCGTATCACCAGTGGAACTACACGCTCAAGGGCGACCTGCAGGGCGTGCCGTTCCGTCGTGGCGTGAAGCAGGACGGCAAGGTCCACGGCGGCATGCCGGCCGACTTCAAGACCGAAGACCACGGCCTGAACAAGCTCAAGGTCGCGTCGCGCGGCGGCGTGGTGTTCGCGTCGTTCGACCACGACATCGAATCGTTCGAGGACTTCCTCGGGCCCGACATCCTCCATTACTTCGACCGCCTGTTCGACGGCCGCAAGCTCACCATCCTGGGCTACAGCCGCCAGCGCATACCGGGCAACTGGAAGCTCATGCAGGAGAACATCAAGGACCCGTACCACCCGGGCCTGCTGCACACCTGGTTCGTGACCTTCGGGCTCTGGCGCGCCGACAACAAGTCGGAGCTGAAGATGGACGCGCGCGGCCGCCACGCCGCCATGATCTCCACGCGCGGCAGCGCCGGCAAGGCCGCGCAGGTGACGCAGGTGTCGAGCTTCAAGGAGAGCATGCAGCTGAAAGACCCGCGCTTTCTGGACATCGTGCCCGAGCCCTGGTGGGGCGGGCCGACGGCGGTGATGATGACGCTGTTCCCCAGCCTCATCCTGCAGCAGCAGGTCAACAGCGTGTCGACGCGCCACATCCAGCCCGTGGGCCACGACGCCTTCGATTTCGTGTGGACGCATTTCGGCTTCGAGGACGACACGCCCGAGATGACGCAGCGCCGCCTGCGCCAGGCCAACTTGTTCGGGCCGGCGGGCTTCGTGTCGGCCGACGACGGCGAGGTGATCGAGTTCTCGCAGGAGGGCTTCGAGCAGAAGCCCTACCACCGCACGCTGGCCGAGCTCGGCGGGCGCGAGGTGGAGAACACCGACCACATGGTGACCGAGACGCTGATCCGCGGCATGTACCGCTACTGGCGCGAAGTGATGGAGGCCGCATGAGCACGCTCGATACGTCCACCTACCTCGACCTGTCGCGCCTGTATGCGGCGTACGCGCACGCCGTCGATTCGGGCGACTGGGACCTGTGGCCCGCGTTCTTCACCGAGCAGTGCAGCTACCGCCTGCAGCCGCGCGAGAACCACGAACGCGGCCTGCCGCTGGCCACGCTCTCGTTCGAAAGCCGGGGCATGCTCGAAGACCGCGTCTACGGCATCAAGGAGACGCTGTTCCACGACCCGTACTACCAGCGCCACGTGGTGGGCCTGCCGCTGGTGCACCGCGTCGACGACGACGGCACCATCCACAGCGAGGCCAACTACGCGGTGTTCCGCACCAAGCTCGATGGGCCGTCGACCGTGTTCAATGTGGGTCGCTACATCGACAAGGTCGTGCAGACCCCCGAGGGCTTGAAATTCGCGGCGCGCCTGTGCGTGTTCGACAGCGAAATGATCCCGAACTCCATCATTTACCCCATCTGAAATAGAGCCATGCCAGAAAAAGAACCAGAGACCCACGGTGCACCCCTGCGCCGCTTCACCGACCCGGCCTACGTGCCGCTGTGCGCCAATCTTGCCGAGGTGCGCGAGAACATCGACCGCCTCGACCGCCAGATCGTCGCACTGCTGGCCGAGCGCGGCCGCTACGTGAAGGACGCCGCGCGCTTCAAGCGCGACGCCTTCCAGGTGTCGGCGCCGCAGCGCCAGCAGGAAGTGATCGACAAGGTGAAGGCGCTCGCCGAGAAGGAGGGCGCCTACCCGGAGGTGATCGAGGCCGCCTACCGCGCGCTCATCGCGGGCTTCATCGCGCGCGAGCAGCAGGACCATCTGGGCATGGTCGACGTGGAGGTGCAGCCATGACGCGCGCACGCCTCTTCGTCGCCTTCACCGCCGTGGCCCTGGCCGCGGCCGCCCATGCGCAGGACTGGCCGCAGCGCCCCGTGCGCATCGTGGTGCCCTTCGCGGCGGGCTCGTCGCCCGACATCCTGGCGCGCATCGTCAACGACAAGCTCGCGGCGCGCATCGGCCAGCCGCTCATCGTCGAGAACAAGCCCGGCGCGGGCGGCAACAGCGGCACCGACGCGGTCTCGAAGGCGCAGCCCGACGGCTACACCTTCCTGCTGTCGGTGAATGCGCCGCTGGTCTACAACACCATCCTCTACAAGAACCTGCCGTACGACCCGTTCAAGGACCTCGTGCCCGTGTCGCTGGCCGCGACCACGCCGAACGTCTGCGCGGTCTCGAACTCGATGGGCGTCGATTCGGTCAAGGGTTGGCTGGCCGCCATGAAGAAGAACCCCGGCAAGTTCAACTTCGCCTCGACCGGCAACGGCTCGATCTCGCACCTGGGCGTGGAGCTCATCAAGGCCAAGACGCAGTCGTTCGCGGTGCACATCCCGTACGCGTCGTCGGGCCAGGCTGTGACGGCCATCGTGCAGGGCGACGTGCAGTACGCCTGCCTGCCGCCGGTCACGGTGATGCCGCAGGCCAAGGCGGGCCGCCTGAAGGCGCTGGCCGTCACCTCGGCCGAGCGTTCGGCATTGCTGCCCGAGCTGCCGACGTTGCGTGAGTCGGGCCTGCCCGACATCCAGGCCGTGCCATGGTTCGCCTACATGGCGCCCAAGGGCACGCCGAACGACGTGGTGCAGCGCATGAGCCGCGAGATTGCGGCTGCGCTGAAAGACCCCGACACGGTCAAGCGCCTGCAGACCGCGTACTTCGACCCCGTGGGCAGCACGCCCGAAGGCCTGTCGAAGTTCATGGACGAGGAACTGCGCCGCTGGAAGCCGGTGATCGACCGCGCCGGCCTCAAGCCCGATTGAGCAAAGGGAGCACACGATGAGCACGATGACCTGGGTCGACGCCGCGGCGGTCGACGACGTTCCCGCCGACGACGTGGTCGGCATCGAGGTGCAGGGGCGCGACATCGCGCTGTACGGCACCGACGACGGCATCCACGCCACCGACAACATCTGCACGCACGGCCATGCGCGGCTGTGCGACGGTTTCCTGGAAGGCCACGAGATCGAATGCCCGCTGCACCAGGGCCGCTTCGACGTGCGCAGCGGCAAGGCCATGTGCGCGCCGCTCACCGAAGACCTGCGCACCTACCCGGTGAAGATCGAGGGCGGGCGGGTGTTCCTCGCGTTCGAGGGCTGAACTGTTCTGCCTTCGGCCAGCGTGATCTGTATCGGTTCGCGCCCGACCGGTTGGCGACAATGACAGCCCGTTTCCTGGACATCCGATGACAGAACCACACAGCCGCGACCAGATCGCCGACCTGATTGCCGCCGAACTCGGCCACCGCTTCGACGGCGAGATCCTGGCCGGCGGCCACTACGTGCCGTTGGTGCGCGACGGCCGCACCGTCTACCTCAGCGGCCAGGTGCCGCGCGTGGGCACCACGGTGGTCGTCACCGGCCGCGTGGGCGATGCGGTGTCGCTCGACACCGCGCGCGAAGGCGCCCAGATCTGCGCGCTGCGCAGCCTCGCGCTGCTTCGGCGCGCACTCGGCTCGCTCGATGCGGTCGAGAAGGTGCTGCGCGTGGGCGTGTTCGTGCAGTGCACGGCCGACTTCACGCAGCAAAGCGAGGTGGCCGATGCCGCGTCCGACCTGTTGCATCGCGTGTTCGGCGAGGCCGGCGTGCATGTGCGCACGGCGGTCGGCGTCTATGCGCTGCCGAAGAACGCGACGGTCGAGGTCGAGATGACCGTCGCGACCACCCATGCAGCCTGACCTAGGAGCGCTCGCGGCGCGCGGGTTCGCTGCGGTGCAGGTGCACCGCCAGTGTGTCGCGCGGCGGGCGCACGGCGCATTGCGCCAGCAGCCGGCCGGCTTCGCCCCGGTGATAGCCGTTGTGCGTCACGACGTGGGCCAGCATTTCTTCACGCGTCATCCGGCCCTTGTCGCCGTCGGTGAACACGAAGGGCAGCGGCTCGGCCAGCAGCGCCGGCGTGAGCGTGTCGAGATACGCCAGATACCAGCGATCGGACTCGGCCACGGCCGCGCGCAGGTCGGCCAGCGTGGGCGTTTCGGGCGTGTTGTCGTCGGTGAAGCCGTGCGGCGTGCCCGTGAGGTGGCCCGCGAAGATCCGGTTCACCACATGGGCATGGTTGACCACGCGGATCGCGGCATGCCGGGCGTCGGCGTGCTGTACGGGGTCGAGGCTGGCCATGCGGTCCAGCAGCTCGTCGTTGGCCCACGCGTGGTACTGGAACAGCGTGCGCAGCAGGGGTGGGGCGCTCATGTCGGGACTCCTTCGACTCAGTGTTCGCCGAGCATCCAGCGCGTGCGGTCGCCGCGTCCCGGCAGGTGCAGCGCGGCGGTGGCTGCGGGCGTCTCGGCCAGCAGCCGGCCCTTGCGGAACACCTTGAGCCGCGTCGCGCGCAGGCGGATGGCCTCGACCGGATCACGCGCCTGCAGCAGCACGAAGCTGGCGTCGCAGCCGGCTTCCAGGCCGTAGCCGTCCAGGTGCATCACGCGCGCCGCGCGCGTCGTCACGGCCTCGAAGCACTGGTGGATACCGGCCTGGCCGGTCATCTGCGCCACGTGCAGGCCCATGTGGGCCACCTCGAGCATGTCGCCCGAGCCCATGCCGTACCACGGGTCCATCACGCAGTCGTGGCCGAAGGCGACATTCACGCCGGCCGCCAGCAACTCGGGCACGCGCGTCATGCCGCGGCGCTTGGGGTAGCTGTCGTGGC
The DNA here is from genome assembly GCF_059567965.1 of Variovorax sp. BGA-UO-ETr-C22. NCBI lineage: Bacteria > Pseudomonadati > Pseudomonadota > Betaproteobacteria > Burkholderiales > Comamonadaceae > Variovorax > Variovorax sp. BGA-UO-ETr-C22. The sequence continues at coordinate 1,035,450 of NZ_JCAQPA010000011.1, forward strand.
GGCCCTGCAGCGTGATGTTGATGAGCGGGTTCGACACCACGCTCACGCCGCTTTCTGCGATCAGCGGCAGCAGCTTGCTCACGTAGTAGTTGTCCATCGAGTGCATCGAGGTGCAGTGCGAGCCCGTCACGCGACCCTGCAGGCCCAGGCGCAGTGTTTCCGCGGCCAGGGTCTCGATGTGGCGCGAGAGCGGGTCGTCCGACTCGTCGCAGTGCATGTCGACCAGCTTGCCGCGCGCGGCGGCCAGTTCGCACAGCAGCTTCACGCTGGCGGCGCCGTCGGCCATGGTGCGCTCGAAATGCGGAATGCCGCCGACCACGTCCACGCCCTTGTCGAGCGCGCGCGTGAGGTTGTCGACGCCGCCCGGCGAGCGCAGCACGCCATCCTGCGGAAAGGCCACCAGCTGCAGGTCGATGTACGGCGCCACCTGGCGCTTCACCTCGAGCAGCGCATCGACCGCGAGCAGGCTGGGGTCGCTCGTGTCCACGTGCGAGCGGATCGCCAGCAGGCCCTTGGCCACGGCCCAGTCGCAATACGCGAGCGCGCGTTCGATGAGCGCATCGGCCGTGAGCAGCGGCTTGAGCTCGCCCCACAGCGCGATGCCTTCGAGCAGCGTGCCGCTCTGGTTGACGCGCGGCTGGCCGTAGCTCAGCGTGGCGTCCATGTGGAAATGCGGATCGACGAAATGCGGCGCGAGCAGCAGACCCTGGGCGTCGAGCGTCTCGTGCGCGGGCGCGGCGAGGCCGGGCGTGACCTCGGCGATGCGGCCGTCCTGCACGGCGACCGACATGCCGGTGCGGCCGTCGGGGAGGGTGGCGTGGGTGATGAGGAGGTCGAGCATCGGTGGGGTGTTTTTTTTAAGGGCGCTCAGCGCGTGCGCTGCGCGCGGAAGCGGTATTGCCCTGCGGCCGGCCCGACCTCGATGGTCACGCGGCGCAGCTTGTCGTCGTGGCCCGAGTCGGCCTTGGCCGTCACCACGATGCCGCGCGGCGTGGCGCGGCAGGTGAGTTCGCTCAGGGAGATTTCCGCGTGGTCGTTGTCGAGCTCGGCGATGGCGGTCGTGTGCACGGCGTACAGGCTGTAGCTGCGATCGGCCTCGCCGCGCGCCATCCACTGCACGTAGAGGAACGACTGCGCGAAGGCTTCGGCGTGGATCACGCGGTAGGTGCCGCGGTGGTCGGTGCCCCAGGTGCCGCAGGTCTGCACCCAGGTGACGGCGTCGTGGGTGGCGAAGCGCTCGGGGCCGTAGTCGGCGCCGAGTGCGTGGGCGCCGCTGCCGGCCAGGGCGAGCAGCGCGGTGGCCAGCAGGCGACGGAGGCGGGGCCGCGTCATCGGCATGTCAGCGTTCTCCCTTGCGGTAGGGTTTCATCAGCGCCTGCGGGTAGCTGGCCTTGCGCGCCACCAGCACCAGCGCCAGGATCGACAGCAGGTAGGGCAGCATCAGGTACAGCTGGTAAGGCAGCACGGCATCGCCCGATTGTTGCAGCCGCAGCTGCAGCGCGTCGAAGAAGGCGAACAGCAACGCGCCGAGCAGGGCCTTGCCGGGCCGCCACGAGGCGAACACCACCAGCGCCACGCAGATCCAGCCGCGCCCGTTCACCATGTTGAAGAAGAAGGCGTTGAAGGCCGAGAGCGTGAGGAACGCGCCCGCCACGCCCATCAGCGCCGAGCCCGCCACGATGGCGCCGGTGCGCGTGGCCGCGACCGACACGCCCTGGCTCTCGGCCGCCTGCGGGTTCTCGCCGACCATGCGCAGCGCCAGGCCCAGCGGCGTGCGGTACAGCACCCAGGCCACCGCCGGCACCAGCAGCAGCGCGAACAGCGTGAGCGCGGTCTGCGCGCCGAGGATGGGCACGGGCAGCCAGTCCATCGGCGCGAAGGGTGTGATGGTCGGCGGCGTGTTCACCTTCGGAAAGCTCACGCGGTAGCCGAAGTAGCTCAGCGCCGTGGCCAGCAGCGTGATGCCCAGCCCCGAGACGTGCTGCGACAGCGCGAGCCCGACGGTCAAAAAGGCATGCAGCAACCCGAACACCATGCCCGTGAGCGCGGCCACGCCGACGCCGGCCCACAGCGGCGCGCCGGCATACACCGCGAGCCAGCCGGTGAAGGCGCCCGCGACCATGATCCCCTCGATGCCCAGGTTGAGCACGCCCGCGCGCTCGCACAGCAGCACGCCCAGTGTGCCCAGGATGAGCGGCGTGGCGATGCGCAGCACCGCGACCCAGAAGGCGGGGTTGGAAAGAATGTCGAGCAGATCGGTCATTTCGTCACCCGCACGCGGTACTGCGTGAGCAGCGTGGCCACCAGCACCGCGATCAGCGAGGCCGCGACGATCACGTCGGCGATGTAGGTCGGCACGCCCACGGCACGGCTCATGGTGTCGGCACCGACCAGCACGCCGGCCACGAACACGCCGGCGGCGATCACGCCCAGCGGATGCAGGCCGGCGAGCATCGCGATCACGATGCCGGTGTAGCCGTAGCCCGGCGACATGTCGAGCGTGACGTAGCTGGTGCGGCCCGCCACCTCGATGGCGCCGGCCAGCCCGGCCAGCGCGCCCGAGAGCAGCGCGACCATCACCACGGTGCGCGTCACCGGCACGCCGGCGAAGGCGGCGGCGCGCGCGTTGGCGCCCACGGCGCGGATGTCGAAGCCCAGCACCGTGTACTTGAAGATCGCCCACACGATCACCGCGAGCGACACGGCCCACAGCAGCCCGGTGTGCACGCGCGTTTGGGCGATGAGCTTGCCCAGCTCGAGGTCGGACTGCAGCGACACGCTCTGCGGCCAGCCCATCGCCGTCGGGTCTTTCATCGGCCCGTCGAGCAGCGCCGACACGCCCAGCAGCACGATGAAGTTGATGAGCAGCGTCGTGACCACTTCGTCGACGCCGAGCTTGTTCTTCATGAGCGCCGGGCCGAGCAGCATCAGCGCGCCCGCCACGGCGGCGGCCAGCATCATCAGCGGGAACAGCAGCCAGGGAGACAGCTCGAAGCCCGTGCCGCCGTGCATGCCGCCCACGGCCACGGCAGCGAGCGCGCCCGCGAACAGCTGCCCCTCGGCGCCGATGTTGAAGAGCCGCGCCTTGAACGCGACCGTGGCGGCCAGCCCGGTGAGGATGAGCGGAATGGCCCGCGTCAGCGTCTCGCTCCATGCGAACACCGAACCGAAGCCGCCCTGCAGCAGCAGCGCATAGGTGCGCCCGACCGGCGCGCCGGCCCAGCGCACGAGCAGCGCGCTCACCAGCAGCGTGAACACGACCGCGCCGATGGGGGCCAGCACCAGCGCGGCGCGCGAGCTTTCGTGGCGTCGTTCGAGGCGCATCATGCGGCGGCTCCCGGACGTTGCGGCGCGGTGGCGCCGGCCATCGCCAGGCCGATGGCCTCGCGTGTCCAGGCCGTGGCCGGGCGCGCCTCGCCGAGGTGGCCGCCGTGCATCACGGCCACGCGGTCGCCGAGCGCGAGCACTTCGTCGAGGTCGTCGGAAATGACGAGCACCGCCGCGCCGGCATCGCGCGCGGCAATGAGCTGCTGCTGCACGTAGGCGACGGCACCGATGTCCAGGCCCCAGGTCGGCTGGTGCGCCACGATGAGGCGCGGTGCGCGGTTCGGGTATTTCTTGTTGTCGGTGTCTTGTTCCACTTGCTCGGGCGCCAGCAGCGCCCGCCCCAGGATCAGTTTCTGCATGTTGCCGCCCGAGAGCGAACGGGCCGGCGACATCAGGCCGGCGCCGCGCACGTCGAAGGCTTTCTCGATGCGCCGGGCGTGCAGCCGCGCGGCGGCGCGCCGGACGATGAACGACCAGCGTGAAAAGACGGGGCTGCGCAGCCGCTCGGACACGGCGTTCTCCCACACCGGCAAATCGCCGACCACGCCGACCGCGTGCCGGTCTTCGGGGATGCGCGCCACGCCGCGCTGCACCAGCCGGGCGGGCGAGGGCGGCAGCGCGCGGCCCATGAACTGCGCGGTGCCGGAGACGGCGCGGCGCGTGCCGCTCAGCAGCTCGGCCAGCGCGACCTGGCCGTTGCCGGAGACGCCCGCGATGGCGGTGATTTCGCCCGCGCGCAGCGTGAGCGACACCTCGCGCAGGCGGTCCTGCCCGCCGTCTTTCGCCGAGGCCGTGCTCACGTGGTCGAGCACGCAGACCGCGTCGCCCACCGACTTCGCGGGCCGGCGCTGCGGCGCCTCGACCGCATGGCCGACCATCCACAGCGCGAGCTGCGCCTGCGTGGTGTCGGCCGTGCGCGCTTCGGCCACGAGCTTGCCGCCGCGCAGCACCGCGATGCGCTGCGACACGCGCAGCACCTCGCCGAGCTTGTGGCTGATGAAGATGACCGACAGGCCCTGAGCCACCATCTGCGCGAGCGTGGCGAACAGCGCCTCGCTCTCCTGCGGCGTGAGCACGGCCGTCGGTTCGTCGAGGATCAGGATGCGCGCACCGCGGTACAGCGCCTTGAGGATTTCCACGCGCTGGCGCTCGCCGACCGAGAGGCTGCCGATGGTCGCGTCGGGCTGCACCGGCAGGCCGAAGCGCTGCGCGACCTCGAGCAGCCGTGCGCGGGCCGCCGCGCGGCGCGAGACCGGGCGCCACAGCGGCTCGGTGCCCATCGTCACGTTGTCGAGCACGCTGAGGTTGTCGGCCAGCGTGAAGTGCTGGTGCACCATGCCCACGCCGGCGGCCAGCGCGGCCTTGGGGTTGCCGGGCGGCAGGGGCGAGCCGAAGACTTCGATGCGGCCTTCGTCGGCGACGTAGTGGCCGAACAGGATCGACATCAGCGTCGACTTGCCGGCGCCGTTCTCGCCCAGCAGCGCGAGCACTTCGCCGGCCTGCAGGTCGAGGGAGATGGCGTCGTTGGCCACGAGCGGGCCGAAGCGCTTGGTGATGCCCTGGAGGCGGAGCACGGTGGGGTTCATGGGCAGACAGGTGGCGACGGCAGGTCGCGGCAGAAATTCTCGATGGCGCGGGCGGAGGCGGCGGGCGAGGCCTGCAGCAGGCCGTGGGGGCCGTCGAGCTGCACCAGGTGCAACGCCGACAGCCCGCGCTGAATGGCGGCCACCGCGCGGCGCGGTACCACGCGGTCCTGCAGCGCCTGCAAATACATGGCGGGCACGCCGACCCGCGGCAGCTTGTCGCGCACGTCGACGCGCTGCACTTCCTTCATGCGGTGGGTCATGACGGCGACCGACACCTGCTTCAGCGAAGCCTGGAGCATGTCCGACAGGTGTGGCGCCGACGAACCACCCAGCAGCAGGTGCCGCATCGGCGCGCGCATGAGCTTCGAATGCAGCAGGCGCATCGCCAGGTCGAGCAGGCCCGCGCGCATCAGCGCCAGGCCGGGCGCGGGTCGGCGCGCGAAGCTGCAGCACAGGATGAGGCCGCGCAGCCCCGGCGGTCGCGAGGCCGCGAGGGAGATGGCCAGCGGCCCGGAAAACGATTCGCCGAGCAGCACGAAGGGCTGCTGCGTCGGCAGCTGCGCGCGCACCAGCGGCTCGAGTTCGTCGTAGCCCAGCACCTCGCGGCCCGGGTAGCGCACGACGTCGATGGCGGCCTGCGGCCCCAGGGCCTGCGCCAGCGGCGCGAAGAGATCGCCGGTGCCGTCCATGCCCGGCAGCAAGACAAGACGAGGCAGGCGCCCGGGCGCCACCGTCACTTCCACGCGGCCAGGAAGGCCAGCATGACCTTGGCCGAGTTGTCGGCCGCGATGCTCATGAAGGTGCCCATCTCGTTCTCGCCGTCGCCGCCGCCCGCGAGGTCGCTGAGCGAGCGGAAGGCGATGTAGGGCACGCCGTTGCTGTAGGCGACCATGCCCACGGCGGCGGTTTCCATGTCGAGCACGTTGGCCTGGAAGGTCTTGTAGGTGTATTCGCGGTACGCCTTGTTGTCCATGAAGGCCTGGCCCGAGACGCCGTTGCCGCCCACCACCAGCTGTGGCTTGCGCGGCAGGCACTTGCCGGCGCCGCAGTTCGCCAGCTCGACGTTGCGGATGCTGCGCGCCACCTCGAGCATCTTCGGATCGGCCGCGAACCAGAACTTGCGCTCGATGCCCGGCTTGGCGGCCGAGCGCACCTCGACCGGGCGCGGGAAGTTCATGCCGAAGTTGGGCAGCGTGGCGTCGGTGATGAAGGGCGGCGCGCTGTACTTGCCGGGTGCGGTCTCGCGCGCCATGAGCACCTCGAGGTACTGGCCCCACTGGGCCGGCACCGTCACGTCGCCCACGTGCAGCGACGGATTCACGCCGCCCGCGATGCCGCTGAACACGATGCCGCTGATGCGAAAGCGGTTGAGCACGAGCTGCGTGTTCATGGTCGCGTTCGTCATGCTGATGCCCGAGAGGAACAGCACCACGGGCTTGCCTTCGAGCGTGCCGGTGGTGAACTCGACGCCGTTCACGCTGTGTTTGCGGGGACCCTGCAGGCGCGTGAGCAGCAGCTTGAGCTCGGGCTCGAAGGCTGAGATCACGGCCAGGCGCGGCGTGTCGTCCAGCCGCGTGCTGCTGTTGATGCTCACGACGTCCGACTTGTAGACGCCGACGCAGCCCGTCAGCACGAGGCCGAGCGCGGCGGCCAGGACCGGGCCGCGCAGGCGCTGGAGAAGCGAGGAAGTGTTCGTCATGGTCATCAGGAGTTGGTGGGCGGGAGGGAAGGGCGGTTTGCGGCGTCGGGCGTGGCGATCCAGGCTTGCAGCGCGGCGACGCGCGCGTGCTTGGGTGCCAGGCCGACGAAGGTGGTGTAGGCGGCGAGCGCCTTGGCGTCGTTGCCGGCCTGCAGGTAGGCATCGCCCAGGTTCAGGTAGGCGAGGGCGCGGCTGCCGTCCATGTCGATGGCCTGCTCGAACCAGCGCGCGGCCTCGACCGGCTTGCCGCGCTTGAAGTACACGAAGCCCAGGTTGTTGGCCGCCAGCGCAAAGCGCGGCTGCAGCTTCAGCGCCTCGGTGAAGGCGGCTTCGGCCTCGTCGTAGCGGCGCTCGCGGTACAGCTGCAGGCCGCGGTCGTTGGCGCGCTGCGCGGCCACGCGCGGCGTGAGCGGCGCGGCGGCCGGCATGGTCAGCTTGGTGTCGGCGCCTTCAAGGTTCTTCACCACCACTTCGACGGCGGCCGGGCCAGCCTTGGCCGCCTTGGGTGTTGCCGCCGCATGCACGGCCTGCTCGTTGGCCTGGTCGATGCGTTTGTTGACCTGGCTGGCGGCGGCGTCGAGCTGCAGGCTGTCGCCGCTGAGGCCCTCGCGCTCGACGGGCAGCGCGAACACGAACTCGCCGCCCTCCGAGCCCGGCAGGCTGCCGAAGGCCGGCGTCTGCCGCGCGATGGCCGAGACCGCCGGCGCCACGTAGGCCGCGAGTTCGGTGCCGGTGATGACGTTGTCGCCGTTCAGGTCGGCCTTGCCCGACAGCGCCTGCAGCATCGTCCAGGTGAAGACCGAGTGGCCACCGGGGCCGTCGTCGGCCACCTGCTGGTCGGCGCCGCCGGCGGTGAGCATCTGGCGGCCGATGCGGCGCGCGTTGTCGGTCAGGAAATTCCTGTTGCTCTGCGCCGCGCCGCCGCGCGTGAGGCCCAGGCCCGAGTAGCAGGCGTCCACGAGGAACAGCACATGCTTGGCCGACAGCGCCTCGGCCACCTCCTGCAGCTGCGGCATCGAGATGGCGTCGGAGGGCAGGTTGTCCAGCGTGGCGTCGACCGGCACGATGTAGCCGACGTCGCGCCCGCTCGCGAGCTTGCGGGTGCTGCCGTGGCCGGCAAAGAACACCAGCACGCGGTCGTCGCGCTTCACGCGCTTGCCGTCGGTCAGTTTTTCATTCAGCGCGCGCAGGATGTTGGCGCGCGTGGCCTGGTCGTCGTACAGCGCCGTGATGTTCTCGGGCTTGAAGCCGAAGCGCGTCACGAGCAGCTGCTCCATGGCCTTGGCGTCGGGCACCGCGTGGTGCAGGCCGGGCCACTTCGCGTACTTGTCGATGCCGATCACCAGCGCGTGGCTTTCGCGGTAGAGCGTGTCGCCCGAGGTGGCAGCCACGCCGTCGTCGGGTGCCGCCTTTTTCGATGCGCTGACGACGAACTTGCCGTCGCGCCAGGTGGCGAAGCGGTAGCCGTCGGCCACCAGCTGGTCGAGCACCGTGGGCAGGGCCTGCACGGTGCGGCCCTGGATGTCGTGGAACAGGATGACGCCGCGCTTGGCCTTGTCGACCTCGGCCAGCACGCGGTCGGCGATCGACTTGGGCACCGGGTCGGCCCAGTCCATGGAGTCGACGGTCCACATCATGGAGCGCAGCTTGAGCGCCTCGACCGTGCTCAGCTTGGCCTCGTTGCGCGCGCCGTAGGGAAAGCGAAAGAGGGTGGACTGCGGCCGGCCGGTGGCGTCGAGCAGCGCTTCGGTTTCGCTGGCTTCGACGCGCACCGCGTCGTCGGTCATCTTGGCCATCATGCCGTGGCTGAAGCTGTGGTTGGCGAGCACGTGGCCGGCGGCCAGCACACGCTTGGCGGTCGCGCCGTTGGCATTGAGCTGGGCCTTGCCTTGTGCATTGAGCTTGCCCAGGTTGCGCCCGAGCTGGAAGAAGATGGCGGGCGCGTCGTAGCGCTTCAATATCTCGAGGATCTCGTCGGTGTGTTTGGCGTGCGGGCCGTCGTCGAAGGTGAGCACGACGGTCTTGGCGGGCAGCGAGGTGCCGAAGATCTCGCGTGCGTCCGCGCTCTCCTTTTCCTTGGCGCCGCCCGGGGGCTGCGTATAGGGAACGATGGCGCCGAAGTCTTTCAGGATCTGCTCGCGCGAGTACAGGCCCTGCAGCTTGGCCACGTAGTCGGCCCACTTCTCGCGCTTGGGCTCGATGCCGCGCTGCGCGAAGCGGCCGAACACGTCTTTCAGCTCGCGGTCGTAGGCCTGCTCGATCTCGGCGAGCACGGCCAAGTCTTCGCTGGCGCGACGGCCGAGCTTGAGCCCGGACAGCGACTGCGCCTGGCTGTAGCGCGTGCTCAGCTCGGACAGGAACTCCTTGAACGCCAGCCGGTCGGCATCGAACCAGCTGGGCTCGCTCTCGATGCGGTCGAGCAGGGCGTTCAGGCCCGCCACGGCGGCAGGGTCCGTCATGTCCGCGGCCTGGGCGACCAGCGCCTGCTGGCGCTCCTGCATCTCGTGGAACAGCTGCTGCCCGACGGCGCTGACGGCGCGCTTCTCTGCCGCCTCGAGCGCACGCTCGCCGGTCATCAGCACGATCATCTGGCGGTGCGCGGCGAGCAGGGCGTCGGCGCGCGCCTGCAGTGCGGCCGGAATGCCGACCGGTGCCGCGACCACCGGCGGTGCAACGGCAGCGGGCGCCGAGGCGGCCGATGCGGGCACCTCGGCCGCCGGGGCGGTGGCCGTGGCCGTCGGCTCAGGTTGACAGGCGGCGAGCCCGGCGGCCAACGCCGCGATGGCCACGCCATGGATTGCGGTCTGCCATCGCGCACGCTTCATGGGTTCGGGTCTGCTCGCTTGTCTGTCTGCTTGTTACTTGGCGGTGGACTTCGGCTGGGCGTCGTCCACCTTCACGGTGAACTTGCCGGCCAGGATGTCGGCCTGCTTCGCCTTCACCTTGGCCACGACGTCGGCCGGCACCTTCTTCTCGAAGGTGCCCAGCGGCGCGAGTTCGGAGCCCTTGTGCTTCATGTGCGAGTACACGCCGTAGTCTTCGGCGGCGAACTTGCCTTCTTTCACCAGCTTGATGGCGCGGTCGGCCGAGGGCTCGAAGTTCCACAGCGCCGAGGCCACCACCGTGTCGGGGTACTGGGCCTGCGTGTCGATCACGTTGCCGATGGCGAGCTTGCCCTTTTCCTTGGCCGCGTCCGACACGCCGAAGCGCTCGGCGTACATGATGTCGGCGCCCTTGTCGATCATCGCGAAGGCCGCTTCCTTGGCCTTCGGGGGGTCGAACCAGCTGTTGATGAAGCTCACGCTGAACTCCACCTTCGGGTTCGTTTCCTTCGCGCCCGCCATGAACGCGTTCATGAGGCGATTGACTTCGGGAATCGGGAAGCCGCCGACCATGCCGATGCGGTTGCTCTTGGTCATCCCGCCCGCGACCATGCCGCTGAGGTAGGCCGGCTCCTGGATGTAGTTGTCGAACACCGAGAAGTTCGGCGCCTGCGGCTTCAGCGACGAGCCCATGAGGAACGCCACCTTGGGGAAGTCCTTCGCGACCTTGCGCGCCGCCGCTTCCACGCCGAACACCTCGCCCAGGATCAGCTGGTTGCCGCCCGTGGCGTACTCGCGCATCACGCGCTCGTAGTCGGCATTGCTCACGTTCTCGGTCGCCTTGTATTCGATCTCCCCCCGCGCCTCGGCCGCCTTCAGCGCCTTGTGGATGCGGCCCACCCATTGCTGCTCGAAAGGCACCGTGTACACGGCAGCCACCTTGAGCTTGGCCTGCGCGAGCGCAAGGCCCGGGGCGCCCGCCGCAAGCGCTGCGGCAACGGCGATGGAACGAACGATCAATTGACGGCGTGCTGTCACGGTCTTCTCCTCGATTGAAATAAAAGAACCACCCTGCAATCCCCATGCCCACCAACAGAGCCCGCCCTCGCGGCGGGCTCCCTTCCAGCAAACACCGAGGAACCGGCTCCGCCGGGCCTCAGGTGTTGCCCCCGGTAGGGGGAAGGAGTAGCGACACGAAGTGCGCGAAGCCTGGGGGCGAGCCTACTTAGTGCCGAAGATGCGGTCGCCGGCGTCGCCGAGGCCCGGCAGGATGTAGCCGTGGCTGTCCAGCTCGCGGTCGATCGCGGCGGTGTAGATCGGCACGTCCGGGTGCGCCTTCTGCATGGTGGCCACGCCTTCGGGGCAGGTCAGCAGGCAGACGAACTTGATCGACTTGGGGTTGAGTTCCTTCAGCCGTTCGACCGCGGCCACGGCCGAGTTGCCGGTGGCCAGCATGGGGTCGACCACGATCACGTCGCGGTTCTCCATCTCGCCGGGCATCTTGAAGTAGTACTCGACGGCCGTGAGCGTCTTGGGGTCGCGGTACAGGCCGATGTGGCCGACGCGCGCGCCCGGCACCACCGTGAGCATGCCGTCCAGGATGCCGGTGCCGGCCCGCAGGATCGACACCAGCACCACCTTCTTGCCGTCGATGACCTTGGCCTGCATGGTCTCCAGCGGGGTCTCGACCTCGATGTCCTGCATCGGCATGTCGCGCGTGACCTCGTAGGCCATCAGCATGCTGATTTCGTTCAAGAGCCGTCGAAAGCTGTTGGTGGAGGCGTCCTTGCGGCGCATCAGCGTGAGCTTGTGCTGGACGAGGGGGTGGTCGACGAGGTGGACGTTGCTCATTGGAGTCTTCTTTTGGTGTGCCGTTGCGGAAAACAGGAGAGTCTAAAAGACTAGAAGACGGTGCCGTCGCTCTCGATCTGCAGCGGTGGCGCACCGTTTCGCAAGCGCTGTGCCAGCACCCGGCCCGCGGCCCAGGTGCCGCCTTCGAGCACGCAGGCCAGGGGCAGCTCTTCCTCGGTGCGGTCGAGCACCTTGCGCACGCGCGGGGCGATCTCGTCGAGCAGCGCCACGGTGAGGGCGCGCCATTCGACGATGAACTCGTCGCCGGCCTTCCAGCGGCGGGTGAGAAAGGCCGGCTCGCGCGGCACGATCACGCCGCTGTCGATCAGCAGGCCGCCGTTGCGGTACTCGGGCAGGGCGGTGAGCGCGTCGAGATGGCGCACCTTCACACCGGCCCATTCGAAGGGCTCGAGCAGCGAGTACGTGAGCCACTGCGACAGCTTGTGGAACGGCATCCAGCCGTTGGTGAGCCCGGGGCCGGCGACGGCGCTGTGGCGCCAGCAGTCGCCCAGCGCGAAGGCCGGGTCGCCCGAGCCGATGCCACCCGCGTTGTCGCTGCCGTCGGCCGCCAGGCTGTCGATGGCGTTGGCCGAGGGCCAGATGTGCGAGAGGGTGTCGAGCAGCAGCGACAGGATCTGGTGCGCCGTGATCTCGGCCGTGGGCGGCGAGGCTGCGCCCAGCGGGGCCACGAGCGCATCGAAAAGGCCGGCGGGCCGGCCGTCGTCGCCGAAGGTCTCGGGCTGCTCGCTCATGGCCTCGCCCAGGCGGCGCAGCAGCACCGCGCGTCCGGCCAGGCCGACCAGCGGATTGACCTCGCTCACCTGGAAGGCGTCGCCCAGGCGCTCGGTCACGAGGCCGCGCAGGCCGGCCGCGTCGGCCTGCAGCGGGTGGTTCGGGTCGGACGAGAAGAGCCCGCTGGTGAACGCATGGAAGCACGCCACGCCCAGGCCTTCGGAGCGCGTGAAGCGCAGCCCGGTGGCCGGTTCGGTGTAGTGCCAGGTCGGGCCGGCGCCGGCGTCGAGCAGCACGCTCACCAGCGTGAGGTCGATGTGGGCGCGGGCGCGCTGGCGGGCGTCGAGGCCCTTGCCGAGCAGCGCGTCGAGCTGCAGACGGCGGTCGACGCCGCCGGCCTCGAAGTGGCGCCAGCGGCTGTGGTACGGGATGGTGTCCCAGGGGTAGCGCTCGCGCGTGACCTCGGCCACGGTGCGCGCCGCGTCTTCGAGCGCGTCGTCGCTGCCGATGCGGAACCACTGCGACTCGCCGCGGCGCGCGCGCGCCAGCAGGGCGCCCGCGCGCTGGCGGATGGCGGTGGTGGTGCGCAGCAGGCTGGCGGCGCCGGCCGGGTGGCCGGTGTCGGGAGTGAATTCGATCGACGGGTCGACATTGCCCGCGCCGCCGGGGCGCAGGCTGCCGGAACCGTCGGCGGGCAGGTCGATGTCGGTGCTTCGGCTCATTCGCTCAATCCCCGGCCCTTGGCCTTTTTCAGTTCCTCTGCGTCCGGCACCGGGCCGGGCGTGAAGTAGCCGGCCGCCATCTTGGCGTCCATCTCGACGCGGGCGTCGGCCGGGATCAGTTCGTCGGGAATGTTCACGCGCTCGCCGATCTCGATGCCCGAGCCGGTGATGGCGTCGAACTTCATGTTGCTCATCGACACGAGGCGGTGGATCTTCTTGATGCCCAGCCAGTGGAAGACGTCGGGCATCAGCTCCTGGAAGCGCATGTCCTGCACGCCGGCCACGCACTCGGTGCGCGCGAAATACTGGTCGGCCGTGTCGCCGCCCACCTGGCGCTTGCGGGCGTTGTAGACGAGGAACTTGGTCACCTCGCCGAGCGCGCGGCCTTCCTTGCGCGAGTAGGCGATGAGCCCCACGCCGCCGCGCTGCGCGCCCTGGATGCACTCTTCGATCGCGTGCGTGAGGTAGGGGCGGCAGGTGCAGATGTCGGAGCCGAACACGTCGGAGCCGTTGCACTCGTCGTGGATGCGCGCGGTGAGTTCCACGTCCGGGTTGGCCAGGTCGCGCGGGTTGCCGAAGATGTAGAGCGTCTGCCCGCCGATGGGTGGCAGGAACACCTCGAGGTCGGAGCGCGTGACCAGCTCGGGGTACATGCCGCCAGTCTCTTCGAAGAGCGTGCGGCGCAGGTCGGTCTCGGAGCAGCCGAAGCGGCGCGCCACCTCGGGCAGGTACCACACGGGTTCGATGGCCGCCTTGGTCACCATGGCCGCGCCGCCCGTGGTGAGGAAGTGGCCGTCGGCCTTCAGGCGGCCGCTTTGCAGCGCCTCGATCACCTCGGGCAGGATCACATGCGCCTTGGTGATCGCGATGGTCGGGCGGATGTCGTAGCCGGCCGCAAGTTCGGTGGAGAACACGTCGGCCACCAGCGCGCCCCAGGGGTCGAGCGAGACGATGCGCCCGGGCTCGCTCCACTGCGGATAGGGGCCGATGACGTCGGTGGGCGCGGTGTTGGTGAGGTCGGCCTTGTGCTCGCGCTTCAGGGCGCCGGCCGCCACGGCGAGCGCGCGGTACACGCTGTACGAGCCGCTGTGGGTGCCGATCACGTTGCGGTGCGCGCGCTTGGTGGTGGTGCCGACCACAGGGCCACGCTCGGTGGCGGTGGCCGCGCCCCAATGGATGGGCAGGGCACCGAAGCCGCCGGCATGCGAGGTCAGGCGGATGTGGCCGGTCGAGGACGAGGGGTGGAGCGGAGGGTTCTGCGTCGGGCTCGCGCCAGTCGCTGTCGGCAAGGCGGAAGGGATCGCGGTACTGTCTGCGGACATTTGAGGCCCTCAAAAAATGCAATGTACCGAGCACTTGTGCGGCTGGCAAGCGAGGGCCCGCGCGGCCTGGCCGCACTGGCATTCAGGCAGGCGACGAGCGCAGGCCGTAGGTCTTGCCGTGCACGAACAGGTACTCGGCGCGCAGCACCGCGTCGCCTCTCTCTCCCGTGAAGGTGAAGCCGAGCACCGCCACCGGCGTGCCGGGCTTGATCTCCTCGACGCCCCAGGCCTGCAGCCGCGTGAGCGGGGCCAGCTCGATCTGCCACTTGCGGTCGCGCCGCGTCGGCAACTGCGCCTTGGCCAGCAGCGCCGCGCCGTCGACCGTGGCGCTTTGCTTCGGCAGCGGCCGCTGCTTCAGGTCGGGCGGCAGCGCGAGGTTCTCGGGCAGCTCGATCTCCAGCTCGCCGTGCGGGTTGCGCCAGCTCACCTTGGTGGCGCGGCCCTCCAGGTACAGCGGGCGCTCCTGGTCAAAACTGCTCCAGCCGTGGTGGGCCCAGGCGGGCAGGGCCAGTGCGATCGAACCGGTCACGAACATGCGTCGATGCAGCATCGCGTTCTCCTTGGTCAGACATAGGCAATCCAGCGCCCGCAGATGATGACAGCGAGCCAAAACCCCAAAGACAGGAGGCATTGAAACCTGGCGAATCCGCTCTGCCCGCCGAGGTCGCCGCGCAGGTGGAACCAGGCGGCGTTGAGGCCGGCCAGCAGGATCAGCAGCAGCTTCACGCGAAAGGCCGTGTTGCTCAACAACTCGCCCGGCTGGCTGGCGAACATGGTCAGGCCGGTCAGCGCGCACAGGCCGAAGCCCAGCAGGGCGGGGCGCAGCGTGAGGCGCGCCAGCAGCGGCGCCGGCAGCTCGCGGGCCAGGCCGAGGGCGCGCAGCTCGAACACCAGCAGGCCGCCGAACAGCAGCGCGATGCCCACGATGTGCGCCGCCTCCAGCGCCGGGTAGGCCCAGGGGTGCGAGACGAGTCCGGCCAGCATCGGGGCAGCTTAGCGCAAGCCTTGCCCCGGGGGCGCGGCACAATCCCTTGCAATCTTTTTTCACCAGGCTGTAACCGGCCGGCCCGATGGCACGAAACACCGTAGGTAGCAGGACGACACCGAGCGACGCGGAAGCGGCCTTGCGCCGCCTGTTCCTTCGCGGCCTCGATGGCGACGCCGGCGCGTACCGCGAGTTCCTGCAGAAATTGAGTGCGCACCTGCGTGCTTTTCTGGGCAAGCGCCTGTTCGGCTGGCCCGATGAAGTGGAAGACCTCGTCCAGGAATGCCTGCTCGCCATGCACAACCAGCGCCACACCTACCAGAGCGACCAGCCGCTGACGGCCTGGGTGCATGCCATTGCGCGCTACAAGATGATCGACCTGCTGCGCGCCAAGTCGGTCCGCGAGGACCTGCATGACCCGCTGGACGACGACCTGGCCGTGTTCGCCGCGTCGGCCACCGAGGCCAGCGACGCGAAGCGCGACCTCGGCGGGCTGCTGCAGACGCTGCCCGAACGTCAGCGCCTGCCCATCGTGCACGTGAAGATCGAAGGCCTCTCGGTGGCCGAGACGGCGAGCCTCACGGGCATGTCGGAGTCGGCGGTGAAGGTCGGCATCCACCGGGGCCTGAAGGCCCTGGCCGCGAAGTTCGGGGGAGGGGCCACGCCATGAAGACCGACGACCTCGTGAACCTGCTGGCCGCCGGCGAGGTGGCGGTGCCGCGGCGCAGCGCCAGTGGGCGCATCGGGCTGGCGGTGCTGGCCGCGCTGCCGCTGTCCTTCGTGATCCTGTTCGGCGAGTACGGGCTGCGGCCCGACCTGGTGCAGGCGATGTTCTGGCCGATGTTCTGGGTCAAGGTGCTGTTTCCGCTGTGCATCGCGGCGGCGGCCTTCGTGACGGTGCAGCGGCTGGCCCGGCCCGGCGTGCGGATGCGCCACGCGTGGTGGGGTGGGGTGCTGCCGGTGTTGGGGATCTGGGGGCTGGCGGCGTTCGTCTGGTTCTCGGTGCCGATCGAGGAGCGCATGCCCTTGCTGATGGGCCAGTCGTGGCGCATCTGCGCCCTGAGCATCGGCTTCATGGCGCTGCCGGTGTTCGCGGCCACCTTCGTGGCGCTGCGCGGGCTGGCGCCGACGCGGCCCGCGCTGGCCGGGGCCGCGGCCGGCGCACTGGCCGGCGGCGTGGGCGCGTCGGTCTACGCGCTGCATTGCATGGAGCTGACCGCGCCGTTCCTCGCGGTCTGGTACGTGAGCGGGATCGCGGTGCCGGTGCTGCTGGGCGCGGCACTGGGGCCGCGCCTGCTGCGCTGGTAGCGAGTCGCTTTCTACTTTTAGCGCTTCTTGCTGCCGAAGATCCCGCCCAGCACGCCGCGCAGGATCTCCTTGCCCACCGACGTGCCCATGGTGCGCACCGCCGACTTGGCCATGGTCTGCACGAGGCCGTCGCGCTTGCCGCCGCGCGGGCCGGTGCTGCCGAAGAGCATGTCGTTGAGCATGCCGCCCATGCCGGACGATTCTTCCGCGGCGGCCCCGCCCTTGGCGCCGGCGGCCGGCGCATCGGGGGCGCTCTCGGCGCGGCCCTTGAGCTTTTCGTAGGCCGATTCGCGGTCGACCGTCTTCTCGTACACGCCCGCCACCAGCGAGCCCGCGATCAGCGCCTTGCGCTGTTCGGGCGTGATCGGGCCGAGCTGGCTGCCCGGCGGCAGCACGTACACGCGCTCGGTGATGCTGGGGCGGCCCTTGGCGTCCAGGAAGCTCACCAGCGCCTCGCCCACGGCGAGTTCGGTGATGGCGGTCTCGATGTCCAGGCCGGGCTTCTGGCGCATGGTGCTGGCGGCGGCCTTCACGGCCTTCTGGTCGCGCGGCGTGAAGGCACGCAGCGCGTGCTGCACCCGGTTGCCCAGCTGGGCCAGCACCGAGTCGGGAATGTCCAGCGGGTTTTGCGTGACGAAATACACGCCGACGCCCTTGGAACGCACCAGCCGCACCACGAGCTCGATGCGTTCGACCAGCGCCTTGGGCGCCTCGTTGAACAGCAGGTGGGCCTCGTCGAAGAAGAAGGCCAGCTTCGGCTTCTCAGGGTCGCCGATTTCAGGCAGCTGCTCGAACAGCTCCGACAGCATCCACAGCAGGAAGGTGGCGTACAGGCGCGGCGAATTCATGAGCTTGTCGGCCGCCAGGATGTTCACCACCCCCTTGCCGCCCACCGTCTGCATGAAGTCGGTGATGTTGAGCATCGGCTCGCCGAAGAACTTGTCGCCGCCCTGGGTCTCGATCTGCAGCAGGCCGCGCTGGATCGCGCCCACGCTGGCGGCGCTGATGTTGCCGTACTCGGTGGTGAACTGGCTCGCGTTCTCGCCCACGTACTGCAGCATGGCGCGCAGGTCCTTCAGGTCGAGCAGCAGCATGCCGCTGTCGTCGGCGATCTTGAACACCAGGTTCAGCACGCCGGCCTGGGTTTCGTTCACGTCGAGCATGCGGCCCAGGAGCAGCGGGCCCATGTCGGACACGGTGGCGCGCACCGGGTGGCCCTGTTCGCCGAACACGTCCCACAGCGTGACGGGGCAGGCGGCGGGTTCGGGCACGTCGATGCCGCGTTCCTTGAGCGTGGCGGCCAGTTTCTCGCCGACGCTGCCTTTCTGGCTGATGCCGGTCAGGTCGCCCTTGACGTCGGCCATGAACACCGGCACGCCGATGTTCGACAGTTGTTCGGCGATGGTCTGGAGCGAGACGGTCTTGCCGGTGCCGGTGGCGCCGGTGATCAGGCCGTGGCGGTTGGCCAGGCCGGGCAGGAGGGTGCACTCGATGGTGTCGTGGCGTGCGATCAGAAGGGGGTCGGCCATGGGGCGCTCCGGGTCGTATCGAAGCGCGCAGTCTAATCAACCGCCACTCCTATAATTCACGACCCCGCACGGTCGTTCAGGAAAAAAGTTCAGGAGGTTTTTTTGTCATCGACTGCTCAGCCCCCCATTCCCGCCACTGGCGATGCATCCGAACAGTCGCCGATCGAAAAAGAGCTGGCCGTGTTGCTCGTGAACGCGCTCAATCTCGAGGTCGCACCTGAAGAGATCGTTCCCACCGACCCGCTGTACGGCGAAGGTCTGGGCCTCGACTCCATCGACATCCTCGAAGTCGCGCTCGAAGTCTCGCGCCGCTACGGTTTCCAGCTGCGCTCGGACGACGAGCGCAACCAGCAGATCTTCCAGTCGCTGCGTACGCTCGCGACCCACGTCGCCGAGCACCGCAGCGCCACCTGATCCATGTCCCGATGGCGACTCGTCCTCCTGCTGCTGGTAGGGGTCACGTATGCCGGCCTCTCCCATTGGATGACGCTGTTCCACGCCACCGAGCCCTGGGCTGTGGTGGTGTTGCTCGGCCCGTTGTGGATCGCCGCCATGGGCTGCGCCGCCAGCTGGTTCGGCCGCTGGGGCTTGGCCATTGCGGCGGCGCTGGGCATCGGCGGCTTCTCGCTCGTCTTCCTCGGTGAGGCGGGCGACACGAACCGCCTGTACGTGCTCCAGCACATCGGCATCAACGGCGCCTTGTGCGGCTGGTTCGGCTCGACGCTGCGCGGCAAGGGCCTGCCGCTGATCACCCAGTTCGCGCAGCGCGTGCACCCGCTGAAGGGGCACATGCTGTCGTACACGACGCGCCTCACGCAGATCTGGACGGTGTATTTCGCCGTGGTGGTCGTCTCGTCGATCGTGGTCTACCTGACGATGCCGTTCTCGGCCTGGTCGCTGCTGGCCAACGTGCTGTCGCCGCTGAGCGTGGCGCTGCTTTTCGTGGGCGAGCACCTCGTGCGCTACCGCCTGCATCCCGAATTCGAACGCACGCGCCTCGTCGATGCGGTGCGCGCGTTCTACGGCACCTCGACGGTGGACAACGGCGCTGGCGGCCAATGAAACAGGCGCTGCCCGCGTGACCCCCGACACCGCTTCTTCTTCCTTCCTGCCGCTGCTCGCGGACCGCAACCCCGACGCGCCCCTGGCCTGGCGCGCCGGCCAGCCGGTCAGCACGCGCCAGTTCCTGGCCGATGTCGCGCGCCTCGCGCCCGCACTGCCTGCCGAGGGGCCTGCCGTCAACCTCTGCCTCGATCGCTACGCCTTCGCCGTGAGCCTGGGCGCCGCGCTGGTGCGCGGCCATGCCAGCCTGCTGCCGCCCGATGCGCGGCCGGACACGCTGGCGCGCCTGACCGAAACCGGCGGCGCCCACCTGTTCGCGCTGACCGACGACGCCAAGCTCGAGACGCCCGGCATGAGACGCCTGCAGGTCGAGGCCATGCCCGGCCCGGCCGGCGATGCGCCCGTGCCCGCCATCGACGGCGGCCGGCATGCGGCCAGCCTGCTCACGTCGGGCTCCACCGGCGTGCCGCAACCGCATGCCAAAGCCTGGCGCACGCTGGTCGGCGACGTCGAAGTGGCGGTCGAGCGGCTGTGCCGCGTGCTGCAGCGGCCCACGCTCGAAGGGCTCACGCTGGTGGCGACCGTACCGGTGCAGCACAGCTACGGCCTGGAGTCGTCGGTGCTGCTCGCGATGCTCGGTGGCGCGGCTTTTGAGACCGGGCGGCCGTTCTTTCCGGCCGACGTCGCGAAGGCGCTGGCCTCGGTGCCGCGCCCGCGCGCGCTGGTGACCACGCCGTTCCACCTGAAGACGCTGCTGCTGTCGGGCATCGAACTGCCACCGGTCGACCTGATCCTGTCGGCCACCGCGCCGCTGTCGCCGCAGCTGGCCGCGCAGGCCGAGCAGGCACTGGGCGGCGTGCTGCTCGAAATCTACGGCAGCACCGAATCGGGCCAGGTGGCCACGCGCCGCACGACCGAGAGCGAAATCTGGGAAACCTTCGGCGAGATCCGTGTGCATGCGGAACCGGGGGAGGGTGACGGACCCGAGCGCTTCATCTTCAGCGGCGACTTCATTCCCGAGCCGACGCCCATGGCCGACGTGCTCGAGCTGCTGGACGCACGGCGCTTTCGCCTGTTCGGCCGCGCCAACGACCTGATCCACGTCGCCGGGCGGCGCAGTTCGCTCGCGCACCTGAACTACCACCTCAACAGCATTGCCGGCGTCGAGGACGGCGCCTTCTGGCTGCCCGACGAGGTGGCCGACGGCGTGGTGCGGCCGGTGGCGTTCGTGGTCGCGCCCACGCTGTCGGCGGCGGACATCATTGCTGCACTGCGGCAACGGCTGGAGCCAGTGTTCGTGCCGCGCCGCGTGGTGCAGGTCAAGGCCTTCCCGCGCGAAGGCACGGGCAAGCTCACGGTGCGGGCGCTGCGCGAATTTGCGCTGGCCCAGCTGGCCGACGACCAGACCCCGGTGCAGATGGCGCACACGGTGCCGGTCGACCATCCGGCCTTTGCCGGTCATTTCCCCGGCCAGCCGCTGGTGCCCGGCGCGTTGCTGCTGGCGGAGGTCATGGAGGTCGTGCGGCGCGTGCCGGCGCTGTCGGCACGGCTCGGCCCGAGCCCGACGCTCGCGGCCGCCAAGTTCCTGGCGCCCGTGCGCCCCGGCAGCACGCTGTCCATCGAGCTGCATCCCGAGGCCGGCACCGGCCGCGGCGTGCGTTTCGACGTGCGCTGTGACGGCGTGGCGGCTGTCACCGGCCGCTGGACGGCTGTGCCAGAGTCGGCGGGATGAAGCACACCGACGCCGAAACGCGCGCCGTGGACGAAGCGGCGCGGCAGACTGCCCGCCCGGCGGCCCAGCAGGGCGACTGGGCGCGCGCGCCCGAGCGCAGCAACATGCTGGCGCTGCGCTTCATCTGCCTCATGGCGCTGGTGTGCGGACGGCACGTCACGCGGCTGCTGCTGCCGCCGATCAGCCTGTATTTCCTGCTGTTCGCGCCGGCACCGCGCCGCTACATCAAGCGCTACCTGTTCAGGGCCATCGGCCCGCGCGCGGGCTGGGTCGACGGCTACCGCCTGCTGCACGCGTTTTCCTCCACCGTGCTCGACCGCGTGTACTTCCTGCGCGGGCGCATGGACTTGTTCAAGCTGAAGATCGAAGGCAACGGCCCGATCGAGGCCGAGGCGGCCGAAGGGCGGGGCGCTTTCCTGCTCGGCGCCCACATCGGCAGCTTCGAGGTGCTCGGCGCCTGCAAGCAGCAAAAGCACCAGAACCGCATGCGGCTGGCGATGCTGATGTACCCGGACAACGCGCAGCGCATCACCGCCATCCTGAACGCCATCGCGCTGCCCGAGATGCGGCCCCACGTGATCGCGCTCGGCCGGCCGCATTCCATGCTCGCGCTGCGCGACTGGCTCGACGGCGGCGGCCTCGGCGGCATGCTGGCCGACCGCACGCTGCCGGGCAGCGAGGAGCAGCCGGCAAACCAGCGCGGCAACAACATCGTGCTGCCTTTCCTGGGGCAGCCGGCCGTCTTCAACGATGGCCCGTTCCGGCTGGCGGCGCTGCTGCGCCGCAAGGTGTTCTTCATGGCCGGCATGTACGGCGGCGGTGCCCGCTACGATGTCCGGTTCGACCCGCTGGCCGACTTCGGCACGCCGTTCGCCGATGCCGCGGAGCGTGAACGCCGCATCCGAAGCGCGGTCGAAGCCTATGTGGCCCGCCTCGAGGCGCTGTGCCGCGCCTACCCGTACAACTGGTTCAACTTTCATGATTTCTGGCTCGAAGATGCGGCTTGATCGGCTTTGCAGGGTGGTGGTGCTGGCGGTGGCTTTCTGTGCCGCGCCGGCCTGGGCGGCATTCGACCTGCCCGAACTGATGGGCCTGCTGGCCCGGCAGAAGAGCGGCGAGGCGCGCTTCACCGAGCAGCGCTTCGTGCACGGCCTCGAAGGCCCGCTCGACGCGAGCGGCACGCTGAGCTTCGAGGCGCCCGACAAGCTGGTGCGCCGCACGCTGTCGCCGCGCATCGAGACCATGTCCGTCGACGGCAACACGCTGACCTTGTCGCGCGGCAACCGCAACCGCACGCTGGCGCTGGACAGCATGCCCGAGCTGCTGGGCCTGGTCGAAGCCATGCGCGGCACGCTGAGCGGCGACGGCGCCACGCTGCAGCGCTACTTCAAGAGCACCGTGACCGGCGCCGCCGGCAAGTGGACGCTCGACCTCACGCCCAACGACAGCCGGCTGGCCGCGCAGGTGCGCAGCATGCGCATCACCGGCCGCAACAGCGAGGTGTTGGGGCTGGAGATGGAGTTCGTGGGCGGTGACCGCTCGGTCATGCACATCTCGCCCAACGCACCGCCGTCGGCGCTGCCGGCCGGCGCTCCCGGGCGCGCGACGCCGTGAGCCTGGCGCAGGCGGGCGGCCCGCCGGGGTGGTCGCGCCGCATCGTCGTTCTGCTGGCGTGGTTGCTGGTCGTGGCCCTCGGCGCGGTCGTCATCGCGCGCACCCAGATCGGCGCCGACCTGTCGGCTTTTCTTCCCAAGAGCCCTGACCTGCGCCAGCGCGTGCTGATCGAGCAGCTGCAAAGCGGCGTGGCCTCGCGCACGCTGATGCTGGGCTTCGAGGGCGGCAGCGTCGAACAGCGTGCGGAGGTCTCGCGCGCCGTCGGCAAGGCGATGCGCGAGAGCCAGCTCTTCGACCTGGTGCAGAACGGCGACGTGAGCGACTGGAGCGAGGCCGGCACCTGGGTGTTCCAGCACCGCTACCAGCTCTCGTCCGGCGTGATGCCGGGGCAGTTCACCGCCGAAGGGCTGCGCGAAGCCATCGTCGACACCCTGTCGATGCTCGGCACGCCGGCCGGCAACGCGATCAAGCCCTTGCTCGACAGCGATCCGACGGGCGAGACCCAACGCATCGCGATGGAGCTGGTGCCGGCCAGCGCGCCGCGCAGCGAGGCCGGCGTCTGGATGTCGCGCGAGGCGCCGCGTGCGCTCATGATCGCCACCACGCGCGCGGCCGGCGGCGACCTCGATGCGCAGGCCGTCGCCATCGCCCGCGTGCAGGCTGCCTACGAATCCGCCGCGCGTGGCATGGGCGAGGCCGCGCCGAAGCTGCTGTTGAGCGGGCCGCCCGTGTTCTCGGTCATGAGCCGCGAAAAGATCAAGACCGAAGCCATCCACCTCGCGGTGGTGGGCGGCATCGTGATGAGCGTGCTGCTGCTGCTGGCCTTTGCCTCGCCGCGCGCGCTGGTCATCGCCTTCCTGCCGGTGGCCACGGGCGTGGTGGTGGGCACCGCGTCGGTCAGCCTGGTGTTCGGCTCGGTGCACGGGCTCACGCTGGGCTTCGGCAGCACGCTGATCGGCGAGACGGTCGACTACGCCATCTACTACCTGATCCAGGCACGCGGCGCGGCCGTGGCCGGCACCGGCTGGCAGCGCTGGCGCGAGGTGCACTGGCCCACCGTGCGGCTGGGCCTGCTGACCTCCGTGTGCGGCTTTGCGGCGCTGGTGTTCTCGGGCTTTCCGGGGCTGGCGCAATTGGGCGTGTTCTCGATCGCCGGGCTGGTGTCGGCCGCGCTCGCCACGCGCTACGTGCTGCCCGTGCTGGCACCCGATGGCGCGACCGGCATGGGCATGCGTCGGCACATGGCTCGCCTGGCCGGCCTGCTGGTGCGCGGCCTGCCGCGCCTGCGCTGGCCGCTGGCGGCGCTCGGCGTGGCGGCGCTCGCGCTGGTGCTGTGGCAGGGCGGCCACCTGTGGCGCGCCGACCTGAGCGCGATGAGCCCCGTGCCGCGCTCGGCCCAGCAGCTCGACGAGATGCTGCGCAAGGACATCGGCGCCAGCGACGGCGGCGTGCTCGTGGTGGCCTTCGGCGACGACGAACAGGCCGCACTGCGCCACACCGAGGCCGCGGCTGCGCGCCTCGATGCGCTGGTCGACAAGGGCGAGCTCAGCGGCTACGAAGCCGTGACCCGCGTGCTGCCCAGCGTGGCCGCGCAAACGGCGCGCCAGGCCAGC
Organism: Variovorax sp. BGA-UO-ETr-C22; assembly: GCF_059567965.1. Lineage (NCBI taxonomy): Bacteria > Pseudomonadati > Pseudomonadota > Betaproteobacteria > Burkholderiales > Comamonadaceae > Variovorax > Variovorax sp. BGA-UO-ETr-C22. The sequence continues at coordinate 1,059,354 of NZ_JCAQPA010000011.1, forward strand.
CTGCCCGACGCCGACACGCTGCGCGCCAACCTGGCCGAGGCGACCAAGGGCCTGCCGCTGCCGGCATCGCGCCTCGGCCCCTTCGTGGCCGACGTGGAGGCCGCGCGCAAGCAAGCGCCCGTGCAGCGCGCCGACCTCATGGGCGGCCCGCTGGGCTCGGTGGTCAACACGCTGATGTACGAGCGACCGGGCGGTGGCTGGTCCACGCTGGTCGTGCTGCATCCCGGCCCGGGCTTTGAGCAGGCTCGCCTCGAGGAGGCGCTGGCCGGGTTGCCCGAGGTGCAGGTGGTGGACGTCGGGCGCGAACTCGGCGGCCTCTACCAGCGCTACCTGCACGAGGCCTTCGTGCAGGTGCTGCTGGGTGCGCTCGCGGTGGTGGTGCTGCTGGGCGTGTACCTGCGCTCGTGGCGCCGCCTGCTGGCCGTGTGCCAGCCGCTGCTGTTCGCGGTGGTGCTCACGCTGGGCGGCATGGCGCTGGCGCAGGCGGCGCTCGGCATCCTGCACCTCGTGGGGCTGCTGCTGATCGTCGCCGTGGGATCGAACTACGCGCTCTTCTTCGACCAGCTGCGAACGACCGGGCGCGCCGACGAAGACACGCTGGCTTCGCTGATGCTGGCCAACCTCACGACGGTGGTGTCGTTCGGACTGATCGCGATCTCGGACATTCCGGCGCTGTCGTCCATCGGCCGCGTGGTCGCGCCGGGCGCCTTGCTGGCGCTGCTGCTGTCGGCCGCGTTCGCGCGCAACGTGGCGCCCGGGAAGGGCCCGAGCCCGCAGCGGTCGCGCTGATGGGAAAATCCGGGCCCACCATGTCGTCGCCTTCCGCCCCTTCCACCCGTTCTGCCGCCTCCGAGTCCTGGCCCTGGCCGCCGGCCATGCGCGCCAGCGCGGCCGTGCATGTGGCCGCGTTGGGCGCGGGCGTGCTGGTGCCGGGCGCATGGCCCTGGGCGCTCGGCGCGGTGGTGCTGAACCATGCGCTGATCACCGGTGCGGGCCTCACGCCGCGCAGCAACCTGCTCGGCCCGAACGTCACGCGCCTGCCGGAGGCGGCCGGTGCGCGTCGCGAGGTGGCGATCACCATCGACGACGGGCCCGAGCCCGAGGTCACGCCTCGCGTGCTCGACCTGCTGGACGCCCACGGCCAGCGCGCCACCTTCTTCTGCATCGCCGAACGCGTACAGGCGCACCCGGCGCTGGCGCGAGAGATCGTCGCGCGCGGCCACAGCATCCAGAACCACACGGCGCGGCATCGGCACAACTTCTCCTTCCTCGGCCCGCGCGGCTTCGCGGCGGAGATTGCGCGCGCGCAAGACATCCTGACCGACGTGACCGGCCAGCGCCCGACCTGTTTCCGCGCGCCCGCCGGCCTGCGCAACCCTTTCCTCGAACCCGTGCTGCACCGCCTCGGCCTCTCGCTCGTGAGTTGGACGCGGCGCGGTTTCGACACCCGCGAAGGCGACGCCGCCAAGGTGATGGCGCGCCTCGCCCGCCACTTGCAGGCGCGCGACATCCTGCTGCTGCACGACGGCAATGCCGCGCGCACCGCGGCGGGGCAACCCGTCTTGCTGGAAGTCCTGCCCTTGTTGCTCCAACGCCTGCGCGCCGATGGATTGCGCGCCGTGACCCTGCCTGAAGGATTGAAGACCGCATGAGCGCCGTGATGCCATCGACGATGACCACCGATCAAGCCTGGCGCGAGCTGCACGAAGCCGCGACCGTGCCCTACAAGAAGGGCGGCACCTTCGCCTGGCAGTTCGCACGCGGCAAGCTCGGGCGCGACCCGGTGTTCCGCGGCCTGCTCGAACGCGGGCTGATCGACGCCCAGCACCGGCGCGTGGTCGACATCGGCTGCGGCCAAGGCCTCTTCGTGAGCCTGCTGGCGTCGATGAGCGCGATGCAGCAACAGGGCCGCTGGCCGGCCTCATGGGCCGCCACGCCGGCCGCCGCGGACTACACGGGCATCGAGCTGATGCCCAAGGACGTGGCGCGCGCCGAGGCGTCGGTCGGCCATCTGAAACCGACGCCGCGGCTGGTGTGCGCCGACATGTGCTCGGCCGCCTTGCCCGACTGCGACCTGGTCGTGATCCTCGACGTGCTGCACTACGTGGACCTTGCGGCGCAGGAGGGCGTGCTGACCCGCGTGCGCGACGCGCTGCGCCGTGGCGGCAACCCGAAGGCGCGCCTGCTGCTGCGCGTGGGCGATGCGTCGAGCACGCGTGGTTTCGCGATCAGCCAGTGGGTCGATCGCACCGTGACGCGCATCCGCGGCCACAAGGTCTCCCCGACCTGGGGCCGCCCGCTGGCCGAGTGGATCGCCGTGCTGCAGCGCCTGGGTTTCCGCGTGCAAAGCATGCCGATGAGCGAAGGCACGCCGTTCGCCAACGTGCTGCTGGTGGCCGACCTGGAGACTGTCGCTTGACGGCACCGCAGACGCTCGACCGTGCGGGCATCGCCGCGCGCATTCCGCACAGCGGCAGCATGTGCCTGCTGGAGCGCCTCGAAGGCTGGGACGCCGAATCGATCCATTGCAGCACCACGACGCACAGCCACGCGGACAACCCGCTGCGCACCGAGAGCGGACTGCTCGCGCCGAACGCCATCGAGTACGCGGCGCAGGCCATGGCGCTGCACGGCGGCCTGCTGGCCGCCGAAGGCAGCACACCGTCGGCCGGCTTCCTGGCCAGTGCACGCAACGTGAAGCTGGCGGTGGCGAGGCTGGACGACATCGCCGGAGCGTTGCAGGTGCGCGCGAAGCGCCTGTCCGGCGACGACCGGCAGGTCTTGTATGAATTCACGGTGGCGGCCGACGACGGCCGCCTGCTGGCCGAGGGCCGGGCCGTGGTGGTCTTGAACACGCCGCTGGCGGACATGGGAAGCACACCGTCATGAGTTTCGAAGGAAAACGCACACTGATCACCGGCGCCAGCGGCGCGCTCGGCGCGGCCATGGCGGAGCGTTTTGCGCGCGACGGCGCCACCGTGCTGCTGCATGCGAACTCGCGGCCCGAGGCCATCGAGCAACTGGCCGCGTCGATCACCGCCGCCGGCGGCAAGGCGGAATGCCATGTGTTCGACCTGCGCAGCGACGAGGCCTGCGCGGCCGGCTGCGCACGCATCCTCGAAGGCGGCGCGGTGCAGATCCTCGTCAACAACGCGGGCGTGCACGACGACGCCGTGCTGCCCGGCATGCGCGCCGAGCAATGGCACAAGGTGATCGACGTGTCGCTGAACGGATTCTTCCGCGTGACCCAGCCGCTGCTTCTGCCGATGATGCGCACCCGTTGGGGTCGCGTGCTGAACATCTCGTCTGTCGCCGCCATCGCGGGGAACAAGGGACAGGTGAACTACGCCGCGGCCAAGGGCGCGCTGAACAGCGCGACCAAGGCGCTGTCGCTCGAAGTAGCCTCGCGCGGCGTGACCGTGAACGCGATCGCGCCGGGAATCATCGCGTCGCCGATGGCCGATGCGGTGTTCGATCCCGCGCTCATCAACCAGATGGTGCCCGTGAAGCGTGCCGGAACGCCGCAGGAAGTGGCGGCGCTGGCGGCATTCCTGGCAAGCGATGAAGCCGCGTACATCACGGGTCAGGTGATCTCGATCAACGGCGGGATGATCTGAGGCCCTGCCAGTTCGTTCTTCCTTACGAGGGGCAGGGCATTCGCCTTACCCCGAAGCCCGGCAGGCGGTGCGGTGTGGGCGGCCCCTCTGTGCCGCCGAGGAGCGCAGCGTTTCGCGGATCAGGGCTCGCAGCTGTTTGAGCGAAGCGAGTTCTGCGAGACCCCGCGAAACGCGAGCACCGCAGGGAAGCCGCGAAGCGGCCGGCACAGTGGGGCCGACCACGCCGTGCCGCCTGTCGGGCGCTCCCGAAAGGCCTAAAGAGGCAGCGTATCAAACGCAGCGTAGGCAGTAGCCAGCCAAGACTTCACGCGCTGCCGTTCCAGCAACCCAAGCGCATGCGGCCCTTCGCGGTCGTTCACCGCCTTCCAGAAACTCGTGTTCTGCGCATCGATCTTGCGCATGCTGGCCTCATGCAGGCGCGGCAAGGCAATGACGCGCGCGCCATTCGCATTGGCCTTCGACAGCGATTGCGACGCCAGCAGCATCCCGAAGTCGCTGCCGCGCCCGTAGTTCTGCACCACGATGTAGTTGGGCCGGTTGCCGAAGGTGTCGATCAGCGTGCCGAGCAGGTCGGTGGAGTCCTTGCCGTCGTCCAGCACGTGCCAGAAGTTGACCGTGACGTCGATCTCCTCGAACACGTCGAACAAGTCGGATTCCTTGATCCAGCGCGACAGCGGCGCCAGCGTCTGCGCTGCGAGGTCGACGATCACGCTCTGCTTCGGGTTGGTCTCGAAGCCGTTCACCACCGTGTCCAGGCCTTCGAAGCTGTCGACCACCACGGGCGAGGCAAAGCCCTCGTAGAAGCGCGTGAAAGAGCTGTGCGAACGGTCGGTGTCGAAGCCGGTGAAAGGGCGGCTGCGATCGATGAAGTACTGGGCCAGCACGCGTGCGGTGACCGACTTGCCGACGCCGCCTTTCTCGCCGCCAATGAAGTTGATAGAGCTCATGAGTGGTTGCTGCCTCGAATGGGTTGAGGGGTGGGGGAGGGCGGATTCATTCTAGGGGTCGCCTGTCGCGCTATCGTGGCTAGCGACCCCGCTTGCTCATGCCCTGCAGCAAGGGATGTGCCTGCAGGCGCTGCTGCAGCCGTTTCTTCCACGGAGCCGGCAGTGCCGAGGCGTCGATCATCGCGGGCCACTGGTCACGCGCGAGGCGGGCCGTGTCGGCCACCACGCGTCGCATGCGCGGCTCGTGCACGCCGGCCGAGAAGCAGAAGGCGCGCACGTTGGCGGGCGTGAACATCGCGGTGCGACGCGCAGCGGTGGCGCTAACCGGAGCCGGCAACAGCGGCAACGCATGGCCCTCGACGCCCTGCAGCGCCGCATAGGCCACGATGTCGTAGGCCGGCGCCAATCGCGGCGCAATGCCGTCGGGATACAGCACGCCGAAGTTCTTCAGGTGGGCATCCGGGTTGCCCAGCAGGTCGTTGACCACGAGCCGGCGCACCAGTTCGAGCACGGCGTCTTCGCCCAACGATGGAAAGGCACGCATCGCGAGCGCCATGTCGAGGTAGCTCCCGCTGTACTTGTGCATCGGGTCGACCGCGAGCACCTGCGCGAAGTCTTCGAAATGGATGCGGCGCGCACCGTCCCGGTCAAAGCGCGTGACGGCCAGGAACTCGGGTTCGTCCGGCAACGCATAGCTGTGCTCCGCCGCAATGGCCGACAGCGGCGCGAGTTCGGCGTGGCACACCTCGACACCCGCCACCCCGGCCATCTGCAGCGAAAGCATCTCGAGTTGCGGCATGTGCGGCCGGCCGGCCACCGGCAGCTTGGCGATCACGCGTGTGCTGGCGCCGGCGCGCACGCGCGCCACGTAGCGTCCGCCCTGGCGACGCAGGCCCAGCTTGGGTTGCACGCCAGAGACCGAGATGCCCTGCGGCATCGGCAACTCGACCACCGACATCTCTAGCGCGTCCTGGTCCTGCGTGATGAGCCGCTGCAGCGTGCCACGGTCCACCGACACCGGGCGCGCGGCCACGGCGCCGGGCAGGTCGCCGCCGCAGGCCGCCAGCAGTTCGAAGTGGTCGTTCTCGCGGCAACCGCGCAGCTGCGCGATGTGGCTGCGCAGCACGCCTTCAGGCAGCAGGTTCTGGAAGAAGCCGGGCAACTGGCCGCCCTGGGCGTTGAACAACGGGTTCTTCACGTCGCTCCACAACGCGGCCTGGGCGGCCGGGTCGCTCGCGACCATCGACAGCGAAAGCACGCCGGGCGGCGGGTTGGCGATCAGCTCGGGCTCCGCCACGAAACGGCACAGGTCGGCGTACTGGAACAGCTTGCCGAGGCGGTGCACGCCGAGCGAAATCTCGAGGATCTTGACGTTCATGGCTGAGAGCGGCGGCCCCGCACGTAGGGCGGCGCGGCGGGCGCTTCGGCCAGCGCCCGACCGACGCGCGTGGCGACCGGTCGGTAGCCGGGATCGACGGCCGTGCCTTCACCGAAGCCCTTGGGCGCGAGCTGCAGTTCGAGCCCCAGCGCATCGACCAGCGCGAGCAGCGACGACAGCTGCGGATTGCCCTTCAGGCTCAGGGCATTGCGCACCGAGCGTTCGGTGAGCCCCGAACGCAAGGCGATCTCCGCGTTCGTGAGGCCGGTGGCCCCGCGACGCGCCGTGAGGGCGGTGATGAGTTCCTGCTTGTCCACGGAAAGATATTACCGCAAATGCCTATTTCGGAAACATATTTCCGATGCGAAGAGCCTACTTGGGTATCAGCGTGAAGAGCGGCATGACCACGCCCATCACCCAGTTCTGGCCGAAGTCGAGGGCCGCCCGGCGGTACTTCTCGTCGGCCTGCGCGGCCAGCAGGTCGAGCCGTGCCACCACCTTCGACAGTTCGCGATCGGCCACGAGGTTGCGCCCGCGCTCGCTGATCTCGGTGGCCAGCAGCAGTGGCTGGCCGTCGGGGCCGGTCTTGGAAGAAATGAGCCAGAGCGAAATCTCGAAGTTGCGCGCCGTGCGGTAGCTGTTCTCGGCGTCGACCCCGTCGATCATGGTCTGGTCCCAGGTGTTGCCGTTGGCCTGCTTGAGCATCGAGGCCCACCCGACGACCAGCGCCGCCACGCGGTCGCCCTGGTAGGCCTGCGGGCCGGTTTCGAAGGCCAGGCGGATGGCGTCGATGCCGGTGGCGCCGCGCAGCTCGGGCAACGGCGTGCCCTGCAGGACCGCGTCCCAGGTGCGCTGCGTGGCTTCTTCCATGCTGGCGGCCGACTTGCGCCATTCGCGCGGGTTGCGCCGGTACAAGGTGGTCTGCACACGGCGCACCGATTGCAGGTTGTCGCGCAGCGACAGGTTGGCGATGCGGTTGGTGCCCGATTGCAGCCATTCCTGGTTGCCGTAGGGCTCGGCGCGCTCGGTGGAACGGAAGGAGGAACAGCCCGTCAGCGCCAGCGGCGCGAGCAGGGCGGCCGCGGTGCCTGCCAGTAGGCAGGTGCGTCGCGCCGCGAGGGGAGAAGCCGGGGAATCGCTCATGCCCTGACGTTATCATCCACGGCTGGGGCGGCGGCCCGCTTCAAGCTGCGGGCCCGTGCAATTTTCCTTACAAATCAATACCTTGGCGCTACGCCAAGGCAGGGCGACAAGTCGTGCGTCTTAACTCCATCAAGCTCTCGGGCTTCAAGTCGTTCGCCGAACCCACCAACTTCCTGCTGCCGGGCCAACTGGTCGGGGTGGTGGGGCCGAACGGCTGCGGCAAGTCGAACATCATGGATGCCGTGCGCTGGGTGCTCGGCGAGTCGCGTGCGTCGGAACTGCGCGGCGAGTCGATGCAGGACGTGATCTTCAACGGCACGACCACCCGCAAGCAGGCCAGCCGCTCGAGCGTCGAACTGGTGTTCGACAACGCCGACCACCGCGCCGGCGGCCAGTGGAACCAGTTCACCGAAATCGCCGTGCGCCGCGTGCTCACGCGCGACGGCACCAGCAGCTACTACATCAACAACCAGCCGGTGCGTCGCCGCGACGTGCAGGACGTGTTCCTCGGCACCGGCCTCGGGCCTCGCGCCTACGCCATCATCGGCCAGGGCACGATCAGCCGGATCATCGAATCCAAGCCCGAAGAACTGCGCCTGTTCCTCGAAGAGGCCGCGGGTGTCTCCAAGTACAAGGAGCGCCGCCGCGAAACCGAGAACCGCCTGGGCGACACGCGCGAGAACCTCACGCGCGTCGAAGACATCCTGCGCGAGCTCAATGCCAATCTCGAGAAGCTCGAGAAGCAGGCCGAGGTGGCGGCGCGCTACAACGCGCTGCAGGGCGACGCCACGAAGAAGCAGCACCAGCTGTGGTTCCTCAAGCGCGGCGAAAGCGATGCCGACCAGGCCAAGATCAAGGCCGACTCGGAAAAGGCCATCAACGACCTCGAATCGCGCACCGCCGACCTGCGCCGCATCGAGTCCGAACTCGAAACCGTGCGCCAGGCCCACTACGGTGCCGGCGACCTGGTGAACCAGGCGCAGGGCAAGCTGTACGAAGCCAGCGCTGAAGTCGGCCGGCTTGAAGGCGAGATCCGCTTCGTGGTCGAAGGCCGCCAGCGTGTCGAACAGCGTCTGGTGCAACTGCGCGAGCAGATGGGCCAGTGGGGCCGTCGCCGCGAAGAAGCCGAGGCCGAGATCGAGACGCTGGCCGGCGCCGGCGTCGATGCCGAAGAGCAGGCCATCCTGCTGGCCGCCCAGCTCGAAGAGCACGACGCGCGCCTGCCCGACCTCGAAGAGGCCGTGCAGCGTGCGCAGAACGAAGCCAACACCCAGCGCGCGACGGTGTCGCAGGTGCAGCAGCAGATCCAGGTGCTGGCCGCCGACCAGCGCAACATCGAAGACCAGAGCCGCCAGCTCACGCTGCGCAGCGAACGCCTGCGCGCCGACCGGAACGCACTGGCCGCGCCCGACGAAGACCGGCTGACCGACATGCAGGAGCAGCTGGCCGCGGCACAGGAAACCGCCAGCGAGTCCGACGCCCGCCTGCAGGAACTGCAGGAGACCGTGCCCCAGCTCGACGAAGACCGCCGCGCCAAGCAGCAGGCTGTCAACACCGAGGGCGCCCGCCACGCCGAGTTCTCGGCCCGCCTCGAAGCGCTGCGTGCGCTGCAGGAGAAGGTCAAGACCGACGGCAAGCTCGCCCCCTGGCTCGCCAAGCACGGCCTCGACGGCCTGCAGGGCCTGTGGAGCCGCATCCACATCGAACAGGGCTGGGAGAACGCGCTCGAGTCCGCACTGCGCGAGCGCCTGGGCGCGCTCGAAGTCAGCCGGCTCGACATGGTGCGTGCCTTCGGCAACGACGCACCGCCCGCCAAGCTGGCCTTCTACAGCCCGCCCGCCGCCGGCGTGCCGCAGGGCGCGGGCGCGCTGCCCAAGCTGTCGAGCCTGCTGCGCCTGAACGACGCCGGCCAGCAAGCCTTGTTGAACGACTGGCTGCACGGCTGCTACACGGCCGAGACTTTCGAAGAGGCGCTGGCCCAGCGCGCCACGCTGCAGCCCGGCGAGGTGATCTACGTGCGCAGCGGCCATGCCGTGTCGTCGCACAGCGTGAACTTCTACGCGCCCGATTCCGAGCAGGCCGGCTTGCTGGCTCGTCAGCAGGAAATGGAAAACCTCGAGCGCCAGCTCAAGGCCCAGACCCTCATCAACGAAGAGGCGCGCACCGCGCTGGTCCGCGCCGAAGCCGCCTATGGCGACGCTGCACAGCGCCTCGTCACGGCCCGCCGCGAAGCCGCCGAAACGCAGTCGCGCGCCCATGAGCTGCAGGTCGAGACGCTGCGCATGACGCAGCTCGCCGAACAGACCCGCGCGCGCAGCCAGCAGCTGGCCGCCGACCTCGGCGAGGTCGATGCCCAGCTCGAAGAACTGCAGGAAAAGCGCATCGCCGCCGAAGGTCGTTTCGAAGAGCTTGATATGCAGCTCGCCGACAGCCAGGAGCGGCATGCGCAGCTCGACGAGCGCGTGATCGAGGCCGGCCGCGCGCTCACGGCCAGCCGCGAGCAGCACCGCAGCCTCGAGCGGCAGGCGCAGGAAGCCACCTTCTCGCAGCGCACGCTCGAAGCGCGCCGCGGCGAACTGAACCGCAGCATCGAAACCGCCTCGCAACAGACCGTCGCGCTGACCGACGAAGACGAGCGCGCCCGCGCCGAGCTGAGCCGCCTGTCGGACGCCGCCGCGCAAGCCGGCCTGCAGGACGCGCTGTCGCTCAAGCTGGAGCGCGAGACCGCCTTGGGCGCGGCCCGCAGCCAGTACGACGACCTCACGCTCAAGCTGCGCGCCAGCGACGAGCGCCGGCTGCAGTTGGAGCGCGAACTCGATCCGCTGCGCCAGCGCATCACCGAATTCCAGCTCAAGGAGCAGGCCGCGCGCCTGGGCGTCGAGCAGTACCAGCAGCTGCTGGACGACGCCGGTGCCGACCTCGAAGCGGTGGCGCAATCGATCGAGACCGAGAAGGTGCGCCTGACCGGCCTGCAAAGCGAAATCGACCGCCTGAACCGCGAGGTGGTCGCGCTCGGCGCCGTCAACCTGGCCGCGCTCGACGAACTCGCGATTGCGAGCGAGCGCAAGATCTTCCTGGACGCCCAGTCGGCTGACCTGAACGAAGCCATCGGCACGCTCGAAGACGCCATCCGCAAGATCGATGCCGAAACGCGAGACCTGCTCGGCGGCACCTTCAAGATCGTCAACGAGCACTTCAGCCGCATGTTCCCGGAGCTGTTCGGCGGCGGCAACGCCAAGCTGATGATGACGGGCGACGAAATCCTCGACTCCGGCGTGCAGGTCATGGCCCAGCCGCCCGGCAAGAAGAACCAGACCATCCACCTGCTCTCGGGCGGCGAGAAGGCGCTCACGGCCATTGCGCTGGTGTTCGCCATCTTCCAGCTGAACCCGGCGCCTTTCTGCCTGCTGGACGAAGTGGATGCGCCGCTGGACGACGCCAATACCGAACGCTATGCCAAACTCGTCTCCGCCATGAGCCGTGAAACCCAGTTCCTTTTCATCAGCCACAACAAGATCGCCATGGAAATGGCCGAACAGCTGATCGGCGTGACCATGCAGGAGCAGGGCGTGTCGCGCATCGTTGCGGTCGACATGGAGTCGGCGGTCTCGATGGTCGAAGCGGCATAAGGCAGGCGCGCGCATGAGCAATCTCACCCTCGCCCTGGCGATCCTCGGCGGCCTCGTTCTCGCGGCCGTCGTGGCCTACAACACCCTGATGTCGCGCCGCAATGCGCCGCGCCAGCCCGATGCGGTCGATGTCGCCCTGGCCGAAGCCGAGCGCGCGCTGGCCGGCGGCAGCGACGGCGGCGTGGAGCCGATGCTCCATGCCGACCCGAGCCAGGTGGCCGGCAGCGACCGCCACGAGCCGCTGTTCGACCCCGACCTGCCGGCGCCCAGCGGCGTGCCCGTGCCCACCGGCGAGCGCCGTGGCGGGCTCGATCCGCTGATCGACGTGATCGCGCCCATCTCGCTCGAAGGACTGGCCTCGGGCGATGCCGCGCTAGCGTCGATGCCGTCGACGCGCCGCGCCGGCAGCAAGCCGGTGGCCATTGAAGGCCTGAACGACCTCACCAGCCAGTGGGAGCCGCCGGCGCCCGGACAGCGCTACCGCGCGTTCCAGGTCGGCGTGCAGCTGGCCAACCGCACCGGGGCGCTCAACGAGATCGAGTACTCCGAGTTCGTGGTCAAGGCGCAGGCCTTTGCCGATGCCGTGAACGGCGCGCCCGAGTTTCCCGAGATGCTCGACGAAGTGGCGCGCGCCCGCGAACTCGACCAGTTCGCCAGCGCGCACGACGCACAGCTGGGCTTCGTGCTGCGCGCGCTGCACGCGGCCTGGAGCCCGGGCTACGTGCAGCAGAACGCCGCGCGGCTGGGCTTCGTGGCCGGGATCATTCCGGGCCGCATGGTGTTGCCGACCAGCGAGGCCGGCCTGCCACCGATCCTCGGGCTCTCGTTCGACACCCAGGCCGCGCTGGCCGACGATCCGGCGCAATCGGCCATTCGCGAGCTCAGCCTGAGCCTCGATGTGCCGCAGGTCGATCGTGGCGAAGAGCCGTTCCGCCGCATGCGTGAAGCTGCTGCCACGCTCGCCCGCGAGATGGACGGCGTGGTGACCGACAGCGACGGCCAGTTGCTGCGCGACGAAACCATGGACGTGATCGGCACCGACCTCGAGCAGCTGTACGACACGCTCGACGCACGCGATCTCGCCGCGGGTTCGCCGCTGGCGCGTCGCCTCTTCAGCTGATCCGTCTTTTTCCCGAGGGACCCCCCATGACAACGCGCGACGAAGCGGCACGCGAAGCCGCCGCACTGAGCGAGCAGCTGCATCGCCACGCCCATCTCTACTACGTGCTCGACGCCCCCGAGCTGCCCGACGCCGAGTACGACAAGATGTTCCAGCGCCTGCAGGTGCTGGAGACCGAGTTTCCCGAACTGCGCACGCCCGATTCGCCGACGCAGCGCGTGGGCGGCACCGTGCTCGACAGCCTGGCCAAGGTGCGCCACCGGGTGCCGATGCTGTCGATCCGCACCGAGACCGACATCACGCCCGCCGGCGCCAGCGCCTTCGACGCACGCGTGCGCCGCGAGCTGGGCCTGGCCGAAGACGCGCCGCAGATCGGCTACGTCTGCGAACTCAAGTTCGACGGGCTGGCCATGAGCCTGCGCTACGAGCACGGCGTGCTGGTGCAGGCCGCCACGCGCGGCGACGGCGAGGTGGGCGAGGACGTCACGCAGAACATCCGCACCGTGCGCGAGATTCCGCTCAAGCTCAAGGGCGCCGCCCCGCCCGTGGTCGAGGTGCGTGGCGAGGTCTACATGAAGCGCGCCGATTTCGATGCCCTCAACGAGCGCCAGCGCCAGAAGATCGCCGCCGGGCAGAAGAACGAGAAGGTGTTCGTCAACCCGCGCAACGCGGCGGCCGGCGCGGTGCGCCAGCACGACCCGGCGATCGCGGCAGAGCGCCCGCTGAGCTTCTTTGCCTACGGCCTGGGCGAGGTTTCGCCCGCGACCGAAGGCGGCCCCGACATCGCGACCCAGTTCGACTGGCTGCAGCAGTTCCACGCCTGGGGCTTTCCGGTGGCCACGCAGACCGTGCGGGCGACTGGCGCTATTGAATTGATAGCATTTCACGAAGCCATCGGCCGCCAGCGTGATGCGCTGCCTTACGACATCGACGGCGTGGTCTACAAGGTCGACAGCCTGGAGCTGCAGCGGCAGCTGGGTTTTGTTTCGCGTGAACCGCGCTGGGCCGTGGCCCACAAGTACCCGGCGCAGGAGCAGCTGACCGAGGTGGTCGGCATCGAGATCCAGGTGGGCCGCACCGGCAAGCTCACGCCGGTGGCCAAGCTGGCACCGGTGTTCGTGGGCGGCGTGACCGTGACCAACGCCACGCTGCACAACGAAGACGAAGCCCGCCGCAAGGACGTGCGCGTGGGCGACACGGTGATCGTGCGCCGAGCCGGCGACGTGATTCCCGAAGTGGTGGGCGTGGCGCCCGACAGCCTGGCCAAGCCCGATGACCAGCGCGGCGCGGTCTTCACCATGCCGCACAAGTGCCCCGTGTGCGATTCCGAGGCGGTGCGGGAGGAGGGCGAGGTCGACTACCGCTGCACCGGCGGCCTGTTCTGCGCGGCGCAGCGCAAGGAGGCCATCCTGCATTTCGCGGCGCGGCGCGCGGTCGATGTCGACGGGCTGGGCGACAAGCTGGTCGAACAGCTGGTCGATGCCAACCTGATCCGCACCTTGCCCGACCTCTACAAGCTCGGTTTCGTCACGCTGGCGGGCCTGGACCGCATGGCGGAGAAGTCGGCCCAGAACCTCGTCGATGCGCTCGAAGCCTCGAAGAAGACCACGTTGCCGCGCTTTTTGTTCGGCCTGGGCATCCGCCACGTCGGCGAGAGCACGGCGAAAGACCTCGCCAAGCATTTCGGCAAGCTCGACGCCATCATGGACGCGACCGAGGAGCAGCTGCTCGAGGTCAACGACGTCGGCCCGGTGGTGGCCCAGAGCCTGCGCACCTTCTTCGACCAGCCGCACAACCGAGAGGTGGTCGAGCAGCTGCGCGCCTGCGGCCTGACCTGGGAAGAGTTCGAGCCCGAAACCCGTGCGCCCAAGCCTTTGGCGGGACTGACCTTCGTGATCACCGGCACCCTTCCTACGCTGGGCCGCGACGAAGCGAAGGATAAATTGGAGGCAGCCGGCGCCAAGGTGGCCGGCTCCGTCAGCAAGAAGACCCACTACCTCGTGGCCGGGGAAGAGGCCGGCAGCAAGCTGGACAAGGCGCGCGACCTCGGCGTCACGGTGATCGACGAGGCGCGTATGCTGGAGATCCTCGCCAGCGGTGTTCCGCCGGCGCCCGACGCCTGAATCGACCGGCGCCCGGGGCCGAGGCCCTTACCGGCCGTTACGCGACTTCACACCAGCGCAGTCAACAGGGTCTACAAGCGGGCGTTGAACGATCACAGAAGGCCGACAAGGAGTCTCTCATGCAAAAAATTCGTGTTCTCGCTACCAGCCTCGCACTCGGCGGCATCGCGCTGCTGAGCGGCTGCGTGGCCGTTCCTGGCGATCCGTACTACTCCGGCGGCTATTCCGAACCGTACTACTCCGATCCGGGGCCCGTGGTGGTGCCGGCGCCGGTCTACATCCAGGGTGGCGGCTACTACGACAACCGTCGCCCGTACTACGACCGCCGTCCTTATTACGACGGCCGTCGGCCGGCTTACCCGTACCCCGGCGTGCGACCCTCGTACCCGACGACCCGCCCGGGTTGGGGCGGTGGCCGTCCGCCAGTTGCCGTGGTGCCGCCGGTGCGACCCGGCGGGGGGGGCGTGCCCGGCATCACGCCCTCGCATCCGCAGCAGATGCCCCGCGGCCCTGCACGGCTGTGGACCTCGCCGGACTCGAAGGACAACCAAGGGGGTATCCCCTGATCGTGACCTGAGGCTCTCGCGATAATCGCGCGATGGCCTTCCGCGAAATTCTCAAGATGGGCGACCCCCGGCTGCTGCGCACCGCGCAGCCGGTCGCCGCTTTCGACACCGACGAACTGCACCTGCTGGTGCGCGACATGTTCGAGACCATGCAGGCGGTCAATGGCGCCGGCCTTGCGGCGCCGCAGATCGGCGTCGACCTGCAACTGGTGATCTTCGGCACCGACACCGTCAATCCACGCTACCCCGACGCACCGCCAGTGCCACGCACCGTGCTGCTGAACCCCGTCATCACGCCGCTGGGCGATGAAGAGGAAGAGGGCTGGGAAGGCTGCCTGTCGGTGCCCGGCCTGCGCGGCGTGGTGCCGCGCTTCGCCCACATCCGCTACACGGGCTTCGACCTGTACGGCGACCCGATCGACCGCACCGCCGACGGCTTCCATGCGCGCGTGGTGCAGCACGAAGTCGATCACCTGTTCGGCAAGCTGTACCCGATGCGGGTGCGCGATTTCTCGCGCTTCGGCTACACCGAGGTCCTGTTCCCAGGCCTCGATGCGGCCGACGACGACTGATTCGCCAGTCGCCTCTTCGCTTACTTGTTGTTGAGCCCGAAGCGCCCGCCACCCGTGAGCGCGAGCGAGATCGCCGCGAACAGGAACATGCCCTGCAGTTCCAGCGCCCAGCCGCCTTGCCCGTTCAGCGCGCCCAGGTCCTTGCGGTGGGCCAGCCAGATCGCCACCACCATGTTGATGGCCACGACCAGCGCGGCGGGCCGCGTGAACAGGCCGACGATCAGCAGCACCGGCGCCAGGATCTCGCCCACGTAGACCAGGTAGGCCAGCACCGCGGGCACGCCGTGCGACGCGAGCATGCCGCCGATGCCGTCGACGCCCTTGCCGACTTTGGCAATGCCATGCAGCAGGATGAGGATGCCCAGCGCAACGCGCAGGATGAGCTTGCCGGTGTCGTCGGACTTGACCATGGTGTGATTCCTGTTTGGGAGTGATGAAAGGGCCGTATGGTAGTGAAACTGCGAGGCAAACCGGCCTGCCGTCGGGAAGCCGTTCGACATATGTATCCAACGCAGGGTTCTTTGTCGTCGGCCTGCATCGCCCCGTACACTGCCTTTTGCCTACTGTTGAGGAGCACACACCAATGATGATGAAGAAGACAAGCACCCGATTCCGCCCGGCACTGCTCGCCACCGCTTGCGTTCTCGCGCTGGCCGCCGCGGCCCCGGCCTTCGCCGGCAAGACGCTCGACGCGGTCAAGCAGCGCGGCACCGTCAAGTGCGGCGTGACCAACGGCGTGGCCGGTTTCTCGGCCCCCGACACGCAGGGCAACTGGTCGGGCCTGGACGTCGACACCTGCCGCGCCATCGCTGCGGCCGTGCTGGGCGATCCCAAGAAGGTCGACTTCGTGCCGCTGAACTCGCAGCAGCGCTTCTCGGCCCTGCAGGCCGGCGAGATCGACATCCTCGCGCGCAACACCACCTGGACGCTCACACGCGACGCCTCGCTGGGCTTCAACTTCACCACCATCACCTACTACGACGGCCAGGGCTTCCTGGTGCCCAAGAAGCTCAAGGTGACGAGCGCCAAGCAGCTCAAGAACGCCACCATCTGCACGCAGTCGGGCACCACCAACGAGAAGAACGTGTCGGACTACTTCCGCGCGCAGAACATCCCGGTGAAGACCGTCGTGTTCGAGAGCTTCGAGGCCTCGTTCAAGGCCTTCTTCTCGGGCCGCTGCCAGGCCTTCACCACCGACGCCTCGGCGCTGGCCGGCCTGCGCAACAAGGAAGCGCCCAACCCCGACGACTACCTCATCCTGCCCGAGCTGATCTCCAAGGAGCCGCTCGCGCCGCTGGTGCGTCGCGGCGACGACGAGTGGTTCGCCATCGCCAAGTGGGTGCCCAACGCGCTCATCGAGGCGGAAGAGTTCGGCGTCACGCAGGCCAATGCCGACCAGCTCAAGGCCGGCAGCAAGGACCCGGCGCAGCAGCGCCTGCTCGGCGCCGGCGAAGACCTCGGCAAGCTGCTGGGTCTCGACAAGGACTGGTCGTACCGCGCCATCAAGGCCGTGGGCAACTACGGCGAGATGTTCGAGCGCAACGTCGGACCGAAGTCGGTGCTCAAGCTGCCGCGCGGCTCCAACAATCTGTGGAGCAAGGGCGGCCTGATCTACGCACCTCCTGTTCGATGAGTCGGCAGGCCTCGCGCCGCGGCGCCTGGCTGGCCTGGCTCGTGCAGGCCCTGCTGGTGCTGGCCGTCGTGGCCGGTGCCTTCTGGGTGGTGAACCATGCGCTCGAGGTGCTGCGCGCACGCGGCGTGCGTTCGGGCTTCGACTTTCTTACCGAGCCTGCGGGCTTCTCGATCAGCGAGGGCTGGCTCGACTTCGACGCCAGCCAGCCGTCGTGGCGCGCGTTCCTCGCGGGCCTGATCAACACCGTGCGCGCGGCTGTGCCGGCGGCCGTCTTCGCGGTGGTGCTCGGCACGCTGATCGGCATCGGCCGGCTCGCGCCGCACGTGCTGCTGCGCGGCATCTGCACCGCGTACGTGGAACTGCTGCGCAACGTGCCGCTGCTGGTGCAGCTGCTGATGCTGGCGTTCGCGATGGCCAACCTGCTGCCCGATCCGACCGAGCCCGTGCACCTGCTGCCGGGCGTGTGGCTCAGCAAGGGCGGCCTCAGCGTGCCCTGGCCCGTGGCGGGCGAGGGCGGCGGGTGGCCCACGCATTTCGAATGGCCCGAGCGCGGTGACTTCGGCGTGAGCCGCGGCGCCGCGCTGAGCCCGGAGTACGTGACCATCGTCGCCGGGCTGTCGCTGTACTCGGCGGCCTTCGTTGCCGAGATCGTGCGCGCGGGCATCCTCTCGGTGTCGCAGGGGCAGGTGCTGGCGGGGCAGGCGCTGGGCCTGTCGTCGGTGCAGCAGCTGCGCATCGTGATCCTGCCGCAGGCGCTGCGCGTGATCGTGCCCTCGCTCACCAACCAGCTGCTGAGCCTCACCAAGAACTCGTCGCTCGCCGTGGCCGTGGGCTATCCGGAGCTGGTGTCGGTGGCCAACACCACCATCGGCTCGAACGGGCGCGCCTTCGAGTGCATCGCGATCATCATGGCGGTGTACCTGCTGCTGTCGCTCGTGATCTCCTTCGGCATGAACCGCTACAACGCGCGCGTCGCGCTGCGAGGCTGGCGATGAGAAACGTCGCGCAAGGCCCCATCGCGTGGCGCAGCGAGCTGTGGGGTTCGCCGTTGCGTGCGCTGGCCACGGTGCTGCTGCTGGGCCTGCTGGCCTGGGCCGGCTTCCACGCGTTCGAATGGGGCGTGGTGCACGCCGTGTTCCGCCCCGACGCCGACGCCTGCCGCGCGGTGCAGCACGGCGCCTGCTGGGGCGTGGTGGCCGAGAAGTGGCGGCCCATGCTCTTCGGGCGTTTTCCGTACGAAGAGCAATGGCGCCCGGCTGTCGCGGTGGTCGTGTTGTCGGCGGTGACCGTGCTCAGCGCCTGGCCGCGCAGCTGGCGCTGGTGGCTGGCCCCCTTGTGGAGCGTGGCCTTGCTGCTGTTCGTCGGGTTGATGCACGGCGGCGTGGCCGGGCTGAGCACGGTGCCGACCAGCCGCTGGGGCGGCCTGCCGCTCACCATCGGGCTCGCGGTGGTCGGGCTGGCGCTGGCCTTTCCGCTGGCACTGCTGCTCGCGATGGGGCGGCGCTCCGAATGGCCCGTGGTGCGTACGCTGAGCGCGAGCTACATCGAGCTGGTGCGCGGTGTGCCGCTGATCTCGGTGCTGTTCATGGCCTCGTTCCTGCTGCCGCTGCTGTGGCCCGCGGGCTGGCAACCCGACGTGCTGGTGCGCGTGCTCATGGGCCTCACGCTGTTCGTCGCGGCCTACCTGGCGGAGATCATCCGCGGCGGCCTGCAGGCCGTGCCGCGTGGGCAGACCGAGGTGGCGATGGCGCTGGGCTTTGGCCGCTGGCCGGTGCAGCGCGACATCGTGCTGCCGCAGGCGCTGCGCCTCGTCGTGCCCGCGCTGACCAACAGCGTGGTCGGCACCTTGAAGGACACCTCGCTGGTCACCGTGGTCGGTTTGTTCGAGTTGACCGGCGCGCTCGGGCTGGCGCTGGGCGGCGACCCGGTCTGGCGGCCGTTCTACCTCGAGGGCTACCTGTTCGTGGCAGCTGTCTACTGGCTGCTGTGCTTCGGGCTGTCGCGCTACAGCGTCTGGCTGGAGCGGCGCCTGGGCACCAGCTCGGCGTAGCCGGTCTGCGCATCGGGCTCGCGCGAGAAGTGCCATTCGGGCAGCACCGCCACGAGGATCTCCGCCGTGGTGCGCACCACGCAGCCCGGCGTGGCATGGCCGCCCGACACGTGGCCGGTGCCGTCCGACACGCTGAGATGCAGGTGCGAGCCATCGGGTGACAGCGTGCCGGCGAGCGTGAGGATTTCAAGGTCGCCTTCGATCCGCGTCACCGTCTCGGCGCCCGCGAAACGGATGCTCGCGCCGCGCAGGCTGCCGATGCCCGAGACCACGAAGGCCGCGTCGCCGATGCCGGGTTGCTTCAGCACGGCGTCGAGCGCCGCGCGCAGGTCGTCGCCCGGTTGCAGACGCAGCACCAGCGTGTCCACGCGCTGTTGCCTCGCGTCAGCTCGCCGACAGCGCCTTGTCGACCACCTGCTGCGCCTCGCCGAGGATGCGCGCGAGGTGGTCGTCGCCGAGGAAGCTCTCGCCGTAGATCTTGTAGATGTTCTCTGTGCCCGACGGCCGCGCGGCGAACCAGCCGTTCTCGGTGACGACCTTCACGCCGCCGATGGCCGCGCCGTTGCCCGGGGCGTGGCTCAGCACGTTCTCGATCTTCTCGCCGGCCAGCGTGGTCGAGGTGATCTGCTGCGGCGACAGGGCCGACAGGCGTTTTTTCTGCTCGGGCGTGGCGGGCGCGTCGACGCGGTCGGACACGGGGCGCCCCAGCGCCTGCGTCAGCTCGGTGAAGCGCTCGCCGGGGTCGCGACCCGTGCGTGCGGCGATTTCGGCCGAGAGCAGGGCGGGCACGATGCCGTCCTTGTCGGTGGTCCACGCGCTGCCGTCGTGGCGCAGGAAGGTGGCGCCCGCGCTTTCCTCGCCGCCGAAGCCCAGCGAGCCGTCGACCAGCCCGTCGACGAACCACTTGAAGCCCACCGGCACTTCGTACAGCGGGCGGCCCAGCCGCGCCGCCACGCGGTCGATCATGCGGCTGCTGACCACGGTCTTGCCGACGGCCGCCTGCGCTGGCCAGTGCGGGCGGTGCGTGAAGAGGTAGTCGACCATCACCGCGAGGTAGTTGTTCGGCTGCATCAGGCCCGCGCTGCGCGTGACCACGCCGTGGCGGTCGTGGTCGGTGTCACAGGCGAAGGCGATGCCGAAGCGGTCTTTCAGCGCGACCAGCCCGTGCATCGCGTCGGGCGACGACGGGTCCATGCGGATGCGGCCGTCCCAGTCGAGCGACATGAAGCGGAAGGTCGGGTCGACCGCCTGGCTCAGCACGTTCAGGCGCTGGAGCTTGTAACGCGCGGCAATGGCCGGCCAGTAGCGCACACCGGCACCGCCCAGTGGATCGACACCGAGGTCGATGGTTCCGCCGCGGATCGCGTCCATGTCGAGCACCTGGGCCAGGTCTTCGACGTAGGTGTTGAGGTAGTCGTGGCGGTGCGTGGTGGACGCCTTCAGCGCCTGCGCCAGCGGCATGCGCTTCACGCCTTCGAGCTTGTTCGCCAGCATCCGGTTGGCGGCGGCTTCGACGGCGGAGGTGATGTCGGTGCCCGCGGGGCCGCCGTTGGGCGGGTTGTATTTGAAGCCGCCGCTCTCGGGCGGGTTGTGCGAAGGCGTGATCACGATGCCGTCGGCCAGGCCGCTGGTGCGTCCGCGGTTGTAGACCAGGATGGCGTGCGACACGGCCGGCGTGGGCGTGTATTCGTCGTCCTTCGACAGCATCAGCTCGACGCCGTTGGCCGCCAGCACCTCGACCGCGCTGGCGAAGGCGGGCGTGGACAGCGCGTGCGTGTCGATGCCCAGGAACAGCGGGCCGTCGATGCCTTGCTGCTTGCGGTAATCGCAGATGGCCTGGCTGATGGCCAGCACATGCCATTCGTTGAAGGCGTCGTCGAACGAGGAGCCGCGATGCCCCGAGGTGCCGAAGGCCACGCGCTGGCTTGGCACGGCCGGGTCGGGGCGACCGGTGTAGTAGGCCGAGACGAGGCGCGGCACGTCCACCAGCAGATCAGACGGGGCCGGCTGGCCCGCGAGGGGATGGGAAGAGGTGCTCATGTCGAAAGCGGGTGATGAAAGGGAGCGCGCCGGCGGTGCCGTGCGCGGCCTTTCAGCATACGCCATGGGCGGGACCGGCTTGCCGCCTGCGCGCCCGTTCACAGAAGTCCGCTTACAACCCTTTCAATGTGAGCGCCGCGTGCGGACCCGCTCCGGGCCGTCGCCCGTAGCCAGCCACCGGGCCGGCACCTCGAAGTACGCGGCGATCGCATGCAGGTGCAGGGTGCCTGCGCAGCTGTGCCGGTCGGTGAGCCAGCGGATCACGGTGGGGGCGCTGACGCCGCACTGTCGGGCGAGTTCGGATTTCCATTGGGGCTGCGATCCGGCGACAAGCGAGATCAGGCGGTCTTGAAAACTGGCGTTCATGGTCGGCCCCCTTTGGCGACAACAGCGGTCGGCTCTGAATTTCCTCGAAACGCGCCAGGCACCCAACCCCTCCTTCGCAGGGGCTGGTAGTTTTTTGCATGGAGGGTGATCTAGTTCCGACGCGCGGCGGCTGCACCCGTGTGCGCCAGCGTCAGAATGAGGGTGCATATCGGCCAGAAAGGCCGAAGGGGGTGTGCCATGAAAGTGATGACGCTGGACGACCACGCGTTGTTTCGCGCGGGCCTGCGCATGCTGCTGGAGAGCATGGAACGCAGTGCCGAAATCTTCGAAGCCGCCACGGTCGACGAGGCCTGCGCCCTGGCGCTGCGCCACCCCGACCTGGCGATCTGCCTGCTCGATCTCGAACTGCGCGGCGAGTACGGTCTGGATGCGCTGGTGCGCCTGAAGTCGGCGGCGCCCGACATCGCGGCGGTGGTGGTGTCGGCATCGACGGATGTCGACATCATCCGTGGCTGCCTGGAGGCGGGCGCCATGAGCTTCGTGCCCAAGAGCATGCCGGCCGACTTCCTGAAGCAGGCCTTCGAGACCGTGCTGGCGGGGGAGGTCTACCTGCCGCAGGAAATCCTGCACCTGGGGTCGAAGAGCACCGCCAGGCCGACACTCAGCCCTCGCCAGGCCGACACCTTGCACGGCCTGGCGCGCGGGCTGCCGACCAAGTCGATCGCGCGCGAGCTCGGCCTGTCCGAGCACACGGTGAAGGAGTACATCGGCACCTTGTTCCAGGCACTGGGTGTGCACAATCGCACCGAGGCCGTGATCACGGGCATCCGCCTGGGGCTGTTGTCGCCGCTGCAGCGCAAGGGGTCATGAGCGGGCCTCCGCGGGCGGCTAAGCTTCAGGCTGGTTTCAAGGAGCAAGACAAGATGCGCATGACGTTTGGCCGGCACGGGTTTCTTCTGACGGCTGCGGCCCTGGCTGCGGTGCTCGCGGGCTGCGAGGCCCCGCCCAAGGACCGGCCGCTCACCTCCGAAGTGCCGGCGCCGCCGAGCTTCGCGCCGCCACCCGAAAGTTGCCAGGCGCCGGAAGTGCGCTTTGCGTTGGGCATGCAGGCGACGCGCCCCTTGCTGGAAGAAATGCGCCAGCGCGCCGGCGCGAAAACCGCCCGCACCGTACCGGCCACGGCACCGGCCGACCCGGCGCAGGATGCGACGCGGCTCAACGCGCAGGTCGATCCCACGGGTCGCATCCTCGGCGCGTACTGCGGCTGAGCCGCACACGCCCATTCAGCGGCCTCACTGGGAGGCCAGCGCCTCCATCAGGTCGGTCTCGATGGCCAGCTGCGTCTTCTGGCCCTGCAGTTCCGGCCCGCTGATCAGGAAGGTGTCTTCCACCCGTTCGCCCAGGGTCGTCACCTTCGCCAGCTGCAGGTTCAGGTGATGCCGCGCGAGCACGCGTGCCACCGAATACAGCAGCCCCGCGCGGTCGCTGGCCGAGATGCTGAGCAGCCAGCGCTGCGCCTTGTCGTCGGGCACGAGGCTGATGCGCGGCTTGATCGGAAAGCTGCGCACCCGGCGTGACACGCGCCCCATGCTGGGGGCGGGCAGGGCGCCAGCCTCGGTGAGCGTTTGCGCCAGGCCTGTTTCGACCATGCTGATCAGGTCGCGGTAGTGGTCGGGCTGGAAGGTCGTCACCACCTGGAAGGTGTCGAGCGCGTAGCCGTTGCTCGTGGTGTGGACCTTGGCGTCCAGGATGCTGAACGACGCCTGGTCGAAATAGCCGCAGATGCGCGCGAACAGGTCGGACTGATCGGGTGTGTAGACCACCACCTGAAGCCCTTCGCCCACCGGTGACAGGTGCGCGCGCACGATGGGCAGGGCCTTCGGATCGATGGGTACGTTCTTCGGCGGCACGAAGCGCGACAGCTGCTTGGCGTGCCAGGCGATCTCGGTGGCGTCGTGGCGCATGAAGTAGCCGACGTCGAGCGTGTCCCACAGCGCCTTGTGCGCCTCGAAGCGCTGGGCGTGCAGGGCGAGCTGCACCAGCGCTTCGCGCTTGCGGGCCTCGACCTCGGCGTCCGGGTCGGGCATGCGACCGCCCAGGGCGCGCAGGGTGAAGCGATACAGGTCCTCGAGCAGCTTGCCCTTCCAGGCATTCCACACGCGCGGCGAGGTGCCGCGGATGTCGGCCACCGTCAGCAGGTACAGCGCCGTGAGATAGCGCTCGTTGCCCACGCGCTTGGCAAAAGCGCCGATGACCTCGGGGTCGCCCAGGTCCTGCTTCTGCGCGACCTGGCTCATCACCAGGTGCTCTGCCACGAGGAACTCGATGAGCTTGGCGTCTTCGCGCGCAATGCCGTGTTGCTTGCAGAAGCGCTGCACGTCGCGCGCGCCGAGCGTGGAGTGGTCGCCGCCGCGGCCCTTGGCGATGTCGTGGAAGAGGGCGGCGACGTAAAGAATCCAGGGCTTGTCCCAGCCGGCCGCGAGTTGCGAGCAGCCTGGGTACTCGTGCGCATGCTCGGCGATGAAGAAGCGGCGCACGTTGCGCAGCACCATCAGGATGTGCTGGTCGACCGTGTACACATGGAACAGGTCGTGCTGCATCTGCCCCACGATGCTGCGGAACACGCGCAGGTAGCGCCCCAGCACCGAGGTCTGGTTCATGAGCCGGAAGGCATGCGTGATGCCGTAGGGCTGCTGCAGGATCCGCATGAAGGTCACGTGGTTGACCGGGTCGTTGCGGAACTTGCTGTCCATGACATGGCGCGCGTTGTACAGCGCACGCAGCGTGCGCGCCGACAGCCCCTTCACGCCGATGGTCTTCTGGTACAGCAGGAAGGTCTCGAGCACCGCGTGCGGCTCGCGCTCGTACAGGTCGTCGCTGGCGATCTCGATCAGGCCGGCGCGCTCGTAGAAGCGCTCGTTGATGGTCGTGGGCTGCTCGTCGATGGGCTGCAGCCGCTCGGAAATATTGAGCAGCAGGATCTGGTTGAGCTGCGACACCGCCTTGGCCGCCCAGTAGTAGCGACGCATCAACGCCTCGCTCGACTTGCGCTGCGACTCGCTCTCGTAGCCGAAGCTCGCGGCCACGGCGGTCTGCAGGTCGAACACCAGCCGGTCTTCGCGGCGGTTGGCAATCACGTGCAGGCGGGCGCGGATGAGCGAGAGCAGGGCCTCGTTGCGCTTGATCTGCTGCGCCTCGAAGGGCGTGGCCAGGCCGTTCTTGGCCAGGTCGTCCCAGCGGCTGCCGAAGCCGGCGGCCTTGCTCATCCAGAGGATGGTCTGCAGGTCGCGCAGGCCACCGGGCGATTCCTTGCAGTTGGGTTCGAGCGCGTAGGGCGTGTTGTCGAACTTCTGGTGGCGGTGCCGCATTTCCTGCGACTTGGCCACGAAGAAGGCCTGCGGATCGATGGCCTGGGTGAAGCGGCGGCGAAAGGCCGCAAAGAGCTTCTTGTCGCCCGTGATCAGGCGCGATTCGAGCAGCGAGGTCTGGACCGTGATGTCCTTGGCGGCCTCGTCCAGGCACTCCTCGAGCGTGCGCACGCTGGAGCCGATCTCGAGGCCGGCGTCCCAGCACTGGCCGATGAAGGCCTCGATGCGGGCCGGCTCGACGCCGCTGTCCTGGCCCTCGGGCGGCAGCAGCAGCAGCACGTCGACGTCGGAGTACGGAAACAGCTCGCCGCGCCCGTAGCCGCCCACCGCGGCCAGCGCGAAGGCGTCGCCGAAGCCGGCCTCGTTCCACAGCGCGGTCAGCGTCTGGTCGGCCAGCGCCGAGAGCTGGCGCAGCACCGTGTGGACGCTGCGGGTGGGCGCGCGTGCGAAGCGCAGGGTGTCGAAAAGGGCGAGCTTTTTCGCGCGATAGGCTTCGCGCAGCGTCGCCACGTCGATCTTGGCTGCTTCGATCACGGCGGGGGCGCGCTGGGGCGCGTCAGGTTTTGGTGGAGGTGACGAAGGCCGGCAGCGGCGGGCTGCCTTCGGAGAGCGTCAGCACCTCGTAGCCGGTCTCGGTGACGAGCACCGTGTGCTCCCACTGGGCCGACAGCGAATGGTCACGCGTGACGATGGTCCAGCCGTCGTACTGGCCGCCCTTGAAGTCTTCCTTCACATCGCGCTTGCCGGCGTTGATCATCGGCTCGATGGTGAAGATCATGCCGGGCTTGAGCTCTTCCATGGTGCCCGGGCGGCCGTAGTGCAGCACCTGGGGCTCTTCGTGGAAGCGCTGGCCCACGCCGTGACCGCAGAACTCGCGCACGATCGAGAAGCCCTGGCCCTCGGCGAATTTCTGGATCGCATGGCCCACATCGCCCAGGTGGGCGCCGGGGCGCACCTGCAGGATGCCGTGCCACATGGCTTCGAAGGTGACGTTGCACAGGCGCTTGGCGGCAATGGAGGCGTCGCCGATCACGAACATGCGGCTGTTGTCGCCGAACCAGCCGTCCTTGATGACGGTGACGTCGACGTTCATGATGTCGCCCTTCTTCAGGGGCTTGTCATTGGGAATGCCGTGGCACACCACGTGGTTCACCGAGGTGCACAGCGACTTCGGGAACGGCACGCTGCTGGCGCCCATGTAGCCCACCGTGGCCGAAGTGGTGCCCTGCTTGACCATGTACTCGGCGGCCAGGCGGTCCACGTCGTTGGTCGTGATGCCGGGCTTGATGAAGGGCGTGAGGTAGTCCAGCACCTCGGACCCGAGGCGGCAGGCGACCCGCATGGCTTCGATGCCTGCGGCGTCTTTGTAGGTAATGCTCATGCCCCGAATTATCCCATTCGGCAAGCTAAAATTCCGGGTTAACGCGGATGACCCCAGTCAGCGGCCATCCGCCTCGATTCCTTGATTTCCAACGCGCCCCCCGAGGCCCCATCGACCGTGACGCAGCCCGCACCCCAAGCCCTTCCTGTCGTAACCATGTTCGAGGGCGGCAGCGCACTCAGCGACTTCCGTGCGCGGCAATTGCTGCCGAAGCTGCAGGCCATCGAGCCGCGCATCGAGGGCATTTCGGCCCGTTTCGTGCACCTGGTGGTCACCGATGCGTCGCTGGGCGACGCCGACCGCGAGCGCTTTGCCGCGCTGCTGACCTACGGCGAGCCCTTCGAGGCCCCGACGGCCAAGGCGAGCGCCTCGGTGGTCGTCACGCCCCGCCTGGGCACCGTGTCGCCCTGGGCCTCCAAGGCCACCGACATCGCCCACAACTGCGGCCTGGCGCTGCGCCGCGTGGAGCGCGTCACCCAGTACCACCTGAAGCTCAAGGCGCCGCTGATCGGCAAGGCCCCCGTGCTCGAGGGCGACGCCCTGGCCGCCGTGGCCGGCCCGCTGCACGACCGCATGACCGAATCGGTGCTGGCCACCGTCGAGCAGGCGGCCAGCCTGTTCAGCGAACTGCCGGCCCAGCCGATGGCGCAGGTCGACGTGCAAACGGGCGGGCGCGACGCCCTGGTGGCAGCCAATACCGGCTTCGGCCTGGCGCTGGCGGAAGACGAAATCGATTACCTCGTCGAAGCCTTCACCCGCCTGGGCCGCAACCCCAGCGACGTCGAACTCATGATGTTCGCGCAGGCCAACAGCGAGCACTGCCGCCACAAGATCTTCAACGCCAACTTCACCATCGACGGCGTGGCCCAGCCGCTGAGCCTGTTCTCGATGATCCGCCACACCGAGAAGCAGAACCCGCAGCACACGGTGATCGCCTATGCGGACAACGCTTCGGTCATGGAAGGCGCGACCATCGAGCGCTTCATTCCGGCGAATGGCTCGCAAAGCTATCAAAAAGATAGCGCCCTGAGCCATGTGCTGATGAAGGTCGAGACGCACAACCACCCGACGGCCATTTCCCCGTTCCCCGGCGCATCGACCGGCGCGGGCGGCGAAATCCGCGACGAAGGCGCCACCGGCCGCGGCTCCAAGCCCAAGGCGGGCCTGACCGGCTTCACCGTGTCGAAGCTCTGGCCGGAAGAGGGCCACTACGGCAAGCCCGAGCACATCGCCAGCCCGCTGCAGATCATGACCGAGGGCCCGCTGGGCGGCGCCGCGTTCAACAACGAATTCGGACGTCCCAACCTGCTGGGCTACTTCCGCGAATACGAACAGGCCGTGGCGAGCGACCTTGATACCGTGCAGCGCGGCTACCACAAGCCCATCATGATCGCGGGCGGCCTGGGCAGCATCGACGCTACCCAGACCAAGAAGATCCAGTTCCCGGCCGGCTCGCTGCTGATCCAGCTCGGCGGCCCCGGCATGCGCATCGGCATGGGCGGCAGCGCCGCCAGCTCGATGGCGACCGGCGCCAATGCGGCCGAACTCGACTTCGACTCGGTGCAGCGCGGCAACCCCGAAATCGAACGCCGCGCGCAGGAGGTCATCAACCACTGCTGGCAGCAGGGCGCGGCCAACCCGATCCTCGCGATCCACGACGTGGGCGCCGGCGGCCTGAGCAATGCCTTCCCCGAGCTGACCAACGATGCCGGCCGTGGCGCGCGTTTCGACCTGCGCGCCGTGCCGCTCGAAGAGTCGGGCATGGCACCGAAGGAAATCTGGTGCAACGAGAGCCAGGAGCGCTACGTGCTGGCCATCGCGCCCGAGTCGCTCGAACAGTTCAAGGCCTTCTGCGAGCGCGAGCGCTGCCCGTTCTCGGTGGTCGGCGTGGCGACCGAAGAGCGCCAGCTGCTGGTGGCCGACGAAGGCGCGGCGGTGCAGCCCGTCGACATGCCCATGGACGTGCTGCTGGGCAAGCCGCCCAAGATGCACCGCGACGTGAAGACCGTCACCCGCAGCTTCAAGCCGCTCGACCTCACGGGCGTCGACCTGCAGAAGGCCGCCATCGACGTGCTGTCGCACCCGACCGTGGCGTCCAAGCGCTTCCTCATCACCATCGGCGACCGCAGCGTGGGCGGCCTGACGCACCGCGACCAGATGGTCGGCCCGTGGCAGGTGCCTGTGGCCGACTGCGCCGTGACGCTGGCCGACTACAAGGGCTTCGCCGGCGAAGCCATGAGCATGGGCGAGCGCACGCCGCTGGCCGCGCTCGACGCGCCGGCCTCGGGCCGCATGGCCGTGGCCGAGGCCATCACCAACCTGCTGGCCGCGCCGATCGAGCTGTCGCGCGTCAAGCTGTCGGCGAACTGGATGGCTGCGTGTGGCGAGCCCGGCGAAGATGCCGCGCTGTACGAGACCGTGAAGGCCGTGGGCCTGGAGCTGTGCCCGGCGCTGGGCGTGTCGATTCCGGTCGGCAAGGATTCGCTGTCGATGCGCACGCAGTGGAAGGACAACGGCGAAGCCAAGAAGGTCACCTCGCCCGTGAGCCTGATCGTCACCGCCTTCGCCTCGCTGGCCGACGTGCGTGGCACGCTCACGCCGCAGCTCGACGCGACCGAAGACGACACCACGCTGGTGCTCATCGACCTCGGCCGTGGCCAGCACCGCATGGCGGGCAGCATCCTGTCGCAAACGCTCGACCAGAGCGGCGACACCGTGCCCGACCTCGACGACCCGGCACAGCTGGTCGCGCTGGTCAACGCCGTGAACGCGCTGCGCGCCGATGGCAAGATCCTCGCGATGCACGACCGCAGCGACGGCGGCCTGTTCGCCACCGCCTGCGAGATGGCCTTTGCCGGCCACGTCGGCGTGGCGCTGAACGTCGACATGCTGGTCACCGAAGGCGACGGCATTTCCGACAGCCGCATGGAAACCGGCGACGCCAAGAACTGGGCGCAGCAGGTCAGCGCGCGCCGCGAAGAGCTCACGCTCAAGGCGCTGTTCAACGAAGAGCTGGGCATGGTGCTGCAAGTGCGCACGGCCGAGCGCAACGACGTCATGCAGGTGCTGCGCGCCCACGGCCTGAGCACGCACAGCCACTTCGTCGGCAAGACCCGCCCGGCCAGCTCGGCCATGGACGCCGGCAAGGGCAAGCTCGAAGTCTGGCGCGATGCCAAGTCGGTGTTCAGCGCCTCGCTGCACGACCTGCACCAGGTCTGGGACTCGGTCAGCTGGAAGATCGCCCGCGAGCGCGACAACCCGGCCTGCGCCGATGCCGAGCACGCCGCGGCGGGCGTGGCGAACGACCCGGGCATGCATGTGTTCCTGCCGAACGCCCCGGTGGCACCGGCCATCCTGCAGTCGCGCCCCAAGGTCGCGATCCTGCGCGAGCAGGGCGTCAACTCGCACGTCGAGATGGCTTACTCCTTCACCGAAGCCGGCTTCGAGGCCTTCGACGTCCACATGACCGACCTGCAGACGGGCAGGGCGGATTTGGCCGCGTTCAAGGGCGTGGTCGCCTGCGGCGGCTTCAGCTACGGCGACACGCTGGGCGCGGGCATCGGCTGGGCGCGCAGCATCACCTTCAACCCGAAGCTGGCCGAGCAGTTCAAGACCTTCTTCGGCCGCGCCGACACCTTCGGCCTGGGCGTGTGCAACGGCTGCCAGATGTTTGCCGAGCTGGCCGACATCATCCCGGGCGCCGAGGCCTGGCCGCGCTTCACCACCAACCAGAGCGAGCGTTTCGAGGCGCGCCTGTCGATGGTCGAGGTGCTCGAGTCGCCCAGCATCTTCTTTGCGGGCATGGCCGGCAGCCGCCTGCCGATCGCGGTGGCGCACGGCGAGGGCTATGCCAACTTCAAGCACCGCGGCGACGCCGCCAAGGCCATCGGAGCGATGCGCTTCGTGGACAACCACGGCCAGCCGACCGAGCAGTACCCGTTCAACCCGAACGGCAGCGCGGGCGGCCTGACTTCGGTCACCACGCCGGACGGCCGCTTCACCGCCGTGATGCCGCACCCGGAGCGCGTGTTCCGCAACATCCAGATGAGCTGGACCTCGGGTGACAAGAGCGAGCTGAGCCCGTGGATGCAGATCTGGCGCAACGCGCGCAAGTGGGTGGGTTGATCGGACGCCCTCAGGCCGTGCGAGCGGCCTGAATCAGGTCAATAAAAAATGCCCTCCAGGCTTGGTCTGGAGGGCATTTTTCATGGGGGGTGCGCCTGAAGCGCCGTCAATCAGCGCTGGCTGTTCAGCATCGACGCCTTGAACGACAGCACATGCGTCTTCGCCGCTTCGGCCGCTGCATCAGCGTCGTGCCGCTGCAGCGTGGCGACGATGGTGCGGTGCTCCTCGATCACCTCCGCCAGGTGCCCCTCGGCCGCCAGTGAGATCGCCCAGAAGCGCTGCGAGCGCGCGTGCAGCACGCTCAGAATGTCCTGCAGCATCG
Source organism: Variovorax sp. BGA-UO-ETr-C22 (assembly GCF_059567965.1). NCBI lineage: Bacteria > Pseudomonadati > Pseudomonadota > Betaproteobacteria > Burkholderiales > Comamonadaceae > Variovorax > Variovorax sp. BGA-UO-ETr-C22. The sequence goes on from NZ_JCAQPA010000011.1 coordinate 1,089,695, forward strand.
CGTTGCGTGCTGCCGCCGCGATCTTTTCGTGGAAGAGGCGGTCCAGGTTCATCACCGACATCGCATCGCGCCGCTGCGCCGCCGCTTCGAACTGTTCGGCGATGGCCTGCAGCTCGGCCAGCTCGGCCTCGGTGATGGCCGCCGCGGCCAGGCGCATGCACAGCACCTCGTTCACCAGCCGGACCTCGATGAGCTCCAGCGCGTCGTTGATCGACAGCGGCGAAGCCATCGCGCCCTTGCGCGGAATGATGCGGACCAGGCCCTCGGCCGACAGGCGGTGCAGCGCCTGGTTCACCGGCGTGCGGCCCACGCCCAGCCGCTCCATCACCTGGGCGGTGTTGAGGTATTCCCCGGGCTTGTAGGCCAGGGTCACCAGGGCTTCCTTCAGGCGCAGGTAGGCGGTTTCGTTGAGGGAGATGGCTGCTTCGGGCCGCCGGACGGGGGCTTTGCGGGCGGGCGTGGCTGCGTTCATCGGGGCGGGAGGGTCATGGTGGAGTTCCCCGATGGTACCTGCGGGAAATCCCTTTGAAGTTTCTGTGGACTCACTGTAATATCGTTGTGAAATTTCACTGAAACTTCAATCGAGCTGCCACCCATGAAACTGTCTTTCGAACTTCCCGAGGGGAATGCCCCGCAAACGCTGAGCTTCGAGGCCCGGCACCTCGTGATCGCCGGCTGGACCGGGCGTGACATCGCCGCCATCGAGCACCACATCGAGGAACTCGCCGAGCTGGGCGTGCCCGCGCCCAGCGCCGTGCCGCTGTTCTACCGGGTGGCCACCCAGCAGCTGAGCCAGGCCGACGTCGTGCAGGTGGTGGGGGCCGACACCTCGGGCGAGGTCGAGCCGCTGCTGTTCCTGCACGGGGGCGAGTTCTTCGTCTCGATCGGCTCGGACCACACCGACCGCGCGCTGGAAGCGCACAGCGTGGCGCTGTCCAAGCAGATCTGCGTGAAGCCCGTGGCGCGCAGCGCCTGGCGGCTGGCCGACGTGCAGGGCCGCTGGGACACGCTGGTGCTGCGTTCGTGGATCGAGGAGGGCGGTGAATGGCGCCTGTACCAGGAAGGCACGCTGGCCGCGCTGCGCCCGCCGGCCGACCTGCTGGCGCGCTGCGCCGCGGCCGACGGCGAGCCGGCCGACGGCTTCGCGATGACCTGCGGCACGGTCGGCGCCATCGGCGGCATCCGCCCGGCGGCGCGCTTTCGCATGGAGCTGGTGGACGAGCACACCGGCCGCCGCATTACGCACGAGTACCGCGCGGTCTCGCTGCCGATCGTCGCCTGACGCACGAGGACCGCACATGCCCGCCGCGATCTCCCTCGAAGCCGCCCGCGCCGACCTGGCCGCAGGCCGCACCACTTCCGCCGCGCTGACCGCCTCGGCGCTGCAACGCATCGCCGATCCCGCCGGCGAAGGCGCGCGCACCTTCACGCGCGTGCTGGCAGACCGTGCCCGGCACCTCGCGCGCGCCTCCGACAGCCTGCGCGAAGCCGGCGTCGTGCGTTCTCCGCTCGAAGGCCTGCCGGTCTCGGTCAAGGACCTGTTCGACGTGGCCGGCGAAACGACGACCGCCGGCTCCGTCGTGCTGCGCGACGCACCGCCCGCCGCGCACGATGCCGAGGCCGTGCGGCGCCTGCTGGCGGCCGGCGCGGTGCTGGTCGGCAAGACGAACATGACCGAGTTCGCGTACTCCGGCCTCGGCCTCAACCCGCACTACGGGACGCCGGCCAATCCGTGGCAGCGCGGCGAGCGGCGCATTCCCGGTGGCTCGTCCTCGGGCGCGGCCGTGGCGGTGGCCGACGGCATGTGCGTTGCGAGCGTCGGCAGCGACACGGGCGGCTCGGCGCGCATTCCGGCGGCGCTGTGCGGCATCACCGGCTTCAAGCCGACGGCGCGCCGCATGCCCGGCACCGGGCTCGTGCCGCTGTCGCACAGCCTCGATGCGGTCGGCGTGATGGCGCTCGACGTGGCCGGCTGCGCGGCGATGGATGCGGTGCTGTCCGGCGTGTCCGAGGCGCCCCGAACGCAGCACCTGCGCCAGGCCCGCTTCGCGGTGCCGACTACGCTGGTGCAGGACGGCATGGACGCGCACGTCGCTGCAACCTTCCAACGTGCGCTGCAGCGCCTCTCGGCCGCCGGTGCGCAGCTGGTCGAACTGGCGGTGCCCGAGTTCGATGAGCTCGCCGCCATCAACGCCGCTGGCGGCTTCAGCGCCGCCGAGTCATGGGCGTGGCATGCCGAGCTGATCGAACGCAGCGGCAGCGGCTACGACCCGCGCGTACTCAGCCGCATCCTGCGCGGCAAGGACTTCACGGCGCGCGCCTACCTCGTGCTGCAGGCGCAGCGGGCCGATTGGCAGCGCCGCGTGGTCGCGCGCCTGGGCGAATTCGATGGCTGGCTCATGCCGACCGTGCCGCTGGTGGCGCCGCGCATCGAGGCCCTCGAAGCCGACGAGGCGCAGTACGTCGCCGTCAACGCCGCGATGCTGCGCAACCCCTCCATCGTCAACTTCATGGACGGCTGCGCCATCTCCTTGCCCTGCCACGCGGCCGGCGAAGCGCCCGTGGGCCTGAGCCTTGCTGGCCTGCCGATGCGCGACGCCGCGCTGCTCGCGTGGGCCGCCGACATCGAACGCACCCTGCGCGCCACCGCCGATTGACCCGTCTGCCCACCCTCAAGAAACTCCGGAGAACCTCATGACCCAGCGCTTCCGTTTCCCGCTCGCCTCGTTCGCGTGCTTTGCCGCCGGCCTGGCGTGCATCGTCCCCGTCGCCCACGCGCAGGACGCCTATCCGTCCAAGCCGATCCGCATGGTCGTGCCGTTCCCGCCGGGCGGCAGCATCGACATGACGGCGCGCCTGGTCGGCCAGAAGCTCTCGACGGCCCTGGGCCAGCCCGTGCTGGTGGACAACCGTCCCGGCGCCAGCGGCAACATCGGCATGGACTACGTCGCCAAGGCCCCCAAGGACGGCTACACCTTGCTGATGGTGCACACCGGCCTGGCTTCCAACGCGCACATGTTCGCGAAGCTGCCCTATGACCCGATCAAGGATCTGGCGCCCGTGATCCGCGTGGCCGACCAGCCCAACGTGCTCATCATGAATCCCAAATGGACGTTCAAGAACGTCGGCGAACTGGTGGCCTATGCCAAGGCCAACCCCGGCAAGCTCAGTGTCGGCACCTCGGGCGTGGGCGGCCCGCAGGACGTGGCGGCGCGCCGCTTCATGCAGATGACCGGCACCGACTTGCTCAACGTGGCCTACAAGGGCGGGGCGCCCGCGCTGTCCGACCTGGTCGGCGGCCAGATCGACATGATGTTCGAGACCTCGCCGACTGCCGTGCCCTACGCCAAGAGCGGCAAGCTGAAGGCGCTGGCGGTCACGGGCGACAAGCGCGTCTCGACCTTGCCCGACGTGCCGACGGTGGCCGAGTCCGGTGTGCCGGGCTACCGCTTCATGGGCTGGGTCGGCCTGGTGGCGCCGGCCGGAACGCCCGCGCCGGTCATCGCAAAGCTCAATGAGCAGGTGCAGGCATTGCTCAAGAACGCCGACACGCAAAAGCAGTTCACCGACCTCAGCCTGGAAGTCATCGGCGGCTCGACGGCGGACTTCACAAGTTTCGTGCGCAAGGAGTCGAACGACTACGCCCGGTTCGTCAAAGACTTCAACATCACGCCGCAATGAAAAAAGCCCCGCGATTGCGGGGCTTTTTCTTGGGCGATGGGCCGCAGGCTTACTCGACCTTGGCCTTCGCGCGCAGGTCTTCCTGGTACTTCTGCAGGCGCTGCTGCTGCAGCTGCTGCGTGATCTGCGGCTTCACTTCTTCCAGCTTCGGCAGTTGGGCCTGGCGGATGTCGTCGACGCGGATGATGTGGTAGCCGAACTGGGTCTTGACCGGGGCAGGGGTGGTCTCGCCCTTCTTGAGCTTGATCATCGCTTCCGAGAACTCGGGCACGAAGCTGGCGGGGTTGGCCCAGTCGAGGTCGCCGCCGTTGGCGCCCGAACCCGGGTCCTTGCTCTGCTTCTTGGCGATGTCTTCGAACTTGGCGCCCTTCTTCAGGTCGGCCATGATCTTCTTGGCCTGGTCTTCGGTCTCGACCAGGATGTGGCGGGCCTTGAATTCCTTGCCGCCGTTGGCTGCCACGAACTTGTCGTACTCGGCCTTCACGTCGGCGTCGGACACCGCGTTGGTCTTGCGGTAGTTCTCGAACAGCGCGCGGATCAGGATGGCCTGGCGGGCGAGTTCGAGCTGGTTCTTGTAGTCCTCGGTGGCGTCCAGGCCTTGCTTCTGCGCTTCCTGCATGAACACTTCGCGCGCCACGATTTCCTCGCGCAGCTGACTTTGCATCTCGGGCGTCACCGGGCGGCCGGCGGCAGCCAGCTGCTGGGCCAGGACGTCCATGCGGGCCTTGGGCACCGGCTTGCCGTTGACGATGGCTGCGTTCTGCGCCAGGGCCGACAGGGGGAGTGCACCGATCAGCGCTGCGGCCGCAACGGCCTGCAAGATGTGTTTTTTCATGAAATGAATATCAGGCTGGAGAGGAAATGCGCGTGTAGGAAAAGGCGCGGGAAAGAAAGCAGGAATCAGGAGAAAAGAAGGAGAGGGTGGGCGGCCGCGGCGAACGCGGCAAGCAACCGATTGGACGACTCAGAGCACCTCGATGGCGATGGCGTGCAGACCCTGTGCGATAAAAACTTGGAGGGCATCATACACAAGCCGATGCCGCGCCACGCGGGGCTTTCCGTCGAACAGCGGGGAGGCGATGCGCACCCGGAAATGCGTGCCGTAGCCCTCAGCGTTGGCGCCCGCATGGCCCGCGTGGGCGGCGCTTTCGTCGATCACTTCGAGCTGCGTGGGCGAAAGCGATGCGCGCAGCGCCGCCTCGAGCGCGGCCACGGTGGGCAGGGGAATGGTGGTGGTCGTCATGCGGTCGGCTTGTCTTCCTTGAGGTGCGGCGCGATGTACAGGCCCTGCGCCACCAGGAAGACGATCGGGAACACGTAGCCCCAGAGCTTGAAGTTGACCCAGGCCTCGGTCGTGAAGTACGCCGCCACGTAGCCGTTGATGAGCGCCATGAAGAGGCAATAACCGATCCACGCCACGTTGAGCCGGCCCCAGATGCGCTCGGGCAGTTCGAGCTGCGCGCCCAGCAGCATCTTCAGGAAGTTCTTCTTCAGCGCCCACAGCGCCACCGCCAGCGCGACGGCCATGGCGCCGTACAGCACCGTGGGCTTCCACTTGATGAAGCGGTCGTCGTGCAGCACCAGCGTGAGCGTGCCGAACAGCAGGATCAGCACCAGCGTGGCCTTCTGCATCGCCTGCAGCTTGCGCTCCATCGCGTAGATGACGGCCATCTGCACCACGGTGGCGGCCATCAGCACGCCGGTGGCGGTGTAGATGTCGGCGAACTTGTAGGCGCCGAAGAACAGCAGGATCGGGAAGAAGTCGAGGAGCAGTTTCATTTCTTTTGGAAGTCGAGCGACGCCGAGTTCATGCAGTAGCGCAGGCCGGTTTCGGTGGGGCCGTCGGGGAACACGTGGCCCAGGTGGGCGCCGCAATTGGCGCAGACGTTCTCGGTGCGCACCATGCCGTGCGAGCGGTCGACGATGTTGCGGATGGCGCCGGGCACCGCTTCTTCCGAGAAGCTGGGCCAGCCGCAGCCGGCGTCGAACTTGGTGGCCGCTTCGAACAGCTTGGCGCCGCAGCAGATGCAGTGGTAGGTGCCGTCGTCCCAGTGGGCTTCGTACTTGCCGGTGAAGGGGCGTTCGGTGGCGGCGTGGCGCGTCACCTCGAAGGCGGCGGGTTCGGCGCCCTTTTCAGCGAGCAGGGCTTTCCATTCGGCGTCGGTTTTCTGAACGGGCGTGGTCATGAGGAGCAGCTGATTTCGATCGTGGAGGCCCAGTCGGGCGGGAAGCCGGCGTAGTCGTCGGCACCGGGGTGTTCTTCACATGGGGTTTGGAGCAGCGTCAGCAAGGTTGCCACACCCGCGTGGTCCTTTTGCTGACTGGCTTCGATGGCCTGCTGGCCCAGGTGATTCCGCAGCACGAACTTGGGGTTCGACTGCAGCATCAATTTTGCCGCTTCGGCGCGCTGCGATTGTGCATGGCGCTCCGAAAAAGAGAGCATCCAGGCATCGAAGCCGGCCCGGTCGAGGAACAGGTCGCGCACGGGCTCCACGTTGCCGTCGGCCATGTGGTTCGACAGGCGGCGCCAGAAGATGGTGTGGTCGACCTTCTCGGCCGCCATCAGCTTGAGCACGCCCTCGATCAGCGCCCGGTCGCCCTCGGCGGGCGTCGTGAGGCCCAGCTTGGCGCGCATGCGGTCTTCGAAGGCGTTGGGGAACACGGTCTTGTACGACTCCAGCGCGGCCACGGCGATTTCCTGGTCGCCGATCAGCGGCAAGAGTGCCTGCGCCAGGCAGAACAGGTTCCAGTAGGCGACGTTGGGTTGCTGGTTGAAGGCGTAGCGGCCCTGGGTGTCGCTGTGGTTGCAGATGTGGCGCGGATCGAAGCCGTCGAGGAACTGGAACGGCCCGTAGTCGATGGTGAGCCCGAGGATGCTCATGTTGTCGGTGTTCATCACCCCGTGGCAAAAGCCCACGGCCTGCCACTGGGCGAGCAGGGCGGCGGTGCGCTCGCTCACGGCCTCGAGGAAGGCGGCGTAGGCGTTGCCGTTGAAGCGCGCGGTGGCGCGGCATTCGGGGTAGTAGCGGTCGATGACGTAGTCGGCCAGCGCGCGCAGCTCGTCTTCGCGCTGGTTGGCGGCGAAGTGCTCGAAGTGGCCGAAGCGGATGAAGCTGGGCGCCACGCGGGTGACCACGGCTGCGCTTTCCAGCTCTTCGCGGCGCACGCGGGCGTCCGAGCCGGTCACGCACAGCGCGCGCGTGGTCGGAATGCCCAGGCCGTGCATGGCCTCGCTGCACAGGAACTCGCGAATGCTCGAACGCAGCACGGCGCGGCCGTCGCCGCCGCGCGAATAGGGCGTGCGGCCCGCGCCCTTGAGTTGCACCTCGAGCCCGCCTTCGGTCTCGCCGAGCAGGATCGCGCGCCCGTCGCCCAGTTGCCCGGCCCAGACGCCGAACTGGTGGCCGCTGTAGACCGTGGCGAAAGGCCGCGTACCGGCGACCGGCAGGCTGCCGGTGAGGGCGGTGAGTGTGGTGTCCGACTCGCGCCAACCGGGCGGCAGGCCCAGCTCGCGCGCCACGGCGTCGCTGTGGCCGACCCAGTACGGGTCGGGCAGCGGCGTGGGGCGCAATTCGGTGAAAAAGGCGGGGCCCAGCGTCGAGAAGCCGGGCTTCCAGCGCAGGCCCAGGTCGGCGACCGGGGTGTCTTCGGCTAACAAGCTCATGCCCGGATTGTCCGGCAGCGCGCGAAACCCCTGGCCGCGGAGGCCATCGGGCGCGTGGGGCGGGTGCCGCCGCTCAGTTCAGCAGCGCGCCGCGCAGCGCCCCGGCGCCGTCGAGCGCGAGGCTGGCGCGGTACTGGGCCGGCGGCAGGCCGAACCAGCGCTTGCAGGCGCGAAAGAAGTTGCTGACGTCCACGAAGCCCAGCCGGTCGGCCACGTCCGCGAGCGTGTGGCGCTGTTCGGCCAGGTACTGCTTGGCGAGTTCGCGGCGGGTGCGGTCGAGCAGTGCCTGGAACGACACGGACTCCTCCTGCAGGCGGCGCTGCAGCGTGCGGTCGGCCAGCCCCAGGCCCGAGGCCACGTCCTGGCGGCGCGGCTCGCCGTGCTGCAGCCGGCGCGCGATCTCGGCGCACACCAGGCTGGCGGTGGTGGTCTGGCCCAGCAGGTTGAGCTGGTCGTCGAGCAGGTGCTCCTGCATCTCCCCCAGCGCCGGGTGGTGGGTGGGCAGCGGCATGGTCATGTCGGCCGACGACAGCAGCACGCGGTTGGCGGGCGCGTTGAAGCGGATCTCGCAGCCGAAGGCCTGGCGGTGCAGCCGGTCGTTGGCCGGCGGCGGGTAGACGAATTCCATGGCCAGCGGCTGCAGCTCGCGCCGCGTGAGCCACTGGCACTGCATGAGCACGGTCAGCAGGGCGTACTCGACGCGCTGGCGCGGAATCGGCAGGCTGCCACCGGTGTGTTCCATGACCATCCAGCAGCCGCGCGCGTCGGACTGCAGCGAGAACGCGGTGGCGTCGGAGATCACGGCCATGTAGCGCGTGAGCCGCGTCAGCGCCGCGCCCAGGGTGGGGCTGCAGGCCATGGCGTGGCCCACGGTGCCCAGCTTGCTGTGCGTGGCGGCCAGGTCGCGGTCCAGACCCAGCGTGGGCCGCCCGGCGTGCGCCACGGCCACCTGCCACAGCACGGAGATCTCGTCGACCGGGATGCGCGCGTTCTGGCGGTGCAGCGAGTCGGGGTCGAAGCCGGCATCGCGCAGCAGCGTGGGCACGTTCAGCCCCTCGGCCTCGAACATCGACAGCACCCCCTCCAGCCATGCGGCCGAGCTGGTGCGCAGCTCGGGCTGCGGACAGCCGGGGCGGCGCGACGGCCGGCGCGAATGGCGCGGCAGGGAGGCTTCTGAAGTCATTCGATTGGCTCGCTTGCGATAGCGGTGAAAACGGGGCCGGTTCCTAGAATTTTTCCAGTGCACGGCGGCCCGGAGTATGGGTGCCGCGCGCCAAGCCAGGAATTCCGATTAACCCGGTGTGGAGACAAAACATGAAGACAACGACAACAGCACAAAACCAGGGTGCGGCAGGACAGACGGCGATGGCGCGCGCCATCGCCACCGTGGCCACGCTGGCCGCCGCGGCGGCGCTTGCAGCCTGCGGTGGCGGTTCGTCCGGGGCGACCGCCTTTCCCGTGTTGCCGCCTGCACCGGCTCCGGCACCCGCGCCCGCTCCGGCACCCGCCGCCGACGGCCCCATGGTGCGCCAGACCACGGCCGGCAAGGTCGAGGGCACGGACGACAGCGCCAAGAATGGCACCTGGTCCTGGAAGGGTGTTCCGTTCGCCCAGCCGCCGGTCGGCGCACTGCGCTGGCGCGCACCGGTCGAGCCCGAAGCCTGGACCGGCATCCGCCCGGCCAAGGCCTTCGGCAACGCCTGCCTGCAGATCGGCCGGATCTTCAGTCCCGGCACCAGCAACACCTACGACGCCACCATCGGCACCAACCTGGGCAAGCCGGTCGGCAGCGAAGACTGCCTGTTCGTCAACATATGGCGCCCGGCCACCACCGAGAAGAACCTGCCGGTGCTGCTGTTCATCCATGGCGGCAGCAACATTTCGGGTTACACGGCCGATCCGCTGTACGACGGCGCGGCGCTGGCCAAGGCCACCAATGCGGTGGTCATCACCGCCAGCTACCGCCTGGGCATCCTGGGCTTTTTGAACATGCCGCAGCTGCGGCCGGGCGGCAGCGCGGGCGACGACTCGGGCAACTTCGCGCTGCTGGACAACATGGCGGCGCTGCGCTTCATCCAGGGCAACGTCGCCAACTTCGGCGGCGACCCGGGCAACGTCACGCTGTCGGGCGAGTCGGCCGGTGCGACCAACCTGCTGGCGGTGATGACCTCGCCGATGGCCAAGGGCCTGTTCCACAAGGCCTTCGAGATGAGTGGTGGCATTTCGCTCAAGACCAATCTGCCGCCCGGGACGCTGCCGACGCTGCAGCCGGCTTCGGCCTCGTTGACGCAGGGCCAGACGATCCTCGAAAAGCTGCTTGTCGCCGACGGCACCGTGGCCGATGAAGCGGCGGCCAAGGTGTATATCGGCACGCGCTCGCCGGCGCAGATCGCCGAGTACCTGCGTGCGCAGGAGGGTGGGGCGCTGCTGACCAAGGTCACGGCAGCCGGGCAGGGCAACGTGGCGCCGATTCCCGATGGCACGGTGTTGCCGGCGGACCCGATCGGCGCCATCGCGGCCGACAAGTACGTCAAGGTGCCCATGCTCGCGGGCAACACGCGCGACGAGGGCAAGCTCTTCGCGTCGCTGCTGGGCACCATCGGCTTCCCGACGTCGGGCTGGATCGTCACCGATGCCCCGCGCTTCTCGATGATGTTCAACTTCAACCCCGATGCTGCGCCCACGCTCACGGTGAACCACATCATCGACCCGTTCTACCTTCCGGTAGACAAGGCCGGCACCGGCTACAACGCGGCCACCGCGCTCATCACGAAGGGGCTGTTCGAGGCCAACCGCGACAACCTGCTCAACACCATGAAGACGCGCCAGTCGAACATCTGGCACTACCGCCTCGACTGGTCGCAGGAGGCCGCGCCGTGGAACGACGTGTACGGCGCATCGCACGCTTTCGACCTGCCGTTCGTGTTCGGCAACTTCGAGGGTTCGCTGCTCAGCAACGTGATGGGCGGCAAGGCCAACGAGAAGGGGCGCGTGGCGCTGTCGAAGGCCGTCATGGCCAGCGTCGGGGCCTTCATGCGCAACGGCGATCCGAACACGCCCGAACTCGGTGCAACCTGGGGAACGTGGCCTTCGCAGATGCTGCTGGATGCCACGCCAACGGCGGCAAAGATCACGCCGGCGAACGTCCCTTGAAGAGCCGCTTCGTTCAATCATGCAGTGCGGGTTTGTGTCATTGTGCAAGTGGCCGAAGCTTGCGTGAATCTCTCGTTCGCAACGCTTTTTGAAGTCATTTCACATAGGAGTCCGTAGATGCTGGGTTTGATGCAAGACCAACCGCTTTTGATCTCGTCGCTGATCGAGTTCGTCGAGCGCCACAACGGCGACGGCGAGATCGTCTCGCGCCGTGTCGAGGGCGATATCCACCGTTGCACCTGGAGCGACATCGCATCGCGCGCCAGGCAGGTGGCCAATGCGCTGGATGGCGAGCAACTGCTGTTCAGCGACCGCATCGCCACCCTGGCCTGGAACGGCTACCGCCACCTGGAGCTGTACTACGGCGTGAGCGGCAGCGGCCGCGTGCTGCACACCATCAACCCGCGCCTGCACCCCGACCAGATCGCGTGGATCGCCAACCATGCCGAAGACCAGATCCTGTGCTTCGACCTGAGCTTCCTGCCGCTGGTGCAAGCGGTGCATGCGCGTTGTCCCACGATCCGGAAATGGGTTGCACTGTGTGATGCCGACAAGCTGCCGGCCGACAGCGGCGTGCCCAACCTCGTGAGCTACGAGGCCTGGATCGGCACGCAGTCCACCACCTACGATTGGCCCACCTTCGACGAGAACTCGGCCTCGAGCATGTGCTACACGAGCGGCACCACGGGCAACCCGAAGGCCGCGCTGTACAGCCACCGCTCGACCATGCTGCATGCCTACGCTGCCGCGCTGCCCGATGTCATGCGCATCTCGGCGCAAGACTCGGTGCTGCCGGTGGTGCCGATGTTCCACGTCAATGCCTGGGGCATTCCGTACTCGGCCGCGCTGGTGGGCTGCAAGCTCGTGTTCCCGGGCCCGTCGCTGGACGGCAAGTCGGTGTACGAGCTGATCGAAGCCGAAGGCGTGACCTTCGCGGCCGGCGTGCCCACCGTGTGGCAGATGATGCTGGGCCACATGCAGACCAACGGCCTGAAGTTCAGCAAGCTGAACCGCACGGTCATCGGCGGCTCGGCCTGCCCGCCGGCCATGATCACGGCGTTCCAGGAGAACTACAACGTCGAGGTGCTGCATGCCTGGGGCATGACCGAGATGAGCCCGCTGGGCACGTTGTGCACGCTGAAGAACAAGCACCTGTCGCTGCCCGCCGACGCGCAGCTGCAGATCCGCATGAAGCAGGGCCGCGCCATCTTCGGCGTCGACATGAAGATCGTCGACGGCAACGGCGACGAGTTGCCCTGGGACGGCAAGGCCTACGGCGACCTGTTGGTCAAGGGCCCCTGGGTCGTCAAGGAGTACTACAAGGGCGAGGGCGGCAACCCGCTGGTCGCCGACGCCGCAGGCCGGGGCTGGTTCCCCACCGGCGACGTGGCCACCATCGACGCCGAGGGCTACCTGCAGATCACCGACCGCAGCAAGGACGTGATCAAGTCCGGCGGCGAGTGGATCAGCTCCATCGACATCGAGAACATCGCCGTCGCGCACCCGGCCATCGCCATGGCGGCCTGCATCGGCGTGTTCCACCCCAAGTGGGACGAGCGCCCGATCATCGCCGTCGTGAAGAAGCCCGGCGCCGAAGTCACCCGCGAGGAGTTGCTGAAGTTCTACGAGGGCAAGACCGCCAAGTGGCAGATCCCGGACGACGTGGTGTTCGTGGAGGCCATTCCGATCGGCGCCACCGGCAAGATCCTCAAGACCAAGCTTCGCGAACTGCTCAAGGACTACAAGCTGCCGGGCCTCTGAAGCACGGTCAAAGCCCACCCGCACTGTCGCGCACGCGATAGGAAGGCCGCCCCGGCGGCTTTCCTTCCGGGCATTCCCTGTGCGGCGAAGAAAAGGGCGCTTGTACGCTGGCGTCCCGCCTTTCAACCAGGAGACTCTTCATGCACTTCGGTATCAAGTCAGTGGCCGCCTGCGCCATGTTGGTGAGTGTTTCAGCGTCGTTCGCCCAGAAGGGCGAAACCGTCAAGATCGCCTGGCTGGACCCGCTGTCGGGTCTCATGGCGGCCGTGGGCACCAACCAGCTCAAGACGACCCAGTACCTGGCTGACGAGTTCAACAAGAAGAATGCGTCGGGCGTGAAGTTCGAGATCATCGCGATCGACAACAAGCTGAGCCCGCAGGAGACCACCGCGGCGCTGCGCTCGGCGCAGGACCAGGGCGCGCGCTACATCACCCAGGGCAACGGCTCGGGCCCGGCGCTCGCGATCATCGACGCCGTCGAGAAGAACAACGCGCGCAATCCCGGCAAGGAGCTGCTCTACCTGAACTATGCGGCGGTCGATCCCGACCTCACCAACAGCAAGTGCAGCTACTGGCACTTCCGCCTCGATGCCGACACCTCCATGAAGATGGAAGCGCTGACCACCTGGATGAAGGATCAGGCCGACATCAAGAAGGTCTACATCCTGGGCCAGAACTACTCCCACGGCCAGCAGGTGTCCAAGTTCGCCAAGGACAACCTCAAGACCAAGCGCCCCGACATCCAGATCGTGGGCGACGACCTGCACCCGCTCGCGCAGGTGCGCGATTTCTCGCCGTACATCGCCAAGATCAAGGCCTCGGGCGCCGACACGGTCATCACCGGCAACTGGGGCTCCGACCTCTCGTTGCTCATCAAGGCGGCGAACGACTCGGGGCTGGACGTCAAGTTCCTCACGTACTACGCACCGGGCGCCGGCACGCCCACGGCCATGGGCGCCACCTCGGCAGGCAAGGTCTACACCGTGGCCTATGCCCACTACAACATGGGCGGCGAAATCCAGCGGCTGCTGACCGGCTACAAGAAGAAGATGAACGACGACCTGACGCAGTCCTCGATCTATCACACCTTCGCATTGCTCGATGCCGCTTTCGTGCAGACCAAGTCGACCGACCCCGTCAAGGTGGCCGCGGCGCTCGAGGGCATGAAGATCAAGAGCTTCAACGGCGAGGTCGAGATGCGCAAGGCCGACCACCAGCTGCAGCAGGGCCTGTACATCTCGCGCTGGGAGAAGGCCAGCGCCAAGTACCCCTACGACGCCGAGAACACCGGCTACACCAACGTCCCCGTGAAGTATTACGAGTCGTATGTGGCGAGCACGCCCACGACCTGCCAGATGAAGCGCCCCTAGGCGTCTTTGTGAACGCATTTCCTACCTATCGGTAGAAGATACCTACCGCCGGGTAGCAAAAGAAGGAAATGCACTGTCGCCTGCGCGATAGATACGTGCCTTTGCAGCCCCTTCCTTACGGGCATTCCCTGAGGGGTGGGGGGGCAAAGACTTGTACGCTTGTGCAGCGTTTTTGATATCGGTTTGACCAGGAGATATAGATTGAAGTTCGCTCTGAAGATCGCTACCGCCGCCGTGCTCGCGGCAAGTGCCACCGGTGCCCTTGCCCAGAAGGGTGAGACCGTCAAGATCGCGTGGCTGGACCCGCTGTCGGGCCTGATGGCGGCCGTCGGTACCAACCAGCTCAAGACCTTCCAGTTCCTGGCCGAAGAATTCAACAAGAAGAACGTGGCCGGCGTGAAGTTCGAGGTCATCGGCATCGACAACAAGCTCAGCCCCCAGGAAACCACCGCCGCGCTGCGCTCGGCCATGGACCAGGGCGCGCGCTACGTGGTGCAGGGCAACGGCTCCGGCCCGGCGTTGGCCATCATGGACGCGCTCGAGAAGCACAACGCCCGCAACCCGGGCAAGGAAGTCGTGTACTTCAACTACGCGGCCGTCGATCCCGACCTGACCAACAGCAAGTGCAGCTACTGGCACTTCCGCCTCGACGCCGACACCTCCATGAAGATGGAAGCCCTGACCACCTTCATGAAGGACCAGGCCGACATCAAGAAGGTCTACCTGATCAACCAGAACTACTCGCACGGCCAGCAGGTCGCGAAGTACGCCAAGGACAACCTCAAGACCAAGCGCCCCGACGTGCAGATCGTCGGCGACGACCTGCACCCGCTGGCCCAGGTGCGCGACTTCGCGCCCTACATCGCCAAGATCAAGGCCTCGGGCGCCGACACCGTCATCACCGGCAACTGGGGTTCCGACCTCGCGCTGCTCATCAAGTCGGCCAACGACGCAGGCCTGAACGTCAAGTTCTACACCTACTACGCCGTGACCAACGGCACGCCGACCGCCATGGGCGCGGCCTCGGACGGCAAGGTCTACATGGTGGGCTACAGCCACTACAACGCGCCGGGCCCGATCGCGCCGATGATGAACGAGTTCAAGAAGCGCTTCAACGAAGACCTGTACACGACCTCGCCGTACACCGTGTACGCGATGCTCGCCGAAGCCTTCGTGCGCACGAAGTCGACCGACCCCGTCAAGGTGGCCGCCGCCATGGAAGGCATGAAGTTCAAGAGCTTCAACGGCGACGTCGAGATGCGCAAGTCCGACCACCAGCTGCAGCAGGGCCTGTGGATCACGCGCTGGCAGAAGGCCGACGCGAAGAGCCCGTACAGCCCGGAGAACACCGGCTACACGCTGGCACCGGTCAAGTACTACGAGCCCTACGTCTCGAGCACGCCCACCTCGTGCCAGATGAAGCGACCCGGCGGCGCCTCCTGATCGCCTGCTGATCGCCCCCTGACCGGTCGAGGCCCGACTTCAACACTCGGGCCTCTTTCTTTTTCAACCGACACGGAAGACCGATGAACGTCGAATTCTTCGTCATCTCACTGCTCAACGGCGTCAGCTACGGCCTGCTGTTGTTCATGCTGAGCTCTGGCCTTACGCTGATCTTCAGCATGATGGGTGTGCTCAACTTTGCACACGCCAGCTTCTACATGCTGGGCGCCTATTTCGCCTACACCCTGTCAGGCATCGTCGGCTTCTGGCCCGCGCTCTTTCTCTCGCCGCTGCTGGTGGGTGCATTGGGCGCGGCCTTCGAACGCTACAGCCTGCGCCGGGTCCACAAGTTCGGCCACGTGCCCGAGCTGCTGGTGACCTTCGGTCTTTCGTACCTCATCCTCGAGCTGGTCCAACTGGTCTGGGGCCGCTCCACGGTGCCCTACGGCCTGCCCGAGGCGCTGCAGGGGCCGCTGTTCTCGCTGTACGGCACGCAGTTCCCCAAGTCGCGCTCGTTCATCATGCTGGTGGCGATGCTGATGCTGGTGTCCGTGTGGCTGCTGCTCACGCGCACCCGCATCGGCCTCGTGATCCAGGCGGCGCTGAAGCACCCCGACATGGTCGAGGCGCTGGGCCACAACGTGCCGCGCGTGTTCATGCTGGTGTTCGGTGGCGGCGCCGCGCTGGCCGGCCTGGCGGGCGTGATCGGCGGCAACACCTATGTCACCGAACCGGCCATGGCCGGCTCGGTCGGCACCATCATCTTCGTGGTGGTGGTGGTCGGCGGCATGGGCTCGCTGGCCGGCGCCTTCCTGGCGTCGCTGCTGATCGGCATCATCCAGACCTTCGCCGTGGCGCTGGACCACTCGCTGGCCACCGCGCTGCAGGCCCTGGGCGTGGCCGTGACCGACCAGACCTTCGGCTACGAGCTGCTCAAGCTCACCATCTCGCAGGTCGCACCGATCCTGCCGTACCTGTTCCTCGTGCTGATCCTCATCTTCCGCCCGAAGGGTCTTCTGGGCACCCGGGAGGACTGACACCATGACCACCGCAACCACCACTTCACCGACGACCCCGACGCGGTACTACCGCTTCAAGCCCTGGAACATCGGGCGCTACCTGGTCTGGGCGCTGTTCGCCCTGGTGCTGATCATCTCGCCGATGCTGTTCAAGAGCAGCCTGGCGCTGACGATGCTCTCGCAGATGGGCTACCTGATCATCATCTGCCTGAGCTACAACATCCTGCTGGGGCAGGGCGGCATGCTGAGCTTCGGCCATGCCGTGTACACCGGCCTGGGTTCGTTCATTGCGATCCACGCGATGAACATGGCGACCAAGGGCGGCCCGACGATTCCGCTGGTGCTCATTCCGCTTGTCGGCGGGCTGGCGGGGATGTTCTTCGCCATCCTGCTGGGCTTCGTGACCACCAAGAAGTCGGGCACCACCTTCGCCATGATCACCATGGGCATCGGCGAGCTCGTGGCCTCGATGGCGCTGATGTTCCCCAGCTTCTTCGGCGGCGAGGGCGGCATCACCACCGACCGCGTGTACGGCCCGAGCTTCTTCGGCTTCACCTTCGGCCCGCAAATCCAGGTGTACTACCTGATCGCCGCGTACTGCTTCGTGTGCACCGCCCTGATGTATGCCTTCACCGGCACGCCGCTGGGCCGCATGTTGAACGCGGTGCGCGACAACCCGGAGCGCGTGGAGTTCATCGGCTACAACACGCAGCGCGTGCGCTACTTCGCGTTCATCATCGCGGGCTTCTTCGCCGGCATCGGCGGCGGCCTGGCCTCGATCAACTTCGAGATCGTGAACGCGGCCGACAGCCTGAACGCCATCCGCTCGGGCGGCTACCTGCTGTTCACCTTCCTGGGCGGCGCGGTGTTCTTCTTCGGCCCGATCATCGGCGCGGTGCTGCTGGTGTTCGCCTCGATCCTGCTGTCCGAACTGTCGAAGGCCTGGCAGCTGTACTTCGGCCTGGTGTTCGTGTTCATGGTGATGTTTGCCCCCGGTGGCATCGCCAGCCTGGTCATGATGAACCTGCGCGTGGCCAAGTTCGGCAAGTTCAACCGCTTCTGGGGCCTGTACGCCGCGCTCGCCGTGGCCCTGGTGCCGGTGGTGGTCGGCGCTGCCGCGCTGATCGAGATGATCTATCACATCCAGCTCAACGCGGCGATGGGCCCCGAGCTGAAGTTCTTCGGCACCCTGCTGAACACGGCGGGCGTGACCAGCTGGCTGGGCGCCATCGCGATCCTGGCCGTGGGCCTGGGCCTGCTCGAGGTGGCACGGCGCCGCTTCGTGCGGGTCTGGGGCCAGGCGCAGGAAGAGATCGAAGCAGAAATCAAACGTCGGGAGGCGGCGTAAATGAGCGCGCAATACGCATTGGAACTGAAGGCGCTGCGCAAGAATTTCGGCAAGACCGAAATCATCCGCGGCGTGGACCTGGCGGTGAAGGCCGGCGAACGCATCGCCGTGATCGGGCCGAACGGCGCGGGCAAGTCGACGCTGTTCAACCTGATCAGCGGGCGGCTCACGCCCACCAGCGGCGAGGTGCTGCTCAACGGGCAGCGCATCGACGGCAAGAAGCCCTATGAAATCAACCGCCTGGGGCTGTCGCGCAGCTTCCAGATCACCAACATCTTCCCGAAGCTCAGCGTCTTCGAGAACCTGCGCTGCGGCGTGCTGTGGAGCCTGGGCTACAAGTACACCTTTCTGCGCTTTCTCTCGAACCTGGACGACGCCAACGCGCGCACCGAAGAGCTCATCAAGCAGATCGGCCTGGAGCGCAAGCGCGACGTGCATGCGGTGAACCTCACCTATGCCGAGCAGCGCGCGCTCGAGATCGGCGTGACCATCGCCGGCGGCGCCGGCGTGATCCTGCTGGACGAGCCCACGGCCGGCATGAGCAAGACCGAGACCTCGCACTTCATCTCGCTCATCAAGCACGTCACCGTCGGCAAGACGCTGTTGACGGTGGAGCACGACATGGGCGTGGTCTTCGGGCTGGCCGACAAGATCGCCGTGGTGGTCTACGGCGAAGTCATCGCCTTCGACACGCCGGCTGCCGTGCGCGCCAATGCACGCGTGCAGGAGGCGTATCTGGGTTCGTCGGTTGCCGACGCGCAAGGGGCGGGACACTGACATGCTGAAGCTTCACGACATCCACGCCTACTACGGCAAGAGCCATGTGCTGCATGGCGTTTCCTTCGACGTTCGCCCGGGCGAGATCGTGGCCCTGCTGGGTCGCAACGGCTCGGGCCGCTCGACCACCGCCAAGGCCATCATGGGCCTGGTGCATGCCGAGGGCACGCTGCAGTGGAAGGGCGGCGACATCCTGCGCCGCAAGGCCTACGAGATCGCGCACATGGGCATCGGCTACGTGCCCGAGAACCGCGACATCTTCCCCAAGCTCACGGTGCACCAGAACCTGCTGCTGGGGCAGAAGGGCTCGGGCAAGGGCAGCCGCTGGTCGTTCGACGACATGTACGGCATGTTCCCGCGCCTGAAGGAGCGCCAGCACACCGAGGCCGGCGTGCTCTCGGGCGGCGAGCAGCAGATGCTCACGCTGTGCCGCACGCTCATGGGCGACCCCGACCTGATCATCATCGACGAGCCCACCGAAGGCCTCGCGCCCAAGATCGTCGAGCTGGTGGGGCAGTACCTGCGCACGCTGAAGGACAAGGGCATCTCGGTGCTCCTCATCGAGCAGAAGCTCACCATCGCGATGCAGATTTCGGACCGCGCGCTCGTCATGGGCCACGGCAGCATCGTGTTCGACGGGACGCCCGACAGCCTGCGCGCCGACGGCACCACCCGCAGGGAGTGGCTGGAGGTTTAAGCAAACCCCCAGGCTTCGCGCACTTCGTGTCGCGCGCGCCAACCCCCTTGCAGGGGGCAACACCTGCGGCCCGGCAAAGCCGGTTCCGCGGTGTTCCTGGAAAGTCCGGCTCTCTCTTGAGGCCCTTGTCCCGACAGCGACTGCGTGCCATTGTTCGGCCACGCAAAACGCCTAGAATCTTCGAAAAAGAACACTCGTGCTTTTTCTTCTTTTTCTTCACACACCAAGGAACGCAGCATGACGGCTGAATACAAAGTGCTCGGCGATGTCGCCGTGATCACCCTGACCAACCCGCCGGTCAACGGTCTCGGCTTCTCGACACGCATCGGCATCACCGACGGCCTGTCCAAGGCCAATGCCGACAGCGCCGTCAAGGCCATCGTCATCACCGGCGCCGGCAAGGCGTTCTCGGGCGGTGCGGACATCAAGGAATTCGGCACGCCCAAGGCGCTGCAAGAGCCCAACCTGCTGAGCGTGATCCTCTCGCTCGAAGCCTCGCCCAAGCCTGTCGTCGCAGCCATCCACTCCGTGTGCATGGGCGGCGGCCTGGAGCTGGCCCTGGGCTGCCACTACCGCGTGGCCGCTCCCGGCACCAGCGTGGCACTGCCCGAAGTCAAGCTCGGCCTGCTGCCGGGCGCCGGTGGCACGCAGCGCCTGCCGCGCGTGCTCGGCGTGGAAACCGCCCTCAACATGATCGTCAGCGGCGAGCCGGTGAAGAGCGAACTGCTCGCCAGCCTGCCGGGCCAGAAGCTGTTCGACAAGCTGGCCGCCTCGGCCGAATCGGTGTTCGACGAAGCCGTCGAGTTCGCCAAATCGGTCGCAGCCAAGGGCGGCGAGCTGCCGCTGGTGCGCAACCTGCCGTGCAAGCACCCGCAAGGCGATGCCTACTTCCAGTTCGCCAAGAACATGGTCGGCGGCATGTCGAAGAACTACCCCGCGCCGCTGAAGTGCGTCGACGCCGTGCAGGCCGCGACCAAGATGAAGTTCGACGACGGCATGGCCGAAGAGCGGCGCCTCTTCACCGCGCTGATGTTCACGCCCGAATCGCTGGCCCTGCGCCACCTGTTCATGGCCGAGCGCGCCGCGAGCAAGATTCCCGACGTGCCCGAAGACACGCCCAAGCGCGAGATCAAGGCCGTGGGCGTGATCGGCGCCGGCACCATGGGCGGCGGCATCTCGATGAACTTCCTGAACGCGGGCATCCCCGTCAAGATCCTCGAGATGAAGCAAGAGGCGCTCGACCGCGGCATTGCCACCATCAAGAAGAACTACGAAGCCCAGGTCAAGAAGGGCAAGCTCAAGCAGGACAAGTACGAGCAGCGCATGGCGCTTCTGAGCACCACGCTGAGCTACGACGATCTGAAGGACGCCGACCTCATCATCGAAGCCGTGTTCGAAGAAATCGGCGTCAAGGAAAAGGTCTTCAAGGAACTCGACCGCGTCGCCAAGAAGGGCGCCATCCTGGCCTCGAACACCTCGACGCTCGACGTCGACAAGATCGCCTCGTTCACCGACCGTCCGCAGGACGTGGTCGGCATGCACTTCTTCAGCCCGGCCAACGTGATGAAGCTGCTCGAAGTGGTGCGCGGCAAGGCCACGTCCAAGGACGTGCTGGCCACCGTGATGGCCATCGGCAAGAAGATCAAGAAGACCTCCGTCGTGTCGGGCGTGTGCGACGGCTTCATCGGCAACCGCATGATCGAGCAGTACAGCCGCCAGGCCGGTTTCCTGCTGGACGAAGGCGCCACGCCGCAGCAGGTCGACAAGGCCATCGAGAAGTTCGGCTTCGCCATGGGCCCGTTCCGCATGGGCGACCTGGCCGGCAACGACATCGGCTGGGCGATCCGCAAGCGCCGCGCCGTCGAGCGTGCCGACATGAAGTACAGCCGCACGGCCGACAAGCTGTGCGAGCTGGGCCGCTTCGGCCAGAAGACCGGGGCAGGGTGGTACGACTACCAGGCCGGCAAGCGCGACGCGATTCCGTCGGAGCTCGTCAACAAGATGATCGAGGACCACCGCAAGGAACTGGGCATCACGCCGCGCAAGATCTCCGACACGGAAATCGTGCAGCGCCTGGTGTTCGCCCTCGTCAACGAAGGCGCGCACATCCTGGAAGACGGCATTGCCTCCAAGTCGGGCGACATCGACATGGTGTACCTGACCGGCTACGGCTTCCCGATCTACCGCGGTGGCCCGATGCACTACGCCTCGCAGGTCGGCCTGTACAACGTGGCCGAGACGATGAAGCGCTTTGCGCAGAACCCGCGCGACGACGCCGAGTTCTGGCAGCCCGCACCGCTGATCCAGAAGCTGGTGGCCGAAGGCAAGTCCTTCAGCTGAGACGACTGAACCCAGGATCAAGACCGCCCATGTTGAAACGCATCTTCCTCGGGCTGCTGCTGGTGCTCCTGGCACTGGTGGCGGCCGTGGCGGTCAAGACCTGGACCACGCCATCGCAGCAACTCGCGGTGGCCCCCGCACCGAAGCTCGAGATCGACCTGCAGGCCGCTGCGAAGCGGCTGGCCGGCGCGATTCCGATCCGCACGGTGTCGAGCCTGGACGACCCGGCCGCCAACCTGGCCGAGTTCGACAAGCTGCACGCCTACCTGGCGCAGCAGTACCCGAAGGTCCACGCCACCCTCAAGAAGGAAGTGGTGGGCCAGAAGGCCCTGCTCTACACCTGGACCGGCACCGACGCGCAGGCCAAGCCGATCGCGCTCATGGCGCACCAGGACATGGTGCCCATCGCGCCCGGCACCGAAAAGGCCTGGTCGGTCGATCCCTTCGCGGGCGAGATCAAGGACGGCTTCGTCTGGGGCCGCGGCACGCTCGACAACAAGGGCAACCTGTTTGCGCAGATGGAAGCCATCGAGCTGCTCATCGGCAGCGGCTTCCAGCCGAAGCAGACGGTCTACCTCGTGATGGGCGACGACGAAGAGGTGAGCGGCCTGCGCGGCGCGCAGCCCATCGCTGAACTGCTCAAGTCGCGCGGCGTGAAGCTCGACTGGGTGCTCGACGAAGGCCTGCTCGTGCTCGACGGCGTGCTGCCCGGCCTGAGCAAACCTGCGGCGCTCATTGGCCTGGCGGAGAAGGGCTACGGCACCTTCTTCCTCTCGCTCGATACCGCGCCCGGCCACTCGTCGATGCCGCCGCAAAAGAGCGCCATCGGCCGCATGAGTGCCGCGCTCGCGCGGCTCGAAGGAACGTCGATGCCCGGTGGCATCCAGGGTGTGGCAGGCCAGATGTTCGGCGCGCTCGCCCCTGAGATGGGCGGCGTCAACCGCGTCATGCTGTCGAACCTGTGGCTCACCGAGCCGCTGGTGCGCGGCCAGCTCGAGAAGAGCCCGAGCAGCAACGCCATGCTGCGCACGACCACCGCGCTGACCATCGTGCGCGCCGGCAACAAGGACAACGTGTTGCCCGGCCGCGCCGAGGCCGCCGTCAACTTCCGCGTGCTGCCCGGCGACACGCTGGCCAGCGTCGAGGCGCACCTGCGCAAGGCACTGGGCGACGACGACATCAAGATCAAGCCGTACCCCGGCAACTCGGAGCCCTCGCCGGTGTCGCCCACCGACAGCACCGGCTACCGCGCGATCCAGCAGGCCGTGCGCCAGAGCTTCCCCGATGCCGTGGTGGCACCCGGCCTCATGACCGCCGCCACCGATTCGCGCCACTTCAGCCTCGTGAGCGATGCCGTCTTCCGCTTCTCGCCGTTCCGGGTGAAGAGCGAGGACCTGGCGCGCTTCCATGGCAACAACGAACGCCTGGCCATCTCGAACTACGGCGAGATGATCGGCTTCTATCACCAGCTCCTGCGCAACACCCACGCGGCCGCGCCGGCGCAATGACGACCTCGTCTTTTCCCTCTTTTCCCTTCCATCTTCAAAGGACCTCACCATGACCAGCGCCGTCATCGTTTCCACCGCCCGCACGCCGCTCGCGAAGAGCTGGAAGGGTGCCTTCAACATGACGCACGGCGCCACGCTGGGCGGCCATGCCGTGCAACACGCGGTGCAGCGCGCCGGCATCGACCCGGCCTCGGTCGACGACGTCATCATGGGTTGCGCCACGCCAGAAGGCGCCACCGGTTCCAACATCGCGCGCCAGATCGCACTGCGCGCCGGCCTGCCGGTCACCACCTCGGGCATGACCATCAACCGTTTCTGCTCGTCGGGCCTGCAGACCATCGCCACCGCCGCCCAGCGCATCATCGCGGGCGAGGGCGACGTGTACGTGGCCGGCGGCGTCGAGAGCATCTCGTGCGTGCAGAACGAAGCCAACACGCACATGCTGGCCGACCCGTGGCTCGTGAAGCACAAGCCCGAGATCTACTGGAACATGCTGCAGACCGCCGAGCAGGTCGCCAAGCGCTACAACATCGGCCGCGACGCCATGGACGAGTACGGCGCACAGAGCCAGCAGCGCGCCACCGCCGCGCTCGAAGCCGGCAAGTTCAAGGACGAGATCGCCCCCATCACCGTGCTGGCCGGCGTGGCCGACCCCGTGATGGGCCTGCGCACCAAGGAAGTCACGATCGAGAACGACGAAGGCATCCGTCCCGGCACCACCAAGGAAGGCATCAGCGGCATCCGCTCGGCCATGCCCGGCGGCCTGATCTCGGCCGGCAACGCCAGCCAGTTCTCCGACGGCGGCGGCGCCTGCGTGGTGGTCGACGAGAAGTACGCCCAGCAGAAGGGCCTGAAGCCCCTGGGCCGTTTCCTCGGCTTCGCCGTGGCCGGCTGCGAGCCCGACGAAATGGGCATCGGCCCGGTCTTCGCCATTCCCAAGGTGCTCAAGCGCCTGGGCCTCACGGTCAACGACATCGACCTGTGGGAGCTGAACGAAGCCTTCGCCGTGCAGGTCATCTACTGCCGCGACAAGCTGGGCATTCCGGGCGACCGCCTGAACGTCAACGGCGGCGCCATCGCCGTGGGCCACCCCTACGGCGTGAGCGGCCAGCGCCTCACGGGCCACGCGCTCATCGAAGGCAAGCGCCGCGGCGCCAAGAAGGTCGTGGTCACGATGTGCATCGGCGGCGGCATGGGCGCCGCGGGCGTGTTCGAGGTCCTGTAACCATGTCCGGCTTGGGCAATGACCAGGAGGAGGTCTCGCCCGAAGCCGTCCTGGCTGTCCTTGAGTATGGCCGCGGCGTGCTGGCTGCGCAGCCCTTCAGCGTGCTGATCGGCGCCGAGTTGCATGCACTCGCGCCGGGCCATGCAGAGCTCCAGCTGCCGCTCGGCGCGCAGCTGAAGCAGCAGCACGGTTTCGCCCATGGCGGCATCGTGAGCTACATGGCCGACAACGCGCTGACCTTCGCGGGCGGCAGCGCCTTGCGCGTGCCGGTCGTGACCTCCGAATTCAAGATCAACTACGTGCGGCCCGCCATCGGCCAGCGGCTGATTGCGCGCGCCCGGGCCGTGCACACCGGCAGCTCGCAGGCCGTGTGCACCTGCGAGGTGATGGCGGTGGCCGACGACGGCACCGAGAAGCTCTGCGCGCTGGCGCAGGGCACCATCGCCAAGCTGCCCGATTCCCCGAAGAAGACTTCGTCGCCCGCGAAGTCGTAGCCTGAAGAAGACATCACCATGAGCCTGCGTCCCACCCTCGACTTTCTGCTCTACGACTGGCTCGACGCCGAGAAGCTCAACCAGAGCGAGCGTTTTGCCGACCACTCGCGCGAGACCTTCGACGCCGTGCTCGACACCTGCGAGCGCATCGCGCGCGAAAAGTACGCGCCGTTCAACCGCACCGTCGACATGCAGGAGCCGCATTTCGACGGCGAGAAAGTCATCCTGCCGCAGGCCACGCACGACGCGCACAAGGCCTTCGTCGAGTCCGGCATGCTGAGCGCCGCACAGGACTACGACATCGGCGGCATGCAGCTGCCCTACACGGTGCAGGCGGCGGCCAACAGCTTCTTCGCGATGGCCTCGGTGAGCATCGGCTCGAACATGCTCACCAGCGGCAACGCCAACCTGCTCATGGTGCACGGCACCGAGATGCAGAAAGAGGTATTCGCCAGGAACGAATTTTCGGGCCGCTGGGCCGGCACCATGTGCCTGTCGGAGCCCCAGGCCGGCTCGTCGCTGAGCGACGTGGCCACGCGCGCCGTGCCCGACGGCGCCGACTTTCAAGACGACCCGCTGGGCCCGCGCTATCGGCTCACGGGCAACAAGATGTGGATCTCGGCGGGCGACCACGAGCTGACCGAGAACATCGTGCACATCGTGCTGGCCAAGATCCCCGACGAGAACGGCAAGCTCATTCCGGGCACGCGCGGTATTTCGCTGTTCATCGTGCCCAAGCGAATGGTGGACACGCAGGGCGAACTCACCGGCGAGCGCAACGACGTGGCGCTGGCCGGCCTGAACCACAAACTCGGCTGGCGCGGCACCACCAACACGCTGCTGAACTTCGGCGAAGGCAAGTACCCGGTCGGCGGCAAGGCCGGCGCGGTGGGCTACCTGGTCGGCGCGCCCGGCAAGGGCCTGCACTGCATGTTCCACATGATGAACGAGGCCCGCATCGGCGTCGGCACCGCCGCCACCATGCTCGGCATGGCCGGCTACTACGCCTCGCTCGACTACGCCAAGAGCCGCCCGCAGGGCCGGCTGGTGAAGAAACCCGAGGCCGCCGGCGCCGCCGTGGCCAAGGACTCGGCCGCGCCGCAGGTGCGCATCATCGAGCACGCCGACGTGCGCCGCATGCTGCTGGCCCAGAAGGCGTACTGCGAGGGCGCGCTGGCGCTGGAGCTGTACTGCGCGCGCCTGGTCGACACGCAGAAGACCGGCGACGCCGCACAGGCCGACGACGCCCGGCTGCTGCTGGAGGTGCTCACCCCCATCGCCAAGAGCTGGCCCAGCGAGTGGTGCCTGGAGGCGAATTCGCTGGCGATCCAGGTGCACGGCGGCTACGGCTACACGCGCGACTTTCCGGTGGAGCAGTACTGGCGCGACAACCGCCTGAACATGATCCACGAGGGCACGCACGGCATCCAGGCGGCCGACCTGCTGGGGCGCAAGGTCCTGATGGAAAAGGGCCGCGGCCTGCAACTGCTGGCCGGCCGCGTCACCGAGACCATCGGCCGCGCGGCCAAGGTGCCCGCGTTGGCGCCCCACGCCAAGGCGCTGGGCGCCGCGCTGCAGCGCATCGGCAGCGCCACCGAGGCCGCCTGGTTCACCGGCGACCCGGCCGACGCGCTGGCCAACGCCTTGCCCTACATGCAGGCCTTCGGCCACACGGTGCTGGCCTGGATCTGGCTCGACGTGGCGCTGCGGGCCCTGGAAATCGACGCGCAGAAGGCGAGGGCGGTAACAGCTGGCAAGATCGGCGCCACGGACTATTTCTTCCACTACGAGCTGCCGAAAATCGGTGCCTGGCTCCAGGTGGTCGAAACCCGTGACCCGACCTGTACCGCTTTGCCCGAGGACGCTTTCTGACAATGGCCAACGCCGCCCCGAACTCACCCCCGCCCGCCGCCCAACCGCCGAAACCACCCAAGCCGCATGCGCGGCTCGAGAAGTGGATCTGGATCCTGATCTACGGCGGCCTGTTCCTCGTGATCCTGGGCATCGCCACGGGCCGCACCGAGCCCGCGCTGGGCTGGTCGATGGCCTTGCCCGGCGTCGTGGTCGCCGCGGTGGGCGTCGTGCTCATCTACGTGCGTTCGCGGCTCAAGTAAGAAACAAGGCAAGGACCGACCATGCTCAAGCACATCGTGATGTGGAAGTTCAAGGAGCACGCCGAGGGCGCCGACAAGGCGACCAACCTGCTCAAGGCCAAGGCGCTGCTCGACGCCTGCGCGACGCTCTCGCCCGGCACGCACCGTTTCGAGGTGGTCATTGCCCAGCCCGGGCTCGAGGCCACCTACGACCTGATCCTCAACTCGGAATTCACCGACGCCGCCGCGCTGGCGGCCTACGCCGACCACCCGCAGCACGTGGCGCTCAAGCCCTTCATCGGCGCCGTGCGCGAAGCCCGCCAGTGCATGGACTATGAGCTCTGAACCCCACGCGCCCGACGCCACGGCCTCACCGGCCGAGCGGCGGGCGTTCGGCCGTGCGCAGCGCCAGCGCTGTGCGCTCGGCCAGTGGGCGCAGGTGCCCCGGCCCGACGCCGCCGACCGCGATCCGCTCGGGTGGCTGAAGGCCTCCAACCGCGGCCGCGTGCCCGAGCTGGTGCCGGTGCGCCACGGCCGCATGCTGGTCAGCCCCTTCACGTTCTACCGCGGCGCCGCCAGCCTGATGGCGAACGACCTCGCCAGGCTGCCGCACAGCGGCATCGCGACGCAGCTGTGCGGCGATGCGCACCTCGCGAACTTCGGCTTCTTTGCCAGCCCCGAGCGCGCGCTGGTCTTCGACATCAACGATTTCGACGAAACCCTGCAAGGGCCCTTCGACTGGGACGTGCGCCGGCTGGCCACCTCCTTCGTGGTGGCCGCGCGCGACCGGGGTTTCAAGCCGCGCATCGGGCGCGAGGCCGTGCAGCAGCTGGCCGAGGCCTACCGCGACCGCATGCGGGCCTTCGCGCGCATGGACACGCTGGAGGCCTGGTACGCGCGGCTCACGTCGCAAACCCTGCTGAAGCTCGGCGCCGAAGACGCGACCGAGCTCGCGGTCATCAAGAAGGCGCGCCGCAGCACCTCGCGCGTGTTCGCCGACAGCGCGACCGAGACGGTCGACGGCCGCCTCATGATCCGCGACCAGCCGCCTTTCGTGTACCACGACGCCCGCGCGACGGCGCGGGAAATCAAGCGCTTCCGCGCCGGGCTGCCGGCCTTCCTGGCGCAGTACCGCGCCAGCCTGCCGCCCGAGCGCCAGCGGCTGTTCGACCGCTACGAGCTGCATGACGTCGCGGTGCTCACGCCCGGCGTCGGCTCGGTCGGCCGGCGCTGCTTCCTGCTGCTGTTCGTGGCCGACCGCGCGCACCCGCTGTTCCTGCAGTGCAAGGAGGCCGGCGAGTCGGTGCTCGAAGCCCCGCTGGGCGTGGCACCGGACACGGCGTCGCCGGGCCAGCGCGTGGTGCAGGGCCAGCGGCTGGCACAGGCCGCCAGCGATGTCTTCCTGGGCTGGGCCCAGGGACCGGGCGGGCGCGGCTTCTACGTGCGGCAGCTGCGCGACATGAAGGCCTCCTACAAGCTCGAGGACTTCAAGCCGGTCGACCTGCTCGAGTTCGCCGAAGCCTGCGGCTACAGCCTGGCCCGCGCGCATGCCAAGGGCGGCGACGCCTGGGCCATCGACGGCTACCTGGGGCGCTCCAGGAGCTTCAACACGGCGCTCGCCGATTTCGCCGAAGGCTATGCCGACGTGAACCAGGCCGACTGGCGCCGACTGAAAAAAGCCGTGGCCGCCGGCAAGGCCGCCGCCGTCGAGGCCGACGACACCGCGTCCTGACGGCCCGAAGCCACCGCCTTCACCGCCAACGCAACCCTCTTCTTTCATCATCCACACCGGAGACACCGACATGACGAAGCCCCGCACCACCCAACAGCTGTTCGACCTCACGGGCCAGACAGCGCTCATCACCGGCGGCTCGCGCGGCCTGGGCCTGCAGATGGCCCATGCGCTGGGCGAAGCCGGCGCGAAGATCATGCTGAGCTCGCGCAAGGCCGACGACCTGGAACAGGCCGCCGCCGAGCTGCAGGCCGCCGGCATCGACGCGCGCTGGATCGCCGCCGACTGCTCCAAGGAAGAGGACACCCGCCGCCTGGCCGACGAAACCCTGCAGCGCATGGGCGGCGTCGACATCCTCATCAACAACGCCGGCGCCAGTTGGGGTTCGCCGGCAGAGAGCCATCCGGTCGAGGCCTGGGACAAGGTGATGAACCTCAACGTGCGCGGCTACTTCATCCTGGCGCAGCAGGTTGCCAACGGCTACATGATCCCGAAGAAGCGCGGGCGCATCATCAACATCGCCTCGATCGCGGGCCTGAACGGCAACCCGCCCGGCATGCAGACGCTGGCCTACAACACCTCGAAGACCGCGGTGATCGGCTTCACCAAGACGCTGGCCGCCGAATGGGGCAAGTACAACATCAACGTGAACGCGATCTGCCCGGGCTTCTTCATGACGAAGATGGCGGCCGGCCTGATCAAGACCCTGGGCGAAGAGCACATGGCCGCCTCGGCGCCGCTGGGCCGCCTGGGTGACGACGAAGACCTGAAGGGCCTGACGCTGCTGTACGCGAGCGACGCCGGCAAGCACATCACCGGCCAGTGGGTCGCGGTCGATGGCGGCGTGAGCGTGGTGCTGGGTGCGGCCTGACATGTCCGATTCGCCTGAAAAGTCCAGCGACATCAACATCCGCTCGTACACGAGCCAGATTCCGTTCGCGCGCCACCTCGGCTTCGAGCTCACGAAGTTCGAGGACGGCCAGTCCGAGATCATCTACACCGCCAAGCCCGAGCACCTGAACACCTTCGACGTGACGCACGGCGGCGCCTGCATGACGCTGCTCGACATCGCCATGGCGGCGGCCGCGCGCAGCGTGGCGCCCGAGACCGGCGTGGTCACCATCGAGATGAAGACCAGCTTCATGCAACCGTCGGTCGGCCCGCTGCACGCACGCGGCACGCTGCTGCACCGCACCGCGACGCTGGCTTTCACCGAAGCCAAGATCTATGACGAGCAGGAGCGCGTGTGCGCCCATGCCACCGGCACCTTCAAGTACGTGAAGCGCCGGCTGCCGACCGGCCCCGCCAGCGCCAACGCGATGCGTCCGCCATCCACCGACTGACATCCCATTCCCCCGGAGACCTTCATGCCCACCAACAAGCAGATTCACCTCGACAACCGCCCCGAGGGCGAAGCCACGGCCAGCAACTTCAAGCTGGTGACTGTCGAGACGCCCGCGCTCGCCGACAACCAGGTGCTGGTGCGCCACCACTACATGAGCCTCGATCCGTACATGCGTGGGCGCATGAACGACGCGAAGAGCTACGCGCAGCCGCAACCCGTGGGCCAGGTGTTCCAGGGCGGCACGGTCGGCGAGGTGGTCGAGAGCAAGCACCCCAAGTTCGCCGTGGGCGACAAGGTCGTCGGCTTCGGCGGCTGGCAGGAATACAGCGTGGTCGATGCCTCGCAGCCCGGCGCGCTGAAGAAGGTCGATACCACGCACGTGCCGCTGTCGCACTACCTCGGCGCCGTCGGCATGCCCGGCGTGACGGCCTGGTACGGCCTGGTGAAGATCATCGCGCCCAAGGCCGGTGAAACCGTGGTCATCACCGCCGCCAGTGGCGCCGTGGGCAGCGCCTTCGGTGCGCTGGCCAAGGCGCGCGGCTGCCGCGTGGTCGGCATCGCGGGCGGCCCCGACAAGTGCAAGTACGTGACCGACGAGCTCGGCTTCGACGCCTGCATCGACTACCGCCAGCACCCCGACGTGAAGACCATGAGCGCCGCGCTCAAGGAAGCCTGCCCGAACGGCATCGACGGCTACTTCGAGAACGTCGGCGGCTACATCTTCGACGCCGTGCTGCTGCGCACCAACGCCTTCGCGCGCGTGGCGCTGTGCGGAATGATCGCGGGCTACGACGGCCAGCCGCTGCCGCTGGCGAACCCCGCGCTGATCCTCATCAACCGCCTGAAGATCGAGGGCTTCATCGTCAGCGAGCACATGGAGGTGTGGCCCGAGGCGCTGACCGAACTCGGCACGCTGGTGGGCACGGGCAAGCTCAAGCCGCGCGAGTCGATCGCGCAGGGCATCGAAGCTGCCCCTGAGGCCTTCCTGGGTTTGCTCAAGGGCAAGAATTTCGGCAAGCAATTGGTCAAGCTCATTTGATGGCTTGAAACGCACGGCAAGGAGGCCGGTCATGGACACGACGCACGAGGTCTTCAACCAGCCCACGCCGCTGGTCGACTACAACCTCTTCGACACCCACCGCTCCCTGCGCGATGCGCTGAAGTTCAACGCGCCCGCGCTGCAGACCACGCAGCTGCACGAGCTGGGCGCCACCCTCGGTTCGGCCGCCATGCAGACGCATGCGCGGCTGGCCAACATCCACACACCCGAACTCCGCACGCACGACCGCTTCGGCCGTCGCATCGACGAGGTGGAGTTCCATCCGAGCTACCACGCGCTGATGACCGCCGCGGTGGGCGCGGGCCTGCATGGCACGCCGTGGACCGGCACATCCGCCTCGCCGCACGTGCTGCGCGCGGCGGGCTTCATGCTCTTCACCGAGCTGGAGCCGTCCATCCTGTGCCCGATCTCGATGACCTACGCGGTCACGCCCGCCTTGCGCGGCAACGCGGGCGTGCATGCCGACTGGGGCCCGAAGCTCGCCAGCCTCTGGTACGACCCCGCCCTGAAGCCGCTGCATGACAAGCCCGGCGTGACCATGGGCATGGGCATGACCGAGAAGCAGGGCGGCTCCGACGTGCGGGCCAACACTACGCAGGCCGTGCGCGACGGCAGCGACGCCTGGGGCGAGCGCTACGCCATCACCGGCCACAAGTGGTTTTTCTCGGCGCCGATGTGCGATGCCTTCCTCATCCTCGCGCAGGCGCCGGCCGGGCTGTCGTGCTTCTTCCTGCCGCGCGTGCTGCCCGATGGCACGCGCAACGCCATCCACATCCAGCGGCTGAAGGACAAGCTCGGCAACAAGGCCAACGCCAGCTCCGAGGTCGAGTTCCACGGCGCCAGCGCCTGGCTCGTGGGCGAGGAGGGCCGCGGCATTCCGCAGATCCTCGAGATGGGCACGATGACACGGCTCGACTGCTCGCTCGGCACCAGCGGCCTCATGCGCCAGGCATTGGGCATCGCGCTGAACCACACGGCGCAGCGCCAGGCCTTCGGCAAGCCGCTGGTCGAACAGCCGCTCATGAAGAACGTGCTGGCCGACCTCGCGCTCGAAAGCGAAGCCGCCACCGCCCTGGCGATTCGCCTCGCACGGGCCTTCGACCGCCAGGCCGACGCGCACGAGAACCTGATGGCGCGCCTGCTCACGCCGGTCGCCAAGTTCTGGATCTGCAAGCGCGGCAGCCACTTCGCGCAGGAGGCCATGGAGTGCCTGGGCGGCAACGGCTACGTGGAAGAGGGCGGCGAGGGCATCCTCGCGCGCATCTACCGCGAGATGCCGCTCAACTCCATCTGGGAGGGCGCCGGCAACATCATGGCGCTCGACCTGCTGCGCGGCCTGCGCAAGGGCGACGCCGTGGCCGCGCTGGCGCACGAGCTGGCCCCTGCGCGCGGCCAGCAGCCCGCCCTCGACCGCCTGGCCGATGCCTTGCCCGCGCGCATCGAGGCCATGGCCTCCGAGACCGAGGCGCGCCGCCTCGCGCAGGACGTGGCGCTGGCCGTGCAGGCCGCCTTGCTGGTGCAGACCGCGCCCGCCGCCGTGGCCGATGCCTTCTGCGCCTCGCGCCTGGGCGGCGATTGGGGCCAGGCCTTCGGCACGCTGGGCGCGGGCGCCGATTTCGATTCGATCATCCAGCGGGCGCAGCCGCGCTGAGCCCCGACAAGAACACCTCCACGAAAGACACCATGGCCGACCTCATCCTTCACCACTACACCACCTCGCCGTTCTCGGAAAAGGTGCGCACGATCCTCGGCGCGAAGAAGCTGCCGTGGAAGTCGGTCTTCATTCCGCCGATCATGCCCAAGCCCGACGTCGAAGTGCTCACCGGCGGCTACCGCAAGACGCCGTTCCTGCAGATCGGCGCCGACATGTACTGCGACAGCGCGCTCATCGCCGACGTGCTGGAGCACCTGCAGCCCGAGCCCACGCTCTACCCGCAGCCCGAAAAAGGCATGTCGCGCATCCTCGCGCAGTGGGCCGACACCTCGCTGTTCTGGGCCGCGATGGCCTGGAGTCTGCAGCCCAAAGGCGCCGCCGAAGTGTTCGCCAAGGCCCCGCCCGAAGCCATCAAGGCCTTCGGCGAAGACCGCGGCAAGATGAGCGCCGGCAACATGACGCGCCTGCGCCCGGCCGACGCCACCGGCGCCTACAAGTCGTACCTGCGCCGCCTGTCGGACATGCTCGACGACAAGCCTTTCCTGCTGGGCGAAGTGCCGTGCATCGCCGACTTCTCGGCTTACCACCCGCTGTGGTACACGCGCCGCATCGAGGCGGTGAAGGGCATCCTCGATCTGACGCCTGCGGTGCTCGACTGGATGGACCGCATGGCGGCCATCGGCCACGGCACCTCGTCGAAGTTCTCCAGCGACGAGGCCATCGCCGT
The DNA here is from genome assembly GCF_059567965.1 of Variovorax sp. BGA-UO-ETr-C22. Taxonomy (NCBI): domain Bacteria; kingdom Pseudomonadati; phylum Pseudomonadota; class Betaproteobacteria; order Burkholderiales; family Comamonadaceae; genus Variovorax; species Variovorax sp. BGA-UO-ETr-C22. The sequence goes on from NZ_JCAQPA010000011.1 coordinate 1,122,786, forward strand.
CGCCAAGGCGGCCACGCCGCACACGCTGCTGACCGACAGCACCTTCCAGGACGACCACGGCATTGCGCTGGGCAGCGCCGTCACCATCCGCGCCGAGAGCTTCGGCCTCGAGGAGACGGCGGGCGCGCTGGTGGCCGCCACGCGCACCCACTACACGCTGGAGCGCAGCAGCGAGCGCACGGGCACGGTGCATGTGCACTTTCCGCGCATCGGGTATGTGTTGAAGAAAGCAGAGGCCTGAAAACGCCCGATGCGGGCGCGGGTCGGGGCACCTTCGTGACTGCGCCGGCGCGCGTTCCGTATTTCAATAGGGGCTTCCGCTTCATCGTCAGACACATTCAAAGCAAGAAGGACACCGGCAAATGATCCAGGACTTCAAGGGCAAGACCGCCGTACTCACCGGCGCAGGCTCGGGCTTCGGCCTCGAATGCGCGCGCATCGGCGCCGCCCGCGGCATGAACCTCGTGCTGGTCGACGTGCAGCAGGACGCACTCGACAAAGCCAAGGCAGAAATGGAAGCCCTGGGCGTCCAGGTGCTGGCGCGCAAGGTCGACGTGTCCGACGCGGCCCAGATGGAAGCGCTGGCCGCCGCCGTCAAGGAGCGCTTCGGTGCGCCGCACTTCGTGTTCAACAACGCCGGCGTGGGCGCCGGCGGCCTGGTGTGGGAAAACACCGTCGCCGACTGGGAATGGGTGCTGGGCGTTGACCTGTGGGGCGTGATCCACGGCGTGCGCCTGTTCACGCCGATGATGCTCGAGGCCGCCGCCAAGGACCCGAGCTACCGCGGCCACATCACCAACACCGCCAGCATGGCCGGCCTGCTCACGCCGCCCAACATGGGCATCTACAACGCGGCCAAGGCCGCCGTTGTGAGCCTGACCGAAACCATGTACCAGGACCTGAACCTGGTCACCGACCAGATCGGCGCCAGCCTGCTGTGCCCGTACTTCGTGCCCACCGGCATCACGAGCAGCGAGCGCAACCGCCCGAACGCACCGAAGGACACCGAGCTCACCAAGAGCCAGCTCATCGGCCAGGCCATGAGCAACAAGGCGGTGAGCAGCGGCAAGATCACGGCCGCCGAGGTGGCGCACAAGGTGTTCGAGGCCATCAGCGACAACCAGTTCTACGTGTTCAGCCACCCCAAGGCGCTGGGCAACGTGAAGAGCCGCATGGAGAACATCGTGTCGATCACCAACCCGGCCGACCCGTTCCTCGAGCGCCCCGAGATCGGCCAGAAGCTGCGCGAGCAGCTGCGCTCGGCTTGATCCTTTCCTGAAGAGGCGGCCCGTCTTCGCGAGGGGCCGCGCTCAGCCGGCCTGCACCTTCGCCTGCAGGTCGCGCACCAATTGCTCGATGCCCGACAGCGCCTCGGCCATCGACCGCTCCAGCAGGTCGCCGCGGTCTTCCGCATGTTCGACCGCAATGTCGTGCACCTCGCGCAGCCCGACCAGGCCCAACGCGGCCTTCACCCCCGGCACCAGGAAATTCAGGTGCGCCTGCATGTCGCCGGGCCCAAAGCCGCTGCTGCCGTGCGCGGTGAGCAGCACCGTGCGGCGCGGGCGCTCGGCCAGCAGCGGCACGTAGGGGTCGTCCAGGCTCGGGTCCATGTCGAAGGTCTCGCCGACGCGCACGATGTTGTCGATCCACGCCTTCACGGTGGCCGGGGCGCTGTAGTTGTACATGGGCGTGCCCATGACGATCACGTCGGCGCGGCGCAGCTCGGCAATGAAGGTGTCGCTTTCGGCCAGCACCTCGTGCATCCAGGGTTCGCGCGCTTCGGCGGGCGTGTAGGCGCTGTGGATCCAGTCACCGGTGACCGCCTGCGGCGGCGCGATGCCGAAGTCACGGTAGATCACCTCGTCCTGCGGGCGGGCCGCCTGCCAGGTGCTGACGAAGTGGTGGCTCAGGCGGCGCGAATGCGAGCCGTGGACGACGGCGCCCGAACGGCCGGAACGGGGGCTGGCATCGATGTGGAGCAGGGTGGTGGTGGTCATGGCGTGGTCCTCGGTTGGATGAAGGGAATTCAGCTGTCTGCTTGACACGGTTCCCAATCTATCGAAGCATCCATGGCCGGACAAACGACGAATTTTTCTCGCTGCAGAAAATTCAATTCATCTATCAGCACGCCATGGCCCTCCTGCATTCCCTGCCTCCGCTGGCCTCGCTGCGCGCCTTCGAGGCCGCCGCACGCCATTGCAGCGCCAAGCTCGCGGCGAACGAGCTGTCGGTCACGCCCACCGCCATCAGCCACCAGGTGCGCCAGCTCGAAGAGTCGCTGGGCGTGGCGCTGTTCGTGCGCCAGCCGCGCCAGCTCGTGCTGACGCCGCAGGGCCGCGAGCTGCAGGCGGTGCTGAGCGATTCGTTCGCTGCCATGGCGCAGGCCGTGGCGCGCCTGCGTGCGCCGCCCGAGCGCAGCGCCATCACGCTGTCGACCACGCCCGCCGTCGCCGCGCGCTGGCTGCTGCCGCGCGTGGGGGCGCTGCGCGCGGCGCACCCCCGGCTCGACCTGCGCATCCACGCCTCGCACGACGCCGTGCCGCTGGACGGCCTCACGGCCGACGTCGCCATCCGCTACGGCAAGGGCCAGTGGCCGGGCCTGGTGGCCGAGAAGCTGTTCGACACCGTTTTCGCGCCAGCCTGCAGCCCCGCGCTCAAGCTGCGCCGCCCGGCCGACCTCGTGAAGCACACGCTGCTGCATTTCGCGGTGCCGAACAGCAAGACCCAACCGGGCACCTGGGCCGCATGGCAGCAGGTGGCCCAGGTGCCCGGCCTGGACGTGACGGCCGGCCCCGTGTTCTCCGACGAGACCCACACCGTCTCGGCCGCGCTGCAGGGGCAGGGCGTGGCGCTGATGGGCTTGGCGCTCATCGCCGACGAACTGCGCGCGGGCAACCTCGTGCAGCCCTTCGGACCGGTGCTGCAGGGCTCGCCGTTCTACCTCGTGTGCCCGCAGGCGCGGCGTGACGATCCGAACGTGGCGGCGGTGTTCGAGTGGGTGAAGGGGCTGTCGCCGCTGGACGCAGCCGCCGCCGGGCGCTGACCCCGCTACTGCAATCCAGGCGCCGCCGGCGTCTCGAACCCGCGCTGCAACAGCAACGCCGACAACCGCGCACAGGTCTGGCGATCCGGCGCACCGAGCACGACCGACACCAGCCGGCGCTGGTCGCGCTGCGCGGTGGCGATCAGGTGCGCGCCCAGGCCCGGCAGCGAGCCGGTCTTCAGGCCGTCCACGCCGGGCACGCGGCCCAGCAGCAGGTTGGTGCTCGGGGCTTCGGCGGGCACGCCGTCGAGCCGGTCCTTGCCGGCCATCTCGAGCAGCGCCGGAAAGTCGCGCAGCACATGGCGCGCCATCGTGAGCATGTCGACCGCGGTGGTGCGCGCCGTGCGCACCAGGCCGGCGGGGCAGGCGAAGTGCGTGTCATGCATGCCCCAGGCCTGCGCCTGGCGGTTCATCGCCGCGACGAAGCTGTCGAAGTCGCCGCTGTGCCACGACGCCAGCGTGAGCGCCGCCTTGTTGGACGACACGACCAGTGCCGCTTCGAGCAGGCGATGCACGGGCAGCGGCGGCGCATCGGCCGCATACAGCGTGGCCGACGGATCGTCGCGCGCGGGCACGGGGTCGACGGGCACCTGCACGGCTTCGGCATGGCGGTCGAGCCGGTCGTCGCGCAGCTTCTGCTCGACCAGCGCGGCGGTGACCAGCTTCGACAGCGAGGCGGGCACAAAGCTGTGTTCTGAAGGCTGATGCGTCAGCAGCCGGTCGTGCGTGAGGTCGTACAGCACCCAGCTCGGCGTGGGCTGCGCGGTCTCCGCCGGCGAACCGGTGCGCCGGATCACGACGGCGGGCGGCTGGGGCATGGGAGGAAGCACGGGCGGTTTCGGCATTGCCGCGGCAGCAGCAGCCGCCGCTGCCGCGCGTTCGCGCGCGCGGCGTGCCTGTTGTTGCTGCTCCTTTTCCTTTTCTTCTTCCTGCAGCTCGGTCATGTTGCGCACGATCTGCCACAGCCCCGTGCCGTTGGAGCTCTTGAAGAGCACGGTGTCGTCGGTGGCGACCTGTTCGAGCAGCGCGCGCTCCAGCGCCTCCAGCGTGTCGAAGGCCTGCACGGTGGCGCCCTGCGGCAAGGCGGCAGCGAGGCGCTCGTGCAGCCGCGTCATGCACTCGCCCAGCAGGAACACGCGCGCCGGGTGGCACTGGACGATGGGCTCGACGAGCGCATCGTGGTGGCGCTGCGTGTCGTCGCCCAGCTCCTTCATGTCGCCGAGCACGAGCAGCTTGCGGCCTTGTTCGTCGGGCTGCTCGGCCAGCGAGGCCAGCGCCGCGGTCATCGACAGCGGGTTCGCGTTGTACGACTCGTCGATGACGCGAAAGCGCCTGTGGTCGAGGGTGAACGACAGCTCATGGCCGCGCCCCTTCACGGCGGCGAACGAGGCCAGTTGCTCGGGCACGCGGCCGCTGTCGAGCGACAGCGCATGCGCCACGGCGAAGCACACGAGGCTGTTGACGGCCATGTGGCGGCCCTTGGCGCCGAGCGTGTATTCGAAGCGCTGGCCGTCGCTGTGGGGGCGGCTGGCGCGGACGTGGCCGGTGGCCGGGTCGTGCGCGTCGAGCCGGAAGTCGGCCGATGCGGCGCTGCCGTAGGTCAGCACACGCAGCTCGCGCGCCCGCGCACGCTCCGCGAGGTAGTCGAAGTGGTCGGTGTCGGTGCAGATCACGGCCCAGGCGCCGGGCTGCATGCCCTCGAAGATGTTGGCCTTGCGCCGTGCGACGTCCATCACTGTTTCGCCTTCGCCCAGGTGCGAGGCCGTGATGTTCGTGAGCACGGCCAGGTCGGGCCGCACGCGCTTGATGTTCTGGTAGTCGACCGCGTTGATCGCGCTGACGGCCACCTCCAGGATCACCAGGTCGGTCTGCGCGGGCGCGTTGGCCAGCATCGACAGCATGCCCACGCGCGAGTTGTAGTTGTCGATGGTCGCGAAGCGGGTGTGCGTGGGCGCGAAGGCGTGGTCGAGCATGTGGCACACCGAGGTCTTGCCCGCGCTGCCCGTGATGCCGATGACCTTGCCCTGCAGCCGTTCGCGCGCGGCAATGCCCAGCTCCACCAGCGCCTGGATCGGGTCGTCGACCAGCAGCACCGGGAAGTCGGGCGCCAGGCCCGGCACGGGCTTGCGCAGCACCGCGCCGGCCAGCGTGGGCTGCATGCGCGCGACCGACTCCGACCAGTCCCAGTTGCGCTCGCCCTCGTTGTCGCCGAAGCGCTCGTGGGTCGCCAGGGTCCAGTAGTCGGAGGCGACGAACATCGTGGGCGGCGGCACCAGCGGCGTGTGGCCTTCGCCGCGCGTGAGCGAGCGAATGAACCAGCCCGGCGGCGGGGCCACATGCCATGTGCCGCCCGTCACGGCTTCGATCTGCGCGGCGTTCCAGGTCTGCCGCGGCTCGCCCGGCTGGTCGGGCGGCAGCGACGCGGGCGCGACGACGCGGTAGCGCGGCACCGCCGGGTAGCGCCACGTCGGCGCCGGCGAGGCCTTGCCTTCCTGCACGACGAAGTCGAAGAAGCGCGGCATGCGCAGGCGCTCGATGCGCTGGCCGGGGCCGATCAGGCCGGCTTCCATCTGCATGTCGACGTCGTACAGCCGCGTGGCCAGCGGCGGGCGCAGCACGTGGACGTCGCGGTAGACCTTGCCCGGCGTCCACCGGCTGACGGGATGGCGGCCCTGGCAGGGCGCGTGGCCGGTCGACAGGCCCCAGGCCGGCGCGGTGACGCAAGTGGCGGGGCGCGTGCCGATGTCCAGGCGCCAGTCGGTGTCGACGGGCGCGTCGGCCTGCCACCAGGTCTCGACGGTGAGCGGGCCGGGGCCGGTCATCTCGCGCGGGCGCACGCGCGCGCCGAGCAGGCGCAGCGGGCCCAGCGTGAGCGGGTGGGTGAAGCGGACGTCGCGCGGCACGGCGTCGAGCACCGCGTCGGCCAGCGGCTGTCGCGCGGCGGTGCGCACGGCCTCGGCCAGGGCCTCGTCGCGCAACGGCGCGCCGGCCGGCGACTGCATCAGCTTCAGGCAGGCCATGGCGTCGGCAAGCGCCTGCGCCGTGTCGCCGAAGAAGCTGCCTTCGGCGGCCGCTGACTGCGCGAAGAACATTGCACGCTCGGGCCCGGCGTGGCTGTCCGCGAGGCGCTGCATGCTGTGCAGCAGCGCACGGTGCAGCGCGACGCGGTCGAGCCCGTCGAGCAGCGGCTGTTGGGCGGGGTTGGCGTCGAGCCGCGCGACCAGTTCGGCACCGGCCGCCAGTTGAGCCGGCAGGGCCGCCACGGCGGTGGTCTGTGCGAGCGCGAAGTCGAGCGACGCGTGGAGGTTCTGCAGGCCGAACTGGAAGTGGCGCGGCTCGGGCCGGTAGCGCGCGAACGCGCTGGTGGCGCGGCACAGCGCGTGGTCTTGTGCGTTGGCGTAGCTGGCGGCGACGAAGTGCTCGAAGGCCTTTTCGACGGCGCCGAACCAGCGGCGGTTGCCGGTCAGCGCGTACAGGCGCAGCAATGCGACGACGGCCTGGTCGTCCTCGCGCGCATCGCCGGGCGCTTCGGCCTTCTCCGCCATCGACGGGTGGTGCAGCGCGTGGGCGAAGCGGCCGGAGATCGGGTCCTGCATGTGCAGCACGGTGCGCGCGAGCTGGTCGAGCAGGGGCAGGTAGCGCCGGTCGCGGCTGAGCTCGGTGTAGCGCACCAGCGCGCCGATGCAGGCGGCGTTGGCGCCCAGCGAGGTGTCGCTGCTGCCGGGCTCCACGAGGCAGGCGACGTGCGTGCCGTTGGGCAGCGCGGCCGGCCGGATCAGCGTGCGCGTCAGCCGCGCGAGTGCGCGGTGGATCGCGGCCTGCCGGGTTTCGTCCTGCGCGGGGTCCCAGGCGTCCAGCAGCGCGCGCACGGCGTGCGCGTGGTCGGCGGCGCGGGGGGCGTCGGCATCGGGCGTGCTCGGTGCGAGCGTGCCGTCCGCTTGCACGCGGGCGGCGAGATGGTCGGCGCCGGCCGCGACGAGGCGGCGCAGCAAGGCCACGTCGATGGGCTGCGGCTCGCGATGGCCGTCGGCGGCGAGGACGTGCACGCCGCTGGCGTCCACGTACACCGCGCGGGTCTGGAAGGCCCACACGGTGGTGTCGTCGTCGGTGGGGGCGTCGAGGAGGCGGTGGCGCTGGCTGTCGACCTGCGGGGCGAGCAGGGCGGACTCGCATCGCGCGTCGAAGGCCAGGCCTTCGGCGGCGGGGACGCCCAGGCTGTCCTTGAACGCGGCCCAGCGCAGCGGACGCAGGCGGCGGACCCAGTCGACGCGCAGGTCACGCGGCACGCCCGTGGCCTGCGCTTCGAGCGCCTGCGCGCCTTGCGCCCAGGCGGTCTCGAGGTCCTTGCCGCGTCCGGACAGCACCCGTGCCTGCGTCGTGCCGTCGCTCCAGGCGAAGAAGACGAGGCAGTCCTCGAGGCCTTCGGCGGCGTGCGTTTCGTCGGGGGTCGATGCGGCGTGCAGGCCCTGCCAGGCGCTGCCCAGAAGATCGGAGAGACTCACGGCGTTGTGTCCTGTCCTGCCCGACTCGCGGCGGGTGCGGTTACAAATGGCGTTCAGTCTAGCGTTACAGATACAAATTCCGCATGAGGCTTTCCATAGCTCCCTCTCTCCTCGAGATCCAGAACCTGCGCTTCGCGTACCCCGACCAGCCTGCGTTGGCCGACCGCTGGTCCGCCAGCATCGGCGAGGGCGTCACGCTGCTGTACGGCGACACCGGCAGCGGCAAGTCGACCTTGCTGCGCGTGCTCGCGGGGCAGCAGCCCGCATCGGCCGGGCAACTGCGCGCGGCCGGCGTGGCGCTCGACGCCGAACCCGCCGCCTACCGGCGCCAGGTCTTCTTCTGCGAGCCGGCGTCGGAAGCCTTCGACGCGCTCAGCGTGCAGGCCTGCACGGCCTTGCTGGGCGAGGGCGATGCGGGTTTCGACAAGGCCGAGTGGCAGCGCCTCGTCGAGGCCTTCTCTCTCGTGCCGCACCTGGAAAAGCAGATGTTCATGCTGTCGACCGGTTCGCGCCGCAAGGTCGGGCTGGCCGCCGCGCTCGCGTCGGGGCGGCCCGTGGTGCTGCTCGACGACCCAGTGGGTGCGCTCGACGCGCGTTCGATCCACGGCCTGTGGCAGGCGATCGAACGGCGCATGGCGCAGCCGGGGCGGGCCGTGGTCGTGGCGAGCAGCGAGCGCATCACGGAGGTGCCGCTGGCGGCGTGCATCGAGCTGCCACTGGGCTGATCAGCTGCGCGCTCAACGGGGCGGCGTGGCCATCACGTAGTTGTCGTGACGTTCGTCGCCGAGCACGAACTGCGTCAGCCCCGTCACGGTCAGCCCGTGCTTTTCGTAGAACGCGCAGGCGCGCAGGTTCTTCACGTTCACGGTGAGCCACAGGCCGTCGCTGCCTGTGCGCGCATGGGCGGCGCTGCGGGCTTCGCGCAGCAGCATCGACCCGACGCCGCTGCGCGCGAACGGTGACTGCACATAGAGCGTGCGCAGCTCGGTGTCGCAGCCCGGCGCCAGTGGCTGCGCGGCGCTGAATTGCAGCAGCGCGTAGCCCACGAGATGGCCGTCGACCTGCGCTACTTGCAGCGCGGCATCGGGCGCCTCAACCCATGCAGCGAACGCTGCCGGCGTGAAGGTCGACAGCACGTAACGCCCCAGCAGGTCGTTCACGCCGTCGGTGGCATAGGTGTCGAGCCAGACCTGAATCGCCAGCGCGGCGAGCGCGTGCGCATCGGCTGCGGTGGCGGGACGAACGATGACAAGCGGACGATTCATGGTGCGGCGCATTCTGCGGCAACCGCGTCACGTCGTCTGCAAGACCGACCGAAACCGGCTCGGCGGCGCACCGGCCGACTTGCGCATCAACCGCCGCAGCGCCGTGGCGTCTTCGTAGCCGACCTGCGCCGCGACCTGCTCGATGGTCATGCGGCTGCTCTCGATGAGCAGGCGCGCGCGGTTCAGCCGCACGCTCTGCACCAGCGCCAGCGCCCCCAGGCCGGTGGCGGCACGCACGCGCCGGGCCAGCGTGCGCTGCGACATCGCGAACTCTTCGGCCAGCGCGGCCACGCTGGGCGGCGTGGGCAGCGCGGCCTCGATGCGCCGCGTGAGCCGCGCGACCAGCTCGTTGCCGTTGGACAGCATCGACGGCACGACGAACGGGGCCTGCGCCTGGCGGCCGTCGATCAGCAGCACCTTGCTCACGGCCTCGGCCAGCGCGGGGCCGAAGCGCGTGCGCAGCAGGTGCAGCATGAGGTCCGACTGCGCAAAGGCCGCGCCCGCGGTGCTCACCGGCCCGTCGGCGCAGACCATGCGGTCGGCATCGACATGGCAGGCCGGTTCGAGCCGGCGCAGCTCGGGCGCCAGCCACCACGAGGTGGTGACGCGGCGCTGCGCCAGCAGGCCGGCTGCCTGCAACAGGAACACGGCCGAGCACGAGGCCGCGACCGCGCCGCCGCGTGCGGCATGGCGCCGCACCGCATCGATGGCGGCGCGGGCGTGGTCGTCGGTCAGGCGCAGTGCGAGGTCGGCCGGCTTGTCGACACCGAGGCCGGGCACGATCCAGGTCGAGCCGTCGGCGCGCGCGCGGCGGGGCATGGCGAGGGTGTCGACCCGCAGGCCGTTGCTCAGCGGCACGCTGCCGCCATCGGGCGACACCACGCGCCAGGTGGGGCGGGGCATCTGGTGGCGCGGTGCGAGCGTGGCGGCGGCCGCCAGCACGTCGAGCGTGACGGCGGTGCTGGTGGCGAAGCTGCCCGGAAGGACGAGAACGGTGAAATCGTGCATGGCAGAAAACGCCCGATAGGCGTCTGAATGGACACTGGCAGTCTAGTGCGTGCTCGGGTGCAATGGGCATCGTCGCAACACCGAAAGTGCCTTCGTGTCCCACATCCTTGCCCTTGCTCCTCACGGTGCCCACCTGCACGCTAGAGAGAACTCGCCATGACCGACCCGCTCGACGACTTCACCCGCCGCGAGATCACGCTCGACGGCGCCACCAAAGCGGTCTACGTTGCCGGCACCGGCCCGGCCGTGATCGTTATGACCGAGATGCCCGGCATCAGCCCGCACGTGGCGCGTTTCGCCCGCTGGGTGCGCGACGCCGGCTTCGCGGTCTACATGCCGTCGATGTTCGGCCGCGACGGTGCGGTGCCGGACGCGGAAGAGGGCGAGGCCGTGTTCCAGCGCGCCTGCGTGAGCGCCGAGTTCCGCGCCTTCGCGGGCAACGCCTCGAGCCCGGTGACGCAGTGGCTGCGCGCGCTCGCGCGGCTGGCGCATGCGGAGTGCGGCGGGCCGGGCGTGGGCGCCATCGGCATGTGCTTCACCGGCAACTTCGCGCTCACCATGATGCTGGAGCCGGCAGTGCTCGCACCCGTGCTGTCGCAGCCGTCGCTGCCGCTGGACAACCCCGGCGGCATCGAGATCTCGCCGGAAGAGATTGCCCAGGTGCGCCAGCGCCTGGAGCGCGAGGACTTGACCGTGATGGCCTACCGCTTCGAGGGCGACCGCTTCTGCCGGGCCCAGCGTTTCGCGGCCTATGCCGACGCGCTGGGCGACCGCTTCGTGGCCCGCGTGCTGCCCGACAGCGCGGCCAACACACGCGACCTGCCGTCGTTCTTTTCGCAGGTGGTCGCGAGCCCGCACAGCGTGGTGACGGCACACCTGATCGACGAGGCCGGCCAGCCGACCATTGCGGCGCGCGACGAGATTCTTTCGTTCTTCGCGCGCCGCCTGGGGGTTGCGGATCAGGCCCGTGCGGAAGAAGCGGCGCCGTCGGCCGGCAGCTGACCGGTCTTCTGTGCGCGACGGTCGAGCGCGCGGCTCCACAGCGCGATCGCCAGGCCCACGAGCGTGAGCAGCGCGGCCACCCAGCCCAGCGCGCGCAGCCCCGGGCCGTGGTCGATGGTCACGCCGCCGACCCACGCGCCCAGCGCGTTGCCGAGGTTGAAGGCTGCGATGTTGAGGCTCGAGGCGAGGTTCTGGCCCGCGCCCGAAGCCTTCTCGAGCACGCGCAGCTGCATCGGCGCCACGGTGGCGAACGAGGCCACGCCGAGCAGGCCGACGAACACCACGGCGGTGAACGGCGTACCGATGGTGAACTGCATCGCGCCGAGCACCACGGCCAGCGCCACCAGCGTGCCGAGCACGGCGGCCATCGGTGCGCGGTCGGCCAGCTTGCCGCCCAGGATGTTGCCGACGGCCAGGCCGCCGCCGAACACCAGCAGGATCGGCGACACGGCCGATTCCGACAGGCCGGTGACCTGCGTCAGCAGCGGCTGGATGTAGGTGTAGACCACGAACACGCCGGCAAAGCCGAGCACCGTCATCGCCAGGCCCAGCAGCACCTGCGGGCGGGCGAGCACGGCCAGCTCTTCGCGCAGCGGTGCCGGCTTGGCCTCGCCCTTCATGCGGGGCACGAAGGCCGCGAGCACCACGAAGGCCAGCACGCCGATCAGCGTCACCGCCCAGAAGGTCGAGCGCCAGCCCAGTTGCAGGCCCAGCCATGCGCCGGCCGGCACGCCCAGCAGCGTGGCGGCGGTGAGGCCGGTGAACATGATCGCGATGGCCGAGGCGCGGCGCTCGGGTGCCACGAGGCCGGTGGCCACCACCGAGCCGACGCCGAAGAAGGTGCCGTGCGCCAGCGAGGTGATGACGCGCGCGGCCATCAGCATTTCGTAGTTGGGCGCGAGCGCACAGGCGAGGTTGCCGAGCGTGAAGATCGCCATCAGCGCGAGCAGCACGGTCTTGCGCGGCAGCTTGCGGGTGGCGATGGTGAGCACGGGCGCGCCGACCGCGACGCCGAGCGCGTAGCCCGAGATCAGCAGGCCGGCGGCCGTGATGGAGACGTGAAGATCCGTCGACACCTGCATGAGCAGGCCCATGATGACGAATTCGGTGGTGCCTATTCCGAAGGCACCGGCGGTGAGGGCAAGGAGAGCGATGGGCATGATGCCTGTACTGTGCGGACGATCGGCCTCGATGACTAGAATGCCGCCAGTACATGCACTTGTGAATTCAAGTCACAGCTAAGGAAGCCCATGCCCCGCATCGACGTCAACCGCTCCGGCGAAATGGAGGCCTTCGTGCAAGTGGTGGAGGCGGGTGGTTTCTCGGCGGCGGCGCGGCTGCTGGACATGACGCCCTCGGCCGTCAGCAAGCTGGTGGCGCGGCTCGAGCTGCGCCTGGGCATCCAGCTGGTGCACCGTTCCACGCGCAAGCTGCAGCTCACGCCCGAGGGGCTGCATTTCTACGAGCGCAGCACGCGCGTGCTGGCCGACATGGACGAGGCCGAGCGTTGCGCCGCGGCCGGCGCGGCGCCGCGCGGGCGTGTGAGCATCAACGCCAGCGTGTCCTTCGGGCACCACAAGCTGGTGCCGCTGGTGCCGCGCCTGCTCGAGATGCATCCGCAGATCACGCTCGACATTGCGCTCACAGACCGCATCGTCGACCTGATGGACGAGCGTGCCGACATTGCGATCCGATGGGGCCAGTTGCCGTCGTCCGACCTGGTGGCGCGGCGCCTGGGCGAAACCAGTCAGTCCATCGTGGCCGCGCCGGACTACCTGGCGAAGTACGGCACGCCGCGCACGCCGCAGGAGCTGGAGGCGCACAACCGGCTGGGCTGGAGCTACCGGCGCAACACGCCCGACTGGCCATTGCGTGTCGATGGCCGCATGGTGATGCTGCCGGTGGCGGGGCCGGTGCGCGCGGGCGACGGCGAGACGTTGCGGCAGCTGGCGATCGCGGGGGCGGGCGTGGCGCGCTTGTCGCTGTATCACATCCAGCACGACATCGATGCCGGCCGGCTGGTGCCGCTGCTCGAGGAGTTCAACCCGGGCGAGATCGAGCCGATCCACGCGGTGTACATCGGCAAGGCCGGCACGCTGCCCGCGCGGGTGCGGGCGGTGCTCGACTTCCTGGTGGCGTGTTCGGGCGTGGGCGGCGGGCGTTACACGCTCAAGCGCACGGCGCCGATGCCGGGGAATTCGGCCGTCACCTGATCGCCGCGGCGGCAGGGCAGCACGCCGACCCACGAGCCGGTGGTGACGACGGTGCCGGCGGGCACGGTCTGGCCGTGGCGCGTGAGGTGGCGCAACCAGATGGGCAGCAGCCAGGCCGGATCGGCCAGCGGATGCGTGCCTTCGCGCACGACCGTTTCTGCGTCGCCGATCTTCGTTTCGCAACGCTGCGAGGCCCAGTCGACGGCGGCGTACGGTTGCCAGTCGCCGAGCACGAGTGCGCCGTGGACTTGCGAATCGGCCAGGCGCAGCAGGGCGGGTGTGGCGGCCAGGTCTTGCCAACGCGCATCGACGATTTCGACGGAGACGGTCATGGCGTCGATGAGCGCTGCCGAGTTGTCGTGGTCGAGTGCGGCGGCTTGGGCGGGTGTCACGTTCTGGCCGAGTCGCAATGCAATTTCTGCCTCGATGCCGGGGGTGTGGAATGTGAGGTCGCTGAAGTTGGCGGGGCTTTGGCGCACGCCGGACGGGGGCAGCGGGGCGTGGGTGAGTGTGGCGCTGCGGGAGCCGCCGCCGGACTTCCATGTCTTCGGGACGCCGTTGAACCAGCCGAGGGCTGCGGCTACGGCGTCTTGCACTTCGTAGGCTTGCGTTGCGTCTGGCAGGGCGTCAGTCCAGGGCGTGGCGTCGAGCGTGCGGTTGGCCTGGCGTGCGGCGATGAGGGCTTCGGTGAGGGCTTTTTGGTCGGGCGTCATTTTTGGATCTTCTCAGTTTCTTTGGGGTTCGTTCGTTCGGGGCGCGTGCCCAGGCCACCGGGTACTTCCCTCCGCGAATGTCCCCCGGCCTGCGGCCTCCTCCTTGATTTCGCTGCGGGAAGCACCCGGTGTCCTGGGCACGCTGGGCGCTGTCGTTGTGCTGGCTCGATCAACGACCGCCCTGAACACGCTCACGCCGATGGGGTGCCTTGCGCAGCGAAATCAAGGAGGAGGGGCGCAGCCCCGGGGGACATTCGCGGAGCAAGGCTCCCCGTCGGCGGGAGCGTCGCCCTGAACGACAACTGTCAAGTCTCGACCTGCACCTTGCCGTCCTTCACCACCTTCGCCCACTTGGCGATCTCCGTGCTGATGAACTGCTTGAACTTGTCCTGCGAACCACCGCCGTCTTCCGCGCCGTAGGTGTCGAGCCGCTCCTGCACATCGGGCATCGCGAGCACGGTGTTGACGTCGCGGTTCACTTTCTGCGCGATGGCCGGGGGCAGCTTGCCGGGGCCGGCCAGGCCGTACCAGGTGGTGGCCTCGAAGCCGGCAAAGCCTTGCTCCTGCATCGTCGGCACGTTCGGATGGCCCTTGGCGCGCTTGGTGCGCGTCTGAGCCACGGCCAGCACGCGGCCGTTCTTCACGTGCGGGGTGGCGGCGGTCATGGTCTCGAAGCTGTACTGGATCTGCCCGCCCATCAGGTCGGCCAGCAGCGGGCCGCTGCCCTTGTACGGCACGTGCAGCGCATCGACGCCGCCCTGCAGCTTGAACATCTCCAGCGCCAGGTGCTGGGCCGAGCCCGCGCCGGCGGAGCCGAAGCTCACGGTGCCGGGCGCAGCCTTGCAGGCGGCGACGATGTCTTTCACGCTGAGGGCCTTCTGGCCCGGGTTGGCGATGAGCAGGTTGGGCGTGACGCCCACGAGCACGATCGGCACGAAGTCGCGCTCCACGTTGTAGCGCAGCTTGGGCTGCAGGCTGGGCGCGAGTGCGTGGCTGTTGATGTGGGCCATGAGCAGGGTGCTGCCGTCGCTGGGCTGCTGCGCCACGTAGTCGGCCGCGAGCACGCCGGCGACGCCGGCCTTGTTCTCGACGATGACCTGCTGGCCCCACATCGTCGTGAGTTTCTGCGCGACCACGCGCGCGAGCGCGTCGGTGCCGCCGCCGGGTGGAAAGCCCACCACGATGCGCACGGGGCCCGTGGGCCACTCCTGCGCGAACAGCCGGGGCACGCCCAGCGTGGCGGCCGCGCCGGCGGCGGCCTGGATCAGGGAACGTCTTTGCATCTTCTTTGTCTCCGTCGGTTGGGGAATCCGATGCGTGCCGGGAGCCGCTTGCGCGGGCCCGGCAGGGTGGTGGGCCGCCGCATCGTTCGAGCGATGCGCTGCGGCCCGTGTGGGTTGGCGTGCGCCGGGTTCAGGCTGCTTTTTGCAGGCCGACCGGTGCAGCCTGGTGACTCGCGAAATAGTCCATTGCCGCCTGCACGCCGCTGCCCGCCAGCTTGATGCCGCTGAGCTTCATGCCCATCTCGACACCCGCGACCATGGCCACGAGCGTGAGGTCGTTGCTGTCGCCCAGGTGGCCCATGCGGAACATGCGGCCCTTGAGCTTGCCCAGACCGGTGCCCAAGGAAAGGTCGAAACGCTGGTGGATCAGGCGGCGCACGGCGTCGGCATCGACACCCTCGGGAGTGATCACGCCGGTGAGCACGGGCGAGTACACGGACGGGTCGGCGCACTGGATCGGCAGGCCCCAGGTGTTGACCGCGGCGCGCACGCCGGCAGCCCAGCGCTGGTGGCGCGCGAACACGTTGTCCAGGCCTTCGCCGAGGATCATGTCCAGCGATTCCGAGAGGCCGTACAGCAGGTTGGTGTTGGGCGTGTAGGGCCAGTAGCCGTCCTTGTTCATCTCGACGATCTCGTCCCAGGCCCAGAAGGCCTTGGGCAGCTTGGCGTGCTTGGCGGTTTCGAGGGCACGCGGCGACAGCGCGTTGAAGCTGATGCCGGGCGGCAGCATCAGGCCCTTCTGCGAGCCGCTCACGCAGACGTCGACACCCCATTCGTCATGGCGGTAGTCGGCGCTGGCCAGGCCCGAGATGCTGTCGACCATGAGCAGGGCGGGGTGGCCCGCCGCGTCGATGGCCTTGCGCACCGAGGCGATGTCGGAGGTGACGCCGGTCGAGGTCTCGTTGTGCACCACGCACACGGCCTTGATCTTCTTCTCGGTGTCCTTGCGCAGGCGCGCCTCGATGAGCTCGGCCTGCACGCCGCGGCGCCAGCTGGGCGCATTCGGCAGGTGGGCGTCGGTACCGGTGTAGGCCAGGAACTCGGTCGACAGGCCCAGGCGCGTGGCCATCTTCTGCCACAGCGATGCGAAGTGGCCGGTCTCGTACATGAGCACGTGGTCGCCGGGGCTGAGCGTGTTGGCGAGTGCGGCTTCCCATGCACCGGTGCCGGAGGCGGGGTAGATCGCGACCGGGTGCTTCGTCTTGAAGATCTCCTTGATGCCGCCGAGCACCTTCAAACCGAGCGTGCCGAACTCGGGCCCGCGGTGGTCGATGGTGGGCAGGCTCATGGCCCGCAGGATGCGGTCGGGGACCGGGCTGGGGCCGGGAATCTGGAGAAAGTGACGGCCGGTGGGGTGGATGTCGAGTTGCAGCATGGGCTCTCCTTGTGCGCTCAGTTTTGCATTCAAAATGCATTTATGTATGCTGGTTTATACCTATCAACCTTGGTTGTACCGGCTATTTTTTGCATTCAAAATGCAGACAAGGGAACCCCATATGACCGCTGAAATCATCGAAATCTCCAGGCTGGCCTTGCATGACCAGGTGGCGTCGCGCCTGCGCACCATGCTGGTGGAGGGGCGCATCGCGCCCGGCGCCAAGCTCAACGAACGCGAGCTGTGCCTGCAGCTGAACGTGTCGCGCACGCCGCTGCGCGAGGCCATCAAGTTGCTGGCGGCCGAGGGGCTGGTCGACCTGCTGCCCAATCGCGGCGCGGTGGCGGTGAAGCTCACCGAGGCCGACGTGCTCAACACCTTCGAGGTGCTGGCGATGCTCGAGGGCATGTCGGGCGAGCTGGCGGCCAAGCGCATCACCGACGAGGAACTGGCCGAGGTGCGCGCGCTGCACTACGAAATGATGGCCTGCTTCGCGCGGCGCGACCTGTCGGGCTACTACCGCCTGAACGCGCGCATCCACACGGCCATCAACGACGCGGCGGCGAACCCGGTGCTGTCGAACACCTACCGCTCGATCAACGCCCGCGTGCAGTCGCTGCGCTTTCGCACCAACCAGGACGAGACCAAGTGGAAGCACGCGGTCGAGGAGCACGAGCAGATGGTGCAGGCGCTGGCCGCGCGCGACGCGCAGGCCATGCGCAAGGTGCTCACGGCGCACGTGCTGCGCAAGCGCGACACCGTGCTGGAGCTGCTGCGCGCCGGGCAGATCTACCCGCAAGCCAAGAGCAAGAGCACCACCAACAAAGCGAGCTGACACCCCACCATGCGCATCGATCCCGCCAGCCACATGCAGCCAGCCGGAACCGTTCTTCCGCCCAACGACACCTGCGAACTGCTGGCGCGCCGGCTGCGCACCGACACGCAGGGCGAGGTGCTGTTCGACGACGGCTCGCGCGGGCGCTACGCCACCGACGCGTCGATCTACCAGATCACGCCGGTCGGCGCCTTCGTGCCCACGAACGAGCGCGACATCGCCACCGCCATCGACATCGCGCGCGACCTGAAGGTGCCGGTGCTGGCACGCGGCGGTGGCACCAGCCAGTGCGGCCAGACCACGGGCGCGGCGCTGGTGATCGACAACAGCAAGCACTTTCGCAAGGTGCTCGAGGTGAACGTGGAAGAGGGCACCGCCACGGTCGAGCCCGGCCTGGTGCTCGACCACCTGAACGCGCAGCTCAAGCCGCATGGGCTGTGGTACCCGGTCGATGTGTCGACCAGCGCGCAGGCCACGCTGGGCGGCATGGCGGGCAACAACTCCTGCGGCTCGCGCTCCATCGCCTACGGGAACATGGTGCACAACGTGCTCGGTGCGAGCGCGTGGCTGTCGAGTGGCGAGCTGGTCGAATTTGGTCCGCTGGGCACGCTCGGTGCGCGCGCGGCCGGCATAGCGCAGTTCGTGCACGGGCTGGCACAAGAGCACCGCGACGCCATGGCGCAGCACTGGCCCAAGGTGATGCGCCGCGTGGCGGGCTACAACCTCGACATCTTCGACAACCAGAGCGAGAAGCCGTACACGGCCGACGGCAGCGTGAACCTCGCGCACCTGCTGATCGGCGCCGAGGGCACGCTGGCCTACACGCGCAGCCTAAAGCTCAAGCTGGCGCCGCTGCCGCGCGCCAAGGTGCTGGGCATCGTGAACTTCCCGACCTTCCATGCGGCCATGGACGCAGCGCAGCACATCGTGAAGCTCGGGCCGACGGCGGTGGAGCTGGTCGACCGCACGATGATCGAGCTGAGCCTGGCCAACCCTGCGTTCAAGCCGACCGTGGAAACGGCGCTGATCGGCAAGCCCGCCGCCATCCTGCTGGTCGAGTTCTCGGGCGCCGACAAGGCCGCGCTGCTGCCGCAGCTGAAGCAGCTGGTCGAGCTGATGGGCGACCTCGGCCTGCCCGGCAGCGTGGTCGAGATGCCCGACGACGGTCGGCAGAAGAACCTGTGGGAAGTGCGCAAGGCCGGCCTCAACATCATGATGAGCCTCAAGGGCGACGGCAAGCCCGTGAGCTTCATCGAGGACTGCGCGGTGCCGCTCGAACACCTGGCCGAATACACCGACGCGCTGACAGAGGTGTTCGCGAAGTACGGCAGCCGTGGCACCTGGTACGCGCATGCCTCGGTCGGCACGTTGCATGTGCGGCCCATTCTCGACATGCGCGCCGACGGCGCGGCCAAGATGCGCGCCATTGCCGAAGAAGCCAGCGCGCTGGTGCGCAAGTACAAGGGCGCCTTCAGCGGCGAGCACGGCGACGGCCTGTGCCGCGGCGAATGGATCGAATGGCAGTTCGGACCGGTGATCAACGAGGCTTTTCGCGCGATCAAGCAGCAGCTCGATCCGATCGGCCTGTTCAACCCCGGCAAGATCATCGACCCGCCGCGCATGGACGACGGCGCGCTGTTCCGCTTTGCGCCGCCGACGGCACCGAAGCCGTACCGCCGCATCGAGCTCAAGCCCGTGCTCGACTGGTCGGGATGGAACGTCAACGCCGACCCCGTGACCGAGGTGACCACCGCGCCCGGCACGGGCGGCGACAGCACCGGCGGCCTCGCCAAGGCCGTGGAGATGTGCAACAACAACGGCCATTGCCGCAAGTTCGACGCCGGCACCATGTGCCCCAGCTACCGCGTGACGCGCGACGAGCAGCACCTGACGCGCGGGCGCGCCAACACGCTGCGCCTGGCGCTGTCGGGCCAGCTCGGCGCCGACGCCTTCACCAGCGAGGCCATGCACGAGACCATGGACCTGTGCGTGGGCTGCAAAGGCTGCAAGCGCGACTGCCCGACGGGCGTCGACATGGCGAAGATGAAGGTCGAGTTTCTCGACCACTACAAGAAGCGCCACGGCCACACGCTGAAAGACAGGCTGGTCGCCTACATGCCCGACTACGCGCACCGCGCCAGCCGCATGCCCTGGCTGCTGAACCTGCGCAACCGCGTGCCGGGCGCGGCATGGCTGGGCGAGAAGATGCTGGGCTTTTCGGCCAAGCGCTCACTGCCCGAGTGGCGCACCGACACCTTCTGGCGGGCGAAGGACGCGGTGGCGGCCGGCCTGTTTTCCGATCAGGCCTCGGTGCTGGCTGCCGCAGCGCGCGGCGAGAAGGTCGCCGTGCTGTTCGTCGACACCTTCAACGGCACCTTCGAAAGCGAGAACGTCTTTGCGGCGGCGCGCGTGCTGCACGCCGCGGGCTATGCGCTGCACACGGTGGAGAAGGGCGGCGGGCACCACTGCTGCGGCCGGACCTTCCTGGCCAGCGGCATGGTGGACGAGGCCAAGGTGCGCGCCGGGGCGCTGATCGACGCGCTGCTGCCGCTGGCGCAGGCCGGCGTTCCCATCGTCGGGCTCGAGCCCTCGTGCCTGCTCACGCTGCGCGACGAAACGCTGGTGATGGGCTTCGGCGACAAGGCGCAGGCCGTCGCGAAGCAGGCGCTGCTGTTCGAAGAGTTCATCGCCCGCGAACGCAAGGCCGGCCGCTTCGAACTCGCACTGAAGCCGGCCACCGCACCGATCCTGCTGCACGGCCACTGCCACCAGAAGGCCTTCGGCGCGGTGAGCCCGATCATGGAGGTGCTGAAGCTGATTCCCGGTGCCGAGCCCGAACTGATCGAAAGCTCATGCTGCGGCATGGCCGGCAGCTTCGGCTACGAGGCGAGCCACTTCGAGGTGTCGATGCAGATGGCCGAGGCGAGCCTGCTGCCCGCCATCCGCGCCAAGCCCAATGCGATCGTGGTGGCCGACGGCACGAGTTGCAGGCACCAGATCGGCGACGGGGCGCAGCGCGAGGCGGTGCATGTGGCGGTGCTGCTGGCGCGGCACATGATGCTCTGAGGCGGCTGCGGCTTTCTCTTTCGGAACTCAGAAGGGTGGCGAGACCACCTGGCGCCAGCTGCGGCGCCAGGTGCGGGAGTCCGGGCAGCCGTCACCGGCTTTCTGCGTGCCGCCCACGCCGGTGAGAAAGCCGGTTTCGTTGGTGCAGCTGCTCCTGGGCTTGCCGTCCGGCTGGCCTTCGTTGGGCTGGCCGACCATGTTGCGCGAGTTCACGTTGCCGCGCGTGAAGCCGCCGCTAGGGATCGAGACGACCGAATACGCGTCGAAGCTGCCGTTGCCATCCATGTCGAAGGAGTTCTTGTTCTTGCCGGTGAGGGCGTCGAGCACATAGATGATGTTGGGCAGGCTGCCCGTGGCCGTGCAGGACTCGATGCCCTGTTTCTTGTCCTCCGGCAGGAAGGACGAGACGATCACGCTGCTGCCCAGGTTGGCGAGGTCGCCGACCACGCGCTCGCCGTTGGCCATCGCGCCGGGGTGGGTGATGGTGCCGAGGTTCAGTTGCCATCCCTTCTTGGTTTTCCAATCGACGGCATTCGTGCTGAGCTGGTAGAAGTCCTTTCCCTCCTCGATGCCGGCGCCGGTCTTCGCCACAGGAATGATGGTTTGCGTCACGAGGTTCGAGGTGCTGAGCGCGACGGCGCCGGCCTTGTCGTCGCCTCCGATCGGGGTCTGGTCCCAGAGGCCGTAGAGGGCCTGCTTCGTGGCTGGCATGGCCAGGTCGTCTTCGTCGAGCAGGATGCCCGTGCCGATCACCACGATGGCGCCGCACTGCGAGGTGGCGCTGTAGGTGCAGGTGCTTCCGTCGCCCGGGTGGACCTGCCAGGTCGGCGCGGCATAGATGGGCTGCTTTCTGCCCTGTGGCGTGGTGAACAGCCGCCTGGGAACGGAGGCCGCGAACTTCGCGCTTCGCAGTTCGAAGCGCCACAGGTTGCCGTTGGCGTCGCCGGCGTAGGCTGCCACGATGCGGCGGGTGCTGTCCCGCACCGCGACCACGCCACCCAGGCCGCGGTTGCCGCCGCTGACCTCGCCGCCATAGCCCGTGGGGAGTTGAATGAACTGCTTGAGCTTGCCGGTGAGCGCCTCCACCACGTACAGCCCGACCTTCTGCGTTTCGGGGTAGTGGCCGTTGCCGGTCAGCATCACCCAGGTGCCGTCGTCCAGCTGGCCCGCGGCGGGGTTGTTGGTCACATGGCCCAGGTGGGGATAGTCCTTGTGCTTGTTGTTCACTTCCCAGAGGAAGTGTTCCTTGCCCGGGGTCCGGTCGGCGTTGTTCAACGGCGATTCCAGTCCGTACATGAAAGGGCCCGCGCGTCCGCCCGTGCCCAGCACCAGCTGGCGCCAGGTGTTCTTTTCGCCGGCCGGGGTCTGGCCGTTCCTGTCGTACACATCCTGCTCGACCAGCGGGCCGTCGAGCGTGTAGCGAAAGCGGAAGTTCGCGCCGGCGAGGTCGATCTGCGAGGCCATGGCGCCCTTGGGCATGAACGCGGCCAGCTCGCTGCCTGCAGCGTCGCTCCTGCCGGCGTTCAGCACATGGACCTTGCCGTTGTTGGTGGCCGCGAAGATGGTGGGAGGGCGCGTGGTCTTGAGCGCCTTGTAGTCGGCATAGGTGTCCTTGCCGTCGACCGCGCCGAAGGTGCCGTAGCCCATGTCGAAGCGTCCCCCCACGAACACCGGCGGTGAGTTGACCGAGGCGCCGATGGGCTGCCTGCGCAGCCGGTAGACCGTGCCGCCGACATCCTTCTGCGGGTCCTCGCCCAGCAGGTAGCGGACAAAGCGTTCGTCGGTGGACTGCTGCTTGTCGGCATTCAGCAGGGCCTGGAGATCGTTCGGCAGGTCGCTCAGCCGGGTGCCGTAGGTGAGCGCCGTGCGCTGGGCGCTCCCGGGGGCGTTGGGGTCGTAGTTCGAGAGGGCAAGGATCGTGCGCTTGTCCACGGCCGGCATCCTGGCATTGGCAGACCAGGCCGGCTTCGGCTTTCCTGCATCGTCGAAGACAGCGTTGGCGCCGTCGGCATTCAGCGCGAAGGCCTTGATGTCGCCGCTGTTGTCGGCTGTCTGGTATTCGGTCGTGTACTTGTACTGGCCCTGCAGCGTCTGGAACTCGTTGCTGTTGCCCGATACGGCCACGCCGGCGTCGTTGCCGGAGCCGACCATGCTGCTCAAGGCGTTGTCGAGCGCGCGGCGCACGTCCTCGCCCGAGTACACGCTGTAGGCACGGCCGCCGCCGGTGAAGCCGGCACGGATGAAGTCGTCGACGCGCCGGGCGTCGCCCGCGTCCGATCCGTCGAGGTTCAGGTTGCCGGTTGCCCACTGCGGCGGCGTGGCCGGATTGCCGGCGAGCCAGTCGCTGTTGTACTTCTCGATCTGCGCCCACGTCAGCCCTTTCTTGAGGGGTGAGTCGCCCGAGGGCGTGAGGCCCCAGCCGATGGTGTACGTGGTCATGTTCTGCCAGAAGGTGGGGTTGTGCTGGCCCTCCACGGGTGGCACGTCGTTGGACAGGGTGTTGGAGAAATCCGTGTGCCAGAAGTAGCGGGCCGTGAGGTCGGCGAAACCGTTGCTGCTGGTGCCGCCATCGCTGTAGGGGATGTAGAGGTTTCTGGCGCTCAACCTTTGGGGCAGGTCCAGGCTGTCGTGGGCAGGAGCGCCCTTGGGGTCGTATTTGAATTTCGCTGCACTGCCGGAAGGCTTGCCGTCGTAGTTGGTGCTGGCGGTCGTGGCTGTGTAGCGCGTGTCGATGTCTTGTGCCGTGCCCGAGTTCCAGGCGCCATCGGACAGCACGATGGCGTAAGCGCGTCTGCAGCTCAATTCGCCGCTCGTCACGTCGTTCGGATCGTTCTTCCAGGGGTGGGTCAGCGAGGAGGTCGCATAGGTCGCGGTCTCCTTGCCGGCGTAATAGTCGGCGGCGAGTCTCAGGGCGTTGTGGCTCGGCGTTCCTCCGTTGGGGACGATGTCGTAGATCCAGCTATAGAACCTGGACTTCCATTTCTGTCCCGAAGCGGTGGACTCGTCCTTGAAGTAGTTGACGCCGCTGACGATGTGCTCGGCGGGTTTGGCCGGGTTTCTCGGATCTACTTCCGCCACGCTTTGGTTGTATTGAACGTACCCGACCCTGAACTTGTT
The DNA here is from genome assembly GCF_059567965.1 of Variovorax sp. BGA-UO-ETr-C22. NCBI lineage: Bacteria > Pseudomonadati > Pseudomonadota > Betaproteobacteria > Burkholderiales > Comamonadaceae > Variovorax > Variovorax sp. BGA-UO-ETr-C22. The sequence continues at coordinate 1,146,208 of NZ_JCAQPA010000011.1, forward strand.
GTCGTAGCTCTGCATCGCCAGGCCCAGCGCGGTGCTGACGGCGAGTGCGCGGTTGCGGTACCACATGTACCAGTTCGCGATGTTCTTGCGCTCCAACGCCGCGGTGCATTCGTTGGCGCTCCCGCAGTCGGTTCGCCTGTGTCCGGGTGGCAAGGGGACATTGCCGACATCGAGCGCCCCGATGGTGCCAACTGTTCGATTGGCCTCGCTGGAACAGTCGTTGTTCTTGCACAGAACGTAGATGAACTTCTTGGTGCTTGTCGTCATCCCCGCTTCGTGCAAGGGCCTTCTGTCGGTGGACGATTGGTTGTCCACGAAAGAAACCGGGTTGGGCTTTTCCTTTCCGGTCGCATCGACTCTGGCGCTATAGGTGATCGCCGGGTTGTAGTACTGGGTGTTGATGTTGCTGGACCGCATCGAATACCACCCGAACTTGCCCTCGCAATTCTTCTCTGCTCCCTTGCACTGGTCGTTGACCGCATACCCGTCCTGCATCTCGTCGTCCATTGACCCGGAGTTGTCCAAAACGAACATCAGGTTGGGCTTGGCACCCGGCACGGCGTTGTACAGCGGGGTCTGGCTCGGCGTCGTGGCGGCCAGCGCGTCGCCGACGGGAAGAAGCGCCGCGCTCCACGCGGCAGCGAGACTGACGAAGGCTCGCCGCATGCGTGCAGCCTTGGCGGGTGCCGGAACAAGAAGCGGGCGCGTGGCGGTCATGCGGTTTTCCCTGCGGTTGAAAGTGGGGCGCTGAGGACGGCGTGCGAGATTCATCGCCAGCACTCCTTCGTCAGCAGTCCCGTGACCTCGTCATCCATGTCCTTCACACCCAGGCCGCTCAAGGTCAGCGTGCCGCAGCGGTCGCCGGTCATGCTGCCGGTGCGGGTGGCCTTGAGGATGTAGCTGGGTGGGGTGTCGCGCGCGAAGACGGCGATGGTGTAGTTGGCGGCGCCGGACTTCGGCGACTGCTGCAAGGCCTTGGGCAACAGGCTCTCTGCGCCTTTCTTCTGCTCGGTCTCCTCGCCGGCATCACCCGCGGCAGCGGTGTAGCGGTCGTTCGCCGAGTAGTAGCGCTGCATGAACTGCGCGGCCTCCATCAGGATGCCCTGGGCTTCGGCGCGCTTGGAGCGGCGCACGTGCTCCTGGTAGTTCGGCAGCGCGATGGCGGCCAGGATGGCGACGATCGCGACGACGACCATGACTTCGATCAGCGTGAAGCCGCGGCGGGAGCGCGAAAAAGCAGAAGGCAGGCGTGTCATGGCGATGAAGGTCATGAAGTCATTTGTCGCGCGTCAGCACGGACTGCAGCCAGGCTTCGGCGCCCTGGGTGGCGACGCCGGTCGACGTCTCGAACCTGGCGTTGTTGGCAAAGCCCCGGGCGGTGATCAGGTAGCCGGTCAGCTTGGGCGTCGAGGTGGTGGCGATCTTCTGGATGAGGCAGCGCGGTTCGATCTCCAGGGGCGTCGCGTCGACCGCGGTGCCGGTGGGCTTCTTGTTGACGTAGGCCTTCGGAACGACGATTGCGCCGTTGCCGACCCAGCTGGCCTTCTTGCGCCATGCCGCGGTTTCGTCGAACTCCGAGCCGATGGGGGTCGTGATGCTCCGGGTGCGCATGCCGACGGAGGCGTAGTCGGTGTAGTCCTTGTCGTCGCCGTCGAAGATGGCCACCTGTTCGCAAAAGCGCAGCGCGGTCTCCGCGGCCTCGCGGGCCACTTCGGCTGATCGGATGCCGTTCACGCTGCGCTCGCTCTGCGTGGCATTGCGGATCGCGAAGGTGCCGACCAGCGACAGGATCACGACCAGGACCAGCGTGACGATCAGGACCACGCCGCGTTCGTACGCACGGCCGGCGACGCGGCGCGGAAGAGGGGATGGCTTCGTGTTCATGGGGTGATCAGGCGGTTGCGCAGCAGCACCGTGGTGGTGAAGGTCCTGCGCAGGTAGCCGTCGGTGCTGGTGCGGTCGGTGTTGTCGCATCGCTTGTAGGCAAGGCCACCGTCGGGCACGTCGCGCACCGGCCGGTCGCTGCGCATCTGCAGGCACACGCGCACGCTCAGCACGCGGCTCCAGCGGTCTTCGGCGAGATCGGCAAGGACGCCGCTGCCGGGCAGGGCATCGACACCCGCGGCATCGAGGTACTTGACGATCTGGTGTCGCAGCGGGTCGTAGGTGGCCGCCAGTTCGATGCTGGGACGGCTGGCCACGCCGTACAGAATGCGCATGCTCTCGACGTTGGCGAGCAGCGGTTGCGAGGGGCCGATGGCGTTGACGGCGTCGCGCTTTTCCATGCCGCGGCAGGACAGCATCGGCGCCGTGCTCGCGTCTGTCACCAGATAGCGGTTGTCGGCCAGTGCGTAGTTGGCGGGTGGGGGCGCGCCGGGGGGCGCGCCGGGGGGCGGCGTGGGCGGCGGGTTCACCTGCGACGGCGTGAGGGCGTTGATGCCGTTGCCCAGGCAGTTCCTCGCCAGCTTGGCGTCGGTGCCCGTGGGCATGGTGTTGTCGGTGGTGGCTTCGTAGCGGATGGCGATGGCGTCGCTGCCTTTGCCCGTGCACGACAGCTTGTCGAAGGCGGCTGCGGCGTCGGTGAATCCACCGGTGCATCCGCGCACGGCGGGGCCGGCGTAGTTGCCCATCACCGTGGCGCCGTTGCTCGGGATGAGCTGCTGCGAATAGCCGGCCTGCTTGAGCTGCTGCTGGATCAGGTTGAGCGCGAGGATGCCGTCCTCGTTCAACTGCGTCTCGGCCTGCGACAGCTGGCTGCTGCGGCTGGAGGTCGAGAACGTGGACAGGGCGGCGGCCAGGATCACCAGCCCGATCGTCAGCGAGATCATCAGCTCGATCAGCGTGAAGCCGCGGGCCGCGTTGCGCGTGCGTGGGAGTGCAGTGAAGACGGTGCTCACAGCGTGACCCGGAAGTACATGCAGTTCACCTCTGTCGGGGCCGCGATGTTGGCGCCGGCGATGGGGCAGGTCTGGTGCAGCGCGAAGCCCGTGTCCTCCGCGATGGCGCGCCAGATCAGCCAGATGTTCAGCACGCGCGTGGCCGGCAGGCCGTTCACGCCGGAGGCCGCGTCGACCAGTTCCGTCGTGACGTAGGCCGTGCCGCCGGGCAGCCGGTTCCCGACATTCGTGAGCCACTGCGCGAGGTCGTAGGCGGCAATGGCCGCGCCACAGGTGTTGACCGGCCTGTCGGGAACGGAGGTGTCGACCTCGCACGCGGCGGGCGGCGGCGTGGGGTCCGTGGAGGCAGCCTCGCGCGTGCTGGCGTTGTAGGCCTTGGCGTGGGTGTAGCCGGCAAAGCCGGCGAGGTTGGCGCGGGCGCGTTCCGCGTAGTCGTTCACCAGGCTCAGGCCCGTGGCGCGCATGCGCGAGAACTGGTTGTACTTGAGGGCCGCCGAGGTGAGGCCGGCCATGCCGAACAGGCCGATGGCCAGGATGACGATGGCGACCAGCACCTCGATGAGGGTGGCACCGCGCTGTTGTGTGGGGCGCTTCATTCGTCGTTGCCCGAACAATCTTCGCCATCCGCGGCGTAGCGGATGCGCCCGGGCTTGCTGATGCACAGCGTCTTGCGTGCCCATGGGGTGGTACTGGCTGTTTCGAAACCGGGGGCCTCGACCGTGATGCTGTTGCTCCCCGAGCTCACCAGACCATTGGGCAGGAAGACAAAGCGGCCGGCTTTGCCCAGGGCAATCTTCGCGATGCTAGGCAGTGCGTCCTGTCGCAACAGCACTTCGTCTGTGGACTCGGAATAGGCGAAGTCGCCGTCGCGGTCGTTCTTGGCGAAGACGATCCAGCCGGCCGCGAAATCGCTGCCGCCCGAGCCGGTTTCGCACTCGACCTCGGTGCCTGCGCGCAATTGGCAGACGACGACGGGTCTTGCGCGGGCGATGGCTTCGGTGCGTGCGGTGCGCAACGAACCGGTCACGGCGTTGACGGCGTTGGACAGCCGCCATTGCACGATGAAGCGCGTCATCGAAGGCGCCGCGATGCCGATCAGGATCGCGAGGATCGCCAGCGTGACCATCAGCTCGATGGCCGTCAGTCCGCGCTGGTCGCGCAGCCGCGCCGGCCGCGAAGAATCGCGTGGCCTCATGTGCATGTGTCTCCCTGTTGTTTTGGAATTTCAGCCGACAACTTCTGGGCGCGAGACTAGGGGCCGATGCACATGTCCGACAACGGCTTGCCGACGTTCGGCGCGTTCGAAAGGATGAGCGGAAATGCCTCGAAGCGCCGAATGAAAGTCTGGTATTTCGGGGTGTTTGGCTGGTACTTTTTCTCTTCTGCGGAAGTGGGCTTCGCGCCCGTGTCCGCGCGTCGTTTTTCAACCTTGAATCACAATGCTCCGATGACTGCCGCATCCCCTTCCGAATCCGGCTTTGCCTTGTTCCCGACCGCCATCGGCGTCTGCGCGCTGGCCTGGGGGCCGCAGGGGCTGGTCGGTGTGCAGCTGCCCGAAGAGCGGGGCGAGACCGCGACGCGTGCGCGCATGCGTCGGCGCTTTCCTGACCTGCAGGAAGCTCCGCCGTCGCCACGCGCGCAGCACGCCATCACGGGTGTGCAGGCGCTGCTCGAAGGCGCGACCGACGATCTGTGCGACATCGAGCTCGACATGCGCGGCGTGTCCGAATTCCACCAGCGCGTCTATGCGATCGCGCGGCGCATTCCGCCGGGGCAGACGCGCACCTACGGCGAGGTGGCCGAAGAGCTCGGCGACAAGGGCCTGTCGCGCGCGGTCGGCCAGGCCATGGGCCACAACCCCTTCGCGCCGGTCGTGCCGTGCCACCGCGTGCTGGCCGCGGGCAACAAGCCGGGCGGCTTCTCGGCGGGCGGCGGTGCGTTGACCAAGCTGCGCATGCTCGACATCGAAGGCGCAACGCCGAGCGGAACGCGCTCGCTGTTCTGAGCTGGCGTGCTCAGGCCGCAGGCACCGGCAACTGCTGCAGCCCCGCGATGCGCGAACCGAAGATGATCACGGCCTGCAACGCGAAGCCCGCGAGCGCCAGCAGCAGGCAGGCCGGCTCGCCCCACAAGGCGCCGACCAGGCCGCCGAGCGCTGCACCGACCGGGCGCGCACCCGCATTCACCGTGAGGAACACCGCCGACACGCGGCCCAGCATCGCCGAGGCCGTCACGCTCTGGCGCAGCGTGGTCGAGGTGATGACCCAGACCATCGGCCCCGCGCCGAACAAGAAGAATGAAAGCGCGGCCAGCGAGGCGGTCGGCACGACGAGCGTGGCCGCCATCGTCGCGGCCGCGGCGACCGCCACCGCCGGCCCGACCTGGATCGCACGGCCAAACGGCAGCCGCGCCGTCACGCGCGAGGTCAGCAGCGCACCGACCACCATGCCTGCACCGTACATCGCGAGCGTGAAGCCCACGGCCTGCGCGCCGAGGCCCAGCACGCGCACGGCATAGGGCACATAGCCCGCCTGCAGCACGAACCACGAGATGTTGAAGACCGCACCGGTCATCAGCATCGGCCGCAGGAACGCGTGTTGCCAGACGAAGCGCGCACCATCGTGCACGTCGCGCAGCGGATGGCGCGACGTAGCCGCGGGGCGGGGCGCTTCGTTCAGGCGCAACAACAGGCCCACGGCCGCCACCGACAGCACCGCCGCCAGCACGAAGGCCGACGATGCACCAGCCCAAGCGACCAGCGCGCCTGCGAGCGCGGGCCCGGCCGTAAAGGCGGCACTGCGCGCCAACTCCAGCCGCCCGTTGGCGCGCGCCAGCGCGTCACGCGGCACGAGGGCCGGCACCAGTGCGGGCGCCGCGACGCTGAAGCCCACGGTGCCGACCGCGCCAAGGAACCCGAGCACGGCCAGCCCGCCGATGCCCAGCGTCGACGACAGCACCATGCCGAGCAAGGCCAGCAGCGACACGGCGCGCAGCCCCTCGGCCCAGACCATCAACCGGCGGCGCGACATGCGGTCCGCGAGCAGGCCCATCGGCAGCGAGACCAGCAGGAAGGGCAGCGTCTGCACCGCCGCGAGAAAGCCGATCTCGCCCGGCCCGGCGCCGAGCGCGAGCACGGCCACCAGCGGCACGGCCGCGAGGCTCAGTTGTTCGGCGGACTGCGCCGCAAGATTGGCCCAGGCAAGGCGGGAGAAGGAACGGGGTAGAGGCGAGGGCATGGGGCGGCACACGAAGAGAAAGACCGCATCCTCGGGGCCGCGCCCGTCTGCCGCTGGCCGTTTACGGACGTGGAAGCCTCAGCCCGCGTTCATCTGCTCGAACCACTCGGCCACGCACACTGCCTCGGGCGCCGCATCGGGCGCGAGGCCGTAGTAGTAGCGCTCCAGCGTCATCCGCAACGCAGGCAGCGGCGACTGCAGCCGCCCCGACGCCAGGTCGTGCGCCACCAGCGAGGTCGGCGCCAGCGCGATGCCCAGGCCGTCGACCGCGGCCTGCAGCACGAAGTGCAGGTGATCGAACTGCAGCCGCCCAGCCGGCCGCGCGCGCGGTGCGCCGACCTGCTTCTTCCAGTCGTCCCAGTCGTCCTTGCGCGTGCGCGCTGACAGCAGCACATGCGAGGCGAGGGCGCGCAGGTCGGGCAGCGGCTGCGCCTTGAACAGCGCCGGCGCGCCGACCACCAGCACTTCGTCTTCAAGGAAAGGCCGCACCTGGATCGACAACGGCCAGCCCTCGAGGCCGCGGCGCACGGCGATGTCGAAGCTGTCCGTGGCTTGCTCGGGCATGACGGTGCTGGTGACGACCTGCGGCTCGATATCGGGATGGCGTTCCACGAACGACGGCAGCCGGGGAATGAGCCAGCGCACCGCGAACGACGGCCGCACGTTGATGCGCACCGCGCGCGCCGGGCCCTGCAGCTGCAGCGCGCGGGCCGCTGCGTGGATCTGCGCGAGCGCGGGCTCGGTCTCCGCGAAGAACTGCTGGCCTTCGGGCGTCAGCGTGACCTGCCGGATGCGGCGTTCGAACAGCGCCACGCCCAGGCAGGCCTCGAGGCTCTTGATCTGCCGGCTCACCGCGCTGTGCGTCACGTGCAGTTCGACCGCGGCACGCGTGAAGCTCAGGTGGCGGGCCGCCGCCACGAAGGCGCGCACGGCATGGAGGGGCGGTTCGCGAAGCGGCATGCGTGCGATTTTCTCACGCATGCCGCGCGGGAATGTCGTTTGTCGGCGGGCAGCGCGAGCGGGCACGATACGGGCTCGATGTCCGCCGCACCACCGCTTTCTCCCGCCGTTCCCGTCCGTTCCACCGACCTGGATTCCCGCCACGCCGCCATGGCGCTCGGCCTGTCGTTGCCGGCCGACGTGGTGCTCTACCTGCTGCTGCCCATGTACGCGTCGCAGTTCGGCGTCTCGCTGGCCGAGGTCGGCTTGCTGCTGGCGGCCAACCGGCTGGTGCGCATCGCGGGCTACGGCTGGGTGGCGCGTTTCTATGCGCGCCATGGCGACCGGGCGAGCTGCACGCTGGCCGTGGTGGCCGCCGCCTGCTGCGGGCTGGGCTATGCCACGCTCTCGGGTTTCTGGGCGCTGCTGCCGCTGCGGCTGACCTGGGGCCTGTGCTTCGCGGCGCTCAACCTGTCGACGCAGGCCCTGGCCACGGCCGACCCGCTCGGTGCCGCGCGGCGCAGCGGGCGTTCGCGCGCCTTCATCGCGACCGGGCCGGTGCTTGCGCTGCCGCTCGGTGCGCTGCTGGCGTACACGGTCGGGCCGCGCGCGATCTTCGGCGTGCTGGCGGTGGTGTCGTTGCTCGCGCTGTTCGTCACGCGGCGGCTGCCGTCGAAGCCGCACCACAGTGCCGCGCCGACCCGGCGCTTCTCGCGGCCGAACGCGCTGGACGGCTGGTCCTTCATGGAAGGGCTGGCGCTCGACGGCCTGTTCATCGTGGGCCTGTCGTACCTCGGCAAGGACCTGCTGCCCGGCGGCGCGGTGATCGTGGCCGGCGTGCTGATGGCGCTGCGCTACCTTGCGGAAATCTTCCTCGGGCCGGTGGGCGGGCGCATGGCGGAGCACTTCGGCGCCGAGCGCCTGCTCGTGAGCCTGTCGCTGGTGACGTCGCTCGCGCTCGTGGGCTTCGGCCTGGGCTGGCTGTGGAGCTGCGCGGCGCTGATCGTGGTGCTGCGCGCGCTGCAGCTGCCGCTGCTGCCGCCCATCGTGGCGCGTCGCACACCGGGGCCGGAGCGCGTGCGGGCGCTCGCGGCCCGCGCGGTCTGGCGCGACATCGGCGCGGGCGCTGGGCCCTTGCTGGCCGGCGTGCTGCTGCCGATCGCTTCGCCGCCGTGGATCTACGGTAGTGCCGCGCTGTTGCTGGCGGTGGCGGCGCTGGCCTGTGTCCGGCGCGCATCGCCATCCACCCCGATCCAGGAGAACATCGCCCCATGACCACCATCGACACCGTCGCCCAACTCGACGCCCTGTTCGGCCAGCCGGGCGAAGCCTCGCTCAAGAAGGAAGTGCCGTACCTGCACCCGAGCTACCAGGCGCTGATCGCCGCGTCGCCGTTCGCGGTGCTCGCGACCACCGGCCCCGGCGGGCTCGACGCCTCGCCGCGCGGCGACGCCCCGGGCTTCGTCGCGGTGCAGGACGAGAAGACCTTGCTGCTGCCCGAGCGGCGCGGCAACAACCGCATCGACAGCCTGCGCAACATCGTGGCCGACCCGCGCGTGGCCTTGCTGTTCCTGATTCCGGGCGTGGGCGAGACTCTGCGCGTGAACGGACGCGCACGCATCAGCGTGGCGCCCGAGCTGCTCGCGCGCTTCGCGGTGGAAGGGCGTGCGCCGCAGTGTGTGATCGAGATCAGTGTCGAGACCGTGTTCTTCCAGTGCTCCCGCGCCATCCAGCGTTCCAAGCTCTGGGCGCCGGTGCCGCCGGACGCGCCGCGCACCGTGCCGACGCCAGGTGCCATCCTTTCGGCGCTGACCGATGCGGCCTTCGACGGCGTCACCTACGACCGCGAACTGCCCACGCGGCAGCAGGCCACGCTGTACTGAGCGGGCGCGGCGTACCGTCCGGTAGAACGAATGCACTAGCGGCGAAAGCCGCCGACCCCACGCCTGCACCGATTGCGAGCCTTCGCCACAATCGACCCAATGCGTTCTTCTCCGTTCTTCAAGATGGCCCTGCTGCTGGGCCTGCTCTCCGCCATCGGGCCTTTCGCGATCGACATGTACCTCCCGGCCTTGCCCGCCATCGGGCAAAGCCTGCATGCGGACATCGGCGCGGTGCAGATGAGCCTCACCGCCTTCTTCCTGTCGCTCGGCGCGGGCCAGCTGCTCTACGGCCCGATCTCCGACATGGTCGGGCGCAAGCCGCCGCTGTATGCCGGGCTGGTGCTGTTCGCGCTGGCCAGTGTGGGCTGCGCGCTGGCGACCGACATCCAGACCCTGATCGCGCTGCGCTTCGTGCAGGGCCTGGGCGCGGCCGCCGGCATGGCGATTCCGCGCGCCGTGGTGCGCGACCTGCACACCGGCACCGACGCCGCGCGGCTGATGTCGCTGCTGATGCTGGTGTTCAGCGTGTCGCCGATCCTGGCGCCGCTCGCGGGCAGCCTGGTCATCGCCTTCACCGGCTGGCGCGGCGTGTTCTGGGCCGTCACCATCGCCGCGGTGGCGGGCCTGGCCATGATGGTCAAGCTGCTCGACGAAACGCGCCCGGCCTCCGAGCGTGTCGAAAGCAGCCTGGGCAGCGCGCTGTCGGCCTACTGGCTGCTGCTGCGCGACTGGCATTACCTCGGGCTGGTGTTCATCGGCAGCTTCGCGATGGCGGGCTTCTTCACCTACCTGGCCAATTCGTCGTTCGTGATGATCGACCACTACGGCCTGTCGCCCGCGATGTACAGCGTGGCCTTCGGCGTGAACGCGGCGGCCTTCATCGCGGCCTCGCAGTTCACGGGCTCGCTGGGCGAGCGCTACGGGCTGGTCAACCTCGTCAAGTTCGGCGTGGCCTGCTGCGGCGTGGCGATGGTCGCCATGTTCGTGTACTTCGCGATGGGCGGCGACAACCTGTGGGTGCTGATCGTCCTGTACTTCATCGCCTCGGGCTTCATGGGCCTGGTGATCCCGACCACCGGCGTGCTGGCGCTCGAGATGCACGGCGCCATCGCCGGCACGGCCTCGGCGCTGCTGGGCACGCTGCAGATGCTGACCGGCGCGCTCGCGATGGCGGTGGTGGGCCTGTTCTCCAACGGCCGGCCGCTGCCGATGGTGGCGGGCATGGCCGCCGGCGCGCTCATCGCGCTGGTGCTGACCTGGCTCACGCTCGGCGGTGTGCGCTCGGAGCCGACCGGGGGCAGGGCGCAGGAGGCCTGACATGACGGTCGCCATGACAGGCAACGGCCCGCAGGCCCAGCTCGACGGCCTGGCCGCGCCCGCGCGCGGCTGGGCGATGCTGGTCATCATCCTCGGGCTCACGGTCTCGGTGCTCGACGGCACCATCGTCAACCTGGCGCTGCCCGGCATCGCGCGCGAGCTGCAGGCCACGCCGGCGCAGGCCATCTGGGTGGTCAACGCCTACCAGATCGCCACGCTGGTGATGCTGCTGCCGCTGGCCTCGCTGGGCGACCTCGTGGGCTACCGGCGCGTGTACCTGGTGGGCATGGCGGTGTTCACCGTGTCGTCGCTGGCCGCGACCTTCGCCAATTCGCTCGGCACGCTGATCGCGTCGCGCGCACTCCAGGGGCTGGGCGCGGCGGGGATCATGAGCGTCAACGCGGCGCTGGTGCGGCTCACGTTCCCCTCGGCGCAGCTGGGGCGGGGCATGGCCATCAATTCGCTGGTGGTGGCCACCTCGTCGGTGGCCGGGCCTTCGGTGGCGGCGGCGATCTTGTCGGTAGCGTCGTGGCCGTGGCTCTTTGCGATCAACGTGCCGCTGGGCATCGTCACCTTCGCGCTGGGCATGCGGGCGCTGCCGTTCAACCGCTCGGCGCCGGCCGCAGGCGCGCGCTTTTCGCTGGTCGACGTGACGCTCAACGTGCTGATGTTCTCGCTGGTCTTCCTCGGCGTGGACCACCTGGGCGTGCGCGAGGGTGGGGTGCAGGCCACGGGCACGCCGTGGTCGGCCTGGGCCACGCTGGGCGCCGGGCTGGCGGTGGGCTTCGTCTACCTGCGGCGCCAGCGCACGCAGGCGGTGCCGCTCTTTCCCATCGACCTGCTGCGCATCCCGGTGTTCGCGCTGTCGATGGGAACCTCGGTGGCGGCGTTCTGCGCGCAGATGCTGGCCTACATCGCGCTGCCGTTTTTGCTGCTCGACGTGTACGGCCGCAGCCACATCGAGGCCGGCCTGCTGATCACGGCCTGGCCGCTGGCCATCGTGGTGATGGCGCCCATCGCCGGGCGGCTCATCGGACGCTACCCCGACGGGCTGCTGGGCGGCATCGGCCTGGGCCTGCTGGCCACGGGCCTGGCGCTGCTGGCGGCGCTGCCGGCGCACCCGGGCAATGCCGACATCGCCTGGCGCATGGCGCTGTGCGGCCTGGGCTTCGGCCTGTTCCAGTCGCCGAACAACCACACCATCGTGAGTTCGCCACCGGCGCACCGAAGTGGTGCGGCCAGCGGCATGCTCGGCACGGCGCGGCTCACGGGGCAGACGCTCGGGGCCGTGGTGCTGGCGGCGGTATTCAGCGTCTGGAGCCCGCACGGCGGGCATGGCCCGGTGGTGGCGCTGGTGCTGGCAGCGGGCTGCGCGGCGGTGGCGGCGGTTTTCAGCAGTCTGCGGCTGAAGACGACAAGTCCGCATGCCTGAATAAGGTAGGGTACGGCCTCATGAAGGAAGTACCTGACACCGTGGTCTGTCCGGGCTGCGACGCGGTCTACGCCCGCACGCCGCTGGCGCCGCGCGACGTGGCCGAGTGCCCGCGCTGCGGCACCGAGCTCGACCGGCACCCGGGCGCGCAGCAGCGGCGCATCCTGCCGCTGACGGTCGCGAGCCTGATCATGTTCGCCATCGCCAACCTGTTTCCCATCGTCGAGATCGAGCTGCAGGGCCTGCGCAGCCAGACCACGCTGGCCGGCGCGGTGGTGGTGCTGAGCGCCGAGGGCATGTCGCCGGTGGCGCTGCTGGTGCTGGCCACGACCATCCTGTTTCCGCTGCTGCAGCTGTGCATCCTGGCCTACCTGCTGGTGCCGCTGGCCCGCGCGCACCGGCCCTGGGGCTTCGCGGTGCTGGTGCGCATGATGCAGTCGCTGCGGCCCTGGGGAATGATCGAGGTCTTCCTGCTCGGCGTGCTGGTGGCGATCGTCAAGCTGTCGAGCATGGCGACGGTGGTGCCGGGGCCCGCGCTGTGGGCCTTCGTGGCGCTCACCGTGACGCTCACGGCCGTGCTGTCGTTCAACCCCGGCGCGTTCTGGGAGATGACCTTCCGCAAGGCCGATGAAGAGGATGCAGCCGCGCCGGAGGTGCGCGCATGAACATGCGCGGGCTGCCCGCCCGCCTGGCCTCGGCACGCCCCTGGGAGGCGCAGGCCGACGACGAGCACGACCACGAGAACCCGGTGCCGACGGCCGCCGCGCTCGGCCTGCACGTCTGCACGCACTGCACCGCCGTCTGGCGCGATGCAGAAGATGGCGACGCCTGCGCCCGCTGCGGCACGCACCTGCACACGCGCAAGCCGCAGAGCCTGAACCGCACCTGGGCCTTCCTGATCGCGGCCTGCATCATGTACATCCCGGCCAACCTGCTGCCGGTGATGATTACGCGCACGCTGTTCGGCGCGCAGTACGACACCATCTTGAGCGGCGTCATCTACTTCTGGGTGTCGGGCGCCTGGGGGCTGGCGGCCATCGTGTTCATCGCGAGCTTCCTGGTGCCGCTGTTCAAGCTGGCGGTATTGCTCTTGCTTGTGGTGCTGGCACAGCGGCGCAGCAACTGGCGCCGGCGCGAGCGGGCCAAGCTGTATCACATCATCGAGATCATCGGACGCTGGTCGATGCTCGACGTGTTCGTGGTGTCGCTCTTGACGGGGCTGGTGCAGATCCAGGGCTTCGCGGTCATCACCGCGGGCGTGGGCATCGCGGCCTTCGGCGCGGTGGTGGTGCTGACCATGCTGGCTTCGCTGAGCTTCGACCCGCGCCTGACGTGGGACGGCCCGGTGCCGCAAGCAGACACGGACGAACGACAGATTGAAAGCAGGGAAGAAAAAATCGCATGAGTGAAGAAGACACGCAACCGCAAGACCGTCCGGCAGCGCCGGCCCCGCCCGCGCTGCCGAAGCCGAAAGTGGCGCGCCGCCGCGAATGGCTGCCCTCGCTGATCTGGCTGATTCCCATCGTCGCCGCGCTGGTCGGCGTGACGCTGGTGGCCCGCATCCTCATGGAGCGCGGCCCCGAGATCGTGCTCACCTTCAAGACGGCCGAGGGCCTCGAAGCCGGCAAGACCGCCGTGAAATACAAGGACGTGCAGATCGGCCTGGTGCAGAGCCTGCGGCTGGCGCGCGACCGCTCGCACGTTCGCGTGCTGGTGCAGCTCAACAAGGACGCCGAGGGCTTCACTTCGGCCGACTCGCGCTTCTGGGTGGTGCGGCCGCGGTTGGACACCTCGGGCATCTCGGGCCTGGGCACGCTGCTGTCGGGCGCCTACATCGGCGCCGACGCGGGCGTCGAGAAGGAAACCGCGGGCGAGTTCACCGGCCTCGAAGCCCCGCCCATCGTCACGCGCGGCGACTCGGGCCAGCAGTTCCTGCTGCGCGCGCGCGACGTGGGCTCGCTCGATGTCGGCTCGCCCGTGTACTTCCGGCGCATCAAGGTCGGGCAGGTCGCAGCCTACGAGCTCGACGGCGACGGCCGCGGCGTCACGCTGCGGGTGTTCGTGAACGCGCCGTACGACAAGTTCGTCGGCATGAACACGCGCTTCTGGCAGGCCAGCGGCATCGACGCGCAGCTCAGCGCCAGCGGCTTCACGCTGCGCACGCAGTCGCTGGCCACCATCCTGCTCGGCGGCATCGCCTTCCAGGCGCCCGACGACGCCATGGGCCCGCTGGCCAAGGAGAACACCGCCTTCGTGCTGGCGCAGGACGAAAGCGCCGCCATGAAGGAGCCCGACGGCCCCTCGCAGACGCTGCTGATGTACTTCAACCAGTCGCTGCGCGGCCTCACGCCGGGCGCGCCGGTCGACTTCCGCGGCGTGGTGCTGGGCGAGGTGAAATCCATCGGCGTCGAGTTCGACCGCGCCGAGCGCGAGTTCCGCATGCCGGTGCTGGTGCAGATCTACCCCGACCGCCTGCGCCGCCGCGAGAGCGGTGCACAGGCCACGGAGTCGCGCGCGACGCAGCAGGAACGGCTGCGCTTCCTGGCCGAGAAGGGCCTGCGCGCCCAACTGCGCAACGGCAACCTGCTGACCGGCCAGGTCTACGTGGCGCTCGACTTCTTCCCGAAGGCGCCGCCCGCGAAGATCGACCTGTCGAAGAGCCCGATCGAGCTGCCCACCATCGCCAACGGCCTGGACGAAATCCAGTCGCAAGTGCAGGAAATCGCCACCAAGCTCAACAAGGTGCCCTACGAGCAGATCGCCACCGACCTGCGCACCACGCTGGCCACGCTCAACAAGACGCTCACCAGCACCGAGCAGACCGTCAGCCGCATCAACAGCGACGTGACGCCCGAGCTGGCCGCCGCCATGAAGGACGTGCGCAAGACCGTCAACTCGGCCGAGCGCACGCTGGCCGACGACTCGCCGCTGCAGCAGGACATGCGCCAGACCCTGCGCGAGCTGACGCGCGCCGCCGGTTCGGTGCGCGTGCTGACCGACTACCTCGAACGCCATCCCGAATCGCTGCTGCGCGGCAAACCGGACGACAAGAAATGAAGACGACGACGACCTTCGCGCTCGCGTGCGCCGCCGCGGTGGTGGCGCTGGCCGGCTGCGCGAGCAAGCCCGACAGCTACTACACGCTGGCCAGCCCGCCCGCGCTCACCGACGCCGCGCCGCGCATCCCCGATGCCGCTGCGCCGCTGTACATCGAGCTCGCGCCCGTGGCCGTGCCCGAGCGGCTGGCGCGCCCGCAGATGGTGGTGCGCCGCCCGACCGGCGGCGTGCAGGTCGACGTGCTGGAGCAGCACCGCTGGGCCTCGTCCTTCGAGAACGAGCTGCGCGACGCACTGGGCAGCGGCATCGCCAGCCGGCTCGGCGCGCTCGACGTCACGCAGGGCGGCCGCCAGACCTCGCAGCCCGTGTGGCGCGTGGCGGTGCAGGTGCGCCAGTTCGAGATGGTGGACGGCGGGCGCGTGGACGCCGGCTTCACCTGGACCCTGCGCCGCTCCGACGAGGCGCGCACGCTGGTGTGCCGCCTCGACGCGGGCGAAGCCACCGGCGGCGGCATGGATGCGCTGGCGCAAGGCGCGCAGCGCGTGACGGCTGCGGCGGCGGCGGCCATGGCGCGCAGCGTGAACGCGGCGCGGACGAACCCGGGCGCGACGGCGTGCGCGACCTGAGGCTTTCACCTTTCCCCGACGGGGGAAGGCACGCCACCATCCGCTAGAACGGAGGCCCCATGGCACAGATCGGCAAGGCGCCCTGCGACGACACGCTGATCCTGCATGGGTCTCCATCTCCCACGGAAGAGGGCGCCTGCCCTGAAGCCTCCAAGCCCTGGGTGCTCGCCGCGGCCATCGTCGGCTCGAGCATGGCCTTCATCGACGGCACCGTGGTCAACGTTGCCTTGCCTGCCATCCAGGCCGATCTGCATGCCACGGCCTTCCAGGCGCAATGGGTGGTCGAGTCGTACGCCTTGTTGCTCGCGGCGCTGCTGCTGGTGGGCGGCGCGCTCGGCGACCACTACGGAAGGCGGCGCATCTTTGCCATCGGCGTCGTCGTGTTCGCCTTGTCGTCGGTGGGCTGTGCGCTCGCGGCCGATGTGCAGCAGCTCATCGCCGCACGCGCGATTCAAGGCATCGGCGGCGCGCTGCTGGTGCCGGGCAGCCTCGCGCTCATCAGCGCGTCGTTTCCTGAAAAAGAGCGCGGCAAGGCCATCGGCACCTGGTCCGGCTTCAGCGGCATCACGGCGGCGGTGGGGCCGGTGCTGGGCGGCTTTCTCGTCGATCACTTCTCGTGGATCTGGGCCTTTCTCATCAACGTGCCGATGGCGCTGCTGGTGCTGTGGATCGTGCGCCGCCACGTGCCGGAGAGCAAAGGCGCCGCGGCGCGCGGCGGGCTCGACCTGTGGGGCGCGCTGCTGGCGACCGCCGGGCTGGGCGGCATCGTCTACGCCTTCATCGAGGCGCCCACGCAAAGCTGGCGTTCGCCGGCCGTGCTCGCGGCGCTGGCGATCGGCGTCGCGGGCAGCGTCGGCTTCGTCATCGCCGAACGCCGGGCGCGCACGCCGATGCTGCCGCTGTCGCTGCTGCGCATCGGCAACTTCAGCGGTGCCAACCTGCTGACGCTGCTGCTGTACGCGGCGCTGGGTGGCGGGCTGTATTTCTTTCCGCTCAACCTGATCCAGGTGCAGGGCTATTCGGCCACGGTGGCGGGCGCGGCGCTGCTGCCGTTCGTCTTCCTGATGTTCGCGCTCTCGGGCTGGGCCGGGCAGCTGGTCGACCGCTTCGGGCCGCGCCTGCCGCTGGTCATCGGGCCGGCCATCGCGGCCGTGGGCTTTGCGCTGTTCGCGCTGCCGGGCGTGGGGGCGAGCTACTGGAGCGGCTTCCTGCCCGCCGTGGTGGTGCTGGGCTTCGGCATGACGGTGACGGTCGCGCCGCTCACCACCACGGTCATGAACGCCGTGGGGCCCGACCTCGCGGGCGTGGCCTCGGGCGTGAACAACGCGGTGTCGCGCGCGGCGGCGGTGCTGGCGATCGCGGTGTTCGGCGCCATCATGGCCTGGGCCTTCGACGCGGCGCTGGCCGAGCGGCTGCAGGCGATGGGCGCGTCGGACGAGGTGCGATCTTTTCTTGCGGCCGAGCGCGATCGATTGGCTGCGGCCGGCGCACCGCCGGGCGCCGATGCGGCCACCGTTGCTGCCGTGAAGCGCGCCGTGGCCGAATCCTTCGTCGCGGGCTTTCGCTGGGTGATGCTGCTGAGCGCCGGCCTGGCCGTGCTGAGTGCCGTGAGCGCCTGGCTGATGATCCGGCGCACGCCCGTGGAAAAGCCGGACAACGACAAGCCATGAGACAGGAGACAAACCACCGATGGAAGCAGCACAACCGGCCGTCGCGCCGCCGCATGTCGATGTCCTGATCGTCGGTGCCGGCCTGTCCGGCATCGGCGCCGCCTGCCACCTGCAGGCGCAGTGCCCGGGCCGCAGCTACGCGATCCTCGAAGGGCGCGAACGCAGCGGCGGCACCTGGGACCTGTTCCGCTACCCGGGCGTGCGCTCCGACTCCGACATGTACACGCTGGGCTACGTGTTCCGCCCGTGGACGCAGGCCAAGGCGATCGCCGACGGCCCGTCGATCCTGCAGTACGTGCGCGACACCGCGCGCCAGCACGGCGTCGAGGACAAGATCCACTACCAGCACCGCGTGGTGCGCGCCGCCTGGTCGAGCGCTCAGGCCTGCTGGACGGTCGACGTGGAGCAGGGCGCCGACAAGCGGCCCGTGCAGTGGCGCTGCAACTTCCTCTTCCTGTGCAGCGGCTACTACCGCTACGAGGCGGGCTACACGCCCGACTTCGCCGGCATGGCCGACTTCAAGGGGCGCACCGTCCATCCGCAGCACTGGCCTGCCGACCTGGACCACAGTGGCCAGCGCGTGGTCGTGATCGGCAGCGGCGCGACCGCGATGACGCTGGTGCCTGCGATGGCGAAGACCGCCGCGCACGTCACGCTGCTGCAGCGCTCGCCGACCTACGTGGTGGCGCGCCCGGCCGAAGACCCCATTGCCAACCGCCTGCGGCGCCTGCTGCCGGCGATGGCCGCGTACCGCCTCACGCGCTGGAAGAACGTGACGCTCGGCATGCTGTTCTTCCGGCTCGCGCGGCGCAAGCCGGCGCGCGTCAGGCGCATCCTGCTGGGCGGCGTGCGCCACGCGCTCGGGCCCGGCTACGACATCGCCACGCACTTCACGCCGCGCTACAACCCGTGGGACCAGCGCCTGTGCCTCGTGCCCGACGGCGACCTGTTCGCGGCGCTGAACGCGGGGCGTGCGTCGATGGTCACGGACCACATCGACACCTTCACGCCCAAGGGCCTGCGGCTGAAGTCGGGCCGCGAGCTCGAGGCCGACATCGTCGTCACCGCCACCGGCCTCGAGCTGCAGGTGCTCGGCGGCATCGAACTGAGCGTGGACGGCCGCCGCGTCGACCCCGCCGCGACCTTCAACTACAAGGGCATGATGTACAGCGACGTGCCCAACCTGGCCTCGTCCTTCGGCTACACCAACGCCTCGTGGACGCTCAAGTGCGACCTGACCTGCGCCTACGTCTGCCGCCTGCTGAACCACATGCACAAGCACGGCTGGCGGCAATGCACGCCGCACAACGCGGGCCCCGACCTGTCGCCTGAACCGTGGATCGATTTCAGCTCGGGCTACGTGCAGCGCTCGCTCGATAAGTTTCCCAAGCAGGGCGCGCACACGCCGTGGAAGCTCCACCAGAACTACCTGCGCGACATCCTCCTGCTGCGCCTCGGGCGCGTGGACGACGGGGTGATGGCGTTCTCGAACCGCGCGGTTTGATCGCGGCCTGACCGCGTTGCGTGACGCGGCGATGTATAGCTCTGCTCAATACAACATCGAAGATTTTTGAATTGGATCGATGGCAGGCGGCGGTGATTTACTCCGCCCGGCGTTGCACTCGCACTGAAAAAACGGCGAGGCGGCACCCGGGAATCACCCCACGACCCTGTGATGAGGAGACCTCATGAAGTCATCGATCCGTGCATCCCTGGCGGGCCTGCTGTGCGCAGCGCTGGCAGGACATGCAAGCGCTGCCTCGCTGGACGCTTTCGCGGCCACGCCGAACGCAGCCATCTCCGGCAACAACATCGAGAACCTGACGCAGTCCACGCCCGAGATGTGCGCGTCGGCCTGCCTGGGCGCGCCACGCGGCGCCTGGTGCGTCTCGTTCGACTACAACAAGGCCGCCCAGAGCTGCGACCTGAGCGACAAGCGCGCCGCCGACGTGGGCGGGCTGAAGACCGACTACCCCGGCAACCCCTATGACCACTACAGCCTCAAGCCCGATCCGCTGAAGCCTTTCGCGCGCACGCCCAATGCGGCCATCAGCGGCTACAACACCGAGGCCCTGCAGTCCGTGACGCCCGCCGACTGCGCCAACGCCTGCACCGACGCGAGCCGTTCGTCGTGGTGCAAGTCCTTCGACTACCACAAGACCAACCAGCGCTGCGACCTGAGCGACAAGCGCGCCAGCGACATCGGCGGCCTGAAGACCGACTACGTCGGCAACCCCTACGACCACTATTCGCTGATCGCGGGCGAGGGCGTTCCCAACCCCGTGCCCGGCAACAAGCACATCCTGCTGATCGGCATCGACGGTCTGCGCGGCGACGCGATCCAGTGCGCGGGCTGCGTGCAGACGCCGGCGATGTCGGCGCTGATCGCTGGCGGCGCCTTCCACGGCAACGTGCTGGCGGGCGGCACCAAGCAGGCCACCGTGAGCGGGCCCGGCTGGTCGTCGGTGTTCACCGGCTTCTGGGCCGACAAGCACGGTGTGACCTCGAACACCACCACCTTGCCGCTGAAGAAGACGCACGTGTTCGACCAGATCAAGGCGGCCTGGCCGACGGCCACGACGGCGGTGGTGGGCGACTGGTTCAACATCACCCACAACCTGCGCCCCGCGCTGGCCGACTTCGCGGTCGCCAACGCGGCCAAGAATTCGCAGCAGGCCACCGATGCCGTGAAGGGCTGGCTGAGCTGGAAGCACCCGCCGACGGCGATCTTCTACTACCTGCACAACGTCGACGTGCACGCGCCGAGCTACGACCCGCTCAATGCTTACTACCAGGGCAAGATCGCCGGCGAAGACCAGCAGATCCAGCAGGTGCTCACGGCGCTCACGTCGCGGCCGAACTACGCGAATGAAGAATGGCTGATCGTCGTCACCTCGGACCACGGCGGCACCGGCAGCAGCCACGGCGGACAGACGGCGGCCGAACGCAGCACGCTGCTGATCCTGAACAACAACCACCAGAACCCGCTCAAGCCCAGCTACTGCGTGGGCAGCCTCGGGGGTACCGCATTGACGCAGGTGGACGGCACGACGCCGCACATCCTGGACTTCCTGGGGCTGCCGAACACCACCGAAGGGCAGAAGCACCCGGCGTGCGGGAACTGAGGGCAGGCGAGTCCGGACGGGGCCGAAGGGGAGGGTAGCCCGCACGCATGCCGTGCGCGGCAGGCGAAATGCCTACCCTTCGGCGATCGGCGGGTTGAACCCGCACATAATCTCGCGTTTTCTTTTGTTCTGAATCTCTCAGGTAGCCACGCCGTGTCGAAGCCAACCTGCCCCTGGACTTCGACCAACCCTTTCCGGCTGTGGTGCGCCCGTGTTCGAACGCTATTACCGCGAGCTGCTGAGCTTTCTGTCCCGCAAGGTTCCCGACCGCGCCACCGCGGCCGACCTGGCGCAGGAGAGCTACGTGCGGGTGTACGAGGCGCAGCGCACCGGCAGCGTGGTGCGCGATCCGCGCGCGCTGCTGTACCGCACGGCCCGCAACCTCGTCACCGACCACCACCGCCGCACCAGCGTGCGCGCGGGCGGCGACACGGCAGCGCCCGATGACGCGCCGCCCGACGCCGACGACTGCATCGGCCCGCCCACCTTCGAACCCGACGCCATCCTGTCGTCCAGCCAGGGCATGGCGGCCATGGTCGCGACCATCGACCGGCTGCCTCCGCGCTGCCGCGAAGCCTTCGTGCTCTACAAGTTCGACGGGCTTTCGTATGCCGAGGTGGCTGCGCGCATGGGCATTTCGGTGCGGACGGTCGAGATGCAGCTGCGCATCGCGATGGAGGCGTGCTGGGCATGCCTGGAGCGGACCCGTGGTTCAGAGTGAGATGAGACGCCCCATTACAGGGTTTGACCACGCTCGTGCGTCTACCCCCATAAGAACGATCCCCACGTCATGACCCTCACGTCGCCACCGTCCGAAGAAGCCCTGCGCCTGCGACAGGACGTGCTGGACTGGTTCGTCCGCCGCCAGCGCACGCACTGGAGCGCGTCCGACGAGCGCGCGTTCCAGGCCTGGCTCGGCGCCGATGCGCGCCATGGCGAGGCGTTTCGCGAATGGGAGTCGCGCTGGCGCGCCTTCGACGCGATCGCGCCCGAGACGGTCGCGGGCTGGCGCAGCGGCTTCGAAGGCCACGCGCCCGCCGCACCCACGCGCCGCGGCTTCCTGAAACCGGCTTTTGTCCTGGCAGCTTCCGGCATGGCGGTCGGCGCCGGCTACCTCGGCTGGCACCACATGCAAGCCCAGCCCGTATTCGAACAGGCCTTCGCCACCCGGCGCGGCCAGCAGCTCGAAGCGCCGCTGCCCGACGGCTCCCGGCTGCGGCTGGACACCGCCACCCGCCTCGAAGTGCGCCTGTTCCGCGACCGCCGCGAGGTGACGCTGATCGACGGGCAGGCGGTGTTCGCGGTGCAGTCCGATGCGAAACGCCCGTTCGACGTGCTGGCCGGTCCGCTGCGCGTGCGGGTGGTCGGCACGCGCTTTGCCGTGCGCCACACCCCCGGCATGCCGGGCGCCGACGGCACGCGGGTGTCGGTGGAAGAGGGCAAGGTGCGCGTGGTGCGCCGGGCGCCGGATGCGACGAGCGAAGTCTTCCTGACCGCTGGGCGCCAGGTGGAAAGCGATGCGCAGGGCCGGTTCTCCGCCGTCTCGGCCGTGCCGCGCGACGGCATCGCGCCCTGGCGCGAGCACCGCCTGAGCTTCGTCGACACACCGCTGGCCCGCGCGCTGGCCGAACTGGAGCGCTACGGCAGCACCGGCCTGGTGGTGAACGACCCGGCCGTGGCGGCCCTGCGACTGAGCGGCACCTTCGACCCGAGGGACGCGCGCACGCTGCGGCGCGCCCTGGCCAGCGCCTTGCCGGTGCGGCTGAAGGAAACCGGCACGGTCGCGGAAATCCTGCCGGCCCCCTGAAACAAAAGAATCAAGAATTTCTCGCCGGCACTACGGGGATTCCGCCGGCTCGTGCGTCAGCCCAGATAGGAACCATTTGCATTCACTACCTGGAAGACGTTCGATGACGAAGCGCTTGAGAACAAAGATGACACCCGCGCCGCTGGCCCTGGCCGTTGCACTGGCCCTGGCGAACGCGCCCCTGATGGCCCGGGCGCAGGGCGCGCCCCAGCCGATCCGCATCGCGGCCCAGCCGCTGGCCGAGGCGCTGAACGACTGGGCGCGGCAGACCCGCATCCAGCTGGTCGTGCAGCAGAGCCTGGTCGCGGGCAAGACCGCGCCCGCCATCTCGGGCAGCCTCACGGCCCGGCAGGCGCTCGACCGGCTGCTGGCCGGCAGCGGCCTGGCGGCCACGATGGAAGGCAATGCGGCCGTCATCAAGACCGCGCCCGCCACGGGCGGCACCTCCACGCTGCCGGCGGTGACCGTCGTGGCCGACGGCGAGGAAAGCGCCACGGGCCGGGTGCAGGGCTATGTCGCCAAACGCAGCGCCACCGCCACCAAGACCGACACGCCGATCATCGAGACGCCGCAGTCGATCTCGGTGATCACGGCCGACCGCATCGAGGCCATCGGCGCCACCAACCTCAAGGACGCGCTGGGCTACACGCCGGGCGTGTCGACCACCACCTACGGCGCCGACTCGCGCTACGACTGGATCTCGCTGCGCGGCTTCGACGCCTATTCGCCGGGCTTCTACCTGGACGGCCTGCCGCTGCGCAACAACAGCACCTGGGGCGTGTGGCGCACCGAGAACTACGGCGCCGAGCGCATCGAGCTGCTGCGCGGCCCGTCGTCGGTGCTGTACGGCATGAGCGGCCCCGGCGGGGTGGTGAACGTGGTCAGCAAGCGCCCCACGGCGGAGCCCGTGCGCGAGCTGCAGCTGCAGGTGGGCGACCACGCCCGCAAGCAGGTGGCGGGCGATTTCTCGGGTGCACTCGATGCCGACGGCAAGCTGCTGTACCGCATCACCGGCCTCGTGCGCGACGCGCAACTGCCGGCGGGCAAGGAGGCCGACGACCGCATGTACATCGCGCCCGCGCTCACCTGGAAGCCGTCGGGCGACACCACGCTCACCTTGCTGTCGCAGTTCTCGCGCACGCGCGGCGGGGTCTACACGCGCGCACGGCCGCAGGTCGGCTCGCTCGATCCGACCGCCATCGGCACCACCATTCCCTCGAAACTCTTCGTCGGCGAGCCCGGCTTCGACCGCTTCGACCAGGACCAGCAGATGGTCGGCTACCAGTTCGAGCACCGCATCAACGACACCTTCACGGTGCGGCAGAACGCGCGCTATGCGCACCAGAAGCTCGACTACACGGGCACGCAGCTGAAGGGCTTCATGGCGCTGAACCCCGACGTGCCGAACGACCCGCTCAACTTCCAGCAGATGTCGCGCAGCGTGTTCGGCAGCCGCGAGAACATCGGCGCCCTGGCACTCGACAACCAGCTGCAGGCCGATTTCCGCCTGGGCGAGACGCAGCACAAGGTGCTGGTCGGGCTGGACTACCAGCGCACGCGCATCGACCAGGTCACCTTCAGCGGCGGCAGCGCCTCGCCGCTGAACATCTACGCGCCGGTGTACGGCGGGCCAATCGAGCGGCCCGCGCCGTATTTCGACGGCATCACGCGGCTTGCGCAGACCGGCGTCTACCTGCAGGACCAGATCAAGTGGGGCGAGCGCTGGACGCTGACGCTGGGCGGGCGCTACGACACCGCCGACAGCACCGTGGACAGCCGCCTCGACGGCTCGCGCCAGCGCATGCGCGACCACAAGTTCACCAGCCGGGCCGGCCTGGTCTACCTGCACCCGAGCGGCTGGGCGCCGTACCTGAGCTACTCGGAATCGTTCGCGCCCACGGCCACCATCGACCCGGCGTCGGGCGACCCGTTCAAGCCCGAAAGCGGCAAGCAATACGAGGCCGGCGTGCGCTACCAGCCCACGGGCAGCAAGGCGATGTACAGCGCCGCCATCTTCGACCTGCGGCGCAAGAACTACATCAGCTACGACGGCGAGTTCATGCCCAAGCAGACGGGCGAGATCTCGGTGCGCGGCCTGGAGCTCGAGGCCACGGCCGAGATCGCCTCGCGCCTGAACCTCACGGCGTCGTACAGCTACACGCCGCGGGCCATCGTCACGGCAAGCGCCAACACGAAAGAGATCGGCAAGCAGGCCACGGCCGTGCCGCGCCACCGGCTGTCGGTGTGGGCGGACTACCGCTTCGCCGGTGGCGTGAAGGTGGGATTGGGCGCGCGCTACACGGGCTCGAACTATGGCGACGGCGAGGCCGCGTGGCCGAGCAAGGTGCCGGCCTCGACGGTGTTCGACGCCATGCTCGGCTACGACATCGACCGCTGGAGCCTGGCGCTGAACCTGCGCAACCTGACCAACAAGACGTACTTCGCGAACTGCGGTTACCGCAACTGCTACTACGGCTACCCGCGCACGGCGACGGCCACGGCGACCTACCGCTGGTAACTGCTTTCAGCGCGGTGCGCGCAGCAAATGCCGCCCCAGCGCCTCGAAGGCCGGCAGCGTCACCGGGTCGTTCGCGGCGTTGCCCGCGATCGGGTGCGAGGCGTAGCGCACGATCACCATCTCGGCCTTCGGGTCGATGTAGATGCGCTGGCCGTGCACGCCGCGCGCCATGTAGGCGCCGTGGTCGTTGTGCGTCACCCACCACATGTCGCGGTAGCTCCAGCCCTGCAGCAGCGGGTAGCCGCCCTTGACGAAGGCGGCCTTGTCGCCGCCGCGGCGGATGTCTTCGACGGCCGCCTTGGGCACGACCTGCCGGCCTTTCACGCGGCCGTCGTTGCGCAGCATCTCGCCGAAGCGCGCGAGGTCGCGCAGGCCGGTGTTCAGGCCGCCGCCCGCGAAGGGCGTGCCGATGGAGTCGACGGTGAAGTAGGCGTCCTGCTCGGCGCCCAGGTGGCGCCAGATGCGCTCCGACAGCAGCTGCGCCACGGTGCGGCTGGTGGCGCGCGCGATCACCCAGCCCAGCACGTCGGAGTTGACGGTCTTGTAGCCGAAGCCTTCGCCATGCTTGCCCTCGGGCTGCACGGTCTGCATGAACTCGTAGTAGCTGCGCGGGCCGGTGTAGTCCTTGGGCTTGGGCAGCGGGTTGCCGGCCTGCGCATGGGCCCAGACCTCGGCCTTCGGGTCGGCATAGTCCTCGCTGAACTTCAGGCCCGTGGTCATGTCGAGCACCTGGCGCACGGTGGCGTTGCCGAAGGCCGAGGTCGCGAGCTCGGGCACGTAGTGGGCCACCGGCTTGCCGGCATCGAGCGTGCCTTCGGCCACCAGCATCGCGCCCAGCGTGCCGACCACCGACTTGGTGACCGACATGGCGCCGTGCTGGCCATCGTCTTTCAGCACGCCGAAATAGCGCTCGTAGACCACGCGTCCGCGGTGCAGCACGAGGATGCCGTCGGTGTAGGTGGCGGCCAGCGAGGCGTCCCAGGTCATGGGCGTCTTCGCATCGAGAGGCGTGAAGCTGAGCGTGTCGATGTCCGCGCGCAAGGCCTGGGGCAGGGCGGTGGGCGCACCGAGTCCGCGCGACACGTTCACGGTCGGCATCAGCTGGCGGAAATTCGACACGCTCCAGCGCAATGCCGGAAACTGGAAATAGCTGCCGTCCTCAAAGCGCAGCGTGCGCTCGGGCGGCGGCGGCGAGCCGGTCATCCAGCCGAGCCTGGCGGGGTCGCTGGCGGCGGCGTCGGGGTAGGTGGCATCGGCCGCGCCGGCCGACACCGCCAGGGCGGTGAGCGCGGCGGCCAGCAAAGCCTGGGCGCCAAGGCGGGTTCTGGAAGGGGCGAACATGGCAGTTCCGAAGCGAAGGACCGGCCCATTGTGGCCCTCGGCCCGGCCTGCGAACTTCTCACTGACAGCCGCGGCGCAGGTTGACAGGGCGCCGCTTCGGCTTTGATACTGAACCCTTCAGTTCATCATTCAACCCAAGGAGATTCCATGCAGAAGATCATTCCCTGCCTCTGGTTCGACGGCAACGGCGAGGAGGCGGTCAAGTTCTACACCGCCATCTTTCCGAAGTCGCGCCTCACCGACACGCTGCTCTGGGGCGATGTGAATCCCGCCAAGAAGGGCAAGCTGCTTACGGCGACCTTCGAGCTCGACGGGCAGTCGTTCATGGTGCTCAACGGCGGGCCCGAGTACAAGATCACGCCGGCCATCTCGCTCATCGTGACCTGCGAGACGCAGGAAGAGGTCGACTACTACTGGGACAAGCTGCTCGAGGGCGGCGGCCAGCCCGTGCAGTGCGGCTGGCTCACCGACCGCTTCGGCGTGTCGTGGCAGGTCACGCCGATGCCGCTCATCCGCATGTTCCAGGACAAGGATGCGGCCAAGGCGGCCCGTGCGATGGCGGCCATGATGAAGATGATCAAGCTCGACATCGCCACGGTGAAGAAGGCCTTCGACGGGGAGTGAACCCCGCCGAAGTTGGGGTCAGACCAGCCGGCCGATCGGTTTCTTGCGCCACACCAGGCGGTAGTACGCGGTCTGCAGCAGCAGCATCGCTCCGAAGGTGACCGGGTAGGCGACCCAGATCCCGTCCAGGCCCATGCCGAAGTGGCGGCTCATGAGCCAGGCCACCGGCACCTCGACGCCCAGGATGCAGACGATCGAGATGAGCGTCGGCACGAGCACCGAGCCGCTGGCGCGCATGATCCCCGAGATCGCCGAGGCCATGCCGAACAGCACCAGGCTCCACAGCATGATGTGCAGCAGGTTCTGCGCGATCTCGATCACCGGTGCGCTGGTGATGAAGAAGCCCATCAGCGGACGCGAGAATAAATAGCCCAGCAGCACCAGCCCGCCCGTGAGCACGAGGTTCATGCCCAGCGCGGTCTGCACGATGGCACCCAGCCGGTTGGCGCGGCCCGCGCCGATGGCCTGCGCGCCGAGGATCGACGTGGTGATCGCGATCGAGATGGCCGGGAACTGCACGTAGGCCACCACCTGGTTCACCGCGCCGTAGGCGGCCGTGGCGTTGGAGCCGTAGCTGTTGACCATCGACAGCAGCACCACTTCGGCCAGCGCCACCACGATCATCTGCACGCCGGTGGGCACGCCGATCTTCAGCACCGCCTTCAGCAGCTGCGGCTGGATGCGCAGGCAGCGCACGAACTCCGCGTCGGGCGCGAGCGGGCTCTTTTTCTGGCGCAACCGGAAGCCCAGCCATGTGGTCGCGACCGCGAACGAGAGCACCGAGGCCCACGCGCCGGCCGCTACGCCCAGTTGCGGCAGCCCGCCCCAGCCGCGGATGAGCGCGGGCGTGACCACCAGGCCGATGGCCGTGGAAATCAGCAGCGTCAGCAGCGGCGTGATGGTGTCGCCCACGCCGCGCAGCATGGCGGTGGCCAGCAGGAACAGGAACACGCCGGGCATCGCGATCAGCATGATGCGGGCGTAGCGCGTGGAGTCGGCCAGCACGTCGGGCGGCGTGCCCAGCATGGCCAGCATCGGCGTGGTGAACAGGCCCCCGAACACCGCGATCGCCAGGCCCAGCAGCAGGCCCACCGTGAGCGTGGTGCCCGCCACCGCCTTGGCCTTGGCCGCGTCGCGCGCGCCCCAAGCTTGGCCGATGAGCACCGAGGCGCCCGCGCCCAGGCCGATGATGAAGGCGATGAAGAAGAACATCACCGGGAAGAAGCTCGACACCGCCGCCAGCGCGCTCACGCCGAGCATCTGCCCGACGTAGACGTTGTTGATGGTGCCGGAGAGCGACTGCAGGATGTTGCTGAGCAACATCGGCGCCAGGAAGAACAGGAACACCTTCCACAGCGGACGCGGCGCACCCACCGGCGCCACGGGCACGCCGCGCAGTCCGCTCGGGTTGCCGGGGCTGGTGGTGGTGCTGCTGCTGTCGGGCGCCGCGCTCATGCAGCACCCCAGCCACCGGCCGACAGCTTGTGCAGGTGCACGCGCAGGTCGGTGGGCCAGGGTTCCACGAGGTCGCTGAAGCGCTGATGCTCGCCCGCGAACAGCGCGCGCGTGGCTTCCTCGAAGCCGGGCAGGTTGCCCGCGATGGCGGTCATGAAGCGGTAGGTGGCTTCGCGCGCGGCGCGCACCGTGTCGCGGTCGGCGTGCACGTGGCGTGCGTCGTCCACCAGCTTGCGCAGCGCCACCGAGGCGCCGCCCGGCTGGCGGCCGAGCCAGTCCCAGTGACGCGGCAGCAGCGTGACTTCGCGCGCCACCACGCCCAGGCGCGGACGGCCGACGCCGCGCGGTGCGTCTTCGTGTTTCTCGGCTTCGAGCGCGGAGGTCTCGATGGCCTTCGGATCGCGCAGGTCGACATCGAGCTGCTCGCCGGTCTGGTCGTCGAACACGAGGCAGGTGGCGGCGTCGCCGCGCTCGCGCAGTTGCGTGAGCACCTGGGCCTTGGTGCCGGCGGCGACGCGCTGGAAGCCGGCAAACGCAGTGAATGTGGTCGGTAGTTCGTCGGGTGACATGCAAATTCTTTTTGGGTTGTCGATCCGGGCGGAACGAAACGAGGTTCGTAATCTACCCGCAGGACGGTTCAGGCGTGCGGCGTGTCGTGATCGCACAGCACCCGCAGCGCGGCATGGAGGTCTGGCAGGCGTTGCGGGTCCAGCGATTTCACGGCATCGACGCAGATCGCTTCGACGGTGGTGATGGCGGCTTGCATCAACTTCCTTCCGCCGCTGCGAATATTCGCATGGCGCTGGGGGTCGTCATCGGGTCCCGTCGTGCGCTCGGCCAGGCCGGTCTTTTCGAGCAGCACCATCTTGCGGATCAGCGCCGACATTGGCAACCCCAGCGTGTGCGCCAGCTCGGCCATCGGCATGGCGCCGTTGCCGGCGCGCAGCAACAGGTGGAGCAGGGTGAAGTCGTCGTAGTCCAGCCCATGGAAGGCGCCCAGGTCTTCGTTGAGCTTGAGGCTCAGGCTGGCGTGGGCGCGGCCGAGGTCGAGGCAAAAGCCCAGTGCGTCGGTGCTCATGGCGTGTTGTAGCCCTTGTCAGTGGTGCACTGGAGTTCCTCGCGCCAGAGCTCCAGCAGCTTTTCCAGTTCCGCCGCGCGGTCGAAGGCGGGGTCGTCGCGCTCCTTCACCCGGTCGATCACTTCGAAACCGAAGTGCGTCGTGCCATACGCCACCCAGTCGCGCTGCAATGCCTTGTTGCGGTGCGAGCGCAGGTTCAACTCGAAGCGGGCGCGGTTCATGGCGCCTTCGACGTCGAGGCTGCCGGCCACGTAGACGCGGCCGTCCGTCAGGTTGCGGATGACGAAGACGCCGGCAGGGCGCACGCTGTCCTTGTATTGCTTGACGAGGGTACGTCGGGTGGAAGGAGATGGATTCATCTCCAAATATTACCCGGGCAAAATATAAAACACAATACACCCGGGTAAAAATAAATTCACTCGGCGCGCAGCCGGTGCCAGCCGCGCAGCACCCGCCGATGCACCGCCCGCACGATGCGCCAGGGGCGGCTTTCGCGGACCCGTGTCAGCACCTGGTCTTTCCAGCCTTTCCAGCGCGGGTACCAGCGGGCGAACCAGGCCAGCCGCATTAGCGAGCCCTCGACCAGCTGGAAGATCCGCGCGACCACCGCCGTGCCCGCGAGCTTGGCCAGCAGCAGCACGGCCATGCCGCTGAACGCGTGGCCGCGGCCGAACAGGAACAGCGCCAGCAGCTTCACCGGAAAGAGCAGCAGCATCGGCACGAAGAACGCGAGCAGCGCGCCCCAGGGCGGCAGCGCGCGCAGCAGGTTCTCGAGCCGCGCCCAGAAGGGCAGGCGCGCAAGCCGCGCGACCAATGCCGCGAGCGGGGCCCAGCCCCATTCCTCGAACAGCAGCACCGGCACGAGGATCGTGGTGGCAACGGCGCGAAACAGGGCGCGCAAGGCGCGCACGAGGGGGTTGTGCATGCGCGAAGGGTATACGCACACGGCCGCGCGCCGCCGGGACCTTGCGGACCCGGCGGCGCATCGTTCGAAAAAGCGGCGTCTGCGCGCCTGTCTATTTGCGGCCGACGCTGCTGTCTTCCGCCGGCCGGAAGAACAGGTACTCGCCCCGACCCAGTTCGGGCGTGACCTCGTAGCCGCTGCACCGCGTGACGTTGCACTGGATGATCACGACGCGCGGCCAGATGGTGGCCGAGGTCGGGAACCCCGGCATGTACTGCGGCACGTGCCAGACGCCGTAGTCGCCCACCGGCTCGGCGTTTTCCGTACCGCTGGCGTTCTGCAGGCCGCTGCCCATGGGCATCCGCTCGATGCGGATGATCGGCGTGGCGGCGACCGACGCCGTCGCCACGCAGCAGGCGGCCAGCCAGAGAGGAACGGTCCTGGTGTTCATGGTGATGGACTCCAGAGCCGACCTCATTGCGCGTCGGCCAGTGCCGAATCCACCTCGTCGGCCGGGTCAGCCGGCAGGCGGCGCGTGATGCGCGCTTCCAGGATGTCCGGCTGCGGGGCCACGGCGCTCGCAATGACCGGGGCCGCCTCCGCCGCAGGTGCCGCGGCTTCCTCGGCGGGCGCTGCGGCCACGGGGGCCGGTGCCACCTCCGGCGCAGACACCGGGACGGCGGTCGCGGCCGGTGCCGGTTGCGGTGCCGGCTGTTCCTGCGCCGGGGCTGCCATGGGCATCGCCTCGACCAGCGTGGCCGGTGCGGCGGGCTGCTGCACCGCCACGACCGGCGCGGGGGCCGGGGCCGGCGCCAACGCGACAGGCGCTGCAGGTGCCACGGGCGCCACCGGCTGGGGCACGGCCACCGCCACGGGGGCTGGCGCAGGTGCTGGAGCCGCGGCCACGGGCGCTACCGGCGCCGCCGGACGTGCCGCCACGGGCGCGCCGGCCGAGGAGGCCTGCGGTCCGAACGCGCTCACGCGTTCTTCGGCGGTCATCGACTGCGGGCACTTCGAGCCGGTCATCTCCAGGGCCGCCTGGGCTGCCGGGTCCATGCAGTCCATGGCCAGCGACGCTGCCTTCATGCCCTTGTTCCAGAGCTCGCGGCTCATCTTCAGGCGCTTGCAGTGCTCGTCCGTCCAGGTGGTGCCGAAGCTCAGCCCGACCCCTGCGCCGTTGGCGCTGGCGCTGGTGCTGCCCATGCAGGTGTCATTGCTGGTCGTCAGGTTCGGGCCGCTCACGGAGGGCACGTTCTTGACGGTGTAGCTGCCACGGTAGTCGACGGTGCTGGTCGTCGCGCCCGTGTTGTTGATGTTCTGTGTGCTGTTGCTGTCCACCGTGGCCCGGGAGGTGACTTCCGAGGGGGCGGAGCTGTTGAAGTTCACCGCCTGGGTGTTGCCCTGGGCGTTGGTGGTGGCTGAACTCTGCGACTGGTTGTTGGCGCCACCCGCCGTGGTCTGCGCCAAGGCGCCGGCGGACAGGCCCAGCAAGGTCAGGGCAATCAATGTTTTCATTTTTTCGACTCCTTTGGGAAGCAGGGGAGGGGCGTGCCCCTCCCCGTTTCTGGTCCAACAACCGATGGTCCGGATCGCTCAGGGAGCGTTGGCCGTTGCGCCGGAGATCGCGCCGCCGGCGGTGCCGCCACCGTTGCTGAAGCCCGCTGCGTTGCCCACGGCGAAGTTGATGACGCCCGTGGAACCGCCGGTCGAGCCCGACGTGGCCGAGGTCGTCGTGCCGTTGACGATGCCGTTGACCGCGCCCGAGTTGGCGCTGAAGCCGGCCGTCGTGCCCGAGGTGCGCGTCACCACGGCCAGACCGCCGCCAGGACCTGCAGCGGTGGCTGCGGTGTTGTTGGTGGTGGAGCCGGCTGCGCCGCCTGCAGAGCCGCTCACGGGGTTGGCGCCGCCGCCGGCGTAGTTCGCATTGGCGCTCGAGGTCGCATTGGCCTGTGCATTCGCACCGCCTGCAGCCACGCCGTTGCCGGTCGTTGCTGCCACGCTGGTCACGCGTCCTTGCGTGGTGGCCGAGCCGCTGGCGGTGGCGCCGCCGACGCGCAGGAAGGCGTTGCCTGCTGCGCCGCCCGCCGCGTTGGCCGTGGCCGACGAGGTGGAGCTGGCGGCGTTGTAGCTCAGTGCGCTGCCCGTTCCGGAGCTGGCGGCGACCGAGCCTGCCGAGCTGGAGGAGCCGGTCGTGGTGTTGGTGACGGCGAGCGCCACGCTGCTGCCGGTTGCGGTCCCGATGCCAGCCACGAGAACCACTGCCATGGCGATAAGAGTCTTCTTCATGATGCTTCCTCGATAGTGTTGAAACGAACCCGATCGCCGGGGAATCCGGCCATCAGCGACGGTCAGCGAGCACGGATTGAATGGATTCCGTTGCGACCGGGATGCAGTTTCAGCGAGGGGAAGGGATCGAAAAATGCCTCAGGCTGGGTAGTGCAAGGCTATGGCTAAAGCAATGCCCGGCCGCGTTTTCGGCGTGGGCAGGGGACCGGTTTCCGGCCCTGTTTCCCTCGTGGCCACTATCACTTTCGTTCACAATCTGGCAATATTGCAACCGAAAGAAACCAAGGTAATCAAAAAAGCCGATAGCCGGAAAAAGAGTAGAAATCGATTAACTTTTGTTCACGAAGTCGCGACTTTTATCTGTGACAAGGGGGCTTAAATGGAAAACGATCTCGACATTTCATTGACCGATGTCGGTGGTGGCGCTAGGAAATTCTCCAATCCCGGCCAGTTCGGTGGGCTGCTGGCTCCCTCGGCGGATACCCTGCCGTGGCCGGACTACCTGACAGGCCAGGAAACCAAGCCCGTTCGTGTCCTGCTCGTCGACGACGACCCCTTTGTCCGCCGTGTCATCGCCCAGGAACTGCTGGGCGATCTGCGCATCCAGCTCGAAGGCCAGGCCGGCTCCCTGCGCGAGGGAAGGCGCCTCTTGATGCAGCATGAATTCGATGTGCTCATGGTCGACATCCGCCTCGGGGACGGCAGCGGATTCGAGCTCATCGAAGAGGCCAAGAAGCACCGCAGCGCCGCCGAGATCATCGTCATTTCCGCGCTGGAAGACGAGCCCCAGGTGCTGCATGCCTTCGAGCTCGGCGCCTCGGGTTACCTGGTGAAGAACGCCTGGTTCCAGAGCTATGCCCAGGCCGTGTTGCAGGTGGTGAATGGAGGGGCTGCCATCACCCCCCGGCTGGCGCGCCGGCTGCTCGTTCACCTGGACCACCAGCGCGCCAATCCGAGCCCGGTGCGCCCGCCGGACAGCAAGGCGACCCTGTCGGCACGGGAGCGCGAAGTGTTGCGACTTGTAGCCACGGGATATGTGACGGAAGAGATCGCGCTGCAGCTCACCATCAGTGCCCAGACGGTTAACGCACACGTCAAGAACATCTACCGCAAGCTGCACGCCCACACCCGCGCGCAGGCCGTGAGTTTCGCCTCGCACCGGGGGCTGCTCTAGGGCGCGCTTCGGGCGCGCCGCGTTCGCAGCGGAGCCACCCATGCGCGCGCCCGCGCCCCCGCTCCCGCCGTATTTCCTGGAGGACCAGTTCGTGTGGCTTTCGATCGCCGCCTGGTGTGTGCTCCTGGTCTGGCTGTGGCCGCGTGCCTCGCGCCAGCGGATGCTGCTGTGGGTCGGGCTCGCATTTGCGCTGCACCTGACGCCGGTGGTCGGGCAGGTGATTCGCGCGACCTCGGCGATCACCACGCTGGGTACCGAGGTGCCGGCCGCCTTCTGGGCCCTGCAGGGGGTGAACGTCGCCGTGCTCTGCATGATCGTGGCCACCTGGTATTTCACGCGGCGCCGCCTCGTGCGCTACCGCCAGGCGCAGGCCGTGCTCGCCGAGCGCCGCCGCATCGCCAGCGACCTGCATGACGGCGTCGGCTCGCGGCTGGTGGCGCTCATGGCCAGCTACGACCCGCGCTCCGCCGACGCCCGCGAGCTGTCGATGGCCCTGCAGGCCTGCCTGCTGGAGCTGCAGATGACGGTCGACTCCCTCGACGACCAGGCCGACACCAGCATCGGCGAGCGCCTGGGCCACCTGCGTTACCGACTGCAACCGGCGTTCGACCGGCTCGGCATCACGCTCGTGTGGAACGTGCAGGACGTGGTGCTGGCGCCGCCGCTGTCGCCCGAGGCCGCGATGCAGCTGTGCCGCATCGCGCAGGAGGCCTTGTCGAACGTGCTGCGCCATTCGCAGGCGACCCGCGTGGAAGTGCGCTTCGGCCCGCGCGAACGCTCGCACGGCCTGGTGCTCGAAGTGCTCGACGACGGCCGCGGCCTGGATGCGGCGGCCGGCGAACCGGGCGGCAAGGGCCTGCGCAGCATGCGCGAGCGCGCCGATGCGCTGCATGGCGAGCTGGCCGTCATGGATGCAGCGCCGCACGGGCTGCGCATCCGGCTCGTGATGCCCGGCGAAGTGCTGCCGCAGTCCGCGGTCGCGGCACCGGCCGAGAGCACGTTGTAACCATCCCGCGCCGGTGCCCGGCGGGGGGCCTCGTCGCCTATGGCAAACTTCCGCGCTTTGCCAGGGACGCGCTCAAGACATGCAGAAAATCATTCGCCAGCTCGCCGTTGAAATCAAGGTCGGCGAGCACCAGGTGAAGGCCGCCGTCGAACTGCTCGACGAAGGCGCCACGGTTCCGTTCATTGCCCGCTATCGCAAGGAAGTCACGGGCGGCCTCGACGACATCCAGCTGCGCGAACTGGAAGCCCGGCTGTCTTACCTGCGCGAACTCGAAGACCGCCGCGTGGCGGTGCTCAAGGCCATCGACGAGCAGGGCAAGCTGACCCCCGAGCTGCGCGCCGCGATCGAATTCGCGCCCACCAAGCAGGAGCTCGAAGACCTGTACCTGCCGTTCAAGCAGAAGCGCCGCACCAAGGGCCAGATCGCCCGCGAATTCGGCATCGAGCCGCTGGCCGACAAGCTGCTGGCCGACCCCACGCTCGATCCGGCCGTCGAAGCCAAGGCCTTCCTGCAACCCGCCACCACGCTGGACGACGGCAAGCCGGGCCCCGATTTCTCCACCGTGCCCCTCGTGCTCGACGGCGTGCGCGACATCCTGTCCGAGCGTTGGGCCGAAGACGCCGTGCTGGTGCAGCGCCTGCGCGAATGGCTCTGGAACGAAGGCCTGCTCAAGTCCACCCTGATGGCCGGCAAGGACGAGAACAACGCCGACATCGCCAAGTTCCGCGACTACTTCGACTACGACGAGCCCATCGGCCGCGTGCCGTCGCACCGCGCGCTGGCCGTGTTCCGCGGCCGCGCGCTCGAGGTGCTCGACGCCAAGCTCGTCCTGCCCGTCGAGCCCGAGCCGGGCAAGCCCAGCATCGCCGAAGGCAAGATCGCGCTGCACCTGGGCTGGAGCCACGCCGCTCGCCCGGCCGACGACCTGCTGCGCAAGTGCGTGGCCTGGACCTGGCGCGTGAAGCTGGCGCTGTCGACCGAGCGTGACCTGTTCACCCGCCTGCGCGAAGACGCCGAAAAGGTCGCCATCAAGGTGTTCGCCGACAACCTGCGCGACCTGCTGCTGGCAGCCCCTGCCGGCCGGCGCGTCGTGATGGGCCTGGACCCCGGCATCCGCACCGGCGTGAAGGTGGCCGTGGTCGATTCGACCGGCAAGCTGGTCGAGACCGCCACCGTGTTCCCGCACGAACCGCGCAAGGACTGGGAAGGCTCGCTGCACACCCTGGGCAAGCTGTGCGCCAAGCACGGCGTGAACCTGATCGCCATCGGCAACGGCACCGCCAGCCGCGAGACCGACAAGCTGGCCGGCGACCTCATCAAGCTGCTGGCCAAGATGGCCGCGCAGGCCGGTGCGCCCGAAATGACGGTCGACAAGGTCGTGGTGAGCGAAGCCGGCGCCTCCGTGTATTCCGCCAGCGAATTCGCCTCGCAGGAAATGCCCGACGTGGACGTGAGCCTGCGCGGCGCCGCCTCCATCGCGCGCCGCCTGCAGGACCCGCTGGCCGAGCTCGTGAAGATCGACCCCAAGAGCATCGGCGTGGGCCAGTACCAGCACGACGTGAACCAGAGCGAACTCGCGCGCACCCTGCAGGCCGTGGTCGAGGACTGCGTGAACTCGGTGGGCGTCGACCTGAACACCGCCAGCGTGCCGCTGCTCAGCCGCGTGTCCGGCCTGTCGGCCAGCGTGGCCAAGGCCGTGGTGCGCTGGCGCGAAGCCAACGGTGCGTTCTCCACCCGCAAGCAGCTGCTCGACGTGACCGGCTTCGGCCCCAAGGCCTTCGAGCAGAGCGCCGGCTTCCTGCGCATCCGCGACGGCGCCGACCCGCTGGACATCACCGGCGTGCACCCCGAAACGTATCCGCTGGTCGAGCAGATCATCATCAAGACCGGCAAGCCCATCGCCGAGCTGATGGGCCGCGCCGACATGCTCAAGACGCTCAAGCCCGAGCTGTTCGCCAACGAGAAGTTCGGCGTCATCACGGTCAAGGACATCCTGGGCGAACTCGAGAAGCCCGGCCGCGACCCGCGCCCCGACTTCAAGGTGGCGCGCTTCAACGACGGCGTGGACGACATCTCCGACCTCACCGAGGGCATGATCCTCGAGGGCACCGTGAGCAACGTGGCCCAGTTCGGCGCCTTTGTCGACCTGGGCGTGCACCAGGACGGCCTGGTCCACGTGAGCCAGCTGAGCCACAAGTTCGTCAACGACGCGCGCGAAGTCGTCAAGACCGGCGACATCGTCAAGGTCAAGGTGATGGAAGTCGACGTGGCCCGCAAGCGCATCGGCCTGTCGATGAAGCTCGACGCCGCGCCCGCACGCCGCGACGGCCCGCGCGACAACCGCTTCGAAGGGGCAGGGCGCGGCCAGCAACAGCAAGGCCGGCGCGACAACTCGCCGCAGCCGGCGGGGCAGATGGCGAGTGCGTTTGCCAAGTTGCAGGGGTTGCGCAAGTAACCGCAAGCAGATCGAAGGCTGTCCCGTTAAACTAGTCATCTAACTAGTCTGATGGGGTGGCGCCGATGAAAACCTGGCCGGTACAAGACGCGAAAGCGCGTTTCAGCGAATTCCTGGAGGCCTGTCTGAACGACGGGCCGCAAATGGTCACCCGGCGCGGTGCCGAGGCGGCCGTGCTGGTGCCGGCCGCGGAATGGCGGCGGCTGCATGCCATCGCCAAACCCTCGCTCAAGGAGCTGCTGTGCACCGACGAGGCGCGCACCGAGTTCCTCGTGCCCGAGCGCGGCGCCGCGCGCAGGCGACGCGTCACCCCGGCCCGTTGAAGGCGCGCGCAGCATGTACCTTCTGGACACGAACGTCATTTCAGAACTGCGTCGGCTTCGCCCTCATGGCGCCGTCCTGGCGTGGCTGGCGCCCATTCCCGACAGCGAACTTCACCTGTCGGCCGTGACGCTGGGCGAGATCCAGGCCGGCATTGAACTCACACGCGAACAGGATGCGGCGAAAGCGGACGAGATCGAGCAATGGGTCGAGCTGGTCGCTGCGTCGTACAACGTCCTGCCGATGGATGCGAAGACCTTCAGGCTGTGGGCCCGGCTGATGCACCGCAGCTCCGTCACGCTGTACGAAGACGCCATGATCGCCGCCACGGCGAAACAGCACGGCCTGACCGTCGTCACGCGCAACGTGAGTGACTTCGCCGACTTCGGTGTCGAGGTCTTCAATCCGTTTGAAACGGGTGCCGCATGAAAGCCCTGCGCATCTACGCCGGCCCCGCGGCCCGCCAGCACATCGAGCAGCACGGCCTGCGCCCGCAGGACGTGCGCACCGTCCCCGGCGCGGCCGGCGGGCCCAAGGGGCTGATCCTCGGGCCGCTCGATCGCTTCATCTTCGGGCGCTGGCTCACGCAGTCGAGCCAGCCGGTGGACCTGGTGGGTGCGTCGATCGGTGCGTGGCGGTTGGCCACGGCCTGCCTGTCGGACCCGGAGGCGGCCTTCGGGCGCTTCGAGCACGACTACGTGCGCCAGCAGTTCGAGGTGCCGCCGGGCCAGAAGCGGCTCAGCCCACACCAGCTCAGCGAACGCTTCGCGGAAAGCCTCGACACCTTCTACGGTGGACGCATCGGCGAGGTGCTGGGCCATGCGCGCTACCGGCTGCATGTGGTGACCTCGCGCGGGCGCCACATCCTGGGGCGCGAGGGCAGGGCGCGCACGCCGGTCGGCTACCTGGGCGCCTTCGCGAGCAACAGCCTGCACCGCAAGAGCCTGGGCGCCTGGCTGGAACGCTGCGTGTTCTCCACGCCCGGCGCGGCCTTGCCCTTCGGCACGACCGACTTCCGCACGCGCCAGCACGCGCTGAGCGAGGCCAACTTCAACCGGGTGCTGCAGGCCTCGTGCTCCATTCCGTTCCTGCTGGCGGCGGTGCACGACATTCCGGGCGCGCCGCGCGGCGCCTACTGGGACGGCGGCATCACCGACTACCACCTGCACCTGGACTACCAGCCCGCCGACGAAGGCATCGTGCTGTACCCGCACTTCCAGCAGGCCGTGGTGCCGGGCTGGCTCGACAAGGGGCTGCGCTGGCGCCACAAGTCGACGCGCTTTCTCGACCGCATGGTGGTGCTCGCGCCCAACCCCGAGTGGGTCAAGACGCTGCCGCACGGCAAGCTGCCCGACCGCAAGGACTTCATCCGCTTCGCGAACGACGCGCAGGCGCGCATCGCGGCCTGGGGCCAGGCCACGCGCGAGGCGACGCGGCTGTCGGACGAGTTCGAGGCCTGGCTCGGCGACGACGGGCGCTCGCGCGACATCCTGCCGCTCTGAACACGCTTTGTCCCGTCGGGGACAAACCCTGAGCGCCGGGGCAGGAGCGCGCTTCGAGAATGGTCCGATCCATGCCATCCGAAGGGTTCCCGACCATGCCGCACGCCACGCTCTCCCGCCGCCGTTTTTCCTTTGCCACCGCGGCCGCCGCTGCCAGCCTGGCTGCACCGTCTTTCGCGCAGAGCGCCTGGCCGAGCAAGCCGATCCGCATCGTCGTGCCCTACACCCCGGGCGGCTTCACCGACCAGATGGCGCGGCTGGTGCAGGCGGGCCTGCAGACGCGCCTGGGCCAGCCGGTGGTGATCGACAACAAGCCCGGCGCCAACAGCCTGATCGGCGTCGATGCCGTGGCCAAGGCCGCGCCCGACGGCAGCACCTTCGGCGTCGTCATCGCGGCCTACACGGCCAACACCACGCTGTACCCCAAGCTGCCCTACGACCCGCGCAAGGACCTCGTGGGCGTGTCGCTGATGGGGGTGTCGCCATTGCTCGCAGCGGTCAACAACGACGCGCCGTTCAAGACCGCGCGCGAGCTCATCGACTACGCACGCAAGCACCCCGGCAAGATCAGCTTCGGTTCCTCGGGCAACGGCTCGGCCGCGCACCTCACGAGCGAGCTGTGGAAGTCGCTCACGCAGACCTACATGATCCACATCCCGTACCGCGGCGCGGTGCCTGCGCTGACCGACCTGATGGGCGGGCAGATCCAGCTGTTCTTCGACGCGCCCACGGGCCTCATCAACCAGGGCAAGGCCGGCAAGGTGCGGCTGATCGGCGTGGCCGGCGACAAGCGCCTGCCGGCGGTGCCCGACGTGCCCACCTTCATCGAGCAGGGCTTTGCGGGCTTCACCGGCAGCACCTGGGCCGGCATGCTGGCGCCGGCGGGCACGCCGCGCGAGATCGTCAAGCGCATGTCGGAAGAGGTGGCGCGCATCATCAAGAGCGACGAGACGCGCGCCAAGCTCGATGCCATGGGCACCTTCCCGGCGGGCAGCACGCCCGAGGAGTTCGACGCCTTCATCGCGTCCGAGACCACCAAGTGGGGCAAGGTGATCCGCACGGCGGGCGTCAAGCTGGAATAGAGCGTCCGCACGCGCTGAAGGTCATTCGATTGGCGCCGCAGGGATACTGCGGCCCGTCGCCAGGAGATTGAGAATTTCACAGCCTCATCAGAAGGTACAGCGCCCTCAGGCAAGAGAGCGCTCGTGAATATTCAATTCAATCCATCGGAGACACATCTTGACCGAGACAAAAAACTGCAGGTCTTTGGGAGCCGGGCCGTCCTTGCGACGGCCCCGATCGTTTCTCGTGGCGATGGTTTTCGGCGGGGCTTTCTCGGTGGCGCATGCAGCCAACGATATTTCCGCCACCCTCGTGCGCACCTGCTCCAATCAATTGAACGGCACGGCGTACGGCGACGCCGTGCTGAACGATTTCCGCAGCACCCGGTTTCCTTCGCCCCGAACCGGGGGATTCAAGATCACGTCGGTCGAGCAGGTCTGGCTTGCATTTCCCGCCTACTGTCTGATCAAAGGGACCATCCAGCCCACGTCTCCCGGTGGCATCGACCCTGCCGTCAAGGCGCCCGATTACCGGGTGCCCGACATCAATTACCAGGTCTATATCCCGACGCAATGGAATGGAAAATTCGTCCAGCTCGGCGGTGGTGGATTTGCCTGGGATACCGACGTCGTTGCAGCAGGCCAGCAAAGCAACCAGCAGTTCTCGCCGTCGTGGCAAGGACCGGCGCTGTCGAATTACGCCGTCGTTCTCGGCGACGCGGGCGCAGGCGAATCGTCGAAGGCGTTCGATCCGGCGTTCGTGCAACCAGGCAGGCAACTCGGCGACGTGCCCAGGCAGGAGGCGGTCAAGAATTTCGGACAGGACGCCATCAAGAAGACGCTCGATGTCGGGCTGTACCTCTCACGAAAGCTCACGGGCGCGGCGCCCACCGACACCTATTTCGTCGGCATTTCCACCGGTGGCCGGCAGGCATTGAAAGCCGTGGCGAATTGGCCCGATGCGTATGACGGCATCATCGCGGGTGCGCCTCCGGTCGATGAAACCAATTTGCTGAAGACGCTGGAAGTCCCGTCGGTGGTCAATGACTGGGTGGTCAACTGGAACAGCAGCGCGGCCATATTGACCAGCCTGTTCGGCCGGGATGTGTCCGATCAAACATTGAGCGATGCGCTGGGCGCGACGTCCCGGCGCCTGGCGGATGTCGCTATCCAGTCGGGCGCCCATTACGACGGTTACCACCGGCTGCTGGATGCGCTGGCGCCGGTCTGGAATGTCACGCCGCGCGATCTCTCGAATTTCTTCGACGCTGCGGCGAGTCAGAAGAGGGCCGGCAAGAAGGGCAAGAAAATCATCATCTACCAGGGGACTTCGGACTTCCTCGTGCCCTGCAGCCAGGCCGGTGAATTCGTCAAGGAGTTGGCCCGCAGGCAAACGGCGAGCGATATCAGGAATTCGGTGCGCACCTATTTCGTCGAAGATTACAGCCACGGTTTCTACAACACCAACTCACTGCTCAAGAGAATCGGCTTGAACACCATGCAATTGAATTGGAATGCCGTGTCGGACCTCGACCAATGGGTGCACGACAACAACGCCGTCGCCAGCACGCCATCGCTTGTGAGGAACTCCTCCGGTGAAATTCCTGCAGCCTCGACACTGGGTGCGTGGAGGTGCCTGGCGGCGAATTGAGACCGGGCTGCGGTGGCAAACTCCACTGCGGCATGACGTACCGCCTGTCCCTCGCAACCCTCTTGGTCCTCGGCGCTGTCGCCACGCCAGCTTTTGCGGCGGGGCTCGATTGCAGCCGCGCCGCCGCCGATGTCGAGAGAGCCATCTGCGCCAGCGAGAACCTGCGCAAGCTGGACTTCCAGCTGTCCTCGGTCTACGGCAAGCTGGCCGCCGCCCAAGGACCGCAGCGCGCCACGCTGCGGCGCGCGCAACTCGACTGGCTGAAGGTTCGCGACCGGTGTGCTGCCGACACGGGCTGCATCGCCGGGCGGTATGAAGAACGGCTGGCGGCACTCCGGCTTCAGCTGCGCGACGTCCATGCCTACCGGCCCGACGACGTGGACCGGCAGGCCCTCGAGGAACTGCGCCAGGCCGTCGAGACGATGCGCAAGACCGATGCGGAGTTTCCGCTCGAGAAGGTCATCGACGCGTTGCGCATCAAGACCGGAATCACTGCGTTCGCCAACAGGAACGACGACCACTCGGCCGGCTCGGTTGCGCAGTTCCCCACCACCCGCCCCAAGGGCGTGACCGCCGACGAGTGGCGCGCCCTTCGGGCATCGGACATCGAAGGCGGCGGCGAAAACGGCGCCGCGGCCTACACCTTGCTGGACGTCGATGGCGACGGCCAGCGCGACCTCGTGATCGACACCTATGTCGGCGGCACCGGCCTGTTCGGCGAAACCAACGTCCTTCGCCGCAAGGGCGGCCGGTTCGAAGGCCTCACTACACCCGGCCAGGCCACGCCGGACGACGACAGCGGCGCGTCGAGCCTCTACACGACCGGCGGGCGCGGCGCGAACCAGTCGGGCGAGTGGATTCGCCTGCGCGGGCGCGTCTATGCGGCCTACCAGAACAGCCTCTACGGCGTGGACGACGTCTACCTGCTGCGCCCGCTGACGATCGTCGGCGAGGCGCCCAAGCTCAGCGTGCGCTGCCGCTACCGACTCTCGGTCCCCAAGGTGCAGAGCGACGAGAAGGGAACCAAGACCACGCTGGACAGCGCCCTGCATCGAGCGCTGAGCCAGGCGCTGCGCAAGATCGACACCCGGCAGGCCCGCGACATCGGTCCCGCGGACACGCCGCTGTGCCCGGTCCCCGCGGGCACCAGCGACGACGAGCGCGGCAACTACACCAGCTACGGTCCCGGCCACTACACCTTCGAGATCGTGGGTGACGTTCCGGTGTGGGTCGGGCAGGAGTGCCGCATCGGGCGGGTGGTCGACTGGTTCGGTGCCTATTCGTCCAAGGGCGGGCTGAGCGCGGCATTCTGGGTGCGCAAACCCGGTGAATACGACCGCGAGCAGACCTACACGGTGGATGGCGTGCGAACCGCGACCGGCACCACGGCGTCGATCGCGAGGTTCGACGTCGGCAACTGAGCCGCAGCGCCGAAGTTCAGGGCGCCAGCACCAGCACCTTGAACTGGCTGGGCACGATGCGCATGCCCACGATGTTGCAGCGGTTCTGCACCGCCAGGCTGGTCATGCGCGTGCAGGGCGTTCCCTTGAGCAGCACCGTGAACGCGCCGGTGATGTGGCGCGACGGCCCCATCACCGTCTGCGACACCACGCCCATCAGCACGCCGGCGTTGTCGCCGTTGGTGATCGGCGTGGTGGTCGCCATGTTGTGCACGGGCGTGCCGCCGTACAGGATGTTCCAGGCGTTGGGCAGGGCCGTCGGCCCGAGCGCGATGTTGGGGTAGGGCACGGGCAGCGCCGGCGGTGTCTTGCAGACATCGGGAAACGCGAGGTCCATTCCCATCATCTGTGCGTTGGCGAACATGGTTCAGGCTCCTTGTCGGTATCAACCCATGTGGATCTGTTCGGCGTCGACCTTCACCAGCGCCTGGCTGGTGACGAAGGTGTTCTTGGCGTGCAGGCGCAGGCTCTGCGCCGCCTGCATGTCGATCTGGCCCGCGCGCACCTGCTCGACCTCTTCGGTGAGGCGAAAGCTCGAGCGCGTGAGCAGGCTCAGGCGGTCGAGCACGGTCTCGAGCGTGCGGCCCACGAAGCGGGCGACCAGCGTGGTCACGCGCACTTCGGCGCCGCGGTAGGCCATGTCGGTGATGTCCACCGTGGCCTTGTCGGCCCGAAGCGCGAACGTGGACGCCTGCAGCGCGATGCCGCCGCGCCGCGAGCGGATTGTGAGGTCGCCCTCGGCCACGAGCTGCGACTGGCTGGGGTCTGCCTGCGTGACGACGGCGATCAGGAACAGCTGCTCGCGCTGCGGCCCGGCCACGAGCACGACGTCGCCCACGGCGGGTTGCAGCAGGCAGCTCGCGGCGCGCGGGCAGTGCCAGGGCGCGCCGCCCGGCTGTGGTTCGACGACGAAGCGGCCGTCGGGCAGCGATTGCACGACGGTGCCGAGCGCGCTGCCGGTCCAGGCCGGTGCGGCTTGTGCAGGCAGCGGCTTGCGCAGCAGTGCGTGCATCTCGGTCTCTGACGTAAGCGATGGCGGCGAAGCAGCTTCGCGAAGGACTCGTTGGTTCATGGCGGGGTGTCCTGTGGATCGGGCGGCAGTGGCCGGCCGAAGGTGTCGCGGCCGGCGCGTTGCGGGCGGCTCGCACGGGCGGCAGAAAAGCGCTCGGCCTCGAACAGCGCCGGGTCGCTGTCGAGCACGCCGAGGCGGTCGCTCCAGCGCACGCCGGTCTCGATCGCGCGGTGCATCTGGGTGCGGTGGAAGGTGGCGCCGCGCAGGTCGGCATCGGCGAGGTCGGCGTAGGAGAAATCCGCGTACACGAGGTGGCTGCGGGCGAACGCGGTGCGGCGGCAGCTTGCGCGGTGGAACACGCACTGTTCGAGCCGCGCGTCCGACAGGTCGGCGTCGTCGAGCCGGGCACCGACCCACAGGCTCTGGTCGAAATGCCCGCCGCGCGCATCCACCCGTCGCAGGTCGGCTTCGGGAAACAGGCACTGCGGCGCCTGCACGCCCGACAGCACCGCGCCTTCGAGCTTCGCGCCCTTGAAGTTGCACTGGCTCAGGCGCGCGCCGGCGAAATTGCAGCCCGTCAGGTCGGCATCGATGAACTGGCACAGATGAAACGACTGCGCCGAGAAGTCCTGCCCCGCGAGGTCGGCCTCGCCGAAGATCACGTTGTGGAAGCTCGCGCCCTTGAAGTGCGTGCCGCGCAACGCCGCGCGGTAGAAGACGGTGGTGTTCAGCGCCGTGTCGTCGAAGCGCGTGCCGTCGAGGCGGCATTCGCCGAACACCGACTTCGTGAGGTCCGCACGCCCGAAGCCCGCGCCGTCGAGCGTGCTCTGGTGAAAGGTGGCCTGGCCCGCCTGCGCCGCGCTCATGTCGACGCCGCTCAGGTCGGCCTCGGAGAAGACGGCGTGGGCCATCGCCGCAGACTGCAGGCGCGCGCGGGGCAGGGCGCAGCGGTGGAAGGCGGCATGTTGCAG
The DNA here is from genome assembly GCF_059567965.1 of Variovorax sp. BGA-UO-ETr-C22. Taxonomy (NCBI): domain Bacteria; kingdom Pseudomonadati; phylum Pseudomonadota; class Betaproteobacteria; order Burkholderiales; family Comamonadaceae; genus Variovorax; species Variovorax sp. BGA-UO-ETr-C22. Next base: position 1,191,016 of record NZ_JCAQPA010000011.1, read on the forward strand.
GTCGGCGCTGTCGAGCACCGCGTCGTCGAAGCGGCAGCTGTCGAACACCGATTCGCCCAGCCGCGCGCCACGCAGGTTCGCCCGACGGAAATCGCAGGCGCCGAAGCTGCCGCCGCGCAGGTCCATGCCGTCGAAGTCCATGCCCTGGAAGTCCTGGTCCTGGAGGTGGTCGCCGCCGCGGATCTTCGCTGCCAGCTCGGCCGGCGTCATCGGGCCGGGTCCGCGGCGCGGCGCGGGAGGGTCTTGGCCTGTTCGAGGTGCGCGCCGTGCGTGTCGGTCACGCTGTCGATCAGGGTCTGCGAGACGTCGGCGCGGAACAGGTTGGCCTCGCGCAGGTCGGTGCGCACCAGGCGGGCTTTCTGCAGGCTGGCATGCATGAGGTTGGCGCCGCGCAGCGAGGCCTGCGTGAAGTCGGCGCGGATGAAAAGGCTTTCGGGCGCATCGCAGCCGCTGAGGTCGGCGCCCGTGAGGCTGCAGGCCGACAGGTCGCAGGTGTCGAGCGTGGCACGCACGAAGCGCGCGCCGTCCAGCGGCATCTCGCGCAGGCCGCATTGCACCAGCGTCGCGTCTTCGAAGTCCATGGTGCGCAGGCTGCTGGTGCCGACGAAGCAGGTGGTGTGCAGGGTCGCGCCGCGAAAGACGATGCCGGTGTCGCCCGGCGTGTGGGCCCAGGCGCAGGCTTCGAGCTTGGCCTCGCTGAAGTCGAGCCGCTCGGCGATGCACGAGATCAGCCCGACCTTGTGGAGCACGGCGTTGCGAAAGCTGCAGTCCTGCAGGCGCGTCTGCTCGAGGAAGGTCACGTAGGAAAGGCGTGCTGCATCGAAGCGGCAGTGGTCGACCTGCAGGCCGAGCACGGTCAGATGCTCCAGCGAGGCCTGCGAGAAGTCGCAATGGTCGAAGTGCGTCTGCTCGAGCGTGGTGTGGTGCAGCTGCGCGCCGGTGAACACGGTGCGGACGCAACGGGCCAGGCTGAGGTTCGCGCGGTGCAGCAAGCAGCCCGCGAGCGAGGCCCGCGTGAGGCGCGCACGCACGAGCACGGCCTCGGTGGCATCCGCGCCATCGAGCCGGGCGCCTTCGAGGTTCGCGTGTTCGAGCAAGGTGCGGTGCAGGCGTGCGCCGCGCAGGTCCATGCCCGACAGGTCGGCGCCGGTGAGGTCCATCTCGGAGAGGTCGCGCGTGGTGGCCATCGCGTCCTGGACGCGCCGGCGTGCTTCGGCGGCGCGTTCGCCTTCGAGCACGTCGGCCGGTGACTGGTGCTGTGCGCCCATGCGGTACATGTCGATCAGCCCACGCTGGCCTTTCTCGACCACCTCCGCGAAGGCCTGCTGCTGCGCGGGCGACAGTGCGGACGTGCCCGTCGCGGCGGCGATGCCGAACATGCCCTGCAGCACGGTCTGCGCATCGAAGGCGGGCGGGCCCTTGGTCGTGGTGCGGTCGATGTTCGAGACCAGCTCTGCCGAGTCGAATCCGACCTGGCGCGACTCGGCCGCATTGAGCCGACCCGCGCGTTCGAGCTCGCGTCGGCCGTCTTCGAGCGCCTGGCGCTGGCCCTGCGTGAAGCGTCGCGTGCGCTCGACGAACTCGGGCAACTCGGCGAGCGTCGGCGCCTTGCGGAAGGGCTCGGGCAGCGGCCGTTCGCGCAGCAGGCGCGGATCGTGGCCGGCCTCGCGCGCCTTCTGCATCATGTCCGCGCGCAGCCGGTCGCCGCGTTCGCGCATGTTGCGCACGAGCGCGGATTCCTCGCCGTCGTCCAGCGTATCGAGCCACGGGCCGATGGCCTGCGCGGGCAGCAGCTCGTCGTCGCGGGCGGCATGCAGCGCGCCGGTCTCGGGATCGCAGCGGCGCTGGAGGAGGGCGAAGTAGTGCGCCAGCGGGCGCGGTGCATCGCCCGCGGCTTCGATGGCGGGCATCACGTGCGTCACGTCGTCGGCGTCGTCTTCCACGATGTCGATCTCGCCATGGTGGATCAGCGCCACCTGCCCGCGGTGCGGAAAGAACCACGCCGTGGTGAGGCGCATGGGCACTTCGTCGAACTGTTCCGGCTCGCGGCCGGGCCCGCTTCGGCGCGCGATGAAGGCGCGTGCACGCCAGTCGGGCAGGCGCCCGCGCTGCACCGGCTGCGTGGGGTGCATGTGCCAGATCTCGTAGGGCGCGCCGCCGGGGATGTGGTCGCGCGCGGGCCAGCGCTGCTGCGGCGGCGCGGCGTTGAAGAAGCGCCAGTCCATGTCCTCCGAAAAACCGGGGAACAGGTGCTCGCGCCAGTGGCCGTCGTACTGCCGGCCGATCAGGCGCATGCGGCTGGGCCGGGTCAGCTCGATCGGGCCGAAGCCGGCCGGTTCGGTCTCGCGATCGGGCCGGTCGATGCGCTGCTGCGGGTCTTCGATGTTCGGCAGGCGCTGCACCTGCAGGCCGTTGACGGTCTCGTGCGCGTGGCCGATGCCCTGCGGGTTCTCGGCAAAGCCGGGGCTGCCGTAGGCGCGCGTGGCGTCGAGCCGCATCGATTCGAAGGGCTGCGGCGCGGTGGCACGGCCGTCGAGCCAGAAGCGGTCGCCGAACACCAGCAGCTGGCGAGAAAGCTCACCTACGCGCATCGCGACGGCGCAGGCGGTCTTGTCGTCCTGATGGTGCGTGTAGGCATGGCCGGTGGCCAGGAACTCGGCGTGGGGTTTGGGAATGCCCAGGTCGATGGCGCCCGTGGGGCCGAGCTCTTCGGCAGCGATCTTCCAGAACTCCGGCTCGGGCAGCAGCACGGGCGCGGCGTCCATCGACACCATGCCCATCAGCGTGACACCCAGGCGTTGCTGGTGGCCCCGCAGGAAGGGGCGTGTGATGACGCTCAGCCGCAGCGGCTTGACGGTTTTCAATGGGGGTCAGCTCCGTGCGGGTGTCACTTCGAGCGGCGTGCGCTGTCGGTCGACCGCCACCACATCGGGGTGCGCCGGGTCCTGGACCAGGTGCAGGGTCGCGCCCGGCACCGCGAGGCGGGGTAGCAGCAGTTCGTCGACCAGCGTGCGCAGCACCACGCTCGGCACCGGGGACGACGGCGGCATCTGCAGCGTGAATTCGAGCGCGACCATGCACTGGCCATGGCTGCCCGGGCTGGTGAGCTGGTGCTCGGAGCGCCGCACCTGCGCCACCACGCCATGCGTGGCCACGCCGGCAAGGCCCAGGCGCTCGCCGATGCGCCGCTCCTGCGTGTACTTTCGCTGTTCGCGCGTGGCCGTGACGACCACCGCGACGCCGGCCAGCAGCGCCCCGCCCATCATCACGGCGAAGACGCTCCAGAGGACCTGTTCCCAGACGGCCATCGGTCGGTCGATCGGCTCAGACCTTGACGGTCATCGCCTTGGCGGCGAAGGCCAGGCCGCCGCTGGCGATCTTCATGCCGATGTTCGCGACCTTGAGCATCTTTCCCTCGATCTCGGTGGCCGAGTTCTGCGAGCGGAACACCGCCACGTCGAGCCGGATGCCCGAGAACTGCGAGTTGAGGATGTAGTTCTGCTGGCGCAGCCCCCACAGGTCGAGCGCCAGCCCGACCGCCGAGAAACGCGCCCCCACGCCGCCCGCGCGGTACCAGCGCCAGTCGTTGCTCTTGGCGTAGTTGTTGATGTAGGTCTTCGAGTTGTTCGTGTAGTCGTTCGTGATGTTCTTGTAGGTGTTGGACGTCGTGTTGTAGACGTTGGTGTTGATCACGTGCTGCGTCGTGTTGTGGATGTGGTTCGTGGTGTTGAAGGTCACGTCCGGCGAGGTGTGGACCGTGGGGCCGGTCACCGTGGTGTTCGACGGACCGTTCACATGCACGGTGTTCGACGTGTTGATGGTGTCGTTGCGGCCCGCGCTCACGAAGCGGATTTCCTGCCCGTCGATGGTGCCGTTGAAGCCGCCGCTGATGGCGAGGGTCACGCCGCCGGAGATGGTGTCGTTGAGCCCGCCGCTGAGCGTGCGCGTCTTGCCGCCCGTGATGCGCTGCGTCACGCCGCCGCTCACGGTTTCGCTGAAGCCGCCCGTCACGTCGCGCGTGTCGCCGCCGGTGATGGTCTCCGTCGCGCCGGCAGTGATGTCGCGCGTCTCACCGTCCTGGTAGGTGGCCGACTCGTGGCCCTTGATGAGGGTGGTGCGGGTGCCGTCGGTGGTGTGGGTCTCGTCGGCTTCCACTTCGACGTCGAGGTTGCGCTCGGCGTGCAGCAGGATCTGCTCGGCGCCCGCGCGGTCCTCGAAGCGCAGCATGTTGGCCTGGTTGGCCGCGCCGCCGGTGCTGGAGCGCGTGAGGATGCCGCTGGCCGTGGCGTTGGCGGGCAGCTCCCACGGCGGCATCTGGTCGCTGTTGTAGACGCGGCCGGTGATGATGGGGCGGTCGGGCTGGCCGCCGATGAAATCGACAATCACTTCCTGGCCCACGCGCGGCATGTGCATGGTGCCGTAGTTGGCGCCGGCCCAGTTGCTGGACACGCGCACCCAGCACGAGCTGTTCTCGTCCGACTGGCCGTAGCGGTCCCAGCGGAACTGCAGCTTCACGCGGCCGAAGCGGTCGGTCCAGATCTCCTCGGGGCCGACCACGGTGGCAGTCTGCGGACCGTTGGTGCGCGGGCGCGGCGTGGTGCGCGCAGGGCGGTAGGGCACGGCCGATGGGAGCACGGTGAAGTCGAACTCGCACACCGATTCGCTGCTGCCGCCGGTCGAGTATTCGGGCTCGCGCAGGTCGTAGCGCGTTCCGGTGACGAGGTACTCGCGGTTGTCGGCCTCGCGCGGGCAGTGCGTCATCTCGAACAGGTGGCCCGGCGCCATGCCCACCACGTTGGTGTGGCCCGAGGCCAGCTCGTGCGCGCACTGCAGCTCCTGCAGGCGGATCTTCGCGTAGGCGTCGCCTTGCTGGTGCTCGCTGTAGCCGCCGAGCCATTCATAGACTTCGTAGGTCGCGTGGTCGTGGCCCTTGGGGTCCTGCTGCACGCTCTGCAGCGAGGCGCGCGACTTGCGAAAGTCGAAGTCGTCGAGCATCACGCGGCCCGAGGTGATCTGCTCGGCCACGCGCCAGCGGTCGATGCAGGGCTCCAGCGCATTCACCACGCGGTCGCGCGGGCGGTAGGGAATGCGCGCGTGGCCCGGCAGCGGGTGGTAGCCGCCCGTGTCGTCGGCCAGCACCAGCAGGTGCGAGCCGTTGCCGTGCTCGAAGTGGTAGGCGATGCCTTCATGCTCCATGAGGCGGCTCACGAAGGCGAAGTCGCTCTCCTGGTACTGCACGCAGTATTCCCACGGACGGTAGCTGCCCGTGAGGCGCTTCTCGAACTGGAAGCCGTACTTGCCCAGCACCGCGTCGAGCACCTCCGGCACGCTCTGGTTCTGGAAGATGCGGCAGTCGGTGGTGCGCGTGAGGTACCACAGCCAGGGCTGCACGAGCGCGCGGTAGATGTAGTGGCGGCCGGTTTCGTTGGCGCGCCCGACGAGCTCGAAGCGCACCACGGTGCCGTTGAGGTAGCGCGTTGTGCCGTCGTCGGCAATGGCCAGCGTGAGCGAGGTGCCGAGCAGGCGCTTCAGGTCGAGGTTGAAGCTGGTGCTGACCATGTCGACCTCGAACTCGAAGAGTTGCGAGAGTCCTTCGTGCCCCCGCATCGCGCGGAACTTGAGTTGCTCGGTGCTCAGGACGGTATGGACTTGGACGGTACGCGGCATTCGACACTTCCCTGACCCCTCGGGCTTTCACGGATGCGAAGCCTCTGCAGATGGGGCCAAGCCAGTATGAAAACGCCGCGTGTCACATCCATGACGCGCCACAGGCAAAAGGCCGTCGAAACGGCCTTTTGTGAAAGCGAATGCACGCCTGCGCAGCAGGAGTGACGCAAAGGTTTTACATCGACGCTTCGAGCATCGCCTTGTAGTCGTCGCGCGTGGCCAGCCGCGGGTTGGTCTTGTGGCAATGGTCGGCCATGGCGCCGTCGATGATCTGCTCGAACATCGCGGGCGTCACGCCCACTTCGGCCAGGCCCTTGGGCAGGCCCAGGCGCGCGTTCATGTCGCGGATCGCGTGGCCGAGGTCGCCGGCCGAGTCCAGGTGCATGGCCTGCGCCATGCGCTGCAGGCGCTGTTCCTTCTGCACCGATTCGGCGCCCGAATTGAAGTGGATCACGGCCGGCAGGAAGAGGGCGTTGAGCGTGCCGTGGTGCAGGCGCGGATCGACGCCGCCCAGGCTGTGGCTCAGCGAGTGCACGCAGCCCAGGCCCTTCTGGAAGGCCATGGCGCCCTGCATCGACGCGCTCATGAGATTCAGTCGCGCCTCGCGGTCACTGCCGTCTTTCGTCGCGCGCTCGATGTGGCCCCAGGCGCGCTCCAGGCCGTCGAGGCCGATGCCGTCGGCCGGCGGGTTGAAGGCGGCCGACATGAAGGTTTCCATGCAGTGCGCGATGGCGTCCATGCCGGTGGCGGCCGTGAGCCGGGGCGGCAGGCCGAGCGTGAGCTCGGGGTCGCAGATGGCGGCCTTGGGCATGAGGAACCAGCTGTGGAAGCCGAGCTTGCGGTGGTCGTCGACGATGACGATGGCACCGCGCGCCACCTCGCTGCCGGTGCCGCTGGTGGTGGGCACGGCAATGAGCGGCACCGCGCGCTCGGTGATCTTGGGCGAGCCGCCTTCGATGGTGGCGTAGGTCTTGAGCGGGCCGTCGTGCGTGGCCGCGATGGCCACGCCCTTGGCGCAGTCGATGGCCGAGCCGCCGCCCACGGCGATGAGGCCGTCGCAGCGGCCGCTGCGGTACAGCTCGACGGCGGCGCGCACCGCGGCCTCGGTCGGGTTGGAGGGCGTCTGGTCGAACACCGCGACCTCGAGATCGGCGATGGCGTCGAGCGCCTTCTGCAGCACGCCGGCCGCGCGCACGCCGGCGTCGGTGACGATCAGGGGGCGGTTGATGCCGATGCGCGCGCACTCGCTCGACAGGAGCTTGATGGCGCCGAATTCGAACTGGATCTGGGTGAGGTATTGGATGAGGGCCATGAGGGGGAACGCCCGAGGGCAGTACGATTGCTGACCGTTCGAATCTAACAAGAGGGGACATTCTTGCCCACCAACAAAACCCTTGCGTCTGTCGCACTGGGCTCAGCGCTGCTGGCCGCTTCGGTCCAGGCCGCCTGCCTCAGCGACACCCAGGTGGCCGACTTCGCCGCCGCGCAGGCAGCGCGCACGCCCGCCGCCGACTTCGAGAACCTCAGCGAGGCCGACGCCGCCTGCACGCGCGCCAAGCTCAACGTGCTGCATGCGCGCAACCTCGGTGACGTGGTCGGCTACAAGGCGGGCCTGACCAACCCCGCGGTGCAGAAGCGCTTCAACTACGACCAGCCGGTGTGGGGCGTGCTCTACCAGCGCATGCTGCTGGACAGCGGCGCGGTGGTCGATGCGGCCTTCGGCGCACGGCCTCTGTTCGAGGCCGACATGCTGGTGCGCGTGAAGAGCGCCGACATCCACAAGGCGAAGACGCCGGCCGAGGTGCTGGCCAACATCGACCAGCTCATTCCCTTCATCGAGCTGCCCGACCTCGCGGTGCAGACGCCCTCGAAGCTCAACGGCCCGGGCGTGGCCGCGATCAACGTCGGCGCGCGGCTCGGCGTGCGCGGCCTGCCGGTCGATGTGCCGGCGACGGCCGACGGCCAGTCCTGGATGCTCGAGAGCCTGCGCGACATGCGCGTGGTCATGAAGGACGGGCAGGGCAAGGAGCTGGCGACCGGCAAGGGCTCCGACATCCTCGAGCACCCGCTCAATGCCGTGGTGTGGCTGGCCGGCGCGCTGGCCAAGGAAGGCATCGCGCTGAAGCCGGGCGACCTGATCAGCCTGGGCTCGTTCTCGCCGCTGCTGCCACCCAAGGCCGGGCTAACGGTGGTGGTGAGCTACGAAGGGCTGTCGCGCATGCAACCGGTGGTGGTGTCTTTCAAGTGAGCACGACCACGACAGCGAACCGCCTCGCGCAACCCGCGCTCACCCCGAAGATGGCCGGTGTGGTCGAGCGCATGGCGCGCGCGGGCCATCCGCCGCTCGACCAGCTCACGCCCGACGAAGCCAAGGCCTCATACGAAAAGGGCGCGGGCGTGCTCGAGGTGCCCAAGCCCGAACTGGCGCGCATCGAAGACTTCCACATCGCCGCGCGCGACGGCCATGCCATGCCCGCGCGGCTGTATGCGCCGTCGGCCGAGGTGCTGCCCGTGCTCGTGTACTTCCACGGCGGCGGCTTCACGGTCGGCAACATCCGCACGCACGACACGCTGTGCCGCGTGCTCAGCCTCAAGAGCGGCTGCGCGGTGGTGTCGGTCGACTACCGGCTCGCACCCGCGCACAAGTTTCCGACCGCGTCGAACGATGCCTGGGACGCCTTCCAGTTCATCGCCACGCAAGGTGCCAGCCTCGGTCTCGACGGCACGCGCCTGGCAGTGGGCGGCGACAGCGCGGGCGGCACGCTGGCGGCCGTGTGCGCGATCCTGGCGCGCGATGCCGGCCTGCCGGTGGCGCTGCAGCTGCTCATCTACCCCGGCATGGCCGCGCACCAGGACACTGAGTCGCACCGACGCCATGTCGACGGCCCGCTGCTGACCAAGGCCATGATCGACTTCTTCTTCGCCCAGTACGTGAACACGCCCGCCGACCGCGACGACTGGCGTTTCGCGCCCCTGCTGGCCGACGACGTCGACGATGTGGCGCCGGCCTGGATCGGCCTGGCCGAGGCCGACCCGGTGGTGGACGAAGGCATCGCCTACGCCGACAAGCTGCGCGCCGCGGGCGTGGCGGTCGACCTGGAAATCTACCGTGGCGTGATCCACGAATTCATCAAGATGGGCCGGGCGATTCCCGAGGCGCTGCAGGCGCAGAACGACGCGGCCCGCGCACTGAAAGAGGCATTGAACCCATGAGCGAGAACAACAACACCCCGGTCCGCCGCGAGGACTTCCACTACTTCCACCGTCTGCGCGTGCGTTGGGCCGAGGTGGACATGCAGAAGATCGTCTTCAACGCGCACTACCTGATGTACTTCGACACCGCCATTGCCGACTACTGGCGCGCGATGGCGCTGCCGTACGAAGAGGCGATGCACTCGCTGGGCGGCGACCTGTACGTGCGCAAGGCGACCATCGATTTCCGCGCCTCCGCGCGCATGGACGACGTGATCGACGTGGGCATGAAGTGCGCGCGCATCGGCAACTCGTCGATCATTTTCCAGGGCGGCCTGTTCCGCCAGGACGAGTTCCTGGTGGGCTGCGAGCTCGTCTACGTGTTCGCCGACCCGGCCACGCAGACCTCGAAGCCGGTGCCCGCGGCCCTGCGCGAGACGCTGACGGCCTTCGAGGCCGGCGAGCCGATGCGCACCGTCGAGACCGGCGACTGGGCCACGCTCGGCGAAGGCGCGAGCGCGCTGCGCCGCGCCGTGTTCATCGAGGAACAGAACATTCCCAAGGAGCTGGAGTGGGACGCGCACGACGCGGTCGTGCTGCACGCGGTGGCACGCAACCGGCTCGGCCAGGTCATCGGCACCGGCCGGTTGCTGCCCGCCGAGGACGGCGTCTCACACATCGGCCGCATGGCGGTGCACCGCACCTTGCGCAGCGGCGGCCACGGCGCGGCCGTGGTGCAGGCGCTCGAAGACGCGGCCCGCGCGCGCGGCGACCGCGAGGTGGCGCTCAATGCGCAGCGCAGCGCCGAGCGCTTCTACGCGCGGCTGGGCTACGCGGTGCACGGCCAGCCTTTCGAGGAAGCCGGCATCGCGCACATCGAGATGCGGCGCGCGCTGCGCTGAGCGCCGCGCCTTCAATCAATAGCGGGCCGGCGGGTCCGGCACGTAGCCGGGGTCCGAGCCCGGGAAGGGCGACGGGCCCGACGGGCGCGGCCAGCGCTGCGGCACCGGGATGACGCCCGCGGCGACCAGGTTCTCGCGGCTGTCGTAGCGGATGCGGATCACCTCGTCGGGCTGCGAGCTGGCGCGCTCGAAGGTCGTCTTGCCGACATACGAGGTCTCGCGCCGTCCGTGGGCCGTGCCCAGGCTCGGGCTGGGCGCCGACTGGCGGGCCATGGCGCCGGCGGACGACTCGGCCGCCATGTCGGCATTGCCGGCGCTGCCTGCGGGTGGGGCCGCCTTGGCGCGCGCATCGCCCATCGACGACGGTGCCGGCGGCGCCTCGCTGCGCCGTTCGCGGCTGCTGTTGCCGCCGCTGTACTCGTCACGCGACGGATACGGCGTCACGACCGGCGGCGGCGGTTCCGGCCGGCGTTCGCGGAACATCGCGACGCCGATCACGCCCACGTCGTCGGGGCGGCCGGTGCGGCTCGCGTAGGAGTTGCCGGCGGCGGCGAATTCGAAGGCCGCGATCTGCGAATCGCTCTTGCGCCAGCCCGCGATGTCGCTGCGCTCGCGCGGGCCGAACACGTAGCCGTTCTGGCCGACGCCGGCGGTTTCGCCGGTAACGACGTTGACGCCGTCCACCGACATCACGGCCATGATGCGTTCGCCCATCGCGTTGCGTGCCCGGATCGCATAGCGCGCGCCGGGGCGGCCGGCCACCCAGTACTCGCCGCGGTGGCGGTAGATCGGCAGCTCGGCGCCGCTCGTGCGGTCGACGATGCTGATGTTCATCAGGCCGCCGATGCGGCTGGCACCGGAGGGGTACGGCCGCATCGGGCTTTCCGCCCCCGCCGACAGCGCGGTCAGGGCCAGGACGGTGGTGAGGAGAAGTCTGCGCTGCATCATGGTGGCTTCCTTGCCAGGAGTGGATCGATGCAGGCTTCTACGGCGGGGCCTCGCGAACGGGGTTAAGCGTCGCGCAAAAAAATGGCGCTGTCGGTGAGACAGCGCCAAGCGCCCCCGGAAAGAAGGCAGGGACGCAGGGGAAATCAGATGTCTTCGAGCAGCGGGTAGGGCAGCGGCTCGACCGACAGCGCCGGTCCGCCGGGCGCCCCCGCGTGCAGGCCGCCGGCCTCGAGCGCGGCGATCTGGATGGAGATGAGCGCCGACCAGCCGCCATCGGGCGCGGGCGCGGCCTGCGCCACGGTGCCCACGGGCTGTTCGGCGTCGTTGGCTGCGAACACCTCCTGGCCCGCGGCCAGCGGCGCGTCGGTCTGCGCGAGGTAGGTGCGGCGCTTGAGCGTGCCGCGGAACTGGCTGCGCGCCACGATTTCCTGGCCGGGGTAGCAACCCTTCTTGAAGTTCACGCCGCCCACCGACTCGTAGTTGATCATCTGCGGCACGAAGGCCTCGATCACCGGCGTGGTCAGCGTGACGATGCCGCTGCGCACCTCGCTCCAGGGCCACAAGGCGGCGTCGAGCGTCGGGCCCACGGGCGCCTTCTGGTCGGCCGGCGCGATCCACAGCGCGCGCGGCACGCCGTCGGCCGGGTACAGCGACACCACGCTGATGTCTTCGCCGATGGCCGTGCGGCGTCCGGGCGGCAGGGCCGCATCGAGGCCGTTGGCGGTCAGGGCGGTGCCGGCCACGCCGTGCAGCGCGAACTGCTCGGTGGCGTCGGTCAGCTTGACCTTGGCGCGCAACACATACATCGACAGGCGCTTGAGCGTGGCCGCCAGGATGTCGCGGCTGCACACCAGCAGGATGAGTTCGGGTTGCGGGCGGATGCCGATGAAGCTGGCGATCACGCGGCCCTTGGCCGTGCAGAGCGCCGCCAGGCGGGCTTCGGTGGCGCCGAGCAGAGAAAAATCCTGCGTGAGCTGGCCGTGCAGAAAGCTGGCGGCATCGGGGCCTTCGGCGCGGATCACGCCGAGGTGGGGCAGGGTGCTCACCCCGTTGAGAACGACTGTGGTCATCGCTGAATTATCATGGCCGTGCCTGTTCCTTCGGGGCGGCAGGGATTCCCCGTCGCAGCGACGGGGCCGGCCGTTCCCGCGGGTCGGTGTCCATCTGCTTGCCAGCTCTTTTTCTTCCTCCGTCTTTTCCTCGGATTCGTGCGCAGCTTCTTCCTCACGCTCTTCCTGCTCGTGGCCCTGGCCGTTCTGGCGCTCGGCGGCGCCGGTCTCTGGTGGGTGCACCAGCCGCTCAAGTTGCCGACGCCCAGCGTCGACCTGTCGGTGGAGCCCGGCACCACGCCGCGCGGCATCGCGCAGGCCGTGGCCGACACCGGCGTCGACGTGCAGCCTCAGCTGCTGTACCTGTGGTTCCGCGTCTCGGGGCAAGACCGCCAGATGCGCGCCGGCAGTTACGAACTGGAACGCGGTGTCACGCCCAAACTGCTGCTCAACGTCCTGGTGCGCGGCGAGGAAGCCACGCGCAGCGTGGTGCTGGTCGAAGGCTGGAACATCCGCCAGGTGCGCGCCGCGCTCGCCAAGGCCGAGCAGCTCAAGCCCGACAGCGTGGGCATGAGCGAAGACGCGCTGATGGCCGCGCTGGGCAAGCCGGGCCTGCACCCCGAAGGCCGCTTCTTCCCGGACACCTACACCTACTCGAAGGGCTCGACCGACATCGCACTGCTGCAGCGCGCCATGCGGGCCATGGACAAGAAGCTCGAGGCCGCCTGGGCGGCGCGCGCGGCCGATTTGCCGCTCAAATCGGCCGATGAGGCGCTTATTCTGGCCAGCATTGTCGAAAAGGAGACAGGCAAGGCCAACGACCGCGCGGAGATTGCCGCCGTCTTCACCAACCGGCTGCGCATCGGCATGCCGCTGCAGACCGACCCGACCGTGATCTACGGCATGGGCACCGCCTTCGACGGCAACCTGCGCAAGCGCGACCTGCAGACCGACACGCCCTGGAACACCTACACCCGCGGCGGCCTGCCGCCCACGCCGATCGCGATGCCCGGCAAGGCCGCGCTGCTGGCGGCCGTGCAGCCGGCGCAGAGCAAGTCGCTGTACTTCGTCTCGCGCGGCGACGGCACGAGCCAGTTCAGCAGCTCGCTCGACGACCACAACCGCGCGGTCAACCGCTATCAGCGAGGCGGTGGCAGCAGCTCCCAACCCAAGGCGACCCAATGAGTTCGATCAGCAATGGCGGTCTGTTTCTGACGCTGGAAGGCATCGACGGCGCGGGCAAGTCGAGCCACCTCGACGCGCTGGAAGCCCGCTTCAAGGCGCAGGGCCGCACCGTGGTGCGCACGCGCGAACCTGGCGGCACGCCGCTGGCCGAGACGCTGCGCGGGCTGGTGCTCGAGCAGCCGATGAACCCGCTGACCGAATCGCTGCTGGTGTTCGCGGCGCGCTGCGACCACATCGCCCAGGTCATCGAACCGGCGCTGGCGCGCGGCGAGGTCGTGCTGTGCGACCGTTTCACCGACGCCACCTTCGCCTACCAGGGCGCGGGACGCGGCTTCGACACCGCCGTGTTGGCGACGCTCGAACAGTGGGTGCAGGCGGGTCGGGCCGGTCTGCCGGCTTCGCAACTGCTGCAACCCCAAGTGACCGTGTGGTTCGACCTCGCCCCCGAGATCGCCGCCCAACGCCTGGCCGGCGCGCGCGTGCCCGACAAGTTCGAGGCCCAGCCCGTCGAGTTCTTCCGCCGCGTGGCGCAGGGCTATGCGGCCCGCGCCGCCGCTGATGCGTCGCGCTTCGTGCGCATCGATGCGAGCCAGGCCCGCGACCAGGTCTGGCAGCAGATCGACACCGCACTGGTGGCGCGCGGCGTGCTGTCGCCGGTGCAGGGAGCCGCGCGATGAGCGAGCCGGTGAACACGCTGACCCCGTGGCTGCGCCAGCCCTTGGCCGAACTGCTGCGCCAGCGCGGCCATGCCTGGCTGCTGCAAGGCCCGTCGGGCATCGGCCAGTACGAACTCGCGCTGGCGCTCGCCGCCGCCTGGCTGTGCGAACAGCCGGTGGAGGAGGGCGGTGCCGCCTGCGGCCACTGCGCGAGCTGCCACGCCATCGAGGTCCGCACCCACGCCGATCTGTGCGTGCTGATGCCCGAGGTCGCGATGCAGGAACTGGGCTGGCCGCTCGACGAAAAGGCGCAGTCCGACATCGACGACAAGAAACGCAAGGCCAGCCGCGAGATCCGCGTCGAAGCCATGCGCGACGCCGTCGGCTTTGCCCAGCGCACCAGCGCACGCGGCCGCGGCAAGGTCGTGCTCGTGTACCCGGCCGAGCGCATGAACACCATCACCGCCAACGCGCTGCTCAAGACGCTGGAAGAACCCGTCGGCGACGTGCGCTTCGTGCTCGCCAGCGAGGCCGCGTGGCAGCTGCTGCCGACCATCCGCAGCCGCTGCCTGGGTTTCACGCTGCCGTGGCCCGAAACCGCCGAGGCCGAAGCCTGGCTGGTAGCGCAGGAGGTGCCCGCCGCCGACGCCGCGCAGCTGCTGCGTGCCGCAGGCGGACGGCCCAGCGATGCGCTGCGGCTGGCGCGCTCGGGCCAGTCGCCCAAGGCGTGGTCGCTGCTGCCCAAGGCCGTGTCGCGCGGCGACGTGGGCGCGCTGGCCGACCAGGCGCCGGCCCAGGCCGTCGTCTCGCTGCAAAAGCTCTGCCACGACCTCATGGCCGTGGGCCATGGCGCCGAACCCCGTTTCTTCGACGCGGCCGACCTGCCACCGGCCCCGCACAAGCTGGCGCTGGCGCGCTGGTCGAAGTCGCTCGCCGCCGCCGCGCGGACCGCCGAGCACCCGTTCAACGCCGGCCTCATGCTCGAAGCGCTTGTGAGCGAGGCGCGAAGCACCCTAAACTCTGCCGCTCGCCGCCCATGAACCAACCTGTCGCTCCCGCCGCTGCCGCTTTGTCTGCCACGCCCGCCCGGCCGAGCGTCATCCAGCTCGCCATCAAGGAAAAGGGCGCGCTCTACGCGGCCTACATCCCGCTGTTTGCCGAGGGCGGCATCTTCATTCCGACCACGCGCGAATACCGGCTGGGCGACGACGTCTACGTGCTGCTCACGCTGCCCGAAGACCCGCAGCGCTATCCGGTGGCTGGCAAGGTCGCCTGGATCACGCCGGCCCGCGCCGCCGGCAACCGGGCGCCGGGCGTCGGTGTGCGCTTTCCCTCGGACGAGAAGTCGCGCCAGCTGAAGGCGCGCATCGAAGCTGCGCTCGGTGGCTCCATGGCCTCCGACCGCCCGACCCAGACCATCTGAGTTCTTTCTCCGCCGCCGTCCCCGTGACGCGGAACTCCGGACACGGCGCGATCTCCCACAGGCGCGCCGCACTTCATCCTTTCCGATGTTCACCGACTCCCACTGCCACCTGACCTTTCCCGAATTCGCGGACCAGATGCCCCAGATCCGCGCCGCCATGGCCGCCGCCAAGGTCGACCGGGCGCTGTGCATCTGCACCAAGCTCGAGGAATTCGACGACGTGCAGGCCCTGGCCGCCAGCTACGACAACTTCTGGGCCAGCGTGGGCGTGCACCCCGACAACGAGGACATCGCCGAGCCCACCGTGGAAGACCTGGTGCGCCTGTCGGCGCGCCCGCGTGTCGTGGCCATCGGCGAAACCGGCCTCGACTACTACCAGATGGAAGAGCGCAAGGGCGGCCGCAGCATCGCCGACATGGAGTGGCAGCGCGACCGCTTCCGCGTGCACATCCGCGCCGCGCAGCAGACCCGCAAGCCGCTCATCATCCACACCCGCGACGCCTCGGCCGACACGCTGGCGATCCTCAAGGAGGAGGGCGAAGACGGCGCGGGCAGGGCGGCCGGCGGCGTGTTCCATTGCTTCACCGAAACCGCCGAGGTGGCACGCGCCGCGCTCGACCTGGGTTTCTACATCTCCTTTTCGGGCATCCTGACCTTCAAGAAAGCCCAGGACCTGCGCGACGTGGCGGCCTTCGTGCCGCTGGACCGCATGCTGATCGAGACCGACAGCCCCTACCTGGCGCCCGTGCCGTACCGAGGCAAGACCAACAACCCGTCGTACGTGCCCTTCGTGGCGCAACAGATCGCCGAACTGCGACAAATGCCCGTAGAGGACATCGCCAAGGCGACAAGCGACAACTTCGAAACATTGTTCAGGGAAGTCAAATCATGAAAGACTACTTTAAAAAGTCGATATATCTTGTTGTCATGGCTGCATCTTTTGCAGCGCATGCGGGTTCGTTCGAAGACTTTTTCCGCGCCGTGCGCGGCGACAACGCCAGCGGTGTGCGCACCCTGCTGAACCGCGGCTTCGACCCGAACACGCGCGACGAGCACGGCCAGACCGGCTTGATGCTCGCGCTGCGCGAGCCGTCGCCGAAGGTCATTCAGGTGCTGATGGAGTCGCCGCAGCTCAACGTCGACCTGGCCAACGCCAAGGACGAAACGCCGCTCATGCTGGCATCGATCAAGGGCCAGCAGGACCTGGTGGTGCAACTGCTCAAGCGCGACGCCGCCGTCAACAAGACCGGCTGGGCACCGCTGCATTACGCCGCCAGCAGCGGGCAGCTGTCGATCATGAAGCTCCTGCTCGAGAACCACGCTTTCATCGACGCCCAGTCGCCCAACGGCACCACGCCGCTGATGATGGCCGCGATGTACGGATCGAACGACGCCGTGAAGCTGCTGCTGGCTGAAGGCGCGGATACGGCGATGAAGAACCAGCTCGGCATGACTGCGGTCGACTTTGCAGTGAAGGCCAACCGGGCGGAGTCTGCGGAACTGATCAAGGCAGCTGGGGATGCGAAGGCGAATGCGGTGAAGGCGGTGCCGAAGGATGGGAAGTGGTGAGTGCCCGCAGGCCTCAGCAATCCTGACGCAGCAGAGGGTGAACACGGTCGCCCAGGTATCTGGACAGCCATATGCAGTGCTCTTGAAGGCTTTCCACTGGAATATCGTTGCCCAGCCATAGGGACTTCTCATCCTGTCCTGGCAAGCGCGTGACCACGCTGAGATAACCCGCAGTGGCGTAGCTGGTGAGCGCCGTGGGGGTCACTGCGCGAATGGACTCAAACGGGACCACGGTGGTGCACAGCTTTCGCAGTGGCGCCGTCTCGACATAACTGAGCTGCCTGGTTTCCGAATCGAAGCTGAAGGCGATGACCGTTTTTCGCGAAGTCGCGACCAGCAGCATGAGACCCGCGAGGCCGCTCGTCCCGAACAGCGGGATCCAGATCGCCGGATCAACGAACACGCCGGATGAAAACGGGTTCGCGCCGCTCGCGAGCGAGGCAAGGCTCGCCAGACCAAGCCCGAGAAGATAGACGGGTGCGGCCATGGCGAGTACTGCCAGAGAGGCAGCGGTTGCCAACAGCAAGGAAGAACAAGCGGTCGATCCTTCCGTGCTCGATCGCCAGCAGAAGCAGCGGCTCATTTCCTCCTGGCCGGCAAGGACGTTCGATGTCACTTGTGGGCGTTCCTTTCTTGACGGGTTGGGCTTGCGGGATGCTTGCCTGGGTTTCCTGAGTCCCGTCAACTTTACGGTAGCCCATTCATATTGAACACAATGTGCATTATGTAAAATTACTTGTGTGGATGCGGACCGTTTGCCGCTATGAACCAGAGAGCCTTGGCAGTCCTCGACCCGAGCCAAATGCCCTTCCGGCCTTCGCACTTCGCCCAGCCCTTCATTTCAGACCTGGGCGAAGTGGCCCCGAGTCGAATCAGCTCAGCGTGCTCCCATCCGGCAGCTTCGCAATCACCTTGATCTCGAACTGGAAGCCATAGAGCCACGTCACGCCGATCCCGGTCAGCGTCGGGTGCGGCGCTTCGCCCCAGTACTCAGGCACCAGCTTCCAGATCGTTTCGAAGTTCGATTCCGGGTCGACGATGAAGACCGTCACGTCGACCACGTCGTCGAAGGTGCAGCCCGCGGCTTTCAGGATGGCGTTCAGGTTGTCGAAGGCGCGCCGCACCTGCGCCTCCAATTCAGGTTCCGGCGAGCCGTCTTCGCGGCTGCCGACCTGCCCCGACACGAACAGGAAGCCGTTGGAGCGAATGGCTGGCGAATAGCGGTTGCGTTCGTAGAGCGCCTGGCGCCCGGGTGGAAAAACGACGTCGCGTGAGGAGGCCATGGGGTGTTTTCTTTCTGCGGTGAGTGAGGACGATGCAGGGACTTTAGGAAGCCATGCGCCATCGATAAACGGGCAAAGCCAACAATCACTGTTTGCAGATCCCAAACAATCGCCGCGCAGGAGCCCTCCCATGGACCGTTTCGATGCAATGCAGGCCTTCACCCGCGTGGTGGAAGCCGGCAGCTTCACCAAGGCCGCCGACACGCTGCACATGAGCAAGACCAGCGTGACCCAGCTCGTGCAGCAGCTGGAGGCGCGGCTGCGTGTGAAGCTACTCAATCGCACGACACGCAAGGTGAACGTCACGGCCGATGGCGCGGCGTACTACGAGCGTGCAGTGCGGCTGTTGGCCGACCTGGACGACGCCGAGACCAGCCTGTCGAGTGCCGCCGCCCTGCCCCGCGGCCGCCTTCGCGTGGACGTGCCCAGCCCGCTGGCCCGCATGATCCTCGTGCCCGCGCTGCCGGCCTTCCATGCGCGCTACCCCGACATCCAGCTCGACATGGGCGTGAGCGACCGCATGGTCGATGTGATCGGCGAGAACGTCGATTGCGTCGTGCGCGGCGGCGGACTCACCGACCCCTCGCTCATGGCCCGCCGCGTGGGCGACCTGCAGCTCGGGGTTTATGCGGCGCCGAGTTACCTCGAACTGGCAGGCACGCCCGCGCACCCGCACGAGCTGGAAGACTCGCACCACCGCATCGTCGGCTTCCTGTGGTCGCGCCACGGCAAGACCTTTCCGTACGCCATGCGCCGGGGCGGCGAGCGCGTCGACGTGCAGGGCCGCTACGTGCTCTCGGTCGACGACGGCAATGCCTACCTTGCAGCGGGGCTGGCGGGCCTGGGCATCCTCTGGCTGCCGGACTACATGGCAGCCCCGCACCGGGCGCGCGGCGAACTGGTGCCGCTGTTCGAAGACTGGCAGCTCGATCCGATGCCGCTGTACGTGGCGTTCGCGCCGAACCGGCATGTGAGCGCCAAGCTGCGCGCGTTCATCGAGTGGGTCGCCGGGCTCATGGCGCAGCATGCGCCGGTCGTCGTTCGCCCTAGTCCATCTGCGTGAGTGGCTTCAAGCGGCGGCCTCCGCCTCCTGCAACGCCCGCCACATCACCTTGCCGCTGCCGCTCTTGGGCAGCGCGTCGACGAACTGCACCACGCGCGGCGCCTTGTACGCCGCCATGTTCGCGGCGCACCAGTCGATGATGTCCTGCGCGCTCACCGGCGCTTGCGCAGGCTTGAGCACCACCAGCGCCTTGACCGATTCGCCGCGGTAGGCGTCCCGGGTCGCGATCACGCAGGCCTCCTGGATCGCCGGGTGGCGGAACATCAGCGCTTCCACCTCGGCCGGCCAGACCTTGAAGCCGCTCGCGTTGATCATCCGCTTGAGCCGGTCGGTGACGAAGAAGTAGCCCTCCCCGTCCACATGCCCCATGTCGCCGGAGCGGAAGAATCGCTTGCCGTCGGTCTCGACGAAGGCGGCCTCGGTGTCCGCCGGCCGCTTCCAGTAGCCCGCGAAGACCTGCGGCCCGTGGATCACGATCTCGCCCTGCGCTCCCGGCGCGACCTCGCGGCCCGTGTCGGGGTCGATCACGCGCGCGTCGGTGCTCATGAACGGGATGCCCAGGCACTGCAGCTTAGGCGCGTCGGGCGGGTTGTAGTGCGAGGGTGCCGCGGTTTCGGTGAGGCCGTAGGCCTCGACATACCGCAGGCCGTACTGCTCGAACAGCCGCTGCGCCACCGCCTGCGGCATCGCCGCCCCGCCGCCGCCGATGGCGACCAGGCTCGACAGGTCGAAGCGCGCCACGTTCGGGCTGGCCAAGAGGTCGATGACCATGGTCGGGATGTTGGCCCAGTGCGTGACCTGGTGCGTGGCGATCAGCCGCCCCGCCAGCTCGCGGTCCCAGCGCGGCATGAGCACGGCCGTGGCGCCCACCTGCATCGCCGCGTGCATGACACCGACCATGCCCGTGATGTGGAACATCGGTACGGCCACGAGGTGGATGCTCTGCGGCGTCACGTTGCCCCAGGCGTTGATGGCCATCGCGTTGTGCATCGCGTTCGCGTGGCTGAGCAGGCAGCCCTTGGGCAGGCCGGTCGTGCCGCTGGTGTAGGGCAACAGGGCCAGTGCGTCCGCATCGGCGCGGGCCACGGGCGGTGCGGCTTCGCAGGCCAGGCAGTCGGTCCACGCATGCACCGCGCCACCGGCCAGCGTCGGCAGTTCGCGTCGCGGCAGCAGCCATGGTGCCCAGGCTGCCGGCATGTCCTGTTCCGACAGCGCGGCTGGGTCGAAGGCATCGGTGAACTGGGTCACGACGAGGTGGCGCAGCTGCTGCGCCTGCGGCAAGGCATCGCTGGCTTTCGCAAGCTCGACCGCGAGGTCGGCCGTCGCGATCGCCACCTGCGCATCGGGATCGACGATGAAATGCTTCAGCTCCTCGGCGCGGTTCATCGGGTTGACCGGCACCACCACGGCATCGGCGCGCAGGATCGCGAAATGCGCGATCACCAGCTGCGGGCAGTTCTGCATCGCCAGCAGCACGCGGTCGCCGGGGCGCACGCCCAGCGCATGCAGGCCGGCCGACAGGCGTTCGACGGCGGCCCACAGCTGTGCATAGCTCATCGTGCGGCCCATGAAGATGAGCGCCGCCTTGTCGGGAAAGCGGCGGGCATTGACCGCGAGGTTGTCCCACAGCGGCGTGCGCGCCGCGTGCAAGGCGCGAGGCAGGCGCCGGGGCCAGAACGTGTGATGCGGGCGGGTTTGCATGGCGTGCTCCTGGAAGGTGGTAACCGTCAGTCGATCGGGCGCGGCAGCGCCCTGCCCGCTTCCAACAAGCCGGAAGCGGGTGCGATGCTTCAAGAACGAGACGGCTACGGCTGGCCGGGCGCGATGCCCGCGCGCGCAAAGGCGGCCTGCGACTGGGCGCCGTTCATGTAGACGTCCTTGCGTGTCACCTCGCCGGCGTCGTTGACGTCGACCACGTCGAGCATCTCGACGCGCGCGGTAAACGGCTGCCCTGCCGTGTCCTTCAGCGGCAGCACCATCACCCACTCCAGCACCCAGTGCCGCGCGCCGAACAGGCTGCGCCGCAGCTCGAAACTGAAGGGATAGCGGGCGAACACGCCGACGCAGTACTGGCGCAGCGCTTCGCGCCCGCGCACCGGCGCGGAGCCGTCGTGCAGCCAGTAGGTCGTGTCTTCGGAATGCAGTGACGCGATGCGGTCGGGGTCGCGCGTTTCCCATCCGACGTGGTACCGCGCGAACAACGCTTCGGTGCCCAGGGCGGGGTCGGCGGGATCGGTCTTGCCAGGAAACGCCATGTCTGTCTCCATCGGATGCGATGGAGAAAATTTACCGACTCAAAGTCGGTTTGTCAATCCGGGGACGAACCCAACCCGTGTTGCCGCAGCCCGCACAGCATGGTTTCGAGCAACCGGCAGTGCAGCTGCACCGCGGCCAATGGGTCTTGCGCGGCCCCGCAGGCCAGCGCCGCTTCGGCCACCGCACCGGCGATGAGCCGCGTGGCGGCTTCGATCTCTTCGGATGGCGTGCCCGCCGGCATGATGGCCACGAGCCCGGTGCGGATCGAGTCCATGAAGTGACGGTCGTCGATGCCGCGCCAGCGCTCCCAGCCGAGCACCACGGGCCCGTCGACCAGGATCAGCTGGCGCAGGCCTTCCTGCGTGGCCGCTTCGAGGTAGATGCGCAGGTTGGTCGCGATGGTGTGGGGCGAACGGTGCCCTTCGATGCGCTGGATGCGCGTGCCGAGTTCCGCCGCAAGCTCGGCCTGCACCGCATCGAGCACGGCCTCGAAGACGTCGTGCTTGGCGCGAAAGTGGTGATACAGGCCGCCCTTGGCGATCCCTGCACCGGCCGCGATGTCGTCGATGCTGACGGCCGCGAACCCCCGCTCGATGAACAGCTGTCGCGCCGAGGCGAGGATGGCCCCGACGGTGGTTGCGCTGCGCTTGGCCTGCTGGACCATGTGCGTCTTTCTCCTCGATGGCTGCTGCGCCACGTGAACACGCGGGCAGTATGGCACGCAGCATCGGCCCGGCAGGCCCGGGCGCAGCGCTGTCTCTGGCTCAACCCGCCGGCTGCGCCACCTTGTGCCACGCCTCGTACAAGTCCTCATCGGCCTCATCGCGCACCGGCAGCGAATGCAGCTTCATCTCACGCTGCTCCAGCGGCCGGGCGATCTCGACGTAGCCGCGCGCGGCCGACAGGTCGAAGGGTTCGCCGTCTTCGTTCGAGTAGGCGTAGAAGACCTCCTTCACGCCCGACAGGTACATCGCCGTCAGGCACATCGAGCACGGGTAGCCGCTGGCGTACACGGTGCAGCCCGACAGGTCGGTGCTCTTCAGGGCCTTGGCGGCGGCGCGCACGGCCTGCATCTCGGCGTGGGCCGAGGGGTCGCACAGGGCGTCCACCTCGTTGACGGCGGTGGCGATGACCTTGCCGTCGCGTGCGATCACGGCGCCGAAGGGCCAGGTCTTGCGCTCGCGGATGTTGCCCATGGCGAGGCGGATGGAGTCGAGCAGGTACGCACCTGCGTGGGGGTCATGCGATGTGGTCATTCAGCAAAAGCTCCCGCGGTCAGCTGCCGCGATAGGTGGAAAAAAACCAGGGCGCGCACAGCATCGGCACGTGGTAGTGCTGCGCGGCGTCGGCGATGGCGAA
This sequence comes from Variovorax sp. BGA-UO-ETr-C22, assembly GCF_059567965.1. NCBI lineage: Bacteria > Pseudomonadati > Pseudomonadota > Betaproteobacteria > Burkholderiales > Comamonadaceae > Variovorax > Variovorax sp. BGA-UO-ETr-C22. Next base: position 1,213,568 of record NZ_JCAQPA010000011.1, read on the forward strand.
GCGCACGGGCACCACGTCGGACAGCGCATCGGCGGCCTTGAAGTGGTCCCCGACGTGGAACTGCAGCTCGAACTGTCCGGTGCGCGCGGAGGCGGCGGGCAGCATGGGCGCGTCGGTGCGGCCGTCGGCGTTGGTGCGCGTGCTGTTCAGGCGCGTCGGCGGCGTGGTCGCCACGTCGTAGAGGTCGACCTTCAGCCCGACGAGCGGGCGGCCGGTGGTGATGTCGAGCACGTGGGTGGTGATGCCGGTCATACGAAGAAAACTCCTTGCGGACGAAGGGAACGAACGGGGCCTGCTTGGTCAGCTGCCGCGCGAGTAGGTGTAGCTCCACGGGCCGAACTGGATCGGCAGGTGGATGCGCTCGGCCACGTTGGCCACGCGGATGCGCACCGGCAGCTTCGACAGGAACGGCGGCGTGGGCAGGCGCGACTGCTTGCGCGCAAAGTACTCGTCCACGTGCAGCAGCAGCTCGTAGTCGCCGGCGCGGTAGCTGTCGCCGATCAGCAGCGGCTCGTCGGAGCGGCCGTTGCCGTTCATGGTCACGGTGCGCAGCAGCTTGAAGCCGTCGCCCTCGCGCACCGAGAGATCGATACGCAGGCCGGTCGCCGCGGCACCGTGGAAGGTGTCGAGCGCGTGCACGGTCAGGCGCGGGCTCACCCCGTGCAGCACGATGGGGCCGCTGGCCTGGGCCGGGCCGGCGGGTGCGGCCGTTTGTGCAACAGCACCGTGGGGCGCCAGGGCTGCGGCGCCGAGCGCGAGGCCCGACAGCGCGAAGCGACGGCGCGCGGGCAGGGAAATTTCTTTCTCAGGCATGGACCGCTCCTTGGGAGATGGACGCACCCAGCAGCGTGTCGATGCGCCCGCGGGTGATGAGGCCGATCTGCGTCAGCGCCGCGCGGCGCTCGGCTTCGGTGGATTCGGCGGCGCGGCTGCGCAGCGCCTCGAAGATCTGGCCCTTGGTGCTGCGCCGCACCGCGATGATGAAAGGAAAGCCGTGTCGCTCGCGGTACACGCGGTTCAGCCGCTGGATCTCGGCCATCTCTTCGCGGCTCAGGGCGTTCAGGCCCGCACTGCCCTGCTCGCCGACCGACTCGGCGGTCATCGTGCCGGCCTGGGCTTCGCGGCCCGCCAGCTCGGGGTGGCCGCACAGGAAGGCCAGCTGCTGGGCGTCGGGTGCGCGGCGCACCACGTCGAGCATGGCTTCGTGCAGCGCGTCGATGGTGGCGAAGGGCCGCAGCGACCAGGCCGAGCGTGCGACCCAGGGCGAATTCTCGAAAGTCGGCCCGAGTGCGGCGACGAACGCGTCGCAGTCCATGGCGTTGAGCGCCTCGAGGTCGAAACGATGGGCGTGGGAAGGCATGGAGAGCATCTCCTTTGTATTCAGACAGACGGACGAAGGGGTGGAAGGAATCAGCGCGCGGGCGTCTTGTGCAGGCGCGGCACGAACAGCAGGATCAGCACGGTGGCGCAGATTTCGACCGCCGCGACCACATACAGGCCCGGCGCCAGGCTGCCGGTAGCGGTCTTGATGAGGCCCAGCATCCACGGCGCGCCGAAGCCCGCGAGGTTGGCGATCGAGTTGATCAGCGCCACGCCGCCGGCGGCTGCGGTGCCGGCCAGGAAGCGGTTGGGCATCTGCCAGAACACGGGGATCGCGCTCATGGTGCCGACGATGGCCAGCGTGAGGCCCGCCAGCACGAGGGCCGGGCTCTGGCGCAGGAACAATGCCACCACCAGCAACGCCCCCGAACCCAGCGCCGCGGCCAGCGCGCAGTGGTAGCGCGACTCCTGGTGGCGGTCGGAGTGAAAGCCGTTCCAGATCATCCCGGCCGCGCCGCACAGGTAGGCGCCGGCCATGATCCAGCCCACGGTCAGCGGGTTGGTGAAGCCGATCTCTTTCACCAGCGTCGGGCCGTAGAAGGTGAGCGACGAGTTCGCCGCGATGATGCAGAAGAAGATCAGGATCAGTAGCCAGAACTTGCCGTTCTTCAGCGAGGCCAGCATGCTGTGCTCGCGGTGGCCCAGCGTCTTGCGGTCGCGTTCCAGGTCGTCGTGCACCAGCTGGCGTTCACGCGCCGTGAGCCAGTGGGCCTGCTCGGGGCGGTCGGTCAGGTAGAAGTAGGTGGCGATGCCGGCCAGCACCGAGGGAATGCCCTCGAGCAGCAGCACCCACTGCCAACCGGCCCAGCCGTTCACGCCATGCATGTTGTTCATGATGGTGCCGGCCAGCGGCCCGCCGATCACCCCTGCGAAGGCCGAGGCCGACATGAACATGCCGAAGGCCTTGGCGCGCCGGCTGTCGGGGAACCAGTAGGTCAGGTACAGGATGATGCCGGGGTAGAAGCCCGCCTCGAACACGCCCAGCAGGAAGCGCAGCAGGTAGAACATCTCGGTGCTCTTCACGAACATCGTGGCGATCGAGGTCAGGCCCCAGCCGATCGTGATGCGCATGATGGTCTTCTTGGCGCCGATCTTCTGCAGCAGCAGGTTGCTGGGCACCTCGAAGAAGAAGTAGCCCAGGAAGAAGATCCCCGCGCCCAGCCCGTAGGCCGCTTCGCTCCACTTCAGGTCGTCCAGCATCGTCAGCTTGATGAAGCCGATGTTGACCCGATCGATCCAGGCCAGCACCCACAGCAGCATCAGGAAGGGAATCAGGCGGAAGATGATCTTGCGGTAGATGCCGTCCAGTTCCGCCGTGGCGGTGGGTTCCCGGACTGGCGCCATCGTGGCGTCCATGCTCATGGTTGTCTCCATTTCTAGGTGTGGACGGGATGCGCCGCCTGGGACCTTCTGTGGGTCCGCTTGCGGCTGCCGTTCCCGCTGGTGGCGAACTGTAGGCAGATATCGCGGCCCCGGATCACGCTCTCTAGAATGTGCGACATAACGGTTTGCAATGAGGGTCCTGCCGCCGGCAACGCCCCCAGAGGCATTTTTTTCCGCCCTGCCGCCATGTCACGCTCCCACGCCCCCGTCGACACCTACCTGCTGCGCGTGCTGGTCGCCCTGGTGGCCGAACGCAGCGTCTCCCGGGTCGCCGTGCGGATGAACCAGACCCAGCCTGCCATCAGCACCGCCCTGCGCCGGCTGCGCGAGGTGTTCGCCGATCCCATCCTGGTGCGCGAGCGCAGCGGCATGGTGCCGACCGAGCGGGCGCTGCAGTTGCGCGACCGCGCGCGCGGCGCGCTGCTCGAAATCGACCGCATGCTCTCGGGCCCCGAGCAGTTCGAGCCCGCCTCCAGCGCGATGACCTTCCACCTCGCGCTGCCCGACTACCTGGCGATGAGCTTCCTGGCCGACGTGACCACGCGGTTCCGCGCCGAGGCGCCGCATGCGCGGCTGGTGGTGCACCCGCTGAGCGTCACCTACGACTACGAGCGCGCGCTGGCCCAGGGCGAGCTCGACATCGTCATCGGCAACTGGCCGCAGCCGCCCGACCGGCTGCACCTGTCGCTGCTGCTCGAAGACGACCTGATGTGCCTCATGGGCAAGAACAACCCGCTGGCCGCCAAGGGCGCCATGACGATGGAGCGCTACATCGCGGCGCGCCACGTGGTGCCCACGCCGTATGCGGCGTCGCAGCGCGGCGTGGTCGAGACGCACCTGGCCACCTTGCGCCAGACGCGCGAGGCCTGCATTGCCGTGCCCTACTTCACCGTGGCACCGCACCTGCTGGTGGGCACCGACCTGGTCTTCACCACCGCGCGCCATTTCGCGATGCAGTTCGTGCACACGCTGCCGCTGGTGGCGGTGCCCGCGCCGCAGGGCTTTCCGCGCATGCGCTTCTACCAGCTGTGGCACGACCGCTCGCAGCACGAGCCGGCGCACCGATGGCTGCGCGGCATCCTGGCGGCGGTGGCGTCGGGGCTGGCGCGGCCCGATGCGGCGGAAGCTGCCGCTCCCACGAGCGCCTAGGCCGATCGCCTTTCGCTCAGGCGGCCGAACCCGGCGCAGCGGCTGCGCTCCCCCACGCGCGTTCCCCTGCCCTTCGGACGGGTTCCCGCTGCCGGCGCCTGTTCTCTTCCGGCGCGCTGGCCGTGGTGCTCAGCCGGTAGCCCTGCCCCGGGACCGCCTGCAGTTCCAACCCATGGCGTCCGGCGCCCAGGCCGAGCTTGCGGCGCAGGCCGCACACGTTCGTGGAAAGCACCCCGGAGCCGCAGCGATGGCCGCTGTCCCAGACCAGCGCGCGCAGTGCGTGGTGGGTCAGGACCTGATCGACGTTCCTGAAGAGCACGATGGCCAGGTCGAACTCATTGGGCGTCAATTCGACCCGGATGCCGGCCACCTGCGCGCTGTCCGCGGACAGGTCGAAGCGGAACGCACCCCACTCGACGAACTGGCCCGCCACCCGTGCCCGTTGCCACTGCAGGAAGCACCGCATCAGGAGGTACGCCTCTTCGAACGAAGACGGCGTCACCTCCACGTGGTCGGGTTCGCGTGCATGCAGGACCGCCAGTTCGCGCAGACCGCGCTTGCCGCCGCTCAGGACCAGGGGGCACTCCGGGCCCACCTGCTCCCGCACCTGGGCGATCAGTGCGCCCGCGGCGCCCGCGTCCACCGGGCAGGCCACGACCACGGCGTCGAAGCGAAGGTTGAGGTAGCGGCACGCCTGCATCAACTCCAATGCGCTGGTGAAGACCAGCGGCCAATGGCCGAGCCTGCGGATGGCCCGCCCCATCTGCTGTCGAGGCCGCAGTTCCGGGTCGATCACCGCAATGGTGGCGCACACGGGCTCGCCCCAGGTGATGGGCAGCCGCAGCGTGGAGGGAATGGCGGTGTGGACTGTGCAATGGCTCTGCTTCAAGGGTCGCTCCAGAGGTAGATGGATCGGATGTCGAATCGCCTTGTGGGCGAACCGAATGGGTGGCCTGTGCGCCGGATGACGGGCTAACGGCTCAGAACTTCGAAACGCCCCGCGCCTTCCCAGGTGCTCTCGGCACCCACGCGCGTGGCAGCAACTCCCACGAAGGGCTCGATCTCGAGCTGCACCGTGAGGCGTTGGCCCTGGGCCAGGCCCGCGCCGTCCATGGGCGACATCCGGTCGCCGGGTCGAAGGAGCGATGAAGGGGCCGAGTTCGTGGCGTCCGCGTGCGATCCGGCCAGGCGAACCGGCCTGCCGTCGAGCTGCGCCTGCACGATCCGCAGGGTGAAGCAGCCGTTCCCGGCAAACCGGAAGCCCGAGTCGTCCGCGGCCGCGCCCTGGAACGACAGCGCCATTGCCGTGCGTTCGGCGCACACCGCCGTGAGCGTCACGAGGCGCTTGCCCAGCGAGGCCCGGGCGGGGTCAGGCTGGCGTTCCAGCAGCTGTGCGCGGGTCATCCGCCCGTAGTCGACGAGCGACTCGCTCAGTTGCGCATCGCAGCGTGCCGAGGCCTGTGCATGCGCCGGTGTTGTTGCCAGCGCGGCAACTGCCATGCCGAACATCGCGCCCATTCGGCGCAGGTTTTTCATCGTGATCATTGGTGTGCTCCCATGGCCGTGCAGGTGGCATCGGCCGATTCAAAGTAGGCGGAGGCGTCGGGCTTGTCCGGCAGCGAAAACGCGAGCCTGCAGCTGTCGCCGTTCGACAGCGTGACCCGCAGGTCCGCGCCGTCCCGCACGTCGGGCAGAAAGACCTGCCCGCCGTCAACGACCGAGGTGACGTACTGGTTGTTGCCATCGACCACCGCCCCGCCCTTCTCGAGCGCCTGCCCTGCGGGACCGATGGCTTTCAAAAGCACCCGGCGGGCGTTGACCACGCCGAAGCGGATGTGGTTCACCGACCCGCGGCCCGCATCCAGCTCCTGGTAGCCGTTCACCAGGTCGACGTTGCGGGGCAGCGACCGGGTCGCGATCTCCAGCCGGCTCGTGTGGTACGGGAACAGCTGCGGGGCCACCGCGCGCCCCCACGCATCGGTCCACACCGGGCCTTGCGGCGTGCCGATCCGGACGCCGGACACGCCCCCCACCGAGACGATGCCGAAGGTGTCCTGCACGGGGTACGGCGAGAACGTGACGCCGTCCTTGTGGGCGACGATGCCGCCTTGCAGTTGCCCGCTGTAGGTGGTGCTCGCGCCGTTGCGCGAGAAGCCCAGGTTGGCCTGCGTGTAGCGCGGCAGCAGGCTCAGACGCCCCGCGAAGTCGTTGCGCCCGTCGCGGCTGTCCCGCTCGGCCGAGACCTGGTAGCTCGTGGTGTCGTTGATGCGCTCGTTGAGCGTGACGCCGGCGCGGGTCCGGTCGTCGTAGCGGTTGACGTACGTCTTCACCGTCTTCGAGCCCAGCGGAATGCTCACGGTGACATAGGCCGCATGCCGGTTGTCGAAGCGCCCCAGGTCGCCCGTGCTGCGTTCCAGGTTGAGCGACACGGTGGCGTGCCGGAACGACTTCACCCACGAGCCGATCACGCGCTGGATGTGGCGTCCGTCGAAGCTCGAGGAGGCCGAGTAGGCCAGCCGGAAAGCGCCGAAGTCTGCGTGGGTCCAGCCGACAGAGCCCGTGTACTGGCCCTTGTAGCGCTGGCGCGTCCAGGTGGTATCGAACAGGTTCGGATTGATCGTGTCCGCCAGGGCGCGGTAGCCCCGGGTCTGCTGCGTGGCGCTCATCGACGCAGACAAGGCGGGCGAGATCACGCTGCTCACCGACGCGTTGACCTGCGTGCCACGCACGCCCTCCCCTGTGGCGTTGGACACGGCCTGTCGAAACCCCGCCATCGTGCCTGGCACCACCATGCGACTCACCGCCCATGCCGCGGCCTGGTAGCGCGAAGCCACCATGGCACCCGCCGTCAGATGCGTGCGCTTGTCCAGGGCCCAGGTGCCGGTGCCGGTCGCAACCCAGGGCTTGTCTTGGCGCTCACCGTGGGCGTACGGGCGGTAGCGTCCGACCGCGAACGAGTAGCCCGCTGTCGTGCGAAGCGCGGTCGCGCCCAGGGCGGCGGCGGGCACCGTGAACGGCCGCCGGGAACCGTCGGCCTCGATGACCGTGACTTCCAGGTCGCTCGCGCCGCTGAGCAGCGGCAGGCCCGTCAGCGAAAACGGCCCCGGCGGGACGACCGTCGAGTAGATGAGCGCGTGGTTCTGCCGCACCTCGACGCGGGCCTGCGTGTGGGCGATGCCTTCGACCACGGCGCCGTTGTCGCGTGCGTCCGCGCGCAGGGCGTCCTCCGGGACGATCTGCACGCCCAGGATCGGATCGCCCGGGAAGATCGAGCTGGCGATGGTGATCTGGCCGCCCTGCACCGTCGAGCCCAGGCCGATCAGCGTCTTCTGGCCGTAGGCATACAGGTGCTGGAGCTTTTCCTTGCCGTTGTTCGACGTGTAGCTCTGGCGGCTGCGGAAAATCCAGTCGCCGACGTTCAGGCCGGCCTCGGTGCCCAGCGAATGGAAGCTGCTGGTGCCCCCGGCATGGCGGCTGTCCATCGTCAGCAGGTCGTAGTTCAGCAGGCCGGCGACGCCGCCGCTGCTGAAGGTGTCGGCGCGCTCGCGGGCCCGGAACGCGTCGGTCGGCACGATGAGGCGGACCTCGTCCCTGCCGGGGCGCAGCTCGACGATCGTGCTGGGAAACTGGCGCTGGAATTCGTCGCAGGCCGTGGCGCCCGCAGCTGCGTCGCCCGCCCCGCGGCTTGCGACGAGGCCGGCCTTGTCCCGCAGCGTCTCGTCGAAACACAGGCGGCCGTCCGCATCGAAGGTGGCAGGCACCAGCCCGCGCCGCTCGCCGTTGACGAACAACGTCACCACGCTCGTCCCGGCGCGAAAACGGGCTTCGTGCCGGAAGTAGTCCGCCAGCTTCGGGTCGATGCCGCGCTGCCTGAGCACGTCCAGGTCGAAGCCCGCGCCCTGCTTTTCCTTGATGAACTGCTCGATGACGTCGGCGCGATCCTCACCGGCCAGGGCAAAGGCCGACGGAGAAGCCAGCAGCACGCAGAGCATCGCCGGCAGGCCGGCCGAAGTGCCTTTCGCGCGCTCGCCCATGGCGGCCGCCGGGGCCACGGTGCGCAAGGACGACAGCCCAGCCATCGTCAGTGCGCCGCGAGCCTGACGTCGTAGCTGGCCACTGTGAAGCCGTACACCGTCGCTGGCACCAGCCGCACCGTGGTGGCCCCCTTCGCAGCGGCCGGCAGGGGCACTTCCACCGTCTCGCCGGGCAGCACATGGGGGCGCGGCAACTCGACCGTCGCGGTCGACGGCAGCAACTGGACCGCGGTGGCCAGGCGCACCACGTACGGGCTGTCGTTCACGACGCGCAGCGTGCCGGTCCCGACCGACCACTTCAGTCGCTTCCATGGCTGGTCGTCCTTCGCCAAGCCCTTGGGGTGGATCAGCACCGGCAGGTTCTGGCGCACGTTCATGGTCACGCGCAGGCCCGGTTCCGTGTTCTTCGGCGGGATGCCTTCGAAGATCACGCGCCGCAGGCGCTGCGTCTTCAGCGGCTCCTTGGTCTGCAGCAGAAAACGCACCAGCTGCGTCTCACCCGGCTCGACCCGGGCGACCGGCGGGGTCACGATCAGCAGGGTGTCGTCGTCCCCGGGGATGCCCGTCAGCGACGTGAACATGAGCGCCGGCTTGGCATCCGTGTTCTTGACGTTGATGCTGGCCTCGCCATCGCTCTCGTTGACGATGACGACCGAGGTCTCCGGCAGCATGCCCGCGGCATGCAGCGGCAGCGGGGCGAGGCCCGCGATCCATGCGGCCGAGGCGGACAGTGCGAAAACAAATCTGGCGGGAGTGAAGTTCACGGTTCTCTTTCCTGTGGTCGGACGAGCGCGTCCGCCGTCTCGAAAGGGGCGCTTTCGAGAAGAATCAAAAATGGGGAGGGACCGACGGGCCGTTCGCCAGCCGTGGCACCGCGTCGATCCCGAACGGTCCGGACGCGATGCCGGCCGGTGCTCAATGCCGCAGCGGGCTCGAGAACGGGATGTCCTGGAAAGGGTTGCGCCAAGCGCCCTGCCCGGCACCACCCTGTATCGGGCGGAAGGCCCGCCCGATACAGCCGTGTGGCTTACAGGTAGACGAGTTCGAAGGTCGACAGGCCATCCAGCGGGATCGCGTGGGTCAACGGCAGGTTGTTGCTCTTGTCGATGGCGGTCACCACGCCGATCGTGGTCGTGATGGACTTGTGGGGATTCGGCGTCGTGGTCGTGGAGCTGTTGACGGCCCCAATGAGCCTGCTCCCATCAGCAACCAGGGCAGATTTTGAGCCAACTTGGCTCCAGCTGGTGCCGCCGTTATCGCTCTGAACGATATACGCGCCGCCTTCACTGGTGATCAGACCCAGGAGCTTCAACGAATAGGCGCCAATCTTCTTGCCATCCGAAGTGCCCAAGCCGAGCTTCATGTTCGGGGCGGCCCCCTGGATCGTTTCAAGCGAAGTGATCGCGCTCGCGGCGCGTTCGTCAATCACCTTGAAGCCGAACCGCGTAGGCGCATCGCAGGTCATGATCAGTTCGATCGACTTTTCCGCGAGCGTGGTTTGGGCCGTCGGGTTCAGCGAGCTGGCGGGAATGTTGCCGTAGTCGACCACGCCACCGCCCGTGAAAACGGGCGTGCAAGGGGATGGCGTGATGGTGCCGGCGATCCGCAGCTCGGCACTGTCGGCGCTCGCCTGGCCGGGCACGACCATCACGGCGGCCGCGCAGGCGGCAGCGGCAAGAGTTGCAATTTTCCTCACAGATATTTCCTCAAGAACTTCGAAAGAGATTTCAACGAAGGATTGTTTGAAGCCCGTCCATGGTCCCGAAACGCGGCCTTTGACGGCGGAAGAATCGAGAATGCAAATGGACGAGCGGGCTGTTCGTCAGTCGCCGCTTACAGGTAGACGAGTTCGAACGTCGACAGGCCATCCAGCGGAATCTGCTGGGTCAGCGGCAGGTTGCTGCCCTTGTCGATGGCAGTCACCACACGGATGTCGGCCGTGATGGCGGTGTGGGCGCCCGGCACCGTTCCCGTGGCACTGGCGGCGAAGGCAACGAGCGTGCCGCCGTCGCCGGTCATGCCGCCCGCAAAGTCCGACCAGGTGGCGCCGCCGTCCACGCTGTTGATGTGTTTGGTGCTGCCTTGATCGGCCGTCTCTTTCGTGATCTGCAACGAATAGGCGCCGATGTTCTTGCCATCCACAGCGCCCAGGCCGAACTTCGCATTCGTGGCATACCCCGGGATGGTTTCCAACGCGGCGACCGCCGTTGCAGCGCGTTCGTCGATCACCTTGAAGCCGAACAGCACAGGCGCATCGCAGGTCAGCGTCAGCTGGGTCGACTTGTCCGCGAGCGTGGTCTGGGCCGTCGGATTCAGCGAGCCGGAGGGAATGTTGCCGTAGTCGACCACGCCGCCGCCTGTGAAAACGGGCGTGCAGGCGGCCGGCACGATGATGCCGGCGATCCGGAGCTCGGCACTGTCGGCGCTCGCCTGGCCGGGCACGAACATCACGGCAGCCGCGCAGGTGGCTGCGGCAAGGGTTGCAATTTTCTTCACTGGTATGTCCTCAAGAACTTCAAAAAAGGGTTCAACGAAGGATTCGTTGAACCCCACCCATGGCCTCGAAACGATGCGTTTGACTGCACCGCAACGAACCCAATCCAACCGCCGATGCATCGGGTTTCGCGTTGCAAGGGCCTTGCGCCTCTTGCAGCGAGTGCCCTTGAAAGTGCGCACGGAAAGCGTGTGAGCGGCGGCGTGTTTTGTTCCGGTGAATTGTTCTTTTCGAGTGCTTTTCCCGATATAGAAATGCCACGAAAAATCGGGAGGTCGACTTAGGGATCGTTCGAAAATTCGAGCCACAAGCCAGCGCGGGCTCGCGCGGCATGCGCCCACGCATCCCCTCGTTGTGATGGTGTCGACGCGGGAGCGAGCGGCCTACGATCCGCCCACTGGGAGGGTCCTCATGGCACACCACCTCGCCGCGCAGCCGCTGCGCCTGATGGTGCTCGACGACCACGCGGTCGTCCGGCATGGCCTGATCGCAAGATTGGCGGACGAGCCCGACCTGTCGGTGGTCGGCAGCCATGCCACCAGCCGCGAACTGCTCGATGCCCTGGCCACCGTGGCGGCGGATGTCGTGCTCGTGGATTTCTCGCTCGGCCCTTCGGACATCGACGGGCTCAACCTCCTGCGGGCACTGAAGGTCCGGCATCCGCGCAGCCGGACGATCGTCATCTCCGCGCACTACAGCGCGGCCACCGTGGCACTGGCGTTGAAAGCCGGCGCGCGCGGCTATGTCGGCAAGAGCCAGGAACTGGACGAGCTCGTGGCGGCCGTGCGCACGGTGGGCAAGGGCCGCATCCACCTGCATCCCGACATGGCGGCGGACATCGCCACCCATTCCGAGGCCGCGTCGCCCCACACCGACGCCGAGGCGCTCACGAAGAACCCGCTGCTGTCCCCGCGCGAGCGCGAGGTGCTGCGTTGCTGCCTGGAAGGCCTGTCGGTCACGCAGATCGCCACGAAGTTCTCTCGCAACGTGAACACCATCAGCACGCAGAAACACGCGGCCTTCCGCAAGCTGGGCATCCGCACGGACAACGAGCTGTTCAAGATCCGCCACCAGCTGGACAAGACATGAATCCCTGGCGCGCTCTCGGGCGAGCGGCCCGGTGGACGATGTGCGGCGCGATGGCCCTCCCCGCCGGCCCTGCCTGGGCGCAGGCGCAGCCCCTCTTCACCGACGAGGAACAGCGCTGGATGAAGGCCAACCCCGTCGTGCGCTATGCCGCCGACACGCGGCTGAGCCCGCTGGAGTCCATCGAGCACGGCCGCTACAAGGGACTGATCGCGGAGTACCTCGACGCGGTCGCCCGCAAGTCGGGCCTGCGCTTCGAGCTGCACGCCACCCCCGACTGGCAGGAAGCCCAGCAGGCCTTCCTCGACGGCAAGGTCGACATGTTCCCGAACGCCAGCGCCCAGCGAACCACGCGCGAGGTCGGCGCCCGGCTGCGCCTGACCGATCCCTTCTTCGTGGCGCAGACGATCATCGTCACGCGCACCGACGCCCCCTTCGTCCTGCACATGAAGGACCTGGACGGCAAGGTGGCGGCCGTGCGCGGCGGAGGCACCTACGCCCATGTCTTCGCCGAGCGCTACCCCGGCGTGCGCGTGCTGCCCACCAGCGAGCCGATGGAAAGCCTCGATGCGGTGATCACCGGCGAGGCCTACGCCGCCATCGGCTCCGACGCGGTGTTTTTGCCCATGATGCGTCGCAGGCATGCGCGCCAGTTGAGCATCTCCGGCACGATCGGCGATCTCCTGTACGTGGCCCAGATGGGCGTTCGCGCCGACCTGCCGCTGCTGCATTCCATCGTGGAGAAGTCGCTCGCCAGCCTCTCGGCGGCGGAGACCGGCCAGATGAACGACCGGTGGCTGGAGCAGACCGACTTCGGCGAACCGTCGCTGCTGTCGATCGTGCGCTACCGCCTGCCGCAGCTGTTGCTGCTGCTCGGCGGCGTCGTGCTGCTCGGCTGGTTCGCCTGGCGCGCCCGCGTGGCGCAGCGCGCCGCACAGAAGAGCGAGCGCACCAAGTCGAACTTCCTGGCGGTGATGAGCCACGAGATCCGCACGCCCATGAACGCGGTGCTGGCCTCCATCGAGATGCTGGCGCACACGCCGCTGGATGCGCGCCAGAAGCGCTTCACGCGCACCGCCTCGGCGGCCGCCGAAGCCCTGCTGTCGCTGCTGTCGCTGCTGGACGATGTGCTCGACCTCTCGAAGCTGGACGCCCGGCGCCTCGCGCTGGAACTGGTGCCTACCGATGTCGACGCGCTGGCGCAGAAGGTGGCGCATGTGGCGCGCGTGAACGCGCAGGACAAGCCGCTGGTCATCGCGGTGCGCACGCACAACCCGTCGGGCCGGCAGGTGCTGATCGACCCCACGCGGTTGCGGCAGGTGTTGCTCAACCTGCTGGGCAATGCCGTGAAGTTCACCGAACGCGGGCGCATCGACGTGACGCTGGAGCTTCTGGACGATGGCGACATGAACGGCCTGCTGACGGTCACGGTGAGCGACACCGGCATCGGCATTGCGCCCTCGCAGCAGGCCACCCTCTTCGATGCCTATTCGCAGGCCGACAACTCGACCACGCGGCGATTTGGCGGCACCGGCCTGGGGCTGACCATCTGCAAGGAGCTGGTCGAGTTGATGGGCGGCGAGATCCGTTTGACCAGCCGGCTCGGGGCGGGCACCTCGGTTGAGTTCGCCCTGCCGGTGAAGCTTGTGTCGCCCCCACAAGAACTGTCCAGGGACGCCGTTGCGGCACATGGCAAACCGTCTTCCGGTCCTGTGGCCACCGTGCTGGTCGTGGAGGACCATCCGGGCAACCAGTTCATCATCGCGGAGCAGTTGCGCGTGCTGGGCTACGACGCCCGGGTCGAAGCCGACGGCGCGGCGGCACTGGCCGCCCTCGCGCCACCGCATCCCTTTGCGCTCGTGCTCATGGACTGCCACATGCCCGGGATGAGCGGCTACGAAGCGACGCGCCGCATCCGACAGCGCGAGCGCGAGGACGGCGCCACCCATCTGCCCGTGATCGCGATCTCGGCCGCGACCGACTCGGCGCACCTCGATGAATGCATGGAAAGCGGGATGGACGGCGTGCTCAAGAAGCCGCTGCGGCTGGACGAACTGTCGAGCATGCTGCAGCTCTGGCTGGGCGGAACGCCGTCGTCGCCGCAACGTCCCGACACGGCCTTGCCGCCGCAGTTTCACGAGGCCATGGCGGAAGACCTTGCAGCGCTGCGCCGGGCGTTCGCTGCCGGCGACACCGCGAGTGCGGCGCACCATGCGCACCGCATCAGGGGCGCGGCCTTGATGGTCGACGCTGCGGCCGTGGCAGCGCCCGCCGATGCGTTGGAGGAAATCGCCCGCGGCGAAACCGCTTCGGATCACATGCGCGTGGCGGACCTGCTGGACGAACTCCAGCTTGCGCTGTCGGCACAGGCGGCGTCCTGAGCAGACGGCGCCCTACGCCCCCGCCATCCGTTCCTTCATCAGCCGGCGAAGAATTGCCAGCGCCGGCGCCTCGGTGCGCTGGCGCAAGGTCACCAGCCCGAAGCGCGCCGTGCCGCGCATCGGTGGCTCCATCCGCAGCTCGACCAGGTCGGGTGCCGACTCGTGCACCGCGAGCAGCACCGTGTCGCTCTGGCGCACCACGTCCGCGATGCTGGGCAGCTCCTCGCACTGCAGGGTCACGCAGTTGGCAGGATGCGCCTGCGGGCCGTAGGTTTCGACCAACCCGCGCGCCACCTCGTCGCTCAGCGGCGTCGAGGCGATCGGGTAGCGCTGCACCGCCTCGAAACTCACGCCCTTGCGCAGCCGCGTGAGCGGATGGCCGCGGCGGCACAGGAAGGCGCCGCGCAGCTCGTACACGTGGGTCAGCACCAGGTCGGGCGCGGGCTTGAGCGCGCGCGCATCGACCACCAGCGCGTCCAGGCTGCGCTCGCGCAGCGCCTGCGCCAGCAGGTCGGTGCTGCCGCGCGCGATCACGGTGCGCACCGCCGGGTGGTGCGTCGCCATGTGCAGCAGAAAGGGCGTCATCAGCAGCGCGCCCGGCCCCGAGCCCAGCCCGATGCGCACCGTGCCGCCCTCGCCTTCGCGCATCTGTCGGCCGCGGTCGCGCAGCGCCTCGGCCTCCGACACCAAAAGCCGCGCGCGCTCCAGCACCTCGCGCCCGAAGACCGTGAGCTCGTTGCGCCGGCCGATGCGGTCGAACAGCGGCATGCCCAGCTCGTCCTCGAGCGCGCGCACGCTGCGGCTGAGCGCGGGCTGCGTCAGGTGCAGCGCCTGCGCCGACTGGCTGAACGAGCCCGTGTGGGCCAGCGAAATCAGGTGCCTCAGTTGAACCAGCGTCATGGCGAAAACCTCGTTTTCATGAATGCATTGGACTCATGCTAATGCAGCCAACAATGCATTGGACGTTGCGTCGAGCCGCTCCTAGCATTCCCCTGCATCCGGCCCCACGAGCCGGCACCACCCCAGGAGACATGACTTTGACGACGACTTCGCTCTTCCGATCCGCACTGCTGCTCGGCTGCGGGCTGATGCTGCTGGCCACGGGCCCCGCCCGCGCCGACGGCTTTCCCGCCAAGCCCGTGAACCTGATGGTTCCCTACCCGGCCGGCGGCCCTTCGGACGCCACCGCGCGCATCTTCACCGTGCCGCTGGGCAAGGCGCTGGGCCAGCAGGTGGTCGTGGAGAACCTGGGCGGCGTGAGCGGCGCCATGGCCGCGCAGAAGGTGCTGGCCGCGCCGGCCGACGGCTACTACCTCTTCCAGGGCTCGCCCAACGAGATCATCCTTGCGCCGCTGGCCAATGCGGCCGTGAAGCTCAAGGCCGAAGACTTCCGCATGGTGCACCCGGTGGCCGAGGCGGTGATGGTCTTCGTCGCCCGCAAGGACCTGCCGGCCAACAGCGTCGACGAACTCATTGCGCTGGCGCGCAAGTCGCCCGACAAGCCGCTGTCGTACGGTAGCGTGGGCATCGGCTCGCTCTACCACCTGATCCTCGAGAAGGTGCAGCTGGACACCGGCGTGAAGCTCATGCACGCGCCCTACAAGGGCAATGCGCCGCTGCTGCAGGACATCGGCGGCGGCCAGGTCGACTTTGCCGTGCTGGTCTACAGCGCCGCCATGGGCGCGCTGGCCGACCAGGGCCGGCTGAAGATCCTCGGCCAGCTCGGCGGGCAGCGCTCCGAGTTGCTGAAGAACGTGCCCACCGCCAGCGAAGGCAAGGAGCTGAAGAACGTCAACTACAAGACCTGGAGCGGCTTCTTCGTGCGCAAGAACACACCTGAAGACGTGGTGCAGAAGCTGCACCAGGCCGTCGGCGCGGCGCTGAAGGAAACGAGCGTGCGCGAGCAGCTCGCGGCCCAGACACAGCTGGCCTCGCCGCAGACGACGCTGGCCGAATCGGCGAAGTTCTACGAAGCCGAGACCGCGCGCTACCGCGACATCGCCAAGTCCATCCGACTGGAACCCCAATGAGCACCACCGCCCTCCTGAACGACCTGCACGCCAGCGCCGACACATTCATCGGCATCCGCCGCGACATCCACCAGCACCCCGAACTCGGCTTCGACGAGCACCGCACCTCGGCGCTGGTGGCCGACAAGCTCCAGGCCTGGGGCTACACCGTGGAGCGCCATGTGGGCGGCACCGGCGTGGTGGGCCGGCTGGTGCGCGGCAACGGCACGCGCCGCCTCGGCCTGCGCGCCGACATGGACGCCCTGCCCATCGACGAGGCCACGGGCCTGGCCTACGCCAGCGAACACACGGGCGTGATGCACGCCTGCGGCCACGACGGCCACACGGCGATGCTGCTGGCGGCGGCGCAGCACCTGGCCGAACGCGGGCGCTTCGACGGCACGCTGAACCTGATCTTCCAGCCCGCGGAGGAAGGCGGCGGCGGCGCGGTGCGCATGATCGACGACGGCCTGTTCGAGCGCTACCCCTGCGACGCCATCTTCGCGATGCACAACATGCCCGGCATGGCGCAGGGCCGGCTGGCGATGCGCGAAGGCCCGGCCATGGCTTCGTCCGACTACGCCACCATCACCCTCACCGGCGTGGGCGGCCACGGCGCCATGCCGCACCGCGCGGCCGACCCCATCGTGGCCGCGGCCAGCATCGTGATGGCGCTGCAGAGCGTGGTCTCGCGCAACATCGATCCGCTGCAGATGGCGGTGGTCACGGTGGGCGCCATCCATGCGGGCAAGGCCAACAACGTGATCCCACAAGGCGCCGTGCTCGAGCTGAGCGTGCGCGCCCTCGACCGCGACGTGCGCAAGAAGATCGAAACCCGCATCAAGGCGCTGGTGGCCGCGCAGGCCGAGAGCTTCGGCGTGCAGGCGCAGATCGACTGGCGGCCCGGCTACGCGGTGCTGGTCAACACACCTGAAGAAACCGCCTTCGCGCGCACCGTGGCCGAAGAACTCGTGGGCCCGGCGCAGGTCACGTGGCAGACGCCGCCGCTGCCGGGCAGCGAAGACTTCGCCTTCATGCTGGAGCGCGTGCCCGGCTGCTACCTGCTCATCGGCAATGGCGACGGCGACGCGCATGGCGCCTGCATGGTCCATAACCCGGGCTACGACTTCAACGACAGCAACGTTGCCGTGGGCGGCGCCTACTGGGTGCTGCTGACCGAGCGCTTTTTGCGCGCCGCGAACTGAACGTTCAAGAAGACTGCCGCGCGAGCCATTCGCGCGGCGACACGCCCACCTTCTGCGCAAACAGGCGCGACAGCGCCGAGGCGTTCGCGTAGCCGAGGCTGTCGGCAATCGTCTTGACCGACGCGCCCGTGCGCAGCTCGGCCTGCGCGATGGTCAGGCGCCACTGCGCCAGGTAGTCGGCGGGCGTCGCGCCCACCACCGACTTGAAGCGCGCCGCGAACGCACTGCGCGACATGCCGGCCTCGGTGGCCATCTGTTCGAGCGGCCACGGCTCGCCCGGGCGCTCGTGCAGCGCGACCAGCACGCGCGCCAGCTGCGGATCGCCCAGGCCCGTCA
Source organism: Variovorax sp. BGA-UO-ETr-C22 (assembly GCF_059567965.1). Lineage (NCBI taxonomy): Bacteria > Pseudomonadati > Pseudomonadota > Betaproteobacteria > Burkholderiales > Comamonadaceae > Variovorax > Variovorax sp. BGA-UO-ETr-C22. The sequence goes on from NZ_JCAQPA010000011.1 coordinate 1,231,025, forward strand.
GCAGGCCGGCGGGCACGCCGCTCTCCTGCGGATGGTCGAGCAGCCAGCGCAGCAGCTGGATCAGCACCACCTCGAACAGCCGGTCGGCCAGCAGCCGGTGCCCGCACAGCACGCGCCCGGTTTCCGCGAACAGCAATGCCAGCGAAGCTTCGAGACCGTCGACCGCATGCAGCGGCAGCCGCACCAGCGGCGGCAAGGCGCGCACCAGCGGGTGCGCCTCGCCGCCGTCGAAGTCGACCGTGGCGCAGACGAAATCCGAGCCTTCGGTGGGCGCGTTGTGGAAGTCGTGCGCCAGCGGGCGCGGATAGAACAGCAGGCTGGGCTCCTTCACGACCAGCTTGCGCGGCACGCCGGCCGAACGCACCGACGGCGCCGAATGCGTGACCACCATCTCGCCGCGCCGCATCACATGCAGGAAGCTGCGCCCCTCTTTCGCCGCGAAGTGCGTCACGCCGCACAGCGGCCCCGTGTGGAACAGGTGGGCGCGGACACGGAAACGCTCGAGCAGGGACGAGAGCCTGTCGATGTGCGGCGGTGGCGGTGCGCTCGGCATTGGACGAAAAGGTATGTTGAATGGATGAAAGCGTTCAAATCATACGGATTCCGGGAAGACACTGCCTCCATCGTCATCACCGAAAGGAAGTCTTCATGCCCCGCGTCAACCTCGTCACTGACACCGCCGCCACCGGCGACGCCCAGGTCTTGCTCTCTCAAATCCACGGAGCCTTCGGCGCCACGCCCAACATGTTCCGCGCCGTCGCCAACTCGCCCGCGGCGCTGCGCAGCCTGTGGGGATCGTTCGGCGCGCTCGGCGGCGGCGTCATTCCGGCGCAGCTCGGCGAGCAGATCGCCGTGGCCGTGGCCGACCGCAACGCCTGCCACTACTGCCTCGCGGCGCACACCGCGCTGGGCCGCAAGGCGGGCGTGTCGGCCGCCGACATGGCGGCCGCGCAGGCCGGCGAATCGGCCGACCCGCGCACCGCGGCGGCGCTGCGCTTTGCGCTCAAGCTCGTCGATGCACGCGGCCAGGTGAACGACGCCGACGTGCAGGCCCTGCGTGCCGTGGGCTTCGACGACCGGCACATCGTCGAGATCCTGGCCCACGTCGCACTGAACCTGTTCACCAACTACGTGAACGTGGCGTTCCAGGTGCCGGTGGATTTCCCGCAGGTGAAGCTGCGCACCGAGGCGGCCTGACATGGCCTGGCCGCACCCCGAGGCACCCGAGCTGCAGGTCGCGCAGTGGCTCAACACCGATGCGCCCGTCACGCTCGCGTCGCTGCGGGGCCGGATCGTGGTGCTGCACGCGTTCCAGATGTTGTGCCCGGCCTGCGTGTCGCACGGGCTGCCGCAGGCGAAGAAGACGCAGAAACTGTTCGCCGCGAAAGACGTGGCGGTGATCGGCCTGCACTCGGTGTTCGAGCACCACGACGTCATGACGCCGGCCGCGCTCGACGCCTTCGTGCGCGAGTACCGCCTGGGCTTTCCCATCGGCATCGACCAGCCCTCGCCCACCGGCGGCATCCCCGCCACGATGCGCGACTACCAGTGGCAAGGCACGCCGAGCACGGTGCTGATCGACCGGCAGGGCCGCCTGCGGCTGAGCCACTTCGGGCTGCTCGACGACATGGCGCTGGGCGCCGCCATCGGGCAGCTTGCGGCCGAAGAGGCGCCCGCGCATCTCATCGCGCAGCCTGCGTACGAGGCGTCGCCAGACGGCCCCTGCGACGACACCGCCTGCCGCGCCTGAAAGAAGAAAGGACACTCGCCGCATGCCATGCATCGCCCTGCAACACCTCGCCTTCGAAGACCTCGGGCGCTTCACGAACCTGCTCACCCAGGCCGGCCACGCCATCGATTACCGGCAGGCGGGCCCGTCCGCGCTCAGCGCCGACGAGTGGCGCCACGCCGACCTCGTCGTGGTGCTCGGCGGCCCCATCGGGGCGTACGACACGGCGACCTACCCCTGGCTCGCCGAGGAGATCGCCGGCCTGCGCGAACGGTTGGCGCTGCAGCGACCGACGCTGGGCCTGTGCCTGGGTGCGCAGCTCATGGCCCGTGCGCTCGGCGCGCGCGTGTACCCGTCGGGGCACACGGAGATCGGTTGGGCACCGGTCGACCTGAGCGCGGCGGGCCGGGCCTCGTGCCTCGCGGCGCTGGACGGCGAACCCGTGCTGCACTGGCACGGCGACACCTTCGACCTGCCGCCCGGCGCCGAACTGCTGGCGAGCACCGCACGCACGCCGCACCAGGCCTTCCGCCACGGCCGCCATGCGCTGGCGCTGCAGTTCCACCCCGAGGCCGATCCCGCACGCATCGAGCCCTGGCTCATCGGGCACCACCACGAACTGGCCACGGCCGGCATCGACATCCCCGCGCTGCGCGCCCGCAGCGCCGAGCTGGCCGAGGTGCGCTCCGATGCCGCGACGCGCATGCTGACCGCATGGCTGGCTCAGCTCGCATGACGCAGCCCGCCCTGCCCATCGACGCATTGCTGGTCGGCCCCGTGGCCCTGCTGCCCGACGGCCGCACGCGCAGCGGCATCCGCAAGGTGCCCACTGCCGATGCGCTGTGGCTGTCGCCCACCGGCCTGCAGGGCGACGCGCAGGCCGACCTGCGCATCCACGGCGGTGTCGAGAAGGCCGTGCACCACTACCCGCGCGAGCACTACGCTAGCTGGGCGGCGGGCGGCTGCCACACCGACCTGCTGGCGCACGCGGGCGCCTTCGGCGAGAACATCTCGACCACGGGCTGGGACGAATCGACCGTGTGCATCGGCGACGTGGTCCAGCTTGGCGACGCGCGGGTGCAGGTGTCGCAGGGCCGGCAGCCGTGCTGGAAGCTCGACGCCCACTTCGGCAGGCCCGGCATGGCGCGCGAGATGCAGGCGCGCGGCTGCACGGGCTGGTACTACCGCGTGCTCGAACCCGGCTGGGTGCGGGCCGGCGCGATGGTCACGCGCGTGGAACGCCCGCACCCGGACTGGCCGCTGTCGCGCCTCATCGCGTTGCTGTTCTCGCGCGAGGCGCGCTTCGCGCCCGAATGGGAACAGGCCGCCGCCCTGCCCGCCTTGGCCGAGCGCTGGCGCGCCACGTTTCGCAAGCGCGTGGATGCGGGGCGCGTCGAAGACTGGGAGCCGCGCCTGCGCGCACCCGCGTCCGCCCCCTGAGCGCCCTTCAGTCGTCCAGCGTTTCCACGCGCAATGCGATCACCGGCCCGGCCACGACCGGGCTCGTCTGCAACGCGTGCAAGGCGAGATCGACCGCGCTTTGCAGCGCCGATTCGGTGATCACCAGCACCTGCGGCGCCGCATCCGCCGGCCCGTTCGCCAGCACCAGTTGCCGCACCGGCAGCCACTGCGCGGCCAGCAGGTCGGCCACGGCCGCGATGTCGGCCGCCGCCTGCACCGGCACGCGCAGGTAGTGCGCGCTGCGCACGGCCGCGCGCGGCAGCACCGGCAGTTCGCGCACCGCATGCGCATGAAAGCCCGTGTGCGGCACGCGCTGGCCGGCGTGGGTGCCGTCCAGGCGCGCCACGTCGACCAGGTCGGCGATCACGGCCGAGGCGGTCTGCTCCGAGCCGGCGCCCGCGCCGTAGTACATCGTGACGCCCGCCGCGTCGGCCTTGACCATGATCCCGTTCATCGAGCCGTTCACCTGCGCGAGCAGGTGCGTCGCCGGCACCAGCGCGGGCTGCACGCGCAGCTCCACGCCTTCTTCACGTCGGCGTGCCACGCCCAGCAGCTTGACGCGAAAGCCCAGCTGCTCGGCGCAGGCCACGTCCAGGCGCTGCAGCGCGGTGATGCCTTCGACTTGCGCATCGGCAAAGCGGACCGGCATGCCGAAGGCATTGGCGGCCAGCAGCGCGGTCTTGTGGGCGGCGTCGACGCCCTCGATGTCGAAGGCCGGATCGGCCTCGGCATAGCCCAGCGCCTGGGCCTGCGCGAGCGCGTCGCCGAAGTCCAGGCCTTCGTCGCGCATCTTGCTCAGGATGAAGTTGGTCGTGCCGTTGACGATGCCCGCCACCCATTCGATGCGGTTGGCCGTGAGGCCCTCGCGCAGCGCTTTCACGATGGGGATGCTCACCGCCACCGCGCCTTCATACATCACGGCCACGCCGTGCGCGCTGGCGGCGGCGAAGATCTCGGGGCCGTGCACGGCCAGCAGCGCCTTGTTGGCCGTGACCACGTGCTTGCCGTGGGCGATGGCCGCCAGCACCCAGTCGCGCGCCGGGCCGGTGCCGCCGGCCACCTCGACCACCACGTCGACATCGGGGGCCGTGGCCACCTGCATCGGGTCGGCCGTGAGCGCCACGCCCTCGCCCACGATGCCCTGGGCGCGCGCGAGGTTGCGCGCCGCCACCACCGTCACCTCGATGCCGCGCCCGGCGCGGGCGGCGATGAGGTCCTGGTTGCGGGCCAGCACGCGGAAGGTGCCCGCGCCCACGGTGCCGATGCCGATCATGCCGACGCGCAGGGGGCGAATGGCCGCAGGATGGCTGGGCTGGGGCAGGAAGGACGAGACGGGATCGCGGTACATGGGCTTCTCCAAACAACGAACGAACAAGACAAAAACAAAAAAACCCAGCTGCCAGCTGGGTTTCGTTCATTCGGGAGAAGAGACACCAGGTGGCTGCCGGAGCGGCCACCCTGCGCGTGCTCAGGGGGCCGCGGCGGTCATGGTGGTAATCATTCGTGCATTCACTGCGTCGCTCGTTCGCACGCAGGCGGCGAACGGCATCGTGCGGCCGACAACGGCGGCGCTGGATGCTGCAACAGGGGAAAGTGAAAGGCACGACATGAGCCGGCGAGTGTACACGCGGTGCTTGCGGCACGCCCCGATCCGGGCAAACTAGGGCATGGACAAGCATTTCCTGACCCCCCTGTTCGCCCCGGCGTCGATCGTGGCCTTCGTCGGCCAGCCCAGCGATCCGGGGGGCCAGACCGCCCTGGGCCGCACGCTGCGCGAAGCCTTCCGGGCCGACCGTTTCGACGGCACGCTGCGCTTTCTGGACGTGCGCACCCAGGGCACGCTCGAAGAGCTGGCGCAGACGCATGCCGACCTGGCGCTGATCGCGCTGGCGCCGCACGACGTGGCGGCCGCCCTCGAGATCGCGGGGCGCATCGGCTGCAAGGCCGCGGTGGTCATCTCCACCGGCATCGCCGCCGAGCAGGCCGCGCAGTGGCGCAAGATCGCGCGCCGCGAAGGCGTGCACCTGCTGGGCCCGAATTCGCTGGGCTTCCAGCGCCCGCCGCTGCACCTGAACGCCAGCGTGGCCGGCCCGCTCGCGCGCACCGGGCCGCTGGCGCTGGTGTCGCAGTCGGGCGCGCTCACGGCGTCGATGCTCGACTGGGCACGGCAGAACGGCGTGGGCTTTTCGAGCGTGGTGTCGCTCGGGCCGCACACCTCGGTCGACATTCCGCAGGTGCTCGACTTCCTGGCCAACGATTCGAGCACGCACAGCATCATCGTGTACCTCGAAGGCATTGCCGACGCGCGCCGCTTCATGAGCGCGCTGCGCTCGGCCTCGCACGCCAAGCCGGTGGTGGTGCTCAAGGCGGGCCGCAAGCCGGCCGGCAACGAGGCCGCGCAGACGCACAGCGCGGCCATCGTGGGCAGCGACGATGTGTTCGACGCCGCCCTGCGCCGCGCGGGTGCGGTGCGGGTGCGCTCCTTCGTCGAGCTGTTCTCGGCCGCCAAGTGCCTGGCCTCGCGCTACCGGCCGGTGGGCAAGCGGCTGGCCGTGGTCACCAATGGCGGCGGCCCCGGCGTGCTCGCGGCCGACTGGATCAACGAGATCGGCCTCGACCTGGGCCGCCTCTCGGCCCCCGCGCAGCGCTCGCTGCAGCCCTCGCTGCCGGCGCTCGCGTCGCTCACCGACCTCATCGACCTGTCGGAAGACGCCACGCCCGCGCACTTTCGCGCCGCCATCGACACCGCCTCGGCCGACAGCCAGATCGACGGCGTGCTCGCCATCTTCTCGCCCAAGGCCGGCGTCGACGCGGCCGCCACGGCGCGCGCGCTGGCCGACATTCCGCGCCCCATGCCCAAGCCGCTGCTGTCGTGCTGGATGGGCGACGCGTCGGTGGGCAACGCGCGGGCCGTGCTGGCCGAGGCCACCATCCCGAGCTTTCGCACGCCCGAGGCGGCCGTGGGCGCCTTCGGCAACATCGCGGCCTTCTACCAGAACCAGCAGCTGCTGCAGCAGACGCCGCCGCCGCTGTCGGCGCTGGCCAAGCCCGACATCGACGGCGCGCGCCTGCTCATCGAAAGCGTGCTGGCCGAGCGGCGCAAGGTGCTGACCGAGATGGAGTCGAAGTCGCTGCTGTCGTGCTTCCACATCCCGATCACGCGCACCCTGCTCGCGCGCAGCGCCAACGAAGCCATGATGATCGCCACGCAGCTGGGCTTTCCGGTGGCGCTGAAGATCGACTCGCCCGACATCTCGCACAAGTCCGACGTCGAGGGCGTGGCGCTGAACGTGATGAACGGCACCAGCGCGCGCGACACCTACCTGGAGATGATGGAGCGCGTGGCGCGCCTGGCGCCCGATGCCCGCATCAACGGCGTGACCGTGCAGAAGATGGTGCGCGCGCGGCGCGGGCGCGAAATCTACGTGGGCCTGGTCACCGACCAGCCCTTTGGCCCCGTGATCGTCTTCGGCGCGGGCGGCACCATGATCGAGCTCATGAACGACCGCGCGATGGAGCTGCCGCCGCTGAACCAGTTCCTGGCGCGCCACCTCATCGAGCGCTCGCGCGTGGCCGAGACGCTGGGCGAATGGCGCGGCGCCAACGCCGTGAACATGGAGGCCATCGAAGACGTGCTGCTGCGCGTGTCCGAAATGGTGTGCGAGCTGCCCGAGCTGCGCGAGATGGACATCAACCCCATCATCGTGGACGAGCACGGCGCGGTGTCGGTCGATGCGCGCATCGTGGTCGACAGCAGCACGCAAGCCGTGGCGGGCCCGGTGGGCAACGGCTACCAGCACCTGGCCATCATGCCGTACCCGGCGCGCTACCGGCGCGAATGGCCGCTGCCCGGTGGCGGCGCGTACGTCGTGCGGCCGGTGCATCCGAACGACGCGCAGATGCTGCAGGCGCTGGTGCAGGGCCTGTCGCCCGAGAGCCGCTGGTTCCGCTTCGTCTCGCGCTTCCACGAGCTGCCGCCGTCGATGCTGTCGCGCTTCACGCTCATCGACTACGACCGCGAGATGGCACTGGTCGCCACCATCATGGAACGCAGCACCGCGCCCGACGGCAGCATCCTCGAGAGCGAGCGCATCGTGGGCGTGTCGCGCTACATCACCAACCCCGACCAGACCAGCTGCGAGTTCTCGCTCGTGGTGGCCGACGAGTTCAGCGGCAAGGGCATCGGCTCGCGCCTCATGGAAAGCATCATCGACGTGGCGCGCGACCGCGGCCTCTCGGAAATGGACGGGCTGGTGCTGGCCGGCAACCCCGACATGCTCAAGCTGGTGCGGCGGCTGGGCTTCTCGGTGAAGTCCTTCCCCGAGGACCCGGACTTCAAGCTGGTGACTTACCCGCTGTAGCCCGACGGCGGCGGCTGCAACTCGACGAGAATCGGCCGCCCTCCACCCGCGCGTTTCTTCATGTTCCGAATCCTTTTGCGTTCCCTCGGCCGCCTGCTGGTGAGCCTCGCCGTGCTGCTGTCGGCCGCCTGGGCCTGCGCGGCCCTCTGGTACCAGCTGCCCGCGACGCTGCCGGTCAAGGTCGGCGCGATGGTGCTGTGGGGCCTCTTCGGCCTGGCGGCGATCGTGCTGCTGTGGCGCGGCAAGGCCGGCCGCTCGCTGCTGGCCTACGCCATCGGCTTCGTCGTGCTGCTCGAGTGGTGGGGCACCATCGCGCCCTCCCAGCATCGCGAATGGGCCGACGACGTGGCCCGCTACCTGACGCCGCGCGTCGAGGGCAACGTGGTCACGATGGAGAACGTGCGCAACTTCGACTGGCGCAGCGACACCGACTACACCGTGCGCTGGGACACGCGCCGCTACGACCTGGACCGCCTGCGCTCGGTCGACGTGTCGCTGTCGTACTGGACCGGCCCGGCCATCGCCCACACGCTGGTGTCCTTCGGTTTCGATGACGGCCAGTTCGTCACCTTTTCCATCGAGATCCGCAAGGAGCGCGGCGAGAGCTTCTCGTCCGTGGGCGGTTTCTTCAAGCAGTTCGAGAACAGCCTCGTGGCGGCCGACGAGCACGACATCCTGCGCGTGCGCACCAACGTGCGCGGCGAAGACGTCTACATGTACCGCGTGCACCTGCCGCAGGCCGAGATGCGCTCGCTGTTCCTGGGCTACGTGGGCGAGGCCAATGCGCTGGCGCGCGCGCCGAGCTTCTACAACACGCTCACCGCCAACTGCACGACCATCGTCTACAGCCTCGCCAGGCACGTCGTGCCCGGCCTGCCGATGGACTACCGCCTGCTGGCCTCGGGCTACCTGCCCGAATACCTGCACGACGTGGGCGGCCTGACGCCCGGCCTGAGCATGGACGCGCTGCGCGCCGGCGGCCGCATCACCGACCGGGCCATCGCCACCGACCAGCAGCCCGGCGTGAACTTCTCGCAGGCGATCCGAAACGGCCTGCCGGGCGTGGCGCCATGAGGCGCATCGGCTTCCTCCCCGCCCTGCTGCTGGCGCTGTCGCTGCTCACGGGCTGCGCGGGCGTCACCGTCGGCACCATCTCGCCGGCCGACTACCTGGCGCAGCGGCGCGGCGACGTGCTCACCACCGGCCAGCTCAGCAGTTCCGCACAAGAGGTGCTGCGCGTCATCGGCTCCGACGCCGACCAGTGCCGCAAGGACGGCCGCGCCTGCCGCCAGAACCTCACCACCTCCGCCGGCCTGAGCGACGAGCAACGCATGTCGGCGCTGTCCGAGGTGTGGCTGCAGCTCGCGCTGGCGGGCGGCGCCGGCGGCTCGGCCGCGCAGCCCATGGCGCCCGAGGCCATCGAGGCCTGGCTCGAAACCGCGCGCCACGCCTACGCCTACCTGTTCCACACGGCGCGCAAACCGCGCGACCGCGCCTTCGAAGACCGCCAGACGCAGGTGCGCGACTACTACAACTACGCGGTGCAGCGCGCCATCACCGGCCTGTTCAGCCGCTACCGCAAGAGCGACATGTCGGTGGCCGCCATTCCGCAGGTGAGCGGCTGGCGCATCGACGCCGACCTGTCGGCGCTGCAGCTCGCACCCGACGCGCCCCCGCCGAAAGAGCTGATTCCCGCCGCCTCGCTGACCTTCTCGGGCCTGCGCAACATCTACCGCCGCGACGGCTTCGGCGCCGAGCTGGTCGCCGCGGGCGACGACCGCCCGACCGCGGCGCAGGCCGACGAAGACGCCCCGCCCTTCAGCGAGACGCCCTTCCCCGCCCTCACCGCGCTGCTGCAGTTCGACGGCGCCACCCTGCAGGACGTGCTGGCCACGCGCACGCTGCGCATCGCCGTGTTCGACCCCTACCGCACCAGCACGATCCGGCTGGCCGGCGAGGAGATTCCGCTGGCCGCCAACTTCACCTCGGGCTACGGCCTGTGGCTGGCCCGCTCCGACTTCGCGCTGCAGGCGCTGCGCAGCCTGTTCGGCGGCGCCGAGGGCCTGACCCGGCCGCACATCTACCTGATGCAGCCCTACGACCCGAAGCGCCGCACCATCGTCATGCTGCACGGCCTGGCCAGCAGCCCCGAGGCCTGGATCAACGTCGCGAACGAGGTGCTCGGCGACGAGACGCTGCGCCGCCGCTACCAGATCTGGCAGGTGTACTACCCGACCAACGCGCCGCTGCCGCTGAACAACCTGGCCATCCGCGAAGCCATCACGCAGACGCTGGCGCACTTCGATCCGCAGGGCCGTGCCGAGGCGTCGCGCAACGTCACGCTCATCGGCCACAGCATGGGCGGCGTGCTCTCGCGCCTGCTCGTGTCCTCGTCGGGCGACGTGCTGTGGGACGCGCTGCGCGAGGGCTACCCCATGCCGGCCGCGCAGCGCCGCCGCATCGAGGAAGGGCTGGGGCCCTACCTGCGCTTCGAGCCGCTGCCCCAGGTCAGCGATGCGATCTTCATCGCGTCGCCGCACCGCGGCACCTCGTTCGCCAACAAGCGCATCTCGCGCTGGGTGGCCAACCTCATCACGCTGCCGGTGGCGATGCTGGGCCAGCTCAACGACATCTCGCGCGAGCTGATGCGCGTGGCGCCCAGTTCGCAGGACATGGGCCCGCTGCGCATTCCCAACAGCATCGACAACCTCAGCGACCGCGATGCCTTCGTGCGCCTGTCGTCCGGGTTGCCGCTGAGCCCGAAGGTGCGCTACCACTCGATCATCGGCAACGACACCCCGGGCCTGCCGCTGGCCGAGTCGAGCGACGGCATCGTTCCCTACACCAGCGCGCACCTCGACGGCGCGGTGTCGGAGCTGGTGATTCCGTCGGCGCACAGCGTGCAGGAGCACCCGCTGGCGATCCTGGAGATCCGGCGCATCCTGCGGGAGCAGCTGCAGCGCGTGCCCTGAGGGCACTTCATGCCGTGGTGAGCACGGCCGCGGCCGGTGCGTGCCGCATGTCCGGCACCGCCGCCATCAACGCCTTCGTGTAGGCGTGCTTCGGCGCATCGAGCACCTCGGCCGCACTGCCCTGCTCCACCAGCCGCCCGCGCTGCATCACGCCCACGTCGTCGCACATGTGGCGGATCACCGCGAGGTTGTGGCTGATCAGCAGGTAGGTCAGGCCGAACTCGTCCTGCAGGTCGCGCATGAGGTTCAGCACCTGGGCCTGCACCGAGACGTCGAGCGACGAGGTCGGTTCGTCGCAGACGATGAACTCGGGCTGGCTCGCCAAGGCCCGCGCGATGGCGATGCGCTGGCGCTGGCCGCCCGAGAACTGGTGCGGGTAGCGCCGTCCGTCGTCGGGCGACATGCGCACGCGGCGCAGCGCCTGGGCCACGCGCTCGGCGGTTTCGTCGGCACTGGCGGCCAGACCCAGCACCTCGACCGGCTCGGCGATGAGCCGGTCCACGCGCCAGCGCGGGTTGAGGCTGGCGTGCGGGTCCTGGAAGATCATCTGGAAGCGCCGCCGCAACGCGGCCGTCTGCGCGGCGTCGCCCCAGCGGTCGATGCCGTCGAAATGCACGCTGCCGGCCGTGGGCCGCGTGAGGCCGGCGATCATGCGCGCCACGGTCGACTTGCCCGAGCCCGATTCGCCGACCAGCCCGAAGGTGCGGCCGCGCGCGATGTCGAAGCTCACGCCGTCGACCGCGTGCAGCACCTTCTTCGGCTGGCGCGCGAGCGTGCGCACGAGCCAGCCGGCCGAGAGATCGAATTCGCGCGACAGGCCCTGCACGCGGATCAGCGGCGGGCTGTCGGCCAATGCTGGCGCCGCCACGGTCTCGGCCTGCGCGGGCGGCAGCGCGGCGGCCACGGCGATGTCCGCGCCGATCTCCGGCACCGGCAGCCGATGCAGCCTGTCGTGCACCGAGGGAATCGCGGCCATCAGTGCGCGCGTGTACGGCTCGCGCGGGCGGTCGAGCACCTGGCGCACCGGGCCGGTCTCGAGCACGCGGCCCTGGTACATCACCATCACGCGGTCGGCCGCCTCGGCGATCACGCCCATGTCGTGCGTGATGAGCATCGCGGCCGTGCCGCGCTCGCGGCAGACGCGCCGGAACACGCGGATCACCTGCGCCTGCACCGACACGTCGAGCGCGGTGGTGGGCTCGTCGGCAATCAGCAGCTGCGGCTCGGCGCACAGCGCGAGCGCAATCGCCACGCGCTGGCGCATGCCGCCCGAGAACTGGTGCGGGTACTGGTCGATGCGGCTTTCGGGGTCGGGAATCTCCACGTCGGCCAGCAGCGCCAGCGCGCGCCGGCGCGCCTCCTGCTCGCTCACGGGCAGGTGCGTGCGGATGGTCTCGATGAGGTGCCGGCCGATCGGGTAGACCGGGTTCAGGCTGGTCAGCGGGTCCTGGAACACGCTGCCGATGCGGCGCCCGCGCACGCGGCGCATGTCTTCGCCGCGCAGCGTGTCGATGCGCTCGCCGTGCAGCTCGACCGTGCCGCCCGCGATGCGCCCCGGCGGCGGCACCAGCCCGATGACGGCCGCGCTGACCATCGACTTGCCCGCGCCCGACTCGCCGACCACGCCCAGGATTTCGCCCGGCGCGATATCGAACGAAACACCATCGAGCACCTGCACCGTGCCCCGGTGCGTGTCGAAGGCCACGTCCAGCCCGCGCACGCGCAGCACGGGTGTTTCGCCACGAGGCGATGGCGAGGGGTCGCGCGCGCTCATTGCAGCCTCGGGTTCAAGGCGTCGCGCAGCCAGTCGCCCGCCAGGTTGACCGAGAGCGCCAGCGCCAGCAGCACCAGCGCGGGAAACAGCAGGATCCACCACTCGCCCGAGAACAGGAAACCCTGCCCGATGCGGATCAGCGTGCCCAGCGACGGCTGCGTGGGCGGCAGCCCCACGCCCAGGTACGACAGCGTCGACTCCGCCACGATGGCCAGCGCGAAGCTGATGGTGGCAATCACCAGCACCGGCGCCAGCAGGTTCGGCAGGATGTGCCGCACCAATATGCCGGTGCGCGAGCGGCCGATGATCTGCGCGGCGGCCACGTAGTCCTTGTGCTTCTCGAGCATCACCGCGCCGCGCACCGTGCGCGCGTACTGCACCCATTCCGACAGCCCGATGGCCGCCACGATCACGTACACCGCCATGTCGTCACGGTAGCCCTCGGGCAGCAGGCCGCGCGCAATGCCGAAGATCAGGAGCGCGACCAGCAGCACCGGAAAGGTCAGCTGCACATCGGCCACGCGCATCACCAGCGTGTCGAACCAGCCGCCCGCATAGCCGGCCGCCAGCCCGAGCGGCACGCCGATGACCAGCGACAGCCCCACCGCGCTAACGCCCACCAGCAGCGACATGCGCAGCCCGTAGAGGATGGCCGAGAACACGTCGCGCCCCTGGTCGTCGGCGCCCAGCGGATAGAAGGCGCCCGAGGCGCCCTGCTGCCCCGGCGGCGTGAAGGCGTCGATCAGGTCGAGCACGGCCGGGTCGAAGGGGTCTTGCCGTGCGATCCACGGTGCGAACAGCGAGGCCAACGCGACCAGCAGCAGCACGAAGGCCGCCAGTTGCACGGTGCGCGAGCGTGCGAAGGCGCGCAGCACGGGCGACTCGGCGTTGCGCCAGCGGCGCGGTGCGGGGGCGCCGGTCGGAGAAGGAAGCGTCATTCGAAAAAACAAGAAAGGAGTCAGGCGCGTCGCAGGCGCGGATCGACCAGCACGTACAGCAGGTCGACGATGAAATTGATCGCCACGTACAGCAGCGCGATCAGCAGCAGGTAGGCCGCCACCACCGGCACGTCCACCCCCTGGATCGAGGTGATGAACAGCAGGCCCACGCCCGGCCACTGGAACACCGTCTCGGTGACGATGGCGAAGGCCACCAGCGAACCGATCTGCAGCCCGGTGATCGTGATGACCGGGATCAGCGTGTTGCGCAGCGCATGGCCGTAGTTCAGGTCGCGTTCGCGCAGCCCGCGCGCGCGGCCGAAGCGGATGTAATCGGCGCGCAGCACCTCCAGCATCTCGGCGCGCACCAGCCGCATGATCAGCGTCAGCTTGTACAGGCCCAGCGTCAGCGCGGGCATCAGCAACGAGGCCCAGCCCGAGGCCGTGAGCAGCCCCGTGCTCCAGCTGCCCAGCTGCACTGTGTCGCCGCGCCCGAACGACGGCAACCAGCGCAGCTCGACCGCGAACAGGTAGATGAGCCCGATGCCGATCAGGAAGGTCGGCAGCGACACGCCGACCAGCGACACCGCCATGACCGCGCGGCTGGCCACACTGTCGCGCCGGATCGCGGTGTACACGCCCAGCGCCACGCCGCCCGCCACCGCCAGCACGGCCGCCACCAGCGCCAGCTCCAACGTGGCCGGCAGCCGCTCGGCGATGAGTTCGACCACCGGCCGCTTGAGCCGGTACGACACGCCCAGGTCGCCCTGCAGCGCATGGCCGACGTAGCGCAGGTACTGCACCGGCACCGGGCGGTCGAAGCCCAGCTCGGCCGTCAGCGCGGCGCGTTCTTCGATCGTGGCGTCTTCGCCGAGCAGGCTGATGGTCGGGTCGCCGATGTGGCGGAACACCAGGAAGGACACGAACGACACCGCCAGCAGCACCAGCACAGACTGGCCGAGCCGGCGCAAGAGATGAACCCACATGGTGTGCGTGCGTGTGTGTGCTTAGGGCTTCGCCACCTTCACGTTCTTGAAGAACACGCTGCCGTCGGGGCTGACGGGAATGTCGAGCTTCGGGGTCGAGGCGAAGTTGAGCACCTGGTCGTGCAGCGCGATGTAGATGCGCTCCTTCTGCACCGTCTGCCAGATGGCTTTGATGGTGGCGTCGCGTTTCGCCTTGTCGCTCTCGGCGGCCAGCGACGCGATCTGCGCGTCGACCTCGGCGTTGCTGTAGCCGGTGGCGTTGGTCGGACCGCGGCCGTCCTTGCCGCGCGTGTGCACCAGGTAGTCGAAGATGTAGGCCGAGTCGTAGGTCGGCACGCCCCAGCCGAACAGGTAGAAGTCGGTGTCGGCCGAGTTGATGGCCGTGCTGTGCAGCGCGATCGGGCGCGCCGCCACCGTGGTCTTGATGCCGATGCGCCCGAGGAAGCCCGACACCGCCGTGCTGATGGCCTCGTCGTTCACGTAGCGGTCGTTCGGCGTGTGCAGCGTGATCGCAAAGCCGTTCGGGTAGCCGGCCTCGGCCAGCAGCTTCTTCGCCTGCGCCGCGTTGGCCTTCGGGTAGGCCGCGAAGCCCTTCTCGTAGCCGTGCACGAACGGCGGCGCGATGATGCCCGAGGGGTTCGACAGGCCGCGCATCACCGCCGTCTTGATCGCGTCGCGGTCGATGGCCAGGCCGATGGCCTCGCGCACCTTCGGGTCGGCCAGCGGGTTCCTGCCCTTCACGTCGGCGTACTTGAGTTCCTTCGCGCCCACGTTCAGGCCCAGGAAGATCGAACGGTTCTCGGGCCCTTCGGTCACGCGCAGGCGCTTGTCGGCCTTCAGGCGGCCCACGTCCTGCGCCGGCAGGTCTTGAACAAAATCGACCTCGCCCGACAGCAGCGCGGCCACGCGCGTCGCGGGCGACTTGATCGGCACGTAGACCAGCTCGGTCACGTCCAGCGGAAACTGGCCGCGCCCCCAGTACTGCGGAAACTGCTTGAGCACCGTGCGCGCATCGACCTCGCGCGAGGCCAGCACGTAGGGGCCGGTGCCGTTCTCGTTGCGGGTGGCGAAGTTCTCGGTCTTGCTGGCCACGTCCTGCGACTGCTCGGCCTTGTTCGCCTTGGCCCAGGCCTCGTTGAGGATGAAGAGGTTCGTGAGGTTGTTCGGGAAGATCAGGTTCGGGCCCTTGGTCCTGACCTGCACCGTGAGTGGGTCGACCTTCTTCACCTCGGCCACCGACGACAGCAGCGACTTGAGCGCCGAGCTCGGCGCCTGTGCGCGCTGCAGCGAGAACACCACGTCGTCGGCCGTGAGCAGCGCGCCGTCATGGAACTTGACGCCGGGGCGCAGCTTGAACTCCCACACCGTCGGGTCGGCCGTGAGCCTCCACGAGGTGGCGAGCGCGGGCTGCAGCTTGCTGTCGGCGCCACGCAGGATCAGCGGTTCGTAGATCTGGTGCAGCAGCCCGAAGTTGGTGCCGGTGTTGACCGCATGCGGGTCGAGCGTGGCGGGGTCGGCACTGCGCGCCCAGCGCACGGTTTCGGCGGCGGCAACAGGCGCCTGCAGCAGGCCGGCGGCCAGCAGGGCCGCGGTCAGGAGTGGTCGGAGCATGGAATCCCTCGGGTGTTCTTTGGAAGAGAAGACAGGCGGACGACCGCGCGGGGCGGCGTTGTCCTGTGCCTGTGCGTGAGGGACTGTGCCCTGCCCCGCGCCGTCCCGAAAGAAGGACTCCGCATATGGAAATGCGGTGTCTGCCGCGCGACGATGAACCGGGCGCTACGCCCTCACAGCAAGACGCTTCAATCGCAGCCCGCCCCACACCGCCAGCAGCACGCTCGCGCCGAACACCCAGCCCGACAGCGCCCCAGCCATCGTGCCCGACAGCAGGTTGCCCACCGTGCAACCCAGCCCGGTCATCGCGCCCCACCCCAGCAGCACGCCGCCGCCGAGGCCACGCACCACCTGCCCCACGCTCGGCCACGCGGGCCTGAACTGCCCGCTCGCGAGCGCCGCGGCCAGCGCGCCGGCCACGAGACCGCCAACCAGCAGTGCATTGGGCGTCTGCCAGAGGCTTTCGACCACCGCCGTGACGCAGCCGCCGAAGCCGTCGAGCCCGTCCAGGCGCTGCGGCAGCAAGCCGTGCGCGTTGCCGAGGTCGCGCGCGGCGCTGCCGAGCGCGGCCGTCACGCCCAGCGGGCGCAGCCGCAGCACCACGATCACGGCGATCGCACCGACCGCGAGGCCGCCCCACGCATACGGCCAGCGCCCGTGCAGCAGGCGGCGCGCGGCGTCGATGAAGCTGCGCGGTGCGGGCGACGCCGCCTCGCCCACCGGCAGCTTCCGCCAGAGCCAGGCCGCGAGCGCTGCGAGCACCGCCAGCTGCAGCGCCGCCGAACCCGCATAGCCCAGGTGATGCGGCAGCCACACCACGGGCGCGGTGGCGATGGTGGCGCTGTAGAGCCAGTTCCAGCTCGCAAAGCCGAGCAGGAATCCCGCGCCCGCACCGAGCAATGCAAACGGCGCGGTCGGCGAGCCTTCGCCCAGCCGGTACCAGTGCGCGCTGATGCACGAGCCCGACACCACCATGCCCGCGCCGAAGGCCAGCCCCGCGAGCACCAGGGCGCCGCTGACCGGCCCGATGTGCGCATCGGGCGGCAATCGCCCCGGCTGCGGCACCGGCAGCCAGCCCGTCATGACGACGTGCATGCCCACGGTGCCGACCGCCAGCGCGGCCACGATGGCCAGCAGGCCGCGTGCGTCGCCGCCTTCGAAGTAGTCGCGTGCATGGCAGTAGAAGCAGAAACGCGAACGCTGCAGCACCACGCCGAGCACCGCGCCCAGTCCGAGCGCGAAGGCCAGCGCGCGGCCGCCGCTGCGCTCGCCGAGCAGGTGCACGCTGGCGGCGACCAGCAACAACACGACGACCGCAGCGGCCAGGCCCGTGCGAGAAAGCGGCACAGGCGCCGCATGGATTGACGAAGCGGACATGCCCCGGTTCCTCTTTCTTGGGTCCAAAAAAAAGCGAGCCCGAGGGCTCGCCCAATGTCGCTCATCAGAGAGGCCGCGAGGTCCCTCCAACGCCGACTCACCTCGAACTCATCTCACCTCAACTCAATCATTTGGACGCCCACACCGTGCCGGCCGGGTTGTTGACCGGCACGCCGACGGCGTTGCCGTACTCGGTCCACGAGCCGTCGTAGTTGCGCACGTTCTTGTAGCCCAGGATCTTGTGCAGCGCGAACCACGTATGGCTCGAGCGCTCGCCGATGCGGCAGTAGGTGATGGCCGGCTTGCTGCCGTCGATGCCCACGGCCGCGTAGATCGCCTTCAGCTCGGCGGCCGACTTGAAGGTGCCGTCTTCGTTCACCGCGCGGCCCCAGGGCACATTGGCCGCGCCGGGCACGTGGCCCGCGCGCACCGCCAGCTCGGCGGCGCCCGCCGGCGCGAAGATCTTGCCGCTGTATTCGTCGGCCGAGCGGATGTCGACCAGCTTCGCGTCGGAGCGGCCCTCGGCCACGGCCAGCACGTCGGCCAGCCGCGCGCGCAGCTGCGGGTTGGGCTGCGTCACCTTGAAGCGCGTGGCGACATGCTCGGGCGCGCGGTTGTCGAGCACGCGGTTCTCGGCCTCCCACTTCTTGCGCCCGCCGTCGAGCAGCTTCACGTTCTGCACGCCGTACTGGTCGAACACCCAGGCGCCCCAGGCGGCGAACCAGTTGTTGGTGTCGCCGTAGAGGATGACGGTGGTGTCCTTGTCGACACCGGCCGCCGACAGCAGCTTCTCGAACTCGGCCTGGCTCACGATGTCGCGGCGCACGCGGTCGTTGAGGTCGTTGTGCCACGAGAAGTTCACCGCGCCCGGAATGTGGCCGCGCTCGTACAGGCCCGGGTTCACGCTGACCTCGATCACGCGCAGCTTCGGATTGCGCAGGTTCTTTTCGAGCCAGTCGGTCGTGACCAGCGGACCACTGCCGTCGGCCGAGGCTTGGGCAAAGGCGGCGGGCGCGGTGGCCAGAAAGGTCAGCGTGGCGAGGGACGCGGCGCGCCACCATCTGCTGAAGATCGACATGCGGGACTCCTTGTGTTGAATGGAAGACATCAGAAACAGATCAGAGCGAACTGTAGGCAGGCCACCCGCGATCACCAACGAAGCGTTTGCGATAAGCGCATGCGCAAAGCGTCTGAGGCTCAGGCGAGTGCGACTTCCTTGTGAGGGAGTTCGGCGCGCACGCGCCAGCCCAGTTCGGGCGCGATGCGCACCGCCAGGTCGTCCAGGATCTGTTCGTAGGCCTCGCTGTCGAAGTTGTAGGGCAGCTCCACGCGCAGTTCGCTCACCAGCGGCAGCACGGGGTCGCGGTGCAGGCGCTCCAGAATCTCGTCGGCGCTGCCCACGAGGTCGCCGGCGAACAGCGTGCGGCGCTCGCCCTGCGGCGACAGGGTGCGCTCGACGCGGCCCGCGGCGAACGCGCGATAGCGCCGCCGCGTGGCCGCATCAGCGCCATCGAGCGGCACGATCACGCGGCCCAGCGCGATCCGCCCGCGCCGTGCGCCCGGCACTTCGCTGGCGCGGTAGCGTTCGACCAGGCCGGTCTGTGCCTCGAGGAAGTCGTCGGTGGTCTCGCCCGTGAGCACGTTGCCCAGCAGCAAGTGAAAGCCGTTGCGCCCCGCCCATTCGGCCGAGCGCAGCGACCCACCGCCGTACCAGAGCCGCCCGACGAGGCCGGGCGCATAGGGCTGCACGCGCGGACGCACGCGCCCGCCGGCCGATTCGACCACCGTGTCCTCGTCGCCCAGCAGCACGTCTTCGAGGTTGGCGCGCAGCCGCGCCACGCGTTTGTGCGTGAAGTCGACCGTGGCCGGCGGCGCGTCCTGGAAGCGCCCGCCCAGCAAGGCACCGTGCGGCGGCGCGCCCGCGCTCAGGCCCACCTGCAGGCGGCCGCGCGAGAGCACGTCGACGGTGGCCAGGTCTTCGGCGAGGCGGAACGGGTTTTCGTAGCCCATCTGGATCACGGCCGCGCCGAGTTCGATGCGGCGCGTGCGCTGCGTGGCGGCGGCCAGGAAGGTCGGCGCCGAAGACACGGCACGCTCCAGGTGGCGCTGGCGCACCCAGGCGCTGTCGAAGCCGCGCCGCTCGCCGAATTCGAACAACCGCAGCGCGGCTTCGAGGCCCGCGTGCGGGTCGGCCTCGTCGTAGTTGCCGGGCGTGAGAAAACCGATGTGGTGGATGGTCATGGTCGTGTCGCTCGCAGGGTCAGAACTTCGGCAACCCCGGCGGGTTGACCTCCGATTTCGGCAGCGCCTCTTCGGCCAGGCGCCAGCGCGCGAGCGCCTTGGCGTAGGTGCCGTTGCGGATCAGGTTGTTGGCCGCGGTGGTGAGCGCCACCGCCAGCCCGCTGCCCTTGCGCGTGGCCACGGCCACGTCCGACTTGAGCGGCCAGCCCGCGTTCACGGTGCCGGCCAGCCGCAGCTGCCCGTTCTTCGCGGCTTCGTAGGCCTGCGGCGCGTTGGGGTTGAAGTTGGCATCGACGCGTTTCGTCGTCACCGCCAGCCAGCGCGTCACATCGTCGTCGTAGTACTGGATCGACACCGGCTTCAGGCCCGCGGCCACGTTCTGCCGGTCCCACTCGAGCAGGATGCGCTCCTGGTTGGTGCCCGCGCCGGTCGTGAGCTTCAGGCCCGCCACGTCCTTCGGCTCCTTGATCGACTGGATCGCGCTGTCGGTGCGCACATAGAAGCCGTGCAGCCCGAGCCGGTAGGTCGAGAAGTCGAACTTCTCCTTGCGCTGCTCGGTCACGCCCACGTTGGAGATCACGGCGTCGTACTTGCCCGAGCTCAGGCCCAGCGGCCAGTCGGCCCAGGCGACGGGCCGCAGCTCCAGCTTCAGGCCCAGCGCCTCGGCGATGAGATGGGCAAAGTCGGGGTCGAAGCCCACCACCGTCTTCGCGTCGGTGGCGTAGGTGGAGATCGGCGGCGCGAACGGCGCGATGGCGATGGTCAGCACGCCCTCCTTCACGAACTTGAAGCTCGGTGGAATGGCGTTGACGGCCTCGGCGTCCTTGCCGGTGTGCAGGCGGCCCTTCTGCTCGGGGCTGAAGTCGAAGGTGTCGGCGGCGTGCGCCGGCGCGAACGCCATCAGCCCGAGGGCGGCCAGCGCCCCCAGTTTTTTCTTGAGCGACATGGTCCCCTCCCTCAGTTCTTCGGCAAGCCGGGCGGGTTGGTGCGCGCCACCTCGATCGCTTCGGACGCCAGGTTCCAGCGCGACAGCGCCTTGCCGTAGTTGCCGTTCCTGATCTGCGTGTTGAGCGCGAGCGTCACGGCCTCGGCAATGCCCGAGCCCTTGCGCGAGGTGACGGCGATCTCGGCGTTGAGCGGCCAGCCGCCCGACACCAGGCCCGCGAGCCGGGTCTTGCCGTCGCGCGCCTCGTAGGCCGCGATGGCATTGGGGCCCACGTACGCATCGGCGCGGCCCGACTGGATGGCCAGGCGCTGCACCACATCGTCGTCGTAGTACTGGATCTCGATGGGCTTGAGGCCGGCGGCGAGGTTCTGCTTGTTCCAGCGCAGCAGGATCTGCTCCTGGTTCGTGCTGGCCGTCACGATGAGCTTCAGGCCCGCGATGTCCTTCGGTTCCTTGATCGGCCCGAGCTTGCTGTCCGACTTCACGTAGATGCCCAGCTGGTCGTTGCGGTAGGTGGAGAAGTCGAACTTCTCCTTGCGCTCCTCGGTCACGGTCACGTTCGACACCACCACGTCGAACTTGCCCGACTGCAGGCCCAGCGGCCAGTCGGCCCAGGCGGTGGACACCAGCTCCAGCTTGCGCCCCAGGCTGTCGGCCACGAGCTGCGCGATGTCGGGCGCGTTGCCCACGGGCGTCTTGGTGTCGGTGGCGTAGGCCGCGAACGGCAGCCGGCCGGTGGTGGTGCCCACGACGAGCACGCCTTCCTTGAGGAACTTGAAGTCCTTCGCAAGCCGCACGGCCTCGTCGATCTTCTGCGCGCGCGGGCGGCCGGGCTGCTCGGGGCTCAGGTCGGGCGCCGGGGCGGTCTGGGCCGTGGCGGCGATCGGCAGCAAGGCCGCCAGGAGAACGGACAGGAGAAGGCGTCGATGGGTCATGAAAGCGGTCGGTTGGAGAAAGAGAAAAAGGGAAAGAAAACTCAGAGCACCTTGGCCAGGAACTCGGCCGTGCGCGGATGCCTCGGCGCGTTGAACATCTGCTCGGGCGTGCCGGTCTCGAGGATGCGGCCCTGCTCCATGAAGACCACGGTGTCGGCCACCTCGCGGGCGAAGCCGATCTCGTGCGTCACGATGACCAGCGTGGTGCCGGAGCTCGCCAGCTCCTCGATCACCGCGAGCACCTCGCCCACCAGCTCGGGGTCGAGCGCCGAGGTGGGCTCGTCGAACAGCAGCACCTTGGGCTTGAGCGCCAGCGCCCGCGCGATCGCCACGCGCTGCTGCTGGCCGCCCGAGAGCTGGCGCGGGTAGGCGTCCTTGCGGTCGGCCAGGCCGACGCGGGCCAGCAGGTCGGTGGCCAGCGCCTCGGCCTCGGCGCGCGGCAGGCCGCGCACCGACTGCGGCGCCTCGACGATGTTCTCTAGCACCGTGAGGTGCGGGAACAGGTTGAAGTTCTGGAACACCATGCCCACGTCGACGCGGCGCGCGAGGATGTCTTTCTCGTGCAGCTCGTACAGCGTGTCGGCGTCGCGCCGGTAGCCGATGAGTTCGCCGTCGATGGCAATGAAGCCGTCGTCCACGCGCTCCAGGTGGTTGATGGTGCGCAGCAGCGTCGACTTGCCCGAGCCCGAGGGGCCGAGGATCACGGTGACGCTGCCGCGCGGCGCGGTGAAGGTCACGTCGTCGAGCACCTGCAGCGCACCGAAGCGCTTGGACACGCCGTGGATCGTCACCTCGCCACCGGGCGCGCGCGAGCCGTTCCAGCGCGGCACCTGCGCGGGGGCCGGCGCCGGTGCCGACACGGGCACCACGGCCGGCGCCCTGCCCCGCGCCCACAGCCCGTGCACCACGCCGCCCAGCCACGAGCGCGGCGCATGGCGCAGCGCCCCGCGCGAGAAATGCCGCTCGATGTAGTGCTGCGCCACCGACAGCACCGTGAGGATCACGAGGTACCACACGGTCGCCACCATGAGCAGCGGAATCACTTCCAGGTTGCGCCGGTAGATGATCTGGATCGTGTAGAACAGCTCGGGCAGCGCCAGGATGTAGAGGTTCGAGGTGCCCTTGGCCAGCCCGATGATGTCGTTGAAGGCCGTCGGCAGGATGCTGCGCATGGCCTGCGGCAGCACGATGCGCGAGGCCTGGCGCCGGCGCGAAAGGCCCAGCGCAGCCGCTGCTTCGAGTTGGCCCTGGTCCACCGACAGGATGCCCCCGCGCACGATCTCCGAGGCGAACGCCGCCTGGTTCAGCGTGAGACCCAGCAGCGCCGCCACGAAGGGGCTGATGAGCTGCGTGGTCGGGTACGAGAAGAAGGTCAGGTCGGTGAACGGCACGCCCAGCGACACGGTCTCGTACAGATAACCCAGGTTGTTGATGATCAAGAGCAGCACGATCACCGGCACCGAACGGAAGAGCCAGGTGAACACCCAGGCCAGCCGCGCCAGCAGCGGCGAGCGCGACACCCGCGCCAGCGCCAGCCCGGTGCCGAAGAAGAAGCCCAGCACCGCGCCCAGCGCCGTGAGCAGCAGCGTGCGGCCCAGCCCGGCCAGCACCGGCTCCGAGAAGAACCACTGCGCGAACACCGGCCAGCCCCAGCGCGGGTTGGTGAGCACCGAATGCAGCACGAGGCCGATCACCGCCACCGCGAAGACGGTGCCGACGGTGCGCGCCGGGTAGGTCGCGGGGACGATGCGAAAGTGCGAGTAGTCGCCCTTGGCGGGCGGTGCCGCATCGCTGCGGCGCAGGGGTGCCGTGGGGGTACGAGGCTCCGGACCGGCGTCGAGCACGGTGGTCGTGTTCATCGCGACACCGCCCCGCTCAGTGCCGCACCCACGCGGCCTTGCGTGGCCCACTGCGCCAGGTGCTTCTCGAACGGCAGCTTGCGCGGCGTCTCGGGGTCGGCGTCGTCGGTGAAGAGCGCCGTGTAGCCATGGCTGCGGTACAGGCCCACGGCCTCGGGCTGGCGAAAGCCGGTCGTGAGGTAGATGCGCTCGTAGCCCTGGCGCAGCACCTGCGCCTCCAGCTCCGCCAGCACGCGGCTGGCCAGGCCCTGGCGGCGCAGCGCGCCGTGCGTCCACACGCGCTTGAGCTCGGCGGTGCGCTCGTCGTGGCGCATGAAGGCACCGCCCCCGATCGTCACGCCGTCACGCAGCAGCAGCACGAAGTTGCCGTGCGGCGGTGCGAACACCTCGGGCGGGTAGCGGTCGATCTCGCGCGGTGCACCGGGCTCGCGCAGCACGTCGCCGTAGCGGCTGTCGTACTCGAAGGTGAGCCCTTCGATCAACGGCCGGGCCAGCGGGTCCAGCGGCGTGGTGTAGAGAAACTGTTCGCTCATGGGGTGGTTTCCTGGGTGTCGCCGTCGGCGGAAAGAAAGCGCTCGGCCAGCCGGGCCCAGTACACGGCCGCGGGCGCAAGGATCGCGTCGTTGAAGTCGTAGCGCGGGCTGTGCAGCGAGGCGCTTTCGCCATTGCCGAAGAACACGTAGCTGCCGGGGCGGGCCTGCAGCATGTAGGCGAAGTCTTCGCTGGCGGTGCGCGGGCGGAAGGCCGGGTCGACCCGCTGCGCGCCGAAGGTGTCGAGTGCAACGGCGCGCGCGAAGGCGGTTTCCTCTGCGTGGTTGACCACCGGCGGAAAGCCCGGCCGGTAGTCCACCTCGGCCTGCGCACCGAAGCTCTCGGCCTGCGCCCGTGCCAGCGCGGGAATGCGTTGTGCCAGCAGCGCGCGCACCTCGGGCTTGAACGAGCGTGCCGTGAGCTTGAGCTCGACCGTGTTCGGGATCACGTTGGAGGCTTCGCCGCCGTGGATGGAGCCGACCGTGACCACGCCCATGTCGAGCGGATCGACGTTGCGCGCCACCACCGTCTGCAGCGCCGCGATCAGGTGCGCGCTCGCGACCACAGGGTCGACCGTCTCGTGCGGCTGCGCACCGTGGCCGCCCTTGCCGCGCACCGTGATGTGGGCCTGGTCGATGGCCGCCATCGCGGGGCCGGTGACACAGCCCACATGCCCCGTGCTCACGCCGGGCCAGTTGTGCAGGCCGAACACCGCATCGCACGGGAAGCGCGTGAACAGACCCTCGTCGATCATCTTCTTCGCACCCGCGCCGAGTTCTTCGGCGGGCTGGAAGATCAGGTGCAGCGTGCCGCGAAAGCTGCCCGCCTCGGCCAGGAAGCGCGCCGCCGCGAGCAGGATCGCCGTGTGGCCGTCGTGGCCGCACGCATGCATCACGCCCGCGTTCTCGCTCGCATACGGCAGGCCCGTGGCTTCGTGGATCGGCAGCGCGTCCATGTCGGCGCGGATGCCGAGGCTGCGCCCCGACCCGCGCCGCAGCGTGCCCACCACGCCGGTGCCGGCCAGGCCGGTCGCGACCTCGTAGCCCCAGGCCGCGAGCCTCTCGGCCACGAGCGCCGAGGTGCGGTGCTCCTTGAACGACAGCTCGGGGTGCTGGTGAATGTCGCGCCGCAGCGCAATGAATTCGTCGCCGTAGCCGGCAATGGTCGATTCGACGCGGTGGATGTCCTTCAGGGCCGGTCGTGGCAGCGCGGCGCCCATCAGGCGGCCTTGCGCTCGGCGGTGGCGCCGCCCTGCGGCGCGGCATGGCGGCTCGCCTTGCGCGGCAGGCCCAGGTGGTCGCGCAGGGTCTGGCCGGGCAGCGTGCGCTGGTAGCGGCCGCGCGCCTCCAGCGCGGGAACCACGAACTCGATGAAGTCGTCCAGGCCCTGCCCCAGCACCGGGAAGCCGAGGATGAAGCCGTCGGCCGCGCCCTCGTCCACCCAGCGGATGATCTCGTCGGCGATGCGCTCGCCCGTGCCCACGAACTGCGTGCGTGGCGTGGCGACTTCGAGTGCCACCTCGCGCAGCGTCTGGCCCTTGGCCTTGGCATTCGCCTTGATGCGGTCGGTGGTCGAGCGAAAGCTGTTGCGGCCGATCTCGCCCAGTTCGGGGAACGGCGCATCGAGCGGGTACTGGCTGAAGTCGTGGTGGTCGAAGAAGCGGCCCAGGTAGGCCAATGCTTCCTCCACCGTCAGCAGTGCGCGGATGGCGAGGTACTTGGCCTCGGCCTCCGCCTCGGTGGCGGCGACCACGGGGCCGATGCCCGGGAAGATCTTCACATCGCCGGCCTGCCGCCCCTGCGCCACGGCACTGGCCTTGACCTGCTTGAGGAAGGCCCGCGTGTCTTCGAGCGAGGGCGAATGCGTGAACACCGCATCGGCGTACTTGCCCGCCAGACCGATGCCCGCGTCGGACGAGCCGGCCTGGAAGATCACGGGCTGGCCCTGCGGCGAGCGCTGGATGTTCAGCGGCCCCGCCACCTGGAAGAAGCGGCCCTTGTGGTCGAGCGTGTGCAGCTTGTCGCGGTCGAAGAAGCGGCCGCTCTCGCGGTCGCGCACGAAGGCGTCGTCGTCCCAGCTGTCCCACAGGCCCTGCGTCACGGCCAGGTACTCGTCGGCGATCTCGTAGCGCAGCGCGTGCTCGGGATGCGTGCGGCTGTAGTTCTTCGCGCTGCCTTCCAGCGGCGTGGTCACCACGTTCCAGCCCGCGCGCCCGCCGCTGATGAGGTCCAGCGAGGCGAACTGGCGCGCCACCGTGAACGGGTCGCTGTACGAGCTGGAGATGGTGCCCGCCAGGCCGATCTTCGAGGTGACGGCGGCCAGCGCCGACAGGATCGAGATCGGCTCGAAGCGGTTGAGGAAGTGCGGAATCGACTTCTCGTTGATGTAGAGCCCGTCGGCGACGAACGCGAAGGCGATGCCCGCGGCCTCGGCCTTCTGCGCGCTGCGGATGAAGAAGTCGAGGTTGACGCTGGCATCGGCAGGGCCGCCCGGGTGCTTCCAGGCATTCATGTGGCTGCCGGCCCCTTGCAGCATGACGCCGAACTGGATGTTGCTCATGACGATCGTTCTTGTGATGGGAAAAAGAAAAAACTCAGGCCAGTGCAGGCTCGCGGGCCTGCGCCAGCAGTTCGACCGCCGTGGCGCGCGCGCCGAAGTCCGCCACTGGGATGTCGATCACGAACTCCTCGATGCCGTGGCGCGCGCTGAGGGCCTCGAGCGCGTCGCGCACCTCGTCGCCGGTGCCGGCGATGACATGCGGGCGCCGTTCCTCGGTGCGGTAGTCGCTGGCACCGGCCTGGCGCGCGAACTCGGCGGCGGCCTCGAGGCTCGGCAGGTTCACGCTCTGGCCCGTGGGCAAGGTCACGCGGAAGCTGCGCAGCGCGCCCACGCGCTCGGCGGCCTCGTCGTGCGTTTCGGCGGCGAAGGCGAACAGCGCGAGCAGCGGTGCGCGGCCGGTCGCGCCGCGGTAGGCGTCGATCGATTGTTCGATGTTCACGGGGTCGCCGTTGAAGTGGCCCGCATAGACGAACTGCCAGCCCAGCCGCGCCGCGAGCAGCGCGCTCTCGGGGCTGCCGCCGAGCAGCACGCGCTGCGGCGCCACCGGCGGGAACGGCGTGGCCACGGCGCCGGCCAGCGCATGGTCGGCGGGCACGCCATCGTGCAGGAAGGCATCGAGCTCGCGCAGGCGCGCTTCGAAATCGAGGGCCTTCGCCTTCACCGGATCGTGCAGCGATTGCAGCGCCTTGCTGGTCAGCGGCAGGCCGCCCGGCGCCTTGCCGATGCCCAGGTCGACACGGCCCGGCGCCAGCGAGGCCAGCACCTTGAAGGTCTCCGCGACCTTGAAGGGGCTGTAGTGCTGCAGCATGACGCCGCCGGTGCCGATGCGGATGCGCGAGGTCTTCGCGAGCAGGTGCGAGGCCAGCACCTCGGGTGCCGAACCCGCGTAGGTGCGGTTGCCGTGGTGCTCGGCCAGCCAGTAGCGGCGGTAGCCCAGCCGTTCGGCGCGCCGGGCCAGCGCGATGGTGTGCTGGAACGCCTGCGCGGCATCGGCACCTTCGGGGATCAGGCTCTTGTCGAGCAGGGAGAGCGAGTAGGACACGGTGTTCGGCGATGACGCAGTGGAAGCGGGTGTGCTTCAAATTCTGCGAGCCATCGCGCGGGCCGTTTGCGCTGAATTCCTCTATCGATATCTGGAATCTGCGGGGTCGCGCGGCTCACCATGCATAAGGCAGGAGTGCCGCCACGGCCGTGGCGTGCAGCCTCCTGCGCACGCGCAGCGGCACATGGCCATGCGGCGCACGGCGTGCCACTTCATGCGGCGACGCCGGCGCGATGCACCAGGCGATGGCGGTCAGCGCGAGGACGTGGCGGGCCTGTGCGGCCGGGGATGAAGAGGCGACGGTGTGCAGTGGCATGACGGGCGGTTTCCCTGGTTCGATGCCGCCGATTCTGCGAAGCACCTTCGCCCTTGCCAACGACGGATTGCGAATGTCCTGATGCGTTTTGCATCGCATCCGCGCGCTCAAAGGAGTTGCCCCGCCCCCCGTGCACTGGCTACGATGGGCACGCAACCACCCAAGGAGCAGCCGCCATGTCGAACCATGTCTACAAGTCGCTCGAGCTGACGGGCTCGTCCAAGACCAGCATCGAGGACGCGGTGCAGACCGCCATCGCGAAGGCGCACGAGACAGTGCGCAACATCCAGTGGTTCACCGTCACCGAGACGCGTGGCCATGTGGTCGACGGCAAGGTCGCGCACTGGCAGGTGACGGTGAAGATCGGCTTCACGCTCGAGTAGCAAAGCAACAATCCATGGGCGCCTGGAAGGCGCGAAGAAACCGTAGCGAGCGCCCCGAGGTCGCGTCGAGGACCGGAACCGTACACCCGTACGGTGAGGACCGCAGATGCGAGATCGGGGCGCGCAGTAGGTTTATTCGTGCCTTCCTTCGTAGATGTAGCGGCGCGACCATGGCAGCGTGCTTGCCGCCCTGCCCGCCTTGCGCCCCACGATCTGGTAGATCGCCACGTCGTCGTTCTCGAAGGCATAGGCGCAGCCCGCAAGGTAGATGCGCCAGATGCGGAACTTCTCTTCGTCGACCAGCGCGCGCGCCTCGTCGGCACGGGCCTCGTAGGCGTCGCTCCAGTGGCGCAGCGTCTGCGCGTAGTGGCGGCGCAGGTTCTCCACGTCGAAGGCCTCGAGCCCGCCCTGCTGCATGGCCTGCAGCGCCAGGCTGATGTGCGGCAGCTCGCCGTTGGGGAACACGTAGCGGTCGATGAAGTCGCCGCCGCCGTACGACACGCCGCCGCCCTCGGGGTCGGACGAGGTGATGCCGTGGTTCATGACGATGCCGTCGTCGGCCAGCAGCTGTTGCACGCGCTTGAAGTACTCGGGCAGGTTCTTGCGGCCCACATGCTCGAACATGCCGACGCTGGTGATGCGGTCGAACTGGCCCGTCACGTCGCGGTAGTCCTGCAGGCGAATCTCGATGCGGTCTTGCAGGCCCGCGGCCTTCACGCGCTCGGTTGCCAGGTCGAACTGGTTCTGCGACAGCGTGACGCCCACGCAGCGCGCACCGAACTTCTGCGCCGCGCGGATCACCAGCGCGCCCCAACCGCAGCCGATGTCGAGCAGCGTCTGCCCGGGCTGGAGTTCGATCTTGGTGAGGATGTGGTCGATTTTCTTCAGCTGCGCGGTGGCCAGGTCTTCGTCGCCGTTCTCGAAGTAGGCGCACGAATAGACCATGTTCGCATCGAGCCAGAGTTGGTAGAACGCGTTCGACACGTCGTAGTGGTACTCGATGGATTTCTTGTCCGACGACTTGGTGTGCGCGAAGTAGCGGGCCATGCTTTGCAGCGCGCCGCCGGGCTTGTCGAGCGAGGTCTTCGCCAGGCCGTAGGCAATGTCGATCACGTCGCTGAGCTTGCCTTCGATGTCGATCTTGCTCTTGACGTAGGCCTCGCCCAGGTTGTCGAGCGTGGGCTGCAGCATCAGCGACAGCGCCGCGGGCGATTTCACGTGCAGCGTGACCGCCGGTCCGCTGAAGTCACCGAAGTCGTAGGACTGGCCGTCCCACAAGGTGAGCCGCGCGGGCAGGTTCGCCCGTGCACGGACCGCGGCGCTCCACTGCGCCAGCTTCTTTTCCCAAAGCATGCATCTCTCCGAGTTGTTGAGTAGTCCCGCCTCCACGGGCGGACGGGTGCTGCAGCGAACAAAACGATAGCGAGAATTTGCGAAACCTGCATTTCCACGACGACGCAAGAAATCGCGGCAGGTGCTATGTTGAAAGACCCCTCGCGCGGGGCCGTGGGCGGCCTACGCGGCTTCCATCGAGGTCGCGTCGTTGCCGGCCTCGCCGAGCCAGCGGCGCTTGTCGCGCAGCGGCGGCGCGCCGAACATGCGGCCGTACTCGCGCGCGAACTGCGAAGGGCTTTCGTAGCCCACGTTGTGCGCGGCGCTGGCCACGTCGGTGCCGGCAATGAGCATCTGGCGGCGCGCCTCCTGCAGGCGCAGCTGCTTCTGGTACTGCAGCGGGCTCATCGCCGTCACGGCCTTGAAGTGGTGATGGAACGACGACACGCTCATGTGCACCGCGCGCGCCATGTCTTCCACGCGCAGCGACTGCGCGTAGTTGGTGCGCAGCGCGCTGATGGCTTTGGCGATGCGCTGCGTGTGGCTGTCGTGCAGCGCGATCTGGCGCAGCCGCGCGCCCTCGCCGTTCACCAGCAGGCGGTACATGATCTCGCGCTTGATGAGCGGCGCCATGATCGGAATGTCCTCGGGCGTGTCGAGCAGCCGCAGCAGGCGCAGCACGGGCTCCAGCACCGGCATGGCGATGCGGTTCACGTACATGCCGCGCGAGGCCGGCGCGTTGGCCTTGGCCGGCAGCTTCTCGTCGCCGATGAGGTCGCCGATCTCGTCGAGCGCCAGCTCCAGCCGCACGCCCAGGTAGGGCTCGTTCTCGCTGGTCACGCACACCTGGCCGCACACCGGCAGGTCGACCGAGGTGACGAGGTAGTTCATGGGGTCGTACACGTAGATGTCGTCGCCCACGATGATCCGTTTGGAGCCCTGCGCAATGAGGCCCAGCGCCGGCGTCGCGAAGCCGTGCTTGGGGCCGTCGGGCTTGCTGATGCAGTGCACCTGCAGGCCGGGCACGGCGCATTCGACCGTGCCGTCCTGCCCGCGCGTGATGTGGCGGATGAGCTGCACCAGCTCTTCGCGGGCGGCATCGAGTTCGGGTTCCAGCGGCATCGGCATGGCGAGGACGGTGGCGGTGTCGGGGGGGTCATCAGACATGGGTAGGCCTCTGACAAAGGGGAGCGGCCGCGGTGACGGCCATGGAGGATTGGGCTGCCCGCAGCTTAGCGTCGCATCCTCTCCTTCGCACGGCCTGCGCACGAGGTCTGGAGAAATAGGCAAAGACTTTGCAGAAACGCGCTCGCCCGCCGGGGCGCGCCGGCGGGATACTTTTTCGCAACCGCCGGCCATCCGTCACGCCGGACGGCCCCTCCCCACCCAAAGGACAACTTTCGATGCAATACCGCCAATTCGGCCGCACCGGCCTCCTGGTTTCCGAACTCTGCCTCGGCACGATGACCTTCGGCGGCGCGCCGGGCATCTGGGACCACATCGGCCAGCTGCAGCAAGGCGAGGCCGAAGGCCTCATCGGCCGCTCGCTCGACGCGGGCATCAACTTCATCGACACGGCCGACGTGTACTCCGAAGGCCTGTCCGAAACCATCACCGGCCAGGCGCTGAAGAACCTGAAGGTGCCGCGCGACCGCGTGGTGGTCGCGACCAAGGTGCTCGGCGAAACCGGCAGCAAGGGCGTGAACTCGGCCGGCGCCTCGCGCTACCACATCATGGACGGCGTGAAGGCCAGCCTGAAGCGGCTGCAGCTGGACCACATCGACCTGTACCAGATCCACGGCATCGACCCGATCACGCCCATCGAGGAAACGGTGCGCGCGCTCGACGACCTCGTGCGCCAGGGCCACGTGCGCTACGTGGGCGTGTCGAACTGGGCCGCCTGGCAGATCGCCAAGGCGCTGGGCATCGCCGAGCGCGACCGGCTGGCGCGCTTCGAGTCGCTGCAGGCCTACTACACCGTGGCCGGGCGCGACCTGGAGCGCGAGCTGGTGCCGATGCTGCGCAGCGAGCAGCTCGGCCTGATGGTCTGGAGCCCGCTGGCCGGCGGCCTGCTCAGCGGCAAGGTCGACCGCCACACCGCCACCGCGCAAGGCAGCCGCCGCGCGAGCTTCGACTTTCCGCCGGTGAACGTGGAGCGCGCCTACGACTGCATCGACCTCATGCGCCAGTTCGCCGAACCGCGCGGCGTGTCGGTGGCGCAGATCGCGCTGGCCTGGCTGCTGCACCAGCCGGTAGTGACCAGCGTGATCGTCGGCGCCAAGCGCATCGACCAGCTGGACGACAACATCGCCGCCACCGAGGTGAAGCTCACGGCCGACGAACTGGCAGCGCTCGACAAGGCGAGCGCGCTGGCGCCCGAGTACCCGGGCTGGATGCTGGCGCGCCAGGGCGGCGTGCGCGCCCAGCGGCTGGCCGACTCAGGCCGTCGCGGCTGACACGAGCGGGGCCTCGGTGCGACGCGCGGCATGGGCCGCGCTCGCCCGCAGCGCACGCAGGTCGAGGTGTTCGGCGGCGCGCGCCGCCGAGGGCTCTGCCAGGTGCGGCACCACGCCCAGCAGCGGCGCACCGAGCCGGGCGCGCAGCGTCTGCAGGTTGCCTTCGGGCGAGAGCATCTGCGGCTCGACCACGCTCGCGACCCAGCCGGCCAGCACCAGCCCGCGCGCGCGGATCGCCTCGGCGGTGAGCAGCGCATGGTTGAGGCACCCCAGCCGCAGCCCGACCACGAGGATCACGGGCAGGCCCAACGCCACCGCGAGGTCGGCCGTGTCCAGATCGTCGCCCAGCGGCACGCAGAAGCCGCCCACGCCTTCCACCACCACCGCATCGGCCTGCGCCGACAGCCGCTCGAAGGCATCGAGCAGCACGGGCAGCGCGACCTGCACGCCCTCTTCCCGCGCCGCCAGGTGCGGCGACATCGGCGCCTTCAGCACATAGGGGCAGCGCCAGGCCAGCGGCGCGTCGACATTGCCGGCCGCCTGCAGGCGCTCGACGTCTTCGTTGCGCCATTCGCCGTCGATGGCATCGAGCCCCGCCGCCACCGGTTTCATGCCGACCGCGCGCAGGCCCGAGGCGGCCAGCAGCGCGAGCATGGCGCTGCTCACCAGCGTCTTGCCCACGCCGGTGTCGGTGCCGGTGACGAACCAGCGGCGCTGTGTCGCAGCTGCTGCCGTCGTCATGCCGCCTCCGGCCACGGTTCGGCCAGGGCCTCGCCCAGCGCGCCGATGAGCCGCGCCACGTCGGCCTCGGTGTGGCTGGCCGACAGCGCGATGCGCAGCCGCGCGGTGCCGGCAGGCACCGTGGGCGGACGGATCGCGCCCACGCGCAGGCCGTGCGCGTCGAGCCGTTCCATGGTCTGCATCGCGCGCGCGTTGTCGCCCACGATGAGCGGCTGGATCGCGGTCGGCGAATCGGCCAGCCAGGCGCTGCCGTCGGCCGGCAGCACCTGCCTGAGGCCGCTGCGCAGCTGGGTGATGCGGGCGCGCAGTTGCGCGCGGCGGCGCATGCCCTCCTCGCCCTCGATGAGCGCCAGGCTGGTGAGCAGCGCATGCGCCACCGCCGGTGGTGCGGCCGTGGTGAAGATGTAGGGCCGCGCGCGCTGCACCAGGAAGTCGATCACCGTGCGGTGCGCCGCCACGAACGCGCCCGACACGCCGGCCGCCTTGCCCAGCGTGCCGATCAGCACCAGCCGCTCGGAGCGCAGCGCCAGCGCCTGCAGTGCGCCGCGGCCGGTGGCGCCGAGCACACCGAAGCCATGCGCGTCGTCGATCACCAGCCAGGCGTCGTGCTGCTCGGCCAGCGCCAGCAGGCCCGCCACGGGGGCAATGTGGCCGTCCATGCTGAAGACGGCGTCGCTCACGATGATCTTGACCGGCGCGTCGCAGGCGGCCAGCTGCGCGTCGAGCGCCTGCAGGTCGCAGTGCGGGTAGCGTTCCACGCGGGCGCGGGCCAGCCGCGCGCCGTCGATCAGCGAGGCGTGGTTCAGCGTCTCCGAGAAGATCACCGCCTCGCCGTCGCCCAGCGCCGACAGCACCGCGAGGTTGGCCATGTAGCCGGTGCAGAAGAACAGGCTGCGCGCATCGGGAATGTGCGGCGCCATCCATTCGCCCAGGCGCTCCTCGAGCTGCGCATGGGCACGCGAGTGGCCCAGGATCAGGTGCGAGCCGCCGCTGCCCGTGCCGTAGCGCGCCGCGCCTTCGGCCAGTGCCTCGGCCAGCGCGGGGTGCGCGGCCAGGCCCAGGTAGTCGTTGCTGCTGAAGCCGAGCATGGTGCGCGGCGCGGCGGCGCCGGCCAGCGTGAGGATCTGCTCGGGCGCGCAGGCGGTTTCGGCGATCTGCCGGCGGCGGCGCAGCGAGCGCGCGTCGAGCGCGGTGATCTCGTCCTGCAGGCGTTCAAGCAAGCGCAGCATCGCGGGCTCCTTCTTCGGCGACGGCGCCGGATGCGGTGGTGACGGCTTCGAGCGTCGCGAGCGTGCCGTCCACGAGCTGGTCGATCTCGTCGTCGGCGATGGCGTACGGCGGCATCAGGTACACGGTGGCGCCGATGGGCCGCATCAGCAGGCCGTGGTCGCGCGCCGCGAGGTGGAAGCGCTCGGCAAAGCGCGCGCCGGGCTCGCGCACGTCGAAGGCCGTGATCATTCCGCGCTGGCGCAGGTGATCAACGGCTTGGCCGGCCAGCCCCTCGCGAAGGCGAGCGAACAGGCGCGCGGCGCGGTGTTTGTTGCCGTTCAGCGCGTCTTCCTGCTCGAACAGATCGAGCGTGGCGAGCGCCGCGCGGCAGGCCAGCGCGTTGCCGGTGTAGGAATGCGAATGCAGGAAGCTGCGCGCGGCATCGTCGTCGACGAAGCCCTGGTAGATGGCCTCACGCGTCATCACCAGCGCCAGCGGCAGGTAGCCGCCGCTGATGCCCTTCGACAGGCACAGGAAGTCGGGCCAGATGCCGGCCTGCTCGCAGGCGAAGAAGGTGCCGGTGCGCCCGCAGCCGACCGCGATCTCGTCGGCGATCAGGTGCACGCCGAAGCAGTCGCACAGCGCACGCACGCGGCGCAGGTAGGCCGGGTCGTGCATCGCCATGCCGGTGGCGCACTGCACCAGCGGCTCGACGATCACGGCGGCGATGCTGTCGTGCTGCGCGGCCAGGAGCGCCTCGAGTTCGTCGGCGGCGCGGTTCGCCACCGCAGCGGCGTCTTCGCCGGGCCGCGCGGCGCGCGCATCGGGCGAGGCCACGAGGTGCGCGCTGGCGAGCAGCGGCGCATAGGCGTCGCGGAACACGGGCACGTCGGTGACGTGCAGCGCGCCCAGCGTCTCGCCGTGGTAGCCGCCGCGCAGCGCCACGAAGCGGCGCTTGCCGGCGCGGCCCGCGTTGCGCCAGGCGTGGAAGCTCATCTTGAGCGCGATCTCCACGGCCGAGGCGCCGTCGGAGGCATAGAAGCAATGACCCAGCGCGTGGCCCGTGAGCGCCGCCAGCCGCTCGGCCAGCTCGACCGCCGGCGCGTGCGTGCAGCCGGCGAGCATCACATGCGGCAGCGTGTCCAGCTGCGCCTTCAGCGCGGCGTTGATCGCCGGGTGCGCGTGGCCGAACAGGTTGACCCACCACGAGCTGGTGGCGTCGAGGTAGCGCCGGCCTTCATGGTCGGTCAGCCAGACGCCCTCGCCCCGCGCGATGGGCAGCGGCGGCGCCACGTCGAGGCGGATGCTCTGAGTGCAGGGGTGCCAGACGTGGCGGCGGCTGCGCTGTTGCCAGTCGGCGTTGGCATTGGCGGCATCGGCACCTGCGGCGGCTGGCGCGGTCGTGGGGGAGAAAACGTTCGAGGGAGGCACCCGCGCGTTCCTTTCTGGAGGGCAAGGCGGCGGATCGTATCGACGCGACCGCGCCCCGGCAAACGCCCGGAACGCGTGCAAAAAGAAGGCGGAATGACCGAGGTTGGGCGGCGTAGCGCGTGCGTTCAGGGCAACGTCGCGCAAGCTGGCGACTTCCTGCAGGGTCGCGTCACCGGAGGGCCGACACAAGTTGTCCGGCTGCCGTCACAGATGGCGAAGGAATGTCCGCTTTTCAGGGTGTGTGGTGGGTGGACTCCGCTTTTCGGACAGAAGATATGGCTGGTATTCGCAACCGGCTTCAGCCGCGCTTCTCGGCGCTGCGCTTGCGCGTGGCTGCGCCCTTCTTCGCGGACGCCGAACGTTCGGCGGCGGTGCGGTTCGCCGCGGCGGCGCCACCGAGGCGCCCGCCCTTGCGCGAGGGCCCGTGGTTCTCGGCCTTGCCGCGGCCCGCACCGCTCTTCTTGCCGCCGCCGGTCTCGGCATTCACCGTGGCCCAGGCGCGGCGCTCGGCCTCGCCCTTGGCCACGCCGCGGTGCTCGTAGCCTGCCTCGATGTGCTCGGCCTTGCGTTTCTGCTTGTCCGTGTAGGACGACTTGTCGCCTCTTGGCATGTCTGCGCTCCTTCAATCAAATGGGATGAAAGAAGCCTTCATGCTGGCCGCCTGTGCGGCGCCATGGGTCGGAAGAGGCAGGCGCTGCGCGTCAGCGCAGTCTGTCGTGCGCGCTCAGGCCGACAACACGTTCGCGAGGTCGGCCTTCAGGGCCGTGGCGCGTTCCGGCGCCCGCGCGAGCCCCGCCTCGACCAGCGCCTGTGCCCGTGCGCGGTCGCCCAGGTGCACCGCGATCCGTGCGAAGTGCAAAGCGGTGCGCGCATGGATCTGGTGCGGGTCGGTCTCGCGCAGCATCTGTTCGAAGCTCTGCGGATAGCTGCCATGCCGAGCGAAGAAAGTACGCCCCGGCCCTTCCCACTCGCTCACGATGAATTCGACGTTTTCTTCGGCCTGTTCTTTCGTCTCGCCATAGGCCCATCCGAATGCGGCGCCGGGCGGTGGGTCCAGGCGGTCGCGGAACACGCAGTGCGATTCTTCGAGCGCCTCGGGCGCCACCGGCGTTCCGCCCTCGGGCGGCAAGAAGTCCAGGTGCGCGCCGAGGTTCAGGTAACAGGCCTTGCCGCCGCTCGCACCCTGCACGTTGAACACGTGGATCACCGGCCCGTCGATGCGCCGCAGCGTCTGGCCCGAACCCTGGAAGCCTTCGGCCTTGAGCACGGGAAAGAGGTGGTGCGTGAGCAGCTTGAGGAAGGTGGTGCGGTTCATGGCGCGCGGGGTCTCCGGGTACGCAAGGTGATCGAATAACGCAGGCCCTCGGTCGGGGCGATGGCATGTTGCCATGCCCAGCGCGCCGGCCCGCGCAGCAGGTACACGGAGCGCGGCTCGATGAGGAATTCGAGCGCGGCCGGCCCCGACGCGGGCGCACCGGGCACATACGGCCGGAACTGCATCACCGCGTCGCCGTGCAGCGAGACGCCGACGATGTCCTCGAAGTCGGGCACGTCGCGGTGCCAGCCCAGCGGCGTGCCGGGGCGGTACTCGGCGATCAGCACGTGGGTGAGGTCTTCGGGCGCCAGGCCGGCCCAGGCGGCGGCCTTTGCGCGCAGCGGATGCAGCGCCTCGGGCAGCGGCGCGCCGGGCTTGAGGCGGTTGGTGTCGAAGTCGTAGCTGCCGCCGAAGCTGGTGCCGCGCCGGCGGGCGGTGTATTCCTTGTAGCGCATCTCCTTGAGCGGCAGGCCCTGCACGATGCGCAGCAGGCCGGCCTCTTCGTCGCGCGACAGGAACCCGGCTTCGTAGCGCAGGCCCTCGATGGCCGCCACGGGCGCCTCGCCGAACAGGTCGGGCTGGCCGGCGTGCTCAAGGCGTCGGGTGGCGCGCATCGTTTTCCCCGACCTCCCCGGCCTCCCCGGCCAGCTGCACATGCCACCAGCGCGGCAGCAGCTCGCGGATCTCGGCGCGCGCAAAGCGGTCGTCGAGCAGGTGCAGCACGCCCGTGTCGGCCTCGGTGCGGATCACGCGGCCGGCGGCCTGCACCACCTTCTGCAGGCCCGGGTAGAGGTAGGTGTACTCGTAGCCCTTGCCGAAGCGCGACTGCATGCGCTCGCGCGTGATCTCGTTGAGCTCGTTGTACTGCGGCAGCCCCAGGCTGGCGACGAAGGCGCCGATGAGCCGGCTGCCCGGCAGGTCGATGCCCTCGCCGAAGGCACCGCCGAGCACGGCGAAGCCGATGCCCTGCCCGCCTTCCTCGAAGCGCGCGACGAAATCGTGGCGGTCGGTTTCGCGCATGCCGCGCGTCTGCGTCCACACGGGCACGCCGGGGTGGCGCAGCGAGAACGCGGCGCAGGCCTTGTCCAGGTAGTCGAAGCTGCTGAAGAAGGCCAGGTAGTTGCCGGGCAGGCGTTCGAACTGCGCGCCGATGATGTCCGTCACATGGCGCAGCGAGCCGGCGCGGTCGCGAAAGCGCGTGGAGACGCCGGTCGCCACCTCGACGCGCAGCTGCTGGCCGCGAAACGGCGATTCGACGTCCAGCAGCGCCGTGTCTTCGGGCAGGCCGAGTGCGTCGCGGTAGAACGCGAACGGCGCGAGCGTGCCCGAGAAGCAGGTGACCGACACCGCGTCGGCGAAGCGGCCTTCGAGGAAGGGCCCGGGCACGAGGTTGCGGATGGCCAGGCCGCGCTGTTCCTGCGTGGCGCCCAGCGTGCGCTCGAACACCGAGTGGTTGTCGAAGACCTCGGCCAGCCGCGCGAAGTGCAGCGCGTCGAAGAAGAAGCGCTGCAGCGGCCCCTGCGCCGCATCGGGCGTGGCGGCGAAGTGCTCGGCCATCGCGGTGTTGGCGGCCTGCAGCGTGCGCAAAAAGCGCTCGGGGATCTCGTCGGCGGTGTCGTAGCCGGCCGTTTGCGCCTGCTGCAGCGTGTCCCATTCGCGGAACAGCCGCGCCAGCGGGCCGCGCACGGCGGCCGGCGCGGCGCGGTGCGCTTCTTCGAGCGCCGCGCCTTCGAGCTTCGCGGTGTACATGCCGCGTGCGCGCTCCAGCAGGTTGTGGGCCTCGTCGACCAGCACGGCGACGCGCCAGTTGGCGTCCTTCATGCTGGCGAACAGGAACGCGCTGCTGTCGAAGTAGTAGTTGTAGTCACCCACGACGACGTCGCTCCAGTGCGTCATTTCCTGCGCCAGGAAATAGGGGCAGACCTCGTGCGCGAGCGCGACCCGCCGCAGCGCCTCGCGGTCGAGCCAGCCGACTTGCTCGGCCTCGGCGCGCGCGGCGGGCAGGCGGTCGTAGAAGCCGCGCGCCAGCGGGCAGGCCTCGCCGTGGCAGGCGCGGTCGGGGTACTCGCAGACCTTCTCGCGGGCCGCGAGTTCGAGCACGCGCGGCCGGTGCGCGCCGCCCTGCCCCAGCACGCGCAAGGCGTCGAGCGCCACAGGCCGGCCCGAGGTCTTGGCGGTGAGGAAGAACACCTTGTCGAGCTTGTGTGCCGCGCGCGCCTTGAGCAGCGGAAAGAGCGTGCCCAGCGTCTTGCCGATGCCGGTGGGCGCCTGCGCCAGCAGGCAGCGCCCGCCCACGGCGGCGCGGTAGACCGCCTCGGCCAGTTCGCGCTGGCCGGTGCGGAAGTCGGCGTGGGGAAATTCGAGTTGCGTCAGTGCGTCGTCGAGCGCGCCGCGGTGCGCGGCCTCGCGCTGCGCCCAGTCGCTGTAGCAGGCACACAAAGTTTCGAAGTGCGTGCGCAGGGTGTCGCGGGTGTGCTGCTCTTCGAGCACCGTTTCGTCGCCGCTGGCCAGGTCGAGGTAGACCAGCGCAACGGTCAGGTGCTCGTGCCCTTCCTGCTCGCACAGCATCCAGCCGTAGCAACGCACCTGGGCCCAGTGCAGCGCGCGGTGGTTGGCGCGGATGGCGTCGAAGTCGCCGCGAAAGGTCTTGATTTCTTCCACCCGTGCCTGCGCCGGGTCGTAGCCGTCGGCCCGGCCGCGCACGCGCAGCGTGCCGCAGGTGGTGGCCAGCGGCACCTCGCTCTGGTAGTCGCCGCCGCGCCGGGCCTGCACCAGTGCGTGGCCGGCCATGCCTTCGAGCGCGCTGGGCGCGGGCACGAAGCGCAGGTCAAGATCGCCCGCCTTCGCGCCGAAGGCGCACAAGGCCTTGACGGACACGACGTGCGCCGCCGAAACGGCGGCTGACGGGGCGGAATGGAGGTCGGAAGGCATGCTGCCGATACTGGATGAAATCACAGTATAGCGAGCACCGAATGCGGCAATACGTCACACAAATCGGTATCGAGGCCTTCTCCGACAGGTCAAATGATCTTTTTCGGCAAGACTTGACAAGTTTTGCTTACAAATGCATTCATGAAAACTCCCTCCGCGATCGACCCCGTCGAATTCGACCGCCTGCTCAGCCGCAACCTCAAGCTGCCGCTGCTGGGCGGACTGATCGGCGCCGTGGCGTTCGTCGCGCTGATCCTGTACCTGCTGACGAGCCTGAGCTGGGTCGAGCACACCGACCAGGTCACGCGCGCCGCCAGCGAACTGCAACGCCGCTCCATCGACATGGAAACGGGCATGCGCGGCTTCCTGATCACCGGCGAGGAGAGTTTTCTCGAGCCCTACCAGTCCGCCCTGCCGCGCCTGAAGGCCGACACCGACGCGCTGCGCCGCCAAGTGTCGGACAACCGCCAACAGGTGGAGCGTGTCGACCGCATTGTCGGCCTGCAGGAGTCGTGGCTGACCTTCGCACGGGAAATGATCGAGGCGCGGCGCAACGGCATCGATCCGCAGGCCACCGTCCGGCTGGGCCGCGGCAAGCGCCTGACCGACGACCTGCGCGCCGAGTTCACGGCCTTCATGGACACCGAGCAGACGCTGCGCTTCCAGCGCAACACCGAGGCCAACCGCACGAGCTGGTGGGTGGTCGGGCTGTTCCTTCTGTTCACGCTGGTGTACTCCGGCCTGGTGGCGTTCTTCGGCCGCCGGCAGCTGATGCGCCTGTCCGACAGCTACGACGTGGTGCTGCGCGAGCAGGCGGCCCACGCCGAGCGGCTGTCGCAGGAGGCCTGGCTGCGCAATGCGCAGACCGAGCTGGTGGGCGAGCTGGTCGGCGAACTCAGCGCGCCGGACATGGGCCGCAAGATCCTGGCATTTTTCTCGCGCCACCTGGGCAGCTCGGTCGGTGCGCTCTATGTGCGTGAACGCCACGGCCCGCTGCGCCGCGCCGCGAGCTATGGTTTCTCGAGCGAGGCCGAAGCCTCGCCGCAGGTGTTCTCCCCCACCGAAAGCCTGGTCGGCCAGGCGGCGGCCGAGCAGCGCCGCATGCTGATCGATCCGGTGCAGGCCGACTACCTGAAGGTCAACTCCGGCCTCGGCGAGATGACGCCCAAGGCCGTGCTGCTGCTGCCGGTGGCGGCCGATGGCGCCGTCAACGGCGTGCTCGAACTCGGCCTGCCGGGCACGCCCGACGCGCGCAGCGAGCAGCTGTTCGACCTCGTGGCCGACGACATCGGCACCTCGCTGGCGGCGGCGCGCTACCGCGAACAGCTGCAGGACGTGCTGGCCGAAACGCAACAGCTCAACGAGGAACTGCAGGTGCAGCAGGAAGAGCTGCGCACCGCCAACGAAGAGCTCGAAGAACAGTCGCGCGCCCTGCGCGCCTCGCAAGCCATGCTGGAGAACCAGCAGGCCGAGCTGGAACAGACCAACAGCCAGCTCTCCGAGCGCACCGAAGCCCTCGACCAGCGCAACACCGCGCTGCGCCGCGTGCAGC
Organism: Variovorax sp. BGA-UO-ETr-C22; assembly: GCF_059567965.1. Classification (NCBI taxonomy): domain Bacteria; kingdom Pseudomonadati; phylum Pseudomonadota; class Betaproteobacteria; order Burkholderiales; family Comamonadaceae; genus Variovorax; species Variovorax sp. BGA-UO-ETr-C22. Next base: position 1,272,013 of record NZ_JCAQPA010000011.1, read on the forward strand.
GCGACCTGGAAGACCGCGCCGACGAGCTGCAGCGCGCCAGCCGCTACAAGTCGGAGTTCCTCGCGAACATGTCGCACGAACTGCGCACGCCGCTGAACAGCGCGCTCATCCTGGCCAAGCTGCTGGGCGACAACCCGCAGGGCAACCTGTCGCTGGAGCAGGTGAAGTTCGCGGAATCGATCTACGCCTCGGGCAACGACCTGCTGGTGCTGATCAACGACATCCTGGACATCGCCAAGGTCGAGGCCGGCAAGCTCGAGCTGGTGCCCGAAGAGGTGCCGCTCGACAAGCTGGCCCAGAGCCTGGAAAGCACCTTCCGCCCGCTCGCGACCGACAAGAACCTGGAGTTCCGCCTGGAGCTGCGGCCCGACGCGCCGGCCCTGCTGGTCACCGACCGGCAGCGCGTGGAGCAGATCCTGAAGAACCTGCTGTCGAACGCGATCAAGTTCACCGAGCGCGGCGAAGTGGCGCTCACGGTGTCGGCCACCGCCGACGGCGGCGCGGCCTTTGCGGTGCACGACTCGGGCATCGGCATCGACCCGCAGCAGCACGAACTGATCTTCGAGGCCTTCCGCCAGGCCGACGGCACCACCAGCCGGCGCTACGGCGGCACGGGGCTGGGCCTGTCGATCTCGCGCGACCTCACGCAGCTGCTGGGCGGCTCGCTGACGGTGAAGAGCGAAGCCGGCCAGGGCAGCACCTTCACGCTGCAGCTGCCGCCGCGTGCGCCGCAGACGATGCCGGCGCCGGCCGTGCCCGTGGGCACGCTGCGTTCGGTGTCGACGTCTTCGTCTTCGCATGCGCCCGCCGTGCTGTCGCCGCCGCCGCTCGCGCCCCCTGCCCCGGCGCCCGTGGTGCCGGCCCCGCGCTTCGCGGACGACCGCTCGATTCCGCGCGACCAGGTGCGCCGCGTGCTGGTCATCGAGGACGAGCCGCAGTTCGCCCACATCCTGTACGACCTGGCGCACGAGCTGGGCTACCGCTGCCTGGTGGCGCACGGCGCGGCCGACGGCTTCGAGCTGGCCACGCAGTTCGTGCCCGACGCGATCCTGCTGGACATGCGCCTGCCCGACAGCACCGGCCTGGACGTGCTGCAAAAGCTCAAGGACTCGCCGCACACGCGCCACATCCCGATCCACGTGGTCTCGGCCGCCGACAACGCGCAGGCCGCGGCGCTGCACATGGGCGCCATCGGCTTCGCGCTGAAGCCGGCCACGCGCGAGGAGCTGACCAAGGTGTTCGGCCGGCTGGAAGAAAAGCTCACGCAGAAGGTCAAGGTCGTGCTGCTGGTGGAAGACGACGCCTTGCAGCGCGAGAGCGTGATCCGGCTGATCGGCGACGACGACATCGAGATCGTCGCAGTCGGCTCCGGCGAGGAGGCGCTCGCGCTGCTGCGCACGCGCGTGTTCGACTGCATGATCACCGACCTGCGGCTGCCCGACATGCAGGGCAGCGAGCTGCTCAAGGCCATGGCGGCGGAAGAGATCGTGTCGTTCCCGCCGGTCATCGTCTACACCGGGCGCAACCTCACGCGTGACGAAGAAACCGAGCTGCAGCGCTACTCGCGCTCGATCATCATCAAGGGCGCGCGCTCGCCCGAGCGGCTGCTCGACGAGGTGACGCTGTTCCTGCACAAGGTGGAGGCCTCGCTGTCCAGCGAACGCCAGGGCATGCTGAAGACGGCGCGCGGGCGCGACCGCATCTTCGAGGGCCGCACCATCCTCCTGGTGGACGACGACGTGCGCAACATCTTCGCGCTCACCAGCGCGCTGGAGCAGCGCGGCGCCACGGTCGAGATCGGGCGCAACGGCCGCGAGGCGCTGGAGCGCCTGGACCAGGTCCGCGAGATCGACCTCGTACTGATGGACGTGATGATGCCGGAGATGGACGGTCTGGAAGCCACGCGCCACCTGCGCGCCGACCCGCGCTTCGCGAAGATGCCGGTGATCGCCATCACCGCCAAGGCCATGAAGGACGACCGCGACCAGTGCCTGGCCGCCGGCGCCAGCGACTACCTGGCCAAGCCGGTCGACCTGGAGCGCCTGTTCTCGCTGTTGCGCGTGTGGATGCCGAAGATGGAGCGCCTGTGACCCGCAAGCCCCTCCCCGCCGCGCTGCAGGACCCGGCCACCGCCCCCATGCAGCCCCAGCCGCTGAGCGACACCGAGATCGAGCTGCGCCTGCTGATGGAGGCCATCTACCTCAAGTACAGCTACGACTTCCGCAACTACACCACCGCCTCGCAGAAGCGCCGCGTGCTGTATGCGCTGGAGCAGCTCGAGCTGCCCAGCATCTCGGCGCTGCAGGACCGCGTGCTGCGCGACGCGGCGCTGTTCGGCCAGCTGCTGCAGTTCCTGACCATTCCCGTGAGCGAGATGTTCCGCGACCCGGCCTACTTCCTGGCGCTGCGCCGGCACGTGGTGCCGATCCTGCACACCTACCCCTCGGTCAAGGTGTGGGTGGCGGGCTGCAGCACGGGCGAAGAGGTGTTCTCGCTGGCCATCCTGCTGCGCGAGGAAGGCCTGCTCGAACGCACGCAGATCTACGCCACCGACATCAACCCGGCCTCGCTCGAAAAGGCGCGCCAGGGCATCTTTCCGCTCGAGGCGATCCGCGGCTACACGGCCAACTACCAGCGCGCGGGCGGCCTGAGCGCGTTCTCCGACTACTACACCGCCGCCTACGAGGCCGCGCGCTTCGACCCCTCGCTGTGCGCCGACGTGATCTTTGCCGACCACAGCCTGGCCACCGACAGCGTGTTCGCCGAGACGCAGCTGGTGTCGTGCCGCAACGTGCTGATCTACTTCAACCGCCAGCTGCAGGACCGCGCGCTCGGGCTGTTCCACGAGTCGCTGTCGCACCGCGGTTTTCTCGGCCTGGGCTCCAAGGAAAGCATCGACTTCTCGGGCTACGCCGACCGCTTCGACGCCCACGCGCGCGCCGAGCGCATCTACCGCAAGGTCGCATGAAGCGCGGCGGCACGCAGCACCGTCCGTTTCCGGTTCGCCGCGTCGAGGCCGTGGTGCTCGGCGCCTCGGCCGGCGGCATCGACGCGCTCAGTGCGGTGCTCGACGGCCTGCCGGCCAACTGGCGCATTCCGATGGCGGTGGTGCTGCACCTGCCCGAATCGCACGAGAGCCACCTGGCAGAGATCTTTGCGCAGCGCCTGCCGATTCCCGTGCACGAGGCGCTCGACAAGATGCCGCTGGTGGACGGCTGCCTGTACTTCGCGCCGCCGGGCTACCACCTGTCGATCGAACGCGGGCGCCGCTTTTCATTGAGCTGCGAGCCGCCCGTGCTGTTCTCGCGCCCGTCCATCGACGTGCTCATGGCCTCGGCCGCCGACGCCTACGGGCCGTCGGTGGCCGGCTTTCTCATGACCGGCGCCAACGAGGACGGCGCCGAAGGCCTGCTGCGCATCCACCGCGCCGGCGGACTCACCGCCGTGCAAGACCCGAAAGAAGCCCTGGTTCCCACCATGCCCCTCGCCGCCATTGCGCGCCACGCCCCCGACCACGTGCTCCGGCTGCGCGACCTGCGCATCCTGCTGCAGCTACTGGAGCCCGCCCATGCCCATTGAGGTCGAAAGCAAGCTGCTGATCGTCGACGACCTGCCCGAGAACCTGCTGGCGCTCGAGGCGCTGATCCGCGCGCCCGGGCGGCTGGTGTACCGCGCCGGTTCGGCCGAAGCCGCACTGGCGCTGCTGCTGGAACACGAATTCGCGCTCGCCATCGTCGATGTGCAGATGCCCGGCATGAACGGCTTCGAACTGGCCGAGCTGATGCGCGGCACCGAGCGCACGCGGCACATCCCGATCATCTTCGTGAGCGCCGCCGGGCGCGAGATGAACTACGCCTTCCAAGGCTACGAAAGCGGCGCGGTCGACTTCCTGCACAAGCCGCTCGATCCGCACGCGGTGGTCAGCAAGGTGAGCGTGTTCGTCGACCTGCACCAGCACCGCAAGGCGCTGCGCCACGAAATGGAATCGCTGGCCGCCGCGCACCGCAAGCAGGAAGAACTGGTGCAGCAGCTGCAGCACACGCAGCGCGAGCTGGAGCGCGCGGTGCGCATGCGCGACGACTTCATGTCGATGGTGTCGCACGAGCTGCGCACGCCTCTGAACACGCTCTACCTGGAGGCACAGCTGCGGCAGCTGCACCTGTCCAAGGGCAAGCTCGACAGCTTCTCGCCCGAGAAGCTGCCCACCATGATCGAGCGCGACCAGCGCCAGATCCGCAACATGGTGCGGCTCATCGACGACATGCTCGACGTGACGCGGCTGCGGCGCGACGCGCTGTCGATCCAGACCAAGCCGGTCGACCTGGCCGAGCTGGCCCGCGCCGTGGTAGACAACCTGCGCCACCAGGCCGAGGCCGCGGGCTGCACCATCAGCCTGGACGCGCCCCCGGCGCTGCGCGGCGTGTGGGACGAGTTCCGCATCGAACAGGTGCTGACCAACCTCCTGACCAACGCGCTGCGCTACGGCGGCGGCAAGCCGGTCGAGATGACGGTGCGCCAGGACGGCGACCACGCGGTCGTGAGCGTGCGCGACCAGGGCATCGGCATCTCGCCCGAGGACCACCAGCGCATTTTCGAGCAGTTCGAACGCACCGACGTCAGCCGCAAGCACGCGGCCGGCCTGGGCCTGGGCCTGTACATCACGCACAAGATCGTGAGCCTGCACGCGGGCCGCATCGGCGTGGAGAGCACACCGGGCCACGGCGCGCGCTTTTTCGTCGAGCTGCCGCTGCAGCCGCCGCCCGCCTCGGCCGGCACCGGGAAGTAACAAACAAGGCCCCTGTTACGGATTCCGGTAGGCACAGCGTCGATACTGCGGGATCGCAATCAATGGATGCCGAGAGAAAACAACTGTGAATGTGCTGATCGTCGACGACAACGAGGCCGCGGCCGACCTGCTGCGGGAGCTGCTGACGCTGCAGGATCACACCGCCCGCTGCACCTACACGGCGCAACAGGCGCTGGACGCAGCGGCCGGCGAGCGCTTCGATGCGGCGCTGATCGATCTCACCCTGCCCGACTTTCCGGGCACCGAGGTGGCGCGCCGGCTGCGTGCCACCGCCGCCGAAGGCACGCCGCGGCTGCTGGTGGCGATCTCGGGGTTTTCGGAGCGGGACGCGGCGAATGCGGCGCCGGGCGAGGTGCTGTTCGACCACCACCTGCAAAAGCCCATCGACATCGGGGCGCTCGAGCGCATCCTCGCGCCGGGCTGATTCGGCTCCCCTCGCCTTTCAGCGCATCGCGCGGTAGCGGTAGAGGCGAAAACCTTCCTTCTGGATGAAGCCGCTGGGTTCCCAGCCGCGTGCGAGTGCACGGTCGGTGATCTGCGCCATCTGCAGGCCGATGCTGTCCTGGAGGTTGTCCCCCACGGCCAGCTCGAACTTACGGAGTTCGCCGTCCAGGGCCTCCACCGCCGCAATGGCGGCCTCGACATCGGTGAAAGGCCGAACGCTGGTCTGCATTTTTTGTCGCTCCTTCGGCACTCTGCGCGCCTGTTGAACGATGCAAGGCAAGTGTCATGCCCCGGGCCCGAACCCTCCTGCAGGCATGAAATGAATTCTTTGATCTTACAAATGTGACTGAATGTGACGTTTTCGTCAGAGTTCACGCCAAGAATTGGCATGCCTGCAAGCTTGCGGATCGCCGGTCAATCGCGGTCGTCATCGTCGTCATCATCGTTCGGCGCACGGTAGGGATACCCGGGACCGTAGTACAGGCGCCCGCGCGGCGGGACGTAGATCGGGGCCGGCCGGTAGTACACGGGCGGCGGCGGACGGTAGTAGGCCCGCGGCGGTGGCGGTTCGTAGTAGATCGGGGCCGGGTACGCATAGACGGGCGGCGGCACGTAGTACGGCGGCGCATAGACCGCGCCGGGCGTGCCGATCTGCACCGACCAGCTCGTGCGCGCGCTGGCGGCACCCGTGGCGAGCAGCGCGCCGGCCGCGATCGCGGCGACGGCGGCCCATCTGAAAACAGAAGAATCACTTGGGGAATGCATGGTGGCTCCAGGCCTGGCGCGAACGGCGCCGGCGTGGTCCTGCAACGCCACATGTCCCCGCGTGGTGCACCTCGCAGCGCACCAGCTGGTTGCCAAACGTGAACGGGATTTTCAGTCGGCCTTCAGTTCACGATGGCCCGGCGCGACAGCATCACGTCGTCGCCCGTCGTGTTGAAGGCGATGGTCGGCGCGCTGAAATCGCTCAGCGGCGCGCCCAGGCCGATCTCGCCGCGGCCGTGCAGCACGCACTCATCGCGCCGCAGCGCGATCTCGTGGCTCGGCCCGCCGTTGCCATGAAAGCGCACCCAGGTGCCGTAGGTGCTGACGTCGATCAGCACGCAACTGCCCTGCCGCTCCTCGATGCGCGCATGCAGCCGCGACACGCGCGGGTCGTTGACCACGAACTGCGCGTCGCCCACGCGACCCAGGTGGATGGGCAGCTGGTCGATGCGGAACATGGAGCGCACATCGAGCCATGCGAGTTCGATGCGGCCGAAGGTGGAATCGGGCAGGCGCGCCGGCAGCAGCGCGGCCGGCACGGTGAGGAAGCTGGTCAGGTCTTCCTGCCAGTCGATGCGGTGGACGATCGACATCTCGGTGCGCCCGCGGATGCTGATCGGCCCGAGGTCGCGGTGCTGCACCGCGCCCTCGTGCAGTTGCTGGATCACCGCCTCGGTGACCCAGATCTGGCCCGGCCCGGCCAGGTCGCTCAGGCGCGAGGCCAGGTTGACGGCGTCGCCGAAGCAGTCGCCCTCGACCTCGACCACGTCGCCGCTGGCCACGCCGATCTGCAGCGCCATGCGCAGCGGCACGGGCCAGCCGGCCAGGCGTTTCTGGTGGTAGCGCTGCAACTCGATGACCGCGTGCGTGGCGGCGGCGCCGCTGGTGAAGATGGCGAACACGCCGTCGCCGAGCGATTTCACGACCCGGCCGCCGTGGGCCTCGCACACGCGTCCGATCCATTGAGTCAGCCGCGTCACGGTCTCGGTGGCACGTGCATTCCCCATGGCCTCGAAGACCCTGGTACTTCCGGTCAAGTCCGCGAAAACGACTGTGGAATTGACACCCATACTGTTTTTTCTTGGCGGCAAGCGCTGGTTATGTTGCTCTGGACCTTTCGCCGCTCCTGCGAGAAGTTTCCCCGACATGCGCCTTCACATGCAAGGAACGATCCGCAGAAGCTTCTTGTTGACGCTGCAGCGACAGGGCCAGCTTGGCGCATCGTGCAGATGAATGCCAAAGTTTTTTAATACTTTTGCGCTCAAAATTCAAATGACAACAAAAGAGACCGCTAAAGCTTGTTGTTTGCAAACAAGAAACGGTGTTTCACATCTTGTGTCCCGGCGAACTGAGGCTTAAGGTAGCGACCGTCTCAGCTCCCGGCAATACGCTTTTCGTGACATGCTGCTCTTTCGCCGCCTTTTTCAGCTCCTGAACGTACCCGGCCTGGGCTCGCGGCAGGTTGCGGAAAGTCAGCTCGGGCGCATCCGCACGGCGATGCTGTCGGTGCTCCAGGGCCGCGGTGGCCAATCGATCCAGCGTGTCAGCCAACGCGTGCGCTTTGCGGTCGATGTCGAGACCCTCTGGTACCTGCGTCAGGACGTGATGGTCGCGCTGAGCGCCATCGACGGCGAATCGGCCGCGCGGCGCCAGATGAAAGAAATCAACAGCATGTTCAAGGGCGGCCTGCCCGGCTCGATGGGCCCGCGCGTCCATCAGCGTTTCACCAACCAGTGATGTCCTGATTGGCCGGCGTCGCAGCGGCACCGGTGGCCGCCTGCGTGCTGGCTCAATGGTCGTGGCCGTGATGGTCGTGACCGTGGTGCGCATGGTCATGGTGGCCGTGCCGATGGCCCCACACCAGGAACACGTCGCGCCCCTCGGCGGCCAGCGCCACCTTCGCCCCCACCGGCAGCAGCACCTTGGTCTGCACATGCCCGAACGGCAAGCCGGCAATCACCTGCACCTTCTTCAGGCTTGAACGCAGCCGGTCGATCACCGTGTTCATGCCGAAGCCGCGGTCGTAGCCGGCGATGTTGCGCACGCCCGTGAACTGGCCGAACACGACGGCCTTCTGGCGCGCCAGCACGCCCGCGAGCTTCAGCTGGTCGAGCATGCGTTCGACGCGGTACGGGTGTTCGTTGGTGTCTTCGATGAAGAGCACGCCCTTGTCGACCACCGGGAAGTACGGCGTGCCCAGCAGGCTGGTCAGCACGCAGAGGTTGCCGCCCCAGAGCACGGCGTCCTCGATCGGCTTGACCTTGAGCTCGGCGTCGCGCGCCGGCATGCGCCAGCCGGTGCCCTCGCCCTGCCCGCTCAACAGGTCGTCGAAGCAGGCTTCCATGATGTCGTCGGCACCACCTTCGGCGCCGAAGTCTTCGCCGACCGCCGGGCCCGACCAGGTGACGGCGCCGTTCTTGGCCAGCAGTGCGTTCTGCAGGGCCGTGAAGTCGCTGCAGCCGACGAACTCGGTGCCCTTGTCGATGGCCTTGGCCAGCGCCTTGTACGGCAGCGCGTCGAGGATGCGCGTGAGGCCGTAGCCGCCGCGCGCGATCAGCGCCACGTCGGCGCCGCTGGCGGCTGCGCGCGAGATGGCGGCAAGCCGGGTGGCGTCGTCGCCCGCGAAACGCTGGTGCGCCGAGAGCGCGGCTTCATCGACTTCGACTTCATGGCCCAGGGCCTTCAGCCGCGCCACGCCGCGCCGGAAGGCGGCCTTGTCGCGAATGGCACTGGAGGGGGAATAGATGTAGATATGTTTGGACGTCACGTCGTCGAGTATCCCATTGCGTCCCGGAGCTGCCGGGCCAGGGTGGCGGCCTGCGCGGTGGTCGGCCCGCCCGATGCGGCACGCGGACCGAGCGCGCGCAGCGCGGCCTCGTAGCCCCGGTCGGGGAACGGCGCGCGCCAGGCGTCCTTGGCGCGAACGCCGCTGTCGGGGGCAGCGAGCGTCGCGGTGAAGCGGCCCGGCACCGCGGTTTGCAGCAGCGCGGCCAGTTCTCCGCCTGCCTCGCTGTGCACCAGCGCAAGCGGCTCGGGATGCACCTGGTCGAGCCACGCCAGCAGCACGTCGCGGTGCCATTCGAGCCGGTGCGTGGCTTCGCGCTTGGGCTTGTCGCTCTTGCCGAAGCCGATCAGGTCGGGCACCAGCGTGCGCAGGCCGGGCGCGCCGACGAGGTGGCGGAAGAAGTAGCCCCACTCGCCCGGGCCATGCAAGCACAGGCAATCGGCCACGCGGCCATCGCTGCCGGCCGGGCCGGCTTCGTCGATCCAATGCAGCCGCCAGCCTTGCAAGATTGGCAGGTCCTGGGCGTGATGCGGCGCGAATTCGAAATCGGTGAGCGCGGCAAAGCATTCGGCAGGCGTGCGCAAGGCGTCGTCACGCAGCGGCTCGGCCTGCGCGCGCGCGACGCTGCGGCGCTGCTGGAAGAAGCGCTGCAGCAACGCACTGCAGTCGTCGGCCAGCACGCCGCCTTGCACGCGCGTGTGGTGGTTCAGCTTCGGCTCGGCGAAGAGATCGAGCACCGAGCCCGCGGCACCGGTCTTGGGGTCGGCCGCGCCGAACACCACGCGCGCCAGCCGCGAATGCAGCATCGCGCCCGCGCACATCGCGCAGGGCTCGAGCGTGACGAACAGTTCGCAGCCGTCGAGCCGGTAGTTGCCGAGCGCGGCGGCGCCGGCGCGCAATGCGTTGATCTCTGCATGTGCGCTCGGGTCGTGCTGCGCCACCGGCGTGTTGCGGCCGGTCGCGATGACCCGGCCGTCCTTCACCAGCACCGCGCCCACCGGCACCTCGCCCGCGTCGGCCGCACGCTGCGCTTCCTGCAGCGCGAGCGCCATCCAGTGCGCGTCCGATGTCGATGCGGCCGGCTCAGTTGTCATCGGGCATCTTGCGGGCCTGGGCCGCGGCGTCGAGGGCGTCCTTGACCTGTTGCTGGACCTGCTGCGCCTGCGTGCGTGCATCGACCGCCGCCGGCGCAGATGCGCCAGGTGCGGCCGGTTGTTTGGCGATGGCGGTGCGCGACAGCTGCTGCTTCGCCAGCAGGCCGACGACCACCAGCGCGAGCACGAGGCCGATCAATCCGAACATCCGCATCTCAGCGCGCCTCCGGTGCGACGGCCATGCCGAGCCGGTCCATCCACACGGCCAGCGCCTGTTCGTCGGCCGAGCCGGCGCTGTAGACCTCGCGCATCGCCGCGTGCGATTCGGGCCGGTGCTGGTTGAGCTTGATCTTGCATTGCAGCGCCGTCACGTGCAGCTCGAAGCCCATGATGCCGGCCAGCATCTTGCGCTGGAACTCCTCGCCGAGGTCCTTCCATTGCTGGGCGTAGGCCGGCTCGTGGTCGCCGATGAGCTTCTTGAGCAACGCGTCCTTGGCCTCGGGCGTTTCGACGAGCCGGGCTTCGACGGTGCAATGGACCGCGAGGTAGTTCCACGTCGGCACCCGCGCCAGGTCGGGATAGACCGAAGGCGACAGGTAGGCGTGCGGGCCCTGGAACACCACCACCGCGCGCGGCCGCGCCTGCAGGTAGCGCCAGTGCGGGTTGGGCTTGGCGCAGTGGCCCAGCAGCACCAGCGCATCGCCCTCGCGCTGCTCGGCCACGATGGGCAGGTGCGTGACGAAGGGCAGGCCCTCGTCGTCGTTCGAGATCAGGTTGGCAAAGGGGTGGTCGCGCATGAGGCCCAGCGCGACGGCCGGGTCCTTGGCGTTGAACTGCGGAGGCATGTACATGGGGCGGGTTCCTCGTGGGGAGGTCCGATTGTCCCCGAGTCGCCCCGGCTTTCGGTGCTGTAGGCTACTTGGCGCGTGCCGCTTCGAGCTGCTTCACCATCGCGGTGTAGCCGCGCGCCTTTGCGAGCTGCAGCGGCGTGAGGCCCTGGCGGTCGGCCAGTTGCAGGTTGGCACCGCCGGCGATCAGCGCGGCCAGCGTGCGCTGGTGGCGGGCGCCACCGTCGCCGAGCACGATCGACTCGATCACCGCCGTCCAGTGCAGGTTGTTGACATGGTCCAGCGGCGCACCCGCTGCGACCAGCCGGCGCACGACCTCGTCGTGCCCCAGGTGCGCGGCGGCGATCAATGCGGTGCCGTCGTAGCGGCTGGTGACCTGCCCGGGCTTGGCGCCCAGTTGCAGCAGCAGCGTGAGCGTGGTCACGTCGTCGGCCACGGACGCGATGGTCACGGCGTCGTAGCGGTCGTCTTCGAGCAGGTCGATGTTCGCGCCCGCCTTGGCGAGCAGCGTCACGGCGTCGCGCTGGCGCGCGTAGGTGGCGACCTGCAGCGGCGTGCGGCCGCGTGCGTCGCGCACATCGAGGCTGGCGCCGGAGGCGATCAGGCTCTTGAGCTTGGGCAGGTCGCCGTGCCAGGCGGCGCGGTGCAGGCCCTCGTAGGCCAGCACTTCGGCGGCCAGCGGCGGCACCTGGGCCGCCGCGCCGGGCGCGGCGCTCCAGCCGATCGCGGCGGCGAGCACCGCCGACCAGAGACCGCGCGCCGTCATCAGAGCTGGCCCTTGACCTTCTCGAGCGCGGCGTTGGCGCACTGCTCGTCGAGGTGGCCGCCGGGCGCACCGCCCACGCCCACGGCACCGATCACTTCGTTGCCCGACTTGATCGGCACGCCGCCGCCCAGCAGCAGGAAGCCCGGCAGGTACACGAGGTTGGCGGCGCCGGGGTTCTTCTGGGCGCCTTCCATCATGGCTTGCGTGGGGCTCTTGGCCGAAGCCGAGGTCCAGGCCTTGCGTTCGCTCGACGACAGCGTGTGCGGGCCGGCGTTGTCGGCGCGCTGCACGGCGCGCACGGTGCCGGCGCGGTCGACCACGGTGGCGGCCACGTTGTAGCCGTTGGCGGCGCAGGCGGCCACGGTTTCTGCGGCGATCTGGTTGGCCAGTGCGAGCGAGATGTTCTTCTCGGTGCGAACAGCGGGGGCCGGCGTCTGGGCCTGGGCGACGGAAGCAGCGAGCAGAACGGCGAGGCCGCCAACGCGGATGATCGATTGCATGTGTTGTTTCTCCAGTGATGAGAGGGTTCGTGCCGGCCTGTGCCGACCACGGTGTCACTGTAAAAAATACGGTCCGCTGCAACCATTCGTACGGCTACGCCCGGCACTCCGTAGAACTACGGAGCGCCCTCTTCTCCCGCATCCGACGCCAGCACGGCATAGCGCCGGATCAGCTGCGCCAGCGAGTCGCAATCGAGCTTGGCGAACAGGTTGGCGCGGTGGGTCTCGACGGTGCGCGGCGACAGCGCCAGCACACGCGCGATCTCCTTGTTGGTGAGCCCCTGCACGATGAAGGCCAGCACCTCGCGCTCGCGCTCCGACAGCTGCGCCACCCGCTCGCGCGCGGCGTTGTCGGCCTGCGAGCGCTCGCGCGTGCGCACATGCTGGCGCACGGCCTGCTGCAGTGCTTCGAGCAGCTGCTCGTCGTCCACCGGCTTCTCCAGGAACTCGGCCGCGCCGGCCTTGAAGGCGCGGCGGCACATCTCGACCGTGCCGTGACCGGTCAGCATGATCACAGGCTGGTCGACGCCCTGCGCCACCAGCCGGTCAAGCACCGTGAGGCCGCTGATGCCGGGCATGCGCACGTCCAGCACGATGGCGCCGACGCTCGCGCGGTCGAAGCCGTCGATGAAGGCCTGCGGATCGGCCCAGCCCTGCACGCGCAGGCCGACCGTGCCGATCAGCAGCGAGAGGCTGTCGCGCACGGCCTGGTCGTCGTCGATCAGGTGGATCAGGGGCGATTGCGGCTGGTCGGCGGTGGTTGGCGTGGTCATGTCGAAGGTGCCACCAGCGGCAGCAGCAAGGTGAAGCGCGCACCGCGCGGCGAGGCATTGGCGGCGCTCAGGCTGCCGCCCATGCCGCTGGCCAGCGTTTCGCTCAGGCTCAGGCCGAGGCCCAGGCCGCCTTCGCGCGTGCTGAAGAAAGGTTCGAACAGGCGCGGCAGCGCCTCGGGTGCGATGCCGCGGCCGTTGTCGGTGACGGTCAGCACGCCCTCCTCGCCGTTGCGCCCGACCGAGACCACGAGGCGCCGCTCGGCCGCGGGCACGAGGTCCAGCGCCTGCATCGCGTTCATCAGCAGGTTGTGCACGATCTGCTCCAGCGCCACGGCCTCGGCCTGCACGCGCACGGGCGCCTGCGCGCTGGCGTCGAACTGGGCCGCCACGCCGTGGCGCGCGAACTCGGGCGCCAGCAGGTGCATGGCGCTGCGCACCACCTCCTGCAGCACCAGCGGCTTCACGTCGCCACCGGCCTCGGGGCGCTCGATCACGCGGCGCAGGCGGCCGACCACGCCGGAGGCACGGCGGGCCTGCTCGACGGCCTGTCCCATCGCGTCGCGCGCGGTGGCGAGGTCGGGCGGGTCGTCGTCGAGCAGGCGGCGCGCGGCCTGGGCGTTGGCCAGCACGGCCGTGAGCGGCTGGTTGAGCTCGTGCGCCAGCCCGGCCGACAGCTCGCCCAACGCATTGAGCCGCGCGACCTGGCCCAGGCGCAGCAGCTCTTCGGCGCGGCGCCGTGCGATGCGCTGGCGTTGCGCGGCCCACAGGCCCGCCAGCAGCAGCGCCATCGCCACCGCCCAGCCGCCGATGGTGCGCCACGGCAGCTCGGCCCAACCGACCTGGCGCTCGGCCACCAGCTCGAAAGGCTGACTCGGCGACGCCAGTTCCTTGCTCAGGCTGTAGCGCCATCCATGCGCGGCCGATTGGCCGTGTTGCAGCACCAGTTGCTGGCCGTCGCGCTGCAGGACCAGGCGCACGGGACTGCGCTGCGGGTTCATCGGCCAGTCGCGCCAGGGCACCGAGCCGACGAGGTCGATCTCGAGCGCGTAGCTCAGCGGCTCCGAGCCGATCACGAGCTGGTAGCGGCCATGCGGCAGATCGAGCACGGCCAGGTCGGCGCGGCGTTCGGCGCGCGAGCGGGCCTCGGCGGCGGCCAGCGCGTCGGCGTGCGCGGCATCGGGCCAGGGCTCGTCGGCCGCGCGCCGCTGCACGCGCAGGATCGACGAATACACCGACGGCAGGCGCCGCTCCGGGTAGTCGGCGCCGGCGTTGGGCTCCAGCAGCGCGAGCGTGGCCAGCACGGCGTCGTACTGCACCACCTGCTGGCTCATGAGCCGGTGCGCGATGCGCGCGTCGGTCTCGAAATCCTGCTGGAGCCGGGTCAGCTCGGCGCGCGCGAACCACACGGCGCCGGCGGCCGTGAGCACCAACCAAGCCAGCCACCAACCGCCCCGCGTACGCAACCACTGTGTCATGGCGCGGATTGTGCCCGGCGCCGACGGGCCTCCCCGCTTGGCCGAAAATGCCGACCCAGACATGGCTGACGTGCAGGACTCCCTCTTTTCCGACCTCCCCGAACTTCCGCGCCCGGCCGAAGCGGCCGACGCGCCGGCGCCTTCGCCGAAGAAATCGCGCGGTGCCACCGTGAAGCCGGTGGCCCCCGACGCGGCGCTGGTCGCTCTCGCCGCCGAGTTGCCGCCGCAGCTGCGCCTGGGCACCTCGTCGTGGAGCTATCCGGGCTGGGCCGGCCTGGTCTGGGACGGCGACTACGCCGAAACCGTGCTCTCGAAGAACGGCCTGTCGGCGCTCGCGCAGCACCCGCTGCTGCGCACCGTGAGCCTGGACCGCAACTTCTACCGCGCCCTCACCGCCAGCCAGTACGCGCGCTACGCGGCCATGGTGCCCGACGACTTCCGCTTCGTCGTGAAGGCCCCGAGCCTGGTGACCGACGCCACCGTGCGCGACGAAAGCGGCCGCGGCACGCAGGCCAACCCGGTGTTCCTCAGCCACGAGATCGCGCTGCAGGAGTTCGTGCAGCCGGCGCTCGACGGGCTGGGCCACCGCATCGGCGCGCTGGTGTTCCAGCTGAGCCCGATCCCCGCGCACCTGCTGGCCGACCAGCCCGCGCTGATCGCCCGCATCGGCGCGATGCTGGCGGCGATGCCCGACCTGAAGCCCATCGCGCCCGACGCCGTGCTCGCGGTCGAGGTGCGCGACCCGCAGCTGCTGTGCCCCGCCTTCGCCGACATGCTGCGCAGCGTGGGCGCGACCTTCTGCATGGGCCTGCACGCGAAGATGCCGCCCATTGAGGACCAGCTGCCGATGCTGCGCGCGCTGTGGCCCGGGCCGCTCGTGTGCCGCTGGAACCTGCACCGCCGCCACGGCCGCTTCGGTTATGAAGACGCCGAAAAACTCTACGGCCCTTTCGACAAGGTGCTCGACCCCGACCCCGAAACCCGCGCCGCGCTGGCCAAGGTGATCGCCGGCACCACGGGCGCCGGGCAGAACGCCTTCGTCACCGTGAGCAACAACGCCGAAGGCTGCGCGCCGCTGACCATCGCGTCGCTGGCGCAGGACATCGTCGACCGGATCTCCCGCTAGGACGCACGCCATGCATTCGATCTCGTTCCGCCCGCTGCACGCCACGGATTTCGCGATGCTCCACGACTGGCTGTGCCGCCCGCACGTGGCCGAATGGTGGACGCCGGTGCCGACGCTCGCCGAGGTCGAGGCCGACTTCACGCCGATGCTGGCGCCTGACTCGCCCGACCGCGGCTACATCGCGCTGTACGACGGGCAGCCTTTGGGATTCATCCAGTCGTACGTCGTGATGGATTCGGGCGACGGCTGGTGGGAAGACGAGCGCGACCCGGGCGCGCGCGGCATCGATCAGTTCCTGGCTCAGGCGGACCAATTGAATCGCGGACTCGGCAGCGCGATGGTCCGCGCCTTCACGGACCAGCTGTTCGCCGACCCGGCCGTGACGCGCATCCAGACCGATCCGTCGCCGCGCAACGCCCGCGCGATCCGCAGCTATGCCAAGGCTGGCTTCCGTGCGCTGGGCGAGGTGGTCACGCCCGACGGGCCCGCGCTGCTGATGGTGCGCGAGCGCGGCGACTAAGTCGAAGACGGTGCGGCCTCGAGGTCGCACCACATGTGGACCTTCGACGAGAACACGCCATCGAGCACGGTGGCCATCGGCTCGACGCCGAAGACCTGGAAGCCGCAGCGCTCGTACAGCGCCTGCGCCGGGCGATTGCCTTCGGTCACTGTCAGCTGCACCACACGCGCGCCGTCGAGCGCGCGTGCATGCGCGAGCAGGGCCTCCACCAGCTGCCGACCGGCGCCCGCGCGCCGTGCCGATTCCGCCACCACCATGCCGAACAAGCTCGCCTTGTGGCGCGTGCGCTGCCGTGATTCGCGGCCCAGCCCCGCCGCGCCGATCAGCGCGCCGGCGGCATCGAAGGCGCCGTACACCACCTCGGCCGCATCGGCGTCCGTGCGCAGGCGCGTCTCCCACCAGGCCGGCGGCAGGCTGGCGCGCTCCTCGACCGTGGAGGTGAACGCCTCGGGGTGCCGCGCGTAGGCGTCGAGCATCAGCGCGCGGTAGGCCGACGCGTCGGCGGGAACCAGCCGGCGAACGGTAGGAGCGGCTTCAGAAACGGGCACAGACGGACTGCCTTTCCTGCAACACCGCCTCTTGCGCGAAGCGCTGGCGGTAGGTGTGGATCAACGCGGCGATGGCCGCGTCGGCCTTCGCGTCGCGCGGGTGCAGCAGCACGACCAGCTTCGAGGGCTCGCGCACCACCTGCCCCAACGTGCTGCGCCACTGGCCGGCGGCGTCGAGCACGGTGAAGCCTTGCGGAAAGGCCGGTGTCACGCGGGTGTCGAGAAAGTCGGCCCAGTCGGCGTCGGACACCTGACCGCCCGTGGGGATGGCGCGGCCAAAATAGAGGGTGTCGCGCTCGAAGGCTTCGAAGCCCGCGGCGCAGTGGCCCGGCGGCCCCGCGGCGCAACCTGCAAGCACCACAGCGGCCAGCGCGCTCGCCATGCCTGCGCGAGACAGCCTGTGGCGTGCGACGCGGTTCATGCCGGCCCCCCCGGTCGTTCAGGCCTCGGGCGCGATCGACTCGGCGTACTCGTACAGCGCGCCCAGGATTTCCTCGCCGCGCTCGTCGGCGTTCTCGGACAGCGCATCGACTTCGCTGAACAGCGCCTCGATGGTGCGCGCCCCGCCCTCGCCCTTGAACAGGCGCGCCACGCGCAGCGCTTCCCAGCGCTCGGCTTCTTCCTCGTTCAGCGATTCGGGCCAGTTGCGTGCGCGGTAGCGGAAGAGGATCTCTTCGAGCCGCCCGTCGTCGAAGGCCACGCGCTCCTTGGCGAGCCCCTCGGGCGACAGGCCGCGCAGCTGGTTCAGGCGACGGCGATCGCCGTTGCCGACAAAGCCGCCGTAGAGGTCTTCATCGACATCGGGCGTCGCCTCCTTCGGGCGGGAAAAAACCTGCGACCAGATGGCGCTCATGTCGGGCAGGTCGCGCGCGATGGCGGCGTGGCGCATGGCGGTGTCCATGTCGACGCCCCAGCGCTCGGCCATGGCCGGTGCCAGCGTGCGCAGGTTGCCGACCACCATCGGCGACTTGTTCAGGTGCACGCTCTTCATCGGCAGCCGCGTCATGCCTTCGGGCAGATCGGCGGTGCGCGTGAACAGGCGCAGGCGCAGCGTCTCGGCGTCGAGGTCGCGCAGCTCGCTCGGGTCTTGCGACAGGTCCCAGGCCAGCAGCTCGTTCTTGTTGGTCGGGTGGCTGGCCAGCGGCCACATCACGGCCAGGCAGCCGCGCTCGACCGGGAACATGCCCGACACATGCAGGAAGGGCTTAGCGGTCTCGCGCATCGCGGGCAGGCCGAGTTCCATCGCCACGCGGTCCTTCTTGTGCAGGCCGAAGGCGAAGTCGAAGAGCTTGGGCTGCTTGTCGCGGATGAGCCGCGCCAGCGCGATGGTGGCGCGCACGTCGGACAGCGCATCGTGCGCCGACTCGTGCAGCAGGCCGTTGGCGCGCGCCAGGTCTTCGAGCTTGAAGCTGGGCTTGCCGTCTTCCTTCTTCGGCCACTCGATGCCGTCGGGGCGCAGCGCATACGTGAGGCGCACCACGTCGAGCAGGTCCCAACGGCCGCAGTCGTTCTGCCATTCGCGCGCATACGGGTCGATGAGGTTGCGCCAGAACAGGAAGCGCGTGACCTCGTCGTCGAAGCGGATGGTGTTGTAGCCCACGCCGACGGTGCCGGGCTGCGAGAAGGCTTGCTCGATGTGCGCCGCGAACTCGTGCTCGGGAATGCCGCGCTCCAGGCAGACCTGCGGCGTGATGCCGGTGATCAGGCAGGCCTCGGGGCTGGGCAGGTAGTCGGGCGCGGGCTTGCAGTAGATCATCAGCGGCTCGCCGACTTCGTTGAGCTCGGCGTCGGTGCGGATGGCCGCGAACTGCGAGGGACGGTCGCGGCGCGGCACGGCGCCGAAGGTTTCGTAGTCGTGCCAGAGAAAGGTGTGGTTCATTCAGAGCAAGGGAGAAAACAGTCGCGCAATGGCATCGCCGAGGCGGCGCCAGAAAGTCTGCGGGCGGTGGGCGCGCACCGCGCCGGAGCTGTGCAGGTCGGTTTCGAACTGCGCCGCCAGCGGCTGGGTCAGCGCGGGCCCGTAGACCACGGCGCAGACCTCGAAGTTGAGCCGGAAGCTGCGGTTGTCGAAATTGGCGGTGCCGATCATCGCGCAATGGTCGTCGACCACCAGCGTCTTGGAGTGCAGCATGCGCTCCTTGTACTCCCAGATCTTGACGCCGGCGGCGATCAGCTCGTCGAAGTACGAACGCGCGGCGGCGCTCACGATGGCCGAGTCGCTGCGGCGCGGCACGAGCAGCCGCACGTCGACACCGCGCAGCGCCGCGCTGGTCAGCGCCATCAGCGCGGGCTCGCCCGGCACGAAGTACGGCGTGGTGAGCCAGGCCCGGCGCGTGGCCGAATGGATGGCCTCGACGTGCATGCGGTGGATGGCCTCGAAGGCGTTGTCGGGGCCGCTGGTGACGATCTGCACCGGGATGTCGCCCGCTTCCACCTGGGGCAGCAGCGCGTCCAGCACGGCGTCGGAGCGGTGCTGCTTTTCGCCGGTGGCGTAGCTCCAGTCCTCGAGGAAGGTGGTCTGCAGCCAGCGCACCGCACTGCCTTCGATGCGCACATGCACGTCGTGGTACGCGTCCTTGGGGTTGGTGCGCTTGTCTTCCTCGTCGGTGATGTTCACGCCGCCCGTGAAGCCCACGCGGCCGTCGCACACCACGATCTTGCGGTGGGTGCGGTAGTTGGTCACGGGGCGCAGCCGCCGGCCGATCTTGGTGTCGTGGAACAGCGCCACCTCCACACCCGCCGCGTGCATCGGCGCCATGAACTTGCGGCCGATGCGCTTGGAGCCGAGCGCGTCGAGCAGCAGGCGCACCCGCACGCCGGCCTGTGCGCGCTCGACCAGCAGGTCGCGCAGCGCGGTGCCGATGCGGTCGGGCTCGAAGATGTAGTACTCGAGGTGGATGTGGTCACGCGCCGCGCGCACGGCCTCGAAGATCGCGTCGAAGGTGCGCGCGCCGCCCGAGAGCAGCTCGACGCCCGTGGCGCTCGACACCGGCAGGCCGCAGGCGGCGGTGCCCAGTCGGGCCATCTGCTGCAGTGCCGGCGGCGCATGCTGCGAGGCGTCACGCAGCCGCGCCAGGTCGGCCTGCGCATGCGCGTTCGCGCGGTTGCGCAGGCGCTTGAGCCGCTGCTTGCGCAGCCGCTGCGGCCCCAGGAAGTAATAGACGATGAAGCCCGCGAACGGCAGCAACGCCAGCGACAGGATCCAACTCATGGTGGACACCGGCGCGCGCTTTTGCATCACGATCCAGATCGACAGCACGGCGATGTAGCCGCTCCACGCCAGGGAGAGGCCGGTTTTCCATTCGTGGCTGAGTTCGGGGAGGATCAAGGCAAAAGCGGTTGAAGGCGGAGTGTTTTCGGCCGGCCCAAAGAAAAAGGCCAGCAGCGAATGCTACCGGCCTTTGACTTCGCTCCTCAGAGAGGCGGGATCAGCCCGTGGCGGCTTCCTCGGCTTCGGGCTTCGATTTGCCTTCCTTCTTCGGGATCGGCTGGATGTCGAGCAGCACTTCGTCCTTCTCGTCGAGGTCGACTTCGAGGCGACCGCCGTCGGTCAGGCGACCGAACAGCAACTCGTCGGCCAGCGCACGACGGATCGTGTCCTGGATCAGGCGCTGCATCGGGCGTGCGCCCATCAGCGGATCGAAGCCCTTCTTCGCCAGGTGCTTGCGCAGCTTGTCGGTGAAGGTGACCTCGACCTTCTTCTCGCTGAGCTGGGTTTCCAGTTGCAGCAGGAACTTGTCGACCACGCGCAGGATGACCTGTTCGTCGAGCGCCTTGAAGTTGACGATGGCGTCCAGACGGTTGCGGAATTCAGGCGTGAACAGGCGCTTGATGTCGCCCATTTCGTCGCCGGCCTGCCGCGCGTTCGTGAAGCCGATGGTCGCCTTGTTCATGGTCTCGGCACCCGCGTTCGTCGTCATGATGATGATGACGTTGCGGAAGTCGGCCTTGCGCCCGTTGTTGTCGGTCAGCGTGCCGTGGTCCATGACCTGCAGCAGCACGTTGAAGATGTCCGGGTGCGCCTTCTCGATTTCGTCGAGCAGCAGCACCGCGTGCGGCTTCTTCGTGACAGCCTCGGTCAGCAGACCGCCCTGGTCGAAACCGACGTAGCCCGGAGGCGCGCCGATCAGGCGGCTCACCGCGTGACGCTCCATGTACTCCGACATGTCGAAGCGGATCAGCTCGATGCCCATGATGTAGGCCAGCTGCTTGGCCGCTTCGGTCTTGCCGACGCCCGTGGGGCCGGAGAACAGGAACGAGCCGATCGGCTTGTCGCCCTTGCCCAGGCCCGAGCGTGCCATCTTGACCGCGGAGGCCAGCACTTCGAGTGCCTTGTCCTGGCCGAACACCACGCTCTTGAGGTCGCGCTCGATCGTCTGCAGCTTGCTGCGGTCGTCGTTGCTGACGTTGGCCGGGGGAATGCGCGCGATCTTCGCCACGATTTCCTCGACCTCGGTCTTGCTGATGGTCTTCTTGCGCTTGCTCGGCGGCAGGATGCGCTGGGCGGCACCGGCTTCGTCGATGACGTCGATCGCCTTGTCGGGCAGATGACGGTCATTGATGTACTTGGCACTGAGCTCGGCCGCAGCCTGCAGGGCCGCCACGGCGTACTTCACGCCATGGTGTTCCTCGAAGCGCGACTTCAGACCCTTGAGGATGTCGACGGTTTCCTGCACCGACGGCTCGACCACGTCGACCTTCTGGAAACGACGCGACAGGGCCGCGTCCTTCTCGAAGATGCCGCGGTATTCCGTGAAGGTGGTCGCGCCGATGCACTTGAGCTGGCCGCTGGAGAGCGCCGGCTTGAGCAGGTTCGACGCATCGAGCGTGCCGCCCGAGGCTGCGCCCGCACCGATCAGGGTGTGGATTTCATCGATGAACAGGATGGCGTTCGGCTTGTCCTTGAGCGACTTGAGCACGCCCTTCAGGCGCTGTTCGAAGTCACCGCGGTACTTGGTGCCGGCCAGCAGCGCGCCCATGTCGAGCGAGTAGACCTGCGCCTCGGCGAGGATCTCGGGCACGTCGCTCTGGGTGATGCGCCATGCCAGGCCTTCCGCGATCGCGGTCTTGCCCACGCCGGCCTCGCCCACGAGCAGCGGGTTGTTCTTGCGCCGGCGGCACAGGATCTGGATGACGCGCTCGACCTCGTATTCGCGGCCGATCAACGGATCGATCTTGCCGTCCTTGGCGAGCTGGTTGAGGTTTTGCGTGAACTGCTCGAGCGGCGAGGCCTTCTCGTTGCGTTCGCCGCCGCCCTCTTCGCCTTCGCCCTGAGGGGCTTCGCCGCTGCCCTTGACGGCTTCCGGCGGATCGCTCTTCTTGATGCCGTGGGCAATGAAATTGACCACGTCCAGGCGGGTGACGCCCTGCTGGTGCAGGTAGTACACGGCGTGCGAATCCTTCTCGCCGAAGATCGCGACCAGCACGTTGGCGCCGGTGACTTCCTTCTTGCCGTTGCCGGTGGACTGCACGTGCATGATGGCGCGCTGGATCACGCGCTGGAAACCCAGGGTGGGCTGGGTGTCGACATCATCGGTACCCGCCACTTGCGGCGTGTTGTCCTTGATGAAGTTGGTGAGCGACGCCCGCAGGTCGTCGACGTTCGCCGAGCAGGCGCGCAGAACTTCCGCGGCGCTCGGGTTGTCCAGCAAAGCGAGCAGCAGATGTTCCACGGTGATGAACTCGTGGCGTTGCTGCCGGGCCTCGACGAAGGCCATGTGCAAGCTGACTTCCAGTTCCTGGGCAATCATGTGATTTCCTTTTGCCTTGCTGTAAATAAGTTCTCAGATGGGTTGGAGCGCGTGCAATTCAACTGGTTCACGCGACCGGTTCGCTGACACATTGCAGCGGGTGCCCTGCCTGCTGCGCGGCCTCCATCACCTGATTGACCTTGGTGGCCGCCATGTCGCGGGAATAAACCCCACAGACACCCCGGCCATCGAGGTGGATCTTGAGCATGATCTGGGTCGCCGTTTCTCGGTCCTTGCTGAAGTATTCCTGCAGGATGACGATCACGAACTCCATCGGCGTGTAGTCGTCGTTCAGCATGACGACCTGGTACATCTGGGGCGGCGCCGTTTTTTGCGGGCGGCGCTCCAGAACGACCGAATCTCCGTCGTCGCCCGCCGGTTTCTGCGCCGGTGGGGTGCTGGGAGTTTTGGGAATTCTCGTTGCCATGAAAAAGATTCTATAGAGCGTGCAAGCACCGTGCCGACGCCAACAGACTTGGTGACGCCTATTCGACAAATCAAGAGGCATGCGTCGTGTACGACAGCACGAAGACAGACGTAAAAAAACCGGCAGGTTGCCGGTCTTTTTTACAGATTGCGCAGAACAGGACCTTTGGGCGCCGGCAATTTCCGGCCCGGCACCCGGGTCGGCACCGGCAGATCGGGCGGCAAGGCGTCAATTTCTTCGTCGGTGAGTTCGCGCTCGGGGGCCGACTCTGCTTCCTCGTGAACGGCGGCGGGCAGCGTGAACGGGACTGGCGAGTTCTGCAACTCCGAATCCTCGTGCAAGGCCGGTACTGGTGGCAATGGTCTCGGCCGCTGCGGGGGTGAGGGTGCAACGGGCGGCGCAACCGGCCCTCCTCTTCTGCCCGTCAAGGTGGGGAGCGCTGGCGACAGCGCCAGCCATTCAGCCAGCCGCCGCGCATCCTGCTCTGCCTGCCACCGCGTCAGGGCCAAGTGTTGCGCTTTCTGATGTGCGGTCTGTTGCTGCTCGAGCAGCGCCAACTCGGCGCGGATCGCCAGCCGCATCTGTTCGCGCTCCGAATCCGAGGCAAGGCGCTGCGCGTCGAGTTGCCTGCCGAGCCTGTGCGAGAACACCCAGAGACCCAGCAAGGCGCCGGCGGCGCCGACCGCGAAGCAGACGACAAGGAAATTGGCCTGGATCAGCGTCACAGCGAAGCCTCCTCGTCGGCATCCCATTTGCGCAGCAGATCAAGTGGAATGGCATCGGCCACCTGGGAAAACCGCAGGCCGGTCATGCGTTCGGCCTGCTTGAGCAACACGGCGACAGGACTGCTCGGTTCGTGGTTCTCGAACCATCGGCGGGCCTTGCGAATGTCATGCAGGATGTCGTCGCGTGTCGCCAGGCCCTCACCGGCTGGCGTGCTTGCCGGCCATGACGGAAGCGGGTCAGGCCTTGTTGCGGCCGCGGCAGGCGGCGCCGATGACCCGGTTCGCTGGAACGGGGCCAGCAACCGCACCAGCGGATGCAGTGGAGGCGCGTCCGGCCCCAGGTGCTGGCCAGCCCAGGCGACGATCTGCGCCGCCGCCTCGGCCGCTTGCGCCAACAGGCGCAGCGGCGCCTGGTCGTCGCCCGACGCGGCGGCCGCGAGGTCCGCCAACTGCTGCGCCATGGCCTCGGGACTGGCTGCATCCAGGGCCCGCGGCATTGCAAAAGCGCGCTCGACTTCACGCACCGTCAGGTGCCGCGCGGCATTGGCGGCAATGACCACTTCGCGCACGTCGCTCAACAGGCCCTCCGGATCGGCCAGCGCAGCAAGCGCATTGGCACGCACGGCCGGGTCGCGCTCGCCTTCGATGACCAGCTGGGGATGCACCGCTTCGGGCCAGGTCCGGAGCGCCTCGACCAGCAGCACCAACGACTGCGCAAGCCCTGCCGCCTGCGCCAACCGGGTGCGTGCGCGGCACAGCCAGACAAAGAGATTGATGTCCCGGGTCCGCAACAACAGCCGGCGGCAGTCCCGTTCGATCTCGGCCCAGTTCGGCGCGTCGGGGGCTCCGACGAACTGCCCGTATTGCGCATCGCCACGCGGGGACATGCGCGCCAGCAGAACGGCGTACTCGGCGTCGTACTCCAGGCTGGGGCCGCATGGCGCTGTCGCGCTGAAGGGGGATAGCCGGTCGCCCGCCTCGATGCGGGCGCGCGTGGCGTAGGCGGTGGGCTCGGCGTCGGTGTGGATGGGAGCGGTCATGGAGCAGGTTTCTCGAAGGGAAAAATTCAGCGTGCTGCCGTCGCCTGGCCGTGATGGCGCGAGCCGATGTACGCCTCGGGCTCGAACACCATGCCGACGGTGTAGCCGGGCGTCGAACGCGGCGCATCGACGGCAGGCCGCCCGTCTTCCGCGCGGCCGGAACCGCCGAGCCAGGTAGACCACCCGAGCTTTTCGGCATCGTCGAGCCGTGCCGGCGGGGTGCTGTCGTTGCGCACACGCAGTTCCACCTCCCAGACGAATTCGTAGCCGACAAAGCCGCGCACCCATTCGACGAGCAAGCCCAGGTCTTGCCCCTGAGGGGTGAAACGCAGGTACTGCTCCAGGCTCAGCGGGCCGAGCACGAGCCGGAACTTGTTCTGCCGGTCGGCCACGACCTCCCCCGCCATGGCCCCGACGCCCATGATGCTGGAGGTCCGCGCGCGCCCCAGGTGGCTCTGGTCTTCGGGATCGATCCGGATCCAGTGGCGCACGAATTCCTGCAGCTGCACGGGCACGGTGAAAAAGTGCGCCAGCGTGGCGGCCAGCCCGTCGGGATTGCGGGCTTCGCGGGCCAGGTGGGTCGAGGCCGCCAACCGGGCGTGCGCGGGCAGCACCGAATCGCGGATCTCGAGCGGGTCGTGCCCCGTCAGGCGTGCGATGTAGCGGCTGAACGCCTCGTCCTCCGACCGGTCGAGCCCGGCAGCGGCCTGTCCTTGCGCCCACGCCCGGTACATGTGCGTCAGGTAGCGGTGATGGAACAGGTCGAGAAAGTCCGCGAGGGTGCTGTCGTTGTGGTTTTCCGTGCGGTCTCGCACCAGTTCGGTGTAGTGCAGCGACAACGGGCCGTTGGGGCCCAGGAGCCCGAGGCCGTACAGGCGCACGACCGGCAGCATCGGGTTGTTGCCGGACCGCGTCGGCGACGCCCCCGGCACCCGGCGCTCCGACTCGCCGGGCAGCACCACGCTGGCAATTTCGCGCGGCGCGAAGGTCAAGGCTGCCGCCTGCCCCAGCCGGAACGGCTCCTGCTGAGGGCGCCTGGCCAAGCCGACGGGGGGATGCTGCAGGTGGGACGCGCCGAAGCGCCTCAACAGGGACAGGAAGCCGAACCTCCACGGCGCACGCCGCAATCGTCCCAGCATGTCTTGAAGCGTCCCGACGGGAGCGGCCTCCGGGGATTTCGTCATGGCTTCCCCTCGCCTTCGTCGCTGCCCACGCGGTGCGACGTTGTCGACCCCAGGTGAAGATGGCTGTCAGGCGACAGGTCGTGGTGCTCTTGCCGTGTCAGGCTGGGCAATGGCGCACGGCTGTCGCGCGCCAGTTCCGGGGCGAACAGCCCCAGCACGTCCTCGGGCACCTCCTGGTCGAGCAAGCCTGATCTCACGAGGGGCTCGAAGTCTTCGATGATCCGGTCGATGCCCTCGCGCGGCAGCAGGATGTCGCGCAGCAACGGGTACGGCTCGGCCTGCCGACGCAAGTCGTCGAGCGTGGGCGCGGCTTCGTTGCCCGATGCCAGCAGGCCCTCCCAGTCGACACGCCCCGAGAGTTGAGCGGGATCGCGCACGACGCGGACGAACTCCTCGTGCAGTTCGTCGAGCAGGCTGGCCGGGCGGCCATCGCCACGGGCCGGCGGGCTTGCCGGGCGCGCCGCAGGTCGTGCTTGCGCAGCCACGGGGGCATCACCGAGCAGCCCCGCCAGGACATCGGCAACGGGCGACGGCTGCGCCCCTGCGATGTCGAGAACGCCGAAGGGGTTCGCCAGCACATCCACGTGTTCGTCGCGCTCGCCGCCCTCCGGACGGTCGTTGAAGGCCAGTACACGCAGATCAAAGGGCGACGCGTCGGACGCGGGCGTGTGCGACGCCGCGCCCCGGTCGGCATCGGCGGAAGCGCGCCGGCCAGGCGCCTGCGTGCCCGGCTTCCTCACGTCGGCCGGAGCGCCTTGCTCGACCGTGAAACGCAACAGCCCGAGTTCCAGCGTGTCCCCCGGCGCGACCGGCACGCTCGCTCCTGCGGGCACGCGCTCGCCCCGACACACGCACATCAGCGTGTGGCTGCTGTTCGTCAAACGCCATTCCCCCGCACTCTCGCTCCATGCGATGCGACACAGATTGGCCGCGCGCCATTGCGCTTCGCTCTGACGCTCCCCACACAGCTGGAGCGCATCGGCCATGCCGGCGCCGGAGGGAGGGATCGACAACGCGCCACGCCGTGGCTCGCCGTTGCTGTGCGTGAGTTGCAGGCGCAACGGGGTCTTTTCGGGGTCGCCTTCCCCTGTCTCCATGCGGATCATGGTGCGTCCCCCCACAGCTTCTGCAGCCGGTTGGCCGCCCCGATGAAGCGCCCTTGCGCGTCCTGCTGCCAGAACGCCATTTCCGCTCGGGCTCCCTGCAGCCGGTTCGGCCAGTCAGCCCATGGCAGAAAGCGAACGCCTTGCAGCGCCGCGGCGGGATCGTCCGGCAGCGCGGGCCCCGCCCAACGTTCGAGCAATGCCTGCATCTGCCGGCGCCGATGCGCGCGGTTGCTCTCGTCCTTCAATGCCGCACGCCCGTCCTGCGACGGTTGCGCGCGCCACAGCGCCCGCACCGTGCGCTCCAGCACGCGCAGATCGGCCGCCCCCTGGACACAGGCATGACGGGCCACGGCACGCGCAAGCCAGAACTGCCAATCCAGGGGCTCCTGCACCTGAGCGCCGAAATGCGCCTGCGTCCAGCGCGGATGCGCCAGTTGATAGACGAGCAACGGGTGGCGCCGACCCACCTTGTCAACGGAGGGCGCGATCACGCCCAGCACGAAGCGCCGCCGCGCGAACGCCAGCGTTCCTGGCGGAAGCACGAAGGCGACGGGAATCGCCATGGCACGTGCAGAGGCGTCAGCCCCGGCATGGCGGCACTGCTGGGCCAGCCAGGGCATCCACGCGTCCGGCTCTCCGTGGCGGACGCCGCTGCGAACGAAATCCGCATGACCGGGAAGTTTTCCCCAGATGGCGGGCGGGGTGACGTGCCACGCGGCACGCAGCATGCTCCACATCCGCATGGGTCAGGCTGCGCGTCCAGGGCAACGAAAGCCCTTGAGCACATCGCTACCGAGGGGATTCGGCTGGCTGCCCGAACTGACATCGATCAACGCCCTGCGGCCGTCGAACACATATTCCACACTCAGTCGCCCCGGCGTGGCCGTGCTCACGATGCGCCCTTTCTCCAGGAGACGAAACAAGGCCCACGGCCCATGGGCCAGGAAGGTCGAGGTCGGGTTCGAAATGCGGGGATTGGCCGTGATCTCCGCCATCGACCCGCCGCGAGGCCCCGGCCAGTTCACGGCAAAGGCCTGCACCGGGCCATGAACATAGCGCTGCCCCTGCCCGTCGATGTCGATGACCAGTTCGGTGATGCTGGGCTCGAGCTCGAGCACACGCAGATCGATCTTCCAGGCCAGCTTCTTGCCGCCCGCGTCACGGAAGAACAGGTCGCGAATCTGCTGTGCGCGGTAGAAGGCATCGAGACTCGGACCACTCTGGGCCAGCAGCTTGAGCAATTCACCGAGCAGGGTCGGGCCGGAAGTGGCCGGCTTCAGCCCGGCGCCGTTGCCTGCCGCAGCGTCGATGCCGACCATGGCATTGGCCACATTCGGATCCTTGTAACGCCACGGCCGCACGCTCATGTCCACATAGGGTGCGAGGTGCTTGTTGAAGAACTCATCCGCCGCACCGCCTGCAGCGAACACCAGCGAAAAGTCTTCGATGGACGCGTCCTGCGTCACGGCGGCCAGCGGGTATCGCCCTTCCACGCCGCGCTTGCAGGGCTCGCTGACCTGCATCGCCATCAACCCCATGATGCGGTCGAGCTGCAGTTGAGCCTGGCTGCGCAGGATGCCGGTGGAACCGAGCATCACCTTGTCGCCACCGCTTGCGGCCAGCGCCGTCAGGACCTCGCGAAAGGGCGCCGGCAATTTGCCGGCCTCCAGCTTCAAACGGGCGCCGACCTCGGCACCACCGGGAGGCAGGCTTCCGGCTGTGAGCGCCGTGTCTGCCACGACCAGCAAAGTGTAGAACTCGTTCAGCAGCCCAGAGATGTTCTCGAGCCCCGGTTTGCCCGCTGCGGCGCCGGCGCTGGTCACCCCGATGTCGGCCTGACCCGTGACGACCTCGCGCAGCGCGGCGAAGCGGTTGTCGACGATCTGCTTTTCAAGCCGCTCCTCGGCCCGGATACCGAGGTTCCTGCCGATGGCGCTGGTCTGCTTGTTCAATTCGTCGGTGGCCTTGTCGAGGAAGCCTTTTTCCTCCTGTGTGCGAACCACCAGCGGGCGCGACAAGGTGGTCTCGCGGGCCGCCGCGCGAGCCAACCGTGCCAGCGGAGAGTCCGGCGCGGCAAGCTGCCGCAGCACGCTCAGATCGAAGCCCAGGCTCGTTCCCGTGGTGTCGCTGCCGCTCACGGTGCGGATCGACTCGAGAAAAGACTCCCAATGCTGGGCGTACTCCGCCAAATACTGGCGCCGGATGTCATCGAGCAGCGGATCGTTGCGCAGCTTGCGGGCCGCTTCATCGAGCAGCGCTGGTGTTTTCATTTGCGTGACTAAGGTCGCGCCGCCCTGCGCGCCGCGCCCCATGACCCATGCATCGTCGTCGAGGGCCCGCACCACGAATTCCGGCAAGCGCTTGTTGAAGACCTCGTGGTAGCCGTCATAGGTGAACAGGCCTGCCACCCCTTTTTCCAGGGGCAACCCGCCTGCGCGGGAAAACACGGTCCCGGCTTGGGGTCCGACCGCGCGCACCAGAGTGAACTCCTGGGGCGCCTCGGACAGCATGGCGGCCTTGGCCCGTTCATAGACGCGCTGACTCGAGGTATTGCTGTCCAGGAAGTTCTGTACCGCGCGCACTAGCGCCTCGTTGGGCAGCGATGCGGACTGCACCGGTCGGGCACCGGAGAACAGTGCCGTGACATGCCCCACCATCGATGCCCGGCCGCCAAAGGCGGTAGCGCTGTCGGCCCTCTCCCAGTCTTTCAGCACCCAGTTGCGTACATCCTGCGCTCCGCCCTGCATGTAGCGCTCCTTGTCGTGCAGCAGCTTGTAGACACGCAAAACCTCGTACGCGGTCTTGGCATCGCCGTCGTTCATGCTCTGCTTCAGCACGCTCTCCATCCGCTGCAGGACGGAGGGAAGCAGGGTGTGATCCTGCAGCTGGGCGTAGGTATCGCTGGCCGCATCCAGCACCGGAGGCACCGTGTAGAGGCCGTAGAGAAAGCTGCCGGGCGGGTTGTCGATGTCGAGGCCCGAATAGCCCGGCAACTCGCGCGCCCCGCTGAGCACGTCCGGAACCCCTGCGGGCTTGAAATCGGCGAACAACTGGCGCACCTGCACGGTGAGCGCTTCGGCGCGCTGGCCCACGGCGCTCAGGTACTGGCGGTTGTTGCCAAAGCTCAGGGCCAGCGCGCCGGCAAGCCACAGGAAGATCACCACGGCCAGCGCATGCCCGGTGAGACGCAACAACCGGAAGCGGAACTCCCAGCGCAGATTGGGGCGCACCAGATGCGCCTCGGGAATGATCACCTTGGTCAGCAGGTCCTGCAGAAAGAACCCTTGCTGTCCCCGCATGGGCGAGGCCATTCTTCCCGGTGGCTTGACCCCCTCTTCGTTGCCGGCCGCAGATGCGCCGCCCGCCCCCAGGCCCAGACTGCGCTGCAGACGCTGAAACAGCGTGCCGGCATCGGCAGGCATTTCCAGGTCGGCCTGGGCGCCACTCGTGAAATAGACACCACGCAGCGTGTCGTGCAGCTGGGTTCCGTCGAAACGCGACGCCAGGAACATCTCGTCGAGCATCGGCACCAGGAGCGCCGACATGCCGGCCAGTTCCTGGGGCAACGCGAACAGGCGCTTCCGGCGGTCGACGTCGAATTCCTCGTTCAACCGGGCGCGCAAGCCCGCCGCCAGACGGCCCTTGAGCAACGCCAGCTCCGCCTCGATCTGGGCGCGCAGCGGCTCGCGGTCGCGCACTGCCGCTCGCGAGCTCTGGATGCCGTGGAATGGCAACGTGAAGCCCCAAGCCTGGGTGCGGCCTTCACTGGTGAGGGATTGGAAGTACTCGCTGAAGCCCCGCAGCAGATCGATCTTCGTCACGATCACGTAGACCGGGAAGCGGATGCCGAGCTCCTGGCGCAGATCAGCCAACCGGTCTCGCACCATGCTTGCATGCTCTGCGCGTTCCATCTCGGACATCGTGAGCAGCTCGGCCGCATTGAGCGCGACGATGACGCCGTTGAGCGGCGCGCGCGTGCGGTGCTTGCGCAGCAGCCCCAGAAATCCCCGCCACTCGATGGGGTCCGAGACCGGATTGCTTTCCTGCGTGGTGTAGCGGCCGGCCGTGTCGATCAACACGGCCTCGTTCGAGAACCACCAGTCGCTGTTCAGCGTGCCGCCTTCCGACCTGAGCACCATGCTTCTGGACGCGTGCCCCATCTGGCGCGCCAAAGGAAACTGCAGTCCGGCGTTCAGGAGCGCCGTCGTCTTGCCCGCGCCCGGACTGCCGACGATCATGTACCACGGCAGTTCGTAGAGGTAGCGCTTGCCCTCCAGGATCCGGCGAAGCCCGCCGCGCCCACGCAAGCCCTTCAGTTGGGTCAGGGCGCGGGTGACCGTGGCGGTGACTGTCTTGAGCTCCTCTTTCGCGCTGTCGTCCTGGTCGGCATCCTGGCCAAAGCGCAGGAACTTCGCGAGCAGATCGTCGTTGTTGCGCAAGGCCTGCCAGAGACGGTAGAGCCAGTACACCGCGTACATCACAAGGATGGTGCAGATGACCATGGTGCGCACCCAGAGCGGCGCCAATGGCTTCGCCGCCCCGATGGCCAGCAGAGGCCCTGCATGCCATACGAGCAGGCACAGCGCAGCCACGCCCAACAGGCTGTAGGGGCCCGACACCATCCAGAGAAGGCCGAGCACGAGCAGCATGACGATGAAGGTCACGCGTACCCCGACCGAGGCGAAGGGGCGAAGTCCATCCAGCGCGAGCAGCGGACCGATGAACCAGATCGCGAGGGCCAGCAGCACCATCGCGAGGAAGGCCAGCATCTGTCGGGAAAACAGGAAGGCCAGGAGCTGTTTGAGATATTGCATGAGTGATGGATTCCTGCCTTGCGTCTAGCGCGGGGCGGCGGCTGGCTGCTTCACTGGACCCGCGCTGGCGCTGGCGCTGGCGCTGGCGCTGACGCCAGTGCCCTGCGTGACCATGATGTCGACGCGCCGGTTGCGGGCACGCCCCGCAGCGGTGGTGCTGTCTGCGATGGGAACCGTGGCGCCGCGCCCCTCGGTCTGGATGCGCGACGGCACGACGCCCTTGCCGGTCAGCACTTCGGCCACGGCCTGTGCCCGCTTCTCGCTGAGGACCTGGTTGTCGGGAAACTCGCGCGTGCGAATCGGCTGGTTGTCCGAATGGCCGGTGATCTGAACCGTGCCGGAGACCTGGTTGATCTCGTCGGCCACCTTCGCCAGCACGGGGAGAATCCGCGCACTGAGGCGCGCCTGACCGGGGACGAACATCTCGTCGCCCTTGAAGGTGACGATGCTGCGGCGCTCGTCTTCGTCCACGCTCACCGTCTCTCGCTCGATTTCGCTCGCCAGCAATTCCTTCAGGCGCAGCGGCTTGACGGGAGGCGCCGGCGGGGGACGCAGCCGGCCGATGGCCGCAATGCGCTGCTGCAGATCGGCGCTCGACTGCAACAGCTGGTACTTGTACCAGGCAAACAGGCCGAACAGGATCAGCGTCAGCACCGAGCCAGTGACCCACACCGGCACACTGCGCAGCAAGCGAAACTTGCCAGCCCCCACACCCTTCCAATGCGGCGACAGGTCGCTCGGGACATCGCCGCGCGCGTTGCCCAGCAAAGAGAACAGCCGATGACGAACCGTTTCAAGCTGCCGGCGCCCGTTCGCCGCGGTGCTGAAGCGACCTTCGAAACCCAGCCCGAGGATCTGGTACAGCACTTCGAGCAGATCCACGTGCTCTTGCGGGCTCGCGGCGAGGCGGCCGACGAGAAGGAAGAACTTGTCACCGCCTTTGGTATCGCCGTGAAATTTCGCGGCCAGCTGTTGGCCAGCCCAGATACCGGCCTCTCCGCCCTGCCCGCCGCCCCACGGCGTGCTGTTGGCCGCTTCGTCGAGCGCAGTGCACAGCGCGTAGCTCGCGGCCACCACATGTTCGTGCCGGACCTGCGCAGTGGTGCAGATGGATTGGAAAGCGGCCACCTCGCGCTCGAGCAACTGATGGAACAACGCCACGCCGTCGCTTTCCAGCGCAGCGGGCATGTCTGCCAGGGCCCGCAGCAAGGGCTGGGCCGCCTCCAGCAAAGGATTCTGAGCCGCGGCTACCGCGGTCAGGCGCTCCTGCGTCGAGGACTCGGACACCAGATGCGCGACATCGGCCGACTCGCCGAACAGTTCGCCATCACCAGATCCGTCGCGCGGGTCGGTTCCACCACCTCCCGCAGGCGTCTCGTTGAATTCTTCTTTGTAGAGCATTGGAGCGTTGGAAAAATGAACGGGCCGAGCCCGATGGAAAAGCGAAGCCTGCTCAGGCCTCGCACTCGGAGCTGTCGTTGACGATCTGCTCGAAGCTGCTGTTCTGGATGTGGCTGGTCTTCATGCGGCAGTCGACCATTCGCCACACGCCGGAGCCCTGCGAGTTGTCGATCAGGACGGTGGCCGCCAGCGGTGTCCCGCGCCGACGCTGGCGGCCGATGGCGAAGGTCATGTGGTCGAACCGACAGTTGTCGATGGTCAGACGGGTGCCGGCCACCAGCACTTCGCCGCGACCTGTGCAATTGCGAAAGGTGACCTCCCCCAAGCACCCCACGCCTTCGTGCGCCGCGGGTGCAGAACTTCCGCCGTCAAAGCTGCACGCCTGAAACAGGACGCCGGTGCTTCCATCGCCCCCACAGACGATCGAACGCCCGGCCGAACTGCATTGGGTGAAGCTCACATCGGTCATCACGCCGAAGTCGTGATGGGGTGCCAGAAACCGGCAGTCGATGAACTTGCAGCCCGACATCGACGCCAGCTTGATGTTGCCGTCCCCTGCGAAGTCGCATCCGACAAAGGTCAGGTTCTTCCAGGACACGCCGACGAAGGCGCCCGAGGCCATGTGCGCACCGGCGATGGTCATCGCGGCCGAGCTGCCGTCGAGCAATCGGATGTACTCTTTCTGGAGGCTGGTGATGGGTGTGGTCATTTGCGCCTCCGATCAACGGTTCTCTCTGTGCTCGACGCCGTGCGCATCGACCCACCGCCCCGACCATCGGATCGGATGCAGTTGCTGCGCCCAGAACCCTCGCGGTACGTAGTCGCCGACGACCCCGTAGCCATCCGGCCAGATCTTGTTCTTGTCGGCTTTGACCGCCGTACCGAACAGGTAGTCCCAGAACGCAAAGTGCGCGGCATAGCATCGGTCCAGGCCTTCCGCGTCTCGGCTGTGATGCCAATGGTGAAAGTTCGGTGTCACGATGAGATAGCGCAGGGGCCCCAGCCGCACCGATGCGTTGGTGTGGTTGAACACGGCCTGCACGCCCGCGATCAGGACGTAGACGTTGATCACGCTCTGTGAAAAGCCAAGCAAGAACGCTGGCGCCAGGATCACCACCGTCGAGATCACCGTTTCCACGCCATGGGTCCGGCTTCCCGAGATCCAGTCCATGTGTTCGGCGCTGTGATGGATCGCGTGCAGTCGCCATCCGATAGCTGTCTCGTGATAGAAGCGATGCAGCCAGTACCGTCCGAAGTCGGTGATCAGCAAAAGCAGGAGCAGTGCGTAGCCGAACGGAAGCTGTCGGACCCAGCCGCGCAATGTGCCCTGTGCGGCGGGATTGAGATCGGCAAGTGCACCACTCACGCCATACAAGACGGCATAGACGAGAAACAACGTCACGCCAATGAGCAAGTGGCCTGTGACGAAGTACATGAAGTCGGTCTGCCAGTCTTTCCTGAAAACGGGCATTTCGGGCTTCAGGGGCCGAAGCTTTTCGATCGTGGTGAAAAGCAGGGTTGTCGCCAGCAAATCGAAGATCAGCCAGTCAACCCCCAGATAGGGAACAACGGCCAACTGCCCCGCAACAGGAAGCCAGCCATTGCCCGTTGCACTGACGCCCAACTTTGACCCCACGACGGCCACGGCCAACCAGAGCAATGCCCATGCAGACAGGCGTCGCACCCGCCCGAAGACAACGTTGAACAACGCCAAGGTTCCGCACAATGCCATCGCGCCCAGCAACACGATTCGCATCACATCGAAGCTCAGGTACTCACGCACCTTGGGTGTGCTGAGGAAATCCGGAAACTGGAACAACAACACGCCCAGCATGCTGAAGTTGGCCAGCACCAGTGCAATCATTCCGCTCACCATCCCCTTGCCCGATCGCAAAGGCCCATGCGACAGTGCGAGCTCGGCGCCCTTCTTGATCTCGTAGAGGACCCCTTCGTACAAACGGGTCGGAAATTTCAGGGGATTCATTTTTCCCTCACGCCCCATAGTTCCATGCGCAACCCCGGAAACTCGCCCGCGACATGCAGCGCCAGCCCACCATGCTTGACCATGTGTTCCCACAGCGGACCACGAGGGTCGATCTGGAAATAGACAAAGCCTGCATTGAAGGGAATCTGACGCGGCGGAACGGGCAAGGTCTGCAGCGGTATGCCCGGCAGATGGGATCGAATGAGCTCGGTCAACCTGTCGCTCGGTCCCACCTTGCAGCGAGCGGGAAACTGGCTCGCCAACTGTTCCGGCGGCGTGTGCGCCGCGACCGCAAACACCAGGCTGGAGAAGCCCTGCAACTCCGCGGGCTCGACGCTCGCAACGCGCACACCATTGGGTCTTGACGCCAAGGGGATGCTCTGGGCGCTTCGCACGAGCACGTCGTTCAGCAAGGCTTGCACATCCCCGATCAACTCCCTGAAGGAGAGGTACGGGTCGAGGTGTTGATAGGCAGGATGCGGTTGCGGACGACGGGTGGTTCCGCGAACGAAGGTGGCCAGCTCCCCGCTCAACGTGCGCAAGGCGGTGTAGAGCATCTCTGGAGAGGTCTCACGCACCCGAAGCCAGTGCTCGAGCATGGGCTCGTAGCGATTGAGGATCTGAAGCAGCAGGAAGTCGGACACTTCGGCGGCTTCGCTGGACTTGCCATCGTTGCCACTCAGTCGGGCGGCCAACGATTGCGCGCGCAGCTTGCACAAGCCGTGCAGATTGGTGATCCAGTCCGCCAGCAAGGGGCTTGCGCCATAGCCGGCTACCGGCGGAATCAGGTGAGGGTCGACGGCGATGCTTCCGTCCGAGCGCAGCACCGTCACCTTGGCGAGCGGCAAGCCGATCCAGGCATCGGTCAGTTCGCGTTGCGGAAGGAGACGCAGGCGCAGACGCGACAGTTGCACGGTCTTTGCCCCCTGTCCGATCGAGTTGGCATCGCGCAGCTCCGCATCGAACACCGAAAACCGGGCCAATGACGACGCTGAGATGCCGGCGTCATCGAACGTCGTTTCTTCTCCGTTGGGCGTCCGGATCGGCACCGCCAGGTGAATGATTTGCTCCAGATGCTCCGGCAAGATCGTGAGCGGCGCTGGCGGCAGCGTCTGGCCTGGTGCATCGAAGGGCGTGCCATCCGAGAAGATCCCGGCCGCGCTGGCCAGCACCAGCTTGCCCAGTGAGAGCGACTCCGCATCGATGCTGTAGTGGTTGAACCCCCAGTAAAAGGGAGTCAACGAGGCGGCACGCTTGTGCGCCAGGTGTTCGAGGTAGCGCTCCTGCTGTTGAAACAGCTGCGGACGCAGGAAGAGCCCTTCGCTCCAGGCGACTTTGTTGTACCAGCTCATGGATTCGATCGTTGTGCTTTCGGGCCGCAGACGTGCTACTTGATGGGCGTCAGCTGGATGCCCTTGCCTTGAAGGGCGATCTCCAGCTTGACCTTGTTGGCGGGGATGACGGTGCGATACCAGGCGGACTCGGGGGCGGGATCGACTTTCTGCACAAGGCGCCACTCGCTTTGTGCAAGCTCCCGATAGCCGGCGATCACGCCGATCGCGGCGAGCTCGGGGTGCGACATGCGCCGGATCTTCTTGGCCTCTCCGGGTCGCAGGATGAACTCATCGCGCACCAGAAGGTCGGCGCCCATCACGGTCTTGTCGCTGTTGTGCAGCGAGAAGTAATCGGCCGATTCGAAGGTTGCCTCCGACTTGAGTTCGTAGATGCGGACCATGATGGGTGCCGCCCTCCCCTTGTCGTCCGGGTTGACACCGGCTTCCGCAGTGACCGTGATATCGAGCTTGGTTTGCTCTCTTGGGTGTGAGAACTGCGCATATGCCGGCGAAGGCCCTGCCAATGCAACTGCCAATGCAAAGCCCCAAAGGCATGGAGATCCGGGACGCGACATCCACCTGGACAACCCGCGTCGGGACGCAACACTCTGGCACAGCCCTGGCATGTCGAGATTCATGTGGGAATCAAACTGAAAAAAGGAACGCAAAAGAACCGACTTCGATTCGCGCCTCCTCAACCCCCTTGCGCGAACCGAAGTCGAAAAGCCCCGGACGGATCCGGGGCGAAGCGAAGGCTTCAGGACTCCTTGTTGCCCTTGATGTCGTAGCCTGCAGTGACGGCACCACCGCTGCCGCCTTGGGCGTTCTGCACGGAGTACTCCTGCTTGATCTTGGAGAAGGAAAGGCGCACGCGCTCCTTGACACGCATCTCGTCCGAGTTCGAGCCGAAGGGTTGGATCGAGGTGATGATCACGTCGGAGAAGGTGAACTTCAGGTACTCCAGCGGATTGCCGCCGGCCTTGCGAACCGTGAGCTTGGCCTCCTGCACGTGCTTGCCGGTCAGGCAGTACTTCATGAGGTTGGGACTCGAACGGTCGATGTAGTGGTCGAACTCGAGGTCTTCGACCGTCGCCTTGCCTGCGCCGCCGCCCGAGCCGGCGTGCATGGTGGATTCCTGGAAGGCTTTCCAGTTGAAGGCCAGAACCTCGATCTCGTTCTTGTGGTCCGAATCCTGCGATTCGCCTTCGATGCCGTTGATCTTCAGAAAAATGTCTTGTGACATGAGAAAACTCCCTGTGTTTGAATTTGTCGGTAAATGACGAATGCACGAGCGCTCTTGATGGCGCGTCCTTGGAAATGCCGTGGCGTCTGCGCGCCACTTCCTCGAACAATTCGATGGCAGCCGGGTGTCAGGCCGCTTCCTTGAGCGACGGCAGCTTTGCAACCAGACGCAGAGAAACGGTCAGGCCTTCGAGCTGGAAATGCGGACGCAGGAAGAACTTCGCGCTGTAGTAGCCCGGATTGCCTTCGACGTCCTCCACCACGACTTCGGCAGCCGCGAGGGGTCGCCGGGCCTTGGTTTCCTGGGACGAATTCGCAGGATCGGCGTCGACGTAATGCATGATCCATTCGTTCAACCAGCGCTGCATTTCGTCGCGCTCCTTGAAGGAGCCGATCTTGTCGCGCAAGATGCACTTCAGGTAGTGCGCGAACCGCGTGCTGGCGAAAAGATACGGCAGCCGTGCGGACAGGTTGGCATTGGCGGTCGCGTCCGGGTCCATGTACTCCTGTGGCTTCTGGAGCGACTGGGCACCGATGAACGCGGCATGGTCGGTGTTCTTTCGATGCACCAGCGGAATCAGTCCGGCTTTCGCAAGCTCAGCCTCGCGGCGGTCGGAGATCGCGATTTCGGTCGGACACTTCATGTCGAAGCCGCCGTCGTCGGTCGGGAAGGTGTGGCACGGCAAGTTCTCGACGGTGCCACCCGACTCCACGCCGCGGATCATCGTGCACCAGCCGTAGAGCTTGAAGCTGCGGTTGATGTTGACCGCCATGGCATAGGCCGCATTGCTCCATACGTAGTTGCGGTGATCGGCGCCTTCGGTTTCCTCTTCGAAGTCGAATTCGTCGACAGGATTGGTTTTCACGCCATAAGGCAACCGGGCCAGGAATCGAGGCATTGCCAGACCAACGTAGCGGGAGTCCTCGGTGTTTCGCAGCGAGTTCCACGGTGCGTGCTCGAGGTTCGACGTGATCTTTGCGAGGTCGCGCGGATTCGCAAGCTCTTGCCACGACTCCATGCCGAGCAACGAGGGCGCCGATCCGGCGATGAACGGCGCGTGAGATGCTGCAGAGACCTTGGCAATTGCCCCCAACAGCTCGACATCGGGCGGCGTGTGGTCGAAGTAGTA
Organism: Variovorax sp. BGA-UO-ETr-C22; assembly: GCF_059567965.1. Classification (NCBI taxonomy): domain Bacteria; kingdom Pseudomonadati; phylum Pseudomonadota; class Betaproteobacteria; order Burkholderiales; family Comamonadaceae; genus Variovorax; species Variovorax sp. BGA-UO-ETr-C22. The sequence continues at coordinate 1,310,601 of NZ_JCAQPA010000011.1, forward strand.
GTCGGCCACCAGGCACCCGTAGGGCTCGCCGCCGAGCTGGCCGTACTCCTCTTCATAGATGCGCTTGAAGATCGGGCTCTGGTCCCAAGCGATTCCCTTGTGGCGACGCAGCGTGCGACGGACTTCGTCCTTGGAGACGTCCATGAAGCGGATCTTGAGCTTCTCGTCCGTCTCGGTGTTGTAGACCAGATGGTGCATGCCTCGCCAGGCCGACTCGATCTTCTGGAAGTCTTCCTTGTGGAGCACGAGGTTGATCTGCTCCGACAGCTTGCGGTCGATCTCGGCAATGATGGCTTCGATGCTGCTGTAGGCATCGTCAGTCATCGTTGCGGCGTTGACGAGCGCCTGCTCTGCCAGTGTCCTGACGGCCGCCTCGACGGCATCGCGCGCTTCGTCGGTCTTGGGCTTGAATTCCTTGTCGAGCAGGGCCGAGAAGTCGGTGGGGTCGGTGTAGCGCGTCGCCTCGGGCGCCTCGAGCACGTTGTCCATGAGGGTGGTCATCTGAAGTTCCTTGGTCTGAATGTCACGCGGCGGAATCGGACGCAGGTGCGCCGTCTAGGTCGTCGGTGCGGGGTTTGGCGGATTTCGCCAGCGACTTCATCAGCGAAGGGTCTTGAAGCAGCTTGTTGACGAGGCTTTCGGCCCCCGCCTTTCCGTCCATGTAGGTCTGCAGGTTGGCCAACTGCGTGCGGGCTTCGAGGAGCTTGCTGAGTGGCTCTACCTTTCGTGCGACAGCGGCTGGCGAGAAGTCTTCGATGCTCTCGAAGGTGATGTCGACCATGAGCTGGCCTTCGCCCGTCAGCGTGTTGGGCACGGCGAATGCCACGCGCGGCTGGATGGCCTTCATTCGCTCGTCGAAGTTGTCGATGTCGATATCGAGGAACTTTCTCTCGGGCACAGGAGGCAATGCCTGCGCCGGCTTGCCGGACAGATCGGACAAGACGCCCATCACGAAAGGCAATTCGATCTTCTTCTCGGACCCGTAGATTTCCACGTCGTACTCGATCTGCACACGTGGTGCCCTGTTGCGGGCAATGAACTTCTGACTGCTGTTGTTGTTGGTGGCCATGAAAACTCCCTGGTGAAAAAAGACAGACAAGAACCTGGCATCGCGCCTTTTCGGAGGCAACGACGCATCTCCTGCGCCAACGAGGTGGCTCGCTGGACTCAGGCGAACTCGGTGTGACAGACGATGGCGCCTCCTCCTTGCAAGGCCGGGTTGGCGCTGTCGCTCGGCTTCACGTCGGCAGTCATGCGCCGGATCTTTTGCCGCGCTTGAAGGGCATCCAGCCATTGCCGGGAAAGAATCGGCAGGAGACGTTGTTCGATGAAGCCGATCAGACGGCGAGCCCCGGTTTCGTAGGCACCGCAGTGGCTAACGATTTCATTGAGCAGCGCAGGCGTGTAGTCCAGCGCAATGTCATGCTGCGCATGCATGCGCTCGACCACCCGATCCAGGTGCAAGCTCACGATGTCGCGCAGTGCGTCCGGGGCCAAGGGCAGGTAAGGCACGACGGTCAACCGGCCAAGGAAGGCCGCAGGAAAGACCGTTCGCAGCGCCGGCTGGAGTGCATCGCGCAGGGCCTCGACATCGGGCGTCAGCAAGGGGTCTTCACTCAGAGCGGTGATGAGTTCAGCACCGGTGTTGCTCGTCAACAGGATCGTGGTGTTTCGGAAATCGACACGACGCCCTTCCCCATCTTCCATCCACCCCTTGTCGAACACCTGATAGAAGATCTCGTGCACATCCGGGTGGGCCTTTTCCACCTCATCGAGCAGGATCGTGCTGTAGGGCTTTCGGCGCACGGCCTCCGTAAGCACGCCACCTTCGCCGTAGCCGACATAACCCGGGGGCGCGCCTTTCAAGGTCGACACCGTGTGCGACTCCTGGAACTCGCTCATGTTGATGGTGATGAGGTTCTGCTCACCGCCATACATGGCTTCGGCCAATGCCAATGCCGTTTTTGTCTTGCCCACACCCGAAGGGCCGGCCAGCAGGAACACACCCACCGGCTTGTTCGGATCCGTCAGGCGCGCCCGCGCCGTCTGCATGCGCTCTGCGATCGCCGCGAGCGCAGGCCCCTGGCCGATCACGCGCGCTTCCAGCCGTGATTGAAGCGCAACGACCGCCGCGACTTCGTCGGTGACCATCCGACCTACGGGAATCCCCGTCCAGTCGGCCACGATGCCCGCAACCACGGCCTCGTCCACCTGGGGAAAAATCAGAGGCAACTCCTTCTGGTGCGCGGCAAGCTCGAGTTCGAGGGCCTCCAGCTGCGCCGAGGGTGCATTCCCCTCGGCGCAGCTCAGCTCTTTCGCCTCCTCCCTCTTCTTTGTCCTCAATCCATGAATCGTGCGAACCAGTGCAAGCTCGTCTTGCCATCGCACTTCGTGCAGGGTCAACGCCTGCTGCGCGGCATCGAGTTGAGATCGGGCGGCGTCGAGGCGCAGCGCTCTCGCATCACTCCCCTGGGCAACGACACCCTCCTGACCCAGCAGTTCGAGCTCGACCTGGAGGGCCGCGATGCGGTGCCGCCATTGCTCGACTTCAGACGGCGGCGCGTGAAGCGACATGGCAACGCGCGCACATGCGGTGTCCAGGAGACTGATCGCCTTGTCGGGCAGCTGGCGTGCAGGGATGTAGCGATGCGACAGCGTCACAGCAGCGCGCACAGCCTCATCGAGCACGAGCACGCCGTGGTGCTCGGCAAAGGTGGCGACAAGGCCACGCACCATCTCGATCGCAGCAATCTCGTCGGGCTCTGCCACCTGCAGCGTCTGAAAGCGTCGCGTCAGCGCCGGGTCTTTCTCGATGTGGCGCTTGTACTCGCTCCAGGTGGTGGCACCGATCGTGCGCAAGGTTCCTCGTGCAAGCGCTGGCTTGAGCAGGTTGGCGGCATCGCCGGTGCCAGATTGCCCGCCTGCACCGACCAAGGTGTGGACCTCGTCGATGAAGAGGATGACGGGCTGCACCGACTTGCCCGCCTCTTCCAGCAGGGCCTTGAGGCGGGACTCGAACTCCCCGCGCATGCTTGCGCCGGCCAACAGGGCTCCGACATCGAGGCTCCACAGGCGGCAGTTCTTCAGATCGGGAGGAACCTCGCCTTGCGCGATGGCCAACGCGAGCCCCTCGACCACCGCCGTCTTGCCGACGCCCGCATCTCCTGTGAGCAAGGGATTGTTCTGACGGCGACGCAGCAGGATGTCGACCATCGTGCGGATCTCGTGTCCGCGCCCGATGACCGGATCGATCTGCCCTTGAGATGCGCGCTCGGTCAGATCCGTGCAGTAGCGCCGCAACGCCGACTTTCCGTCCGACGCCGCATCCGCGAGCGCGGCGCTGGCTTCTCCGGGCAGCGCTGATGGCAGACCGGAGCCATCGTGCGGTCCTTCCTGCCCTTCGGGGGAGCCGGCCACGATGGCACCGATGGCCTCCGTCAGTTGGTCTGCTGGGATTCTCTGGAATGCAGGCGAGATGCCAAGAAGCACGCGCCGCAGGTCCGGCGTCTGAAGCAGCGCAGCAAGCAGCCACGCACCACGCACGCAATGCGCGCCGAACTCAAGGCTCGAGAGTACCCACGCGCGCTCGATGGCGGCTTCGATGTGACTGGAAAAATCGGTCAGCGAGGTGGCACCGGATGGCAAGCTGGACAAGGCCGATGCGAAGTCTTTCTCGATGGCTTGCGCGTCGATCTGGTAGTGCCGGCAGATGCGGTGCAGATCGCTGTCGTTGAGCTGCCAGAGCTGGTGAATCCAGTGCGTCAGTTCGACATAGGGATTGCCGCGCAGCTTGGCAAAGGCGGTGGCGGATTCGATGCCGCGAAACAAGGTGAGGTTGAGCTTGCCGAACAGCGCTCGCCGAGAGATCGTCATTGCGCGATCTGCCGTGCAGCGCGCACGCCTTGTTCGATCGGACCATCTGCGACCACCGATGTTGTCGCGCCGATTCCCGCGTTCTTTTTCCCCACTTTGCACCCCCTATGCTTCTTGGAATGGGCGCGATTCTGGCGGCTTGCCGCAAGGCAAACACAGCACAGTTTCTACCAATAGTTAAACGCAGGAAGCTGCCTCTCGATCTGTGATGTTTGTCCGTGGCTCCTTACGTTCGGAAGACAAAGGAGGTATTTCCATAACGATATCGAGGATGCGACAGGCAAGAAAAAACCCTCGAGTCCTTTCGGAAGCTCGAGGGCTTGGCGTGGGCCTGACGCTTGTCGACGTCAGTGCTTGCAATTACATGTTGTCGATCATCACTTGGCCAAAACCGGAGCAGCTCACCTGCGTCGCACCGTCCATCAGGCGCGCGAAGTCGTAGGTGACCTTCTTGCTGGCAATCGACTTTTCCATCGAACTGATGATCAGGTCGGCCGCTTCGGTCCAGCCCATGTGGCGCAGCATCATTTCGGCGGACAGGATTTCGGAACCCGGGTTCACATAGTCCTTGCCGGCGTACTTGGGGGCCGTACCGTGGGTGGCTTCGAACATGGCGACGGTGTCGCTCAGGTTCGCGCCCGGTGCGATGCCGATGCCGCCGACCTGTGCGGCCAGTGCGTCGGACACGTAGTCGCCGTTGAGGTTCAGCGTGGCGATCACGCTGTATTCGGCGGGACGCAACAGGATCTGCTGCAGGAACGCGTCGGCGATGCTGTCCTTGACGGTGATTTCCTTGCCCGTCTTGGGGTTCTTGAACTTCATCCAAGGGCCGCCGTCGATCAGCTCGGCGCCGAATTCCTTGGCGGCCAGGTTGTAGCCCCAGTCACGGAAGCCACCTTCGGTGAACTTCATGATGTTGCCCTTGTGGACCAGGGTCACGCTGGGCTTGTCGTTGTCGATGGCGTACTGGAAGGCCTTGCGCACGAGGCGCTCGGTGCCTTCGCGCGAAACCGGTTTGACGCCGATGCCCGAGGTGTTGGGGAAGCGGATCTTCTTGACGCCCATCTCGTCCTGCAGGAACTTGATGAGCTTCTTGGCCTTGTCGCTTTCGGCTTCGAACTCGATGCCGGCGTAGATGTCTTCCGAGTTCTCGCGGAAGATGACCATGTTGGTCTTGTGCGGCTCGCGCACCGGGCTGGGCACGCCCTCGAAATACTGGATGGGCCGCAGGCAGACGTACAGGTCGAGTTCCTGGCGCAGCGCCACATTCAGCGAGCGGATGCCGCCGCCGACGGGCGTGGTCAGCGGGCCCTTGATGGACACCACGTAGTCGCGCACGGCATGCAGGGTTTCCTCGGGGAGCCAGACGTCGGGGCCGTAGACCTTGGTCGACTTCTCGCCGGCGTAGACCTCCATCCAGTGGATCTTCTTCTTGCCGCCGTAGGCCTTGGCCACTGCGGCGTCCACCACCTTGAGCATCACCGGCGTGATGTCCAGCCCGGTGCCGTCGCCTTCGATGAACGGAATGATCGGCTGATCGGGCACATTGAGCGAATTGTCAGCGTTGACCGTGATCTTCTGGCCTTCGGTCGGGACTTTGATGTGCTGATAGCTGGACATGAGGGGGCTTGACTCCGGGAGTGACGTAATTCGAACGACTGTCTGCGAATTCAGACAGCGAGGGAGAATCGCTGTACAGCGCGCTAACAAATCGCTGTACATTTTAGACGCAACCCATCAGCGGACAATTGTCAACCGTAGGGCGATAGAGCCCGTTACTGGCTGACCTTCTGCTCGCCGGGAGGCGTTTCCAACCAATTCTCGATAGAGGAATCATCAATGAGCAAACTTCTCGCAGTCATGATCGCTGGCCTGTTCGCCGCTGGCGCGTACGCCCAGAACCCGGCCGGTACCACGCCCGAACAAGGCAACGCGACCAACAGCAAGCCGCAAGCTCGCGCTGAAGCCAAGAAGGAAGCCAAGCCCGCTGGTCAAGTGGCTCCCGCTGCTGGCGACATCGCCAAGACGCCTGAAGGCGGCGCCTTCGGTGCCGACAAGGCTGGCGTTGCTGGCGAAAAGCGCGCCAAGACCCGCGACGATCGTCGCCGCAACAAGGACGGCAGCGTGAAGCGCAAGGCCACCCAAGGCGGCACGCCTGACATGCCCGGCGCCAAGTAAGCTGGTCTGCCCCCTAAGAAAAGCGCTCTCCGGAGCGCTTTTTTTCGTTCGCAGTTTTGTTCAACCACTGTCAACCGGGGTTCTTGAGGTCCGTTGAATGGAGGCCTTCCGCAGGGAGGTGATCCATATCAACAATCTCAAAGGATTTCTCATGAACAAGCTGATCGCAGCCCTGGTCGCCGGCCTCTTCGCAGCCGGTGCATTCGCCCAAGCCGCCGAACCCGCTCCCGCAGCGCCGGCCGCTCCCGCCGTCCACAAGGCCAAGGCCAAGCACACGGTCAAGAAGCACAAGGTGCGCCACGTCTCCAAGGCCCACGCGGCCGCCGCCAAGAAGGTGTAAGCTTTCAAGCTCCCGGCAATGCCCGCTTCAGCGGGCATTTTTATTGGTCACGGGCCGACCTCGTGTGTCGCCGCCCCGAAAGAGTCATCCGATGTTTCAGCGTCTCGCCGCGCTGCTTCTGGTGTCCGCGTCCTTCCTGGCGCCGGCCCACGCGCAGCAGCAAATCCAACCGCAACCCCAAACCGATCTGGCACGCACGCAGTTGTCGGTCGGCCTCTACAAGATCGATGCGCAAGTGGCGCAATCGCCCCGCGAACGCGAGATCGGCCTGATGTTCCGCAAGACGATGCCGCAGGCCGAAGGCATGATCTTCGTCTTCGAGCAGCCGGCCACGCAGTGCTTCTGGATGCGCAACACCCTGCTGCCGCTGACCGCCGCCTTCGTGGCCGACGACGGCCGCATCGTCAACCTGGTCGACATGCAGCCGATGACCGAGAACTCGCACTGCTCCGAGGAGCCGGTGCGCTACGTGCTCGAGATGAACCAGGGCTGGTTCGCCAAGAAGAACATCAAGAAGGGTGCCAAGCTCGGCGGCGAGCTCTTCCCGGCCGCCAAGCGCTGAGCAACTCGGCGCGCGTAAAAAAGCCGACCCGCAGGTCGGCTTTTTTCATGGCAAGCGCCAGGTCCGGCTTCAGCCGAAGTTCTTCGCCGCGAAGTCCCAGTTGGCCAGCTTGGCCAGGAAGGTCTCGACGAACTTCGGGCGCAGGTTGCGGTAGTCGATGTAGTACGCGTGTTCCCACACGTCCACCGTCAGCAGCGCGGTGTCGGCGGTGGTCAGCGGCGTGCCGGCGGCGCCGGTGTTCACGATGTCCACCGAACCGTCGGCCTTCTTCACGAGCCACGTCCAGCCCGAGCCGAAGTTGCCCACGGCCGACTTCACGAAAGCTTCCTTGAAGGCGTCGTAGCTGCCCCACTTGGCGTCGATGGCCTTGGCCAGCGCGCCGGTGGGTGCGCCGCCGCCTTGCGGCTTCATGCAGTTCCAGAAGAAGGTGTGGTTCCAGATCTGCGCGGCGTTGTTGTAGATGCCGCCGCTGGACTTCTTGACGATCTCTTCGAGCGTCATCGCTTCGAACTCGGTGCCCTTTTGCAGGTTGTTCAGGTTCACCACGTAGGCGTTGTGGTGCTTGCCGTGGTGGTACTCGAGCGTTTCCTTCGAATACTCGGGGGCCAGCGCGTCGATGGCGTACGGCAGGGGTGGGAGCACATGTTCCATGGTTTTTTCTCGTGGGTTGGTTGTGGGGAATGAAGGATTCTAGGAAGTAATCAGGGGGGCGGCGTCAGACGTGTTCCCGTCGCGCCGCCGGGCGTCACGGTCAGGTCGACCGAGCCATCGGAAAGGCGTGCGACCACGGCATCGCCGGCCTGCAGGCTGCCTGCGCTGACGACCGCGCGGCCTTCGCCGTCGGTCAGCAAGGCGTAGCCGCGCTGCAGCACCAGGGCGGGGTCGAGCAGCCGCAGGCGCAGGGCCACGCGCTCGAGTCGCTCGCGCCGCTGCGTCAGCGAACGCGCGAACTTCGCGGAGAAATCGGTGGCGATGGCCTGCGGCACCTGCGCCAATCGCTCCCGACGCGACAGCACCGCGTAATGCAACCGCTGCGCGTGGTGCGCCAGCCGCAACTGCTGGCGCGCGACCAGGCCCGACGGGCGGCCCAGCCGCGCGGCCGCCTGGTCCAGCCGTTGGCCAAGCACATCGAGCCGCCCGCCCAGCGCGTCACCGAGCCGTTCGTCGAGCAGGTCGAGCGCGCCGAGCCACAGGTCGCGCGGCGCGCTGACGAGTTCGGCGGCGGCCGTGGGCGTCGGCGCGCGCAGGTCGGCGCAGAAGTCGGCGATGGTGAAATCGGTTTCGTGCCCCACGCCGCTGATCACCGGCACGGGACTCTGCACGATGGTGCGCGCCAGCATTTCGTCGTTGAAGGCCCAGAGGTCCTCGATCGAGCCACCCCCGCGCACCAGCAGGATCACGTCGACGGCCGGCTCCAGCGTGTACAGCGACTGCAAGGCGCGCACCAGTTCGGCCGGCGCACTGGCCCCCTGCACCGCCGACGGCGCCAGCACCACGGGAATATGTGGCACACGCCGCCGCAGCGCGGTCACGACGTCATGCAGCGCCGCAGCCCCCAGCGAGGTGACAACGCCCACGGCACGCGGCATGGAGGGCAGCGCGCGTTTGCGCGCCGGGTCGAACAGACCTTCGGCCTCGAGGCGTGCCTTGCGCTGCAGGAACTGCTCGAACAGCGCGCCCTGCCCCGCGCGCCGCAGGCTTTCGACCACCAGTTGCAGATCGCCGCGCGGTTCGTACACCGCCAGCCGGCCGCGCACTTCGACCTGGTCGCCGTCGCGCGGCGTGAAGTCGAGCAGACTCGCCGCGCGACGGAACATCGCGCAGCGCAGCTGGCCGGATTCGTCCTTGAGCGAGAAATAGCAATGACCGCTCGATGCACGCGAGAAACCGGAGATTTCCCCGCGCACCGAGACCGGGTTGAAGTGCGCATCGAGCGCATCGGCCACCGCGCGGCACAGCGCGCCCACGGCCCACACGCGCGGCCCGGGCGCGGCATTCGGCTCCCTGAAGCTCATCGCGCCCCTCCGCCTCCGAGCGCCACTCTTCCACAACGGGCGTCGCGCCCCCCACTTTGGAGGGGTATGGTGGAACAGATGCACGAGTTCTCGTGCAAGCTGTTGATTTCATTAAAAAAAGTGCTGCTCAAAATTCAATCGATCTAACGGAAAGCCCGTCCCATGCGGGTTCGGAGACATTGCGCGATGGGTTAATCACAAAGTTATCCACAGAATCTGTGCGTCCTTGCCGACACGCAAACAAGCCGCGAGCCGATGGTGGCTCGGTGGATAATCGCCGCGCATTTGCAGTCTACGGGCCGGAGGATTTTCTTGTTTTCCATCATTGTTGCCGCGGGCTGGCCAATCTGGCCATTGCTCGCCTGTTCGGTCATCGCACTCGCGCTGGTCATTGAACGTTTCACCAGCCTCAAGACCGTCAAGGTCCTGCCGCCGAAGCTGCTGGACGAGACCATCACCGTGTCGCGCGGCGCGGTTCCCGGCCCCGACGTCGTGACAAAACTGGAAAGCAACTCGATGCTCGGCCAGGTGCTGGCCGCCGGCCTGCGCGCGCTGAACGCCAACCCGCGCTGCACCGAAGAAGACCTGCGCGCCGCCATGGAGGCCTCGGGCCGCACCGTGGCGCACAAGCTTGAACGTTACCTGCCGGCGCTGGCCACCATCGCCTCGGCGGCGCCGCTGCTCGGCCTGCTGGGCACGGTGATCGGCATGATCGAGATCTTCGGCTCGCAGTCGCCCGGCAGCGGTGCCGTCGGTTCGGGCAACCCGGCGCAATTGGCGCACGGCATCTCGATCGCGCTGTACAACACGGCCTTCGGCCTGATCGTGGCCATTCCGACACTGATCTTCTGGCGCTACTTCCGCAGCCGCGTCGACGAGTACCTGCTGAACCTCGAACTCTCGGGCGAGCGCTTCGCGCGCCACTTGAACGCACTTCGCAAATGACGGCCATCGCAGCAACCGACGGCCGTCACACCAGGGACACCGCGGAACCGGCTTCGCCGGGCCGCAGGTGTCGCCCCCGGAAGGGGGTTGGCGTAGCGACACGAAGTGCGCGCAGCCTGGGGGTGAGCCTATGACTCGGGGCCGCATGCAGTTTCGCCACGGCGCGCGCGACGAGCCGGAGATCAACCTGATCCCGTTCATCGACGTGCTGCTGGTCGTGCTGATCTTCCTGATGTTGTCGACCACCTACAGCAAGTTCACCGAGATGCAGCTGCGGCTGCCGACCGCGGACGTCGACGCCCAGCGCGACTACCCGAAAGAGGTGATCGTGGCGGTGTCGGCCGACGGCCGCTACGTGATCAACAAGTCGCCGCTGGCGGACCGCAGCGTCGACACCGTGGCCGCCGCGCTCGGCGCCGCCGCCACCGGCGGCAAGGACAGCGTCGTGATCATCAGCGCCGATGCCGCCAGCCCGCACCAGGCCGTGGTGACGGTGATGGAGGCTGCGCGCCGCGCCGGCCTGATGCAGATCACCTTCGCCGCCCAGTCGACGGCCCAGGCCGGTCACTGAGTGTCGACCAGCGCGCGGCTGCAGGATGCCTGGCTGCGCCGCGGTGCGCTGGCCTGCCTGCTGTGGCCGCTGTCGCAGGTCTACGGCGCCCTCTTCGCGCTGCGGCGCGCCTTCTACCGATGGGGTTGGCAGAAAACCGAGCGTGTGCCGGTTCCCGTGATCGTGGTCGGCAATGTGATCGCGGGTGGTGCCGGCAAGACGCCGGTCGTCATGGCCGTCGTGCGCCATCTTCAGGCGCGTGGCCTGCGGGTGGGGGTGGTGTCGCGTGGTTACGGCCGCCGCACCGAGGACTGCCGTGAAGTCCGGGCCGACAGCGATCCGCAGGACGTCGGCGACGAACCCGCGCTGATCCACCACGCCACCGGCGCGCCCGTCTTCGTGGCCCGGCAGCGCATCGAGGCCGCACGCGCCCTGCTCGAACAACACCCGGCCATGCAGGTCATCGTCAGCGACGACGGCCTGCAGCATCTGGCGCTGGCGCGCGAGATCGAGATCTGCGTGTTCGACGACCGCGGTGTCGGCAACGGCTGGCTGCTGCCCGCCGGCCCCCTGCGCGAGCCGTGGCCGCGTCGCTGCGACCTGCTGCTGCACAGCGGCGAGCGGCCCGCCTTCGCCGATGGCTACACCGCCACCCGCGAACTGGCGCCGTACGCCCTCGCGAAGGACGGCCGGCGCATCCAGCTCGACACGCTCGCCGGCCAGCCCCTGATCGCGCTCGCCGCCATCGCGCGGCCGGAGGCCTTCTTCACGATGCTGCGTGCTCGCGGCCTGACGCTCGCAGACACCCTCGCGCTGCCTGACCACCACGATTTCAGCGGCTGGCAACGACCAGCCGGTCCCGCCCTGCCCCTCGTCTGCACGGAAAAAGACGCCGTCAAGCTCTGGCAGCAGGCGCCCGACGCGCTCGCCGTGCCACTGCACTTCGAACCCTCGCCGGCGTTCTTCGCCGCCCTCGACGCGAAGCTATCATCGCTCGATGGATACCAAGCTGCTTGAACTGCTCGTCTGCCCCGTCACCAAGGGCCCGCTGACCTGGAACGCCGAGAAGCAGGAACTCTGCTCGCGCAGCGCGCGCCTGGCCTACCCGGTGCGCGACGGCATCCCGGTGCTGCTCGAGAACGAGGCCCGCACGCTGTCCGACGAAGAGTTGGGCCTGTGAGCTTCACCGTCCTGGTGCCGGCCCGGCTGGCTTCGACGCGACTTCCCAACAAACCGCTGGCCGATATCGCCGGCCTGCCGATGGTCGTGCGCGTGGCGCAGCGTGCCCGCCAGTCCGGCGCCCTTCGCGTGGTGGTGGCCGGTGATGACGCCTCCATCATCGACGCCTGCAAGGCGCACGGCGTCGAGGCCCTGCTCACCCGCCAGGACCACCCCAGCGGCACCGACCGGCTGGCCGAAGCCTGCGAACAGCTCGGGCTCGACGGCGACGCGATCGTCGTCAATGTGCAGGGCGACGAGCCGCTGATCGACCCCGCGCTGATCGACGCCGTTGCCGCCACGCTGGCCGCTCGCCCGCAGGCCGCGATGAGCACCGCCGTCCACGCGATCGACTCGCTGGCCGACTTCATGAACCCGAACGTGGTGAAGGCCGTGCTCGATGCGCAAGGCCATGCGCTCTATTTCAGCCGCGCGCCGATCCCCTGGTGGCGCGACGGCTCGTCGGGCGGTGCGGCGCCGTCGGTGCTGCCCAGCCCCGCACCGCTGCGCCACATCGGCATCTACGGCTATCGCGCAGGCTTCGTGCGGCAATTCCCGTTGCTGTCGCCCGCCCCTGTCGAAGCCACCGAGGCGCTCGAACAGTTGCGCGCGCTGTGGCACGGACACCGCATCGCAGTGCATGTGAGCGATGTGGCACCGGGCCCCGGGATCGACACGCCCGAAGACCTGGCACGCGTGCGCGCCGTCTTCGCGGCCGGCTCGCCTGCGTGAGCTGCCGGCCGCCCCGAGGGAGACGGCGGCAATTTGTCACGGGGACGCATGCTATCCTCGATGCAATTCCGCCTCGGCGCGCCTGAGGGCGCGCATGGGGCGCGACACAAAATCTAAGAACCTTCCGAGGACACCATGAGACTTATTTTGCTGGGCGCGCCCGGAGCAGGCAAAGGCACGCAAGCGACCTTCATCTGCCAGAAATACGGCATTCCCCAAATCTCCACCGGCGACATGTTGCGCGCCGCGGTCAAGGCAGGCACCCCCCTCGGGCTGCAGGCCAAGACGATCATGGATTCGGGTGCACTGGTCAGCGACGACCTGATCATCAACCTCGTGAAGGAACGCATCGCGCAGCCCGACTGCAACGGCGGTTTCCTGTTCGACGGCTTCCCGCGCACCATTCCGCAGGCCGACGCCATGAAGGCGGCCGGCGTGAAGCTCGACTACGTGCTCGAGATCGACGTGCCCTTCGGCGACATCATCGAACGCATGAGCGGTCGTCGCTCGCACCCGGCCTCGGGCCGCACCTACCACGTCAAGTTCAATCCGCCGAAGGTGGAAGGCAAGGACGACGTGACGGGCGAAGAGCTGATCCAGCGCGAAGACGACAAGGAAGAGACCGTGCGCAAGCGGCTCGACGTCTACAGCCAGCAGACCCGTCCGCTGGTCGACTATTACTCGGCCTGGGCCAAGACCGACCCGGTCGCCGCGCCGAAGTACCGCGCCATCCAGGGCGTGGGCACGGTCGACGAGATCACGCAGCGCGCGCTTGCCGCACTGAACAGCTGATTCAGCGGCTGATTCGTCAGCCCCTTTCTCCTAGCCGCCCTCCGCCTCCGGCAGGGCGGCCACTCCCAAGAGTTCCAGCACCAGCGCGACCCGCGCCTTCACCGGCGTGAGTGTGCCTGCGTCCCGCAGCCCGTCACCGGGTTTCGGCAGGATGCGTCCGTTCGTGCAGCGCGTGGCGCGCAACACCGACACGCCGCCGTCCTGAGCCTTCAGCGCTGCAGCTTCCAGCGCGTGGTGCACGGTGCCGTTGCCGGTCGTGGCCACGACCAGTCCGCGCAAGGGCTCAGCCAACGGGAGCAGCAACGCCTCCACGATCGCACCGCTCGCGCCCGCGTGGCTCATGACGATCTCGACGCGGGGCCACGGCTTCGACACCGCCTCCAGCCGCGCCGCATCGAACGGCGCCCCCTGCGGCCACGCACGAACGCGCCGCACTTCGCCCTCTTCCACGTAGCCGACCGGCCCCGCATCGCCCGACGCGAAGGCATCGAGACGGTAGGTGTGCACCTTCTGCACATCGAGGCCGCCGTGGATCGCGCCCGCACACACCACCGTCACGCCCTGCGCGCCCGGGGTCGAGGCCACCGCGAGCGCGTCGCGCACGTTCTGCGGACCATCGGGCGACAGGGCCGTCGCCGGGCGCATCGCGCAGGTCAGCACCACCGGCTTGGCCGGCGAGAGCACGGCGTGCAGGAAGAAGGCGGTCTCTTCCAGCGTATCGGTACCGTGGGTGACCACGATGCCGGCCACATCAGGCTTCGCCAGCCAGTGCGCGCAGCGCGCGGCCAGCTGGCGCCAGGTGTCGGCGTCCATGTCCTTGCTGTCGAGCTGCGCGACCTGCTCCGCCACCAGCGTCACGCCGGCCGGCGCCTCGATGCCGCCCAGCAGGTCCGCCACGCCCACCTGTCCGGCGGTGTAGCCGATGTTGTCGCCGCTGCTGGCGGCCTTGCCGGCAATGGTGCCGCCGGTGCCCAGCACGACCACGCGGCGCGTCTCGGACGAAGAGGAATGAGTCATGGCTTGTCAACTTTTGAAAACTGGTTAAAAATACAGGTACTGGATATCTAGCCAGTGCCGCAAGGAAACCACTATGCAGTTCGCAGTGAAGCTTACCGCCCGCCAGCAGCAGATCCTGGACCTGATCCAGGGCGCCATCGCACGCACCGGTGCGCCGCCCACGCGCGCCGAAATCGCCAACGAGCTGGGCTTCAAGTCGGCCAACGCCGCCGAGGAGCACCTGCAGGCCCTGGCCCGCAAGGGCGTGATCGAACTCGTCAGTGGCACCTCGCGCGGCATCCGCCTCAAGGGCGATGCGCTGCGCTCGCTCCACGAAACGCGGCACCGCGAAGGCAACCAGTTCTCGCTTTCGCTGCCCGGCATGGCCCAGCTCGCGCTGCCGCTCATCGGCCGCGTCGCGGCAGGTTCGCCCATCCTCGCGCAAGAGCACGTCGACCAGACCTACTACGTCGAGAACACGCTGTTCCAGCGCCAGCCGGACTACCTGCTCAAGGTGCGCGGCATGTCGATGCGCGACGCCGGCATCATGGACGGCGACCTGCTCGCCGTGCAGGCCACGAAGGAAGCGCGCAACGGCCAGATCGTGGTGGCACGCCTGGGCGAAGAAGTCACCGTGAAGCGCCTGAAGCGCAACAAGCAGGTGATCGAGCTGCACGCCGAGAACCCCGACTACCCGACCATCATCGTCCAGCCCGGCGAGCCCTTCGAAATCGAAGGCCTCGCGGTCGGCCTCATCCGCAACACGATGCTGATGTAGGCCCCGGGCCTGCTGCCCACAAGCAGCACCTCATCCGGCCGCGACAGGTGGCGGGCGTATGGCGCGAAGTCGCCATCACCCTGTCGTGGCCGATTCAAGAAATCCTGCCTGTGTTCAACCTCATACTTTTTTGGAGTTCACATGGGAATCGCCCTCCTCGCCATCGCCGACCTCTGGTCACCCCTGCAATCGCTGGCCACCCGCTGGATGCCCGCCCGCCGCCCGTCGCACGGTGACAGCAGCGACGCAGCCGCCGGCCTGCGCTACGTGTCCATCCGCCCCGCTTGCACGGCGCGCCCCGCTGGCGGCTCCGCGCCTGCCAGCTCGCCATCCGCCGCCGCCGCGCCTGCACGCCCGCTGCGTGTGGTCCGCGTGGTCGACCGCCAAGGCACGCAGCGTGGCTGCGCCAACCGGGTCGTGATTTCCGGCCGCATGGCCGACGTGTGCGCCGAACTCGACCGGCTCGCCGCGCTGGAAGCTGCGGAAACCGGGAGCGGCACGCCCCGCCCCAGCCACCTGCACTGAGAAGGTGCAAACGAACCCGCTGTGCCTGTGCGCCCCGCACGCGCACGGCGGATTCACCCCCAACGGTCTGAAACAGGCCTCCCGGGCGCCATTTGGCACGGGGTATCCAAACGTTCACACGTGCGACGTGCCGATGCTGCGAGGCACAATGGCATGCCATGAACATTGTGATCCTCGACGACTACCAGGACGCCGTGCGCAAGCTGCAGTGCGCTGCCAAGCTGGACGCTTACGCCGCCAAGGTCTACACCAACACGGTCAAGGGCATCGGTCAGCTGTCGGTTCGCCTCAAGGATGCGGACGTCATCGTGCTCATCCGCGAGCGCAGCCAGATCTCCCGCCAGCTGATCGAGAAGCTGCCCAAGCTCAAGCTGATTTCCCAGACCGGTCGCGTCGGCGGCCACATCGACGTCACGGCCTGCACCGAACGCGGCGTGGCGGTGGCCGAGGGCTCGGGCTCGCCGCAGGCGCCCGCCGAACTCACCTGGGCGCTGATCATGGCGGCCATGCGCCGCCTGCCGCAGTACATCAGCAACCTCAAGCACGGGGCCTGGCAGCAGTCGGGCCTCAAGTCGGCATCGATGCCGCCGAATTTCGGCGTGGGCTCGGTGCTCAAGGGCAAGACGCTGTGCATCTGGGGCTACGGCCGCATCGGCCAGCTGGTGGCCCGCTACGGGCAGGCCTTCGGCATGCAGGTCGTGATCTGGGGCCGCGAGGCCAGCTGCGCCAAGGCGCGCTCCGACGGCTTCCAGGTGGCGCAGAACCGCCACGAATTCTTTGCCGCCGCCGACGTGCTGTCGGTGCACCTGCGGCTCAACGAGGACACCCAGGGCCTCGTCAAGCTCGAAGACCTCTCGCGCATGAAGCCGACGGCGCTGTTCGTCAACACCTCGCGCGCCGAGCTGGTCGAAGCCGATGCCCTGCTGGCCGCGCTCAACCGCGGGCGCCCCGGACTGGCGGCCATCGACGTGTTCGAGAGCGAGCCGCCGCTGCAGGGCCATGCGCTCCTGCGCCTCGAAAACTGCATCTGCACGCCGCACATCGGCTACGTCGAGCAGGAAAGCTACGAAAGCTACTTCGGCCAGGCGTTCGACAACGTCGTGAGCTTCATCAAGGGCAACCCCACGAACATCGTGAACCCCGGCGCGCTGCAGGTCCGGCGGTGAACGCATGAGCCGGCCCGCGCCGCAGCGAGGCGCGCTCTGGGCGCTGCTGGCCGGCAATTTCGTGATCGGCACGGGCGTGATGGTCGTGCCGGGCACCCTCAATGAAATCAGCGCCTCGCTGGCCATCAAGGTCGCCACGGCCGGCCAGCTGATCAGTGCGGCCGCCTTCGTGATGTGCCTGGGCGCCCCGCTGCTGGCCGCCGCGGTCGCCGGCTGGGACCGCCGCAAGCTGCTCGCCCTCACCCTGCTCTGGTACGCCGCGTGGCACGTGGTTGCGGCGCTCGTGCCCAGCTTCGGCGCGCTGCTGCCGGTGCGCATGCTCACGGTGATCGCGCCCGCCATCTTCACGCCCCAGGCCGCGGCCTGCGCCGGCATGCTGGTGCCGCCCGAGCAGCGCGGGCGCGCCGTCACCTTCGTCTTTCTCGGCTGGTCGGTGGCCTCGGTGCTGGGCCTGCCGATCGGCGCGCTGATCGGCGGCCACCTGGGCTGGCGCATGGCCTTCATGGCCATCGCGGCGCTCAGCGTCGTGAGCGCCGCCTCGGTCTGGCTCACGCTGCCCAACGGCATCCGGCCCGCCGCACTCACGGCCGCGGCCTGGTCGCGCGTGCTGCGCAGCCCGGTGCTGATGGGCATCGTGTCGGTCACGGCGCTGCAGGGCGTCGGCCAGTTCGTGCTGTTCAGCTATTTCGGCCCGCTGCTCAAGCAGGGCTTCGGCGCCGACGCCAACACGCTGAGCCTGATGTGGGCGCTGTTCGGCGCCTTTGGCCTGCTGGGCAACATGGTGGTGAGCCGCTACATCGACCGCGTCGGCGCCGGGCGCATGGTGCTGTTGACGACCGGGCTGATCGCGCTCAGCCTGCTGCTGTGGCCGCTGGCCAGCACGCTGGCGTGGCTCGCGGTGGTGCTCGTGCCCTGGGGCCTGGGCTGCTTCGCCACCAACTCCTCGCAGCAGGCGCGCCTCGTGGGGCTGGCGCCCGCCCTGGCGCCGGGCTCGGTGGCGCTCAACAGCTCGGGCATCTACATCGGCCAGGCCCTGGGTGCGGCGCTGGGCGGCTGGCTGCTGGCGAACGACGCCACCGAGTGGATGAGCCGGGTCGGTTTTGCACTGATGCTGCTGGCGATGGGCCTGAGCATCGCCATCGACCGCAGCCGCCGCCCGGCCTGATTCCGATGCCCCGCGTAACACCCGGGGCGCGGGCCTCCCGCGAGATTGCAAAATCGGAGCTTTCGTCCGCGTCGCGCACCCGCGCCGGCGTGGCCGCCCCGGACACCCACCAACCCATGAGAACCTTGATCCCATGACAGTGAACTACCCCCGAATCGGCGTGATCGGCGCCGGCGCCATGGGGCGCGGCATCGCGCAGATCGCCGCCCAGGCCGGCAGCGAAGTGCTGCTGCTCGACAGCTTCGCCGGTGCCGCCGAGCGTGGCCGCGAAGCCCTCGCCGCCCAATGGAGCAAGCTGCACGAGAAGGGCAAGATCGACGCCCCCACGCGCGACGCCTATGTGGCGCGCGTGAAGGCGGTCGACGGCATGCAGGCGCTCGCAGGCTGCGACCTCGTGGTCGAGGCCGTCGTCGAAAACCTCGAGGTCAAGCGCACGCTGTTTCGCGAGCTCGAGGACGTGGTCGCGCCCACCGCCACGCTGGTCACCAACACCTCGTCGCTGTCGGTCACCGCCATCGCGGCCGGCCTGCAGCAACCCGCGCGCTTCGCGGGCTTCCACTTCTTCAACCCCGTGCCGCTGATGAAGGTGGTCGAGGTGGTGGCGGGCTTCAAGACCTCGCCCGAGGTCTGCCAGAAGCTGGCCGGCTACGCCACGCAGATGGGCCACAGCGCCGTGCAGGCGCAGGACACGCCGGGCTTCATCGTCAACCACGCGGGCCGCGGCTACGGCACCGAGGCGCTGCGCATCGTCGGCGAAGGCGTGGCCGACTTCGCCACCATCGACCGCATCCTGAAGGACCAGGCAGGCTTTCGCCTCGGCCCGTTCGAGCTGCTCGACCTCACGGCGCTCGACGTGTCGCATCCGGTGATGGAGTCGATCTACCACCAGTACTTCGAAGAGCCGCGCTTCCGCCCGAGCGTGATCACCGCGCAGCGCCTGGCCGCCGGCGCACTCGGCCGCAAGACGGGCGAAGGCTTCTACCGCTATGAAAACGGCGTGATGCAGCAAACGCCCGAAGCGCCGGCGCCGGTGATCGAAGGCACGCCCGCGGTCTGGGTGTCGCCGCGTGCCGCGCGCCGCGCCGAACTGCTGCGCCTGGTGAACACGCTGGGTGCGCAGATCGACAGCGGCAGCGCTCCCGCACCGCAGTCGATCATCCTGGTCGCGCCGCTGGGCTTCGACGTGACGACGGTCGCGGCGGTCGAGCGGCTGGACGCCACGCGCACCGTCGGCATCGACATGCTGATCGACGACGCCGCCACCAAGCGCCGCGTGCTCGCCACCAACCCGGCCACGCGCCGCGACGTGCGCGACGCCGCGCACGCCCTCTTCGCGCGCGACGGCAAGGCCGTGAGCGTGATCCGCGATAGCGGCGGCTTCGTCACGCAGCGCGTGATCGGCGCCATCGTCAACATCGCCGCCGACATGTGCCAGCAGCGCGTGTGCACGCCGGCCGACCTCGAGACCGCCGTGCAATTGGGCCTGGGCTATCCGCGCGGCCCGCTCGCCATGGGCAACCTCTACGGACCGACCAACATGCTCGAGGTGCTGTTCAACCTGCAGACCGTGTATGGCGACCCGCGCTATCGCCCGAGCCCGTGGTTGCGCCGCCGCGGCGCGCTGGGCCTGAGCCTGCTGCACGAAGAAGAATAAATAACGAACGAACAGGCACACACGCCATGACCGCCGAACTCAAGAGCACCAGCGAAGGCAGCACCATGGTGCTGACCATCGTCAACCCGACCCAGCGCAATGCACTGGGCCCCGAGATCTATGCCGCCGGCATCGAGGCGCTGAACGGCGCCGAGAGCAGCGACGAGATCCGCAGCGTCGTCATCGTGGGCGAAGGCGCGTGGTTCTGCGCCGGCGGCTCGCTGCAGCGACTGCTGGCCAACCGCCAGCTCGACCGCTCCGTGCAGGCCGAGAGCATCGAGGGCCTGCACAACTGGATCGACTCGATCCGCACCTTTCCCAAGCCGGTCATCGCGGCTGTCGAGGGTGCGGCGGCCGGCGCCGGCTTCTCGCTCGCGCTGGCCTGCGACTTCGTCGTGGCCGCGCGCGACGCCGTGTTCGCGGCCTCGTACAGCAATGTGGCGCTGTCGCCCGACGGCGGCCTCAGCTGGCACCTCGGGCAGGCGCTGCCGCGCCAGCTGGCGAGCGAATGGCTGATGAACGGCGAGCGCATCGAGGCCGCGCGCCTGCATGCCTTCGGCCTCGTCAACGAGCTCACCGACAGCGGACAGGCGCTGGCCGGCGCGCTGGCCCTGGCCACCCGCCTGAACGCGCGCGCACCGAACTCGCTGGCCAGCATCAAGGAGCTGCTGAGCGACGCGCGCGGCGCCACACTGGCGTCGCAGCTATCGCAGGAGCGCGATCATTTCGTGCGCAACCTGCACCACGCGAACGCGGGCATCGGCATTGCCGCGTTCCTCGACAAGACACCGCCACGCTACGAGTGACGCCTCACGGCGTCGCTCCCGAGACACCCCACAGCTTTTCAGTCGCCGAGAGGACAGACCATGGACGACCCCATTCTTACCATCGAAGAACGTGAAGCGATCAACAGTGGTCGCTGGTTTTCTTCCCTATCTCCATCGCTACGGCACGACATCCTCCGATGCGCCTTTGTCAAACGCTACAAGGACGGCGACCTGCTCGCCGCGCGCGGCGACCCGCCCGAGCACTGGATCGCCTGTGCCAAGGGGGCGTTGCGCGTGAGCTCGACCGCGGTGTCGGGCAAGCAGGTGACGCTGACCTACGTCGAGCCGGGCATCTGGTTCGGCGACGTGGCGATGTTCGACGGGGAGCGGCGCACGCACGACACGTACTCGCACGGCGACACCACCGTGCTGTGCGTGGCGCGGGCCGACTTCCAGAAGATCCTGGCCACGCACGTCGAGCTGTACGAAGCGCTGATGCGGCTGCAGGCACGCCGCATCCGCACGCTCTTCGGGCTGGTGGAAGACCTCAACACCCTGCCCTTGCGCGCACGCCTGGCCAAGCAGCTCATCCATCTGGTGCGCAGCTACGGCGTGCCCAACCTGGACGACGGCAGTCAGACGCGCATCGGCCTGCAACTGGCGCAGGAAGAACTCGCGCAGCTGCTCGGCGCCTCGCGCCAGCGGGTCAACCAGGAACTCAAGACGATGGAGCGCGAGGGCACCATCCGGATCGAGCCGGCCGGACTGATCGTGCTGGACCGCTCGGCGCTGATGCACATCTCTGAAGCAGACAACTAAAAAGATTCGACATGAGCCAGGACTTCTCCAGTTTCATCGGCACCCGCGCGGTGTCCCAACAGCACACCTTCGACGTGGACGCGCTTGCGGCCTGGCTCGAAAAGAACCTCGAGGGCTTCCAGGGTCCGCTGACGGTCGAGATGTTCAAGGGCGGTCAGTCCAACCCGACCTACAAGCTCGTCACGCCCACGCAGAGCTACGTGATGCGCGCCAAGCCCGGCCCGGTCGCCAAGCTGCTGCCCTCGGCCCATGCGGTCGAGCGCGAATACAAGGTGATGCGCGGCCTGCAGGGCACCGATGTGCCCGTGCCGCGCATGTACTGCCTGTGCGAAGACGAGTCCATCATCGGCCGCGCCTTCTACATCATGGAGTTCATGCAGGGCCGCGTGCTGTGGGACCAGTCGCTGCCCGGCTTCAGCAACGCCGAACGCGCCGCCTACTACGACGAGATGAACCGCGTCATCGCGGCGCTGCACACGGTCGACTTCGCCGCCCGCGGCCTGGGCGACTACGGCAAGCCCGGCAACTACTTCGAGCGCCAGATCGGCCGCTGGAGCAAACAGTACAAGGCCTCGGCCGACGGCGCCGGCGAACTCTCGCAGCCCATCGAGGCCATGGAGCGCCTGATCGACTGGCTGCCCGCCCACATGCCGGCGAGCGCACGCGACGAGAGCAAGGTCTCCATCGTGCATGGCGACTACCGCCTGGACAACGTGATGTTCCACGCCACCGAACCGCGCATCATCGCGGTGCTCGACTGGGAGCTCTCCACGCTGGGCCACCCGCTGGCCGACTTCAGCTACCACTGCATGTCGTGGCACATGCCCCCCACCACCGGCCGCGGCATCGGCGGCGTGGACGTGGCGGCGCTGGGCATTCCCACCGAGAGCGAATACATCGCCCGCTATTGCGAGCGCACGCGCATCAGCACGCCCGAGGCGCTGGCGCCCGACTGGAATTTTTACCAGGCCTACAACCTGTTTCGCATGGCCGCCATCCTGCAGGGCATTGCGAAACGCGTCGAAGCCGGTACCGCATCGAGCGAGCAAGCCGTGGCGTCCGCCCGTGGCGCACGGCCGATGGCCGAGATGGCCTGGCAATTTGCCCAAAAGGCATAGCCAGCCCTCCCCCTTAACCCCACCAGGAGACAGCATGGATTTCGAATATTCGGCCAAAACCAAGGAGCTTCAGAAGCGCGTTCTCGCCTTCATGGAAGACCACATCTACCCGGCCGAAGCCGAGTACAGCGCCGAACTGGCCGCCAACACGGTCGCCGGCAAGCGCTGGAGCGCCCTGCAGACCGTCGAGAAGCTCAAGGCCAAGGCCAAGGCACAAGGCCTGTGGAACCTGTTCCTGCCAGTCGACAGCGCCTCGGCCTCGGGCTATGAGGGTGCGGGCCTGACCAATCAGGAATACGCCCCGCTGGCCGAGATCATGGGCCGGGTGCCATGGGCATCGGAAGCCTTCAACTGCTCGGCGCCCGACACCGGCAACATGGAAACCATCGCCCGCTACGGCTCGGAAGAGATCAAGGCGCGCTGGCTCAAGCCGCTGCTCGAAGGCCAGATCCGCTCGGCCTTCGCGATGACCGAACCTGACGTCGCCTCCAGCGATGCCACCAACATCGCCACCCGCATCGAGCGCCAGGGCGACGAGTACGTCATCAACGGCCACAAGTGGTGGATCTCCGGCGCCGCCGACCCGCGCTGCGCCGTGTTCGTCACCATGGGCAAGACCGATCCCGAAGCGCCCAAGCACTCGCAGCAGAGCATGGTCATCGTGCCGGCCGATGCCAAGGGCATCCGCATCGTGCGCCCGCTGAACGTGATGGGCTACGACGACGCGCCGCACGGCCACGTCGAGATGTACTTCGAGAACGTGCGCGTGCCCGTGGGCAACATCCTGCTGGGCGAAGGCCGTGGCTTCGAGATCGCCCAGGGTCGCCTTGGCCCCGGACGCATCCACCACTGCATGCGCCTGATCGGCCTGGCCGAGCGCGCGCTCGAGCTGATGTGCAAGCGCGCCTCGTCGCGCGTGGCCTTCGGCAAGACCGTCGCCTCGCAGACCGTCACGCAGGAACGCATCGCCGAAGCGCGCTGCAAGATCGACATGGCCCGCCTGCTCACGCTGAAGGCCGCCTGGCTGATGGACGTGGCCGGCAACAAGGTCGCGCGCACCGAGATCGCCATGATCAAGGTGGTGGCGCCCACCATGGCCTGCCAGGTCATCGACTGGGCCATGCAGGTCCACGGCGGCGGCGGCATGTGCGACGACTTCCCGCTGGCCTCGGCTTATGCCCAGGCGCGCACCCTGCGCTTTGCCGACGGTCCGGACGAAGTGCACCGCAACGCGATCGCCAAGTGGGAGCTGGGCAAGTACGCCGCCGACAAGTCGGGTGCCACCGCCGACGCGCCTGTCACGCGCTTCTGATCCGGAAAAAAGAAAGGGCGCGTTCGCCGCGCCCTTCTCTTTTCTGCTTCGGCCATGCCGCCCACGCCCTGCGCGTCGGCGGCATTTTCATTGGCCCGAGTCGGTCAGAGCTTCTTCTGCAGGAAGACGGCGTGACCGAATTCCGGGTCGAGCTGGTAGCTGACGAAGCCTTCGCGCTCATAGCTGCGCAGCGCGGGCGCATTGCCCGACAGCACCTCGAGCGTGAGCTTGCAGGCGCCGCGCCGGCGGGCTTCCCGCTCGACCTGCGCAAACATCTGTTGCGCCACGCGCTGGCCGCGGTGGCTGGCGCGCACGACCACGTCGTGCACATTGACCAAGGGCTGGCATGCGAAGGTCGAGAAACCCTCGATGCAGTTGATCAGGCCCACGGGCGTGTCGCCGTCGAAGGCCAGCACGCTGAACGCCTGCGGACGCGCCGCCAGCGCGGCAGGCAGGCCTTCGCGCACCGATGCGGGCAACGGCGTGCCACCGCCGGCGGGGTCTCGCGCGTAGCTGTCGAGCAGTTCGACCACGGCCGCAGCCTGCAGCGGATCGCGGTAGTCGGCCAGGCGGGTTTCGATGCGGCCCGTCGTCGTCATGCGGCAGGCTTGAGCGTGGCCGCGAGACGCTCGGCGCAGGACTGCGACTGCTTCGGATCGCGCGCCTCGACCATCACGCGCACCAGCGGCTCGGTGCCACTCGCACGGATCAGCACGCGGCCCGCATCGCCCAACTCGGCCTCGATGCGCTTGGTTTCGCTGGCGAGCGCCTGGTTGCTCTTCCAGTCCTGGTCGGGCGCGAGGCGCACGTTGATGAGCGTCTGCGGGAACAGCGTGACGCCTTCGAGCAGCTGCGCCACCGTCTTGCCGCTGCGCACGCAGGCCTGCAGCACCTGCAGCGCGCTGACGATGCCGTCGCCCGTGGTGTGGCGATCGAGCGCCAGCAGGTGGCCGGAGCCCTCGCCGCCGAGCAGCCAGCCACGCTTGTCGAGCTCCTCGAGCACGTAGCGGTCGCCGACCTTGGCGCGCACGAACTCGATGTCCTGCGCACGCAGGGCCATCTCGACGGCCTTGTTGGTCATGAGCGTACCGACCACGCCCGCCGGCTTCTCGCCGCGCGCGATGCGTTCGGCCACCATCAGGTACAGCAGCTCGTCGCCGTTGAACAGGCGGCCGGTGGCATCGACCAGCTGCAGCCGGTCGGCGTCGCCGTCCAGCGCGATGCCGTAGTCGGCCTTCTGAGCCGTCACGGTGGCGACCAGCGCCTCGGGATGCGTGGCGCCGAAGCCCTTGTTGATGTTGAGCCCGTCGGGCGCGCAGCCGATGCTGGTGACGTCCGCGCCCAGTTCGTGGAACACGTTCGGCGCCACCTGGTAGGCCGCGCCGTGGGCGGCATCGACCACCAGCTTCATGCCGCGCAGCGACAGGTCGTTGGCGAAGGTGCTTTTGCAGAACTCGATGTAGCGGCCGTCCGCGTCGTTGAGGCGGCGGGCCTTGCCCAGGTTGGCCGAATCCACCCAGACGGGCTCTTCCTCGAGCGCGGCCTCGACGGCCAGCTCCCAGGCGTCGTCGAGCTTGGTGCCCTGCGCGCTGAAGAACTTGATGCCGTTGTCGGGAAAGGCGTTGTGGCTGGCGCTGATCACCACGCCCAGGCTGGCGCGCTGGGCGCGCGTGAGGTAGGCCACGCCCGGCGTGGGCAGCGGACCGAGCAGCACCACGTCGACGCCGGCGGAATTGAAGCCCGACTCGAGCGCCGACTCGAGCATGTAGCCCGAGATGCGGGTGTCCTTGCCGATCAGCACCGTGGGACGGGCCTGGGTTTTCTTGAGCACGCGGCCGACGGCGTGTGCGAGGCGCAGCACGAAATCGGGGGTGATGGGCGATTGGCCGACCGTGCCGCGGATGCCGTCGGTGCCGAAATACTTACGGGTCATGTTGTTGCTCTTTGAAGGTGTTCTTGCGGTGCTTCCGCGCGCATGGCACGCCATACGGCGAGGGCGGCGACGGTGTCGCGTACGTCGTGCACCCGCACGACCGCCGCACCGCGGTCCACGGCCAGCACGGCGGCTGCCACGCTGGGCACGGTACGCCCGGATGCATTGTCGATGCCGGTGACGGCCCCGATGGAGGACTTGCGGGACCAACCTAGCAACAAGGGGTAACCGGTTGCCAACAATTCCCGCTGTCGACCGAGGAGCGCGAAGTTCTGCGCCACGCTCTTGCCGAAACCGACGCCCGGATCGAGCGTGATGCGCGCAGGGTCGATACCCAGCGCCGTCAGGGGCGCCAGTTGTGCGTCCCAGAAAGCCAGCACCTCGGGAATCACGTCGCCCTGCATCGGCAGCGTCTGCATGGTCTGCGGGTCGCGGTGCATGTGCATCAGGCAGATGCCGCAGGTCGGGTGCGCCGCCACGGCCTCGCGCGCGCCGGGTTGGCGCAGCGCCCAGATGTCGTTGACGATGTCCGCGCCCAGGTCGAGCACGGCGCGCATCACCTCGGGCTTGTAGGTGTCGATCGACAGCGGCACGTTCAGCTTCACGGCCTCGCGCACCACGGGCAGCACGCGCGCCAGCTCGGCGTCGAGCGGCACGGCGGGGCTGCCGGGGCGGGTCGATTCACCGCCGATGTCGAGGATGTCGGCGCCCTCCTTCAGCAACTGCTCGCAGTGCTTCAGCGCCGTCTCGGTCGACGCATGCGCGCCGCCGTCGGAGAAGGAGTCGGGCGTGACGTTGACGATGCCCATCACGCGCGGCTGCGCGAGGTCAATCCTGAAACGCGAGGTCTGCCAAACCGCACCATCTGGCTCACCATGGAAAACGGGGCCAGGGGCCCCGTTGTTGCTTGATTTCAAGTCCACCTCAAGCGGCGGTCGGCGCCGGGTCAGGATTGACGGCCGGCGTGCCACCACTGCCGCCGCTGCCCGAAGGCGGAATGCGCGGCGTCCAGTCCTTGGGCGGGCGCGGTGCGCGGCCGGCCATGATGTCGTCGAGCTGTTCGCTGTCGATGGTTTCCCATTCGAGCAGCGCCTTGGCCATGGCGTGCATCTTGTCGCTGTTCTCTTCGATGAGGCGGCGCGCCAGGGCGTACTGCTCGTCGATGATGCGGCGCACCTCGCCGTCGACCTTTTCCATGGTCTGTTCGCTCATGTTGGTCGTCTTGGTGACCGAGCGGCCCAGGAACACTTCGCCTTCGTTCTCGGCATAGACCATCGGGCCCAGCGCGTCGGTCATGCCGTAGCGCGTGACCATGTCGCGGGCGATGGAGGTCGCGCGCTCGAAGTCGTTGCTGGCGCCGGTGGTCATCTGGTGCATGAACACTTCTTCGGCGATGCGGCCGCCGAACAGCATGCTGATCTGGTTCAGCATGTACTCGCGGTCGTAGCTGTAGCGGTCCTGCGACGGCAGGCTCATGGTCACGCCGAGGGCGCGGCCACGCGGAATGATCGTGACCTTGTGGACCGGGTCGCACTTGGGCAGCAGCTTGCCGATGAGGGCGTGGCCGGACTCGTGGTAGGCCGTGTTGCGGCGCTCTTCCTCGGGCATGACCATGCTCTTGCGCTCGGGGCCCATGAAGATCTTGTCCTTGGCCTTCTCGAAGTCCTGCATCTCGACCACGCGCGCATTGCGGCGGGCGGCCATCAGGGCGGCTTCGTTGCACAGGTTGGCCAGGTCGGCACCCGACATGCCGGGCGTGCCGCGGGCGATCACGCTCGGATTCACGTCCTGGCCCAGCGGGACCTTGCGCATGTGGACGGCCAGGATCTGCTCGCGGCCGCGGATGTCGGGCAGCGTGACGTACACCTGACGGTCGAAACGGCCCGGGCGCAGCAGTGCGGCGTCGAGGATGTCGGGGCGGTTGGTTGCAGCCACAACGATCACGCCGAGGTTGGTTTCGAAGCCGTCCATCTCGACCAGCATCTGGTTGAGGGTCTGCTCGCGCTCGTCGTTGCCGCCGCCGAGGCCGGCGCCGCGCTGGCGACCCACCGCATCGATTTCGTCGATGAAGATGATGCAAGGCGCGTTCTTCTTGGCGTTCTCGAACATGTCGCGCACGCGGGCCGCGCCCACGCCGACGAACATTTCAACGAAATCGGAACCCGAGATCGAGAAGAACGGCACCTTGGCTTCGCCGGCGATCGACTTGGCCAGCAGCGTCTTGCCGGTGCCCGGAGGGCCGACCAGCAGCAGGCCGCGCGGAATGCGGCCGCCGAGCTTCTGGAAGCGTTGCGGGTCTTTGAGGAAGTCGACGACTTCACGGACTTCTTCCTTGGCCTCGTCGCAGCCTGCGACGTCGGCGAAAGTGACCGTGTTGTTGTTCTCGTCCATCATGCGGGCCTTGCTCTTGCCGAAGCTGAACGCCCCGCCCTTGCCGCCGCCCTGCATCTGGCGCATGAAGTAGATCCACACGCCGATCAGCAGCAGCATCGGGCCCCAGCTGACCAGCAGGGTCATGAGGAGCGAGCCCTCTTCGCGCGGCTTGACGTCGAACTTGACGTTGTGGTCGATCAGGTCGCCCACGAGGCCGCGGTCGAGGACCGTGGCGGTCGTGCGGATCTTGCGATCGTCGTTGGTGACGGCGACGATCTCGCCGCCGCCGGCGCCTTCAGGAATGATGGCGCTCTTGATCTGGTTGTTGCGGACCTGGTCCAGGAACTCGGAATAGCTCACCGTTCCCGAGCCGACGCCACCGCGGGTGTCGAACTGCTTGAACACAGTGAACAACACCATGGCAATGACGAGCCATACGGCAACTTTGGAAAACCACTGATTGTTCAAACGAAGCTCCAGTCGAAAGCGCGTGACGGGAATATGAAATACGCGCTGAGGGTACGCAATTGCGCCCCATTTTAGGCTTTTCAAGCTGCGAAAAGCGGACATTTCCCTATAGCAGCCATAGGCTGACAAGGGTTTGCGCCCCTGGAGGGCACGCTGCGGCAAGGTATCAATGCGTATCGAGCGCCTTCAATCCCCTGCCGATGAGGAAGGTCTCGGCCGATTTGTCGCGCGATGCCTTGGGCTTGAGCGGCTTCACGACGCGGAAATTGGCCTTGAACATCTTGACCAATTCGTCGTACCCGCTGCCGTGGAAGACCTTGGCCACCAATGCCCCTTCGGGCTTCATGTGGTGCTGGGCGAAGTCGATGGCCAGCTCGATCAGGTGCGCCACCCGGGCAGCGTCGGCCGAATGGATGCCCGACAGGTTGGGCGCCATGTCGGACACCACCAAGTCGGCCTTGCGGCCGTCCAGCACCGCCAGGAGCTGCGCCAGCAGTGCGTCTTCGCGGAAGTCGCCCTGCAGGAAGGTCACGCCTTCGATGGGCTCCATCGGCAGCAGGTCGAGCGAGATGATGGTGCCGTTGAGGTCGCCGACCGCCGCCCCGCCGGGCGACATGCGCCGCCGCAGGTACTGGCTCCAGGCGCCCGGGGTCGAGCCGAGGTCGACCACCAGCTGGCCGGGCTTGACCAGCCCGAGCGACTCGTCGATTTCCTTGAGCTTGTAAGCCGCGCGGGCGCGGTAGCCCTCTCTGGTCGCGAGCTTCACGTAGGGGTCGTTGATGTGGTCGTGAAGCCACGCCTTGTTGACTTTTTTGCTTTTGGCTTTGGTGCTCATGAGGGTGTTCGTGTACGCGTCGATAATACGGGGATGCCCGCCATTCAACTTACCCCTGCCGAGCGCAAGGTGCACCGCGCCGAAGCTCACCACCTGGATCCGATCGTCATGGTCGGTGGAGACGGGCTCACCCCTGCCGTGAAAAAGGAGGCCGACGCGGCCCTGAAGGCCCATGGCCTGATCAAGGTGCGCGTCTTCTCCGACGACCGCCTCGCCCGCGACGCCATGCTCCAGGAGCTCGCCGACGAGCTCGACGCCGCCCCGATCCAGCACATCGGCAAGCTGCTCGTGCTGTGGCGCCCGAAGCCCGAAAAAGAGCGTGTCATCGACGAAGACCGCATGCCCGGCCCGCGGGACGTGAAGATCGTCAAGTACAGCAAGCGCGGCGGCCAGCGCCCCGAAATCAAGACCCTGCGCGTGCTCGGCAACCAGCGCCTCACCCCTGGCGGCACCATCAAGCGCGCCAAGGCCAAGCGCCCGCTGTCGGCCAAGAAACGCAACCAGGCGGACTGAACTTGGTGGCAGCGCAAGGCGCCCAGCGCCATATCCTCTGCATGAAGTGGGGCACTAAGTACGGCCCCGAGTACGTCAACCGGCTCTACGCCATGGTGCGCCGCCACCTCAGCGGCGACTTCAAGTTCGTCTGCCTGACCGACGATGGCAACGGCATCCGCCCCGAAGTGACGTGCCTGCCCATTCCGCCGCTCAACCTCCAGCTGGCCCCGGGCCAGCGTGACGGCGCCTGGAAGAAGCTCACGACCTTCGAGCAGGACCTGCACGGCCTGCGCGGCACCGCCCTCTTCCTGGACGTCGACGTGGTCATCGTCGGCAGCCTGGACGCCTTCTTCGAGCAGCCCGGCGAATTCCTGATCATTCACGACTACGCCCGCCCCTGGCGGCGCGAGCGGATCACGGGCAATTCATCGGTCTACCGCTTCGAGCTGGGCGCCCACGCCGACGTGCTGGCGTACTTCCGCGCCAACATGGACAAGGTGCAGGCCGAATACCGCAACGAGCAGGCCTACCTGTCGGACGTGTTGCACAAGCAGGGCAAGCTGGCCTACTGGCCGGCGGCCTGGTGCCCGAGCTTCAAGTACCACGGCATCCCGACCTGGCCGACCAATTACTGGGAAGAGCCCTTCGTGCCCGAAGGCGCCCGCGTGATGGTGTTCCACGGCGAGTGCAACCCGCCCGATGCGCTGGCGGGACGGCGCAACCGCGCCTTCCGCTACATCCGGCCGGCGAGCTGGGTCGCCAAGCACTGGAAAGAGTAAAGCCGGAGGCGGCGGCGATCCGTGTCGCCGCCCCGGTTCAGCGTGGCGCCCGAGCGGCGGCGCCCATGCGCCACAGCAACGTGCCGACGCACGCCCACTGAACAAAGTACATGCCCGTGCCCACGGCGTGCCACAGCTTGAGGTTGTCGCGCGCCATGATGCGCGGCGCCACGGCGTACTGCTGCAACAGCGCCAGCAGCAGCGCCGCCAGCACCAGGAAGATGGCCGTCAACACCGGCCCGGTCATGCCGTCGTCGGCCTTCTGGCGGAAATGGATCAGCAGGATCAGCCCGCAGCCGATGGCGATCCAGCTTTGCGCCTCGAACAACTGGGCCGCGAAATTGCCGGCCACCGCCGGGTTGCCGAGCCGGGCGAACAGCATCGGCACGACCAGGAAGCCGATGGTGCTGAGGCTGCCCCACCAGAGGGCCGCCAGCATCAGCGCGACGCGGTCTTTCATTCGCCCGTTCAGAGGTAGCGGACCGCCACGATCTCGTAGCGCTTGAGGCCGCCCGGCGCCTGCACTTCGGCCGTGTCGCCCTCTTCCTTGCCGATCAGCGCGCGTGCGATCGGGCTGGAGATGTTAATCAGGCCGAGCTTCAGGTCGGCTTCGTCTTCGCCCACGATCTGGTACTTGACGGCATCGCCCGACTCTTCTTCCTCGAGTTCGACGGTCGAGCCGAACACCACCTTGCCGCCGGCATCGAGCTCGCTCGGGTCGATGATCTGCGCGGCCGAGAGCTTGCCTTCGACTTCCTGGATGCGGCCTTCGATGAAGCCCTGGCGGTCCTTGGCGACTTCGTACTCGGCGTTTTCGCTCAGGTCGCCCTGGGCGCGTGCCTCGGAAATGGCGTTGATGACCCAGGGACGGTCGACCGTCTTGAGCTGGTGCAGTTCGGCGCGCAGTTTTTCAGCGCCGCGCTTGGTGATCGGAATGGTGGCCATGTTGTTGGTTCTCCATAAAGCGAAACCGCCGAACGCTGCCGTTCGGCGGTCGATTGAGGGAATTGATCAGACGAGTGTGCGTCCGGTCAGCCGGCTCAGGATGGCGAGCGGGCTCGATTCGGGATTGTATTGCTTCGATGCGGCCAGATGAAGGGTCTGCTCGAGCATGTACTGGCCCGCCATCACGGCGTGCGAGGTCTGGTCCGAGAAGCACACCCACGCCGAACCGGGCGGGAACTTCGCCGTTTCCTGGGGCGAGTTTTCCTGGTACGCCATGTCCGACTTCATGCCGTCGTGCAGCTGCAGCATCAGGTGGTCGTACTCGCTGCGGAACGACTTGGTGACGTGCAGCGCCTGCAGCAACTTGGCTTGCCAGCGCGCATAGGGCTTGGCCCGCGGCAGGAAGCGCTTGGCGACGTCCTCGAAAGGCTCGCCCACACGCCACACGCGCGGTGCGCCGTCGGGATTGACGTTGGTGAACACGCGCAGGATGCGCTCGCCGTAGTTGGGGCGCGACGGGAACGCATCGACGTGCAGGCGTCGGTCGTCGGCGCGCCACGACTGCACGCGCGTCTCGACCTGGGCCGGCCGGTAGCTGGTCGGCGCCAGGCGCAAGGCCGGCGTGTAGTGCGGCAGCAGCCCATGGATGAGCTGCTGCGCCTGCGTGCGAAAACGCTTCACCATCGCCGCCGCGGCGCGCTGCACCGCCTCGTCACCCACGGCGCCCTTGAGCTTGCCGTGGGCGTCGAGGCTGATGTTGCGCACGTCGGGCGACAGCAGGCTGGGCGTCAGCAGGCTGCGCTCTTCAGGCAGCAGCTCGAAGCCCAGCCGCGGGAAGTACAGCACCTTGCCGGCTTCCAGTTCCGCGATCCACGTCTCGTTGGGCGTGGCCGCATTCCAGTCCGCGAGGTCCAGTTCGACCAGCTGCGTTTCCATGGCGGTGCCCGGTCAGGCGGCGGCCAGCTGCGCGTGCATCTCCTGCACCGAGATCACGCCCAGCTCGTCCATGAAGCCCATGCCTTCGACCGCGGCTTCGGCGCCGAAGATCGTGGTGAAGGTGGTCACGCGCGCCAGCAGTGCCGAGGTGCGGATCTGGCGCGAGTCGGTGATCGCGTTGCGGCGCTCTTCCACCGTGTTGATGACCAAGGCAATCTCGTTGTTCTTGATCATGTCCACGATGTGCGGGCGGCCTTCGGTCACCTTGTTGACCGTCTCGCAGGCGATGCCGGCAGCGCTGATGGCCGCGGCGGTGCCCTTGGTGGCGACCAGCTCGAAGCCCAGCTTGGCCAGGCCGCGCGCCACTTCGACGGCACGTGCCTTGTCGTTGTTCTTCACCGAGATGAAGGCCTTGCCCGACTTGGGCAACAGCGTGCCCGCGCCCAGCTGCGACTTCACGAAGGCTTCGCCGAAGGTCTTGCCCACACCCATGACTTCGCCGGTCGACTTCATCTCGGGGCCGAGGATGGTGTCCACGCCCGGGAACTTGACGAACGGGAACACGGCTTCCTTCACGCTGAAGTACGGCGGCGTGACTTCCTTGGTCACGCCCTGCGACGCGAGCGACTGGCCGGCCATGCAGCGTGCCGCCACCTTGGCCAGCTGGATGCCCGTGGCCTTGCTCACGTAAGGCACGGTGCGCGAGGCACGCGGGTTCACTTCGAGCACGTAGATGACGTCCTTGCCGTCCTTCTGCTGGATGGCGAACTGCACGTTCATCAGGCCGACCACGTTCAGCGCAGCGGCCATGGCAGCGCTCTGGCGCTTAAGCTCGGCCACCGTGTCGGCGTTCAGGCTGTAGGGCGGCAGCGAGCAGGCGGAGTCGCCCGAGTGCACGCCGGCTTGTTCGATGTGTTCCATCACGCCGCCGATCAGCGTGCCGCCTTCGGCGTCACGGATGCAGTCGACGTCGCATTCGACGGCGTCGTTCAGGAAGCGGTCAAGCAACACCGGCGAGTCGTTGCTGACCTTCACGGCCTCGCGCATGTAGCGCTCGAGGTCGCGCTGCTCGTGCACGATTTCCATCGCACGGCCGCCGAGCACGTAGCTCGGACGCACCACCAGCGGATAGCCCAGTGCCGCAGCCTTTTCGAGCGCTTCGGGTTCGGTGCGCGCGGTGGCGTTCGGCGGCTGGCGCAGGCCCAACTCGTGCAGCAGCTTCTGGAAGCGCTCACGGTCTTCGGCCGCGTCGATCATGTCGGGCGAGGTGCCGATGATCGGCACGCCGTTGGCTTCGAGGTCGAGCGCGAGCTTCAACGGCGTCTGGCCGCCGTACTGCACGATCACGCCGAGCGGCTTTTCCTTGTCGACGATCTCGAGCACGTCTTCGAGCGTCAACGGCTCGAAGTACAGGCGGTCCGAGGTGTCGTAGTCGGTCGACACGGTCTCGGGATTGCAGTTGACCATGATGGTCTCGTAGCCGTCTTCGCGCATGGCGAGCGCGGCGTGCACACAGCAGTAGTCGAACTCGATGCCCTGGCCGATGCGGTTGGGACCGCCGCCGAGCACCATGATCTTCTTCTTGTCCGTCGGGTCGGCCTCGCACTCGTCCTCGTAGGTCGAGTACATGTAGGCGGTGTTGGTCGCGAACTCGGCTGCGCAGGTGTCCACGCGCTTGTAGACCGGGCGCACGCCCAGGGCGCGGCGCTTCTCGCGAATGGCCGTGTCGGTGGTCTTCAGCTGCTTTGCCAGGCGACGGTCGGAGAAGCCCTTCTTCTTCAGAGCGAGCAGCGTGTCCTTGTCGATGTTGTCCAGCGACTTGGTTTCCAGTTCGAGTTCGATCTTCACGATCTCTTCGATCTGCACCAGGAACCATGGGTCGATCTTGGTCAGCGCGAACACTTCGTCCACGCTCAGGCCCATGGCGAAGGCATCGCCCACGTACCAGATGCGCTCGGGACCGGGCTCGCCCAGTTCCTTCTCGAGCACTTCGCGGTCCTGCGTCTTTTCGTTGAGGCCGTCGACGCCCACTTCGAGGCCGCGCAGGGCCTTCTGGAACGATTCCTGAAAGGTGCGGCCCATGGCCATCACCTCGCCCACCGACTTCATCTGCGTCGTGAGGCGCGAGTCGGCCTGCGGGAACTTTTCGAAAGCGAAACGCGGGATCTTGGTGACCACGTAGTCGATCGACGGTTCGAACGACGCCGGCGTGGCGCCGCCGGTGATCTCGTTGCGCAGCTCGTCGAGCGTGTAGCCCACAGCCAGCTTGGCCGCGACCTTGGCGATCGGGAAGCCCGTGGCCTTGGAGGCCAGCGCCGAGGAGCGCGACACGCGCGGGTTCATCTCGATGACGACCATGCGGCCGTCCTTCGGGTTGATGGAGAACTGCACGTTCGAGCCGCCGGTGTCCACGCCGATCTCGCGCAGCACGGCCAGCGAGGCGTTGCGCAGGATCTGGTATTCCTTGTCGGACAGCGTCTGCGCGGGGGCCACGGTGATCGAGTCGCCGGTGTGCACGCCCATCGGGTCGAGGTTTTCGATCGAGCAGACGATGATGCAGTTGTCGGCCTTGTCCCGCACGACTTCCATCTCGTACTCTTTCCAGCCGAGCAGCGACTCTTCGATCAGCAGCTCGTTGGTCGGCGAGGCTTCGATGCCGCGCTTGCAGATGGTCTCGAACTCTTCCGGGTTGTAGGCGATGCCGCCGCCGGTGCCGCCCAGCGTGAAGCTGGGGCGGATGACGACCGGGAAGCCGACCGTCTTCTGCACGGCCCACGCCTCGTCGAGCGTGTGGGCGATGCCCGAACGCGCCGAGCCCAGGCCGATCTTGGTCATCGCGTCCTTGAACTTCAGGCGGTCTTCGGCCTTGTCGATGGCTTCGGGCGTGGCGCCGATCAGCTCGATCGGGCGGTTCGTGGCCGTGCCGGTGTACTTGTCGAGCACGCCGTTGCGCCACAGATCGAGCGCGCAGTTCAGCGCGGTCTGGCCGCCCATGGTCGGCAGGATCGCGTCGGGGCGTTCCTTGGCGATGATTTTTTCAACCGTCTGCCAGGTGATGGGCTCGATGTAGGTGACGTCGGCCGTGGCCGGGTCGGTCATGATCGTCGCGGGGTTGCTGTTGATCAGGATGACCTTGTAGCCCTCTTCGCGCAGCGCCTTGCAGGCCTGCACGCCGGAGTAGTCGAATTCGCAGGCCTGGCCGATGATGATCGGGCCAGCGCCGATGATGAGGATCGATTTGAGGTCGGTGCGCTTAGGCATTCTTGTTCTCCGTCTTGTGCTTTTCCATGAGTGCCGTGAAGCGATCGAACAGGTAGCCGATGTCGTGCGGGCCCGGCGAGGCTTCGGGGTGGCCCTGGAAGCAGAACGCGGGCTTGTCGGTGCGCGCCAGGCCCTGCAGCGTGTTGTCGAACAGGCTGATGTGGGTGGGACGCAGGTTGGCCGGCAGCGACTTCTCGTCGACCGCGAAGCCGTGGTTCTGGCTGGTGATGCTCACGCGGCCGTTGTCCAGGTCCTTCACCGGATGGTTCGCGCCATGGTGGCCGAACTTCATCTTGAAGGTCTTGGCGCCCGAGGCGAGCGCCATGATCTGGTGGCCCAGGCAGATGCCGAAGGTGGGGATGCCGGTTTCGATCAGTTCCTTGACGGCGCTGATGGCGTAGTCGCAGGGCTGCGGGTCACCGGGGCCGTTGGCCAGGAAGATGCCATCGGGCTTGAGCTTGAGCACGTCGGCCGCGGGCGTCTGCGCCGGCACCACGGTGATGCGTGCGCCGCGCTGCGCGATCATGCGCAGGATGTTCTTCTTGACGCCGTAGTCGAACGCAACCACGTGGAACTGCGGCGTGATCTGCACGCCGTAGCCCGCGCCAAGCTTCCACTCGGTTTCAGTCCATTCGTAGGTCTGCTTGACCGACACCACCTTGGCCAAGTCGAGGCCAGCCATGCTGGGCGCGGCCTTGGCGGCGGCGATGGCCTTGTCGATCAGCGCCTGCGTCACGGTCTCGCCCGCGGCCAGGCCCAGGATGCAGCCGTTCTGCGCGCCGTGGGTGCGCAGGTGGCGCGTGAGCTTGCGGGTGTCGATGTTCGCAATGGCCACCGTGTTGCCGGACACGAGGTACTCGGTCAGCGTGGCGGTCTTGCGGAAGTTGGAAGCGACGAGGGGCAGGTCCTTGATGATCAGGCCCGCGGCATGGATCTTGTCGGCTTCGATGTCCTCGCCGTTGACGCCATAGTTGCCGATGTGCGGATACGTCAGGGTGACGATCTGCTGGCAGTAGCTGGGGTCGGTGAGGATTTCCTGGTAACCGGTCATCGCGGTGTTGAACACCACTTCACCGGTCGTGGAGCCGGCGGCTCCGATCGAGTTGCCGAGAAAGACCGTGCCGTCTGCGAGCGCCAGGATGGCGGGCGGGAAACTTCCCTTGAGAGACAAAAGCACTGGGTTCTCCGGATGGTTACGGTCGCCCGGAGCCCCAGGCGCGTTGCCTGCGGACTGCTGCTTAAGGGGATTTTGGCGTTGAAGGCGGCCGGGCGACGCTGATTTGCGAGTAAGCCCCCGATTGTAGCTCGGACTGGGTGTGTTATTTGGCCTGCAGGGCTGCTCCGCTTGCGTGCAGGCAGATGGCGGCCGCCGCCGCCACGTTGAGCGACTCCTCGCCGCCCGGTTGCGCAATGCGGATGTGGTGGGCGGCCCGGGCCTCCAACGCGGCCGAAACGCCCTGCCCCTCGTGGCCCATCAGCCAGGCGCAGGGGTGCGGCAGGTCGGCCTTGTGCAGCCATTCACCCCGGTGCGAGCTGGTGGCCACCAGCGGCACCCGCAGCGCATCGAGCGCGTCGATGTCCACGCCTTCGACCAGCCGTAGGCCGAAGTGGGCCCCCATGCCGGCGCGCAGCACCTTCGGCGCCCACAGGGCGGCCGTGCCCTTGAGCGCGATCACCTGGGTGAAGCCGAAAGCCGCCGCGCTGCGCAGGATGGAGCCGGCATTGCCGGCATCCTGCAGGCGGTCGAGCACCACGCTCGGGGCGTCGGGCAGGATTTCGGGCCGCGGCGGCAGGTCGAGCACGAAGCCCATCGGCGCGGGTGACTCCAGGCCGCTCACTGCGCGCAGCAGGTCGTCGGCGACCACTACCGTTTTGATAGCACTCTGTACCCATTCGGCGGGTGCCGAGGGCCAGAACGCTTCCGAAAACACCGCCACCGCCGGCCGGACGCCGCGGGCCAGCGCCGCACGGCACAGGTGGTCGCCCTCGAGCCAGAGCCGGCCGAGCTTGCGATAGGCGCCCGGGTCTTGCGCGAGCTTGCGCAGTTCTTTGAGCAAGGGGTTGTCGCGCGAGCTGATGTGGCTCGGGCCGGTGTCGGTGGTCATGGCGAGCTCAGGGGGCGGCGCGCGGATCGAGGCGTGCGCTGTTGTTTTCGGCGGCGCCGATCACGTGGGCGACCGAAACCTCGCCGGCCAAGACGTCGACGCCTGAAGTTTCTGCGGCCGTGCGCGCCAGCGCCGCCGCCACCGGGCTGAACGACCGGCGGTGATGCACGCAGGCCCCGTGGCGCTGGAGCGCCTCGAGGTGCTCGCGCGTGCCGTAGCCCTTGTGGCCGGCGAAGCCGTAGTGCGGAAATTCGTCGTGCAGTTGCGTGCAGAGCCGGTCGCGGTGCACCTTGGCCAGGATGGAGGCGGCCGAGATCGCCTTGACCCGCGCGTCGCCCTTGACGATGGCCTCGGCCAGCACGTCGAGCCGGGGCAGGCGGTTGCCGTCCACCAGCACCTTGACGGGCTTGAGCCGTAGGCCTTCGACCGCACGACGCATCGCGAGCATGGTGGCCTGCAGGATGTTGAGGCTGTCGATCTCCTCGACCGAGGCCTGGGCGATCGAGCAGCACAGCGCCTTGGCCAGGATCTGGTCGTGCAGGCGTTCGCGCTGCAGCGCCGTGAGCGTCTTGGAGTCGGCCAGGCCGCGGATCGGGCGTAGGTCGTCGAGGATCACGGCCGCGGCCACCACGGGGCCGGCCAGCGGCCCGCGCCCAGCTTCGTCGACGCCCGCCATCAAGCCGGGCGCGTCCCACACCAGCGGGGCCTGCTCAGCCTTCAAGAACTTTCTGGATCGCATCGGCGCACAGTGTGGGCGTGTCGCGCTGCAATTGCACATGCAGCGCTGAAAATCTTTGTTGCAGCGCCTGCGTCTTCGCGGGCGCGTCGAGCCATTCGAGCGTGGCGTTGGCCAGGGCCTCGGGCGAAGCGGCTTCCTGCAGCAGTTCGGGCACCACGAACTCGCGGCAAAGGATGTTCGGCAACCCCACCCAGGGCTGCAGCTGCTTGCGCTGCATGAGGCGCCACGAGAGCCCGTTCATGTTGTAGGCGATGACCATCGGGCGCTTGAACAGCGCCGCCTCGAGCGTGGCCGTGCCGCTGGCGATCAGCGTGACGTCGCAGGCGGCGAGCGCGGCATGGGACTGGCCGTCGAGCAGCTTCACCCGCCCTGCCATGCCGGCGGCCTGCAGCAGGCTTTCGACCTCGGCGCGCAACCCCGGCAGGATCGGCGCGATGAACTGCAGCTTCGGCTTCGCCTTCTGCATCAGCGCCGCGGCCGCGAAGAAGCGGGCCGCGAGGTAGCGGATCTCGGAGCGGCGGCTGCCAGGCAGCAACGCGACGACCTGCGCCTCGGGGTCCAGCCCCAGTGCGGCGCGGGCGGCGGCGCGGTCGGGCGTCATCGGGATCACGTTGGCAATCGGATGGCCCACGTAGCTCGCGGCCACGCCCTGCTTTTCGAGCAGTTCGGGCTCGAACGGGAAGATGCACAGCACGTGGTCGGCGGCGGCGCGGATCTTGTCGATGCGGTCGGCGCGCCAGGCCCAGATCGAGGGACAGACGAAATGGACCGTCTTGATGCCCTCGCTGCGCAGGCCGGCTTCGAGGTCAAGATTGAAATCGGGCGCATCGACGCCGATGAACAGCTCGGGGCGCTCGCGCAGCAGCCGGGCCTTGAGCTGGCGGCGGATGCCGGCGATCTCGGCGTAGTGCCGAAGCACCTCGATGTAGCCGCGCACCGCCAGCTTTTCCTGCGGCCACCAGCTCTGGAAGCCATGGGCCAGCATGCGTGGGCCGCCGATGCCGACGGTCTGCAAGGCCGGCCAGCGGGCTTCGAGGCCGTCGAGCAGCAAACCCGCGAGCAGGTCGCCGGACGCTTCGCCCGCGACCAGCGCGAAGCGGCGCTGTTCGTTCGTGCTCATCGCGCCCATGTCAGCGCGCGATGCCGCGCGTTGAATGAGCGAGGAAGGCCTCCATCAGCGCGACATCGCCGGCGGCCTCGGGCATTTCCGCTGCGAGCTCGGCGATGGCGGCGCGCGCCTCTTCGAGCGTCTTGCCCTGGCGGTACAGCAGGCGGTGCATCTGCTTGACCGCCGCGAGCCGCTGCGCCGAAAAATCGCGCCGGCGCAGACCCACGATGTTGAAGCCGCGAACCGCCAGCGGATTGCCGTCGACCAGCATGAACGGCGGCACGTCCTGCGAGATCGCGCTCGCGAAACCGACCATGGCGTGCGCACCGACCGAAACGAACTGGTGGATGCCAGTCAGGCCGCCGATCGTGACCCAGTCGGCCAGATGCACGTGCCCGGCCAGCGTGGTGTTGTTGGACAGCGTCGTGTGGTTGTCGACCCGGCAGTCGTGCGCGATGTGCGTGTACGCCATGATCCAGTTGTCGTTGCCGACACGCGTGATGCCCCCTGCCCCGGGCACGCCGAGGTTGAAGGTGCAGAACTCACGGATCACGTTGCGGTCGCCGATGGTCAGCTCGGTCGGCTCGCCCGCGTACTTCTTGTCTTGCGGGATCGCACCGAGCGACGAGAACTGGAAGATCCTGTTGTCGCGCCCGATGGTGGTGCGCCCTTCGATCACGCAATGCGCGCCGATGGTGGTGCCCGCGCCGATCCGCACGTGCGGACCGATCACGGTGTAGGGACCGACCGACACCGAGGCGTCGAGCTGGGCCTTCGGGTCGACGATCGCGGTCGAATGAACCTGGGTCATGCCTTGCAAGAGACGATGAGCCGGATCAGCTGTTGATCTGGCGCATGGCGCACATCAGCGAGGCTTCGCACGCCAGCTCGCTGCCCACGAGCGCACGGCCCTTGAACTTCGAGATGCCGGCCTTCATGCGTTCGATCTCGACTTCCAGCGTGAGCTGATCGCCCGGCTCCACGGGGCGCTTGAAGCGCGCGCCGTCGATGGCCGCGAAGTAGTAGACGGTGTTGTCGTCGGGCACGATGTCCAGCGAACGGAACGACAGCAGCGCCGCAGCCTGCGCCATGGCTTCGAGCATCAGCACGCCCGGCATCACCGGACGGTGCGGGAAGTGGCCGTTGAAGAAGGGCTCGTTCATCGTCACGTTCTTGAGCGCCGTGATGCGCTTGCCCTTCTCCATGCTCAACACCCGGTCCACCAGGAGAAACGGGTAGCGATGCGGCAGCAACTTGAGAATTTGGTGGATATCGAGCGTCGTGTCCGTCATGGTGTTCTGTTCCTGCATCGTCGTCATTGTTTCGAGGGGGCTTTTTCCAGCGCCTTCAGTCGTTCGCGCAGGCTGTGCAACTGCTTGAGTGTTGCCGCATTCTTTTCCCAGTTCGCATTGTCATCGATCGGAAACATGCCGGTGTACTGGCCGGCCTTGCGGATGGAGCGTGTCACCACGGTCGCCGCCGACACATGCACGCCGTCGGCCACCGTGAGGTGGCCCAGCACGATGGCACCGCCGCCGAAGGTGCAGTGGGCGCCGATGGTGGCGCTGCCGGCCACGCCGACGCAGCCCGCCATCGCCGTGTGCTTGCCGACGCGCACGTTGTGGCCGATCTGGATCAGGTTGTCGAGCTTCACGCCGTCTTCGATCACGGTGTCGTCGAGCGCACCGCGGTCGATGCAGGTGTTGGCACCGATCTCGACGTCGTTGCCGATGCGCACCGCGCCCAGCTGCTCGATCTTGACCCAGGCGCCCTGGTGCGGTGCGAGGCCGAAGCCGTCGGCCCCGATCACCACGCCGGGGTGCAGCAGGCAGCGCTCGCCGATGGTGCAGTCTTCACTGACCGTGACGCGCGACTTCAGCACGGTGCCCGCACCGATGCGCGCGCCCCGCTCCACCACGCACAGCGCGCCGATGCGCGCGGTGGCGTCGACCTGAGCTTCGGGATGGATCACGGCGGAAGGATGGATGCGATCGGCTTCCGGGCGCGCATGGTGCGCTTTCCACAGCTGCGTCAGGCGCGCAAAGTAGTAGTACGGGTCGGGCGTGACGATGTAGGCGCCACGCGCCGCGGCAGCCTCGCGCATGGCGGGCGACACGATGACACAGGCCGCCTTGGAGGCGGCCAGTTCCTGCTGGTATTTGGGATGGCTCAGGAAGCTGAGCGCATCGGGCTGTGCATTCTGAAGCGGCGCGAGCCGCTCGATGGACAGCGTGGCATCTCCATGAAGCTCGCCCCCGAGGGCGTCAACGATGGCTCCGAGCTGCAGCGACACGCCGGTTCGCGGCGTTACTTGCCGGCCGCAGGCGCAGAGGAGCCGACCGACGCGTTGAGCGCCTTGATCACCTTGTCGGTGATGTCGTGCTTCGGGTTGATGTAGATCGCTTCCTGGAGGATGGCGTCGTACTTTTCAGCTTCGGCGACCTGCTTGACCACGCGGTTGGCGCGCTCGTAGACCTGCTGGAGCTCTTCGTTCTTGCGCGCGTTCAGGTCTTCCTGGAACTCGCGGCGCTTACGCTGGAAGTCGCGGTCCTGGTCGACCAGCGAACGCTGGCGCGAGACGCGCTGGCTTTCCGACAGGGTCGGTGCCTCGCGCTCGAACTTCTCCGAGGCCGTCTTCAGTGCATCGCCCTGCACGGTCAGGTCCTTTTCGCGCTTGAGGAACTCAGCCTCGAGCTTGGCTTGCGCGGTCTTGGCCGGCTGCGCTTCGCGCAGCACACGGTCGGGGTTCACGAAACCGATGCGAAAGCTTTCCTGGGCCTGCGCGGGCGCAGCCATGAGGGCAAAAGCGGGAATCAGGAACGCGCCGGCGGCGGCGCGAATCAAATGCTTCATTTAGAAAGACGTTCCGATCTGGAATTGGAGGCGCTGAATTCTATCCTTCGGGATCACGACGAACCCGGTGCTCGGATCCGTCACTTCCTTCTGGGACTTGACGGGGAAGGCGTAGGCCAGGCGCAGCGGGCCCAGCGGCGAGATCCAGCTGATGCCCAGGCCGACCGAGGCGCGCAGCTTCTTCTGGGCCTTCCATTGCTCGTCCGTCACGTTGGGTGCACGGGAGCCGAACACGTTGCCGACGTCGAAGAAGCCGTACAGGCGCAGCGTGCGGTCGTTGCCGGCGCCGGGGAACGGCGTGCTCAGCTCGGCGTTGAAGATGGCCTTCTTGGTACCGCCCAGTGCCGCGCCTTCGGTCTGGCCGAGCAGCGGCTGGTCGCGCGGGCCCAGCGAGTTCTGCTCGAAACCGCGGATCGAACCCAGGCCACCGGCGTAGAAGTTCTTGAAGATCGGGTAGACCTTGCCACCGAAGGCCTTGGCATAGCCCACTTCGCCGTTGATGGCAAAGGTGTACTGCTTGTTGATCGCGAAGAACTGCTGGTACTGGTAGCTGGTCTTCAGGTACTTCATGTCGCCGCCCACGCCCAACTCGAGGTTGGCGCGCTGCAGGCGGCCGGTGGTCGGGACCAGCGCGCTGTCGCGGCTGTCGCGGCCCCAGCCCACGGTCAACGGGATGCCCCAGACGCTCTTCTGGTCGCAGCTGGTGACGAACCAGCCGGTCGCGTCCTTGCCGCAATGGAAGTAGTTCAGGTACGACTGCGGCGTGGTGAGGCCGGCGAGCGCCGAGCGGTTCGGGTCGAACGCGTAGCGCTCCAGGCCGACGCCGAAGAAGACGGTGTCGAGTTCGCTGAACGGCACGCCGAAACGGATCGAGGCGCCCTGGTTCACCAGCTTGTAGTCGCCGTCTTCGTTCGTGGAGTACGGACGCGTCGTCGTGTGGTACACGCTGATCGTGCGCGAGATCCCGTCCTTCGTGAAGTACGGGTCGGTGGTGGTCAGCGACAGCGTGCGGTTGTACTTGCTGGTGTTGACCTGCACGCCCAGGAAATTGCCCGAGCCGAACACGTTCTCCTGCGAGATGCCGAAGGTCAGCGCGACCTTTTCCGCGCTCGAGTAGCCGGCGCCCAGCTGCAGCGTGCCGGTGGGTTTTTCGGCCACGTTGACGGTCAGGTCGACCTGGTCGGGCGAGCCGGGCACTTCCTGGGTCTCGACGTTCACTTCGGTGAAGAAGCCCAGGCGGTCCACGCGGTCGCGCGAGACCTTGATCTTGTCGCCGTCGTACCACGAGGCTTCGAACTGGCGGAACTCGCGGCGGATCACTTCGTCGCGCGTCTTGTTGTTGCCGCCGACCGACACGCGGCGCACGTACACGCGGCGCGAGGGCTCGGCCTGCAGCGTGAGCGTGACGCGGTTGTTCACGCGGTCGATGTCCGGACGCGCCTGCACGCGGGCGAAGGCGTAGCCGAAGGTGCCGAAGTAGTCGCTGAAGGCCTTGGTGGTCTCGGTGACCTGCTCGCCGTTGTAGGGCTCGCCGGGCTTGATCGTGATGAGCGACTTGAACTCGTCGTCGCGGCCCAGG
This sequence comes from Variovorax sp. BGA-UO-ETr-C22, assembly GCF_059567965.1. Taxonomy (NCBI): domain Bacteria; kingdom Pseudomonadati; phylum Pseudomonadota; class Betaproteobacteria; order Burkholderiales; family Comamonadaceae; genus Variovorax; species Variovorax sp. BGA-UO-ETr-C22. Next base: position 1,354,515 of record NZ_JCAQPA010000011.1, read on the forward strand.
TAGTTGCCGTCGAGCTTGATGCCCGCCACCACGAACTTCTCGCCTTCGGTGATGTTCACCGTGACGCTCAGGTCCTTGCGGTCCGGCGAAATGGCGACCTGGGTCGAATCGATGCGGAACTCGAGGTAGCCGCGGGTGATGTAGTAGCTCTTCAGCGTCTCGAGGTCGGCGTTGAGCTTGGCGCGCGAGTACTGGTTCGACTTGGTGTACCAGCTCATGAAGCCGCCGCTGTCCTGGTCGAACAGGCTCAGCAGCGTCGATTCGCTGAAGGCCTTGTTGCCGACCACGTGCACTTCGCGGATGCGGGCGGACTCGCCTTCGGTCACGGTGAACGTCAGGTTCACGCGGTTGCGCTCGATGGGCGTGACGGTGGTCACGACATTCGCGTTGTAGAGGCTGCGGCTCACGTACTGGCGCTTGAGCTCCTGCTCCGCGCGGTCGGCCAGGGCCTTGTCGTACGGGCGGCCGTCGGCCAGCCCGATTTCACGCAGCGCCTTCTGCAGCGCCGCCTTGTCGAATTCCTTGGCGCCGACGAAGTCGACGTCGGCAATGGTGGGCCGCTCTTCGACGATCACCACCAGCACGTTGCCGTTGACGTCGATTCGCACGTCCTTGAACAACCCCAGGTCGAACAGCGCGCGGATCGCGGCCGAGCCGCGTTCGTCGCTGTAGGTGTCGCCCACACGCAAGGGCAGCGACCCGAAGATCGTGCCGGCCTCGACGCGTTGCAAGCCTTCGACGCGGATATCGCGCACCGTGAAAGGCTCGACGGCCCAAGCGGCCGTGGCCGCCAGCGTGCTGGCCACCACCGCGGCAACGCTACGCAGGCGAAAGCGACTGAAGTTTGTGTTCATCTGTGAATTGGGCCGGCACGGAAAGGGCCGGCAGAAAGTTAACCAAAGAGCCGCGTGACGTCGTTGAAGAGTGCGACCGACATCATCACCAGCAGCAAGGCGACACCGCCACGCTGCAGCCGTTCCATCCAGGCGTCGGAGACGCTTTTCCCGGTCAGGCCCTCCCAAAGATAATACATCAGGTGCCCCCCATCGAGGACCGGCAGCGGCATCAGGTTGAGCACCCCGAGGCTCACGCTGATGAGAGCGAGAAAGACCAGGTACTGCGTCAGACCGAGGCTGGCGGACTTGCCGGCGTAATCAGCAATTGTTAAGGGACCGCTCAGGTTCTTGATCGAGGCCTCGCCGATCAGCATCTTGCCCATCATGCGAACCGTGAGCGCGGACACCTCCCAGGTGCGCACCACGCCACGCCAGACGCCGTCGATGACGCCCTGGCGCACCGTGACCATCTCGGGCGGCGCGCCGACGTAGGCGCCGATGCGCGCGACCTTGGTAGCGCCCTCTTCGCGCACTTCCGGCTTGACTTCGAGCGAGAGCGGCTGGCCGCCACGCTGGAGCTGCCAGGTCTGCGTGCGCGCCTGCCCGGTGGCATCGACCGAGGCCCGGATGACTTCGCGCAGCCGCTGCCCGTCGAGGATGGGTGTGTCGCCAATGGCCAGGACCAGGTCGCCGTGGCGAAGGCCCGAACGCTCCGCCGCGCTGCCCGCCATGACCTCGCCGATCTCGGGACGGGTCAGCGGAGCGACCACGCCGATCTTGCGGAACATCTGCGGATCGGCGTCCTTGGCCTCCATGCGGCTCAGCGGCAGGACCAGTTGGCGGCCGGGGCGACCACCCTCGCCCGCCACTTCGAGCGTGAGGTCGCGGCCATCGAGCGCGCCGCGCGTCATGCGCCAGCGCAGGTCTTCGAAAGACTGGACCGGCGACAGGTCGCCGTCGAACCCGGCCTGGGTGATGTGTTCGCCGCCGCGCAGGCCGGCCGCCTCGGCCAGCGATGCCGCCACCGGCCGGGCCAGCTTGGCCACGGGCTCGTCGACACCGATCCAGTTGACCGCGGTGTACAGCACGACCGCCAGCAGCAAGTTGGCGATCGGGCCGGCGGCCACGATGGCCGCGCGCGAGCGCAGCGGCTGGGTGTTGAATGCGCGGTGCCGCTCTTCGGGGGCCACGGGGCCCTCGCGCTCGTCGAGCATCTTGACGTAGCCGCCGAAGGGAAAGGCGCCGATCACGAACTCGGTCTGCTGTCCCGGATGCTGGCGCTTGGGCTGCCAGCGCAGGAGGGCCTTGCCGAAGCCGACCGAGAAGCGCTCCACCTTGACGCCGCAGGCCACGGCCACGCGGTAGTGGCCGTATTCGTGGACCGCGATGAGGACGCCGAGAGCGACCACAAAAGCTATGACGGTGAGCATCGGGGTCCTCTGCGCTGTAGGGAATCAGGCCGCGAAACGTGCCGCGGCGGCATTGGCCGCCTCGCGGGCGCTGGCGTCGAGCGCCAGCAGATCCGCCAGCGATGCCGGCTTGGAGGGTATGACCGCCTCCAAAGTTTCCAGGTTGACCGCATGAATGCGATCGAAACGCAGGCGCCGGTCGAGAAAGGCGGCCACCGCCACCTCGTTGGCCGCGTTCAGCACCGCCGTGGTGCCCGACACAGCGCGCAAGGCCTGCCATGCCAGGCCCAGCCCGGGGAACAGCGCAGGATCGGGCGCGTCGAAGGTCAGCGAGCCCATCTGGCGGAAATCGAGCCGTGCCGCCCCGCTCTCGATGCGCTCCGGCCAGGCCAGCCCGACCGCGATCGGCACGCGCATGTCGGGCGTGCCGAGCTGGGCGATGACCGAGGCATCGGTGAACTGCACCATCGAATGCACCACGCTCTGCGGGTGGATGACGACCTCGATCTGCTCCGGCGACACGCCGAACAGGTGGCGCGCCTCGATCACCTCGAGCGCCTTGTTCATCATCGTTGCCGAGTCGACCGAGATCTTGCGGCCCATGACCCAGTTCGGGTGCGCACAGGCCTGCTCGGGCGTCACGGCGCCCAACGTGTCGGGTGCTCGGGTGCGGAACGGGCCGCCCGAGGCCGTCAGGATGATCTTGTCGATGCGCCGCGCCCAGGTGGACGGGTCTTCGGGCAGCGACTGGAAGATGGCCGAATGCTCGCTGTCGATGGGCAGCAGCGTGGCGCCGCCCTCCTGCACCGTGCGCATGAACAGCTCGCCGCCGACGACCAGGGCTTCCTTGTTGGCCAGCAGCAGGCGCTTGCCGGCTCGCGCGGCGGCCAGGCACGGCGCCAGACCGGCGGCACCGACTATGGCGGCCATCACGGCGTCGACTTCGACGTCCGACGCTATTCTTTCGAGAGCATCGTCGCCCATCAGGACGCGGGTCGGCAGGTTGTTCTGCTTGAGCTTTTCGGCCAGCAGCGCGGCATGCGGCGCACTGGCCATGACGGCGAAGCGCGGCGAGAAGCGCGCGCATTGGGCCAGCAGCTCGTCGACCTTGGTGGCCGCCGAGAGCGCAAACACCTCGAAACGTTCGGGGTGGCGGGCAATGACGTCGAGCGTGCTGACACCGACCGAACCGGTCGAGCCAAGCACCGTGACACGTTGTTTGGGAGTGTTCACAGGAAAGCCAGCATCATGGCGATGGGAAGTGCCGGCAAGAGGGCATCCACGCGGTCGAGCACACCGCCGTGGCCGGGCAGCAGCCAGCTGCTGTCCTTGGCGCCGGCGCTGCGCTTGATCAGCGATTCGACGAGGTCGCCGACGACGCTCATCGCCGCCAGGAACACCGCCCCGATCAGCAGCAGCCACCAGCCGCGCTCATGCAGGCGGGTGTAGAGGCTAGGCACCGTGGCGCCCAGGCTCTTGTCGGCCCAGACCCAGGCGAACGCCAGCACGATGACGCCCGCCATGCCGCCCCAGACACCTTCCCAGCTCTTGCCGGGACTGATGGCGGGCGCCAGCTTGGCGCGCGTGAACTTCAGGCCGAAGGCGCGGCCGGCGAAATAGGCGAACACGTCCGCCACCCAGACCAGCACCAGAATCGACAGCAGGAAGTTGATGCCGACCATGCGCGCCTGCACCGCCGCGAGCCATGCGACCCACAGCGCCAGCAGGCCGCCCACCAGCCGCAGCCCGCGCGGAATGCGCGGCCAGCCGGGCACCGCGACGCGCAGCAACGCCGCGCCGCCGAGCACCCAGGCCGCACTGGCCAGGGACCACATGACGAACAGGCGCTGCTCCAGCAGCCCCAGCCACCACGACAGCCCGCACAGCGCCACCATCTCGGCGCCCAGGAACAGCGACATGCCCTGCCCATAGCCGTTCAGGCGCCCCCACTCCCACGCGGCGGCGCCGATCAGCACCAGCATCACGCAGGCGAAGGGAATGTGGTTTCGGTAGAACAGCGCCGGCAGCAGGATCGCGAGCAGCACGATCGCCGTGAGGATGCGTTGTTTGAGCATGCGGAAGGTGGTGTCGGGCCGTTGTCAGGCCGCGGAAGCCGAGACCTGCGCCGAGGTCTGGCCGAAGCGACGCTCGCGACCCTGGAACGCGGCAATGGCCTCGTCCAGCGCAGCCTCGTCGAACTCGGGCCACAGCTTGTCGCTGAAGAACAGCTCGGCGTAGGCACTCTGCCAAAGCAGGAAATTCGACAGCCGCTGCTCGCCACCCGTACGGATGAACAGGTCGGGGTCGGGCACGTGGGCCAGCGCCATGGCGCGATCGAGGTTCATCTCGGTCATGGGCAGGCCCTGCTCGGCGAGCTTGGCCGCGGCGCGTGCGATGTCCCAGCGCCCGCCGTAGTTGAAGCAGATGTTGAGAATCAGCCGTGAGTTGTGGGCCGTGGTCTGCTCGGCCGACACCAGGCCGGCCACCATCTTGTCGGACAGACCGGCGCGTTCACCCACAAAGTGCAGCCGCACGCCATCGGCGTTGAGCCGCGGCACTTCGCGTGCGAGTGCCCCGACCATCAGCTGCATCAGCCCGGAGACTTCTTCAGGGGGACGGTTCCAGTTCTCCGAGGAGAACGCGAACACGGTGAGCACGCCCACGCCACGGTCGGCGCAGGCCTTGACGCAGCGCCGCAGCGACTCCACGCCCTGCTTGTGCCCCGCCACGCGAGGCAGGAAGCGCTTGGTGGCCCACCGGCCGTTGCCATCCATGACGATGGCAACGTGGTGCGGAGGGGGCGTCGTCTGCGGCGAAGAGGCCATGCGGAGCCTCAAACGGCCATGATCTCCGCTTCTTTCGCGGCGACCAGACGGTCGATTTCCGCGATGTGCTTGTCGGTGACCTTCTGGATGTCGCCTTCGGCGCGCTTCTGGTCGTCTTCCGAGGCCAGCTTGTCCTTCACGAGCTTCTTGACGGCTTCGTTCGCGTCGCGGCGCAGGTTGCGCGTGGCGATCTTGGCGCTTTCGCCTTCGTTGCGGACCAGCTTGGTCATTTCCTTGCGGCGCTCTTCGCTCATGGCGGGCAGCGGCACGCGGATCAGGTCGCCCATCGACGCCGGGTTCAGGCCCAGGTCGCTTTCGCGGATAGCCTTCTCGATCTTGGCGCCCATGCCCTTTTCCCAGGGCTGAACGCTGATGGTGCGCGAGTCGAGCACCGACACGTTGGCCACCTGGCTCAGCGGCACCTGCGAGCCGTAGTACTCGACGTGGATCGAGTCGAGCAGCGCCGAGTTGGCACGGCCCGTGCGGATCTTGGTGAGGTTGTTCTGGAAGGCGGCGAGCGACTGGTTCATCTTCGCGTCGGTCGCACTGCGAATGTCTGCAATGGTCATCTCAATTACTCCTAGGCATGCACCAGCGTGCCCTCGTCCTCGCCCATCACGACGCGCTTGAGGGCGCCGTTCTTGAAGATCGAGAACACCTTGATCGGCAGCTTCTGGTCGCGGCACAGCGCGAAGGCCGTGGCGTCCATGATGCCGAGATTCTGCGCAATCGCCTCGTCGAAGGTGAGCGAGGCGTAGCGCGTGGCTTCGGGGTGGGTCTTGGGATCGGCGGTGTAGACGCCGTCCACCTTGGTCGCCTTGAGCACCAGCTCGGCGCCGATTTCGGCACCGCGCAGCGCGGCGGCCGTGTCGGTCGTGAAGAAGGGGTTGCCGGTACCGGCTGCGAACACCACGACCTTGCCCTCTTCGAGGTACTGCAGGGCCTTGGGGCGCACATAGGGCTCGACCACCTGTTCGATGGCGATGGCGGACATCACGCGGGCCACGAGGCCCTGCTTGTTCATGGCGTCGGCCAGGGCCAGCGAGTTCATGACGGTGGCCAGCATGCCCATGTAGTCGGCCGTGGCGCGGTCCATGCCGACGGAGCCTCCCGCGACACCGCGGAAGATGTTGCCGCCGCCGATCACGACCGCCACCTGGACGCCCATGTTCACGACCTCGGCCACTTCTTCGACCATGCGCACGATGGTGGCGCGGTTGATGCCGAAGGCGTCATCGCCCATCAGTGCCTCACCCGACAGCTTCAACAAGATTCGCTTGTGGGCTGGGCGGGCATCAGACATGGGCATTTTCCTTAGGGGGTTGGCGGGGGCGAGTGTAAAACGTGGCGGTGAAAAAGCGGCGGCACGCTGTCGCGCACCGCCGCTTGGAGGCCCGCCGGATCAGGCGGCAGCCTTGGCAGCAGCGACCTGGGCAGCGACTTCGGCAGCGAAGTCGTCAACCTTCTTCTCGATGCCTTCGCCGACCACGTACAGGGTGAAGCCCTTGATCGTGGTGTTGGCGGCCTTGAGCATCTGCTCGACGGTCTGCTTGTCGTTCTTTACGAACGGCTGGTTGTGCAGCGAGACTTCCTTGAGGTACTTCTGCACGCCGCCTTCGATGCGCTTGGCAACGATGTCGGCCGGCTGCGGCTTCTTGCCTTCGGCTTCGGCCGTCTTGCGGTCTTCTTCAGCCTTGCCGGCGGCCACTGCGCGCTCTTTTTCGATCAGGTCGGCGGGCACGTCCGATGCCTGGATGGCGACCGGCTTCATGGCGGCGATGTGCATCGCGACGTCCTTGGCCGAGGTGTCGTCACCTTCGAATTCGACCATCACGCCGATGCGCGTGCCGTGCAGGTACGACGCCAGCTTGCCGTTGCCCGTGAAGTGCTTGAAGCGGCGGAAGCTCATGTTCTCGCCGATCTTGCCGATCAGGCCCTTGCGCACGTCTTCGAGCGTGGGGCCGAAGCCGTCCTGCTCGTAAGCCAGCGCGCCCAGTGCGGCGATGTCGGCCGGGTTGTTCTTGGCGACCAGCATCGCGGCAGCGTTGGCCATGGCCAGGAAGCTGTCGTTCTTGGTGACGAAGTCGGTTTCGCAGTTGATTTCGATCATGCCGCCGGCAGCGCCGTCGACGAAAGCCGTGACCACGCCTTCAGCAGTGATGCGGCCCGATGCCTTGCCAGCCTTGTTGCCGAGCTTGATGCGCAGCAGCTCTTCGGCTTTTTCCATGTTGCCGTCGGCCTCCGTCAGGGCCTTCTTGCATTCCATCATGGGCGCATCGGTCTTCGCGCGCAGTTCGCCGACCATGCTTGCGGTGATTGCAGCCATTTGTGTATCTCCGTAAATCCAAAAATCAGGTTAAAAAAAAGGGGCACCAAAGCCCCTTCTTCAGGCTCGCGAACGCGCCTATCAGGCCGAAGCGCCTTCTTCGACTTCGACGAATTCGTCACCGCTGCCTTCGGCAACGGCCTTGACCACGTCACCACCGGCGCTGTTGCGGCCTTCGATGATCGCGTCGGCGATGCCGCGGGCGTACAGCGTGACGGCCTTCGACGAGTCGTCGTTGCCGGGGATCACGTAGTCGATGCCTTCGGGCGAGTGGTTGGAGTCGACCACGCCGATCAGCGGGATGCCGAGCTTCTTGGCTTCGGCCACGGCGATCTTGTGGAAGCCCACGTCGATCACGAAGATGGCGTCGGGCAGCGCAGCCATGTCCTGGATGCCGCCGATGTCCTTCTCGAGCTTCGCGATTTCGCGCGAGAACGTGAGCTGCTCTTTCTTGCTCAGACTGTCGAGGCCGGCTTCTTGCTGGGCCTTCATGTCCTTCAGACGCTTGATCGAGGTCTTGACGGTCTTGAAGTTGGTCAGCATGCCGCCGAGCCAGCGGGTGTCGACGAAAGGCACGCCAGCGCGGCGAGCTTCGGCAGCCACGATTTCACGGGCCTGGCGCTTCGTGCCGACCATCAGGATCGTGCCGCGGTTGGCCGTGAGTTGCTTGGCGTACTTCATCGCATCCTGGAACATCGGGAGCGACTTTTCCAGGTTGATGATGTGAATCTTGTTGCGGTGACCGAAGATGAACGGAGCCATCTTGGGGTTCCAGAAGCGGGTTTGGTGACCAAAGTGGACACCGGCTTCCAGCATTTCGCGCATGGTGGTCGACATTGAATTTACTCCAAAGGTTGGGTCTAAAATCCAGCCCGTTTTGCGCCCCTTCGACGGGGTCGCAACACCTTGATTGGGCCGGTTTGCGGATGTGCTTGACTGGCGGCGACAAAACTGTCGCATAACCAGCGAAACCCAAAGAGTATAGCACGGCGGCCACCCCCTCCTCCCTCGAACCGAGCCGTTCCAAGGTACCCTCGACGCCATGAACGACCTTCACGCCACCCGTCTCACCCTTCTGGCTGGCGGTTCCGATGCGCGCACCGAAATGGAGCGCGCCATCGCCCTCTCCGAATCCCCGGCCTGCGCCCACGTTTTCACCCGCACGATGTTCGACGAGGCCCGCGCGGCCGCCGCCGCATCGGTGCCCGAAAGCCGGCTGGCCGGGCTTGCCTTCACCAGCAAGGATCTGTTCGACATCGCCGGCCAGCCGACACCCGCCGGATCGGCCGTGCTCTCGCACGCACCGGCCGCCCCGGCCGATTCGCTCGCCGTGGCACGGCTGCGCGCCGCGGGCGGCGTGCTGACCGGGCGCACCAACATGACGGAGTTCGCCTTTTCCGGCGTCGGCGTCAACCCGCACCACGGAACACCCGCCAACGTGAGCGACACCGCCACGCCACGCATTCCGGGCGGCTCGTCGTCCGGCGCGGCGATCTCGGTGGCCAGCGGCGCGGCCTTCATCGGCCTGGGCTCCGACACCGGCGGCTCGATCCGCATTCCGGCGGCGCTGAACGGCATCGTCGGCTTCAAGAACACCGCCCGCCTCACGCCGGCCGACGGCGCGCTGCCGCTGTCGACCACGCTCGACACCGTCTGCGCCATGACCCGCTCGGTGCGCGACGCCGTCACCGCGCACGAGATTCTCTCGGCGCGGCAAGTCACGCCCGGCTCGGCGCCGCTGTCGGCCTACCGACTGGCCGTCGTGAAGAACGTCTTCCTCGACGACCTCGAGCCTGCCGTGGCCACGGCTTTCGAGCGCACCCTGGCCACCCTGCACGCCACGGGTGCTCATATCCACGAGATCGAACTGCCCGAGCTGGCCGACCTGCAGGCCATCAACGCCACCGGCGGCTTCTCGGCGGCCGAGTCGTACGCCTGGCACAGGCTGCTGCTGGAGCGCAGCGGCGCCGGCTACGACCCGCGCGTGGCGCAGCGCATCCTGCGCGGCGCGGGCATGAAGGCGCACGAGTACATCGACCTGGTCCGCGCCCGTCGCGACTGGATCGCCCGCGTCGAGAAGGCGCTGGCACCGTTCGACGCCGTGGTGTCGCCAACCGTGCCGATCACGGCGCCGTCCATCGCCAGCGTGGCACCGGGGGCCGAGCGCGACGACGAATTCTTCCGCGTCAACGCGCTGCTGCTGCGCAACCCGTCGATCGTCAACATGCTCGACGGCTGCGCCATTTCGCTGCCCTGCCACGCCGACGGCGAACTGCCGGTCGGCCTGATGCTGTGGCACTGCGCGATGCACGACGACGCCGTGCTCGCGGTGGCCCTCCAGGCCGAACGCACGCTACAGAAATAACCGCTGTCACCGCCCGCCTCACGGGCGTCAGCCGCTTCTTTTATCTAGAACATTTCAATGAAAATCGCGATCGTGGGCGCCGGCATCGTCGGCGTCACCACCGCCTGGGAACTGGTTTCCGACGGCCATGAAGTGAGCGTGTTCGAACGCCGCGGCGCCGCCGCCGAAGAGGCCAGCTTCGCCAACGCCGGCGTGGTCGCGCCGGGTTATGTCACGCCGTGGGCCGCACCGGGCATGCGCGGCAAGGTGCTGCGCTCGCTGCTGTCTTCGCACGGCGCCATCAAGCTGCGCTGGCCGCTGAGTTCGCGCGACCTCAGCTGGATGTCGCGCTGGCAGAAGGCCTGCAAGCTCGAGACCTACCTGGCCAACCGCGCCCGCATGCAGCGGCTGGCTTTCTACAGCCGCACCCGGCTGCACGCGGTGACCGAAGCGCGCGAGCTGAGCTACGAACGCAGCGACGGCTACCTGGTGCTGCTGCGTTCCAAGCGCGAGAAAAAACTGGTACAGCCCGGACTCGAGGTGCTGCGTTCGGCCGGCAGCGTGTTCCGCGAGATCGACGCCGACGAGGCCCGCCTGATCGAGCCCGCGCTCAACCCCGACACCCCGCTGGCAGGCGCGATTCACCTGCCAGAAGACGAGGTCGCGAACTGCCGCCAGTTCGCGCTACTGCTCAAGTGGGAAGCCGAGGCTTTGGGCGCGCAGTTCCATTTCAACTGCGACATCGCGCCGCTGAGCCGCGCCGCGCCCACCTCGCTGACGCTGGCCAGCGGCTCGGACGCGCTGCAGTTCGACGCCATCGTGGTCTGCGCCGGCCTGTCGTCCGCCGCGCTGCTGCGTCCGCTGGGACTGCGCATCCCGCTGGCGCCGGTCTACGGTCACTCGGTCAGCGCCCCGGTGCGCGAGCCGCTCAATGCGCCGCGCAGCGCGGTGATGGACGAGCGCTACAAGGTCGCCATCTCCCGCCTGGGCCAGCGCGTGCGCGTGGCCGGCAGCGCCGAGATCGGCGGCTCGCCCGACGCCATGAGCCCGGCCGCGATCCAGACGCTCTACAAGGTGCTACACGACTGGTTCCCCGGCGCTGCCACGTTGCAGTCGGGCATCCAGCAATGGAAGGGCGCCCGCCCGATGCTGCCCGACGGCCCGCCGGTGCTGGGTGCCAGCGGCATTCCCGGCGTGTGGCTCAACCTGGGCCACGGCTCGAGCGGCTGGGCGCTGTCGTGCGGCAGCGCGCGCGTGCTCGGCGACCTGATCTCAGGACAAGACCCCGGCATCGACCTCGAAGGCCTGGGGATCGAGCGGCTCAGTCTTTAGGACCCCAGCGGCGCAGTTGCTCGGGGGTGGCCCGTTTTTCCGCCGGCAGTTCGGGCCGGGGTGCCCAGCGTTGGGCGATCAACCCCAGGATCGCCGGCGCGATCAGCCCGAAGAACCCCAGCACCAGCAGGTCCAGGCCCAGCATTAGCCACTGCGTACCGGACCCTGCCTCGACCGGCACGTCGAGCCACCGGATCACGCCGATGCCATAGCCCACGCCCAGGGCCCAGGCGACGTCGCGCAGCGGCACCCGGCGCAACAGCTCGGCCAGCAGGAACAGCCCCCACACCACGATCAGCAGGCCGACCGCCCAGGCCACGCCGGCGATCATCGCTGCGGCCGTGCCAACGAACCCGGCCAGGCACGCCAGCAGCAGAACCAGCAACCAGCCGAAGGTCTTGAGCATCATCGGTCGATGATAGGAGGCGCGGCGCCGGCGGCACAATGGCTCGATGCATCGCATCACGTCCGCCAGCGCCGCCGACCTGTTCGACATCGCCGCCACGCGTCGCATCGAGCAGGCAGCAGCCTCCGCCCTTCCCCCTCATACGCTGATGCAGCGCGCCGGCCTCGCTGCCGCACGGCTCGCGATGGCGCTCGCGCCGCACGCGCGAACGATCTGGATCGCGTGTGGACCGGGGAACAACGGCGGCGACGGCTTCGAAGCCGCGGCGCAACTGCGGCATCGCGGCTTCTTTCCGGTCGTCACGTTCGTGGGCGATGAAGGCCGGCTGCCACCGGATGCCAAGGCGTCGCTGCAGCGTGCGCGCGATGCGGGCGTCACCTTCGCTTCGGCGCCACCATCAAGCTTCGAGCTGGCGGTGGATGCGCTGCTCGGCATCGGATCGACCCGCCCGCCGTCGGGCGCAATGGCCGAATGGCTTGCGCGGATGCACACGGGCGCACCACCGGTGCTCAGCCTCGACGTGCCCTCGGGCCTCGACGCCGACACCGGCATGCGGGCCTCCAACACAGATCAAGCATCGGCATCGGTCCGCACCACCCTCACCTTCCTCACGCTGAAACCCGGCTTGTTCACGGCGCAAGGCCGCGACGCAGCCGGCACGGTGTGGTTCGACGACCTGGGTTGCAGCGCTTTCATCCAGGAGCGAGCGACGGCCCGCCTCGCAGGCGCGCCCGATATCCAGCCGCGCACCCACGCCTCGCACAAGGGCAGCTACGGGGATGTCGCGGTGATCGGCGGCGCTTCGGGCATAGCCGGCGCTGCGCTGCTGGCCGGCTCGGCCGCGCTCCATGGGGGCGCGGGACGCGTGTTCGTCGGATTGCTCGATCCCCGCGCAGCGCCGGTCGACACCTCGCAGCCGGAGCTGATGCTGCGCGACGCCCACGCGCTGGACCTCGCGGGCATGACGGTCGTGTGCGGCTGCGGTGGCGGCGATGCCGTGCGCGAACTGCTGCCGCGCGTGCTGTCGATGGCCGCCGCGCTGGTGCTCGACGCCGACGCGCTCAACGCCATCGCCGCCGATCCGTCACTTCAGGTGCAACTGGTCGCGCGAAGCCGGGCCGGCGCTCCCACCGTGATCACGCCGCATCCATTGGAAGCCGCGCGCCTGCTCTGCGACACGACGGGTGGCGTGCAAGCCAACCGCCTGGCCGCGGCCCGCGCGTTGGCATCGCGCTTCGGCGCGGTGACAGTGCTCAAGGGGTCTGGAACAGTGATTGCCGACGCGAGCGACGAACCGCCGGTCATCAATCCGACCGGCAATGCCCGCCTCGCCACCGCAGGCACCGGCGATGTGCTCGCCGGCATGATCGGGGCGGCGCTCGCGATGCGCCGCCCCGCGTTCGAGGCAGCGTGCGAAGCCGTCTGGCAGCACGGCCGCATCGCCGACCTGTGGCCGGCCGATGCGGCCCCGCTCACGGCAGGCCCGCTGGCCCGCCGCGCGCCCGACTGAGCGCAGGACTCAGCCGCGCCCGACGAAGGGCATCTTCGTGGCCATGATGGTGTGAAAGAGCACGTTGGCTTCCAGCGGCAGGTTCGCCATGTAGAGCACCGACTGGCCGACGATCTTGACGTCGATCAGCGGCTCGATCGCGAGCTCGCCGTTGGCCTGCGGCACGCCGGTGGCCATGCGCGCGGCCAGCTCGGTCATGGCATTGCCCACGTCCACCTGCCCCACCGCGATGTCGTACTTGCGGCCGTCGAGCGAAGCAGTCTTGGTCAGCCCTTCGACCGCGTGCTTGGTCGAGGTGTAGGCGGCAGAATTCGGCCGTGGCGTGGTCGCCGAGATCGACCCGTTGTTGATGATGCGGCCGCCCCGCGGCGTCTGCGCCTTCATCGTGCGGAAAGCCTGCTGGATGCAGAAGAACATGCCGGTGAGGTTGATGTCCACCACGCCCTTCCACTGCTCGGGCGTCCAGTCCTCGAACGGTCCCGGCGGGTTGCCCACGCCGGCGTTGTTGAACAGCAGGTCGACGCGCCCGAAGCGCTCGACCGTGGCGCCGAACAGCGCCTGCACCGAGTCGGCATTGGCCACGTCGGTCGGCACCGCGAAGGCACGCGCACCCGCGCCCGATTCTTCCGCCACCTGCTCCAGCGGCTCGAGGCGGCGCCCCGCAAGGGCCACGCTCCAGCCGTCCGCCAGCAGGGTCAGCGCGGCCGCACGGCCGATGCCCGACCCCGCGCCCGTGACGATCGCGATGCGACCCTTGTTGTTTTCCACGCTCATGCTTCAAGTCTCCTTTTCAACTGATCCATACACACGGTAAGCAAACCGGTAGTGTGCACGGCGCGTCTCATCCGCGGCGGGGCTTGCGGCCCTTGCCCTGCATCTTGTTGGCGGCTTTCTTCACCGCCGACTTGAAGGCCTGCATGGCCGATTGCGGACCTGCGGGCACCGCAGCAGCGCCGCCGCCACCGTGCTCCGAACGCGACTCGCCACCGGCCTCCGCCTTGTGGCGGGAGCTTCGCTTGGCCGACGCCTTCACCGGCGCGCCGCCCTTGTCCTTCATGGCGCGCGAAGTCAGGTCCTCGCCTTCGCGCACGAGGCGGAAGTCGATCTTGCGGCCATCGAGGTCGACGCGGCTCACCTGCACCCGCACCCGCGTGCCAATGGCGTAGCGGATGCCGGTGCGCTCGCCGCGCAGTTCCTGGCGCATCTCATCGAACTTGAAGTACTCGCCGCCGAGCTCGGTGATGTGGACCAGGCCTTCGACGTACATCGCATCGAGCGTGACGAAGATGCCGAAGGTGGTGGCTGCGGTGACCACGCCGCCGTACTCCTCGCCGAGGTGCTCGCGCATGTACTTGCACTTGAGCCAGGCCTCGACGTCGCGGCTGGCTTCGTCGGCGCGGCGCTCGTTGGCGCTGCAATGCAGGCCGGCGGCTTCCCAGGCCAGCACTTCCTTGCTGGGCGCGACGGTCGCCTTCTGCGGCTTGTTGGTCGGCGCCTTGACGCGCGAGGCGAGCCGCTTGGCCAGCTTGGCATGCGCCTCGCCGGGCGTGGGCAGCATCGGCAACTGGTAGCGCGTCTTGCCGAGGATCGCCTTGATCACGCGGTGCACCAGCAGGTCGGGGTAGCGACGGATCGGGCTGGTGAAGTGCGTGTAGGCCTCGTAGGCCAGGCCGAAGTGACCGCTGTTGATCGGCGTGTAGATCGCCTGCTGCATCGAGCGCAGCAGCATGGTGTGGATCTGCTGCGCGTCGGGGCGTTCCTTGGTGGCTTCGGCGATCGCCTGGAACTCGCCGGGACGCGGCTCGTCGGTGATGCTCAGGCCGACACCCATGGCCTTCAGGTAGCCGCGCAGGATCTCCTTCTTCTCGGGCGTCGGGCCTTCGTGCACGCGAAACAGACCCGGGTGCTTGCCTTCGGCGATGAAGTCGGCGCTGCAGACGTTGGCGGCGAGCATCGCCTCCTCGATCAGGCGGTGCGCCTCGTTGCGCGTGCGCGGCACGATCTTCTCGATGCGGCCGGCGTCGTCGCAGATGATCTGCGTCTCAGTGGTTTCGAAGTCGACCGCGCCGCGCTTGCCGCGCTGCTTGAGCAGGGCCTTGTAGACGTCGGCGAGGTTCAGCAGGTCCTTGACGCGGTCCTTGCGCTTGGCCGCTTCGGGCCCGCGCGTGTTGCCGAGGATGGCGGCGACTTCGGTGTACGTGAAGCGCGCGTGGCTGAACATCACGGCGGGATAGAACTGGTAGGCGTAGATCTCGCCGTCTGCCGCAACCAGCATGTCGCACACCATGCACAGGCGCTCGACCTCGGGGTTGAGCGAGCACAGGCCGTTCGACAGCTTCTCGGGCAGCATCGGAATTACGCGGCGCGGGAAGTAGACGCTGGTGGCGCGGTCGTACGCATCGATGTCGATGGCCGAGCCGGTCTGCACATAAGCACTGACGTCGGCGATGGCGACCAGCAGGCGCCAGCCCTTGCCGCGCCCCACCTTCGCGGGCTCGCAGTACACGGCGTCGTCGAAGTCGCGGGCGTCTTCGCCGTCGATGGTGACGAGCGGCACGTCGGTGAGGTCGATGCGGCCCTTCTTGTCGGCGGGGCGCACCTTCTCGGGCAGGGCCTTGGCCTGCGCCAGGCACTCCGCGGAAAACTCATGCGGTACGCCGTACTTGCGCACGGCGATCTCGATCTCCATGCCGGGGTCGTCGATCTCACCCAGCACTTCTCTCACGCGGCCCACGGGCTGACCGAACAAGGCCGGCGGCTCGGTGAGCTGGACGACCACCACCTGGCCCACCTTGGCGGGGCCGGTGGCGCCCTTCGGGATCAGGACGTCCTGACCGTAGCGCTTGTCTTCCGGTGCAACGAGCCAGATCCCGCCTTCGTGCAACAGGCGGCCGATGATGGGCTGCTCTGGCCGCTCGACGATCTCGACCACGCGCCCCTCGGGGCGGCCGCGACGGTCCTGTCGCACGATGCGCGCCTTGACGCGATCCTTGTGCAGCACCGCGCGCATCTCGTTCGGCGGCAGGTAGATGTCTGCCTCGCCGTCGTCGCGCTGCACGAAGCCGTGCCCGTCGCGATGTCCTTGAACAGTTCCTTCGATTTCATCCAACAAGCTGCTGGAAGTGACATTATTTTTGATATGATCTCCTTCTTTCCTGAAATTCAAAACGTGGCTGCTTCTGCAGTCATGTGGGCCCAGATGGCGGAATTGGTAGACGCACTAGTTTCAGGTACTAGCGAGTAACATCGTGGAGGTTCGAGTCCTCTTCTGGGCACCAAGTTTAAACAGACCTTTACCAGGTCATCCGATTGAAGCCACCGGTCTCCGGTGGCTTTTTTCATGGCCGCTCGAAACTGCATCAAACGGGCGACGCGATCGTCAGATCGCACCCCTCGACGCCGGCCATGCACGCACGATCGCACCCACCCGCCTTCGGCAGGACACCCGCCGCACGAGCGATGTCGCGCAGAAGCTGAAATTTCGACACGCTCAAAAGAGCGCGCCAAATTTGTGTATATAATCGTAGTCTTTGCTGAGAAGCAAAATCAGCCCAGATGGCGGAATTGGTAGACGCACTAGTTTCAGGTACTAGCGAGTAACATCGTGGAGGTTCGAGTCCTCTTCTGGGCACCAAGATTGAACAGACCCTTACCAGGTCTTCTATAAAAAGCCACCGGCCTCCGGTGGCTTTTTTCTTGGCCATTTGAATCAGGTGCATCAAACGGGCAACGCGATCAGGTCGTGGCCTTCAGCGCCCACGATGCGTGCACGCGTGAACTCGCCGACCTTCATCGTCTTGCTGATCTTTTCAGGCGGCAACAGGCGAACAGTGCCGTCGATCTCCGGTGCATCGGCGTACGTGCGCCCCACCCCACCCTTGCGGCCCAGCGCCGGCGCTGAATCGACCAGCACCTGCATCGTCGAGCCGATGCGCTTTTGCAGCTTGGCGATCGACACGGCCTCGGCCACCTCCATGAAGCGGGCGCGGCGCGCTTCGCGCTCGGCCTCGGGCAGCATGCCCGGAATGTCATTGGCAGTGGCGCCCTCGACCGGGCTGTAGGCAAAGCAGCCCGCACGATCGATCTCGGCTTCGCGGATGAAGTCGAGCAGGTGCTCGAACTCCTGCTCCGTCTCGCCCGGGAACCCGGCGATGAACGTGCTGCGGATCACGAGCTCGGGGCAGGTCTCGCGCCAGCGCGCGATCCGCTCCAGATTCTTCTCGCCGCTGGCCGGCCGCTTCATGCGCTTGAGCACATCGGGGTGGCTGTGTTGCAGCGGCACGTCGAGGTACGGCAGCACCAGGCCGCTCGCCATCAACGGAATGATTTCGTCCACGCTCGGATACGGGTACACGTAGTGCAGGCGCACCCAGGCGCCATACGGCTCGGCAATTTCGCCTAGCGTGCGCACGAGTTCGAGCATGCGGGTCTTGACCGGCTTGCCATCCCAGAAGCCGGTGCGGTACTTCACGTCGACGCCGTAGGCCGAGGTGTCCTGGCTGATCACCAGCAGCTCTTTCACGCCGCCCTCGAACAGGGCCCTGGCTTCGCTGAGCACATCACCCACCGGACGCGAGACCAGGTCGCCGCGCATCGAGGGAATGATGCAGAAGGTGCAACGGTGGTTGCAGCCTTCGCTGATCTTCAGGTAGGCGTAGTGCCGCGGCGTCAGCTTGAGACCGGCCACCCCGAAGGTGTTCGGCACGAGATCGATGAACGGATCGTGCGGCTTCGGCAGGTTGGCGTGCACGGCATCCATCACCTCCTGCGTGGCATGCGGGCCGGTGACGGCCAGCACGCTGGGGTGCATCTGGCGAACGAGGTTGCCGCCTTGGTCGCCAGTCTTGGCGCCCAGACAACCGGTGACGATCACACGGCCGTTCTCGGCGAGCGCTTCGCCGATGGTGTCCAGGCTTTCTTTCACCGCATCGTCGATGAAGCCGCAGGTGTTGACGATGACGAGGTCGGCGCCCTCGAAGGTCTTGGCGGTTTGATAGCCCTCGGCACTCAGCTGGGTCAGGATCAATTCGGAATCGGTCAAGGCCTTGGGGCAACCAAGGCTGACGAAGCCGACCTTGGGGGCGGTCGGCGTGACGGTACGTTCAGGGGAGGCAACTTCGCTCATAGGCCTCTATTGTCCCAGCTATCGGTGACAGCGGGGCATTCATCGGGCAGTCACCCCATTCAGGCGGGCCGCCGCGCGGCGCTCAGGGGCGCTTGATGCCAAAGGCGCCCAGCACCTGCTCGGTGTTTTTCTGCATCTGCTCCTGCATCTGCAGGAAGACGTTCTTCGATTGCTCGACGTAGTTGCCCATCAGCCCCTGGATCATCGGCGACTGCATGGTCATGAAGCGCGACCACATTTCGGGCGTCAGGCCTTCGGCCTTTTCGGCGAGCTGGGCCTGCATCTCGGTCATGGCCTGGATGTTCTTCTCGAGGTACGGGCCCATGTAGCCCTGCATGGCCTGGCCGTAGAAACGGATGATGTTGGCCAGCACCTGCTCGGTGAACATCGGCGCGCCGCCGGCCTCTTCTTCCAGGATGATCTGCAGCAGGATGCTGCGCGTGAGGTCGTCGCCAGTCTTGGCGTCGCGCACCACGAACTGCGCGTTCTTGATGACCAGCTGCTTGACCTCGGTCAGCGTGATGTACGTGGATGTCTCCGTGTCGTAGAGCCGTCGGTTGGGGTACTTCTTGATCACACGCTGGACCGGCTTCACCCCGGACTTCTTGCTCTGCACTACAGACTCCTTCACATGGACGCCCATGTCATCGGATGATTCTAGGGAGCGGTTTTGCTGCATCGCGACAAGGTTTACCCTGACCGTGATTCTTCTTCAGGCGTCCGGCGCCGTCGCGTACTCGGCACCGCACGCATGACACGCTGCAGTTTCGGGACGCTCCGGGGTCGACAGCCTGAATCGCAGCGGGATCTTCTGCCCGTAGACCACCCAGCACCGGGGGCAATGCTCCTGCCCCGCCGTCGGAAGATAGGCGCGTGCGCGCTGCTCGGCGCGCTCCTCGGTCACCGGCATGCCCTGTCGTTGCGCACGCGCCACTTCGCGTGCAGCCATGGTATCGGCGCGGCCGGCGACAAGATCATTGATGCCGTAGACCGCGCGCGCGAATTCAAGAGGGGCTTGCTTGAGCAATGCGGCCACGCGGTGGTCGGCGTGCGCCCGATCAACAGACGTTGATCGCGTATTCATCAGATCGCTTATCAAGGAAATTCGAGAAGGTTGGCAGACCGCTCAAGGTAGCACAACCACATGGCTCAGGCACCTTGCCTGCACCGCGCGAAGGGCCGCCCGTGAAAGGGGTTTTCGCTTGCGCCGATCACTCAGGACGACCGGGCGAATCCAGAGACAAACACGTCGTCCAAACGACGAACGGGTTGCAGCGAAATCGCTGCAACCCGTGTTTGAATTTGGTAGGCGCGATTGGATTCGAACCAACGACCCCCACCATGTCAAGGTGGTGCTCTAACCAACTGAGCTACGCGCCTAAGAGAAGCATCGAGTATAGCAGGAGAAATGGCCCTTTTCAGCGCCGACGTGCAGATCGCACACCAGTCACTGCAGTCACCACACTCAACACCTGCGTCAAACGCGCGGCATCGGCGATTTCCACAGTGAACGTCATCCACGCCGTGCCCTTGATCGACTGCGTCTGCACGCCGATCACGTTCATCTTTTCGCGTGCAAACACGTCGGAGATATCGCGCAGCAACCCTTGGCGGTCGGCTGCTTCCACAGCCACATCCACTGCATAGACCGGCGCATCGGCGCCCTTCTTCGGCAGGCCCCATTCGACATCGATCACGCGTTCGCCGTCCTTCGCGGCCATCGTGCGGAAGTTGCTGCAATCTGCGCGATGCACGCTGACGCCATGGCCGCGCGTGACGAAGCCACGGATTGCATCCGGCGGCGCCGGCTTGCAGCACTTGGCGAGCTGCGTCATCAGCGACGACACGCCCACCACGAGCACGCCGCCCTTGCCCGACTTCTCGCTGCCGCGCGCCTTCTTGATCTGCACGCCGTCGTCAGGGTTCAGCGCCGGCTCGGGCGGACGCAGCAGCGTCTCGATGTTGCGCAGCGAGAACTCGTCCTTGCCGACCACCTCGAACAGATGATCCGCCGACTTGAAGCCGAGTTGCGACGCCAGGTCTTCGAGCCGCATGGCCGTCTTGCCTTCGCGCTGCAGCAGCTTCTCGACGGCTTCACGTCCGCGCGCCACGGTCTCGTGCGTGATCTGCGCGTTGAACCAGGCGCGCACCTTGGCGCGTGCGCGGTGGCTCGCCAGATAACCGAGCTCCGCATTCAGCCAGTCGCGCGACGGACCGCCTTCCTTGGCCGCCATGATCTCGACCGTCTGCCCGTTCGACAGCGGGGTGTTGAGCGGCACCATCGCGCCATCGACACGCGCACCGCGGCAGCGATGCCCCAGCGTCGTGTGCACCGTATAGGCGAAGTCGACCGGCGTCGCGCCCTGCGGCAACTCGACGATGGCGGCATCGGGCGTGAGCACATAGATGCGGTCGTCGAACAGCCCCTGCCCCTGCAACCCACCCGACAGGTCGCGTTCCCAGGCCAGCAGCTGGCGCAGCACGGCAATCTTGGCGTCGTACTCGCCGCTCGCCCAGACACCGGCGTAGCCCTTGTGGCCCGCTTCCTTGTAGGCCCAGTGCGCCGCCACGCCATGCTCGGCATGGTCATGCATTTCCTCGGTGCGGATCTGGATCTCGATCGGCTTGCCCACCTTGCCGTCGACGATCTCGCGCACCACCGTGTGCAGCGACTGGTAGCCGTTCGGCTTGGGCCGCGCGATGTAGTCGTCGAACTCCTCGTCGATGGGCTGGAAGTGCGAGTGCACCCAGGCCAGCGCGGCATAGCAGTCCTTCACGTCCGGCACCACCACGCGCAGCGCGAGGATGTCGAAGACCTGCTCGAAGTCGAGCGACTTGCCGCGCATCTTCTTGACGATGCTGTAAATGTTCTTCGGGCGTCCCTGCACCGTGGCCTTGACGCCTTCGGCCTGCAGTTCGTGCTCCAGCTGCGAACGCAACTGCTCGACGTGGCCTTCGCGCTCGATGCGCTTCTCGTCGAGCAGCCGCGCGATCAGCTTGTAGGTCTCGGGCTCGAGAAAGCGGAACGAGAGATCTTCGATCTCCCACTTCACCTGCCAGATGCCCAGCCGGTTCGCAAGCGGCGCAAACACCTGCAGCGACTCGCGCGCCACGCTCTCGGGCGCGGGCTGCTTGCTGGCTGCCGCGTGCCGCAGCGTCTGCAGGCGCGAGGCCAGCCGCAGCATGACCACGCGCAAGTCGCGCGAGAACGCCAGCAGCATCTTGCGCACGTTCTCGGTCTGTGCGCCGGCGCCTTCGGCGTGGTGCCCTTGAGAGGCGGTGCGCGCCTGCTCCTGCACGCGCACGAGCTTGGTGGTCTCGACCGCGAGCGCCGCGAAGTTGTCGCCGAAAACCTTGGCGATCACTTCCTGCGGGCGGTTCAGGTGCTGGCACGAATACACGAGGTAGCTCGCGGCCTGCATCGCCTCGGAGCCGCCCATCTTCGCGACGATGGCGGCCACCGCATCGGCGTGCGCCAGCGTGTTCTCGCCGGTGTCGAGCTTTTCGTCGGCGATCAGCGGCTCGGCGAACGCGCGGGCGCGCGCCAGCATGTTCTCCATGACCGGCGAGCGGTCGGCCGTGGCGGCCGACAGCGGGTAATCGACCATGACGCCGTCGGACAGGGGTGCCGTCTGAAGGTTCGCAGACTCTCGCTTCACGATGCCCTCAATCGAACAGGAAATTCGTGACGACGGCGACCTGTGCGGGATCGACGAAAGTCGGCGCGTGCCCCACGCCCTCGAACTCGACGAGCGTGGCACGCGGCCCGCGCTGCGTCATCGCGGCCGCCGTTTCGGGCGACAGCAGGTCGGACGCCGCGCCGCGCGTGAGCAGCGCGCGCGCCTCGATGGCGTCGTACAGGCTCCACATCACCGCCCCGCCCTGCGCCGCGATCTCGGGCGTGATGGCCCGCAACGGCACGCCGATGGCCGGGTCGTAGTGCAGCACCCAGGCGCCCTCGCCCACCGGGCCGGCACTGGCGGTCTTGGCGGCACCGTCGGCGCTGCGCTCAGAAGCCGGCACCACCATGTGCTGCGACAGCGCGCGCCACTGCTCGGGCGTGTGCGGCCCGAACGTGGTCGACAGGGCCCACATCGCATCGGCCGCAGCCTGCACGCTCGGAAACCGGCCGCTCTTGCCCACATACGCGCCGATGCGCTGGATGGCGGCGGGCTCGACCGTGGGGCCGACATCGTTCGCGACGAAACGGCGAATGGGCCGCGGCAGCGGCAGCTCCTTGTGGCCGGCCAGCACGAAGCCGATCAGCCCGCCCATGCTGGTGCCGACGTAGTCGAGCGTGTCGATGGGATGCTCGCCGTGCAGTTGCGCGATCAGCGCCACCATGTCGGCCGCATACACAGGCACTTGATAGAAAGCAGGGTCGCGCAGCCAGTCGCTGCGGCCGCGCCCGACCACGTCGGGACAGACCACGCGCACGTCGCCGCCCGCGCGCGCCACGATGGCTTGCGCGAGCACGTCGAAATCGCGGCCCTGCCGGGTCAGCCCGTGCACGCAGACCACGACATGCGCGCTGTGCGCGTCGCCCCATTGCCAATAGGCCATGCGATGACCGCCCTGGGCGTCGTTGCAGGCCACGTCGTGAAGGGTCGGTTCTGTCATGGAAACGGAGGGGTTCGGGTGCGGATAATGGTCTCGTTGCATCCTAATTCATCCGGAGATTGATCTTCATGCTCAAAGGCAAAACCGCGCTTGTCACGGGGTCCACCAGTGGCATTGGCTTCGCCATCGCCAAGGCGCTGGCCCAACAGGGCGCACACATCGTGCTCAACGGTTTCGGCGACGCCGACACCCCAAAGACCCAGATCGAGGCGCTCGGCGTGCGTGCCGAGTACCACGGGGCCGACATGAGCAAGCCCGACCAGATCGAGGACATGATGAAGTTCGCGGCGTCGAAGTTCGGCCGTGTCGACATCCTCGTCAACAACGCCGGCATCCAGCACGTCGCCAAGGTCGAGGACTTCCCGACCGAACGTTGGGACGCGATCCTCGCCATCAACCTCACGAGCGCCTTCCACACGACGCGTCTGGCGATCCCCGCGATGCGCGAGGCCAACTGGGGCCGCATCATCAACGTGGCGTCGGCGCACGGGCTCGTGGCCTCGGCGCAAAAGTCCGCCTATGTCGCAGCCAAGCACGGCATCGTCGGCCTGACCAAGTCGGTGGCGCTCGAAACCGCCACCACCGGCGTCACCTGCAACGCGATCAGCCCGGGCTGGGTGCTCACGGCGCTGGTGCAAAAGCAGATCGACGACCGCGCGGCCCGCGAAGGCATTTCGGCCCTCCAGGCGCAGAACGAATTGCTGGGGGAAAAGCAGCCCTCGCTGCAGTTCACGACGGTCGAGCAACTGGGCGGGCTGGCCGTCTTCCTGAGCTCTCCCGCGGCCGATCAGGTGCGGGGCGTCGCCTGGGCCATGGATGGCGGCTGGACGGCTCAGTAAATAAACAGAGACAACGAAAAAACGCCGGCGGCACTCGCCCGCCAGCGCTGCGCTCTTTGCCTTCTTACTTGAGCTGCACCGAGCCGGAGACGTTCACGACCACGCTGGTCTTGCCCGCTTCCACCGGCACGGCCGAATCGGCGGCCGAGAACGACTTGGCCTGCATGGCCATCACGCGCGGACGGATCGGGCCGCTGTCGTTCGCGTTCACCGACACCTCGCGCAGCGTGTAGCCGCCGAAGCCGAAGCCCTTGGCCAATTCGCCGGCCTTCTGCTTGAAGTTGTCGATGGCGATGTTCTGCGCCTCGGTCTCGGTCTTGGCGCGCTGCTCGCGGCTCAGGCCGAAACCGACGTTGCCCACGCTGAGCGTGCTGATGCGCCCGGCCGTCTGGGTGATGCGCGCGAAGTCACGGCCTTCGAGCACGAGTTCGGTCGAACCCTGCCAGCCGTTGATCTTGCCGTCCTTGGTGTAGCGCGGCGAGAGGCTGAAGTTGCCGGTGCGCACGTCGAGCTGGCCCGGCTGTGCATTCTTCTTGGCCTCGGCCAGCGCGGCGTCCAGCGCGGTCTTGAGCTGGGTCTGCACGGTGCCCGCCTCGGCGGCGTCGCGCGTGGTGACGAGGGTCATGCTCAGCAGGTCTTGCTGAACTTCGACGGTGCCGGAAGCCGACAGCTGGAGCACGTTTTGTGGAGCAGGCATGACGGCATTCTGGGCCAAGGCGGCCCCGGCAAAGGTCAGCGCGGCGCAGGCCGCGATCAATTGAACAGTCTTCAAGACAGATTTCTCCCTGGTGGATGCGAGGAAAGCCCTCGCCCGCGCCTTCTTCTTCAGTGGCGCAGGCTGCGCGGCGCGGTTTGCGGACTGGCGACGGGCTGCGGTACCGGCACGATGCGCTCGGCAGGCTGTGATTCTGCCGAATTCAGAAGTACACCCGTTCCCGCGGGCACCCACTGCCCCCGGACCTGCTGCCTCAGCTCGAAGAGTTCGCCCGCCGTGAGACGGCGCCCCGCCAGCGCTTCGCCGCGGCGCTGCTCTTCCCGCTGGGCCGCCCGGTGCGCGGCCACGGCATCGCGCACTTCGCTGCGGCGCCCTTCACTGACCCGCAAAAACCCTTCGGAAGCGACGGACGTCGCACCACAGGCGCATGCGAAAAAAAGCAGAGGCAAGGCAGAAAAAGAAGGTCTCATCGCGCAATCGTCATAAGGCAGCACGGACTGTGCCACCGCCGGGCAAAGCCCGGATGACCAGACGGCGAGCGGCCGCAAGTTGTGTAACTTAGTGTCAACCACTACGGAATTCGGCAGCAATGGGGTCCTAACGCCTTCAGAATCGGCGCTGTTACAAATTCAACGTTGTAGAAATGACTCAAGTTCCCGCTCGCACCGACAAGATCGTGATCGTCGACGACGACGCCCGCATCCGCGACCTGCTGCGCCGCTACCTGACGCAGGAAGGATTCGAAGTGATCGTGGCCGAGGACGGCAAGGCGCTCAACCGCATCCTGTTGCGCGACACGGTCGACCTGATCGTGCTCGACCTGATGATGCCCGGCGAAGACGGCCTCTCCGTGTGCCGCCGTCTGCGTGCCGCCAACGACCGCACGCCGATCATCATGCTCACCGCCAAGGGTGAGGACGTGGACCGCATCGTCGGTCTCGAAGTCGGCGCCGACGACTACCTCGGCAAGCCCTTCAACCCGCGCGAACTGCTGGCCCGCGTGCACGCCGTGCTGCGCCGCCGTCCGCCGCTCGAGGCGCCCGGCGCCCCCTCCACCGAGAACGAGACCGTCACCTTCGGCCCGTTCGCCTTCGACCTCGGCTCGCGCACCCTGAAGAAGGACGGCGAAGAACTCTCGCTGACCACCGGCGAGTTCGCGATGCTGAAGGCGCTGGTGCGCCACCCGCGCCAGCCGCTGTCGCGCGAAAAGCTGGCCCAGCTGGCACGCGGACGCGAATTCGAGCCCTTCGACCGCAGCCTGGACGTGCAGATCTCGCGCCTGCGCAAGCTGGTCGAGTCCGACGCCGCGGCGCCGCGCTACATCCAGACCGTCTGGGGCGTGGGCTACGTGTTCGTGCCGGACGGCACGGCCTGACGATCCGCTGAGAGGTGGCCATCGGCCTCCATTCCGCCCGACCTGACCCGGCCCAGGAGGACGGGGCACAGGTCACGATGCCGAGCCCGCTCGAAGCGAGCGCGCAGCGTGACCGCCGCCCCGGCCTCAAGCTGGGTTTCAGCCTTTTCTGGCGCACCTTCTTCCTGCTCGCACTGCTGCTGATCGGCTGCACGGTCGCGTGGCTGCAGACCTTCCGCTCGCTCGAATACGAGCCGCGCGCGATCCAGACCGGGCACCAGATCGCCTCGCTCGTGAACCTCACACGCGCGGCGCTGGTGTACTCGGACGCGATCACGCGGGTCTCGCTGATCAAGACGCTGGCCGACCAGGAAGGCGTACGCATCCTGCCGCGCGAGCCCAACGACCGCTTCCAGCCTTACACCAGCGGCGCGCTCGACGAGCGCGTCACCGAAGAGCTGATCGCTCAACTCGGCGAAGGCACCACCGTCGCCAGCCGCGTGAACGACGAGCCGGGCCTGTGGATCGGCTTCACCATCGAGAGCGACACCTACTGGCTGCTGCTCGATCCCACGCGCTTCAGCCGCGTGGGCGGGCGCACCTGGCTGGTCTGGCTCAGCACGGCGATGGCGCTGTCGCTCGCGGGCGCGGCGCTGATCACGCGGCTCATCAACCTGCCGCTCAAGCAGCTGTCGCGCGCTACTTTGCAGGTGCGCGAGGGCGAGTACGAGGCGCACCGGCTCGACGAGCGCGCCCGCACCAACGAAATCCGCGCGGTGAACATCGGCTTCAACCGCATGGCCGACCAGCTCGCCAAGATCGAGCAGGACCGCGCCATCATGCTGGCCGGCATCTCGCACGACCTGCGCACGCCGCTGGCCCGGCTGCGGCTCGAAACCGAGATGAGCGTGGCCGACGAAGACGCGCGCGACCACATGGCCGCCGACATCGCGCAGCTCGACGCCATCATCGACAAGTTCCTCGACTACGCCCGCCCCGACCATGTCGACCAGCGCCCCGTGCTGCTGCGCGACGTGATCGACGCCTGCACCTACGCCGTGCAGGACTACGAAGAGATGAACATCCACGTCGACGTGCCCGCCGACCTGAAGGTGATGGGCGACGAGGTGGAGCTCACGCGCGTGATCTCCAACCTGGTCGAGAACGCCCGGCGCTACGGCAAGACACCGTCGACCGGCGTGGCCGACGTCACGATCCAGGCGCAGGCCAACAACGACGCGGTGCTGATCAAGGTGCGCGACCATGGCGCGGGCGTCGAGCCCGCCCTGCTCGTGCAGCTGACCAAGCCCTTCTTCCGTGGCGACGCGGCGCGCACCTCGGCGGCCGGCGCCGGCCTGGGGCTGTCGATCGTGGCGAAGAACATCGAGCGCATGGGCGGCACCTTCGCGCTCACCAGCACGCCGGGCCGGGGCCTCGCGGCCCACATCCGGATGCCGCGCGCGATGCCGGCGGGCAGCAGCAAGCCCGGCGAGGTGCCGGGCAAGAAGCAGGTCGCCTGAGGACGCGCGTCAGCGGTGCAGCAGCACCGCGGCGCGGGCTTCCATCGCCCGGCCCTCGCCCACCGGGCCGAGCTTCTCGGCCGTCTTGGCTTTCACATTGACCTGATCGAGCGCGATGCCCAGCGTGTCGGCGATGCGCTGGCACATGGCCGGGATGTGCGGCGCCAGCTTGGGCGCCTGCGCGATCACGGTGCTGTCGACGTTGCCGATCTCCCAGCCGGCGGCCCGCACGCGGCGCGCCGCCTCGGCCAGCAGCACGGCCGAATCGGCGCCACGGAACTGGGCGTCGGTGTCGGGAAAATGCCGGCCGATGTCGCCCAGCCCGGCGCCGCCGAGCAGCGCGTCGGTGATGGCGTGCAGCAGCACGTCGGCGTCCGAATGCCCGAGCAGGCCGGTGGTGTGCGGCACCTCGATGCCGCCCAGGATGAGCTTGCGCCCCGCCACCAGCTGGTGGACGTCCCAGCCTTCGCCGATGCGGATGTTGAACGGTGTCGTCGTCATGCCATGGCCTTCTTGCGGCCGAGCAGCACCGCCTCGGCCAGTGCGAAATCTTCGGGGAAGGTGACCTTGAAGTTCTGCGCGCTGCCGGGCACCAGCAGCGGCGCCAGGCCGAGGCTCTCGATGGCGCTGGCCTCGTCGGTCACCACGTCGCCCACGCGCTCCAGTGCGTCGAGCAGCATGCCGATGCGGAACATCTGCGGTGTCTGCGCCAGCCACTTGTCGGCGCGCGGCAGGGTCTGGGTCGAGCGGCTGTCGGTCGACGACACCTTCAGCGTGTCGGCCAGCCGCTGCGCCAGCAGGCCGCCGACGGCGTCGTGCTCGCAGGCGGCGATGAGCGCCTCGATCTGGCTGGACGTGACCAGGCAGCGCGCCGCGTCGTGCACCAGCACCCAGTCGTGCGGCCCGGCGCCCTTCTGGCGCAGCGCCGCCAGGCCGTTGCGCACCGAAGCGGCGCGCGTCAGGCCGCCCACGCGCAGCAGGTACTCGCCGGTCACGGGGAAGCGCGGCAACGCCGTCTGCACCTCGCGGTCGTCGGGCGACACCACCACGGCCACGCCCGCGAAACGCCCGGCCAGCGCACGAAACGCGTCCACCGTGTGGGCCACCATCGACTGGCCCGCCAGGCGCCGGTACTGCTTGGGCTGCGCGCCGCCGGCGCGGTGGCCGGAACCGGCACAGGGGATCAGCACGTAGAAACGGGAAGAAGACATGGAGGGTGCGGCACGGGCCGATGGCCGACAAGCGGATAAGGGGCCGCCATTCTAGAATTGACATTCGCACACCCCTCGCCGTCCGGCGCGGGGTGTCGTGCATTTTTCGAACCGCTCCATGGACCTCCCCCTTCTCCCGGCGGGCAAGCGTTTCACGCTGCCGCGTCCCCCGTTGTCGGCCGATGCGCTGATGCTGGCCCAGCTCGGCATGCGCGAGAAGGCCGCGGGGCGCGCCACCGCGATGTTCACCGCCGACGCGAACGACGCCCAGCGGCTCATCGACGAAATTGCCTTCTTTGCCCCCGAGCTGCGCTGCGCCCTCTTCCCCGACTGGGAAACGCTGCCCTACGACAGCTTCTCGCCGCACCAGGACCTCATCAGCGAGCGCCTGGCCACGCTGTGGCGCATCAGCCAGAAAGAGGCCGACGTGGTGCTGGTGCCCGCCACCACCGCGCTGTACCGGTTGGCGCCGCCGGCCTTCCTGGCCGGCTACACCTTCCAGTTCAAGGCCAAGCAGAAGCTGCAGGAGTCCAAGCTCAAGGCGCAGCTCACGCTGGCCGGCTACAGCCACGTGACGCAGGTCGTGAGTCCGGGCGAGTACGCGGTGCGTGGCGGCCTGATCGACCTGTTCCCGATGGGATCGCCGGTGCCGTTCCGCGTCGACCTGTTCGACGACGAGATCGACTCCATCCGCACCTTCGACCCCGACACCCAGCGCAGCCTGTATCCCGTGCCCGAGGTGCGCCTGCTGCCGGGCCGCGAGTTCCCGATGGACGACGACGCCCGCGCGCGCTTTCGCAGCCGCTGGCGCGAACTGCTCGAGGGCGACCCGACCAAGAGCCGCATCTACAAGGACATGGGCAACGGCGTGGCCACCGCCGGCATCGAGTACTACCTGCCGCTGTTCTTCGACGAGACGGCGACGGTGTTCGACTACCTCGGCCCCGACGCCACCGTCGTGCTGCACGGCGACCTCGAACCCGCGTTCCAGCACTTCTGGCAGGACACCAACGAGCGCTACCGCCTGGTGCAGGGCGACCCCGAGCGCCCCGCGCTGCCGCCCGAGGCGCTGTTCCTCAATGCCGAGCAGTTCTACCAGCGCGCCAAGCCGCACGCGCAGCTGGCCATTCGCGGCGACATCGCCACCGACGCGCCCTACGCAGAGTTCGACAAGCTGCCGCCCTTTGCCGTCGTGCGCGGCGCCGAAGACCCGCTGGTCGGCCTGAAGGCCCACATCGCCGCCACGCCGCACCGCGTGCTGCTGATCGCCGAAAGCGACGGCCGCCGCGAGAGCCTGCTCGACTTCCTGCGCGCCAGTGGCGTGAACCCGCCGGCCTTCGACTCGCTGGCCGAGTTCGAAGCCTCGGGCGACGAAAAGATCGGCATCGCCACCGCCGCGCTGGCCTCGGGCTTCGCGTGGCGCGAACAGGCGATCGACTTCGTCACCGAGACCGAGCTGTTCGCCACCGCGCCCACCACGCGCCGGCGCAACAAGAAGCAGGAGCAGGTCAGCGACGTCGAGGCGCTGATCAAGGACCTGTCCGAACTCAACGTGGGCGATCCGGTGGTGCACTCCGCGCACGGCATCGGCCGCTACCGCGGCCTGATCCACATGGACCTGGGCCAGGGCACAGGCGCCGACGGCAAGCCGCTGCTGCAGGAAATGCTGCACCTGGAGTACGCCGACAAGGCCACGCTCTACGTGCCCGTGAGCCAGCTGCACCAGATCAGCCGCTACACCGGCGTCAGCGCCGACGAGGCGCCGTTGCACAAGCTGGGCTCCGGCCAATGGGAAAAGGCCAAGCGCAAGGCCGCCGAACAGGTGCGCGACTCGGCCGCCGAGCTGCTCAACATCTACGCGCGCCGCGCCGCGCGTGAAGGCCATGCCTTCCGCTACTCGCCAGCCGACTACGAGGTGTTCGCCAACGACTTCGGCTTCCAGGAAACGGCCGACCAGAAGGCCGCGATCCACGCCGTGGTGCAGGACATGATCTCGCCCCAGCCGATGGACCGCCTCGTGTGCGGCGACGTGGGTTTCGGCAAGACCGAGGTGGCGCTGCGCGCCGCCTTCATCGCCGTCACCGGCGGCAAACAGGTGGCCTTCCTGGCGCCCACCACGCTGCTGGCCGAGCAGCATTACCAGACGCTGGTCGACCGTTTCGCCAAGTGGCCGGTGAAGGTGGCCGAGATGAGCCGCTTCCGCTCGGCCAAGGAAATCACGGCCGCCGCCAAGGGCCTGGCCGAGGGCCAGGTCGACATCGTGGTGGGCACGCACAAGCTGCTCTCGCAGTCGGTCAAGTTCAAGAACCTGGGCCTGCTCATCATCGACGAGGAGCACCGCTTCGGCGTGCGCCACAAGGAGGCGATGAAGGCGATGCGCGCCGAGGTCGACGTGCTCACGCTCACCGCCACGCCGATTCCGCGCACGCTGGGCATGGCGCTCGAAGGCCTGCGCGACCTGAGCGTGATCGCGACCGCGCCGCAGCGCCGGCTGGCCATCAAGACCTTCGTGCGCAACGAGGGCACGGGCGTGATCCGCGAAGCCGTGCTGCGCGAGCTCAAGCGCGGCGGGCAGGTCTACTTCCTGCACAACGAGGTCGAGACCATCGAGAACCGGCGCCAGAAGTTGGAAGAAATCCTGCCCGAGGCCCGCATCGCCGTGGCCCACGGCCAGATGCCCGAGCGCGAACTGGAACGCGTGATGCGCGACTTCGTGGCCCAGCGCTACAACATGCTGCTGTGCTCGACCATCATCGAGACCGGCATCGACGTGCCCACCGCCAACACCATCGTGATGAGCCGCGCCGACAAGTTCGGCCTGGCGCAGCTGCACCAGCTGCGTGGCCGCGTCGGTCGCTCACACCACCAAGCCTATGCCTACCTCATGGTGCCCGACACCGAGGGCCTGACCAAGCAGGCCTCGCAGCGGCTCGAAGCCATCCAGCAGATGGAAGAACTGGGCTCGGGCTTCTACCTCGCGATGCACGACCTGGAGATTCGCGGCACCGGCGAGGTGCTCGGCGAGAACCAGAGTGGCAACATGATGGAGATCGGCTTCCAGCTCTACAACGAGATGCTCAGCGAAGCCGTGCGCTCGCTGAAGGCCGGACAGGAGCCCGACCTGCTCTCGCCGCTGTCGGTCACGACCGAGATCAACCTGCACGCCCCGGCCCTGCTGCCCGACGATTACTGCGGCGACGTACACCTGCGGCTGTCGTTCTACAAGAAGCTCGCCACCGCGAAGAACCCGGACCAGATCGACACGCTGCTGGAAGAAATCGTCGACCGCTTCGGCAAGCTGCCGCCGCAGGCGCAGACGCTGATCGACACGCACCGCCTGCGCGTGCTCGCGCGGCCCTACGGCGTGGTCAAGGTCGACGCGGCGCCGGGCATCATCAACATCACCTTCCGCAAGGACGCGCCGGTGGACGGCATGGCCATCATCCAGCTGATCCAGAAGAACAAGCACATCAAGCTCGCCGGCAACGAGAAGCTGCGCATCGAGCGCGAACTCAAGGAGCCGAAGGACCGCGCGCAAATGGTGCGCGACGTGCTGCGCAGCCTCGGACAACCCCTCGTCAAGGAAACCGCCCCCGCATGAGCGCTACGACTGAAATCTCTCCCGGCCTCGTCCTCCAGCGCGTGAAGCCGCCGCTGAAGCTCGCCGACTTCAAGCTGATCGCGTTCGACATGGACTCGACGCTGATCAACATCGAATGCATCGACGAGATCGCCGATGCCGTCGGCAAGAAGGCCGAGGTGGCCGCGATCACCGAAGCCACGATGCGCGGCGAGATCAAGGACTTCAAGGAAAGCCTGCGCCGCCGCGTGGCGCTGCTGCAGGGCGTGCCCGTGGCCGCGCTGCAGCAGGTGTACGACGAGCGCCTGAAGCTCAACCCCGGCGCCACCGAACTGGTGGCGGCCTGCAAGAAGGCAGGCCTCAAGGTGCTGCTGGTGTCGGGCGGCTTCACCTTCTTCGCCAACCGCGTGAAGGACCGCCTGGGCATCGACTTCGCACGCTCCAACCTGCTCGACGAAGCCGACGGCCAGCTCACCGGCCAGGTCGTGACGCAGAGCTGGGGCGACATCTGCGACGGCGCCGAAAAGCGCCGCACGCTGCTCGAAGTGGCCTCGCTCATGGGCATCTCGCCGCAGGAAACCATCGCCGTGGGCGACGGTGCCAACGACTTGCCGATGATGAGCGAGGCCGGGCTGTCGGTGGCCTATCACGCCAAGCCGAAGGTGCGCGAGCAGGCCATGGTGGCGATCAACGAAGGCGGGCTCGACCGCGTGCTGGAAATCCTGAAATGACCGACGCCGCCCCGCTGTACCGCGCCGACGCGCTGCGCGACTACGCCAGCGCCCTGCTGCAGAAGGCGGGGCTCGCGGCCTCGATGGCCGACAGCGTGGCGCGCACGCTGGTAGAAGGCGACCTGCTGGGCCACGACACGCACGGCCTCGCGCTGCTGGCCGGCTATGTGAAAGAAATCGAATCGGGCGGCATGACGCGCGACGGTGCGCCCGAGGTGCTGTCCGACCGCCCCGCCGCCGTGCTGTGGGACGGCAAGCGCCTGCCCGGCCCCTGGCTCATGGACCAGGGCATGGACCTGCTGGTGCCGCGTGCGCGCGAACTGGGCACCGCCTCGCTCGTGATCCGCCGCAGCCACCACATCGCCTGCCTCGCGGTCTACATGCTGCGCGCGCTGCAGGAAGATATGCTGATGCTGCTGGCCTGCTCCGACCCCAACACGGCCAGCGTCGCGCCCTTCGGCGGCACGCAGGCGGTGTTCACGCCGAATCCGCTGGCGATGGGCTTTCCGCTCTCGCATGGCGGCGTGATGGTCGACATCTCGGCCTCGATCACCACCAACGGCATGAGCAACCGCAAGCGCGCGGCCGGCGAGACCTTCGCCGAGGAATGGCTCATCGATGCCTCCGGCAAGCCGTCGAACAACCCGCAGGTGCTGTTCGACCAGCCGCCCGGCACGCTGCTGCCCGTGGGCGGCCTGAGCCACGGCCACAAGGGCTACGGCATGGCGCTGCTGGTCGAGACGCTCACGGCCGGCCTCGCAGGCCACGGCCGCGCCGACCCGCCCGAAGGCTGGGGCGCGACGGTGCACCTCACGCTGCACGACCTCCACGCCTTCGGCGGCAAGGAGGCCTTCCTGCGCCAAATGGACCACGTGGCCGAGAAATGCCGCGACAACGCGCCCATCGACCCGGCAAGGCCTGTGCGGCTGCCGGGCGAAGGCGGGTTGAAGCGTCGGGAAGCGCAATCGGCGAACGGGGTGCGGCTGCACCCGTCGATTGCGCGCTCGCTGCAGGAAGTGGAGCAGCGGCATGGCCTGCGGCTGGCGCAGGCGCTGATCTGACGGGGCTTACTCCTCGTCGTCGTTCTCGGTGTGCGCGGGCGCGCCCGCGGGCCGTGGCTGGCGCTTGCCGGGCTTGGCCAGGATTTCGATGTAGAACTGCTTGCCGCCCTCTTTCACCACACCGTCGATGAGGCCGGTGATGGCTGTGAGGTGGATGGTTTCGGCGGATTCCTGGGCGGCGCCGAACCGGCAGTCGAAGTCCCAGAAGTCGGCGCCTTCGGGCAGGTCGCGGCGGCGCTCGCGCTTGATGTACTTGCGAATCTCGTGCTTGACGGCTTCGAGGAGACGGTCGGGGTGCTTGCCCTCGACCTGAAGCTGGAAGGTTTTTCTCATGGGTGATGGTAACCCGCTGTGTAAAGTCGGCGGTTCAAATGGAAAGCAGGTGAAGACATGGCACGCGCAAACGACTGGGCAAGCAAGGTGATGGCATTGGTGAACGGCGGCAACGCCCCGGCGGCCATTGCGCAGATCAAGGTCGCGCCGTCGGTCAAGGACCTGAAGGCACTGCAGACCATCATGACGCTCTCCAAAATGAAAGGCCGCTATCCGAACGTGGATGCGGCCATTTCAGACAACCTGGACCTGCTGGCGGCGCCCCGCCTGCACCGGTCCCCCTGAACGTCGGCGTTACAGGGCCTGGCCGAGGCGCTTCACGCCTTCTTCGATCTTCTCGATGTCGGCCGTGGCGAAGCTCAGGCGCAGCGTCGCCACATCGGGCTTCTCGGCGAAGAACGGCGCGCCGGGCACGAAAGCCACCAGCTTCTCGATCGCACGCTTGGCCAGTTCGTTGGCATCGGCCAGCTTGCCGTTGGCGCCCGTCAGGCGCGCCCAGAAGAACAAACCGCCGTTGGGCTGCGTGAAGCTCACCGCATCGCCCAGCTCGCGCGTCAGCGCAGCGCCCATGGCCTGCGCGCGCTGGCCGTAGACCTCGCGCACATGCGCCAGCGTGCCGGGCATGCGGCCGCTCTTGAGGTACTGCGCGGCCGTCGCTTGCGCGAAGGTGCTGGTGTGGGCATCGCTGAACTGCTTGCACATCGTCGCCTTGGCCAGCAGCTCGGGCGGCGCGATCATCCAGCCGATGCGCAGGCCGGGGCTCAGCACCTTGCTCAGGCTGCCGCAATGCGCCAGCAGTTCGCGGCTGCCGGGCACGTCCTTGCTCAGCGACATGATCGAGGGCGGCGGCGCTTCGCCGAAGTACAGGTCGCCGTAGGGATCGTCCTCGACGATCAGCGTCTGGTACTTCACGGCCAGCTCGAGCACCTTCTTGCGACGCTCCAGCGTCAGCATCGCGCCGCTGGGGTTGCCGAAGGTGGGGATCAGGTAGACGAACTTGGGCTTGTGCTCGGCAATGAGCTTCTCGAGCTCGTCGGTCTTCACGCCGTTGGCGTCGATGGGCGCGCTGATGAGCTGCGCGCCGTACAGGCGAAAGCACTGGATCGTGGCCAGGAAGGTCGGGCCCTCGACGATCACCTTGTCGCCAGGCGAGATCATGGTCTTGCCCAGCAGGTCCAGCGCCTGCTGGCTGCCGGTGGTGACGATCAGGCCGCTGGGATCGACATCGACGCCCTTGGTCTTCATGAAGGAACTGAGCTGGTTGCGCAGCGGCTCGTAGCCTTCGGTGGCGCCATATTGCAAGGCCGCGCCGGGCTCTTCGGCCAGCGCCTTCTGGCTCGCCTCCTTCAGGCCCTCGACGTCGAACATGGCACTGTCGGGAAAGCCGCCCGCAAAACTGATGATGCCGGGCTTGCCCAGTAGCTTGAAGAGTTCGCGGATGGCGGAGGTTTCGACGTTGTCGAGGCGGGAGGCGAATTGCATGGTCAGTCTCACTTTCTGGGCGTCATTGTCGCGAAAGCCCGGGCAGGAAAGCTGCGTAGGGCCATGGCTTTTCGACGATATATTGCATCCATCGCCGGAAACGCCGGTGCTCGCCCTGCCTTGTGCGGCATGCGCCCCGCGAGCCCCTTGCAATGAACGGCGGCCCCCACGACCCATGAAAAAATCCGACATCCCCCTCTTCTTCGCCACCCTGCAGGCCGCCAACCCCGAGCCGCGCACGGAGCTCGAATACACCACGCCCTTCGAGCTGCTGGCCGCCGTGCTGCTGTCGGCGCAGGCCACCGACGTGGGGGTGAACAAGGCGACGCGCCGGCTGTATCCGGTGGCGAACACGCCGCAGGCGATCCTCGACCTCGGGGTGGAAGGGCTGGAGTCGTACATCAAGACGATCGGGCTGTACCGCAGCAAGGCCAAGCACCTGATGGAGGCCTGCCGCATGCTGGTCGAGCTGCATGGCGGCGAGGTGCCGCGCACGCGCGCCGAGCTCGAAGCGCTGCCGGGCGTGGGGCGCAAGACGGCCAACGTGGTGCTCAACGTGGCCTTCGGCGAAGAGACGATCGCGGTCGACACGCACATCTTTCGCATCGGCAACCGCACCGGGCTTGCGCCCGGCAAGACGCCGCTGGACGTGGAACTCAAGCTCGAAAAGCGCATCCCACCCGAATTCCGCCTGCACGCGCACCACTGGCTGATCCTGCACGGGCGCTATGTCTGCGTGGCGCGCAAGCCGCGCTGCTGGGAATGCGCGGTCTCCACCTTCTGCTCGTTCAAGCCCAAGACGCCGGCCCCCAAGACCGCCTGAGCGGCACACACCACCTCGCACATGACGACGACAACGACTTTCAAGAAGACGCCTTCCGCCGCCCTCCTCTTTCTCGCAGCGCTGGGCAGCGCGGGCGCCGCCTGGTCGCGCGACGGCGTGCTGCCGCCGGAGACGATGGCGCTCTACGGCGGACGCTGGTCCGCCAACTGCGCCGACGCAGCGGCACCGACGCTGCAGGTGCGCGAAGACATGCTGATCGCCGAGCGCGGCAAGCGCCGCGTGGTCGGCCGCCAGCCGGACACGGCGCACAGCTTCTTCGGCAACCAGCCGCCGCCGCCGAACTTCGACGTGGCGCTGATGAGCCGCGTGGGCAAGGGCGACAACGCGATGATGAATTTCCTGGTCTTTCGCGATGCGCGCGGCCAGTCGATCACGCTGAAGGCCGACAAGCCGGTCGTGGGCCAGTTGGGGCCGGAGCTGATGAAGCCGCGCTACTGGCGCTGCGACGGTCCGGCGCGCGCCGCGGCGCCGCCCGCCGAACCCGCGACCGCCGCCCCCAAGCCGCCGGCCCCCGCCACGGGCAGCCCGGCCGCCCTCGCCCGAGGCCCCGCGATGGACAAGGCCTGGCGCGCCGCGCTGGGCA
The DNA here is from genome assembly GCF_059567965.1 of Variovorax sp. BGA-UO-ETr-C22. Taxonomy (NCBI): domain Bacteria; kingdom Pseudomonadati; phylum Pseudomonadota; class Betaproteobacteria; order Burkholderiales; family Comamonadaceae; genus Variovorax; species Variovorax sp. BGA-UO-ETr-C22. The sequence continues at coordinate 1,391,501 of NZ_JCAQPA010000011.1, forward strand.
CGCGCGAGACCGAGCGCTGGCTGGTGCGCCGCGAAGGCCCGGCGCCCGAGCCGCAGTGGGTGACGGTGGACGGCACGCGCTACCTGCTGCACGCCTTCTGCAAGCCGCACGACTGCTACGACCACAACGCCATCGCGCTGTACGACCAGGGCTCGGGCCGGCTCTATGGCCTGGTGCAGCGCAACGGGCAGAACCAGCTCCTGGGTGGCCCCTCGCCGCAGTTCGCGGGGCAGCTCGATCGGCTCTGGCGCGAGCAGTGGCGCGCCAAGAACTGACAGCGCCTCGTCAGCCGACCGGCGCGGCGACCACGCGCCAGTCGCCGAAGGCCGCCGCGTCGTTGGGCCATTGATCGGCCCGTTCGGGGCACGTCACGCCCTGCGACAGCAACTGCACCGCGCGCAGCACGCCGGCATGCGTGACCCACAGCGCATCGGCGCCGGTCGCCCGCCAGTCGGCGTGCGCCAAAGCCACGCGCTGCATGAAGGCGCGCACGCTCTCGCCGTCGCCTCCTGCGGGGGCGTCGGCGAAACGATTCGTCCAGGCCTCGAATTCCTCGCGGGCCACGGCCGACCACAGGCGCCCTTCCCAGGCGCCGAAATTCATCTCGGCCAGTCGCGCATCGCGCCGCACCGACAGATCGGGCCGCAACGCGACGATGGCATCGGCCAGCATCGCGCAACGCCGCAGCGGCGAACTCCACAGCGCGATGCCGGCTGGCAGCACCACCGCGATGCGCGCGGCGGCGGCCTGCGTGCCGTCCGCATGGGCGTCGAGGTCGGTCGCGCCGTAGCACAGGCCCGACGGCGCGATCACCGGCGCGTGGCGCTGCAGCCAGAGCTGGGCGGTCGCGGCGCTCATGCCTTCCACGCCAACGCGAGGTAGATCGCCAGCTCGCACACCTGCTGCGTCGCGCCGAGCCCGTCGCCCGTGAAGCCCTGCAGCCGACGCGCGAAGAGCCGCGCCATCCAGCCCCCGGCGAGCACCAGCGCCACGAGCGCCGCGCCCACGTGCACCGCGTCGTGCGCGCACAGCAGCAGCGCCACGGCGGGTGCGGTCCAGAGCACGGCGACGAGCAGCGCGCCACCGCTGATCGCGTCAGCCAGCGGCTTGGCCTTGCTGCCGCTGCTGTCGCCCACGTAGGGCAGCCAGCGGATCAGGAACAGCGGCACCAGCCGCGACAGCACATGCGCGCCGACGATCGACACCGCCGCCACGTCCAGCCCGCGCGCAGCGAGCGCGGCCAGCAGGCCGAACTTCAGGCCCAGCGCCAGCACCAGCGCGACCGCGCCGAAGGCGCCGATGCGCGAGTCCTTCATGATCTCCAGCGCGCGCTCGCGGCTGGCCGAACCACCGAGGCCGTCGGCCACGTCGGCCAGGCCGTCTTCGTGGAAGGCGCCTGTGAGCATCACGGTGGCGACGGTGCTCAGCACCGCCGCGACCAACGCCCCTGCCACGCCCGGCAGGCCCGCTCCCACAGCGACGAACACGGCCGCCGCCACCCCGCCGGCGATCCAGCCGATGGCCGGCAGGTGCGCCGCAGCCGCGCGCAGCATCTGCGGGCTGAAGCCGACCCAGGCCGCGAGTTTTCCCGTCACCGGCACGCGGGTGAAGAACTGAACGGCCAGCAGGAAATGGCGCACGCCGTTCATTGCTGGCGCGACACGCCCGCCGATTCGAAGCTCGCCATCTCGCGCAGGATGCGGCAGGCCGATTCGAGCAGCGGCCACGCCAGCGCGCCGCCCGAGCCTTCGCCCAGGCGCAGGTCGAGGTTCAGCAAGGGCTCGAGCCCGAGGTGTTTCAGCAGCAGCGTGTGCCCCGGCTCGGCCGAGCTGTGCGCCGCCACGCAGCGCTGCGTCACCTGCGGGCGGATCGCCTGGGCGACCAGCACGGCGGCGCTGGCGATGAAGCCGTCCACCACGATCACGCGCCGCTCCTGCGCCGCCTGCAGCACCGCGCCGACCAGCGTCGCCACCTCGAAGCCGCCGAACGCGGCCAGCGCGTCGAGCGGCGCGGTCGCGCCCGCGTGCAGGTCGAGCACCTCGCGCAGCACCTCGCGCTTGCGCGCCAGGCCGTCGGCGTCGAGCCCCGTGCCGGCACCGGTGCACAGGCCGATGTCCAGCCCGGCCAGGCGCGACAGCAGCAGCGCGGCGGACGAGCTGTTGCCGATACCCATCTCGCCCAGCAGCAGCGCGTTGCCCGGCAGTGCACGCACCACCTCTCGGCCGTTGGCGATGGCCTGGGCGCACTGTTCGGGCGTCATGGCGGGGCCGGCCGAGGCGTCGGCCGTGCCGGCGGCGATGCGCCGCGACACCAGGCCGGGGCGCGGCTGGAAATCGCGCCGCACGCCGCAATCGACCACGGTGAGCGCCAGGCCGTGCTGGCGCGCCAGCACGCTGACGGCCGCGCCGCCGGCCAGGAAGTTCTCGACCATCTGCCAGGTCACGTCGCTCGGGTAGGCCGACACGCCGCGCGCCGCCAGCCCGTGGTCGCCCGCGCACACGAGCATCTGCGGGGCATCGAGCACCGGCTGATCGGAGCCGAGGATGGTGCCGATGCGCAGCGCCAGCGCTTCGAGGCGGCCCAGCGCGCCGACCGGCTTGGTCTTGTTGTCGAGCGCGGCCTGCAGGCGGGCCGCGAGCGTGGCGTCGGCGATGTCTGGAATGGCAGGGATCAAATCGGTGTCGGTCATGCGATCAAGCCGGCGAGCACGCCGGCGTCGAAGTGGGTGTCGATGAAGTCGGCCAGGCCGTCGAAGGTGGCGTCCAGCGTGGGCGCCGTGGTGCCGAACAGCGCCTGCAGCGCGGCCGGGTCCTCGAACAGGCCGTGCAGATAGAGGCCCAGCACGTTGCCGCGCGCGTTCTGCCAGGCCAGGCCCTCGGGCATCACGGCGCGGCCGTCGTGGGCCAGCTGGGGGTGGGCGGCCGTCTGGCCGTGGTGGATTTCGTAGCCGGCGATGCGCACGCCCGCCAGCGCAGCCCAGGGGCCGGCCACGAGGTCGCCGGAAAAGGTCGCCTCGCGGTGCCGCACCGTCTTCTCGCGCTCGAACACGGTCACCAGCGGCAGCAGGCCGAGCCCGGGTGCGTTGCCGTCGATGCCGTGCGGATCGACCAGCGCCTCGCCCAGCATCTGCAGCCCGCCGCACACGCCCAGCACCGCACCGCCGCGCCCCGCATGCTCGGCCACCGCGCGGTCCAGCCCCTGCGCCCGCAGCCAGGCCAGGTCGCCGCTCGTGTGCTTGGAGCCCGGCAGCACGATCCAGTCGGCGCCGGCCACGTCGGCCGGCGTGCGGGCCCAGACCAGGCGCACGCCGGGCACGTTCTTCAGCGCCTGGAACTCGTCGAGATTGCTCAGGCGTGGGTACGCGACCACCGCCACCGTGCGCGTGACCACGCCGCTGGCGCGGCTGCGGTCGTCGAACACGCCGTCTTCCTCGGGCAGGCCGTGCTGCCACCACATGGGCAGCGTGGCCACGGTGGGCACACCGGTCAGCTCTTGCAGCTGCTGCGGCGCGGGCGCCAGCAGCGACGCGTCGCCCCGGAACTTGTTGAGCACGAACCCATGGATGAGCGCCCGGTCGGCCTCGGGCAGCAGCGCCCAGGTGCCGTACAGGTGGGCGAAGGCGCCGCCGCGGTCGATGTCGGTCGCCAGCAGGCAGCGGGCATTGGCGTGGCGGGCGACGCGCAGGTTGACGATGTCGCTGGCCATGAGGTTGATCTCGGCCGGCGAACCGGCGCCTTCGATGACGACCACGTCGTTCTCGGCGCGCAGTTCGTCGAAGGCCTGCGCGATCTGCGGCCAGACGCGTTCGCTGCGCCCGCGCCACGGCAGGGTCGACAGCGCCTCGCTCACCTGCCCCATCAGCACCACCTGGCTGTGGGTGTCGCGCTCGGGCTTGAGCAGCAGCGGGTTCATGCGCACGTCGGGCACGGCGTGGGCGGCCAGGGCCTGGAAGTACTGGGCGCTGCCGATCTCGCCGCCCTCGACCACGCGGGCGTTGTTGCTCATGTTCTGCGCCTTGAACGGCGCCACCCGCAGCCCCTGGCGGGCATACCACCGGCACAGCGCGGTGGCCAGCCAGCTCTTGCCGGCGCCGCTGGTGGTGCCCAGGACCATGACGCAGCGCGCCGGCCCGCTTGTCGCTCTAGAACTCATCCGGGGATTGTCGTTGAGCGCTGAACCGAATCCGGAAAGCCGAATCGGACGTACCAAGGGGTGCGGCCCGCTGCGGGCCGCCTCCGCCAAGCCATGTCCGCCCTCAACGATCTGGCGCTGACGGTCGAGGAACGCGAGCCGGGCCGGTTCTACTGGCTCCTGCTCGAAGCCGTCCACGACACCGGCAGCACCTCCGACACGCTCGGCTATCGGCCGTTGCGGGTGGCTGCGCGCCCGCAAGCCAGCTATTCGAGCGCGCTCGCGCTGGGGGCGGTGGCGCTGAAACAGGCGGCCGCCACGGCGACGCATCCGGGCCCGGGCAGCAGCAGCGCCTGAGCCCGGATCGACCCGATCAGCGGGTCGCCACCTTCTCCGTGGCCGGCACTTCCCACCCGCCGCCGATGGCGCGGATCAGCCCCACCGTCGCCTGGTACTGGGCCGACTTCACCTGCAGCGCCTGGCGCCGGTTGCGCAGCTCGCTGCGGCGCGCGTCGAGCAGGTCGAGCTGGCTCACGTAGCCATTGCGGTAGCGCGTGTCCGACAGGCTGGTGGCGCGCTGGGCCGAGGTCACGGCCTGCGCCTGCACCACCGACTGCTCCTGCAAGATGCGGATGGCCGCCAGCTGGTCTTCGACCTCCTGGAACGCCACCAGCACCTGCGAGCGGTAGCTGGCGAGCGCGCCGTCGAGCTGGGCGTTGGCGCCCTGCACGCCGGCCTCGCGGCGCCCGCCGTCGAAGATCGGCAGCGACAGCAGCGCGCCCACGCCCCACGAGCGGGCCGACCACTTGAAGAGGTCGCCGATCTCGGGCGAGGCGTAGCCGGCCGCGCCGGTCAGCGAGATGTTCGGGAACCACGCGGTCTGCGCCACGCCCACGCGGGCCTGCGCCGCCATGACGGCGCTCTGCGCGGCCGACACGTCGGGCCGGCGCGTGAGCACGGTGGACGGCACGCCCGGCGGGATCACCGGCAGCGCGGTCGCCCAGTCGTCGGGCCGCATGCCGAAGCTGGAGGCCGAATCGCCCACCAGCACGGCCAGCGCGTGTTCCACCTGCGCGCGCTGGCGGTCGAGCGCGAGCGCGTCCGACTCGGTGGACGACACCTCGGTCTGCACGCGCGCCACGTCGAGCTCGGCGATGTCGCCGGCCTGCTGGCGGCGCTGCGTCAGGCGCAGCGTGTCGCGGTAGGCGGCGACCGATTCGCGCACCAGCACGCGCTCGGCGTCGAGCGCGCGCAGCTGCAGGTAGGTCTGCGCCACCTCGGCCTGCACCGCGAGCCGCGTGCTTTGCAGCAGCGCCTCGCGGCCGGCCGCGTCGAGCTTGGCCGCATCGGCCGCGCCCGAGAGGCGCCCGAACAGGTCGACCTCGTACGAGAAGGTGGCGCCGATGTTGGTCATGGTGCCCGGCCGGGTGCTGGCCGTGGCCTTGTCCAGGCCCGCACCTCGGTTGGCGCCGGCGCCCAGGCCGATCTGCGGCAGGCGGTCGGCCTGGGCGCTGCGCGCCAGCGCGCGGGCCTCGGCCAGCCGCGCGGCGGCGGCCTGGATGTTGGTGTTGTCGACCTCGGCGCGCTGGATCAGCGTGTTGAGCACCGGGTCGTTGAACGCCAGCCACCACTCGCCGCGCGGCTGCGCCTCGGCGGGCGTGGCCCGGGTGAAGCCGGCCGGCGCCGTGGCACCCGGCTGTTCCTTGAACTGCGCCGCGGTCGGCACCGTGGGCATGCCCGAAGGCACGCTGGCGCAACCGGCCAGCACCAGGGCCGCCACCAGCGGCAGCACGGCGGCGCGCAAGGGGCGCATCAGGGTTGGGATTGCGAATGTCATGGACAACCTTCTTTCTTCTTGTCGATCAGTCATGCGCGCCATGCGAGGGGCGCGGCGAGGCCGGCACCGGGTGCAGCCCGCCACCGCCGCCACCGTGCGACGAGGCCACGGGGTGGTCGGCCGACACGAAGTCGTCACCGTGCGGCACTTCGCCATGCAGCTTGAGCGGCCGGTTGCCCGCCAGGCGGCGCATCAGCACATAGAACACCGGCGTCAGGAACAGGCCAAAGGCTGTCACGCCGATCATCCCGGCGAACACCGCCACGCCCATCGCCTTGCGCATCTCCGAGCCGGCGCCGGTCGAGAGCACCAGGGGCAGCACACCCATGACGAAGGCCAGCGAGGTCATCAGGATCGGGCGCAGGCGCAGGCGGCTGGCTTCGATCGCGGCCTGGATCGGCGTGCGTCCGGCGAACTCCAGCTCCCGTGCGAACTCCACGATCAGGATCGCGTTCTTCGCACTCAGCCCCACCAGCACGATCAACCCGATCTGCGTGAAGACGTTGTTGTCGCCTCCCGAGATCCACACGCCCGCCATCGCGGCCATGATGCCCATCGGCACGATCAGGATGATCGCGATCGGCAGCGTCAGGCTTTCGTACTGCGCGGCCAGCACCAGGAACACCAGCAGGATCGCCAGCGGGAACACCAGGAAGGCGGAGTTGCCGGCCAGGATTTCCTGGTACGTCAGCTCGGTCCACTCGAAGCTCACGCCCTTGGGCAGCGTCTCGGCCGCGATCTTGGTGATCACGTCCTGCGCCTGGCCCGATGAATAGCCGGGGGCCGGGCCGCCGTTGATGTCAGCGGCCAGGTAGCCGTTGTAGCGCATGGCGCGTTCCGGGCCGAAGGTCGAATTGACCTTCATCAGCGCGGCCAGCGGCACCATCTCGCCCGAGGTCGAGCGCACCTTCAGCATGCCCACGTCTTCGGCACGGGCGCGGTAAGGCGCATCGGCCTGGACGCGCACGGAGTACGTGCGGCCGAACTTGTTGAAGTCGTTGGCGTACAGGCTACCGAGGTAGATCTGCATCGTGTCGAAGATGTCCGTCACCGGCACGCCGAGCTGACGCGCCTTGGTGCGGTCGATGTCGGCGTACAGCTGCGGCACGTTGACCTGCCAGCTCGTGAACATGCCCGTCAGTTCAGGCGCCGCATAGGCCTTGGCCATGAAGGCCTTCACCGCGACGTCCATCTGGTCGTAGCCGACCGAGGCGCGGTCTTCGATCTGCAGCTTGAAGCCGCCGGTCGTGCCCAGGCCTGCCACCGGCGGCGGCGGGAACATCACGATGAACGCGTCCTGGATGCTCGAGAACGCACCGTTGAGCTGGCCGGCCACCGCACCGCCGCTCTGGTCTTCGCGCTTGCGCTGGTCGAAGGGCTTGAGCGTGGCGAACACGATGCCCGAGTTCGAGCTGTTGGTGAAGCCGTTGATCGACAGGCCCGGGAAGGCAATGGCGTCTTCCACGTTCGGGTTCTTCTTCATGATCTCGCCCATGCGGGTGATCACCTCTTCCGTGCGGTCGAGCGTGGCGCCGTCGGGCAGCTGGGCAAAACCGATGAGGTACTGCTTGTCCTGCGCGGGCACGAAGCCGCTGGGCACCGCCTTGAACAGGCCGAAGGTCACGCCGACCAGCGCGAGGTAGATCACCAGCATCAGCGTCTTGCGCGAGATCACGCGCTTGACGCCGCCGCTGTAGGCCTCGGAGCCGCGATGGAAGAACTTGTTGAAGCCGCGGAACAGCCAGCCGAAGGCCTTGTCCATGCCGCGCGTCAACGCGTCCTTCGGCTGGTCGTGGCCGCGCAGCAGCAGTGCCGCAAGAGCGGGCGACAGCGTCAGCGAGTTGATGGCCGAGATCACCGTCGAGATCGCGATGGTCACCGCGAACTGCTTGTAGAACTGGCCCGTGAGACCGCTGATGAACGCCAGCGGCACGAACACGGCCACGAGCACCAGCGCGATGGCGATGATGGGGCCCGACACTTCGCGCATGGCGCGGTACGTGGCTTCACGCGGCGTGAGCCCGGCTTCGATGTTGCGCTCGACGTTCTCCACCACCACGATGGCGTCGTCCACCACGATGCCGATCGCCAGCACCAGCCCGAACAGGCTCAGCGCATTGATCGAGAAGCCGAGGATGTGCAGCACCGCGAAGGTACCGATCACCGACACCGGCACGGCCAGCAGCGGAATGATCGACGCGCGCCACGTTTGCAGGAACAGGATCACCACCAGCACCACCAGCGCGATGGCTTCGAGCAGCGTGTGGATCACCGACTCGATCGACGCACGCACGAACTGCGTCGGGTCGTAGGCGATGCGGTATTCCAGGCCTTCCGGCATGTTCTTGTTGAGCTCTTCCATCGTCTTGCGGACGTTGGACGAGATGTCGAGCGCATTGGAGCCCGGCGCCTGGAACACGCCCATGCCGACGGCCGGGTCGTTGTTCAGCAGCGAACGCAGCGAGTAGTCGGCGGCGCCCATTTCGAGGCGGCCGATGTCGCGCAGGCGGGTCACGGCGCCGTCGGTGCCGCTCTTGACGATGATGTCGCCGAACTCTTCTTCGCTCTGCAGGCGCCCTTGCGCATTGATCGACAGCTGCATGTCCACGCCCGACAGGCCCGGCGATGCACCGACCACGCCGGCCGCGGCCTGTACGTTCTGGCCACGGATGGCAGCCACCACGTCGGAAGCCGAGAGGCCACGCTGCGCGACCTTCTGCGGGTCGAGCCAGACCCGCATGGAGTAGTCGCCGCCGCCGAAGATCTGCACCTGGCCCACGCCTTCGATGCGCGCCAGCGGGTCCTTCACGTTCAGCACCGCGTAGTTGCGCAGGTAGTTGATGTCGTAGCGGTTGTTCGGCGAGACGAGGTGGACCACCATCGTCAGGTCGGGCGCGCTCTTGACGGTCGTGATGCCCAGGCGCCGCACTTCTTCGGGCAGGCGCGGCTCGGCTTGCGAGACGCGGTTCTGCACCAGCTGCTGGGCCTTGTCGGGATCGGTGCCGAGGCGGAAGGTGACGGTGAGCGTCATCACGCCGTCGGTCGTCGCCTGGCTGCCCATGTAGAGCATGCCTTCGACGCCGTTGATCTGCTCTTCGAGCGGCGTGGCCACCGTTTCAGCGATCACCTTCGGGTTGGCGCCAGGGTACGTTGCGCGCACCACCACCGAAGGTGGCGCGACTTCGGGGTACTCCGAGATCGGCAGGCCGCGCAGCGCAATCAGGCCGGCGATCAGCATCAGTAGCGACAGCACGCCGGCAAAGATCGGCCTGTCGATGAAGAATTTTGAGAGATTCATGTTGGTTCTCCGGCGGGCGCCAGGGCGCCCTCCTCCGAAATCAGGACTTCGCGGCCTCGGCCACGCGTTCCGGTTGTTGTTGCTTCGTATCGAGCTTGGCGTCCATCGTCACGGTCTGCGGCACCACCAGCGCACCCGGGCGGATGTGCTGCAGGCCGTTCACCACCACGCGGTCGCCGGCCTTCAGGCCCTTGCTCACCACGCGCAGGCCGTTGATGGGCGCGCCCAGCGTCACCTCGCGGTACATGGCCTTGTTGTCGTCGCCCACGACCATCACGAACTTCTTGTTCTGGTCGGTGCCGATGGCACGCTCGCTCACCAGCAGCGCGGTGTCGTTGCGGGCCTGGCCCATGCGGATGCGGGCGAACTGGCCGGGAATGAGCGCGCCGTCCTTGTTGTCGAACGAAGCACGCACACGCACGGTGCCGCTGCGGGCGTCGACCTGGTTGTCGATCAGCTGCAGCTTGCCGGTGAAGGGCGTGCCTTCGAGGCCGGCGGTGCCCATCTGCACGGGGATCGTGTCGATCTGGCCGCGGGCGCCGGCGTTGGCCGGCAGGTCCTTCAGCGCGCGAGTGATGACCTGCTCGTCGGCATCGAAGCTCGCGTAGATCGGGCTCACCGACACCAGCGTGGTCAGCACGGGCGCGCCGGGGCCGGCGGCCACCAGGTTGCCCACGGTCACTTCGAGCTTGCCGATGCGGCCCGAGACCGGCGCGCGCACCTGGGTGTAGCCCAGGCTCAGGCGTGCGGTCTGCAGCGAGGCTTGCGCGGCGCGCAGGTTGGCTTCGGCTTCGCGGCCGGCGTTCACGCGCTCGTCGAGTTCACGCTGCGCGATGGCCTGCTCGTCCCACAGGCGGCGGGCACGTTCCTGCTCGCTGCGGCTGAAGGCCTGGCGGGCCTGCGCCGAGGCCACCTGCGCCTCGGCACGCTCCACCTCGGCGGCGTACGGCGCGGGGTCGATGGTGATGAGCAGGTCGCCCTGCTTCACCAGCGCGCCTTCGCGGAAGTGCACCGCCTGCACGGCGCCTGCCACGCGGGAGCGCACATCGACGCGTTGCACGGCTTCGAGGCGGCCCGAGAACTCGTCCCAGGCGTTGATCTCGCTCGACGCCACGGTGGCAACCGACACCGGCGTGCCCTGTTGCGCGGCGACCGGGGCGGTGGCCTCGGCCTTGAAGCTGTACATGCCCACCACCGCGGCGGCCACGGCCAGCACCGCGGTGAGGCCGGTCACGGCGGGCCACAGCCCCTTACGGGTGATGGAAGACAGCGATTGTTCGTTCTTGTTCGACATGATGGTTCGTCCTTCTCGATGACTTTTTCGGGATGCAACAGGCCATCCCGGCGCCGGCGGCGTCAGGAGGCGGAATTCAGAGAACAGAAAGCCCTGCCACCCGCCTCGGTGGAGGCGGCGGCTTGGTTCAGGGGGCGGAGCGGACCCTCGCGGGCCTAGCTGGGCTCAGGGACCGCCGGGGGCGGTGTGGTGGCGCTGAAGAACTCGCGGAAGTGCTGCTGCACGCTGGCTTCGCAGGATGCGCATCCCACGGCCTCGGTGTCGTACAGCGCCTTGGGCCAGTTGTCGGCGCCGGTCAGCACGCTGCTCGTGACCTCGATGCCGGCCGAGCGCAGGCGGCCCGCGAAGGTCATGGCCTCGTCACGCATCGCGTCGTCGGGCCCGACCAGCACCAGCGCCGGTGCCAGGGCGGCCAGCCGCAGCGATCCGCTCGGCACCGCATAGGGGTGCGTGGCGTTCGAGGGACAGCTCAGGTACTTGGCCCAGCCCGTGGCCCAACGGCACTCGGCGGCATCATTCGTGGCATTGCGCAGCGAGGCGGTGCCGGCGCACGGGTCGAGCATGGGCGACAGCAGGATCTGCCCTGCCAGCGGTGGATGGGCGCGGTCGCGGGCCACCAGGGCCACGCTGGCCGCCAGGTTGCCACCGGCCTCTTCGCCGGCCAGGTACACCTGGGCGCCCTTGCCGCCGAGCTTCACGCGCTGCTTGTAGAGCCATTCGAGCGCCGCATAACCCACCTCGACCGGTTCCGGGAACGGGGCTGCCGGGGCCAGCGGGTAGTCCAGTGAAACCACCACCGCACCCGCGCCGGCCAGCAGCCGGGCCACGTTGCGGCCGTTGTCGAGGTTGCCGCAGATGAAGGTGCCGCCATGGAAGTGCAGCACCAGCGGCACGGTCTCGCCCCGTGGACGCTGACCGTAGACACGGGCAGCCACGGGCTCGCGGCCGGGCAGCTCGATCGACAGATCGGACTCCACGCCTTGCGCCGCGGCAAGCGCAGCAGCTTCAGCGAACCGGGACGATGGACGGGGTGACATGGGCGACCTCAGGGGGATGGGCGATGGTTGAAATATAAGGCGCTACAAGCGCGTTGAAACAGGAAACACAGCCCTACTCTGTTTCCAAACGGAGAACAATCGGGCATACCGTAGGGGCGCATTCCTTGTGTGAGAATCCGCCTCCTTCCGGCATACGCCGGTCTCCCTGAACAGGCATTCGATGGATCAAATCCAGGCAATGCGGATCTTTGTCCGCGTGGTCGAAGCCGGCACCTTCACTCGTGCCGCCGACTCTCTGGCCCTGCCCAAGGGCACCGTCACCAAGCAGATCCAGGCGCTGGAATCGCGCCTGCGCGTGAAGCTGCTCAACCGCACGACCCGGCGCGTCACCGTCACGCCCGACGGCGCCGCCTACTTCGAGCGCGCCGCGCGGCTGCTGAACGACTTCGACGACATGGAAGCCAGCATGACGAACGCGCAGGCCAACCCCACGGGGCGGCTGCGCATCGACGTGGGCACCTCGGTGGCGCAGCAGATCATCCTGCCCAACCTGGCCAGCTTCTGCGACCGCTACCCCGACATCCAGGTCGACCTGGGCGTGAGCGACCGCACCGTCGACCTGATCAGCGACAACGTCGACTGCGTGATCCGCGCCGGCGAGCTCAACGACCAGTCGCTGGTGGCGCGCCGCATCGGCACCCTGCACTTCGTCACCGTGGCCTCGCCGGCCTACATCAAGCGCTATGGTGCGCCGCAGCATCCGAACGACATCGAGAAGCGCCACCACGTCGTGAGCTACTTCTCGGGCACCACCCGGCGCGTGTACCCGCACGAGTTCAAGAAGGGCGACGAGTACATCGAGCTCAACGGCCCCTACCGCGTGTCGGTCAACGAGAGCAACGCCCACATGACGGCCGTGCTCGCGGGCTTCGGTTTGTCACAGTGCATCACCTTCACCGCCGAGCCGCTGCTGGAAAGCGGCGAACTCGTCGAGGTGCTGGCCGACTGGCAGCGCGACCCGCTGCCGATCCACGTGGTGTACCCGCCGAACCGGCACCTGAGCGCGAAGGTGCGGGCGTTCGTGGACTGGGCGGCGGATCTGTTTGCGAAGAATCCGAGGTTGCAGCGGCGCTGAGGGGCGCCTTTCCCAGCCTCCTCTCAGGGCTGGATCAGCGCTGCCAAGGCGTGCGGAGAGCGATTCTTGTCAGTCGACCAGCTCGCACCGCACCTCGGTCTTCACCGAATTCGCAATGAAGCACTCCTCATGCGCCCGATGGTGCATGTGTTCGATCTGCTCCCGCGTGGGCAGGTTCTCGCCCGAGAAACTCACCTGCGGGCGCAGCGTGACCACAGTCATCGCCATCTTTCCTTCGGTGTTCTTCTCCATCACGCCCGTGGCCGCATCGACATAGCGGTCGACCACGAACTTGCGCTTCACTGCCATGGTGAGGAACCACAGCATGTGGCAGCTGGACAGCGAGGCCACGAACATCTCTTCCGGATCGACCGCCGACGCGTCGGAGAACGGCAGCGGCACCACGTGCGGCGACGAAGAGCCCGGCACCTGCGCGCCGCCATCGAAGCGCAGCACGTGGTGGCGGCTGTAAGTGTTGGCCAGGAAATCCTGATCGCCCCGCTCCCAGACGATCTCGGCGGTGTACTCGGACATGGGTCGTGCTCCTCGATGGATGGGATGAATGGATGTCAGACGGTCATCAGCTTCACGATCAGCGGCACCAGCAGCGCGGTCGCGATGCCGTTGAGCCCCATCGCCAGCGCCGAGAACGCGCCCGCGGTCTCGTTCACCTGGATGGCACGCGCGGTGCCGATGCCGTGTGCCGCCATGCCGACGGCAAAGCCGCGCACCGCGGGTTCCTTGATGCGCAGCAGATTCAGCAAGCCCGTGGCCATGATCGCGCCCGAGATGCCGGCGATGGCCGCGGCCACGGCGGCCAGCGACGGCAGGCCGCCGATCTTTTCGGCCACGCCCATCGCGATCGGCATCGTGGCCGACTTGGGCGCGAGCGACATCAGGAGCTCGTGCGAACCGCCGAGCAACCAGCCGATGCCGATGGCCGACACGATGGCAGCCACCGAGCCCACCAGCAGCGCCACGCCGATCGGCAGCCACAGGCGCCGCAGCCGGCCGACCTGGCTGTACAGCGGCACGGCCAGTGCCACGGTGGCCGGGCCGATCAGGAAGTGGACGAACTTGGCGCCCTCGAAGTACGTGTCGTACGGCGTGCGCGTGAGCAGCAGCACGCCCACGATGACGATCACAGACACCAGCACCGGGTTGACCATCGGGTTGCGCCCGCTGCGCGCATGCAGCCACAGCGCGCCCAGGTAGGCCAGCAGCGTGAGCGACAGCCACAGCAGCGGCGACTGGGCCAGGAAGACCCAGATCTCAGACAGTTTGGCGGGCGCGTTCATTCGGCGTCCTTGCCCGTGATGCGGATCATCCAGCGCAGCGTGAGCGCGGTCACCGCCATGGTGAAGGCGCCTCCCACGACACCCGCCGCGAGGAACGGCAGCCACTCGCGCCCCACCCGCTCGAAATGCAGCATGACGCCGGTCACCGCCGGGATGAACAGCAGCATCAGGTTGCGCAGCAGGTGGCCCGAGGTGTCGGTCAACACCTGCGGCACGCCGCCGCGCACCAGCAGGCCGACGAAGAGCAGCAGCATGCCGATCAGCGGACCGGGAATCGGCAGCGACAGCCACTGCACGAGCAGTTCGCCGGCGAGCTGGCACAGGAAGAGCGTGGTGATGGCGTAGAGCATGGGCCTGTTCGTTTTCCTTTTCTTGAGACGGCCCTATTGTGGTGCGAGGTGCGTTCAGCCGCTGTGTCGTGCGGCGCCGGCCCTCGCCCACGCGGCCTTCAAGGCCTGCTGGCTGGCCGGCGGCAGCACGCCCAGGCGCAGGTGCCCCGGCAGGCCGAAGGAGGCGCAATCGCGCAGCTTGATGCCCTCGGCGCGCAGCGCGGCGGCCCGGGGCGGGTATGGCGTGTCGGGCCGTGCGCCGAAAAAGTTGGCGTCGCCCGGCAGCACCTGCCAGCCCAGCGATTCGCAGACGGCGCGCTGCCGCGCCTTCCAGTCGCGCAGGATGTCGAGGCTGCGCGCGAGCCAACCTTGCGCTTCGTCGCTGGTCCAGGTCGTGAGCAGCGCGACGCCGTGCGTGCCCAGCGGCCACGACGGCGCGAGGCGCGCGAGCCGTTCCAGCAGCGGACCGGCCACGTCGACGTTCGCAGGCGCGATGGCGTAGGCGGCGCGGATGCCCGTGAGGCCCATGGCCTTGTTCGGCGTCCACAGCTGCCAGAGGCGGTCGCGCTGTGCGGCGTCGTGCGAGGGCTGGCCTTCGAGGCGCAGCGGCTCGTAGGCCATGTCGAGCACGCAGATGGCATCGCTCGCGGCATGCTGCGCGATGTCGGGCTGCGGCTGGCCGAATGGGCTCGACGGTTCGCAGCACCAGCGCAGCGCGGCGCCGTCGCCCCCCTCGGGTGCGCGCCGCACGCCGAGGCCCCAGGCCAAGGCCGAGCGTTCGTAGTCGCCGTAGCTGTGCGCGGGCAGCCAGACCTCTCCGCCGCCATCCTGCGCCACGGCGGCGCTGATGCGGTGGATGAATTCGCTCGCGCTCGCGGCGATCGCGATGCGCTCCACCGACACGCCATGGAAATCGGCGAGCGCGGAACGCAGCGCGGTGTAGCGCGGATCGGGATAGTGCGCCGCGTCCGCTTCGCGCAGCGCAGCCAGCACCGCGGGGCACGAGCCGACCGCGTTGCCGTTGGTCGAGAAGTCGTGCGGCGCGGCACCCGTCTCGTCGGGACCGCCATGCACCATGGTTGGATTCGTCATGCCCACCTCGCCAGCAACGGCGACAGCATCGCCAGCGAGGCGATCACCGCCAGCCCCCACGCCGCCCGTTCACCGAGCTGCGCGGTGCGCGCAGTGTCGGCCGATGTGGCGGAGCGCCCTTCCCCGTTCAGCGCATAGACACCCGGCTTCGCAAGCCGCACACCCAGCAGCAGCGCCATCGCCCCCATCGGCCAGCCGCTGTTGGGCGATGGCGTGCGGCGCGCCTCGCGGGCCACGCCGCGCGGCCAGCGGCCGGCCGCGAGGGCCAGCAGCAGCACGGTGAGGCGCGCGGGCAGCCACGAGAGCACGTCGTCGGCGCGCGCGGCCCACTTGCCGAACCAGGTCCAGTCGCGTCCGCCGCGTTCGCCGCGGTAGCCCCACATGGCATCGGCGGTGTTGGCGAAGCGGTAGAGCGCCGCGCCCGGCAGGCCGAACAGCACGAACCAGAACACGGGCGCCACCAGCGAGTCGTTGAGGTTCTCGGCCAGCGACTCGATGGCGCTCTCGCGCACCTCGCGCTCGCTCAGCACCGAGACATCGCGGCTCACGAGGCGCGCGAGCCGGGCGCGGCCTGCGTCGAGCGATTCGCCCAGCGCGGCTTCGACCGCCTGCACCTCGTCGCGCAGCATGCGCCACGCGAAGAGCGGCTTGAACGCGAGCCCGAGCACCACGGCCATGCCCCAGACCGGCAGCCATTGCATCGCCAGGCTCTGCACCGCCGACGCGACGGCGAACGCCGCCATCGCGCCCACGCACCAGCCGAGCGCGCCCATCGCGAAGCCCGGCAGGTCGCGCGGCCTGGCGTCGGCGGCGCGCGGCGCGAGGCGGCTGCCGATCCAGTCCAGGTAGCGGCCCATCCACACGACCGGATGCAGTGCGGCGGGCGGCTCGCCCAGCCAGCGGTCGACGGCCAGTGCCAGCCACAAGGCGGCGACCAGCGCGAGGGCGAAGACGGTGAAGGGATCGAGCGCGGGCATGGCAGGCATTCTCGTGAATCAGGCGGCGGGCACGGCCCGGCCGCGCCGCCATTGCACCAGCGCGCCGATGGCCAGCAACAAGGCGGCGCCGAATGCGGCGAGCAGGCGCGGCAGCACGGCGGACGGCGGCGGGGGCGATGGGGTGTCGGCGACGGGCTTCAGTTGCAGGCCGGCCACCGGTTGCGCGAAGTCCGCTGCGGCGGGCGATTCGGGTACGGGCTGGGTCGCTTCGACGGGCGTGATGGCGGGTGCGGCGACGACCGGTGCAGGGGCAGTGACAGGCGACGCCACCAACGCAGCCTGCGCAAACCGCTGCACCGCCTCGTTCCGCTCCCGCAGCCCCGTGGCGCGCACCGCCTCCGTGTAGGCCTGCGCCAGTTCGCGCCGCGTCGCGGCATCGGGCTTCCAGTAGTTCAACCGCACGGCATCGAGCATGCGTTCCAGCGTCTGCGCGAAGGCGGCACGGTTCTCGCGTTCCAGCCACTGGCGCGTGCCGAGCTTGTAGGTGTCGCGCACATACACCTCGTGCAGCGACTGCCAGTGGTCCGCGCGCACGGCGGCGGGCGCGGTCGCCTGCCAGCCCCAGAGGAACTGCGCGGTCTTGAGCACCTGCAGCGCGCCGCTGTAGCCCTCGGCCTTCTGCGCCTCGATCCATTGCGGGTGCAGGTAGCGCGTCTGCATCTCGCGTGCGATGGCGCCGGCGGCGGTGTCGGTGCGCACGGCCGCGCCGTCGCGCAGGTTCTGCACGTACAGCGCCGGGTCCTTGCCCGTGAGATGGCGCACGGCCAGCGCGATGCCGCCCAGGTACTGGAACGGGTCGTCGTTGGTCAGCACGCCATACAGGTTGGAGGTGCGCGCCATCAGCGCCGCATCGACCTGCGCGAGGTTGCCCGCGAATGCGCCCGGGCGCGTGGCGCCGTCGAGGCCGCGCCCGTAGGCATGGCCCATGCGGTCCATGTAGAGCCCGGCCATCTGCGCGTCGCCGCCGCCGCGCTGCTGGCCCTTCCAGAGTTCGGTGGCGAGCACCGCTTCCTCGAGCCCGGCGCCGTAGCTGCCCTGCTCGTTCGAGAACACGCGCGCGGTCGACCAGCGCCGCGCCTCGGTCGCCGTCGCGCCCCCGGCACGCATCGTGCGCGCCATCGCCTCGCTGTGCTGCGCGACGGCGTTGCCGGGCTCGTCGAGCGCGGCCACCTGCTGCACAGCCTCGTCGAGCCAGCGCATCACGTGCGGGAACTGGTCGCGGTACGAACCGGTGACGCTGACCAGCACGTCCATGCGCGGCCGCTTCAGCACCGCGGCCGGCACGATCTCGATGCCGACCATGCGCCCCGCCTCGTCCCAGCGCGGCTTCACGCCCAGCGCGTGGAAGGCCTGGCTCTCGGTCACGCCCTGGTGGCGCGAGGCCTCGCCGGCC
Source organism: Variovorax sp. BGA-UO-ETr-C22 (assembly GCF_059567965.1). Lineage (NCBI taxonomy): Bacteria > Pseudomonadati > Pseudomonadota > Betaproteobacteria > Burkholderiales > Comamonadaceae > Variovorax > Variovorax sp. BGA-UO-ETr-C22. Next base: position 1,409,304 of record NZ_JCAQPA010000011.1, read on the forward strand.
CAGAGCGTGAAGGCGATCTTCTGCGGCGCACGGCCGCCGTGGGTGCGGGCATGCGCGGCGATCCAGTCGTCCATCGCGGCGACGCCGGTGTCCCAGGCGGCGCGCGTGGGCACGCGGCTGGGGTCGAAGCCGTAGAGGTTGCGGCCGGTCGGCAGGCTGTCGGGGTCGCGCACCGGGTCGCCGCCGTAGCGCGATTTCAGGTAACGGCCATCGAGTGCGGTGAGCAGGCCTTCGATTTCCTCGTTGTGGGCCAGCACGGCGTCGAGCGCGCGGGCCCGTGCGGCCAGGGTGCGCAGCGGTTCAGCGTCGGCCGTGTCGTTGCCCGCCAGCACGGCCTCCAGCCAGCGCGCCGGCTTCGAGGCCGCGATGCCCTGCGCGTCGGTGAGAAACATCTCGTCGAGGTCTTCGCCCATCGCCTGCGCCACGGGCTTGCCGAGGATCTGCAGGATCGTCTGGCGCCGCCGCTGCGCATCGGGCGCCTCGCCGAAGGTGGCCAAGCCCAGCGGCTGCGCGGTCTGCGCCAGCTCGTCGAGGTACGGGTGCAGCACGGCAATGAAGCCGGTGAAATCGGCGCGGATGCGCGCGGGTGTCCATTGCAAGTCGCGGTCGTAGTGCTGCGCGACGAAGTCGGCCGTCAGGCGCCGCTCCAGCGCGGTCTTCACCGCGCCGGGCGACAGCGTTTCCCAGTCGTGCAGGCGCTCGTGCATGTCCCGCACGCCGGGTCGGAAGCCCGCAGGCGCAAACATCGGCGTCGAATGGCTCACCATGGTCGCGCGGCCGCGGCGCTTGGCGGTGGTCGCCTCGCCGAGGTTGTCCATGATGTACGGGTAGACGTTGGGCACGTCGCCGAGCGCGAGCAGCGGATCGTCCTGTACCGAGAGCCCGCGCTCCTTGCCCGCCGACCACTCGACCGTGCCGTGCGTGCCCACATGCACCAGCGCATCGGCGCCGAAGCGGCTGCGCAGCCAGAGATAAGTCGCGAGGTAGCCGTGGCTCAGCGGCACGGCCGCGCGGTGGTACACCTGCTGCGCCTTGTCGGCCACCTGCGTGCCGGGCTCGAAGCGCGGCGGCTGGCGCAGCACGACCACCTGGCCGAACTGCACGCGCGGCACCACGAAGGCCGGTGCGCCGGCCACAGGCCGCAACATGGCCGAGGCCTCGGGCGGGCCCCAGTAGGCTTCGATGCGGCGTTGCGTGTCGGCGGGCAACGCGCGGAACCAGGCGAGGTACTGCGACAGCGGCAGCGTGTCGGCCAGGCCCTGGTCGAGCAGCGGCTGCAGCGCGTCGCCGCCCTGCGCGGTCGGGTAGTAGGCCTTCATCGTGGCCTGCACCTGCGCGATGACTTTGTCTGCGCCCGGCGCCTCGGTGCGATAGCCGGCCGCCTGCATCGCGGACAGCATCCGGTCGACGCTGCGCGGCACGTTGAGGAACGACGCGCCGAAGTTCGCCTCGCCCGGCGGGTAGTTGTAGACCAGCATCGCCACGCGGCGCTCGGCGGCGGGCGTGCGCCGCAGGCGCAGCAGCGCAGCGGCCTTGTCGGCCACGGCGTCGATCTGCGCGGGCAGCGGCTGCAGGCTGCCGGTGGCGGCGTCGCGCGCGGTGACGAGCATCGGGTCGGTCATGCCCGCGAGTTCGCTCGGGCTGTAGTAGGCCGCGATGTCGGTCTGCGCGAGGCCGTCCTTGCTGCGCGCCCACTGCGCCGCGTCCATGGCCAGCGAGGGCAGCGTCTGCAGCACGGGCACGCCGATGCGTTCGAGTTCGGCCTTGCGTTCGTTCGGGCTGAACACCAGCGCGGCGTTGACGAGGAGGTCGGCGACGCGACGCTCGCCCTCGCCGGCGTGCGTCATGCGGAAGAACAGGTCCTTCTGCTGGCGTGGGCCGTAGAAGGCGTAGGCGCGCAGGCCGCGCTGCGCGAGCGTGCCGATCAGGCCGTCGAGCCAGCCGGTGTCGTCGCTGGTGAGCGTGGCGCTGTTGACGGCGATGGCGACGGTGCCCTGCCCGCCCGGCAATGCCTCCACGGCCGCGATGCTGCTTTCGACGCGCGGCCAGTCAGGGTGATAGAAGCCCGCGAGCGGCAACGGCACGGGGTCGGGCAGCCCGGCGGCATCTCCGACGCGTGCCATCGCCTGCACCGAGGCCTTCAGGTTCGCTTCGCCCGGGAAACGCCAGTAGGCGCGCAGGCGCTGCGCCCAGACCGTATCGACGCCGCGCTCGGCCGCGAGCGGCGGCACCTCGGCTGGCTTCTGGCCTTTCGCCACGAGCGCGAATTCACCGATCTGCACATAGGGAACGGAGGTTCGCGCGATGACATCGCCGAAGCGCGCCGCCGCCGACTGGGCGACGCTGAGGTGCGGCGCATCGATGACCAGCAGGCGCGCGCCATCGAGTGCGGTAGCCAACGCCTCGGGCGTGTCCTGCGCAGCCGACACCACCTGCAGCGGTACGCCAGCTTCACGCGCCGCCGCTTGCAGCCGTACCGCGCGCGCAGGCGACACCAGCGCCGTGCTCAGCACCACCACACGCGACCCGGCCGCCACCGCAGGCTGCGCCATCAGGCACAGGAGCCCGAGCCAGAAGACGAAAAGCCGCGTCACTTCCCGCCCGACGCCGGCACCGCGTCCGCCGGCACGTAGATCATCGTGCCGTCCTTCAGGCGCCAGGCGGTGCCCGCCTTTTCGCCGTCGCCCTGCCCCGTTGCGCCGCTGGCCTTGAAGCGTGTGACCTTCTGGCCTTCGCGCGTGATGATCTCCATGTCGGGCTGACCCTCGTGGCGAATGACCGTCACCTTGTCCTGCGAGAACGGATTCACCGGGTTGTTGATGACCGCGATCATCAGCATGCCGATGACGACCATGAAGACGTCGATCAGGTTGATGGTCGAGAGCACTGGGTCGTCATCGTCGCTGTCCAGGCTGCTCAGGATGGAGAACTGGCGCCGGCTCATGACAGCCGGTCCCGCGCGTCGAGCAGCATCACCAACTCGCGCATGAGCCAGCGGCGGCGCACCGTGTAGACCACGAAGGTGATCGAGGCCGAGGCCAGCGCCACGATCACGGCCGCGAACGCGGGCGCCAGGCTCTGCGCCACGCCCTGCGATTCGCCCGAGGCCACGGCCACGAGCGCCGGGCCCATGGGGATCATGGTGGCGATCAGCCCCAGCATCGGCGCCACGCGGCTGCACAGGCGCACGCCTTCGAGCTGCTTGAGCACGACCAATTCCATCTGCTCCTGGCTGGCTTGCGCGTGAGGCTGCAGCACCAGCGCGCGCGACGGGTCGCGTCGGCGCTGCCACCACTCGATGCCGAAGGCGCCGAGGCAGTACACCGCATAGACGAAAGACAGCAGCACGCCGAGCGTCACGGGCCAGAGGAACAGGCGCGCGAGCTCGAAGAGAACGGTGTCGAAGGCCAGCATCAGGTGGGCTCCACGCAAGAAGATGAAGTGGAAGAAGGATCGAACAGGTCCGACGGCCGGCCCCAGCTTTCGTCGAACACCAACGAGGCCAGCGGCGCGCGCCGGGCCCAGCGCTCGCGTTGCAGCATCGGTTCTTCGTAGAACGCATGCACCGGGCCCAGGCACAGCAAGGCGATCGGCTCCGCGCCTTCGGGCAGGCCGAGCAGCACGCCCAGCTCGACGGGATCGAAGAGCGACACCCAGCCCATGCCCAGCCCTTCGGCGCGCGCCGCGAGCCAGAGGTTCTGGATGGCGCAGGAGGCTGAGGCCAGGTCCATCTGCGGCAAGGTGCGGCGGCCGAACACATGTGGCTCGCGACCGTCGGCCAGCGTCACCACCAGCAGCTCGGCCGCGTCGAGCACGCCCTGCACCTTGAGGCGCATGAACTCATCTTCGCGCTGGCCGAGCGCGCGGGCGGTGAGCACGCGTTCGCGCTCGACCACCTCATGCAGCTGCCGGCGCAACCCTTCGCCGCGCACGCGGATGAAGCGCCACGGCTGCATGAAGCCGACGCTGGGCGCATGGTGCGCGGCGTCGAGCAGGCGGCGCAGCACCTCGGGCGCCACCTCGCCGCCCGCAAAGTGGCGCATGTCGCGCCGCTCGTGGATGGCGCGGTACACCGCCTTCGCCTCGTCGGCCGCGAACGCATGCGCCACCATCGGGTTCAGTCCTCGATGCCGCGCTGCGCCGGGATGCCGGCCTTGAACGCGTGCTTGACCATCTGCATCTCGGTGACGGTGTCGGCCAGCTCGATGATCTCGGGCGGGCAGCGGCGGCCGGTGAGAGCGACGTGCACGTGCTTGGGGCGCGCGCGCAAGGTCTCGAGCACGCCTTCGAGTGGCAGCCAGCCGTAGATCAGCGGGTAGGTGATCTCGTCGAGCACCACGAGGAAGAAGTCGCCCGACAGGATCGCGGCCTTGGCCTTTTCCCAACCGTCGCGCGCGAGCTGGCCCGAGCGCTCGAGATCCTGACTCTTCCAGCTGAAGCCGTCGCCCAGGCCTTCGATGGGAATGCCGATCTGCTCGAACATGCGGTGCTCGCCGAAGCGCGCCGAAGGCACCTTCATGAACTGGTAGATCTTCACGGCCTTGCCGCGGCCGTGTGCGCGCAGGGCGAGGCCGAAGGCTGCCGTGCTCTTGCCCTTGCCGTCGCCGGTGTTGACGATGACGATGCCGCGGCGTTCGCCTTCGGGCTTTTCGTAGGGCTTTTCGCTGGGAGGGGTTTCTATTTGCATGAGGGGTTCCGTTCTTGGGTGTTCTTGTGGTTCAGGGCGTGTGCACAGGCCACCGGGTACTTCCCTCCGCGAATGTCCCCCGGGCTTCGCCCTCCTCCTTGATTTCGCTGCGGGAAGCACCCAGCGTCCTGCGCACACCGAGCGCGGTCGTTGTGCGGGTCGATCAACAACCGCACTGGATCACGCTCACGTCGATGGGGTGCCTTGCGCAGCGAAATCAAGGAGGAGGCCGCAGGCCGGGGGACATTCGCGGAGCAAGGTGCCCCGTCGGCGGGAGCGCGCCCCGAATGACTTGATGCGCGAGGCTTCATAACGGCAACGCGATCCATTGGTCCGCCACGCGATGCACGCGAATGCGATGGTCGAACACCTGCTCCAGCGCCTGGTGAGTCTCAGGGTCGGAGCAAGCACCGTGATGCGTCACCCGCCCCCGATTCATCACCACCAATTCGTCCGCAGCCAGCGCCATCGGCAGCTCGTGCAGCACGCTGACCACAGTGCGGCCTTGCGCGACCAGTTCGCGTGCCGTCTGCATCCAGTCAGCCTGATGCGGCGGATCGAGGTTGGCCAGCGGCTCGTCCATCAGCAACAGTTCGGCCTCGACCGCCAGCGCACGCGCCAGCAGCACGCGCTGGCGTTCGCCGCCCGACAGCTGCCCCAGCGGACGGTCGCGCCAGTCCCAGGCCTGGGTGCTGCGCAGTGCGCGTTCGACGGCATCGCGATCGGCTTCGCTGGGTGCCGCGAGCCAGCGCTGGTGCGGCAGCCGCCCCAGCATGGCGACGTCGTAGACCATCAGGTCGTCGGCACTGCCCTCGCCCGTGCCGCTCTGGCCCAGCCACGACAGACGCCGTGCGCGCACGCGGGCCGGCACGGCCGCCTGCGCCTCGCCGAAGAGCCGCACTTCGCCGCGATGTGCGAGCAACCCTGCCAACGCTTTCAACAACGTCGATTTGCCGGCGCCGTTCGGCCCGACGATGCTGGTCCAGCGGCCGGCCGCGAGCGACAGGTCGATGCTGTGCAGCACCTCGACCGACCCGAGCGTGGCGCTGAGGCTGCGCGCTTCGAGTGCGGCGGATGAGGTGCGACTCATATGCCGCCTCCCTTCGCGCCGCGCCGGTGCATCAGCCACAGCAGGTAGCTGCCGCCGAGCACGGCCGTGAGCACGCCCACTGGCAGCTCCTGCGGTGCAATCAGCCAGCGCGCCAGCAGGTCGGCCGCCATCAGCAGCAGCCCGCCCATCAACGCCGACAGCACGATCAGCCGCGCGTGCGTGGTCTTGACCACCGAGCGCACCAGGTGCGGCGCGGCCAGGCCGACGAAAGCAATGAGGCCGGTCTGCGCGACGGCGGCGCCGGTCGCCAGCGCCAGCACCGCCACCAGCGCGGCGCGCATGGCGCCCAGCGGCAGGCCCAGGCTGCGCGCCGTGGCCTCGCCCAGCGCCAAGCCGTCGAGCACCGGCGCGAGCGCCCAGGCCAGCAGCAGGCAGGCCGCGCCGACCGCCGCCATCACGGCGCAGGCGGCCCAGCCGACCAGGCCGGTGCTGCCGAGGACGAAGCCCTGCAACGCCTGAAGAATGTCGGCCGAGGCGATGGTGATGAGGTCCTTGGCGGCGCCCAGCACCACGCCGACGATCACGCCCGCCAGCAGCAACCGCAGGGTCTGCTGCACGCCACGCGCCAGCGTGAGCGTCAGCAGCACCGCGGCCACGGCACCGACAAAAGCCGCGCCGGTGAGCCCCAGGCGCATCACCCATTGCGTGCTGGTGACGGAGCCGCCGAACAGCATCAGCGCCAGCGCCACGGCGAGCGACGCGCCCGAGGCGCTGCCCAGCAGGTACGGGTCGGCCAGCGGGTTGCGGAACAGGCCCTGCGCCACCGCGCCCGCAAGCCCGAGCAGCGCGCCCGCCAGCCATGCACCGAGGGTGCGCGGCAGGCGGATGTCCCACACGATCTGCAGCGCCACCGGGTCGTGCCGCGCGGACAGCAGGCTCTGGAAACCGGTGCTGCCGATGCCTAGGCCGAAGAGCAGCAGCGCCGCGCCCAACACGAGCAAGCCGGCACCGAGCAGCAACACGCGACGCAGATGGGCGGAATGCATGCCGCTCACCGCCCCTTGTCCGCCAGGCACTGCGCCATCAGGCGCGCGGCCTCGTCCATGCGCGGGCCGGGGCGCACGACCACGTCGGTCTGCTCGGCGTCGAAGCGGCACACGCGGCCTTCGCGCACCGCGCGGATGCCGCCCCAGCCAGGTCGCTGCTCCAGACCCATCGCGCTGCGCACGCTGACCATGATGAGGTCGGGGTTCGCACGCACCACGAACTCGGGGTTGAGCTTGGGAAAGGGGCCGAGCGACGCCGGCACGATGTTCTTCACGCCCAGCCGCGCGAGCGTCTCGCCGATGAAGGACGAGTCGCCTGCCGCGTAAGGGCCGGTGTTGACCTCGAAGTACACGCGCAGGCCCTTGGCGCTGGCGGGCAGCGACTGCGCCGCGGCCGACACGGCCGCGTCGATGGCGCGCCACACGGCGGACGCCTCGTGCGTGCCGAGCACCTGGTCGAGCGCGCCCAGCACGCGGCGCACGTCGGCGTGGCTCTTGGGTTCGAGCACGATCACCTTCAGGCCCAGCGCTTCGAGCCGCTGCGTGACACGCGACGACTTGGCGAGCAGCACCACGTCGGGCTTGAGCGCGACGATGGCTTCGACGTTCGGGTCGATCCCGCCGCCGAGCTGCGGCAGCGCGCGCACCTGAGCGGGCGAATTGGAATAACGGTCGACGCCGATCAGGCGGTCGCAGGCGCCGAGTGCGCAGACGCCTTCGGTCAGCGACGGCAGCAGCGAGACGATGCGCTGCGGCGGCTGCGCCAGGTGCACGGTGACGCCGCGTTCATCCACCACGTCGACGGCCTGCGCCGCCTGCGCGCCCACTACCAGGGCGAGCCCGAGCAACGACGCGCGCAGCCAGGTCTTCATGCGATCGAAGCTCATGCGCCAGGCGCCTTCAGCGTCAGCGGCAGGCCGGCGACCATCAGCGTCGCGCGGTGGCACGCGGCCGCCACGTCCTGGTTCAGCCGGCCGAGCACGTCGACGAAAGCGCGGGTCTCGCGGCCCAGCGGGATCACGCCCAGGCCGATCTCGTTGCCGACCAGCACCACCGGCCCGCGCGCCTCGCGCAGCGCGATGAGCAGCAGCGTGGCGTGCGCCGAGGGCGTGCGTGTGACCACCGCGGCGCCTTCGGTGCGCAGCGGCATCAGCAGGTTGGTGAGCCACAGCGTGAGGCAGTCGACCACCACGAGCGTGTCGGGCGCGCTCTGCGTGACGATGGCGCGCCCCAGCTCGATCGGCTCCTCGAGGGTCTGCAGACCGGGCACGCGCTCGGCGCGGTCGGCCTGGTGGCGCGCGATGCGCTCGCGCATCTCGTCGTCGTGGGCCTGCGCGGTGGCGATCAGCACCGCGCGGCGCGATGCGGGCCCGGACGCCAGCCAGTCGGCCGCGCGCTGTTCGGCGCGGCGCGACTTGCCGCTTTTCTGGCCGCCGAGGATGAATTCGTGCTCAGTGAGGGGCATCGGGGGGCGCCTGTGCGGCGTGGCTGTCGAGTTCGAGGGGCATGGCGCTGAAGAGCCGCGCGGTCGCTTCCGGGCTGGACGCGAACCACGCATGGAAGTAGCTCGCACGCACGGGGCCGTGCACGTACAGCGCCTCGCCGCCGCGCGTGCCGACGGTGCGCGCGGCGGGCGCGAGCGGCGTCTCGCAGCGCGAGTAGTGGAAGGTGTGGCCGCGCAGGGCATGCGCGCCCAGGTCGAGCTGCTGCGGGCCGAGGCCGGCCAGCCGCTTCTGCATGACCGCCCGCCCCGGCAGCACGCCCCAGAGGCGGTGCACGTCGGTCGGCTCGGCGTCGTCGCGCGTGGCGAGTTCGTCGAACAGCGCCATCATGCCGCCGCACTCGGCCCAGATCGGCTTGCCGGCCGTGACGTGGTTGGCGAGCGAGAGCCGCAGCCGGTCGCTGGCCGACAGCACGGCCGCGTGCAGTTCGGGGTAGCCGCCGGGCAGCCAGGCGGCGTCGCAGGGCGGCAGCGGCTCGTCGGCCAGCGGCGAGAAGAACGCAAGCCGCGCGCCGAGGGCCTCGAGCACCTCGAGGTTGGCCGGGTAGATGAACGAGAACGCCGTGTCGCGCGCGATGGCGACGGTGCGTCCGGCCAGCAGCGGCGCGACGGGCGCCGTCGGCGCGTGCTCGAAGCGCACCTGCGGCAGCTGCCCGGGCGAGCGCTGCCCCAGCGGCGTGGCGGCGAGCACATCGGCCGCGGCGTCGAGCCGCACCATCGCATCGCCGAGTTCGGCGGCGCCGACCAGCCCCAGGTGGCGTTCGGGCAGTGCGAAATCGGCGCTGCGCGGCAAGGCACCGAGCCAGTCGCCGGGTTCGCGCAAGGCGTCCTTCAGCATGTCGGCGTGGCGCTCGCCGGCCACGCGGTTGGCCAGCACGCCGGCCCAGGGCAGGCCCGGGCGGAAGTTCTGCAGGCCGTAGGCCAGCGCGCCGAAGGTGCCGGTCATGGCCTGCGCGTCGATCACGGCCAGCACCGGCAGGCCCAGGCGCTCGGCCAGCTCGGCCGCGCTGGGCGTGCCGTCGAACAGGCCCATCACGCCTTCGACGATCACCAGGTCGGCCTCGCTCGCGGCGGCATGCAGGCGCGCGCGGCAGTCGGCCTCGCCGGTCATCCACAGGTCGAGCGAATGCACCGGCGCGCCGGTGGCCAGCGCGAGCCAGTGGGGATCGAGGAAGTCGGGACCGCACTTGAAGGCCCGCACACGGCGGCCCTGGCGCACGTGCAGCCGCGCGAGCGCGGCCGCGACCGTGGTCTTGCCCTGCCCCGAGGCCGGCGCGGCCACGAGCACCGCGGCGCAGGTGACGGCTGCGCCGGGCGAGGAGCGACGGGTGTTTACTGCGGAGTCCACTTGAGTCCGACGTACGCGGTGCGGCCCCCGGTGGCGTAGAGCCGTGCGAACTGGTAGTCCTTGTCGCCCACATTGTCCACGCGCGCCACCAGGTTCAGGTCGCGCATGATCTGCTTGCTGGCCGACAGGTTGAGCAGCGTGTAGCCGCCGAGCTTGACGGTGTTGGCCGCGTCGTCGTAGCGCTTGCCCGAGCTTTGGAGCTCGGCGCCCAGCGTCCAGCCGGCGATGCGCCAGTCGGCGCCCAGCGTGCCGTGGGCCCGGGCACGGCGTGCCAGCAGGTGGTCGGTGGCGAGGTCGCGCGGGTCCTGGTAGTCGAGCGAGGCGCGCAGCGTGACGTCGCCGATGCGGTGGCCGCCCGTGAGCGTCACGCCCTGGTAGCGCGCACGCGCCGTGCTGGCGTAGCAGCCGAACGACGACTGGCAACCCTTGGCGCTGCCGTCGAACACGATGAGGTTCTGCACCCGGTTGCGGTACAGCACGATGCCGGCCTGCGTGGCGCCGGCCGTGTACTGCAGGCCCAGCTCGACGTTGCGGCTCGATTCGGGTTGCAGGCTCGCCAGGCCGTACTCGCTGAAGCGCTGGTACAGCGTGGGCGCGCGGAATGCGGTGCCGGCCGACACGGTGGCGCGCAGGCTCGGCGTGATCGCGTAGCCGTAGGCGGCGCTGCCGGTGGTCTTGCCGCCGAACTCGCTGTCGTCGTCATGGCGCACGTGCAGCTGCAGCGAATGCGGGCCCTGCACGTAGCCGTAGCCCAGTGCGGCGGCGTTCTGCGAGCGGTCGCGCGAGAACAGCTTGGCCGAGGTGGTGGGCGCGTTTTCGAGCGCGTCTTCGCGGCGCTCGAGCGTGGCGGTCACCAGGTGCGCGCCGAAGCGGAATTCGTTCTGGAACAGGTAGCCGCGCAGACGGGTTTCGGTGCGATAGAACGAGGGCTGGGTCTTGTAGACGGTCTGCGAATCGGTCACCTGCAGGCGGGTGCTGTAGATGTCGTTCCACTTCGCCGACCAGGTCAGCCCGGCGGTGCGCAGTTCGTTGGTCGACACGTCGTCGCGGAAGGTGATCGGCGGCTTGGTGCGAAAGCTCACCGACGGGTCGTAGGCCGCTTCGGTGTTGCTGGTGAGCAAGGTGGCGTCGATGCGCTGGTCGGGCGTGATCTGGAAACCCAGCTTCAGGTTGCCCGAGGTGCTGCGGTAGCCGTCGCGGTCGGGGTTGGTGAAGCCGTCTTTCGAGGGCGTGCGCTTGGCGATGGGCTGGATGTTGAAGCCCTTGCTTTCCTCATGCGCCACGCCGAACGAGTAGTCGAGCAGGCCCGACTTTCCGCTCACGCCGCCTTCGATCCGGCGCAGGCCGTGGCTGCCGAAACCGATGCCGGCGTAGGGCGACACGCCCTCCTCGCCGCGCTTCGTGAAGAGCTGGATCACGCCGCCCACGGCGTCCGAGCCGTACACCGCGGCGGCCGGGCCGCGCAGCACTTCGATGCGGTCGATCTGCGCGAGCGGAATGCCTTCCCAGCCGGCGCCGCCGGTCGATTGCGAATCGATGCGCACGCCATCGAGGTAGACCGCGGTGAAGCGCGATTCGGCGCCGCGGATGAACACGCTGGTGGCGTTGCCCACGCCGCCGCTGCGCGAGATCTCCATGCCGGGCAGGCGCGCCAGCACGTCGGCCACGCCGGTGGCGCCGCTGCGCTCGATGGTCTTGCGGTCGATGATGGAGACATCGCCCACCAGGTCCGACAGCGCCTGCGGCGTGCGGTTGGCGGTGACGACGGTCTCGTCGAGCGTGGCAGATGCTGTTGCGGCGGCTTGCGCCTGCGCGGCCAGCGGCACCAGGGCCAGGCCGCCGAAGGCCGAGGCCAGGGCGAGCGTCAGCGGCAGGCACGCGGGACGGTTGCGGCGCACGCTGGCGCGGCCGCTGGAGAGGGAAACACAGGAAATCATGGGGTGAACCGAACGAACTTCTATGCCCTGGCCGGCTTCCCCGCCGGCGCCATGGGCGTCATGGCTGCCGATGCGGCAGCCGCCTTGTTGGCCGGTATCCGGGCTGGCAGATCGACCCTTTGCCGCCTTCCCAGGCACCTGTTTCAGGGCGCCCAGTGGCTGGATGGAAAGGGGTGACGCGTTGCGGCGTCGTCTGCTTGACCGTTGCGGGGGCAGCGCAGGCGGCTTCGGCCCCGGGGGGCGTCCACTCCTGCTTCCCGTTGAACTGCGCCGTGCGAACCACGCCGCGAGCACCAACGGGCAGGATTTTAGGCCCACGGGGCGGCCACGCCACACCGGGTTTGATCACGGACGGCGCAGGCCCCAGAATCTCGGCCACGTCCGGTGCGCGCCCCGCGCGGTGTGCCGGATGTTCCGAATTCCCGGGAAACTACAATCGCCAACCATGCCCGCCTCCAGCCCCATCGACCAGATCGCCGAGCGTGTGGAACGCCTGCTCGTGCGTCACGAAGAGGTGCAGCGCACCAACGCGCTGCTGCAGGAACAGGTCGATGCGCTCACGCGTGAACGCGACGGCCTGAAGTCGCGGCTCGCCGCGGCCCGCACCCGCCTCGATGCCCTGCTCGAACGACTGCCGGCCGAACCCCCTTCCGAAGATTCCCATCACGCATGAAGCAGATTGAAGTACAGATCATGGGCCAGAGCTACTTGCTCGGCTGTCCCGACGGCGGCGAAGCGCAACTGCGCGAGGCCGTCGACCGCGTGGACGCGGCCATGTGCAAGATCCGCGACGCAGGCAAGGTGAAGGCCCGCGACCGCATCGCCGTGCTCGCCTCGCTGAACCTGGCTTTCGATCTCGCGGCCCAACAGGCCAGTTCTGCCGCTGCTGCCGCCGCACCGGCCCCTGCCGTTGCACCTGCAACGAGCACCGACGAAACCTCCGGTGACACCGACCCGCAGGCCGCCCAGCTCATTCAAAGACTCGATCAGGCCCTGGCGGGCGATGGACATTTGCTCTGAAGGCACGCGGCCCGGCACATCCGGGGCGTAAAATCCGTTTTGTCTGCAGACGTGTCGGGCTTAATATTTCCTTGTTCCAATGCTCTCCGGAGCCGGGCTTGGTACATCGCTTGACGGGCGTGATCATCTCGCGTCAGATGAACCCGAAGTCCTGCTGCCCTCGCCCACCTGAACCCTGGTTCAGGATGCGGGTCCGGCACACCATCTGCAGACACCTTTTCCTGCCACGGCCCCCTGCTTCACCGCATGGGGCCGTTGCTTTTTCAGCCGCTCGTTCTTTCCCCATCCTCCCGTGAACCTCGCTGCCCTGCTCGACCCGCTCCTGATCGCCGAACTCGCCGCGCTCGGCCTGGGCACCGGCTTCCTCGCCGGCCTCCTGGGCATCGGCGGCGGCATGCTGATGGTGCCGTTCATCACGATCATCATGGGCCAGCGCGGCGTGCCGGCCGACCTGGCGGTGAAGATGGCGATCGCGACCTCGATGGCGACGATCATCTTCACGTCGGTGTCCAGCGTGCGCGCGCACCACAAGCGCGGCGCGGTGCGCTGGGACATCGTGCAGCGCCTGGCCCCCGGCATCGTCATCGGCAGCCTCGCGGGCAGCCTGGGCGTGTTCGCGCTGCTCAAGGGCACGGCGCTGGCCATCTTCTTCGCGCTGTTCGTGGGCTTCTCGGCCACGCAGATGTTCCTCGACAAGAAGCCCAAGCCCACGCGCCAGATGCCGGGCACCGGCGGCCAGCTCGCGGCGGGCGGCACCATCGGCTTCATCTCGGGCCTGGTGGGCGCGGGCGGCGGCTTCATCAGCGTGCCGTTCATGACCTGGTGCAACGTGGCGATCCACAACGCGGTGGCGACCAGTGCGGCGCTGGGCTTTCCCATTGCGGTGGCCAACGTGCTGGGCTATGTGCTCAGCGGCCAGTCGGTGCAGGGCCTGCCGGCCGGCGCCTTCGGCTACATCTGGCTGCCCGCGCTCGTGGTGATCGCGGCCTGCAGCGTGTTCACCGCCCCGCTGGGCGCCAGGGCCGCACACAGCCTGCCGGTGAAGAAGCTCAAGCGCGTGTTCGCGAGCATCCTGTACCTGCTGGCCGCCTACATGCTCTGGAAGGGCCTGCGGGGCTGAGGCATATCAAACACCCCGTGGCTTTCCTGTGCCATCCTATGCGGCACTTGTTCACAGTCGTAGAAGGAAAGCCATGAAAATCCTCATTGCAGTCGACGGTAGCGCCTATACGCAAAAGGCCCTCAATTACCTGCTCGCCAACCGCGCCATGTTCGTGGACGGCCATGAGCTGGTGGTGGTCAATGTCTGCACCGGCATCTCCGGCCACGTGGCGCGCCACCTGAGCAAGGAAATCGTCACCGAGTACTACGCCGAGGAAAACGCCAAGGTGCTCGACCCGGTGAAGGCCTGGTTCGCCGAGAAAGGCGTGGCCAACTTCACCGCCGACGCGCGCCACGGCCACGCGGCCGAGGAAATCCTCAAGTCGGCCACCGAATCGAAGGCCGAGCTGATCGTGCTCGGCACGCACGGCCACGGCATCCTGGGCCGCGCGCTGATGGGCTCGGTCGCGACCAAGGTCGTGGCCGAGACCGACATCTCGGTGCTGCTGGTCCAGTAAGAAGGCCTGGTCACCCCGGCGACGGCCGCTGCGCCGTGGCCGCGGTCATTGCGGCGAGCGCTGCTGCCGCCATTCGCGCGGCGAACATCCGAAGCGCTCGCGAAACGCGCGGCTGAAGTGCGCCGCGTCGTTGAACCCCCTCCCGTACGCGATCTCTCCCACGGGCCGCCCTGCCAGGCGCGGCTCCAGCAGGTCGCGGCTGCATGCGTCGAGCCGGCGCTCCCAGATGTACTGCGAGGGCGTCAGCGGCTCGCTCTTGAACACGCGGTGGATGTGGCTCACCGACATGCCCAGCTGCGCCGCCAGCGTGCCCACCGCCAGCGTCGGATCGGCCAGCTGCTCGTCGATGCGCTGCTTCACGCGCGCGAGGTGGTACGCCGTGAGCTTGCTGAGCGCCGGTGCGTGCGCTGCAGGCAGCGTCTGCAAGCCGGCCACCAAGATGTTCTGCACGCCATGAGCCACCGCCAGCGCCGAGGCCGGCTGCAGCGCGTCGAAGTCCTCGCGCAGCGTGCGGATCATGCCCAGCAGCAGGTGCCCCGCGCCCTCGCGCCCCGACACCGTGGTGGCTGTGAGCGCTTCGGTGTCGCGCAGTTCGCTGCGCAGCCGCTCGCCGGGCAGCTTGAGCACGATCTGCTCGAAGGGCTGGTCGAACAGCAGCTGGTAAGGCCGCGTGCTGTCGTACAGCGCGAAGTCGCCGGCGCCGAGCACGGCGTCGCGCCCGTCCTGGCGCACCACGCCCTGCCCGCGCGCCTGGATGCTCACGAGAAAACAGTCGTCGCTCGACGCCGCGATGTGGCCCGGGGTGCGCATCACCTTCTGCGCCCGCGAGGTCACGACCGACATGCCGAGGCCGGGCAGCGCGTGCTGGCGGATGCTGCCCTCGAAATCGCCGCCGTCGCCGGTGCGCACCGCGTCGCACTCGAGCTGCACGTAGACGTTGCAGATCATGTCGGTCCAGTACGCGAGCCGCTGGTCGCGCGGGACGGCATCGGTGCTGAGCAAGGGGGTCATCGGGGTCCTCGGAAGGCCTTCGCAAGGCACATGCAACGCTGGAACAAGAACGCCGCCAATCCGGGTCAAGGCGTTCCGGCGGCGCGAATTTACGCTTCATGCAACCCGCATGCCACCGCGCAAACCCGGTGCGCACAGTGGGGATTTCGTTACGTTCATTGCCCCCCGGAGAACACCCCATGCCGACCACCATCCACCCCAAGCTCCGCGTCGCCGCCGTGCAGGCCGCGCCCGTGTTCCTCGACCTCGACGCCACCATCGACAAGACCATCGACCTCATGGCGCAGGCCGCGAAACAGGGCGTGCAGCTCATCGCCTTTCCCGAGACCTGGGTGCCGGGCTACCCGTGGTGGGTCTGGCTCGATTCCCCGGCCTGGGGCATGCAGTTCGTGCAGCGCTACCACGACAACTCGCTGGTCATCGGCTCGCCGGAGTTCGAGCGCCTGCAGGCTGCGGCGCGCCAGCACAGGATCTGGCTCTCGCTCGGCTACAGCGAAAAAGCGGCGGGCAGCCTGTACATCGCGCAGGCGCTGATCGACGACCAGGGCCGCACCGTGCAGACGCGCCGCAAGCTCAAGCCCACGCACGTGGAACGCACCGTGTTCGGCGAAGGCGACGGCGCCGACCTGCACGTGGTCCAGACGCCGCTGGGCAACATCGGCTCGCTGTGCTGCTGGGAGCACCTGCAGCCGCTGAGCAAGTACGCGATGTATGCGCAGAACGAGCAGATCCACTGCGGTGCATGGCCGAGCTTTTCGCTCTACCGCGGCGCGGCGTACGCGCTGGGCCATGAGGTCAACAACGCCGCGAGCCAGGTGTATGCGGTCGAGGGCGGCTGCTTCGTCATCGCGCCCTGCGCCACGGTATCGAAGGCGATGAGCGAGCTGATGTGCACCGACGACGGCAAGCGGCAGATGCTGGGCGTCGGCGGCGGCCATGCGCGCATCTACGGCCCGGACGGTTCGCCACTGGGCACGCCGCTGGCCGAAGACGCCGAAGGCCTGGTGGTCGCCGACATCGACCTCGGCATGATCGCGCTCGCCAAGGCGGCGGCCGACCCGAGCGGCCACTATTCGCGGCCCGACGTCACGCAGCTGCTGCTGAACAAGACGCGGCGCACGCCCGTGGTGGTGCAGCTCACGCCGGAGCCCGAGGGCAGCGTGCCCGAGCCGGTCGTGGCCTGAGCCGACCACGGAGCCGCACCATGGAATCGGCCATCCCCGAGCACCTGCGCTGCCCGCGCACCCGCGAGCGCCGCGTGGCAGACGACCACACCCCACCCTACCCCGGCTGGTCGGCGCGCGCGCCCGCGGCGACGACCCAGGTCGTGATGGGCTACTTCGGCGTGCAGTCGCGCGGCCCGGCGATGCAGGGTCGGTCCTGCGCCGCGCTCCTGAAGATCGCTGGCGACTTCGCCTTGCCCGACGGCCCCGGTCACCACGATCTGGCCCATTGCGTGGACGCCGACGGGTACGACAACCTGATCGCCATCGCCTACTGGTGCGATGCAGCGGCGTTCGCGCGCTGGTGTGCCACGCCCGCCATCGAGGCCTGGTGGAACGCCGACGAGCGCTTGCATGAAGGCCTCGGCTACTTCCGCGAAATCGCATCCCCGCGTGCTGCGCACTTCGAGACCCTGTTCAGCACGCCCGACCGCCTCGAGGGCATCGGCGTGGTGATGGGCGGTGTGAGCGGCGAACTGCAGGAGCACGGCTACTGGGGGTCGATGCGCGATCGACTCCCGCTCGCGCAGGCCGACGCGCTCGCGCCTTCGGGCACGCGCGCGGTGATCGCCGGCACGCCTGCGTCAGGCCAGCGCGTGCGCATCGCGGGCCACACGCACCTCGCGATGATCCGTTCGGGCCAGGAATGGACCGAGACCACCGGCCAGGAACGCCAGCGCTACCTGGAAGACATGGCCCCGGTGCTGCGCCAAGGCATGGCCTTCCTGCGCGACCAGGGCCTGCCCATCGGCTGCTACAGCAACCGCTTCATGCACCACCTCGACGCACACGGTGCACCGCTGCAGAAGTCCTTCGGCCTGAGCTACTGGCGCTCGCTGGCCGACATGGAGCGCTGGGCCGAGTCGCATCCGACGCACGTCGCGATCTTCGGCAGCTTCATGCGCTACGTGCAGGCGCTGAACTTCGAGCTGCGCCTGCGCCTGTACCACGAGGTGTCGGTGCTGAAGGCCGACGAGCAAAGCTACGAGTACATCAACTGCCACGCGCGCAGCGGGCTGATGAACGGGCTCGCACCCGCCGCCTGACGCCCGGGCGCACGGCGGGGCTCAGGCTGCGAACAGCCCCTTATGCTCGGCGCGCAGCAGCGCCTTCTGCACCTTGCCCATCGTGTTGCGCGGCAGTTCCGGCACGACGAAGCAGCGCTTGGGGATCTTGAAGTTCGCCAGCTTGGCCTTGAGCTCGGCCACGATGGCGTCGGCGTCGATCGTGGCGCCGCCCTTGGGGATCACGATGGCCACGCCCACTTCGCCGAAGTCGGGATGCGGCACGCCGATGACGGCGCTTTCGGCCACGCCGGCCATCTCGTTGATGTAGCCCTCGATCTCGGCCGGGTAGACGTTGTAGCCGCCGCTGATGATCAAGTCTTTGCTGCGCCCGACGATGGTGATGTAGCCGCGCGCATCGATCTTGCCCACGTCGCCGGTCTTGAAGAAACCGTCGGCGGTGAACTCTTCCTTCGTCTTCTCGGGCATGCGCCAGTAGCCGGCGAACACGTTGGGGCCCTTGACCTGGATGCCGCCGATTTCGTCCACCGGCAGGTCCTTGCCCTCGTCGTCGCGCACGCGCAGCTGCACGCCGGGCAATGCGAAGCCGACGGTGCCGCCGCGGCGTTCGCCCTTCTTGGCGTCATACGGGTTGGACGTGAGCATGGCGGTCTCGCTCATGCCGTAGCGTTCCAGGATGGTGTGGCCGGTGCGCTCGCGCCATTCGTCGAAGGTCTCGATGAGCAGCGGCGCCGAGCCCGCGACGAACAGACGCATGGCGCGCACCGCCTCGCGCGTGAGGCCCGGCTCCGCCAGCAGGCGCACGTAGAGCGTGGGCACGCCCATGAACACGGTGGCCTCGGGCAGCTTGGCGACGATGCGCTTGGGGTCGAACTTCGAGAACCACAGGATCTTGCTGCCGTTGAGCAGCGCACCGTGCAGCGCCACGAACAGGCCGTGCACGTGGAAGATCGGCAGCGCGTGGATCAGCACGTCGCCCTTCGTCCAGCCCCAGTAGTCCTTGAGCACTTCGGCGTTCGACAGCAGGTTGCGGTGCGTGAGCATCGCGCCCTTGCTGCGGCCGGTGGTGCCGCTGGTGTACAGGATGGCGGCGAGGTCGTCGGGTTTCTTGACCGCCACGGTGTGGCGGTCGCTGCAGCGCGCCGCCGCGTCGAGCAGCGTGCCGGTGCGGTCGTCGTCCAGCGTGAACACATGGCGCGTGCCGGCCGCCTCGGCGATGGGGCGCACCCAGGCCGCGTTGCGGCCGGTGCACACGACCACGGCGGGCTCGGCGTTGCCGATGAAGTACTCGATCTCGGCGCTTTGGTAGGCCGTGTTGAGCGGAAGGAACACGTAGCCCGCGCGCAGGGTCGCGAGGTACAGCAGCATGGCTTCGACCGATTTCTCGACCTGCACGGCGACGCGCGCACCCTTCTCGAGCTTCAGGCCGTCGAGCAGGTTGGCGATCATCGCGCTGGCGCGGTCGAGGTCGCGCCACGAGTAATGCAGGCCATTCTCGGTCTCGACGGCAATGGCGTCGAGGTCGGCGGGAAAGGCCGCACGCAAGGCGGCGAACAGGTTGGCGTTGGGGGAGGACTTCGTCTTCATCATCTTCGTCATCATCGAACGGCAGGCTCAGGAAGAGCGGAAATTCGGAGGGCGCTTGGCCAGGAAGGCATCGATGCCTTCGCGGTGCTCGGCGGTGTCGGCATAGTCGTACGCGGTGGCCAGCAGCTGCTGCGCCGCCGCGCCACCGCGCTTCAGTGCGGTGAAGGTGGCCTTGTGCAGGCGCGCGGCCTGCGGCGACAGCGCGGCAATGCGCGCGGCATGCGCCTGCGCGGCGGCCGGCACCTCGGCGTCGGGCAGCACATGCAGCAGAAAGCCGGCGTCGTACAGCCGCTGCGCGCCATGCACGCCGGCGGCCAGCAACATGTCGCGCGCCAGCACGTCGCCGATGGCGCCATGCACCAGCGCGGCTTCGCGCGGCGCCATCGGAAAGCCCAGCTTCGCGATGGGTGCACCGAACTTCGCCGACGCACCGGCCAGGCGGATGTCGCAGCAGCTGGCCATCTCGACGCCGGCGCCCATGCAAGCGCCTTCGATCTGGGCCACCAGCGGCAGCGGGCAGTCGAGCATCGCCTGCAGCGCGGCCCAGACTTCGTTCTCGTGGAATTCGCGCAGGCTCGCTTCCTCGAAGCGGAACGAGGGGTACTCGGAGATGTCGCCGCCCGCGCAGAAGGCACCGCCCTCCCCGCGCACGACGACGCAGCGCAGCGCGGTGTCACTGTGCAGCCCGTCGAACACCGCGCGCAACTCGCGCCACATGGCGCGCGTCATCGCATTGAGACGCCCCGGGTTCGACAGCGTGACGAGCGCCACGGCGCCTTCGCGGCGCAGCGAGACCTGCCGCTCGCTCATTCGAGCTTGGCGCCCGAGGCCTTCACGACCGTGGCCCATCGCTTGATCTCGGCGTTGACGAAGCGGCCGTAGGCGGCGTTCGTGACGTTCGGGATCTCGGAGCCGTTCTGGGCCCAGATGGCCTTCAGCTCCTCGGTGCCCAGCGCCTTCTTCATCGTGTCGATGATCTGCGTCTGCGCTTCGGCCGGCGTGCCCTTGGGCGCCCACAGGCCGTACCAGGTGGTCACGGTGTAGTCGGGCAGGCCGACTTCGGCGGCGCAGGGCACGTCGGGGAACGCGGGGTTGCGCTTGGCGCCGGCCACCATGAGCGCCTTGATGCGGCCGCCCTTGATGTGCTGCGCGGAGGAACCCAGGCCGTCGAACATCAGGTCGACGTTGCCCGCGATCAGGTCGGACAGCGCCGGGCCCGCGCCGCGGTACGGGATGTGGGTGATGAAGGTACCGGTCTGCAGCTTGAACAGCTCGCCCGCCAGGTGGTGCGAGGTGCCCGAGCCGGCCGAGCCGTAGTTGAGCTTGCCGGGGTTGCGCTTGGCGGTGGCAATGAGCTCCTGGATGGTCGCGGCCTGCACCCGTTTCGGGTTGACCACCACCACCTGCGGCACGTTGGCCAGCAGCATCAGGGGCACGAAGTCTTTCTCGAGGTCGTAGTCGAGCTTGGGGTAGATCGACGGTGCGATCGCGTGGTGCACGGCGCCCATGAAGAGCGAGTAGCCGTCGGCCGGCAGCTTGGCCGCGATGCTCGCGCCCACGGTGCCGCCCGCGCCGCCGCGGTTGTCGATGACCAGCGTCTGGCCCGCCGCGCGGGAGAACTGGGCCGACAGCGGACGCGCGAAGGCGTCGGTGCCTCCGCCGGCCGGGAACGGCACCACCATGGTCACGGGCTTGGTCGGCCAGCCCTGGGCACGTGCGCCACCGCACAGGGCCACGGCCCCGGCTGCTGCGGCGACGCGCAGCACATCGCGTCGTTGAAAACTCTGTTGCGTCATCTGTCTCGTCTCCTGTCGTCGTCGTTGTAGATGTTGCCGCCCTCCGGCGGTCAAGGTGCGGGCCGCAGCGCTGCCGCGGCAAAGCGAACGGACTCAGCCTTTTTTGAGGAACAGGCCTTCGATGTCTCCCGAAACCGCGATCTTGCCTTCGGCCAGCCAGGCGCGATGCCGGTCCAGGCGCTTGAGGTCGTACAGGTAGTTGACCATGAGGCCGTACGACTGCTTGAGCCCCTTGGCCGACGGGTCGCCGGCCCAGTTGAGCCGCTCGACGCGCGCGCCGTTGCCCAGGTGGAAGCGCGCCACCGGGTCGGCCGGCGTGCCGTCGACCAGCGTGCGGCCCAGGTACTCGGCGGTGGCCTGCAGCAGCCATTGGCGCAGCGGCGATTTCGCGTCGAGTTCTGTTGCTGCATCAACCGCTGCCAGCAGGCGCTCGGCCGTGGGCGGCACCGAGCCGACGAGGCGGCCGAGTTCGGCTTCGCGCTTCTCGTCCAGGCGCGGCAGCAGTTCGCCGGCGTTCTTGGCGAGCCACGCGCGCAGGCCCGGAATGGGCGACAGCGTGGCGAAGGTCTTCAGGCGCGGCAGCTCGTCCTGCAGGGTCTCGACCACGCGCTTGATGAGCGAGTCGCCGAAGCTCACGCCGCGAAGGCCGGTTTGCGTGTTGCTGATCGAATAGAAGATCGCGGTGGTGGCCTTGGCCGGCTGCACCGGCACGGCGGCCTCGTCGAGCAGCGGCATGATGCCTTCGCTGATGCGGTCGACCAGCGCCACCTCGACGAAGATGAGCGGCTCGTTCGGCAGGCGCGGATGGAAGAAGCCGTAGCAGCGGCGGTCGCTGTCGTCCAGGCGGTTCTTCACGTCGGACCAGCTCTTGATGTCGTGCACCGCCTCGTAGCGGATGAGCTTCTCGATCAGCGAGGCCGGCGAGTTCCAATCGATGCGGCGCAGCTCGAGAAAAGCCACGTCGAACCAGGTGGAAAACAGGTGCTCCAGCTCGGCCTCGAGCGCGAGCAGGCGCTTGTCGGACTTCAGGCACGGCAGCAGGTCGGCGCGCAGGTCGACCAAAAAGCGCATGCCGCCGGGCTCGACCGCGAAGCGCTGCAGCAGCCGCATGCGCGGCGACACCAGCGCGCGGCGCAGGCGCAGCTCGGCCTGCCCTTCGTCGGGGGTGCCGACGGCGCTCTGGTGCTGGTCGCGCGCGCTCTTGAGCTTGCCCGCATCGGCGGCGAAATGCTCGCTCATGAGCGCCCAGTAGTCGCGGCGCTCTTCGGGCGAGGCGCCGGCGTAGGCCTGCGCGATGGCATGGGCGCGGCGGCCGCCCTCGACCTCGCTCACGCGCGGATCGATCACCGCCTGAAGTTCGGCCAGCACGCGGCGCAGCGTGCGCGGCGACAGCGCCTCGTCGGCCTTGCGCAGCGTGGCCTGCAGCCGCTCGGCGGTGGTGCGGGCGCTGGGCTTGGGCGTGTGACGGGCCGGGCCTTTCGTGGCGCCGTTGCTCGCCACGGGAACCTTGGACGATTCGCCCATGCGCAGGCGCGCCTGGAACCACTCGGTCGCACTCATCGATCTGCTCCTGTGCCGTTGGCTGGATGGGTGGCGCCTGTCACGGCATCACCCTGGATTTCTGCTGTTGCATGACTTCGCGCAAGGCCTCGCGCTGGCGCGTCATGTGGGTGCGCATGGCGGCGTCGGCGCCTTCGCTGTCGCGCGCCTTGAGCGCCGCGAACACGGCCAGGTGCTCCGACAGGCTCTGGTCGAGCCGCCCCGGCGCGTGCAGCTGCTGCAGCCGCGCCAGCTTCAATATCTTGCGCAGGTCGCCGATCACCTGGGCCAGCCACTTGTTGTCGGCGAGCTTGATGATCGCCTCGTGAATGATGTGGTTGGTGGCGTAGTAGTCGTTGATGCGCCGCGCCTTGGCATGGCGCACCAGGCGCTCGTGCAGCGCGTCGAGCTCGTTCAACTCGGCGTCGCTGGCGTTGCGCGCGGCCTCGTAGGCGCAGCGACCTTCGAGCAGCGCGATGACCGGAAAGATTTCGTCCAGGTCGCGCTCGGTCACCTCGTTCACGAAGCAGCCGCGGCGCGGCTCGTGGCGCAGCAGGCCTTCGGCCGTGAGCACCTTCAGCGCCTCGCGCAGCGGCGTGCGCGAGATCGAAAGCCGCTCGCACAGGGCCACCTCGTCCACGAAGCTGCCGGGCGACAGCGTGCCGTCGAAGATCTGCTCGCGCAGCGTGGCGGCGACTTCGTCGTGGAGGGAATTGGGGACCAGGCGCATGCGTGAAGGACTCGGAAAGTCGGTGGGCGTTTCGCGTAATTTCCTGTAATTACGCATAATTGTGAGTGCATGGTTAACGCAATGCAAGGGCCGCGCCCTGCCCTTGCGGCCCGGAATTACCCTGAGATCGACGAAAAAAAGCGGCGCGCACCCAAAGGTGCTGCGCCGCGTTGTGCGGGGTGTGGAGAGGTCAGGCGCGCGCGACGCTGCCCGTCTTGCCAGCACGGCCGAACCAGAACCACAGCGCAATGCCGGCGATCACCATCGGCACGCTGAGCCACTGCCCCTGGCTCAGGCTGAGCGCGCGCAGGCCCAGGAAATCGTCGGGCTCGCGGAAGTACTCGGCCACGAAGCGCAGCACGCCATAACCGATGAGGAACACGGCGGCCACCTGCCCCTGCTTGCGCTCCTTGCGCGCGTAGAGCCACATCACGACGAACAGCAGCAGCCCTTCGAGCAGGAACTGGTACACCTGCGACGGATGGCGCGGCAGCATCGAGCCGCTTTGCGGGAACACCATGCCCCAGGGCAGATCGGGGCTGCTGAAGCGGCCCCACAGCTCGCCGTTGATGAAGTTGCCCACACGGCCCGCGGCCAGACCGGTCGGCACGCAGGGCGCGACGAAGTCCATCACCTGCCAGAACGGCCGCGCACGCGAGCGCGCAAACCACACCATGGCGCCGATCACGCCGAGCAGGCCGCCATGGAAGCTCATGCCGCCCTGCCACACGTACAGGATCTCGAGCGGGTGCGTGAGGTAGTACTCGGGCTTGTAGAACAGGCAGTAGCCGAGCCGGCCACCGACGATCACGCCCATGACGCCCAGGAACAGGATGTCCTCGATGTCCTTGCGTTGCCACACGCCGGCCGTGGCCAGCGAGCGGAACGGCTCGTGGTGCAGGCGGCGCGTGCCCAGAAAGTAAAACAGCGCGAAGGCCGCAAGGTAGGTCAGGCCGTACCAGTGGATGGCCACCGGCCCCAGCTGCAAGGCGATGGGATTGATCTGCGGATACATGAGCATCCGACGATTGTGCCGTGGCGCAATGACGCCGCGGCCGCGGGGGCATTCAGGGCAATGTCAGCGCCCGAACTTCCACCACAACAACCCCGCCACCCCGGCCGGCACCGCGAAGATGAACAGGAAGATCGGCAGCTCCTCGGCCACCGAGTACCCGGCCTTGAGCACGCCCACGGCCATGTTGATGCCCGCGCCGACGAACCACGCCGGAATGAACCACTTGGCCGCCGCGGCCAGCGCCATCGACGAGCCGTCGCCCATGAAGCGGCCGGCCAGAAGAAACACCACCAGCAGCGCGAAGCCGCCCCCCATCACCATGACTGTGTGCATCTGCGTTGTCCTCCTGGGCGCATCTTGCCGGATATCGGCGGGTCAGCGCGTGGTGTAGCCACCGTTGGCGAAGATCGTCTGGCCCGTGATCCACCAGCCCTCGGTGACCAGGAAGCGCACGATGGGCGCGATGTCCTCGATGTCGGTGAGGCCCTTCTTCGAGTACTTGCTGAGCGCGGCGGCGCTGCTGTGGTACGCCACGGCCTCGGGGCTTTCCTGGCCGTAGAAGAACGGCGTGTCCATCGGGCCCGGGCCGATGGCGTTCACCGAGATGCCACGGTCGCCGAACTCCTTGGAGGCCGCGCGCGTGTAGTGCTCCACCGCCGCCTTGGCCGCCGGGTAGATCGCATAGAACGGCGTGTAGGCCGCCAGCAGCGAGCTCACCAGGGTCACGATGCTGCCGCCGTCGGCCAGCGTGCGGCCGGCCTGCTGGATGAAGAAAAAGGCCGCCTTGGCATTGGCGTCGAAGCTCTTGTCGTAGTCGGCTTCGGTGATGTCCAGGATCGGCTTCTTGATCACCACGCCCGCCGTGTTGATCGCCAGGTCGACCTGGCCGAAGTGCTTCACGGCCTGATCGAACAGCTTCACGTTGTTCTCGACCACCGCGAGGTCGCCCTGCACCAGCAGCGTGTCGGCGCCCTTGGCCTTCAGCGCGGCGGCCGTCTGCTCGGCTTCGGCGCGCGAGCCGTCGCTGTTGTAGTGGATGGCGATGCCGCGGGCGCCGCCGTCCACCAGCTGGTGGGCGATGAGGGCACCGAGGTTCTTGCCACCGCCGGCGATGACGGCGACTTTGTTCGTGAGCGTGCGTGCGGACATGGATGGATTCCTCTGCGTGAGTGAAAGACCCGGGACGGGATGTGTGACGAGCCTTCAGTCTATTGATCGCCAAGTTGCAGATAAATCATTCATTCAAGGCTAGACTGTTCAGAAAACCACGAACAATCAGCCACCGCCGCATGGACCGCATCGAACTCCTCCAGGTCTTCCTGCGCGTGGCCGAAACCGGCAGCTTCACGCGCGCCGCCGACCGGCTGGCGCTGCCGCGTGCCACCATCTCGACCGCCATCCAGCAGCTCGAGGCGCGCCTGGGTTCGCGCCTGCTGCACCGCACCACGCGCCGCGTGGGCCTCACGCCCGACGGCGAGGTGCTGCTCGAGCGGGCCCGTGCGCTGGTGGCCGACATGGAAGACATGGAGCAGCAGTTCCAGCCTGCGCACAGCAGCGTGAGCGGCCGGCTCAAGGTCGATGTGCCCAGCCGCATCGCGCGCCTGCTGATCGCGCCGGCGCTGCCCGACTTCTTTGCACGCCACCCGGCGGTCGAGCTCGAACTGGGCTCCAGCGACCGCGCGGTCGACCTCGTGCTCGAAGGCGTGGACTGCGCCCTGCGCGTCGGCCCGCTCGCCAGCAGCAGCCTCGTGGCCCGGCCGCTGGGGCATTTCACGCTCATCAACTGCGCCAGCCCCGCCTACCTCGCGCGCCACGGCACGCCGCGCACGCCGGCCGACCTGCCGCAGCACGTGGCGGTCAACTACGCCTCGCCGACCAGCGGCCGGGCCGCACCCTGGGAATGGCAAGTGCGCGACGGCGAGACCCAGGTGCTGCGCCTGCGCAGCCAGGTGGCGGCGAACAACGCCGAGACCTACATCGCCTGCGCGCTGGCGGGGCTGGGCCTGATCCAGATCCCGGCCTACGACGTGCGCGAGCACCTGGCGGCCGGCGAACTGGTGGAAGTGCTGCCCGACGCGCGCGCCGAGCCGCTGCCGGTGCACCTCGTCTACCCGCACCGTCGCAATCTGTCGCGGCGGGTGCAGGCCTTCGCGGGCTGGCTCGACACGCTGCTGGCGGCCTCGCTCGATGCGCCCTCGCCCGCCGGCCGGGCGGCGCGCAGCGCCTGAGCTTTACACCGTCACGCGACCGGCCCGCTCGCGCACGAAGGCCACGAAGCGCGCCAGCGCCGGGTGCGCCGCCTGCGCGGGCCACACGAGGCTGGTCTCGCACACCGGCAGCGTCACGCGCCGGCGCCCCACCCCCTTGAACTCGTGGACCTGCCGGTAGACCACGCCCGCGCGCCGGAACTGCATCACGCTGTGCGGCACCCAGGCCGCGCCGATGCCGCCCGACACGAGGTTGACGATGGTCTGCATCTGGATCGCTTCCTGCGCCACCTGCGGCGTGCGCCCGGCCGCGTGGTACAGGTCGAAGATCGCGTCGTGCAGCGAGGGCACGATGCGGCGCGGAAAGATCACCAGCGGCTCGTCCAGCACCTCGGCCAGCGGCACGGGGCGCGCCTCGGCCAGCCGATGCTGGGCCGGCAGCGCGAGCACCAGCGGCTCCACCTCGACCGGCAGGCAGGCCAGCCCCGGCGGCGCGGCGCCCGGCGAATGCAGCATCAGGCCGGCATCGATCTCGCCGCGCGCGAAGGCTTCGAGCTGCACGTCGCCGGTGGCCTCGACCAGCTCCAGCGCCACCTCGGGGCACAGCACGCGGAACTCGCGCACCCAGGCCGGCAGTTGCTCGAAGCCGACCGTCGAGACGAAGGCGATGCGCACCCGCCCCACCTGCCCCGCTGCCGCCGCACGCGCCCGCGCCGGCAGCGCCTGGGCGCGCGCCAGCAGCTCGCGCACGTCGGGCAGCAGCGCCTCGCCGGCCGGCGTGAGCGCCACGCGGCGGCGCGTGCGGTCGAACAGCACCACGCCCAGCGTCTTTTCGAGCTGGGCAATGGCCTGCGTGACCGGCGGCTGCGTCATGTGCAGACGCTGGGCGGCGCGGCCGAAGTGCAGTTCTTCGGCCACGGCCACGAACTGGCGCCAGGCGCGCAGGTCGATGAGGGCTTCATTCATATGCCAAGCATATCAATCCGCGCTTCAAATTGGATTGGAACCAATCAATCAGAAGTCCGATACTTGGCACTCCCCTCACGATCTCCCACGACAGAAGAGACACCATGGACACCAAGACCATCCAGATCAACCGCCGCAGCGCGAACATCACCGAAGGCAAGAGCCGCGCCCCCAACCGCTCGATGTTCTACGCCATGGGCTACGAGGAAGGCGACTTCAAGAAGCCGATGGTCGGCGTCGCCAACGGCCACAGCACCATCACGCCCTGCAACTCGGGCCTGCAGAAGCTGGCCGACGCGGCCATCGCGGGCATCGAGGAAGCCGGCGGCAACGCGCAGGTGTTCGGCACGCCCACCATCTCCGACGGCATGGCCATGGGCACCGAAGGCATGAAGTACTCGCTGGTGAGCCGCGAAGTCATCTCCGACTGCATCGAGACCTGCGTCGGCGGCCAGTGGATGGACGGCGTGCTGGTGGTCGGCGGCTGCGACAAGAACATGCCCGGCGGCCTCATGGGCATGCTGCGCGCCAACGTGCCCGCCATCTACGTCTACGGCGGCACCATCCTGCCGGGCCGCTACAAGGGCCAGGACCTGAACATCGTCAGCGTGTTCGAGGCCGTGGGCCAGAACGCCGCCGGCAACATGAGCGACGAGGACCTGCACGAGATCGAGAAGCGCGCCATTCCCGGCACCGGCTCGTGCGGCGGCATGTACACGGCCAACACGATGTCGAGCGCGTTCGAGGCGCTGGGCATCTCGCTGCCCTACTCGTCGACCATGGCGAACCCGCACGACGAGAAGGCCAACTCGGCCAAGGAATCGGCCAAGGTGCTGATCGAGGCCATCAAGAAGGACCTGAAGCCGCGCGACATCGTGACCAAGAAGGCCATCGAGAACGCGGTGGCGGTCATCATGGCCACCGGCGGCTCGACCAACGCAGTGCTGCACTTCCTGGCCATCGCGCACGCGGCTGGCGTGGAGTGGTCCATCGACGACTTCGAGCGCATGCGCAAGAAGGTGCCCGTGATCTGCGACCTGAAGCCCTCGGGTAAGTACCTCGCGGTCGACCTGCATCAGGCCGGCGGCATTCCGCAAGTGATGAAGGTGCTGCTCAAGGCCGGCCTGCTGCATGGCGACTGCATCACCATCAGCGGCCAGACCATCGAGGAAGTGCTCAAGGACGTGCCCGACGTGCCGCGCGCCGACCAGGACGTGATCCGCCCCATCGACAACCCGATGTACGAGGAAGGCCACCTGGCCATCCTGAAGGGCAACCTGTCGCCCGAAGGTGCCGTGGCTAAGATCACCGGCCTGAAGAACCCGGTCATCACCGGCCCGGCGCGCGTGTTCGACGACGAGCAGTCGGCGCTGCAGGCCATCCTGGCCGGCAAGATCGTCGCCGGCGACGTGATGGTGCTGCGCTACCTCGGCCCCAAGGGCGGCCCGGGCATGCCGGAAATGCTGGCGCCCACGGGTGCGCTGATCGGCGCGGGCCTGGGCGAGAGCGTCGGCCTCATCACCGACGGCCGCTTCTCGGGCGGCACCTGGGGCATGGTGGTCGGCCACGTCGCGCCGGAAGCGGCGGCGGGCGGCACCATCGCGTTCGTGAACGAAGGCGACTCGATCACCATCGACGCGCACAAGCTGGTGCTCGAACTGAACGTGCCCGAAGCCGAACTCGCCAAGCGCCGCGAAGGCTGGACGCCGCCGGCCCCGCGCTACACGCGCGGCGTGCAGGCCAAGTTCGCGTTCAACGCCTCGAGCGCAAGCTCGGGCGCGGTGCTCGACAAGTTCTGACGCGGCATCAGCCCATCATCCACGCGCCGTAGCCGAAGGCCGCAAAACCCAGGCCGACGATCGCGAAGATGGCCCGGGCTTCGAAATCCATCGCCGGGGGAAAGCTCTGCACGACGAAGTGCAGCAGCGCCCCGGCGCCGATGGTGAGAAAACCCGCACCGAACTGCTTCATCGCACTGTCGTCGGGATAGAGAAACACCAGCGCGAAGCCGGCCAGGAACACCACGTTCGCCAGCACCGTGCCGCGCGTGCGCCATGTCTTCTGCGTGGGCGTCGGCTCGCGCACCGGCGCCGGCCGGCCCCTGCGGCCTTCCTTGAGCGCCATGCCGGTGAAGAACAGGCCGAACATCGTCGGAAAGCCGCCGAAGAGGCCGAGCCCCCAGACGATGCCCCACATGTTCTGGAAGTCGGCCACCAGTGCCTGGGCCGGGTCGGCGGTGCGGTAGCGCACCTCGACCGCGTCGCCCCACTCCTTGTCCGACAGGCTGCCGCCGAGCCCCTTGACGCGGCGCTTCTGCCCGTCGGCGGCGGTGTATTCGACGAGGGGCGCGCGCGTGGTGGTGACGTAGCCCTTGCTGTCCTTGCTGCGCTCTTCCACGAACTCGACCAGGCTGCCTTGCGTGCTGGCCGTGCCCGCGATCGACTGGTAGCGCTGCCAGCCCACCGTGACCGCGCCGTACAGGCCGGCGCAGCCGATCAGCAAGGCGCCAATGCCTGCGCCCCAGAAGAAGGTCTTGAAACGCCCGACCAGCGCGCCGACAGCCGGCCCGACCAGCAGCGACAGCCCGAAGACGAGCAAGGCGTGGGTGGCGGCTTCGTCGTCCATGGCGCGCGTCCTGTCGGCATGCGGCGCGGGTGACGGAGCCGCGCGGTCAGCGGCGCGGGCGCTGCTGCCCGTTGCTGGTGCGCAGGCCCATGTTGGTCTTCTGGCGGTCGATGCGCGCCTGCTTGCGCCGCTCTTCGCGCTCGATGACCTTGCGCTTGGTATAGCCCGACGAATCGGCCCAGGCCCACCAGGCCAGCGCCAGCGCGAACGGGCTCAGCACGATCCACCAGCTCCAGCCGGCGACCATGCCCACTTCGAAATATTTGAGGGCTACACCGAGCAGGCCCAAGAGCAGAAACCACATCGCGAATACCCTCCGAGTTGGTCGGTATCGCCGCCGGTGCGTGTGCACCGCGCTACCTACAATCGCGTTGGATCGAATGTAACTCAGCCCTTACGAAAACAGTCCCCATGAAAAGAACGATGTTGATGGCAGCCCTGGGCCTCGGCCTCGCGGCGCCCGCCTTTGCCGACCTGGCCCTCGCCACGTCGAAGAACTGCATGAGCTGCCACGCGGTCGAACGCAAGGTGCTCGGGCCGTCGTTCAAGGACATCGCGGCCAAGTACAAGGACGACAAGGGCGCAGCCAACTCGCTGGCCACCAAGATCATCAAGGGCGGCTCGGGCGTGTGGGGCCCGGTGCCGATGCCGGCCAACAACCAGGTCAGCGAAGCCGATGCGAAGAAGCTCGCGGCCTGGGTGTTGTCGACGAAGTAATCAGAGAAGCGAAGCGCGCGGCGCGCCCGCTCAGATGCTCGGGTTGATGTCGCTGGGCACCGGACGGCGCTCGATGCGGTCTTCGAGCTGCCCGATGTGCGCCGCCACCGTGTTGTCGGTCTGGTCCGAACGCAGCTTGACCGCGCTTTCCAGCTGATCCATGCGCGCCAGCAGCGCCGTGTGCCGGTCGGCGTTGTGCGACATGTGCTGCTTCTCCTGCGCTTCCAGGAAGTTGCGCAGCTCGGTGAAGCGCGAGGCCTCGGCCTTGTCGGCGAGGTCGCGCTGGGTCTGCATTTCCTTCGTGTGGCGCTTGGTCTCCAGCAGCACCGAGCTGTGCAGGTACAGCACGTACACGAGGAAGAAGGCCGCGAGCACGGCCGTGAGCCCCAGCATGATCAGCCCCAGCGGCGCCGACACGCTCATGAAGCCCAGCCACACGTCGGTGGGTGCGGACAGCGTGCCCCAGTTCAGCGCGGCGAGCCCCGCGATGAGCAGCACGATGACAAAAAGAAAAGCGGATCTCACGCCCATGTGGCGCCTCCTTGCAAACAACCGATCACGATGACAAAAGCCGCGCGCCTGTCAGGGCACGCGGTGACGACATCGGTTTTACCTCAGCCAGGAGGCCGCTTTGGTGCACATGGCCGCACAAACGGCCATGTCCTACACCTCGATACAGCAGGTTCGTGACAACTGTTCCGGAATGGCCGGATTCGGCCAATCCCGGGGTTCAGTTCGTCTCGGACAGCTGATCGAGGATCGCCGGGTTCTCCAGCGTCGACGTGTCCTGCGTGATCGCCTCGCCCTTGGCGATGCTGCGCAGCAGGCGCCGCATGATCTTGCCGCTGCGCGTCTTGGGCAGGTTGTCGCCGAAGCGGATGTCCTTGGGCTTGGCGATGGGGCCGATTTCCTTGGCGACCCAGGCACGCAGCTCGTTGGCGATCTGCTTGGCTTCCTCGCCGGTCG
The DNA here is from genome assembly GCF_059567965.1 of Variovorax sp. BGA-UO-ETr-C22. NCBI lineage: Bacteria > Pseudomonadati > Pseudomonadota > Betaproteobacteria > Burkholderiales > Comamonadaceae > Variovorax > Variovorax sp. BGA-UO-ETr-C22. The sequence continues at coordinate 1,440,920 of NZ_JCAQPA010000011.1, forward strand.
GGCGCGCACGCTTGAGCACCACGAAGGCGCACACGGCCTCGCCGGTCACGTCGTCGGGACGCCCCACCACCGCGGCTTCGGCCACGAGGTCGGTCTTGGACACCAGCGCCGATTCGATTTCCATCGTGCCCAGGCGGTGGCCCGACACGTTGAGCACGTCGTCGATGCGGCCCGTGATGCGGAAGTAGCCGCGGTCGGCGCTGCGCACCGCGCCGTCGCCGGCCAGGTAGATCGTGCCGCCCATCTCTTCGGGGAAGTAGCTCTTCTTGAAGCGCTCGGGGTCGTTCCAGATGGTGCGGATCATCGAGGGCCATGGCCGCTTGATGACCAGCATGCCGCCCGCGCCGTTGGGCAGGTCCTTGCCGGTCTCGTCGACGATGGCGGCCATGATGCCCGGCAGCGGCAAGGTGCACGAGCCCGGCACCAGCGGCGTGGCGCCCGGCAGCGGCGTGATGACGTGGCCGCCGGTCTCGGTCTGCCAGAAGGTGTCGACGATCGGGCAGCGCTCGCCGCCGATGTTCCGGTGGTACCACATCCACGCTTCGGGATTGATCGGCTCGCCGACCGAACCGAGGATGCGCAGGCTGGTCAGGTCCCAGTTCTTCGGGTGCACCTTCTCGTCGCCTTCGGCCGCCTTGATGAGCGAGCGGATCGCGGTGGGCGCGGTATAGAAGATCGAGACCTTGTGCTTCTGGATCATTTCCCAGAAGCGCCCCGCATGCGGGAAGGTCGGGATGCCTTCGAACACGACCTGCGTGGCGCCGGCCGCGAGCGGGCCGTAGGCGACGTAGGTGTGGCCGGTGATCCAGCCGATGTCGGCGGTGCACCAGAACATGTCTTCGGGGCGGATGTCGAAGGTCCAGTCCATCGTGAGCTTGGCCCACAGCAGGTAGCCGCCGGTGGCGTGCTGCACGCCCTTGGGCTTGCCGGTGGAGCCCGAGGTGTAGAGGATGAACAGCGGGTGCTCGGCATTGACCGGCACGGGCGCGCACTCGGTGCTCTGCCCGGCCAGCGCTTCGGTGAAGGTCTTGTCGCGGCCCTCGACGCGGTTCCACGCGGTGGGCGTGCGCTCGTACACGAGCACGGTCTTGAGCGTGTCGCAGCCGCCCAGCGCGATGCCGTCGTCCACGATGGCCTTGAGCGGCAGTTCCTTGCCGCCGCGCAGCTGGTAGTTGGCGGTGATGACGGCCACGGCGCCCGCGTCGATGATGCGTTCCTGCAGCGCCTTGGCCGAGAAGCCGCCGAACACCACGCTGTGGGTGGCGCCGATGCGCGCGCAGGCCTGCATGGCGACCACGCCTTCGATGGTCATCGGCATGTAGATGATGACGCGGTCGCCCTTGCGGATGCCCTGCGCCTTGAGCGCGTTGGCGAACTGGCTCACGCGGGCCAGCAGTTCCTTGTAGGTGACGCGGGTGACGGCGCCGTCGTCGGCTTCGAAGACGATGGCGGTCTTGTTCTCGACCGGGGTGCCGATGTGCTTGTCCAGGCAGTTGGCGCTGGCATTGAGCTCACCGTCGCCGAACCATTCGTAGAACGGCGCCTTCGATTCGTCCAGGGTGCGGGTGAAGGGCTTGGTCCACTGGAGGTTGTCCTTGGCCAGGCGGGTCCAGAAGCCTTCGAAGTCCTGCTCGGCTTCCTTGCACAGCGCCTCGTAGGCGGCCATGCCGGCAATGCGGGCGCCTTCGGTGGCGCGGGCGTCGGGCGGGAACACGCGGTTCTCGACCAGGACGGATTCAATGTTCTTCGATGCGCTGCTCATGCTCTTGTCTCCTGATTGAATGCGGCCGTAATGTCGGGGCACGCACTTACGGGCCACTGACGGGGTCGATGTTAGTTCGCAGGGTTATCACGAGTGCGTCACTGGGAGACCTCTAGAATCGCCCGACTTTTTACATCTGTCTTCTTACTTCATGTCCGCCCCCGATCCTTTCGACGCCCGGAACGCGCCCGTACCAGCACGCAGTTCCCCGCTGAAGCCACTGCCCCGGCTCATCTTCGCGAGCCGCTGGCTGCAGCTGCCGCTGTACCTGGGACTGATCGTGGCACAGGGCGTGTACGTGGTGCACTTCCTGGTCGAGCTGCTGCACCTGGTCGAAGCCGCCTTCGGCAACAAGGACGCGCTGCAGGCCCTCATCGCGAGCATCGGCTACAAGACCACCGCCCCGGTCGGCGCGCTCAACGAGACGGTGATCATGCTGGTGGTGCTGGCGCTGATCGACGTGGTGATGATCTCCAACCTGCTGATCATGGTGATCGTGGGCGGCTACGAGACCTTCGTGAGCCGCATGGACCTCGAAGGCCACCAGGACCAGCCCGAGTGGCTGAGCCACGTGAACGCCTCGGTGCTCAAGGTGAAGCTGGCCACCGCCATCATCGGCATCAGCTCGATCCACCTGCTCAAGACCTTCATCAACGCGGACAACTACACCGACAAGGTGCTGATCGCGCAGACCGTGATCCACATCGCGTTCCTGTTCTCGGCCATGGCCATCGCCTACACCGACAAGCTCATGAACGAGGCGGCCGCCGCCAACGCCCACCACTAAGAGGGCGCATCCCAGGCCGGCACTTCGGTGAAGCGCTCGGCCAGGAAATCGAGCAAGGTGCGCAGCGCAGACGGCATGTGCTTGCGCGAGGCGTACACCGCGTACACCCCCAGCACCTGCGGCTCGTGATCGGGAAAGAGCGACACCAGCTCGCCCGATTGCAACAACCCCGACGTCAGATAGGTGGGCAGCATCGCGATGCCCGCCCCGGCCCGCGCCAGCGCCATCAGGCTGGCCGCGTCGTTGGTCGAGAGGTTGCCGGCCACGGCCACCGAGACCGGCAGGCCGTCGGCCTTGCGCGTGAAGTTCCACAGGCTGCGGCCGAAATACGAGTGCGTGAGGCAGTTGCGCTGCGCCAGCTCTTCCACGCGCTGCGGCTGGCCGTGCGCCTTCAGGTAATCGGGCGTCGCGCAGACCACCGAGCGGCACACCGAGAGCCGGCGTGCGATGAGGTTCGGATCGATCTCGGACGACACGCGAATGGCGAGGTCGATGCGCTCGTCCACCAGGTTCACCGCGCGGTCGAGCAGCACCAGGTCGACCGCCACGCCCGGGTAACGCCGCACGTAGTCGGCCACCGCGCCGGCCAGCTGCGCCTGCGCGAACGAGGTGCTGGCGGTGATGCGCAGCTGCCCGCTGGGCGCCTCGGCCGGATGGCGCACCGCCGCCTGCATGTCGCCCGCGAGTTCGAGCACCTGGCGGCAGCGCGGCAGCAGCTCTTCGCCCGCCGCCGTGAGGCTGAGGCGGCGCGTCGTGCGGTGCAGCAGGCGTGCGCCGGTCCATTGCTCCAGTTCGGCCACGTAGCGCGTGACCACCGGGCGCGACAGGTCGAGCTTGTCGGCCGCGGCCGAGAGGCTGCCCGCGTCCACCACGGTCACGAACACCCGCATTGCGTTCAATCGGTCCATTCGAACGATTTTAGGAATAAAGAAGCGCGGAATTCGAGGTATTTCTTTCGAAACCAGAAACCTAAGATGCGGTTCATCCCCTTCCCAACTTTTGACTGGAGTCCCTCATGAGCCACATCGCCATCCTCGGCGCCACCGGACGTGCCGGCGGTCGCCTTCTCGAAGAAGCGCTGCGCCGCGGCCACACCGTGACGGCCATCGCCCGCCACGCCAGCGCGAAGCTGGCCGGCCGTGCCAACGTCAAGACCGTCGATATCGACGCGCTCGACGCCGCCGCCCTCGAAAAGGCCGTGGCCGGGCATGACGCCGTGTTCAGCGCCGCGCACTTCGCCACCGTGCCGCCCGCGGCCGTCATCGAGCCCGTGAAGCGCGCGGGCGTGAAGCGCCTGCTGGTGGTCGGCGGCGCCGGCAGCCTGTTCGCAGCGCCCGGCCTGAAGGTGATCGACACGCCGAACTTCCCCGATGCCTACCGCGCCGAAGCCACGGCCGGCGGCGTGTTCCTCGATGCGCTGCGCAGCGAGAAGGACCTCGACTGGACCTTCCTGTCGCCCTCCGCCGAGTTCGTCGAAGGCGAGCGCACGGGCAAGTTCCGCCTCGGCAAGGACGAGCTGCTGGTGAGCGCCGAAGGCCGCAGCTGGATCAGCTTCGAGGACTACGCGATCGCATTCATCGACGAGCTCGAGAAGCCTGCGCACTCGCGCCAGCGCTACACGATCGGCTACTGATCGCTCGGCCGGCAACGAAAAAGGACCCTCGCGGGTCCTTTTTTCATTAGGGGCTGCGGAGCGGATCAGCGACCGGTCATGTTCTCCGGCACCACCCACGCATCGAACTGCTCGGCCGTCAGGTGCCCCGACGCAATCGCCGCCTCGCGCAGGCTCGTGCCTTCCTTGTGCGCCTTCTTGGCGATGTAGGCCGACTTGTCGTAGCCGATGTGCGTGTTCAGCGCCGTCACCAGCATCAGCGAACGCTGCACCAGCTCCGTGATGCGTTCGCGGTTCGGCTCGATGCCCACCGCGCAATGGTCGTTGAAGCTCACCATGCCGTCGGCTAGCAGGCGCACGCTCTGCAGGAAGTTGTGCGCCACCATCGGGCGGAACACGTTCAGCTCGAAGTTGCCCGAGGCGCCGCCGATGTTGATGGCCACGTCGTTGCCGAACACCTGCGCGGCCAGCATCGTCACGGCCTCGCTCTGGGTCGGGTTGACCTTGCCCGGCATGATCGACGAGCCCGGCTCGTTCTCGGGAATGCTCAGCTCGCCGATGCCGCTGCGCGGGCCGCTCGCGAGCCAGCGCACGTCGTTGGCGATCTTGTTCATGCTGGCGGCGAGCGTCTTGAGCGCACCGTGCGCGTGCACCAGCGCGTCGACGCTGGCCATGGCTTCGAACTTGTTCGGCGCCGTGACGAACGGCAGGTTCGTGAGCTTCGCGAGTTCGGCCGCGACCTGCTCCGCGTAGCCCTTGGGCGCGTTGAGCCCGGTGCCGACGGCCGTGCCGCCCAGCGCCAGTTCGCACAGGTGCGGCAGCGCGGCGCGCACGTGCGCCTCGCCGTGCGCCAGCTGCGCCACGTAGCCCGAGAACTCCTGGCCCAGCGTGAGCGGCGTGGCGTCCTGCAGGTGGGTGCGGCCGATCTTCACGATGTCGGCGAAGACTTCGGCCTTCTTCGCCAGCGTGCCGCGCAGCTTGGCGATGGCGGGCAGCAGCTTGTGCGTGATGGCCTCGACGGCCGCCACGTGCATGGCGGTGGGGAACACGTCGTTGCTCGACTGGCTGCGGTTCACGTCGTCGTTCGGGTGCACCAGGCGCCCTTCCCCGCGCTCGCCGCCGAGCAGTTCGCTGGCGCGGTTGGCCAGCACCTCGTTGACGTTCATGTTGCTCTGCGTGCCCGAGCCGGTCTGCCAGACCACCAGCGGGAACTCGCCCGGATGCTTGCCGGCAATGACCTCGTCGGCCGCGGCCACGATGGCGTGGGTCTTCTTCTCGTCCTGCAGGCCCAGCGCGTGGTTGACCACGGCCGATGCGCGCTTGACCTGGGCCAGCGCCTTGATGATTTCGCGCGGCTGCTGCTCGCCGGAGATGTCGAAGTTCTGTAGCGAGCGCTGCGTCTGCGCGCCCCACAGCTTGTCGGCCGGCACGTCGATCGGGCCGAAGGTGTCGCGCTCGGCACGGGTCTTGGGAGAAGTCGTCATGAGAAAAATGGCTCCGCAGTCTTGGATGGTTGCGCCGCTTATCGGGCGCAGTGCCGAGTATCAGCTCGATAAGAATGGCTCGCATCTGACGAGGCCTTTCGCCCGGGTCCCACAGACACGATACGCCTGCGGGTTGACTCGCGTCATGCCAAAAAGTTATAATCAGCGGCTTCCGACGACCAACAAGTCATGTTGGTCACCCTTGCACTACTCGCGGATCAGCGAATCCCGTCGCGGTGCAAGGCCCTTCACGCCGGGCCCAGCCCGGCAAACCGGCCGGATCTTTTTTCCGGCCCCATTGCCACGTCACGCTCATCCAGGCGGCGCCCCTCGACCAGGCCCGTTGTCTGCGAATGAAGCATCCGGCGGGCACTGGCTTCGTCGCCAAGTCGTCTTCAGTGCCTGTCGGCAGCCCTCGGGGCTCGCCGGGCCATTGCATGCGCATGCGCAATCTTCATGCGCGCTGTCGGGCAGCTCCCTCATCGGGCTGATGGCGTGGCCGTTGCCGCCCTCCGGGGCGGTGCTGTGTCCACCCTTCACTCAAGGAGCCCCGGCATATGGCCAAAGGAATTCTCATCGACCATGTCTTCAAGGTGTTCGGCGACTCGCCCGAACAAGCCCTCGAGCTGGTCCGCCAAGGTTTTTCCAAGAAGGAAATCCTGGCGAAGACCGGCCAGTCGATCGGCGTGTTCGACGCCACCTTCGAGATCCAGGCCGGCGAGATCTTCGTGATCATGGGCCTGTCGGGCTCGGGCAAGTCGACGCTGGTGCGCCTGTTGAACCGGCTCATCGAGCCGACCGCCGGGCGCATCGTGATCGACGGCGCCGACATCAACGAGCACTCCGACAGCAAGCTGCGCGCGCTGCGCCGCAAGGACATCAGCATGGTGTTCCAGTCGTTCGCGCTCATGCCGCACATGACGGTGCGCGAGAACACCGCCTTCGGCCTGGAGCTGTCGGGCACGCGCAGGAAAGACCGCCTCGCGCAAGCCGACCTCGCGCTCGCGCAGGTGGGCCTTTCGGGCTGGGGCGACAGCTACCCCGACGAGCTGTCGGGCGGCATGCAGCAGCGCGTGGGCCTGGCGCGCGCGCTGGCGTCCGACCCGTCGATCCTGCTGATGGACGAGGCCTTCTCGGCGCTCGACCCGATCATCCGCACCGAGATGCAGTCGGAGCTGCTGCGGCTGCAGCAGGTGCAGCGGCGCACCATCGTCTTCATCTCGCACGACCTGGACGAAGCCATGCGCATCGGCGACCGCATCGCGATCATGAAGGACGGCCACGTGATCCAGGTCGGCACGCCCGACGAGATCCTGCGCAGTCCGGCCGACGACTACGTGCGCAGCTTCGTGCGCGGCGTGGACGCGGCGGCGGTGTTCAAGGCGGCCGACATCGCGCGCAAGTCGCTCACCGTGGTGTGCGAGCACCCCGAGCGCGGCGCGCGCGCGGCGCTCAAGCTGCTCGAAGACCAGGACCGCGACTTCGCCTACGTGACCAGCCCGACCAAGCGCTTCCTGGGCGTGGTGTCGGCCGACACGTTGCGCGGTGCGCTCGACGGGCATTCGGGCCCGCTCGGGCTGCAGCACGCCTTCCTCGAGGACCTGCCGCGCATCGACGCCGAAGCCCCCGTGGCCGGCCTGATCGGCCAGCTCGCGCAGGCGCCGTGCGCCCTGCCGGTCGTGGCCGGTGACGGCCGTTTCTGCGGCGCGATCAGCAAGACGACGCTGCTGCGCTTCCTCGACCGCGACACGCCACCGATCGAGCCCGTCTCGCCGCACGCCGCGCCCGCACTCGCCGCCGAGCCGCACTGAATTCACGAAGGACCTTGAACGATGAACGACACCACATTGCCTTCCGACCTGAACGCGCCCCTGCTGGACACCCCCGTCCTGGACACGCCCGCCGCGCCCCCTGCGGCCCTCGATCCGTGGGAAGCCATCTCGGCCGCGCCTGACACCTCGACCGCCAGCGCCTGGCTCGATGCGCCGGCGAACACCGCGCACGCCCTCGCGGGGCAAGCCGACACCGCCACCAACGGCTTCGCGCTGCACCGCCTGTGGGACGGCTCGCTGCCCGTCGAGGCCTGGATCAACCAGGGCCTCGGCTGGGTGGTGGAGCATTTCCGGCCCTTCTTCCAGACCGTGCGCCTGCCGATCGACAGCACGCTCAACTCGGTGCAGGGCCTGCTCACCGCCCTGCCCGCGCTGCCGATGATCGCGCTCATCGGCCTGCTCGCCTGGCAGTTTGCCGGCCGCGCGCTGGCCGTCGGCACCGTCGTGTCGCTGATGCTGGTGACCGTGCTGGGCATCTGGCCCGAAGCGATGGTCACGCTGTCGCTGGTGCTGACCTCATTGGTGTTCTGCATGGTCATCGGCCTGCCGCTGGGCGTGCTGCTGGCCAGCAACGACCGCGCCCAGCGCGTGATGCGCCCGGTGCTCGACGCGATGCAGACCACGCCGGCCTTCGTGTACCTCGTGCCGGTGGTGATGCTGTTCGGCATCGGCAACGTGCCGGGTGTGATCGTGACCATCGTCTTCGCGCTCGCCCCGCTGGTGCGCCTGACCAACCTCGGCCTGCGCCAGGTGCGCCCCGACCTCATCGAGGCCGCGCGCGCCTACGGCGCCTCGCCCTGGCAGATGCTCGTGAAGGTGAAGCTGCCGCTGGCCATGCCCTCGATCATGGCGGGCATCAACCAGGCGCTGATGCTGTCGCTGTCGATGGTGGTGATCGCCTCGATGATCGCCGTGGGCGGCCTGGGCCAGATGGTGCTGCGCGGCATCGGCCGGCTCGACATGGGCCTGGCCACCGTCGGCGGCCTGGGCATCGTGCTGCTGGCGATCACGCTGGACCGCCTGACGCAGGCCATGGGCAAGTCGCGCCGCAGCGCCGGCCACCGCTGGTGGCACACCGGCCCGGCCGGCTTCGCGCTGCGCCTGCTGCAGCGCCTCGTAGGCACGCCCTCGCGCGGCCAACAGCACGCCAACGACGCCGTGCCCGCCCTTTCCACGCAAGCGCACTGACCGCCCCGGAGGACATTCACGCATGAAGACCACCCGCCTCTTCCTTGCCCGCGGCCTCCTGGCGCTGGGCTTCGTCGCCTTCGGTGCGACCGCACAGGCCGCCAACGACCTGCCCGGCCAGGGCATCACCGTTCAGCCGCTGAAAAGCTCGCTCGCCGAGGAAGCCTTCCAGACGCTGCTGGTGATGCGCGCGCTCGAGAAGCTCGGCTACAAGGTCGAGCCGATGAAAGACCTGGAGCCCGCCACCGAACACCTGGCCATTGCCAATGGCGACGCCACCTTCATGGCCAACCACTGGAGCCTGCTGCACGCCGACTTCTACAAGAACAGCGGCGGCGACGCCAAGCTGTGGCGCCAGGGCACGTACTCCGACGGCGCGGTGCAGGGCTACCTGATCGACCGCAAGACCGCCGAGCAATACAACATCACGAACCTCGCGCAGTTGAAGGACCCGGCCATCGCGAAGCTGTTCGATGCCGACGGCGACGGCAAGGCCGACCTCACCGGCTGCAACCCCGGCTGGGGCTGCGAACTGGCCATCGAGAACCACCTGAACGCCTACCAGCTGCGCGACAGCGTGACCCACAAGCAGGGCAGCTACGCCGCGCTCATGGCCGACACCATCGCGCGCTTCAAGCAGGACAAGCCGATCCTCTACTACACGTGGACGCCCTACTGGGTCAGCGCCGTGCTGCGCCCGGGCGCCGACGTGGTCTGGCTGCAGGTACCCTTCTCGCCCGCGCAGGCCGGCGCGCAGGTCGACACCCGGCTGCCCAACGGCCGCAACTACGGCTTCCTGGCCAACGAACAGCGCATCGTCGCCAACCGGGCCTTCATCGAGAAGAACCCCGCCGCCGGCCGCCTGTTCGAGGTGATGAAGCTGCCGATCAGCGACATCAACGCGCAGAACCTGCGCATGAGCGAAGGCGCGAACAGCATGCAGGATGTGACGCGCCACACCGACGGGTGGATTCGGGTGCACCAGGCGACCTTCGACGGCTGGATTGCGCAGGCGCGCGCCGCGGCCCGGTAACACGGCCTCCCCCCGCGCCGGCGCTCTTTCGCCCGGCGCCGGCCTGCGGTATTGGTGGCTGAGATAATCGAGGGCGTTCCCCCTCCAAGAAGATTCCCCACCATGACGACCACGATCCAGCAGGCCGACCTGATCGAATCGATCAGCGCCGCGCTCCAGTACATCAGCTACTACCACCCCGCGGACTACATTGCCCATCTGGCCAAGGCCTATGAGCGCGAGCAGAGCCCCTCCGCCAAGGACGCCATTGCGCAGATCCTGACCAACAGCAAGATGAGCGCCACGGGCCACCGCCCGATCTGCCAGGACACCGGCATCGTCAACGTATTCCTCAAGGTGGGCATGGACGTGCGCTGGGGCGGCTTCACCGGTTCGCTGGACGACGCCATCAACGAAGGCGTGCGCCGCGGCTACAACCACCCCGACAACACGCTGCGCGCCTCGGTCGTGGGCGACCCGCAGTTCGATCGCAAGAACACCAAGGACAACACGCCCGCGGTGATCTTCACCGAGATCGTTCCCGGCAACACCGTCGAAGTGACGGTCGCGGCCAAGGGCGGCGGCAGCGAGAACAAGAGCAAGCTGGTCATGCTGAACCCCGGCGACAGCGTGGTCGACTGGGTGCTCAAGACCGTGCCGACCATGGGCGCCGGCTGGTGCCCGCCCGGCATGCTGGGCATCGGCATCGGCGGCACCGCCGAGAAGGCCGCGCTGATGGCCAAGGAAAGCCTGATGGACGACCTGGACATGCACGAGCTGCAGGCCAAGGCCGCCTCGGGCGCCGAGCTCACCAAGGTCGAGGCGCTGCGCCTCGAGCTGTTCGAGAAGGTCAATGCCCTGGGCATCGGCGCGCAGGGCCTGGGCGGCCTGGCCACCGTGCTCGACGTCAAGATCCAGATGTACCCCACGCACGCGGCCAGCAAGCCCGTGGCGATGATCCCCAACTGCGCCGCCACGCGCCACGCGCACTTCGTGATGGACGGCAGCGGCCCGGTCTACCTCGATCCGCCGTCGCTGGACCTGTGGCCCGACGTGAACTGGGCACCCGACGAGAAGAAGAGCAAGCGCGTCGACCTGAACAAGCTCACGCCGGCCGAAGTGGCGAGCTGGAAGCCGGGCGACACGATCCTGCTGAACGGCAAGATGCTCACCGGCCGCGATGCCGCGCACAAGCGCATCCAGGACATGCTGGCCAAGGGCGAGAAGCTGCCGGTCGATTTCACAAACCGCGTCATCTACTACGTCGGCCCGGTCGACCCGGTCGGCAACGAAGCCGTGGGCCCCGCCGGCCCAACCACCGCCACGCGCATGGACGGCTTCACCGAGATGATGCTGGCCCAGACCGGCCTGATCGCCATGATCGGCAAGGCCGAGCGCGGCCCGGTCGCCATCGAAGCCATCAAGAAGCACAAGAGCGCCTACCTCATGGCCGTGGGCGGCGCCGCTTACCTCGTGAGCAAGGCCATCAAGACCGCCAAGGTCGTGGGCTTTGCGGACCTGGGCATGGAAGCCATCTACGAATTCGACGTGGTCGACATGCCCGTGACGGTGGCGGTCGATGCCGGCGGCACCAGCGCGCACATCACCGGCCCGGCCGAGTGGCAAAAGCGCATCGCCAGCGGCGAGTTCAAGACCATTCCGCTGGAAGTCGCTTGAACCCGGTCGGCGTGTTCGACAGCGGCGTCGGAGGGCTGAGCACGCTCGCCGCGCTGCAGGCCGAGCTGCCGACGGAACGCTTCGTCTACTTCGCCGACACCGCGAACGCGCCGTATGGCGAGCGCGGCGACGCCTACGTCATTGCGCACTCGCGCCAGGTGGTCGAACACCTGCTGCGTGCGCACGGCATCAAGGCGCTGGTGGTGGCATGCAACACGGCCACCACGGCGGCGATCCACGTGCTGCGCGCCGAATTCCCCGCGCTGCCCATCGTGGGCCTGGAGCCGGCGCTCAAGCCCGCCGTGGCGACGAGCCGCACGGGCCACATCGCGGTGCTGGCCACGCGCGGCACACTGGCCAGCGCCCGGTACGCGGCCCTGCGCGAGTCCTTTGGCGGCTCGGCCACCGTGCGGCCCGTGCCGTGCGACGGTCTCGTGAAGGCCATCGAAGGCTTCGACAACCCCGGCATCGCCGCGCTGTGTGCGCGCTACATGGCGCAGGCCGGCCCCTTCGGCGACGGCGCGGGCCAGGTCGACACCGTGGTGCTCGGCTGCACGCACTACCCGCTCGTGAAAGACGAACTGCAGCGCCACGCACCGGCGACGCTGCGCTTCATCGACACCGGCGCGCCGGTCGCGCAGCAGACGCGTCGCGTGCTGGCGTCGCTCGGCCGGCTGGCCGACGACGGCAGCGAAGGCGCGCTGGTGCTCGAGAGCAGCGGCGACCTGGCGGTGCTCGAAGCCGCCGCAGCGCGCTGGCTGCCTGCACGCGCGCGAGGCGCTTCGGTGTCGGCGGCGAACGCTGCCTGACATCCACTCACCCGCCATGCGCGCCCTCTTCTTCCTGCGTCATGCACTGGTCCTGCTGGGCCTGGCCTCGGCCGCCGGCCTGGGCCACGCCGCCTGCGAAAGCGGGTTGGCCGAGCGCATGCACGCCAAGCTCTATCCGAAGCAGCCGCTCGACGAGCGGCTGGCCGCATGCAAGGTCTGGCCGGCGTTTCCCGGCCGCAGCATCGTGGTGCTGCCCATGCCGCGCGAGACCACGGACAAGGGCGCCAAGGTCTTCGACCTCGCGCTGCTGCTGATCCAGCGGCCCGACAACGGCAACACCGACCGCGACACCGTGATCGGGCGGATCTTCCTGCCCGAGGCGCTCGACGAAGACGCCACCACCTCGATCCAGGAAATCCGCGTCGACACCTCGCGCTACGTGCTGTCGCCCGACACGCGCGCCTTCGGCCTGCGCGTGCGTTACCGCGGCAACAGCCCGACCTCGGGCCCGCAGGCCAGCGAGACCGTGCGCCTGTACGTGCAGCGCGGCAACAAGCTGCAGCAGGTGCTGCAGGAGATCGAGCTCGACCACGACAACGGCGGCTGGGACGCCACCTGCACCGGCCACTTCGAGAAGCTGCGCACCATGCTGTCGGTCGCCCGCACCACGAGCAACGGCTTGGCCGACCTGCAACTGTCGCGTACGCTGGTGCAAAGCCGCGCGCAGGAACAGGAAGACCAGGGTTGCGTCGAGAAAGCGCTGCCCGCCAAGTTCAGCACCGTGACGCTGCGCTATGACGGCGAGCGCTACAAGGTGCCCAAGTCGCTGCAGCAGACGCCCTGAGGCGCACTTGAAACCCGGCGGGTCATTCACGGACCCGTCATACGAAAGTAACAGCATGCGCGGTTTGTTCCAAAGAACGGCCACGCACCATGAGTTCGCTTTCCCACTCAACCCGCATCCCCTTCCGCCCCATGCTGCTCGCCGGCACCCTCTCGATCCTGCTGGCTGCCTGCGGCGGCGGTGACGGCGGCGGCTTCAGCGGGTTCTTCCCGCCGGTCGCCAACCCGCCGCCGACCACGCCGCCCGCCGTGGTACAGCCCGAGCCCGACCAACTCGTGTCGAAGGCGCAGTTCACGCCCAACGCAGGCACCACCGAAGGCTCGTCCGACGCATCGACCGCCCTCGCCCTGCCCGGTGATTTCATGCTGGTGGCGGACGACGAAGCGAACGTGCTGCGCGTGTACCCGCGCGCCGGCGGCGCCGCGGTGAAGGAATGGAGCTACAAGCTCGAAGGCCCCAAGCTCGCCAAGGAGCTCGACCTCGAAGCCGGCACGCGCATCGGCGACACGCTTTATTTCACCGGATCCAACAGCAACAAGAAGGACGGCGGCGACGCGGCGGCCGACCGCTCGCACCTCTTCGCGGTGAAAGTCGGCGGCACCGGCGCGGCCACCACCTTCGACTACGTGGGCCAGTTCTCGCTGCTCGAAGCGCAGCTCATCGCCTGGGACACGGGCAACGCCCACGGGCTCGGCGCCAACCACTTCGGCTTTGCCGTGTCGGCCGCTGCCGGCGTCGTGCCGGAGCGTGTCGACGGTTTCTCGATCGAAGGCATGACCAGCGCGCCCGGCGACACCGCCCTGTGGCTGGGCTTCCGTGCGCCGCAGACCGGCGCCTCGGTGCGCGCCAAGGCGCTGATCGTGCCGCTGCAGAACCATGCCGCGCTGATGGCCGGCACCGCCACCCAGGCCGTCTTCGGCACTCCCATCGAACTGGAGCTGGGCGGCCGCGGCATCCGCTCGATCGACAAGGGCACCGACGGCAGCTATCTGATCGTTGCCGGGCCCGCGGGCGCGGCCGTGCCGGAGGTGGACCGCAACTTCGCCCTGTTCGCCTGGGACGGCAACCCGAACAGCGCGCCCATCGAACTGTCGAACGACCTCGACGCGCTGCGCAAGGCCACGGGCGGCAGCTTCGAATCGGTCGTCGAGGTGCCGGGTCCGGTGAAAGCCGGCACGCAGGTGCAGCTGCTGCTGGACAACGGCGACACCAAGTGGGACGGCAAGACGGCCTCGAAGGACCTGCCCGCCGCCGAGCAGAAATTCGACGGCTTCGTCGTGCGCCTGGGCGCGCCGTGGGTCGACACGGCCGCGCCGAAGCTGCAGAAGGCGTCGCCGCCGGCCGGCCGCGTGGGCGTCAACCTCGACACCTCGATCATCCTGTCGTTCAACGAGGCGGTGCGCCTCGGGTCCGGGCGCATCGTGCTGCATGCGGCTGACGGCACGGTGATCGAGACCTTCCACGCCAACAGCCCCGCCGCGCGCGTGCAGGTGGCGTTCAACGTGCTGACGCTGGTGCCCACGGCCAAGCTCGCGATGAATGCCGGCTACTACGTCACGGTCGATGCCGACGCCATCACCGACGCCGCCGGTAACGCCTTCGCGGGCATCAACGACACGGCGACGCTGGGCTTCACGACGGCCGGCGTACCCACGCCGCTGGCGGCCGGCGACCTGCTCTTCATGGCCGCCAACGCCGAGGTGCCCGACGCCTATGCCTTCGTGCTGCTGAAGGCGGTGAATGGCGGCACGCAGGTGCTGTTCACCGACCGCGACCGCAAGAAGGACGCGGCAGAGTTCACCGACATCACCAACGAGACGGCCTTCTTCTGGACCGCGAACCAGAACCTGCCGGCCGGCACCATCGTGACGATCCAGACCGACGTCGTGGGCAGTCCGATCGCGGACAAGGGCTTCACGCTGGGCTCGCCGGGCGGCATCGGCAAGTCGGAAACCGTCTATGCCATCGCGGGCGGCACGATCGAAGGCCTGGGCGAAGGCAAGGCCGGCAAGATCACGGCGGTCGGCAACTACCTGGCGAGCATCACGCTCGGCGGCGCCGCCGGCACCATCCCGGATGCGCTCACGACGGCCGGCACGGCGTTCAGCTTCACCGTGAGCCCGGCCAATCAGACCAACGCGATCTACAACGGCTCGCTCGATCGCTCGGACCTGGCGGCGTTCGCTGCGCGCGTGAAGAACCCCGACAACTGGATCAAGCGCTACGCGCCGGAAGCCGGCTACCCGCTCACGCGCGACAGCCTGTTCGGCGACAAGCTGCCCTGAGCGTCGTTGAGTAGCTAGCGAGCCTGCAGCGCGGCCTTGCGGCCGCGTTGCATATCGATCGGCAGCAGCAGCAACAGCCCGCCGATGAACAGCACAGCCGTCGAGAGGATCGCGATGCGCTGGTTGCCGCCGGTGGCCCAGGTGATCGCACCGAAGCTCAGCGGGCCGATGATGCTGGCCAGACGCGTGGCGAAAGTCCAGAGCCCGAAGAATTCGGCCAGCTGCTGCGGCGGCGCGAGGTAGCCCGTCATCGCGCGCCCGGCCGACTGGCTCGAGCCCATCGCCAGCCCCGCGATGGCGGCGGCCCACCAGAAGCCGCCCTTGGTCGTGACCCATGCAGCAATCACGCACACCGCGATCCACGCGAGCAGCGTGGCGGCCAGCGACACCTTGTGGCCGATGCGGTCCTGCACGTAGCCGAAGGCGAAGGCGCCGAGCGCGGCCGCGACGTTGAGCACGAAGATCAGCACCATCGTCTCGCTCGCGACGAAGCCGATCACCTGCTCGGCGTAGATCGCGGCCAGCGTGATCGCGACCGCCACGCCGCCCTGGTAGCAGACGGTGCAGACCAGCAGCCACATGAAGTCGCGGTAGGCGCGGGCCTGCTGGAAGGTGGCGCGCAACTGCCGCCAGGCGCTTTCCTCGCCTCGACTGGCCTGCGGCACGGCGCGTTCGGGCAGCAGCGCAAAGGTGACGCAGGCGGCCACGCCGTAGATCGCTGCCGTGATCAGCATCGTGACCGGCACGAAGTGCGCCGCCGGCAACCCGCGCGCCTGCGACCACAGCACGTATGCCAGGCACAACCCCAGCGCCAGCATGCCGCCGACATAGCCGAAGGCCCAGCCCCAGCCGCTCACCTTGCCCATGCCCTCGGCCGTCGCCAGCTCGGGCAGGAAGGCGCCCGTCAGCGACTCGCCGTAGGAATAGAACGCGTTGGAGACGATCACCAGCGCCATCGCGAGCGCAACGCCCATCGGGCCGCCCGCGAAGCCCGGCGTGAGCGCCAGAGCCGCCGTGGCGAGCACGCAGCCCGTGGTCGTCATGACCAGCACGCGCTTCTTGGCGGCGCGCAGGTCGGCCCAGGCGCCGATGGCGGGCATCGTGAGCATCACGATGGCGTACGAGGTGCTGAGGGCCGCGGTCCACGCGAAGGTGGCCCATGGCGCGCCCTTGGCGATGCCGCCGACGAAGTAGGCGGCGAACACCGCCGTGATCACGACCGTGGTGTAGCCTGAGTTGGCGAAGTCGTACATCGCCCAGCCGAACACCTCGCGCTTGCGCACGCCGGGGCGCAACGCGGAGGCTGGGAACAGGGCCATGCGGCCTTGGGACCGGGCGGTAAGGGAAAGGTCAGTGCAGGTGGCGCGGACGACGGCCACCGCCGTGACCACCACCGCTGCCGCCGCCGGCCCCACCGGCACCGCGCGGACGCTTGCCGATTTCGAGCGAGTTCACGAGCGCGTCGAAACGGTCGCTGAAGAGGCGATCGATCTCGGCAACCACACCGCCGAGTTCGGCACCGTCGAAGTGGCGTTCCATGAGGTTGACCACGTCTTCGACCAGCAGGTCGCGCTGCACCTGCATGATCGCGGCCGGGTTGGGGCCCACGAACAGCATCAGGAAGTCGTCGCGCGACTCTTCGTCAGGGTCGCCCTCTTCTTCGTCGAAATCGGTGTCGTAGAAGGTGACTTCGATCGCGGCGCCGCGCTCGGAGAGTTCGTTCAGGCCCATGCACATCTCGTCGAGCGCCTGGCGGAAGTCTTCGTCGCCCGGCACGGTCCAGCAGATCTGCAGCGTGTGGTCCTTCTGCTCGAAGCGGATGCCGGGTTCTTCTTCGTAGGTGCTGGTGGCACCGTCGGCCAGCGATTTGGCGCCTGCGTATTTCCAGAGCGGCCGCAGCGCCTCCTGGATCTGCTCGAAGCTCACGTCCGAGCGCAGCGGCACATCGCCATGCACATGGATCTCAAATGGAGCGTTGTAGCGAGGCATCAAATACTCCCTTGTAAATATGGTGGTACCCGGAACGGGGGTCGAACCCGTATGCCCCGATTAAGGAAGCGGCGGATTTTAAGTCCGATGTGTCTACCAATTTCACCATCCGGGCCTCGGGTTGAACATCGACGATAACCCAAATGAAACAAGCCCCGGCAACGTCGGTTGGCGGGGCTTGTGTATCGGAGCCGATCGGTCTTGACGAGAGGGTGGAGGCGCGACCCGGAGTCGAACCGGGCTAGACGGATTTGCAATCCGTTGCATAACCGCTTTGCTATCGCGCCACGCTGAATAACGAAATCGAACTGCGAAAAAAAGGGAAGCTGCTTGCTTCCCTTTTTCAAAACTGGAGCGGGAAAAGAGTCTCGAACTCTCGACCTCAACCTTGGCAAGGTTGCGCTCTACCAACTGAGCTATTCCCGCGTTTCGAGCCTCAAATTATATACCAGTTTTTTGAGGCTTCACAAGTTCTGCAATCAATCGATCAATGCTTGACCGAGCCTTCGACGGCCGGCGCACCGGCGCGCTGCTTGGCCAGTTCGGCCACCGCAGCAGCCGAAGCGGCCACCTCTTCGTCGGACAGCGGCTCGGGCATCTTCTCGAGCGCGATCTCGAGCACCTTGTCGATCCACTTCACCGGCACGATCTCGAGGCCGTTCTTCACGTTCTCGGGAATGTCCTGCAGGTCCTTGGCGTTCTCTTCGGGGATCAGCACGGTCTTGATGCCGCCGCGCAGGGCCGCCAGCAGCTTTTCCTTCAGGCCGCCGATGGCCGTGACCTCGCCGCGCAGCGTGATCTCGCCGGTCATCGCGACGTCGGCGCGCACCGGGATGCCCGTGAGCGCCGACACGAAGGCCGTCGTCATCGCCGCACCCGCGCTCGGGCCGTCCTTGGGCGTCGCGCCGTCAGGCACGTGGATGTGGATGTCACGCTTCTCGAACACCTCGTCCTTGATGCCCAGGCGGCGCGAGCGGCTGCGCACCACGGTGCGCGCAGCCTCGACCGATTCCTTCATCACGTCGCCGAGTGAACCCGTGCGGCTGATCACACCCTTGCCGGGCATGGTCACGGCCTCGATCGTCAGCAGGTCGCCGCCGACTTCGGTCCACGCAAGGCCGACCACCTGGCCGACCTGGTTCTGCTTCTCGGCCAGGCCGAAGCTGTACTTGCGCACGCCGAGGAACTCGTTGAGGTTCTCGCCGTCGACCGTGACCTTGGGCGTCAGTTGCTTGAGCAGCAGGCCCTTCACCACCTTGCGGCAGATCTTGGACAGCTCGCGCTCGAGCGAACGCACGCCGGCTTCACGCGTGTAGTAGCGCACGATGTCGCGCACGGCGGCTTCGGTGACGGCCAGTTCGTCGTCCTTCACGCCGTTGTTCTTCATCTGCTTGGGCAGCAGGTACTTGATCGCGATGTTGGTCTTCTCGTCCTCGGTGTAGCCCGAGAGGCGGATGACTTCCATGCGGTCCAGCAGCGCCGGCGGGATGTTCATCGAGTTCGAGGTGGCGACGAACATGACGTCGCTCAGGTCGAAGTCGACTTCCACGTAGTGGTCGCCGAAGGTGTGGTTCTGCTCGGGGTCGAGCACCTCGAGCAGCGCGCTCGACGGGTCGCCGCGGAAGTCCGTGCCCAGCTTGTCGATTTCGTCGAGCAGGAACAGCGGATTGCGCGTGCCGATCTTGCTCAGCCCCTGCAGCACCTTGCCCGGCAGCGCGCCGATGTAGGTGCGGCGGTGGCCGCGGATCTCGGCTTCGTCGCGCATGCCGCCCAGCGCCATGCGGGTGTACTTGCGGCCGGTCGCCTTCGCGATCGACTGCCCCAGCGAGGTCTTGCCAACACCCGGCGGGCCCACGAGGCACAGGATGGGTGCCTTCACCTTGTCGACGCGCTGCTGCACCGCGAGGTATTCAAGGATGCGGTCCTTGACCTTCTCGAGGCCGTAGTGGTCGGCGTTGAGCACGGCCTCGGCATTGGCCAGGTCGTGCTTGATCTTGGTCTTCTTGCTCCACGGCAGGCTGATGAGCACGTCGATGTAGTTGCGCACCACCGTGGCTTCGGCCGACATGGGCGACATGAGCTTGAGCTTCTTGAGCTCGCCCTCGGCCTTCTTCAGGCCTTCCTTGGACATCTTGGCGAGCTTGATCTTCTTCTCGATCTCCTCGATGTCCGCGCCCTCTTCGCCTTCGCCGAGCTCCTTCTGGATGGCCTTGACCTGCTCGTTGAGATAGAAGTCGCGCTGGTTCTTCTCCATCTGGCGCTTCACGCGGCCACGGATCTTCTTGTCGACGTTCAGGATGTCGACTTCGCGTTCGAGCTGGCCGAACAGGTTTTCCAGGCGCGCCTTGACGTCGTCCAGGTCGAGCACCGCCTGCTTGTTGTCCAGCTTGAGCGGCAGGTGGGCGGCGATGGTGTCGGCCAGGCGGCCGGCGTCGTCGATGCTCGAGATCGAGGTCAGGATCTCGGGCGGGATCTTCTTGTTCAGCTTGACGTACTGGTCGAACTGCTGCATCACGGCGCGGCGCAGCGCCTCGACCTCGGTGCCCTTCTCGCCGCCTTCGGGCGCCTCGACGGGCGTCACGTTGGCCGAGAAATGCGTCTCGCCGTCATCGATGCGGTTGACGCGGGCGCGCTGCTGGCCTTCGACCAGCACCTTCACGGTGCCGTCGGGCAGCTTGAGCATCTGCAGGATGGTCGAGACGCAGCCGACCTCGAACATGTCCTCGACCGAGGGCTCGTCCTTGGCGGCGGCCTTCTGGGCCACCAGCATGATGCGGCGCTCGGCCTCCATCGCCAGCTCGAGCGCCTTGATGCTCTTCGGGCGACCCACGAAGAGCGGGATCACCATGTGGGGAAACACCACGACGTCCCGCAGCGGCAGCAGCGGCAGGTCGAGGGCTTCGGGGGGCAATGGGGTATGACCAGACATGAGCGTCCTTGTCCTTTAGGCCTTTTTCGCCGTTTCGCGGTACACGAGCAGCGGGGGCTTGTTTTCGTCGATGGTCGATTCCTCGACCACCACCTTGTCGACATTGGTCGCGTTCGGCAATTCGAACATGGTGTCGATCAGCGACTGTTCAAGGATCGAGCGCAGGCCGCGCGCGCCGGTCTTGCGGGCCAGCGCCTTGCGGGCGATCGCCTTGAGCGCCGCGGGACGGATTTCGAGGTCCACGCCCTCCATCTGCAGCAGCTTGGTGAACTGTTTCACTACCGCATTCTTGGGCTCGGTCAGGATCTGCACCAGCGCGTCTTCGCTCAGCTCGGCCAGCGAGGCGACCACGGGCATGCGGCCCACGAGTTCGGGGATCAGGCCGAACTTGATCAGGTCTTCGGGCTCGACTTCGCGGAACACCTCGGTGATGCTGCGCTGGGCCTTGCTCTTCACCGCGGCGCCGAAGCCGATACCCGAGGCCTCGGTGCGGTTTTCGATGACCTTCTCCAAGCCGGCAAAGGCGCCGCCGCAGATAAACAGGATATTGGTCGTGTCGATCTGCAGGAAGTCCTGGTTCGGGTGCTTGCGCCCACCCTGGGGCGGCACGCTGGCCATGGTGCCTTCGATGAGCTTGAGCAGCGCCTGCTGCACGCCCTCGCCCGACACGTCGCGGGTGATGGAGGGGTTGTCGGACTTGCGCGAGATCTTGTCGATTTCGTCGATGTAGACGATGCCGCGCTGGGCGCGCTCGACCTCGTAGTTGCAGCTTTGCAGCAGCTTCTGGATGATGTTCTCGACGTCCTCGCCCACGTAGCCGGCTTCGGTCAGCGTGGTGGCGTCAGCCATCACGAAGGGCACGTCGAGCATGCGCGCGAGCGTTTGCGCCAGCAGCGTCTTGCCCGAACCCGTGGGGCCGATCAAGAGGATGTTGCTCTTGCTGAGCTCGACCTCGTCGCCCTTGGTGTTCTTTTCCTTGTGACGCAGGCGCTTGTAGTGGTTGTAGACCGCCACCGACAGCATGCGTTTGGCCGGCTCCTGGCCGATCACGTAGTTGTCGAGGTTGGTCTTGATCTCCAGCGGCGTGGGCAGGTCGCTGCGCGCGTCGCGCGCTTCCTCACCGGCCGGCAGCTCGTCACGGATGATCTCGTTGCACAGGTCGATGCATTCGTCGCAGATGAAGACCGAAGGGCCCGCGATCAGCTTCTTGACCTCATGCTGGCTCTTGCCGCAGAACGAGCAATAAAGCGTTTTTTCGCTGGAGGTGCCTTTTTTTTCGGCCATGGACTTTTGCCTCGTGACAGGGTATGGACAATGATAACTAAACAAAAACGGCGTTTCCCGTGTGGGAAACGCCGTTTTTGCCATTCTGGCGCCCGCGGCGCCGGGCGGCTTTAACCGCGCTGGGCGACGACCTGGTCGACCAGGCCGTAATCCTTGGCCTCGTCAGCGGTCAGGAAATAGTCGCGCTCGGTGTCCGACTTGACCTTTTCCAGCGGCTGGCCGGTGCGTTCGGCCAGGATGCGGTTCATCTGGTCCTTGGTGCGCAGGATGTCGCGCGCATGGATTTCGATGTCGGTGGCCTGGCCGCGCGCGCCGCCGAGCACCTGGTGGATCATGATCTTGGAGTTGGGCAGCGAGAAACGCTTGCCCTTCTCGCCGGCCGCCAGCAGGAAGGCGCCCATGCTGGCCGCGAAGCCCAGGCACATGGTCGACACCGATGGCTTGATGAACTGCATGGTGTCGTAGATCGCCATGCCGGCGCTCACGCTGCCGCCCGGGGAGTTGATGTAGAACGAAATGTCCTTGTCCGGGTTCTCGCTCTCGAGGAACAGCAGCTGGGCCACCACGAGGTTGGCGGTCTGGTCGTTGACCTCGCCGACCAGGAAGATGATGCGTTCCTTGAGGAGACGCGAGTAGATGTCATAGGACCGCTCGCCGCGGCCCGACTGCTCGACGACCATCGGGATCATGCCGAGGCCTTGAATTTCCTGTGCGCTCATGAATTTGCTCTCCGGAAAATGGATTCGTTCGCTCTGATTGAACTGTACGCCTGAGTGAAATGGGGCTCGTGCCGCAAAGCACAAGCCCCATCGGCGTTGCTGCATGCAGCGACGGAAACCAGCTTACTGCTGCTGCGCCATCAGTTCGTCGAACGACACCGACTTTTCGTTGACCTTGGCCTTGCCCAGCACGAAGTCGGTCACGTTGTTCTCGATGACCACGGCTTCGACTTCCGCCAGGCGGTTGTTGTCGCTGAAGTACCAGCGAACGACGTCTTGCGGCTTCTCGTAGCTGGCGGCCAGCTCGTCGATGTGGGCCTTGATCTGCTCGGGCTTGGCCTGCAGTTCGTTGGCACGCACCAGCTCGGCCACGACCAGGCCCAGGCGCACGCGGCGCTCGGCTTGCGGGCGGAACACTTCCTCGGGGATCGGGGCCTTGTCGGCGTCCTTGATGCCGCGCTGCTTGAGCTCGGCGCGGGCGCCTTCGATCATGCGGGCGACTTCCGACTGCACGCTGGCGTTCGGCAGGTCGAGTTCGGCGTTGGCCACCAGGGCGTCCATCACGGCGTTCTTGTTGCGGGCCAGCAGGCGGAACTTCACTTCGCGCTCGAGGTTGCGCTTGATGTCGGCGCGCAGGCCTTCCACGGTGGCTTCGGCGATGCCGAGCGACTTGGCCAGCTGTTCGTTGACTTCGGGCAGGTGCGAGGCTTCGATCTTCTTCACGGTGACCATGAAGTCGGCCTGCTTGCCGGCCACGTCCTTGCCGTGGTAATCGGCCGGGAACGACAGCGGGAAGGTGCGGCTGTCGCCGGACTTCATGCCGCGCACGGCGTCTTCGAATTCCTTGAGCATCTGGCCTTCGCCGACGACGAACTGGAAGTCTTCGGCCTTGCCGCCCTGGAAGGGCTCGCCGTCGATCTTGCCTTCGAAGTCGACCGTCACGCGGTCGTTGTCTTCGGCCACGGCGTCTTGGGCGCGCTGGGCGAAGGTACGGCGCTGCTTGCGCAGGATGTCCAGGGTCTTGTCGATGGCTTCGTCGCCGACTTCGGCCGACAGCTTCTCGACTTCAGCGCCCGACAGGTCGTTGATCTTGACTTCGGGGAACACTTCGAAGACCGCGTCGAAGGCGAGCTGGCCTTCGGGCGACTCTTCCTTTTCGGTGATGCGGGGCTGGCCGGCGACACGCAGCTTGGCTTCGTTGGCGGCTTGCGAGAAGGCCTCGCCGACCTTGTCGTTCATGACTTCGTAGTGCACCGAGTAGCCGTAGCGCTGGGCCACGACGTTCATCGGCACCTTGCCGGGACGGAAGCCGTCCATCTTGACGGTGCGCGCGAGCTTCTTGAGGCGCGAATCGACTTCGTTCTGGATGGTGCCGACCGGCAGGGTCAGCGTGATCTTGCGTTCGAGCTTCTCGAGAGTTTCAACGTTCACGGTCATGGTGTCTTCCTTGTGAGGGGTGTGGCTGGTGCGCGGGGCCGGACTCGAACCGGCACGTTCTTGCGAACGTCAGGACCTAAACCTGGTGCGTCTACCAATTTCGCCACCCGCGCGATGCCAAATTTCAGGTGAATGCAAAGGCGGACGGCCTCGGCGCTGCGGAAAAACCGCTGGCCCAAGACCGTCCGCCTGAAATCGGTCAACCGCGCATTTTAAACGCAAGAATGGGGGCCTTCCGGCTTCCCCCTTTGGGGGATTTCACCCACTCTCGCGCAAGGGATACGGGCCGCGCGAAAACGGCCCGTGAAAAGCGCCTTGTCAGGCGGCAGCGGTTTGCGGCTCCCGCTTGATGCGGAAGGCCGCGGCATACATGGCCGGCAGCGCCAGCAGCGTCAGCACGGTGGCCACGATCAGCCCGCCCATGATGGCCACGGCCATCGGGCCCCAGAACACGCTGCGCGACAGCGGGATCATCGCCAGCACCGCCGCCGCGGCGGTCAGCACGATGGGGCGCAGGCGCCGCACGGCCGATTCGACGATCGCGTCCCAGGCCGGCACGCCGGCGGCGCGGTCGAGCTCGATCTGGTCGATCAGGATCACGGCGTTGCGCTGGATCATGCCCATCAGCGCGATCACGCCGAGCAGCGCCACGAAGCCGAAAGGCCGGTTCAGCAGCAGCAGCGCGGCAGCCACGCCGGCGATGCCCATCGGGCCGGTGATGAACACCAGCAGCGAGCGGCTGAAGCTGTGCAGCTGCAGCATCAGCAGCGTGAACACCAGGAACAGCATGATCGGCACGCCCGCCACGATCGAGGCCGAGCCCTTGGAGCTTTCCTCCACGGCGCCCGCCACCTCGATGCGGTAACCGCCCTGCCCGGCCGCATGCCAGCCGGCTTCGAGCTGGCGCAGCTTCGGCAGCAGCTGTTCGGTCACGGTGGCGCCCTGCAGGCCTTCCACCACGTCGCCCTGCACGGTGATCGCGTAGTCGCGGTTCTCGCGCCACATCACGCCGGGTTCCCAGGTGAACACCGGACGGGCGATCTGCGTGAGCGGGATCGAACGGCCCGTGGTCGTCGGGATGTAGGCGTTGCCGATGTCCGAGATCGCCTCGCGTTCGTCGGCCGACTGGCGCAGCACGATGTCGATCAGCAAATCGTTCTCGCGGTACTGGCCGACCGTGGTGCCGCTGAACATGGTGCGCGAGGCCTGGGCGATGGCCTGGCTGGTCACGCCAAGCGCGCGCGCCTTGGCCTGGTCGATCTCCAGGCGGATCACCTTGACCGACTCGTTCCAGTTGTCGTTCACGCCGCGCATGTTGGTGCTCTCGCGCAGCACGGCCTTCACCTCGTCGGCGCGGGCGCGCAGCTGGGCGGGCTCGGTGCCGATCACGCGGAACTGCACCGGGTACGGCACCGGCGGGCCGTTGGGCAGCAGCTTGACGCGGCCGCGCACCTCGGGAAATTCCTCGGCCAGCAAGGCGGGCAGGCGCAGGCGCAGCGTTTCGCGCACCTTCAGGTCCTTGGCCAGCACGATGAGCTGCGACACGTTGGTCTGCGGAAAGACCTGGTCCAGCGGCAGGTAGAAGCGCGGCACGCCGGAACCGATCCAGGTGCTGACGGTCTTCACGCCCTCTTCCTTCATCACGCGCTGCTCGACGCGCCTGGCCACCTCTTCGTTGGCGGCGAACGAGGTGCCTTCGGGGAACCAGATGTCCACCATGATCTCGGGCCGGCTCGAATCGGGGAAGAACTGCTGCTGCACCTTGCCCATGCCAACGATGCCCAGCGCGAAGATCAGCACGGTGGCGCCGATGGTCAGCCAGCGGTGCTGCACGCACCAGTTCACGGCACGGCGGAAGCTGTTGTAGAACGGCGTGTCGAACAGCTCGTGCGGCGGCGCGTCGGGGTCGTGCGGCTTCACCTTGAGCAACAGCGTGCCCAGGTACGGCACGAAGTACACCGACACGATCCACGACAGCACCAGCGCGATCACCGTCACCGCGAAGATCGCGAAGGTGTATTCGCCCGTCACCGACTTGGCGATGCCGATCGGCAGGAAGCCCGCCGCCGTGATGAGCGTGCCCGTGAGCATCGGCTTGGCCGTCACGTCGTAAGCGAAGGTGGCGGCGCGGACCTTGTCGTAGCCCTCTTCCATCTTCCGCACCATCATCTCCACGGCAATGATCGCGTCGTCCACCAGGAGGCCGAGCGCGATGATCAGCGACCCCAGCGATATCTTGTGCAGCCCGATGCCGAAGTAGTTCATGGCCAGGAAGGTCACGGCCAGCACCAGCGGAATGGTGATCGCCACCACCAGCCCGGGGCGCATGTCGATGTACCAGCCGAAGCGCCCGCCCTTGTGCAGGCCGAGCGCGATGATGCTCACGGCCAGCACGATGGCCACGGCCTCGATGAGCACGCCGACGAATTCGTTGACCGAGCTGGCCACCGACACCGGCTGGTCCTGCACCTGCGCCAGCTTCACGCCAGCCGGCAGGCGCTGGTCGATGGTGGCGGTGGTGGCCTTGAGCGCCTTGCCCAGCGCGATGATGTCGCCACCCTTGGCCATCGACACACCGAGCGCGATCACTTCCTTGCCCTGGTGGTGCACCTTGACGGCCGGCGGATCGACGTACCCGCGGCGGATCTCGGCGATGTCGCCGAGCTTGATCTGGTTGCCCGAGCTGCCGCGGATCGGCATCTCGCGCAGCTGCTCGACGCTGGTGAACTGGCCGCCCACGCGCACCTGCACCACGTCCAGCGGCGACTGGATCGTGCCGGCGCTTTCGACCGCGTTCTGCGAGCCGAGCTGAGCCAGCACGGCGTTGAAGTCGAGCCCCAGCTGGGCCAGGCGCTTCTGCGAGATCTCGATGAAAACCTTCTCGTCCTGCACGCCGAACTGGTCGACCTTGGCCACGTCCTTCACGCGCAGCAGCTGCTGGCGCACGTCGTCGGCCAGCGTCTTGAGCTCGGCGTAGCTGAAGCCTTCGCTTTCCAGCGCGTAGATCACGCCATAGACGTCGCCGAAGTCGTCGTTGAAGAACGGCCCCTGCACACCCGCGGGCAAGGTGCCGCGCATGTCGCCGATCTTCTTGCGCACCGTGTACCAGACGTTGGCCACCTCGGCGGCCTTCGACGAGTCCTTGATCTGGAAAATGATCTGCGACTCGCCCGGCTTGGAGTAGCTGCGGATCTTGTCGGCGTACGGCGCTTCCTGCAGCGTGCGCTCCAGCTTGTCGGTGACCTGCTCGGCCACCTGCTGCGCGGTGGCGCCGGGCCAGTAGGTGCGCACCACCATGGCACGGAAGGTGAACGGCGGGTCTTCGTCCTGGCCGAGCTGGAAGTACGCGAAGGCGCCCAGCACCATCAGCACCACCATCAGGTAGCGCGTGAGGGGCGCGTGGTCCAACGCCCATTTGGAAAGATTGAAGCCGGGCGACTTGTACTCAGACTCAGGCGCCGGGGTTGTCGCGGGGGTCGCTGGGCCTTCCGTCATTTGGCGGCACCCGTTGCGATCTCCTTCTTCGTCGCGGCCACGGCCTCGACGGCCTGCTGCTTCGCCTGCGCCTGTTGCTGGCCATTGGCGGCGGCCGCCATGGCCTCCTTCGATTGGTAGATGGTGACCTTCTGCCCCGGCGACAGCACGTGCACGCCCGCGGCCACGACCATCATTCCGGTCGACAGGCCCGATCCGATCACCGCTTCATTGCCGTCGGCCGTGACCACCTGCACCGGCTGCGAGCGCACGGTCATGCTGTCCTTGTCGAGCACCCAGACCGCCGAGCCCTTGCCTTCCTGGCGCAGTGCGCTGGTCGGCAGCTTGATCACCGCGACGTCGGTGCGCGCCAGGGCCTGCGGCCTAGCATAGACGGTGGCGCCGAGCGCCGGCGAGGTCGCGGCGTCGATCGACACCTTGACCGAGTAGGTCCGCGTGACCGCGTCGGCGCTGGCCGCCACCTCGCGCACCTGGCCCTGCAGCACCTCGCCGCCGGACCAGCCGCGCACCGCGACCGGCGAGCCGGGCTTGATCAGCGCGGCGCGGTCCTCTGGCACCGCGAACACCACGTCGCGCGCGCCGTCCTGGGCGATGCGCACGACCGGCGTGCCGGCCTGCACCACCTGGCCCGGCTCGGCCTCGATGGCCGTGATGATGCCTGCCACGTCGGCCACCAGCGTCGTGTAGCTGGCCTGGTTGCCTTGCGAGGCCAGCTGCGCCTGCGCCTGTTCAAGCTGGGCCTGCGCGGCCTTCCAGGTGGTTTCGCGGCGTTCCAGTTCGGCACCGCTGATGAAGTTCTGCGATCGCAGCTCGGTGTAGCGCTTGAGGTCGGCGGCCGCGAGGTCGCGGTTGGTCAGCGCGGCGGCCTGCTGGGCGCGGGCGGCCTCGGCGGCCAGGCGGTAGTCCTGCGGATCGAGCTGGGCCAACACCTGGCCGGCCTGCACGTGCTGGCCGAGCTCGGCCTGGCGGCGGATGATCTTGCCCGCCACCCGGAAGCCCAGGCGCGATTCGACCCTGGCCCGCACCTCGGCCGAGAACTCGGGCTGGGCGTCGTAGTCGCTGGTGCCGACGGTCACGAACTTGACCGCCCTCACGGGCTCCTGGGCAGGCGGTTTCGGCGAACAGCCGGCCAGAAAGATGGCGGGAAGCAGCAGCCAGGCGGCGCTGCGGGCACGGAGTGAGGCGGCGGAGGCGGTCATGAGACACCCAAGAAGAGAGGAACCGGGTCATTAATGACCCACCGGTTAGTAATCTAGGGTAAACGTTAAACAGTGTCAATGACCCGCCGGTCAGTTGACCATGCTCACGCTAAGTTCTCTGCCCCATTTCAACCAGCCGGTTATCAGGAAGCTCGAAGTAATCGGATGCCCGGCCCGCGTTGCGCTGCAGCCAGCCGAACAGCACCCGTCGCACCGGGTTCATGCCCGGCAGGTTCTCCTCGCCCACCGAGGCGCGGGAGACGAAGTACGAGGTCTTCATCGAGTCGATGGCCAGGGTCTTCTGGTAGGCCAGGATGCGGATGAACTCGGGCACGTCGGCGCGCTCCATGAAGCCGTGGCGCGCGGTGACCACCCAGATGCCGTCCATCAGCTGCTCGGCCTCGATGCGCAGGCGCGCGTCCACGCGCGGCGTGTCGCACGAGAGCACGCGCAGCACGATCACCTGCTCGTGCAGCACCTGGTTGTGCTTGAGGTTGTGCAGCAGCGCGTGCGGCACCGCCGTGGCGTCGGGGTTCAGGAACACGGCGGTGCCGCTCACCCGGTGCGGCATGTTCAGCGCCAGCGACTCGACGAAGGGGCGCAGCGGCAGGCTGTCGGCCGCCGCCGCTTCCAGGCCCAGGCGCCGGCCCTTGGCCCAGGTGGTGAACAGCACCATCACCCCGGCCGCCACCGCCAGCGTGAGCCAGCCGCCCTCGGCGACCTTCAGGCTGTTGGACACCACGAAGGTCAGGTCGACCGCCGCGAAGGCCGCCACGCCGACCGCCACCGCCACCTTGTTCCAGCGCCACAGGCCCCAGGCCACGATGCCGGCCAGCAATGTGGTCGTCACCATCGTGATCGACACCGCGATGCCATACGCCGCCGACAGCGCGCCCGAACTGCGGAAGCCCAGCACCAGCAGCAGCACGCCGACCATCAGCAGCCAGTTGACCGCGGGCACGTAGATCTGCCCGATGGCCGTGCCCGAGGTCTGCACCACGCGCATGCGCGGCAGGTAGCCCATGCGCATCGCCTGCGCGGTGAGCGAGAAGGCGCCCGAAATCACCGCCTGCGACGCGATCACCGTGGCCATGGCGGCCAGCACCACCATCGGCAGCACGCCCCACGAGGGAAAGAGCCGGAAGAACGGGTTGTCGATGGCCGCCGGGTTCGCCAGCACCAGCGCGCCCTGCCCGAAGTAGTTGAGCACCAGCCCCGGCAGTGCGATGAAGAGCCACGCGAGACGGATCGGCCTGGCGCCGAAGTGCCCCATGTCGGCATACAGCGCCTCGCCGCCCGTGAACGCCAGGAACACCGCGCCCAGCACGGCCAGCGACTGCGCCCGGTGCTCGACCAGGAAGCCCACCGCCCGGCGCGGGTCGAGCGCCGCCAGCACCTGCGGCTGCTGCAGCACCTGCCACAGCCCCGCCACGCCCAGCACCAGGAACCACAGCAGCATCACCGGCCCGAAGATCTTGCCGACCACGCCCGTGCCCTTCTTCTGCACCATGAACAGCCCGACGAGGATCGCCAGCGTGATCGGGATCACCACGCGCTGCAGCACCGGCGCCTGCACCTCCAGGCCCTCGACCGCCGACAGCACCGAGATCGCCGGCGTGATCAGGCTGTCGCCATAGAACATGGCCGCGCCCACCAGGCCCAAAAACCCGATCCCGCGCCACACCCAGGGCCGGGTCTTCGGGCCGGAAACGGCGTTGCGCGCCAGCGCCTGCAGCGCCAGGATGCCGCCCTCGCCGTCGTGGTCGGCGCGCAGCACGAACACCACGTACTTGAGCGTCACCACGAACATCAAGCCCCAGAAGATCAGCGAGAGCAGGCCCAGCACCGCGTCGGGCGAGAACGGCACGCCGTGCTCGGGGTTCATCGTCTCCTTGAAGGCGTACAGCGGCGAGGTGCCGATGTCGCCGAAGACGACGCCCAGCGCCGCGATCATCAAACCGGGCCCGGCCGCGTGTGCCGTGTCGCCCGAAGCGGAAAGCGAAGTCCCGGAAGCCGCGGCAGTTGCTTTCATCGTCATGGGCGAAAGAGAGATGGAAAGTGGCGACGCCGCCAGCATAGTGCCCGGACATGACGTCGCCGACAATCGTGGCGTGTCCGCCACTCCTCCTGCCAATCCTCGTCATGCCGCCGCGCCGGCCCATTACGAAAACTTCCCCGTGGCCTCGTGGCTGTGCCCGCCGCACCTGCGCCCGCCTATCGCCGCGATCTACCACTTCGCGCGCACGGCCGACGACATCGCCGACGAGGGCGACGCCTCGCCCGATGCGCGCCTGGCCGAGCTGCGCGCCTACCGCGAGGAACTGGCCGCCGCCGCGCGCGGCGAAGCACTGCCCGACTCGCGCTGGCCCCACGTGTTCGGCCCGCTGGCCTGGGCCATCGCCCAGTACCGCCTGCCCGAAGACCTGCTTGCCGACCTGCTCAGCGCCTTCATGCAGGACATCGAAAAGACCCGCGACCGCGGCACCTACGCCGACCGCGCCGAGCTGCTCGACTACTGCCGCCGCTCCGCCAACCCGGTCGGCCGGCTGCTGCTGCACCTGTACGGCGTGACCGATGCGCAGGCGCTGGCCCAGAGCGACGCCATCT
Source organism: Variovorax sp. BGA-UO-ETr-C22 (assembly GCF_059567965.1). Lineage (NCBI taxonomy): Bacteria > Pseudomonadati > Pseudomonadota > Betaproteobacteria > Burkholderiales > Comamonadaceae > Variovorax > Variovorax sp. BGA-UO-ETr-C22. Next base: position 1,471,832 of record NZ_JCAQPA010000011.1, read on the forward strand.
GCAGCGCGCTGCAGCTCATCAACTTCTGGCAGGACCCGAGCGTCGACCTGCCGCGCGGGCGCTTCTACTTTCCGCGCACCGACTGCGCGCGGCGCGGCCTGACGTCCGAGCATTTCAAGGTCTTCGCGCCGCTGTCTTCCGCGCCGCCGCCGCAGGAAGCTATCAATCTGATAGCAGTGGTGGCCTTCTGGGCGCGCGAGCTCATGACCGAGGGCGCCCCGCTCGTGCACCGCCTGCCGGGCCGCGTGGGCTGGGAGCTGCGCCTGGTCGTGCAGGGCGGCCTGCGCATCTTGGACAAGATCGAGGACCTGGGCTTCGACACCTTCACGCAGCGCCCCACCGTCGGCAAGGCCGACGCGCCCGTGCTGCTCTGGAAGGCATGGCGGATGCGGAGACAATCACGGCCCATGAAAGCAGCGCCTCCCCGATGAATCCCGAGCAATACGTGCAAGACAAGGCCGCCGCTTCGGGCAGCAGTTTCTATTACGCCTTCCTGTTCCTGCCCAAGCCGCGGCGCGCCGCGATCACGGCCTTTTATGCCTTCTGCCGCGAGGTCGACGACGTGGTCGACGAGGTCTCCGACCCCGGCGTGGCCGCCACCAAGCTCGCCTGGTGGCGCACCGAAGTCGCCCAGGCCTTCGCCGGCACGCCGCGCCACCCGGTCATGCAGGCGCTCATGCCGCATGCCGCCACCTACGGCATCGAGGCGCGCCAGCTCAACGAAGTGATCGACGGCTGCCAGATGGACCTGGACCAGACCCGCTACCTCGACTTTCCCGGCCTCGCGCGCTACTGCCATCTGGTGGCCGGCGTGGTCGGCGAGGTGGCGGCGCGCATCTTCGGCCAGACCGATCCGCAGACCACCGCCTACGCCCACAAGCTCGGCCTGGCGCTGCAGCTCACCAACATCCTGCGCGACGTTGGCGAAGACGCGCTGCGCGGTCGCATCTACCTGCCCGTCAACGAGCTGCAGCAGTTCGACGTGAAGGCGCACGAGATCCTGAACCGCGTGCACTCCGACCGTTTTGTCGCGCTCATGAAGTTCCAGGCCCAGCGCGCCCACGCCGCCTACGACGAAGCACTGGCCCTGCTGCCGCTGGCCGACCGCCGCACGCAGAAGCCCGGCCTGATGATGGCCAGCATCTACCGCACGCTGCTGCGCGAGATCGAGCGCGACGACTTCCAGGTGCTCAACCAGCGCATCAGCCTGACGCCCGTGCGCAAGTTCTGGCTGGCCTGGAAAGTCCAGGCCCTCGGCCGGATATGACGCCCCACCCTTCGTGCCCATGAGGCTCGCCGTCATCGGCGCCGGCTGGGCCGGCCTGGCCTGCGCCGTCGAGGCCACGCGCCTCGGGCACGCCGTCACCTTGTTCGAAGCCGCGCCGATGGCAGGTGGACGCGCGCGGCGGGTCGATCACATGCACGGCATGGCGCTGGACAACGGCCAGCACATCCTGATCGGCGCCTACACCGCCACGCTGGCGCTCATGCGCGACGTGGGGGTCGACGTCGACACCGCCCTGCAGCGCCTGCCGCTGTCGCTGCGCTTTGCCGACGGCGGCGGGCTGCAGCTGCCCGCAGGCCGGCCGCCGCCGCTCGACCTGCTCATCGGCATCTTCACCGCGCGCGGCTGGAGCTGGCGCGACAAGGCCGCGCTGCTGGCCACCGCCGTGCGCTGGCGCCTCGCGGGCTTTCGCTGCGCGCCCGGCACCAGCGTTGCCACGCTGTGCGCCGGCCTCACGCCGCGCGTGATGCACGAACTCATCGAGCCGCTGTGCGTCTCGGCGCTCAACACGCCCGTGCCGCAATCGAGCGGCCAGGTGTTCCTGCGCGTGCTGCACGACGCGCTGTTCAGCGGGCGCGGCGGCGCCGACCTGCTGCTGCCGCGCGTGGACCTCGGCGCCCTGCTGCCCGATGCCGCGCTGGCGTGGCTCGCGCGGCACGGCGCCACCGCACGCATCGGCCACCGCGTGCGCGCCATCGCGCCCGAGGGCGACCGGTGGCGCGTCGATGACGAGCTCTTCGACCAGGCCGTGCTGGCCTGCGCGCCCTGGGACGCCGCGCGCCTCGTGCGTGCCACCGGCCTGCCGGCCGCTTCGCGCTGGTGCAACGTCACCGAATCGCTGCGCTTCGAGGCGATTGCCACGGTCTACGTGCGCGGCGCTGCGCCGCTGGCCGAGCCGATGCTCGCGCTGCGCAGCCAGCCGGGCAGCGCACCGGCCCAGTTCGTGTTCGACCGCGGCCAGCTCGGTGGACCAGAAGGCGTGCTCGCCTTCGTCGTGAGCGCCAACGAGACGCCGCGCGAGATGCTCGAGAAACAGGTGCTCGCGCAAGCCGGCGCGCAGCTCGGGCAGCCCGGCCTCACGCCGATCCAGACCGTGGTCGAAAAACGCGCCACCTTCGCCTGCACGCCCGGCCTGGCCCGCCCGCCGGCCGCCATCGCGCCGGGGCTGCAGGCCTGCGGCGACTACACCGAAGGCCCTTATCCCGCCACGCTCGAAGGCGCCGTCCTCAACGGACTGGCCGTCGCGCGCGCACTTGCCACGCCGTGACCCCATGACCACGACCCTGCGCTATCTCGATTTCGACTACAGCGAAGACACCGAAGACCACGGCACCTTCGACGCCATGGCCTCGACCCCGCCCGAGCGCACGCCCGAGGTGGAGGCCGAGATCGCGCAGGTGCTGGCCTGGGCCGAGGCCACCTTCCCCGGTGCGCGCGGCGCGCTCGACGACGGTGCGGGGTGGGACTGCGACGTGCAGCGCACGCGGGAAGACAACCCGCGCCTGGACACCCTCACGCTCTCGCTCAGCGGCACCGCCGACTTCTGCGCGGCGCTGCGCGAGCGCTTCGGGCTCGACTGAAGAAAGCCGGCGGCCTTCTCAGGCCGTCTTGTTGCGCAGGCGCAGCAGGCTCAACCCCAGCAGCACGAAGGCGCCGCCCGACACGCGGTTGAACAGCTGCGCGCGCTTGGGGTTCGCGAACTGCTTCTTCAGCAGGCGCGCCAGCAGCACGTACGAACCATGCGCCAGCACCGAGCCAGCCGCGAAGGTCGTGGTGAGCACGGCGAACTGCGTGAGGATCGGCGCGTCGTGCGTGAGGAACTGCGGGAACAGCGCCGAGAAGAACAGGATGCCCTTCGGGTTGGTCAGCGCCACCGTCACGCCGTGCCCGAACAGCCGGCGCGCGGAACGCGAAGGCGCCGGTGCGCCCGAAGGCTGCAGCTCGGCGAACACGCTCGTGCGGCTGCGCCACTGCCGGATGCCCAGGTACACGAGGTAGCCCGCGCCCGCCACCTTCAGCACCATGAAGGCCGTGGCCGAGGTGTTGAGCACCACGCCCAGCCCGCCCATCGCGGCGGCCGAGACCAGGAAGAGACCGCAGGCGTTGCCCAGCGAACTGATCATGGCGCGACGTGGGCCGACGGAGATGGCGTTGGAGACCGCGAGCAGCACGGCCGGACCGGGCGTGAAGACGACGACCAGGGTCACGCCGCAAAAGAGGAGCCAGGTGGAAAGATGCATGGGAGGAAATTCGCGCGAAAGCGGTGAAAGGAGGCAGCCGCAAAACTATAGTCCGGGCAGCCGCGCGCCGCTCGGGCCGCGCCGATAGTCCCCTGACATTCCTCACCCATGATCACCTGCTACCTGCGCTACATCGTCGATCCCTTCAAGCTCAAGGAATTCGAGCACTACGGCAAGCTCTGGATTCCGCTGGTCGAGAAATTCGGCGGCCAGCACCACGGCTACTTCCTGCCGTCCGAAGGCGCGAACAACGTCGCGCTGGCGATGTTCAGCTTCCCGAGCCTGGCCGCGTACGAGACCTACCGGGCCGATTCGATGCAGGACGCCGACTGCCAGGCCGCCTTCCGCTATGCCGAAGAAACGCGCTGCATCGTTAGCTACGAACGCAGCTTCTTCCGGCCGGTGTTCCGCTGACCTTCAAGCGCCCAGCGCGATGCACAGCGCGTGCAGGTTGGGCACGATCAGCTGCGGACGCGCGCCGTGTTCCCACGGGCGCTCGTCGCGCACCAGCCAGGCGGCCTGCATGCCAGCGTTGAGCGCGCCCACCACGTCGAGCGCGGCATCGTCGCCCACGTGCAGCACGTCTTTCGGCAGCAGGCCGACCGAGGCCGCCGCGGCGCGGAAGATCGGCGCGTGCGGCTTGCCGCTGCCGAAGGCGCGCGCATTGAAGGCGGTGCGGAACCACCGGCCGACGCCGGTCTTGTGGAGGTCGGCGTTGCCGTTCGACACCGCCACCAGCGGGTAGCGCTCGCTGAGCCACTTCAGCGCCGGCAGTGCGTCGTCGTACAGCGTGACGCGCTGGCGCTCTTCAAAGAAAGCGTCGAAGGCCGGGTCGGCCAGCGCCGGGTCTTCGCCCGCGCGCACGAGCGCCGTGCGGATCGACTCGCGGCGCAGCGCGCTCAGGTCGTGCGCGAGGTCGGAGCGCTCCTTGGCGGTGGCTTCGCGCAACTCGCGCAGCACGCCCGGCGTGAGCAGCAGCGAGGCCGTCTTGGGCGCCTCGCGCAGCAGCCATTCGTGCAGCACGCGCTCGGCGCGTTCGATGGTCGGCCAGATCGGCCACAGGGTGTCGTCGAGGTCGAGCGTGATCGCCGAGATGCGCGAGATGTCGAGCGGCGTGGCGCCGCCGGGCGCAGGGGAAGCGGAAGTCATGCCCGAGAATATCGCATGCCTCTCGCCCCCGCTGACCGCAAGAACGACCGCACCGCCGTGCTCTGGTGCAACCTGGGTTCGCCCGATGCCCCCACCGCCGCCGCGGTGCGCCCCTACCTCGCCGACTTCCTGGGCGACCCGCGCGTGGTCGAGATTCCCAGGGCGCTGTGGGCGCTGATCCTGCACGGCATCATCCTGCGCACGCGGCCCGCGAAGTCGGCCGCGAAGTACGCCAGCATCTGGCTGCCCGAAGGCTCGCCGCTCAAGGTCTGGACCCAGAAGCAGGCCACCCTGCTGGCCGGCTGGCTCGGCGAACGCAGCCACCGCGTGACGGTGCGCGACGCGATGCGCTACGCCAACCCGTCGATCGCCTCGCGGCTCGATGCGCTGCAGGCCGAGGGCGCCACGCGCGTGCTGGTGCTGCAGGCCTACCCGCAGTACTCGGCCACCACCACGGCCAGCGTGATCGACGCCGTGAACGCCTGGAGCCGCCGCCAGCGCCACGTGCCCGAGTTCCGCTTCGTCAACCAGTACCACGACGACCCGGCCTACATCGAGGCACTGGCCCAGGGCATCGAGAAGCACTGGAAGACCGAAGGCCGCGGCGAGCTGCTGGTGATGAGCTTCCACGGCATTCCCGCGCGCAACATCGCGCTGGGCGATCCCTATGAGGCGCAGTGCCTCGAGACCGCGCGCCTGCTCGCGGCACGGCTGGGCTTGGCGTCCACGCAGTACCGCACGACCTTCCAGTCGCGCTTCGGCCGCGCCAAATGGCTGGAGCCCTACACCGAGCCCACCCTGCGCGAACTCGGCGCGAGCGGCGTGAAGCACGTCGACGTGGTGTGCCCGGGCTTTCCGGCCGACTGCCTCGAAACCCTCGAAGAGATCGCCATGGAAGGCCGCGAAGCCTTCCTGCACGCGGGCGGCGAGCGCTTCGGCTACATCCCCTGCCTCAACGACAGCCCGGCGTGGATCACCGCGCTCGCGGGCATCGCCGAACGCCACCTGGCGGGCTGGCCCACCCGACCCGACGCGACCACGCCATGAAGAAAGACCTGCACGAAGCCAACCGCCAGTCGTGGAACGCCGCCACGGTGGCGCACAACAGCCACAAGGGCGACCAGGCCGCCTTCTTCCGCGCGGGCGGCTCCACGTTGTTCCCCGAGGAAAGCGCCCTGCTCGGTGACGTGAACGGCCTGTCGGTGCTGCACCTGCAGTGCAACGCGGGCCAGGACAGCCTGAGCATCGCGCGCCGCGGCGCCCGCGTGACCGGCGTCGACATTTCCGACGAGGCCATCGACTTCGCCACCCGGCTCTCGGCCGAGTCGGGCGTTGCGGCGCGCTTCGAACGTGCAGACGTCTACGACTACTTCGAGGCCGCCGCCGCGCGCGGCGAGCGCCACGACCTCGTGTTCTGCTCGTACGGCACCCTGTGCTGGCTGTCCGACATCGGCGCCTGGGCGCGCGGCGTGGCACAGCTGCTCAAGCCCGGCGGGCGCTTCGTGATCGTCGAGTTCCACCCGTTCGCGCTGGTGTTCGACCCGCAGTGGAAGTTTCACTACGACTACTTCAACGACGCGCCCGTGCCCGAGGAAGGCGTGGGCGACTACGTCGCCGAGTCGGGCGACGGCCTCGTGGCCGACGACCGGCCGATGCCCGGCGTGCAGGGCTTTCGCAACCCGCACCCGAGCTTCGAGTTCACCTGGGGCGTGGGCCAGGTGACGACCGCGCTCGCGCAGGCGGGCCTGGCCATCGAGCGCTTCGAGGAGTACCCGTACACCAACGGCTGGAAGCCCTTCGAGGGCATGCGCGAGCTCGACGGACGGCGCATGGCCCCGCCCGAAGGCATGCCGCGCATTCCGCTGATGTACGCGCTGGCGGCCCGCCGCGCCTGAGCGAACTCAGAAGCGGCCGAGGTAGTCCAGCTTGCCGATGGGCACGCCCTCGTGGCGCAGCACGTCGTAGGCGGTGGTCACGTGGAAGAAGAAGTTCGGCAGCGCGAACTGCAGCAGGTAGCGCTGCGCCGTGAAGTGCGCCTCGCCTTCGCGTGCCTTGATGGTCACGGGGCGTTCTTCGTGGCCGTCGATGAGCGCACGGTCCACGCTGGCCAGGAAATCCTGCGTCTTCACGATGCGCGCCAGCAGCTCGTCCCAGGTCTTTTCCTCGTCGGGAAAGCTCGGCGCCGTGATGCCCGCGATGCGCGCCGTGCCCAGCTTGGAAGCATCGCTCGCGCGCTGGATCTGGCCGGCCAGCGTGAGCATGTCGGGCGCGAGGCGCGCGTCGACCAGCGTCGCCGGATCAATGCCCTGGGCCTTCGCATGCGCGAGGCCCTTGTCGAGCAGGTGGGTGAGTTGCCCGAGTCCGCGGATGAAAACCGGCACGGACAGGTCGTACATCGAGAGGGCCATGGCGAGGTGATCTTGGAGTTGAAGTCGGCGCGATTGTGAGCGCGCCGTGCCTTCAACGACCGGCCGCGCGGATAAACCCCTCGATCGGGTCCAGTTGTTCCGGTACGTTGAGCGCGGGCGCATGGCCGCAGCCCGGCACCTCGATCACCTGCAGGCGTCCGGCCGCGCCCGGCCCGCGCCGGTGCATCTCCTCGATCACCTCGGGCAGCACCAGGTCGGACTCGGCGCCGCGCAGGCACAGCACCGGCGCCTCGATCACGTCGTAGTGCGGCCAGATCAGGTAGTCGTTGTCGTGCGCGCTGAACTGCTTGACCATCGCCGGGTCGTAATGCGGCGTGACGCGGCCGTCGGCCAGGCGGCGCGTGGAGCTTTCGGTCAGCCGGCGCCACTGCGCGTCGCTGAGCCAGCCGTAGGGCTTGTAGACCGTGCGAAAAAAGGCCTCCAGCTCGGCCACCGTCGCGAAGGCCGGCGGGTCGCCGGCATAGGCGCGGATGCGCTCGATGGCGGCCTGCGCGAGCTGCGGCGCGTTGTCGTTGAGCGTGAGGCTGGCGATGCGTGCCTTCATGCGCGGCTCGAACAGGCCCGATGCGCAGACCGTGCCGATCGCGCCGCCCATCGAGGTGCCCACCCAGTGCACGCGGCCCAGCCGCAGTTCGTCGCACAGCGCGTTGGCCAGCCGTGCGTAGAACGCGAGCGTGTATTCCTCGTCGGGCGACGGGCTCCATTGGCTCAGGCCGCGCCCCAACGTGTCGGGACAGATCACGCGAAAGCCTCGCGCCGCGAAGTGCTGCGCCAGCTCGTCCATGTCGCGGCTGGTGCGCGCCAGGCCGTGCCAGGCGATGACGACGGGGGCGTTGGCGGGGCCCCAGTCGAGCCAGTGGATTTCGCGGCCTGCGAGTTGCGCGTAGTGCGATGTCGGCGAGATGTGCGATGACGGCGTCATGGTGCTGTTGTTGTTGCCGTCGCTCATTTCGCCGCCCTCGCCCGCAGCTTGCCGACGATGCCGGTCGGGAAGTAGTAGACCGACAGCACGAACAGCACGCCCAGCCACAGCAGCCAGCGGTCGGGCGACAGCAGCGCCGCAAGCCATGGCAGGCCGCTGGCGGCCTCGTTGCCCAGGCGCAGCAGGTCCTGCAGGTAGCTCTGCGCCACCACGAACAGCACCGCGCCGATGGCCGCGCCATAGATCGTGCCCATGCCGCCGATCACGACGATAAGCAGCACGTCGATCATGATCTCGAAGCTCAGCGAGGTGTCGGGCCCGTTGTAGCGCAGCCAGATCGCGAGCATCGCGCCGGCCAGCGTGGCGAACAACGCCGACAGCACGGCCGCCGTGGTGCGGTACACCACCACGCGGTAGCCGATGGCCTCGGCGCGGAACTCGTTCTCGCGGATGGCCTGCAGCACGCGGCCGAAGGGCGAGTTCACGATGCGCAGCATCGCCAGCACCAGCACCACCGCCGCCACGAACAGCAGGTAGTAGCACAGCAAGCGCCCGTCGAGCGAGACGCCGAGGAAGGGCTCTTCGGCGAACTCGAAGCTCGGCGAAATCAGCTCGGGCAGCTTGAAGGTCAGGCCGTCTTCGCCGCCGGTGAAGTCCGACAGCTGCGAAGCCAGCGTCTGGAATGCCGAGGCCACGGCCAGCGTGATCATCGCGAAGAAGATCGCGCGCACCCGCAGCGAGAACAAACCGATGGCCAGCGAGAGCACCAGCGAGATCGCGAGCGACGCGCCCAGCCCCACCAGCACCGCGCCCCAGTTGGGCCCCAGCCGCGAAGCCGAGATGGCGATGCCGTAGGCGCCGATGCCGAAGAACATCGTGTGCGCGAAGCTCACGATGCCGGTGTAGCCCAGCAGCAGGTCGAAGCTCGCGACCAGCACCACGAACACCAGAATCTTGGCCGCGACGCTGAGCGCCTTGACGCCCGGGAACAGGAACGGCGCGAACGCCAGCGCCAGGAACAGGGCCAGCAGCAGCAGCGCCAGCAGGCGGCTGCGCGGCATGTCGTTGGACAGAAGTCGTTTCAGGAACATGACGGCTTTCTCCTCAACGGTTCGCCACGGGGTACACGCCCTGCGGGCGCCACAGCAGCACGGCCACCATGAGGAAGATGCTCGCGAACTGCGTGAGCGTGGGCAGCAGGAAGCCGATGTAGTTCGTCATGAGTCCCACCAGCAGCGCGCCGAGCAGCGCCCCGCCGGTCGAGCCCAGCCCGCCGATGATGATCACGATGAAGATCAGCACGTTGACCTGCGCGCCCATCTGCGGCACCAGGTTCTGCTGGAACAGCCCCCACATCACGCCGCCCAGGCCGGCCAGCGCGCTGCCCACCACGAACACGCCGACGAACAGGCGCCCGATGCGGTAGCCCAGCGACTCGACCATCTCGCGGTCCTGCACGCCGGCGCGGATCAAGAGGCCGATCTTGGTGCGGCCCAGCGTCCAGGCGAGCACGCCGAACACCACCACGCCCACGGCCACCGCGAGCAGGCGGTACTTGCTGATGGCGGCGTCGCCCACCAGCAGCGAGCCGCGCAGCGCCTCGGGCAGCGGCAGCGGAATCTGCGCCGGGCCCCAGATCACCTTGATGAGCTCCTCGCCGATGATCATGCCGCCCATCGTGATGAGGATCTGCTTCAGGTGCTGGCCGTACACCGGCCGCACGATGAAGCGCTCGAAGGCCAGGCCGATGGCGCCGGCCACCGCCATCGCGGCGAGCATGGCCGGGAACACGGCCACGAGGTTGCGCCACAACTCGCCCGAGCCGGTCCAGTCGCCCATGAGGCCGAGCACGCTGCTGGCCACGAAGGCGCCCAGCGCAATGAACACGCCGTGGCCGAAGTTCAGCACGTCCATCAGGCCGAACACCAGCGTGAGGCCCGAGGCGATGATGAAGATGATCATGCCCATCGCCAGCCCCGCCACCGTGAGCGTGAGCCAGGTCGAGACCGAGCCTGTGAGCGGCAGCGCGACGAGCGCAAGGATGGGGGCAAGAAGCAGTGGCTTCCAGTCGAAGTCGAGTTTCATAGGGCGAGTCCGAGCAGCGATTGCTGCAGTTGCGCATCGGCGGAGAACGCGGCCATCGAGCCGCTGTGCACCACGCGGCCGTTGTCCATCACCGCGACGGTGTCGCCCAGGCGCTGGGCGAAGTGGATGTTCTGTTCGACCAGCAGGATCGTCACGCCGCTGCGTTTGAGCTCGCCGAAGGCCTCGATCATGTTGTTGATCATCACGGGCGCCAGGCCCTTGCTGGGCTCGTCGATGATGAGCAGCTGGCGCGGCTCGACGATGGCGCGCGACACGGCCAGCATCTGCTTCTGTCCGCCCGACAGCTTGCCGGCCGGGTGGTTCCAGAACTTCTCGACCGCGGGAAAGAGCTTGAAGATCCACTTCAGCCGCGTGTCGTCGATGGCGTCGGCGTTCTTCGCGCCGCGCGCGGCCAGCACCATGTTCTCCTTCACCGTGAGGTCGGAGAAGATGCCCATGTTCTCGGGCACGTAGGCCACGCCGAGCTCGGCGATCTGCGGCGTGTGCAGGGCCGTGATGTCCTTGCCGGCGAACTGCACCCTGCCCTGCGACGCATGCCACAGGCCCATGATGGTGCGCAGCGTGGTGGTCTTGCCCGCGCCGTTGCGGCCCAGCAGCATGGTGAGCTGGCCCTTGGGCACGGCCAGGTCGACGCCGTGCAGGATGTGGTACGCCCCGATGTGCGTCTGCACGCCTTCGAGGGTCAGCAAATTCTCGGTGCTCATGCGGCCTCCTTCGCGATGCCCAGGTAGGCCTCCTGCACGACCGGCGAGGCGATCACCTCGGCCGGTTCGCCGTCTGCCACGAGCGTGCCGTTGTGCAGCACGATGATGCGGTCCGCGAGTTCGCGCACCACGTCCATCTTGTGTTCGACCAGCAGGATGGTCTTGGTCTTGTCCTGCTTGAGCTTGCGGATCAGGTCGAGGATGACGGGCGCCTCGGCCGCATGCATGCCGGCCGTGGGCTCGTCGAACATGAAGACCTTGGGTTCGAGCGCCATCAGCAGCGCCACCTCGAGCTTGCGCTGGTCGCCGTGCGGCAGGCTGGCCACCGTGGCGTGGGCGCGCGGCTCCAGCGCCACGTCGGCCAGGATCTGCTCGGCGCGCTCGGTCAGCGCCTTGTGGTCGCTCCAGATGCTCCACAGGTTGAGCCCGTGGCGGTGGGCGCCGGCGCGCGTGGCCTGCACCGCGAGCCGCACGTTCTCCAGCACCGTGAGGTTGGGGAACAGGTTGGTGAGCTGGAACGCGCGCCCCAGCCCGGCGTGCGTGCGCGCCGACGGCGACAGGTGCGACAACGGTTGCCCGTCGAGCGACACCGTGCCGGCCGTGGCCTTGAGCTGCCCGGAGATCAGGTTGAAGTAAGTGGTCTTGCCCGCGCCGTTGGGGCCGACGATGGCCGTCAGCGTGCCTGGCGCGAATGCGCAGCTCACGCTGTTGACGGCCACGTGCCCTCCGAAGCGGATGGTCAGATCCCGGGTCTCAAGCATTGTGGAAAGGTCCTTGCGAATCGAAAAAATCAGCGATGGGTGAGCGGCCTCAACAGGTGCCGATCACGTAGTAGTTGGTGCCCGTCTGCTTCAGCGTGGTCATGGCGTAGATGTTCCACAGGCCCATCGACTGGCCCGAGCCATTGGCATAGGTCAGCCCCCACAGCGCATAGGCACGCCCGGCCATGGTGTGCGCGTAGTTGCTCGCGGTGTAGCAGGTCCCGCCGCCGCCCGGGCCCGCCGTGGTCGCGCCCGTGGCGGCCGCCGACATCGCGCCTTCGACGTTGCTCGCGTTCAGCGCGGCCACGGTCCAGCTGTAGGTGGTCGACGCGGCCAGGCCGGTGTCGGTGTAGCTGGTGCCGGCCACCGGCGAGGCGTTGACCTTGCTGCCGCCGCGGTACACGTTGTAGCCACTGGCGCCCGAGACGCCGGCCCAACCGATCACCATGCTGCTGCTGGTCGCGCCCGAGGTGCCCACGCCGGTGGGCGCCGGCAGCCCGCCGCCGCCGGCCGAACCGGTGACGCGGTCGATCATGGCCTTCATGGCGGCCATCTGCGGGCCCGACTTCTTGGCGTAGTTGGCGCTGTCGTAGCCCCACCAGTCCCAGCAGCTGTTGGTGGCCGCGGTGCTGGTCTGCGGGTAGATCAGGATGATGTTGTTGGTGTCGGCCCAGCGGTTGTATCCCGTCTTCTTGACGTACTGGTCGCTCACGTCGGTGTAGTTCTGCTTGCAGCCGTGCAGTACCAGGTGCACGCGACACGAGGTGGTGGTGCAGGCCTGCGGCACGTAGAGCCAGCCGGTGGCGGCCACGCCGTGGCCGGTGACGAACTCCGACTGGTTGAACTCGGTGAAGGTGCCGCCCAGCGCGCCGTTGTTGCGCGGGTTCAGCGGGCCGTACAGCTGCGTGAGGATCTCGCCCGCGAGGTCGAAGCCGCAGTTGTTGATGTACGGCGCAGCCGTGGTGCTGCAGGCGCCGCCGTAGTCGTCGGTGACCATCGCGTGGCCCGCGCCGAGGTTGTTCTTGTAGACCGTGTTGGCGGCCGGCACGAAGCTCTGGTAGTACGTCTTCAGGTCGTCCATCACCGGCTGCTTGACGGTGTTGTCGGAGGTGCCCGAGAACAGGTAGACCTTGGAATTGCTGAGGTTCGACACCGGGTCGATCGCACCGCTGGCGGCCCAGCTGTTGGTGGTGCTCACGAGCGTCGACACCGGGATGCTGGTGCTGTGCGTCATGCAGCGCCCGGTGGCGTTGAGCACCGAGCCTTCGGCGCAGTAGTACGGACCGCCAGCGACCACGCCCGCGCCGCGCTTGAAGGTGGCCGAGTAGGCCACGTGCAGCTGCACCGCCATGAAGCCGCCGGCCGACAGGCCGGACACGCTCACCTCCGCCGGGTTGGCGCCCAGTGCCGGCAGCGGCACGGCCGCCGTCGCGGCCTGCGCCGCCGCCGTGATCACCGCTGCTGCGGCAAACCCCTTCCAGTTGTTCCATCGCATCGCTGGCATCGCTGTCTCCTATTGGTTTGTGTATCGAACGCTTGCTTGCAGACTGACGAATCGACCGTGGAGCGCGCCGCCGTGCGCGAACGCAGGCTGGCGCTTCGCCCGGCGGCCATCCGGGGCGAAAAGGGTGCGGCGCCTGCATGCGCGCCGCGGGTTCAGGGAACGATCAGCGCCGTGATCAGCGCTTGTTCTTGATCGGGATGTCCATCTCTTCGGGCTTGATCTCGTGCACCAGCTCCGGCACGCCCCACGCGAACGCGGGGTCGGCCTTGATCTTGAAGTGGTACATCGACTGCATCGCCTGGTGGTCTTCCTTGCGGAAGGTCATCTTGCCCTTGGGCGTGTCGAAGCTCATGCCTTCCATGGTGCTGATGAGCTTGTTGGTGCCGGTGTCGCCGTTGGTCTTCTTCAGCGCCGTCACCACTGCCATCGCGGCCGAGAAGCCGCCGGCCGTGAAGAAGTCCGGCGGCGTCTTGAATTCCTTGTAGTGGGCCGCAACCATGGCCTCGTTCACCGGGTTCTTCGGAATGCCGAAGTAGTAGTAGGCCGCGCCTTCCATGCCCGGCAGCGACTTGTAGGCTGCCATGGCCGGCAGGATGTTGCCCCCGGTGGCGATCTCGATGCCGTAGCGCTTCAGGTCGAGGTCGACGATCTTGAACGGATTGCCCGCGCCGGCCCAGACGATCCAGATGATCTTGCGGCCCGGCTGGTCCTTGAGCTTGTCGATCAGGCGCTGCGCGCCGGCCGTGAAGTCGGTGGTGGCGGGCGGCAGGTACTCCTCGTGCGCGAGCTTGGCTTTCTTCAGCGCGGCGCCGAAGGCCTTCACGCCGTCGCGGCCGAAGGCATTGTCCTGCGCCAGCGTGGCGACGGTGACACCGGCCTTGTCGATGGCCACGGCGTTGGAGATGGCGTCCTGGCTCGAGTTGCGGCCGGTGCGGAAGATGTACTTGTTCCACTTGTCGCCGGTGATCGAGTCGGCCACGGCGGGCTCGACGATCAGGATCTTCTTGTACTCCTCGGCCACCGGCAGCATGGCCAGCGCCACGCCCGAAGCGGTCGGGCCGACCGCGAGCGCGGCCTTGTCGTCGGAGTACGCGGCGGCCAGCAGCGACTTGCCCAGGTCGGGCTTGCCCTGGTCGTCCTTCTCGATGACCACCAGCTTCTTGCCGTTGACCATCATCGTGCCGCCGGTGGCGTAGTTCAGGCCCATCATCAGGCCGGTCTGCGTCTGCTTGCCGTAGGCCTCCAGCGCGCCGGTTTTGCTGTAGACGTGGGCGATGCGGATCTCGTTCGATTGAGCCCAGGCGGGCATGGTGGCAACGGTGGCGCCCAGGGCGGCCAGGGCGATGAGGTGGCGACGGTGCATGTCTTGTCTCCTGATAAAGGTGACTGAATATTGCACAGTTCGTGCCACCCGCCTAAGCCATTGATAACAAAGGCTTCCTCATTCGGGCGCAACCGGTTTCGCCTGATTTCAGTGCATTTGCTCTGTCTTGTTTTCAGACAACTGTCTGCTGATCAGTCAGGGTTTCCCAGCAGAGTCGCGGCGCGCCGCGAGCCAGCTTTCGAACTCGCGCTCGGCCCGCATCCGCAGCTCGTTGCGCGTGTGGTTGCACACCGCGTGCGCCAGGCGCCGGTGCTTCTGCTGGCGCACGCCGCCCATCGTGGCGTCGAGCAGGTGTTCGATGGTGGCCGACTCGGGGCGTCCGTGCGGCTCGTCGAAATCCATCGGCAGCCCGCACCAGTGGCAGTTCGGGCCGAAAGTGGAACGCAGCGCCTTCACGCTCATGACAGTCCCATCCCCGTCATACGTTCATACAGCGTGGCGCGCGAAATGCCCAGCAGCCGCGAGGTCGCGAGCTTGTTGCCGCCGGTGCTTTCGAGCGCGGCGGCGATCGCCTTGCGTTCCAGCTCGGCCACCTGCTGCGACAGCGGCCGAAGCAACGCCGCCTCCTGGTCGACGTCGCGCAGGCTGTGCGAGGTGTCGGGTGCCTCGATCTGCTCCAACCCGGCCTCGCGCAGGATGCGTTCGAGCTGCGCCGCGTCGATGCGCTGCGAGTCGCTGCGCATCGTCACCTGCTCCAGCACGTTGCGCAGCTCGCGGATGTTGCCGCGCCAGTGCTGGCCGGCCAGCAGCGCGAGCGCGTCGGGCGTGAGCTCGGGCGGTGCCTCGCCGCTGCGCAGCGCCATGTCTTCGCCCAGCGCCTCGACCAGCGCCGGGATGTCGCTGCGCCGCTCGCGCAGCGGCGGCACGCGCAGCGGCAGCACGTTGAGGCGGTAATACAGGTCTTCGCGGAACAGGCCGCGGCGCACCAGCTCGGGCAGGTCGCGCGAGGTGGCGGCGATCACGCGGGCGTCGAAAGGAATCAGCTTGTTGGAACCCAGCGGTTCGATCTCGCCTTCCTGCAGCGCGCGCAGCAGCTTGGCCTGCAGGCCCAGCGGCATGTCGCCGATTTCGTCGAGGAACAGGCTGCCGCCGTCGGCCAGCTTGAACTTGCCTTCGCGCCCGCGCTTGTCGGCGCCGGTGAAGGCGCCGGGCGCGAAGCCGAAGAACTCGGCCTCGAGCAGCGTGTCGGGCACGGCCGCGATGTTGACGCTGACGAACTGCCCCTTGGCGCGCGTGGACGACGCATGGATCGCATGCGCCAGCAGCTCCTTGCCGGTGCCGGTCTCGCCCAGCAGCAGCACCGGGCTGGTGGACTGCGCGGCGCGGCGCGCGTGGCGCTTCACCTCCACGGCCGCCGGGCTGCTGCCGATGAAGCTCGCGAAGGTGTATTTGGAACGGCGCTGGCCGTCGGGCGCGTGCTGGTACAGCGGGTTGTTGCGCTGGCTGGCCAGCTCGCGGCGCGCGTCGTCCAGGTCGCGCTGCAGCAGCGCGAACTTGCTGATGAGCGGCTGCAGCGTGGTCTCGGGCTGGTCGAACAGCACGATGCCGATGGCGCCGATGACCTTGCCCAGGCCCTCCCCGTCTTCGCGCTCCTCGCGCAGCGGGATGCGGCTGACCACGAAGGTGCCGGCCTTGTTGGTCAACAGGTCGATGAGGATCGGCTCGCCCGTTTCGAGCACGCGGCGCATCATGGTGTTGGGGATCACGTCCTCGACCATGTGGCCCATGAACTCGTCGATGGACGAAAAACCCAGCGCCGGCAGGAAGCGGCGGTAGCCCTCGTTCACCCAGACGATGCGCCCGCTGCGGTCGACCAGGAACATGCCCTGGCTGATGCTCGAAAACAGATGGAACATCGAGCGCGCGGCGAGCGCCAGGATGCCTTCGGCGTCCAGGGGCAAGGCGGGCGGCGGTGCGGCGGCAGAGGGAGCGACGGACATGCGCGGATCGTACTGTGTGCGGCACCCGCCCCTGCCGCGCGCAGGCCCACATGCAACCAAAAACAAAAGCCTTCAGCAAGCCTTAAGTAAATCAATCGTTTGATTTCAATCATGCTCTAATCGCGCCGATGAACGCCAGGGATCCCCTCACGCCAACGCCCGTGCCATCGCCGCGCCGCGCTCCCCGCAGCGACGGCGCCGAGGCGCGCCACCGCCTGCTGCACACCGCGCTGCGGCTGTTCGCCCAGAACGGTTTCGCCAAGACCTCGATCCGCGAGATCGCGCGCGAGGCCGGCGTGAACGTGTCGGCCATCAGCTACTACTTCGGCGACAAGGAGGGGCTGTACTCCGCCACCTTCAACGAGCCGATGGGCAGCGATTCGAACGACCTGGTCGCTGCCTGCAACGTGCCCGGCCAGTCGCTCGAAGCCACGCTGCGCATCTGCATGGCGGCCATGATCGATCCGCTCAAGCAAGGAGAGATCGTGCGCCAGTGCATCCAGCTGCACATGCGCGAAATGCTGGAGCCCACCAGCCAGTGGGCCAAGGAACTGGAGCGCGACATCAAGGGCCCGCACCGCGCCATCGTCGAGCTGCTGTGCCGCCACCTGCAGGTGGAGCGCGCCGACGACGACATCCACCGCCTGACCTTCGCGATCACCGGGCTGTCGATGCAGCTGTACGTGAGCCAGGATTTCATCGAGGCCCTGCGCCCGTCGCTGCTGCGCACGCCGCGCGCCATCGACACCTGGGCCGACCGGCTCACGGGCTACGCGATGGCGCTGGTCCAGGCCGAAACCGCACGCCGCCGCCAGGTGGCCGCCGAGCAGAGAAAGAAGCCATGAGACGACTCCGACGGATTGCCCTTGTTCTGAGCCTGCCGCTGGGCCTCGGCCTTGCCGGCTGCGGCCTGACGCGCCCGCCCGCCGCGGTGCAGGCGCCCTTCCCCGCGCAGTGGCACGCGCCCCTGCCCCACGGCGGCTCGCTCGCCGCGCTGGCCGAGTGGTGGCGCCAGCTGGACGACCCGCTGCTGGTCGAGCTGATCGCCGCCGCTGAAACCGCCAGCCCCAACCTTGCCAGCGCCGCGGCGCGCGTGGCCGAGGCGCGCTCCACGCGCGTGCAGGCCGGCGCGGCGCTGCTGCCCAGCCTGGACGGCACGGCGTCGGCCAGCCGCGGCGTGTCGGGCTCGTCGTTCGGATCGGGCGGTTCTTCCAGTAGCAGCAGCAGCGCCTCCACCGCGCCGGTCACCACGCTGCAGGCCGGCCTGCAATCGAAGTGGGAGATCGACCTGTTCGGCCGCCTGCGCGCCGACCGCGATGCGGCCCAGCAGAAGCTGGACAGCGCCACCGCCAAGTGGCACGACGCCCGCGTCGCCGTGGCGGCCGAAACGGCCAATGCCTACTTCGCCGAGCGCGCCTGTCAGCAGCAGTTGAACGTGTCCGAGTCGGATGCCAAGTCGCGCGGCGAAACAGCGCGGCTTACCGACCTGTCGGCACGCGCCGGCTTCACCGCGCCGGCCGATGCCGCGCTGGCGCGTGCCAGCGCCTCCGACGCCTCAGGCCGACTCACGCAACAGCGCGCCCTGTGCGCGGTGCAGCGCAAGGCGCTGGTGGCGCTCAGCGGGCTCGACGAACCCACGCTCGCGCAGAAGCTCGCGGCCTCGCCCACGCAGCGCGCGCTGCCGGTGGTCGGCGCCATCGCCAGCGTGCCGGCGCAGGCGCTCTCGCAGCGGCCCGACGTGTACGCGGCCGAACTCGGCGTGGCCGCGGCCAGCGCCGAGGTGGGCTCGGCCGAGGCCGAGCGCTATCCCAAGCTCACGCTCTCGGGCTCGATCGGCCGCATGCAGATCCGCACCAGCGGTTTCCGCGAATCGCTCGACACCTGGACGGTCGGGCCGCTGTCGCTCACCGTGCCGCTGCTCGACGGCGGCGCGCGCGCGGCCAACGCCGAGGCGGCCAAGGCGCGCTACACCGAAGCCGTGTCGCTCTACCGCGCCAACGTGCGCCAGGCGGTGCGCGAGGTCGAGGAAGCTCTGGTGAACCTCGACGCCACCACCGCCCGCAGCACCGACGCCGACAGCGCGGTGAAAAACTACCAGGCCTCGTTCGACGCCACCCAGGCCCGCTTCAGCAGCGGCCTGGCCAGCCTGTTCGAGCTCGAGGATTCGCGGCGCACGCTGTTCGCCGCGCAGACCGCGCGCGTCTCGCTTCAGCGTGAGAGCACCGAAGCCTGGGTCTCCCTGTACCGCTCGATGGGCGGCGGATGGAGCCGCCCCGCCGAAGCATCGTCCTCTATGACCACCACCCCGGCCGCCAAGGTCGCGACGTCGCCATGAAAACAATGAAGCGTTCCACCCTTGTCCTCGCGCTGCTGGCGCTCGTCGTCGTTGTCGCCGCAGGCCTGTGGCTCACCCGCAAGCCGGCCGACGACAAGGCTGCACCTGCGGCAAAAGGCCCCGCGCAGCGCCCGGCCCTGACCGTCTCGGTCGCCAAACCCGAAGCCACCGAGCTGACCGTCACGCTGGCCGCCAACGGCAACGTGGCGGCCTGGCAGGAGGCCGTGATCGGCTCCGAATCGAACGGCCTGAAGCTGGCCGAGGTGCGCGTCAACGTGGGCGACACCGTAAAGAAGGGCCAGGTGCTCGCGGTGTTCTCGCCCGAGACGGTGCAGGCCGACATCGCGCAGGCACGCGCCTCGCTGGCCGAGGCCCGCGCCTCGGCCGCCGACGCCGCCGGCAACGCCGCACGCGCCCGCACGCTGCAGGCCACGGGCGCGCTGAGCCAGCAGCAGATCAACCAGTACCAGACCACCGAGCAGACCGCCAAGGCGCGCGCCGAGGCGGCCGAGGCCGTGCTGGCCGCGCAGCAGGTGCGCGGGCGCAACACGCAGGTGCTGGCGCCCGACGACGGCGTGATCTCCGCGCGCACCGCCACGGTGGGCAGCGTGGTGGGCGCCGGCACCGAGCTGTTCCGGCTGATCCGCCAGGGCCGGCTCGAGTGGCGCGCCGAAGTCACCTCGGCCGAGCTGGGCCGCGTCGCCGTGGGCACGCCGGCCTTCGTGGTCAGCGCCAGCGGCGCGCAGGTGAAGGGCACGGTGCGCAGCATCGCGCCCACGGTCGATCCGCAGACGCGCGCGGCGCTGGTCTACGTCGACCTGCCCAACGTGCAGCAGAACACCGGCGTGAAGGCCGGCATGTTCGCGCGCGGCGATTTCGAACTCGGTCGCAGCTCCGCGCCGACCGTGCCGCAAAGCGCGATCGTGCCGCGCGACGGCTTCAACAACGTCTTCACGCTGCTGCCCGACGGCCGCGTGGCGCAGCTCAAGGTGCAGACCGGCCGCCGCCTGAAGGACCGCGTCGAGATCACCAGCGCCCTGCCCGACGGCGTGCAGATCGTGGTGCAGGGTGCGGGCTTCCTCAACGATGGCGACCTGGTGCGCGTGGTGGACGCCACGCCCGCGGCCGCCGCGGCCGCCACCCCGGCGAAGGCGGGGGCCTCCGCGCCTTCGCCCAAGTAAGCCAACACAAGGAACACGCCATGAACGTTTCCGCCTGGTCCATACGCAACCCCATTCCGGCGGTGATGCTGTTCGTGCTGCTCACCTTCGGGGGGCTGCTGTCGTTCAACGCCATGAAGGTGCAGAACTTCCCGGACATCGACCTGCCGACCGTCACCGTCTCGGCCTCGCTGCCGGGCGCCGCGCCCTCGCAGCTGGAGACCGACGTCGCGCGCAAGCTCGAGAACTCCATCGCCACCATCCAGGGCCTGAAGCACATCACGACCAAGGTGCAGGACGGCGCCGCCACGCTGATCGTCGAGTTCCGCCTCGAGAAGCCCGTGCAGGAGGCCGTGGACGACGTGCGCTCGGCCGTGCAGAAGGTGCGCGCCGACCTGCCCGCCGACGTGCGCGACCCGGTCGTCACCAAGCTCGACTTCGCGGCCCAGCCGGTGCTGGCCTTCACCATCGCGTCCTCGCGCATGGACAACGAGGCGCTGAGCTGGTTCGTCGACAACGACATCACCAAGAAGCTGCTCGCGCTGCCCGGCGTGGGCGCGGTGAACCGCGTGGGCGGCGTCACGCGCCAGGTGCACATCGACCTCGACCCGGCCAAGCTGCAGGCGCTGGGCGCCTCGGCGGCCGACATCTCGCGCCAGCTGCGCCAGGTGCAGACCGAAAGCGCGGGCGGGCGCATCGACCTGGGCGGCAGCGAACAGCCGGTGCGCACCATGGCCACCGTGCAGTCGGCCGACCAGCTCGCCGACATGCAGATCGCGCTGAGCGACGGCCGCCGCATCCGCCTGGACCAGGTGGCGCGCATCAGCGACACCATCGCCGAGCCGCGCGCCGCTGCGCTGCTCAACGGCAAGCCGGTGGTCGGCTTCGAGGTGGCCCGCAGCCGCGGCGCCAGCGAGGTCGAAGTGGGCCGCGCCATTCAGAAGGCGCTGGCCGACCTGCGCGTGCAGCGCCCCGACATCGAGCTGACCGAGGCCTTCAATTTCGTCGACCCGGTGGAAGAAGAGTACGACGGCTCGCTGCACCTGCTGTACGAGGGCGCCATCCTTGCGGTGATCGTGGTGTGGCTCTTCTTGCGCGACTGGCGCGCCACCTTCGTCTCGGCGGTGGCGCTGCCGATGTCGGTGATTCCGGCCTTCATCGGCATGCACCTGCTGGGCTTCTCGGTCAACGTTATCTCGCTGCTCGCGCTCTCGCTGGTGGTCGGCATCCTGGTGGACGACGCCATCGTGGAGGTCGAGAACATCGTGCGCCACCTGCGCATGGGCAAGTCGCCGTACCAGGCGGCCATGGAGGCGGCAGATGAAATCGGCCTGGCCGTGATCGCCACCACCTTCACGCTGATTGCGGTGTTCCTGCCCACGGCCTTCATGAGCGGCGTGGCCGGCAAGTTCTTCAAGCAGTTTGGCTGGACCGCGTCGCTTGCGGTGTTCGCCTCGCTGGTGGTGGCGCGGGTGCTCACGCCGATGATGGCGGCCTACATCATGAAGCCCATCCTCACGCAGGAGAAGGAGCCCGGCTGGCTGCGCTGGTACATGCGCGCCGTGGAGTGGAGCACCCACCACCGCTTCAAGACGATGGTGATGGCCACCCTCTTCTTCTTCGGCTCGCTGGCGATGATCCCGCTGCTCAAGACCGGCTTCATTCCGGCCGACGACAACTCGCAGACGCAGGTCTACCTGTCGCTGCCGCCGGGCTCCACGCTGGCGCAGACCACGGCCGCGGCCGAGGAAACGCGCCGCCGCGTGATGCAGATCCACCACGTGAAGAGCGTCTACACCACGGTGGCGGGCGGCAGCGCCGGCGGCGACCCGTTCGCGAACTTCGGCACGCCCGAGACGCGCAAGGCCACGCTGACGATCCAGCTCGACCCACGCGGCGACCGGCCGCGCAAGCAGCTGATCGAGAAAGAGATCCGCACCGCGCTCGAAACCCTGCCCGGCGTGCGCAGCACCGTGGGCCTGGGCGGCTCGGGCGAGAAGTACATCCTGGTGCTCACCGGCGAAGACCCGGTGGCGCTGTCGGCTGCCGCCGGCGCGGTCGAGAAAGACCTGCGCACCATTCCCGGACTGGGCAACATCACCTCGACCGCGAGCCTGATCCGCCCCGAGATCGCCGTGCGCCCCGACTTCGCGCGCGCCGCCGACCTGGGCGTGACCAGCTCGGCCATCGCCGAGACCTTGCGCGTGGCCACGCTGGGCGACTACGACCAGGCGCTGGCCAAGCTCAACCTCGCGCAGCGGCAGGTGCCGATCGTGGTGAAGCTCGAAGACTCGGCGCGGCAAGACCTCGACCTGATCGGGCGCCTGTCGGTGCCGGGCGCACGCGGCCCCGTCATGCTGAGCCAGGTGGCCTCGCTCACGATGGAAGGCGGCCCGGCCGTCATCGACCGCTACGACCGTTCGCGCAACGTCAACTTCGAGATCGAGCTGTCGGGCGTGGGCCTGGGCGACGCCAAGACGGCCGTCGAGGCCCTGCCCTCGATCCAGAAGCTGCCGCCCGGCGTGCGCATCGCCGAGGTGGGCGACGCCGAAGTGATGACCGAGCTGTTCGCCAGCTTCGGCCTGGCCATGCTGACCGGCGTGCTGTGCATCTACATCGTGCTGGTGCTGCTGTTCAAGGACTTCCTGCACCCGGTGACCATCTTGTGCGCGCTGCCGCTCGCGCTGGGCGGCGCCTTCGTGGGCCTGCTGATCGGGCAGAAGGCGCTTTCGATGCCCTCGCTGATCGGCCTGATCATGCTGATGGGCATCGCCACGAAGAACTCGATCCTGCTGGTGGAGTACGCCATCGTGGCGCGCCGCGACCACGGCATGAGCCGCTGGGACGCGCTGCGCGACGCCTGCCACAAGCGCGCGCGGCCCATCATCATGACCACGCTCGCCATGGGCGCCGGCATGCTGCCCATTGCCGTGGGCTTCGGCACCGCCGACTCGAGCTTCCGCTCGCCGATGGCGATGGCGGTGATCGGCGGGCTGATCACCTCCACGGTGCTGAGCCTGCTGGTGGTGCCGGCCGTGTTCACCTACGTGGACGACATCGAGCACTGGATCCGCCGCACCGTGCGCAAGGTGCGCGGACAGCCGGCCGATCCGCACATCGACGACGACCTGGTCGAGGCGCCGCAGCGCTGAGACCTCCGAGCGCGGGCAGCGGTGGGCCCGCTACCGCGCCTCGATGTTCAGCACCACCACGCCCGCCACGATGGCCAGCAGGCCGACCACGCGCGTCAGCGTGACCGCTTCACCGAACCAGACCATGCCGGCGACCGCGATCAGCGCGGTGCCGGCACCGGCCCAGACCGCGTAGCCCAGCCCCACATCCAGTACGCGCACCGCGAGCGACATGAGCCAGATCGCGCCGGCGTAGCAGGCGGCGGTGAGCAGCGATGGCAACAGGCGGGTGAAACCTTCGGCATGGCGAAGGGCGATGGTGCCGGCGACTTCCGCCGCCACGCTGGCAGCAAGCAGCAGCCAGGCCAGAGTCTGTGGACTCTTCATGGGAATACCTCGTCACACCCCCGCCGTACCGGGCATGGAATGCGGGCGATGCAAGCGGTACCCCGAACGAAGCCGCCATTCTGGGGACATGCGGCGGCGCGGTGATGACTGCGCAGTCAAGCCCCTTGGCGCCGCAGGCGCATTCAAAAAAAATGCCGCGGGCGCCAATCGCCCGCGGCATGTGAACCGAGAAAGAGGGTCGGTCGCGTCAGGCGTCCAGCTGCGCCAATCGCTTCAGCTTGCGTTCGCTCATGCGCTTGGCCAGGCGCGGCAGCACCAGCACGGCGACGATGGCGATGATCACCACGATCGACTCGGGGCGCTGGAAGAACACGATCGGGCTGCCCTGCCCCATGGCAATCGCGTTGCGCAGGTTGGCTTCGGCGAGCGGGCCGAGGATCATGCCGACCACCACGGGCGCGGTCGGGAAGTCGAAGCGCCGCATCACCACGCCCAGGAGGCCGATGCCGAACAGCAGGAACAGGTCGAAGGTGTTCTGGCGCATGCCGTAGGCACCGACGGTCGCGAAGATCAGGATGCCGGCGTACAGCTGCGGCTTCGGGATCTTGAGCAGCTTGACCCACAGGCCGACCATCGGCAGGTTGAGCACCAGCAGCATCAGGTTGCCGATGTACAGCGAGGCGATCAGCGCCCAGACCAGTGCGGCCGAGGTCGTGAACAGCTGCGGGCCCGGCTGGATGCCGTAGTTCTGGAACGCGCCCAGCATGATGGCCGTGGTGTTCGACGTGGGAATGCCCAGCGTGAGCAGCGGGATCAGCGCGGCGGTCACGGTGGCGTTGTTGGCGGCCTCGGGGCCGGCCACGCCTTCGATGGCGCCGGTGGTGCCGAACTCGGCCTTGTTCTGCGGGTCTTTCGCGAGCTTCTTCTCGGTGGCGTAGCTCAGGAAGGTCGGGATCTCGGTGCCGCCGGCCGGAATGCAGCCGAAGGGCGTGCCGATGGCCGCGCCGCGCAGCCAGGCGGGAATCGAGCGCTTCCAGTCGCGACCGGTCATGTGCACGCGGGTCAGCTTGTTCTGGCCCTCGACCACGCGGCCTTCGTACAGCACGGCATACAGCACCTCGGCCACCGCAAACAGGCCCACCGCCACCAGCACGATCTCGATGCCGTCGAGCAGCTCGGGCATGTTGCCGGTGTAGCGGCCCTGGCCGGTGATCTGGTCCAGGCCCACGCAGCCGATGGCCAGGCCGACGAACAGCGCCGTCATGCCGCGCAGCGTGCTCTTGCCCAGCACCGCGCTCACCGTGGTGAAGGCCAGCAGCATCAGCAGGAAATACTCGGGTGCCGCCAGGCGCACGGCGTAGTCGGCCACGAAGGGCGCGAACAGCGTGACGACCACGGTGGCGATGGTGCCGGCCACGAAGGAGCCGATGGCCGCGGTGGCGAGCGCGGCGCCCGCGCGGCCGCTCTTGGCCATCTTGTTGCCCTCCATCGCCGTGACCATGCTGGCGGTTTCGCCGGGCGTGTTCAGCAGGATCGAGGTGGTCGAGCCGCCGTACATGGCGCCGTAGTAGATGCCCGAGAAGAAGATCATCGAGGCCGTGATGTCGACCTTGCCGGTGATCGGCAGCAGCATGGCCACCGCCACGGCGGGGCCGATGCCGGGCAGCACGCCCACCGCCGTGCCCAGGGCACAGCCGATGAGGCACCACAGCAGGTTGATGGGGGTGATCGCGGCCGCGAAGCCGGTCATCAGTGCGTTGAAGATATCCATTTGGCGTGGCTCCGCTCAGATCCAGCCGGTGCTGGTGAGACCCGGCAGGCTGATGGCCAGGAACTTGGTGAACATCCAGAAGACCGGGGCCGAGATCGCCAGGCCGGTCACCAAATCGGTGACCCAGGTGGCCGGTGCGTTGACCTTGGCCTGCCCGGCGGCGCGACGCAGGCCCTGCACGGCCAGCAGGTAGCACAGCGCGCAGCTCAGGATGAAGCCGATGCTGGTGATGAGCGCCGCATTGAGCAGCAGGCCCGCCGCCACCCAGATGAAGCCGGGCCAGTAGGCGGTGTCGGCACCGGAGGGCGCGTCGAGCTCGCGGAAGCCGCCGCTGAACGCTTCCCAGGTGATCCACGCGCCGCAGACCATCAAGACGACCGAGACCATCCAGGGCAGGAAGTTGGGGCCGACGCCGCCGTAGCCGGCTTCGGAAGAAATGCCGATGGCGCCGAAGGCCAGCGCAGCGCCGGTCAGCAGCACGCCGAGGCCGACGACGTATTGCGGCCAGCGGGCCGCGCCGGAGGTGGCCTCAGCGGAATGTGAGACCGAGGATTCTGGAGTTGTCATTTTTTGCTCCCGCAGTCGTGGGGAAGAAGAAGGCCCCTTCCAGAAACACCGCAAACCGGCTTTGCCGGGCCGCGGGTGTTGCCCCCGGAAGGGGGTTGGCGCGCGCGACACGAAGTGCGCGCAGCCTGGGGGCGAACCAAGGTCAGACCATGCCGGACTTGGCCATGATGGCGCGCAGGCTGGCGAAGTCGTCGTCGACGAACTTGGCGAAGGCATCGCCCGACAGCACGGCCGGCGTCCAGTCGTTCTTCTTGAGCGACTCGGCCCACGACGGGCTCTTGAGCGCGGCCAGCACCATGTCGGTCAGGGCCTTGCGCTGCTCGGCCGAGATGCCGGGCGCGCCGTACACGCCGCGCCAGTTGCCGATCTCGACGTCGATGCCCTGTTCCTTCAGGGTCGGCACATTGATGCCCGGCAGGCGCTGGGCGGAGGTGACAGCAATGGGTTTCATCTTGCCGGCGGCGATGTACTCGGCGAACTCGCTGTAGCCGCTGCCGCCGATGGTGACGTTGCCGCCCAGGATGGCGGCGGTGGCTTCACCACCTCCGCGGAAGGCCACGTAGTTGATCTTCGACGGATCGGCGCCGACCTTCTGCGCGATCATGGCCGCGGCGATGTGCTCGGTGGAGCCGCGCGAACCGCCGCCCCACTTGACGCTGCCTGGGTCCTTCTTGAGCTGCTCGACCACGTCCTTCATGGTCTTGAAGGGCGAGTTCGACGGCAGCACGAACACGTTGTATTCGGTGGTCAGGCGCGCGATGGGCGTGGCCTGCGACAGGTTGACCGGCGGCTTGCCGGTGATGATGCCGCCCAGCATGACCGAGCCCATGACCATCAGCGCGTTGGCGTCGCCCTTGGAGCCGTTGACGAACTGGGCCAGGCCCAGCGCACCGGCGGCACCGCCCTTGTTGTCGTAGGCGACGGTGTCGGCCACCTTGGCGTCGGTCAGGGCCTTGCCCAGCGCGCGGCCGGTGGTGTCCCAGCCGCCACCCGGGTTGGCCGGGATCATCATCTTGACGTTGGCGGCAGCGCGCGCCGACAGCGGCAAGGCGCCGGCAGCGGCCAGTGCGGCCAGGGACTTCAAAAAGGTATCGCGACGCATCGTTGGTGTCTCCTGAGAACTTGGGAACGGATGGAACCTGACTTGGACCTGAGCCGCTATCATGCGCCGCCCCGCTGTCAGTTGGCTGTCCACCAGACTGGGGAAAACACCGAAGTACCGACCCCCTGCCCGTATGAAGCTGCTGCTCGTCGAAGACGACCCCTCGATGCAAATCACCCTGCAGCGCACCCTCGGGCGCCGCCGCATCGACGTGCGCATCTGCGGCGACGGCGCGCAGGCGATCGCGCAGTGGCGCGCCGTCGAGCCCGACGTGGTCGCGCTCGACCTGAGCCTGCCGCACGTCGACGGCCTGCAGGTGCTGGCCCAGGCGCGCGCCGAGGGCCTGCGCACGCCGGTGCTGC
This sequence comes from Variovorax sp. BGA-UO-ETr-C22, assembly GCF_059567965.1. Classification (NCBI taxonomy): domain Bacteria; kingdom Pseudomonadati; phylum Pseudomonadota; class Betaproteobacteria; order Burkholderiales; family Comamonadaceae; genus Variovorax; species Variovorax sp. BGA-UO-ETr-C22. The sequence goes on from NZ_JCAQPA010000011.1 coordinate 1,499,032, forward strand.
TGCTGACCGCGCGCGGCACGGTGGGCGACCGCATCATGGGCCTGAACGCCGGCGCGGACGACTACCTGCCCAAGCCCTTCGACCTGGACGAGCTCGAGGCCCGCATCCGGGCACTGCGCCGGCGCAGCCTGAGCGCGGGGCCCGACCCCACGCTGAACCCGCTGGAGGTCGGCAGCCTGCGCTTCGAGCCCGACAACGGCGCCGTCTACCACCGCTCGGAACTGCTCGAGCTCACGCCGCGCGAGCTCGCGCTGCTCAAGGCGCTGATGATGAAACCCGGCCACGCGGTCACCAAGGAGCGCCTGTTCGAGCTGGTGTTCCCGGGCGAATCCGAGGTGCAGTACGAGGCCATCGAGGTGGTCGTGTACCGCCTGCGCAAGAAGCTGGTGGGCACCGGCACCGTGCTGATGACGATGCGCGGCCTGGGCTATCTCTTGCGGGCCGAGACTTGAGGGCGGCCCTGCGGCGCACGATGTCGTCCCTGCGCGCGCGGCTCCTGCTGGGCATCCTGGTGCCGGTCGCGGTGTTCGTCGTGATCAACAGCGTGAGTCTGTACCGCCAGAGCCTGGCGGCCGCCACCACCGCCTACGACCGCACGCTGCTGGCCTCGGCCAAGACCATCGGCGAGCAGCTCGACGTGGAAGGCTACGACGACATGGCGCGGCTGCGCGCGATCGTGCCCTACTCCGCGCTCGAGGCCTTCGAGGCCGACAACCGCAGCCGGCTGTTCTACCGCGTCTCGGCGCTGGACGGCGAGATGGTCTCGGGCTTTGCCGAGCTGCCCTTCTGGCGCGGGCGCATCCCCGACCGCGGGGCGTACGCGGCGCTGGTCGATTTCTACGACGCCGAGTTTCGCGGCCAGCCGGTGCGCGTCGCCGTGATGCTGCAGCCGGTGGCCAGCGCGCGCGGCCGTGGCATGGCCGTGGTGCAGGTCGCCGAGACGCTGGAGCTGCGCGAGACACTCGTGCGCAAGCTGCTGCTCGACATGCTCTGGCGCCAGCTGCTGCTGATGGGCGTGATCGCGCTGGTCACCGTGGTCGTGGTGCAGCGCGCCACACGGCCGGTGCGCGAGCTCGGCGAAGCCATCGAGCGGCGCCCCGAAGACGACCTCTCGCCCATCGACGCGCCCGGCGCCCCGGCCGAGCTGCGCCCGCTGATCGACGCCACCACCGAGGTCATGGGCCGGCTGCAGCGGCTGCTCGATCACCAGAAGCGCTTCGTGCGCGACAGCGCCCACCAGCTGCGCACGCCGCTGGCGGTGCTCAAGGCGCAGGTGCAATCGGCGCGCCGCGGCGACGTGGCACCCGAGCAGGCGCTGGTCGAAATCAGCCAGACCGTCGAGCGCGCCACCACGCTGGCCAACCAGATGCTGTCGCTGGCGAAGGTGGAACAGCTGCGCCAGCAGCCCGAGTCGGCGCTGCTCGACCTGGGCGACGTGGTGCGCCACATCGCACTCGACCTGTCGCCGCTGGTGGCCGACAAGGCGCTCGATTTCGAGCTGGCCGCCGACGACGCCGTGACCGTGCGCGCGCACCAGTGGATGCTGCAGGAGCTCACGCGCAACCTGCTGCACAACGCCATCAAGCACAGCCCCACGGGCGCGCCACTCTCGGTGCGCGTGCAAGCCGAGGGCGACGAGGCCGTGCTCACCGTGCGCGACGACGGCCCGGGCATTTCCGCCGAGCTGCGCCAGCGCCTGTTCGCGCCGTTCTCGGCCGGCAACACCGCGAGCGGCTCGGGCCTGGGCCTGGCGATCTGCCGCGAGATCGTTCTGGCCCTGGGTGGACGCATCAGCCTGGACAACCGCACGGTACCCAACCCCGGCGGCACCGACCGCGTGACCGGGCTCGACGCCGTGGTGCGGCTGCCGCTGTCGCGCCACAATGGCTGACCTTTCTTTTCCGACCTTCATGGACCGTCTGCGCATCGACAAGTGGCTCTGGGCCGCCCGCTTCTTCAAGACCCGCTCGCTGGCCGCGGACGAAATCGGCAAGAACCGCATCCAGGTGAACGGCGAGGTCGCCAAGGCCTCGCGCGAGGTCAAGGCCGGCGACACCGTCGCGATGCGCCTGGGCCCGCTCACGCGGACCGTGACCGTGCGCGGCCTCAGCGGCCAGCGCGGCCCGGCGCCCGTGGCCCAGCAGCTGTACGAGGAAACGCCCGAGAGCCTGGCGGCGCAGGCCGCCTTCCGCGAGCAGCGCCGCATGGGCAGCGAGCCGGCCCTGGCCATCGAGCAGGGCCGCCCGACCAAGCGCGACCGGCGCGAGATCGACGGCGTGCGCCACCAGGCCGAGTGGGACAACCGCTGGAGCGCGTCGATCGACGAAAGCAACGGCGACGACGACCACCCGCCGCCACGCGGGCGCCCGCAGCGCTGATTCGCGTACCCTGTGGGCTTCGTTTCTTTTTTGACGGAGCGCTCGCAGATGTCCAAGTTCAAGAAGTACCGCGTCGGCAGCAAGTTCAAGCTCTCGCGCATCGACCCCGACGACTCGCCCTTTCTCACGGGCGACGAGTCGGCCCAGCGCGCCGAGCTCGACACCCTGGCCGTCGAGCTCGACGAACTGCAGGACGTGCTGCACGCCGAAGGCCGGCGCAAGGTGCTGCTGGTGCTGCAGGGCATGGACACCAGCGGCAAGGACGGCACGGTGCGCTGGGTATTCTCGCGCACCTCGCCGCTGGGCGTGCGGGTGACGGCCTTCAAGGCGCCGAGCGAGGACGAACGCGCGCACGACTACCTCTGGCGCTGCCACGCCGCCGTGCCGCGCACCGGCGAGATCATGGTGTGGAACCGCAGCCACTACGAGGACGTGCTGGTGCCCGTGGTCGAAGGCTGGATCGACGGCGACGAGGCCCGCCGCCGCTACGCGCAGATCAACGATTTCGAGCGGCTGCTCACCGAGACCGGCACCGTCGTCGTCAAGTGCATGCTGCACATCGACAAGGACGAGCAGCGCGAACGGCTGCAGGCCCGCATCGACACGCCCGGCAAGCAATGGAAGTTCAGCATGGGCGACCTCGAGGTGCGCACCAAGTGGGCTGACTACCAGAAGGCCTATCAGAACGCGCTGGCCGCCACCTCGAGCGAGCACGCGCCCTGGCACGTGATCCCGGCCAACAGCAAGCGGCACCGCAACATGATGATCGCGCAGCTGCTCGTGAAGACGCTGCGCGACATGAAGCTCAAGCCCCCGCCGCCCGACCCGGCGCTCAAGGGCATGGTCGTGAAGTGAGCCGGGAGCGGGAAAGGCCGGCTCAGGAGCGGCGCACGGGCGCCGTGGGGCGCATCGGCGTTTGCGCCAGCACGCGGCAGTTGCCGAACTCGCAGCGCACGGCCCAGGCCACGCCAGTGGTGCACGGCACGCTGTAGCTCTCGTAGCCCGGGCCCTTGGCTGTCAGCTCGGCGCGCGGCTGCACGTTGCAGCGACCGGCCTTGGCCAGGCGTTCGACGTTGTAGGTGTCGATGCCGGTGCGGCGCGGCTTGAGCGCAAGCACGGGGTTGAAGGTGTTGCCGTAGAACGTGTCCTGCACGTTCGGGTCGAGGTTGCGGTAGCCGCGCTTGGCCATGCAATGGACGATGGCGATCTGCTGGTGCTCGGCGATCAGCGCGCTGCTGGGGCGGGTGTTCCAGTCGATGACGGCGGCGCTGATGCCGGTGTACGAGGCCGCGGCGACGATGCCCTGGCCGTGCACCGTGATCAGGCCCAGGCCCAGCGCGGCCCACATGGCGTCACCCGATTCGCTGCGCGCGGTGATGCGGGTGGCGGCGGTGCGGCAGTCGGCCACGTCGCTGTCGTAGCGCACCTTGTCCACGCCTTCCATGGCCACCATCGGCACATACGACATGCCGGTGCCCTGGCCGGGCCCGGGCGGCGGTGCGCTGGCGCATCCGGCCAGAACCACGGTGGCCAATGCAATGCTGAGCGGCAGCTTCATGGGAATCCCTCGTCCTCTTCGCGGTAGTTGCGAGGGATTTAACCATACATATAGTTACTCTTGAATCGACTTGTCGCGAATGAGAGACGACCTCCAGACGGGGCATTCGGGCGGCGATCCGGGGTCTGCGACAGGGCAAGGTACAGTTTTCACCCCTCCCCGGTTTCCCCTCCATGCCCTGTATTCCCCGGCTTTCCGCTCCCCACTTTCTCTCGATCGCACTCGCCGCGGCATCCTTCGGTGCCGCAGCCCAGCAGCCGCAACTTTCCGCTGTCGACCTGGCCCGCAAGAACGCCTGCATGGCCTGCCATGGCCTGGTGCACAAGCAGGTCGGGCCGGGCTTCGCGCAGATCGCCGAGCGCTATCGCGGCGACGCCGCCGCGCCGGCACGGCTGGCCGAGAAGATCCGCAACGGCAGCGTCGGCACCTGGGGCCGCGTGATCATGCCGCGCCAGTCGCTGGTGTCGGAGGCCGATGCGCAGGTGCTCGCGCGCTGGGTGCTGGCGCAACCGCAACAGCAGCAGCCACCCGCGCGCTGAATCGCCGCTCAGGTCGACAGCTGCGACGGCGCGGCCGACGCCACCCGGAAATCCGCCGGGAACGTCCAGGTGCCGGGCGCCTCGCGCTTGCCCAGCTGGCTCAATTGATAGCCCATGCCCCACACCGCGTGCAACGACAGGCCGTGCGGCTGGTCGACATACAACCCGAGCTTGCGGCGCAGCTTCGACACGTTGGCGTCCAGCGTGCGCGAGCCGGCGGCCACGCCGCTTTGCCAGCCGATCATTTCCAGGTGCTCCCGGTCCAGCGGCCGGTTCATGTGGCGGAAGAACTCGGCCGCGAGGTCGAACTCGATCGGCGTCAGGCGGATCTCGGTGCCGGCCACGTCGACCATGTCGAACGGCGACAACAGGCTGAATTCCTGCCAGTCGAGGCTGCGCGGCACCACCGGCCGGTTGCGCTGGCGCAGGAAGAATTCGAGCATGAAGTACATCTCCTCGAAGGTCGACGGCTCCGGCAGCACGGCGTCGTCGGGGCCGGCATGCAACAGCGACAACCCGCGGATCTGCCGTTTGCGCGCGCTCATGATCAATGGCGTGTGATAACGCAGCGTTTCACGCACCTGGCCCACGAGTTTTTGCACATCGTCGGGCGCCGACGGAATTGAAAGCAGCAGCGCCTCGAAATTACCGCCGGGCGCCACCTGCGAAATCAATTCGTCGACATGCGCAAATGCGACGGGCGTATAACCCAGCATCTTGACGGCACGACTGGCGTGCCACCGCGTTCGGGGAGAGGGGTCCAACACTGCAATGTGCGGGGAGTTTTGCTCAAACATTGAAAATTACCTTGCACACCGTGGCGTCACAAACTTCTATTTTTGCCCCGTTGGCGGGGAAATCGACTTTCATCATTCAACCCTTCAGGAATAAATTGCTCTGAATTGTTGAAGGCAGACGCATTTTTTTACGAATGCATTTCCAACCTGCGCAATTCCTTGGGAAGTGAATCTATTCCCAAATAAATTTCACAGGTATGAATGAAGAGAACAGAAATATGAGGATCGGGCACGACGGCCACGCCATGCCCCCATCCACCGGCCAGGGCGGCCGGGCCGGCGGCGCGCCGGTCAGCTGACGAGCAACGTGCCGTCTGCCGCGGCCTGCCCCTGCTGCAGGGCAAAGGTGCGCGGCGTGCAGCCGTACTTCTTGCGGAAGACCAGGCCGAAATAGGCCGGGTCCGCAAAGCCGCAGTCGTAGGCGACCTGGGCGACGAACCTGCGCGCGCCCTCGGGGCTGCGCAGCATGCGGGCCGCGGCCTCGAGCCGGTCGTTCTGCAGGGTTTCGAGAAAGGTCATGCCGCGCGCGGCCTTGGCGAACACCTTGTGCACGTAGCGCACCGACACGTTGAAGCTGGCGGCCAGCTTCTGCGCGTCGATCTCGGTGTCGGCGTGGTGCTCGCGAATCCAGGCCCGCATGCGGGCGTGCAGGTCGCCGTCGCGCGGCGACACGCGCTCGCCCAGCGCACCCGGCTGCGCCCTCAGGCCGTTCTGTTCCAGCGAAAACGACAGCATCGACATCAAGTGCTCACCGAGCAGCTGGCGCTGCGCGGGACTCTGGATGCTGCACAGGTGCTCGACATCCAGCGCCCGCAGGTAGCCCGACAGCATCCCGGCCCAGCCCTTGGCGCCGGCCAGCCGCAGGTCAGTGGACTGGTCCGCATGCGGCAGCCAGCGGTTCACCACCGCTTCCGACAGGCCCAGCGTCCACGAGTTGGTGGCCTCGGTCGAGCGCAGGCGCAGCGGCTGCCAGGAGTCGATCAGGACCATGTCGCCCGCGGCCAGTTCGATGCGCTGGCGCTGCTCGCTGATGGCCAAGCCGCCGTCGAGCTTGATCAGCAGGTGATAGGGATAGACCTCGGCGCCCATGAGCTGGCTCGGCCCCGTGCGCTCGATGGTCGCGCCGCTGCCGTGCACCCGCATGAAGGCCATCCCGGCCGTGTCGACGATGGTGAGTTCCTGCTGGAAGTGGCTGCGCTCGGGGCTGTCCAGCCGCCCCACGTGCGGGCCGATCTCGTCGGCCCAGAAGGCGAACCCGTCTTTGCGCGACACCATGCCGGTGTGAAAGCGCTGGATGCGACTGTCGGTGTCGGACATGCGGCACGCCCCTCTTCCTCCATGCAGCCGGCGCCACGCCAGAAGCCGCGGGTCACGAACGGGAACTCCCGATTTTTTTCCTGACAGGTCCGCGTGGACCTCGGATAATTTTTACAAACGATAACAGAGATAACAGCCCGGGTGTTCGGGGGGATGGCGCACAGCGCCCACCGGCGCAAGCCACGGTTCCAGGCCTTGCCGATCGCCGGTCGGCGGGCCGGTCCAGGCCCGCTTCGCCCTTCGGCCGGCGCTCGCGGCGGGCAATTGCATCCGGATGTGACTCGCGACACATCCGCGCCGCGAAAGCGAATGTCAAAGAAGGGCGCGATTCGTAGCATTCCTTCGGATCGAACGTCAACCGGAACTCTCTCTACTGGGGATGAAATGGCTGCCTTGTTTTTCACGGAACTCGAACCTTTCGGCACGCGATGGCGCGCAGCGCTGGCGTCCTGCCTGCAAGCGCTGCGCCGCGATGCCGAAGTGGTGCGGCCTGCTTCTCCCCCGCCGCCGGCGGACCGGGTGTGTGCGCTGGTCTTCATCGCCAACCTGGCGCAACTGGCCGACACCGACGGCCCGGAGGTGGCGGCGGGCGTGAGCCGCGAGATCCGGCGCCGGCTCTTCGCGGCCTTCCCGCCGTCGGGCGACACCGACCTGAGCTGCCTGCGCGACGACTGCTTTCTGCTGCGAACCCGCCATGCGCGGCTGGACGACCTGCTGGCCGCGCTCGGGCGCGAGCCGATCCTCGTGAAGGGCATCGCCGCGCAGCCGCAGCTGCATGCCGACTGGATCGCACTGCGCGACAGCGGGCCGATGAGCCCGGCCGAGATCGAACTGGCGCTGTGGGCCGCACAACCGCATCCCGCGCCCACGGTCAGGGGGCGGCCTGCGGGCGACGTCGTGGTGGACGACATCGAGCACGTGTACGACCTGCGCATCGCGCGACAGGGAGATGCCCTGTGGCTGCGCGAGCGCTGTCTGCGAGGCGCCGAGGAACGGGCCCGGATCGACACGCTGTTCGCGCAGCTCCAGCCCGGCTGAGATGGCCTTGCCGTCTTCAGCCCGTCGCAGCCCGGCCCGGCGAAGGGGCGCCCGATGGCGAGTCGCCCCGGGGGCGCCGCACCGTCCTGTTCCTTGACCGCCGCCCGTGGATTCGCCCATGAGAACGAACCGCCGATGGTCTCGCAACCCCCTGGGCCATGTATCTCCATCCCCTGATCGCCAGCGTGCCGCCCGACGAGCGCGCCGCCTTGATTCGCAGCAGCGCGCTGCATTCCTACCGGCGCAACGAGATCGTGCTGCAGGCGGACACGCACACCGACCGCATCTACTGCGTGGCCACGGGCCTGCTGCGCGCGGTCGACAGGGACGTGACGACCGACTTCATCCGCCGGGGCGATTTCTTCCTCGGCCCCTCGCTGGGCGAGAACAGCTACCAGGCCACCTCGACGCTGGTGGCCGCCCTGCCCTCGTCGGTCTACCACCTGCCGGTGGCCGCGGTGCGCCGGCTGTGCGCGCTGTACCCCGAGGTGACCATGGGCCTGCTGGAGATCGCGATGAAGCGCGTCGCCATGGTGCGTGGGCAGCTGCGCCGCATCTCGTCGCTGTCGTCCGAAAGCCTCGTGAGCCGCGTGCTGCACGAGCTGACGCAGCTGGCGCCGGCCGCCACGGGCGGCTACGACAAGCGCATCACCCAGGCGGTGATCGCGTCGTACTCGGGGCTCTCGCGCGAGGTCGTCAACAAGACCATGCGCGACATGGAAAGCCGCGGGCTGGTGCGCCGCGACGACCAGGGCGTGCACGTGCCGCCGACCTTCGCCTCGACCGATTTCGGCAGCCTGCCGCCGGACGCCCACGAGCTCTCGGACGAGCTCTGTGCCTGGAACGGCGACAGCCCCGAAGCGCCATGACACGCCGCCTTCATCGGCCCTGACACAAGGACAGCACCGACGATGCCCAAAGGAATTCCGAACCCCGTCGACATGTATGGCATTTCGCCCCGCCCCTGGGGCTTCGAGGTGTCGCTCGTGCGAAACGGCGTGCGCTACGCGCGTCTCTTCGGCCACGCCAGCTACGGCGGCCCCCAGCAGGCGCTGCGACGCGCCCAGGCCTGGCGCGACACCATCGTGAAGGAGCATCCGCCGGTCGCGCGCAAGGACCGCGCGCAGACCCTGCGCAGCAACAACAAGACGGGCGAGCCCGGCGTCTTCAGCCGCTTGTCCGCACAAGGCAAGCCGGTGGCCTGGTTGGCCAAGACCTACCTCGGCAACGAGGAAATCCTGCGCGCCGAGTTCGACCTCGCCGACTGGGGCCCCGCGGCCCGCGCGCATGCCATCGGCGAGCGGCAACGCCAGCTCGGCCGCATGGTCGGCCTCGCGCGGCTGCACCCCGCCGAAGAAGCCATCCGCCGGCGCCCGCCGCCCGACGACGAAGCGACACTGCCGCCCAAGCGCTCGAAGTCGGAGATCGTGCGACGCAACAACACGAGCGGCATCAGCGGCGTGCAGTTCAAGACGCCGCGCGCGGGCCATCCCGGCTACTGGGTGGCGATCACCTACACGGCAGGCAAGGGCAGCGTGAGCCGCTCGTTCTCGGTGCGCACGCTCGGCTACGAGGTGGCGCGCGACATGGCGATTGCCGAACGCCAGCAGCAGTTGCAGGCAAAGACGTCGGACGACGACGCCTGAGCGCCAGCAGCGTCCTGGCGAGGATTTGCAACGCCGCCCTGGCGTGAAAAGCGCGATTTCATGCCCAGCTATTTGCGGGATACCACACCAGCTAGCGCAGGTTCTGTTGCTCGCTCCTGTGCGCGATGACCGCGTCGCGCACCGCGCGCTTCGGCGCCAGTTGCGGCTTGCCGCAACTGCTGCAGCGATAGAAGCGCAGGCCGGGCAGGAACTTCATCCACGACCGTCGGTGGATGCGTTCCAGGCCGGCCAGTCCGCATCGGCAGCGGACGAAAGGATTGCCGAATGCCGGGCCGGGCGCGCGGCCGTGGCGTGTCGTTGCGTACCCAGGAGCGTCGGTGTGCATGCGGGTCATCGTGCCGACCGACGGGCACGCCGCACGCCCGACTGTGATCCCGCTCACTTGCCGCCGCAACAAATCTGCGCGCGGTGATCCGCGCCTAGGCGGCAGCGGGCTCCTGCGGCTCGCCCAGCGACAGCATCAACCGGTTGGCCCAGTTGAAGAAGGCCGCGCCGTGCACGACGTCGGCAATCGCCAGGTCGTCCAGCCCCTGTGCGCGCAAGGCGTCGACGTGCGCGGTCCCGAAGGTCGATGGCGTGGCCGACAGCGCGACCGACGCCTGCACGATCGCATTCCAGCGCGCGCCCAGGTCGGCCTGCACGCCCTCGTCGAGCAGGCGCTGCACGTCGTCCGTGCGCTGCGAGAAATGCGAGGCGAAGCGCGCATGCACCGAGGCGCAGTAGATGCAGCCGTTGAAGCGCGAGGCCGCGGCGGCCGAGAGCTCGCGCTCGGCGCGTGGCAGGCCGGCGTCGGGGTTGTAGAAGATGTCCTTGTCGGTGCGCGTGCGCGCGCCGAGGATGTCGGGGTCGCGCGCCAGCAGGCGGAAGTACGGCGACTTGGCGCGCGACGCGTCGACGAGGCCCGCGTAGTGGCGCTCGGTCAGCTCGTCCTCCGGCAGCGGTTCAAGCCAGGGCAGCCATTCGAGCTGCGCCTGCGTGAAGGTGCGCGGATGCGTGTTGCCGGGATGGGTCAGGGTCGATTCGGTGCTCATGGGGCGCTCATGCAGAAGGGGTGGCCAGCGCGCGCAGGCCGATGACGACGCGGATCTGGAACGCAAGGAACGCCACCAGCTGCGACAACGTGACGATCTCCGTGGTGCGCCATCCCGCATCGAGCAGCGCCTGCAATGCGGCCGGACTGGCGTCGCGCGGGTGGAAGACCAGCAGGTGCGCATGCGCAAGGCCAGCCGACAGCCGTTCGCCCAGCACCGCGCGCTGCGCCGCATCGACGGCGTAGACCGGGCCGGCCGCGTCTTCCACGCTCAGCGGACCTTCTGGATAGTGGCCATACGGCCCTTGCGCGGCACCGCGTGCGACCTCGGCCTCGATGGCCCTCGCCACGCCCTGCCCCGCCAAGGCCTCGGCATAGAGGCGCGCCACCTCGGGCTGCCCGTGCAATCCGGCGACGAAGGCCGCGATGGCGAAGCGATCCGCGATCTCGAAGTCACCGGCCACGGGCTCGGCCGGCGCGAACAGCGCCAGGTAGCTCTGCTGCGCCTGCGTGCGCGCCTGCTCGCGCTGCGCGCGCAAGCGGTCGAGCGCACTGCCGGGCGCAATGCCCACCAGCTGGTCGATCACGTCGACAGCCTCGGGAACGGGAGAAGAAGAAACAACGGCATTCATGGAAGCAACAGCCTAGAGAAGCGCAAGCGATTGAAGGTCCGGCACGCCCGTGTCGCGCGCCCAGCCCAGGGCCGGTGCGACGACCGTGGCGGTCAGTTCGATGGAACGCAGGATGGCTGCGTGCGGCGGATCGACCGAATGCACCTGGCACACGAGGTCGGTCACGCGCGCGAGCGTGCGGTCGGCGCGCAGCGAGGCGATCACGTCGTCGGGCGCGCCGACATGCACGTCGTACGCGGCGATCAGCTGCTCGAGCGGCGCATCGGTGCGGACGCGGTCGGCCAGGCCGATCTGCCCCGTGGCGGCGGCTTGCACCACCGCGCGGCGCAGCCCGGCCTCGGCCAGGCGCAGCGCCTCCTTGCGGGTGTCCGCCACGAACACGCTGCGCGAGCCCACGATGCGCGGCGTGCGGCCCGGCGGCAGTGCGGCCAGGTAGGCGTCGATGATCGGGTCCTGCAGATCGGCCAGCGGCGCATCGGGCGCCTGCGCGGTACGCGGCTGCGTGCGCGAAAGCATCAGCCCGTCGCCGGCCGTGCCCGCGCGCGTGCCGCCGCTCACCGAGAACGTGGCCTGCCAGAGCCGGCCGAGCAGTTGCGCGCCCGCCGGGTACAGCGTGTCGCCGCCGGGCAGCGGCCGGCCGGCCCAGGCGTCGCGCACCGTGGCGAGCTGCCGCTCGAACAGCGCTGCGCGGTCGTCGCTGTCCAGCCCGAAGGCCGCGAAGGACGCCGGTGTGCCGCCCGTGCCGACGCCCACTTCGAGCCGGCCGCCCGAAAGCAGGTCCAGCACGATCGCGTCTTCGGCCGTGCGCACCGCGTTCTCCAGCGGCAGCGTGACGATGCCTGTGCCCAGGCGGATGCGCCGCGTGCGCGAGGCGACGTGGGCGAGGAAGACGAAGGGCGACGGCAGGCCGCCCTCGTGCTCATGGAAATGGTGCTGCGCCACCCACGCGGAATCGAAGCCGAAGGCCTCGGCGTGGGCGATCTGCGCGGTGACAAGGCGGTAGCGCTCGGCGGCGGGGGCATCGTCGAGCAGCCGGCTGAAGAAGCCGAGCCGCTTGCGCGGGGAAGTGAAGGTACCGGGCATCCGAAGGCCTGTGGGGTCGAGAGCTTTCGAGTGTTGCGCCGCAGGCCGTTCGAATGGAACGCCGGTTTTCGCGTTTGCTTATGCGCTTTGCGCGCATCGCGCGTTCAGTGCGGCATCGCAGGTGATCGCCGTGTGAAGCGCCGCAGCCAGCCCACGCCCGCCCCGGCGCCGACGGCCATCAGCCCGGTGGTGGCCAGCATCGCCGCCGTGTGGAGCGCGACGGCGGCGAGCGCCGGCACGAGCGAACCACTCATCGCGCCCTTCGCTGCATCGCCCATGCACAGCGGGATCAGCGCCGGCACCAGCATCAGCCCGGCACCGTGCGCGGTGGACATCATGAAAGACCACAGCGCCAGCCCCGCATGCCCCGCCGGCGCACGCGCCATGGCGGGCAGGCGCCCCGACAGGTGAACGAGCGCGACCACCGCGATCAGCCCGCCGGCCAGCCACTGCAGCAAGCCCCGCTCCATCGACAGGCCGAAGGCCACCGCGACGACCACGAGCGCCACTGAGGCGACGTGCCCGACACCGATCGGCCACAGCGCCCGCAGCGCCTGCGCCCGGTCTTGCGAACGCAGGCCCCACGCGGCGGCGAACATCCAGCCGGTGGTGGGGTTCAGGCCGTGCAGGACGCCCATTCCCGCCACCGCCAGCCAGGGCCAGAGGCTTGCCATGGTGCGGACCGATCGGCACGCCAGGTCGCGCGCTTCTTTACGACTGCGCGTGGCAGCAGCCACCCGCCGCCGCAACGGGCGTGGGCTCGTAGCGGTCGTGGTGACGAATCCAGTCCATCGCGTAGGACGGGTTGTGCTCGTCGCGGCCCTTGGGCACGAGGTCGAGCATGTTGTACGTGCCCATCATCACTTCCACGCCGCGACCGTAGGTCGAGTAGGTGTGGAACACGTCGCCGGCGTCGTCCTTGAAGAACACGCTGACGCCGGGCGCCTCCTCGCTCGGGAACGGCTGCTTCACGTAGTTGTAGGCGACCGCGCCGCTGGCCATTTCGTCGGGCGTGAAGCTCACGCCGAAGTCGTGGTTGAAGTCGTTGTCGTGCGACGAGACCCAGGCGAACTGCCAGCCCATGCGCCGGCGGAAGGCCTCGATGTGGGCCAGCGGCGCGCGCGAGACGGCCACCAGCGTGACGTCGCGGTGCGCGAGGTGCACGCGCATGCCGTCGGAATGGTCGGCCATGAACGAGCAGCTCTGGCAGCCCTGCTCCCAGTCGGGGCCGAACATGAAGTGCTGTACGAGCAGTTGGCGACGGCCTTCGAACAGGTCGGCCAGCGGGCGACGGCCTTGAGGCGTGTCGAAGACGTAGACCTTCTCGACGCGGGTCCACGGCAGCGCGCGGCGCTCCTCGGCGATCCGATCACGCAGCTGGGTCAGCTCCTTTTCGCGCGCCAGCAACGACTTGCGCGCGTCGATCCAGCGCTCGGGGGTCACGACGGGGTGATTCACTGGGGTGTTCATGGTGTGCTCCTTGGCTTGCGTTTCGTTCAGGCCGTGGCCGTCTTCGGGCGCCGCACCGCGCGGACCTTGCTGGCCCGGCCGTCGCCGGCGTAGAAGAGCCCCGCGCCGTCGGACTCCAGGCCGCTCACGCCGACGCCGCTGGGCATTTCCAGCCGCGCGATCACGTCGCCGCTGGCGGGGTCGATGCGGCGGATGTCGCTCTGGTCGCCTTCCCAGGTGCCGTGCCAGAGTTCGCCGTCGACCCAGGTCACGCCGGTGACGAAGCGGTTCGACTCGATGGTGCGGCGGATCGCGCCGGTCGCCGGGTCGATCTGGTGGATCTTGCGGTCGCGGTACTCGCCCACCCACAGGCTGCCTTCGGCCCAGGTGAGGCCCGAGTCGGAGCCGTTGCCGGGCGCGGGAATCGAGGCCAGCACCTTGCCCGTGGCGGCGTCGATCTTGTCGATGCGCGCCTCGACGATCTGATAGAAGCAGGTGCCGTCGAAGGCGGTGCCGGCGTCGCAGGCGACGTCGATCCGTCGCGTGGCTTTGCCGCTCGCGGGGTCGAAGGCGACCAGTTGCCCGCCGGTGGCGGCCCACACCTGGTGGCCGTCGTGCGTCACGCCGTGGATGCGCTCCACGCCTTCGAACGGGCCGTACTCGCGCACGATCTGCGCGGCCTGCACCGCGCCTTCGAAACGGTCCTTGCCTGCCTTCTTGCTCTGACTGCTACTGCTCATGGTGGGCTCCTGTAGGTGCGCCACAAGGGGTAGCGCATGAGCCCGACTCTATTCAATCGGCAGCGCAGCGGGGAGTAACAAGATCGTCGTGAATCCCGCCAGCGGCGGGGCCAGCCAGCGGCGCGCCCTGGCCTGCCCGATGGCGCGCACGCGCCGTTCGGCCTCGAGCTCTGCCAGCGCGCGCTGTACGGTGCGCTGGCTCGCGCCCAGGGCCAGCGCAAGCGCCGAGGTCGACCAGGCCGCGCCGTCGGACAGCAGCGCCACCAGCGAGGCCTGCTCGCCGTCGATGGGCGGTGCCAGCACCACGACCGGACGCGCATCCAGAGGTTGGAGGATGAAGCCCTGCGGCGTGGCCTCGATGCGCGCCATCGGCTTGACGAGCGCGCGCAGCCGGCCGATCTCGACGCGCAACCGCGCGCGGTGCGTTTCGTCGGGGTCGCGGGTGCGGAAGGCGTCGGCGATCAGCGCGTCGCGGTCGACATCGCCGGGCCAGGCCGCAGCCAGCGCACGCGCCAGCGAGAACAGCACGGGCCGGCGTGCAAGCGAGCGCCAGGTGTCGCCGCCCCCGACGCCGCGGCGGCAGGCATCGACGACGAGCGCATCGGACGCAAGCAATGCTTCGACTTCGTCGAGGCGCAGGGCCTGCTCGCCGCTTGCAGCGATGCGCCGTGCGGCGGGACGTTCGAGCGCGGCGCGCGCCTCCGCCACCTCGGCCAGCAGCGCCGGCACACGCGCACGCCAGGCCGCGTCGTGCGCGCGGTCGAGCGCCGCGCGTGCCGCGGCGGTGCGCAGCGAACGCAAGGCCAGCTCCGCCGACGCCAGCTCGGCCACCGCCGACAGCAACGGCGGCAGGCTGTGCCCGTCGAGCAGCGACAGCGCGGCGGCGGCCTCGTCGAGCCGGCCGAGCAGCAGCAGCCGGCGCGCCGCGATGAGCCGCGCCTGCAGCGCATTGGCCAGGTCGTCGCGCGCCTCGAGCGTGGCGGCCGCCGCGGTCAGCGCGCGCGGCGAGCCGCCCAGGTCGCGCATCGCCAGTGCCACCTCGGCCTCGGCGACGACGCAACGTGCGCGCGCCAGTTCTTCGTGCGCACCGAAGCCGCTCGCGGCACGCCGCAGCAGCTCGCGCGCACGCGGGTGCTCGCCGAGCTGGGCCATGGCGATGCCGCGCAGCGCGAGCGCGGGCGGGTCGTCGCGCAGGGCCACGCGCTTGAGGGCACCCAGCGCGTCGCCGGCAGCGAGCGCGCGCGCGGAGGCGGCGATGAGGGAATCCATGGGGCGACAGGCTACAACACCGCCGCCGCGCCGCGGCCCGCCCCCTCATGAGGCGGCGTCTTCAGTCCAGCGAGATGCCACGCTCACGGATCAGCGCGTGCCACTTCTTCGTCTCGGCGAAGGCATAGGTCTTCATCAGCACGCTGTCGCTCGGCACCGGCTCCCAGCCGCCTTCCTGCAGCTTCTTGCGCACGCCCTCGTTGGCCAGCGCAGCCTGCATCTCCTTGGAAAGGCGCTCCTGGATCGCGGCGGGCGTGCTGGCCGGCACCACCAGCCCCTGCCATGCGTAGGCTTCCGAATCCTTGAAGCCCTGCTCGCCCACCGTGGGCACGGCGGGCAGGATCGGCAGGCGCTTGGCGCTGAAGGCCATCAGCGGAATGACCTTGCCCGACTGGATGGCGCTGAGCCCCGACGAGGTGTCCACCACCATCAGCGGCACCTGCCCGCCCATCACGTCCTGCAGCGCGGGCGCGGCGCCGCGGTACGGCACGTGCATGGTCGACAGGCCGCTGCGGCTCAGGAACAGCTCCATTGCCAGGTGGTGCGGGCTGCCGTTGCCCGGCGAGGCGTACGACAGCGTGCCCGGCTTGCTCTTGAGCTGCTCCATCAGGGCGCCGATGGTCTTGAGGTTCGTCGACGGCGCCGCCACCAGCACGAGCGGCGTGCGGGCCATCAGGCCGAGCATCGAGAAGTCGCGGTCGACGGCGTAGGGCAGCTTCTTGTAGAGCGCGGGGTTGTACACGAGCACGCCGTTGTCGGCCGTGAACACGGTGTAGCCATCGCCCGGCGACCGGGCCGTGACCTCGGCGCCGATGATGGCGCCGGCACCGGCCCGGTTGTCGACGATCACCGGCTGGCCGGCCTGGACCGACATCTGCGCGCCGATGGTGCGGGCCAGGAAGTCGCTGCCGCCGCCGGCGGGGTAGCCGACGATCCACTTGATCGGCTTGGACGGAAAGGCCTGCGCCTGCGCTTGCGCGGGAGCCCCCGCGAAAGCAAGGGCAGCGGCCGCGAGCGAAAGAAAACCGCGGCGCGCAAGGCGATGAGAAACGGGCATGAACGATGTCTCCTGGCAGTGGTTGTTGTGATGGCGCTGCGATTGGATGCGAGCTTCATTCATGGTTCAATCAGATATTTCTTTCCCACTTATCGGACAAACCGATGAATGTCACGTTGCGCCAATTGCGCGCCTTCATCGCGGTGGCCCGCGCCGGCAGCGTGACCGAAGCGGCTTTGCGGCTGCACATCACGCAGTCGGCGCTGAGCGGCCTCATCAAGGACCTGGAGTCGAACCTGGGCGTGCAGATGCTTCATCGCACGACGCGCAAGCTGCAGCTCTCCAGCGCGGGCGAGGTGTTCCTGCCGATGGCCGAGCGCATCCTCCAGGACCTGGGCATGGCGCTCGATGCGGTGTCCGACCTGCGCGAGTTGCGCACCGGTACCGTGCGCATCGCGGTGCCGCAGGTGATGGCGTGCACGGTCATGCCGGAAATCATGGCCGCCTTCGCCCGGAAGTACCCCGGCATCCGCGTGCGCCTGCAGGACTCGATGGTCGAAAGCGTGCTGGGCCGGCTCATCAACGGCGACGTGGACCTGGCCATCGGCCCCGAGCGCGACGCCCCTGCCAACGTGGTGGCGCGCACGCTCTTCACCCTGCCCTTTCTGGCGGTGCTGCCCCCGGGGCATCCGCTGACCAAAAAGCAGCGGGTCGCCTGGAGCGACCTGGTCCGCTACCCCGTGATCTCGCTGCAGGGCGAGTACACGCAGCTGCTCAGCGCCGAGCTGTATGCATCGCCCGGCCGGCTCGAATTCAGCCCGACGCATGAAGTCGCCTTCCTGACGACGGCGCTGAGCATGGTCGAGCACGGCCTGGGCGTGACCACCTGTCTGCCCTATGCGGGCGTGCTGCTCCAGCGCCAGCAGCTCGAATTCCGTCCGCTCGTCACGCCCGTGCTCAGCCGCAAGTTCCAGGTGTGGCTCAACAAGGACCGGGGGCTCTCGCCGTCGGCGCAGGAGTTTCTGGACTTCCTGCTACAGCACATCGAGGATCACCCCGCGCCCGAGGTGCGCGCGTTCCGCAAGGCGCGCTGATCACGCGCGCAGCGGGCCTCAGCTGCTGCCAGCGCCTGTCACGGGTGCCTGCACCCTCGCCGCCAGCCGCGTGCCCCCATCGCCCGCGTCGATCTGCAGCGTGCCGCCGATGCGCGCCATGCGCGCCTGCATGCTGCGCAGGCCCAGCCCGCCGATCGATGAGGCGACCGTCACCGCGTCGAAGCCCACGCCGTCGTCCTCGACGCTCAGCAGCACACCCGCTTCGCCGTCGGCCATCAGCTGCACGCGCAGGGTGCGCGCACGGCTGTGCTTCACCACGTTGGCCAGCGCCTCCTCGAGCAGGCGCGTGAGGCCCAGCACCTGGCGCGCAGACAGCGCACAGGGCCAGGCCGCGGGCGTCTGCCAGTGGCTGCGCACGCCCATCTCCTCGAACAGGCGGCCGAAGCGGTGGCGCATCGGCGCCAGCCATTGCGTGGGCGTGGCGGCGACCGGGGCCGCGCCGCCGCTGTGGGTGTCGATGATCTGGCGCAGGTCGTCGCGCAGCGACTTGAACATCGACAGGTACTGCGGCCGCTGCAGCGCCTCGCCCGACTGCTCCACCAGCGCGATCGAGCGCACCAGCGAACTGCCCAGGCCGTCGTGCAGGTCGTGCGCCACGCTCAGGCGCTCGTGCAGCCGCACGTTGTCGAGTTCGAGCCGGTGTTCGCGGCTGAGCGTGTCGGCCAGCTCGGTGCGCGCGCCGCGCACTTCGCGTGCGAGGTCGTCGTTGAAGTTCTCGACGCGGCGCAGGCTGCGCGTGAAGCCGCCCGCCAGGATCAGCGACATGCCGATCATGATCAGCGGCGCCGTGACCACGGTGTAGCCGAAACGGTCGTCGATGACGCGCAGGATCATCAGCGCGTCGTGCACCGCGGCCACCAGGAAGCCGAAGGCGCACAAGGCCAGCAGCAGGTGCTCGGTTTTCTTCGTATCGAGCGCGCGCAGGATGAACTGCACGCACACGGCCATGAAGAGCAGCGAGTACGCGATGAACACCGCCAGCGTCGCGACCGACAGCGCGGGCTGCGGCAGCAGTGCGATCGCCGCCACGGCCAGCGCAGCCACGGCCCACAGTGCGCGGCTCAGGCGCGGAAAGCGCTGGCCGCCGAAGTGCCACATGAACATGCAAAAGCAGCTCACGTACAGGACCATCCAGGCCGTGATCCAGCGCGACCAGGCGTCGGTGGAGGCGAACGGCCATGGCAGGGTGCTGACCACGGTGTTGCTCGCGAACACCAGCCAGGCGATGGCGCTGAGCGCATACCAGCCGTAGGCGACCTCTTGCCGGCGCATGAGCCACAGCACGAGGAAGAAGCAGCCCAGCGTGATCGAGATGACGAGGTTGACCGCGGGCAGCACGCGCGCGAACAGGCGGCGTTCGTCGTGGTACGCCACCGCCGCGTCCGCCGGGCCGAGCACCACGCGGCCCAGCCCCGAGCCGTACATGCTGCCGCCCACCACCTGCACCCACAGCGTGTTGGTGCCGGGGTTCAACGCGGCGGCCGGCAGGAAGAAGACGCGCGGCGTGTTCCAGCTGCGGCTCAGCGGCTCGACCAGGCTGGCGTCGCGCCAGAGCAGGTTGTCGTTCAGCGAGATCGCGCCGGCCATGCTCAGGTAGTCGAAGGCCACGCCCAGCTGCGGCGCGTCGTCGCGGCCCGCGCAGGGGCGTTGCCAGTCGATGCGGTACCACACGATGCCTTCGAAGCCGGGCCAGCGCCTGGCCCAGTGGTCGGGCAGCGTCACCGGCTGCCAGCCGTCGATGGGCGGCGGTGCTTCAGGCCCCGCGCCGGCGGCGGCGCGCACGGCCCGCACGCTGTCGATGTGCGGCGCGCACGCCTCGGCCGCCCATGCCGTGTGCGCGAACAACCACCACAGGCTCAGGCCAGCAAGCCACGCGAACGCGCTGCAAAAACGGCGCGCGTGCGCGAGGAAACGGTGAGCTTGCGGTAGATGTTCTTGATGTGGCATTCGACGGTGTGCCGCGACAGGAAGATCTGCTCGGCTATCTCGCGGTTGGTCAGGCCTTCGGCAACCAGCTGGAGGATCTGCAGTTCGCGCGCGGTCAGCACATCTTCGCCGACGCGCCCCGGCGTGGCCGGCGGCGCCTGCGTGAGGTCGAGGATGCGGCGCGCGATGAAGGGATCGATCGGCGCCCCGCCGCGCAGCACGCTGCGGATCGACAGCAGCAACTCCAGGTCGTCGCGCTCCTTGAGCACGTAGCCGGTGGCGCCGGCGCGCAGCGCGTTGAGGATGAGGTCGTCGGTGCTCCAGGCGGAGATCACGAGGATGCCGGGGCCGTCGTCGGCGCTCATTGCCGCACCGGTCGGCGCGCTCATCTGCGCGATCAGCTCCACGCCGTTGCCGTCGGGCAGGCCCAGGTCGACCAACGCCAGCGCGAACGACTGGCGCGCGAGTTCGATGCGCGCATCGGCCAGCGTGGCCGCGAGCACCAGCACGTCGTTGCCGTAGCCCAGCTGGTTCAGGATGCCGACGATGCGCCGCTGCATCAGCGCGTCGTCCTCGACGATGAGCACGGGCGCCGGCAGGTCGGGGCTGGGCGGCGGCGTCATCGCCGGGCCGTCGGGGTGGGGAGGGAAAGCGGGCATCAGGACCGTTCGGACAGGGGGCAAGCATGCCCGAATCATCACCCAGGCTTCGCGCGCGAGGCTGCAGTGTCCCCTCGCAGCGACTGTGCGGCCATCACCAGATCTGGGGGTTCTGACGACGCGGCGCGGCATCGGTCGGCCTTCGCCTACAGACAGGCACCACGCGAGCGGACATGGTGGGGCCATGACACATCCGATCGAACTCATCATCGACGAGCCGGCTCCCGGATCCTTTGTCTGGCGGCTGCTCGAAACCGACACCGACGGTGCGCATCCCACCGTCCTTCGCTGCGCCTTCGACCCGGTCGAGAGCTACGAGCTCGCCCTGGCCTCGGGACAGCGCGCCCTGCGCAGCGAGATGCGCGCGCAGGCTACAACGGAAGGCCACTGAGCGTCAGCATGCGCTGACGGCGGCTTCGCGAGGCGTCCTACCGCTGTCGCGCCGTCGGTTCCTAGGATGGTTTTCGGGCGCCGGTTCTCTTGCGCTTGTCGCAACGAGGCAACCGCCGGCGCCTTCAAGGAGATGACCATGCAAAGAAAGCTCATGTGGATGTGCGCCGTTGCCGTGTCCTGTCTCACGGCTGTGTCGGTGCAAGCGCAAGTGAATCCGCCGCCCGCGGCCACCGTCGATCCGGCGGTCGCCGAATACAAGGCGGCCCGCGACAAGATCTCGGCCGACTACAAGACCGACCGCGCCGCTTGCGATGCCATGAAGGACAACGCCAAGGACGTCTGCGTCGAGGAAGCCAAGGGCAAGGAAAAGATCGCCAAGGCCGAGCTCGACCAGAAGATGAAGCCCAGCGACGGCAACGCACGCAAGGTGGCCGAAGCCAAGGTAGAAGTGGCCTACAGCGTCGCCAAGGAAAGATGCGACGACCAGAAGGGCGAAGCCAAGTCGACCTGCGTGAAGCAGGCCAAGGCAGACGAAAGCAAGGGCATGGCCGAAGTCAAGGCGATGAAGAAGTAACCAACCGGGCCGCAGCCCTTCCCGTTGGCGCTGGCCGGGGGCGGTCGCATACTCGACAGATGCCCTCCTCTTCCACGCGTCCACGGGTCTACCTTGCCGGCCCCGACGTGTTCCGGCCCGACGCCGCGCAGTACTTTGCCGCGCTGGCCCTGGCCTGCGACGCGCTCGGCATGACGGCCGTGCCGCCGTTCGACGGCAAGGCGGCCGGCCCCGACCCCGCGCGCCGGATCTACGAGGAAAACATGAAGCTGCTGCGGTCGGCGGACGGCGTCATTGCCAACCTCGCGCCGTTTCGCGGGCTGGAGCCCGACTCGGGCACGGTGTTCGAGGTCGGCGTGGCCATCGCCCTGGGTCTTCCGGTAGCCGCCTATGGCGTTCCGCCGGGCACCTATGCGCAGCGCGCCGCCACGGCCGGCGTCGTCGGCCGCGACCCGGACGGCAGCCTGCGCGACCCCGAGGGCACGCTGATCGAGGATTTCGGGCTGCCGCTGAACCTCATGCTGGCCTGCTCGGTGCGCTTTGCGGACCTGGCGACCGACGCTTTGCGGGTGCTGGCGGAGGTGTTGGGGTCTGCGCCCGCTCAGCGGCAGTGAATCGAAATTCGTGAAATAAGTCACAAATCAAAGGCAAGGCATCACCAATTCTGGGGAGTACGCCTCTCGAAGTAAGCCTTTCAGCCTCTTTTTGCGTTGGACACACCAACGCCCCAAAAAGGAGGCCCGGATGCCCCCCTCAGATCAACAAGCAGTTTTCGAAGCGGCGGGCCGCCTGGGTTCCATGGAGGTCCTGACCACGCAGACCAGCGCCGTCGTCTCGATGCTGCGCGCGCTGTACGCCGCACACCCCGAGCCGGCCAAGGTCCGCTACCACTTCGACCGGCTGATCGGACAGCTGCTGACCAGCCCCTACCTCAGCCACGACCCGGATCACGCGCTGATCCTCCAGGACACGGCCGCGACCCTCGTGCGGCCACCGCTCGAACCCGACCCGGTGCGCTGAG
The DNA here is from genome assembly GCF_059567965.1 of Variovorax sp. BGA-UO-ETr-C22. NCBI lineage: Bacteria > Pseudomonadati > Pseudomonadota > Betaproteobacteria > Burkholderiales > Comamonadaceae > Variovorax > Variovorax sp. BGA-UO-ETr-C22. The sequence continues at coordinate 1,521,193 of NZ_JCAQPA010000011.1, forward strand.
CATCGGATGCACACCCAGGAGACACTGAAATGAGTTTTGAAAAAATCAAGCTCCGGTTCGGCCGGTCGTTCCGTCGCGGCGATCGCGTCGTCTGCGAAGGCCGGCTCGGCACCATCACCGGAGCGACCTATCCGCATGTGCGGGTGCGCTTCGACGGCCGGCAGATTGCGGTGCCTTGCGATCCTTGCGAACTGCATGTGGGCGCAGCGCCGATCGCGACGCTGTCCGCGCTCGAACCGCAGCCGTCCTGAAGACATCGCCTCGCCTTTTCGGCGGGCAGCCACGCGCACGCGTCGCGCGCGGACGCAAAAAAGCCCCGACTGGCGGGGCTCTTTTGGGCTGTTTGATCACTGCAAGGTGATCAGGAAGCCAATCCTGGCGGAACCGGATGTTTTCGCCGCTAGATTTTGACGCGCTTCAGGTAGTCCGGACCCTTCGTGACGCGATACACCGCACGCTTCACAACAGACTCGGAAACACCGTGCTTGCGCGCAACCTCACCGTACGTCACACCTCCAACGCGATATTCGGCAACCACCTGAGCCTCGGTCTCGGGATCTAGGTTCCGCACTCGCCCTGGCACCCTACCCCGTTCACGGGCAGCGAGCTGGCCAGCAATAGATCGCTCACGAATCATCGACCGCTCCAACTGGGCAACAGCCCCCAGTATCTGCACGACGAAGACCCCCATGCTGTTCGTCGTATCAAGTGGCTCGGTGACGCTTTTGATAGTCGCCCCGACGCGCTCCAGCCGACGCAATATGTCGAGCAGATCGAAGAGACTGCGCGCGATGCGGTCTATCTTGTAGACCACCAGCACATCCCCCCGCGTCAGCGACGAAATGCAGCGCGCCAACTCAGGCCGCCCTCGCTGTGACGCGCCGCTCGCCTTTTCCTGAAAAATAACGTCGCAACCGGCTCGGTGGAGAGCATCAAGTTGCAAATCAGTTTCCTGCTCACGCGTAGACACACGCGCGTATCCGATCATCGGCATAACTCGTTCCACGAGGCGGGATCAACGGCGCGACCTCCAACGCTAGACACGCCCAACCCCTACGCGCTTAGGCCCAGAGACACCACAACCATATCTCATATGTAACAGGGTTTTACGACTTCCGCTTAGGAGGCGACTCGGCCGAGATGTAGCCCCAATCACCCCACTTCGAAAAAACGAAATCAACAATGACGTGGCCACCGTTCAGGCAAGCAACGGCAGTAGTCAGCCCGTCGAGAGCGTTGTCGACGGTGCCCAAGTCGACGGGCGCCGGCACATCACATTTCCCGTACTGGGTCCAACGGTTGGTCCACTTCTCACCCTCGGCGAACTCTTTGATGATGTACCCGGCGATGTAGGTCGCGATGCGCGCCGGAGAGCGCGTGGAATTGCGCTTGGTGCGCTGCACGTCGATGTTGCCTTGACGCCCCTTGGTGACCGAGCGCCACACAGCCCGGATAACGTTGTAGCTGTTCACGTAGTACGCCTGCCCGGTCGAATTGAAGCGCTTGAGCTCACGCGGGATGCGACGGGTCGCCATGTGGATATGCAATGCCCCACGATCCTGGTGCTCGAATGCCGCGATGAAGCAGAAATCAGGCAGCACGCGCAGCATGCGGCGATTGAACTCTTTGAGGTCTGCTTTGCAACGCTGCAGGTCGGTCTCATTGGCCTTGTACGTGAGCGTCAGCAAGGTGTCGGCCCCCATGGCCTTGCAACGCTGTCTAACGCGCGTTTTGGCGCGATTGGCGGCCACCTTGAGGGCACGCTGCCTGCGCTCCTCCTCGCACTCTTCACGCCACCGATCCATCATCTCCAAATGGTCGAGGATCATCACGCGATTCCAGTCGAGCTCATACGTCACATCGCCGCGGCGAAAGCTCACCTCGAGGTGTCCATTGCCAAGATCGTGGCCCTTGACCCTGAACGGCCCAGTGCGCTTGACTCTGTAAGCGCGCACACCCTGCGCGCGGCCAGACACAAAATCCGCAGTCTTTACCGACTTCCCGAAGTGGTCGAGAATCATGATCGCCATCGCTACTACTCCTAGTGGTGGTCACGAGGCCCGGGCTGTTTGCCGACAGTCGCGGGCCTCACTCTTTGTGGCGTCGAAATCGCCGATGTACCAAAGTGTTTATTGGATAAATCTAGCGCGGCGCTGCGCGCCGCGCGTCCGACCCGCTAACGCAGGTCTACCGCGCGCCACTTGCCCGCGCATACCTCGCCATGACCCAGAGGGCCTGTTCAGGAGAAAGGGATCGGCACAGGCGTGCAACCCGAGACCAGCCGTCATCAGGCCGTGTCCTCGCGATCGGACGCACAAGCGGCGGGGGCGGCGCAACATGGAGAAAGGCCCGAACCCATTCGCCACATCGTTGCAATAACGTTTTCTCAGGCGTAGCCAGATAGCGCCCGTGTGTGTGCCAGGGCGACAGCACCGAGTGCGTGCCATGGGGGTAGTCCACGAGAAAGACCTGCCGCGTGTCGTAGCACTTCTCCAGATCCTTGCCCACGAACGTCGCGCGATTGGCAACGAGATCCTGCGGGTTCGTGCCCATGCGATACACGGCCATGTGGAAGCGAGGAAGAAAACCCGCCTTCTCGCCAAACAGTGCCGACAGCAGACCACCAACGAAGGGCACACGCACTTTGTCGAATCGCGTGTGCCGCACAGTCTGCTCAATGAACGACTCGCGCACCTGCTTATCGATCTGGCCGATGTTCTGCATGATGTACCAGTTATCCCACCCATGCTTACGACCATGGGCGAAAAAATCAAGGACATCAGCGCGGCCCTTGTCAGCATAGGTCCTGGTGTTGAGCCACGTGCCAAGCTCATCAAGGAACATGCCCCCGTTCTCATCTTCATCGTAGGTGTCGGGGTTCCCGTGCCCAGCGGCAAGCAAATCGAACGCACTAGGCTTATCGGGCACGCGAACGTAAGTGCATCGCGATTGAGCCCCAAACATCTGCAACAGATCAATGTCAAGGTTCGTCGCAACCCTGCGCTTGTTTCGCAGGTATCTATCACGGATGAGACGGACTGCGTTCTTACTCTTGCCGGTGCCCTTCTTTCCGGTCAGCGCGTAGTCGGTCATTGCACAAGCAACCCGAGCACGTAAAAGAACAGCAACGCGAAGAAGCCAGGGAACATGAAGCGCCCCGGACGCCTAGCGACGAATCCACGCCGCACGTAGTCGCGCGTATCGGCAACAACCTCTGCTAGCAGCGACGCTCCGAACACCACGAGCCCAAAGGTTCCGAGCCACATGCCACAACTCATAACGAGACTCCCAGAGAGCCAGCAAACAAGCCGTGAGGATGATCCCGCACCAGCCCAGAAGAAGCATCACAAAGAGCAGCAACGCGAGGTCTAGCAACATCACCGGCCCTCACTTCGAGAAACTCTCGATACCAACACGCTGAATGCGCCACACAGACGTACCGACCCAAACCGAAGCAACGCATGAGATCACCGCACTCGCATTGCCAGGGATGAACATCCCAAGGCCAACCCAGAACATTTGAATCCAATTGTTCTGCCCACCACCAGTGCCGAACGCATTACTCATCATCGAATACAGCGACGAGCAGCAAACGAAAACCGAGGCAAAGAAGACCGCAGCGACGGTGATCCACGTCGCGTAAGCCGCAACCTTCAATGCCGTGGTGTAGGCCATCTGAGTGGCCAGAAGAGTCGCAAGCCCACTGGCCAATGACCCAATGAATGCAGCAAGCAATGGCATCAAACGCTCCTTTTAATCATGCCGAGGCACAAAAACAGGCCACCAGCAGCCCAAAGAAAACCCATGATGGTGCGACCACCATCCACAACACCACAAGGGTCCACACTCAATCCGTTGAAGACGGGAGGCAACACCATCGCCTGACATGCAGCAATGGGAGGCGCCCAAAAGAAATTGCGCGCAGGCTCCAGAAATCCCTTGTCGCCCAGACCTGAGGCCTTAGCTAGCTGCTGCTCATTCTTTCCCTTGGTCTCTTCAAGCTTCGCCTTCGCATCGTCAAACGTGGTGCCCGTACCTTCAGGCATGCCCTTCTCGTCAACCTTCACCGCGCAAACAGCTTGACCCGGCGCGCCACATGGGTCTTTCTCCTCTTTGCCCTCAGCGTTCTTTGTCGTACCAGTACCACTCGCTGAGCCACCTCCCCCGCCGCCCTTGCCACCCGTAGCCGCCGCTGCAGGCCCACCATCGTTGCCACCCGTGCCCGTCGTCGGGGTACGACCTGCGCCCGTCGTCGGCCCGACACCGCTACTAGCAGGCGCAGGCGTGCCCGCTGGAGGGTTCCCTGCAATCGGAGCTTGACCACCCGGCATAGGCTTATCCACGGTGGTTACCGGCTTCTCAGCTGTGCCATAGCAACCCAGCTTCCCATCAACCTCACCGACATAACCCGGGCAGGGCATGATCGGCGTGCTCTTATCCGTGTCCTTGGTGTTCTGCGTGCACTCACTGCCCCGCCCCAGTCCCTCAAACGGCGCCGTCACACGATAGAGACCGTTCGCCCCCGGCACCTGCGACTTTTGCGGAGGACCACTCAACGTGAGGTTGATCCCCACTTCGCAGCCATCGACACATGCCATACCACCAGACGGCGGCACAGACATTTGCCCACCAACCCAGCGCGAATCGTTGTCATCCGGTGTTCGTGTCCAGCCGAGCGTCCAATTGACCGTTTGCGGCTTGTTCATCTGCGGGGTGCACTTGTTCACGTCCGGCACACACTGAGCGCCACTCTCCTTGTAGCCAGTGTTGCACTGACACCCTCCGGAGACAGACGTGCTGTATGCCGGACATTGATTACCGACCCACTCGAAATTTTGCGTCTCATTCGCCGAACTGTCCGAGGCATAGCGAACAGTCACCGTACAAGAACCCGGATTGACCGCCGAACTGATACTTGCCACGCTCGTCGTAACAGACAGCGACGGGTTTGAAGCTTGCCGAACTTCTTTCAGCTTGCCCGCATAGGCATCGCATAACGTAGCAGGCGACGGATAGAGCCCGTTGCCGATGCCCATCGCAGGGTAGGGACGATACTGCCACTGCGCCACCGGCAAAAGCGCGTGAGCACTCCCAAAAGCAGCTAAGAGCATCGCGCCAGCGATGAATCGAAGCAACCTAGAAACCATCACCACACCTGACTCCCACATGTGCCGATGACGGTGCCACAAGCGCGAATGCGATCCTTGAAAGGGTCAGCAGAGCGATGCGAAGAGGCACACGCAGAGAGCGCGAGTACCAGAAGGACGAGGGCTAAGCGATGCATACGGGCTCCAGACGTTCACCACTACACACCCCGAGGGGTGTGCAGCAGAAAAAGCCCGAGGCTTAGGCAGCGCCGCGACCGCGCTTGATCCACTTGACGCCGATCAAGATGCCGACCGTCGCGGCTGCGAGACCCCACATGCCCGGGCCGAAGCCGGAATTGGCCGTGCTGGCCTGACCGAAAGCCTCTTGGGCGGTGGTGGGGTCCGCAGCCAGCGCGGCAACACTGGCACCAGCAGCAACCACCGCAGCAGCGGCACGCTTGGCGAAACGAGAAAACTTGTTCACTTGACTTCTCCTAGTTGAGGTTGAACCGCACCAACCGTGCGGCCATGAACGCTGCACGCAACGCTCACGGCTGAAGGCTGGAGAGAACGAGGACGATGGGCACGGCACGACGGCAGCGCGCGGTGGGGGCGGCGACGCTTCCCTACAGAAACCTGCGGTTTCCTTCGGGAACCGCCGCTTGCTGTGGTGCGAGCAAGGGTGTTCAGAGGCCGCGCCAGTCTCTCCCGTGTGGACAACCCACCTGCCCACACGTCAAGCGTGTGGACAGCCCCTGCGGGGTGCGTGGGTTGACCACACTCCGACTGACGCGCGATGCCGTGGACAATTTTTTCTGCGAAAAAAGTTGCCCACCGCCCTGCTTGCCCCACCAGTTTTTCAAACTGAAAAGCGACGGGCTCGGACAGCCGGGGCACGCCGCTACGCCGCATAGAACGCCGCCTTGATCATGCGCACCTTCCAGCCGGCGACGTAACCGAGCGCCCAGGCGGCGAACATCGCTGCAACGATGCCGGTCATTGCGTGCAATCCTCTTTACAGTCCGTCATCGCGGGCATGACGGAGGTGACCGAAGGGACCGCAGCGAACGGGTTTTTCCACGTGCGCGCCCACGAGTAGACGCCCCAGCAGCACGAGAGAAACAGCGCCCATGCGATGAGCCGGTTGGTCATTGCATGTGCCCCGCGATGTAGCCGAGCGCAAAGATGATGACGACGCCAATGCCGTTGAGCGTGGCGTGCAGCTGATCGAATTGCAGGTCAGTCATTACGCGCCCCAACGATGACGGCAGTAGCCGACACCAGCACCCAAGAGCACCACCGAGAGGCAGAGCACGAGGGTGGCTGTCTCAAACGAGAGGACCACGGTCAGATCTTGGACGTGCCCGAAACAGCAGGAGCGGGGGCAGCAGCACCGATCTGCTGTGCACGCAGCTGGACGGGCGTGAGGGCCGTCAGCATGGCCATGATGTCGCCCTTGCTGTCACCCCAGTCCGGCACACCGAGGGCGAAGGTAGCGCGGAAGGTGCCGCGCGCGATGGTGGCGTCGAGGTCGCGAGGAACACGCAGGCGACCCACGTTGATGACCTCGCCCGCGTCATCGAGAAGCGCACAGCGTGCGACCTTCCACTTGTTGGGCAGACCCGTGTCCGGGTTGACCTTTTTTGCTGTCTGTTCCTCGATAACGAGGACTTGGAGGGTGGAGGAAAAATTCGACATGGATAGGCTCCGGTTTGAGCGATGAACTGGCGAACGTGCCAGCCGGTAACCCTGACTCGCAGAGCTACGAGCTGGCGAGTTACGCGCTACCCTTCGGAAATGAACGCACCACCGGTCCTAGGCCTACTGCTGGCCGTATCACTAGCTTTCGGCGTAGCCGTGCTCGCGCTTGCATGGACGATGAAACGGATGAAGACCCGCCGTCCGCCCGAGAGAAGAGATCAAGCTGCACAGCCCGACCCTTACGAACTCTGGCGCGAACCCGAGCGCTAGAGGTGTCCACCCCCACCCCGGGCTCAGCAGGAGCCGCCAAGCTCAGGACCGAGCCGTTAGCCGAAGCAGGTGGGGGAGGACAGGCAATGTGCCGCTCTTCAGCAGCGAATGAGATATGGGCAAGGGACATGGCGGCTCCTAAAATGAGCAATCAGCTACCAGTAGCAAATTGCTATAGGTAGCAGCCTATCACACCCAGAAGCAAATTGCTACACCCATGGACGCAAAAGAACTCATCGAAGCAGCAGCCAAAGTCGCAGGCAGCCAAGCCAAACTGGCAAAACTACTGGACATGGCCGCGCCGACACTGATCCAAATGAAACAGGGAACACGCCCCTGCAACTGGCGCGTGAGAGGAAAACTCAGAGCCGTCCTCGGAGAAGACCCCGTGCATGCGTTCATGACCGCGATGGCCGAAGACCTCGCAGAGTCGGAGAACGAAGACGAAAAAAAAGCCGCCGATGGCTTCAAAGCCATGCTGGCAGCATTCCCAGAGCAAGAAAAAAGCCCCGCCGATCAAACGATCAACGGGGCTTCTTCATTTTGGCGGAACCGGAGGGATTCGAACCCTCGATGAGGCTCTACACCCCATACTCCCTTAGCAGGGGAGCACCTTCGGCCACTCGGTCACAGTTCCTGAAAGCAACCGCAATTATGCCATTACTTAAGCGCTCGGTTGGTCCAGATCGAACGCTTTATGCAGTGCGCGCACCGCCAATTCCATATATTTTTCGTCGATCACGACCGAGGTCTTGATTTCGCTGGTCGAGATCATCTGGATGTTGATGCCCTCTTCGCTCAACACACGGAACATCTTGCTCGCGACACCCACGTGGCTGCGCATGCCGATGCCCACGATGCTGACCTTGCAGATCTTGGTGTCACCCACGATTTCGGTGGCGCCCAGCGAAGGCATCACCTTCGACTCCAGCAGCTCGACCGTGCGCGCGAACTCGTTGCGATGCACGGTGAAGCTGAAGTCGGTCTTGCCGTCCTTGCTGAGGTTCTGGATGATCACGTCGACTTCGATGTTGGCGTCTGCCACGGCACCGAGGATGTGGTACGCGATGCCCGGCTTGTCGGGCACGCCGAGCACCGAGATCTTGGCTTCGTCGCGATTGAATGCGATGCCGGATACGACGGCTTGTTCCATGTTTTCGTCTTCCTCGAAAGTGATCAGCGTGCCGGACTTGGCCTCTTCATTGATGTCGATGTCCCATGCGGTGAAGCTCGAGAGCACACGCAGCGGCACCTTGTACTTGCCGGCGAATTCCACCGAGCGGATTTGCAGCACCTTGGAGCCGAGGCTGGCCATCTCGAGCATCTCTTCGAAGCTCACGGTGGTCAGGCGGCGCGCATCGGGTTCGACGCGCGGGTCGGTGGTGTAGACGCCGTCGACGTCGGTGTAGATCAGGCACTCGCTGGCCTTCATGGCCGCTGCGATGGCCACGGCCGAGGTGTCGCTGCCGCCACGGCCCAGCGTGGTGATGTTGCCCTCGTCGTCCACGCCCTGGAAACCGGTGATGACCACGACACGGCCGGCCGCGAGGTCGGCGCGCACCTTGGCGTCGTCGATGCTCTCGATGCGGGCCTTGGTGTACGAGTTGTCGGTGCGCACCGACACCTGCCAGCCCGCGTAGCTCACAGACTCTGCGCCCTCGGCCTGCAGCGCCATTGCCAGCAGTGCCGACGAGGCCTGTTCGCCGGTGGCGGCGAGCATGTCGAGTTCGCGGTGATAGGCCACGCCGGGTTTGCCCGGCGAGAGCTCCTTGGCAAGACCGAGCAGGCGGTTGGTTTCGCCGCTCATGGCGCTGGGCACCACGATCATCTGGTGACCCGCACGCGCCCATTTGGCGACGCGCTTGGCGACATTGCGGATGCGCTCGGTCGAGCCCATCGACGTGCCGCCATATTTGTGAACGATCAATGCCATGGATGAAATCAGAGAAAGATAAAGGGCCGCCTGGAAAGCGGCGCCCTGCAAGCCGTCAGAGCGAAGTCTTCAGCGAGGGCGGGGCATTGTACCAATGCAGCCGCTCTCCCCTGCGCTCGGCAAAGCCCGCGCCCACCTTGAGGTGGATGCGGTGGCCGCGCGTGGTGCAAGCGCGGACCTGGTCCAGCAGCTGGTCGAGCTGCGCCGCACTCGGTGCGCAGCCGTGCGACTGCATCAGCCAGTGACGTAGCACGTTGGCCTGCCGCGCGCGGGACAGCGCCTGCAGCGGTCGGATCTGGGGCGGCTCGCCTACCGCGGCGAGGTCTTGCGTCGCCAGTTCGCCCAGCAGTTGCTGAGCCTGCGCCGCGTGGCCGATGCTGCGCGCGAAGGTGGCACGGAACTGGGGAAAGGCTTCTGCCAATGCAGGCAGCAGCACGGCGCGAATGCGGTTGCGGGTGTAGCGTGCGTCGGCGTTGCTCGGGTCTTCGATCCACGGCAACTGCTTGTGCGCAAGCCAGTCCCGGATATCGGCCACCGGCACCGCAAGCAACGGTCGATGGATGTTCAATCCGTCGCGCACAGCATGCGCAGGCATCGCGGCCAGGCCCGGCAGGCCGGCGCCGCGGGACAGCGCCAGCAGCAGTGTTTCGACCTGGTCGTCGGCATGGTGCCCCAGCGCAATGGACGACACGGCAGGCCGCGCCCCATCGGCTTGCGCCATGGCGGCATACGCCTGATAGCGTGCGCGTCGTGCCGCATCCTCGGGACTGTCGCCTGAGGCATGCCGCGCGTCGACCCGGTGCGTCACCAGCGGCACGCCGAGCTGTTCGCAGACCTGCGCACACTGCCGCTCGAAGTCGTCGGCCGCTGTCTGCAGGCCATGGTGCACGTGAAAGGCGATCACCTGCCCCGGCCAACGCGCCGCGCAGGCCGCGAGCAAGGCGGTCGAATCCGCACCGCCGCTGAAGCCGACGGCCAGCGGCAGGCAGGCCGGTTCGAACGCGGCCATGGCGCGTTCGAAGGCTTCGCTCATGATGGAAAAGGGAAAGCCGCTCAGCGGCTGTTGTCGGCCTTGGTGTCGTTGAACCGGCCGTAGCTCTGCAGGCGCTCGTAGCGGCGGTCCAGCAGTTCCTTCGTCTTCAGGTCGCTGACCTGGCGGAAGGCGTCGTTGAGCGCGCGCTTGAGGAATGCAGCCATCTGGCGATGGTCGCGGTGCGCGCCGCCGACGGGTTCGTTGACGATCTTGTCGACCAGGCCCAGCGCCTTCAGACGGTGCGCCGTGATGCCCAGTGCATCGGCCGCTTCCTGCGCCTTGTCGCTGGTCTTCCAGAGAATGGACGCGCAGCCTTCGGGGCTGATCACGGAGTAGATCGAGTACTGCAGCATCACGAGCTGGTCGCCGACCGAAATGGCCAGCGCGCCGCCCGAACCGCCTTCACCGATGATGGTGACGATGATGGGTACCTCGAGCTGCGCCATCTCGAAAATATTGCGGCCGATGGCTTCCGACTGGCCGCGCTCTTCGGCGTCGATGCCGGGGTAGGCGCCGGGCGTATCGACGAAGGTGAACACCGGCAGCTTGAATTTCTCGGCCGTCTTCATGAGACGCAGCGCCTTGCGGTAACCCTCGGGCTTGCTCATGCCGAAGTTGCGCGCGGTGCGCTCCTTCGTGTCGCGGCCCTTCTGGTGACCGAGCACCATGCAGGGCACGCCGTTGAAGCGCGCCAGGCCACCGACGATCGACAGGTCGTCCGAGAAATGGCGGTCGCCATGCAGCTCGACGAAGTCCGTGAAGATTTCGTTGACGTAGTCGAGCGTGTACGGGCGCTCCGGATGCCGCGCGATCTTGGTGATCTGCCAGGGCGTCAGGTCGCTGTAGATGTCTTTGGTGAGTTGCTGGCTTTTCTTGCCGAGCTGATCGATTTCTTCCGAGATGTCGACCGCCGATTCGGTCTGTACATAACGCAGTTCTTCGATCTTTGTTTCGAGTTCAGCAATGGGCTGCTCGAAGTCGAGGAAGGTTCGTTTCGCCAACGTCTTCTCCTGTTTATTTCATCAATTGACCGGCCATCCGGCTCTTTTGCATTTATTCCAGAAACACCGAGGAACCGGCTTTGCCGGGCCTGCGGTGTTGCCCCCTCGAAGGGGGTTGGCGAAGCGACACGAAGTGCGCGAAGCCTGGGGGTGATCCTTAGTAAACGACCGGCACGGGGTCCAGCGATCGCCAAATATACCAAGTCGCCACGCTGCAATACGGCGCCCAGGCCACGGCGACATCGCGGGCATCGCTGCGGCTGACCGGGTCGCCCGAAAAATAGTTCACGCTGATGCCGTTGAGCAGGCCCTGGTCGTCGACCGGCAGCACGTTCGGGCGCATCAGGTGGAAGATGAGGAACATCTCGGCGGTCCAGCGGCTGATGCCGCGGATGGCCACGAGCTCCTCGATGATGAGTTCGTCCGACATGTCTTTCCAGCGATCGACGTGCACGGTGCCCGAATCGAAATTCAGGGCCAGGTCGACCAGGTATTCGATCTTGCGCGCCGACAACCCGGCGCCGCGCATGTCGTCGACCTTGAGCTTGAGCACGTTGGCCGGCGTGAGCTTGCGCGGCAGCGCCGCGAACTTGTCCCAGGTCGACTGCGCGGCCTTCACCGAGATCTGCTGGCCCACGATGCTGCGCGCCAGCGTGGTGAAGGCGTCGCCGCGCGATTCGAGGCAGGCCTCGCCGAACTTCGGAATGAGCCGCTTCATCACGCGGTCTTTCTTGGCCAGGTGCTTGCAGGCTTCCTCCCAATAGTCCGGCGTGTAGATGCGCACGCTGGTCTGCTGGGTGGCGGGTACGGGGTTCGTCGTTCCGTTCACTGTGCAGCCGCCCAGGTCGTTCCCGTGGGCGAATCCTTGAGCACGATGCCCTGCTCGAGGAGTTCCTGCCGAATGCGATCGGCTTCGGCGAAATTCTTCGCCGCCTTGGCCGCCGCGCGTGCATCGATCTTCGCCTGGATGGTGGCTTCGTCGAGCGTGGTGCCCGCCTGCAGGAACGCCTTCGGATCGCCTTGCAGCAACCCGAGCGTGCCGGCCAGCGCCTTGAGCAGGCCTGCGGTGTCTGCAGACTTCGTGCGATTGACTTCGCCGGCCAGCTCGAACAGCACGGCGATGGCTTCGGGCGTACCGAAGTCCTCGTCCATTGCCGCCTTGAAACGCGCCGCGTGGGGCTGCGTCCAGTCGATGACCACGGTCGCGGGCGCCACCAGGTCGATCGCGGTGTACAGGCGCTTGAGTGAGTTGCGCGCGTCGTCGAGGTGCGCGTCGCTGTAGTTCAGCGCGCTGCGGTAATGCGTGCGCACGAGGAAGAAACGCAGGCTCTCGGCGTCGTACTTCTGCAGCACTTCGCGGATGGTGAAGAAGTTGCCCAGGCTCTTGGACATCTTCTCGTTGTCCACGCGCACGAAGCCGTTGTGCACCCAGAAGCGCGACAGCGGCTTGCCGTTGGCGCCTTCGCTTTGCGCGATTTCGTTCTCGTGGTGCGGGAACTGCAGGTCGGCGCCGCCCCCGTGGATGTCGAAGGTCTCTCCGAGCGTGGCGCAGCTCATGGCCGAGCACTCGATGTGCCAGCCCGGACGGCCGGTGCCGAAGGGGCTGTCCCACTTGGCGTCGTCAGGCTCGGTCGGCTTGGCGGATTTCCAGAGCACGAAGTCGAGCGGGTCCTGCTTGCCGTCGAGCACCGCGACGCGTTCGCCGGCGTGCAGTTCGTCGAGCGACTTGCCCGAGAGCTTGCCGTAGCCGGGGAACTTGCGCACGGCGTAGTTCACGTCGCCGTTGTCCGAGCGGTAGGCCAGGCCCTTGCGTTCCAGCGTCTCGATGATGCCGAGCATCTGCGGCACGTATTCGGTGGCACGCGGCTCGATGGTGGGCGGCTCGATGCGCAGCGCACCGATGTCCTCGTGCATGGCCGCGATCACCTCGTCGGTCAGCGCGCGGATGGTGATGCCGCGCTGGACCGCACGGGCGATGATCTTGTCGTCGATGTCGGTGATGTTGCGCACGTAGGTCACGGCATAGCCGCTGGCGCGCAGCCAGCGCTGCACCACGTCGAACGCCATCATCATGCGGGCGTGGCCGATGTGGCACAGGTCATAGACGGTCATGCCGCACACGTACATGCGAACCTGTCCAGGTTGCAGGGGGGAGAAATCCTCCAATTCACGCGACAGCGTGTTGTAGATGCGCAGACTCATGGGACTCGGAAAGCGTTGATTCGCGCACGTGCGGTACGGGCGAGCAACGGTGTATTTCAGGGGTGACGGGGGGCGTGGCTACGAGGGGTTCGACGTGGCCCCTCGGCTACAATGCGACGCAGTATAAACGGCTGCCGCCGCGCAGCATCCGGGTGTTCTCCAGGCCCCCGCTCCCCCCCCAATCCTGCCGAGGCTTCATGAAGCACGCCGCGTTCTCCAGACTCCCCATCGCCTTTGCACTGCTGTTCGGTCTGTGGGGCTTCGCCGCGCACGCCAACGACTACGACGACGTCAACCTCCTGCTGCGCCAGGGCAAGTCCGCCGAGGCGCTGGCCAAGGCCGACACCTACATCGCCGGCAAGCCGCGCGACCCGCAGATGCGCTTCCTGCGCGGCGTGATCCTCACCGAGCAGAACAAGACCGCCGACGCGATCACCGCGTTCACGCAGCTCACGCAGGACTTCCCTGAACTGCCCGAGCCGTACAACAACCTCGCGGCCCTGTACGCGTCGCAAAGCAAGTTCGACCAGGCCCGCGCCGCGCTCGAAACCGCGCTCAAGCTCAGCCCCAACTACGCCACCGCGCACGAGAACCTCGGCGACGTGTATGCACGCCTGGCGGCCCAGGAATACCAGCGCGCCCAGCAGTTCGCCACCACCAATGCGAGCGTCGCGCCCAAGCTCGCGCTGATCCGCCAGATCTTCACGCCCAAGGCCGCGGCCGATGCGGCCGTGCTGCCGGCCGCGCCGCCCGAAGTGCGCAAGCCTGTGGGCCGCACGACCAAGTAACAGCCTCTTGCAATCCGGCGGTGCGCACACAGTTGCCTCCCAACCTGCGCCATCGCAGGCCCACCGCCCTCCCCTCCACCCGCACACGGAGCCTCATTTGACGACCTCTGCACTTTCCCGTTTCAGCCGCCGCGGCGCCCTCGCACTGGCCGCGGCCCTGGCCCTCGGTGCCGCCGCCGGCGCGCACGCCCAGCAGGCGGCGCCGCGCGTCAAGCTCGCCACCTCGGCGGGCGACATCGTGGTCGAGCTCGATGCGGCCAAGGCCCCCAAGACGGTCGAAAACTTCCTGCAGTACGTCAAGGACAAGCACTACGACGGCACGGTGTTCCACCGCGTCATCGACGGCTTCATGATCCAGGGCGGCGGCTTCACGGCCGACATGCAGCAAAAGCCCACGCGCCCGCCGATCCCGCTCGAGGCCAACAACGGCCTGAAGAACGACAAGTACACGATCGCGATGGCCCGCACCGGCAACCCCAATTCGGCCACCTCGCAGTTCTTCATCAACGTGAAGAACAACGATTCGCTCAACGCGCCCAACCCCGACGGCTACGGCTACACCGTGTTCGGCAAGGTCGTCGCCGGCACCGACGTGGTCGACAAGATCCGCGCCGTGCAGACCGGCAACAAGGGCGGCATGCAGAACGTGCCCGTCGAAACCCTCACCATCAAGTCCGCCACGCTGGCGAAGTAATCCCGTTTCCGAAAAAGGAGCTAACTCATGAGCAACCCCCAAGTCGAACTGCACATCAAGAACTACGGCGTCATCACGCTCGAACTCGACGGCGTGAAGGCACCGAAGTCGACCGCCAACTTCATCGAGTACGTGAAGAAGGGCCACTACGACAACACGGTGTTCCACCGCGTGATCCCCGGCTTCATGGTGCAAGGCGGCGGTTTCGAGCCCGGCATGAAGCAAAAGCCCACCGGCGCCGAGATCGAGAACGAAGCCAACAACGGCCTCAAGAACGCCAACTACACCGTGGCCATGGCCCGCACGAGCGCACCGCACTCGGCCACCGCCCAGTTCTTCATCAACGTGGCCGACAACGGCTTCCTGAACCACACCGCCCCCTCGGCCCAGGGCTGGGGCTACGCGGTGTTCGGCAAGGTCACGGGCGGCACCGATGTCGTCGACAAGATCAAGGCCGTGAAGACGGGCCGCAAGGGCTTCCATGACGACGTGCCCCTCGAGGACGTCGTGATCGAAAAGGCAGTCGTCACTGTCGAGTGATGCACTTCAGGCACGGCGCAGCGGCATGACCCCGGTGGCGAACCCGGCTTTCTCCGAGCTGGTGGCGCCGCCCGCGTGGCGCACCGTCGACCTGATTTCCGACTTGCACCTGCAGGCCAGCGAGCTGGCCACCTTCGAGGCCTGGCAGGGCTACCTGCAGACCACGCCGGCCGATGCGCTGGTCATCCTCGGCGACCTGTTCGAGGTGTGGGTGGGCGACGATGCCGCCGCCCAGCCCGGCTTCGAGGCGCAGTGCGCCGAACTGCTGCAGCGCACCGCGCAGCGCATGCCGGTGTTCTTCATGCACGGCAATCGCGACTTCCTCGTCGGCAAGGCCTTTGCCGCACAAAGCGGCCTGACGCTGCTCGACGACCCCACGGTGCTGGTGCTGCACGGCGAACGCTGGCTGCTGAGCCATGGCGACGCGCTCTGCCTCGAAGACACCGACTACCTCCAGTTTCGCGCCCAGGTGCGCACGCCCGAATGGCAGGCCGCGTTCCTCGCGCGCCCGCTGGAAGAGCGCCGCGCGCTTGCCCGCGCCATCCGCGCACAGAGCGAAGACCGCAAGCGCGACCCCTCGGCCCTCTGGGCCGACGTGGACGCCCACGCTGCCCGCCAATGGCTGCAGCACGCGGGCGCCAGCGCGCTGATCCATGGCCACACCCACCGCCCCGCCGTCCACGACCTGGGCCACGGCCTGCGTCGCATCGTGCTGAGCGATTGGGACGCCGCCGCCCATCCGGCGCGCGCGCAACTGCTGTGCCTGTCGGCCGCCGGCGCGCAGCGCGTCGACCTGCGGTAAGCACACCGAACGCCGATGTTCAAGTGGCTGCGCCGGCTGCGCACCCTGCCCCCGATTCCCGACGCCGCCTGGCGCGCCACGCTCACGCGCTACGCCTTCCTGGGCGCGTTGCCGTCCGCGCAGCAGCAACAGCTGCGCACGCTCGCGGCCGAGTTCCTGCGGGACAAGGAATTCCATGGCACGCAGGGCTTCGTCATCACCGACGAGGTGGCGCTGGCCATCGCGGCGCAGGCCGTGCTGCCGGTGCTGCACCTGAAGGACGGGCTCGACTGGTACGACGATTTCGTCGGCATCGTGGTGCACCCGTCCGAGGTGGTGGCGCCGCGCAAGGTCGTCGATGACGCGCTGGTCGTGCACGAATACGAAGAGGTCGTCGCCGGCGAGGCGATGGACCAGGGCCCCGTGATGCTCAGCTGGCAGGACGTGCTCGCGAGCAGCGTCAGCAGCGAGGGCGGCTACAACGTCGTGATCCACGAGTTCGCCCACAAGATCGACATGCGCAACGGCATCGCCGACGGCTGCCCGCCGCTGCCGGCCGGCTTCATGGGCCGGCGCAGCGCACGCGAGGCGCGTGCGGCCTGGATGGCCGTGCTGCAGCCGGCCTACGACGACTTCCGCGAGAAGACCATCCTCGCCGAGCGCTTCGGCGCCGAGCCGCCCTGGCTCGACGATTACGGTGCAACCTCGATCAGCGAGTTCTTCGCGGTGGCCTGCGAGGCCTACTTCGTGAACCGCCCGAACTTCGCGCGGGACTTCCCGGCGGTGCTGGTTCTCTTCGATGCGTTCTTTCGGCCTGCGCAGGCCTGACCGCCCCTCACATCTGGTTTCCTTGCTTGCGCGCGCGATCGCGGTCCGCATACCTCGTCCTGAGTAGGCGCTGATCGGGAGCGCCTTGCCTTTGCAGGCCTCAGGCGTAGCATCGCTGCGGCCATCGACCTCCACAGCGTCGCTGCGCGCCTGATGACCTGGAGCGTCGCCATCGGGGGCGGCGTTGCTTCATGTGATTCGCCCCCGCGGATAACAACACAGGAGCAGAAAATGGTGACCTATATCGGCATGCTGAGCTTCACGGACAAGGGCATCCAGAGCGTCAAGGAAACCACCAAACGCGCTGCCGCCGCCAAGGAAACCGCCCAGAAGCTCGGCGTCAACATGCGTGAGATCTTCTGGACCATGGGCGACTGCGATGTGGTCTGTGTGCTGGAGTCCGAGGACGAGCAGGCGCTCTGTGCATTCAGTCTGGCCATCGCCATGCAGGGCAATGTGCGCACGCGCTCCCTGCGCGCCTATACCGCCGGAGAAATGGACAAGATCCTGGCCAAATTGCCTTGAGCCGGGACGGGTCGACACACATGAAAAAGCCCGCACGCGGCGGGCTCCTTCTCATGAACGCGCGCGGGCGCCTTACTTGCGCAGCAAGGCCTTCAGCGCGTTCTGCAGACGGCGCGCGGTGGCGGCGTCGTGCGCAGCGGCGAGCACCTTGCCGGCGTCCTGACCCCAGGTCTGGGCCGGCGTCGGATCGCCGCGCTTCGTCAGCAGCTTGAGCTGCAGCGCGCGGCGTGCGTCGAGTTGCTCGGCGGGCGTCGGCACTTCGGCGGCCATCTCCAGGCGCAGCAGCGCTTCGGCGGCATCGCCCGCGGCGGCCGTCGGTGCGGTACCCACGGCTTGCGACCACTGGCTGCGCACGGCCGGCGTCACGGCGCGGCCCAGTTCCTGCACGCTCGGCAGGCGGGCGGCATCGCGCTGCTCCCAGGCGCCGAGCACCTGCGTGAGCGCTTCGCCATGGGCCTGCGCGGCCAGCTTGCGCAGCGCAAAGTCGGCGCGCTCGAGCGCTTCGCGCTGCGCGCGGAAGGCGGCATCGCCCAAGCGCGGGCCGCGGTCTTCGCGCGGCGGACGGTCGCCGAAACGGCCACCGCCCGGCGCGCCGCGATCGCCACCACGGGCATCGGGACGCGGGCCGCCGCGGTCGTTCGGACGGCCGGGGCCGCCGGCTCCGGGGTGACCGCCGTCGCGGCGATCACCGAAGCGGCCCGTGCCGCGAGCGGCCGGTGCTGCTTCGGCCTTCTTGCTGCTGGGCCGGTCGTCGCCACGCATGGCGACCACGGGCTTGGGTGCGGGCTTCGGCGGCGCGGCCGGCGCGACGCTTGCGGCTTCACCTGCTTCGTGCGCGGCGCTATCGCTGCGGGCCGAGGCATCGGCGCCGTCTGCGGGAGCGACCAGGTCGGGCGCGTCGGCCACTGCTGCCGCGGGTGCGGACGGCGTGGCTTCGGCATCGCTCGAACCCGGCGTCTGCTCGGCGCTTTCGCCGAACTCGGCAGCAGCCTGGCCGGGGGCTTCGACACCGGTCGCGCCGACCGAGGGGCCGTCGCTCGTGGTGGCGGGTGCCGGCGCGGGCACTTCACCGCGCAGTGCGGCCTCGAGGCCGGCGATGGCGGCGCGGATCTTCTGTGCGTCGCCGCCGGCATTGGCCGCGTCGAGCGCCTTGGAGGCTTCGAGCACATGGCGGTCGTGCTCGCTCATGGCGGCCGATGCCTTTTCGCGCTCGACCGTCTTGCGGTTGAAGGCTTCGTCGATGGGTGCGCGGAACGCGTCCCACAGCTTCTGTTCGTGGCGGCGGTCGAGCGGCACGCTCTGCGCCTCGTGCTGCCAGCGCTGCTGCAGCGCCTTCACGGCGTCGATGCGCAGCATCGGCTGGGCGCCCAGCTCTGTGGCCTCGGCGATCATGGCCTGGCGGCGTTCGACGCTGGCCTTCTGCGCGGTTTCGAACGGGGCACGGGCAGCACCGAAGGCTTCGTTCCACAGCGGTTGCAGCTCGGCAAACACCTTCTCGCCCACGTGGCCGGCATCGCGCCAGCGGTCGGCAAACTGGTGCAGCGCGCGGTTGTGCGCCTTCAGGTCGGTGGCGCCGGCATGCGCGGCGGCCCAGGCCTTGACCTCTTCGATCAGCGCGACGCGCAGGGCGCGGTGTTCGGCGGCATCGGCACGCACCTTCTCGAGCCAGGCCTCGACGACCTTGTGGGCTTCGTTGCAGGCTTCGTCGAAACGCTTCCACAGCGCGTGGTTCGGCACGCCGCCCTGGTCGGCCTGCTTCCACTGGTCGCGCAGGGCGCGCAGGGTTTCCTGCATCTTGCGGCCACCAAGGGCCTGGCCTTCGGGGCGCTTGAGCAGGCCTTCGGCCTTGGCGACGAGGTCTTCGCGGACCTTGTCGGCGCTCCAGCGCTGCCAGCCTTCGAGTTCGCCGGCGGCGACCAGTGCGGCATGCACGCGGGCTTCGAGCGGCGCGTCGACCAGCTTGCCGTGTTCCTTGAGCACGGCGCGCAGCGCAGCGGCGGCGCCGGCACTGGCCTTGCCGTGGCCTTCGGCGGTTTCTTGTTCGAGCTTGGCGAGGGCGGCCTGCACGGCGTCTTGCGCCGCGGCGCGCACGGCCGGGTCGACCTTGGGTGCGGCGGGACGGGCGGGCGCGGCGGGCTTGGGCGCCACCACTTCGCCGCGCGCGGCGCGCAGTTCGTCGGCCCACACAGGCACCGGCGGCAGCGGCGCGGCGGCATCGGCCGCGGCGGCAACGGCCTGCGCCAGCGCGCCGTGGAACGAATCGGACACCACGAGCAGCTGCGACTTGGAGGCTTCGAGCTGAGGGGCGAACTTGGCGTCGAGGCTGTTCCAGTTGGCATCGGCCACGATGTCGGCGGCCTGCTGCTGCCAGTGGGTCACGTCGGCGCGCAGCGATTCCTCGGCGGCCTGGGCGTCCTTCCAGCCCTTGGTGGACAGCACTTCGAAGCGCTGCGCCAGCAGGACGGCGGCTTCGCGGTGGACCTGCGCGCGGTGCTGCAGGTCTTCGATGCCCTTGACGCGCTCGGCCAACTGGGCCTTCAGCCCGGCCAGCGGTTCGCGCGACAGCGGCGCGCCGGCCTTGGCGGCGTCACGCTGCCAGGCCAGTGCGTCGGCGATGTTGAGCTTGGACTGCGCCAGCAGCGTCTCGGCCTTCTGGGCCCATTCGGCGGCGATGGCTTCCTGGCCCTTGGCGCGTTTGATTTCGTCGAGCTTTTCGCGCAGCAGGCGCGCGGCACCCTTGTCGCGGCCGCTCAACTCCTTGAAGACCTCTTGCATCTGCTCGGACGAAGGGTTGCCCGCGAGCCAGTCGCGGATGCGCGCGGCGCGCTCGCCCGAGGTCGGCGCGGTGAAGGCGCCGCCGGTGAGCGTGTCGAGGGCCTGGAGGTCGTGTGGCTTGGAAGAAGTAGAGGTCACTGCGCGAAATCGTTGTCTTGGTAGAGAAAGCGAAGGCGCCGGCAAAGGCCGGCGCACATCGACATTTTCACCCAGTTGGCGAACAGCCCGCCGAATTCCGTGTCGGAACTGCGGCGCGCACCGTTCAGCGGGTTGAAAAGGGCCCGCAAGATATATGGCAAGGCGAGGCGAAAGCCAAGCCCCGCCGGCTATTTCATGGTCAGGCTCAGCTCGGCGCCGGGCTTCCAGTCGTTGCCGCTGGCCGTGGTGCGCACGGCCCCCAGGAACAGGCGCTCGCTCGGCAGCTTCTGCGCCAGCAGGTAGTCGCGCACCACGGCGCCGCGCTCGACGGCGAGCTGGCGCATCGATTCCTCGTCGACCGGCACGCTGGCCAGCAGCAGGTTTTCCATTTCCTTCACCGGCAGGTCCTTGGCCAGGCCGACCATGTTGCGCGGCTTGGTGATGTCGGAGCGCTTGTAGACGGCCGTGAGCAGCTCCGGGTATTCGGCATCGGTCACCGGCGCCACCTCGGTGCCGGTCTGGCCGCCGCGCACCGCGACACGGCGCTTCTCGGCCTGGGTCAGCTGGCGCAGGCGCTGGCGCTGGTAGGCGTCGCGTTCCTTTTCGAGGCTGGAGGTACCCACCACCGTCATCTGCAGCGTCGGCCGCTCGGTCAGGGCCTTCACGACCTTGTCCAGGCTTTCCTTGGCGCCGCTGCTGAGCGTGGAACTGCCAGGCTCGAAGGTGATGGCGCTCGAGTCGCCGCTGCCGCCACCGCCCAAGCCGCCGGTCAGCAGGCTGAACGGCGCGGTCACGGCCTTGACGATCAGGTTGACCACCGCCTTGAAGATCAGCGGGCCGATGCTGAACTGCGGGTCGTTGAGCGAGCCGCGCAGCGGCAGGTCGACATCGATCACGCCGTTGCGGTCGGCCAGCAGCGTCACGGCCAGGCGCACGGGCAGGCTGTTGGGCGCGCCGGCCACCTCGTCGCCGAACTTCAGCTGGTTGAGCACCAGCTTGTTGGTGGCGGTGAGCTGGCCGTCGGGCGCGATCTTGTAGTTGACGTCCATGCTCATCTTGCCGCGCTCGATGCCGTGGCCCGCATAGCGCACCGAGTACGGCGACAGCGGCGCCAGGTCGAGGTCGCGCATCTTGGCCGTGATGTCGAGTTCGAGCGGCTTGGCCAGCGGATTGAGCTTGCCGGTGATTTCCAGCGCCGCGGTCTGCTGCGCCTTGCCGCGCAACTCGAGGTCGGCCAGCGCCGGACGACCGCCCTGCCCGTTCGGCGGGTTCGACGAGAAGGAACTGAGCTTGCCGGTCAGTTCGCTCAGGTCGGCCGAGTAGTTGGGCTTGACGAACAGGTCGGTGAAATCGATCTTGCCGTTGACCAGGCTCATCGGACCGAAGTTGATGACCGGCGCCGGCCCGCTGTCGGCTGCCGGCGCGGCAGCCACGGCCGGTGCGGACGCGGCCGGCGCAGGCTCGGGCGCGCCGCCGACCATGGCTTCGGACGACACTGGCGCACCGCCCGAAGCCCGCTGCGGTGCCGAGGCGGCCGGCGCGCGGGTCGTGGTGGTCGTGCCGCCCGGGCCCTTCCTGGTGCTGGCTTCGGTGGCGGCGGCCGCGGCGGCCTTCGAGGCTTCTTCGCCCTTCTTGGTCAAGCTCAGCAGGTTCAGGCGGCCGGAGGGGTCGACGATCACGCGGGCGAAGAAGTCGGTCAGCGTGGTTTCGCGCACGTCCACCGTCGGGGCCGCGTTGGGTGCGAGGCTGACCTGCAGGCCGCGCAGGCTCAGGGTCTTCCAGCTCAGCAGCTGGCTGTTGCCGCGGTCGAAGCCCGGCGACTGGGTCAGCGAGACGCTGTTGGCGCGGAAGTCGTCCAGCGCGGTGTCGCCGGCCAGCTTCAGGCTCATGCCGGCCGGTGCGCTCGCGTAGCGCACCGTGCCGCGGTAGTTCGCGAAGGCTCGGCGGATGTCCACATTGAGCGCGTCGGCGTAGTAGGCCTTGAAGGCATGCGCCGGGAAGGACGCCACCTCGAGCCGCCCCTCGGCCGCCAGCGGCTTGAGCACGATGTTGCCCTTGTAGTCGAAGCGTCCCGGGTCCGCGCGGCGGCCGGCGCCGATGCGGCCCGACACCTGCAGCGGCGAGACGGTGTTGGTGTCGGGTGCGATCTTCTGGGCCAGCAGCTTGAAGGCCGTGACCTCGATCGCCACCGGCGCCGAGCCGGCCTTGTCCGCATAGGACAGGCTGCCGTTGTCGACCGCCAGCGTGCCCAGGGTCAGCGCCCAGGGCTTGGTGTTGGCGCTGTTGGGGCGCGCCGCGCCGGCGTCGGCCGGCTTGGGCGCCGCCACCTTGGCGCCGCCGGCCGGGGTCTTGAGCCAGCGCTCGAACATCCAGCGCTTCTCGTTGTCGCGCTCGACGCTCACCTTGGGGTTGGTCGCGGTGAACGACGCGATGTTCAAGGTGTGCTTCGTCATGTCGACCTCGGCGTCGACCAGCTCGAAGCGGCCGACGCTGGCCAGCGCGGTCTTGGCCTGGGTCAGCGCCAGGCCGTCGGCGGCGAGGCGGCGCGCCTTGAACTTCAGGTCGGGCTGGGCCCAGGACACGTCGATCTGGCCGCTGAGCTTGCCGTCGAGCGTGGGCTCCAGGCTCTGCGCCAGGTACGGCGCGGCCAGCGACAGCGGCAGCGCCTCGACCTCGGTCTGCACGTCGGCGACCTTGTCGGTGGCGTTGCCCCTGAACTTCAGCGTGGCGCCCGCGACGGCGGTGCTGCCGTCGAACTGCGCGGGCTTTTCCATGGGCCAGGTGACGGCCGTGAGGTTGATGCCGAGGTCGGTGAGGTCGATGGCCGCGGCGGGCTTGACGGTTTCGTCGCGCCAGCCGACACGGCCGCCGTCGAGCGCGATCTTGTCGACCTGCACCTTGAGCTTGGGCTTCTCGGCGACCGGCTTGCCGCCCGGGACGCTGGCGGCGGGCGCGGGCAGCGGCGCCGCCTTTTCGGCCGCGCCGGTCGCGGGGTCGGTGGCCATCAGGTTGAGCTGGCCGGCAGCATCGCGCGCCACCACCAGCTGCGGCTTGGCCAGCGCGACCTCGCTCAGGTGGAACACCGACTCCAGCGGCCGCACGTCGGCCAGCGCCAGCTTGAGCGAGTCGAAGCCCAGCAGGTCGCGCCCGCGGGCGTCGCCCAGCTTGGCGCCGTGGGCCTCGACCGTGCCGGTGATCTTCAGGCCGATGGTGTTGGTCTGCTGGAAATCGATCTTCAGGTCGGCATCGAGGCTGCCGGCCTGCAGCTTCACCGGCAGGCCGCCGGGGATGTAGCCCAGGTAGGGCACGAGGTCGAGCCCCTTGAACTGCACGTGGGCGTCGGTCTTGCGGCTTTGCGCGAACGGGGTCGTGAAGGCGGCCGAGTCGAACTGGCTGCCGTTGAGCGCAAAGGCCAGCTTGGGCTCGGTCTTGATCTCGCGCTTGGAGGCGAGGTTGCTCAGGAACGGCACGTTCAGCATGAAGCCGCGCAGCTCGTGCCGGCGCTTCACAGTCTGGTCGTCGAAATCGACCGCGCCGTCCTTGATCGAGATGTTGTAGATCGCGAAGCGCGCGGGCTCGGCCTTCGGATCGGGCGGCGGGCCCGAGGCCAGCTTGGCCAGGATGTCGTCGATGTCGTACTTGCCATCGGCCAGGTGCGTGAGCAGCACGGCGGGCGCCTCGACCGTCACCGCGTCGATCACGGGCGCCAGGCGGAACAGCGATTGCAATTCGGCGTCGGCATAGATGCGCTTGATGGCCACCTGCGGCTGCTTGCCGTCGGCGGTGGCGATGCGCAGGTCATTCAGTGCGAGCTCGAGCGTCCAGGGCTTGAAGTCGATCTTGCCGACGGTGACCTGCCGGCCCAGCTTTTCGCTCGCGATCTTCTGGAGCTGGCTCTTGGCGATCGGCGGCACCGCCAGCCACGCGATGGCCCACAGGGCCAACACCACCAGCAACGCGACGACCCCACGCCGCACCCATTTGTTCTGTTTGATCGAAGCAGCATCCATCCGCAGAAGTGTGCCGCAAACAGATGCCAACAAAGTCTGCCGAAACGTGAATGCGTTCCCTTTTGGCGAGGCGTTGTGATGCGAAGGCAATCACCGCCGGCATGGATAGGCCGAAAGTGCGCGCCCCGAAAACAAGAAAGCCCGGTGAGTCGACGAAGTGTCTTGTCACCGGGCTTGATGGCGGGCTCAAAACCCATGCCATCGATTCGCGCGACCGGAAGTAATGGTTCCCGCCGTGCTGGCAGCAAGAGATTGCCGCCGTGGAGTCCTCCATCGTTCGAGTCCTTGACTTGCACCTCGGACTGCCTGACTTCGGAAAAACGCCTGAAACCTCAGGCCCGTCCAGATTAGGCGTCTCACCCTTCCTTTGCAAATCCCTTTTTCCAAGGGATTTCCCGTAGACCCTCCCCCCTTGGAAGCCCCTCGGACGGGGGGATTCTTCAAGCACTTATTAACATATGAAACAAAATCCTTATGCTTGACCGTGTATTTAGCCACGATAGAATCCCGCCTGCCCTTGCTGCCGGACGCAGCAGGGCCTCCCTGAATCCGCTGCCGAATTCCACCGGCGTGATCAGGCCGCCGCGCTCCCTACCCCACACCCCCTCCATGCGCGGAGCCTGATTCGTACATACCAATCCAAGCGCCGCTGCCTTCATCCACCGCCCTTTCAGGCGCTGCATGCCAGGTGCCGCACAGAAAGGAAAAAAGCGATGAGCAAGGCGTTTGATGCCACAGCCCGCGGGCTACGGACCTTCGTGTCCGATGTGGCAGACGGCTTTTTTGAAATCACCCACAACGGGTTTGCACTGGTCGGCCTGGCCATCGTGTTCGCGGCCCTCGCCCTCGTGGCGCGTCCCGACCTGCGCAAGACCGGCGAGGAGCAACTGATGGGCTGGCTGCAGTCGCGCAAGCCCGCGCCCGAACCCACGGACCTCGAGCCGACCGCCATCGAGCGCACCACGGCCGCGAGCCCCGACGAGCTGCCCAAGCAGCAGGCGGCGGTGGCCTACTGGCTCAGCAAGAAGTACCGCGTTGCGGCCGAGCCGCTGAGCGTGCTGGTCTCCGAGGCCTACCAGATCGGCAAGCGCACCAAGCTCGACCCGACGCTGATCCTGGCCATCATGGCCATCGAGTCCAGCTTCAATCCGTTCGCGCAAAGCCATGTCGGTGCCCAGGGCCTGATGCAGGTCATGACGCGCGTGCACGGCGACAAGTACGAAAGCGCGGGCGGCACGCTCACCGCTTTCGACCCCGTGACCAACATGCGCGTCGGCGTGAAGGTGCTGCAGGAATGCATCGCCCGCGCCGGCTCGCTCGAAGGCGGCCTGCGCTACTACGTGGGCGCCGCCAACCTCGACGACGACGGCGGCTATGCCGCCAAGGTGCTGGCCGAGCACGAGCGCCTGCGTCAGGTCGCCGCCGGCCGTGCGCCGTCGACGATGGTCGTGCCGCCGCCGACCACGGCGCGCGCACAGCCGATTCCGGTCGTGGCACCGGCCAAGCCCGCGGGTGAAGAGCCCGCCACCGGCAGCGAGCCGGCCAAGGTCGCCCTGCTCTCCGCAGTTTCCTGAGGCCTTGCCGGCCTTCCCCGCCCGGATGCGTGCGGGCCTGCGCTACACTCGGCCTGTACGCGACTGGCGATAGGCGCAGCACCCTGAAAAAGGTGCCACGCGCTGACGTGGAATACCACTGGGAAGCGTGCCGCCTGGCCACAACAGGCGTTCAGCCGTTCGCCTGGGCAGCCCTTGTTTGGTTGAACAAGGACCTCGTCTTCAAAGGACTGCCATGTACCAACGCAATATCCTGGTCGAACAGACCGATCCCGAAATCTGGGCCGCGATTCAAGCCGAAAACGCGCGCCAGGAACATCACATCGAGCTGATCGCCAGCGAGAACTACGCCTCGCCGGCCGTCATGCAGGCCCAGGGCTCGCAGCTCACCAACAAGTACGCCGAAGGCTACCCGGGCAAGCGCTACTACGGCGGCTGCGAGCACGTCGACGTGGCCGAGCAACTGGCCATCGACCGCGTCAAGCAGATCTTCGGTGCCGACGCCGCGAACGTGCAGCCGCACTGCGGCGCCTCGGCCAACGAAGCCGTGATGCTCGCCTTCCTGAAGCCCGGCGACACCATCATGGGCATGAGCCTGGCCGAAGGCGGCCACCTGACCCACGGCATGCCGCTGAACATGAGCGGCAAGTGGTTCAACGTGGTGAGCTACGGCCTGGACGCCAACGAAGCCATCGACTACGACGCGATGGAACGCAAGGCGCATGAGCACATGCCCAAGCTGATCATCGCGGGCGCCTCGGCCTACTCGCTGCACATCGACTTCGAGCGTTTCGCCAAGGTCGCCAAGGACGTCGGCGCGATCTTCATGGTCGACATCGCCCACTACGCCGGCCTCGTGGCCGCGGGCGTGTACCCCAACCCGGTGCCGCACGCCGACATCGTCACCTCGACCACGCACAAGAGCCTGCGCGGCCCGCGCGGCGGCATCATCCTGATGAAGTCGCAGCACGAGAAGGCGATCAACAGCGCCATCTTCCCCGGCCTGCAAGGCGGCCCGCTGATGCACGTGATCGCCGCCAAGGCCGTCGCGTTCAAGGAAGCCCTGACGCCCGAGTTCAAGGCCTACCAGCAACAGGTGGTCAAGAACGCCCAGATCGTGGCCGACACCCTCACCGCGCGCGGCCTGCGCATCGTGAGCGGACGCACCGAAAGCCACGTCATGCTGGTCGACCTGCGTTCGAAGGGCATCACCGGCAAGGAAGCCGAAGCCGTGCTGGGCGCCGCCCACATGACGATCAACAAGAACGCGATCCCCAACGACCCGGAAAAGCCGATGGTCACCAGCGGCGTGCGCATCGGCACCCCCGCCATGACCACGCGCGGCTTCAAGGACGAAGAGGCCCGCATCACGGCGAACCTGGTGGCCGACGTGCTCGAGAACCCGCGCGACGCGGCGAACATCGACGCGGTGCGCGCCAAGGTCCACGCCTTGACGAGCCGCTTCCCTGTCTACCGTTGATTTCGTAAATAGAAGAAGAGAAGCACTGGCCGCATGAAATGCCCTTTTTGCGGTCATCTCGAAACGCAGGTCGTCGAGACCCGCGTTTCGGAAGACGCCGACTTCGTCCGCAGGCGCCGCCAGTGCAGCGCCTGCGACAAGCGCTTCACCACGTATGAGCGCCCCGACGTCAACTTCCCCGTCGTGGTCAAGAAGGACGGCAGCCGCGCCGACTTCGACTCGACCAAGGTCCGCGCCTCGATGATGCTGGCGCTGCGCAAGCGCCCTGTGAGCATCGAGCAGATCGACAACGCCCTGCTGCGCATCGAACAAAAGCTGCTGGCCAGCGGACTGCGCGAAATCGATTCGACGAAAGTCGGTGAGCTCGTGATGCGCGAACTCAAGAAACTCGACAAGGTCGCCTACGTGCGCTTTGCCTCGGTGTACCGCAGCTTCGAGGACGTCGACGAGTTCCGGCAGCTGCTGCGCGACATCTGACCCCCGAGAAGGCGTGAACGAACCCGGCATGTCCTCTTCCCGACACGACGCCTCCCACATCGCCACCGCCCTGCGGCTGGCCGCTTCCGCGATCCGCCTGACCGACCCGAACCCCCGCGTCGGCTGCGTGCTATGCGACGCCGACGGCCACGTGATCGGCCAGGGCCACACGCAACAGGCCGGCGGCCCGCATGCCGAAGTGATGGCGCTGCGCGACGCGCAGGCCCAGGGCCATTCGACTGCGGGCGCCACCGCCTACGTCACGCTCGAACCCTGCTCGCACCACGGCCGCACCGGCCCCTGCTGCGACGCGCTCATCGCCGCCGGCGTGCGCCGCGTCGTGGCCTCGCTCGCCGACCCGAACCCGCTCGTGGCGGGACAAGGCTTCGAGCGGCTGCGCGCGGCAGGCGTCGAGGTCGAAGTCGGCCCGGGCGCCGACGAATCCCGCGAGCTCAACATCGGCTTCTTCAGCCGCATGATCCGCCAGCAGCCCTGGGTTCGAATGAAGATCGCCGCCTCGATCGACGGCCGCACCGGCCTGCACAACGGCGTGAGCCAGTGGATCACCGGCGAGGCCGCGCGCGCCGACGGCCACGCCTGGCGGGCCCGCACCGGTGCCGTGCTGACCGGCGTCGGCACGCTGCTCGAAGACAACCCGCGCCTGGACGTGCGCCTGGTCGACACACCGCGCCAGCCCCACCTCGTGGTGGTCGACAGCCATCTCCAGACTTCGCCCGACGCTCACATTTTCATAGCTGGCCGCGCCGCCTGGATCTACGCCGCCAGCCGCCACAACGAAGAAAAGGCAGCCGCGCTCGAAGCCCGCGGCGCCACCATCACCTGCCTGCCCAACCTGCACGGCAAGGTCGACCTGCCCGCGATGCTCCAGGACCTCGCGGCGCGCGGCGTCAACGAGCTGCACGTCGAATCGGGCCACAAGCTCAATGGTTCGCTGCTGCGCGAAGGCTGCGTGGACGAGCTGCTGGTGTACCTGGCGCCCAAGCTGATCGGCAGCGGACTCGACATCGCCAGCCACCTGCATGCCGAAGGCCCACTCACCTCGCTCGCAGGCGCGCTGCCGCTCGAATTCAAGTCGGTGGACATGCTGGGGCCCGACCTGCGCATCGTCGCGCGCGTCGCCGGCCGCGACCGCTTCTGAGCCGCCGCCGACGCGGCGCGGCGCGGCACATTCGCAGCCGCAAACCGGCCCTTCGGGCCGAAGACCCCTCGATGTCTGCGAAAATGTGGAAATGTTCACCGGAATCATCACCGGCGTGGGGCGCATCGCCGCCATCCACGACCTCGGCACCTCCTCCTCCTACGGCAAGCGACTCAGCATCGAGGTGCCCGACGGCTACCTCGACGACGTCGGGCTCGGCGACAGCATCGCGCTCAACGGCGCCTGCATGACGGTCACCACGCTCGCACCTGAACGCGGGCAATTCACCATCGACATTTCCGCGGAGTCCCTCGACAAGACGGCCGGCCTGACCGACGAAGGCAGCCGCATCAACCTCGAGAAGGCCCTGCGCGCGAGCGACCGCCTCGGCGGCCACATCGTCTCGGGCCACGTGGACGGCATCGGCCACGTGAGCTTCTTCGCGCCGGTCGGCGAAAGCTGGGAGCTGCGCGTGGTCGCACCGCCTGCCCTCGCCCGCTTCCTGGCCTACAAGGGCTCGATCACCATCAACGGCGTGAGCCTCACGGTCAACAGCGTGAGCGACATTGCCGATGGCGCCGAGGTCAGCATCAACCTGATCCCGCACACCGTGGAAAACACCTCCCTCGGCGGCCTGAAGGCCGGCTCGAAGGTCAACCTCGAAATCGACACCGTGGCGCGCTACGTGGAGCGCATGCTTCAGGCCGGCATGCTCACCCCCTCTCTGACGTCTTCCACGTCTCCCAAGGACACTTCGAAATGAACGCCTCCGTCACGCCGATCGGCGCCTCGCGCGCCGACCGTGCACCCGCACCGATCTCCCCGGTCGAAGACATCGTGGCCGAGCTGGCCGCTGGCCGCATGGTCATCCTCGTGGACGAGGAAGACCGCGAGAACGAAGGCGACATCGTCATCGCCGCCGACCACATCACCGCCGAATCCATCAACTTCATGGCCCGCCACGCGCGCGGCCTGATCTGCCTCACGCTCTCGCGCGAGATGTGCGAGCGGCTGCAGCTGCCGCCGATGGTCCAGCGCAACGGCGCCAAGCATTCCACCGCCTTCACCGTCTCCATCGAGGCGGCCGAAGGCGTGACCACCGGCATCTCGGCCGCCGACCGCGCCCGCACCGTGCAGGCCGCCGTGGCACGCAACGCCGTGGCCGCCGACCTGGTGCAGCCCGGCCACATCTTCCCGCTGCAGGCGGTGGACGGCGGCGTGCTCATGCGCGCCGGCCATACCGAAGCCGGCTGCGACCTGGCCGCCATGGCCGGCTGCTCGCCCGCCTCGGTGATCTGCGAGGTGATGAACGAAGACGGCACGATGGCCCGCCTGCCCGACCTGCAGATCTTCGCGGCCGAGCACGGCCTCAAGATCGGCACCATCGCCGCGCTCATCGAGCACCGCAGCCGCGTCGAATCGCTGGTCGAAAAAGTCGGCTGCCGCGAGATCCAAACCAACTGGGGCGCCTTCACGGCCCACGCCTTCATCGACAAGCCCAGCCGCGGCGTGCACCTGGCACTGGTGCGCGGCCAGTGGGCCCCCGAAGAGACGGTGTCGGTGCGCGTGCACGAGCCGCTGTCGGTGCTCGACGCGCTCGAAGTCAACCGCCCGATGCACTCCTGGAGCCTGGACGCCAGCCTCTCGCACATCGCGAACGAAGGCAAGGGCGTGGCCGTGCTGCTGAACTGCGGCGAAACCGCGGCCGAGCTGCTCGCGCAGTTCGACGGCACCGCGCGCCCCGCGCAAGCGCCCGAGCGCGGTCGCATGGACCTGCGCAACTACGGCATCGGCGCGCAGATCCTGCGCGAATGCGGCGTGCACAAGATGAACCTGCTCGGCGCGCCGCGTCGCATGCCGAGCATGGCCGCCGGCTTCGGCCTCGAGATCGCCGGTTACCTCACGAAAGACTGAACGACCATGCAAGGTTCCAACAAGGGCGAAATCACCCTCAACGGCAAAGGCCTGCGCATCGGCATCGTGCAGGCGCGCTTCAATGCCGACATCACCGACGCACTGGCAACGGCCTGCCTGTCGGAGCTCGAGGCGCTCGGCGTGGCCGCCTCCGACATCCATCATGTGCAGGTGCCCGGTGCGCTCGAAGTGCCCGTGGCACTGCAGGCGCTCGCCGAGCGCGGCGGCTACCACGCGCTCGTGGCGCTGGGCTGCATCATCCGCGGCGAGACCTACCACTTCGAACTGGTGGCCAACGAATCGGGCGCGAGCGTGAGCCGCGTCGCGCTCGACTACCGCCTGCCCATCGCCAACGCGATCCTCACGACCGAAAACCTCGAACAGGCCGTCGCCCGCCAGACCGACAAGGGCCGCGACGCAGCCCAGGTGGCGGTCGAGATGGCACAACTGCTGGCCACCCTTTCATGACCGAAGACACCTCCAAGTCCGCCAAGCCCCGCCAGTCGCGCACCGGCCTCACCAGCACGGGCGCACGCAAGGCCGCGGCCAAGTCGAACCGCAGCCGCGCGCGCGAGTTCGCGCTGCAGGCGCTCTACCAGCACCTGGTGGGCCGCAACGACCCGACCGACATCGACCATTTCACGCGCGATCTCGCGGGCTTCCACAAGGCCGACGCGGCGCACTACGACGCGCTGCTGCACGGCTCGATCAACGGCGCCGAACAGCTCGACGCACTGATCCTGCCGCTGCTGGACCGCAAGTTCACCGAAATCTCGCCCATCGAGCACGCCGTGATGTGGATCGGCGTGTACGAGTTCCAAAACTGCCCCGACGTGCCCTGGCGTGTGGTGCTCAACGAGTGCATCGAACTCGCCAAGGAATTCGGCGGCACCGACGGCCACAAGTACGTAAACGCCGTGCTCAACGGCTTGGCACCGCAGCTGCGCCCGCTTGAAGTGGAAGCCGACCGGGCCACCGGCAAGGCGCGCCCATGAGGATCTCGACGCGCGCGCAGCGCATCGAACCGTTTTACGTGATGGAGGTGGCGAAAGCCGCTGGTGTGCTCGCACGCGAAGTGGCCCACACCGACCGTCCGATGATCTTCCTGAACATCGGCGAGCCCGACTTCACCGCCCCGCCCCTCGTGCAGGAAGCGGCCGCCCGCGCCGTGCGCGCCGGCGCCACGCAGTACACGCAGGCCACCGGCCTGGACCACCTGCGCGAGCGCATCAGCGGCTGGTACAAGCAGCGCTTCAATGTCGACGTGCCGGCCCGCCGCATCGTCGTCACGGCCGGTGCCTCGGCCGCGCTGCAACTGGCCTGCCTCGCGCTGATCGAATCGGGCGACGAGATCCTGATGCCCGACCCGAGCTACCCCTGCAACCGCCACTTCGTGAGCGCAGCAGACGGCAAGGCCGTGCTGGTGCCGACCACGGCCGAGGAGCGCTTCCAGCTCACCGCCGCCAAGGTCGAAGCCGCCTGGACCGACAAGACCCGCGGCGTGCTGCTGGCCTCGCCCTCGAACCCGACCGGCACCTCGATCGCGCCCGACGAGCTGCGCCGCATCCACGAGGTGGTGTCGCAGCGCGGAGGCATCACGCTGATCGACGAGATCTACCTGGGCCTGTCGTACGACGATGCCTTCGGGCAGACGGCACTGGCCATCGACGACAACGTCATCAGCATCAACAGCTTCAGCAAGTACTTCAACATGACCGGCTGGCGCCTCGGCTGGCTGGTGGTGCCCGAAGTGCTGGTGCCGGTGGTCGAGCGCCTGGCGCAGAACCTCTTCATCTGCGCGAGCACAGTGTCGCAGTACGCCGCGCTGGCCTGCTTCGAGGCCGAGAGCATCGCCGAGTACGAACGCCGCCGCGCCGAGTTCAAGGCACGCCGCGACTGGTTCATTCCGCAACTGAACGCGCTGGGCCTGAACGTGCCCGTGGTGCCCGACGGCGCCTTCTACGCCTGGGCCGACTGCACGAGCGTGGCCGACAAGCTCGGCATCTCGGGCAGCTGGGACTTCGCCTTCGAGACCATGAAGCGCGCCCACCTGGCCGTGACGCCGGGCCGCGACTTCGGCACGGCAGAGACCGCGAAGTTCGTGCGCTTCTCCACCGCCAGTTCGATGGCGCACCTGCAGGAATCGGTCGAGCGCCTGCGGGCCATGATCGCCCAATGAGTTTCGAGTTTCCGATCCGCGTTTACTGGGAAGACACCGATGCGGGCGGCATCGTGTTCTACGCCAACTACCTGAAGTTCATGGAGCGCGGTCGCACCGAGTGGCTGCGCTCCCTGGGCGTCGAGCAGCGCAAGCTCAAGGAAGCCACCGGCGGCCAGTTCGTGGTGAGCGAAACGCAGCTCAAATACCATCGGCCCTCGCGGCTGGACGATGAACTGCTGGTTACAGCCGAGCTGCGGCAACTGGGCACCGCGTCGTTGATAATCGGTCAGCGCGTGCTATCAAAAACAGAGCAAGAACGCACCGGGGCCGCGGCACCGGTCTTGCTGTGCGAAGGCACGATCCGCATCGGCTGGGTGGACGCCGCCACCTTGCGCCCTGCGCGCATTCCGGCCCAAGTTTCGGGAACCCTCGAGCACTCCAGCGGCTCCATGACTCAACCTTTCAAGCCATGAACCAAGATCTCTCCATCATCAATCTCCTGCTCCACGCCAGCTTCGTGGTGCAACTGGTCGTGCTGCTGCTGGTGATCGTGTCGGTCGCCAGCTGGGCCGCCATCATCCGCAAGTACTTCGCCCTCAAGCGCATCCGCGTGCTCAACGACGACTTCGAGCGCGAGTTCTGGTCGGGCACCAGCCTGAACGAGCTGTTCGCCTCGGCCGCGCAGAACGCCAAGTTCGCCGGCCCCATGGAGCGCATCTTCGCCTCCGGCATGCGCGAGTACCAGAAGCTGCGCGAGCGCCACGTGACCGACGCGGCCACGCTGCTCGACGGCGCCCGCCGCGCCATGCGCGCGAGCTTCCAGCGCGAACTCGACGCGGCCGAGCAGAACCTGTCGTTCCTGGCCACCGTCGGTTCGGTGTCGCCGTACGTGGGCCTGTTCGGCACGGTCTGGGGGATCATGCATGCCTTCACCGGCCTGGCCGCCCTCACGCAGGTGACGCTGGCCACCGTGGCGCCCGGCATCGCCGAAGCGCTGGTGGCCACGGCCATCGGCCTGTTCGCCGCCATTCCCGCGGTGGTCGGCTACAACCGCTTCGCGCGCGAGATCGACAAGATCGCCATCGCCCTGGAGACCTACATCGAAGAGTTCTCCAACATCCTGCAGCGCAACCTCTCGGCCAACCCCGGCGCCGTGACGCCCGCCGCCTCGGTCACCGCCGCGAACCGCTGAAGAGCGGCGCGCACAAGACAAAGGACGCGACGACATGCCCGCCGTTTCATCCCGGGGCCGCGGCCGCCGCACGATCAACGAGATCAACATGGTCCCGTTCATCGACGTGATGCTGGTGCTGCTGATCATCTTCATGGTCACGGCCCCGCTCATCACGCCGAGCGTGATCAACCTGCCCACGGTCGATCGGGCCAACAAGCAGCCGGACAAGCCCATCGAGATCGTCATCAAGAGCGACGACGAAGTGCAGATCAAGAAAGACCCGTCCACCGGCACCGGCGGCGCGTCGATTCCCATGACGCAGATCGGCTCGGCGGCCAAGGCCGCGCAAGGCGGCGACGCCCAGCGCCCCGTGGTCATCAGCGCCGACAAGTCGGTGAAGTACGAAACCGTCGTGAAGGCGATGAACCAGCTCAAGCGCAGCGGCATCGAGCGCGTGGGGCTGTCGGTCACGACCACGGGCGGCAAATAAGGCATGTCGCTCGCCCTGGATCGCCCCGAGTTCGCGCCGCCGCCGCAACGCGGCACGCCCCGCGCGGTTGCGCTCGCCCTCATTGCCCATGCGCTGCTGATCGCCGCCCTGACCTGGGGCGTACGCTGGCGCAGCGAAGCCGACGATGGCGCAGTCGATGCAGAGCTGTGGTCCACCACGGTGATGCAGGCCGCCCCGCGCCTGTCGGTGCCGGAGCCGCCGGCGCCCGTGCCCGCACCGCCGCCGCCTGCACCCGCTCCGCCCCCGCCGCCTCCCCCGGCCGTCAAGCCGCCCGAGCCGGCGCCCGCCCCTGCGCCCGACATCGCGCTGGAGCGCGAGAAGAAGCTCAAGGAACAGAAGGCGCAGAAGGAGCGCGAGCTCGAGCAGCAGCGCGTGCAGCAGCAAAAGAAGAAGGAGCTCGAGGCCAAGGAGCGCGCCGAGGACGAAGCCGAGCGCAAGAAAGAGCAGCAGAAGAAGCTGGCCGAGCAGAAGAAGCAGCAGGAAGCCGAAGCCAAGCAGGCCGAAGCGAAGAAGGCGGAAGCGGCCGCCAAGCAGGCCGCCGCCGACCGCGCCGCGACGCTCAAGCGCATGCAAGGCCTGGCGGGCGCCAGCGGCAGCGACGATGCCAAGGGCAACGCCCAGCGCTCGTCCGGCCCGTCCAGCGGCTATGCCGGCCGCATCGCTGCCGCCGTGCGCCCGAACATCACCTTCCCCGATGCCGACAGCGTGAACGGCAACCCCGAGGCCGAGTTCGAAGTGCGACTGGCACCCGACGGCACCATCGTCGGCGTCAAGCTCGCCAAGTCCAGCGGCCTGCCGGCCTGGGACGAAGCGGCCGAACGCGGCCTGCGCAAGACCGACAAGCTGCCGCGCGACACGGACGGGCGCATCTTCCCGTCGCTCATCGTCACGCTCAAGCCCAAGCGCTGACAGTTGCGGTCACCCACATCGTGGGTGATTGCAAGCGACACCACCCGCTCGTTTAGGATCGTCGGCAACTCATTGTTGCTGGCGCTCCTGACATGGTCGACTCTTTCCCTGCCGTTCGCCTCCAAGACCTGACGCCGCTGCCCTACCAGCAGGCACTGGCCGCCCACCTCCAGGCGAACGAACCCGAGGCCTGGCGCTGGGCCGCTTCGGCCGAAGCGCGCGAAGAACACACGGCCGCCATGCGCGCCGAGCTGCTGCGCAGCGCCTACCGCCTCGACGCCGACGCGCACCCCGACCTGCACGCGGACGCCACCCTGGCCGCGCAGCGGCTGGGCGTCACGGCGCGCATCACGCTCTACCAGGCCCCGTCCGGCGACGGCGCGGCCATGAACGCCGCGATCTACGTCGTGCCGGGCGAGGCGCACATCGTGCTCTCGGGCCCGCTGCTCGAAAAGCTGCAGTCGCCCGAGCGCCAAGCCGTGCTCGGCCACGAGCTGGCGCACTACCTGCTGTGGGAGCGCGACGGCGGCAAGCACCACGTCGTCGACCGCCTGCTGCACGCCACGGCGGCCGACCCGCGCGCCGACGCGAGCCACCTGCAGGCCGCGCGGCGCCATGCGCTGTACACCGAGGCTTTTGCCGACCGCGGCGGCTGCGTGGCCTGCGGCGCGCTCGAGCCCGCCGTAAGTGCGCTCATCAAGATCGAGACCGGCCTCACGCAGGTCAACGTGGCGAGCTACCTGGCGCAGGCCGAAGAAATCTGCGCCGATCCCGGCAACAAGGCGCTGCAGACGCGCGGCGTGAGCCACCCCGAGGTGTTCGTGCGCGCCCGCGCGCTGCGCCTGTGGGCCGGCCGCGAGCACGACGCCGACGAATGGCTGGCCGCCGCGCTCGAAGGCCCGCTCGACCTGGGCACGCTCGACATGCTCGGCCAGCAGCGTGTGAGCGCGCTCACGCGCGGCACCCTGGCGCAGCTGCTGCAACGGCCCGTGCTGCAGTCGGACTCGCTGCTGGCGCATGCGCGCCGCTTCTTCCCCGACTTCGCAGCGCCCACGTCGGCGATGCCGCCGCCCGAGCCCGCGCCCACCGGCCTGCACGACTACCTGGCCAGCGTGCTGGTCGACTTCGTCGCCGCCGATCCCGAGATGGACGACGTCACCCTCGCCGCCGCGCTGGGCCTGGCCGATGCGCTCGGCTGCGACACGCCCTTCGAACAGCGCGTGCTGAAGGACCTGGGCCTGTCCAAGCGCAACTTCACCCGCGTCAAGCGCGACGCCGCCGCCTTGCTCGACAAGGCCGCCACCACCCCGTCGTCTTCTTCGCAGGCCGCCGCCGCATGACCCTCGCTCCCGCCCCGCTCCTGCAACTGCTCGCCACCGCCGAGGCCCACGGCGGCCTGCAGACCGACGACGTGCTCAAGCTCGTGCTGCCGCTGCTGCGCGAGGTCTCGGCCCTGCACGAACTCGGCCACGTCGCCGCGCTCGGCAACGCCTTCGCCTACCGCGTGACCGACGCGCCCGCCGAACCCGCGCTGGCACTCGTCCAGCCTGAAGGCACGGCACCACGTCGCCACCCCGAGGCCATCGCGCCACTCGAACAACCCGCCGCCTCCGTGCTGCGCGTGGTCGGCGAAACGCGCCTGACCGTCGATGCCGACGCCGGCGTCGCGCTCGAGAACCTTGCGGTGATGCCCGAGGCCGGGCCCGACACCGTGCCCACGCGCCCCGTCTACCTGCCCGGCTACGCCGCGTGGGAGCTGCGCCTGGGCCACCACGACGCGCTCGGCGACATCCTGTGCCTGGGCCAGGTGCTGGCCAGCCTGTCCTGCGGGCTCGACTTCACCGACGGCGACGACCTGACCCGCTTTGCCACGCACCGCGGCAACCTGTTCGAGCTGAACCGCCGGCTGCACCCGGTGGTGGCCGCCGTGATCTTCGAGATGACCGCGCTCGACCGCCACGAGCGCGCACGCGACCTGCCCTCGGTCATCCGCCGCCTCGAGACCTACCGCGACCAGCCCGTCGACCTCGGCCTGGACCGCATCGCACCGGCAAGGGACGGCGCAGGCCAGCGCCGCCAGGCGATCCAGCTGCACCTGCGCGACCGGCTGTTCGACCTCTCGCGGCGCAACCGCCTGCTGTACTTCAAGCCGACGCAGGCGCATGTGAACCTCACCGTCGCCAGCGTGCCGCTGGTGGTCGACCTGAACAGCATCCGCACCGACCAGCTGTGCGTGTGGGACGGCCGCTTTGCCGCCGACATCGCCAGCTGCGACCCCGTGCCACTGGCGCGCTGGCTGCGCTTCGAAGACCAGCCCTACCTGCCCGGCGCGCTCGACCGCATCCTGCAGGAGGCGCGGCGCGACCGGGCCGAGTACGGCTTCTCGCAGCTGTCGCTGGTGATCGCCTTCCTGCGCTGGCACAACCTCAAGGAGGGCGAGGCCGAACGCGCCGAGCGCATCGCCTCGCCGCTCCTGATGCTGCCGGTGGAGCTCACGCGCAAGAAAGGCGTGCGCGACCAGTACCTGCTCGAAGCCTCGGCCAGCGAGGCGCAGGTGAACCCCACGCTGCGCCATCACCTGCGCCAGCTCTACGGCATCGCGCTGCCCGAGGCGGTGGACCTGCGCGAGACCTCGCTCGAACAGTTCCACGCCCAGCTGTCGGCGCAGATCGCGCAGAGCGAGCCCGGCGTGCAGCTGCGGCTCGTGAAGCAGCCCGAGATTGCCGTGATGCACCAGCGCGCGCGCCAGCGGCTCGAACAGTTCAAGCGCCGCACGCGCATGCGCTCGCCCTCGGCGGTGCCGGTGGCCTCGCAAGACTTCAGCTACGCGCAGGACGACTTCCGCCCGCGCGGGCTGCAGCTGTTCCATGCGCGCGTGCGCCCCGTGCCGCTGCCGGTGCGCGAGGCCGTCGGCGGCTCGCCGCAGCCGCGCGCGCCGCAGATGGCGGCCACCGCGGTCGACGACACCGAGCGCAAGACCTTCGCGCTGCGCGAGAGCAGCGGCAACCCTTACCAGTGGGACATCGACCTCACGGCCGTGACGCTGGGCAAC
This sequence comes from Variovorax sp. BGA-UO-ETr-C22, assembly GCF_059567965.1. Taxonomy (NCBI): domain Bacteria; kingdom Pseudomonadati; phylum Pseudomonadota; class Betaproteobacteria; order Burkholderiales; family Comamonadaceae; genus Variovorax; species Variovorax sp. BGA-UO-ETr-C22. The sequence continues at coordinate 1,559,889 of NZ_JCAQPA010000011.1, forward strand.
TTCAACCACCGCAAGATGTCGCTGGTGCGCGACTACTCGGGGCTGGCCGAATCCGACCTGGCGAGCGAGGCCTTCGACCGCGTGTTCTCGCTGCAGCCGCGCCGCGTCGACGGCGAGACGCCGCCCGCCCTGCCACTGGCCGACCAGTGGCCCGTGGTGCAGGCCGACGCCACGCAGACCGCCGCGGTGGCGCTGGCGCGCACCGGCACCAGCTACATCATCCAGGGCCCGCCGGGCACGGGGAAGTCGCAGACCATCACCAACCTGATCGCCGACTACGTGGGCCGCGGCCAGCGCGTGCTGTTCGTGTGCGAGAAGCGCGCCGCCATCGACGTGGTGTTCCACCGCCTGCGCCAGCAGGGGCTGGACGAGCTGTGCTGCATGATCCACGACTCGCAGGGCGACAAGAAGGCCTTCGTGCAGAACCTGCGCAAGACCTACGAGCTGTGGCTCGAAGCGCCCGGCACGCTGGCGCAGGAAAGCACCGAGCGCACGCAGGTGCTCGACGCGATGGACCTCGACCTGCGCGCGCTCGAGCGCTTCGACGCCGCCATGCACGACGTGCCCGAACACATCGCGGTGACGCTGCGCGAATTGCTCTCGCGGCTGGTGGCGCTCAAGGCCTGCGACCCGTCGCTCACGCCGCTGCAGGCCGAAGCATTGCCCGCCTTTGCGGCCTGGCGCCGGCATGCGGAGCTGGTGTCGCGCCTGCACCTGGCCGTGACCGAAAGCCTGGGCGCGCCCAGCTTCGCGCAGCATGTGTTTGCGCAGCTCGCGCCCTCGCTGCTGGCGCAAGAGAAACCGCTGGCGCGGCTGGTCGAGCGCAGCGAACGCGCCATCGACCTGAGCGCGCCCTGCCGCGATGCGCTGGTCGACGCCTGGCCGCCGCTGGCCGAGGCCGGCGTGCTGTGGCGCGATGCGCTGGCCGTGGTGGCCGATGCGCGCAGCGTCGCCGCGCTGGCCGCGCGTGGCCAGCTGGCGCTGCTCGATGCGGCGCACCCGAGCAGCCTCGCGCTCGGCCACGCCTTGAACGAAAGACGCACGCTGCAGCAGGCGCTCGACGCGCAGCTGCAGCGCACCGCCCACTGGCGCGACAAGCTCTCGCCCGGCGACACCGAAGCTGCCTTGGCGCAGGCCCGCGCGCAGCAGGGCTCGCTGCTGCGCTGGCTGCAGCCCTCGTGGTGGCGCCTGTCGGGCGAACTCAAGCGCCGCTACGACTTCGCCGCGCATGCCGTGCGTCCGCAGCCCAGCCAGATCCTCGAAGACCTGCGCGCCGAACAGGCCGCGCGCACCGCGCTCGACCAGCAGGCGGCGCGCCTCGAGACCGACTACGGCTGCACCGACGCCGAGGCCTTCGCCCTGCAGCTGCAGGCGATGCGCGGCATCGACGCCGGTGCCGGCCTGCGCGCGGCCTTCCAGGCCCACCTGAGCACCGACGCGGGCCGCCGCAGCGTCGAACAGCTCGTCGCCGCCGCGCCGCGCGTCGACACGCTCGACGCCCTCTGGCACGACCTGCTGCACGACGCCGGTGCACAACCGCTGGACGCGCTCGACGCGCTGGCTCGCACGCTGCGCGACCAGGCCGACGCGCTGCCGTCGGTGCTCCAGCCGCTGCAGGAACTGGCCGACGCCGACCCCGCCGTGGCCGCCGCGCTGCGCACCCTGCCGCTGCCGCCCGAGGCCATCGAGTACGCCGTCGCGCGCGAAGGGCTGGAGCGCGTGTACCGCACCGAGCGCTGGCTGCCGCGCTTCGACGGCGCCACGCTCGCGCGCCATGCGCAGCGCCTGGGCGAAGGCGAACGCAAGCTGCTCGAACGCAATGCGCGCACGCTCGCCGCCGCAGTGCGCCAGCGTTTCCGCGACCACGTGCAAAAGAGCGCCCTGCCCGCCAGCCAGCTCGACGCCGACGGCAAGGTCTTCAAGAAGAGCTACAACGCCGGCCGCCGCGAGCTCGAGCACGAGTTCGGCAAGACCATGCGCTACAAGGCGATCCGCGAACTCGCCAGCGGCGACACCGGCCGCGTGGTGCGCGACATGAAGCCCATCTGGCTCATGAGCCCGCTGTCGGTGTCCGACACGCTGCCGCTCGCGGCCGACCTGTTCGACGTGGTGATCTTCGACGAGGCCAGCCAGATCCCGGTCGAGGAAGCCGTGCCCGCGCTGTACCGCGCGCCGCAGATCATCGTGGTGGGCGACGAGATGCAGCTGCCGCCCACGAGCTTCTTCTCGTCGGGCCGCGACGCCGAGGAAGACACCGTGTCGGTCGCAGGCGACGATGCAGAGAACGGCGAGGAAGGTGAACGCATCGCCGTCGTGCTCGATGCCGACAGCCTGCTGAACCAGGGCGCGCGCAACCTGCCGGCCACGCTGCTGGCCTGGCACTACCGCAGTCGCTACGAATCGCTCATCGGCTTTTCGAACGCGGCCTTCTACGCGGGCAACCTGTACACCATTCCCGACCGCAGCCTGCCCGCGCCCGAGCGCGGCGAGATCGTGGTGCAGTCGCGCAGCCCGACGGACGAGTCCGTGAAGGCGCAGGTCGACGCCCTGCTCTCGCGCGCCATCAGCTTCCACCGCGTGGCCGATGCGGTGTACGAGAACCGCATCAACGACGGCGAGGCGCGCCACATCGCGCAGCTGGTGCGCGAGCTGCTGCGGCGCGAGACCGGGCGCAGCCTGGGCATCGTGGCATTCTCGGAAGCGCAACAGGGCGAGATCGAGGAAGAGCTGAACGCGCTCGGCGCGGTCGATGCCGACTTTGCGGCGCGGCTGGAGGCCGAGTACGTGCGCGAGGAAGACGACCAGTTCTGCGGCCTCTTCATCAAGAACCTGGAGAACGTGCAGGGCGACGAGCGCGACATCATCATCCTGAGCATCTGCTACGGCCCCAACCCCGAGGGCCGCATGCTGATGAACTTCGGTCCCATCAACCAGCGCGGCGGCGAGAAGCGGCTGAACGTGATCTTCAGCCGTGCCAAGCACCACATGGCAGTGGTCTCGACCATCCGCCACGAGGCGATCACCAACGACCACAACGAAGGCGCGGCGGCGCTGAAGAACTTCCTGCGCTATGCCGAGTGCCTGTCACGCGGCGACGAGGACACGGCGCGGCGCGTGCTCGAAGGCATGAACCCGCTGGCGCGTGGCCACGTGGCGCGGCAGGCGCGCACGGACGAGGTCACGGCGCAGATCGCGCAGGCGCTGCGCGCACGCGGCCATGCGGTGGACGAACAGGTGGGACAGTCGCGTTTTCGCTGCGACCTCGCGGTGCGCGCATCGGGCCAGGGCCACTATGCGCTGGGCCTCCTCGTGGACGGTGCGGCGCAAGAAGGCACACGCCACAACGTGCTGGAACGCTACGTCTCGCGTCCGCGCATCCTCGACGCTTTCGGCTGGCAGGTGATGCAGGTGCTGGCCAAGGACTGGCTGCACGCCCCCGAGGCCGTGCTCGACCAGGTCGAGCAGGTGCTCGGGAAAAAGGCGGGGGTCAGCGCAGGACGGTGATGACGCGCTTGACGTCGAGTTCGGTCTTGCCGGTGAGCCGGTCCTTGTCGAACTCGCCGCTGAGCTCGACGCGCACCTTGTCGTCGATCTTCACGCCCGGCGGGAAGTACTTGGCGTCGATCTCGACCTTCAGGCGCCCCGTGTCGTCGGCAAAGGTGTAGTGCTCGCCGCCGTCGTGCGAAACGATGAAGCCGCGCACCGTGGCGTGCTGGTCGTCCTGGCCGGTCTCGATCAGCTGCTTGACCGTCAGGTTCGGCACCGAGCTCGGGCCGGCGTACTGGGCCCAGGCCGCGGCCATGGGCAGCGCCACGCCGAACGTCAACGCGGTGGTCTTGAGGATCTTCTTGAAATGCATGCGGTCATTCCTCCTGTGAGTGGCCCAAGGCCAGGTTGCAACAGACTGATGGACCGCGCGCAGGCCCCGAGGTTCCCCGGGGCCGCGCGGCCCGATCAATCGTAGACGACCTGCGCCTTGCCCGCTTCGGCCTGCGCGGTCCAGCTCGCGAGCGCCGCATCGGTCGGGAAGAACTTGGCGCGCTCGCCCAACTGCAGCTCGACCTGCGCCCCGCCCCGCGCCATCGACAGGCGCACGGGCAGGCCATGCACCAGGTCACCGACCTCGGTCTGCTCGGTGCGCGCCGGAAAGTCTTTCAGGAGGCGCGCGATCTCGGGCACCTTGCCGTTGACCGCCACGCGCAGGAACTTGCCGAAGCGGCAGCGCGCCGAGGCCAGGTCCCACACCTGCTGCACCTGGAAGCGCGCCTCGAAGCCGCCGCGCGCGGGCTGCAGCTTGCCGCTCACGATGACGAGCTCGTCGTCCTTCAGCGTGTTGCGGTTGGCGTTGATGAGCGCCTCGTCGGCCGTGGCGTCGATGGACTCCGACTTGTCGTCCAGCTTGAAGATCGCCAGCCGGCCGCGCTGGCCGTTGATGACGCGGAAGTCGCTCACGATGCCGGCGATGACCTGCGGGTCGCGGCTGTCGAGCAGGTCGCCGATCTCGCGCTTGCAGAAGCGCCGCACCTCGTGCGAGACCTCGTCGAACAGGTGGCCCGACAGGTAGAAGCCCACGGCGGTCTTCTCGAAGGTCAGGCGCTCCTTCACGCCCCAGGGCGTGGCATCGACCAGGTCGGGTTCCTGCGTGGCCGAGCCGTGCTCGCAGTCGCCGAAGATGTCGGCCTGCGAGGCGTTGGCCGCCGTGGCAATGGCGAACTCGAAGGCGCGGTCGACCGAGGCGATGAGCGAGGCGCGGTTCTGCTGGATGGCGTCGAACGCGCCGGCCTTGATGAGCGCCTCGACCGTGCGCTTGTTGATGCGCTGGCGGTCGATGCGCACGCAGAAGTCGTACAGGCTCTTGAACGGCCCGCCCTCTTCGCGCGCCCGCACCACGGCCTCGACCGCGAGCTGGCCCGTGCCCTTCACGGCGCCCAGGCCATACCGGATGATCCGGTTGGTGACGGGCTCGAAGCGGTAGTTGCCGCGGTTCACGTCCGGCGGCTCGAAGGTGATGTTGAAATTCTTCTGGGCGTCTTCGAACAAGAGCTTCAGCTTGTCCGTGTCGTCCATTTCCACGGTCATGTTGGCGCAGAAGAACTCGGCCGTGTAGTGGACCTTGAGCCAGCCCGTGTGGTACGCCAGCAGCGAGTAGGCGGCGGCGTGCGACTTGTTGAAGCCGTAGCCCGCGAACTTCTCCATCAAGTCGAAGATTTCGTCGGCCTTGTCCTGCACGATGCCGTGCGTGGCCAGGGCGCCCGCGCGGAACTTCTCGCGGTGCTCGGCCATTTCCTCGAGCTTCTTCTTACCCATCGCGCGACGCAGCAAGTCGGCGCCGCCCAGCGAGTAGCCGCCCAGGATCTGCGCGGTCTGCATCACCTGCTCCTGGTAGACCATGATCCCGTAGGTCTCGGAGAGCATCTCGGCCACGGCCGGGTGCGGGTACTCCACGTCTTCGCGGCCGTGCTTGCGTGCCACGAAGCTGGGAATCAGGTCCATCGGGCCCGGGCGATACAGCGCGTTCAGCGCGATCAGGTCTTCCAGGCGCGTGGGCCGCGCGTCCTTCAGCATGCCCTGCATGCCACGGGATTCAAACTGGAACACGGCCTCGGTCTTGCCGTCGGAGAACAGGCGGTAGGTCGGCCCGTCGTTCAGCGGGATGTTCTCGAACGCGAAGTTCTCCTGGCCCTTGTGGCGCTTCATGATGAACTCGCGCGCGATCTCCAGGATCGTGAGCGTGGCCAAACCCAAGAAGTCGAACTTCACGAGGCCGATGGCTTCGACGTCGTCCTTGTCGTACTGGCTCACGGCCGATTCGCTGCCGGGCTGCTGGTACAACGGGCAGAAGTCGGTGAGCTTGCCCGGCGCAATGAGCACGCCGCCGGCGTGCATGCCGATGTTGCGGGTCATGCCTTCGAGCTTCTGCGCGAGCTCGACCAGCATGCGCACTTCTTCTTCCTTCTCGATGCGCTCCGCCAGCTGCGGCTCCATCTCGATGGCGTAGTTGTTCTTGTCGCCTTCGATCTTGGTCGCGGGCGGGTACTGCAGCGTGACCGACATGCCCGGCTTGTTCGGGATCAGCTTGCTGATGCCGTCGCAGAACATGTAGCTCATGTCCAGCACGCGGCCCACGTCGCGGATGGCCGCGCGCGCGGCCATGGTGCCGAAGGTGGCGATCTGGCTCACGGCGTTGCGGCCGTACTTGTCCTTCACGTAGTCGATCACGCGGTCGCGATTGCCCTGGCAGAAGTCGATGTCGAAGTCGGGCATCGAAACGCGTTCGGGGTTCAGGAAACGTTCGAACAGCAGCTTGTATTCGAGCGGGTCGAGGTCGGTGATCTTCAGCGCGTAGGCCACGAGCGAGCCGGCACCCGAGCCCCGGCCCGGGCCCACGGGGCAGCCGTTTTCCTTGGCCCACTTGATGAAGTCGCCCACGATCAGGAAGTAGCCGGGGAAGCCCATGTTCAGGATCGTGTTGATCTCGAACTCCAGGCGCTCCACGTAGCGCGGCCGTTCGGCCTCGCGCTTGGCTTCGTCGGGGTACAGGTGCTTCAGCCGCACCTCCAGGCCCTCGAACGACTCCTGACGGAAGAACTCGCCGATCGGCATGCGCACGCCTTCGCTGATGAAGGGCGTGGGAAAGTCGGGCAGCTGCGGCTTGCCGAGCACCAGCGTGAGGTTGCAGCGCTTGGCGATCTCGACCGTGTTGGCCAGCGCGCTGGGCACGTCGGCAAAAAGCGCCTGCATCTCGGCGCTCGACTTGAAGTACTGCTCTTCGGTGAACTTGCGCACGCGGCGCGGGTTGCCGAGGATTTCGCCTTCGGAAATGCACACGCGCGCCTCGTGCGCCTCGTAGTCCTGGCGTTCGGCGAACTGCACGGGATGCGTGGCGACCACCGGCAGCTTCAGGCGGGCCGCGAGCTTCACGGCGGCGATCACGTGCGGCTCGTCCTCGGGACGGCCGGCGCGCTGCAGCTCGATGTAGAAACGGTGCGGGAACATGCCCGCCAGTTGCAGCGCCAGTTCGGCGGCGCGCTCTTCCTGGCCCTGCAGCAGCGGCTGGCCCAGCGGCCCGGCCTGTGCGCCCGACAGCGCGATCAGGCCGCCCTGCAGCTCCTGCAGCCATTCGAGCTTGCAGGCCGCCTGCGACTGGCCGCGGCTCACGTTCTGCGTCCAGGCCCGGGCCAGCAGCTCCGACAGGTTGAGGTAGCCCTCCATGTTCTGCACCAGCAGAATGAGGCGGGTCAGCGCGCCGGGCTCCTTGCCCAGCCCGTCGATGAAGATTTCAGCGCCGATGACGGGCTTGACGCCCTTGCCCCGGCCCTGCTTGTAGAACTTGACCGTCCCGAACAGGTTGTTCAGGTCGGTGATGGCCAGCGCGGGCTGCTTGTCGGCAGCGGCGGCCTTGATGACTTCGTCGATTCGATTCGTGCCATCGACGACGGAAAACTCGGTGTGCAGACGCAGGTGAACAAACATCCGTCGATTGTAGGAAGCCGCCCTCCACGATGTGGTGTGACGATCCCTACAATCCCGCCCCGTGCAAGAGATTTTGAATATCGCCGCCTACAAGTTCGTGGGCATCAACGACAGCCCCGTGCTGCGTGAGACCCTGCGCGAGCGCGCGCAGGCCCTGGGCCTCATGGGCACGATCCTGCTGGCGCCCGAAGGTATCAACCTGTTTCTGGCGGGGACGGCGCAGGCCATCCACGCCTTCCTGGCCGACCTGCGCGCCGATGCGCGCTTTGCCGACCTCGAAACCAAGGAAAGCTGGTCGGCCACGCAGCCCTTCCGGCGCATGCTGGTGAAGCTCAAGCGCGAGATCATCCGCATGGACCACCCCGCGATCCAGCCCGCCGCCGGCCGCGCGCCCGGCGTGGACGCGCCCACGCTCAAGCGCTGGCTCGACCAGGGCCACGACGACGAAGGCCGCGAGATCGTGATGCTGGACACGCGCAACGACTTCGAGGTCGACGAAGGCACCTTCGACGGCGCGATCGACTGGCGCATCACCAAGTTCACCGAATTCCCGCCCGCCCTGAAGGCGCACCACGCCGACTTCGAGGGCAAGACGGTGGTGAGCTTCTGCACCGGCGGCATCCGCTGCGAGAAGGCCGCCATCCTCATGCGCGAGGAAGGCGTGGAGCACGTGCTGCAGCTCGAAGGCGGCATCCTCAAGTACTTCGAGGACGTCGGCGGCGCGCACTACCACGGCGACTGCTTCGTGTTCGACGGCCGCCGGGCCCTGGCGCCCGACCTCAGCGCGCGCGCCTCCGACGCCAGCGCCCGGGCCTCGGAAGACCCGGACATCGGCATCAAGCAGTAGGCAAGAGGTTCAGACCGGCGTCGTGCCCGTGTCGGGCTCGCGCACGCCGAAGGGCTTGCCCGGCAGCGGAATGAACTCGGTCTCGCCGGGCACGTGGCCCATGCGCTGCGCGGCCCAGTCGGCACCGGCCTCGAGGATGCGCTCGCGCCGGCTCGAAACGAAATTCCAGGTGATGTAGCGCGGGCCGTCCAGCGGCTCGCCGCCGATCACCATCAGGCGCACGGCGGCGTCGGCAGTGAACACCGCGCCCTGCCCGTCCGGCAGCACCGCCATCGTGTGAGCGGGCGCCGGCTCGCCGTTCACGCTCGCATCGCCGTCGACCATGTAGACCGCCAGTTCGGGCGCCAGCGCGGGCAGCTCGAAACGGCCGCCGGCCGGCAGCGCGATGTCCAGGTAGACCGTCTGCGCCAGCGTCTTCACCGGCGAGCGCACGCCGAAGGCCTCGCCCACCAGCACGCGCACGGGCACGCCCTGCACCGTCAGTTCGGGAATGGCGTCGGCCGGCGTGTGCTCGAAGCTGGGTTCGACCTCTTCATGGGCCTGCGGCAGCGCAGCCCACAGCTGCAGGCCGTGGTTCACGAAGGTGTCGGCCAGCAGGCGCTCGGGCTTGCGCTCGGAGTGCACGATGCCGCGCCCCGCGGTCATCCAGTTGATGGCGCCGGGCTGGATCTCCTGCACGCTGCCGAGGCTGTCGCGGTGCATCATCGCGCCCTCGAACAGGTAGGTGACCGTCGACAGGCCGATGTGCGGGTGCGGCCGCACGTCGTGCGCGTTGCCGGGCTGCTCGGTGGCCGGGCCGAAGTGGTCGAAGAACACGAAGGGCCCGACCGAGCGGCGCTGCGCCGCCGGCAGCACGCGCCGCACGTTGAAGCCACCGCCCAGGTCCTTGTCGTGGGGCCGCAGCAATTGGATTTCGGGGATGGTGTCGGTCATCGTGTTTCTCCGTGAATCATGGATTGGCTTCGTGCGTCGCTGCCCATTCGCGGGACACCGCGGAACCGGCTTTGCCGGGCCGCAGGTGTCGCCCCCGGCGAGGGGGTTGGCGAAGCGACACGAAGTGCGCGAAGCCTGGGGGTGAGTTCTAGCCTCGCGATCTTGCCACCGCGCCCACGCGCTCGCCGAAGGCACGCGCGGTTTCCAGGTCGCCCTTGGGCATCTCGGCCGGGCTCGCGTCCGAGGGCGACTGCGTGAGCAGGCCGCCGTAGCCGCCGACGTAGTTCATCGCGTCGCGCGTGGCCGCCTTGTTGTTGGTCGGCAGGATGCCCATGCTGACCCAGATGCCGCTGTGCTGCATGGCCAGCGTCCACAGGTAGGTCATGGTCGTGACCTTGTCGCCGTTCATCGTGGCGCTGTTGGTGAAGCCGGCGAAGAGCTTGTCTTTCCAGCCTTGCGTGTACCAGACCTTGGACGACGCGTCGGCGAATTTCTTGAACTGCCAGCTCACGCCGCCCATGTAGGTCGGCGAGCCGAAGATGATCGCGTCGGCCGCGGCCAGCGTCTCCCAGCCACCGGCCGGCAGGTTGCCGTCGGCGTCGATGGCGAGCAGCTGCGCGCCCGCCCCGTCGGCCACGGCCTGGGCCACGCGCTGGGTGTGGCCGTAGCCGGAATGGAAGACAACGACGATGTTTGCCATGAAACGGATTTCCTCAAAGAAGCAATGAAGTCAGCAGGCCGCGCCCACGAGGTGCGCGCGGCCTGGAGGGGAGCGAGCTTACTTTTTATCGATGCTGAAACGGCCGGCGCCGAAGGCGGCGAATGCGAGCAGACCGCCTGCGATCGCGATGTTCTTGAAGAACATCAGCTGGTTCACGAAGGCCTTGTCGGCGGGCATGCCCCAGTAGTTGTGGAACATCACGGCTGCGGCCACGGTGAAGATCGCCAGCACGATCGCCGACAGGCGCGTCTTGAAGCCGACCAGCAGCAGCAGGCCGAGCCCCAGCTCCACGACGATCGCGATCACCGCCGCCACCTGCGGCAGCGGTGCGCCCACCGAGGAGATGTACCCCACGGTGCCGGCGAAGCCCATGAGCTTGCCGAAGCCTGCGGGCACGAACAGCGCAGCGAGCAGTACGCGGCCGATGAGTGCCAGGGTGTCCTGGGCAGCGTTGGGGGCGGTGGTTGTGGTGGTAATGGCCATGGTGAAACTCCTCGTTGGTTGTTGAAGCGAAAGGAACAAAGAAAGGAAAAAAGACGCCGTCTCAGGCCGTCAGGTCGAACACCAGCACTTCGGCATCGGTGCCGGCGCCGAGCGTGAGTTGCGATTCGCCTTCGAGCATCGCGGCGTCGCCGCCCACGAGCTTCTGGCCGTTGACTTCGAGCTCGCCGCGCACCAGGTGCACGTAGCTCTTGCGTTGCGGGTCGAGCGCCAGGCTGGCGGTTTCGCTGCCGTCGAACAGGCCGGCGAACAGGCGTGCGTCGGCGTTCACCGTCACCGAGCCGTCGCGGCCGTCGGGCGAGGCCACCAGGCGCAGGGTGCCGCGCTTTTCGGCGTCGCTGAACTGCTTCTGCTCGTAGCCGGGGGCGATGCCGCGTTCCTTGGGCTCGATCCAGATCTGCAGGAAGTGCGTGGTCTGGTCGGCCTTGTGGTTGAACTCGCTGTGCATCACGCCACGGCCGGCGCTCATGCGCTGCACGTCGCCCGGCGGAATGGATTCGATGTTGCCCATGCTGTCCTTGTGCGCGAGTTCGCCCGAGAGCACGTAGCTGATGATCTCCATGTCCCGGTGGCCGTGGGTGCCGAAGCCAGCGCCCGCCGCCACGCGGTCTTCGTTGATCACCCGCAGGTTGCCGAAGCCCATGTAGGCCGGATCGTAGTACCCGGCGAAGGAAAAGCTGTGGAACGAGCGCAGCCAGCCATGGTCGGCATAACCGCGTTCCTGGGATTTACGCACTTGCAACATATCGAACTCCTTGCTGCCCCACCCGGTTCGGGCGCCGGGGCTTTCGTCGTGGGCCGCGCCGGATGCGCAGCGGATGAGAAGAATTCTGGACCTCCATCCCCCTCTGAAAGACGCCCGGTTTTGATGGCATCATTCAAATTATTTGAATGATGGAGCCCACCCCATGACGAGCGCCCGAGACGTCCTCACCCCCGACGCGCTGGCCATGCTGCAGACGGTGGCCACCACCGGCAGCTTCGCCGCCGCCGCGCGCGCGCTCGGCCTGGTGCCCAGCGCGCTGAGCTACCGCGTGCGCCAGATCGAGGACGCGCTGGACGTGCTGCTGTTCGACCGCAGCGCGCGCCAGGCGCGCATCACCGAGGCCGGCGCCGAACTGCTGCGCGAGGCTGCGCGCCTGCTCGGCGAGATCGACGCCGTGGCCAACCGCGTGAAGCGCGTGGCCACCGGCTGGGAGCCGATGCTGACCATCGCGGTCGACAGCGTGATCGCGCGCGACCCGCTGCTCGACCTGTGCACCGCCTTCTTCGCGCTCGAGCCGCCCACGCGCCTGAAGCTGCGCGACGAAACCCTGCTGGGCACCATCGAGGCGCTGACCAGCGGCGAGGCCGACCTGGCGATCGGCGCGGTGCTCGATGCCGCGAGCCTGGCCTTCACCGCCACCGGCATCCGCAGCCGGCCGATCGGCGAACTGCGCTTCGTGTTCGCGGTGGCGCCGCACCATCCGCTTGCGCGCCTGCCGCAGCCGCTGAGCGACGCGGTGCTGCGCCAGCACCGCGCGGTGGCCGCGGCCGACTCGGTGCGCAGCGGGCCGAGCATGACCGTGAACCTCGTCGGCGGGCAGGACGTGCTCACCGTGCCCAGCATGCAGGCCAAGATCGCCGCGCAGCTGCACGGCCTCGGCGGCGGCTTTCTGCCCGAGCCGATGGCGCGGCCCTATATCGAGGCCGGCCACCTCGTCGAGCTGCAGACCGAACGCCAGCCGCCGCTGGGCACCATGCACTGCGCGTGGCGCGTGCGCAGCGCGGGCAAGCCGGGGCGCGCGCTCGAGTGGTGGCTCGCGCAGTTCGAGCACGAGGGCACGCGCAAGGCGCTGCTCGAACGGCACCGGGGCCGCTGAACGCCACGCGATGCGCGGCCGCAATACGCGGCTGCATAAGGGTCGCCCCCAGCCCGGGGACGCGCGCAGACCGAGGTAGAGTGTGCACGGCCTCCTCCGTCATCACCCTGTCAAAAGAAAAGAGTCCGCCATGCCCAAAGCCAAAGCCCGCGCCACCGCCGACCGCCACCGAACTCCCGCCGCCGCCCGCCACTTCGCCGTGATCGGCGCCGGCATTGCCGGCGTGGCCTGTGCCCGCACGCTGATGCAGGCCGGGCACCGTGTCACGGTGTTCGAACGCGAGGCCACGCCGGGCGGGCGGATGGCGAGCATCGACACCGCCTTCGGCCGCTTCGACAGCGGCGCCCAATACTTCACCGTGCGCGATCCGCGCTTTGCACAGGTGCTCGCCACCACGCCCGCGCTGTGCCGCCCCTGGAGCGCCAACCTCGTGCGCGTGCTCGACGCCCACGGCCGCGTGGCCGAGGCGGCGCTGCCCTCGCTGGAGCCGCACTGGGTCGCCCAGCCCGGAATGGACGCGCTCGTGGCCCACTGGGCCGCGCCGCTGGGCGAACACCTCATCACCGGCACCCAGGTCACCCGCATCGAGCCCGACGCGCTCGACGCCACCCGCTGGCAGCTGCGCACCGCCGGCGCGGACGATTCGCAGCACGTGTACTCCGGCTTCGACGCCGTGCTGCTGGCCGTGCCGCCCGCACGCACCCGCGAGCTGCTGGCCGGCGGCGAACGCTCGGCCACGCTGAGCCGCAAGATCGAACCCGTGCGCATCGCGCCCTGCTGGACGCTGATGATCGCCTTCCCCCAGGCCAACCAGGCCAACATGTCGCACCTCGGCCCGCAATGGAACGTGGCGCGCAGCACCCACCACCGCGTGGCTTGGCTGGCGCGCGAATCGTCCAAGCCCGGCCGCGAGCGCGTCGAGCGCTGGACCCTGCAGGCCAGCGCCAAATGGTCGGAAGAACACCTGCGCGACACGCCCGCCCGCATCGAGGCCAAGCTGCTGCGCGCCTTCTCGGAGATCACCGGCATCCACGCCACGCCCAGCCACGCCAAGGCGCGTTGCTGGCCCGAGGCGCAGACGCAAGTGCCCGTGGGCCAGACCCACCTGTGGGACGCCAAGGCGCGCATCGGCATCGCCGGTGACTGGTGCATCGGCCATCGCGTGGAAGACGGTTTCGTTTCGGGCCTCTCGCTGGCCCTGGCCGTTCTCTAAGTCCTCCAAGAAAGGATGCGGGCCACCGGCCGCTTCGCCCCCTCGCCCACCGGCCCGCTGCACGCCGGCTCGCTGGTGGCCGCGCTCGCGAGCTGGCTCGACGTGCGTGCGCGCGGCGACAGTGCGCGGTGGCTGGTCCGCATCGAGGACGCCGACACCGAGCGCTGCCTGCCCGGCATGGGCGAGCACATCCTGCGCCAGCTCGCCGACTGCGCCCTGCTCCCCGACGAACCTCCCGAGTGGCAGACCCGGCGCACCGCGCACTATGAAGCGGCGCTGGCCGCACTGCAGGCGCGCGGCCTCACCTACCCCTGCGGCTGCTCGCGCAAGGACATCGACCTGGCCCTGGCCCGGCTCGGCCATGCGCACGAGCGCCACGGCGAGCGCGTCTACCCCGGCACCTGCCGCGATGGCCTGCACGGCAAGCCCGCGCGCGCCTGGCGTTTTGCCGCGCACCGCATGCCGGCCGGCGACCTGCACTGGCACGACCGCCGCCTCGGCCCGCAGCGGCAGGACGTGCAGCGCGAGGTCGGCGACTTCGTGCTGCGCCGCGCCGACGGCCCCTGGGCCTACCAGCTGGCCGTCGTGGTCGACGACGCCGAACAGGGCGTGACCGACGTGGTGCGCGGCGAGGACCTGGCCGACAACACGGCGCGCCAGATCCTGCTGCAGCAGGCGCTCGGCCTGCCCACGCCGAGCTACCTGCACACGCCGCTGGTGCGCGGCGCCGACGGCGACAAGCTCTCCAAGCAGAACGGCGCCACGGCCATCGACACCGCCACGCCGCAGGCCGCGCTGGCCGCGCTCGATGCCGCCGCGCGCGCGCTCGGCCTGCGCCCCACGGCCGCCGCCCACTGCACCGCCGCCCTGGCCGGCTGGGTGCCCGAATGGCGCGATCTCTACAATTCGCGGCCCTCATGAACATTCCCGACACCGTGTCCAACGACCTCCCGCCCGGCGACGACCTGCCCGCATCCCCCGAAGACGACGCCACCGACGGCAAGCCGCATCCGCTGCACCGCCGCCTCAAGAGCTTCGTGAAGCGCGCCGGCCGCACCACCGACGGCCAGGCCCGCGCCTTCGCCGAGCTGGGCCCGCTGTTCCTCGTGCCCTACACGCCCGAGCGGCTCGACCTCACGGCGGCCTTCGGCGGCCGCGTGGGCCCGACGGTGCTGGAGATCGGCTTCGGCATGGGCGAGGCCACGGCGCACATCGCCACGGTGCTGCCCGAGACCAACTTCCTGTGCTGCGAGGTGCACGAGCCCGGCGTGGGCGCGCTGCTCAAGCGCATCGGCGAGCAGTCGATCTCGAACATCCGCATCTGCGCGCACGACGCGGTCGACGTGATCGACCACATGCTGCAGCCCGGCACATTGGCCGGCGTGCATGTGTTCTTTCCCGACCCGTGGCACAAGAAGCGCCACAACAAGCGCCGCCTGATCCAGCCCGAGTTCGTGACCAAGCTGGCGCAGCACCTGCGCCCCGGCGGCTACATCCACTGCGCCACCGACTGGCAGCCCTACGCCGAGCAGATGCTCGAAGTGCTGGGCGCCGAGCCACTGCTGCACAACACCGCGCCGGACACCGGCTACGCGCCCAAGCCGGCGTACCGCCCGCTCACCAAGTTCGAGAACCGCGGCCTCAAGCTGGGCCATGGCGTGTGGGACCTGGTGTTCGAAAAACGCGCCTGAGCGCGCGTCACCTTCCCCCGCTCACTCGACGAGCTTGAAGCGGAACGGCAGCCGCATGCGGGCGCGCACCGCACGCCCGTCCGCGGTGCGCGCCGGGTCGAAGTGCCATCCCTTGAGCGAATCGGTCGCCGCCTGCGACAGCAGCGGGTGCGGCGAGCGTTCGACGCGGATGTCTTCGGGCTTGCCGTCCACGCCGACGAAGAAGGCCGTGACCACCAGGCCCTCGATGCCCTCCTCCACCAGCGCGGACGGATAGCTGGGGTAGCGGCGCTGGCGGATCACCGGCTCCGTCACGACCGCGTCCGCCGCAACGCGCGAATCGGCGCGCGGCGCCGCCATGAGGGTCGGCCCCGGCGGCAAGGCCATCGGCGGCCCCGCCAGTGGCAGCGGTGGCGGCTCGATCGTCGATGGCGGCGGCAGGGGTGGCGGCTCGATCATCGGTTGCGGCGGCTGCGGCGCCGCCACGGGCACGAAGACCTCCGGCGCGGGCAGCGCCTTTTCCACCACCTTCGATGGGGGCGGCACGACGCACCCGCCGAGCGCCGCGCACATCCCTCCCAGAACCCAGGACACAGTTGTTTTCATCAGGGCAATTCTGGAGCACCCGCGCCTTCCGCCCTGGCCTCGAAATTGCTACACTTTTTTACTATTGTTAGCAAAAGGTAGCCAATGAACGCGTCTCGCAGGACATGGCTGGGAAAAGCCTCCGCAACGCTGCTTCTGGGAAGCGGCCTCGGCATCACCCGTCCCTTGCTGGCACAGACGCCACGCCCGGCCGCCGCCGGGGCCCGCGTCGTCCTGCTCGGCCAGTCGGTGCCGCTCACCGGCAGCGCCAACGAGATCGGCAACGCCTTCGCGGCCGGCAGCCGGCTCGCCGTGAGCGACTTCAACACACGCAACGCCGCCACCGGCCTGCAGTTGAAGCTGCTGCAACTGGACGACGGCTACGACGCCGCGCGCGCCACCACCAACGCCCGCACCCTGCTGGGCGCGAACAAGGCCGACATGCTGTTCGGCTTTGTCGGCACCGCCAGCAGCGAGGCCGGCGCCAAGGTGGCCACGCAGCAGGGCAGCCTGCTCTTTGCGCCCTTCGCCGCCTCCGACACGCTGCGCGGCCCCGAGCACCCGAACGTGTTCCATGTGCGCCCCGGCATGATCGACGAGGCCCTCAAGATCGTGCGCCAGTGCGCCACGGTGGGGCAACAGCGCATCGCGCTGGTGGGCGACGACGACGCCATGGGCCGCGCCGGCCTGGCCGCCGTGCAGCAGGCCGTCACCGAGCTCAAGCTGCCGCCGCTGGTCGCCAGCGCGCTGGTGCCCGCCGGCGCCGACAAGCTCGACGCCGCGCTGAAGACCGTGCAGCAGCAGACGCCCCAGGCCATCGTGCTGGTGTCGCTCTCGGGCACCACGGCCAGCGCCATCCGCAAGCTGCGCAAGAGCGGCTACACGGGCAACTTCATGGCCTTCTCGATCGTCGGCATCGACCCGCTCTACGCCGAACTGGGCAAGGACATCGGCGGCATCGTGATCTCGCAGGTGGTGCCTTCGCCGCGCCCCTCGGCCATTCCGATCGTCAAGGAGTACCTCGCGGCGGTCGACAACTCCGACCAGACCGCGTCGTACGAAGGGCTCGAGGGCTTCATCGCCGCCAAGGCCGCGGGCGAGGCGGTGCGCCGCGCGGGCCGCGGCTTCAACACCGCGACGCTGCAGCGCACGATGACGGCCATGACCGACTACGACGTCGGCGGCTTCCGCATCAACCTGCGCCCCGGCCTGCGCGACAACGTGCGCAGCATCGACCTGATCAGCATCTCGGCCGACGGCCGCGTGCTCCGCTGACGCGCCTCACACGGCGCCGTCCCCCAGCAGCTCGGTGAAGCGCTGCTGCACATACAGCGCCGTCGCGCCGAGCGGGCGCCCCTGCAGCCACAGCATGCGCACCGACAGCCGAGGCAAGGCCAGCGACGGGCACGGCACTTCCTTCAGCGCCTTGCTGAAGCCTTCGTAGCGCGCGATGTTGATGGGCAGCACGGCCCAGCCCAGGTTGTCGGCCACCATCTCGGCCGTGCTGTAGAAGCTGTCGGAACGCCACACGCGCGGGCTGTAGGCCACCTCGTGCACGTCGTCCGCGTGCATCAGCAGCTGGCGTTGCCGCGCCAGGTCCTGGCGCCGCACCGTGCGGCCATCGGCCAGTGGATGGTCGCTGGCCACGAACACGCCCTGGCGCACGCTGCCGATGTGGCGCTGGTCGAAGCTGGCGCGCACCGGGCCACGGTCGAAGTGAAAGGCCACGCTGGCGCGCTCCTGCTCGACGTAGTCGGCCACCTCGGTCGCGGTGCCGTTCAAGAGCGTGAGTTCGAGGCTCGGAAACTTCACCGACAGCTCGCGCATCAGCGTCCCGATGGCGGTGTACGGCAGGGCTTCGTCCAGCGCCAGCGACAGCGCAGCCTCGTCGCCTTCATGCAGCGAGCGGGCGCGCTGGTCGAGCTGCTCGGCCTGCCGCAGCAGCTCGCGCGCTTCGAGCAGCAGCACCCGGCCCGCGTCCGACAGTTGCGCGTTGCGGCGCGAGCGGTCGAACAGGGCCACGCCGAGGTCGACTTCGAGCAGCCCGATGGCGGTGCTCACGGCCGACTGGGCCTTGCCCAGGTGGCGCGCCGCGGCCGAGAACGAGCCGCACTCGGCGGTCGTCACGAACTGGCGCAATTGGTCGACGGTCCATTCCATTTCGGCCACCTACTCATCTATTTATCAGATGGATTTCATCTTTATTCATTCATTTTAATGGCGCAACATGGCGCCATGACGAATGCAAACAACAAGACGACACCGGCGTTCGAACTGAGCTGGTGCAGCGATCCTTCCCAGGCGCAGGCGTTGACCGCCCTGTTCCTGCAGCAACTTTCCCCTTCCTACATCTCCCACTCGGAACTGCAGGAGCAGCGCGCCGTGGCCCCCGGCGAATGGCGCGCCGACCTGCCCGCCGTCTTCATGGCGCAAGTGCGCGAGACCCTGGCGCTGGACCCGGCCACCGCCACCGCGCGCGTGGCCGTCGCGCGAACCGATGGCGCACTGGCCGGCTTCGCGCTGGTGTCCATCGACGACACCCGCCGCGCCGCGCGCAGCTTCGCGACGCTCGACGACCTCGTCGTCGATGCGCGCTTCCAGGGCCTGGGCCTGGGCGGCCAACTCTTCGATTGGGTCTGCGCCGAGCTGCAGCGCCGCGGCATCCAGCGCCTCTTTCTCGAAAGCGGCATCGGCAACGCCCGCGCGCACGACTTCTTCCATGCACACGGCTGCGAGACGGTCTCGGTGACGATGCTCAAGGAACTGGACGGCACCACCGCACAGCCGCACGACCGGAGGGCCACGCCATGAACGGCTTGAACCCCACCGCCAAGAAATGGATCACGCTCGGCATCGTCTCGATGGCGCTGCTGCTGATCGTGGTCGACATGACCGTGCTCTACACGGCACTGCCCACGCTCACGCACGACCTGGCCGCGTCGGCCACCGAGAAGCTCTGGATCCTCAATGCCTACACAGTGGTCGTCTCCGGCTTCCTGCTGGGCATGGGCGCGCTGGGCGACCGCGTGGGCTACCGGCGCATGTTCGTCGCGGGTCTTTCCGTGTTCGGCGTGGCCTCGCTGTGCGCGGCTTACGCGCCGAACCCGGCCGTCCTCATCGCCGCGCGGGCCCTCCTGGGCGTGGGCGCGTCGATGATGATGCCGGCCACGCTGGCGATCCTGCGGCTGGTGTTCACCGACGAGCGCGAGCGCGCCGTGGCCATCGGCGTGTGGGCCTCGGTGGCCTCGGGCGGCGCGGCGCTCGGGCCGGTCGTGGGCGGCGTGCTGCTCGAATACTTCTGGTGGGGTTCGGTGTTCCTCATCAACGTGCCCGTGGTGGTGCTCGCGCTGGTGCTGGCCCTGTGGCTGCTGCCGACGCAGAAGAACACCGGCACGCGCCCGTGGGACTTCATCGGCTCGGTGCAGGTGCTGGCGGGGCTGGTCTTCCTCGTGCTGACCATCAAGGAACTCACCAAGTTCGCGCCCTCGGTCACGGCGGCCGCCATCACCGGCGCGCTCGCCGCGGTGGCCATGGCCCTGTTCGTGCGGCGCCAGCGGCGCAGCAGCGCGCCGCTGATCGACTTCCGCCTGTTCCGCAACGCCTACTTCTCGGGCGGCGTGATCGCGGCCATCGTGGCCTCGGTGGCGCTGATCGGTGTCGAGCTGGTGTTCAGCCAGCGGCTGCAGCTCGTGGTCGGCCTCACGCCGCTGCAGGCGGGCCTCACCCTGCTGCCGCTGCCGCTGGCCGCCTTCGTGGCGGGGCCGCTCGCGGGCCTGCTGCTGGCACGCATCGGCTCGCGCCCCGTCATCCTGGGCGGCCTCGTGACCACGGCGCTGGCGCTGTGCGCGCTGGCACTGGCGGTCGATGCCGCAGGCCTGCTCAAGCCGGCCATCCTGGTGCTGCTGGGGCTGGGCGTGGGCGCGACCATCACGGCGGCGTCCAACGCGGTCATGAACAACGCGCCCGTCGAACACGCCGGCATGGCGGCGTCGATCGAGGAGGTGTCGTACGAACTCGGCGGCGTGCTGGGCATCGCGCTGCTGGGCAGCGTGCTCTCGGCGAGCTACACCGCCGCGCTGGTGATTCCCGACGGCCTGGCCGTGCCGGCCTCGGCCGGCGACAGCATCGATGCCGCGCTGCTGGCCGCAGAAACGCTGCCCGCGCCGATCGCCTCGCAGCTCGTGGCGCTCGCGCACACGGCCTTCGACCAGGCCTTCTTCTCGGTGATGGGCGTGGCCGTGGCGATCGTCATCGCGGCGGCCTGCGCCGTGGCGTTCCTCGGCTGGCGGGCCCGCCCGACAAGTGCGCAGCGCACGGAGCGCTGCGCGTAGCCGGCCTCAGGCAGCGCTCGCGGCTTCGTCGATGAGCGCCGCCACGGCCTGCGGCTGCGAGGCCAGCGAGGCATGGCTGGCCGCCAGCGTGATGACCTTCTTCGCGCCCAGCCGCGCCGACATGCGCTCCTGGTTCACGGGCGAGATCATGCGGTCCTCGCTCGAGATCTGGTACCACGAGGGCTTCTTCTTCCAGGCCGGCGCCGTGATGGTGTCGCCGAAGGTGCTGGCCAGCGGCGCCTTCTGCGTCAGGCCCATCACCAGGCCTTCTTCGGCGCTCAGGTCCTGGCAGAAGCTCTCGTGGTATTTCTCGGGTATCACCCACAGGTAGCCGTCGCTGTCGGGCGCCAGGTTGGGCACGGCCACCGGCGGATGCTCCTGCGTGATGCCGCCGGGGCTTTCGCCCGCGTCGGGTGCGAAGGCGGCGATGTAGACCAGCCCCACCACGTTGGGCAGGTCGCCGGCCTGCGTGATCACCGCGCCGCCGTACGAGTGGCCGACCAGCAGCACCGGCCCCTGCACCTGCGCCACCATCTTGCGCGTGCGTTCGGCGTCGTCGGCCAGCGAAGTCAGCGGCAGCTCGACCGCGCGGATGGCCGTGTGGCCCTTGCGCAGCAGCTCCACGATGACGTTGTGCCAGTGCGCCGCACCACCCCAGAAACCATGGACCAGGACGACCGTCGGTTTGTTGTTGCTCATGATTCGCCACCTTCCAGTGAAGAAATAAGACACCGGGCCGCCGGAATGACGGACCGGGAAAGTCTTATACGCCTGCGCCCTGCCCGCGCTGTGACAAGACCCTCAGCCGGTGCGCACCAGCCCCTGCAGCGCCTCGAGCGAGCGCAGTTCGATGCGCCCGTAGCCCAGCGACACCACGCCCTCGGTGGCCAGCGCGTTGAGTTCCTTCGACAGCGTCTGGCGCGTCACGCCGAGCATCATGGCCAGCGCCTCCTGCGACAGCATGAGTTCGTGCCGCAGGTGCACCGACTGCGTGGCGTCGCCGCGTGCCAGCACCAGCAGCCGGTGCGCCACGCGCGCGCGAAGGCTGCGCAAGGTGGCGTCTTCGGCCAGGCCGTAGAGCATGCGCACGCGCGCGGCCAGCATGGCGGCGATGGCGTTGGAAAACACCACGTCGCGCATCTGCCGCACGAAGGCCTCGGGCGGCACCACCAGCAGGTCGAGCGCTTCGAGCGCGGTGGCGTCGTGCGTGCGCGGCGAGCCGTCGATGAGCGTGATCTCGCCGAACCAGTTGCCCGGCTCCAGCACCGCCAGGATCGCCTCGCGCCCGTCCTGGCGCAGCGACGAGATCTTGATCGTGCCCGCCACCAGCCCGTAGAAACCGCCGCCCGCCGCATGGATCGGGTCGCCCTGGCGAAACACCATGGTGCCGCGCCGCACATGCAGCAGCTCGGCCGCGCCCAGCAGCGCGTCGCGCTGTGCGCGCGGCATGCTGGTGAACCAGGGGTTGCCGTCGAGCGCGGCGCGGTGCGCGGCCGACAGGCGCGGCTTGGTCGAGGTGGCCATGAGAAGAGAAAGGCGCCCGGAGGCGGGTTTACCAGAACCTCGCATTGTCAAATTCTTGACAGTTGAAGGTCAAGCGCAGGTCTACAGTGGCCGCCATCCCCCCAGAACGGAGACCCCACACGATGAACGCACGGGCAAGTTTCAAGCGCATGCAGGACAGCACGCGCGAAGACTGGCAACTGATCGGCGGCGAGTTCATGCAGTTCGCGGGCGGCCTGCCCGCGCGCGTGATCAAGCACCTGCAGATCCTCGAAGGCGACTACGGCGGCTTTCCGGTCGACCGCTACACGCACTCGCTGCAGACCGCCACGCGCGCGCTGCGCGACGGCCGCGACGAGGAGTACGTGGTGTGCGCGCTGCTGCACGACATCGGCGACACGCTGGGCAGCTTCAACCACCCCGACATCGCCGCCGCCATCCTCAAGCCCTTCGTGAGCGAGGCCAACCACTGGATGGTGCAGAACCACGGCATCTTCCAGGGCCACTACTTCTTCCACCACATCGGGCTGGACCGCGACATGCGCGACAGCTTCAAGGACCACCCGCACTACGAGCGCACGGCCGAGTTCTGCGCGCTCTACGACAACCCGGCCTTCGACCCCAAGGCCGAGACCCTGCCCATCAGCGAGTTCGAGCCCATGCTGCGCCGCCTGATGGCGCAGCCCAAGCAGAGCGTCTACAAGACGGTGCTGCAAGAGCCGACCACCGCTTGATCAAGACAAAGGACACCCCCATGAACGCCACCTCCGCCTCCGAAATCCAGAAGCTCGTCTCCGCCGAAGAATGGCAGTTGCGCGTCGACCTCGCCGCCTGCTACCGCCTGGTGGCGCTGTACGGCTGGAGCGACCTCGTCTTCACGCACATCAGCGCGCGCGTGCCCGGCCCCGAGCACCACTTCCTGATCAACCCCTACGGCCTGATGTTCGACGAGATCACGGCCTCGAGCCTGGTCAAGGTCGACCAGCAGTGCAACAAGATCATCGACTCGCCCTACCCCGTGAACCCGGCCGGCTTCGTGATCCACAGCGCCGTGCATGCCGCGCGCGAGGACATCCAGTGCGTGCTGCACACCCACACCCGCGCCGGCATTGCCGTGAGCGCGCAGAAGAACGGCGTGCTGCCCATCAGCCAGCAGTCGACCTTCGTGCTGGCCTCGCTGGCCTACCACGACTACGAAGGCGTGGCCTTCCGCGACGACGAGAAGCCGCGCCTGCAGGCCGACATGGGCAGCGCCAACTTCCTCATGCTGCGCAACCACGGCCTGCTGACCTGCGGCAAGACCATTGCCGACGCCTTCCTTTCGATGTACACCTTCGAGAACACCTGCCAGATCCAGATCGCCGCGCAGGCCGGCGGCGGTGAACTCACGCACGTGGACCCGAGGATCATCGACGGCGTGGGCCAGGCCATGAAGGTGCAAAGCGGCGGCCTGGGCGGCATGTTCGTCTGGCCTTCGTTGATCCGCAAACTCGACCGCATCGACGACAGCTACAAACAATGAGAACGTGTTCACGGCCTTTTCATGGTGCCCGTTGCCCCGCAAAGCTGGCAGGTGCAAGGCGCAAAGCGCAGCCGGGCTGGTGGCCCGGCGAGCATTTGCAACGCCGCAGATGCCAGCTTTGCGGGGCAACCCTTCGGGCAAGGCAGCAAAGCGCCGCACTCGTCGTTGCGCACCTTGTCCAGGCATCAGCCTGGACTGCGGCGCGCGCCTAGATTGCGACGCTTTGCTGCCTTGCGGGCACCATGAAAAGGCCGTGAACACGTTCTGAGACGCGTCGATCCCGGTTTTGTACGGCTGCCAGCGCCCGCGCGACGGGTGCCGGCAGCCATTTTTTTAAGCAGAAGAACCCAAGAGGAGACACCACCGCATGGACACCACGCTCATCGTGACCCGGTTCCTGTTCGGCGCGCTCGCGCTCGTGATGTTCGGGCTGGGGCTGTCGCTCTCGCTCGAGGACTTCCGGCGTCTGTTCAAGCACCCGAAGGCCGTGACCATCGCACTCGTGCTGCAGGTCATCGGCCTGCCGCTGGCCTGCTACGCGATCATCGTGGGCTTCGGCCTGTCGCCGGTGTTCGCCATTGGACTGATGCTGCTGGCGGCCTCGCCGGGCGGCATCTCGGCCAACCTGTTCTCGCACCTGTTCGGCGGCAACGTGGCGATGAACATCTCGCTCACGGCCGTGAACACGCTGCTGTCGATCATCACGCTGCCGCTCATCGCCAACTGGGCCATCGGCCACTTCGCGCAGAGCGGCCAAGTGGTGCCGCTGCAGACGCGCAAGCTGGTCGAGGTGATCGCCATCGTGCTGGTGCCGGTGGCCATCGGCATGGTCGTCGCGTCGCGAAAGCCCGGCTTCGCGGCGCGCATGGAAAAGCCGACCAAGATCTTCAGCGCCGTGGTGCTCGCGGTGGTCACGGTGCTCGCCATCGCCAACGAGTGGAAGAACATCACCACCACCTTCGCCGAGATCGGCGTGCCGGTGCTGCTGTTCAACCTCGTGAGCTTGCTGGCGGGCTACTACCTGAGCCGCGCTGCCGGCCTGGACAAGCCGCTGGCCACCGCCATCAGCTACGAGATCGGCATCCACAACTCCACGCTGGCCATCTTCATCGCGGTGAGCGTGCTGGGGAGCTTTCCGCTCGCGTTGCCGGCCGCCATCTACTCGGTCGTGATGTACATCACCGCCCCACTGTTCGGATGGCTGTTGCTGCGGCGCGGCCAGCCCGCCGCCGTGCCTGCGCCATGATGCGCGGATGGAACTGAGACAACTGCGCTACTTCGTCAAGGTCTGCGAGCTGCGCAGCATGGGCCGCGCGGCGGTGGAGCTGGGGGTGGTCACCTCGGCGCTGAGCCAGCAGATCAGCCGGCTCGAAAGCGAACTCTCGACCCGCCTGCTGCGCCGCCACTCGACCGGCGTCATGCCCACCGACGCGGGCCTGGCGTTCCTGCACCAGGCGCAACTCACCTTGCGCCACGCCGACGACGCCGTGCGCGCGGCGCAGCAGGCGCGGCTGTCGGGCCATGTGAGCGTGGGCCTGGCGCCCACCACCGCCACCGTGCTGGGCGTGCCGCTGATGCAGGCCATGCAGACGCGCTACCCCGAGGTGCGGCTGCACATGGTCGAGGCGCTGTCGGGCCACCTCACGACCATGCTGCACGCGCGCCAGCTCGACCTGGCCGTGCTGTTCCAGACCGACACGCCGCGGCGCTGGAGCGTGTCGCCGCTGCTGGCCGAAAAGCTCTTTGTGATCGCGTCGCCCGCACTCACACCGCGCCCCACCGGCAAGAAGGTGCGCCTGTCGCAGCTGGCCGAGGTGCCGCTGATCCTGCCCAGCGGCAGCCACGGCCTGCGCGCCACGCTGATGGCCGCCTTCGCGCGGGCGCGCGTGGCGCCGCGCATCGTGGCCGAGGTCGACGGCCTGGCACTGCTGATGGACGCGGTGCGCGCCGGCCACGGCGCCACCATCCAGCCCGGCGCCGCCACGGCGCGGCACGACCGCGACGACCTCGAGCTCACGCAGATTTCCGATGCGCACGTGGGGCGCCGCAACCTGCTCGTGAGCCTGTCGGACGACGAGCTCTCGCCCGCCGCACTGGCCGCGCGCGTGGTGGTCGCCGAAACGGCGCGCACGCTGGTCAGCGAAGGCCGCTGGGCCGGCGCAAGTCTTCTCGAAAGCTGAACACCTGTTGCCTCTTTCGGCCTTTCGCGTGAAGGCCATGCTCCCTAAAGTCTCCTGCATTCCAAGGAGACCCACGAGTGATAGACGTACTGGTTGTCGGTGGCGGCAATGCCGCGCTGTGCGCCGCGCTGATGGCGCGCGAGGCCGGCGCTTCGGTGCTGCTGCTGGAGGCCTCGCCCAAGGAGTGGCGCGGCGGCAATTCGCAGCACACCCGCAACCTGCGCTGCATGCACGACGCGCCGCAGGACGTGCTGGTCGAGGCCTACCCTGAAGAGGAGTACTGGCAAGACCTGCTGAAGGTGACCGGCGGCCTCACCGACGAGCGCCTGGCCCGCCTCGTGATCCGCGCCTCCTCGAACTGCCGCGACTGGATGCGCCGCCACGGCGTGCGCTTTCAGCCGCCGCTGTCGGGTGCGCTGCATGTGGCGCGCACCAACGCCTTCTTCATGGGTGGCGGCAAGGCGCTCGTCAACGCCTACTACCGCAGCGCCGAAGCGCTCGGCGTGCAGATCCGCTACGACACGCCCGTGGCCTCGGTCGAGCTCGAGGGCGAGCGCTTCGTGGCCGTGCGCACCGAGGCCGGCGAGCGCATCGCGGCCAGGAGCTGCGTGCTCGCCTCGGGCGGTTTCGAATCGAACCGCGACTGGCTGCGCGAGGCCTGGGGCCGGAACGAGCGCGGCGAGTGGCCGGCCGACAACTTCCTCATCCGCGGCACGCGCTTCAACCAGGGCGTGCTGCTCAGGCACATGATCGACGCGGGCGCCGACAGCATCGGCGACCCGTCGCAGGGCCACATGGTGGCCATCGACGCGCGCGCACCGCTGTACGACGGCGGCATCTGCACGCGCATCGACTGCGTGTCGCTCGGCGTGGTGGTCAACCGCGACGCGCAGCGCTTCTACGACGAGGGCGAGGACTTCTGGCCCAAGCGCTATGCGATCTGGGGCCGGCTCGTGGCGCAGCAACCGGGGCAGATCGCGTGGTCGGTCATTGACCAGCAGGCGGTCGGGCGCTTCATGCCGCCCGTGTTCCCCGGCACGCAGGCGAACACGCTCGGCGAACTGGCGCAGAAGATCGGCCTGGACGAGGCCACCTTCGTGCGCACCGTGCAGGACTACAACGCCGCCTGCCGCGTCGGCCGCTTCGACCACACGGCGCTGGACGACTGCCACACCGAAGGCCTCGCGCCCGCCAAGACGCACTGGGCGCGCCCGCTGGACACCGCGCCCTTCTACGCCTACCCCGTGCGCCCCGGCATCACCTTCACGTACCTCGGCCTGAAGGTGGACGAGACCGCCGCCGTGCGCTTCGGCGGACGCCCGAGCCCCAACCTCTTCGTGGCCGGCGAAATGATGGCCGGCAACGTGCTGGGCCAGGGCTACACGGCCGGCGTGGGCATGAGCATCGGCACGGCCTTCGGGCGCATCGCCGGCACGCAGGCCGCGAAGGCCGCCAAGAACGTTTCAAAGAAATCCCCGGAGACCGCCCTTGCAGCAGCTCACTGACCTCGTCGCACGCGCCCGTGCGGATGCCGATGGCATCGGCAGCACCCCGTCGCGCATCATCCCGATCCAGCCCGCGCTGCCGTTGACCGCCTCCGAAGGCGAAGTCGCGCGCATCCTGCAGATCTGCAACGCCTGCCGCTACTGCGAAGGCTTCTGCGCCGTGTTCCCCGCCATGACGCGCCGGCTCGAGTTCGGCAAGGCCGACACGCACTACCTCGCCAACCTGTGCCACAACTGCGGCGCCTGCCTGCATGCCTGCCAGTACGCACCGCCGCACGAGTTCGCCGTGAACGTGCCACAGGCGATGGCGCAGGTGCGCTTGCAGACCTACCACGACTACGCCTGGCCGCCCGCGATGGGTGCGCTCTACAAGCGGGCCGGGCTCACCGTCGCATTGGCACTGGCGGGTGGGCTCGCGCTGTTCCTTGTGCTGGCCGTGGCGATGTCGGGTTCGCTCGTGCACGCGCCGCTCGCGGGCAACTTCTACGCGATCTTTCCGCACAACTTCCTCGCGCTGGTGTTCGGCGCGGTGTTCCTGTTCGTGATGTTCGCGCTGGCGATGGGCACGCGCCGCTTCTGGCGCGAGGTTTCCCCCGCGAACGACCCGGGCAACGCGCCCGACCTGCCAGGCGTGCGCCGCGCGGCGAGCGCCGAAGCCGCGCACGACGCGCTGCGCCTGAAGTACCTCGATGGCGGCCATGGCGAAGGCTGCAACAACGCCGACGACCGCTTCACGCTCTGGCGCCGGCGCTTCCATCACTTCACCTTCCACGGCTTCATGCTGTGCTTCGCCTCCACCTGCGTGGCAACGCTCTACCACTACCTGTTCGACCTGCATGCGCCCTATGCGCTCACGAGCCTGCCCGTGCTGCTGGGCACCACGGGCGGCATCGGCCTCGTGATCGGCCCCGTCGGTTTGCTGTGGCTCAACCTGCGGCGCCACGCCGCGCACGGCGACGCGGCGCAGCGGCCGATGGACCGCGGCTTCATCGCCCTGCTGTTGCTCACCAGCCTCACGGGCCTGGCCCTGCTCGCGTGGCGCGACACGCGCTTCATGGCGCTGCTGCTGGCGGTGCACCTGGGCGTGGTGATGGCGCTCTTTCTCACGCTGCCCTACGGCAAGTTCGCGCACGGCATCTTCCGCTGCGCGGCGCTGCTGAAGTTCGCCATCGAGAAGCGCCTGCCCAGCCGGTTGCGGCTGGGTGCCGACTGACCGGCAGGGCCTGAAGCGGCCCGGGTCGGACAAGGCCCTACGCCCAGGGCGGAAACCCGCTGGCCGGGGCTGGTGGGGGTTGTCTGCAGAATAGGCGGCCATGCATGTTCGAAAAGCCGCCGTTCTCGCCCTCGTCCTGTCCGCCCTCTCCCTCCCCGCCATCGCGGCGTCCGTTCCGAAAAACCTCCAGCCCTCCGACGCCGCCGAAGCCCGCATCGAATCGCTGATCGCGCGCATGACGCTGCAGGAAAAGGCCGGCCAGCTCAGCCTCTACGGCCCGGCCGACATCAACATCCCGAACAACCCGCAGGCCGGCTGGCGCAACGGGCAACAGGAGACCGAGGACGTGCGCAACGGGCGCCTCACGGGCCTGTTCAACAACGCCGGCCTCGAAGGCAAGCGGCGGCTGCAGCAGGTGGCGGTGCGCGAGTCGCGGCTGGGCATTCCACTGATCTTCGGCGCCGACGTGATCCACGGCTTTCGCACCATCTTCCCGATGCCGCTGGCCGAGGCCTCGAGCTGGGAACCCGCGCTGGCCGAGCGCACGGCGCGCGCGGCGGCGGTCGAGGCCACGGCCGACGGCTTTCGCTGGACCTTCGCGCCGATGGTCGACATCGCGCGCGACGCGCGCTGGGGCCGCGGTCTCGAAGGCGTGGGCGAAGACCCGTACCTGGCGCGCCAGTTCGCGGCGGCGCGCGTGCGCGGCTTCCAGGGCAGCAGCCTCGCGAACGCCGACTCGATGCTGGCCACGCCCAAGCACTTCGCGGCCTACGGCGCGGCCGAGGGCGGGCTCGACTACAACACGAGCGAGATCTCCGAGCGCACGCTGCGCGAGGTCTACCTGCCGCCGTTCCGTGCGGCGATCGATGCGGGCGCGCTGTCGGTCATGAGCGCCTTCAACGAGATCGGCGGCGTGCCCTCGACCGCCAACCCCGCGCTGCTCACCGGCGTGCTGCGCGACGAGTGGAAGTTCAAGGGCTTCGTGGTGTCCGACTACACGGCCGACGAAGAGCTCATCGAGCACGGCCACGCCGCCAACGGCCGCGAGGCCGCCAAGCTGGCCTTCATGGCCGGCACCGACGTGAGCATGCAAAGCGGCCTGTACATCCGCCACCTGCCCGACCTCGTGGCCTCGGGCGAGGTGCCGATGGCGCGGCTCGACGAGGCCGTGCGGCGCGTGCTGCGGGTCAAGCTCAAGCTCGGCCTCTTCGACGACCCGATGCGCGGCCTCGACGGCCCGCCGGCCGCGCAGCGCGTGGAGAACCCCGAGTTCATCGCGCTGGCCCGCGAGAGCGCGCGCCGCTCCATCGTGATGCTGAAGAACGAAGGCCAGCTGCTGCCGCTCGCGAAAACCGGCCCGCAGAAGATCGCGCTGATCGGCCCCTTCGCCGAAGGCACGAAGGACCTGATGGGCTCCTGGAGCCTGTTCCCGGGCCAGTCCGCGCCCGTGGGCATCGACGAAGGACTGCACGCCGCGCTGGGCACCGAGGCCTCGCGGCTGACCGTCACGCGCGGTGCGAACGTCGAGTCGCCGCTGCCCGGCGGCATCGAAACCGCCGTGGCCGCCGCGCGCGACGCCGACGTGGTGGTGCTGGCTATCGGCGAGAGCCAGAAGATGTCGGGCGAGTCGCGCTCGCGCAGCGACATCGGCCTGCCGCAGGCCCAGCAGGACCTGGCCGAAGCCGTGGCCGCGACCGGCAAGCCGGTGGTCGTGCTGCTGAGCAACGGCCGCGCGATGGCGCTCAAGGGGGCGGTGCGCGATGCGCGCGCCATTCTCGTGACCTGGTTCCTCGGCGTGCAGACCGGCCACGCGATTGCCGACGTGGTGTTCGGCGACGCCAACCCCTCGGGCCGCCTGCCCGTGAGCTTTCCGCAGACTGCTGGCCAGGTGCCCTACTACTACGCCCACAAGCGCACCGGCCGCCCCTCGCCCGAAAGCGCGCCGGGCACGGCCTTCAAGACCCGCTACCTGGACGCGACGAACGAGGCGCTGTACCCCTTCGGTTTCGGCATCGGCTATGCGCCGGTGCGCTATGACCAGGTCGAGCTGAGCACGGACCGCCTAGCCATGGGCAACACCCTGCGCGTGCGCGCCACCGTCACCAACACGGGTACGCGCGAAGCGGAAGAAGTGGTGCAGCTGTACCTGGCGCAGCGCGCCGCGAGCGTGACGCGGCCGGTGCGCGAGCTGAAGAACTTCCGCAAGGTGCGGATTGCGCCGGGGGCGTCGGAGGTGGTCGAGTTCGCTGTCGGCAATGACGACCTGCAGTTTCTGGGGCGGGACATGAAGCCTGTTGTCGAGCCGGGTGAGTTCGATCTGTGGATCGCGCCTTCCGCTGCTGACGGGATTCGCAAACACTTCGTTCTCACGCGGGAGTGAGTTTCTTCAGGGCGCGTGCACAGGCCACCGGGTACTTCCCTCCGCGAATGTCCCCCGGGGCTGCGCCTCACGCCCTCCTCCTTGGTTTCGCTGCGGGAAGCACCCAGTGTCCTGCGCACACCGAGCGCTGTCGTGGTGCGGGCCGATCAACGACTGCACTGAGGACGATCACGTCGATGGGGTGCCTTGCGCAGCGAAATCAAGGAGGAGGCCGCAGGCCGGGGGACATTCGCGGAGCAAGGTACCCCGTCGGCGGGATCGTCGCCCTGAACGAGTTCAGTCGAACACCCCTGTGAACGCCACCCGGCTCACCACGCCCGAACTGCTCGCACCCACACCCAGCGTCACGCTGTAGCGCCCATCCTGCGAGGTCCGACGAATCGATCCCCCCATCGCGCTTTCGCTGCGGAAGTTGCCCAAGCCCACGGCATAGCTGATCTTCCCAGGCACGACCGGCGCGGCCTCCATCGCGGCAACGCCTGCAATGCCCGCATAGGCACGCCGCGCGTTCTCGTCCATCTGGCTTTGCAGGCGCGCGGCCGTGAAGTCGGTGTAGGCCTTGCCCAGCGGCAGTCCTTGTGCCGCGACGGTGTCGGTGTACGCGTTGGCCGCGCTCACGCCCTGCTGCACCATGCCTTGCACCTGGCCCACGTTGGTCGCGTCATCGGGCGCACTGCCGGGCGCCACGCCGGTGAGCTGGCGGTTGCCCAGCGCCACTTCGCCGACCGACGACTGCAGCCCGATCATGCCCACGGCCACGTAGTTCGACTGCGCGCCGCGCGTGGTCGTGCTGCCCGCACCGAGCGCCACGCTGTTGGCGTGCGAGGCTGATGCGTTGCTGCCGACGGCAATGGCGTTGTCGGCGCTCGCGCGCGCCGCGCTGCCCAGCGAGATCGCCTGGTTCGCGTTGACGTACACGCCGGCGTCGGCACCGATGGCGATGTTGCCGCTGCCCATGACGTTCTGGCCTGCGCCGCTGCCCTGCGCGATGTTGTGGCTGCCCACCACGCCCTGGCCGGCCGCCGTGCCCAACGCCAGGTTCTGGTTGCCCTGCACGCCGCCGCCCGCAGCCTGGCCCATGGCCACGTTGTTGCTGCCCGCCACCTGCGCGCCGGCCATCTGCCCCGAGGCCTGGTTGCCCGAGCCGGTGACGCCGCTGCCCGCGCCCTGCCCCGTGGCCAGGTTGTTGCTGCCGGTCACGTTGCGACCCGCATCGCCGCCGTAGGCCTGGTTGGCGTTGCCGGTCACGTTGCGCCCGGCGTTGCTGCCATAGGCCTCGTTGCCGTTGCCCTTCACGTCGGTGCCGGCCCAGAAGCCGACGGCGTTGTTGTAGTCGCCGGTCACGTTCTGGCCCGCGCTGCGGCCCATCGACTGGTTCCAGCCGCCGACCACGTTGGTGCCCGCGTAGTAGCCGATGGCCTGGTTGGCGTTCTTGCCCGAGACGCCGGTGCCGGCGCCCTCGCCGATGGCCAGGTTCCAGTTGGTGCTGACGTTGTTGCCCGCGCCCTTGCCGAAGGCCAGGTCGTTGCTGCCAGTGACGCCGGTGGTGCCGGCCTTGTCGCCGATGCCCAGGTTGCCCTTGGCCGGGTCCCAGGTGATCGGCTGGGCCGAGGCGATGCCCATGCCGGCCACCGAGCCGAGGGCCACGGCCAGCCCGAGCAGGGTGTGCGTGCTGTTCTTTCGCTTCATGACGCTCAGGCCTTCAGGTGCAGGGCCATGGCCGGATCGCTCACGCCGGGCTTGCCGGTCTCGACGCGGCCCGCGAAGCGGCGCTCGGTGTGCCCGGCGCTGACGGTGAAGTCGTACCAGCAGCCGCTCTTGTCCAGGCTCCAATGCAGCATGCCGGTGGCACCCGGCGCGACCTCGAGCGTCCAGGGGCCGTCGTTGCGGTACGCGTTGGCCGTCACGGTGACCTTGCCGGCCGCCTTGCCGTTGTTGTGCACCTTCAGGTAGACCTGCCCGTCGACCGGCTCGTAGCAGACCTGCACCTCGGGCTTGAAGCCGGCGGTGTCGAAGGCCAGTGCGTCGCCCTGGAAGCTGCGCACGTAGCCGTTGGTGCTGTAGACCCACAGGTCGTACTTGCCGCTGTCGCTGGCGCCGGTGTTCCAGTAGTCGGCCAGCTGCTTGCCGGCCTCGACCGTGTAGCGGCGCGGGATGCGATCCAGGTGCAGCTTGTCGTAGACATGGAACACGGCGCCCTGTGTGCCGGAGTTCGCGAACACCAGCTGCACCAGACCGCGCGGCTCGACGCGCGCGCTGGCGTGCAGCTCGTAAGGCAGCGCGCGCGAGAAGCGCGTGCCGGTCTCCTGGTACAGCGGCTGCGGCGTGGCGGGGGCGTTTCTCACGGGGGCCGTGGGCAGCAGCCGCTGCGCCGCATTGATCGCGGGGAAGTTGCTCGTGTCGGGCAGCTTGGGAACGACCGGATCGTTCGGGCTCACGAAGTCGAAGCAGGTCGTGAGGTCGCCGCACACGGCGCGGTGCCACGGGCTGATCGCATCCACGGTGATGTCGAAGCGCTTCTCGAGGAAGCGGCCCACCGAGGTGTGGTCGAACACCTGCGAGTTGACCCAGCCGCCCTTGCTCCACGGCGAGACCACGTACATCGGCACGCGCGAGCTCAGGCCCCAGGGGCGGATCTTGCCGGTGGTGGTGTTGTCGGCGGCGGCCAGGTAGCTGCCCACCGAGGCGTCGAAGTACTCGCCCTCCAGCGGCACGGTCGACTTGCCCATGAGCGTGCCGTTGGCGTCGTACGAGGGCACGGCCGGCATGGCCAGGTGGTCGAAGAAGCCGTCGTTCTCGTCGAAGGTCACGAACAGCGCGGTCTTGCTCCACACGGCCGGGTTGGACGTGAGCGCGTCCAGCACGTCGGCGATGAAGTCGGCGGCGCCGGCCGTGCCTTCGCTGCTGCCGGGGTGCTCGGCCAGCGCCTGCGTGGGCAGCACCCACGAGACGTCCGGCAATTTGCCCGTCATCACGTCCTGCTTGAGCTGGGCCAGGAAGTTGGTGGCGCCGTCGGCCGTGTCGGGGCCGCCCGTGAGGCCGTGCTCATAGATCGGCGAGCCCGGCTGCGCGGTGCGGAAGCTCTCGAAGGCCAGGCAGCCGTGCATGGCGCCCGTCCAGTTGTTGTTCATGTTCTGGTAGATGTGCCAGCTGACGCCCTTCTTCTGCAGCACGTCGGGCAGCGTGTCCCACTTGAAGGCGTTGTTGACGTACTTGTAGTTGTAGTCGCCCGTGATCGGGTCTTTCTGGCCGGAGCCGTCGGCCTCCTGCGGGCGGTTCGCCACCCAGTTGGACGGCTTGGGCCAGCAGCGC
The DNA here is from genome assembly GCF_059567965.1 of Variovorax sp. BGA-UO-ETr-C22. Classification (NCBI taxonomy): domain Bacteria; kingdom Pseudomonadati; phylum Pseudomonadota; class Betaproteobacteria; order Burkholderiales; family Comamonadaceae; genus Variovorax; species Variovorax sp. BGA-UO-ETr-C22. The sequence goes on from NZ_JCAQPA010000011.1 coordinate 1,593,640, forward strand.
GAGTTCACGGGTTCGGAGTCGGTGTCGGTGCTGTTGATGCCCTTCTTGCGCAGCTCCGGGTTGAAGTTGGAGCCCGACCAGAACACGATGCGGTTCGGGTCGGTGCCGGTGAGGATGGAGCAGTGGTAGCCATCGCACACCGTGAAGGCATCGGCCAGCGCGAACTGGAACGGGATGTCCTCGCGCAGGTAGTAGCCCATCGTGGCCTGGTTCTTGAACTGGATCCAGCGGTCCATCTTTCCCTGGTTCCATGCGGCTTGCTGGTCGGGAAAGTTGTGCGGCGTGCCCGAGCCGATCAGCGCATTGGCAATCGTCGAGTCGCGGCGGAACGGCGGAATCTCCGCGCCGCCCGCGGGGTTCGACTGGAAGTACACCGACTTGCCGTTGGCCAGCGGAATCGGAAAACGGTCGCCGAAACCGCGCACGCCGCGCAGCGTGCCGAAGTAGTGGTCGAAGCTGCGGTTCTCCTGCATCAGGATCACGACGTGCTTGATGTCCTTGATGGTGCCGGTGTCGACCGCGGCCTCGACGGCGAGCGCCTTGCGGATCGTGGGCGGCAGCAGGGTGAGGGCCGAGGCCGCACCGACGGCGCCGGCCGACTTGCGGAAGAAATCGCGACGGTTGGAGGGGTTCATGGGGAGTCTTTCAACGCGAGGACAAAAAGAGAAGAAATGGAAAGCGTGGGAATAAAGGCGGCGCGCGGCTCAGGGCGCGCACTTCAGCGCCGGCGTCGGGGCGGGTGGCTCCGGCGTGGTGGTCGGGGGCGTGGGGCCGGTGGGCGGCAGCACCGGCAGGCCGCCGCCACCGCCCCCTCCGCCGCCGCACGCGGCAAGGCTCAGGCACAGGAGAAAGCCCGCCGCAGCGAGGCCATACCGGGAAGAACGTGAGGTCATGAAGGTGTCCTTTTCTGGATCGAAGGGGCGTGGGAAGAAAAGCCGGGCGAAGCCGGGCCGTGCAGGCCTCGAAGGGCTTGCACCGGAACGGGAAGAAACGGGAGAACTCGGGTGCCCGAAGTGGGCGGATGGGAGGGTGTCAGCGCTCAGGCATAGCGGCTGCGCAGCCGGGCTGCGACCCTGTCGAGCACGAGCACCGTGAGGAAGATCGCGATCAGGATCGTTCCGACGTGCGCGTAGTTGTACATGTCGTAGCGGCCCTTCAGCTCCTGGCCGATGCCGCCCGCGCCCACCAGCCCGACCACGGTGGCCATGCGCACGTTGCGGTCGAGGATGTACAGCGTGTAGGCGATGAACTGCGGCATCACCTGCGGCAGCACCGCGAAGCGCATCACCTTCAACTTGCTGGCGCCGATGGCCCGCAGCGCCTCCTGCGGCTTGTCGTCGGCGGTCTCGATGTCTTCGGCGTAGAACTTGCCGAGGAAGCCCGCCGAATGCAGTGCCAGTGCGAGCACACCGGCGATGGGACCGAAGCCGTAGGCCAGCACCAGGAACAGCGCGCTCACCAGCTCGGGCACCGCGCGGAACATGCCGACCACGCCGCGCGCCAGCGTGTAGACGGCGCGGTTCGGCGTGTAGTTCTTCGCGCTGCACCAGGCCAGCGGCGCGCTCAGCACGATGGCCAGCAGCGTCGCCCAGATGGCGATCTCGAAGGTCTCGAGCATCTTCACCGCCACGTGCCAGAGGTAGCCGAAGGGCTCGACCAGCACCTCGCGCCGGTCGACCACCTCTTCCATCTGCAGCGTCTGCGGGTTGAGCTTGGGCTGGCGCGATTCCTCCATCTCGACGTGCGAGAACCACGGCAGCCGCTCGCGGTCGAAGCCTTCGATGCGCGACACCTCGGTGCGCTCCGACACCTGTGGCGGAAAGAGCGACCTGGCGATGGTGCCCAGGCCCGACAGCACCTGCGACTGCTCGCGCAGGCCGACGGCCGCGAGCACGCCCTCGCCCGTGAGCGACAGCATGCGGCCCATCTCCACGCGCTGGCCGGCGAAGAAGCCGACCACCACCACGAGCAGCAGCACGGCGAGGCTGCGGGCGCCGAAGGGGCGCGGCAGGTCCCAGGCGGATGCGGGGCGGCTCATGGCACCAGCTCCAGCGCACCGGCATGCAGCGGCAGCGGCGCTTCGGGCGCGGGCCGTGCGGGCGCCGGCGTGCGGCCGTAGACCGCGTCGAACACCTTCGGGTCGAAGGCCGCGGGCGCGCCGTCGAACACCACCGCGCCGTGGCGCAGCGCCACGATGCGGTCGGCGAACTCGCAGGCCAGCTCGATCTGGTGCAGGCTGCACAGCACCGTGGTGCCGCGCTCGCGGGCCTGCGTGCGCAGCAGCGACAGCACGTCGTGGCTGGTCTGGGGGTCGAGGCTGGCCACCGGCTCGTCGGCCAGCACCAGCGGCGGCTCCAGCATGAAGGCGCGCGCAATGCCCACGCGCTGCTGCTGGCCGCCCGAGAGCTCGCTCACGCGGCGCAGCGGGTGCTGCTCCTGCAGGCCGACCGATTCGATCAGCGCACAGGCCTTGGCGCGCTGCGCATCGGTGAACAGGCCGAGCAGCGCGCGCCACGTCGGCACCGCGGGCAGCGCACCGGCCAGCACGTTGTCGGCCACCGTGGAACGCAGCACCAGGTTGAACTGCTGGTGGATCATGCCGATGCGCGGGCGGATGCGGGCCAGCGAGTGGGCAGCGATCTGCACGCCCTCGACCTGCACCGTGCCCCGCGTGGGTTTGACCAGCCCGTTGGCCATGCGCAGCAGCGTCGACTTGCCCGCGCCCGAGGCGCCCAGCACCACGCAGAACTGCCCCGCCGGCACCTGCAGCGACACGCCGTCGAGCGCGCGCGTGCCGTCGGCGTAGTGCATGGCGACCGATTCGAAATTCAGCATGGCGACGCTCAACGCTCGGCGGACTTGGCGAGGATGCGGCCCTTGAGCTCGTCGGTCAGCAGGCCGAGCTTTTCGGCGGCGACGTTGAACTCGGCTTCGGAGAACTTGGTGTCGTAGCCGTCGATCTTGCCGCCGCCGTAGCCGCGGATCATGTCGGGCGTGACGCCGGGGGCCTTGTTCACGGTCTGGAAAGCGTCTTTCAGCTTCGCCTTCAGTGGCTCGGGCAGCTTCGAGTTGAGCGCCAGCGGCGGGTATGGAATGGCCATGCTGCGCGCCACCACCTTCACCGTCTTCGGGTCGACCACGCCCTGCTTCACCGCCTTCTCGTAGGAGTCGAACGAGAGCGAGGCCACGTCGACCTGGTCCTGCACCAGCGCGGCCAGGCTGCTGGCGTGGCTGCCGGTCATGCGGATGGCGCCGAGATCCTTGGCCGGGTCCATGCCGGCGTCCAGCAGCATCGCGACCTGGAAGGTGAAGCTCGAGGCCGAGTTGACGTCGCCGAAGGCCACGCGCTTGCCCTTGAGGTCCTTGACCGACGCGATGGGCGCGTTGGCCTTGGCGAACATGCCCGCGTAGTAGACCGAAGCGCCCTTCTCCACGCCCACGGCCAGCAGCTGCGCACAGCCGCGCTTGTTCGCCTGCACGTACGACACCGGGCCGAAGAAGGCGATGTCGGCGAGCTGGTTGCACATGCCCTCGACCACCGCGCCGTACGACTGGCCGACCTTGAGGTCGAAGTTCAGGCCGGTGCTGCGCGTGATGGCGTTGAACACCGGCGCGTAGTCGGCCTTGGTGCCCGACTCGGTGCCGCCGTCGGCCGGGATCAGCAGCACGCGCAGTGGCCGCTCGCGCGAGCCGTCGGCCACCGATTGGGCTTGCGCGGCCAGCGGCAGCGCGGCAGTCAGCGAGAGGGCGGCGGCCGCAAGGGCCAGGAGCTTTTTCATGGTCGGTTCCTTCGTTTGGAAAGCGGTGGGCGTGCGGTTGCAACGCCCCGATGACGAGAACTTTAGGAGCCGCAGATGACAGGGAAATGAAATAAGCTCATTTCAAAATTCAAATATCACTGAGCAATATTCAATAGAATCCGCCGCCACGGCCGAGCCTCTCAAGACGGCCCCACTCCCGGAGATCCATGAGCACGCATCACACGACAACAGGGACCACGAACGCAGGCGCCGTCCATGCGCTGGCGCAGGCCCGCCACCTGCTGGTCGACCTCGACGGCACGCTGGTGCGCCAGCAGGAAGCCATCGACGGCGCAGCCCGCTTGCTGGCGCATTTCCACGACCGCTACGCCATCGTGTCCAACAACTCCACACACACGGCGCAGGGCCTGTCGGTGCGGCTGCGCAAGCTGGGCCTGCGCGTGCCGCCCGAGCGCATCGTGCTAGCCGGCGAACTCGCGGTGCGCCAGCTGGTACTGCAGCATCCGCAGGCGCGCGTGCTGCTGGCCGCCAGCCCTGCCCTGCAGCGCTACGCGCGCGCGCAGGGCTGCCAGCTGGTGTCCGCGGAAGCCGAGGCCGACGTCGTGCTGCTCGCGCTCGACATGCACTTCAGCCACACGCGCCTGTCGGTCATCGCGAACGCACTGCGGCGCGGCGCCAGGCTGATGGTGACCAATGCCGACGCCACGCACCCGGGCCCGCAAGGCCGCGTGGTGCCCGAGACCGGCGCGCTGCTCGCGGCCGTGGTCGCGGCCAGCGGCGTGCAGCCGTGGTGCGTGGTCGGCAAGCCCGCGCCGCTGCTGTTCGAAGAAGGCCTGCGCCGCCTCGGCGCGAGCGCCGGGCGCACGGTGGTGGTCGGCGACAACCCGCTGACCGACGGCGAAGGCGCTGCGCGGCTCGGCCTGGCCTGCGTGCTGGTGGGTGAATCGCCGGGGGCGGTGGCGCCCACGGTGGCCGGGCTGCTCGTGCCGCCCGTCTCAGAAGCAGTGGAACCCGCGCCTCAGTACCGCTTGAGCGAGAGCACGTCGAAGGTCTGGCGCAGCGTGCGCACCGAGGTGTCGTAGTCCGACAGCGCCAGGCAGGCGATCAGCACGTCGATGATCGCCAGCTGCGCTAGCCGGCTCGTCATCGCCTCGGTGCGGAAGTTGGTTTCGCGCGCCATGGTGAACAGCAGCACGTCGGCAAAGGCCTGGATCGGCGACTTGCCGAAGTTGGTGATGCACACCGTGGCGGCGCCGGCCTCCTTCGCAAGGCGCGTGGCCGTCACCGTCTCGTGCGTGCTGCCCGAATGCGAAATCGTCAGCACCGCCGTCTTCGCATTCGTGAGCGAGGCGCTGATGGCCTGCACGTGCGAATCGACCACCACCTTGGCATTGAGGCCGATGCGCAGCATGCGGTAGTGCGCGTCCTCGGCGATGGTGGCCGAACTGCCGATGCCGTAGATCTCGATGCGCTCGGCCTTGCGAAACAGCTGCACCGCACGCTCCATCGCCTTCGCGTCGAGCATCGACTGCGTGTCGTGCAGCGTCTGCACGTTGCTCTGGAAGATCTTGCGGATGACCGCGTCGGCCTTGTCCTGCGGATCGAGGTCTTCGTGGATGAACTGCACCGGCCGCACGATCTCCTGCGCCAGCGCAATCTTGATCTGCTGGAAGCCCGTGGCGCCCAGGTTCTTGCACAGGCCGACGATGCTGCCCTCGCTCGACCCCGTGCGCTCGGCCACCTCGCTCACCGACATGTGGACCACTTCGCGCGGGTTCTTCACGATGAAATCGGCGATGCGCTGGCCCACGGGGCCGAGCGAGGACCAGAGGGTTTCGATGCGCGCCAGCACGGCCGACACCGGGACGTCGGATGCCTCGGCGGCGGGCGCCGCGGCAGCCTTGCCGCCGGTGGACTTGGACGTGCGGGGAGTGCTGTTGCGCTTCATGGGCCGCGAGCTTACCCGCCCTCGATGGCGGTTTCACGCACGCGGCTGGCCAGGCATGCTGGGTCTTCTATATTCGGCCGCTCCTCATTCGGAATTGGCTGCCTTGTGGTGACACCCGCCCCCTCATCTCTCATGACCACCGCCCTCCCCATCGACCGCCGGCTGCAACTAATCTCCGACACCCAGGTCGAGATCTACTGGTTCGCATCGAACGGATTCCTTCGCGCGGTGCTGGGCACGCACGATGGCCCGCAGTGCGCGCCGTCGTTTCGCTACCGGGTACTGTCTGGCGACAGCATCGAACTGATCGGCGCCGACGGCATCATCGACACGTGGACCCGCATCCGCATCGAAGGTGACCTGCTCCATGCCGAATCCGGCGGCAAGCCCAAGGCTTTCCGCATCGCACCCGAAACCGCCGAAGAGAGTTCCAAACAATGAAAGTCAAACGACTGGTCGCCAACTTCGCGACGCAGGATGTGGCGCGCGCACAGGTCTTCTACGCCGACGTGCTCGGCCTCGATCTGCTGATGGACCACGGCTGGATACGCACCTACGGTTCACAGGCCGAGATGAGCGTGCAGGTCAGCTTTGCGTCTGAAGGCGGTTCGGGCACGCCGGTGCCCGACCTTTCCATCGAAGTCGACGATGTCGACACCGCGCTTGCGCGCATGCAGGCTGCCGGCTTTGCCATCGAATACGGCCCGGTCGACGAACCCTGGGGTGTGCGCCGTTTCTATGTCCGCGATCCGTTCGGGAAGCTTGTCAACGTCCTTGCACACGCAGCCTGACGCGCGACGCCCCAACGAAAAAACGGGCCGCGAGGGCCCGTTCGTTCTTCAGGCAGCCGATGCAGGCATCGGCTTGCCACAGTGGCTTGGCTTACAGGCCAGCCTGGCGCGTGAACGACACGCTGGGCTTCTTGTAAGCGGCCGGCACTTCGTCGCGGTAGAACGCGCGGCGGTCGAGGCTGGCGAGCGGGTCGTGGGCCTTGGCGACGGCTTCAGCGCGGATCGTCGAGCGGTCGGCGGTCGAGGTGAAGGTCTGTGCGCCGGCGGTGGCGCCGTCGCTGTACTCGTTGCCGGCACGAGCGGCGGCCACGGCTTGCGACGCGACGTCCGAACGTGAGAGGGTCGAGTGCACGGTGTGCACGCCGTCGTAGGTTTCGGCGTGGGCACCGGCAACAGCCAGGAGCGAGAGCGCAACGGCAGCGAGGGTCTTCGAGGCATTCATTTCAATCTCCTTCAGGTGGTGTGTTGATGGGATGAAGTTTGAACCTGAAGCGCCCCAAAAAACCGCAGCAAAAGGAATCGCGGCGTTCACGGGATTGAAACAATCGCGCGCCGCCCGCGCATGCGATGCGGCGGCCGGAACCCTCTCCTCCAGAGGGAACGCACGAGAAAGTTCTCGCTGCCGGCATTCCTTGCATGCGCTGTACGCATGCAAGGAATGCACACCGGACCCTCAGTGCGAGATCATCCAGGGCCGCCGCGACGGGGCCGATTTCGCACCGTTCGGCGCGGTCTGCGTGGCACTGCGCCGCGACGATCCCGAGCAGCAGCCGCAGCCCGAGGGATGCCGCAGCCGCGCGTAATCGCGTGAGCTCGAGGGCTCGTGGCGCGCGCGTTCGTTGGTGGCCATCGCGTGGCGCGTGTCGGCGGCCATCAGCGCCAGGCGCGGCGCGGCCGTGAACACGCGCGGCGAGGCGCTGCCGCAATCGGGGCAGGCGGCGGGCTCGTCGCGCTGGCCCGAAGGCCGCAGCGATTCGAAGCCGCCGCATTGCGCGCAGGCGTAGTCGTAGGTCGGCATGGCTTCAGCGCAGGTCGTGCGACAGCGGCATGTCGATGCTGCCGTCGATGAACTTCACAGGCCCCGAGGCGTTCGGGTTGATGTCGAAGTCGAAGATGCCCGTGGGCAGCCACAGCGTGGCGCATGAGTTGGGCACATCGACCACGCCGCTGATGTGGCCCTGCACCGGCGCCGTGCCCAGAATCGAATAGGCCTGCGCGCCCGAGTAGCCGAACTTCTTCAGGTACTCGATGGCGTTCAGGCAGGCCTGGCGGTAGGCCACGTTCACGTCCAGGTAGTGCTGCTTGCCGCTCTCGTCGACCGAGATGCCTTCGAAGATCAGGTAGTCGTTGTACTGCGGCGTGATCGGGCTGGGCTTGAAGATCGGGTTCTTGATGCCGTACTTGGCCATGCCGCCCTTGATGAGCGTGACCTTCATGTGCACCCAGCCGGCCATCTCGATGGCGCCGCAGAAGGTGATCTCGCCGTCGCCCTGGCTGAAGTGCAGGTCGCCCACGCTCAGGCCCGCGCCGTCGACGTACACGGGGAAGAACACCTTCGAGCCGCGCGACAGATCCTTGATGTCGCAATTGCCGCCATGCTCGCGCGGCGGCACGGTGCGCGCGCCCTCGGCGGCGGCCTTCGCCCTCGCCTCGCCGGTCATCTTGCCCATGTGGGCGGTGCCGGCGAACGGCGGGTTGGCAAGGCCGGGCACGCGGTCCGGGTCGGTGGCAATGAGTGCCTTCTCGCGCTCGTTCCACATGTCGAGCATGGGCTTGTCGGGCAGGCAGCCGATGAGGCCTGGGTGGATCAGCCCCGCGAAGTTCACGCCCGGGATGTGGCGCGAGCTGGTGAACATGCCCTTGAAGTCCCAGATCGATTTCTGCGCCTCGGGGAAATGGTCGGTCAAAAAGCCGCCGCCGTTCTTCTTCGAGAAGAAGCCGTTGAAGCCCCAGAGGCTGTCCTGCTTGGCGCCGATGTCCAGCAGGTCGACCACCAGCAGGTCGCCGGGCTCGGCGCCCTTCACGCCCACCGGGCCCGAGAGGTAGTGCACCGTGCTCAGGTCGATGTCGCGCACGTCGTCGGCGCTGTCGTTGTTCTTGATGAAGCCGCCGGTCCAGTCGAAGGTCTCGAGGATGAAGTCATCGCCCGGGTTGACCCAGCAGGCCATCGGAATGTCCGGGTGCCAGCGGTTGTGGATGTTCTCGTTCTCGGTGGGCGGCTTGGTCAGGTCGACCTTGATCAGCGTGTCCGTCATGTGCAGTGGCTCCTGGGGTTGTGGTTAGACAGAGAGATAAGCTTTGATGTGATCCACATCGGTCTTGTCGCGCGCGGTCTCGTGCACGAGCCGGCCGCCTTCGATGACGAACAGCCGGTCGGCCACGTCCATCGCGAAACTCAGCACCTGCTCGGACACGACGATGGTGATGCCGCGCAGCTTGCGGATCTCGTTGAGCGCCTTGGCGATGTCCTTGATGATCGAAGGCTGGATGCCCTCGGTGGGCTCGTCGAGCAGCAGCACCTTGGGGTCGGTGACGAGCGCGCGCGCAATCGCCAGCTGCTGCTGCTGGCCGCCCGAGAGGTTGCCGCCCTTGCGGCTCTTCATGTCCCACAGCACGGGGAAGAGCGCGTAGATTTCCTCGGGGATGCGGCGGGTCTTCGAGTTCTCCAGGCCGGTCTGGATGTTCTCTTCCACCGTCAGCGTCGGGAAGATCATCCGGCCCTGCGGCACATACGCAATGCCCTTGGCCACGCGGCGAAAGCTCTCGTCGCGCGACACGTCCTGCCCCGCCACTTCGATGCGTCCGCTCTTGATCGGCAGCACGCCCATGAGGCTCTTGAACAGCGTGGTCTTGCCCATGCCGTTGCGGCCCATGATGGCGATGGTTTCGTTGGCATGGCCCACGAACGAGATGCCGTGCAGCGCCTCGCTCTGGCCGTAGGCGGTGTGCAGGTCGTCGACCTTCAGCATGATGGTGCTCATGGTTCAGTGGCCCAGGTAGACGTCGATGACTTTCGGGTCGGCCTGCACCTTCTCCATCGGCCCTTCGGCGAGGATCTTTCCCTGGTGCATCACGGTGACCTTGTGCGCGATCTGCTTGACGAAGGCCATGTCGTGCTCGATGACGATCACGGCGCGGTTGCGGCAGATGCGCTGCAGCAGGTCGGCCGTGAGTTCGCGTTCGCGCGCGCTCATGCCTGCAATGGGCTCGTCGAGCATCAGCAGTTCGGGCTCCTGCATCAGCAGCATGCCGATCTCCAGCCACTGCTTCTGGCCGTGGCTCAGGAGGCCGGCTTCTGTGCCGAGCTTGTCGGCCAGGCCGATCTCCGTGGCGATGGCCTGCACCTTGCCCTTGACCTCGTCGTCGCACTGGAAGGCCAGCGCGCCGAACACCGAGCGCCCCTTCGGAAACGACACCTCCAGGTTCTGGAACACGCTCAGGTTCTCGTAGATCGACGGCGTCTGGAACTTGCGCCCGATGCCCAGCCGCACGCGCTTGTGCTCGGCCATCTTGGTGAGCTCGGTGTTCTTGAACTTGATGCTGCCGGCGCTGGCGCGCGTCTTGCCGCAGATCAAATCGAGCAGCGTGGTCTTGCCGGCGCCGTTGGGGCCGATGATCACGCGCAGCTCGTTCCTGTCGATGTACAGCGTCAGGTCGTCGATGGCCTTGAAGCCGTCGAAGGAGACGCTGAGGTCTTCCACGGCGAGTGCGAAGTCGGTGTTGCTCATGGGGTGGGGCTCCGGTGTCGGTCAGGCGCGCTGGCGGCCGATGCCTTCGGGCAGCACGGGCTCGGCCTGCGGCGCGGCGACGGGTGAAGGGGCCGACACGGCGGCGGGCGGCGGCTTCACCGCGGCGTCGCGCAGGGCCTGGCGACGCGAGGCCCACCACGGCTTGATCGTGTCTTCCCACAGGCCCGCCAGGCCCATCGGGAAAGCCATGGTCACGCCGATGAAGAGCGCGGCCATCAGGAACAGCCACAGGTCGGGAAAGCTCTCGGAGAACAGCGTCTTGCCCGCATTCACCAGCAGCGCGCCGTACACCGCGCCCACCAGGCTCATGCGGCCGCCGACGGCGCAGAAGATCACCATCTCGATCGAGGGCACGATGCCCACGAAGCTCGGCGACATGAAGCCGACCTGCAGCGCGAACATCGCGCCACCGATGCCCGAGAGCCCGGCCGCGAGGCAGAAGGTGAAGACCTTGAAGTTCGACACGTCGTAGCCCGAGAAGCGCACGCGGTCTTCCTTGTCGCGCATGGCGAGCAGCAGCGTGCCGAGCTTGCTGGTCTGCACCCAGCGGCACAGCAGGATGCTCGCCACCAGCAGGCCCACGCAGACGTAGTAGAGGATGTACTTGGCGCTGTCGGTGCGCGTGTCCCAGCCCAGCAGCGTCTTCAGGTCGGTCATGCCGTTCACGCCGCCCGTGTAGCCCTGCTGGCCGATGATGAGCACGGTGCAGATCAGCGCCACCGCCTGCGTGATGATCGCGAAGTACACGCCGCCCACACGGCGCTTGAACATCGCGAAGCTGATGAGCCAGGCCAGTGCCATCGGCGCCAGAACCACCAGCGCCAGGCTCAGCGGCAGGCTCTTGAACGGGAGCCACAGCGCGGGCAGCTCGGTGATCTGGTTCCAGTCCATGAAGTCCGGAATGCCGGGCGTCGACTGGATCTTGGTGGTGATGGGGTCCGACGCTTCGAGCTTCAGGAACATCGCCATCGCATAGCCGCCGATGCCGAAGAACACGCCCTGCCCCAGGCTCAGCACGCCGCCGTAGCCCCACACCATGACGAGGCCCACGGCCACGAAGGCATAGGTGAGGTACTTGCCCACGAGGTTGAGGCGGAAGATGTCGAGTGACAGCGGCAGCACCACCGCGAGCAGCAGCACCAGCAGCAGGAGGCTGCCGAGCTGGTAGCGCCGGATCGAGGCCTTGAGGAAATTCATCGGGAGGTTCTCCGGGAAGGATTCGGGTTCAGCGGCGGACCTTGACTGCGAAAAGTCCTTGCGGTCGCATCATGAGAATCAGCACGATCAAAGACAGCGTCAGCACCTTGGCCATCGAGCCGGTCATGAAGAACTCCGAGATCGACTGGGTCTGCGCAATGCCGAAGGCCGAAACCACGGTGCCCAGCAGGCTGGCCGCGCCGCCGAAGGTGACGACCAGGAACGCATCGACGATGTACAGCGAGCCCGAGGTCGGCCCGGTCGAGCCGATGGTGGTGAAGGCCGCGCCCGCCACGCCGGCAATGCCGCAACCGATGGCGAAGGTGAGGCGGTCGGTCTTCTTGGTGTCGATGCCGGTGGCATTGGCCATCGTGCGGTTGGCCACGGTGGCGCGCACCCGCAGGCCCCAGCGGCTCTTGTGCAAGGCGATGAGCACGCCGCCCGTGACCAGCGCGGTGAGCGCCAGCACGAAGAGGCCGTTGATCGGGATGTCCAGGCCTTCATGCGGCGTCCACGAGCCCATGAGCCACTCGGGCAGCGTGGGGCTCACTTCCTTCGGGCCGATGAAGGTGCGAAAGATCTGCTGCAGGCCCAGGCTCACGCCCCAGGTGGCGAGCAGCGTGTCGAGCGGCCGCTTGTACAGGTGGCGGATCAGCGCCCACTCCACGAGCCAGCCCGCGATGAAGGCGAACACGAAAGCCAGCCCGATCGCGATCGGAAAGTAGTACGGCATGAGCGAGGGCGCCATGCGTTCGGTCACCTGCGCGGCCAGGAAGATCGAGTAGGCGCCGATGGTCATGAACTCGCCATGCGCCATGTTGATCACGCCCATCTGCCCGAAGATGATCGCGAGCCCGAGGCCCATGAGCAGCAGCACCGCGAAGAGGCTCAGCCCCGCGAAGCCCTGCATCAGGCCGATGTTCATCATGTCCGAGAGGCTCATTGCGCAATATCCGGTAAGGGTCAGGGAACAAGTCGTGAGACACCGCGGAACCGGCTTTGCCGGGCCGCAGGTGTCGCCCCCTTGAGGGGGAGGCGGCTACACGAAGTGAGCCGCTTCGGGGGAGTTACTGATACCCCTTGGGGAACGGATCGGGCTTGATGAGCTCGCCCGATTCCGCAACGACCTTGAAGCTGCCGTCGAGCTGCCCCTGCCCAATGCGCGCCTTGCTCCACAGATGGTGGTTGGCGTCCAGCTTCACGTAGCCTTCCGGCGCCGTCTTCAGCTCGATGCCCGGCGACGCCGCCACCACCTTGTCGATGTCGAAGCTGCCCGCCTTCTCCACCGCAGCCTTCCACAGCCACGGACCGAGGTAGCCCGCCTGCGTCACATCGCCGATCACCGCGTCCTTGCCGTACTTGGCCTTGAAGGCGGCCACGAACTTCTTGTTGTTCTCGTTGTCCAGCGTCTGGAAGTACTTCATCGACGAGTAGAAGCCCGCGAAGTTCTCGCCGCCCACGCCGGTCATTTCGTCCTCGGTCACGGCCAGCGTCAGCAGGAACTGCTTGTCGCCCGTGATGCCCGCGGCCTTGAGCTGCTTGTAGAAGGCCACGTTCGATCCGCCCACCACCGCCGCGAAGATGCAGTCGGGCTTGGCGACCTTGATCTTGTTGATCAGCGAGTTGAAGTTGGTGTGGCCCAGCGGGTAGTACTCCTCGCCCTTGACCGAACCCTTCTGGAAGTTCTCGATGTGCTTGCGCGCGATCTTCATCGAGGTGCGCGGCCAGATGTAGTCGGAGCCCACCAGGAAGAAGGTCTTGGCCTTCTTCTCCTTCGCGCCCCAGTCGAGGCCCCAGATGATCTGCTGCGTGGCCTCCTGGCCCGTGTAGATCACGTTCTTGCTCTGCTCCAGGCCTTCGTAGAAGGTCGGGTAGTACAGGAGGCCGTTCTCTTTTTCGAACACCGGCAGCACGGCCTTGCGCGAGGCGCTGGTCCAGCAGCCGAACACGGCCGCGACCTTGTCGTTGACCAGCAGCTTCTTCGACTTCTCGGCGAAGGTCGGCCAGTCGGAGGCGCCGTCTTCCTTGATGACCTTGATCTTGCGACCCAGGATGCCGCCCATGGCGTTGATCTGGTCGATGGCCAGTTGCTCGGCCTGGATGGAACCCGTCTCCGAGATGGCCATCGTGCCGGTGGACGAATGCAGCTGGCCCACCGTGACTTCGGTGTCGGTCACCGCGAGCTTGGTGGTGTTGACCTTGGCCGTGGGGAACTGACCCTGGCCGAAGCTCAGGCCGCTCAGGCCCATCACGGGCAGCGCGGCGGCGCCCTGCAGCAGGCGGCGGCGGCGCAGTGCCATGGCATCGAGGGAAGAAGGATCGGAATCACGCGACATCAGGAACTCCAGGCAGGTTGAAAGAAGAGTGAGCCGCGCACCATCGCAGTGCATCGGACGGTGCTGCGAGCACCATGGCTGGTACTTTAGAAATCACTTGCCTCTGCGCGAATACGTCATTCAACGTAGCGATGCGCCCCTGCCCGGGCCGCAGACTCGCGAGCAGACAAGGCACGAGACAGCAGGGAGCGCTTCTTGCTGTACCTGCCGCATGCCACCGTTGCCGCCGCCGCGAGAACCCGCCATGACATCCGTCTCCGGACAGAAGATCTTTCGCATCCGCCGCGACTACAACGCCTGGGTCGCGAACGAAACGCTGGAGGACTACGCGCTGCGCTACACGCCGCGCAGCTTTCGCAAGTGGTCGGAGTTCCGCGTGGCCAACGCGGCCTTCGGCGCCACCTCGTTCCTGGCGCTGGAGGCCATCGGCGGCGCGATCGCGCTGAGCTACGGTTTCTCGAACGCGCTGTGGGCGATCCTGGTGGTGGGGCTCATCACCTTCCTCACGGGCCTGCCCATCTCGTACTACGCCGCGCGCCACGGCGTGGACATGGACCTCCTCACGCGCGGCGCGGGCTTCGGCTACCTGGGCTCCACGCTCACCTCGCTGATCTACGCGAGCTTCACCTTCATCTTCTTCGCGCTCGAAGCGGCCATCCTCGCGCTGGCGCTGCAGATGTACCTCGATTGGCCGCTGTGGCTGCTGTACCTGGTGTCGTCGATCGTGATCATTCCGCTGGTGGCGCGCGGCATCACGCTCATTTCGGGGCTGCAGTTGTGGACGCAGCCGATCTGGATCGTGCTGTTCGTCTGCCCCTTCATCGCGGTGATGGTGAAGAAGCCCGAGCTGTATGCCGACTTCACCGGCCTGGTGGGCCGCACCTCGGACAGCAGCGGCTTCGATCCGCTGATGTTCGGCGCTGCCGCCACGGTGGCCTTCTCGCTCGTGGTGCAGATCGGCGAGCAGGTCGACTACCTGCGCTTCCTGCCCGAGAAGACCGCCGCCAACCGCGGGCGCTGGTGGACGGCGGTGCTGGTCGCGGGGCCGGGCTGGATCGTGCCGGGCATGCTGAAGATGATGGGCGGCGCGTTCCTGGCCTTCCTGGCGCTGCAGCACGAGATACCGGCCAACCACGCGATCGAGCCCACGCAGATGTACCTCACGGGCTTTTCGTACGTGCTGCGCGACCCGGCGTGGGTGCTGGGCATCACGGTGCTGTTCGTGGTGGTCTCGCAGATGAAGATCAACCTGACCAACGCCTACGCAGGCTCGCTCGCGTGGTCGAACTTCTTCGCGCGGCTCACGCACAGCCACCCGGGGCGTGTGGTGTGGCTGGTGTTCAACGTGGCCATCGCCATCCTGCTGATGGCGCTGGGCGTGTTCGCCGCGCTGGAGCACGTGCTGGGCTTCTACAGCAACATCGCCATCGCCTGGGTCGGCGCGCTGGTGGCCGACCTGGTCATCAACAAGCCGCTGGGCTGGAGCCCGAAGACCATCGAGTTCAAGCGCGCGCACCTGTACGACATCAACCCCGTGGGCCTGGTCGCGATGCTGGTGGCGGCGGCGCTCGCGATGCTGGCCTACTCGGGCGCGCTGGGCCAGTGGGCGCGGGCCTTCTCGCCCTTCATCGCGCTGGCCACCGCCATGGCCGTGTCGCCGCTGCTGGCATGGCAGACGCGCGGACGCTACTACCTGGCGCGCACCGACATCGACCGCTGGACGCCCGGCCAGAGCGTGAAATGCTCGGTGTGCGACAACAGCTTCGAGTCGGAAGACATGGCGCACTGCCCGGCCTACAGCGCGCCGATCTGCTCGCTGTGCTGCACGCTCGAATCGCGCTGCCACGACCGCTGCAAGACCGACTCGCGCGCCGCCGAGCAGATGAGCGGCTGGCTGCAGGCGCTGCTGCCGCCCGCGCTGTCGGCGCGGCTGAACTTCCGCGTCGCGCATTACCTGCTGGTCGCCACCTCGCTGATCGCGCTGCTCGCCACCGTGGTCGGCGTGGTCTACGCGCAGGAGGCCATCGCGGGCACCATCGATTCGGCGATGGCGACGGCCTTTCTCAAAGTGTTCGCGCTGCTCTCGGTGATCGCCGCCGTGGCCGCGTGGTGGGTGGTGCTGGGCAGCGAGAGCCGGCAGATGGCGCAGGAAGAATCGAACCGCCACAACAACCTGCTGGCCCTGGAGATCGAAGCGCACCGCCGCACCGATGCCGCGCTGCAGACCGCCAAGGAAGCCGCCGAGGCCGCCAACCAGGCCAAGACCCGCTACGTGGCCGGCATGACGCACGAGCTGCGCACGCCGCTCAACAGCATCCTGGGCTACTCGCAGATCCTGCTCAAGGGCGGCGACGCGGCCCTGCCACCGCGCGAGGCGGTGCAGACCATCCACCGCAGCGGCGAGCACATGCTGGGCCTCATCGACGGGCTGCTCGACCTGGCGCGCATCGAGGCCGGCCGGCTGCAGCTGGAGCCCTCGCCGCTGGCGCTGCCGGCCTTTCTCGACCAGGTGGTGCAGATGGTGCGGCCGCAGGCCGAGGCCAAGGGCCTGGCGTTCGTCTACACGCATGCGGGCCGGCTGCCGCCGTGGGTGCATGCCGACGTGAAGTGGCTGCGCCAGATTCTCATCAACCTGCTGACCAACGCCGTGCGCTTCACCGACAGCGGCACCGTCACGCTGCACGTCGACGCGCGGCGCGAGGTGCTGCGCTTCGACGTGGTCGACACCGGCATCGGCGTGGCGCCGCAGGACCGCCAGCGCATCTTTTTGCCCTTCGAGCGCGGCGCCGCGGGCCGCCGGCGCGGCGAGCCGGGCACGGGGCTGGGTTTGACGATCACCGGGCTGCTCACTTCGCTGATGGGCGGCGAGCTCAAGCTGGCGTCGACCTCCTCGGCGGGCAGCACCTTCAGCGTGCGCGTGTACCTGCGTGAGGTGGCTGACCCCGGCCCGCAGGCGGGCTCACGCGAACCGGTGTCGGGCTACCTGGGCGAGCGCCGCACGCTGCTGGTGGTGGACGACCAGCCGGTGCAGCGCCAGATGCTCGCCGGCATGCTCGCACCGCTGGGCTTCACGGTGCGAGAGGCGGCCAGCGGCACCGAGTGCCTGGACAGCCTGCGCGAAGAGCTGCCCTCGGCCATCCTGCTGGACCTGACGATGGACGACATGGACGGCTGGCAGACCGCGCGCTCGGTGCGGGCCTCGGGCTTTGCCGAGCTGCCGATCATCATCGTCTCGGCCAACATGTTCGAGAACCAGACCGACCGGCTGCGCGCCGCGGGCTGCCAGGCCTTCGTGGGCAAGCCGGTGATCGAGTCGGAACTCATCGCCACGCTGGAGCGGCACCTGGGCCTCGAATGGCTGGCGATCGGCGACGCCCTGCCGCCGCCCGCCGACCCCGACACGAACCCGCCGCGCCTGCCCCTGCTCGCGCTCAACGAAGACGATCGCGCCGACCTCATGCGCCTGGTGCAGATGGGCCATGTGCGCGGCCTGCACACCGCGCTCGACCGGCTGGCCGCGGCCTCGCCCGCCGCGGCGGCCACCTGCACCTGGCTGCGCGGCATGGTCGCGCGCTTCGAACTCGACACCCTCCGCAACGCACTGGCAGAAGATGCAGACACTCCCCTCGCCCGGTCATGAATCCGAACGCCCCGTCGTGCTGGTGGTGGACGACGCCCCCAGCAGCCTGGGCATGCTGTGCGACACACTCGAGGCCAGCGGCTACACCGTGCTGGTGGCGGCCGACGGCGAGGCCGCGCTGCAGCGGCTCGAGCTGGTGGTGCCCGACGCGATATTGCTCGACGGCCTCATGCCCGGCCTCTCGGGCTTCGAGACCTGCCGGCGCATCAAGGCCAACGCGGCGCTGGCGCACATCCCGGTGCTGTTCATGACCGGCCTGTCGGAAACCGCGCACGTGGTCGAGGGCTTCGAGTGCGGCGGCGTCGACTACGTGGTGAAGCCGATCCGCGCGCAGGAGGTGCTGGCGCGGCTGCACACCCACACGCGCAACGCCCGCATCACGCGCATGGCGCGCGACGCGGTCGACGTAGCGGGCATGGGCGTGGTGTTCGTCGACACGCGCGGGCGCATCGCCTGGCGCTCGCCGCAGGCCGCGCTGTGGCTGCACGCGCTCGAAGACCCGGTGGCGCCGGGCCGCCTGCCCGCGTCGGTGGAGCCCGCGCTGGCGCCGGGTGCGTCGATCGCCATCGGCACCGCCACGGGCATGCGCCTGTCGGTGCGCAACCTGGGCGCGGCGGCGCTGGGCGAGACCATGCTGCTGTTCGCCCTCCAGCGCGAAGGCCCGGCCGCGCGCCTGGCCGACGCGGCCCTCACGCCGCGCGAGACCGAGGTGCTGTCCTGGCTCGCCAAGGGCAAGACCAACCGCGACATCGGCGAGATCCTGGGCACCAGCCCGCGCACGGTGAACAAGCACCTGGAGCACATCTTCGAGAAGCTGGGGGTGGAGACCCGCGCGGCGGCTGCAGCGCTGGCGAGCGGCATGTAAACCCCCACGGGGTAACCGCCCCCGCGGCACTGGGCTATCGCCCCCCAAAGGCGCCGATTGCGCTCAGAATGGGACAGCCACAGGAGAGAGACATGCTTTCAAGCCTGCTGACCTTCCCGCCCCGCGAAAGCGCCTACCGGCGCAAGTTCCTGAACAACACGGACGAGAACCTCTTCATGGGGTCGTTCGAGAGCTTCGAGGCGGCCGAGGCCGGCGCGCCGCCCTCCAAGGCCATCGGCTACGCCAACGCCGACGCGGGCGAGCTCTACAGCCCGCAGATCTATTTCTACGACTACCCCGGCCTCTTCTGGCTGGGCCGCTCCATCGATGCGGGCCTCACGCGCGTGTTCGACCTGGGCGGGCACGTCGGCATCAAGTACTACGCCTTCCGGCGCGTGCTGAGCTACCCCGACACCCTGCGCTGGACCGTGTGCGACGTGCCCGGCGTGGTCGAGAGCGGCCGCGCGATGGCCGTCAAGCGCGAGGCGACCGCGCAACTGAGCTTCACCACCGACTACCGCGACGCGAGCGGCTGCGACGTGCTGTACGTGTCGGGCAGCCTGCAGTACCTGCCGGTGCGCATGGACGCGATTCTTTCCGCGCTCGCCGTGAAGCCCCGGCGCATCGTCATGAACACCACGGCCGTGCACCCCGAGCGCACGATCTACACGCTCAACAGCATCGGCGTGGCCGTGTGCGCCTACCGCATCCAGCACCACGACGAGCTGCTGGCCGACCTGGCACGCTCCGGCTACCGCAAGCGCGACGTGTGGCGCAACGAGGGCAAGCCGATCGAGGTGCCCTTCGTCGATGGCGGCGACAAGCCGTACTACGCGGGCTGCTGCTTCGACCTGATCGCCTGATTCGACCTCGTCGCCTTGCGGGTGCCGCCCTATCGCACCTCGTAGTCTTCCATCGGCTTGTCGCTGGGGTTGGCCCAGGCGGCCCTGGTCAGGGCGCTGGCCGGCAGTCCCACCTTCGCGCCGTGCGGCGCAATGGGCTGCATGAACCACTTGTCGTAGATCCGCGCGGCGTCCCCGCTCCTTGCCAACGCCAGGACGCTTTGATCGACCAGCTTCTTGAACGCGGCATCGCCCTTGGGAATCATGATCGCGATCGGCTCGACGCTGAGCACCTGGTCGAGCAACCGGTACTGCGCCGGCTCCTTGCTCCTGGAAATCAAGGTGGCAAGGATCTGCCCGTCGGCGACGAAGCCCTCTGCGCGGCCCGATTCGAGCAGCAGGAACCCTTCGCTGTTGTCCTTGGCGTACACCTGCGCGATCTCAGGGGCGTTGTCGCGCTTGAGTTTTCTCAGCAGCTGGACGGAGGTGCTCCCCGTCGTGACGGCCACCGCCTTGCCGGCGAGCTGGGCCGCAGAAGCAACGCCGGATGTCGCCTTGACCGCGATGCGAACCCCCTCGACATAGAGCGTCGGGGCGAACGCGACGTCTTTCTGGCGCGCCGCATTGTTGGTCGTGGTGCCGCACTCGATGTCGACCGTTCCGTTCTGCACGAGCGGCATGCGGTTCTGCGGCGTGACGAGCTGGTACTTCACGTGGATCTTGCCGATCTGCAACGCCTTCCCGATGTCGGCAATGACACGTTCGCAGACCTCGACGTGAAAGCCCGTGTAGCTGCCGGGCCCCAGCGTGAAGGACATGGCGCCCGAGGCGTCGCGCACGCCCATGGTGATGGCGCCGGACTCCCTGATCTTCTTCAGCACGTCGGTTTGGGCGGATGCACGCCCGGCGCACAGCAGGAGCGCCGCGGCCGTTGCGGCCGCCAGAAGGCAGTGGGTTGTTTTCACGTCGGCGCTTTCAGACGGCGAACAGCGAATCCAGGTCCGCAAAGGACTTCAGCTCGATGGCGTTGCCCGACGGGTCGAGAAAGAACATCGTCGCCTGTTCGCCGGGCTCGCCCTTGAACCGGATGTAGGGCTCGATCACGAATTTCGTCTGGCGTGCGATGAGCTTGTCGGCCATTGCCTGCCACAGGTCCATCGGCAGCACGGCGCCGAAGTGACGCACAGGCACGTCATGGCCGTCCACGGCGCTGTGCGTCTTGTGGCCGCATTCGTCGGGCGCCAGGTGCGCCACGATCTGGTGGCCGTGGAAGTTGAAGTCGACCCACTCGGTCGAACTGCGGCCTTCGGGACATTCGAGCAACTCGCCGTAGAAGGCGCGCGCCTCGGCGATGTCGCGCACGGGAAAGGCCAGGTGGAACGGGATGCGTGCAGTGGGGGTGCTCATGGGGTTCATCGATCAAGGAGTTCAGGGTGAGCAAACTCTAAGCAGCGGGCCACATAACCGAAAACGATATATTTCATCGCTGAGCACCACCCATTTCGATGAATCCCGAATGATCACCGAGCTTCGAACCTTCATCGCCGTGTGTCGCCACGGCACATTCGCCGCGGCGGGAGAGCGCATCGGCCTCACGCAATCGGCCGTCAGCAGCCAGATCAAGCGGCTCGAGGAATCCCTGGGGTTCCCGCTTTTCGACCGCACAGGCCGCTCTGCCACCTTGAATGCGGCGGGCGAGACCACGCTGGGACGGGCGGAAGAAATCTGCGGCCTCTACGCCAAGCTCGGCGAGCTGCCCGACGACGCTGCGAATGCCGGGCTGCTGCGCATCGGCGCCATTGCGTCCGCGCAGCCGACACTGGTGGCGCGGGCGCTCGAAAAATTGCGCGCCGGCTTCCCCCTGCTGCGCGTGCACATCTCGCCCGGCGTGTCGATGCGGCTGATGGACGACCTGGACGCCGGCAGCATCGATGCGGCCGTGATCATCCGGCCGCCTTTCGGCATTCTTCCCGAGCTGACCTGGCAGACTCTGGTGCGCGAGCCCTATGTGCTCATTGCCCCCGCGAGCGTGCCGGGCAGGAACTGGCGCACGCTGCTGCAGGAACAGCCGTTCCTGCGCTACGACCGCGCATCGTTCGGCGGGCGCATGGTCGAACGATTCCTCCAGCGCGAAGGCCTCGTGGTCAACGACGCCATCGAGGTCGACGAAATCTCCGGGCTCATCCACCTGGCCTCCAAGGGCCTGGGCGTTGCGCTCGTGCCGTGGGTCGAGGCCCACTTGCCGCTGCCGCCGGGCGTGCGCATGCTGTCCCTCGGCGAGGCCACGTTCCATCGCGAGATCGGCCTCCTGCAGCGCAAGCCACGCGCCAGCCCGCCCCTCGTCGCGCAGTTTGCGCAGTGTCTGCGGGACGCGGCCGAACCCGCGAAGGCGGGGCGAAAGAAAGCCTTGACGACCTCCAAAAAGATATTAGAGTGATATCACTTTCAACAGGAGGCATTCATGCACGAGCAGACCCCGTCCATCCCTCGCCCGGTCCGCAGGGAGCGGCCGTACCGGTCCGTCAACGGATACGGCATCGTTGCCGTGGCGCTGCTGATCCTTGCGGTCGGCGCCTGGGTTCTCGTGCGGCGGATGATGCCGCTGCCCCTGAGCATCTTGCTGATCGTCGTCGGCGTCTCGCTGCTGCCGGGGCTGTACATGCTCAAGCCCAACGAGGGCATCATCCTCACGCTCTTCGGCAAGTACCAGGGCACCGACCGCAGCGAGGGCTTGCGCTGGACCAACCCGTTCCAGGCCGGCCAGAAAATCTCGCTGCGCGCGCGCAACCTGAACACGCCGCCGCTGAAGGTGAACGACAAGCGCGGCAACCCGGTGGAGATCGGCGCGGCCGTGGTCTGGCGCGTGCACGACACGGCGCAGGCCGTGTTCGAGATCGACGACTACAACAAGTTCGTCGCCATCCAGTCCGAAGCCGCCATCCGCCACCTGGCCACGCTCTACGCCTACGACAGCGGCGACGACCTGCAGAGCGACGAGGTCACGCTGCGCGCTGGGCTCGACGTGGTGGCCGACGCCCTCAAGGCCGAGCTGAACCAGCGCTTTGCCAGCGCCGGCGTCGAGGTGCTCGACGCCAAGCTCACCCACCTGGCCTATGCGCCCGAGATCGCCCAGGTGATGTTGCGGCGCCAGCAGGCCGTGGCCATCGTGAGCGCGCGGCACCAGATCGTGGCGGGCGCGGTGGGCATGGTCGAGGCCGCCCTCAAGGGGCTGTCGGAGCGCAACCTCGTCGTGCTCGACGACGAACGCAAGGCCTCGATGGTGTCGAACCTGCTGGTGGTACTGTGCTCGGACCGCGAAACCCAGCCCGTGGTCAACACGGGCACGCTCTATACCTGATGCATCCACGGCTCCCGTTCACCGCCGCCACGTCGTTGTTCCCTGATGGCCAGTCCCGGTAAGAAGTCCTACCCGCTGCGCATCGATCCGGCCCTGTGGGCCGAGATCGAGCGGCTGGCGGCCCAGGAGCTGCGCAGCGCGAACGCGCAGGTCGAGTTCCTGCTGCGCGAAGGGCTGGCGAAGCGGGGGCGGCTGCCGGCGGCGGCTGCGCCCGTCAAGGACGCGGACCCGCCCAAGCCGCCGCGCGAAAAATAGGTCGCTGCAGAAGGCCGGTCAACGCGATAGGATCATCGTTCCTTTCGGGCATGTGGCCGCCGTGAGCGCACTGCGCAAAGGCATCGGCGGGGACAAGCTGCTCCGCGCCGGAGATCAACTCTGAAGACATGCCATGACCGTCTGCCCCCCTGAGCCGCATGCCGATTCGAGCCTTTCGTCCGAATTCCTGCTCGGCATGAGCTGGATGAAGGCGTTGCCTGCATCGGTCAGTGACCGCATTCTTGCGGACGCCTACACCACAATCCACGATGCGCACGCGGTGGTGGCCCGCCGAGGCCGGCACGTCGACTCATGGATCGGTGTCGCAAGCGGTTTGTTGAAGGTGGTCGTCGACTTTGAAAGCGGCAAGTCGGTGCTGTTCACCGGCATCCCGGAAGGCAGCTGGGTTGGCGAGGGCTCCGTCCTCAAGCGCGAGATTCGCCACTACGACCTCGTCGCGATGCGTCCGAGCCGCGTGGTGCACATTCCTCGCGCCACCTTTCATTGGCTGTTGACGGTCAGCTTCGACTTCAACCGCTTCATCATCGACCACCTCAACGAGCGTCTCGCCCAGTTCATGGCCACGGTGCAGACGGACCGGATGATCGACCCGGTCTCGCGTCTGTGCCGTTCCATCGTCGGCCTGTACAACCCGGTGCTGTATCCGACCCGGACGGCCGTGCTCGACATGTCGCAGGAAGAACTCGGTGAACTGGCCGGGCTCACGCGCCAGCGCACCAACTACGCCATCCAGTCGCTCGTCGCAGAGGGCCTGGTGCAACCGCAGTACGGCGCACTGCTGGTGCGCGACCTGGAAGGCCTTCGTCACCGCAGTGCGAACGGCGCGTGATGGCCCCCTGCCCACGGCAGCACAAGAACGGCAAGCCCGCGAAGGCTGGCGAACCGGCCCTGGCGAGCAAGACGCACCGCGCTGGATCCCTGCGGGTGCGGTCCAGAGCCGCAAGGGCCCTCGAGCAGCGTGCTACTGCGGCCTCGAGATCGGTGCCACCGGCAATTCAATGAACGACAACTGCGTCGGTCCGTGCAGCAATGTCTGGTTCGCCACCACGAAGTCACTGGTGGTGTTGTTGTCCGCGCCGGTGTTCAGGTTCCTAGCGTAAAGCGGAAAGTTCGACGACGAGATCTGAACCCGGATGCGGTGCCCCTTGGGCAAGACCATGGCCGTGTTCCCCACTTCGAGATCGAACTGGTAGGGCGTGTTGGGCTCGATCAACGAAGGCTTCAACTTCGATCCGACCCGATAGCGTGCCCGCACGATCCGGTCGACGATGTTGTGGGTCTGCCCGTCGGGTCGCACGTCGACCAGCTTGACCGTGAAGTCGGTGTCCTTTGCCGAGGTCATCGCCCAGAACGAGGCCTTCACCATGCCGACCACCGGTACGTCGGCCGCCAAGGGAGCACTGGTGTAGACCAGCACGTCTTGCCGTGCCTCGACCGCTGCTTGTTCTCGCGCGCCACCCGGCACGCGCACGGCGTCGCAGCAGATGTTGCCGCCGACGGTCGGTACAGGCTTCGCCGGGTCGTAGACAAAGCGGTCACGGTCTGCCGTTCCCAGCTTCGAGGCATCGGTGGTCAGGATGCCGTCTCCCGATCGCGTGTTGGCACTTCCGTTGCTCGACATGAAGTATTTCACCTGTTGGGTGCCGGGCAGCGGGAAGTCGTCCCCGCTGGCCCAGAAGCCGCTTCCGGCCGCGCCGCTGTCAGGCGGCACCATCACGTAGATTCGGGCATTGGGTTCCTTGTCGGCGCCGCTGTCGATGCCCTTGAGGTGCAGGTCGAAGAAGCGCTTCTCGATCAACGCATCGGGCTGTGTGTCCGAGCCGAACGACGGTGTGCGGGTGTCGGGCGAATGCCCATACGCGTTCCACACGAATTTCGAACCGCTTCTGGCCGTGGCGGTGCCGGCGCCCACACGCATACCCTGGTAGCTCCTGACCGATCCCACGTTGAAAAGATCGTACGAGGCACCCGTCACCAAAGCCGGGACCTTGACGTTCGCATAGTTGGCCTCGACGTCCATCTTCTTCCAGTAGTCGTCGTAGTCAGGATGCGCCAGCCATTCGTAGAAGTAGGGCTGGTGTGCCTTGAACTGCGGGATGCCGGTCAGCGGCAGCGTGGCCGCCCAGGACGGCATGTCGTCCAGCGAAGCGTTCCATGCCGACACCTGCGCATCGATCTCTGTCTTTGGCGTTCTTGCCGCCTGGCCTGCGCGAATGATCTGGTCCGGCCCGAACCACGCGGCGATCCAGCTGATATTGAACCAGGGGCTGAAGACCCCGTTCACATAGGTCCAGTTGTCGTGATAGTCGGACCCCGTGATCGTGGGCGCTATCGCCGCGAGGTGAGGTGGACTTTTGATCGCTGTCTGCCATTGCGTGAATCCCAGATAGGAGCGACCCGTCATGCCGACCTTGCCCGTGGACCACGGCTGCGTTCATGCCCATTCCACGGCGTCGTAGCCGTCGTCCGCTTCCTGCGTCATCAGGCCGAACTTTCCCTCCGAGGTGATGGTGCCCCGCACGGATTGCGAGACCACCGCGTACCCATGCGGCACCAGGCTCAAGCTGCCAAAAATCGCCACCGCCCCGCTGAAGCAGCGGCCTCCATCCGCACGGCGTGCATAGGGGTCGCGCATCAGGACCACCGGCAGCTTGCCAGCCTCGCCTTCCGGCCTGTAGATCTGCGTCGTGAGCTTGACGCCATCGCGCATGGGGACCATCACCTCTTCGCAGGTGATCTTCGGATACTGTTCCGACGTGTGCAGTGTGGGAGGTGGGTCGGGAGGCAAATCGGAAGACGCAGTGGAAGGCGCAGGCAGAAGCAGGAAGGGAGGCGCGGTGGAGCCGCTGCCCCCGCCGCATCCCCAGAGGAACAGGGAAGCGCATGCCGCGAGAAGGCCGCGTGTGGTGCGTGATCTGACGCTTTTCATCATGTCTCCTTGGAGTTTTTCAAACGATCCATCTGAAATTCGACATCGCCCGCTCCAGCCGCAAGCACGCGATGGAGGCAACACAAAGACGCCGTGATGGCGCTTCACGAGGGCTCGAAGAAGCGTAGTCAGAGTCCCCAAACGCAACTATCCGCACGAGGACAATGTGCGATCGGCCTTCGCGGTGTTTTCCCTAGGGCTCGGTTGAAACCACCGTGGATCACGGCGCCCGACTCGACCCGTGACGCTGGTAGTAACCCGGAATTTCCTGAAGGCCGATTGACAGCCTCGGCCCCTACGATGGCACGGCACGATCTTCAGGAGACACACGCCGTGACAGCCTTCGCCTTCCCCCGTTCCGCCCTGACCCGCCGCGCCGCCCTGGCGCTGGCCGCCTCCTTCGCGCTCGCCGGTTGCGTCAGCACACCACCCGCCGCCACAGGCGACATCCACGTCATGACCTCCGGCGGCTTCACCGCCGCCTACAACGAGCTGCGCCCCGGCTTCGAGCGCAGCACCGGCCGCAGCGTGAAGACGGCCTACGGCGCGTCGATGGGCAACGCCAGCGACTCGATTCCCAGCCGCCTCGGCCGCAATGAACCCGCCGACGTGGTGATCCTGGCCCGCCCCGCGCTCGATGCGCTGGTGGCGCAGGGCAAGGTGGTGGCGGGCAGCCAGGTCGACCTGGTGCGCTCGTCGATCGGCTTCGCGGTGCGCAAGGGCGCGCCCAAGCCCGACATCGGCACGGTCGATGCGCTCAAGCGCACGCTGCTCGCGGCGCCGTCGATCGCCTACTCGGCAAGCGCGAGCGGCACCTACTACGAGACCGAGCTGCTCAAGACGCTGGGCATCGAAGACCAGGTGAAGCCCAAGAGCAAGCGCATCTTGAGCGAGCGCGTGGGCACGGTGGTGGCGCGCGGCGACGCGGCCCTCGGCCTGCAGCAGGTGAGCGAGCTGCTGCCCATCGAGGGCATCGACTACATCGGCCCGCTGCCCGCCGAGGTGCAGCGCGTGACGGTGTTCTCGGCCGGCGTGGCCACGGCCTCGAAGCAGCCGGAGGCGGCGCGCCAGCTGATCCGCTACCTCAACGCGCCGGCCGCGGCGCCGACGATCGCGAAGACGGGGCTGGAGCCCCTGTCGGCACGCTGAGCCGGCGCCCCACGGCCCGTAAACTGGCGCCCTTCATCCCCTCCTTCCTCTTTCCGACGAACGGACGCCATGACCACTTCGCCTTCTTCCGCCCTCGTGGCCGCCTTCGCGCCCAGCGGCATGCTGCGCGCCTCGATCAACCTCGGCAACCCGATCCTCGCCAACAAGGACGCCACCACGGGCGAACCCGTCGGCGTGTCGATCGACCTGGCCCGCGAGTTCGCGCGGCGCCTTGGCGTGGGCATCGAGCTGGTGGTGTTCGAGAAGGCCGCGGCCTCGGTGGACGCGGTGAAGAACGAGAAGGCCGACATCGGCTTCTTCGCGGTCGATCCGGCGCGCAGCGAAGGGCTGCGCTTCACGGCGCCTTACGTGCTGATCGAAGGCAGCTACCTCGTGCCCGAATCTTCTGCGCTGACCGACAACGCGCAGGTCGATGCCGCAGGCCACCGCATCTCGGTCGGCTCTGGGAGCGCCTACGACCTGTTCCTCACGCGCGAGATCAAGGCGGCCGAGATCGTGCGCCTTCAGGGCGCTGGCCCTGCGCTCGCGGCATTGCGCGCAGGCGAGGTCGAGGTGGCGGCGGGCATCCGCCAACTGCTCGAAGGCGAAGCGGCCCGCGCACCGGGGGTGCGTGTGCTGCCGGGGCGCTTCATGGTGATCCAGCAGGCGATGGGCACGCCTGCCAGCCGGGGGGCCGAGGCGCAGGCGCTGCTCTCTTCCTTTGTCGAGGAGATGAAGGCTTCTGGCTTCGTGGCCGATGCGTTGAAACGCCATCGCATCGAGGGCGCGATCGTTGCGCCGTAACTAGGCGCTCTTGTTCAGGGCGCGTGCACAGGCCACCGGGTACTTCCCTCCGCGAATGTCCCCCGGCCTTCGGCCTCCTCCTTGATTTCGCTGCGGGAAGCACCCAGTGTCCTGCGCCCGCTAGGCGCTGTCGTGGTGCTGGCCTCTCAAAGCTTATGCGCTTCCACAGGCCCCTGCGAATAGAACAGGAAGTAGCCCGTCTGCGTCTTGAAGCCGTTCTTCTGCCACCCGGGCGGCACCTTGAAGATGCCGAGCTGGTCGCTCGAGATGCCGACGAAGGACGTGTTCTCCGTGTCGGTGGTGATGCGGCTCCAGCGCTCGCGCGTCACCGGCTGCAGCTGCATCTTCGGTTCGCTCCACTCGGGTGTGCGCACCTTGTCGCGCATGATGTAGCGGTCGCCGTCGCGCTCGATCTTGACGACCTCCTTGAGCACGCCGTTGCGTTCGACGGCGTAGACGCCGACCAGTTCGGTCTCGGGCCCGCCGCGCGCGCCGCAGGCCGAGAGCAGTGACACGCAGGCCACTGCCAGCAAAGAGTTCAGAAGAGTGTTCATGGGATTCGAATGAAGTGACGCATGCGCCGCCGGGCGGCGCATGCGGGGTTCACGAAAGAAGGTTCGGTTCCATCCGACTCAACGCTTCTGGTTCTCGCGCAGCGGCAGCTTGCCCTGGAAGCGCAGCGCGTGCGGGTACTCTTCCTTGCCGCCCGCCTCCACCGCCGCCATCTTCTGCTGGCTCAGCTGCGTCTTGGCGAGCAGCGGCGCCGGCAGGTTGAGCACGCCCTTGATCTGGTCGTACTGCGCCTGCGTGATACGCCCCACGCCCAGCAGGCGGAAGGCATCGCGCTCGATGTTCAGCAGCAGCGGTTTGTTGCCCGCGAAGTTCTGCACCTTGGCCAGCAGGTTGCTCCACGAGGGCGCGCTGTAGTTGCTCACGTAGTAGTCCTGCCCCGTCGGCCCGGCGAGCACCGCGGTGCAGCCCGGCAGCTCGACCTGCGTGGCGTTGTTCGACATCACGAAGGTCTCGCGCTTTTCCATTGCGTCGCCGTACGCCAGCGTGACGGGAATGGTCCACGTCGAGGCCGGGAACTGGTTCTGGTTGGGGAACGACTCCTGCGTGATGTTCACGTAGGTGCGGTCGCCGGCGCACTGCGCATCGACCGTGAGCAGCGGAATGCCGGTCTGGCGGATGAAGCTGTCGCCGATCTCGCTCACCTTCTTGCCACCGGCCGCCTTCTCCAGCGAGGTCCACAGCCGCGTGGGCGTGACGTTGCCGAACGCGTAGTCCTTCAGGTAGATCTGCAGGCCCTTCTGCATCGCCTCTTCGCCGATGTAGTTCTGCACCATCTCCAGCACGTGGCTGCCCTTGTTGTAGACAAAGATCGCCGGGCTGATGAAGCCGAAGGAGCCCGCGTCGTTCAGGTTGCGCTGCACCGGCACGGCCGACGGCTTCAGGTCGGCCACGATCACGTTGTGCTTGTCGAGCACGTAGTCGGAGAAGCTGTAGTACTCGGGATGGAACTTGATCGTGGTGCGCCGTTCGAACCAGCGCGCGAACGACTCGTTGAGCCACACGTTGTCCCACCAGTCGAGCGTGACGAGGTCGCCGAACCACTGATGCGCCACCTCGTGCGTGACCACGGTCACCGAGTACAGCGTGGGCTTGTCGCCGGGCTTGGTGAGCACCGCATCGGCAAACTCGAAGATCGCGCCCCAGTTCTCCATGCCGCCGAAGCCGGTGTTGGGCTTGTTGTCGTAGCTGTCGTTGGCGGCCACGGTGTCGAACTTCTTGAAGGGCAGCGAGATGCCGGTGTACTTGTAGTAGTAGTCCATCGAGACCTTGGTCCACTCCATCGCGAACTTGGCCCAGTCGGAGCGGCCCGGCGGCGTGAACCAGCGCAGCGCCATGTCGCTGCCGTCCAGCGGGTTCTTGAAGGTGTCGGCCAGGATGTCGAACTTGCCGCCGCCGAAGAAGGCCAGGTACATCGGCATCGAAGGCGTCTTCTCGAAGGCCACGCGCTGGTAGCCGTCGGGCAGTTTCACGGCCTCGGTCTGCGCGCCGTTGGACACGGTCTTCCAGTCACCCGGCACCTCGGCCGAGATCTCGAAGGTGTGGCGGAAGGCCGGCTCGTCCCAGCCCGGGAACCACTGGCGCGCAAAGTTGGTTTCGCCCTGCGTCACGATGGCGTCGCTGCTCACGCCCTCGGGCGTGGAAAGGCCCACCTTGAAGATGCCCGACGCGGCCGAGCACAGCGGGTTCTTCGCCATCACTTCCGGCGTGCAGTACTCGGCGTCGGAGAACTGGATCTTGCCGTCCCACTCCATGTGCAGCAGGTACTTGCCCTTGGCGATCTGGCCGTCGTTCAGGCGCAGCTGCACGAAGTCGCCACGCGTCTGCGGCGTGGGAATCAGCGGGATCGCCTCGCCCGGCTTGGACACCTTGCGCAGCGTGGTGCGCCCGCGCGCAAAGTTGAGGTCGTGCGCGGCGACGACGATGGCGTCGACCGGCTTGAGCACGTCGATCTCCACGTCGGCGCGGCCCACGAACGTCTTGAGCGCCGCATCGGGGCGGAACCACAGCTTGTAGTTCACGGGCCAGACCGTGTCGGGCAGCTCCATCGGCCGGGCCGAACGATCGACCGCGGCCACCGCCGATTCGGGTGCGGCGGGCACGCCGTCGTCGGGGGTCTTCTTGGTGGTGTCGCCGCTGTCGGCCGCGGGCGCGTTGGCCAGCGACGGCGCGTTCAGGCCGGTGCCGCCGAACGATGCGCCACCGCCGCTGTCTCCGCCGCCGCCGCAGGCCGTCAGCGCGGCAAGGGTCACGGCCGTGAGGGCCAGGCAATGAACGACAGGTGTATTCAGTGATTTCATGATCGCCTCTGGGTACTCTTGGTAAGGAACATGCGCCGCACCGCAGGCACCGGCGGATAGCCGGCGATGCGCGTGACGCGCGCGGGATGAGTGGAACGACAGATCAACAGGAAATGCGGGCAGCACAGCGCCCTCCCGGCGAACAAACCGTTCGTCAGGAACGCAGGCTCAGGCCGGACCGCACCGCGTGTGCTGCGGTGGTCCCAGAATGCGCGGGGCGAGCGGCGCCATTCCCGTCAGGACGCGGGGTGTGGGGGGAGCGTGTGAACGCGGTGGGGTGTCGCGGGCCGGGCTCAGTGCCCGTGCATCGACGCGATGCGTTCACCCGTCAGGTGAACGGCCGGGGCCATGGCGAAAGCGATGGCGACGGCAAGACTGGCTGCGGCTCTTGTGGTTGATTTCACGCGCATTCCCTCGTCCGTTGAAGTGCACGCAGTTGTAGCTGATCGATGCAATGAGCTCAACGATCCGCGGAACTTTTCTCTCTCCAATTGTTCGCGCGCGATAGGCCGAATGGCGTCATGGCATGCAACGCATGCCATGCACTACGAAGATGGTTCTGCGACCGAAACACCTGCTCACGCAGATGACAAAAACACGAGGCCTTCACTGTGACGAAGCGGCCACAGTACGAAGGTTCAAGCTGCGACCAAGGCTACGAAAGCTGTGAACCAGAGACTGCAGCGGTGCGTTGCGCGCGCTCGCGCCACCACAGCAGAAAGCCGCACGCGAACACGACGACCTGCGTGCCGATGAGCAGTGCAAAGCCCGCGAAGAAACCCGCGGCCGACGAGGCCGCGGTCACCGCCGTGTTCGCCGCGCCCGAGCCATGCGACACCGCGGTGATCACGCCGCCCATCAGCGCCGGCATGAAGCCCGCCACGAGGCTGCCCACGCCGTTGGTCACGCCGAAGGCACTGGCCGTGTGCTCGGGCCGCGAACAGTGCTGCACCGTGCTTGGAATGGCGGGGCTTTGCAGGCCCCAGAAGAAGTTCGCCGCCACGAGGCAGGTCGCGGCCATGTACGGGTCGCGCGCATTGATGGCCAGCAGCACCGACAGTGCCACGCCCGCGCTCGCGCCCATGAAGATGAAGGGCACGCGGTCACGCCCCAGCTTGTCGATGAGCACGCCGCCCGTGAACACCGCGAGCACGGTGGCGTACTGCGGCAGCGAAGCAATCCAGCCCATCTCGCGCAGCGAGAAGCCGCGCGCCTCGCGCAGGTAGGTCGGCAGCCAGTTGCTGCTGCCCCAGAGGTAGGCCAGCGCCGCCGAGGTGAGCAGCGTGATGAGGAACAGGTGCCGCGTGTGCAGCGCGCCTTTCACGATGCCGGCCACGCGCGACATCGCATCGCCCAGCGACGAAGGCTTGATGCCGTCGCCGTGCCCCGCGGGCATGCGCACGAAGGCCAGCACCAGCGGAATGCCCAGCACGATGTTGAGCACGCCCAGCACGTGGAACGAGCTGTCCCACTCGAACTGCGTGAGCAAATAGCCCACCAGCGGATAGCCCACCGCCAGGCCCAGGCCCGTGCCCATGTTCACCAGCGCATTGGGCTTGCCGTTCTCGTGACTCTGGAAGTGCGCCTTGATGTACGACGAAGCCAGCGAGAACAGCGGCCCTTCCGACACGCCCAGCAGCACGCGCGACGCCAGCAGCAGGCCGTAGCTGTTGAACATCGGCGAGGCCCAGGTCACCACGCCCCACAGAATGAGGCCGTAGATCAGGCTGCGCCGCACGCCGAACAGCGCCGAGCAGAACGGCGTGAGCACGAAGGCCGAGATGCCGTAGCCGAGCATGAAGGCCGTGGCCAAGAGGCCCTGGCTCACGCGATCAGAAGCGTCGATGCCCACGTGCTTCAGAAAGGCCGCATCGGTGATCAGCACCGCGATGTTGATGCGGTCGACGTAAGAGATCGCCACGATCACGAACAGCGTGATGACGCCGTACCAACGGAAGTTCTTGCTCTGCATGACCGGGGCTCTCTCTTGCGGGGGTGGTGCGCGCTGTCTTGCCGCGCCTAGAACATATGGCGCATGCCGAACTCGACGCCGCTGGAGGCGCGGTTGGGCCGCGTGATGGCGCCGGCCAAAGCCTGCGTTGCGCCGTTCTTGTTGCTGATGCGGGCAATGGTTCCGTACACCGCCGTGCGCTTCGAAAGGTTGTGCACGTAGCCCAGGGCCAGCTTCGATGTCGTGGGCTCGAGCACCGCATTGAGCGGCTCCAGCTTGTAGCGCGCGTACGAGGCCTTGATCTCGCCCGGCCCGATGGGCAGTTGGAAGCCGACCAGCACGCCCTTGGCGTCGGTGCTGCCCTTCGATTCCTTGTACAGCTCGCTCGTGAGCTTGAGGTTCATGAGCGCCGCATCGAAGGTGTAGGACGCGCCCAGGTTGGTCACGCGCAGGTCGCCGGCGGCGTAGCGCGTGCGGCCGGTGGCCAGCGCCACGTTGAGGCCGCCGCTCTGGTAGCCGAAGCGCGCGCCGGTGTGCTGGCCGTCGCGCTTGTTCGACACCTGGGTGCCGGGCAGCACCGAGTTCGAATCGTTCTCGCCCATCGCGTACATCACCTGGCCGTAGAAACCGCCCAGGTTGGCCGGCAGGAAGTAGCCGATGCTGTTCGAGGCGCGCGTGCCGGTGGGTGCCACCAGGCCGCCCAGGCCCGAGAAGTAGATCTGGTTGGCGCCGATGCCGCCGCCGGTGCCGAAGGGGTCGAAGATCGCGGTGTTCCAGAAGGCCGGCACGTAGTCGCGGCCCAGGCGCACTTCGCCGAAGGGGCCGGCCAGGCTCACGGTCGAGCGGCGGTTGAAGCTCAGCACGCCGGGCGTGCCGTTGCCGCTGGCCTGGTTGTTGGAGTTCGACGGAAAGCCCGTGCCGCTGTCGTTCTGCAGGCCCATCTCGAGCCAGAAGTTGGCCGAGTAGCCGCCGCCGAGGTCTTCCGTGCCGCGAAAACCGAGGCGGCTGAACATGTTGCCGCTGTTGCCCAGCTGCGTCTTGTGGGCCGATCCGTTGCCGCTGCCACGCGTGTAGACCACGGAGGCGTCGACGACGCCGAACAGCGTCACGGAAGATTGGGCCAGCGCTCCGCCAGCCGCGGTGGCCGCAGCCATCGCGATCAAGTACTTTTTCATTGAATGTCTCGGTTGGTTTTCTTCTCTCGGCCGTCTTTTAGGTTGTGGCCTTGTTGCTCAGATATCCAGCACCAGCCGCTCGCCCTTGCAGCGAGAGACGCAGATCATCATGGTCTTGTTGGACGCACGTTCGATCTTGGTGAGGATGCCGTCGTGGTGATCGACTTCGCCCTCAAGCACCGCCGTTTCGCAGGCGCCGCAGACGCCTTCCTTGCAGCTGTGGTCGGGGTTGAGGCCAGCGTCGATCAGGCTGTCGAGAATCGATTTGCCCGGAGGCACCTCGACGCTCTTGCCGCTCTTGGCGCACTGCACCACGCAGGTCTGCGTGGCGCTGGGCGCCTCCACATGCACGGCGGCGAAGCGTTCGATGTGGGCGTTGGCGTAGCCCAGTTGCTCGCAGCTCTTTTCGAAGGCGTCGAGCATCGGCGTGGGGCCGCAGCAGTAGTAGTGGCTGGTGGCGCCCTTGCCGGCCAGCATCGATGCGAGGTCGGGCGGCGCGCCCTTCTCGTCGTCGAAGTGCCAGGTGAGCTGCACCGATTTCTCGGTGGCCAGCGCCTCGATGGCGTCGCAGAAGGCGGCTTCCTTGCGGGTGCGCGCGCAGTACACGAACTCCACCGGCTTGCCGATGGCGATGAGCCGCTGCAGCATGCACCAGATGGGCGTCACGCCGATGCCGCCGGCCACCAGCACCGAGCGCTCGGCGCCCTCTTCCAGCTTGAAGTTGTTGCGCGGCGCCGAGATGGGCAGCGTCATGCCCACGCGCAGCTGCTGGTGCACGTAGCGCGAGCCGCCGCGGCTCTTGCGGTCGTTGAGCACGCCCACGACGTAGCGCTGGCGGTCGCTCGAGGGGTTGCACAGCGAGTAGCTGCGCACCAGCCCGTTGGGCAGGTGCAGGTCGATGTGGGAGCCGGCCTCGAAGGCGGGAAAGTCCACCGCCGGCGTGGCCGGCCGGAACTCGACGCTGACGATGCCGTCGGCCTCGTAGCGCATGGTGTGCACGAGGGCGTTCAGCGTGGGAGAAGACATGGCGATGCTCGCTTGCTTGCAGTTCAGGCCGTGGCGGCCTCGGCTTGCGCCAGTTGCGCCTGCGCGAGGTTGCGCATGTGGCGGCGCAGGCGGACGATGCCCAGGTCGTGCTGGTACAGGTTCTCGTGCTGGTTGGCGTCGGCTTCCATCTCTTCGAGCATCACGCGGTCTTGTTCCAGCACGTGCCAGTGGCGCGCCTCGAGGCGGTTCTTGTAGAGGAAGCGCCAGGTGTCGCGCTCCCAGCCCGGCGACAGCTTGCGTGCGCGCCAGAAGAAGGTGGCCGTCATGCCGTTGGCCATCGGCGAGAAGGCGCCGATGATGATGAAGTTGCCGCCGGGGCCGCCGGTCTTCGGGTACGGAATTTCCAGGCGCATCCAGTGGATGCCGGTGTCGGCCCACTCGGTCCAGTCGAAGTTGACGTTGCGCTGGCCTTCCTTCTCGAACACGAAGCCGATATCGGTCGGGCGCACGCCGAACTTGGCGCTCGAATCGCCCTCGGCCATCGAGTGCGACTGCTTGTGCAGGTAGGTGCCGTGCATCGGGTCCATCACGTTGTCCAGCACGTAGCGGTAGTCGCCCTTCCACTCCGTGTAGCACAGGAAGTTCGAGTACTCGGTCTCGTCGGTCAACTGCTCGGGCAGCACCAGCGGCGGCGGCATGTCGACCGGCTCCTTCGAGTTGTAGAGGAACACGGCGCCCGCGCGCTCCTGCACGTGGAAGTGGCGCGTGGCGCGCGAGCCTTCGAGCTTGCAGCCGGGGCTGCCGGGCACGCGCGTGACCACGCCGTCGTGGCGCACTTCGACGCCGTGGTACGGGCACGAGAGGCGGTCGCCCAGCACCACGCCTTGCGACAGCGGTGCGCCGCGGTGCGGGCAGCGGTCTTCCAGCGCGTGCAGCACGCCTTCGCCGTCGCGCCACAGCGCGATCTTGCGGCCGAGGCGGCGCAGGGAGATCGGGTTCTCCTTGATGAAGTGCGAGGGGCAGATCGGGTACCAGAGGTCCTTCAGGCCGATCTCGAGCAGGTGGTCGACCGGATCGGCGGGAACGGGATGGATGGCGATGGTCATGGTGGTTCTCCTCAGGCGGCCAGCGTGGCCATTTCCTTGCGGTACAGCGCCTCGGTCCATGCGAGGCCGCCCGGCGTGGCCAGGCCGCTGTCGTTCAGGCGCTGCACCAGGCCCGGCAGGTCATGGATGCCGTCGGCGTAGGCGCGTTCGATCACGTCGCCCAGCAGGTCTTCGTAGGTGGTCGCGGGGCGCTGGCGCGCCTGGTGCGGTTGGAGAAAGCGGTCTTGTTGCATCGTGAGCCTCCGTATAGCGAGGGGAAGAATTTCAGGCGGTGGCAGCGGCGACGGCGCCCTGCGCCGGCACGCCCAGCGGCACGGCCCAGGCGTCGTAGGCGTACACCCAGTCGGCGTTGCCGCCTTCGCGCAGCCAGTTGTTGCCGCGCGAGCCGAGCTGCACCTGGCTGGCGCGCTCGATACGGGCGGTCTGGTAGGCCTGCAGCGCGGCGGGAATGCCGGCCATGGCCACGCCGTCGAGGTGGCGCGACAGCACCACGGCGTCCTCGATGGCCATGCCGGCGCCCTGCGCCATGAAGGGCAGCATCGGGTGCGCGGCATCGCCCAGCAGCGCCATGCGGCCCTGCGCCCAGGCGGGCATGGGGTCGCGCTCGTACAGCGCGGTCTTCAGCACCGTGTCGCAGGCGTCGAGCAGCGCGCGCGCCTCGGGGTGGTAGGCCACGTACTGCTCGCGCAGCTCGTCGACGCTGCCCGGCGCGGTCCACGATTCGAGGTGCCAGGTGTCCTGCGGCGTGGTGGCGAAGATGAAGATGTCCTTGCCGCGGTTCAGCGGGAAGGTGACGATCTGGCTCTGCGGGTTCGGGCCCCACCACTTGGTGAAGGCGCCCAGGTTGGGCACGCCGGCCACGCGCTCGGCGGGCACCACGGCGCGGTAGGCGACGATGCCCGTGAAGCGCGGGCTCTCGGCGCCGAACATCGCGGTGCGCACGCCCGAGTGGATGCCGTCGGCGCCGATCAGCACGCCCACGCGGGCGCTGGTGCCGTCGCTGAAGGACAGGGTCACGCCCTGGTCGTCGGCCGCGATGGTCTCGGCGCGCTTGCCCAGCGCCACGCGCTCGGCCGGGAACATGTCGGCCAGCGCGGCCAGCAGGTCGGCGCGGTGGATGGTGAGCTGCGGCGCGCCGTAGCGCTGCTCGGCCGAGTCGGCCATCTCGAGGCGCGAGGTTTCTTCGCCGCTGTCGTAGGTGCGGCTGATGCGGTGCGACGGGCGTGCCGCCGTCACGCGGGCGGCGTCGCCCACGCCCAGGCCGTCGAGTGCGCGCACGGCATTCGGCGTGAGGTTGATGTCGGCGCCGACGCGGGCGAACTGCTTGGCCTGCTCGAACACGACGACGTCGTGCCCCGCGCGGCGCAGTGCGATGGCGGCGACCAGGCCGCCGATGCCGGCACCGACGATGCCGATGGTGGATTCGCTTGTCTGCATGGTCTCTGTCTCTCTTTGTTCTTGGGGGTGGCTCACTCGGCCACGATGTTGCGGGCCTTGATGATCCGGGCCCAGACGGCCGTCTCATCGCGGATATGGGCAGCGAACTCGGCGGGCTTCATGGCCGCGTCGGTCATGCCCTGTGCCTTCAGGCGCTCGCGCACGTCGGGCTGGGCCAGCATCTCGGCGGCGTCCTTGGCGAGCTGCTCGACCACCGCGGGCGGCGTGCCCTTGGGGGCCAGCAGGCCGTACCACGAGGTCACGGTCACGCCCTGGATGCCCTGCTCCGCCAGCGTGGGGATGTCGGGCGCGGCGGCGCTGCGCTTGGCCTCGGTCACGCCCAGCGCGACGAGCTTGCCGTTCTTGATGAAGGGCATGGTCGCGGGCAGGTTGCTGAACATCAGCGGCACCGAGCCGCCGAGCACGTCGTTGAGCGCGGGTGCCGTGCCCTTGTAGGGCACGTGCAGCAGGTCGATGCCGGCCTGCTGCTTGAACAGCTCGCCCGCCAGGTGCAGGCCGCTGCCCACGCCGGGCGAGGCGTACGACAGCGTGTTGGGCTTGGCCTTGGCCATCGCCACGAGTTCCTTCGCGCTCTTGATGCCCGAGGCCGGCGACGCCACCAGCACGTTGGGCGCCTTGGCGAGCATGGTGACGGGCACGAAGTCCTTCTCGATGTTGAACGGGAAGTTCGGCATCAGCGTCGGGTTGATCGTGAGGTTGCCGGCCGGCACCACGAGCAGCGTGTGGCCGTCGCCCTTCGCGCGCTTGACCTTGTCGATGCCGATGTTGCCCGCCGCGCCCACCATGTTCTCGACCACCGCCGCCTGGCCGTAGCGCTTGGCCAGGCCGTCGGACAGGATGCGCGCCAGCGTGTCGACCGGGCCGCCGGGCGGGAACGGCGAGACGATGGTGAAGCGGTCGCTCGACAGCTGCTTGTGCGCGTCGCTCTGTGCGTGCGCAGGCAAGGCGATGACCAGCGCCGCGGCGGCCAGCAGGGAGAAAGAAAAACGTCGTTGCATGAGGGTCACCGGGTTTATTTCTTCTCGGTCAGGAAAGCACCTTTCGGGCCTTCCGCGTTCTTCTGGCGGCGCGTGTGGCCATCGAGGCCGCCATCGACGGCCCATTCGGCGAACACGGTCGGGCCGGGTTCGAACTCGCGCGGCTGCCAGTCGGCGGTGAGCTGGTCTTCGTCGGCGTAGTACTCGATGAGGCCGCCGGCCGGGTTCTTGAAGTACCAGAAGTACGCCGACGACACCGGGTGGCGACCCGGACCCAGCTGGGTGTCCCAGCCGCAGCGCGAGAAATGCAGGCCGCCGCCGAACACCTCGTGGATGTCGCGCACGGTGAAGGCCACGTGGTTGAGCCCGCGCTTGCCCGACGGGATCTGCAGCAGGAACAGGTCGTGGTGGCCGCCCTCGGGCGCGCAGCGCATGAAGGCACCGCGGTTCGGATAGCCGTCGGACGACACGAAGCCGAAGCGCTGCGCATAGAACGCGCTCGTGCCCTTCACGTCGCTCACGAAGAACACGACATGGCCGACCTCGATCGGCGTGGCGCGTTCGTAGATCGGTGCGGGCTGGTTCACGCGCGGCTTGGCGTTCCAGGTGTTCATGGCGCCGCAGTCGACCTCGACCGCGCGCTTGCGGCTGACCTGCAGGCGCACGGCCAGGCCGTTGGGGTCGGTGCAGCCGATGCGGCGCGCGCCGTCGACCGTGGTGTCGGTGAAGGCCGGGTCTTGCGCGATGGCGGCGGCGTAGCGGTCCAGGTCGGCGTCGCTTTCCACGCCCCACACCACTTCGCGCAGCGTCGGGCCCTCTTCCATCGCGGGCGGCAGGCCGGGCTTGTCCCACGCCGCAACGACCACCTTGCAGCCGTTGAGGCACTCGAAGACGAGTTCGTCGGCGGCTTCGGACGTGAGTGAAAGGCCCCAGTCCTGGAAGAACTGGCGGCAGGCGGGCAGGTCGTCCGCGCCGTAGGTGATCTGGTCGATGCCAAGTACGCTCATCGTGTGCTCCTGTTCAGTTCGCCCACGGGAGCGGTTGTTCGTTCGTGCCCCAGTACATGCTCTTCTGTTCCATGTACTGGAAGATGCCTTCGCGGCCCTTCTCGCGGCCCAGGCCGCTGTCGCGCCAGCCGCCGAACGGCGTCGAGACCGAGAACTGCTTGTAGGTGTTGACCCAGACCGTGCCGGCCTGCACCGCGCGGCCCAGCTTCCAGGCGCGCTTGAAGTCGCGGCTCCACACGCCTGCGGCCAATGCGTAGACGCTGTCGTTGGCCTGCGCGATCAGTTCTTCCTCGTTGTCGAAGGGCATCGCGACCAGCACCGGACCGAAGATTTCTTCCTGGCTGATGCGGGCGTTGTTGGTCAGGCCTTCGAGGATCGTCGGCTGGTAGAAGTAGCCCTTGTCGTAGTCGGCGCCGTGCGGGCGCACGCCGCCCGTGCGGATGCGCCCGCCCTCGGACACGCCCAGATCCACGTAGCGCTCGATGCCCTCGCGGTGCTTGGCCGTGATGAGCGGGCCCATCTGCGTGCGCTCCGAGGCCGGGTCGCCCACGCGCAAGGCATTGGCGCCTTCGGCCAGTCGCGTGAGGAACTCGTCGTAGATACCGCGCGCGACAAACAAGCGCGAGCCCGCGATGCACGACTCGCCCGACGAACTGAAGATGCCGTACAGCACGCCATTCACCGCATGGTCGAGGTCGGCGTCGTCGAGCACCATGGTGGGCGACTTGCCGCCGAGTTCGAGCGACACCGGCATCATCTTGTCGGCCGCGATGTGGGCGATGTGCTTGCCGGTGGTGGTGCCGCCGGTGAACGACACGCGCTTGACCAGCGGATGTTTCGTGATCGCGTCGCCGATCACCGAGCCCTTGCCCGGCAGCACGCTCACGATGCCCTTGGGCACGCCGGCCTGCTCGCAGATGCGCGCCAGTTCCAGCGCCATGAGCGGCGTGACTTCGGCGGGCTTCACGACCACCGCGTTGCCGGCGGCCAGCGCGGGCGCCAGCTTCTGGGCTTCGCTCGCGATGGGCGAGTTCCACGGCGTGATGGCCGCGACCACGCCCATGGGCTCGTGCACGCTCATCGTGACGAAGGCGCCGCGCGAGGGGGTGATGGTTTCTTCGAGCGTCTCCAATGCGGCGGCGAAGAACTGGAAGGTGCCCGCGGCGCTGGCCACGAGGTTGCGCGTTTCGCTGATCGGCTTGCCGTTGTCCAGGCGCTGCTTCTGCGCCAGCGACTCGCCCTCTTCGCGGATCAGCTGGGCCACGCGGTGCAGCACGGCGGCGCGCTCGTGCGGCAGGCGCTGGGCCCAGCCGCTGGTGCGAAAGGCGTGGTCGGCGCGCGCGATGGCTTCTTCGACGTCGGCCAGGCTCGCGGCCTTCAGGCGCGCGATGGGCTCGCCGGTGGCCGGGTACAGGCTTTCGTAGACGTCGCCGCCGCCCAGGCGCCATTCGCCGGCGATGCAGATCGGAAGGAGTTCGGTGGAGATCATGGGGTGGCTCAGATGGCAAGGGCCGCGACGCGGTTGCGCAGCGCGCGCACGGCGCTGTACACGGTCAGGGCCGAGGTCTTGGGGTTGGCCGCGAGCGGCTTGTTGCGCATGGTCAGCGCGAAGCTGCCGAAGGCGCCTTCGGCTTCGACGGTGTGCACGTTCTCGGTGGTGGCCGGGTCGGCAATGAGGCGCACCAGCGTCTGGTCCAGGCCCAGGCCCGCGAGCGAGACGGTGGCCGCCACGTTGGCGTTCTTCGGATAGAGCAAGGCGGCTTCGCGCGCGCTGCCTTCGAAGATCACGGTTTCGTGCGCCAGCGTGTCCAGGTTGCGGCCCTGCTCGGCCGGCGTGCCCTTCCAGGCCTGCGGCGGCTTGCGGCCGGTGTAGCGCACGCTGTCCAGGCCACCGATGCGGGCCGCGGCCAGTGCGTCGATGCCGCCGATGGCGCCGGGAATCAGCTGCACCTGCGTGCGGCCGGCAACGGCGGCGGCTTCGAGCTTCTCGGCGAAGCCCGTGGCCGACAGCGCGCCCACCGAGGCCACCACGCAGGGTGTGCCGCGTGCCAGCGCGGGCAGCACGTGTTCCTCGATGGCGGCATGGCCGGCGGTCTCGACCACGAGGTCGATGCCGTCGGCGGGCACGGCGCTGCCCACCTGCGCGTCGGGCGCGACCTTCTGCGCGGCAGCGATGCCTTCGGCCGGCACGACGATGGCCACCACCTTCAGGGCGGGATCGCCGCGCAGCAGTTCGAGCACCGAGGTGCCGATGGCTCCGCAGCCGACGAGGGCGATGCGCGTGATGGCAGTGGTCATGCGTGGGACTCCGCGTTCGCTCACTTGGCCGCGCCGAGCGCGGGAATCTGCGTGACCGTGTTGGTCGGCGGGCCGGCGAAGCTGGTCTTGAAACCGCCGATCGACAGCATGTCGATCTCCAGCAGGAACGGGCCGTCGGCGGCCAGCGCCTGGTCCAGCTGCGCCGGCAGGTCGGCCAGGTCTGTCACGCGGGCGTGCGGCAGCGCGATCGACTTGCACAGCAGGTCGTAGTCGGGCGTGTGCAGCTCGGCGTAGCACTGGCGGCCGCCGTACTGCGCGTCCTGGATGTTCTTGATGACGCCGTAGCTCTTGTCGTTCATGAGCACGATGACCATGGGCGCCTTCTCCTGCACCATGCAGGCCAGCTCGCCCAGGTTCAGGATGAAGCCGCCGTCGCCGGCCAGGCAGAAGGTCTTGCGGCCCGAGCCCGTCACCGCCGCGCCGATGGCCGCGCCGATGGCCATGGGCATGCCCTGGCCGATGCCACCGCCCGTGGCGTGCACGCCGGCGCTGGGCTCGAACACGCGCAGCTCGCGGTTGCCCCAGGTGCTGTTGGACACCGTGACATCGCGCACCCAGTTGAACTTGCGGCCGGCCACCGACTGCAGCTGGCGCACGAGCTCGGCGTACGGGCCGAGGCCGTCGCGCAGCGTGGCCACGGCCTGGTCGTGCGCGGCGCGCAGGTCGACCAGCAGCTGCGGGTCGGCCTGGTACTTCGCGGCTTCGAGGCGGTCGGCCAGGCCGTCGAGTGCCAGTGCGGAATCGCCGCAGACAAAGGCCTCGGATGCATAGCAGCGGCCTTCGGCGGCGGCATCGGCGTCGATGCGGTACAGCGGGCGCGGCAGCTTCAGTTCGTACTTGAGCGTCTCGTTGCCGCGCAGGCGCGAACCGACCACGAGCATCGCGTCGCAGGTCTGATAGAAGGCCTCGACGGGCTTCTGGATGTTGTAGGCGCCGAGCGAGCCGGCGTCGTCCTCGGGCACCGTGCCGCGGCCCTGCGTGGTCGTGACCACGCCGAAGCCCAGCTTCTGCAGGCGCTGGATCGCACTGCGCGCATGGCGGGCACCGCCACCGACCCACAGCAGCGGACGCTTGGCCGTGGCCAGGCGCGCGGCCAGTGCATCGAGGCCGGCGGCCGAAGGCACGGGGCGCTCGATGGGCAGCGGCGACAGGTCGGCCGGCATGGTCGTGAGCGCCGACTGGATGTCGATCGGGATCTCCACGCTCACCGGGCCGGTCGGCGCCGTCATGGCGAGCTGCACCGCGCGCTTGAGCGTGCCCAGCACCGTCTCGACGCTGCGCACGCGCAGCGCGGCCTTCGACACGGCCTTGAGCATGGTGAGCTGGTCGGGCGCCTCGTGGATGTACGACATGCCCTTGTCCAGGTACGGCGTCTCGATCTGGCCCGTGATGTGCAAGAGCGGCGCGCCGGCGGTCAGTGCCTCGACCATGCTGCCGGCGATGTTGCCCGCGGCCGGGCCGGTGCTGGTGATGCACACGCCCAGGCTGGCGGTGGAGCGCGCATAGGCGTCGGCCATGTTGCCCGCGCCGGCTTCGCCGCGCGCCGAGATGAAGCGCACCGTGCCGCGCTGCGCGAAGGCATCGAGGATCGGCATGTTGTGGATCGAGATCACGCCGAAGGCTGCCTTGACGCCGCACTGCTCGAGGAACGCGGCGACGACGGCGCCGACCGTGACGGTGTTGTTGGGGTTATGCATGGCGGGAATGGCCTCCGGAAATATCGATGTGGCTGCCGGTCGTGTACGACGCGAGCGGTGAAGCAAGGAAAAGGATCGCGCGCGCGGCTTCGGTCGGAAGCCCCAGGCGACCCAGCGGGATGTGTTTGGTGGTGGCGAGCCGGCGGCTCCAGGCGGCCCAGTCCTGCGACTTGTCTTCGCGCGCCTCGAAGCGGCGGCGCCACTGGCCCGACTCGACCAGGCCGATCAGGATGCCGTTGACGCGCACGCCCTGCGGCGCGAACTCGGTGGCCATGGAGCGCACGAGGTTCAACAGGCCCGCGCGCGCGGCCGAGGTGGCGACCATGTGCGGCTCGGGCTGGCGCGCCAGCAGCGAGTTGGCGCAGACGATGGCGGCATCGCCCAGCACCGCGCGCTGCGCCGTGAGCTGCGGCAGGAAAGCGCGCGTCGGGTGGATGACCGAGAAGAACTTCAGGTGCAGCTCTTCCATCCAGGCCGCGTCGTCGGTGTCGGCGAACGTGGACACACGCCCCTGCCCCGCGTTGTTGACCAGCATCGACGCCGGGCCGAGCGCGGCCTCGCTCGCGGCGGCGAAGGCGCGCACCGAGGTGGCGTCGAGGACGTCGCAGGTCTGTGCGAACAGCTTGGCGTCGGGGTATTGCGCGCGCAGGCCGGCCACGGCGGCATCGAGCCGTTCGGCGTTGCGACCGCACAGCGCCACGCCGGCGCCGCAGCCCAGCAGCAGCTCGACGGTGGCCAGGCCGATGCCCGACGACCCGCCCGTGACCACGGCCACGCGGCCGGCCAGTGCGTCGGCGGCGAAGAAGGAGGAGGAAGGGGCGAAGGTCGTCATGGTCGATCTGAAATCAGTCGTCAGGCGCTGCGCAGCGGTACCACCTTGCTGGTGCGTGCGGGCGAGTAATTGAGCAGGCCCGAGATCTCGTCGGCGGTGCCGCGCACGCGCTGCACCATCTCGTCCATGCGGTTCTCGTCGATGTGGCCCGAGGTGATGGTGGCGCCCAGTGCCGCCACGATGTGGCCGCTGTGGTCGCGCACCGGCGCGGCGATGGTCGAGATGTTCGATTCGAAAAAGCCCTCGCCCAGCACATAGCCGCGCTGGCGGTCGGCCTGCACCATGTCGAAGAGTTCGTTCACGGTCTTGGGCGTGCTCGGCGAGAAGGTCTCGAGCTTGTCTTCGGGGTACAGCGCGCGCAGCTGCGGCAGCGTGAGGTCTTCCAGCAGGATGCGGCCCAGCACCGTGGCATGGGCCGGCAGGCGCGTGCCCACCGTGACCGAGCTGGCGAACGGCGTGGCCGGCGCCACCTTGGCGACGTAGACGATCGAGCGGCCGTCGCGCACCACCAGGTTGCAGGGCGTGCGCAGCTCGTCGCACAGGCGGTTGAGCAGCGGCGTGCCCAGCTGCGTGAGTTCCAGCGAAGCCAGGTATTCGAAGCCAAGGCGCAGCACGGCCAGGCCCAGGCGGTAGTCGCGGCCGCCCTCGGCGCGCTCGAGGAAGCCCATGTTCTCCAGCGTGGTGAGCAGGCGGAAGACGGTCGACCGTGGCAGGTCGAAGCGGCGCGCCAGCTCGGGCGCGGAGAGCGTGCGGCTCTCGCGGCTGAA
This sequence comes from Variovorax sp. BGA-UO-ETr-C22, assembly GCF_059567965.1. Taxonomy (NCBI): domain Bacteria; kingdom Pseudomonadati; phylum Pseudomonadota; class Betaproteobacteria; order Burkholderiales; family Comamonadaceae; genus Variovorax; species Variovorax sp. BGA-UO-ETr-C22. The sequence continues at coordinate 1,638,431 of NZ_JCAQPA010000011.1, forward strand.
CTCGCACAGCACGCGCAGGCCGCGCTCCAGCGCGGGCACGTTGTAGCGGTCTGCGCCCTCTTCCATCACTTCGTTGTCGGTGGCCATCTTGGAATTCCTCTCGGTTGTCTTGTTCGTGTCGGGTCAGCCGGCGAGCGATTCGCGCAGCAAGGCGGCGACGGCCTGCGGTTGTTCCACATAGCCGGCGTGACCCGCATCGTCCACCAATTCGAGGGGCACGCCGCAGCGGCGCGCGACTTCTTCGCAGGCAGCCGGCGGCGTGACGACGTCGAGCGCACCGCAGGCCACGCGCACGGGCATCGGCGGCGGCAGGTCGGCCAGCAGGTCGGCGTTGCACAGCAGCTCGACGGCCTGGCAGTAGCCGTGGTCGTTCAGGCGCGCCATGTTCCAGCGCACCCACTGGCGGGCGTGTTCGCTGGCACCGTCGGACACGAGCCGGCCCGCGCGCTTGGCGGCCATGCCGGCAATGCCGAGGTCGTCGAGCGTGGCCAGGCGTTCGGCGCGCACCTTGGCGCGGGCGTCGATGCGCCCGGCGGCGCCGTAGCCGATGGCGGGGCTCACGAGCACGAGGCGGCGGATGCGGGCACTGGCGCTCGCATCGCTGCGCGCAGCCGACGCGGCGACGATGGCGCCCAGCGAATGGCCGACGAGCACGCAGGAGCGGATCGAGAGCGCATCGAGCATTTCTTCAAGGCGTGCGGCGTAGTCGGCGGCGGTCGGCGCGGCCGAGGCCAGCGGCGTCGAGCGGCCATAGCCCGGTGCGTCCCACGCGATGAGGCAGGCCTGCGGCGCCAGCAGCGCCGCGGTGTCGAGCCACGAGGCCGCGCCCGAGCCGATGCCGTGCAGGCACACGATCACCGGGCCCTGTCCGCATTCGCGCACCGACACCACCGCGCCGCCGCCCACCGCGACGTCGCGGGCCGGAAAGCGCGCGTCGAGCCGCGCCAGCTCGGAAGCCGGCAGGGTCTGCGCGGGGATGTCGACGGTGCTCATGGCCTGTTCGCTCGCTGGCTCGCTCGCTCAGCGCTTGATCTTGGCCAGCGGGTGGTCGGCGGGGTACGTCGGCGTGACCGGCTTCTTGGCACCGAGCATCACGCACATCAGCGCGTCTTCGTCGCCGATGTTGATCTCTTCGCGGTACACGCCGGGCGGCACCGAGATCAGGTCGCGGTCGGTCATGATGGTTTCGAAGCGCTCGCCGTCCTTCTCGATCACGACCTTGAGCTTGCCGCGGATCAGGAAGAACACCTCTTCCACGTCGGTGTGAATGTGCGGCGGGCCTTCGTGGCCGGCCGGGATCACCATGGTCGAGAAGGTGAAGTGCTCCGAGGGCACGGTGTTGGTGTCGGCCGCGACACCGGTGCCGCCGGTGCCCACGTAGCGCATCTGCGCGCGGCGGAACTTGGGGTCGAAGTCGGCCTGGAACTTCAGCGCGTCCCAGTCGTACTTGCGGGTTTCGTAGCGGGCGATGCGGGTGTTCATCCACTCGGCCAGGCTGCTGCCTTCGGGCTGCGCCAGGGTGTTGTTGATCTTCTGCTGTTCGGACAAATCGCTCATGGGTGTACTCCTTGGTCGGGAAATTCGGTCGGTGGTGACGGGTTCAGTGCATCGCGAAGCCGCCGTTGACGGCGAGCAGCTGGCCGGTGACGAAGCGCGCCAGGCCGGACAGCAGGAACACGGTCGCGCCGCAGACGTCGGCCGCCTGCTGCTCGCGCGGGATGGCGCGGCCTTCGAGGTACTTCTGGTGGCGCGCCATCGGCACGTACTCGGTGGCCTCGACCAGCGTGAGGCCGGGCGCCACGGCGTTCACCGTGATGTTGTCGCCGCCCCATTCGCGCGCCAGCGAGCGCGTCATGGAAATGACGGCGCCCTTGCTCGAGGCATAGGCCAGCAGGTTGGGCGCGCCCCACAGCGCCGTGTCCGACGCGAGGTTGACGATGGCGCCACGGCCGCCGGCCGCCAGCGCGGGGCGGCAGGCGCGACCCATGAGCCAGCTGCCGCGCACGTTGACGTTCATCACGCGGTCCCACATGTCGATCTCGAGCTGGTGCGCGTCGCGCCCGCCCGAGTTGGTGATGGCGGCGTTGTTGACGAGGCCATCGAGCCCGCCGAGCAGGCGCACCGCCTCGGCGGCGCCCGCCTCGATGGAGGCCGGGTCCGACAGGTCGATGGCCAGCGCGTGCGCCGTGCGGCCGGCATCGCGCAGCGCCTGGGCTTCGGTCTCGGCCAGCTCGCCGAGGATGTCGGCCAGCACCACGCTCGCACCCGCCGCGGCCACGCACTGCGCGAACGCCAGGCCCAGGCCGCGCGCACCGCCGGTCACGAGCACGCGGCGGCCGGCCAGCAGGTTGGCGGGCATCTCGGCCAGCAGGGCCTGCAGGCTGGAGGGATCGGCGATGGCTTTGAGGTCGGTCATGGCGGGCGTCTCCGTGAAGTTCAGTCGGCCTGGATGCCGAGTTCCTTGATGACCTTGCCGAAGCGCGCGAAGTCGGCGGCGTTGGTCTTGGCCAGCACGTCGGCGTCGCCGCCCACGGGCGTGGTGCCCAGCACGGCCATGCGCGCCACGATGTCGGGCATCTTCAGGATCTCGTTGAAGTGGCCGTTGAGCGTCTTCACGATCTCGGGCGGCAGGTTGCGCGGGCCCCACAGGCCGTTCCAGGCGGTGAGCTCGACGTCCTTGTAGCCCAGCTCGGCGAAGGTCGGCACCTTGGGCGCGAGCGGCGAACGCTCGCGCGAGGCCACGGCCAGCGGAACCATCTTGCCGTTGGGCATGTAGGGCGCCACCGGGCCGAGCGTGATGAAGGTCACCGGCACGTGGCCGCCGAGCACGTCGTTCACGGCGGGCGCCACGCCCTTGTACGGCACGTGCGCCAGGCTGGTGCCCGAGGCGCGGGCGAACATCTCGCCCAGGATGTGCATCGGCGAACCGCTGCCCGGGCTGGCGTAGCTCAGCGACTTGCCGCCCTTGGCTGCGGCCACCGCGTCCTTCAGGCCGGTGTAGCCCTTGGCGCCGCTGGCCACGAGGAACAGCGGCAGGTTGCCGGTCTGCACGATCGGCGTGAAGCCGTTGAGCACGTCGTAGCCCGAGGTGCTGCCGGTCTTGAGCACCAGCTGCGCGATCGAGAAGGTGCTGGGCGCGAGCAGCAGCGTGTAGCCGTCGGGCGCGGCCTTCGACACGAAAGCGCTGCCGATGATGCCGCTGGCGCCGGGGCGGTTGTCGACCACCACGGGCTGGCCGACGCGGGCCGAGAGCTTTTCGGCATACAGGCGCGCCAGGGCGTCGGTGTCGCCACCCGCCGGATAGGCAACGACCAGCGTGATCGGCTTGCTGGGGTAGGTGTCTGCCCAGGCGAGTCCGGAAGCGCAAGCGGCGGCCAGGGAGACGGCAGCGGCGATGGCGAGGCGGCGAGTGTGTGTCATCGAGGGTCCGTGGAATCGGTGGTTTGTTTCACTAAAGAAACAACGATTTATTAATGGAACACCGCGAGAATACCGACGAAGACAACTTCATGACTAGGTAAAAACCCTAGTTGAGGTGAAGCCAGGCTGCGCGGCCCACGAAAAAGGGCGGCCGTTTCGGGCCGCCCTTCGAGGGAAAAAGCGTGGAGCGGCTACCCGCCGTAGCGCGCGACGGTCAGGCCTTCCATGTCGATCTCGGGCGCCCTGCCCGCGACCAGGTCGGCCATCACGCGGCCGGTGCCGGCCGCCATGGTCCAGCCGAGCGTGCCGTGGCCGGTGCTCAGCAGCAGGTTGGGCACGCGGGTGGCGCCGATCACCGGCGTGCCGTCGGGCGTCATGGGGCGCAGGCCGGTCCAGAAGGACGCGTCGCGCACCGGGCCGCCGCGCGGGAACAGGTCGGTCACGACGTGCTCGAGCGTGTCGCGCCGCCGCGCATCGAGCGCCAGGTCGAAGCCCGAAAGCTGCGCCGTGCCGCCCACGCGAATGCGATCGCCCAGGCGCGTGACGGCGACCTTGAAGGTCTCGTCCATCACGGTGGATTCGGGCGCACCGCTCGCGTCGGTGATGGGCACCGTGATCGAGAAGCCCTTGACCGGGTACACCGGCAGGTCGATGCCCAAGGGCCGCACCAGCGCGGGCGAGTAGCTGCCGAGCGCGACCACGTAGCGGTCGGCGGTGAAGCTGCCCTGGTCGGTGCGCACAGCCGTCACGCCCTTCCCTGCTTCGTGCTCGAGGGCCTGGATGTTCACGCCGAAGCGGAATTGCACGCCCTCGGCTTCGGCCAGCTTGGCGAGTGCCTGCGTGAACTTGAAGCAGTCGCCGGTCTCGTCGCCCGGCAGGCGCAGGCCGCCGACGAACTTGTCCTTCACGGCGCCGAGCGCGGGCTCATGCAGCACACAGCCGTCGCGGTCGAGCACCTGGTAGGGCACGCCCGACGCCTTCAGCACCTCGACGTCCTTCGCGGTGCCGTCGAGCTGTGCCTGCGTGCGAAAGAGCTGCAACGTGCCCTGCATGCGCTCGTCGTAGCGGATGCCGGTGTCGGCGCGCAGCGCCTTCAGGCAGTCGCGGCTGTATTCGGCCAGCCGCACCATGCGGCCCTTGTTGAGTTCGTAGCGCGCCTGCGTGCAGTTACGCAGCATCGACAGGCCCCAGCGCCACATGGCCGGATCGAGCATCGGCTTGATGACCAGCGGGCTGTGCTGCATGAGCATCCACTTGATCGCTTTCACCGGCACGCCGGGCCCGGCCCAGGGCGCCGAGTAGCCGGGCGACACCTCGCCCGCATTGCCGAAGCTGGTTTCGAGCGCGGGCGCCGGCTGGCGCTCCAGCACCGTCACCGCATGCCCGGCGCGCGCCAGGTAGTACGCCACCGAGGTGCCGATGACACCGCTGCCGAGAATCAGGACCTGCATGACAACCCCTCCCTCTTGAAAGCCGCCATGGGCCGAGGGTACAGGGTCGGCGACCTGCTGCGCACGACATCTCGCGGGCCTTGCGCAAGAAGGTCGATGGAAAGCAGCACCCAGGCCTCGTCGACGGCCCGGCAGCTTCGGCGGATGCGCCCCGTCAGAGAGCGTTCAACACGGCCTGCATCGAGGTCAGGCGCGCCTCGTTCTCGTCAGCGTGCGGCCAGCCGGAATGGCGCACACGGGCGCGCTCGTTCAGCGCCAGTTGGCATGCGATGGCGGCCAGTGCTTCGTCGCGCATCGCTGGATCGACCTCGCCCGTGATCTTGAGCTGTCCGAAGGCCGTCGCGACGCGCGCGCGGCATTCGGATTGCAGGAAGGTCTCGTGCATGTCTTCCTCGGCCAGCCATGTCTCGCGCACGTCGGCATCGGCCCGGTGCATGGATTCCGGCACGCCGAAATCCCAGTCGGCGAGCATCGCCTTGAGGAAGCCCGCGACCTTGCCGTTCTTGCCGCCGTCGCGGTACCAGTCTTCCAGCAAGGAGAGCGTGTCGTTGCCGTCGTCGCTGCCGAAGGGGCTGAAGTCGTCGGCCTGGTCGTAGTAGAAATCGTCGGCGGCGAGCGTCACGAAGCGTGGGTGACTGGTCTCGCGGGCGAGGCCCTCTTCGGGGTCGTCGAAATGGTGGGGCATCGGGAGGCTCCGGCGAAGTGAGTGTGCGGATGAACAGGCCCTAAAGGCCCAGCGAGTCCTGCAGTTCGCGCGCCGTCCAGCGCTTCGGCTGTTGCGGCCAGGCCTCGAGCAGCGCGACCATGCGCGCGTTGCGCGGTGCGCTCAGGCCGTGCTCCTGCGCGAGCCGCACCACCTCGCCGCAGAGTGCATCGATCTCGGTGCGACGGCCCAGGGCCAGGTCGTCGGCCATGCTGGAACGCGCCTTCGCGTCGATGCGCAGCATGCGCGCCGCGACGATGCGAAACAGCCAGTCGGGCAGCCGCAGCAGGCCCGGCAGGCGCCGCGCCGGCACGGCCGCCACCTGCGCGGGCACGATGCCGCCCGTGCGCAGCACGCCCAGCGTTTCGTCGATGAGCGCCGCGAAGCAGCGGCGGTAGCCGCGCTGCATGAGCTCATCGCGCAGCGGCAGGCCCGACAGCGCATTGACCGGGTTGTTGAGGTTCAGCAGCAGCTTGCCCCATTGCACCGGCAGCAGGTCGGCATGCAGGTCGAGCGGCACGCCGGCGCGCTCGAACACGGGCAGCCAGTCGCGCAGCGCAGGGTCGTCTTCCGCGGCCAGCCGGCCGGGCGTGCCGCGGTGGAAGGCGCCGTCGTCGATCTCGGCCACGTTGTACGGCACCATGCCGGCGCGGATGTTGAGCGACGGGCCGGCCTGCCCCGCGGCGGCGCAGTTCGAGATGCCGTTCTGCAACGAAACCACCGTGGTGCCGGCCGGCAAGGCAAAGGCCAGCTCGCGCGCCGCTTCGGCCGTGGCGCCGCTCTTCACGCACAGCAGCACCAGCGCGGGCCGCGCGCCCACCGGCACCTGCTCGCACAAGCGCAGCGTGGGCGCCGCCAGCTTGTGCCGGGCGCCGTCGAGGTCGGTGAGCGTGAGGCCGTGGCGCGCGAGCTTGTCGAGCACGCGCGGGCGGCCGACGAAGGTGACGGGCACGCCCGTCGCCGCCAGGCTGCCGCCGATGAAGCAACCGATGGTGCCCGCCCCCATCACGAGCACTTCACCGGGGATCGCGTCGGACATGAAGTGCTGTGTGGGTGGTGAGCGGAAAGGACCTCAGGTCCGTTGGGCGACCCAGGCCTGCACCGATTGCAGCGCGGCCGGCAGGCCCGCGGCGTCGGTGCCGCCGGCCATGGCCATGTCGGGCTTGCCGCCGCCCTTGCCACCGACCTGCTGGGCCACGAAGTTGACCAGCTCGCCGGCCTTGACCTTGGCGATGCTGTCGGCCGTGACACCGGCCGCGATCTGCACCTTGTCGCCGTCCACGGCGGCCAGCACGATGGCGGCGGTCTTCAGCTTGTCCTTCAGCTTGTCCATGGTGTCGCGCAGCGTCTTGGCGTCGGCGCCGTCGAGCTTGGCCGCGAGCACCTTGATGCCGTTGACGTCCACCGCCTGCGCGATGAGCTCGTCACCCTTGGACGACGCGAGCTTGCCCTTGAGCGCGCCCACTTCGCGTTCGAGCGTCTTGACCTGCTCGAGCACCTGCGAGAGGCGGCCCTGCAGCTCGGCGGCCGGCGACTTGAGCGTGGCGGCCACGCTGTGCACGGTCGATTCGAGGTCCTGCAGGTACGACAGCGCGTTGGCGCCCGTGACGGCTTCGATACGGCGCACGCCGGCGGCCACGCCGCCTTCGCTGACGATCTTGAACAGGCCGATGTCGCCCGTGCGGCCCACGTGGGTGCCGCCGCACAGTTCGCGGCTGGTGCCGATGTCGAGCACGCGCACGGTCTCGCCGTACTTCTCGCCGAACAGCATCATGGCGCCGGTCTTCTGGGCCGACTCGAGGTCCATCACGCGCGCCTGCGTGGGCGCGTTGTCCAGGATCTCGGCGTTGACGCGCTTTTCGATCTCGAGGATCTGCTCGCGCGTGACGGCTGCGTTGTGTGCGAAGTCGAAGCGCGTCTTGTCGGCGTCGACCAGCGAGCCCTTCTGCTGCACGTGGTCGCCCAGCACTTCGCGCAGGGCCTTGTGCATCAGGTGGGTGACCGAGTGGTTGCGCATGGTGGCGGCGCGGCGCGCGGTGTCGACCGCGGCCTTGACCGTGTCGCCGACCTTCAGCGTGCCCTGGGTCTGCGTGCCGTGGTGGCCGAACACGTCGGCCTTGATCTTCTGCGTGTCGTCGACGCCGAACTGCACGCCTTCGGCCACGAGCACGCCCTGGTCGCCGACCTGGCCGCCGCTTTCCGAATAGAACGGCGTGGTGTCGAGCACCACGATGCCGCCCTGGCCTTCCTTCAGTTCAGTGACGGCCACGCCTTCGAGGTACAGCGCGACGACCTTGGCGTTTTCTTCGAGGTGGTCGTAGCCGGTGAAGGTGTTGCCCGCGCCGGCGTACTCGACGTTGCGGTCCATCTTGAACTTGCCGGCGGCACGGCCCGCGGCCTTCTGCTTTTCCATGGCGGCGTGAAAGCCCGCTTCGTCGACGCTCAGGCCGCGCTCGCGGCACACGTCGGCCGACAGGTCGAGCGGGAAGCCGTAGGTGTCGTGCAGCTTGAAGGCCACGTCGCCCGGCAGCACCTTGGCGTCGCCGGCCAGCGCCGCGTCGAGGATTTCCATGCCGTTGGCCAGCGTTTCGAAGAAACGTTCTTCCTCGGCCTTCAGCGTGTCGATGATGCGTTTCTCGTCGGCCACCAGCTTGGGGTACGCGTCGCCCATGAGCTTCACGAGGTCGGGCACCAGCTTGTGGAAGAAGGGCTTCTTCTGGCCCAGCTTGTAGCCGTGGCGGATGGCGCGGCGCACGATGCGCCGCTGCACGTAGCCGCGGCCTTCGTTCGAGGGAATGACGCCGTCGGCCACCAGGAAGGAGGTGGCGCGGATGTGGTCGGCGATCACGCGCAGCGAGTTGTTCGACAGGTCTTGCGTGCCGGTCTCGCGGCCGGCGGCCTTGATGAGCGCGTCGAAGATGTCGATTTCGTAGTTGCTGTGCACGTGCTGCAGGATCGCCGCCAGGCGCTCCAGGCCCATGCCGGTGTCGACGCAGGGTGCGGGCAGCTTCTTGACCGAGCCGTCGGGCTGCATGTCGAACTGCATGAACACGTTGTTCCAGATCTCGATGTAGCGGTCGCCGTCTTCATCGGGCGAGCCGGGCGGGCCGCCGGGGATCTCGGGGCCGTGGTCGTAGAAGATCTCGGAGCACGGGCCGCAGGGGCCCGTGTCGGCCATCATCCAGAAGTTGTCGGACATGTAGCGACCGCCCTTGTTGTCGCCGATGCGCACGACGCGCTCGGGCGGCAGGCCGATTTCCTTGGTCCAGATGTCGTAGGCCTCGTCGTCCTCGATGTAGACGGTGGCCCAGAGCTTCTCGGCCGGCAGCTTGTAGACCTGGGTCAGCAACTCGAAGGCCCACTTCAGCGAGTCGCGCTTGAAGTAGTCGCCGAAGCTCCAGTTGCCCAGCATCTCGAAGAAGGTGTGGTGGCGCGCGGTGTAGCCCACGTTCTCGAGGTCGTTGTGCTTGCCGCCGGCACGCAGGCAGGCCTGCACCGAGGCGGCACGCACGTAGGGGCGCTTGTCTTCGCCGAGGAACACGTCCTTGAACTGGACCATGCCCGAGTTCGTGAACATGAGCGTCGGGTCGTTGCCCGGCACCAGCGAGCTCGAAGGCACCACCGTGTGGCCCTTGGAGGCGAAGAAATCGAGAAAGGTCTTGCGGATGTCCGCGACCGTGAATGTGGGCTGGCTCATCTTTGGATTTCGTCTGCTGTCGGGGGCGGCCTGGCGATGGCGACCCTGCGTCGAAACCACTGCGTTGAACCGGCCTAACTGCTTGATTTGCTTGAACAATCGATTATAGGTTTGCGCATGGTGCCCGGGCCCGCCGCGGGCCTTGCGCACGCGCGATCCGGGAGCCGGGGCTAATATGGACGGCTGAAGCGGTGCGCGCCCTCCCCGGCTGCAGCCTGCTTCTTCCCTGTTTTCATCGGCAACATGAATCAAGGAGCACGCATGGCGGGTCAGGCGTCGGAACACTGGAAGATCGAAGACCTCGATTTCTCCCGCATCGCACGCGAGCAGGTGCGCACGGACGAAAACCTCTTCTACCTGGTGGCGTCGGCCTCCTTCATCGAGAGCGGCTCCGACCTGTACACGCAGAACCTGGTCGATTTCTTCCGGGGTGACGACGAAGTCACCGAGTGGCTGTCGAGCCACTGGGAGCAGGAAGAGCTGCAGCACGGCCGGGCCCTGCGCGCCTACGTGGACCACGTCTGGCCCGAATTTCCCTGGGAGACCGCCTACCGCGGCTTCCTCGACGAGTACGCCACCTACTGCAAGGTCGAGCTGCTGGCCCCGACCCGCGCCCTGGAAATGACCGCCCGCTGCGTGGTCGAGACCGGCACCGCCACCTACTACCGGGCCATGGCCCGCAGCACCACCGAGCCGGTGCTGCGCGACCTCGCCACCCGCATCGCGACCGACGAGGTCAACCACTACAAGCACTTCTACCGGTTCTTTCGCCGCTACCGCGCGCAGGAGCGGCTGAACCGCTTCCGCGTGATGGGCACCATCGGCCGGCGCACGTTGGAACTGAAAAGCGAGGACGCCGACTGCGCCGTCCGCCACGTGCTGCAGGCCCGCGCTCCGCACCGCGCCGGCGACGCGGCCTACGTGCAGCAGCTGAGCGCGCACATGAACCGCACCATCCGCACCCACCTGAGCCCCGCCGCCACGCTCAAGATGCTGATGCGCCCGCTGGAGCTGCCGGCGCGGGTGCAGACGGTGATCCAGTACCCGATCCGGCAGTTCATGGAGCATGTCTTCCTGCGCTGACGGACCTAAAACCCCAGAAAACGCCGGAAAACGCGCAAAAAAAACCCAGCACGATGCTGGGCTGAATCTCTGGATTGCTGTCACGCACAGAGAACCCGCACTTGAAGCGAGTCCGCAAAATTTAGGGCCCGGGCCGCCCCCGGCTTGTCGGACAACACCGACAGTTCTGCACGATCGTTCGGACCGAGGGTATCCCCCGAAGCTCGAAAAAGTGCCAAATTCTTCACACTTTTTAACTTGTCCTACGGTTACGACATTTTTCAGCTGACATGCTGGGCGCGCGTCCTCGCCGAGGATGCACTTGCTGTCACGCAACAGGGCCGCAAAAGAAGAGCTCTCTGTTTGCCTTAGAGCGCGCCCCTTCGGGGGCCCCTCGAGATACCCGCTCCGGCGGGTATTTTTTTGCCCGCCACCGGGCCGACCGTCGCCCTACCACATCGCCATGACGGGTTTTCCCAATCCGGTGGGGACAATGTTGTGGAAAACCGTGTGTGCAGCGCGCGAAACCGTTGCCTGGCGGGGCCTGCAACGCGGTGCCTGCGAAAGAGGCAGCGAAGGTAAAAAACCCGGAAATATATTTTTCGCGGCCCGTTTCCCCCCCAAGACCGGTCCGCCGCCGCCCCGAACGGCGCTGAAAGAATTCATCAGACTCCCACCCCGAAGCCCCCGCTAGCATCGAACGACCCGGGCGGCCAGCCTGCGCCGCGCCGGGGACCAAGGGAGCAAAACATCGTGAAGTGGATCGTGGCTGGCTTTGTGGCGCTGGTTTTCTCAGTGCTGTCGTTCAACGCATTCATCGCCAACGACCTGAGCCGCCAGACCCGCGGCAACCGGCTCATCGCCATGCTGACCGACCTGTACGGCTGGCTGATGGGCACCCTGGGCGCCGTGCCGACGGGCGTGCTGTTCGCGGCGTGCGCCGTGGGCATCGTGGTGCTGGCGGTCCGGGACGGCAAGAAGGCGTCCTGAGCCATGCCGGTGACCACGCGCGTGGCCCTGCTCGACCCGCAAGGCACCACCGGACCCCAGCTGCTGCACAGCCTGCCCCGCCTGGGCTACGACACCCTGCGGTTCTCGAGTGCGGGCGACTTCTTTGCGTTGCTGGACAGCGGCCAGCCAATCGACCTGCTGCTCCTGGTGGTCGAGAACGAGCTGGCTTCGCGCAGCCTCTTCGCCGCCTGCCGGGCGCTGAACATCCCGACGCTGCTCATCGTGCGCGACAGGCGCTGGGAACAGCTCATGCCCTGGCGCGACGCGCCGGGCTGGGACGACTTCATCGAGCTGCACGGCGCCGGCATCGACGACGCCATCAACGAACTGGCCTGGCGCATGCGCACCCTGCTGCTGCGCGCCCGGCAGGCCGCGCAGACCACCAGCCTCGGCGCGGCGAGTTGGGGCCCCTACCGCTTTCTCGACATGGCCCACACGGTGCTGCTGCACGAGCGGCGCATCCGCCTGCAGCCGCGCCAGTACGCCTTTGCCGTCACGTTGTTCCGCAACGCCGGGCAGGTGATCACGCGCGAGTGGCTGTGGCAGTCGATCTGGGACAAGACCACGCCCTATGAAGGCACGCGCGTGCTCGACGTGTGCGCGGCCAACATCCGCAAGCGCCTGGACCTGTGCGCCGCGAACGGCTACGAGCTGCGCGCGGTCTACAAGCAGGGCTACCGGCTGGTGTCGGTGTTGCCCGGGCGCGAACCCGTCAAGGAGAGGGAGTTCACGCGAAGAGGCCGGCCACGCCATGCCGCCCTTGCCGTGAATTGCTGACAGGCCCGGCCCCGCAGCGGGCCGGGCCCCGGGCGCGCGTCAGGCGTCCGCCCCCACGCGAATCAGCCGCGCCGGCTTCAGCCGGCCGTCCAGCGACGCCAGCCAGACGCCCAGGTCCTCGTTCGACACGGGCGTCAGCAGCAGTTCGAAAGAACGCTGCGCGCGCACCGCGACCGGCACCGACTCCACGCTCTCCAGCTCCGAGCGGTGCGTGAGGTACAGCAGCGGCAGCATCCAGTCGGCCGCCTGGTGCATCGCGGGCACACGCGCGACCGTCTTCTGCGCATCGGCGTGCAGCCCCACGATCACCCCGTCGAAGCGCTGGCCCACCTCCAGCGCCTGGATCAGGTCGGCGATGCGCACGAAGGGAATGAAGTCGGCCCCCAGCGCCGTCAGCGAGTTGCCGGTGCAGGCGCGCTGCAAGGCGTCGGAGTCGACCAGCGCGATCCGGTAGCCCGAGGGAGCAGGCGCGTTCATCGTCACTGCTCCCCTGCGATGTCGAGCTCGACGCGCCGGTTGGGCTGCAGGCACTGCAGCAGCGCCGGCGTGCTGCGGCTGCCTTCGCAGTCGGACACCACCGGCTGGCGCTTGCCCATGCCCGCGGTGCGGATCAGCTTGCGGTCCAGCCCCTGCTGCACCAGCAGGTCGCGCACGGTGTTGGCGCGCTCCAGCGACAGCGCCTCGTTGTAGGCGTCGCCGCCCAGCCGGTCGGTGTGGCCGGTCACCACGATGTAGTGCAGCGAGCGGAAGTTGTTGCGCAGCTCGACGGCCAGGTGCTCCAGCCGCGCGCGCCCGGCGGGCTGCAGGTCGGTGAGCGAGGCGCCGTCGAAGCGGAACAGGCCGTCTGCATTGAGCGTGACTTTCTGCGGCGGCGCCAGCTTGGTGCTGGCCGGGATCGGCGTGGCCGCCGGCGGCTGCGCGAGCAAGGCGCAGTCGGGGTTCTTCCACCAGCCGCCGGTCATCAGCTCGCTTCCGTTGAAACGCACCATGTACTGGCAGGTGACGTGCTCGCTGCCCTTGCCCGTGTAGAAGTGGAAGATGTAGTTCCACTCGCGCACGCCCCACAGGCCTTCGCTGAAGTGCGGCCAGCCCAGCAGCTCGCGCAGCTGGTCCTTGCCCATGCCGGGGCGCACGCGCTGGAACTTCTCGGTGCCCGGAAAGGCGCCCTGCTTCCACTTGGCGCTGTCCAGCGCCGGAAACTCCTCGGACCTGGGCGCCGCGGGCTTCTCGGCCGCGGCGCGCGCCTGCGCGTCCTTGTCGATGGCGGCGCCGGGCGAGGCGCAGCCCTGCAGGGCCGCAAGCAAGGCCGCCAGTGCGACGGCGGACAGGGTTCGGTTCATCTGCTTCATTCTTTTTCTCTCCCGCTTCAATTGAAGACCCACTCGGCACCGACCGTGGCCGCGGCCCCGGCGCGGCTCATGCCCACGCCGCCGGTCACGCTCCAGCCGTTGTTCTCGGCCGTGCGGCGGAAGCTGATGCCCACCGCGCTCTCGCCCTTGAACGTGCCGTAGCCCACGCGCATCACCGTCTTGCCCGGCACCGAGGTGCCCGGCATCTGCACGGCCATGGCGGCGGCCACGCCGGCATAGGCGTTCTTGGCGGTGTTGCGCAGCTCGTTGCCCAGCGCGTTGGTGCGCGCGTCGGTGTAGGCCATGCCGGCGGCGCCGGCCTGGTTTAGCTGCTGCACGTTGACCGCGTCGGTGGGCGCCACGCCCGGCGCCACGTTCTGCACCGTGACCGGGCCGGTGGAGGCCCCGTTGCCCATGGTCACGCTGTTGTAGTTGACGCTGCCGTCCACATTCGTGTCGTAGCGCACCGCGCTTTGCTGCACGGCCTGCAGCTGGCGCACGTTCACCGCGTCGGTGGCCTGCGTGCCGCCGGCCACGTTGGTGATCTGGCGTTCGTTGCCGGCCGCACCGACCGACACCGCGCCCTGCGCCGACTGCACCACGGTGTTCGAGAACATCTCGCGCTGCCCGTTCATGCCCGCGCGGTTGGCCACCGCGCCGTCGCCCAGCGCCACGCTGTTGGCCGTGCTGGCCGTGCTGTTGGCACCCAGCGCGATGCTGCCGGCCGCCTTGGCCTGCGCGTTGTTGCCGGTGGCGATGGCGTTGTTGCCCAGCGCGACCGCGTTCGGCCCGATGGCCACGCTCTCGGCGCCGGCGGCGTTCGAGTCGGCCGCCTTCGAGTTGGCGTGGAAGTACTTGATGCCGCCACCACCGGTGGTCATGTTGTTGATCGCCTGGTTCGTCGCGTACAGCTGGCTGCCGTTCACCGCGTCGGTGCTGGTGGCGCTGATCTCGCCGGCCGCGACGTTGGTGAGCTGGCGCTCGGCATCCTTCGAACCGACGCTGACCACGCCCACCGGCTTGGTGCCTGCGAACTGGTAGGTCGTGCCCTGAAGCGTGACCTCCTTGGTGGGCTTGGCCTCCGCCGTGGTGGCGTCGTTGCCCAGCGCGACGCTGTTCTTCGTGGTGACCACGGCACCGGTGCCGATGGCCACGCCCTGGTCGGCCTTGACGGCCGCGCCCGAGCCCACCGCCGTGCTGTCGGTGCCCGTGGACGTGGGCGCCACGTAGGTCGTCGGCGACCCGGTGATCCACTTGCTGCCCGCCGCCGCGGCCTGGCTGGCCACCGCCTGCAGCTGCGCCACGTTCACGGCGTCGCTCGGCGCACTGCCGGCGGCCACGCCGGTGATCTGGCGGAACACGCCGTGGGCGGCGTCGCCCACGCCCACCGCACCCGTGGTGCTGGTGGTGGCGGCGATGGCGTCCGCCTGCGCGGCGGTTGCCTCCGGCGGCACATAGCCCTTCACGCCGGCCGCGCGGTCGGCCACCGAGCCTGCGCCCAGGGCCGCGCCACCGGCCACGGTCGCCGTGCTGCCTGCGCCCACGGCCACGCTGACGTCGCCGGCCGCGGCGCTCAGCGCGCCCATCGCGACGCTCGCCACGCCCGAGGCGTTCGATGCCATGCCCGCGGCCACGCTGCCATTGCCCCCGGCTCGCGCCCAGGCGCCGAAGGCCGCGCTGTCGATGCCGTCCGCGGTCGAGGAGTAGCCCACCGCCGTGCTGCGGTCGCCCAGCGCCCAGGCGGCATTGCCGATCGACGTGGCGCTGACGCCCGCGGCCTGCGCCGCCGTGCCCATCGCCACCGCGTTGACGGCCGTTGCCTGTGCGTCCTTGCCCGCAGCGATCGCGTCGGCGCCCGTGGCACCGTCGTTGTTCTCATTGCCGCCGCCGGTCGAGTTCACGCTGTAGTACTTGGTCTTGCTCTCGGCGACCGTGTCCTTGAGCTGGCTGACATTCACCGCGTCGGTGCCGGCCACGCCCGGCGCCACGTTGGTGATCACCTTGCCGCCCGCGTCGACCCCCGCCGTGGTCACGCTCGGACCGCCGACGATGGTCAGGCCGGTGGCACCGAGCGTGACGTTCGGGCCGACGGTCACGCCGGCGTTGTTCATCACCGTGTCGCCGGTGGTCACGCTGTCGAACTTCACGTCCTTGGCCGTGGCCACGGTCAGCGTGTTGCCGTTGCGCGTGACCACCATGTTGTCGCCATTGGCGAAGTTGGCCGTGCCGCCGGGCGCGATGTTCTGCGGCGTCGCCTCGCCGTTCGCGCTCAGGTTCCAGCCCTTGCTGGCCGTGGCGTCGACCAGCTTGAGCTGCTCTTCGGTGGCCGCGCGGCCCACGGTCGCGAAGCTCGGGTCGGTCAGCGTCTTGTTGCTCAGGCCCTGGATGTCGTTGCTGACGCCGCTGAGCTTGACGGTGCCGCTGGTGACGCCGCCGGCTGCGACTGCGGTGGTCGTCGTGCCGTTGTTGACCGTCAGGCCTGTAGTGTTCAGCACGCTCTGGCCGACCGTCACGCTGTTGTTGACCTTCACGTCGTCGGCCAGCTTGAAGTCGAGGTTCGTGCCGGTGCGCGTGATCGCGATGTTGCTGTCCGAGTTGCTGAAGTCGACCTTGCCGCCTGGAGCGACATTGCCGCCGGTGGCTTCGCCATTGGCTGCGACATTCCAGCCTGCGCTGGCCGTGTCGTTGACCTGCTTCAGTTGCTCTTCCGTCGCAGCACGGCCCACAGTCGCGAAGCTCGGGTCGGTCAGTGTCTTGTTGCTCAGGCCTTGGATGTCATTGCTGACGCCGCTGAGCTTGACGGTGCCGCTGGTGACGCCACCCGCCGCGACGGCCGTGGTGATCGTGCCGTCGTTCACGGTCAGGCCCGTGGTGTTGAGCACGCTCTGGCCCACAGTCACGCTGTTGTTGACTTTCACGTCGTTCGCCAGCTTGAAGTCAAGGTTCGTGCCGGTGCGCGTGATGGCGATGTTGCTGTCCGAGTTGCTGAAATCGACCTTGCCACCCGGTGCGACGTTGCCGCCCGTGGCTTCGCCGTTGGCTGCGACATTCCAACCCGCGCTGGCCGTGTCGTTGACGATCTTGAGCTGTTCTTCCGTGGCCCCGCGGCCCACGGTCGCGAAGCTCGGGTCGGTCAGTGTCTTGTTGCTCAGGCCTTGGATGTCATTGCTGACGCCGCTGAGCTTGACGGTGCCGCTGGTGACGCCGCCGGCTGCAACAGCCGTGGTGGTCGTGCCATCGTTCACCGTCAGACCCGTGGTGTTGAGCACGCTCTGCCCCACCGTCACGCTGTTGTTGACCTTCACGTCGTCAGCGAGCTTGAAGTCGAGGTTCGTGCCGCTGCGCGTGATCGTGACGTTGCTGTCGGAGTTGCTGAAGTCGACCTTGCCGCCAGGAGCGACATTGCCGCCCGTGGCTTCGCCGTTGGCCGCGACATTCCAGCCTGCGCTGGCGGTGTCGTTGACCTTCTTCAGTTGCTCTTCGGTCGCTGCACGTCCCGCCGTCGCGAAGCTCGGATCGGTCAGCGTCGTGTTGCTGAGACCCTTGATGTCGTTGGTGACACCGCTGAGGTTCACGCTGCCGCTGGTCACGCCGCCTGCGGCCACCGCAGTGGTCGTGGTGCCGTTGTTGACCGTCAGGCCCGTGGTGTTGAGCACGCTTTGGCCTACGGTCACGCTGTTGTTGACCTTGACGTCATCGGCCAGCTTGAAGTCCAGGTTCGTACCGCTTCGCGTGATGGCGATGTTGCTGTCCGAATTGCTGAAGTCCACCTTGCCGCCCGGCGCGACGTTGCCGCCCGTGGCCTCGCCGTTGGCCGCGACATTCCAGCCTGCGCCGGCGGTGTCGTTGACCTTCTTCAGTTGCTCTTCAGTGGCCGCACGCCCCACCGTCGCAAAGCTCGGGTCGGTCAACGTCGTGTTGCTGAGACCCTGGATGTCGTTGGTGACACCGCTGAGGTTCACGCTGCCGCTGGTCACGCCGCCTGCGGCCACAGCGGTGGTCGTGGTGCCGTTGTTCACCGCCAGGCCCGTGGTGTTCAGCACGCTCTGGCCCACGGTCACGCTGTTGTTGACCTTCACGTCGTCCGCCAGCTTGAAATCGAGATTCGTGCCGTTGCGCGTGATCGCGATGTTGCTGTCGGAGTTGCTGAAGTCGACCTTGCCGCCAGGCGCGACATTGCTACCCGTGGCCTCGCCGTTGGCCGCCACGTTCCAGCCTGCGCTGGCCGTGTCGTTGACGATCTTGAGCTGCTCTTCGGTCGCTGCACGGCCCACCGTCGCGAAGCTCGGGTCGGTCAGCGTCTTGTTGCTCAGGCCCTGGATGTCGTTCGTCACGCCACTCAGGCTGACCGTCCCGCTGGTCACACCGCCAGCAGCCATCGTCGTGGTGGTCGTGCCGTTGGTCACGGTCGTGCCTGTCGCCGACGTCGTCGTGACATTGCCCGCGCCGTCGTTCACCGTCAGGCCCGTCGTGTTCAGCACGCTCTGGCCCACCGTGACGCTGTTGTTGACCTTGACGTCGTCAGCCAGTTTGAAGTCGAGGTTCGTTCCGCTTCGCGTGATCGCGATGTTGCTGTCCGAGTTGCTGAAGTCGACCTTGCCGCCCGGTGCGACGTTGCCTCCCGTGGCTTCGCCGTTCGCCGCCACGTTCCAGCCTGCGCTAGCCGTGTCATTGACGATCTTGAGCTGTTCTTCCGTGGCCCCACGGCCCACGGTCGCAAAGCTCGGGTCGGTCAGCGTCTTGTTGCTCAGACCCTGGATGTCGTTGGTCACGCCACTCAGGTTGACCGAGCCACTGGTCACGCCGCCTGCCGCGACTGCGGTGGTGGTCGTTCCGTTGTTGACCGTCAGACCGGTGGTGTTCAGCACGCTCTGGCCCACGGTCACGCTGTTGTTGACCTTCACGTCATCCGCCAGCTTGAAGTCGAGGTTCGTACCGCTGCGGGTGATCGTGACGTTGCTGTCGGAATTGCTGAAGTCGACCTTGCCGCCGGGTGCGACGTTGCCACCCGCGGCTTCGCCGTTCGCCGCCACGTTCCAGCCTGCGCTGGCCGTGTCATTGACGATCTTGAGCTGTTCTTCCGTAGCCCCACGGCCCACCGTCGCAAAGCTTGGATCAGTCAGCGTCTTGTTGCTCAAACCCTGGATGTCGTTGGTCACGCCACTCAGGTTGACCGTCCCGCTGGTCACGCCGCCTGCCGCGACCGCGGTGGTGGTCGTGCCGTTGTTGACCGTCAGACCCGTGGTGTTGAGAACGCTCTGGCCCACGGTCACGCTGTTGTTGACCTTCACGTCGTCAGCGAGCTTGAAGTCAAGGTTCGTACCGCTGCGGGTGATCGTGACGTTGCTGTCGGAGTTGCTGAAGTCCACCTTGCCGCCAGGCGCGACATTGCCGCCCGTGGCCTCGCCGTTGGCCGCCACGTTCCAGCCTGCGCTGGCCGTGTCATTGACGATCTTGAGCTGCTCTTCAGTGGCCGCACGGCCCACCGTCGCAAAGCTCGGATCGGTCAGCGTCTTGTTGCTCAGCCCCTGAATGTCGTTCGTCACCCCACTCAGCTTGACCGTCCCGCTGGTCACGCCACCGGCCGCAACGGCTGTGGTCGTCGTTCCATCGTTCACCGTCAGGCCCGTGGTGTTGAGCACGCTCTGCCCCACCGTCACGCTGTTGTTGACCTTCACATCGTCAGCCAGCTTGAAGTCGAGATCCGTGCCGGTGCGCGTGATCGCGATGTTGCTGTCCGAGTTGCTGAAGTCGACCTTGGCCCCTGGGGCCACATTGCCGCCCGTGGCTTCACCATTGGCAGCCACATTCCATCCCGCGTTGGCGGTCGCATCGACGGCCTTGAGCTGGCTCACGTTCACCGCATCCGTATCGACCGCGCCGGCCGCCACGTTGGTGATGCGCCGCTCGGCGCCCGCGCGGCCCACCGACACCTCGCCCACCGGCGTCGCGCCGGCGACCGACGTCGCGCCCGTCGGCACGTAGGCCGCGTTCGCGTTCAACGTCGCCAGGTCCGAGGCCGTGGCGCTGTTGGCACCGAGCGCCACCGCGTTCGCGTAGGTGGCGCTGGCATCGGTGCCGATGCTGACGCCGCTGTCGCCCGTGGCCTTGGCACGGGTGCCGATGGCGACGGTGTTGCTGGCGCTGATGCTCTCGCCCGCGTTCAAGCCGATCGCGACGTTGGCACTGCCCTGGACCCCGCCGCCGGAAAGACCGCCCAGCGCCACGTTGAAGGCGCCGTTGGTGCCCTGCCCTGCAGAACTTCCGATGCCCACGTTGGAGAAACCGGTCGTGACCGCACCGCCATTCACACCGATGCCGATGTTGGAGTCACCGGTGACGCGGGCGCCCGCGCTCAACCCGAGCGCGGTGTTGTTCCCGCCCGTCACCGACACACCGGCGCTGTTGCCGACGGCCGTGTTGTCCGCTCCCGCCACCTGCCGGCCCGCGGCGTACCCGACGAAGGTGTTGTGCGAGTTGCCAGCCGCCGTGCTGCCCGAGCCGGCCAAGTTGCCGACCGCCACAGTGCCCACGCCCGCGGCCACGGCATCCACGCCTGCCGCGATCGCATTGAGGCCGGTGGCGCCCTTGTTGTCGTAGTTGCCGCCCTGCGTGCCGTTGTCGTTCACGCTGTAGTAGTGCGTCTGCGCGCCCTTGAGCTGGCTCACGTTCACTGCGTCGGTGTCGTCCGACCCGGCGGCCACGTTGGTGATGCGCCGCTCCTTGCCCGCGCTGCCCACCGACACCTCGCCCACCGGCGCGGTGCCGGCCACGGCCGTCGCGCTTGCCGGCACATAGGCGTTCTTGAGCGCCAGTGCGGCTGCGTCCTGCGTCGTCTTCGAATCCGCGCCCAGCGCCACGCTGTTGACGGCGGCAGCCTGCGCGCCATGACCGACGGCAACGCCGTCGTCCTTGCTGGCCACGGCGCTGTTGCCGATGCTCACTGTGTTGTTGGCAGTGATGCCGGCAAACGTCGCGGTGTCGACGATGCCTGCCAGGCTGCCGATGGCGATGTTGCTGCTGCCTGTCGTTCCAGCGCCGGCCAGGGCACCGATGCCGATGTTTGCATCGCCGACGACGGAGGAGCCCGACAGGTCGCCCATGGCGATGTTGTCGTTGCCGTTCACGGCCTGGCCCGCGCTGCCGCCGATCGCGGTGTTGTAGGTGCCCTTGGTCCCGATGCCGCTGTAGACACCCATCGCCAGGTTGTAGTCGCCCTGGACGCCCTGGCCCGCCGCAATGCCGAACGCCGCATTCGAGCTGCCCGCCACGTCCTTGCCCGCAGCGGAACCCACCGCAGTGTTGCTGGACCCCACGACACCGCCACCCGCTTCGGTGCCGATGCCCACGTTGTTCTGGCCGGCCAGGCCGGCGCTGGCGCCCACGCCGGCCAGATAGCCGATGGACACGCTGCGCTCGCCGTTCGCCTGCGCGCCCACGCCCGCCGCCAGTGCATTGATGCCGGTGGCGCCCTTGTTGTCGTAGTTGCCGCCCTGCGTGCCGTTGTCGTTCACGCTGTAGTAGTGCGTCTGCCCCGCCTTCAGTTGCGCCACGTTCACCGCATCGGTGGCTTGCGTGCCCGCCGCCACGTTCGTGATCTGGCGCGTCTGCCCGTTGCCGCCGACGCTCACCGCGCCCAGCGTGCTCTTCCACGTGGCCGAGGTGTCCGTCGAGGCCAGGCCCGTGGCCGGGTCGAAGCCCGCCACGCCCTTGTCCGTGCTCGCCACCGACTTGCTGCCCAGTGCCACGCCGTCGGCCACCGTCACGCTGGTCGAATCGCCCAGTGCCGTGACATTGGCCACGTTGACCTTGACGTTGTTGCCCAGCACGAAGGTGTTGCTCGCCGCTGCGCCCAGCGTGTTGTTGTTGCCCACGCTGTAGCTGTTGGCGCCGTCGATCACGGTCGGATCGCCGATGGCGCCGCTGTTGTTGCCGTTGACGACGTTGCCGGTGCCGATGCTGATCGACTGCGTGCCCAGCGCCTGGGCGCCCGTGCCGATCGCGATGGCGCGCTCGGCATTGGCAAATGCCTGGGTGCCCAGGGCGATCGTGTCGCTCGCCGTCGTCGGCGTGATGTTCCCGGAGGCCACATCGCCGGCAAGGCCCGCGGCCGAGCCGATCGCCAGGTTGCGGTTGCCGCTCACCAGGGCCCCTGCCGTCTGGCCGAGCGCGATGTTTTCGTTGCCGTCGGCGGCAAGACCGGCGTTCTGGCCCAGCGCCACGTTGCTGTTGCCCTTGGCGATCGAGCCCGCCCCTGCGCCGATGGCGAGGTTCGCATCACCCTGGGTGCCAAGCCCCGCCCCCTGCCCGATCGCGGCATTGCCCGACCCCACGACGCTGGCGCCCGCCGAAGTGCCCATGCCGATGTTGCCGTCGCCCTTCACGAACGCGCCCGCGGCGAAGCCCCATGCGGCATTGTTGTCGCCCTCGGTGTTTGCGCCCGCCAGGTTGCCGAAGGCCGAGTTGGCGGTGCCCTTGGAGAAGATGCCCGCCCCCGCGCCGATGAAGCTGTTCAGGTCGCCCTCCGACGAGCTGCCGGCCGTTGCCCCGATGAAGGTGTTGCTGTTGCCCGACGCCGCCTGCCCTGCGTTGTTGCCGATGGCGGTGATGTCCGCGCCCGCGCTCTTGTTGCCGGCACCGGAGCCGATGAAGGTCCCCGTCAGCACGGTCGAATCCTTGCCCGCGCTGGCGCCGATTGCCACCGTGCCGCCCTTGGCGGCAGAGGCCTGGGTTCCGATCGCCACGCCGTTCGCGCCGGCCGCGTTGGCCTGGTAGCCCTGCGCAATCGCATAGTGGCCGCCGGCCGTCGCGCCATGACCCATGGCGGTCGCATGGTCCCCGCCGGCCTTGGCATCGACGCCCGAGGCCATGGCGTTGAGGCCCGTGGCGCCCTTGTTGTCGTAGTTGCCGCCCGCAACGCCGTTGTCGTTCACGCTGTAGTAGTGCGTCTGCGCCGCCTTGAGCTGCGCGACGTTTACCGCATCGGTGGCTTGCGTGCCCGCCGCCACGTTCGTGATCTGGCGCGTCTGGCCATTGCCGCCCACGCTCACCGCGCCCAGCGTGCTCTTCCACGTGGCCGAGGTGTCTGTCGAGGCCTTGCCCGTCGCCGGGTCGAAGCCTGCAACACCCTTGTCCGTGCTCGCCACCGACTTGCTGCCCAGCGCCGCGCCGTCAGCCACCGTCACGCTGGTCGAGTCGCCCAGCGCAGTCGCGTTGGCCACGTTGACGTTGACGTTGTTGCCCAGCACGAAGGTGTTGCTCGCCGCCGCACCCAATGTGTTGTTGTTGCCCACGCTGTAGCTGTTGGCGCCATCGATCACGCTCGGATCGCCGATGGCGCCGCTGTTGTTGCCGTTGACGACATTGCCCGTGCCGATGCTGATCGACTGCGTGCCGTTGGCCTGGGCACCCTTGCCCATGGCAATGGAGGCTTCGCCCTTCGCAAAGGCGCTGTCGCCCACCGCCACGCTGGACACACCGAAAGCCTTGCTCGCCGTGCCGATGGCCACGGCGGCCTTGTCGCCGGCGACCGCCGACGAGCCCAGCGCCACGGCGTCGTCGCCGGTGGCGCGCGACAGGTGGCCGATGGCCGTCGTGCGGCTGGCGTCGATGCCGGCCACGCCGTTGCGCTGGAACGCCTGGGTGACCGAGGTCTGCAGCTCGGCGGCGGTGACCAGCACGTTGCCGCTGCTGGCCTCGATGACGTTGCCGCTGGCGTCCAGGGTGTAGGTGCCGTCGGCCAGGCCGGCCTCGGTCACGCCGCGCTTGGCCAGAAAGCCCATGTATTCGGTCTGCGCCGCCAGGCTCGCCGCCTGCACAGCGGCCTGGGAGATCGGGGCGTTCGGGTCCTGCGCGGCCAGCGCCAGGTTGGCGCTGGCCAGGGTGCCGAGCGCGATGTTGTTGCTGCCCTTGGACTGCAAGCCCGCCATCGTGCCCTGGTTGATGTTCTGGTCGCCCGTCACGAACTGGCCGGCGCGCTGGCCCACCGCGACGTTGCGGTTGCCGGCCGACAGCCCGCCCGCGCCGTAGCCCATGCCGGCGTTCTCGTCGCCCTGCACCGCAAAACCCGCCTGGTTGCCGACGTAGGAATTGCGCGCGCCATTGCCGCTCGCACCCGAGCCGCTGCCGACGAAGGTGTTGAGCGAATTGCTGAAATCGTTCGGGTCGGTCTTGGCGGGGCGGCCCATGCCCGCGAACGTGCCGATCGCGACGGTGTCGTAGCCGGCTTCGGCGCGCGAACCCAGCGCGGTGCCGCGTCCCTCGGCCTTGGCCGAGCCGCCCAGCGCCACGGAGTTGCCTTCGGTGGCGGAGGCATAGGTGCCGATCGCCACGGAACTCCAGTTCTCGGTCGGCCCGGTCAGGCGGTCGCCACCGCTTGCAATCGCAGCCCGGCCGATGGCGATGTCGCCGAGCTTGTGCGCCTCGGCGCCGTTGCCCATGGCCACGGTGTCGTTCGCGAGCGCCTTCGCATCGGGGCCGATCGCCACGCTGTTGGCGCCGATGGCGCCCGAGTTGGCCTGGGTCGAATTGCCGACAGCCGTCGAATTCACATGCAGGTACGGTGTCTCGTCGACATTCACCCAACGACCGTTCTTCCAGGTCATCAGCCCGACGCCGAGGCCGTTGGCCGAGGTGCCTGCGGTGGTGTTGAAGACCACCATGCCTTCGATCGGCGTCGGTGCGGCCAGGCCCCAGGTTGTGGCGTCGGTCAAGGCGGCACGCGGCATCAGCACGCCCTTGTTCGGCACACCCGCGCCCGGCTCCGGTCCGATGGTCAGCCAGGCACTGGGGTCCGGGGTCGTCGTTACGACCCCGACCTGCGCAAGCGCCGGCCCGCCCAACAGGAGCATGCCCAGACCCAGCGCCGCGAGTTGGCGTTGCGCGCTGCGGCTTTTCTTGCCTCGAGCCGAAGCGATTTCCGACGCGGCAACCCAAGCGCCCAGCGCCTCATTCCAGATGGATCGATAAGACTTGTTCATTTCCCCTGTTCCTCGGATGCAAGCCGGCCTTACTCCGCAGGATCGCGACATGGCGAGCGGAGATGACCGGAGATGTGGAGTGATCGGAGCGCCGGGTGGCGCTACAGGGGGCGGATGATGTCGACGGCCTTCGAGGGTCGAAGGGCCGGCGTGAGGTTTGGTCAGATTTGCAGCCAGCTTTAGTCTGCATTTGTGAATTTCTTTACTACTTCATAACCATCGCCAACAATGTTGCTAACGTTCACGCTACGGAATTCGTCAGATTTCGGGTGTGGATTCACTGTCAAAATTGCCGCCGCCACCCCTGGAGTCCATGCGCATCGCCATCCTTGAAGACGACCCGAACCAGCTCTCGCATCTCGTGCGGACACTCGAGCAGCTGTTAACAATTGGCGAGACGAATGTGACCTGCATCACGTTTTCGAACGGGTCGACCTTGCAACAGGCACTGCGGCGCGAAAGCTTCGATCTGCTGGTGCTCGACTGGAACGTGCCCGGCCTGGCCGGCGTCGAATTGCTGCAGTGGCTGCGCAAGTGGCAGACCGACAAAGTGCCGGTGCTCATGCTGAGTTCGCGTGCTTCCGAGCACGACGTGGTGCAGGCACTGAACCTCGGCGCCGACGACTACATCGTCAAACCTTTCCGACCGCTCGAACTGCGCGCCCGCGTGCAGCGCCTGATGGCCCGGCGCGTGCCGCTGGCGCCGTCCGACGGCGAGCGCTTCGGCCGCTGGGAGTTCGAGCGGGTGTCGCAAAGCGTCCTGATCCACCCGGCCCCGGGCGATGACGCCGCGCCGCAACGGCATGCCCTCACCGACCGCGAATTCAAGCTCGCACTGACGCTGTTCCAGCACATGGGCGACACGGTGTCGCGCGCGCATCTGCTCGAAAGCGCCGGCTACAGCAACGAAGAACTGCCTTCGCGCACGCTGGACAGCCACATCTACCGGCTGCGCAGCAAGCTCGGCCTCGAAGCCGAAAGCGGACTGAGCCTGCGCACGGTGTACGGCCGCGGCTACCGGCTCGAGACCACGCAACACGCACCGCAGACGGATTCCTGATGGCGACGACGCACCCAACCCCGTTCCGCCCGTTCCGCCCGCACCGCCTCCTGGCCTGCGCCGCGCTGCTCGTCGCCACGGCGGCGAGCGCGCAGTCGCCGCACGTGGTGAAGCCCGGCGAGACCCTGTGGGGCATCTCGGGCCAGCAGCTGGACACGCCGCTGCGCTGGCCCGAAGTGCAGCAACGCAACCAGGTGGGCGAGCCGCGCCTGTTGCAACCGGGCACGGTGCTGTACTTTGCCGACGGCCGGCTCGTGCCCGAGGGCGCGGCCGTGGTCACCGCGGTCGAAGGCCGGGCCTCGCGCAAGCGCGCGGGTGTGCCTGAACAGGTCCTCACGCCCGGCCTGCCGATCCAGGCCGGCGACACGCTCATCACCGGCACCGATGCCTTCGTGACCCTCGGGGTGGCGGGCGGCAGCCGCGTCGTGCTGCCCTCGCGCAGCGCACTCGAGGTGCTGGCCATCGACGCCAATACGGTGCGGCTGCGGCTGATCGAGGGCCGCGTCGAATCGCAGGTGCACAAGCAGCAGCCGAACCAGCAGTTCGAGATCCGCGCGCGGTCGATGGGCCTGGGCGTGCGCGGCACGCACTTTCGCGTGCGCGACGAAGACGGCGTGCTGACCGGCGAAGTGATTTCGGGCGAAGTGGTGGTGCAGCGCACCGCACAGTCCGAACCGCCGCTCGTGCTGCGCGAAGGCCGCGGCGCGGTGCTGCTGGAGAGCGGCCCGTCGCAAGCGCAGGGCCTGCTGCCAGCGCCCCAGCTGGTGCCCGAGACGACGGCGCGCAACGACCGCACGTTCCGCTTCACGCCCGTTGCGGGCGCGCAAACCTACCGCCTGCAATTGGCGCGCGACGAGCGCTTCCTGCTGCCGGTGTACGAACAACGCGGCCCGGGACCTTCTTTCACGGTGCCGGCGGAACTGCCATCGGGCCTGTAC
This sequence comes from Variovorax sp. BGA-UO-ETr-C22, assembly GCF_059567965.1. Classification (NCBI taxonomy): domain Bacteria; kingdom Pseudomonadati; phylum Pseudomonadota; class Betaproteobacteria; order Burkholderiales; family Comamonadaceae; genus Variovorax; species Variovorax sp. BGA-UO-ETr-C22. Next base: position 1,664,878 of record NZ_JCAQPA010000011.1, read on the forward strand.
CAGCTGCGCCTCACGGCCTTCGATGCCGCCCGGCTCGAAGGGCTGCCGGGCGACGGCACGGTCTACCTGCCCACTGTCGAAGGCGGCGCGGGCGGCCAGAGCACGTCGACCGCACTGCCCGACGGGCGCGTGGAGGTCCGCTGGCCGGGCATCGCGGGCCAGCGCTACACCTTCGAACTCGCGCGCAGCCCTGACTTCGCCGTGTTGCTGGTCAACGAGCCCGCGGTCTATGCCACCGGCATGACGGTCGGCCCCTTCGCGCTCGGCGGGCGCTACCACTGGCGCGCGCGCCAGGCCACCCCCGACGGTGCTGCGTCCGCAGCGACCGGTTTCGGCGGAAGCTTCGACATCCCGGTGCGCTGAAGCGGGGCCACGCGCATGCGCCTCGTCGTCGAACGCCTGCTGATGGCGCTGCTGCTGCCGCTGGCCATGCTCGGCCTGGCGCACCGCCCGGGCCTGTTGCAGATGGATGCGTACATCCACGACCGCCTGCTGATCCTGGCCTCGCACCGGGCGTCGGCCGACATCCTGATCATCGCCATCGACGAGCACAGCCTGCGCGAACTCGGGCGCTGGCCCTGGAGCCGCGCGACCCACGCGCGCCTGCTCGAACGGCTCGCGCCGGCGGCGCCGCGCGCGGTGCTGCTCGACCTCTTTCTGACCGAGCCAAGCGCCGACCCGCGCGAGGACGCGCACCTGGCGCGGGCCATGGGCCTGCTGCCCGTGTACCTGCCGCTGCTGCATGCGAGCCCCCTGGCCTTCACGAGCCACGAATGGCCGGGCTTCCTGCCGCCGCTGCCGGACTTTGCCGCCCAGGCCCGCGGCGTGGGGCACGCCGGCCTCGCGCCCGACACCGACGGCGTGGCGCGCACGCTGTACCTGCTGGAGGGCTATCCGAACCAGCTGCAGCCCTACGTGGGCGCGCTGATGGCGCAGCGCGTCCCGCCGGCCGTGGTCGACCCCGAGGCGACGCCGGTCGACTGGCTGCGCCAGAGCCCGCTGCGCCTGCTGTTCGCCGGCCCGCGCGGCAGCTACCGCACCGTGCCCTACGTGAGCGTGCTGCGCGGCGAAGTGCCCGCCGAACTGCTGCGCGACAAGTTGCTGCTCGTGGGCGCCACCGCGCCCGGCCTTGGCGACCAGACGCTCACGCCCAACGCCGGCATCCGCGGCGTGCTGCCCGGCGTGGAAGTGCATGCCAATGCCATCGACAACCTGATGCACGGGCGCAACGTGAGCGTGTCGCCGCCGCTGTGGCACGCGGCCTGGACCGTGGTGCCGCTGTGGCTCGCGCTGTGGCTGCTGGTCCGGCGGGGCCGGCACGCGCTGCCGATCGCCGCCGGCCTCGCGAGCGCGTGCCTGCTGATCAGCGGCGTCGCCATGCTGGTGTGGCACCACTGGCTGCCGCCTGTCGCGCCGATGCTCGGCCTGGCCATCCTCTACCTGCTGTGGAGCTGGCGCCGTCTCGAATCGCAGTTCGTCTACCTGCGCAAGCGCGCACAGGTGCTCGACGCCCTGCCCGGCGGCACCTTCGAAGTCATGCCGGCCCGCTCGCCGGCGCCCGCCGACCCGGCGGAGCATCCCAAGCAGGCGCTCGACCGCGCCATTGCACGCCTGCGGCGCATGCAGCAGCTCATGGACAAGGCCATGCAGGCGATGCCCGTGGCCATGCTGATCTGCGACGAAGAGGGACGCATCGGGTCGGGCAACGCCGCGGCCTTCCGGCTGCTGGGCGGCGGTGCCATGCCATCGCGCGAGGACGATGGCATTGCCCCGCCCGCGCTGCGCGGCGTGCGCCTGCCCGAGCTGATCGCGCCGCTGGCCGTGCCGCCCGCCAGCGGTGCGCCGCCCCGCACGGACGCCGCCCACTGGACCGACCGGCTGCAGGGCGAGTACGCGACCCCCGACGCGCGCGTGTTCCGCCTGGAGGCCGCGGCCTTCAGCGGCGACGCGCCCGAAGACCGGGGCTGGGTCGTGATGCTGCCCGAGCTCACGGCCGAGCGCGAAGCGCAGCGCCAGCGCGACGAGTGGCGCCAGTTCCTGTCGCACGACCTGCGCAGCCCGCAGGTCACGATCCTCAGCATCCTGTCGATGCATCCCACGGCCGATGCCGACATGCGTTCGGCCATCGGCCGCGAAGCCGAGCGCACCCTCGCGATGGCCGAGGGCTTCATGGATTTCGCGCTGGCCGAATCGGACGACTACCGCTTTGCGGACACGCACGTCGGCGCCGTGCTGCTCGATGCCAGGGACCAGGTGTGGCACTACGCGCAGTCCCATGGCGTGCGCGTCGAAGCCCGCATCGACGACGCCGCCGGCGACACGATCCTGCGCGCCGACGGGGCCTTGCTGACCCGCGCCATCGTCAACCTGCTGAACAACGCCATCCGCCACAGCCCGTCCGGCCGCCGCGTGGAATTGGGCATGGCCATCGAACCCGGCGCCGACGGCGCGGATGCGACCAGCGTGCGGATTTCCGTCAGCGACCAGGGCTCGGGCATGACGCCCGGACAACTCGACGCCCTGCTCCACGCGCCGCGCGGCCGGCGCGCGCCCACCGCGCCGGAAGCCGCCCCCGGCGAGACGAAGGGCACGGGCACGCGGCGCATGGGCCTGGGCTTTTCCGTCGTGCGCGCGGTGGTCCAGAAACACAACGGCACCCTGGGCGCGGACAGCACGCCCGGTGCCGGCACCACCGTCTGGCTGCGGCTGCCCCTGCCCGGTTCGCGCCTTAGCACATCGAAGTGACGGGTTTTCCAATCCCGATGGGGACAATGTTGTGGAAAACCGTGTGCGCAGCGCGCGAAACCCTTGCCTGGCGGGGCCTGCAACACGGTGCCTGCGAAACAGGCAGCGACGCTGAAAAACCTGGAGAAATATTTTTCTCGGCGTTTTCGCCACACTTTCGGCGGCGAATCGGGACGCGCCGCAGCCCCGGCGGGACCACCGTGGCGCTCAGTCCGAGGGCTCGCTCGCCGCGCCGTCGGCGAGCATGGCCGCGATGGTCGGCGCCTCCAGCCCGGCTTCGGCCAGGAGGCGGCGTGTGTCCGCGCCGCGACGCACCGGCGCGCGCAGCGAAGGCGTCAGCGGCTCGCTGGACGTGAAGCCGATGCCTGGCACCGGCACCCGCCGCGCGCCGTTCGGCAAGGGCAGTTCCACGTGCGGCCAGTCGCGCGCCATCTGTGCCGCCGCCTGTGCGGGGCGCACCACCGGCGTGGCGGGCACGCCGTGGCGGGTCAGCAGCGCATCCCATTCGGCTGTGGTCCTTCCACCCAGCGCCTGGCCCAGCAGCGCCTGCGCGCGCGGCACATCACGCTGCTCGGCGGCCTCGTGCAGTGACGACAGCAGCGAGGCGTCCGTGCCGGTTTCGCGCAGCGCGTTCAGCAACCCCCTTGCCTGGTCGGCCGCATTGCAGACGATGGCCAGCTGGCCGTCGGCCACCTCGAAAGTGCCCGACAGGGGGCTGCCGGAAAACGCGGTCGATGCGCTGCGCGGCATCTCCATGCCGCTGACCAGCGGCCCCGCGTAGGTGGGCGCCATCAGCGTGAGCGCCGCACCCATCATCGACACCTGGAGCCATTCGCCGCGCACGCGCGCCTCGCCGCTCGGCCGGTCGCGCCGGTAGAGCGCGCTCATCACCGCCAGCGCCGCCTGCTGGCCCACGGCGTAGTCGACGAGCGGGAAACCCACGCGCTGCGGCTTGCCGTCGCGGTCGGCGTTGGCCGCCATGAGCCCGCTCGCGGCCTGGATCACGTGGTCGTAGGCGCGCCGGTCCGATGCGGGGCCGAAGCCGGTGATCGAGCAGACGACCAGCTGCGGATGGCGCGCGATCAGTTGCTGCGGATCGAAGTCGAGCGCCGCCAGCTTGCCGGGTCGGAAGTTCTCCAGCAGCACATCCGCGCTGCCGATCAGTTCGCTCAGCGCCTGTTTGGCCCGCGGGTCGCGCGCATCGATGGCCAGCGAGCGCTTGCCCGCGCCCTGCGTCACGAAGGTCTCGCCCAGTCCGAGGGCGGTCAGTTCGGCGTCCAGGCCCTTGGCGCGAATCATGTCGTCGCCGTCGGCGCGCTCGATGCGGATCACCTCGGCGCCGAGCAGGCCGAGCTGGTAGCCGGCGAAGGGGCCGGCCAGCACGTGGGTCCAGTCGATGACGCGCAAGCCGGCCAGGGGTGTGGAGGTCGATGTCATCGCGTCACTCCGGCTTGACGCCACTGTTCTTCACATAGCGCGCCCAGCGGGCGATCTCTTCCCTGGCGAAGCGGCGGCCCTCCTCCAGATTGAACGCCAGCGGCTGCGTTCCGCTGCTGGCGCGCAGTTGCACCGACTCCGGCGACGCCGACGATTTGCGGATGGCCGCATGCAGCGTCTCGACGATGGGCGCGGGCGTGCCCGCGGGCACGAACACGGCGGTCCATCCGGTGATCTCGAAATCGGCAATGCCTTGTTCGCGGAACGTGCCGACGTCCGGTGTGGCCGGATAGCGCCGCGCGGCGGCCACGGCCAGCGGCTTCAGCTTGTTCCCGTCGATGAAGACCTTGGCCACCGACGCGTCGGAAAACGCGAAGTCGATGTGCCCGCCGGCCAGGTCCGCCAGCGATTGCGGGTTCGACTTGTAGGGAACCGTGACGGCGTCGATGCCCGCCGACTTGCGAAAGATCTCGCAGGCCACCTGCGTCACCGCGTTGCCGCTGCCGCACCTGAGTTCGTTCGGATGGGCTTTGCCGTAGGCCATCAGGTCGGCCAGGTTGCGCCACTTGGCGTTGGCCGCGACGTACAGCGAGATCGGACTGGTGCCCAGGCCCGCCACCATCTCGAACGACCCGGGTTCATAGCCGAGCCTGGCCGGGAAGAACGAGAAATTGACGGCGTTGGTCGTGGCCGAGCCGATCAGCAATGTGTACCCGTCGGGTTTCGCGCGCGCGGCCGCCGCCGTTCCCAGCGCACCGTTGGCGCCCTGCTTGTTGTCGACGATGACGGGCGTCTTCAGGATGTCCGTCAGGTCCTTGGCCAGCACGCGCGCGCCGATGTCGGTGCCGCTGCCCGCGGCGAACGGAACCACCAGCGTGATGGGGCGCGAAGGATAGGCCGCCTGTGCGCAGGCCGAGGCAGTCCCCAGGGCCCACAAGGCGCACAGGGCGCCCAGGAAGAAAGAACTGCGAAGCATGAGGGGTGTGTCTCCTGGTGGTGTCGGGGCTGAACGATAGGTTGCCGCCCGGCGCGCAGCAACCTACATTCCGTGGCGACCTTTTCCACTTTGGAAAACCATGAACTTGAACGACCTCCATCTGGCCGTGGTGATCGCGCGCGAAGGCGGGCTGAGCCATGCCTCGGCCTGCCTCGGCATTTCGCCGGGCACCCTGAGCAAGGCCGTGACGCGGCTCGAGCGCGCCACCAAGGTCAAGCTGTTCGAACGGCTGGCCCGGGGCATGCGCCCCACCGAGCTGGGCCAGGCCTTCCTGAAGCGGGCGCAGCGCATCGACCTGGATGCCGCCGACCTGCATGCGGAACTGCGCGACCTGCGGCAGGCGCGCGCCGGCGTGCTGCGCTGCGGTGTCGGCGACGGCATTCCCGACCGCTGGGTGCTGCCGGTGGTGGCCGCGCTCATCGAGCGCGGGATCCGCGTGGACCTGTCGGGTGGCAACTCCGACTCGCTCACGCGGGCCGTCGCCATGGGCGAGCTGGAGTTCGCCCTGACCGGCCTGCACAAGAAGCCGGCGGCCGCGCTGGCATGGGAAGGCCTGCGGGACGACCCGCTGCTGCCCATGGCGCCGATCGGCCATCCGCTGGCGCGCACCCGGCGCGAGGTGGGCTGGGACCAACTCGCGCAGGCGCGGTGGATCGTCATGGCGCCCGGCACGTCGACGCACACCGAGTTCGAGGCGAACTTCCGCGCGCACCGGCTCGACCCGCCCGCGCCGGTGGGCACCTCGCGTTCATCCCAGCGCGAACTGGCGTTGGTGCGCTCGCTGGGCGCCTTGATGCCGGTGCCGCGCTCGGTGCTGAAAGAGCCCCCGGTCGCGGCGCAGTTCGTGCCCGTCAGCCCCGTCGGCGGATGGCGATCGACCCGTCGCGTGGGCATCGTGCGGCGCGCCGGCGGCTACCTCAGCCCCTCGGCATCGCAGGCGATGGAGGCGCTGGAAGCCATCCTGCGCAAGGAGCGCTGACGACTGGAGCCGCAAGGCATGCGTTAGGCTCCACGATCCCTTCAACCCCTCCTCCCATGCACATCGAAGAACGCATCCACATCGCCGTCCCGCCCCGGGTCATCGACCGCATCTGGAGCGAGGTCGACCGATGGCACCTGTGGGACCCGGACACCAAGCAGGCCCGGCTCGACGGCCCCTTCGCCGTGGGCACCAAGGGCCGGATCGTTCCGCAAAAAGGCATGGGCGTTCCGATGGTCGTCACGGAGCGCTCCGAGGGCCAATCGTTCACCGCGCAGGGCTACATCCCCCTGTTCCGCATGCACTTCAAGCACACGGTGTCTGCAACGGACAGCGGCTCGGACGTCGTGCACCGCGTGTGGTTCACCGGCGCCCTGGCCTTCCTGTTCGGGCCGGGCGTCGCCAAGCAGGTGCGACACGGACTGCCCCGGACCATGCTGTCGCTGAAAGCCTACGCCGAGCAGCGCCACGCCACGTCAGGGCCCGCCGACGCCCCCTGAAAGCCGCCGCGCGCTGGCATCGCACCGCGAATTCCCGCGCGCCCGCGAATGAAGGCGCATCATGGGCCGATGAACATCCAGCTCGGTTTCGAGATCGCCTACCAGTTTCCCCGGCCGACGCCGATGATCCTGGCCCTCAGCATTCACTACTCGCGCGCCTCGGACCTGCTGCGCCCGGACCATCTGCTCACGAAACCGGCCGTTCCCACCACCGCGTACCGTGACCTGTTCGGGAACTGGTGCACACGCCTGGTCGCCCCCGCGGGCCGCTTCGTGCTGAGCACGGACACCGTGGTCCACGACAGCGGCGCACCCGACATCGTCGTGCCCTCGGCGCCGCAGGTGCCGGTGGAGTACCTGCCCGAATCCACCCTGCTCTACCTGCTGGGCAGCCGGTACTGCGAAACCGACCTGCTGTCCGACTTCGCCTGGCAGCGCTTCGGCAACGGCCCGACCGGCTGGGGCCGCGTGCAGGCGGTGTGCGGCTTCGTGCACCAGCACATCGAGTTCGGCTACCCGCATGCGCGGCGCACCCGCTCGGCATTCGAAGCCTTCAAGGAAGGGCAAGGTGTGTGCCGCGACTACGCACACCTGGCCATCACGCTGTGCCGCTGCCTGAACATTCCGGCCCGCTATTGCAGCGGCTACCTCGGCGATGTCGGCACCCCGCCGCCGCACGGCACGATGGATTTCGCGGGCTGGTTCGAGGCCTTCCTGGGCGACCGCTGGTACACCTTCGACGCGCGCAACAACGTGCCCCGCATCGGACGCGTGCTGATCGCGCAAGGGCGCGACGCCAGCGACGTCGCGCTGTCCAACACCTTCGGGCCCAACGAACTGGATGGGTTCAGGGTGTGGTGCGACGAGGTGCAGTGAACTGAATCGCCGCTCTTCGCCGACGCCCCCGCACTACGCGCTGCCCCATCCACCGCCCAGGGCCTTGTACAGGTTCACGGTGTTCACCGCCGCCTTGAGCTGCAGTTCGATCAGCTGCTGCTGCCCGGTGTACAGCTCGCGCTGCGCATCCTGGCTCGAGAAGTAGTCTTCCATGCCGCTGCGAAAGCGCGTGCGCGAAATGCCGGCCACTTTCTCGAGCACCTGCACGCGCGCCTGCTGTGCCTCCAGCTGGGGCTGCAGGTGGTCGCTGGCGATCAGCGCGTGGGCCACCTCGCGAAAGGCGACCTGCGCCGCCGACTCGTAGCCGGCCATCGCGGCGGCCAGCCGTTCTTCGCTGGCGCTCACGTTGGCCGACCGGCGGCCCCAGTCGAAGATCGGCAGCGACACGCCCAGCACGCCGGCCCAGCTGCTGTTGCCGCTGCTGAGCAGGGTCGACAGCTCCTTGCTCACACCGCCGGCCAGCGCCGTGAGCGAGATGGTCGGCAGCATCGCGGCCTTGGCCGCGCCCACGCCGGCGTTGGCGGCCTCGACGCGCGCGTAGGCCGCAAGCAGGTCGGGCCGGCGCTGCAGCAGGCTGGACGGCAACCCGGCCGCGACCTGCGCCGTGGAACGCTCGGGCCAGGGCCGCGCGCTGCCCGTCTCGGGCGGCACGGGGCGCCCGACCAGCACGTTGAGCCACTGCAGGTCCTGTGCGACACGCATGCGGTATTCCTCCTGCCGCACGCGCGCGGTCTGCAGCAGCGACTGCACCCGGTACACGTCCAGCTGCGCGGCGCCGCCCACGGCGCGGGCGCGACCGATCGTGTCGGCATTGGCGTTCAGCGCGGACTCGTTGGACTCGGCCAGCGCGAGCAGGGCACGGTCGGCACGCAGCGTGAGGTAGGCGTTCGACACCTCGCCCACGAGGTTCATGCGCGCGGCCGCGTGGTCCTTGTCGCCGGCCTCGGCGAGCGCGCCGCTTTGTTGCGCGGTGCTCTGCTGCCGGCCGAAGAAATCGAGCTCGTACGACATCACGCCCGCCTGCACGTCGAAGCTGTTGGACACGCGCCCGTCCGACGGCAGGTTGCCGACCGGGCTGAGCGAGCCCTGCGGCGTGGTCTGCGCGCGCTGGGCATGCGCCGACAGGCCCAGCGCCGGGAACAGCGAAGCGCGGTTGCCCGCGTAGTTCGCGCGCGCCTCGCGGGCCTTCGCGGCATAGGCGCGCAGGTCGCGGTTCTGTTCGAGCGCGGTGGTGATCAGGCCGCGCAGCTCCTCGTCCTGCACGAAGCTGCGCCAGTCCACGGGCTGCGCGCCCGGCGCCGTCGTGCCAGCGGGCCATTGCGACGGCACCGACAGGTCGGGGTTCTTGAGCGGCGGCGTGAGGTTGCACCCGGTCGTCACCAGCACGATGCACACGGCCAGCACCGCGAAGAGCAGGCGCAGCGACAGGCGTGCGAAGCCCGCGCCCGGCGCGCGCATGCCCGCACTCGCGAACAGCGCCGACGCCGCCTGCCAGGGCCGCACCTGCACGGCCACGTGGCTCGGCGGCACGTTGAAGACGTGGCGCACCAGGTCTTCGCGCTGCGCCTCGGTGGCGGCGAACTTCAGCTCGGCGCCCGCCCTGCCGCGCGCGGCGAGGTGGGCCGGCAGCCAGCCCACAGGCTCGACATGCACCTCCAGCGGCTGCCCGACCCGCAGGCGCTTGAGCGGCCCCCGGCCTTCGAGCAGCGCGCCGTCGGCCGCGATGTTGACGAAGCGCGACTCGCCCTCGCCCGCCGCCGTGCGCACCCGCGCCCGCGCGCGCCAGGGAAAGCGCTCTTCCTGCTGCGGGCGCGGCAGGTCGACGCAGGCCATGAGCGCACTCAGGCACAGCACCAGCGCGATGCCGGTCCACACGAGGTTGAGCTGGTCGCCCGGCGTCAGCGCCTCGCCGCCCAGGGCCGCCATCGCGGCCGCGCCCTGCAGCGCCACCAGCAGGCCGCCGAAGACGGCCACCAGCTTCCAGTGCACCACCGTGCGCGAGCGGTCCAGCCCCTTGGCCGTCACCTTGAACGGATGGCCGAAGGGCTTCAGCATCGCGCGCGCCAGCGTGCCGCTCACGGCCATCGCCGCCACCAGCTGGCTCACCTCGCTGAACACGGGCAGGCAGCGCCGCTGGCTGACCCAGTAGCTGTAGGCCCAGAACATCACGAGCGACGGCAGGCCGTAGGCCGCAAAGGCCTGCGGCGTGGCATGGAAGGCCGAGACGCCGGCATACCAGTACAGCGCCGGCGCCAGCAGCACCAGCACCATGAAGGGCTTGCCCAGCCAGTGCAGCAGCCCGTGCAGGAAGTGCATCCGCGCCGACAGGCTGTAGCCCGGGCCGCGCAGGGGCCCGTCGGGCAGCAGCGCGAGCTGCACGGTGCCCAGGCACCAGCGGCTGCGCTGGTTGATGTAGTCGATGATGCTCTCGGCCGACAGCCCGTTGGACAGCCGCTCGCCCAGCCAGCGCGTGATGCGGCCGTGACGCAGCAGCAGGTAGGTGGTGTGGATGTCTTCGCACACGCTGCCGACCGGGAACCCGCCGGCTTCGGTGATCGCGTCGCGCCGCACGATGAACGAGGTGCCCACGCAGAACGCCGAATCGACCGCGTCCTTGGCAGGCTGCAGCACATCGAAGAACACGCGCTGCTCGTCGACCCAGCTGTCGGTGGCGCGCAGGTTGTGCTGGATGGGGTCGGCGTTGTAATAGAACTGCGGCGTCTGCACCAGCCCCACGCGGCGGTCCTCGAACAGGCCGAGCATGCGGTAGACGATCTGGCGCTGCGGCGCGAAGTCGGCGTCGAGCACGAGGATGAACGGCGCGTCGGTCACGCCCGCGGACAGGCGCAGGCCGTTGTTGAGGTTGCCGGCCTTGGCGTGGCGGTTGTCGGGCCGCCGCGCGTAGTGCACGCCGCGGCGCTCGCAGTACGCGCGCAGCCAGTCGCGCCGCGTGTCGTCGAGCACCCAGACGTTCAGCCGCGGGTAGTCGATGGCCTGCGCGGCGATGATGGTCTTCTCGAGCACGGCCAGCTCTTCGTTGTAGGTGCAGATGAAGACATCGACGGCCGGCAGGTCCTCGCCGCGCGCATGGCGTTCGCGCAACGCGGCCTCGCCCCGGTCGGCCTGCGCGCGGTTGTCGCGGCGCCGCATGAGCATGTGGATCGACATCAGCGTGTAGACGATGGCCGTGAGCTCGAAGCCCAGGAACATCCAGGCGAACAACGTTTCGAAGCCCAGGTCCGAGGGCGGCATCGTGGCGACCACGCGCCAGACGGCGTAGCGCAGCAGCAGCAACGCCGTGAGCGCGCCGAACAGCACGCGGTGGGTGACGCGCTCGACCCTGGCCCAGGTCATGAGGAGCAAGGCGAGCCCCCCGACCAGGGCGTTGAGCTGGAATTCCGGTGTGGCGATCAGGCTGGACATGAGGGGACTTCCGATGCGGCGGTCTTGCCGGTGAAGGGGTTGAAACCCGTGGCGGCCAGGGCGATCCAGGCGGTCGCGCCCAGGTGCGGCCAGCGGTAGTAGAAGAAATCGGCACCGGTCGAATCGGGGCCGATGGCCAGGCCGGTGGCAATGCGCGCGCTCGGCGTGGCGTAGTACAGGCCGTTGCCGGCGCGCTGCGATGCAAGCAGTTGCCACAGCGCCTCGGGCGCCGCGCCCTTGCGGGCCACCAGCGTGGCGGCCGCCTGCGCGCTGCCTTCGGTCCAGATGCCGTCGGGCTCGCGCGAGAAGCCGTAGCCCGCGCCGACGCGGTGGTGCTTCTCGACCCAGTCGAGGCTGCGCACCCAGGCGCAGGAGCCTTCGGGCGCCGCGAGCAAAGGCCACAGCTGCGCATCGAGGCCCGAGCCTTCGGTGGAGATCGTGGCGCCATCTTCCTTGGTGCCGATGTGAAAGCGCTGCTCCGACGGGTTCCACATGCGGCCCACGAAATCGAGCGCGGTGCGCGCCTGGCGCGGCTCGGGGCCGTCCGGCTGGCCGTCGGCGCGCACGGCCCGCGCGGCCCACGCCGCCGCCACGGCGATGTCCAGGTTGTGCTCGGTCGACTTCCAGGTCTGCGCGCGCTGCGCGTTGTCCCAGCCGTGGCGCCCGCCGTTGTAGCCGTCGGGGCCGTTCCTGGCGCGCGTGTTCTGCTCGGTCCAGGCCAGCAGCCGGCGCGCGGTCGCCAGGTAGGCGGGCGTCGGTTCGGCCTGGTGCAGGTTCAGCAGCAGCAGCGCGGCCCAGGCCACGTTGCCGGTGGCGGTGCTGACCTGGTAGGCATCGGCGATCCACTGCTTGCGCCCGGCGTCCCAGCGGCCGGGCAGCGCGGGCTTTTCCTCGGTGACCGGCCCGGCGCGGTAGGCATTGCGCACGCGCCCGTCGGGCATCGTCTGGTCGTGCGCCACGGCCCGCACCACGGCGTCACCGATGCGCCGCGCCGCGGCGCGCTCGCCGCACGCCAGCAGTGCGATGCCGGCCAGCGCGTTGTCGTAGGTGAAGCCGGCGCCCGCCAGCGCGGGCTCGAACGGCGGCTCGCCCTGTGCGTTCGCCGGGCGGTAGCTGCTCAGGAACAACGGCCCCGACGTGGCGCCGCCCTGGTCGTGCGCGACGGCGCGGCGCAGGCCGTCGCAGCTCTCGCGGGCGAGGGCCTTCTGCGTGGCACCGGGTGAAGAGGGAGGCGCAGCAGCAGCGATGCCGGCAAGCGCCATCGATGCGGCGGCGCACCGTGCCACGGCACGGAAAGAGAAAGGGATCGACATGGCGTTCTCGGTGGGCTGCGCGACATGCTTTTTCACGCCTTGGCGAGGCTGGCCGAGACCACCTTGCCCGGCACGCACAGGGTCTGGCGGCTGCCGTCTTCCGAGGGCGGCGGCTCGGGTGCCTCGATGCGCGCCACCGCATAGATCGAGCCCTGCTCGGCAAAGGGGAAGGGCACGCTGTACGTGCTCTGCAGTGCGTCGGAGGCCACGGGCAGCAGCTGCTCGACGCGCGCTGGCACGTCGACGTTCTGCGCCACCTTCACGTCGAGCTTCGAGCCGACGCTCAGCCGCTTGGCCAGCCGCGCGGGAAACACGGCGACGACGCCGATCCGGCTGCAGTCGGTCACGCGCACCAGCGAGGAGCCCGCCGTGACATACGCGCCCTCGGGCGCCAGCACCGTGTGCACCATGCCGGGCTGGCTCGCCTTGACCTCGTAGGCGGCGAGCTTGTCGACGCGGCGGCGCTCTTCGTCCTCGAGCTGCGTGATCTGCGCGAGCTGCTTGACGATCGCGGTGCCGTCCTGGCGCGCGCGGTCGCTGCTGTTGCGCAGCGCCTCACGCCGGCTCGCGAGCGTCTGGAACAGGCTGTTGCCGCTGGTGCCCACGAAGGCGCCCTGCCCCGCGCTCGCCACCGTCTGCGCCTGTCCCGCGAAGGCCTGCTCGGCCACCGCTGCATTGGCACGCGCGGTGCTCAGCTGGGCCTCGGACGCGTTCATCACCTGTTCGCTGATGGCGCCCTCTTTGAGCAGCGCTTCGTTGGTGCGCACCTTGTTCTCCTGCTCGGCCACCACGCTGTGCGCCACGTCGCGCTGGCGCTGTGCGATCTCCCAGGCGTCCCAGGTCTGCGCCAGCGAGGCCTGGCGGGTCACCTGCGCCTGCTGGCCGATGGAGCGCATCTCCTGGCTGTCGGACTTGTACTGGTTGCCCAGCTGCGACAGCTGGCTCTGCAGGGCCAGGCGCTGCGTGGTCAGCGTGGTGAGGATCTCCTGGCTGACGGTCGGGTTGCGCACCGTGGCCACCAGCGTGCCGGGCGCCACCGCATCGCGCGTGCGCACCGCCATCTGCGTCACCACGCCGTTGATCGGCGAGGTGACGATGCCGACCGGGGCCTGCAACACGGCGCGCGTGGCCTGCGAGGACAGGAGTGGCTCGACCAGCGTGGCGACCATCAGCCACAGCACGAAGGCCAGCAGCGCATAGGCCGCCAGCTTGGGAACGAAGGCGCCCCGCTGGCGCCGGGCACTTCCGGCACCCGGGGCGCGCGGTCGGCCCGGTTCCGACGGAAAAGGAATGGGTCTGGACACTCGCATAACCACCTCTTGGAAACATCGACGGCATGCCGGCGAACGGCATGCCGTCTGGTGAAGAAAGAGACTCGAATCAACCTCCCGACCCCTCGGTCCGCGCCTCGATTTGTCGTGCTGCGGTGCAATAAAGGTACGCCCAAAGCGCGGCCGACCCTGCTTCCGGGAGAAACAAGATGTGCGAACTTCACATCTACTTTTCAGCCGCGGACCGGGCGAAGTCCTACATAGGTGTTGCGGCGGTGGGGGTTGACACAGGCTGGGCGTGTGGGCACGCGCGGAACAGCGCGTGATCGCGTTTGTCTCGAAGGCCCGCGGGCATGGCGCAGGGCGAGGTCCGATGAAGCGGCCCCCTGCGCGCGCGGCGTCGAGAACGCGGCTTCGGCGTCGGGTTCAACAGGCCGTAACGATATTGCCGCGATTGGTCACAGCCGCCGCGGGGGCGATGTGGCGGGCATGCATCAGCGACGGTCATCAACCCCGGCGAGCCCTATGCCCTTCGCGACATGGGGACACGCCCAGGCTGCGGCATGCGCGCGTTCTTCCTTTGCACCACCGGCTTTTCGGCGGTTGTCCTACACATCGCAACGCGCAGAAGACTAGACCTGTAGCCCACCCTGCTTTTTCTTCTTCAAAGGATTCCAGATGCGAAAAGTCAACGCTGTGATGACCCGCGATGTCGAGGTCATCAGTCCCGACGCCACCCTCGCGGAGGCCGCCAGGCGCATGCGCGACGGCGACTTCGGGATGATGCCGGTGGGCGAGAACGACCGCATGATCGGCGCGATCTCGGACCGCGACATTGCCGTGCGCGGCATCGCCGAGGGACACGACGGCAACGCCAAGGTGCGCGACGTCATGTCGGACGGCATCCGCTGGGCCTACGAGGACGACGCCGTCGATCATGCGGCGCAGCTCATGGCCGAGCACCAGATCCGGCGCCTGCCCATCGTCAACCGCGACAAGCGGCTGGTGGGCATCCTGGCGCTGGCCGATGTCGCGGTGAAGGAGCCCAAGGTCAAGCCGGCCGCCGAGGCGCTGTGCAGCATCTCGCAACCCGTCGAGGCCTGAGAAGGTCTGACCAGGCGAGGTCCTTCACCCCGATTCACTGTCTCCCTTCCCTTTCTTCCTGGAGGACTTGCCATGCACGTCGCACCTTTCCACCTGCTCGCAGCCGCCGCCATCGCGGCGAGCCTCGCCGTGACCGGCTGCACGGTCACCCGCCCCTCCGGCGCGGCGAACGACATCCCGGCCTCGTCGGCATCGGCCATCGACGCCCAGGTCGACGCGTCGCTGGCCCGGCTCTATGACACCGTCGCCGGTTCGCGCGCGCTCGTCGCTGGCGCGCAGGGCGTGCTGGTGTTCCCGTCCGTGGTGGGCGGAAGCTTCGGCATCGGCGCCGACTATGGTCGCGGTGCCCTGCGCAGCGGCGGCCGCACGCAGAGCTACTACAGCACGACCGCCGGCTCCATCGGCTTCCAGGCCGGTGCGCAGTCGAAGGCCGTGTTCTACGTGTTCACCTCCAGGGAGGCGCTGGACAAATTCCGCCAGAGCCGGGGCTGGACGGTGGGCGTCGACGCGACGGTGGCGCTGGCACGCTACGGTGCCAACGGCGTCGTCGACAGCAGCACCTTCCGGCAACCCGTGGTCGCCTTCGTGATGACCAATGTGGGCCTGGAGGCGGGTGCGTCGGTGCAGGGTGCGAAGGTCACCGAAATTCGACCTTGATGCCCGTCATCGGATGACGGGCATCCGGTCTGAAACGCCGCCGACAAGGAGCGCCCGTCATCATGCTCAACGGAGCCGAAGCCCACCCGATCCAATCTGCGACGCGCGCGTTGTTCGACCGCTATGAGCGGGAATTCAATGCGGGACTGACAGGCGAAGCCGACCTGGAGGCCGTGGCGGCGCTGTACGCCGCGTGCTTCATTGCCGCTTCGCCCGCCGGCGTCTTCACGGGCAAGAATGATGAAGAACTCAGGAGCGTGTCCGCGAAGGGGTTCAAGCATTACCGCGACACCGGCGTGCAACGGATGACCGTGCGCAACCTGGACATCTCGGCCATCGACGAATTGCACGGGCTCGCCCGCGTGGCGTGGAGAGCGATCTACAAGGTCGAGGGCGCGCAGAAGGTGATCGACTTCACCAATGTCTATCTGGTGCGGCTCGAGGGGGACAGCGCGAAGGTGTTCGGCTGGATCACCGGCGATGAGGCCGAGGTGCTGCGGCAGCACGGCATCGATTGAGAGGCTGCCGGGCGCCGAGGAATGGGGGCTGGAGCGGGTGAAGGGAATCGAACCCTCGTATGAAGCTTGGGAAGCTGCCGTTCTACCATTGAACTACACCCGCAGCAGGCGCGGATTCTAACGTCAGTTCACTCGCACACGGCGCACGCTCAGGTCTGCAGTGCATCCCTTCGCAACCGCAGCGCCGCGCGCCCTTGCGGCGTGATGAGCAGGACGACGGCGACGCGCGGGCCGGTGCCGCTGGCGGCCGGTGGCAGCACGGCTTCGATGAGGTGCGCGGCGACCAGCATCGTCGCGCAGTGGATGTCGGCTTCGTCGCGGACCGCCATCGGGAACGACGCGTCTTCGATGCGCTCCAGAAAGTCCATGGGCATGGGAAGGCTCCTGAGGAAACGAGGCGCAGTCTAGGTCGTTGCGCCCTCGAAAATGCACCCCGGATGGGTTGCTTTTGTAACCAAATCGACAGGTCGCACGGTGCGAGCGCCGTGCGAGAACTTTTGCCCGACAGCGCCCCGCCACCCGCGTCTCAGCGCGGTGCACGCATCCGTGCGAAATCGGCGCAGGCCAGCACGATGGGCCCGTGCGGATCGGCCCTGAAGCGCGCTACCGCCGCCGCCGAGATCACGTCGAAATGCCGCTTGCAGGCATGCAGCGTGTGCTCGCCGATTTCCTGCGCGCCGAGCGCATCGTGCAGCACGTCTTGCGAAATCTGCGCCAGCACGCGCGCGCCGTCGGGACCGTCGGGGTACACGGCGAAACGCACCGTGGCCGTATCGAAGCAGTAGATGCCTTCGAAGTCCATCTCTTTGTCTCCGTCACCATGGGGTCAGGATTCGGCGCGCGCGACGCGACGCGTGGTGATGGACTGGCACGCATGTTCGGGAAGGAAGCGGCCTACAGCCTCGGCGCGTGCCTCAGGCCGAGCCGCTCATCACCGGCCTGGTGAGCGTCGACGTCGCCCTGGCGCCCAGCGTCATCTCGGTGATCCACGACACGAGCAGCGCGCCATAGGCCTGGCGCGATTCCAGGCGCGACAACGCGTGGTCGGCGCCGGACAAGGTGCGGTAGGTCGCCGAGCGCACGCGCTTGAAGGCGGCGAGGTAGTTCTCGATGACGGGGTGCGGCACGGTCTGGTCGTCTTCCGATTCGACGATGAGCACGTCGCCGGTGAAGGCTGCGCAGGCCGCGAGCGCGCGGTTGTCGTCGGGCCCGACCAGCGTGCGGCGGTAGGCCACGAGGTCGGAGCGGCTCAGCAGGCCCTTGGGCGTGTCCCACTCGCCGTCGCGGTACAGCGCGGGCGCGCGCAGCGCGAGCCAGCGCACGGGCCGCATCGCGCTGACCAGCGCGGCCAGGTAGCCGCCGTAGCTGCTGCCGACGATGGCGACGGCCGCGGGGTCGACGGTCGGGTGGCCCACCAGCGCGTCGTAGGCGGCGAGCACGTCGCGCAGGTTGTCTTCGCGCGTCACCTGCTGGCGCAGCCCTTCATGGCGCGCATGGCCGCGCAGGTCGAAGGTCAGGCAGACGCAGCCGAGCGCGGCGATCTCCTGCGCGCGCTTGAGGTACTGCTCCTGGCTGCCGTCCCAGCCGTGCACCAGCAACACGCCCGGCACCATGCTGGACGCGGCGAACAGCGTGCCCTCGATGTGATGGCCGTCCACGGGAATGTCGATGGAACTATGGCGTGTCGGCATGCGGGGTGGTGGTGTTTTCGATCACCGTGTATTTGCACAGCGGCCCGGCCTCGGGGTCGTTGCCCTGGTAGGCCACGATGGCGCCGGCGGGCACGCGGGCGGCCTCGCCGTACACCTCGAAGCAGGACGCGTGCACGCGCTGGCACGCCGGGTCCTGGTGGAAGGCTTCGAGCGCCGCGATCTCTGCGCCGGTGGCGCCGCCGACGCGCCACGACTGCTCCAGCACGCCCGAGCGCCAGTCGCCCTGGCCGTCGAGCCCTTGCGCCACGTCGTAGTTCACGCGCGAGGCGAAGAAGTCGGGGTAGCAGTCGATCACCGCGCGGTGGTAGCGCCGCGCCTGCTCGATCGCGCGGCGCAGCGGCGGCGGCGGATCGACGCGGGCCAGCAGCGCGTCGAAGTCGCCGCGCACCAGCAGCAGGTCGGAGCCGCCGTAGACCTCCTGCCCGGCGTTGTCGCGCGTGAGGCGCTGCTCGCCGCAGTAGCTGACGAGACGCTGCGCCACGATCAGCTGCCCGACGCTGTAGGTCTGGGGTTGTTCCAGGTTGGTTTCGAGCACGAGGCCTTCAGTGGCGATCGCGCGGTCGTCCATCGCATCGAGACAGTGCTCGAGCGCATCGATGCCGTCGACCACCTGCTGGCCGCGCCCGCCGGTCGCCGTCACGGGCTTCAGGCGCACGCGGCCGATGTCGAGCAGCGCCCTCCCCGCAACGCGCGCCTCGTCCAGGCTGAAGCAGGTGAAGCCGGGCAAGGCGGCATCGCCGATCTCCACCGCGATCCGGGCCGACCAGCCCAGGGGCCGCACGGCGTCGGGGCCGACGAGCGGATGGCTGATCGCCTTGGTGGCGACGAAGGCATGCGGCACCACGCCGCCGAAGAGGTCGTCCACGCCGGCGATGCCCATGGCGCGCGCCTGGTGCGGGTCGGTGAGCGTGTCGCTCGGCACGAAGTAGAGCGGGTCCGGCCCCGGCTGGCTGGCATCGTAGGCGCCCGCGAACGCCCAGCCCTGGAGCGCCGCCAGGCGCTGCGCAACGTTGGCGCGCGTGGCGTGCTCGTGTTCGCTGCAGTAGCCCTGCGGACGCACGTCCCAGGTGACGACGCGGCGCGTGGCCGGGCCGGTGGCGGGTTCCGGGGCCATGACGGTGTTCAGGCGCAGGTCCATCGGGGCCTCAGGCGTCGGCCTTCTTGTTCTCGTCCTTCTTGTCCTTGTCCGCATCGCCCGATGGCAGCTTGACCTTCGTGACGGTGACCGACACCGGGTCGCTCGCCGGAAAGGACTCTTCCACGCCGCTGTCGAGCGCTTCTTCGCTGGACGGCTGCTCGGTCGGCTTGGCGGGCTCGGTGGGTGGCTTGCCGTGGTTCTCGGACGTGGGAAACGGAAACTTCTCCGGCGGGTTCTTGTCCGGGCTCGCCGGCTTCGGGTCGGGGGTCTGCTTCGAAGTCATGGGGTCTCCTTGGTGCGATGCACACGGGCTCACATGGCTGCCTCCTCCGGGTTGGCGGCTGCAGTGCCTCCATGTTCTGCGGATCGCGCGGCGCGCCGGTCGGAGGGCACAGCGCCTGCGCGTGGGACCCGTCTGGCACCCGCCTGACCGTTGCCCCGTCCTCGCGCGCGCGTGCGGCCTCGGCCCACACGAAGACCGGGCACTTGGCCGATGCGGCGCGGCCCGAATGCGGGCACACCAGAGGCCATGGCCCGTTCCGACACGCCCCTCGCAACCTACCAGGCGAAGCGCGACTTCGCCGTCACCGACGAACCCGCCGAAGGCGGCAGGGCCCGGCCGCACGCGCCCGCGTTCGTGATCCAGAAGCACGCGGCGCGGCGGCTGCACTACGACTTCCGGCTCGAACTCGACGGCGTGTTGGTGTCGTGGGCCGTGCCCAAGGGGCCGAGCCTCGACCCCGCGCACAAGCGCATGGCCGTGCATGTGGAAGACCACCCGCTGTCGTACGCCGGCTTCGAGGGCACGATTCCCGAAGGCCACTACGGCGCGGGCGACGTCATCGTGTGGGACCACGGCACCTGGGAGCCGGTGGGCGATCCGCGCAAGGGCCTGGCCGCGGGCAAGCTCGCGTTCCGGCTGCACGGCCAGAAGCTCGAAGGGCTGTGGGAACTCGTCAGGATCGCCAAGGGCGGCGAGCGGCAGGAGCCTTGGCTGCTGTTCAAGAAGCGCGATGCCTTTGCGCGCTCGCATGCCGAGTACGACGTGGTGTCCGCGCTGCCCGACAGCGTGGCCGGGGCGCGCAAGAGCGCCAAGGCCAAGGCCAAGGCCCAAGCCTTGCCTGCCTTGCCCGCAACGGGCGCGGTGAAGGCACGCCTGCCCGCCAGGCTTTCGCCGCAGCTCGCGACACTCGCCCCCGGTGTGCCCGAAGGCGCGCCCGGCGACTGGATCTTCGAGATCAAGTTCGACGGCTACCGCCTCATGGCGCGCATCGGCAACGGCAAGGCACGCCTGCTCACGCGCGGCGGCCACGACTGGAGCGCGAAGCTGCCGAAGCTGGTGGCCGAGCTGGAGCGCCTGGGCATCGGCAACGCCTGGCTCGACGGCGAGATCGTCGTGCCCGACCAGAACGGCACGCCCGACTTCAACGCGCTGCAGAACGCACTCGACCGCGAACGCGCCGACCCCATCGTGATGTTCCTGTTCGACGTGCCCTTCTTCGAGGGCTTCGACCTGCGCCACACGCCGCTCGCCGAACGCCGCCGGCTGCTCAAACAGCTGATGGACGCGCGCGCCACGCGCCGCCTGCGCTTCAGCAGCGACTTCGAGGCCGATGTCGACTCGATCCTGCAATCGGCCTGCCGCATGAACCTCGAAGGCGTGATCGCCAAGCGCGCCGACGCGCCGTATGTCTCGCGCCGCAGCGACACCTGGCTCAAGCTCAAGTGCATCCGGCGCCAGGAGTTCGTGGTGTGCGGCTACACGCTGCGCACCGACAGCCCGACGCGCATCGGCAGCCTGACGCTGGGCGTGCACGCGAAGAACGGCGAGCTCGTGTCGGTCGGCGGCGTCGGCACCGGCTGGAACGACCGCGAGGCGCGCGACATTCGCCGCCAGCTCGCCGCGCTGGACACCGACCACGCGCCTTTCACCGGCGGCGAGGCCAAGCCCGGCCGCCGCCGGCCGGGCGGCACGCGGCACTGGGTGAAGCCGACGCTCGTGGCCGAGGTGCGCTTCGCCGCATGGACGCCGGACGGGCAGGTCCGCCACGCGTCCTTCGTGGCGATGCGCGACGACAAGCCGGCGTCGGAGATCGTGCATGAAGAGCCCCGCGACATCGCACCTGTCTCCCATGAAAAGGGCACGAAGGCCATGAAGACACCGTCGAAGAAATCCGCCTCCACCGTCGGCGGCGTCGCCGTGAGCCACGGCGAGCGCGTGATCGATGCGGCTTCGGGCCGCACCAAGCTCGACCTCGTGCGCTACTACGAATCGGTGGCCGACGACATGCTGCCGCACCTGAAGGGCCGCCCCTGCGCGCTGGTGCGCGGGCCGCAGGGCGTGGGCGGCGAGATCTTCTTCCAGAAGCATGCCGAGAAGGTCCACATCGCCGGCGTGAAGCAGCTCGACCCGGCCCTGTGGCCCGGCCACCCGTCGATGCTCGAGGTCGGCACGCGCGAGGCCTTGCTGAACGCGGCGCAGTTCAACGTGATCGAGTTCCACACCTCGAACGCGACCTCGACGCACTTCGACAGGCCCAACCGCATGATCTTCGACCTCGACCCGGGCGAAGGCACGCCGTGGCCGCATGTGCAGGAAGCCGCGCTGCTGATGCGCACGTTGCTCACCGAACTGGGACTGGCGTCGTGGCTCAAGACCAGCGGCGGCAAGGGCCTGCACGTGGTCGTGCCGCTGCGCATGCATTACGACAACGACACCGTGAAGGCCTTCTCGCGCGCCATCGTGCAGCACATGGCCCAGGTGATCCCGTCGAAGTTCGTGGCCAAGAGCGGGCCGTCGAACCGCGTCGGCAAGCTCTTTGCCGACTACCTGCGCAACGGCGTGGGCGCGACCACGGTGGCGGCCTATTCCGCGCGGGCACGGCCCGGCATGGGCGTGTCGATGCCGGTGCGCTGGGACGACCTCGCCGGTCTCAAGAGCGGCGCGCACTGGACCATCGCCACCGCGCGCGAGCACCTGTCGTTCCAGTCCGAAGACCCCTGGGCCGCCTACTGGACCACGCGCCAGCCGCTGGGCGAGGCGATGAAGCGGCTCGGCTTCAAGCGATAGCCACGAACCCACGAACAAGGAAGGAAGCACACCATGGCCACGAGAACCCTCTGGAAAGGCGCCATCACCTTCGGGCTGGTCCACATCCCCGTGGGCCTGCACACCGCCAGCACCGAACAGGGCATCGACTTCGACTGGCTCGACAAGCGCAGCATGGACCCCGTGGGCTACAAGCGCATCAACAAGCGCACGGGCAAGGAGATCGCGCGCGAGCAGATCGTGAAGGGCTTCGAGTACGAAGACGGCAAGTACGTCGTGATCTCGCCCAAGGAGATCGAGGCCATCTACCCGCGCACCACGCAGACCATCGAGATCCAGCGCTTTCTCGACGTGGGCGAGATTCCCTTCGTGTACCTGGAGCGCCCCTACTACCTCGCGCCGATCAACAAGGGCCAGAAGGTCTACGCGCTGCTGCGCGAGGTGCTGGTGAAGACCGGCAAGGTCGGGCTGGCCAAGGTGGTGATCGCCACCAAGCAGCACCTGGCACTGCTGATTCCCTTCGGCAAGGTGCTGGTGCTCAACCTGCTGCGCTGGGGCGACGAGATCAAGGACGCCGACGGGCTCGACCTGCCGGCCGCCGGCATCAAGGGCGCGAAGCTGTCGGCCGCCGAGATGAAGATGGCCGAGCAGCTGGTCGGCGACATGTCGGGCCCGTGGAACCCCGACGAATTCAAGGACGAGTTCAAGCACGCCGTGATGAAGATCGTCGAGAAGAAGGTCAAGGCGGGCGACACGGAGACGGTGGTGCAGCCGGAAGAAGAAGCACCTGAGGGCGGTGCCGAGGTGATCGACCTGACCGAGCTGCTCGCGCGCAGCCTGCGCAGCGGCAAGCGCACGCCGCCTGCGGCGAAGAAGCGTGCGGCGAAGTCGACGGCTTCTGCACGCAAGACCGCGCACAAGCCTGCGGCGGCCAAACGCGCGAAGAGCGTGGCCCGCAAGGCGGCCTGACTAGCGCCGCGGCGCTTTCGCCGCACCCGGCAGCGCCGCCACGCGCTGCGCCAGGAAGTCGACCAGCACCTGCACGCGCAGCGGCAGCTGCCGGCGCGGCGCATAGAGCAGGTGCAGCTCCTGCGCCGGCCCCATGTGCCGCGCGAGCACGCGCACCAGCCGCCCCTGCGCCAGCAGGTCCGCGACCATCCACGTGGGCTGCAGCGACACGCCCGCGCCCGCCTGCACGCTGTCGAGCAGCGCCACGGCGTTGTTGACGCGGTAGCGGCTGCGCACCGGCACGGCCACCGCGCCGTCGGGGCCCGTGAGCAGCACGCCGTCGTCGCCCGCCGCGTAGCGCAGGTAGTCGTGCGCCAGCAGGTCCTGCGGCGTGCGCGGCTTGCCGCGTGCGGCCAGGTAGTCCGGCGAGGCGACGAGCACGCGCGGCCAGCTGCCCAGGTGGCGCGCGACGAGGTCGGGCGGCAGCGCGCCGCCGACGCGCAGCGAGACGTCGATGCGCTCCTCGCGCGGATCGACGAAGCGGTCGTCGAGCACCAGCTCCAGTTCGATGTCGGGGTACAGCCGCAGGAACTCGACCGCCATCGCGTTGAGATGCCGCTGCCCCAGCGTGACCGGCGCGCTCAGGCGCAGCAGGCCGCGCGGTTGCTGCACCTGGGCGCGCGCGTCGGCCACGGCGTCGCCGTAGTCCTCGAGCATGCGGCGCGCGCGTTCGTGAAAGCGCTGGCCCTCCTCCGTGAGGCTCAGGCCCGTGGCCGCGCGCCGCAGCAGCCGCACGCCCAGCGACCGCTCCAGCCCAGCGACGAGCTTGCTCACGGTGGGCTGCGTGGTGTCGAGCGCGCGGGCCGCGCCCGAGAGGCTGCCGAGCTCGACGCTGTGCACGAAGGCGGAGAGTGCGCGAAGGGTGTCCATGGGGTCATTCGAATCAGGAATGCGATGCATGCCATTCTGCCTTCTACCCCTCGCGATTCGAATGGAAGAAAGTTCGCCCATCGACACTTCTTTCACCTGAGGACATTCACATGACCGCTTCGCGACTCACCTCCCTCCTGCGCCAGGGCGCGCTCGCCCTTTCCCTCGCGGGCGCCGCCACCGCTTCCATGGCAGCGCCCACCCACTGGAGCCCCAGCTGGATGGCCGCCACCCAGCCGCTGTGGGACGAAAGCTTCGTGCTGCCCCTGGGCATTCCCGCCCGCTTCGAGCGGCAGACGCTGCGCCAGGTGGCGCGCCTGAGCATCGGCGGCACGCGGCTGCGCGTGGTGATCAGCAACGAAGGCGGCACCACGCCGCTGCACATCGGCGCGGCGCGCGTGGCCCGCCATGCGAGCGGCTCGGCAGTCGTCGAAGGCTCCGACCGCGTGCTGCGCTTCGGTGGCCGCAGCGACGTGACGCTGCCACCCGGCGCGCGCCTCGTGAGCGACCCGGTCGACCTGCCGCTGCCCGCGCTGAGCGAGGTGGCCGTGTCGCTCTACCTGCCGGAACCCAGCCAGCCCGCGGGCTTTCACTTCGACGCGCGGCAGACGCTGTACATCGCCGACGGCGACCTGAGCGCCGCCGCACGACTGCCGGCCGCCGCCACCTCTTGGAGCACGCGCGTCTACGTGAGCGGCCTGATCGTCGAGACGCCGCAAGCGCCCGTCACCGTCGTCGCACTGGGCGACTCGATCACCGACGGCAACGGCTCGACACCCGGTGCCCACACGCGCTGGCCCGACGCGCTGGCCGAACGGCTCGCGCCGCGCGGCGTGGGCGTGCTCAACGCCGGCATCTCGGGCGGCCGGCTGCTGAAGGACGGCATGGGCCGCGCGGCGCTCGAGCGCGCGGGCCGCGATGTGTTCGCGCAGCCCGGCGTGCGCGCGATGGTCGTGCTGCTGGGCACCAACGACATCGGCTGGCCCGGCGGCCCCTTTGCACCGCAGGAACCCGCGGTGCGCGCCGAGGCCGTGATCCAGGGCTTTCGCCAGCTGATCGAGATGGCCCACGCCCACAACGTGCGCATCGTGGGCGCCACCATTCCGCCCAACGAGCGTGCGCTCGAAGGCACGCCGCTGGCCGGCCACCACTCGCCCGAGAAAGACAAGGTGCGCCAGGCCATCAACCGCTGGATCCGCGAAGGCGGCGCCTTCGATGCGGTGGTCGATGTCGACGCGCTGCTGCGCGACCCGGCCCGGCCTGCGCGGCTGAAGGCCGCCATGGATTCGGGCGACCACCTGCATCCCGGCGACGCCGGCTACCGGGCGATGGCGGCGGCCATCGACCTCGACGCCTTGCTGGACAACGATCTTCGATAGACTGCAAATATACTGTACATAAATACAGTCTTTTCTCTAGAATGGCTCGTCTCCAAGAACAACATTCGAGGCGACGCCATGACCACCGCCAACCCACCTGCGCCCTCGGCGCAGGTGCTTTTTTTCTCCTCGCGACAGCATCCGTTGCAGTCGCGCTCACACGCAACCGGCAAGACAGGCCGGCTGTCGACCTGGCCCTTCAAGGTCACACGCGACAAGGGCCATGGCGATGGCCTGGACATTCGCGCCCAAGCCGCGCGCGTGCTCCAGACCACGGCCGCGCACTGGTGGCCGCCCGAGGCCTGAAGGTGATGCCGTGGCCGTCCGCCGCCAGCTCCTCATCGGCCTCTTTCCCACGGCGAACGTGCGCGCCGAAATCCTGGCGCACCGCGAGGACTGGTGGTGGCCGCGTGGCTGCACCCTGTCTGCGGCGCAGGGGCTGCACCTCACGCTGTACTACCTGCCCGATCACCAGGGAGAAGCCGAGCAACGCCTGCGCGACACGCTGGCCCGCGTGCCGATGCCACCGCTGGAGCTCACGCTCAACAGCTCCGGCACCTGGCCCAACGACGTCTCCGTGGTTCGTCCCGCCGCACACGACGGGCTGCGCGAATTCCACGACGCGCTGACGTGCGCGCTGCAGCAAGCCGGCTTCATTTCCTACGCTCGCGGCTGGACGCCTCACGTCACAATTGCGCGAAAAAGCGAGCGTGCCGCGTGCCCTGGGCAGTTGCCACCGATCCACTGGACGGTGCGCGAGTTCCGGCTGGTCCGCTCGCACTTCACGCATCCCTTTCGCCACGAACTCCTGGACGCCTACCCCGCATGCTGACGCCGCCCGCCTTGTCGAACGATGCCATCGCCGCCTGCCTCGCCAGCCACTGGGGCCTGCAAGACTCCCGCGCCGAATTCCTCCCGCTGGGCGCCGACGTCGATTCGGCCGCGTTCCGCATCGAGGCATCGGACGGCCGCGCGTACTTCCTCAAGCTGCGCCGAGGCGGCTTCACACCCGCCGTGGTCGACGTGCCGGCCGTGCTGTATCACACCTATGACATCGACGCCGTGATGGCCCCGCTGCTCACGCGCACGCGGCGGCTCAGCGTGCAGGACCATGGCTTCGACTGGGCGCTCTACCCTTTCTTCGACGGCGCTGACGGCTTCACGCGCACGCCGACGGACCGGCAATGGACCTTGCTCGGCACCGCGCTGAACGCCATCCACCGCACCGAGCTGCCCGAACCGCTGCGCGCGGGCCTGCCGCGCGAAAGCTATTCGCACCACTGGCGCGAAGGCGTGCGCCGCTACCAGCGCCGTTTCATCAACGGCGTGGCGGGCGACGATCTGGTGAAGCGCTTTCTGGCCTTCTGGGACGCGCACGACGAAGAGATCGATTCGATCGTCTACCGCAGCGAACAGCTCGCCTCGATCCTGCTCGAGAAGTCGCTGCCGCAGGTGCTGTGCCATGCCGACCTGCACGCGGGCAACGTGCTGCTGGGCGACGACGACCGCCTGTGCATCGTCGACTGGGACACGCTCATCCTCGCGCCGAAGGAGCGCGACCTGATGTTCATCGGCGGCGGTGTCGGCGGCGTGTGGAACCTGCCGCGCGAAGAAGCGCTGTTCTTCCAGGGCTACGGCACGACCGAGGCGGTCGACACGCTCGCCCTCGCCTACTACCGCCACGAACGCATCGTGCGCGACCTGCTCGAGTTCTGCGACCAGATGTTCGACCCGCAGGCCAGCCGTGAAGACCGCGAGGAAGGCCTGCGCCAGATGGCGAGCCAGTTCGATCCGGGCAACGTGGTCGCCGTCGCGCACCGCGACTACGACGCCATCACTTGAAGCACCTGCAGGGCGCCGCTCAGATCAGCAGGTCTTGCGCGTCGTCCTCGAAGCCCGCCACGGGCTGCGCCTTGGCCAGCGCCAGCCACACCGAAAAAGGAATGCGCTCGAAGGCGCGGTGCACCGCGGCGCGCGCCACCACGAGGCGCTCGCCCTCGAGCACCATCACGCCGCATTCGGCCGGGATATCGTCGGGCGACGCGATGCAGCGGCCCTTGGCATCGTTGCCCAGCACGTACCAGCACTCGCCGCCCAGGTCGAGATAGGCCGCGCGCTTGTCGGGCTTGCGCAGGTCGCCCAGCAGGTCGGCGCGGCTGACCTTCACCTCGTGCACGATGGGATGCGCGTAGGCCTCGACGCTGGTGTTGCGAATCGAAAAGACATCGGGCCGCGCCATGCACCAGCGCGGCTTGCCGCCCTCCTCCAGCGGCGGCAGCCGGGCGCGCAGCCCCAGGCCGCGCCAGGCGATGCGACCGCCACGCGTCATCTCGCGCGCCACGCGCTCCACCAGCGCCTCGTGCGGCGACAGCGCCGCGCGGTTGACCGTGAGCGTGGTGGCGATGCGCGCAATGCCGGCATCGGTCACGCGCAGCGTCTCGTGGCCCAGTGCACTGCGCACGCGCTCGAGAAAACCGCCCGCGAGCAGTTCGACCTCGATGGTGTCGCAGCAGGGCCAGCCGGCCGAGCGGTAGATCTCGCGCAGGCGCCGCGCGTGGGGCTTGCCGAAGGGCACGGCCGTCTGCAGGGGCGGCGGGTCGCTCACCGGCGGCGGAAAACCGGGGTCTGTCACCGGGGGCATGACCGGCGGCGGATCGCCTTCGGGCGGCAGCACGGGCGGCGGCGGTGGCGGCATGGGCACATCGGGCGCGGGCGGCGGCGGGCCGATCGGCGTGGCGACGACCTCATCGGCAAGGGCAAATCCGGCGGTTGCGGCGAGTGCGGACATGGGAGGAACAGGTTAGCGAAAAGTGAGGGGCGGCGCGAGGCATGGAACGATCGGTTGCATTCGCAATGCCTCAGTGGAAGTCGCGGCTGGTGTTGCTCTGCGCCAGCCGGCCCAGCAGCGGCGTGAGGTCCTTGAAGCCGGTGGCGATCAGGTGCTGCACCTTGCCGCCGCTGTCGTCGTCGCGCTGCCAGGTGCCCTGCACCGCGAGCAGGTGCGACTTGAGCAGCGGCTCGCGCCAGGCCTCGATGACGTGGCTCCAGATGATCACGTTGACGTTGCCGGTCTCGTCCTCCAGCGTGACGAAGATGGTGCCGTTGGCGGTGCCGGGCCGCTGCCGGCCCTTGACGATGCCGCAGGCGCGCACGGTCTGGCCGCTGCGTGCGGTGCGCAGCTCCACCGCGCTCAGGAGCCGCATGCGCGCCAGGCGCGGGCGCAGCAGCGCGAGCGGATGGCGGCGCAGCGTGAGGCCCAGCGCCGCGTAGTCGCCGACGATCTCTTCGCCCTCGGGCGCGGCGGGCAGCAGCAGCGCCTGTTCGTGGATCGGCACGCCCTTGAGCAGGGCCGACGAGCGATGCTGCGCCGTGGCGTCCCACACCTGCTGGCGCCGATGGCCCGAGAGCGACATCAATGCATCGGCCGCCGCGAGTGCGGCCATGTCCTTGCCGTCGAGTTCGGCGCGCAAGGCCAGGTCTTCGGTGCTGGTGAAAGGCGCTTGTGCACGCGCTGCAAGCAGGCGCTTGGCGCCGGCGTCGCTGAGGCTCAGGACCCGGTTCAGGCCCAGCCGCACGGCAGGCTGGTTGTCGTTGCCCAGGCGCTCGGCGTAGCGCGTGTCGGTGCCTGCGGGCATGCGCGGTGCATCGGGCGCGCGGGCTTCGAGCGTGGTGTCGATCTCGCTGCACGTGACGTCGACCGGCCGCACCTCGACGCCATGGCGGCGCGCGTCCTGCACCAGCTGCGAGGGGCTGTAGAAGCCCATCGGCTGCGAGTCGAGCAGTGCGGCGAGGAAGCAGGCGGGTTCGTAGTTCTTGAGCCAGCTGCTGATGGTGACCAGCAGCGCGAAGCTCGCGGCGTGGCTTTCGGGGAAGCCGTAGTCGCCGAAGCCGAGGATCTGCTTGAAGATGGCTTCGGCGAAAGTTTCCTTGTAGTCGTTGGCGGTCATGCCCTTGACGAGCTTGTCGTGGAACTTGCCCAGGCCGCCCTTGCGCTTCCACGCGGCCATGGCGCGACGCAGCTGGTCGGCTTCGTCGGCAGAGAATCCGGCCGCGATCATCGCAATCTGCATCACCTGCTCCTGGAAGATCGGGATGCCCAGCGTGCGCTCCAAGGCCGGACGGAGTGCTTCCTTTTCATAGGTGATCGCCAAGCCCTTGGCCACCCGCTCGCGCTGCTTCAAGTACGGATGCACCATGCCACCCTGGATGGGCCCGGGCCGCACGATCGCGACCTCGATCACCAGGTCTTCATAAGTGCGCGGCTTCAGGCGCGGCAGCATCGACATCTGCGCCCGGCTCTCGATCTGGAACACGCCGATGGTGTCGGCGTCGCAGATCATGTCGAACACGTTCTGGTCGTCGTTGGGGATGTGGTGCATCTCCATCATCGAGCCCCGCCAGCGGTTCATGTGGTCGAGCCCGCGCCGGATGGCGCTGAGCATGCCCAGCGCGAGCACGTCGACCTTGAGCATGCCCATGGCCTCGAGGTCGTCTTTTTCCCACTGGATGACCGAGCGGTCTTTCATCGACGCCTTCTCGACCGGCACCAGCCGCGTGAGCTTGGTGTGCGTGAGCACGAAGCCGCCGACGTGCTGGCTCAGGTGGCGCGGAAAGCCCTTGAGCCGCTGCGTCATCTCGATCCATTGCACCAGCTTGAGCCGGTCTTCCTTCACCCCGACGCGCGCGGCGGCCTTGTCGAGCTGCTCGCCGAGCACGGTGTCGTCGAACCAGTAGTGGTCCTTGGCGAATTCGTCGACCAGCCGCTCGTCGATGCCGATGGCCTTGCCGACGTCGCGCAAGGCGCTGCGCGAGCGGTAGCAGATGACGACGGCGGCGATGGCGGCGCGCTCGCGGCCGTACTTTGCGTAGATGTACTGGATGACTTCTTCGCGCCGCTGGTGCTCGAAGTCGACGTCGATGTCGGGCGGTTCCTTGCGATGGCGGCTCAGGAAGCGCTCGAACAGCAGGTGGCCTTTTTCGGGGTCGATGGCGGTGATTTCGAGGCAATAGCAGACAACGGAATTGGCCGATGACCCACGCCCCTGGCAAAGAATTTTCTGTGAGCGCGCAAAGCGGACGATGTTCTCTACGGTGAGGAAGAACATCTCGTATTCAAGCTCCCTGATCAGGTCCAGCTCTTTCTGCACCTGGGCTCGCACGCCATCAGGAATCCCGTTCGGGTAGCGCCTTTGCGCCCCTTCCCACGTCTTGCGCGCCAGCGTCTGCGTCGCCGTCTCGTTGCTGCCCAGCGTTTCCAGCGGGTACTTGTAGGTCTCGCGGATCACCTCGGGATCGAAGCGGCACCGCTGCGCCACCGCCAGCGTGTTCGCCAGCATCGCGGGCAGGTACAGCTCGGCCAGTCGCACCCGCTGGCGCAGGTGCCGCTCGGCGTTCGACTGCAGCGCGAAGCCGCACTCGGCCACCGTGCGGCCTTCGCGTACCGCCGTGAGCACGTCGTGCAGCGGCTTGCGCCCGCGCGCGTGCATGTGCACGTCGCCGGCCGCGACCAGCGGCACGCCGGCCTGCTCGCCCGCCTGCATCAGCGTGACGAGCCAGAGGTCGTCGTCGAGTTCGTTGAACAGCGCCACGGCCAGCCAGAGGTTGTCGCCGTACAGCGCCCTGGCCGCCGCCAGGTCCTCCTGCACGGTGGCCGCATCCGGCATGCCTCCCGGCGGACGGTGCGGCACGAAAAGCACCTGGCAGCGCTGCAGCGAGGCGACGTCGCTCGTGTCCCAATCGACGCGGTACTCGCCCTTGGGCAGCTCGGTGTTGCGCGCGGCGGTGATGAACTCGCAGAGGTTGCCCCAGCCCTCGGTGTCGTTCGCGATCACCACGAGCTTGAAGCGCTCGAAGCGGAACTCGCTGCCGAACAGCAGGCGGAATTCGGGGTGGCGCGGGATCGGCGGTTCGTCCGGGTGCTCGCGCTCGTAGGTGTCCAGCTTGACGGGCAGATCGCGCAACGCGACATGCGCGCGCACGATGCCGGCCACCGAGCACTCGTCGGTGATGGCCAGCGCCGCATAGCCGAGGTGGTAGGCGCGCTCGACCACCTCTTCGGGCGTCGACGCGCCGCGCTGGAAGCTGAAGTTCGTGAGGCAGTGCAGCTCGGCATAGCCGGGCAGGCCCGGCGCCGGGCGCAGCCGCTGCGGCAGCACATGCACCTTGGCGGGCTGGCGCTTGCGCTCTTCCTTGCCGCTCAGGTCAGGCATAGAAGCCTTGCAGGTACCAGCGCACCTCGCCCGACGAAAAGCGCGTGGCGGGCCGCTCGCGAAAGATCCACACCAGGCCGGCCTCGGGGCTTTCGGCCACGTAGTAGTCGCGCATCGCGGGCTGGCCGCCGTCTTCTTCACCGCCCCACCAGCCGGCCTCGACGCGCTGCGGCCCGACCAGCTTGCGCAGCGGCCCGCAGTAGCACGGGCGCTCGCCGTCCATCTCGAGCCGCAAGGGCTCGGGCAGCAGCCAGGGCGGGTAGATCGCATCGGGCTGCGAGGCGGCGTCCTTGCGGGCCTTGTCGGGTGCAGGCGTTTTCTCTTTTTGCAGCGCGGGCCGCCACCGCTGCTGGCGCTCGGGCCGGTGGTCGGCCTGCGCGAGCGGCACCACCACCTGGTCGGCGCCGAGCCGCACGCTGAGCCGTTCGACCATCTCGTGCAGCTTGTCGCCCTTGCGGTTGTCTTCGGGCAGGAAGCTCGTGCTGGCGCCGGCCAGCGGATCGGTTTCGAGCGTGCGCAGCTTCAGCCAGCTCGCGGGCGCGGCCAGCGTGGTGAGCGCGAGTTTTTCGGACAGCAGGCGGCGCAGGTGCGCCATGTCCTGCGTGGGCTCGGCCGTGCGCACGGTGAGCTGCTGGTGCGGCGGCAGGGTCACGCCGTTGAGGCGCCGCAGGTCGAGCGTCCACTGCAGCTCGAGCGCGCGCGCGCCGCGCTGGCGGGCGCGCAGCCAGATCTGCAGCGCCGAGAGCAGGCGGTTGGCCGACCACATGAGTTCGGGCCCGGTCTCGGCCAGCGCGGGCAGTTCGAGCTTCTGCTCGAACACGTCGGGCAGCGTGAGCCAGGCGTGGCTTTCGGGGCGCAGGCCCCAGGCGATGTCGAGCGCCTCACGCAGCCCGGCACCGAAGCGCCGCGCCAGCCCGCCGCGCGGCAGCGCCGCCACCTCGCCCCAGGTGCGGCAGCCCAGGCGCGCGAGCAGGTCGAGGTGGCCCTGCGCGGCCGTCAGCGTGTCCAGCGGCAGGCCGGCCGGCACGTCGGCGGGCCGGTGCTCGTTGCGCGCGAACAGGCGCAGCCGCGCCAGCGCGATCAGGCTGGTGGCGCCCTGCGCGCCGCGCATGCGCGCGTCGGGCGCGGGGTTGAGGGCCAGCAGCTGGCGCATCAGCGGCGCGCGACCGCCCCACAGGCGCTCGCAGGCCGAGACCTCGAGCATCAGCGCCTCGTCCTGCCAGGCGACGTGCGGCGTGAACTGCAGCGCCCACCAGCCCAGGGCTTCGGGCGGGGGCATGTCGGGGGCGTCGGCGTCCTCGGTTTCAGACGACCACTGCAAGGCGATCCAGTGCATCCGGGCCTCCTTTCCATGCGTCGATGCGCACCACCGTGGCCGACGGCGCGGCGGCCGGCGTCACGGCCGGCTGCAGGCGCAGCTGGCGCCGCACGCGGGCGGCGGCCAGCAACGCGCTCATGCGGGCATTGCGCGCCGGCACCCGCACCGGCGCGGCCAGCGGCGGCCCCCGGCGCTTGAGCAGGTGCAGCGCGATCTGCGCCGGGTCGTCCGGGCAGCGCTCGGCGCGCAGGCGCAGACGCGCGGGCGAGGCCGAGAGCGCCACCGACTCGGGCCGGCACACGAACAGCAGCACCTCGTGCTGCGCGGCGGCCAGCTGCAGCCGCCGCAGCTCGCCCACGCGGGCCTGCGGCAGCCAGGCGACGACGGCAGCGATCTCGGCGCAGCGCAGCGCCTGCTCGCAGGCCCACAGCCGCGCGGCCGGGGCGTCGCTGCGCACGCACATCAGCGCCTCCACCGGCAAGCCCTGCGCCGCCAGCGCGGTGCCGCAGGGTTCGTAGGGTGCGCCGACCAGCACCACCGGCCCGCCGCGCGCTTCCACGGCCTGCGCCAGCGCGGGCAGCAGCAGGCGCCAGACATGGGCCTCGGGCGTGGCCTGCAGCAGCTCCGTCATCGCGCCCACGGGCCAGCCGCCGCCGGGCAGCTCGGCGTCGAGCGCGGCATGCCCGGTGGCCACGACCTGCGCGTCGGCCAGGCCGAGTTCGTCGGCGTGCCAGACGCCGCGGCCCGCGGCGGTGGAAAAGGAGTCGAGGAAAGGGAGGCCCATGATTGCAGTTGTTAACTGTATTTTTATACAGTATTTCCCAGGTCGCAACCAGCGATCGATTTACCTGCGAAGGCCCGCGCCTTAAGATCGGTTTATTAACAATTAGTGACCATGAGACACAAAAAGATTCACCTGCGGTTTCTGGCCCTCGCCGCCCTCGTCTTCGCGGGGGCGCCCGCCTCGGCCCAGCCCGCCAAGCCGCTCCTGATCGGCCAGACCTACGTGCAGACCGGCCCGCTCGCATCGCTGTCGACCGAGCCGCTGGTGGGCATCCGTGCCATGTTCACCGCGCTGAACGCGAGCGGCGGCGTCAACGGCCGCCCGGTCGAGCTGCGCCAGCTCGACGACGCCTACGACCCCGCCAAGGGCGCCGAGAACGTCAAGACCTTCGCGCGCGACGGCGCTGTGGGCGTGCTGATGCCCATCGGCACCTCGTCGGCGGTCGGCGCGCTGAAGGCGGCCAACGAGCTGAAGATTCCCGTCGTCGGCCCGTACACGGGCGCGGGCCCGGTGGTGAAGTTCAGCGAGTTCGGTTTTCCGGTGCGCATCAGCTTTGACGAGGAATACAGCCGCATCGTGAACCACCTGTTCACCATCGGCCTGTCGCGCATCGCCTTCGCGCACAACGACAACCCCGGCGCGCGCTCGGCGATGGAGAGCACGCAGAAGTTCATTGCCGAACGCGGCGACAAGATGGTCGGCAGCGTGGCCATCAAGAACGACGGCTCCGACGCGGCCGAACGCGCCGCCGAGCTGGCCAAGCTCAAGCCCAAGGCCGTGGTGCTGTCGGCCACCAACGACGTGGCGGCGAAATTCATCGCGGCCTACCGCGCGACCGGCGGCGAGACGGCCTTCTATTCGTTCTCCTTCCTGAACGGGCAGAAGCTGTTCCAGGACATCAAGAAGGACGCGGCCGGCGTGGTCATCTCGCAGGTCGTGCCCTATCCGTGGAACAGCGCGATGCCGGTGATTGCCGAGTACCAGGCGGCGATGAAGAAGATCGGCATGACCGAGTTCAGCTACGCCAGCCTGGAGGGCTACGTCACGGCCAAGGTCATGGTCGAAGGCCTGAAGCGCGCGGGCGCCAACCCGACGCCCGAGTCGCTGCAGAAGGGCCTGGAGTCGTTCAAGACGCTGGACCTCGGCGGCATCGCCGTGTCGTACCGGCCCGGCGAGCACCGCGGGCTGACCTTCTCGGAACTGTCGATGCTCAAGGCGGACGGGCGCTACCTGCGCTGAGGCTGAACCGCTTCAGCCCAGGAAGCGCAGCAGCTGCGCGTTGACCTCATCAGCGCGCTCGTACTGCACCCAGTGCCCCGCGCCGTCGATCACCACGCCTTCGCGGCCCGGGCCTTCGCTGGCCAGTTGCGCCACCAGCGGACGCGAATCGGCGGTGACGTCGAACTCGCCCCACAGCAGCAGCGTCGGCACGCCCAGCGCGTCGATCGCGGCCTGCAGCCCGCCCGAGAGCGACACCTCCTTGCTGCGAAAGCGCGTGCCGTGGCACGAGAGGTCGTGGATCTCGAAGGCCAGCGGGTCGATGGCGGCCGGCGCGTGCAGCATCAGCGCGCCCAGGTTGTGCATGAGCGCGGCGCGCTCGGTCTCGCGGTCGGGGGCAGCGCGCCAGTTGATCATCTCGACCGTCATGCGGCGCAAGGTGCCGTGGCCGCCGCTGCCCATCAGCGCCAGCCGGCGGATCGCGCCGCGCCGCACCGCGAAGCGCGCGGCAGTGAGCCCGCCGAACGAGAAACCGCCCAGGTCGATGGGCGTGCCGGCGCCGATGAGCGCATCGAGCGTGCCGCCGAGCGCGGCCAGGAGCGGCACCAGCGCGTCCTCGCCGGGCGCCACGCGCAGCAGCGCGTCGGAATCGTGAAAGCCAGGCATGTCGGGCAGGAGCAGCGTGCGCTGCGCCGACAGCGCCTCGGCGTTGCGCAGCCAGTGCATCCAGCTGCCGTGGCCGCCGTGCAGCAGCACGATGGGCGGCTGCGTCGTGTCGGTGCCGAAGCGGCGCCAGCGCACGCGAATGCCGTCATGCACCGGGTCGTGCGAGGTGGACAGGGCTTCGATGCGGGCGATCAGGCGCCGGGCTTCGGCGGATTCGTCGGGGGTGGGAAGAGCGGGCGTGGGCATGGCTTCATTCTGCCGCGCGGCCCGCGTGCCTTCAGGCCGCGCCGAAGCGGTAGCTCGACACCACGAGCCCGCCCATGAAGGCGTCCTCGTGGTAGACGCGCTCGCCGACGTCGCCTTCGGCCGCGCCGACCGCGACCATCAGCGGAATCAGGTGCTCCTCGCGCGGGTGCGCCACGCGCGCCGACGGGGCCGAGGCCCAGTCCTGCAGGCGTTGCACGCGCGCCTGCGGCGTGGCCTGCACCGCCGTCTCGTCGAGCCAGTCGCCGAAGGCCTTGGACACGCCGTGCGCCTGCGGGCCGAAGTTGCGCAGGTTGTGATAGCTCAGGCCGCTGCCGACGATGAGCACGTTCTCGTCACGCAGCGGCGCGATGGCGCGGCCCAGCGCCAGGTGTTCGGCCGGGTCGAGCCCGCGCCTCAGCGACAGCTGCACCACCGGCACGTCGGCGTTCGGGTACATCGCGGCCATCGGCGAGAACATGCCGTGGTCGTAGCCGCGCTCGGGGTCGATCTGCGCCGGCAGGCCGGCGGCGGCGATCAGCGATTGCACGCGCTGCGCGAGTTCAGGTGAACCTGGCGAGGCGTAGCGCACCTCGTAGGTGTGGGCCGGAAAGCCGCCGTAGTCGTAGATCATGGGCGGGCGCGGGTTGCCCTGCACCGTGAACACGGGCGACTCCCAGTGCGCCGAGACCATGAGGATGGCCGCCGGCGTGCGGCCGATCTGGCGCGGCATGTCGGCCAGCGAGGCGGCCAGCTGGTCGTAGGTGGCGCCCATCTCCTTCTTCATCCAGGGCCAGGGGCCGCCGCCGTGCGAGATGAAGTACGTGGGCAGGCGGGAAAGCGTGGTGTTGTCGTGGGTCAAGTCGATGCTCCTTGAAGGCGTTGGATCGACTGTAGACATTTCCTTTCAGGAAATCGACAGGCTACGATGCATCGAATCCTTTCTTCACAGGAAATCATCGATGGACCGCATGACCAGCCTGCGCGTGTTCCGCGAGGTCGTCGAGGCCGGCAGTTTCGTGGCCGCGGCCGAGCGCCTGGGCCTGTCGGCGCCGATGGCCAGCAAGCACGTGGCGCAGCTCGAGAAATCGCTGGGTGCGCGGCTGCTGCACCGCTCGAGCCGCCACCTGAGCCTCACCGAGGCCGGCACCGCCTGGTACGAGCAGAGCCGCCGCGCGCTCGACCTGCTCGACGCGGCCGAAGCCGCCATCGGCCAGACCAGCGACGCGCCGCGCGGCCAGCTCAAGGTGAGCGCGCCCGTGTGGTGCGCCACGCCGCGCTTTGCGCGCGTGCTGGCCGACTACCGCGCGGCGTACCCCGAGGTGCTGGTCGACATGCACCTGGAGAACCGCAAGGTCGATCTCGCGGCCGACGGCTACGACCTGGCCCTGCGCGCCACGCAGGAGCCCTCGCCCGCGCTCATCGCGCGGCCGCTGTGCCGCGTGCCCTTCCACCTCGCGGGCACGCCGGCCTACCTGAAGCGCCACGGCGCCCTGCCCGCGGTGCCGGCCGACCTCGCGAAGCTGGGCGCGATCGTGCCCAGCTACGTGAACCTGGACAACCTCGCGCTCAAGGGGCCGGGCGGGCGCATGTTCCCGCTGCGGCTCACGCCCGCGATGCGCTCGGACGACACCACGCTCACGCTGCACGCGGTGCGCGCCGACATGGGCATCGCGTACCTGCCCGTGTGGCTCATCGACGACGACCTGGCGCAGGGCCGGCTGGTGCGGCTGCTGCCCGCGTTCGAGGCCACGCCGGTCACGCTGTTCGCCGTGTACACGAGCCGGCAGTACATGTCGCCCAAGCTGCGAACTTTCATCGACTTCCTGAGCGCGCGGCTGGGGGGCATGGAAACAAAGGCAGCACGCGCCGACGACAGCAAGGTGCGCCGCAGCTGAAGGGTTGCTGAAGGCACCGGCCACGAACGCACCTTTTCGGGGCAAGGTCATGCATGCAGGGCTACATTCGAAGGCTCTGCTGGAGACCGATTCCTTGTTCCGCTTTTTCGAAAAACTCCTTCCCCCGTACCCCGCCGCCGAACCGACGCTGCCGCCCCAGGGCTTCTTTGCCTTCCTGTGGGCCTGCACGCACGGCGTGCGCGGCAAGATCGCCGCGATGGCGGTGCTCACGGCGGTGATGTCGACCTTCGAGGCCGCGCTGTTCGCGATCCTCGGGCGCATCGTCGACTGGCTCGGCGGCCAGGTGCCGTCCAAGCTGTGGGCCGAGCGCGGCGACACGCTGCTGTGGCTGGCCGCGTTCCTGGTGATCAGCATCGGCGTGGTGGCGCTGCAGACCATCGTGAAGCACCAGACGCTGGCGGTGAACCTGCCGATGCGCCTGCGCTGGAACTTCCACCGCCTGATGCTGGGCCAGAGCATGGCCTTCTACCAGGACGAGTTCGCGGGCCGCATCACGGCCAAGGTGATGCAGACCGCGCTGGCCGTGCGCGAGACCGTGTTCGTGCTGGCCGACGTGCTCGTGGCCATGGGCGTGTACGTGGCCACCATGATCATCCTGGTGGGCGTGCTCGATGCGCAGCTGGTGTGGCCCTTCGTCATCTGGCTGGCGCTGTACATCGCCTCGCTGGTGTACTTCGTGCCGCGCCTGGGCAAGGTCGGCAAGGCGCAGGCCGACGCGCGCGCGCTCATGACCGGGCGCGTGACCGACGCCTACACCAACATCGCGACCGTCAAGCTGTTCTCGCACACGCAGCGCGAGGCCGGCTTTGCGCGCGACGCGATGCGCGAGTTCATGAAGACCGGCTACGGCCAGATGCGGCTGGTGAGCGCCTTCGAGATCGTCAACCACACGCTGAGCATGGGCCTCACCGCCGGCATGGCGGGCATGGCGCTGTGGCTGTGGTCGCACGGCACGGTGGGCGTGGGCGCGGTGGCCGCCGCTACGGCGATGGCGCTGCGGCTGCAGGGCATGTCGCACTGGATCATGTGGGAGATGACCAGCCTGTTCGAGAACATCGGCACGGTGCAGGACGGCATGAAGACGCTGTCACGCCCGCGCACGGTGCTCGACGCGCCCCATGCCACGGTGCTCGACGTGCCGCACGGCGAGGTGCGCTTCGAGCAAGCGAGCTTCCGCTACGGCGACGCGGGCCGCCGCGTGATCGACGACCTGAACCTCGTCGTGAAGCCCGGCGAAAAGATCGGCCTGGTCGGCCGCTCGGGCGCCGGCAAGTCGACGCTGGTGAACCTGCTGCTGCGCTTCCATGACCTGGAGAGCGGCCGCATCCTCATCGACGGGCAGGACATCTCGAAGGTCACGCAGGATTCGCTGCGCATGCACATCGGCATGGTCACGCAGGACACCTCGCTGATGCACCGCTCGGTGGCCGACAACATCGCCTACGGCCGGCCCGACGCCACGCTGGCGCAGATCGAAGCGGCTGCGAAGCGTGCCGAAGCGCACGACTTCATCCAGACGCTGGGCGACGCGGGCGGACGGCGCGGCTACGAGGCGCACGTGGGCGAGCGCGGCGTGAAGCTGTCGGGCGGCCAGCGCCAGCGCGTGGCGATTGCGCGCGTGATGCTGAAAGACGCGCCGATCCTGCTGCTCGACGAAGCCACGAGCGCGCTCGACTCCGAGGTCGAAGCCGCGATCCAGCAGAGCCTGTACACGCTGATGGAAGGCAAGACCGTGATCGCCATTGCGCACCGGCTGTCGACCATCGCCGCGATGGACCGGCTCATCGTGCTCGATGAAGGCCGGGTCGTCGAAGAAGGCGACCACCGCACGCTGATGGCCCAGGGCGGCCTGTATGCGCGGCTGTGGGCGCACCAGAGCGGCGGCTTCCTGGGCGACGGGCTCGAAGAAGACGAAGCCCTGCGCGCCTGATAAGGCTCCTTCGTGAAACACCGCGGAACCGGCTTGCCGGGCCGCAGGTGTTGCCCCCGGAAGGGGGTTGGCGCAGCGACACGAAGTGCGCGAAGCCTGGGGGAGAGCCTAGCTTGGTGACGTGCCGGCCTCGTACAGCGCGACGTATTCACCCGACGGCGGGATCGGCTTGATGATGTCGATCAGCACGCCGTTCGGGTCGCGTGTGATGAAGTGGCGCTGACCGAAAGCCTCGTCGCGCAGCGACAGCAGGATCGGCAGGCCCGCCGCCTTCAGGCGCTCGTGCACCGCGTCGGGGTCTTCCACCTCGAAGTTCAGCAGCAACCCGCCCGCCACCTGCCCGCGCGCTTCGGCGGGAATGGTCTTGTGCGTGCCGTCGAGCACGGCAAGGTTCACCGACGCATCGTCCGCCAGCTGCAGGTGCACGTACCAGTCGGTCGTGAACAGCGACACAAACCCGAAATGCGCTTGGTAGAAGGCCGCGGTGCCGGCCACGTCGTTGGTCATGATCACCGGGTAATAGCTCGTCACTTTCATGGGGTGGCTCCTTCGTGGATAAAACGTACAAACTGCATGTAAGTTAAATATTAATCCACAAACAGACTGCATGTAAATTAGGGTCATGGCCAAAACCCCGGCACGCACCAACCGCGAACGCACCGAAACCACCCGCCTCGCCCTGACCGAGGCGGCCCGCACGCTCTTCGTCAGCAAGGGCTACGGTGACACCTCCACGCCCGAGATCGCCATGGCCGCCGGCATCACGCGCGGGGCGCTGTACCACCACTTCAACGACAAGCGCGACCTGTTCCGCCAGGTGTTGTTGCTCGAGGCGCAGGCGGTCGCGGCCGACATCGATGCGGCCACGCCCGACGAGCTCGGCCCGCGCGAGGCCCTGCTCGTGGGCAGCGAGGCCTACCTGAAGGCGATGACGGTGCCGGGGCGCACCCGGCTGCTGCTGATCGACGGGCCGGCCGTGCTCGGCCTGGCGGAAATGATGTCGATGGACGACGCCACCTCGGCGAACTCGCTGCGCCAGGGGCTGGCGCGCGCCGGCATGGGCCGCGGCGAGGTGTCGCTCGACGCCCTCGCCCGCCTGCTGTCGGCCGCCTTCGACCGCGCGGCGCTGGAGATCGATGCCGGTGCCGATGCCGCCAAGGTGCGGGCGGCCATGCTGTGGCTGCTGGAGCAGGCGCTCCCGCCCAGGAGAAACTAGACCGCGCCGCGCCCGCC
Source organism: Variovorax sp. BGA-UO-ETr-C22 (assembly GCF_059567965.1). Classification (NCBI taxonomy): domain Bacteria; kingdom Pseudomonadati; phylum Pseudomonadota; class Betaproteobacteria; order Burkholderiales; family Comamonadaceae; genus Variovorax; species Variovorax sp. BGA-UO-ETr-C22. The sequence continues at coordinate 1,705,395 of NZ_JCAQPA010000011.1, forward strand.
CATGCGCACGGGCCACTTGGCGACGGTGCCGCGCTGCATCGATTCGAGCGTGGTCTGCGTGAACACGTTGATGCTCACGTGCCGCGCGAGGTAGTGCTCCAGCACCAGCCCCAGCAGGTACGGGCTCGTGCCCGAAAACCCTTCTTCGTCGACGCTCAGCGTGCATTGCACGCCGCGCCCGTAGATCAGCGGCCCCGCGCCCGGCAGGCGACGCGTCACGGGCTCGATGCGCGACCCGACGAGGCAATCGATCTGCCGGCGCAGCACGTCGTTGTCGGCGGTGACGAACAACCGCAGCATGTCGCGCAGCGCCTGCGCGCCCTCGCGGTGCGGCATGTCGGCCAGCGGCAGGTGGTTGAAGCCCAGCTGGCGGATCAGCCGCCACGCGATCTCGCGCTGCGCGAACGGCGACTTGGGCGTGCTCGGCGCACGGATGAGGCCCACGGCCGACACCGGGATCGAATCGGCCACCGCGAGGTCGGCCTGCCCGTTGCGCGGCACGAGGCACGGCAGGTCGCGATTGGTGAGCATCGCCTTCACCGACAGGTAGCGCAGGCTCTCGGGGTACGGCGCCTCCTGCTGGTCGACCAGCGACAGGAACACCTCGGTGCCGATGTAGGGCGTGCGCGTGCCGTACTTGCGCGCCGTTTCGGACACCAGCCGCGGCTCGCGCCGCACCGAGAAGTAGCGGCCGTGGTTGCCCTCGTCTTCGTTGAGCGTCTGGTAGAGCGGGCGGAAGTCGATCTCGGCCGTGGTGCGCGCCTGCTGGCCGGCGATGCGCTGCACCGAATACACCTCGAAGTCCATCGGCCGCGAGCGGTCGGGCACGAGGTGGAACTCGGTCTGCGCGCTGTCGAGTTCGATGCGGTCGGTGCGCCGCTCGAACAGGTTGACCACCGGCGTGCTGAACAGCGCGAACTGCGCCGCATCGACCAGCGCACCCAGCGCGCCGGGCGGCTTGCTCAGCAGCACGACGATCTCGACCTCCTTGCCGGGAATGCGCGCCAGCCCCGGCGCAAGCTGCGTGAGCGTGAAGAAGTAGAAGCGCTCGGGGCACGCGAAGTACTCGTGCAGCAGGTTGTGGCCATGGAAGGTGTTCCACGCCAGCGGCAGCAGGCCTTCGCCCGGCCCCAGCCCTTCGTGCACCAGCGCGCCTTCGGTCACGACGTGCGGGCGGTCCATCAGCTGGCCCGGCTCGCCGACGAAGGTCGCGACCGCCGAGGTGTGCAGCAGCTCGAACAGGTGCGACGCCACCTGCTCGTTGCCGCGCAGGTAGATGGGCAGCCGGTCGAGCCCCGACAGTGCCGAGAAGCCCATCTCGCCCACGATGCGCAGCCGCAGGCGCAGCGCGCCCGTCACCTGCACGTGCGGCGGCACGTAGCGCTCCAGCGCCGGGATGTCGGGCGGTGCGCCGGTGAGCCGCGCCTCGGCGATCTCGAAGGGCCACAGCGTCACGTCCTGGCTGGAGCGGAACTCGCACGGCGTCTGCTCGCCCGCGGGCACGCGCGCATGAAAGGCCGTGCCGCGCGGCACCACGAAGCCGCGCGTGAAGTCGCCCTCCTTCACGCTGGGATGCAGCTGCGCCACGGCCATCGACGGCGTGGGGCTCAGGTAGTTGGGGTACAGCACCTCGAGCAGGCGCTGCGTGAAGCGCGGAAATTCGGCATCGAGCTTGATCTGCATGCGCGCCGACATGAAGCTGAACGACTCGATGAGCCGCTCCACGTACGGGTCGGCCACCTCGATGCCGTGCATGCCCAGGCGGCGGGCGATCTTGGGGTGCGAAGCGGCAAACTCGCTCGCCGCCTCGCGCATGTAGACGAGTTCCCGGTTGTAGTACTCGAGGAGTTGCGGGTCCATGACGGTAAGCCTTCCCTGGCGTGGTTGAAGTAAGGAGAAATGAAAAAGAGACAGACAGGCTTCAGTCCGCCGCGCCGACGATGCGCATGCGGTTGGTCTCGAGGTCGACCGCGCTTTGCACCGTGAAGGCCAGCGGGTACGGCTTCAGGTGGATGAGCGCGCGGATCTCGAACAGCAGCACGTTGTAGGCCTCGGCCGCGCCGTCTTCTTTCATGAGCGGCACGACCTGCACGCTGTCGGGAATGAGGCGCGGCTCGTAGTCGCGAATGGCGCGGCGGATGATGCGTTCGATGTCCGCCCACTTGCGCTCCGACAGGTAGCTGCCGGCCAGCGGCGGCACGCCGTAGTTGACGGTGGAAGACGCCGCGTCGGCATGGCGCGTGCGGTCGATCAGGTCTTCGGCGTTGGTGGTGTTGAACAGCAGGGCCAGGTCGCGCTGGATGATCTCGCGCATCCGGGCCGGCGTGGCCGTGTACTCGGACGGCAGCTCGGTGGTGCGGCCGGGCGCCTCGTCGCGCAGGCGGTCGAACAGCGTGGGCAGCAGCTGCGCGTTGACGCGCGGCGCGGCGGGTGCATCGGGCCCGCGGGGCGCGCGGGCGCCGGGGTGCGCGGGGTGGGAACCTGTGAACGGGGATTGCTCGGTGAGCCGCATGACCTGGCCTTTTCTGGAAGGGGCAGAGTCTTGCGTGGATGCCCGCCGCTCATTGCAAACAATGGTCACACAGCGGGCCTGGCTCGAATGCGGACGCCCGCGCCGGGCATTTGTCGTCGCATCCGCGCTTCGCGAGTCCTACAGCACGCACCGCCCCCCGCCGACACCCGCGCGACGGCGGGCGCCCGATGCTGGGTCATCGCCAACCACAAGGAGCCTTCGCGTGAATTCCATCATCTACATCGTCGGCCTGGTCGTGGTCGTCGTCGCCGTGCTGTCGTTCTTCGGCCTGCGCTGAAACCGCAAGCGCAGCGCCACGGGGCCGTTCGCGGCCCCGTTTCTCTTGGGCAGGCCTTCTGCATGCGCCGGGCATAATTTGCGCGCCCCGCCGCCGCTTTGCTGCGCCGGGGCGTCATTGGCGAAGAAGAAGGGACCCTGTTGATCACCACCACCGCGCTGCGCGCACCTGCTTTTCCGGATGCGGTGATCACCGAGGCGGTCCGATGGACCGAACAGAACGGCCCGCTCGACGACGCGTCGGCCCTTCGCACCGCAGCCTCGCGCGCAGCCGACGGCCCCACCCGCATCGTTGAACGCGCCCGCCAGCTCGGCGAGCGCATGGGCCTGCAGGCCGAACTCGCGCGCGGCCGGCAATGGGCGCCGTGGGTGCTGCTGGCGCTGGTGGCGCTGGTCGTGATCGCGGGCCTGGGCCTGGCGGGCCAGGTGGTTGGCGGCAGCGACCGCCACATCAACGTGATCGTCGCGCTCGTCAGCTTGCTGGGCCTGCATGCGCTCACGCTGCTCTTGTGGCTGGCCGGCCTGTGGCTGCCGTCGGGCACCTTCGGCACGGCCTCGCTGGGCTGGCTGTGGCTGTCGCTCACGGCGCGCGTGGCGGGCGGCCAGCGCGGCCAGGCGCCGCAGCTGGTGCGCGCGGCCACGGGGCTCTTGACGCGTGCGCGCCTGCTGCCCTGGGCCTTCGGTCTCGTGAGCCACGGCATCTGGGCGCTGTCGTTCGCCGTGGTGCTGGCCGCGATGCTGTTCGCCCTCGCCTTTCGCAGCTACACGCTGAGCTGGGAAACCACCATCCTCGAACCGGCCTTCTTCGTGCGCGTGGTGCAGGCGCTGGGCTGGCTGCCGGCGCAGTTCGGTTTTCCGGTGCCCGATGCGGCCACGGTGCAATCGGCGGTGCCGGTCGCAGCGGCCCAGCGCACCTGGGCGCTGTGGCTCACCGGCTGCATCGCGGTGTACGGCCTGCTGCCGCGCCTGGCGCTGGTGCTGCTGAGCGCCGCCGTCTGCCGCCATCGCCGCCCCGCCTTGCAGCCCGACTGGCAGGCGCCCTACTACCGCAAGCTGCTGGCCCGCTTCGCCGCGCTGGCGCCGCCCGCCATCGTCGATGCCGACCCGGGCCGCGCGCACCCCGCCGCGCCCGCGGGCCTGCCGGCCTCCGAGCAGCACGACGGCCTGTTCGTCGTCGGCTTCGAACTGCCGCCCGACCTGCCCTGGCCGCCCGCCGGCCTGCCGGCATCGTCGGCCCGCATCGACGGCAGCGCCCCGGCGCGCCGCGCGCTGCTCGACCAGCTCGCGCAGGTCCACCCGCGCACCGTGCTGCTGGTCTGCCATGCGGCCTCGAGCCCCGACCGCGGCACCGAGCGCTTCCTGCGCGATGTGCTGGCGCATTGCGGCGAATGCCGCCTCTGGCTGGCCGACGCGCCCAACGCCGCCGCCACGCAGCGCTGGCGCGACTGGCTGCGCGACGCCGGGCTCGCCCACGTGGTCGCGAGCGACCGGCTCGATGCCGTCTTCACGGAAGGCACCACCACCGCATGACCACCCCGACTCCGATCCGCATTGCCGTCGTCGGCCACACCAACGCGGGCAAGACCTCGCTGCTGCGCACGCTCACGCGGCGCGTGAACTTCGGCGAGGTGTCGCAGCGCCCCGGCACCACGCGCCATGTCGAGTCGGTCGATCTCGAGGTGAACGGCCAGCCGGCCGTGCGCTTCCTCGACACGCCGGGCCTGGAAGACGCGGTCGCGCTGCGCGAGCACCTGGCCGGCCTCGACGCCGCCCAGCAGGCCACGCCGCCCGAGCGCATCCGCCGCTTCCTGCAGGGCCCCGAGGCGCACGGCGTGTTCGAGCAGGAGGCCAAGGTGCTTCGCGCGATGCTCGACATCGACGCCGCCTTTCTCGTGATCGACGTGCGCGAGCCGGTGCTGCCCAAGTTCCGCGACGAGATCGAACTCTTGAACTCCTGCGCGCGCCCGGTGCTGCCGGTGCTCAACTTCGTGCGCGACGCCGCCAGCCGCGAGCCGGCCTGGAAAGAACTGCTCTCGGCCTACGGCCTGCACGTGCAGGTGCGCTTCGATGCGGCGGCGCCGTTCGTGGGCGCCGAGCACGACCTCTACAACGACCTGGCCACCCTGCTGCGCGACCGCCGCGACGCGCTGCGCGGCGTGGTCGACGCACTCGACGCCGAGGCCGACGCGCGCCGCCAGTCGGCCTGCACGCGCATCGCGGACCTGCTGGTCGACGCCGCGGCCATCCGCCGCACCGTGCCCGCCGCCGAGTTCGCCGACGCCACGCGCCGCCAGGCGCTGGTCGCCGGCGTGCAGAAGGACGTGTTCGACAAGGCCCAGCGCTGCACCGACGACCTGCTCGCGCTCTACGGCTTTCGCCAGGGCGACGCCGACGAAGCGCCGCTGCCGATCATCGAAGGCCGCTGGACGCTCGACTTCTTCAACCCCGAGGCGATGAAGGACGCGGGCCTGCGCCTGGGCAAGGGCGCGGTCATCGGCGCCGCCGTGGGCGTGGTGGCCGACCTCGCGGTGGCGGGGTTGTCGCTGGGCGCGGGCGCCGCATTGGGCGGCGCCATCGGCGGCGCGGTGTCGCAGGGCTGGGGGCCGCTCGGGCGCAAGCTGGCCAACAAGCTGCGCGACATGCACGAGCTCACGGTGGAAGACAGTGTGCTGTTCACGCTCGCGGCATGGCAGCTGCAACTGGCGCAGGCGCTGGAGCGGCGCGGCCATGCGGCCGTCGAGCGCATCCGGGCCGAAGCGCCTTCGGCGGACGAGGACGACACGCTGATGCGTGCTGCCGCCGGCGCCGTGCGCGCCGTGCAGCCCGCGCGCAGCCATCCCGAATGGGAATCGGCCGGCGCCCTCACGCGCAGCTTCTGGCGCCCCGCGCCTCAGCGCGAGGCGCTGGCCGGCACGCTGTCGAGCGAACTGCGGCGCGCCTTCGAGGCCTGACGCCGGGCCTCAGCCCGCGACTTGTTCGGGCGTGACCTTGGCAAGCGACTTGTCGACGAACGCCCCCAGCCGCGTCTGCACTTCCCCGCCGGTCTGCACCACCGCCGCCATCAGCGACTCGGCGAACATGCCGTCGGTGGCCGACATGTCGGCGATGCGGCTGATCGACGTCACCATCGCGTAGTTCGACAGCGCCGCGTTCTTCGCCACGCGCTTGGCCAGCACCATCGCGGCGCGCAGGCTCTCGCCGGGGGCGGCGATCTCGTGCGCCAGGCCCAGCGTCTTGCCGGCGCGGGCGTCGAGCACGCGGCCGGTGAGCATCATCTCGACCATGCGGCCCGGCGTGATGATGCGCGCCACGCGCACCGTCGCGCCGCCGCCGGTGAAGATGCCCTTCTGTCCCTCGGGCAGCGCGAAGTAGGTCGACGGGTCGGCCACGCGCACATGCGTGGCCGCCGCCAGCTCCAGCCCGCCGCCGACCACCGCACCGTGCAGCGCCGCGACCACCGGGATGCCGCCGTACTGGATCTTGTCGAAGGTGCTGTGCCAGCGCTGGCACACGCGCATGAAGTCGACCGCCGTGCGTTCCTTGTCGTGGTGTTCCTTGAGGTCGAGCCCGGCACAGAAATGCGGCCCCGCGCCGGTCAGCACCACGGCCTTGGCCTCGCGCGGCAGCGCACTGAACACGGCGTCCAGCGCGGTCAGCGTGGCCTCGTCGATGGCGTTGCGCTTGGCGGGACGGTTCAGGGTCACGACGGCGACCTCTTCGTCCATGTGCAGGGTGACGTTCCGTTCGATCACGGCAGGGCTCCTTGGGTTATTGCGGGTTCCGCCACCGGAATGGGGCGCTTCAGGGCTACGATAGCCCTGGGCGTCGCGCCATTGCTTGCAGATCGCGCCCATTCATTTGCAGATTCCGCCAACCGTCTTTTGAACCCGTCATGCCGCCAGAGCGCGCCACCGTCGCCGTCAGCTTCCTGCAGCACCTGCTGAGCGGCGCGCGCCGCCAGCTGAGCCCGCGCGACATCGACCTGCTGGCCGCGCAGGCCGGCCTCTCGCCGCAGCTGCTGCGCCAGGACGGCGCGCGCGTCACGCGCGAGCAGTTCGTTCGCATGTACGAGTGCGTGTCGCTCTTCATGGGCGACGAGATGCTGGGCCTGTGGTCGCGCCCGATCCGCGCGGGCGCGCTCAAGTACCTCGGGCTCAGCCTGCTCGACGCGCCCTCGCTCATGGTCGCCATGTACCGCTTCACGCGCTTCTGGAACCTGCTGCTGGACGACCACCGCCTGCGCATGACGCGCGCCCACGGCGTGGCCACGATCGCCATCGCGCCGCACCCCGAAGCGGCCGCGCGGCCCACCACGCCCTTCGGCCATGCGCTGATGGTCAAGCTGATCCACGGCGTGGCCTCGTGGCTCATGGGGCGGCAGCTGCCGGTGCTGGGCGTCGGCTTTGCGTTCCCACGCCCGGCGCGCTTCGACGAGTACGCCAACCTGTTCCCGGGCCCGCTGCAGTTCGAGCAAGACACATCTTCCGTGCGCTTTGCCGAACCGGTGCTGCGCCAGACCTTCCAGCGCACGCGCGCCGAGCTGCTCGACTTCGTGCGCCGCGCACCCGACGACTGGATCTTCGTCACCTTCGACCACGACACCACCAGCGCCACGGTGCGCGAGTTCGTCGCCGCGCACCTCGCCTCGGCCGCCACGCTGGGCGCGGCGGCGCGCGCGGTGCACATGTCGGAGCGCGCGCTGTCGCGCCAGCTCGCGGCCGAGGGCACCAGCTTTCGCGCGCTGAAGGAAGAGCTGCGGCGCGACCTCGCGATCCAGCGCCTCGTGAAGACGCGCGAGCCCATCGACCGCATCGCCGCCTCGGTCGGCTTCGACAACACGCCGGCCTTCCACCGCGCCTTTCGCACGTGGACCGGCAGCACGCCGCGTGGCTACCGCCAGCGCGCGGGCTAGTTCGCTGCGCCGGCCAGCGCCTGCAGCTTGGCGAAGTCGCCCGGCCGCGCGCCCATCTGCTCGGGCGTGGAGCGCTTCGTCACGCGCTCCAGCAGCGGCAGGCGGTTGACCGGCTGCACCGTCATGCCCTTGCCGCGCAGGAACTGCTCGTCTTCGAGCTCGCTGGCGATCACGCCGACGTTGGTCCACTTGGCCGTGTCGGCCAGCGTCTTCTCCACCATCGCCTGCTGCGCCGGCGTGAGCCGGGCCCAGGCGGCCTTGCCGATGACGATGCCCAGCGTGTCGTAGATGTGGCCCGTGAGCTGCACGTATTTCTGCACCTCGTACAGCTGCTTGGCGCGCACCGTGCCCAGCGGATGCTCCTGCGCCTCGACCTCGTTCTTCTTGAGCGCGCCGTACAGGCTGTTGAACGGCAGCGACACGGGCTTGGCGTCGAGCGCGGTGGCAAAGAGCTGGTAGGCCGCGGCGTCGGGCACGTACAGGCGCAGGTCGCGGAAGTCCTCGGGGCGCTGCAGCGGCTTGCCCGAGGTCACCTGCCGCGCGCCGTAGTAGACCGACGCGACCATGCGGTTGCCGCTGCGTTCGTTGTAGCCCTTCATCAGGTCCGCGAGCAGCGGGCTCGCGAGGTACTTGCGCACGTGGTCCAGGTCCTTGAAGGCGAAGGGGTAGCTGCCCAGGCCCAGCGGCGGGTAGCCCTCGGCCAGCGTGGCCTGCCCGACGTAGGCGATCTGCATGGAATCGTTGGCGAGCATCAGCGCGTAGTCGCGCTCCTGCCCCAGCTTCGAGGCGGGCACCACCTCGATCTTGATCTTGCCCTCGGACTGCTCGGCGATCTTGCGCGCCGCCAGTTCGGCCTGCTGGTGAAAGATGCTCGCGGGCTCGTAGATGTGGCCCCACTTGAACTGCTGCACTTGCGCACAAGCGACAGCGGCGCTCCCCATGGCGACGCACAGGACAGCAGCCCGGCGCCACGACATCAAACTTTTTTTCATCGGCAGTCCCTCACGGTGAGAAGGCCCGCCGGCGCGGGTGCGCCAAAGCACGCGGCGGGTGTCGGGAATGCATCCCGGCCGCTGAATGTAAACATTTGCAACCAGAATCCAGACAGGGTTTGCCCGGTCACGGGGCAGTCATGGCCACTCCCTAGCATCCGCGTGCGCCCGACGCGCCCACTTCCCCACCGCACCTCAGCACCTCATGTACCCCGGCGAACGACTCAACGGCTACAGCCACCTGTTCGGCCTGCTGCTCGCGCTGCCGGCCGCCGCGCTGCTGCTCGCCAAGACGCTGCCCACGGGCGATCCGGCACGCATCGCGGGGGGGCTGGTGTTCTCGCTCTCGGCGGTGGCGCTGTACGCGGCCTCCACGCTCTTTCACAGCACGCGCGGCCGCAGCAAGCGCCTGTGGGAGCGCGCCGACCACTGCGCGATCTTCCTGCTCATCGCGGGCACCTACACGCCCTTCGCGCTCGTCACGCTGCAAGGTCCCTGGGGCTGGCTGCTGCTCGCGGCGATCTGGAGCGCCGCGTGCTTCGGCATCTGGCGCGAACTGAAACCCGCCGAGACCGGCACGGCGAAGAAGCCTTCGCTGCCGCTGTACATCGGCATGGGCTGGCTCGGCGTGCTGGCTGCCGCGCCGCTGGCGGCCAAGCTGCACGCCACGGGCCTGGCCTGGCTGGTCGCGGGCGGCGTGCTCTACACGGTGGGCACGGTGTTCTATCGCAACCGGCGGGGGTTGCGCCACGCGCACGGCGCCTGGCACCTGTTCGTGTTGGCCGGCACCACGAGCCACTACGTGGCCGTGGGGTGGTTCGTGCTCTGAAGCCTGCCTCTTACAACGGCTGCAGCTTCGCGGTCTTCATCATCCGCTCGGTCAGTTCCATCTCGTTCGCGAAGCCCTGCACGTAGGCCTCGGTCGTCGACGGGCTCACCTCGCTGCCCAGCTCCGTCAGCGCAGCGATCACCGACGGCTGCTTCAGCGCCTGGCCGAACACCTCGTAGATGCGCGCCGCAATGGCATCGGGCGTACCCGTCGGCACCGAGACGCCGCCCCACGACGTGAGCTCGACGCCGCGCAGCCCCAGCTCGGCCAGCGTCGGCACCTGCGGCAAGGCCGCGTTGCGCTTGGCACCGGCCACGCCCAGGGCGCGCAGCTTGCCGCCCTGCACGTGCGGCAGCGCCACCGAGAAGATCGGCATGCCGAAGTTCACCTGGTTGCCCAGCACCGCGTTGACGATTTCCGACGCGCCCTTGTACGGCACGTGCGTGGCCTGCACGCCCGCCGCCTGCAGGAACAGCTCCACGCCCAGGTGCGAGGGTGTGCCGACGCCGCCCGAGGCGTAGTCGAGCTTGCCGGGGTTGGCGCGCGCACGCGCCACCAGCTCCTGCAGGGTCTGGATGCCCGAGCCCGCATTCACCACCAGCAGCACGTCGGAGGTGGTCAGCCGCATGATGTGGCGGAAGTCCTTGAGCGCGTCGTAGCCCGGGTTCTGCTGCATGCGCATGTTGGCGGCCATGGGCGCGCTGGAGTAGATCCAGGTGTAGCCGTCGGGCGCGGCGCGCGCGACCTGGCGGGCACCGATGTTGCCGGCCGCGCCGCCGCGGTTCTCGATGACCACCGGCTGCCCCAGCAAGGGCCCGAGCGCTTCCGCGAGGATGCGCGCGCCGTTGTCCGGGCCGGTACCGGCCAGGTACGGCACGACCCACTTGACCGGGCGGGTCGGCCGCCAGGCAGCAGCAGTCGCTCCGGCCGCGCGACCGATGGCCGGCAGCAGCGCCGAGGCCGCGATCGCACCGCACAGCGCGCGGCGATTGGCATTGATGAGAGTCATGGCTTGTCTTGTCTCCTGATTTTGTGGTCCGGCCTCAGGCCGCATCGCCGATCAACTCTCGCGCGATGATGTTCTTCTGGATCTCGCTCGTGCCCGTGAGCACGCGGTACATGCGCAGCATGCGGAACAGGAACTCCACGCGCCGCCCCTGCACGATGCCTTCGCCGCCGTGGATCTGCACCGCCGCGTCGGCCACGCGGAACGCGGCCTCCGAGCAGAACAGCTTGGCCATCGAGGCCTCGGCGCGCGGGTCGCCACCGGCGTCGATCTGCCGCGCGGTCGACAGCATCAGCGCGCGCGCCGCGCACAGCTGCGTCGCCATGTCGGCCAGCGAATGCTGGATCGCCTGGAACTGCGCGATGGCGCGGCCGAACTGGCGGCGCGTGCGCGCGTAGTCGCGCGCGTCCTTCAGCGCCACGGTCGCCAGCCCCACCATGCCCGGGCAGTGCAGCAGCCGGTTGACCGTGATGCGCCCCAGCGCCAGCGCCAACCCCTTGCCGGGCTCGCCGATGAGGTTCGCGGCCGGCACGCGGCAATCGGTGAGCACGATGTCGCCCGTGGTCGACTGGCCCGCCATGGTCTTGTAGCCCGCCTGCACCTCCACTCCCGGCTGCGTCAGGTCGACGAAGAACGCCGTCACCTCGCGGCGCGCCGGGTCGTCCGAGGTGGACGCCATGAGCACCGCGAGATCGGCAAACGGCGAGCCCGAGATGAAGCGCTTGCGCCCGTTGAGTACGTACACGTCGCCCTCGCGCCGCGCCTGCGTCTGCACCGCGCCGGCATCGGAGCCGGCCTCGGCCTCGGTGAGCGCGAAGCAGATCGCCTTCTCGGCCTGCGCCACGGGACGGATGAACTTCGCCATCTGCTCCGGTGTCGCGAACTTGGCCAGTGCGCCGACGCGCGGCGGCCCGCTGAGTTCGCCGAACACATGCGGCGCGAGCGGCGAGCCGCTGGCGTAGATCGATTCCTTCACCAGCACATGGTCCAGCAGCGACAGGCCTAGGCCGCCCATCGCCGGTGGCAGCGTCATGCCGTAGAAGCCCATCGCGTGCGAACGGCGCCAGACGTGGCGCAGCGTTTCCCTGTCGGGGCCGTGCTCGTGGTCGATGCCCTTCTCGCGCACCAGGTCGGCCAGTTCGCCGTTCAGGAAATCGCCGATGCGGGCGATCAGCTCGGCCGCGCGCGGCGAGCCTTCGAAGGGGCCGTCGAACAGCGGCGCGCGGATGGCCGAAGCCTCGGTGGCTGCGGCGGAAGGGGTCAGCGTGGTGTCCATGTCGTTCTCTTCGCTCTTGTTCAATTGACGCGCCGCGCGTGGCCGGCCCAGTACGGCGTCTGGATCGCCTTGCGCGCGACCTTGCCGTTGGCGTTCTTCAGCAGCGACTCGACGAACTCGATGCGGCGCGGCCGCTTGAAGCCCGCGAGCCGCGCGGCGCAGAAGTCGTCGAGCCCGGCCGTGTCGGGCGAGGCGCCCGGCTTCAGCACGATGTGCGCGGCCACCGCCTCGCCCCACTTGTCGTCGGGCACGCTGAACACGCAGGCCTCGGCCACCGCCGCGTGCTGGTACAGCACGGCCTCGACCTCCGAGGGGTACACGTTGAAGCCGCCGCTGATGACCATGTCCTTCTTGCGGTCGACGATGTAGATGTAGCCCTCGTCGTCGGCGCGCGCGAGGTCGCCCGTGTGGTAGCGGCCCTCTTTGAGCACCTCGGCCGTGAGCTCGGGCGCGCGCCAGTAGCCGGCGAAGATGTCCTCGCCGCTCACCACGATCTCGCCCACCTCGCCGGGCGCGACCGGCTGGCCTTCGTCGTCGACGATCTCCACCAGCGATTCGAGGAACGGCCGGCCGCACGAGGCCAGCCGCTCGGGCATGGCGGCGCGCGCGAACAGGTGGTCTTCCACCGAGAGGCCGCACACGCCCGAGGTGGTCTCGCCCGCGCCGTAGCCCTGCGACAGCACGGGGCCGAACACGTCCATCGCCTGCATGATCCGCGCGGGCGCCATCGGCGCGGCGCCGTAGCCCAGGCGCTGCAGGTCGGGCAGCGGCCGGTAGCGGCCCTGCAGCTCGGCCAGCAGCATGTTGATCATGGTGGGCACCATGAAGGTGTGGGTCACGCGCTCCTTCTTCATGTCGTCCAGGAAGCGCGCGGGCTCGAAGCCGGTGAACAGGCGGATGGTCGCGCCGCTGCACAGCGCCGGCACGATCTGCATGCCCGAGGCGTGCGTGATCGGCCCCACCAGCCCCAGCAGGTCGCCGGGGCGCAGGCCTTCGCTGCGCGAGAGGAACTTGCGCAGCTGGGCCAGCCGGTTGCCGAAGGTCTGCATCGCGGCCTTGAGCACGCCGCTGGAGCCCGAGGTGTAGTGCAGCACCGCCAGCTCGTCGGCGCGCACGCGCTCGCAGGTGAAGGCGTCGCTCGCGCGCGCCAGCTGGCCTTCGTACGAAGCGGGCGTGCCCTCGGCCGCGTCGAGCAGCAGCAGCTTCGGGGCCGCGCCCTTCAGGAGCGGCAGGAAGGTCTCGGCGCGCGCGGCGGTGGTGACGATGAGCGCGGCGTCGCTGTTCTCGATGACCTCGGCCACCTCGACCGGCGCGAGCCGCGCGTTCATCGGCGCCTTCACCAGCGCGGCCTTGTAGCAGGCCAGCTCCAGCTCGACGATCTCGACGCAGTTGGGCAGGTACACGCCCACGCGGTCGCCGCGCTGCAGGCCGAACCCGCGCAGGGCATTGGCCAGGCGGTTGGCGCGCCGGTCGAGCTGTTCGTAGGTACAGGCGCGCTGCGGACTGGTCACGGCGATCTGCCGGGCATGCAGGCGGGCGGCGCGGGATGCGAGTTCGCCGACGTTGGCGACCTCGGACGAAAGTGAGGGCAAGTTGTCTCCTTGAGGCCGGTGCCTGTGCACCGTGGGGAGAACTTTCGCAAACAACGCCGTCGCACAACAAATACCGATTGCTGATGCGCGGCCATCACAAAAGATGATGGCCCTGGCGCACGATCCTCCTGCCCGCGATGGCTATGGCTTGCCGTCGCCGAGGAACTGCGCGTCCCAGCGGCCCGAGGCGATCATCGAGCGCGCCTCGTCGGCCAGCGCCTGCCTCACGACCTGCGTGGCCGCGTCGGGCACCTTGCCGGCCGGCGTCGCCAGGTGGTAGGTGCGCGCCAGCTCGGGCTCGACGATGCGTGCGATCAACCAGTTCGGCTGATCGCCCGGCCCGTCCGCAAGCGCACAGGCGGGCGTGACCGTGAAGCCCGCGCCCGCCAGGTAGAGCGAGCGCAGCACGCGCGCCGAGTCGTGCTCGTGCACCACGTTGAGTTCCACGCCCACCGCCTCGGCCGCCGCCTCGACGCGCTGGCGAATGCTGAAGCGGCGCGACTGCAGCACCAGCGGCAGGTTCGCGGCGCGCGCGAAAGGCACCGTAGGACGCGCGGGCGCACCCTTCTTCGCGCGCCCACCCTTCGCACTTTTTCCGAGCAGTGCCGCCACCTCGCCCTTCGCATCGAAGCCGCAGAGGAACATGCCTTCGCGCACGAAGGGGCGCACATCCAACCCCTCGACGCTCGGGGTGTCGACCAGCAGGCCGATGTCGGCGCGGCGATCGACCATGGCCTTGCGCACCATCAGGCTCAGGTCGTCGATCACGAACACGCGGATGCGCGGGTGCGACTGCTTCAGCCGCGCCAGCACCGGCCCGAGCAGCAGCGAGGCCAGCAGGAACGGCACCGCCACCGTGACCGAGCCCTCGGGCCCGTCGGGCGCGCGCTGCAGCCGCTCGCGCATGGCCGCGGCATCCGACAGCAGGCGCCGCGCGTCCTGGTACAGCTGCAGCCCGGCGGCCGTGGGCGTGACGCCCACGTGCGAGCGGTCGAACAGCTGCGTGCCGAGTTCGGCCTCGAGCTTCTTGATCTGCGCGGTCAGCGCGGGCTGCGCCACGTACAGCGATGCCGCCGCGCGCGACAGGCTGCCGGCTTCGAGCACCGCGATGAAATAGCGAAGAGACCTCAGGTCCATGGGGCGGGCGGGGGAAAGATGGGGCCGCCCATTGTGGCCCCGTCGCCGACTCAGCCTGCGAGGGCCTTGACGGCGATGCGCGTGGCCGAGGCAACCACGTCGTTGCGGCCCTTCGCGTCCTTGTCGGGGAAGGTCAGGTAGACCGACAGCACCAGCGGCGCGCCCGACGGCGGCCACAGCACGCCGACGTCGTTGGTGGAGCCGTACGAACCCGCGCCGGTCTTGTCGCCCACACGCCAGCCTTTGGGCACGCCGGCCAGGAAACGCTCGGTGCTGGTGGTGTTGCCGAGCAGCCATTCGCGCATCTGCTCGCGCTGCGGGACGCCGAGCGCATCGCCCAGCGCGAGCCGCTGCACGGTGTCGGACATGGCCGCAGGCGTGGTCGTGTCGCGCGGGTCGCCGGGAATGGCGGTGTTCAGCTCGGGCTCGGTGCGGTCGAGGCGGAAGGTGGTGTCGCCGATGCGCCGCGCGAACGCGGTGACGGCGGCCGGCCCGCCCAGCACCTTCAGCAGCAGGTTGGCGGCGGCGTTGTCGCTGTACTGCATGGTGGCGGCGCACATCTCGTTCACGGTCATGCCGGTGGCGAGGTGTTTCTCGGCGACCGGCGAGTGCGACACCAGGTCGCCCTTGCCGACACTGACGCGGCGCCCGAGCAGGCTGGCGTCGGTCGCGCTGCGTTCGAGCACCGCCGCGGCGAGCACCAGCTTGAAGGTGCTGCACAGCGGAAAGCGCTCGTGCGCGCGGTGCTGCAGGCGCGCGCCGCTGCCGGTGTGGAAGCCCGACACGCCCAGGCGCCCGCCGCAGGCGCGCTCGAGTTCGGCGAGCTGCGTTTCGGCGTCCGACTGCGCGCCCTTCTTCGGCCATGCGCTGCAGGCGCCGGCGAGCGGGGTCACGGCGGCGGCGAGCAACAGGGTGCGGCGCTGGATCAGAGGGTTCATGTGCGTGCGTCTTTCTTTTCGCGAGTGGATGGAATGAAAGGCATCGTAGGAGCGCCGCCCTCGCGCTTCCAGCGCCCGGAGCGCGCACGGCGTCCCGGGTGTATCAGGTGTAACGCCATTTCGTCATTCAACCTTTGGGTTGAATTTTTTTCGGGACCGATCTATATTCAACTTCATGGTTGAACTTGAAATCGAAGACGAACGGCTCGACGCCGTGTTCCACGCCCTGGCCGACAGCACGCGGCGCACCATGCTGCAGCTGCTTGCGCAGGGCGAATGCAGCGTGGGCGAGCTGGGCGCGCCGTTTCGCATGTCCTTCGCGGGCGCCTCCAAGCACGTCAAGACGCTGGAGCGCGCGGGGCTGGTGTCGCGCACCGTGCAGGGCCGCGCGCACGTGTGCCGGCTGGAACCGGCGGCGCTCGCCACGGCCGATGCGTGGCTGCGCGCGTACGAAGTCTTCTGGAACCACCGCCTGGACGCGCTGGCGGATGCGCTGCGGCGCGACGCCGGCGATAGCGCGTGAACAACGTCTCTCCCCTCATTCACCCAAGGAGCACCGCCCCATGACCACGACCCTGAAGCACAGCCTGGGCACGCAGACCGAGCCCGGCACCCTGCGCATCGAACGCACCCTGCCCGGCCCCATCGACCGCGTGTGGACCTACCTCGTCGATCCCGAGAAGCGCCGCAGCTGGCTGGCCGGCGGCACGATGCCGCAGGCGCCCGGCGCGGTGTTCGAGCTGCGCTTCCAGCACACCGAGCTGTCGGGCGAAGTCGCGCCCGAGCGCTTCGCGGCCTACCGCGAGACCCATGTGCAGCACTCGCGCGTGCTGCGCATCGAGCCGCCGACCCTGCTCGTCATCAGCTGGGGCAGCGAGCGCGAGGACGCGTCCGAGGTCAGCTTCGAACTGTCGCCGCAGGGTGCGCAAACAACGCACCTGGTGCTCACGCACCGCCGCCTGCCCGACCGCAAGGAAACGCTGAGCGTGGCCAGCGGCTGGCACGCGCACCTGGGCGTGCTCGACGAGGTGCTGCACGGGCGCGCGCCGCAAGGCTTCTGGACCCAACTGGAGGCCGCCGAGGCGGCCTACGCGACGCACATCCGTTGAAGGGTGTCAGGCCCGGCGGGCGGGCTGCGAAGGCGCGCGGCAGGGCTGCACGCGGACGGCGCGGCTTATCACCTGCCGTTGCTCGCGCGCGCTCTTGAGCAGGCGCTCGGCCGCGACCCTGCCGTGGGGCACCGGCGCGCCCTCGCCCATTTCCGACACGGCCACGAACACCGTCTGCCCGCCTTCGAGCACGGCCTGCGTCTTCGGTTGCGACTTGCCCGCGTACAGCGGCGCATCGTCGATGTAGGCCTCGAGCGAATGCGCGCCCGGCGCCACGCACAGGCGCGTGAAGCCGTTGGGCATCAGCGCGGCATGGAACTCGCCGTCGACATACACATGCGCCGCGCCCGTGCTGGGCGCGGACGTGGCGCGGCGGAAGAACACGACCTGCGCCAGCTCGGGCACCACCGCGGGCGCGGGCCGGTACACAGCCCCCTTGCGCGAGTTCGTGGCCGACACCGCGACGGGCACGGCCATGTTCATCGGCTCGGAAGGCGGCGGCATCGGAGGCAGCGGCACGTACGGCGTGACGGCGACGGGGCCGCAGCCCGCGACCAGCGTGGCGGCGGCAAGCAGCCAGCGGCCCGCGCGCAGGCGGGGATGGAAGGAAAGGAATCTGGACAAGGACATGGCGTGCTTCGAGCGCCTTCACAAAAAAGGCGGCCATCTAACGAAAAGAAGGAAGAGCAGACCGGCCGGAAAACGGCCAGCGCTCAGAGAACGAAGCACTCTAGGAAAAACCACCGCGGCAGGCCATCGGACGAATCCGAAAGCGATGCGCGATGGCGTGGGCCCGCGCTGAAAACGCGGGCCCGGCGGCGCGTCGGCTCAGGCTGCGCGCAGCCGGCGGGCCGCGATGCGCACCGGCATCGACAACAGGATCTGCGCCATGCTCTTGCCCAGCGGGTCGGTGCGCAGCGACGCCATGCCGCCGCCGCCCAGCGCCGCTTCACAGACGAAGTTGAAGGCGCCGATGCCGGGCAGCTCGTAGCGCGTCACCTCGCCTGCGACCAGGTGCGCCATGTAGGCGCGCACGGCCTGCGCGCTGAGCTGCTCGCGCAGCACGGGCAGGTAGTGCGGCTCGCGCGCGAGGATGCCGATGTTCGAGACGTCGCCCTTGTCGCCGCTGCGGCCATAGGCCAGGCGGATCAGCGGCACCTCGAGCCATTCGTCGTCCGCGTCCGGGTCGGTGGCGTCCGCCTGCGGCGCCACCTCATCGGCCACGGCGACCTCCGCTGCCTGCGCCCTCACCGCCACGGGCCACGACTCGCCCGCCATCTCGAGCACGGGCGTGAACAGCGCCTTGTCCACGAGCAGCGGAAACTGCCGGATCGACAACGCCACCGACGGCCGCCCGCCGCCCAGGCCGGTGGTGCCGGGCGCCCACGAGGTGCCGGCCGCCGAGATCTCCCGCGCGAAGAGTTCGAGCGGTGCCTTGTCCGCGTGCGTCACGGCCACGCGCAGCACCGCCTGGCGCGGCGGCTGGGCGGTGGCGTGCGGGCCGTAGCACTGCTCGGCGCCCAGCACGTCGATGTGGGTGGCCGAGAAGTCGGCCCAGCCGCGCTGCGCGAACAGGTCGCGCGTGCGGCGCAGCATCGCCTCGCCGCTGCGCCGCGCCTTGGCGGCGGCGTCGAAGCCGACGATCAGCAGTTCGGCGTTGCAGCGGTAGCCCGCGGCATAGGTCGCCGTGACCTTGTAGCGACCCGACGGCGCACGTCCTTTCGCACCCGAGACGCGCACCCGGTCCGCGCCCACGGCCACGATCTGCACGGTGCGAAAGTCGCAGGTCACGTCGGGCAGCAGGTAGGCCGCGGGGTCGCCGATCTCGTACAGCAGCTGCTCGCCCACGGTGGCGCGGCTCACCAGCCCGCCGGTGCCGGGCGGCTTGCCGACGACGAAGCTGCCGTCGGCCGCGCATTCGACCACCGGGTAGCCGATGTGGGCCCAGTCGGGCACCTGCTCCCAGTCGGTGTGCAGGCCGCCGGTGGCCTGCGCGCCGCATTCGATGATGTGGCCGGCCAGGCTGCCGCCCGCGAGACGATCCCAGTCGTCATCGGCCCAGCCGAATTCGTGCATCAGCGCGCCGAGCGTGACGGCGCTGTCGACGCAGCGGCCCGTGATGACGATCTGCGCGCCGGCATCGAGCGCCCGCGCGATCGGCACGGCGCCCAGGTAGGCGTTGGCGCTCACGAGGCGCTCGGGCAGCGGCGCGCCGGTGCTCATGTGGCCGATGCCCTGCGCGCGCAGCGCTTCGGCGTGCGGCAGCGCGTCGTCGCCCGTGACCACGGCGATGCGCGGCGCGAGCCCCATGCCGGCCGCCAGTTGCGTGAGCGCGGCGGCGCAGGCGCGCGGGTTCACGCCGCCGGCGTTGGCGATCACGCGGATGCCCTGGCGCATCACGTCGGGCAGCACGGCGGCCATGGCGGTGGTGACGAAGTCGGTGGCGTAGCCGGCGTCGGGGTTCTTCAGCTTCGCGCCGGCCAGCAGCGACATCGTGAGTTCGGCGAGGTAGTCGAACACGAGGTAATCGATGCCACCGTGCGCCACGAGCTGCGGCGCGCCGGTGCTGCTGTCGCCCCAGAAGCCCGAGGCGCCGCCGATGCGCACGGTCTTCTTGTGCGTCTCCGGGGGGTTCATCGCGCCGCTCATTCGGGCTCGATGCCGGCGGCGCGGATCACGCGGCCCCACTTCTGCGACTCGGCGGCCTGGAACTTCGCGAGCGCCTCGGGCGTGCCGGTGGCGGCCTCGCCGCTGGAGATGGCCTGGTAGGCCACGATGGCCGGCGAGGCCGACACCTTCACCAGCATCTCGTTGAGCTTGCGCGTGACGGCCGCGGGCGCGCCCGGCGGCAGGTAGACGGCGGTCCAGTACGACATGTCGTAGCCCTTCACGCCCGCCTCGGCCACGGTCGGCAGCGCGGGCACGGCGGCCAGGCGCTTGTCGCCGCTCACGGCCAGCGCGCGCAGCTTGCCGCTCTTGACATGCGGCAACGCGGTGGGCGCGTCGGCGAACATGAAGTCGACCTGCCCGCCCAGCAGGTCGGTGATGGCCATCGGGTTGCTCTTGTAGGGCACGTTCACCATGTCGATGCCCGCCATCTGCTTGAGCAGCTCGCTCGCCACGCGGCTGGACGAGCTGCCGCTGCCGAAGTTGAGCTTGCCCGGCGACTTCTTCGCCGCCGCCACGAGGTCGGCCACCGACTTGATCGGCGAATCGGCCCCCACCAGCAGCAGCATGTGGCCCTTGGACAGCAGCCCGACCGGCGTGAAGTCTTTCACCGGGTCGTAGGGCAGCTTCTTGTACAGGTGCTCATTGGCGGCGTGCGTGGTGTTGGTGGTCATGAGCAGCGTGTAGCCGTCGGGCGCGGCCTTGGCGACGTACTGCGCGGCCAGGAAGCCGCTGGCGCCGGCGCGGTTCTCCACGATCACCGGCACCTTGTACTCGGTGGTCAGTGCCTGCGCGATGGTGCGCGCCTGCTGGTCGGTGCCGCTGCCGGCCGCGAACGGCACGACGACGGTGAGCGGCTTGGCGGGGTAGTCCTGCGCGTGGGCAGATGCTGCCGCCGTGACCGCGAAGGCCAGGACCGCGCCGAGGCGGAAGATGGAAGTGCGCATGGGTGATGTCTCCGGTGGGATGTAGTTTTAAGAAGGGAAAAGGTGCGGCCGCTCAGGCGCCGTCGCGCGGCGGCATCGGCGGCGCACCGAGCGCCGCGTTGTGCTCGCCCAGCCGGGGCGCGACCGCGCGGTGCGCGGGCCGCACGCCGTCGATGGACATCGGCAGCGCCGTGAGGCGGAAGTCTTCGCCCGGCACCGCTTGCAGCATGCCCAGCGCCTCGACCTGCGGATGCGCGACGGCCTCGGGCACGGTGTGCACCGGCGCGCAGGGCACGCCGGCGGCAGTGAAGCGCGCCATCCAGTCGGCGCGGGTGCGCGCGCGCAGCAGCGGGCCGATCTCGTCGAACAGCGCCACCTTGTGCTGCAGCCGCTGGCGGTTGCCGGCAAAGCGCGCGTCGGTGGTCCAGTCGTCGCGCCCGAGTTCGTGCGCGAACTTGGCGAAGAGCCGATCGTTGCCGCAGCAGATCAGGAGCGGCGCATCGGCGGTATCGAAAGATTCGTAAGGTACGAAGCCCGGATGGCCCGAGCGGTGGCGCTCGGGCAGCCGGCCTTCGTTGACGTAGGCGTCGGCCTTCTGGCCGGTCCAGACCAGCGCGGTCTCCAGCAACGAAGTGCTCACCACGCCGCCCCGGCCCGTGAGGTGGCGCCGCTGCAGCAGCGCCAGCGCGCCGATCACGGCCCACATGCCGGTGCCCTGGTCGCAGACCGAGGCACCGGTGCGCATGGGCGGATCGTCGGGCCCGCCGTTGATGCTCGACAACCCGCTGAAGGCCTGGATCAGCGGCTCGTAGCCCGGCTGCATGCGCAGCGGGCCGGTGTGGCCGAAGGCCGAGATTTCGCAGTAGATGAGCCGCGGATGGCGCGCACACAGCGAGGGGCCGTCGATGCCCATCGACTGCGTGACGCCCGGTCGCAGGTTGTGGATGAGGATGTCGGCGCCGGCCGCCAGGGTCTCGAAGGCGGCCATGCCCTCTTCGCTCTTCAGGTCGATGGCGACCGAGCGCTTGCCGCGATTGAAGACGTGGAAGTTGAGCGCGTCGCCGTGGCGAAAGGCCGGGCCCATGTGGCGCGCGTCGTCGCCGCCCTCGACGCGCTCGAGCTTCACGACGTCGGCGCCGAGGTCGGCCAGGATCGCGCCCGCGAAGGGCCCCGCCAGCACCTGTCCGAGCTCGAGCACCCGGATGCCTTCCAGAATTTTGGTGTCCATGTCACGGGGGCGCGTGGGCCCCTTGTCTCCGTGTATCGAATGCGCCAGTCTCGGCGTCGCGCATTGATCTGTGAAGAACAATATTCCTATATCTGTGATAACTTGGATGGATCAATCCACAGCCACTCCGGGAAGGCCGCGTCCGTGCGAGTCGACATCACGCTGCAGCAGCTCGAGGCCTTCGTCGAAGTCGCGAAGACCACCAACTTCCGCGCCGCCGCGCAGGCCCTGCACGTGTCGCAGCCGGCGCTGAGCCGCACGGTGCGCATCGTCGAAGACCTGGTGGGCGCGCGCCTGTTCGACCGCGACACGCGGCACGTCGAACTCACGCCGGCGGGGCGCGAGCTGCTGCCGATCGCGCTGCGCATCCTGGAGAACTTCAACAGCTCGTTCAGCGAGCTGTCGCAGTTCCTCGAAGGCCGCAGCGGCCACCTCACCATCGCGGCGCTGCCCTCGACCGGCGTGGCGCTGCTGCCCGGCGCCATCGCCGAGTTCCGCCAGCAGCATCCGCAGGTGCAGTTCTCGCTGATCGAAGGGCCGGCCGAGGCGGTGCGCGCCGCGGTGGACGAAGGCCGTGCCGACTTCGGCCTCAGCGTGCGCCCCGGCACGCACGAGCCCCTGCTGTACCGCCACCTGCGCGACGACCCCTTCGTGCTGCTGTGCCGGTGCGACGACCCGCTGGCCGCGCGCGCCTCGGTGTCGTGGTCGGTGTTCGCGACACGGCCCTTCATTGCGAGCAGCTTCCAGAGCAGCATCCGGCCGATCACCGACGCCGCCTTCCTGCAGCGCGGCCTGCAGGTACAGCCCGCGCTCGAATACCCGAGCGTGGCCGTGGCGGGCGCGCTGGTGGCGGCCGGGCTGGGGCTCACCGCCCTGCCCCGGCTCGCGCTGCAGCTGTCGCAGAACGACGAGCTGGCCACCGTGCCGCTGCAGCGTCCGCTGATGTCGCGGCCCATCGGGCTGGTCACGCGCGCGGGGCGCTCGCCCTCGCCCGTGGGCCGCGCCTTCATGGACCTGCTGCACCGTCGGGAATCGTCCCGGCGCTGACCGGCGCACGGCGGCTGCGGCATGATCGACGCCATGCACAGCACGCCCCCGTATCCCCTGGTCATCGTCAAGGTCGGTGACACCCATGACGCGCTGCGCGAAGGCCGCGGCGACTTCGAGCACTGGATCGCCGACGGCCTCGGCACGCAGACCCTGCCCCTCGTGGTGGTCGACCCGCGCCGCGGCGACACGCTGCCCGCGCCCGGCCAGGTCGCGGGCGTGGTCGTCACCGGCTCGCACGCGATGGTGTCGCACCGCGAACCCTGGAGCGAAACCACCGCCGCCTGGCTCGCCGAACTGGTCGCGCGCGACACGCCCGTGCTCGGCATCTGCTACGGCCACCAGCTGCTCGCGCACGCACTCGGCGGCGAGGCCGGGCACCACCCGGGCGGCCCCGAAGTTGGCACGGTCACCGTCACGCTCGACGCAGCCGCCGCCGGCGACGCGCTGCTGGGCGACCTGCCCGCGCAGTTCCCGGCGCAGGCGATCCACTGGCAGAGCGCGCTGCGCCTGCCCGACGGCGCGGTGAAGCTGGCCCACAGCGCGCACGAACCCGTGCACGCCTTCCGCGTGGGCGCGCAGGCCTGGGGCCTGCAGTTCCACCCCGAGTTCGACGCAACGACCATGGGCGGCTACATCGAACTGCTGGCCCGCGACCTGGCCGCGGACGGGCTCGATGCCGCGGCGCTGCGCGAAGGCGTGCGCCCCACCGACGCGGCGGCGGGCCTGCTCGGGCGCTTCGCGCGGATCGTCGAGGCCAAGGCGCAGCCAGCCGCCTGAGGGCGCCGACGGGGCGTCGGCGCGCGACTACAAAAAGCGGGCCCCGCTTGGGTTAAGGTGCGGTTCCTTTCGCAGCTTTCCCCGCCTCATGACCACGCCTTCGTCCCCGCCGGCCCGCAAGCACTTCTCGATGATCCGCGGCTTTCACCTGGCCGATGTGTTCACCCTCGGCAACGCGGCCTGCGGCGTCGGGGCGGTGTTCTTCGCGATGGCCTTCATGCGCAGCCAGTCGCTCGCCCACTTCTACTGGGCCGCGGCGCTCGCCCCGGCCGCCTTCATCTTCGACGTGCTCGACGGCCGCATCGCGCGCTGGCGCCAGACCCAGTCCGCGCTCGGACGCGAACTCGACTCGCTGGCCGACGTGATCTCCTTCGGCGTGCTGCCCGCCGCGCTCGGCTTCGCCGCCGGCCTGGACGGCGGCTGGGACTGCGCGGTGCTCATCTACTTCGTCGGCTGCGGCGTGAGCCGGCTCGCGCGCTACAACGTGACGGCCGAGGCCCTCTCGGCCGGCGCCGACAAGGTGAAGTACTTCGAAGGCACGCCGATCCCGACCAGCGTGGTGCTGGTGGGCGTGCTGGCCTACGCGGCCTCGAAGGGCGCCCTCGGCGCCAACGTGTGGGGCGGCGCCTGGACGCTCGGCCCCTGGCAGCTGCACCCGCTGGTGCTGCTGTTCGCGCTCTCGGGCACGCTGATGATCAGCAAGACCCTGCGCATTCCCAAGTTCTGACAACCCGCCCATCTCACCCACCTGACAAAGGGGACCCCGCATGGCGATGAAGCTGTATTTCGACCCGCGCAGCCGTGCGCAGGTCGCCAAGTGGATGCTCGACGAGGCCGAGGTCGACTACGAGATCGTGCCCACCCTCATCCGGGAGGGCGCCCACAAGCGCCCCGAGTTCCTGAAGATCAACCCGGCCGGCAAGCTGCCCGCGCTGGTCGACGGCCGCACGCGCATCTTCGAGAACGCGGCCATCTGCATGTACATCGCCGAGAAGTACCCCGGCAAGCGCCTGGCACCGGCCGTGGGCACGCCCGAGCGCGGGCGCTACCTGTCGCTCATGGTCTATTCGACCGCGCAGCTGGAGCCCTCGATGGGCGACAGCCTGCTGAAGATCAAGAGCAATAACAGCGCGCGCGGCTGGACCGATTTCGAGCAGGCCAAGGACGCCGTCGAACGCGAACTCGGCGACGGCCCCTACCTGTTCGGCGCCCAGTTCACGGCCGCCGACGTGATGATCGGCTCGATGCTCATCTGGCACCGCGCCTTCGGCGGGCGCACCAACCGCCCGAAGCTCGACGCCTACATCCACCGGCTGCAGGCACGGCCCAGGGGCATGAAGTTCGGTTGAACTGAGCGGCAAGGCGTGCCGCGCTGGCGACAGTGCGCGGCGGAGGTTCATCCTCTAATCGGTCCCTCTTTTTCGACCCTTTTCCCACCACGCCCGCCCCATGACTTCGAACACCTCGCGCTCCCGGTTCTCGTTGACGGCCCTCTCCCTGGGCCTGGTCGCCCTGCTCGGGGCCTGTGCCAGCACGCCGCCGCCCGGCAGCCGCAGCGTGAGCATCGAGCGCACCACCTTCGGCATCGCGCACATCACGGCGCCCGACTACGAAGGCCTGGCCTACGGCACCGCCTACGCGCATGCGCAGGACAACGTCTGCCAGACCGCCGAGCACCTGCTGACGCTGCGCGGCGACCGCGCGCAGTTCCTCGGGGCGCAGAACACCGGCGACTTCGGCCTGGGCCGCATGCCCAACGCGCAGATCGACCTGTTCGTGCGCTACCACATGGACGACGCGGCGCTGGCCCGCGCGGCGGCCACCACCAACGACGAGGTGAAGGCCGCGCTGCGCGGCTACGTGGCGGGCTACAACCGCTACCTGCAGGACGCGGGCCCGGGCGGCCTGCCCGAAGCCTGCCGCGGCAAACCCTGGGTGCGCCCGATGACGGCCGCCGACCTGGCGCGCGCCACCGAGCAATCGATGATCCAGGGCGGCCTGGGCGCATTGGCCGGCGCGGTGCTGGCCGCCGTGCCGCCGGCCCCGGGCGCCAAGACCGGCGCGGCGCCGGTCGCGCTCGAGCAGGCGGTGGCCGAGATCGGCCGCCACAGCTTCAACGCCAACCCCGAGGGCGGCGAGCTGGGCTCCAACGGCTGGGCCTTCGGGCGCAACGCCACGCCCGACGGCAAGGGCCTGCTGCTGGGCAACCCGCATTTCCCCTGGAACGGCACCAACCGCTTCTGGCAGATGCACCTGACCATCCCCGGCCAGCTCGACGTGATGGGCGCCACCGGCGGCCTGAGCCCGGTGGTGTCGATCGGCTTCAACAAGGACGTGGCCTGGACCCACACCGTGTCGACCGGCAAGCGCTTCACGCTGTACGAACTCAAGCTCGACCCCAACGACCCGACCGTGTACTGGGTCGACGGCCAGCCGAAGAAGATGGTCGCGCGCACCGTCGCACTGCCGGCCGCCGCCACGGCGGGCGGCGCGCCCGTGCAGCACACCTTCTACGCCACCGACTGGGGCCCCGTGGTCTCGCTGCCGCGCGCCGGCCTGGGCTGGACCGCCCAGAAGGCCTATGCGATCCGCGACGCCAACACGCTCAACGTGCGCTCGGCCGAAAGCTGGATGAAGATGGGCCGGGCCCGCAACGTCGCCGAGCTGCGCGCCGCCATGGGCAACCAGGGCATCCCGTGGATCAACACCCTGGCAGCCGACCGTGAGGGCAACGCGATGTACGCCGACCTGTCGGTGGTGCCCGACGTGTCGGCCGAGATGCTCAAGGCCTGCGCGCCCTCGCCGGCCGCCGCTGCACTGCTCAACGCCGCCGGCCTGCCCGTGCTCGACGGCTCGCGCAGCGCCTGCGCCTGGCACCGCGACCCCGGCGCCGCCGCGCCCGGCATCATCGCGCCGGCCCGCATGCCGGTCGTCGTCACGCCCGACTGGGTGCAGAACAGCAACGACAGCTTCTGGCTCAGCAACCCGCGCGTGCCGCCGATGGCCGGCGTGTCGCCGCTGGTCGGCCCCGTCGGCGTGCCGCAGCGGCTGCGCACGCGCAGCGGCATCATGGAAATCGAAGGCCGACTGGCCGGCACCGACGGCCTGCCGGGCAACCGCATGGGCGCGGCCGAGCTGCGCAGCGTGATCTTCCGCGACAGGAACCTCGCCGGCATGCTGGTGATGGACGACCTGAAGGCCGCGTGCACCGCCACCGGCGCCGCGCTGAACGCCGACCAGGCCCTGGGCTGCCGCGTGCTCTCCGCCTGGGACCGCACCAGCAATGCCGAGTCGAAGGGCGCGGCGCTGTTCCGCGAGTTCTGGCGCAAGGCCAAGGACCTGCCGAAGGTCTGGCGCGTGCCCTTCGACCCGGCGCAGCCCGTGACCACGCCCACCGGCCTGGACATGGCCACGCCCGCCACGCGCGAGGCGGTGTTCAAGGCACTGGGCGACGCGGTCGGCACCGTGCGCACCGCCGGCTTCGCCCCCGACGTGGCGCTGGGCGTGCCGCAGTCGCGCACCGTGCGCGGCCAGAAGATCGCGCTGCCCGGCGGCGACGAATTCGAGGGCGTGCTCAACAAGCTCGAATCGCAAGGCCAGCCGCTGATCGACCCGAAGGGCTACGCCGTCAACTACGGCAGCAGCTACATGCAGGTCGTGACCTTCGACGCGCGCGGCCCCGTGGCGCAAGGCCTGCTCACCTACGGCCAGAGCAGCGACCTCGCCTCGCCGCGCGCCTATGACCAACTGCCGCTGTTCGCGGCCAAGCAGTGGCATCCGCTGCCCTTCCACCCGGCCGACGTGCAGGCGCAGCGCGAAGGCAAGCCGCTGCAGCTGGCGTACTGAACCATGTCCTCGACCACCGTCCCCTTTCCCGCCCACGCCGCCACAGGCATCGACCTGCTCAACCGCCTGGCCGCCGAGCAGCCGCTCGCCCCGGCCTGCGACCACTTCTACTTCCTGCGCCACGGCCAGACCGGGCGCAACGCGCTGCGCGTCTTCCAGGCGCCCGATGAGCCCCTGAGCGCGCTCGGCGAGCAGCAGGCAGTGCAGGCGGCCGAGCTGCTGGCCGGCGAGCCGATCGGCGCCATCGTGTGCAGCGACGCGCGCCGCGCCTTCGACACCGCCCACACCGTGGCGCGCGCCCTGGGCCTCGTGCCCAGCGCGCACGAGAACCTGCGCGAGCGCAACTTCGGCGCGCTCATCGGCACCTCGTCGGCCCACATCGACTGGGCCTGCGAGCCCGAGGGCGGCGAGACGCTGGCGCAGTTCGTCGACCGCAAGCGCCAGGCGCTGGCTGCCGCGCTCGCCGCGCAGCCCGCGCCGGTGCTGGTGGTGGCGCACGGCGGCACGCTCTATGCGCTGGCCGCGCTGCTGGGCGTGGCGGTCGATGCGAGCATCTTCGGCAACGCGCAACCCTTGCGCTTCACACGTGCCGGCCCCACATGGGCCGTGACGCCGCTGCAACAGCGGCAAGCCGACGGCGGAGCAGCCCTGGCCTGACCTGGCTCCCGGTTGATCTGTACGCCGTCCTGAAAGGAATCACCACCACCATGGAATTCAAGGACTACTACAGCGCACTGGGCGTCGAACGCACCGCGTCCGACGACGAGGTGCGCAAGGCCTACCGCAAGCTCGCCCGCAAGTACCACCCCGACGTCAGCAAGGAGCCCGACGCCGAGCAGCGCATGCGCGACATCAACGAGGCCAAGGACGTGCTCGGCGACAAAGAGAAGCGCGCCGCCTACGACGCGCTGGCCGACCGTGTCGCGCGCGGCGGCCGCCCCGACGGCAGCTTCGAGCCGCCGCCCGGCTGGGACACCGGCTACGAGTTTCACCGCGGCCCGCGCCAGGGCCCGGCCGACCACGCCGACTTCAGCGAGTTCTTCTCGTCGATGTTCGGCGACGCCGAGCGGCGCGGCGCCACGCGCCAGAACTACCGCGCGCGCGGCGAAGACCACCATGCGGCCATCGAGATCACGCTCGAAGACGCGCTGAACGGCGCCGAACGCGAGCTCACGCTGCGCGCCCAGACGATCGACACGCAGGGCCGTCCGCAGTGGGAGAACCGCACGCTCGCCGTGAAGATCCCGCCCGGCGTGCACCCCGGCCAGTTCATCCGCCTCGCGGGCCAGGGCATGCCCGGCCACGGCGGCGAGCCGGCCGGCGACCTGTACCTCGAGGTGCGCATCGCGCCGCACAAGCTGTACCGCGTGGAAGAGCGCGACCTGTACATGACGCTGCCCATCACGCCCGCCGAAGCCGCGCTGGGCGCGCAGGTGCAGGTGCCCACGCCCACCGGCGGCGTGGTCGAGGTCACCGTGCCGCCCAACGCGCGCGGTGGCATGAAGCTGCGGCTCAAGGGCCGCGGCTTCGCGGGCAAGACGCCCGGCGACCTGTACCTGCTGCTCGAGATCGCACTGCCGCCCGCCGACAGCGAGGCCGCGCGCAACGCCTACGCACAACTCGCGCAGGCGACCTCCTCGTTCAACCCCCGCCAGCACCTGGGAGTCTGAGCATGGCGAACTTTTCTTCCGTGACCACCACCACGGCCATCGGCGTCTCGCACCCGCTGGCCGCGAACGAACTGGCGCACGCCTGCGGCGCCGACACCGCCTGGGTCGTGCAGCTGGTCGAAGTGGGCATCGTGCAGGTCAGCACGACCGACGCACCGCCCGAGCGCTGGGAGTTCTCCAGCACCGACCTGCAGCACGCGCTCGAAGCGCGCCGGCTCGAACGCGACTTCGGCGTGAACCTGGACGCCGCCGCGCTGATCCTCGACCTGCAGCACGAGGTGCGGCGGCTGAAGGCGGTGCTGCGCGCCAACGGCGTGGACTGAAACGCGCGTCGCGCGTCGCGGGTCGCGCGCGTGCAATGACTGCCAGACCCGCACAGCCGCCTGCCATTTGCGAACAGGATCGATGAGCCCGCGGCCCTAGATTGCCGCTGCCTGCGGAATTTCGCATGGCAGGCCGGCGCGCAGGCAACCCTTCACACACCGCCCGGCCTCCTCACACAGGAGACAAGAAGGCATGACCTCGCACAGGCTGAAGACCGCGCTCGACGCAACGCTGCACCAGACCGTTCACCGCCACGGCGGCGCCCCCGGCGTCGTCGCGATGGCGACCGACCGCACGGGCAATTTCTACGAAGGCGCCGCCGGCACGCGCGAACTCGGGCTCGACCGGCCGATGGCCACCGACAGCGTGTTCGCCATCTTCTCGACCACCAAGGCGATCACGGGCACCTGCGCGATGCAGCTGGTCGAGGAAGGCAAGATTTCGCTCACCGACCCGGCCGGCGCCTACGTGCCCGAGATCGACGAACTGCAGGTGCTCGACGGCTTCGACGCCGACGGCCGGCCGCGCACGCGCGCGCCGCGCCGGCGCATCACGGTCAACGACCTGATGCTGCACACCTCGGGCCTGGGCTACGAGTTCTTCAGCGAAGACGACCTGAAGTACCGCGCCGCGCTGAACATTCCCACGGTGGTGTCGGGCAGCTTCGAATCGATCCGCACCGTGCTGCTGCACGAGCCGGGCGCGGCCTGGACCTACGGCGCCAACATCGACTGGCTGGGCCGCATCGTCGAGCAGCAGCGCGGCAAGCGCCTGGGTGAGGTGATGAAGGAGCGCGTCTTCGAGCCGCTGGGCATGCAGGACATCGGCTTCGGCATGTCCGAGTCGATGAAGGCGCGCCGCGTGACCATCCACGACCGCGCGGCCGACGGCCGGCTCACGCCGCTGCCCGAGCTGGTGCTGCCCGAGCCGCCGCCGATGGACATGGGCGGCCACGGCCTGTACGCCACCGTGGGCGAGTACATGAAGTTCATCCGCATGGTGCTGAACGACGGCGCCGGGCCGCACGGGCGCGTGCTGAAGGCCGACACGGTGCAGCGCATGGCGCAGGACGGCCTGGCCGCCATGGACCTGTCGGTGGGCGGCTGGCGCACGTCGGTGCCGGCGCTGAGCAACACCGGCGAGTTCCTGCCCGGCACCGACAAGGGCTGGGCCTACACCTTCATGACCAACCGCGAGCGCGCGCCCACGGGCCGCCCCGCCAACTCGCTGATGTGGGCGGGCCTGGCCAACAGCTTCTTCTGGATCGACCGCGAGAACGGCATCGGCGGCTACTGGGCGACGCAGATCCTGCCCTTCCAGGACTGCGCGAGCTACCCGGGCTTCGTGGCTTTCGAGACCGCGGTTTACCATCACCGCTGAACCGTTGAGCGGTGCGCGCCCCCGGGCGTGCACCTTCTTCTTCCTGAACCGAGGTGCGCGATGGATGCGATCCGCAACGTGCTGGTCACCGACGCCCGCGGGCAGCCGAGCGAGCGCCACCGCCTGGTGGCCTCGCACGACTGGGACGACATCCGGCGCTGGTCGGACCGCATCTACATGCCCTACCGCGTCACGCCCATCGGGCGGGCGCGCACGCCCGACTCGGTGCTCGACGCCACGCGCATCGGGCACTTCACGCTGAGCCGCTTCCACTACGGCATTCCGGTGAACATCAAGGACTTCTCGCCCGACAGCGGCGTCGGCATGGTGCTGACGACCGTGCGCGGCGCGGGCCGCCACTGGTCCGAAGCCAACGCCTATGCCGACACGGGCGTGGGCGACGCCTTCGTGGTCGACACCTCGCGCACGCACTACTGGGTGGACTTCGATGCCAACCACCTGCAGGTCAACCTCAGCTTCTCGCACGACGCGCTGGCCGCGCTGCACGCGCGCTGGTTCGGCGCACCCGCCGACGAGCGGCTGTGGACGCGCAAGTTCAAGTTCGGCGGCGCCCATTCGACCTGGATCGCGCTGCTGTCGTATGCCTGCCGCTGCGTCACCGAGCTGCCCGAGGCGGTCGACAGCGGCCCGCTGGGGCGGCACCTCGAGGAGATGATCGGCGTGCACGTGCTGACCCAGTGGCGCGAGCAGCTGGCGCACCCGGCCGAGGCCGTGCAGCACCGCATGGCGCCGCGGCATGTGCTGGCGGCCGAGCGCCACATCCGCGAGCACGCCCAGCACGCGCCCACGCTCGGCGAACTGGCAAGCGTGGCGGGCGTCAGCGTGCGCACGCTGAACAGCGCCTTTCGCGAATACCGCCAGGCCACGCCGATGCGCGCGCTGCGCGAGCAACGCCTGCAGGGCGTGCGCGCCGAGCTGCTGATGGCCGACGCCGGCGCGACGGTGCGCTCGGTGGCGCAGGCATGGGGCTACGCCAACTTCGGCCTGTTCGCCGCGGCCTACCAGCAGCGCTTCGGCGAGCTGCCCTCGGCCACGCTGCGTTCACGCAAGACGGGCTGAGCCTTCATCTGATCTTCAGCTTGGAGCGCGTTGGCGCTCCCACAATTCCAGCGGGCGGGACACCTCGCCTTGCCTGGAAATCCCGGTCGCCATCGCTGCCGGGACATCCCCCTTCCCCCGACGGCATCCGGCATCGCGTCCGCGCCTGGATGCGACCGATGCCGAGCACCTCTTGAGCGAATGAACACACCTCGCCCGTCCTTCTTCCCGGCCTGCGCGTCGATCGCGGCCACCTTTGTCCTCACGGCCTGCGCCGCCTCCATCCGGCCGGCCAGCGACGACCCCGACGTCGTGCAGGAGCAGGCCCTGCAGCACTCGCTGTCGCTGAACCACCGCATGACGCTGCAGCGCCGGCTCGACGACGTGGCGATCCCGCTCCTGGAGCACAGCGCGCCGTTCTGCGGTGGCGACGTGCGGGCCAGCCTGGGCGCGCACATCGCCAGCCTGTGGAGCTTCGAGAAGGAAGAACGCGCGGCGGTGAAACAGGCCCTGCTCCTGGACGACCGGCTGACCGTGCTGTGGACGCTCGACCGGAAGCAAGCGCCGGCCACACCGCTGCGCGCCGGGGACGTGCTGCTGTCCGTCGGCGGCAAGCCGCTGCCCGCCGGCGAGAAAGGGATCGATCGGCTCAACGACGTGCTGGTCGACGCCGCGCGCGCCAAACCCGCCCGGCGCGAAGGCTGGCTGGAAGCCATGGTGCAGCGCGAGGGCCAGTCGACGGCGCTGCACCTGCCGTACACCACGGCGTGCAACTACACCGCCGTCACGCGCATGAAGAACGAGGTCCATGCGGAGAACGATGGGCACGAGATCGTCGTCAACTCGGCGCTGATGCGCTTCTTTCCCGACAACCGCGACCTCGCGATCGTGCTGGGGCACGAGCTGGCCAACGGCGTGCTGTCGCATGGCGGCAAGACGCGCGCGGTGGGCATCGCGGCCGGCATCGTGGATGGCGCGCTGGGCGGCACCGGGCTGGCGCAAGAGGCGCTGTCGTCGCCCTTCTCGCAGCAGTTCGACGCCGAGGCCGACTACCTCGGCCTCTACATGGTGGCCGCGGCGGGCTACGACATCGACGGCGCCGAACGGATCTGGCGCGAACTCGGGGTGCACACGGCCGGCGCGAAAAAGAAGGGCTTCATGAGCACCCCGCCGAGCTCCGCCAAACGCTTCGTCGCGATGCGGCGCACCATCGCGGAAATCCAGGCCAAGACGAAGAACGGGGCACCGCTGGTGCCCCTTGCGAAATCGAAATCCTGACGCGCCGCGCCGCAGCGCGGGCCACTACTGCATCTGCTGCAGGTTGCCGATGCGTACCAGCATCTCGGTGAACATCTGCATGTCGGCGTCGAGGTCGGGCACTTCCTTGTATTCCTTGGCGTTGTGCGCCGTGTACTTCTTGCCGGGCATCGCGGGGCCGAAGTTGATGGCGTTGGGCATCAGCTTGGCCGTGGTGCTGCCAGCGGTGGGCACGGGCTTGGCTTCGAGGCCGGTGGTGTCGCCGAAGATGTTGAGCAGGGTCGAGAGCCATGCGCCCTTCGGATCGCGCGCCATCCAGTTGCCCTGGTCGTAGGCCAGCTCCAGCTTCACCTGGCTGGCCGTGGCCCAGCCGTTGACCTTGGCCGCCACCTGCGCCTTCAGTTCGTCGGGCGTGCGGCCGCGCGGCATGCGCACGTTGGCCGTCACCTCGAGGCGGCCGTCGGCGCCCATGCGCACCAGCGTGGGCGACATCGTGAGCGGGCCCATGAAGTCGTCCTGGTAGCCCAGCCCCATCTTCTCGCCGAGGTAGCCGGTGCCGTAGAGCGCGTCGATGTACTGCACGGCGCGCAGGTAGGGGTTGGCCGCCAGCGGCACGCCGGACTCCTTCAGGAACAGCGCCAGACGCGGCACGGGGTTCACGCCCTCTTCGGGCCGCGAGCCGTGGGCCGAGGTGCCCGTGACCTTCAGCTCGACGGCCTCGGCGCCGCGCGCGATATCGATCGCGAACTTGCCGCCCTGGCTTTCGTACTTGCGCACGAAGGCGGCCTTGGCGGCCTCGAGCTTCGCGGCCACGGCCGCGAGGTCGCCGCCCTTGAGCGTGGCGGTCGCGGTCTGGGGAATGGCGTTGGCCGAGGCCGCGCCGCTCATCGCGGCGATGGCGGTGGTGGCCATTGCAGCGGGGTCGGCCGCTTCCGCAGGGAAGAACACCTTGAGCGCGCCCGAGCCCTTCTCGGCCACGACCGCGGGGTACTTGCTGTCGAGCACGATGTTGTAGGCCGGCAGCGGCGTCTTGTCGCGGTAGTACTGCATCGCGTCGCCGCCGGTTTCCTCGGTGGTCTCGATCATCAGGCGCACGCCGCGCTCCACCGGCAGGCCGCTGTCCTTCACGGCCTTCATGGCGTAGAGCACGGCGGCGATGGAGCCCTTGTCGTCGATGGTGCCGCGCCCGTAGAGGAAGTCGCCCACGCGCGTCATCGCGAAGGGATCGAGGCGCGTGCCGTCGTCGAGCACCCATTCGGAGAGCACGGCCGGCACCACGTCGGCGTGCGTGAGGATGCCGAACTCCTCGCTGCCCCGGCCCTTCAGGCTCACCTCGAAGATGCGGCCGTCGACGTTGCGGTAGCCCAGCCCGAAATCCTTCGCCATCTTCTCGACCAGCTGGCCGAACGCGACCATCGGCGGGCTCTCGTTCGGCGGCACCTGCACGTTGCGTACCGTGGGCAAGGCCACCATGGTGCCGATGCTGGCGATCACGGCCTGCTGGTTCTGCAGCCGGTTGTACAGGCCGAGCAGGCGCGCGATGTTGACAAGGTCGTCGCCCGCCAGCGCCTTGCCGCCGGTGTAGGCCGCCACGCTGGGCTGCAGCGCGAGCTGGGCCTGCGCGGCCTGCGCCAGAAAGGCCTTGAAATCGGGCGCCGTGCGGCCGCCCTTCCAGGCGGCGGCGAGCTGGTCGAGCGCTGGCTTCTTCAGGGTCTCGGCACCGGCCGGGACAGCGACGGCGAGCGCCATGAGGGCCAGCGAAAGCGCCGACAATGAAAAACGAGACTGCTGCATCAGGGTCACCCCCTCATTCCGAAACATCCCCCGACGATAGCCGAGCCATGCCTCACAACGACAGCCAATCTTCGCCCCCGCGATGCGCCTGGGCCCGCACCGATCCGCTGCTGGCCAGCTACCACGACGCCGAATGGGGCGTGCCCGAACGCGACAGCCGCGCGCTGTGGGAAAAGCTGATGCTCGACGGCTTCCAGGCCGGCCTGTCGTGGCTCACCATCCTGCGCAAGCGCGACGCCTTCCGTGCGGCCTTCGAGGGTTTCGTGCCCGAGACGGTGGCGCGCTTCACGCCGGCCGACGTCGAGCGCCTGATGCAAAACGCGGGCATCGTGCGCTCGCGCGCCAAGATCGAGGCCGCCATCGGCAACGCGAAGGCCTACCTGGCCATGCAGGCGGCGGGCGAAGATTTCTCCGATTTCGTCTGGGGCCTGGCGGGCGGCCAGCCGGTCGTCAACACGACGGGCACGGTGCCCACGCAGACGCCGCTGTCCGAAACGATGTCGAAGGCACTGAAGCAACGCGGCTTCAAGTTCGTCGGCCCGGTGATCGTCTATGCCTGGATGCAGGCCACGGGCATCGTCGACGACCACGCGCCCGACTGCCACTGCCACCGCAGCCATCGGCGCACCTGAGCACAGCACAGACGTGAAAAAACCGGACGGTGCTGTCGCACGGTCCGGTCTTTTCGGGTGGTGGTCTTGCTAACCGAGGCGGCTCGCGCCGCCGTCGATCACAGGCCAGCCTGGCGCGTGAAGCTGCGTGCCTGCGAGGGGATCACGCTGCCGGCGAAGGATTCGCGGCGCAGGTTCTGGCCGGGAGCGTGGGCGGCTGCCACGGCTTCGGCACGGACCGAGGCGCGGTCCACCGACGAGGCCAGCACGGGGGCCACGCTGGCCGACACGGCGTCGCTGTATTCGTTGCCGGCACGGGCGGCGGCCACGGCTTGCGGTGCCACGTCGGCACGGCTGTAGCCGGAGGTCACGGCGTGAACGCCTTCGTAGGTCTCTGCGTGGGCGGCGCCAGCGGCGGCGAGCAGGGAGAGAGCGGCGGCGGCGAGGATGTTCGAGGTCTTCATTTCAATTCCTTCTTGATCGGGCTTTGGATGCCCTGAAGTGTGCGCCAAATTCCTAGGGTAAACCCCAGTCAATCTGAATCGCAGTGTTCACGGAATTGAAACAATCACGGGGAACTTTCCGACATGCGGGGTTCGCGTGAAACTTTTTCGTACAAACGCCCCCGAGTTTGCAAACTTTGGCGCGCTTTCGTCAAGTCTCAGGGCCGCCCCCAGCTGCGCACCAGCGTGCGGATCGCGACCGCGCCGCTGCCCTTGACCTCGGCGCGGTAGCTGCCGAGCAGCGCCTCGCGTTCGGCGGCGGCCTGCGGTTCGTTGCGCCAGGCCAGCAAGGCGGCCACGTCGGCGTCGGGCAGCGCCAGCAGCAGCGCTTGCGTGACCAGCTTTTCGAACTCGCGCGCCACGGTCATCAGGTTGCGCGGGCGCGGCGAGGTGACGCCGCGCGACCAGAGCGAGTCGAGCGCGGTGTCGAGCGTGCGGTCGGGCAGCGAACTGAACTGCCCGGCATTCCCGCGCGCCAGCTGCTTGACCACCGCGCTCATGAGCAGCTGGCTCGAGAAATCGATCTCGCGCGCCTCAGCCACCGTCATGCGCGACAGCAGTTCGACGCGCGCCGGGTCGGCCGGCCGCGCGTGCTGTTGATGGAAGAAGGTCACCTTGCCGGGCTCGTCCATCGCGGCGTAGTCGGCGCGCAGCTTCGCCAGGCGCGCCACGGCCTCCAGCACCTGCGGCGCCGGCGCGGCGGCGCCCTGCCCGGCCGCCGCCACGTCCTGACGGATCGCGGCCACCGAGGCGTTCACGTCGAAGGCACGACCGGCCGCCACGTCGAGCGACTGCAGGGCCTTCTCGGCCATGGCCAGGTCGGGCGGCTCCAGCAGCTCGCGCGCGCCGCGCGACACGGCACCGGGGCCGTAGGCGTTCTGGTAGCGCGCCTGCACGCCCTCGAACTGGAGCAAGGCCTGCGCGCGGTCCTGCGTCCACCCCGTCAAGGGGGCGAGGAGCAACGACAGCAACAAGAGGCAACGGGGCGACGACAGGCGGGACAGCAAGGACATCCCGCATTATTGGCACGCCCCGATCCCGCGCCCTTCATCAGGCCTGCGCCAGCTCCCCGCGCAGCAGCTTCGCGGCCGCCACCATGTTCGACAGCGCCGCCTCGGTCTCGGGCCAGCCGCGGGTCTTGAGGCCGCAGTCGGGGTTGATCCAGAGGTTCTCGCCCGGCACCACCTGCGCGGCCTTGCGCATGAGGCGCACGATCTCGTCGACCGAGGGCACGCGCGGCGAGTGGATGTCGTACACGCCGGGGCCGATCTCGTTCGGGTAGCGAAAGCCGCCCTCGCCGCCGAAGCCGCGCAGCAGCTCCATGTCCGAGCGGCTGGTCTCGATGGTGATCACGTCGGCGTCCATCGCGGCGATCTCCGGCAGGATGTCGTTGAACTCCGAATAGCACATGTGAGTGTGGATCTGCGTCTGATCGCGCACGCCCGAGGCGCTGATCCGGAAGGCGCGCGTGGCCGCCTTCAGGTAGGCCGGCCAGCCCGCGCGGCGCAGCGGCAGGCCTTCGCGGATGGCGGGTTCGTCGATCTGGATGATGCCGATGCCCGCGCCCTCGAGGTCGTTCACCTCGTCGCGGATCGCCCACGCGATCTGCTCGCAGGTGGTGGCGCGCGGCTGGTCGTCGCGCACGAAGGACCACTGCAGGATGGTCACGGGGCCGGTCAGCATGCCCTTCATCGGCAACTTGGTGAGGCTCTGCGCATAAGCAGTCCATTCGACCGTCATCGCGGCCGGACGCGCCACGTCGCCGAAAATCACCGGCGGCTTCACGCAGCGCGAGCCGTACGACTGCACCCAGCCGTTGGCGGTGAAGGCAAAGCCGTCGAGCTGCTCGCCGAAGTACTCGACCATGTCGTTGCGCTCGGCCTCACCGTGCACCAGCACGTCGATGCCGAGTTCTTCCTGCTTGCGCACGGCCAGTGCGATCTCGGCGCGCATCTTCTCGCGATAGCCGGCGGCATCGAGCTCGCCGCGCTTGAAGGCGGCGCGGGCTGCGCGGATCTCGGCGGTCTGCGGGAACGAGCCGATGGTGGTGGTCGGCAGCGCGGGCAGTGCGAAGCGCGTGCGCTGCAGCTGCTGGCGCTGCGGGAAAGCGGACGCGCGGCGGTCGTCGCCGGCCACGCTGCGCGCCAGGCGCAACGCCACGTCGGCGCGGTGCACGCGCGGGCTGGCGCGGCGCGCGGCCACGGCTGCACGGGCGGCCGTGAGTTCGGCGGCCACCGAGGCTTCGTTGCCCTCGACGGCCGCACGCAGCACGCGCAGCTCGTCGAGCTTCTCGATCGCGAAGGCGAGCCACGACTTCAGTTCGGTGTCGAGCTTCGTCTCGGCCGCGAGGCTGAACGGCACGTGCAGCAGCGAGCACGACGGCGCGATCCACAGCTCGCCCTGGTGCTTCTCGGCCACGGGCCTGAGCTTGCCCAGCGCCACGTCGACGTCGGTGCGCCAGATGTTGCGGCCGTCGACCACGCCGACCGACAGCACCTTGTGCGCCGGCAGCCAGTCGGCCACGCCGGTCAGCTCCTGCGGCGCGCGCACGGCATCGACGTGCAGGCCGGCCACGGGCAGCTGGCAGGCCAGGCGCAGGTTCTCGGACAGCGGCGAGAAGTAGCTCGCCAGCAGCAGCTTCGGCGCATTGCGCGCGATCTGCCAGTACACGCGCTCGAAGGCGTTGCGCCAGGCCTCGGGCAGGTCGAGGCCCAGGATCGGCTCGTCGATCTGCACCCATTCCACGCCCTGCTGCTTGAGCCGGCCGAGCACCTGCTCGTACACGGGCAGCAGCGATTCGAGCAGCGAGAAGCGGTCGAAGCCCGCCGCCTTTTCCTTGCCCAGGTACAGGAAGCTCAGCGGCCCGAGCAGCACGGCCTTGACCGCGTGGCCGGCCTGCTGCGCCTGCGCGACCTCGTCGAACAGGCGCGTGGACGCGAGCCTGAACTGCGTGGCCGCATCGAACTCGGGCACGAGGTAGTGGTAGTTGGTGTCGAACCACTTGGTCATCTCGAGCGCGAAGGTGCCTTCGGCGCCGTGGGTGCAGCTGTCGTCGTGCACGTGGCCCGCTTCGTCTTCCACGCCGCGCGCCATCTTGAAGTAGCGCGACAGCTCGGGCTCGTCGCCGCTGAAGCCGAAGCGCGCCGGCTCGCAGCCCAGCAGCTGGATGTGGTTGGCCACGTGGTCGTAGAAGGCGAAGTCGCCCACGGTCACGAAGTCGAGCCCCGCGTCGCGCTGCGCCTGCCAGTGGCGCGCGCGCAGCGCCTCGCCGACGGCTTCGAGCGCGGCGTGGCCGGTCTCGCCGCGCCAGTGCTTCTCGAGGGCGAACTTGAGTTCCCGGTGGGCGCCCATGCGCGGAAAGCCGAGGGTGTGGGTACGGGTGGTCATTGCAGGTAATCCGGTCGCTGGTCTTGGAAACCGGTGATGGTCGGCGTTTGGAGCATATGATTCAAACGAAACCTTTTGCCCGTTCGCTTGAATCATTTTCATGATGCAGTCCATCCTCGAGATCCGCCACCTGCGCACGCTGGCCGCGTTGCGCGACACCGGCAGCCTGGTGCGCGCGGCGCAGCTGCTCAACCTCACGCAGTCGGCGCTGTCGCACCAGATCAAGCTGCTCGAAGAGCGCTACGGCGCGCAGCTGTTCGAACGCAAGTCGGTGCCGCCGCAGTTCAGCACCACGGGGCTGCGGCTGCTGCAGCTGGCCGACACCGCGCTGCCGCTCGTCGAAGAGGCCGAGCGCGACGTGGCGCGGCTGGCGCTGGGGCGCAGCGGCCAGCTGCGCATCGTGGTCGAGTGCCACACCTGCTTCGACTGGCTGATGCCCGCGATGGACGCCTTCCGCCAGCGCTGGCCCGAGATCGAGCTGGACATCGTCTCGGGCTTCCACCCCGACCCGATCGCGCTCGTGATGCAGAACCGCGCCGAGGTGGCGATCGTCTCCGAGGAAGACCCCGATGAAACGGTCGACTACCACGCGCTCTTCCGCTTCGAGATCGTCGCGCTGCTCGCCAACGACCATGCGCTGACGGCCAAGGCGCACCTCACGGCCCGGCACTTCGCCGACCAGACGCTCATCACCTACCCCGTGCCCGACGAAATGCTCGACATCGTGCGCCAGGTGCTGGCGCCCGCCGGCGTCGAGCCCGCGCACCGGCGCACGACCGAGCTCACGGTGGCAATGCTGCAGCTGGTGGCCAGCGGGCGCGGCGTGGCGACGCTGCCGCTGTGGGCGGTGCAGAATTACCTCGACCGCGGCTACGTCACGGCGCGCCGCGTGGGCGCCCGGGGCCTGACGGGGCGGCTGTACATGGCCTGCACGCAGGCGACGTCGGCGCGGCCCTGGCTGGACGACTTCGTGCGCGTCACGCGCGAGAGCTGCTTCAAGAGCCTGCCGGGGATCGAATTGCTGTGAACCCGATGGCGGGAGGATCACGTCCGAATCCGGCCAGTGCGTGGTGGTGCACGGCCTGAAGATCGACCACCACCACGGATCGCCCCATGACATCGCCGAACACGCCCGACTCCCCCGCCGCGCCGCGCCCTCGCTTCTTCCACGGCTGGCTCGTGGTCGCCGGCGCCTTCGCCGTGATGTTCGTGGGCTTCGGCTGCGCCTACACCTTCAGCGCGTTCCTCGATGCGCTGCAGCGCGACTTCGGCGCCTCGCGCGGCGAGGTGTCGCTGGTGTTCTCGCTCGCCGGCTTCCTGTACTTCGGGCTCGGCGTGTTCAGCGGCCCGCTGGCCGACCGCTGGGGCGCGCGGCGACTCGCGGTCGCGGGCATGGTGCTGGTCGGCCTCGGGCTGGTGCTCGCGGGGCAGGCGCGCAGCCTGACGCAGATCTTCTGGGCCTACGGACTCGGCGTCGGTCTCGGCGTGGGCGCCTCGTACGTGCCGGTGCTGGGCGCGGTGCAGCGCTGGTTCGTGCGCCAGCGCGGCTTCGCCTCGGGGCTCGCCGTGAGCGGCATCGGCGTGGGCACGCTGGCCATGCCGCCGCTGGCCTCGTGGCTCATCGACACGCTGGGCTGGCGCGACGCCTACCTGGCGCTCGGCGTGCTCGCGGCCGTGGTGGGCGTGGGCATGGCGCTCCTGGTCGAGAACGACCCGCGCGCACGCGGCCTCGGACCTGATGGCGATCCGCCGCAGGCGCAAGCGCCCACCGCGTTGCCGCCCGGCGCCTCGGTGCGCGAGGCCGCGGGCTCAGGCCGTTTCGCGGGGCTGTACGCGGCCTGCCTCGTCAGCTCGTTCGGCTTGTTCGTGCCCTTCGTGCACCTGGTGCCCTACGCGCTCGACCACGGCGTGGCCGCGTCGTCGGCGGTGCTGCTGCTCGGCGCGATCGGCGTGGGCAGCACGGCGGGCCGCTTCTTCCTGGGCGGGCTGGCCGACCGCATGGGCCGCGACCATGCGCTGCCGCTGATGTCGGCGGGCATGGCGTTGTCGCTGGTGGTGTGGGCCGTGTCGGGCGGGTTCTGGGGGCTGGCCCTGTTCGCCTTTGCCTACGGCGTGTTCTACGGCGGCTTCGTGGCGCTGCTGCCCGCGCTGGTGATGGACTGGTTCGGCGGGCGCCACATCGGCGCGATCATCGGCATCCTGTACACCAGCGTGGCCATCGGCACGCTGATCGGGCCGAGCGCCGCGGGTTTCGCCTTCGACCTCACGCGCAGCTACCTGCTGCCGATCGTCGTGGCGATCGGCGCCAACCTCGTGGCGGCCGGCCTGCTGCTCGCGATGGCGCGGCGCGGCCGGCGCGCCGTTCAGCCGGCCTTCTGAACCAGCTTCAGCACGCTCGAGAAATCGAGCGCGCCGTGCCCCGCGAGGCTGTGCGCCGCGTACAGGCTGCGCGCCAGGCCGCCCAGCGGCGTGGCCGCGCGCACGGCGGTGGCGTTCTCCTGCGCCAGGCCCAGGTCCTTGAGCATCAGGTCGGTGCCGAAGCCGCCGGCGTAGTTCTTCGAGGCCGGCGCGGCTTCCATCACGCCGGGCACGGGGTTGTACTTCTCGAGCGCCCAGTTGCCGCCCGAGCTGCGGCGCATGATTTCGGACAGCACCTTCGGGTCGAGCCCGTTGGCCACGCCCAGCGCGAGCGCTTCCGAGGTGCCGATCATCAAAATGCCGAGCAGCATGTTGTTGCAGATCTTGGCGGTCTGGCCCGCACCGGCCGCGCCGGCGTGGAAGATGTTGGCGCCCATCTTCTCGAGCACCGGGCGCGCGCGCTCCAGGTCCTTGGTGTCGCCGCCGACCATGAAGGTCAGCGTGCCGGCAATGGCGCCGCCGGTGCCGCCCGACACGGGCGCATCGATCATCGCGACGCCCTTGGCGGCGGCGGCCTCGGCCACCTTGCGCGAGGTGGCAGCGGCGATGGTGCTGCTGTCGATCACGAGCGTGCCGGCCTGGATGCTGTCGAGCAGGCCGGGCTTGCCGGCGCCGCCGAGGAACAGGCCCTCGACGTGCGCGCTGGCGGGCAGCATGCTGATCACCACCTCGGCGCCGGCCACGGTCTCGGCCGCCGACTTGGCGATCGGCAGGCCTGCGGCAGCGAACTTCTTGCAGGCTTCGGCCGAGAGGTCGAAGGCGCTGAGCGTGTGGCCTGCCTTGTGCAGGTTCAGGGCCATCGGGCCGCCCATGTTGCCCAGGCCGATGAATGCGATCTTCATGTGTCTTGTCTCCGTTGTTCTGTGCAGGGAATGGGGCCGGTCAGGTCAGCGAGGCCAGTTCCGCCGGCATCTCGCCGCGCGGACGCAGGTGGTCTTCGACGAAGGCCGGCGTGATCTCTTCGAGCGTGGCGGGGTTCCAGCGCGGGTTGCGATCCTTGTCGACCAGCACGGCGCGGATGCCTTCGGCGAAATCCTTGTTCGCGCAAAAGCCCAGCGACGCCCAGTACTCGAGGCGGAACACCTCGGCCAGCGACATGCGCGGCACGCGCTGCCAGAGCTCGAAGCTCAGCGCGATGGAGCTCGGCGCGCCCTTGGTGAAAGTCTTCGAAGCAGTCTGCAGCCAGGCGTCGTCGCTTTGCACGTCACGCAGGCGCCTGGCGATGTCGAGCAGGTCGTCGCCGGCCATCAGCGCGTTGATGGTGTCGTAGTGCTCGCGCACCTTCGACGCGGGCATTTCGGCGCCCTCGCCCGCCTGGGCCAGGATGCGCGACAGCGTGGCGCGGTCGGCCTTGGCGTCGCCGCCGGCCCACTGCGTGGACGCGATGGCCTCGATCACCGCGCCCTTGCGCTCGTGCGGCACCAGCACGTCGGCGAGGCCACAGAAGATGGTGTCGTGCGCGTTGATGTTGGCGGCCGTGAGCGCCAGGAACAGGCCCGTGCGGCCCGGCGTGCGGCGCAGGAACCAGCTGCCGCCCACGTCGGGGTACAGGCCGATGTTGATCTCGGGCATGGCGATGCGGCTTTGCAGCGTCATCACGCGGTGCGAGGCGCCCGCCAGCAGGCCCACGCCGCCGCCCATCACGATGCCGTGGCCCCAGCACAGGAAGGGCTTGGGGAAGGTGTGGATCAGGTGGTCGAGCTCGTACTCCTCGCGGAAGAAGTCTTCAGCGTAGGTGTTGCGTTCGGGACCGCAGTCGAGCAGCGTCTGGTAGAGCTGGCGCAGGTCGCCGCCGGCGCAGAAGGCCTT
This sequence comes from Variovorax sp. BGA-UO-ETr-C22, assembly GCF_059567965.1. Classification (NCBI taxonomy): domain Bacteria; kingdom Pseudomonadati; phylum Pseudomonadota; class Betaproteobacteria; order Burkholderiales; family Comamonadaceae; genus Variovorax; species Variovorax sp. BGA-UO-ETr-C22. The sequence continues at coordinate 1,748,701 of NZ_JCAQPA010000011.1, forward strand.
CTCGCCCGCCGCGTCGAGCAGCACGCCGACGATGCCGGCGTCGGCCGCCCATTCGCGCAGCTTGGGCGTGAGCAGGCGCACCATGTCCACGGACAGCGCGTTGAGCGAAGCCGGCGCATTGAGCGTGGCCACGGCAAAACGCTGGCCGCCGGCGGTCTTGATTTCGTTGAAGAGAACTACGTTGTCGGTCATTGTTTTCAGGTCCTGGGTGCGGCGGGGTCAGCGGATGTCGCTGTCGCCTTCCAGCAATTTTCGCGCAACGATGACGCGCATGATTTCGTTGGTGCCTTCGAGGATCTGGTGCACGCGCGTGTCGCGCACCAGGCGCTCGAGCGGGAACTCGCTCAGGTAGCCGTAGCCGCCGTGCAGTTGCAGCGCGTCGTTGCAGACATTGAAGCCCGCGTCGGTCGCGAAGCGCTTGGCCATCGCGCAATAGGTGCTCGCATCCGCATGGCCCGCGTCGAGCTTGCTGGCGGCCAGCCGCACCATCTGCCGCGCGGCCACCAGCTCGGTCGCCATGTCGGCCAGCTTGAACTGGAGCGCCTGGAAGCTCGCGATCGGCTTGCCGAACTGCTGGCGCTCGTGCAGGTAGCGGCGCGCTGCGTCGAGCGCGCCCTGCGCCGCGCCCACCGAGCAGGTCGCGATGTTGATGCGCCCGCCGTCAAGGCCCTTCATGGCGATGCGAAAGCCCTCGCCTTCCTTGCCCAGCAGGTTCTGCGCGGGCACGCGCACGTTGTCGAAGTTGATGGTGCGCGTGGGCTGGCTGTTCCAGCCCATCTTGTGTTCCTTCTTGCCGTAGCTCACGCCGGGCGCGTCGGCCGGCACCGCGAAGGCCGAGATGCCGCTGGCACCTGCGCCGCCCGTGCGGGCCATGAGCACCAGCACGTCGGTCGAGCCGGCGCCGGAGATGAAGGCCTTGTTGCCGTTGATGACGTATTCGGCGCCCTGCAACTCGGCGCGCGTCTTGAGCGACCCAGCGTCGGAGCCCGCGCCCGGTTCGGTCAGGCAGTACGACGCCAGCTTGCGCCCGCTCGTGAGGTCTTCGCCCCACTGCTGCGCCACGGCATCGGTGGCCCAGGTGCCGAGCATCCACGTCGCCATGTTGTGGATCGTGATGAAGGCCGTGGTCGAGGGGTCGACCGCGGCCATTTCCTCGAACACCAGCGCCGAGTCGAGCCGCGGCAGCCCAAGGCCGCCGATGCGCTCGGGCGCGTACAGGCCGCAAAAGCCCAGCTCGCCGGCCTTGGCGATGGCCTCGCGCGGAAAGACCGCCTCGGCGTCCCACTGCGCGGCGTGCGGCGCGAACTCGGCCTGCGCGAAATCGCGCGCGGTCTGTGCAAAGGCGTTCTGTTCTTCGGACAGTTCGAAATTCATGGTTGACGACCCTTCCAGAGGTCCAGTTCGGCGGTGCGTTTGCGGGTCGATTTTTCCAGGCACGCGTTGAACACCAGCGGCCAGATCGAGCCGCCTTCGTTCGCCTTTGCGGCCCGCTTGCATCCGGGGTCGCGGCCCTTGAGCCAGGTCCGCTGCTCGGTGCGCAGCGCGACGCGCATCTGCGGCGAGAGCGTCTTCATCACCTCGCCGTAGCGGATGTTGAGCTCGGCGTCGGCCGCGCGGAAATCGCGCAGCGCGCAGTCGTTCATCTGCTGCTGGTTGCCGTTGGGATTGCAGTCGACCGGCTCGTCGGAGCCGGCCGCCCGCGCCCCGCCGGCCAGCAGGGCAAGCGCCGCCGCGGCGGCCCAGGCTGAGACACGAAGCCCCTGCCTCACTTGAGGCTGATCGTGGTGTTGACGCCGTGCGAGACGGTGCTGTCGTCGAACCAGCGTGCCGTCACGGTCTTGGTCTGCGTGTAGAACATGATGACCTGCTTGCCGTACGGGCCCAGGTCGCCGAGCTTCGAAGCGCGCGAACCGGTGAACGAGAACATCGGGACCGGCACCGGGATCGGCACGTTGATGCCCACCTGGCCCACGTCGATGTCTTCCTGGAAGCGGCGCGCCGCGGCGCCCGACTGCGTGAAGATCGCCGTGCCGTTGCCGTTCGGGTTGCTGTTGATCAGGTCGATGGCTTCGTCGATGGTCTCGGCGTCGGCAATGCACAGCACGGGGCCGAACACTTCCTGTTCGTAGATCGTCATGCCGGGCTTCACGCCGGTGAAGATCGTCGGGCCGACGAAGTTGCCCTTCTCGTAGCCGGGCACGGTGGGCTTGCGGCCGTCGAGCACCAGCTTGGCGCCGTCGGCTTCGCCGCGTTCGATGAGGCTGTTCACGCGGTCGTACGCTGCGCACGACACCAGCGGGCCCACGTCCACGCCCTTTTCAGTGCCCGCGCCGATCTTCAGCGTCTTCGCCTTCTCGATGAGTTCGGGCACCCAGTTGCGCGCCTCGCCCACCAGCACCGCGACCGACACGGCCATGCAGCGCTGACCGGCTGCACCGAAGCTCGCGCCGGCCAGTGCGTTGAGCGTCTGCTCCTTGTTGGCGTCGGGCATCACGATGGCGTGGTTCTTCGCGCCCATCATGCATTGCGCGCGCTTGCCGGCCAGCGTGGCGCGGTTGTAGACGTGCGTGCCGACCTTGGTCGAGCCGACGAAGCTGATCGCCTTGATGTCCTTGTGGTCGCAGATGCCGTTGACGACCGCTTCACCGCCGTGCACCACGTTCAGCACGCCGGGCGGCACGCCGGCTTCGAGCGCCAGTTCGCACAGGCGCATCGTGACCATCGGGTCTTGTTCGGAGGGCTTGAGCACGAAGGTGTTGCCGGTGACGATGGCCATCGGGAACATCCACAGCGGGATCATGGCGGGGAAGTTGAACGGCGTGATGCCGGCGCACACGCCCAGCGGCTGCAGCAGCGTGTAGGTGTCGACGCCGTTGGCCACGTTGTTGGCCAGCTCGCCCAGTTGCAGGTTGCCGATGTTCGAGGCGTGCTCGACCACTTCGAGGCCGCGGAACACGTCGCCTTCAGCGTCCGGCAGCGTCTTGCCCTGCTCGGCCGTGAGGATCGCGGCCAGCTCGCCCATGTTTTCGCGGATGAGCTGCTGCAGCTTCAGGAAGATGCGGGCGCGCGCGCCCAGGGGCGTCTTGCGCCAGGTCTTGAAGGCTTCCTTGGCGGAGGCCACGGCGGCGTCGAGTTCGGCTTGCGTGGCGAAGGGCACGCGGGCCAGCACCTGCTGCGTGGCCGGGTTGACGACGTCGCGCCATTCGGTGGTCTTCGATTCGACGAACTTGCCGCCGATCAGCAGCTTGACGGTGGCGACCTGGGTCGAGGGGGTGGTGGTGGCGTCCATGGGGGTTTGTCTCCTGTGAATACGGGACCGGTTCGAACCGGTGCAGCCTGCATCCTAGCTTTGCAGATTTGCCATGACAATAGACAAATATGCGTCATCGCTTTGCAAAAATGCAAAGCACCGCATCCCACCGCACACAAGGCCGGACGCACATGGACTGGGACAACCTGCGCTACTTTCTCGAACTCGCCCGCTCGGGCACGCTGATGAGCGCGGCGCGCCGGCTGGAGGTCGACCACACCACCGTCGCGCGGCGCATCCAGGCGCTCGAAAAGGAGGTGGGCGCGCCCCTCTTTTCGCGCGAGGCCGGCGGCCACCGGCTCACCGAGGCCGGCCGCCGGTTGCAGCCCCAGGTCGAGGCGATGGAGAGCGCCTTTCAGGCCGTGGAGAGCACTGCGCCGGCCTCGCAGGAAGGCCTGTCGGGGCTGGTGCGCATCGGCGCCACCGAGGGCTTCGGCACCGTGGTGCTGGCGCCGCAGCTGGCGCTGTTCGCGGTGCAGCACCCCAAGCTCACCATCGACCTGCTCGCGATGCCGCGGCTGGTACACCTGTCGCGGCGCGAGGCCGACATCGTGATCTCGCTCGAACGGCCGGCGCGCGGGCCGGTGGTGGTGACCAAGCTCACCGACTACACGCTGCGCCTGTACGCCTCGAAGCAGTACCTGGCCGCACACAAGCCCATCAAGACGCGCGAAGACCTGCGCGGCCACACCTTCATCAGCTACGTGGACGACCTGCTGTTCAGCAAGGAGCTGCAGTACCTGGACGAACTGCACCGCCCCGACAGCTTTGCGCTGCGCAGCACCAGCGTGCTGGCGCAGCACCGGGCGGTGGCGGCGGGTGCGGGGATCGCGGTGCTGCCGGCGTTCATCGCGCAGGACGACCGCGCGCTCAAGCCGGTGCTGCCGGACGCGGCGAACTTCACGCGGACCTTCTGGATGTCGATGCCGGCGGAGACCAAGCATTTGGCGCGCATGCAGACGGTGTGGGAATTTCTGCGCGCGACGGCCACGGCGCAACAGCAAGTCCTGCTACCTGACAGCACGGCGAACACGAAGTGACCGATTCGCGATTGAAGAAGCAACCGTCAAGGAGTTCTTGACGGTTCAAGTTCGCACTCTCAGGAAAACAGGCGCTTCAGGAATCCAGGCTTGGCCGTCGGCGCCGGCGCCGCCGCCTTTTCGAGCAGCTCGATCAGCCCTTCCACGCGCGGCTTCTTGAGCCGGCGCGCGTAGTCGAGGTAACTCTCCTCCTCGTCCATCCGGTAGAACTGCGGCGGCATTGGCAGTTGGCCCGGCAGCGCCGCCAGCAGCACGCGCAGCGCGTCGAGCTGGTTCATGCGGATGGCGCTCATGATCGCGGTCTCGCCGAGCGAGGGGATGATCTCGTTGGGCTGCGCGAGCCCGCCGGCGAGCAGGGGCTGGATCGCCGCCGCATCGCCCTGGACCGCCGCCGCGCCCAAGGCCTCGAGCGCCGCCAGTTTCTCGGGCGAGAGGCTGGCCAGGTAGGCGTCGCCGCGCTTGTCGTCCTCGTCGCGCGCGTCGCCGCCCTGCATGACCATGAAATCGGTCACGAGCGCCACGGGTTCGCCCGCCGCGTCGAGCGCCCAGAAGCTCGGGTAGCTGCCGTCGCCCCAGCCGGCGCTGAAGATCAGCACGTTGTTCGCGCTGCCCGCGCCCAGCGGGTAGTGGTCGGCGATGTCGGACGAAGCCAGGTCAGCACCGAGCACGTCGTCGTAGTAGCTCACGTACTCGGGGTTGGTGGCGGACTCGCGCGCCTCGCGCTCGGCCATGGCCTTGGCGCCGTCGGCGTCCATGAAGCAGCCGACGCCGGCATCGACCGGGTAGCCATAGAACTCGTCGCTGCCGAGTTCGTCCTGCGATTGCCCTTCGAGCAGCGCCGCCTCCCAGTGCAGATCGTTCGCCTGCAGGCTGCCTCGCTCACGCAGCCACAGCACGGCCAGTGCATGGCGGCCGCCACCTTGCAGCATCTCGACGGGGAATGCGCCCCGCCCGCTCACGCTGCGAACGAAAGGCTCGCGCTCGGGTTGCACCAGCGGATCGCAGGCCACGATGCGGCCGCTCGTGATGTTCAGGGCCCCGCAAGGCTGGCGCTGCAGATGCCGTGCGCGCAGCGCCTCGTCGTCAAGAAAAATGCTCTGGAGGTTGTCGATGTCTAGATAGGCCATGCGCCCAGTTTCTCATCCCCCGGCAGCGGCAGGCCACACCGGCGGATGGCTGCCCGGTGGCATCGACGGCCGGGGCCAGGCCGCCGGCGTGCGTGACAGCTGCGCGCTGTGGCGCACCGCCGCCAGTTCGCCGAAGCCCGAGGCCGAGGTCTCGACGTACGGCGCAACATCGGCCCGCGCGATCGACAGCCCGCCGTCCACGCGGCCCAGCCCGCGCAGCCACTGCCCCGTCTGCGCCAGCGACACCTGCACATGCCAGCTGCCGCCCTCCTGCTGCTGGCGCCACAGTGCCGCGGCGGCGCCCAGGGCGATCAGGTAGCCGCTGGCTTCGTCGAGGATCTGCATTGGCATCGGGCGCGGCTTGCCGTCGCCCGCGGCCTCGCCTTCGGCATGGTTGAAGCCCATGGCGGTCTGCACCAGCGAATCGAAGCCGCGCCGATCGGCCCACGGCCCCTGCGTGCCGTAGGCCGTGAGCGAGACACAGACGATGCCCGGCCGCTCGCGCGCCAGCGCCTCGGGGCCGAAGCCCAGCGCCGCGATGCCGCCGGGGCGGTAGCCCTGCACGAAGACATGCGCGTCGGCGACGAGGCCGTGCAGCACGGCGCGACCTTCATCCGTGCACAGGTCCACGTGCGTCGAGAGCTTGCCGCGGCTGGTGTCGGCGATGGATTCGATGTTCGGCAGGTTCGGCGAATTGACCAGCATCACGTCGGCGCCATAGGCCGCCAGCGCCCGGCCGCCGACCGGTCCCGCGAGGATGCGTGTGAGGTCGAGCACGCGCAGGCCTTCGAGCGGGCACTGGTCGCCCTGCAGCGGCGGCAGCACGCGCGGCGGTGCATCGCCGATGCGCTCGATGGTGAAGAGCGGCTGGGCCGCGATCGCCTGCCCATGGGGCGTGGCGTCCCATTCGTCGAAGCGGCGCAGCGCGGTGGCCACGAGGCCTTGGGCGGCGGCGGCCGATTCGAAATCGATCGCGCGCCAACCGGCCATCGCGGCCTCGGCGTCGGCGCGCGTGGCGCTGGCCGGGTCCAGCTTCATGAGGCGCAGCGCGCCTTCGCGGTGGTGCTTGAAGTTGGCGTGGATGCGCACCCAGCCGTCGGCGCAGCGGTACATGCCGGAGAAGGTGTCCCACAGATCGGGCACGCGGCCGTCGAGGCTGAACCAGCCCGTACAGTCGAGCGCGGCATGCAGCGTGTCGACCGCGACCTCTTGCCGCGCCACGCCGCGCCGGTGTCCCAGCTCGCAGGCCGCGAGCGCGGCGGCGGCGATGCTGGCCTGCGCCGCGAGGCCGACCGCGAAGGACGACGGCAGCACCGGGTCGGCGCCCGTGAGCCGCGCGAAGGCCAGCGCCTCGGCGGGCAGCCCCGCCAGTTGCCAGAGACCGGCCAGGACTTCTTCACTCGTTGCCATACGTCAACCCTTCAGGGGAAAGAGGAAATGAAAAAGGCAGGGTCCGCTTGCGCGGCCCTGCCCTTGTTGTCGTCGTTGCGTTCGCGACCTTGTGCGAATTGCTTACTGGATCAGCTTCGCACCGGTCTTGGCCTGCAGCGCATCGAAGCTCACGCCCGGCGCCAGCTCGATCACCTTGAGGCCTTCGGGCACGACGTCCATCACGGCCAGGTCGGTGATGATGCGGTCGACCACGCCCACGCCGGTCAGCGGCAGCGAGCACTGCTCGAGGATCTTCAGGTCTTCGGTGCCGTCCTTCTTCTTGGCCACGTGTTCCATCAGCACGATCACGCGCTTCACGCCGGCCACGAGGTCCATGGCGCCGCCCATGCCCTTGACCATCTTGCCGGGGATCATCCAGTTGGCGAGGTCGCCCTTCGCGCTGACCTGCATCGCGCCCAGGATCGACAGGTTGATCTTGCCGCCGCGGATCATCGCGAAGCTGTCATGGCTGCCGAAGATGGCCGAGCCGGGCAGCGTGGTCACGGTCTGCTTGCCGGCGTTGATGAGGTCGGCGTCGACGTTGTCTTCGGTCGGGAACGGGCCGATGCCGAGCATGCCGTTTTCGCTCTGCAGCCAGACTTCCTTGGTGCCGGTGTGGTTGGCCACCAGCGTCGGAATGCCGATGCCGAGGTTGACGTAGAAGCCGTCTTCGAGTTCTTGCGCGGCGCGGGCCGCCATCTGGTCTTGGGTCCAGGGCATCTCAGGCTCCTTCTTTCTTGTTGACGGCCTTCACGGCCGATTCGCTGCCGGCGGCGGCCTGGGCGATGGCGGTCTGGGCCTCGACCTTGGCGGCGGCGGCATCGACCGAGGCGCTCACGGTGCGCTTCTCGATGCGCTTCTCGGGCGTGGCGTTGAGCACCAGGCGGTGCACGTAGATGCCCGGCAGGTGGATATCGTCGGGGGCCAGCTCGCCCACTTCGACGATCTTCTCGACCTCGACGATGCAGACCTTGCCGGCCATGGCGGCGGCGGGGTTGAAGTTGCGTGCCGTGAGACGGAAGCGCAGGTTGCCGGCCTTGTCGGCCACGTCGGCCTTGACCAGCGCCACGTCGGGCACCAGGGAGTGCTCCATGACGTAGGTCTCGCCGCCGAACTCGCGCAGCTCCTTGCCTTCGGCCACTTGCGTGCCCACGCCGGTCTTGGTGAAGAAGGCCGGAATGCCGGCACCGCCGGCGCGCAGCTTCTCGGCCAGCGTGCCCTGGGGCGTGAATTCGAGGGCCAGTTCACCGGCCAGGTACTGGCGCTCGAACTCCTTGTTCTCGCCCACGTACGACGCGATCATCTTCTTGATCTGGCGCGTCTCGAGCAGCTTGCCGAGGCCGAAGCCGTCGACGCCCGCGTTGTTCGAGATGACGGTGAGGTTCTGCACGCCGGAATCCTTCAGCGCGTCGATCAGCGCTTCGGGAATGCCGCACAGGCCGAAGCCGCCGACCGCGAGCGTCTGCCCGTCGGCCACGACCCCCTTGAGTGCCGCGTCTGCGGAGGGATAAATCTTGTTCACTCGGGCTCCTTGATGGGTGGTGGAGAGTGGGTGGGAAAGGCTTCAACGATACTACCTACTCGTATACGTAGTATTTCGTAATGGTGACCCCCGATGCCCGAGATCGATTACCGGCTGGCTTTTGAACATGCACCCGTCGGCATGGTGGTCTCGAGCAACCGCACCATCGTCGCCTGCAACCAGCGCGTGTGCGAGATCTTCGGTGCGGAGCCCTCTGCGCTGGTCGGGCATTCGTTCAGCATCCTGTACCCGAGCGTGGCCGAGTTCGAGCGCATCGGCAAGCGCATGGAGCCCTTTCTGAACGCCAGCGGCCACTATGCGGACAACCGCATGATGAAGCGGCTGGGCGGGCTGCACGGCGCGCTGGCTGGCGAGACTTTCTGGTGCCACGTCACGGGGCACGCGATGAACCGCGCGGCGCCGCATGAGGCCGGCATCTGGACCTTCGAAGACCTGGGCTCGCGCCGCGCGGTGAAGGCCGAGCTCACGCCGCGCGAGCGCGAGGTGGCGGCGCAGGTGATGCGCGGGCTGACATCCAAAGAGATCGGGAAGGCGCTGGGCATCAGCCATCGCACGGTGGAACTGCATCGGGCGCGGTTGATGCGCAAGTACGCGGCGGCGACGACTGCGGAGTTGGTGCAGAAGCTGATCGCGGGGTGATTTTTTTCAGGGCGCGTGCACAGGCCACCGGGTACTTCCCTCCGCGAATGTCCCCCGGGGCTTCGCCCCTCCTCCTTGATTTCGCTGCGGGAAGCACCCAGTGTCCTGCGCCCGCTCGGCGCTGTCGTTGTGCGGGCCGATCAGCCTGCGGCGCGCGATAGAGCCATCTCCATGCGGACCAGATCTCGCAGCGGAATGCCGTTCTGCTTCGTCGCCCTGCCCCAGCGGCGCACGAAGTAGTCGACGTCGACCCCGACGATGCGAAAGCCGAAGCGCTGGTAGAAGGCCAGCTCGCGCAGGCTGCTGTTGCCCGTGCCGACTTCGAGCCGGTGCGCGCCGCGCTGCCTGGCAAGAACCTTCGCCTTCTTCAGCATCGCGGTGCCGATGCCCTGGCCCTTGTGGGCGTCGGCCACGGCGATGTTCATGATTTCCCAGGTGTCGACGCGCGTGGCCATGAGCACCATCTGGCCGACGACCTCGCCCGCCTGTTCGGCCAGCCATTGCTCGCCGCGCAGCAGGTACTTTTCGATCTCGGGGCGCGGGCCGTCCGCGTCGAACAGGAGCGGCCAGGGCACCGCATCCGCCGGGGTGGCCCTGCGCATCGTCAAGCCCTTCATGTGCGTGTTTCGTTCTTTCCGTTGCATGACTCCATTCTGAGTTCTGAGCAGAAGTTCCCTGCCAGAGCCCCCGGATCGTTGCGAAAACGGAAACGCCGTGTCGACAAAAGCCATGCGCCATCGCCGGTTGAGAGGCCTATCGTGGAACCCACGCGAACACACCGTTCGCCCCCACAGGAGCAGACACCATGTCCACACCCCTTCATTCGGAAAAGAACCTCCTTCAGCAAACCAGGCTGTCCGTGGCCCAGGCCCGCGCGCTGGCCGGGCACCAGGTGCCCGTGGCGCTCGGCCTTGCGGCCGTGATCCTGTCGGTGCTGGGCGTCAAGCCCTGAGCCTGGCCGGGGGCGTTCACTCCGGCTTGATGTCGGCGCCCTTGATCACCTTCGACCAGGCCGCGAGTTCCTGGTCGACGAACCGGCCCAGCGTGGCCGGGTCCATGTAGGTCGCGAAGGCGCCCTGCTCGTCCACCTTCTTGCGGAAGGCCTCGCTCTCGACGATCTTCCTGATATCGGCGCTGAGCTTGTTCACCACCTCGGGCGGCGTCTTCGCCGGGGCGAACACCGCGAACCACGACTCGACCTCGTAGCCCGGCAACCCGGCCTCGGCCGAAGTCGGCACGTTCGGCATCGACGCGTGCCGCTTGCTGCCCGTGTACGCCAGCGCCTTGATGCGCCCGCCCGCGAAGTGGCCGATGACCGAGGGCGGCGTGGTGATGAAGATGTCGACATTGCCCGCCACCAGGTCGTTGATGGCCGGCCCCGAGCCCTTGTAGGGCACGTGCGTGGCCGGCTGCCTGGTCTGGCGCGACAGCAGCTCGCCCGCGATGTGCTGGATCGAGCCGTTGCCCGACGAGGCGTAGAACAGGCCGCCCTCCTTCTTCCTGCCGTACTCGATGAGTTCCTTCATCGAGGTCACCGGCAGCTTGCCGCTCACCGCGACCACGTGCGGCGCGCGCATCACCATCGCCACCGGCACGAAGTCCTTGGTCGGGCTCCAGCGCAGGTTCGGGTACAGCGACGGGTTGCCGACGTGGTAGCCCGAGTACTGCAGCAGCAGCGTGTAGCCATCGGGCGCGGCGCGGGCCACGAACTCGGTGCCGATGTTGCCGCTGGCGCCGGGCTTGTTGTCGACCACGACCGGCTGGCCCAGCGCGCGCTGCAGCGGGTCGGCGACCAGCCGCGCCATGATGTCGGTGGAGCCCGCGGGCGCCGTCGGCACCACGAAGGTCAGGGGTTTGGAAGGCCAGGTGTCGGCGTGCGAGGCGGCAGCGGCCAGCGCGAGGCCGACCGCGAGCAGGCGGTGAGCGGGTTTCATGGGTTTGTCTCCGGTGGTTTTTTGTGGGCTGTCTTCGGGCTGTAGGCGTCAGGGCACCAGCTCCGATATCTCGATGAGATTCAGTTCGGGGTCGCGCACGTAGACCGAGCGGATGCGCGACGTGGCGCCGGTGCGCATCACGGGCCCTTCGAGGATCGGCACGCCCTGCGCCTGCAGCCGCGCGATGACCTCTTCGAGCGGCACGCTGGCGATGAAGCACAGGTCGAGCGAACCGGGCGTGGGCAGCTCGGCCTTGGGCTCGAATTCGTGGCCCTTCACATGCAGGTTGATCTTCTGGTTGCCGAAGCGAAAGGCCTTGCGGCCGGCGCCGAAGGTTTCCAACGTCATGCCCAGCACCTCGACGTAGAAGCGCACGCAGGCTTCCTCGTTCGCGGTCGTGAGCACCAGGTGATCCAGGTGGTCGATCATGCGTTCTCCTTCTTGATGGCGCGCGCCTTTGCGCGCTCGACGATGGCGTTGAAATCGGCCGGCGGCGCATGGCGCGTCAGCCGGTGGCCGGCGCGCGAGACCTGGCCGGGCAGCGCGTGCTGCACGAGCGATTCGAGTTCAGCCGCAGCGCCGATCAGGCCATCGAGGTCCATGCCGGTGTCGTAACCCATGCACTGCAGCATGTGGACCACGTCCTCGGTCGCGACGTTGCCCGTCGCACCCGGCGCATAGGGACAGCCGCCGATACCGCCAAGCGACATGTCGAGCCGGCGGATGCCCGCCTCGACCGCGGCGATGGCGTTCACCAGGCCCATGCCGCGCGTGTTGTGGAAATGCGCCGTCCATTCCAATGCCGGATGCCGCGCGCGCACGGCCTCGCACACAGCGTGCACCTGCGTGGGATAGGCCATGCCCGTGGTGTCGCACAGCGTGAGGCCCTGCACGCCCAGTGCCGCGAAGCGGTCGGTCCAGCCGAGCACCGTCTCGAGCGGCACGTCGCCTTCCATCGGGCAGCCGAACACGCAGGAGAGCGACACGTTCACCGGCACCCTCGCCTGCTTGGCCAGCGCGATCACGTCGGTCAGTTGCGCGAACGACTGCTCACGCGTCATCCGCAGGTTGCTGAGGTTGTGCGTCTCGCTGACCGACATGACGATGTTGAACTCGCCGATACGGCTTTCGAGTGCGCGCTCGGCGCCGCGCACATTCGGCACGAGCGCGGTGTAGACCACGCCGGGCCGACGGGCGATGCGCTGCATCACTTCTTCGCCGTCGCGCAGCGCGGGAATGGCCTTGGCCGAAGTGAACGAGGTGACCTCGATCTTGGCGTAGCCGAGCGTGCCGAGCCGGTCGATCAGCGCGACCTTGTCGTCGGTGGGAATGAAACGGCTTTCCATCTGGAAGCCGTCGCGCGTGGCGACTTCGTTGATGAACAGCCGCGTGCCATTGCCGGTTTTCATGCGGCCTCGCTTTCCACACCACGCACCGGCCAGCCCGCGCGCTGCAGGTCCGTCGTGTGTTCGCCCAGGCGCGGCGCCGCATGCGCGATACGCCCTGGCGTGGCACTGAGCTTGGGCACCACGCCCGGCACCTTGAGCAGCGCGCCATCGGAGCCGCGCGCCTGGACGATCATTTCGCGCGCCAGGTACTGCGGATCGGTCGCAATGTCGGCCACCGTGTAGATGCGACCGACCGGCACGCCCGCCGCATCGAGCACGGCCAGCACCTCGTCGCGGCTGCGCTGCAGGGTCCAGGCTTCGATGGCGGCGTCGATCTCTTCCACGCGCAGCACGCGGCCGTCGTTGTGCACGAGGCCGGGGTCGTTCTCCAGGTCCGCGCGGTCGATGGCACGCATCAGCCGGCGGAAGATGCTGTCGCCGTTGCCCGCCACCAGCACGTAGTGGCCGTCGCTGCAGCGGTAGGCGTTGGTCGGCGCGATGCCCGGCAAGGCGCTGCCGGCCCGCTCGCGCACGGCACCGAAGGCGTCGTACTCGGGCAGCAGGCTTTCCATCACGTTGAAAACCGACTCGTACAGCGCCACGTCGATGAACTGCCCCTCGCCGCCGTGGGCCGTGCGGTGGTGCAGCGCCGTGAGCACGCCGATCACGCCATGCAGCGCGGCCAGCGTGTCGCCCAGCGAGACGCCCACGCGCACCGGCACCCGGCCGGGTTCCCCGCTGAGGTAGCGCAGCCCGCCCATCGATTCGCCGAGCACGCCGAAACCCGGCTTGTCGCGGTAGGGGCCGGTCTGCCCGTAGCCCGAGATGCGCAGCATGATGAGCCGCGGGTTCAGCGCATGCAGCTGCTCCCAGCCCAGGCCCCAGCCTTCGAGCGTGCCGGGCTTGAAGTTCTCGATCAGCACGTCGGCCTCGAGCGCCAGGGCGCGCACGGCCTCCTGCCCTTCGGCGCTGCGCAGATCGAGGCACACCGAGCGCTTGTTGCGCGACTGCACCTCCCACCACACCGAGGTGCCGTCACGCAAGAGCCGCCATTTGCGCAGCGGGTCGCCGACGCCGGCGGGCTCGATCTTGATCACGTCGGCGCCGAACTCGGCGAGCGTCTTGCCGGCGAATGGGCCGGCGATGAGCTGGCCGAGCTCCAGCACCTTCAGGCCTTCGAGTGCGTTCATCTTTGTCTGTCTCCAGGTGGGTTGCCCCGACTCTAGGAACAGATGGCGATGAACGGAATTGCTCGGATGGCAGCAGGCCTTCGCGAAACGCGAAGACCCTGCGGTACGCCCTACTTTTTCTTCAGCGTGGACGCAGGCTTGGCAACCACCGGCGGCTCGGCCGGCGTCTTGACCCAGCCGCGCAGCATCACGCCCAGGCAGATGCCGGCCGCGAAGATGAGCCAGTACACCCACGACGGCAGGTTCTCCACACCGCTGTGCAGGTTCATGCCGAAGGCCGCGCCGACGGCCATGAGCGGAAAGGTCAGCGCGGCGATGGTGTTGAGCTTGTGCTGCGCACGGCTCATCTCGAGGGCCGAGTGCGCCTGCGCCTCGGCGGCGCGTGCGAGCCGGTAGTCGAGCGACATGCGCGTGTCGGCCAGCAGCAGCTCGAAGCCGCGCGCAATTTCCACCGCAAGGTCGCGCTGGTCGATGAGCATCAGGTCGCCCTTCACCGCATCGCGCGCGGCCTGCAGGGTGTCCTGCATGTTCCGCGCGGCGCGGGTGAGCGGGATCAGCGGGCCGAGGATCTGGAACAGGTCTTCCGAGGTCTCGGCGGCCTGGTGGCGAATCTCGAAGGTGCTGAACGCCGCGCGGTAGCTTTCGAGCAGCTTGGCGAGCGCACGCTCGCCGGGGTTGTTGCCCTTGTGCAGCCACGCGCCGTCCGGCTTGCGCAGGAACACGATGGGCTTGCGTTCGGCGCCGGTGCCCGAGGGCGGCTCGTGCAGGATCACCATCAGGTGCTCCTGCTCATGGATGATGCGCTGCGCGCCGTAAGTGCTGCCGCCCAGCCGCTGCTGCATGGCGGCGGGCAGCTCCCAGTCGTAGTCGATTCGTCTTGGCATCAGGGGGCCTGCAGTTCTTTCCACAAGGTGTCGAATTCGTCCGCGAAGCGGCGCACCAGCGGCGGGTCGTTGCTCAGCACCAGGTTCTCCTCGTTGTACTCGCAGGCGCTGCGGGTCCAGTTGTAGCTGCCGTTGAGCAGCCGCGCGCCGTCGAAGATCGCGAACTTGTGGTGCATGTGGGCCTCCGTACGGTCCACCGCCACCGGAATGCCGGCCGCGCGCAGCTGGCCGACGTCGCTGCCGCGGTCGTATTCCTTGTCGTTGTCGGTGATGAAGCGCACCGTCACGCCGCGCCGGTGCGCCGCCAGCACCTCGGCGGTGATGCGGTCGTCCGACAGCGTGAACACGCACAGGTCAACCGCGCGCTTCGCCGTTCTCAGTTGCTGGTTGATCGCCTGCAGGCAGGCCGTGCCGGGGCTGAAGTAGGCCTGCGAGCGCACCGTGACGCTGTCGGGCGAACGGCCGGTGTCGATCGCGCGCACCACGCCTTCGAGCCACTTGAGCAGCGACAGCTGCTCGGGGTCGGCGGTGCGCGAGCGTACGAGGTCGAAGGCGCGGTTGCGCAGTTGGCGCAGGCCGTCTTCGGGCGGCGAGGCCTCGCGCAGGGTGTGGACCAGCACACGGCGCTCGTCGTCGCTCAGGCGCGTGTCGGCCAGGGTGGCGTCGAGTTGGGCCAGCAGTTCGGGCAATGCGGACATCAGTGATCCTTGTCGGCTTTGGGCGGAGATGGTGGCGGTGGCACGCGCTTGGGCGCGGCCCGCGTGGCCTGCACCTCGGCGGCGAGGCGCTCCATGTCCTGCTTGATCGAGCGGTCGAGTTCGAGCCGGCGTTCGGTGGCGGTCACCAGCGGCAGGATCAGCTCGCGGTAGGTCACGGCGATCTGCAGCATGGCGTCGGCCAGGCGCTGGCTCTCGTTCGGCCCCTCGGCGGCAGGCTTGGGTTCGGGCTTGAGTGCATCGACCGCGCGCGCCACGTCGAGCATGCTGCTCGCGATGCGCTGGCTGCCGTCCACATCGGCGCCGCCGAGCTTTCGCTGGCGCACGAACTCGTCGCAGATGGCGGTCCAGCGGGCGCTCTCCTCCGGCGTCGGGCTGCCGAGCAGCTGGGCCAGGCGCAGCAGGTTTTCTTCCGCGCCGGTGGTCAACGTCTGGGCCTCGCCGCGGTAGTGGTCGCGCAGCAAGGCGTCGAGCTCGTCGTCGCGCATCAGCGGCGTGATCTTGCCGGCGAGCTTGGTCATGTTGCGGTAGCTGCCCTGCAGCTTGAACGGCGGCGCGACACGGTAGGTCTCCTGCTGCGCGGCCGATTCGATGTACGCGAGGTTCACCTTCAGCAGCAGGTCGCGCGCCCGGAACAGGCGCTGCAGCAGCGCCTTGATCTCTTCCAGCTCCACCGAGCTGTAGGCGTGCGAGAGCGCGCTGCTCGGCACGTCGTGGCCCTGGGCCATCTTCACGAGCAGCTGCACGTCCTTCGGGTCGCGCGAGGCCAGCGGCATCAGCGTGGGGTTGGAGGTCAGGCTGTTCTCGATGTACGAGAGCGCGAACGCCGCCTCGCGACCCGAGAGCACGTCGCCCAGGTTGTAGATGTCGGCGCGGTTGGCCAGCATGTCCGGGATCTTGAACACGTCGCCCGACTCGGTGTACGGGTTGCCCGCCATCACGATCGCGAAGCGCTTGCCGCGCATGTCGTAGCTGCGCGGTTCGCCGTTCCACACGCCCTCGATGCGGCGCGTGCCGTCGGCCAGCGCGATGAACTTCTGCAAAAACTCGGGGCTGGTGTGCTGGATGTCGTCCAGGTACAGCATCACGTTGCTGCCCATGGCCAGGCCCAGGTTGAGCTTCTCCAGCTCCTGCCGCGCCGCGCTGTTGGGCGCGTTGGCCGGGTCGATGGCCGTCACGCCATGGCCGAGTGCCGGGCAGTTGATGCGCACGAAAATCAGGCCGAGGCGGTCGGCCACGTACTCCATGAGCGTGGTCTTGCCGTAGCCGGGCGGCGAGATCAGCAGCAGCAGGCCCATGCGATCGGTGCGGCTGCCCTCGCCCGCCGAGCCGATCTGCTTGGCCAGGTTGTCGCCGATGAGGGGCAGGTAAAGCTCGTCGATCAGCTGGTTGCGCACGAAGGTCGACAGCGGCTTGGCCTGGAACTGGCTCAACTTGAGCCGCGCCTTCTCGCGCTCGAGCAGCTCGTGGCGCAGGCTGTGCAGTGCCTCATAGCCCGGTACTGCATGCATCGTGTGGAACAGGAAGCGGCGCCAGAAGTCGTTGAGGTTCAGCGTCAGGCGCCCTTCGGCGACGCGCGGATGCTCGCCGCGCAGGCCCTCGACGGTGCGGTCGAGCGCCGCGTTGACGCGGGTGCGCTGCAACGGCATGGCCAGCACGCTGGCCGCGTCGTCGGTCCAGTCGACCGATTGCGGCGCCTGGTGCGTCGCGTAGGCACGCACCCAGTCGCGCGCCAGGCGCCAGCGCTCGGCCGGCGGTGCGGCATCGAGGTCGTGCTGCCACGCGTCGCGCCGGCCGCCGCGCTCCAGCTCGCGCAGCAACGCCGCCGCGAGGTCTTCGCCTGCACCCGACACGGCCCAGGTCTCGCCGCCATGTGGGCCGGCGAGCTCGCGCACGAGGTATGCGGCGGCCTGGTCGCACAGGGTGGTCACGCGGCCGTCGCGTGCATCGCGTTCCTCATCGTTTTCAGCGTCGGCCGGCGGCAGCAGGTCGGGCACCACGTCGCGGGCGAAGTGGTTCAAGGCACGCGCGATATCGGCTTCGAGCTGCTCCAGCGCGTCTCGCCGGCCAAACAGCGCCAGCATCTGCATCGCGGCACGCGCGCGGCGCAGCATCGATTCGCGGTGCGCGATCAGGTGGCCGTGCTGCCAGTAGAGCAAGGCCAGCGCGCGTTCGGTCGGGCCCCAGGCGAGCAGGCCTGCCTGGTCCTGCATGCCGACGAGCGCCCCCAGCAGGCGCATCGCGTCGTCGTCGTGAATGCCCTTCTGGTAGCCCTCCTGGTAGCGCGCCGCGGCAAAGCGACGAACCATGTCGAGCAGCTGCGGATGCAGCGGGTCTTCGGCCAGCAGCGTGAGCACCTCGGCCCACGTGCGCTCGGCCTTGCCGTCGAGCAGCGCCTCCAGCAACCGACCGGCGAGGTATTCCGCGCGCGACAGCTCGGGCGTCTCGGACACCAGCGACTGGTTCCAGTAGCGCTGCAGCGGCAGCAGCCGGGGTTCGTCGACCGGGCTCTGGTAGTCGGTGCCCGTCACCTGGTAGGCCATGCCCTCGTCGCGGGCCACGAGCGTCAGGTCGACCGGCTGGCGGTGCACGGTGAAGGCGTGGCGGCCCAGGCGCAGCGTGTCGCCGCCCTCGCTCACCAGCTCGCGCTTGTCGCGGATGGAACGCAGCGCCTGGTCGCGTGCGGTCTTCAGGCGCGTGTCGAGTTCATCGGCCGGCACCGCGGCGCCCAGCGTGCGCAGGTCGGCGATCAGCGTGTGCAGCTTGCCGATCATCGGGTCGGCCGCGAAGTAGCTGTGGACCTGCGTCAGGTCGCCGAACTGCGCGATGCGGCGCGGAATGCCGTCGAGGATGCGCCCTGCCGCGTCGACCACGCCCTGCGCACGGCGCTGGCGCGCGTCGACCAGGCTCTGGCGGCGCGCGGACAGCGCCTCGTACACGGTCTCGCGCTTTTCGGCGATGTCGGCCAGGAAGTCTTCCTGCTCGGCGAAGCGGCCTTCGATTTCCTCCAGCTGCGCCAGCAGCCGCGTGAGCGCGTCGTCGCACTTCTCGGGCGTGTCGGCGAACTCCAGCGCGTTCTCGACCGCCTGGCTGAAGAGCTTGAACTGCGCGCCGAATTCGGCACGCGCCTCGGTCGCGCCCAGCGACTTGCGCCGCGCGCGCGCATCGGCGCGCATGCGGTTGATGTCGGCGTAGATCAGCGAGATGCGGTCCAGGATCGACGTGCGGATCACCGCATCGCCGCCCGGCAGGCTGCCCAGCTGCTCGGTCAGCAGGTCGAGACCGGCCGCCTGCTCGTCGAGCGTGGCGAGCATCTGGCCGAGCGCGGGCGAGGTGGCGAGGTTGGGCAGTTCGAGCGCGAGCTTGTCCAGCGCCTGGCGCTGGCCGTGGAAGGCCGTGTCGGCCGCCAGGAACTGCATCGCGCGCTCGCCGATGCGCTGCTGCTCGACCTCGAGCGCGGCGTCCATCGCGGCGATGCGCGGCAGGTCGGCATAGCGCAGCTCCTTGAGCATCTGCAGCGCGCCGCGCCGTTCGCGCAGCCGGCCCAGCGCTTTCACGAAATCGTCGGGCGCGCGCCAGAGGGTGCTGGCAATGTCGACCAGCAGCGCATGCTGCTCGTCTTCCGCGCGGGCCAGTGCACGCGCGGTTTCGCGGCGGATGGTGTCGACTTTCTCGAACTCGGCCAGCGTGCTGCGCGCCACCTCGGCGATGCTGCGCAGCTCGCCCATCAGGCCGGTGGCCTCGGGCGCGTCGAGCCAGAAGTAGGCGTCGCTCACGCGGGTGCACTGGCGGATCAGGTCTTCGTAGGCGGCGCGCGTGGGCGCCTGCTCGCGCACCGCGCGGGCGATGCCCATGAGATCGCTCACCCCGCGCACCAGCTCCGCGTTGCCGATCTTGCCGAAGAAGCCGGTGGCGGGCGGCTGCGCGCTCACGTGCTCTTCGCTGGCGAAGGGCGTCTGCCACAGCTGCATCGGGTGCACGCGCGTGGGCTCGACGTCGTCGCCGTTGAACACCAGCATGCGGCCGTCGGCAAAGCGCGCGTAGCCGTTGGCGATGATCGGCGTGGCGAGCTTCTTGTCGATCAGGTTGTAGTTGAAGAGCGCATAGCGCCCGGGCTTCGGGTCGTAGAACACATAAGCCACGTCCTCGCCGTTGGGCGAGCGCAGCATGCGCTTGAAACGCAGGTTTTCCACCACCTCGGCCGGCAGGTCGAAGCGCTTGTATTCGCCCGACTGCAGGTAGTAGCCGCCCGGAAAAATGATGCCGTGGTCTTCGGGCAGCTGCACGCAGGAGCCGCCGATGGCGTCGATGCGCTCGACCTGCTGCGTGCGGATGTTGAACACCAGGTAGCGCGTGACCTGCTCGCGGTAGGGCTTCACGCGCAGCAGGATCAGCATGCCCAGCTTGGCCCAGGCAATCTCGGCGTCGGTGAGCGACTGGCTCTTGTCCTCCACCGGCTCGCTGTAGATGCCCAGGCCGGTCTCGGTGTTGTTCTCGATCTTGACCGTGAGGTCGCCGCCCAGCGTCTCGACGAACACCGTGTCGAGCACGTTCACGTGCGGATGCTTGCCGCCGACGTGGTCTTCGCGCGTGGCCACGGTCCATTCGAAATCGTGGCTCGCGGGCAAGGCGATGTCGCGCTCGCCGCGGTTGTCGATGTAGTTGATGTTGCCGTTGCGCTCGATGGCCCAGCGGAACACGCGCACGTCGTGCAGCTGCTGGCCGATCTGGAACGAGGCGAGGAGCTTGTCCTGCGTGACGCGCAGCTGCAGCAGCGTGGCCTGCTTGTAGTAGGCGTAGAGCTCGCGGAAGTCGGAGGCAAAACGCGCGTCTTCCAGGAAGGTGCCGGCCAGCGGCACGGGCTGCAGCTCGTCGTTCTCGGTGGCGGCTTCGCCCGGCGATGCGAGCCGGTACAGGCCGAACACGTCGCCCACGGCCGTTTCCTTGCGCAGGCCGATGAAGACGTTGTAGCCGAACAGCAGCAGGTCGCCGATGCGCACGATGTCGCGCGCCACGGCGTTGTTCTCGGTGCGCGCGCGGGTGCGCAAAATCAGCGCCTGGTCGGAGCGGCCGAACTCGGCCAGCCGCTGCTCGTTGAGCGCCTGCGTCTTCTTGAGCAGGCCCTCGCCCTGGGTTTCGAGCCGCTTCTTCAGCAGGTCGTAGCTGCCACTGCCGGAGACCAGCGCTTCGGTGGGGTCGATGGGGGCCTGGGCGCCGGGCGGCGCTGCGGTGTCGTCGGTGGATTGCATGGATCGGCGCGGTCAGTCCGCGCGCAGCAGTGCGAGCAATTCGTCGCGGTGAGGCTGGGTGTCGAGCCAGGCGCGGATGCGGTCCAGCTCGTCGATGCAGTCGTCGCCGTAGCGGCGGCGCAGCGCGGCCAGGCGCGCCTCGCGCACCTCCTCGGTCTGCAGCCGGCGCTGCCAGCCGTCGGACAGCAGCTCGTCGAGCCGGCCGGCCAGGCCACGGCTCACGAGGGCACGCCATTCGCCCTGGTCGAACCAGAGGTTCTGGCAGGCGACGCAACGGTCGATGCGGAAGTCGGGGCCCGCGCTCACGCGCAAGCGCTGCATCAGGCGCTCGCACTCGGGGCAGTGGCGCACGGCGGCGACGTCGAACACCTCGATCACTTCATCGTCGACCTCATGCGGCACGCGCTTCGGGTCAGCGGCCTTCCAGCTGCGCCAGTCGTCCATGTCCATCACCATGCCGTGGCAGTCGCCGCACTGCACGCCGAGCAAGGCCTCGGCGAGCGCGACGGGCTGCATCGCAGCATGGGTGGCGCAACTGCACTTCAGGTTCGGGTTCATCGCGCGCCCCCGGCTCAGTTGCGGAAGGAGGAGATTAGGTTCTGCAGCGCCGACTTCTGGCTTTCGGTGCCGTCGTTGGCGATCTTGCTCATCAGCGAGGCGACGCTGAGGTTCTGGATTTCGCCCGACGAGTTGCCCAGTGCGCCGACGATGTCGCGCAGGTCCTTCACCACGTCGCGCTCGCCCGAGAGCTGTTCCTTGAAGGCCACCTGCACGGCCTGGCTCTTGGAGATGACGCCGTCGATGCCCTTGCCCACGGAGAGCGAGCGCACGAAGCTGTCGAAGTAGTCGCCCGAGCCGCCCACGATGTCGATCTTGGCGTTGGCGAGCGCGGTGCCCAGCACGTCGGCCTGTTCCTTGGCAATGGACGTCTGCGCGTCGATGCCCTTCATGGTTTCGATGTGCGACTTTTCCAGGCGCATGCGGAACTCTTCGTGGTCGCGGGTTTCGGGGCTCATGGACTTCATGGCCTCGAACTTCTCGTGCAGGCCCTTGGCCTCGGCGTTGAAGCGCGCTTCGATGACCTGCGCATCGGCCTGGCCCGACTTGAGCGTGGCTTCGGCGTCGGCCGTGCGCACGTTGACTTCGGCGAGGCCGAGCTTTTCCTTGCCCGAGGCTTCGGCCTCGAACTTGGCACGCATGCCGGCCGCTTCGGCCTGCGAGCGGGCCTCGATGACCTGCGCATCGGCCTGGCCGGCCTTGAGGATCGCGTCGGCATCGGCCTGGCGCACATGCACGTCGGCCAGGCCCAGCTTTTCCTTGCCCGAAGCCTCGGCTTCGAAGCTTGCGAGCTTGGCCTGGGCCGTGGCAATTTCGACCTTGGCGGCAGCCAGGCCCGGTGCGGCGGAAATGGCTTCCACGCCCTCGGCTTCGCGCTTCTTCGATTCGGCGTCGCGCTCGGCCACCTTGAGCTTGGCATCGGCCAGCGTGAGTTCTTCGGCGGCCTTGTGACGGGCGCGCTTTTCTTGCGTTTCGGCGGCCTTCACGTCGAGCACCATCTTCTCTTCGGCCTGGCCCTCGGCCATGATCACGACCGACTTCTTGGTGCGCTCGGCCTCGGCCACCACGCGCAGTTCCTTGATGGCTTCTTCCTGTTCGGCCACGGTGCGCTCGACCACGATGCGCTCGCGGATCACGTCGGCAATGGCCTTCTTCTGCACTTCGACGGCCTTGTCTTTCTCGATGCGCTGCAGGGTCACTTCCTTCTCGCGATCGACAATTTCGAGGTCGCGGGCGCGCGTGACCTTTTCTTCCTCGATGGCCACCGCGCGCTTGCGGTTGTTCTCGGCCACTTCCTTCTCGCGCTGCACGTTCTCCTGCTGCACCGAGACGGATTGCTCGGCCATCAGGCGCGCGGTTTCGGACTTGGTGCGCTCTTCGGACTGGATCTTGGAGGTTTCGGCTTCTTCGCGGGCACGCACGCTGGCAATTTCGCGCTGCTGGCGCGCGGTGGCATCGGCCTGCTGGCGTTCGAGTTCGAGCAGTGCTTCTTGCGTCTCGACGTTCTTCTTCTTGATCTGCATTTCCTCGTTGCGGCGCAGCTCGTTGGTGCGCACGTGCTCGACCGCCGTCAGCTCGGTGATCTTCTTGATGCCCTGCGCATCGAGGATGTTGTTGGCGTCCAGCTCCGACAGCGGGGTCTGCTCGAGGTAATCGATGGCGGCGTCTTCAAGCACGTAGCCCGACAGGTCGTTGCCGATCTGGCTGATGATCTCGTCGCGGAAGCCGTCGCGCGCCTGGTACAGGTCGACGAAGTCCATCGACTTGCCCACCGTCTTGAGCGCTTCGGAGAACTTGGCGGAGAACAGCTCTTCGAGCGTCTCGTGGTTGGAGGCCCGCGCACAGCCGATGCCCTGCGCCACCTTCAGCACGTCGTCGGCGGTCTTGTTCACGCGCACGAAGAACTTCACCTTGATGTCCGCGCGGATGTTGTCGCGGCAGATGAGGCCTTCGTTGCCCGAGCGGTCGATCTCGATGGTCTTGACCGAGATGTCCATCAGCTCGGCCTTGTGGATGATCGGGTAGACCATGCGGCCGGTGAACGTGACCTCGGGCTCGGCGCGCAGCGTGTTCACGATGAGTGCGTGGCCCTGTTCGATCTTGCGATAGAACTTGGCGAACATCGCGAACAGGCCGAGGATGACGACGGCCAGTATGACCACGGCGAAGATGATGGGCTCCATTTTTTCTCCAGATGCTTTAAGAGCGAGCGAACGAACTTGGGTGAGGGATGCGCGCGGGCAGAAGGTGTGAGTGAATCCGGCGTGGCCGATGAGCGGACATGGCGGGGTCGTTCACGCCTTCTCAGACGATGTCTTCGTGCGCCGCGATGAGGTAGCGCGCGGCCACCTCGTCGTATTCGAGGATGAGCGCGTGCGAGCCGCGCTTGAGGGCGTTGGGCGTGGGCGCCCAGACGCGGATGTTGAGGCTGGCGCCGCGGCGCGCCACTTCGGCGCGGCCGTCCTTCTCGTTCACCACGCCGGTGACGACGCGGCAGACCTGGCCCACCAGCGCCGCATTGCTCACGGCCGTGTGGCTCACGAAGAGGCCCTTGAGCGGACGGATGGCCACCGCCGTCACCGGGATGGCAAGGGCCGCGCTGGCCACCAGCAGCACCGTGCCGGCCACCAGCTTGAGCACCATCGTCGGCACCAGCGGCAGCAGCCACTCGCCGCCCAGACACGAGAGCGTCCAGGCCACGAGCACCAGCAGGCTCACGGCCACCGAGAACGGCACGCCGTTCAGGCCGAAGGCGACCACGTAGCTCGCGATCTGGCCCATGTCGCTGGTGTCGCCGTCGGCATGCGTCTGCAGGTCGACGTCGATCCCGCTGCTCTCGAAGTCGACCATGCCGACCACCGCGAGCACCCAATAGATCACCACGACGCCGAGCAGCACCGTGTAGATCGCGGTGGGGTACCCCGTCACCGCTCCCATGAAATCGCCCATTGATCCTCCCGCGTGCGGGTTGGTTGTTGTTCTCTTTTCTTCTTACCTGCCGCCCGGCTTCTTCGTGCCGGTGTTCTTCTTGTTCGCCTTGCCTGCAAAGGCAATCAGTTCGCGCGTGGCCCTCTCCTTGATGGCCAGGCGGTCGTCAGGTGACAGACCATAGCGCGCCGCCAGGAATTCGTAGTCGGCCGTGTTCAACGACACCGTCAGGCGCGGCCGCTTTGGCTTCGAGGTGGTCGCCAGCCCCAGCACCTGCCGGATCTGGTCGGGCGTGGACACATGCTGCTCGAACGCCGCGGTGCGCACGGCCTCGAGCACGGCCTCTTCCACGTCGAAGGCCACCTGGACCGCGCGGATCGCCTCGTCCGAGCCTTGCCAGCGTACCGGCTTGACCCGCACCATCGTCACTCCGACGCCGGTTCGGACGGCTTGGGCGACTCGGACGGCTTGGCCTGCCGGGCGCGGATGCGCTCCATCACCTTGCCGGTGCGGTCGGCATCGTTGCCGATGCCCGCCGCGGCCAGCTTCTTCTCGAGCGCGCTGTGGCCGAATTCGTCTTCGAGCTGCTGGCCCGCCGTCATGCGGTCGGACAGGTCTTCGTGGCGCGAGCGGATGCGTTCCAGCGACTCGCGCGCGCTGGCCAGGCGCGAGCCGCCGCTGCCGATGTTCTCGGAGATCGACTGCGTGGCGCGGTAGACGCTCTCGGTGGTCTTGGCGATGCCGATCTCGCGCTCGTGCTCGCGGATGCGCGCCTCGGCCGACTTGATCAGGTCCTTGAGCCGCGACACCTGCAGCGCATACGAGGCGTGGGCCTTGGCCTGCTCCTCGAGTTCCTGCTCGAGCGTGCCGACCTTGGCCGCCACGTCGAGCGCCAGGCCTTCCTGGGTCTTGTTGAGGGCTTCGAGCGCCAGGCCTTCGTAGCGCGAAACCTCGCCCTTCAGGCGCTCGATTTCGCGGGCCGACTGCATCTCCTTGGCCATGACGCCCGTGAGGTCGCCCTTGGCCTTCTCGATGCTGTGCTTGGCGTCGATGATTTCCTGCTCGTAGATGCGCGTGGCGTTGCTGTCGATCACGCTCTCGCCGATTTCGCGGGCGCTGCCGCGCAGCAAGGTGACCAGCTTCTTGATGACTGTCATGATGATCTCCGCTTAATTCAGGAATTCGGACAAGGCGTCGAGCGCATCGAGCGCGTTGTCGCTGAGCACGGCCACTTCGCGTGCGATGTCTTCCACGCTCGCGTTGCGCCCCAGCGCCCCCGTGAGCACGTAGCGCCCGCCCACGCGCCCGAAGGACGACAGCGGGACCGAGGGGTTGAGGTCGAGCAGCGATTCGAGCAGCTCGGTGCGCCGCGCGGGCTTCACGTCTTCTTCGGTCCAGAGGTAGCAGATGCAGATGATCTGCATGTCGGAGCTGGTGACGAAGATCGGCAGCTCGTCACGCCCTTCGATGCTCACCTGCACCACCGGCGTACTGCCCGGAATCGGCTGCAGCTGAACAGACAGCCCGCCCATCGCGGCACCGGCCAGCACATCGAGGCCTTCGAGTTGATCCAGCAGTGATTGCATACCTCTCCTTTGGGTTGTCTACCGTGGGAAGCGCGCGATGCTTCGATGGATTCACTATAGGTGCAGCGACATAACATGTCAAAAATTCTTTTAACCCATGCACATGACTTTCGGCACTGGCGCGCTCTCTAGAATCCGCCGATGGCCAGCACCATCAACCCCGCGCGTGTCGATTTCGTGACGCTGCGTCTGTTCTGCGCAGTGGCGCAGTCGGGCAGCATCACCAAGGGTGCGGAGGCGTGTCACCTCGCGCTCTCGGCGGCGAGTCGACGCCTGTCCGACTTCGAAGCCGCCACGGGGTCGAAGCTGCTCGAACGCAGCGCCCAGGGCATCGCGCTCACACCGGCCGGGCATGTGGCGATGCAGCATGCGATGCGCCTCTTCCAGGGCTTCGAGCAGTTCAGCAACGAGCTGGGCGACTACGCCAGCGGCGTGCGCGGCCACGTGCGGCTGTGGGCCAACATGTCGGCACTGACGGAGTTCCTGCCGACCACGCTGGCGGCGTTCCTGGGACAGCATCCCGATATCCGCGTCGAGGTCGAGGAGCAACTGAGCGGCGACATCGTGCGCGCGCTGGTCGACGGCCTCGCCGACGTGGGCGTGTTCGCCGAGAACACGCCCGCCTACGGCCTGGACGTCGCGCCCTTTCAGACCGACGAGCTCGTGGTGCTGTGCGCCAGGCCGCACCCGCTGGCTCGCCTGCGTGCGAAGCAGGTCGACTTCAAGACCTGCCTCGCGCACGAGTTCGTGGGGCTGAACCGCAGCAGCTCGCTGCTCGAACTGACCTCGCGCGCGGCCGAACAAGCGGGCATTCCGATGCGCCTGCGCGTGCAGGTGCGCAGCTTCGATGCGATGTGCCACATGATCGCGGCCAACCTCGGCATCGGCGTGGTGCCGCTGGCCGCCTGCAAGGCGCAGGTGGCGGCGCTCGACCTGAAGGTGGTGCACCTGAAGGACGCGTGGGCCACGCGGCGCCTGCTGATGGCGACGAAGACGGGCGCGGCGCTGACGCCGGCGACGCAGCTGCTGGTGCGGCAGCTGCTCGCCTCGTCGAACTGACGACCGGCCGGGGCCCTACCCCGCCGCCTCCGCCTCGAGCACCGCCCACTCCGCCTCCGTGAACAGCCGCGAGCGCGTCAGGAAGCGCACCCCCAGCGGCCCTTCCAGCGAGAACATCCCGCCGCGCCCCGGCACCACGTCGATGATCAGCTGCGTGTGCTGCCAGTACTCGAACTGCGGCCCGCTGATGTAGAACGGCATGCCGCCGATGGGGCCCAGCAGCCGGTCGTAGTCGCCCACGATGAACTCGCCCTGCGCGTAGCACATGGGCGCGCTGCCGTCGCAGCAGCCGCCCGACTGATGGAACATCAGCGGGCCGTGCCGTGCGGCGAGGTCGTCGATGAGCGCGAGCGCCGCGTCGGTCGCGGTGACGCGCAGGACCTCGACGGTCATCAGAAGAAGCCCAGCTTGTTCTCGCTGTAGCTCACGAGCAGGTTCTTGGTCTGCTGGTAGTGGTCGAGCATCATCTTGTGGTTCTCGCGCCCGATGCCCGATTGCTTGTAGCCGCCGAAGGCCGCATGCGCCGGGTACTGGTGGTAGCAGTTGGTCCACACGCGCCCCGCCTGGATGCCGCGGCCCATGCGGAAGGCGCGGTTCATGTCGCGGCTCCACACGCCGGCGCCCAGGCCGTAGAGCGTGTCGTTGGCAATCGCCAGCGCTTCTTCCTCGTTCTTGAAGGTGGTGACCGACACGACCGGTCCGAAGATTTCCTCCTGGAAGATGCGCATCTTGTTGTGGCCGCGGAACACGGTCGGCTTGACGTAGTAGCCGTCGGCCAGATCGCCGTCGAGTTGCTGGCGCTCGCCACCGATGAGCACCTGCGCGCCCTCCTGCCGGCCGATGTCGAGGTACGACAGGATCTTTTCGAGCTGCTCGCTCGAGGCCTGCGCGCCGATCATGGTGGCCGCGTCGAGCGGGCTGCCCTGCTTGATCGCGGCCACGCGCTTCAGTGCGCGCTCCATGAAGCGGTCGTAGATCGACTCCTGGATCAGCGCGCGGCTCGGGCAGGTGCAGACCTCGCCCTGGTTCAGCGCGAACATCGTGAAGCCTTCGAGCGCCTTGTCGAAGAAGGCGTCGTCGCGCTCCATCACGTCGGCAAAGAAGATGTTGGGCGACTTGCCGCCCAACTCCAGCGTGACCGGAATGAGGTTCTGGCTCGCGTACTGCGAGATCAGCCGGCCGGTGGTGGTCTCGCCGGTGAAGGCGATCTTGCCGATGCGGTTGCTCGACGCCAGCGGCTTGCCCGCCTCCACGCCGAAGCCGTTGACCACGTTCAGCACGCCCGGCGGCAGCAGGTCGCCGATGACCTCCATCAGCACCAGGATCGACACCGGCGTCTGCTCGGCGGGCTTGAGCACCACGCAGTTGCCGGCCGCCAGCGCGGGCGCGAGCTTCCACACGGCCATGAGGATCGGGAAGTTCCACGGAATGATCTGGCCGACCACACCGATGGGCTCGTGAAAGTGGTACGCGAAGGTCTCGTGGTCGATCTCGCTGATGCCGCCCTCCTGCGAGCGCACGCACGAAGCGAAGTAGCGGAAGTGGTCGATGGCCAGCGGCAGGTCGGCGGCCATGGTCTCGCGGATCGGCTTGCCGTTGTCCCAGGTCTCGGCCGCCGCCAGCATGGCCAGGTTTTCCTGCATGCGGTCGGCGATGCGGTTCAGGATGTTGGCGCGCTCGGTGGTCGAGGTGCGGCCCCAGGCGCCCTTGGCCTTGTGGGCGGCGTCGAGTGCGCGCTCGATATCGGCGGCGCTGGAGCGCGGCACTTCGCAGAAGACCTTGCCGGTGACGGGCGTGATGTTGCCGAAATACTGGTTCTCCACCGGCGCGACCCATTCGCCGCCGATGTAGTTGCCGTAGCGCTTCTTGAAAGGCACCGCGGTACCGAATTTGCCCGGTTCGAGCATGTCCATGGGTTGTCTCCGTTGGGTAAGGTATGAACGGGCGCCGCGACATGCGGCGGCCCGCACAGGCACCGCAAGCGGCATACCCGCGCGGATCGGGACAATCCCCAAGCCCCGCGCCACAGGGGCGCGGCCCGCGCAGAGGGTTTCCATTCGCAATCTGCGACAGATGGGCGCGACGGCGGCGACTACGATGTCGCACAAGGCGAATCGCCTGCAATCCCCGTCCACGGAGTCACGCATGACGAGTGAAGCTTCCGCGCCATCGGTCAGCGTCGCGCAGGCGCGCGAGCTGTTCTTCGCGCAAGGCCGCGACCCGGCCCCGTGGATCGCGCCGCACATCTCGCGCTCGTGGCAGCGCAGCCGGCCGGTCGATCCGCACTGCATCGACCCGACGCCGATGGCGCCTTCGCTGCTGAACGAGCGGCGCGAGCAGGCGATGCGCCTGCTCAGCTGCGCGCAGCCCGAGCTCGACGGGCTCGCCGAGCACGCGGTGGGCAACGGCTGCATCGTCGCGCTGTCGGACGCCAGCGGCCTGATCCTCGAAGAGATCGGCAGCCCCGACTTCCTGCCCAAGGCCCAGCGCGTGGCGCTGCAGCCCGGCGTGGAATGGTCGGAGAGCCACCGCGGCACCAACGCCATCGGCACGGCGCTGGCCGAGCGTGTGGCGCTGATGGTGCTGGGCGGCGAGCACTACCTGGCGCAGAACGGCCGGCTGGGCTGCGCGGCGGCGCCCATCTTCAGCGGACGCGGCGAGCTGGCCGGCGCGCTCGACATCTCGGGCGAGACCGCGCGCGTGAACCACCACGCCCTGGGCCTGGTGCGCATGGCGGCGCAGCAGGTCGAGCACCGCATGCTGCTGGCCGAGGCCTCGGGCCATGTGCTGCGCTTCCACGCGCGGCCCGCGCTGATCGGCACCGCGCGCGAAGGGCTGATGGTGATCGAGGGCGGGCGCATCGTGGCGGCCAACCGCGTGGCGCTCGACCTGTTCGGGCGCTCGTGGGAGGGCCTGCTCGACCTCGACGCCGAAGAATTCCTGGGCGCGCAGTGGCCGCGCATGGAGCACCGGCGCAGCCTGCTCACGCTGCCGGGCGGACGGCAGATCGCGACCGTCATGGAGCGCACGGGCACGGCGAACAGCGGCACGGGCCGCACCGGTGAGCGACAGGTGATGGCCGCGAGCGCCTCCCCCGTCGACAACGACGACGTCGTGCGCCCGCTGCTGGCGCGCGCCGTGCGCGTGCTCAACGAAGGCGTGCCGGTGCTGGTGAACGGCGAGACCGGCAGCGGCAAGGAGGTGTTCTCGCGCCGCCTGCACGCCGCCAGCCGCCGCAGCGCGGGCCCGTTCGTGGCAGTCGATTGCGCCTCGCTGCCCGAGACGCTGATCGAGGCCGAGCTGTTCGGCTACGAAGAAGGCGCCTTCACCGGCGCGCGCCGCAAGGGCATGCCGGGGCGCATCCGCGAAGCGCACGGGGGCGTGCTCTTTCTCGACGAGATCGCCGAGATCCCGCTCGCGCTGCAGACGCGCCTGCTGCGCGTGCTCGAAGGCCGCGTGGTCACGCCGCTGGGCGGTGGCCAGGGCGTGGCGGTCGATTTCGACCTGGTGTGTGCCACGCACGCCGGCCTGCCCGCGCTGGTCGAGGCCGGGCGCTTTCGCGCCGACCTGATGTACCGCGTGGCCGGTTTCACCGTCGCCCTGCCCGCGCTGCACGAACGCGCCGACCGGCGCGCGCTGATCGCGCGGCTGTTCCTCGAATCGGGCGGCGCCGCCAAGCACTTGTGCCTGGAGAACGACGCGCTCGAGCGCTTGGCGGCCTACCGCTGGCCCGGCAACGTGCGCGAGCTGCGCAGCGTGCTGCGCGCACTCGTGGCGCTGGCCGACCCGGGCGACGCGGTGACGGCCGATGCGCTGCCCGCGCACCTGCAAGACGCCGCTCCCCTCGCTGACTTCAACGAAGCCACCCTGTCGCAACCCGACGCACCCCTGCAGACCATCACCCGCCACGCCATCGACGAAGCCCTGCGCGCCTGCGACCACGACGTGGCGCGCGCGGCCCGCCGGCTCGGCGTTCACCGCAGCACCGTGTACCGCCACCTCGCCCGCCAGCGCCCGCCCGCGGGCAACACCAAAGACTGACTTGCCCGCACGCGCGGGAGCGGCCAGACTTTGCGCATGGCCCTGCCCCCGCATTCATGACCACCGGCAAATCCGCGCGCAAGCTCTCGGCCGTGCCGTCCACCTTGCGGATTCCGCTGGCCGCGCGGGCCTCGGGCGATGCGCTGTTTCCGCAGATGGCCGTGCGCGACGCCTACGCCGCCGGCATCCTCGAACAAATCCGCGACGACGACCACGCCCTGCCCGACGACCGCACGACCATCTACGGCATCCTCGCGCGCACGCGGCGCTTTCGCAGCCTGGCGCAGGACTTCCTCAAGCTGCACCCAGGCGCGCGCGTCGTGAACCTGGGCTGCGGCCTGAGCCACTACTTCCAATGGCTGGACGACGGCAAGTCGCGCATGACCGACGCCGACCTGCCCGAGGTGCTGGCCCTGCGCCGCGAGCTGCTGCCCGACACGCATCCGCGCCACGACCTGCGCGAACTCGACCTCACGGCGCCCGGCTGGTGGGAGCAGCTCGGCCTGCCGCGCAAGCGCCAGGCGCAGCCGGTCTTCCTGTTCACCGAGGGCGTGCTGATGTACCTCACGCCCGAGCAGGTGAACGCCGTGTTCACCACCTTCGGCGAGCGCGCGCCTGCGGGTTCGGTGCTGGCCTTCGACGCGATGTGCTGGCTGGCCGTGGGCCGCGCGCGCCAGCATCCTTCGGTGCGCGCGACCGGCGCGGAGTTCCAGTGGGGCCTGCGCCGGTACGAAGACCTCACGCAGCCCCATCCGCGCCTGCACCTGGACGGCACCTACCGCGTGATGGAAGGCATCGGCTGGCCCTACACGCTGTTCGCGCCGATGGTGCTGTTCTTTCTCGGCGTGCCGATCTACGCGGTGTATGCGCTGAGGGCGAAGGACTAGGACCTCTTCAGGCGAAAGGCACGCTGCGCCACGGGCTGCGCGTGTCACTCAGCAGCAGGCGGTTGGTGCGCAGCAGATGCTCTTCACGCGCATCGGAGTACTGCCAGATCAGGCCCGCCGCGATGTACGCGGCGCTCACCTGCGACCAGTTGGCATAGGCCGCGCGCACCTGCGATGCCAGACCGCCCGCAAAGTCCGCGAACTCCGCGCGTTCGATGAAGCCCAGCTGCACGGCCCAGCGCGACAGGTTGGCCAGGCGCACCGCGTCCCAGGCCACGAGGCTCGTCAGCTGATCCGGCGCCACGCCGAAGTGCTTGCGCAGGGCCTGGACCCAGCTCTGGCTGCCGGTCATCAGCTGGCTCAGCTCGGCGCTCGAGTGCCCGGTCTGCGCGGACAGCGCCCGCATGTCCAGGTGCTCGCGCGCCTTGATCTGGAAGAACGCGGGAAACCACGCGTCCATGACCAGGCGCAGCACGCCGGGCGTGGACTGCACCGCCGCATCGATCGCGCCGATGGCCTTCCAGGCCGGCAGGTACTTCGCGCGCTGCCCTTCCTCGGTCAGCCAGCGCGCGGTCTGCTCGAAGCTCGCGCGGTCGCTCACGTTCCACACCTGCGCGATGCCTTCGCGCAGGGTGTCGTTGTCCTTGCCGGTGAGCACCGCGTTCACGCAGTCGCCGTTGAAGGCCGACAGCGGCGTGCTCAGCGTGACCAGCCATTGCTCCTGCGCGGGAAGCGCGGGCGCAGCGGCGTCGAACTTGAGCTTGTCGTTGTCGAGCATCGCGTGCGCGAGCGTGTCCTTGAACCCCATGAAAACTCCTCCGAAACTTGTTGAATGGCGCGTGGGCGAATCAGGCCCGAGATTGCAGGCGCGCGATCTCCTGCTGCAGGAACGCGAGGAAGGGTGCGCGCAGCGATTCCTTCATGTGCGCGGGCAGCGCGATGGGCGGGGTCGAGCCCGTCAGCAGCTGGTCACCCTTCTCTCCGATCTGCAGCGCGCGCGCCTCCACGCGCTCCAGCGCGATGCGCAGAGGCGACTCCATCAGGTCCTTGCCGTAGAGCGCCTGCGCAGTCAGCGCCACGCCGTAGGGGCCGCCGAAGAGCGGAAAGTCGGCCAGCGCGAACTGCAGCGTCTCGCCCGCGGGAATCTGGAACTTGTCCGTCACCTTGCCCAGCTTCTTGGCCAGCTTCGGGTTGGCGGGGTCGAGCAAGGTGTCGGTCGCGCCGTGGTCGGCCACCAGCTCGGCCAGCGTCCAGACGCGCTGCTGCGCCTGCCGCTGGCTGCCGTTTTCCGCGTGGTACGCGACCACCGCCGCGACCGTCGGCGCCAGCAACTCGCCGCAGCGTTTGAGCAGCACCGGCTCGGGCGCGTCGGCCACGCCGGACCAGTCTTTCCACGCCTTGAAGCGCGCGAGCAGCGTCGAGACGAACGAAGGCGCATCGTCCGCGCGCGCCGGCAAGGTATGGCCCTGCGCCGGTGGCGGTGCGGCCGACAGCACGGTGAAGTCGTCCTGCACGTACACGGCCTGGTCGGTCAGCAGCAGGCCTTGCGAAGTGCGCTTGCCGCTGAGCCTGTTCATCGCGTGGTAGCCGAGGAAGAACAGCGGAATCTCGTCGCCCAGCCACGGCTTGGGCAGGTACATCTGCTCGACCGCCTGCGCGAACACCTGCGGCGCGTCCTCGTGGTCGGGGTGGTCTGCCTGGTCGGGCAGGAAGGAAAAGGCCGACAGGTCGGCATGCAACGGCGCCTGCACCTGTTGCTGCACGCGTGCGCGCAAGGCATCGCCGTGGCGCGCGCGTTCGGGCGGCAACGCGCCCAGGTGATCGGTGAACGACGAAAAAACGAATGACATGCTGAATCTCTCCCTGAAACCGTGGTTGTGAATGGGTAAGCGGCCCGGCATCTGCTTCCGTGGGCCATGCACGGCAGATCGGCCGTGACCGCGGCGTGTCCTGGAAGGACACCGCCGCAACGCCGGCCCAAGGGAAGTGTTCCCCGGCGGCTCACGGACTGGATGATCACGCGCCCCCATGTCAGGAGCGCGGCCATGCTACTGGGAAGCGTCGCCTGGCATTCTGACGAATTCTGCGAGGCCGCGCGATCACGAGATTCGCACCGCTAGCATCACCGCATCTTCAAACCGTGGCCGCACCGCGACACGCCACACACGGGAGTCAAACGAATGGGTACATGGTCGACAGCAGGCTTCGGCAACGACGAGGCACTCGATTGGCTGACGGAATTGCAGGAAGCCGATGACGCGCTCGCCTTCATCCGCGAGACGCTGGATTCAGGTTCGACCGAAGGCACCGTCGCCGCGGCCGAAGTGCTGGCGCTGCTCGCCGGCCAGGGCAGCGCCGACGTGCACCCGGACGCCGTCGACTGGTGCGCCGGCAAGGCCGCGCCGCCCACCGACCTGCGCCATGCCGCCGCCGACGCGCTGCAGGCCATCCTCGACGACCCCGACGCGGACGGCCACGACACCTGGGCCGAGTTGGGCGAGGACGACGAGGACTACCTTGCGTGGCTGGCCAACCTGAAGAGCCTGCAGCTCCGGCTGCGCGGCTGAACCGCGCTGAACGCGCCCGGCGTTCCGGTCAAAGCGTGCGCCGTGTTACGTAACGAGTGGCGACAGCTGCCCGTTTTGCACCTCGGGCCTGACAGGGTCATTCGCACAAAAGTCTTTTTGAATCAACGGGATACGGCGTTTTCGGCCCGTCGCTGACGGCTGAAGTCGAAGGCGGCACGCATGTTGCCCTCTGTAGTCATTTATTTGACGAGGAGGCCGCATGACCACCACCGTATCGCCGATCGCTTCGATCCCCGCCGCCGCCGAAAGCGGCGCCCCCGTGGTGCTTGCACAGGCCAGCGTCACCCCCCTGGGCCCCGTCGGATCGGGCGCCCCCATGGCCGCGCCCGCCGGGCCGACCAGCCTGGGCACCCTGTCCAACGCCACGCCCGGCACGGTCGTCATGCGCGACGGATTTCGCATGCCGGTGGACGGCAACCAGACCCTCATCGCCGGCGACCGCGTGATCGTGCCCGACGGCGGGCAGGCCAACGTGCTCTTCCCCGGCTCGGCCACCAACAAGGCGCCGCTGGCCGGTGTGTTCGCGGGCGGCACCGACGCCACCATCACCTCGACCAAGCTGTCCAGTGGCCTGGAGCAGGTGAACGTCGACGTGGCCGCCGGCAACCTCGATGTCACCTCGCCCGACAGCGACGCGGAAGCCGCCGCGCTCGCCGTGAGCAAAAAGACCGCGGCCGGCAGCGGCATCGGCCTGGGCGAATTCGCACTCGGCGCGCTGGGCGCCATCGGCCTGGGCGCCGCGCTGAGCGGTGGTGGCGGCGGCGACGGCGGCGGGTTCCCGCTGTTCGTCTCGGGCATCGGCGACAGCGACGCGGACGCCGACTCGGATGCCGATGCTGACGCCGACGCCGACTCGGATGCAGACGCCGATGCCGATGCCGATGCCGATGCCGATTCGGACGCCGACGCGGATTCGGATGCAGACGCCGACGCTGATGCGGACGCCGATTCGGACGCGGATGCCGACGCCGACGCAGACCACCTGCTCGATCCGGGCGACGGCCTCGCCGGGCACCTGCTGGGCGCCCTCGACAACGCGCTCGGCCTGGGCGGCGGTGCGGCCAACGTGCGCAGCGCCTCCGACTCGTCGGGCACGCTGGCCTCGCTGATGCCCGTGGCCGACGGCCTCACCGACCTGGTCGACGACCTGCTCTCGCCGGTCACAGGCGAGGAGTTCAAGCCCAACGATCCGAATGAGTTCGAACCGGTGGACAACGCGGTCGAAAACATTGCCGTTCACGTGGGCGGCGTGCTGACCCCCGTGGTCGACGGCCTGCTCGGCGAAGGCCTGACCGACGCCCTCGTCGGCTCGCTGATCGGCCAGGTCGACTACCTGACCGACGCGCTGGGCAATGCGCTGGAGAACGTGCTGGGCAGCGAAGGCCTGCTCGGCGGCATCACCACCCCGCTGGGCCTGGACGGCCTCGTGGACGACCTGCTCGGCACGGACGGCGTCGTCGGCCAGGTGCTCGAGGGGCTGCTGGGTGACGGCAGCCTGCTGGGCAGCGTGCTCGGCGAAGACGGATTGATCGGGCAGTTGCTGGGCGATGACGGGCTGCTGGGAGGCGTGCTGGGCGATGGCGGTTTGCTGGGCGGCGTGCTCGGTGGCGAAGGCGGCCTGCTGGGCGGTGTGCTGGGTGACGACGGCCTGTTGGGCGGTCTGCTCGGTGGCGACGGGGGCCTGCTCGGCGGTGTGCTGGGCGATGACGGCCTGCTGGGTGGTGTCCTCGGCGGCGAAGGCGGCTTGCTTGGCGGTGTGCTGGGTGACGATGGCCTGTTGGGCGGCTTGCTCGGTGGCGATGGCGGTCTGCTCGGCGGTGTGCTCGGCGACGACGGATTGCTGGGCGGCGTCCTCGGTGGCGAAGGTGGCTTGCTCGGGGGTGTCCTGGGCGACGACGGCCTGCTGGGTGGCGTCCTCGGCGGCGAGGGCGGCCTGCTTGGCGGCGTGCTGGGCGACGACGGCCTGGTCAACGGCCTCCTCGGTGACGAAGGCATCCTGGGCGGCGTGCTCGGCGGCGACGGCGCCCTGTCCGGCCTGCTCGGCAGCGAAGGCCTCACCGGCGGACTGCTCGGTGGCGACGGACTCGTGGACAGCCTGCTCGGCCCCGACGGCGCGGTCGGCTCGTTGCTGAACGCGACCCCGCTGGCGGGCCTGCTCGGCGGCGAAGACGGCTTGCTCAGCGGCCTGCTGGGCGATGACGGGCTCCTGGGTGGCGTCCTCGGTGACGACGGCCTGCTGGGCGGTGTGCTGGGCGACGACGGCATCCTCGGTGCCGAAGGCCCGGTCGGCGGCCTGTTGAATGGCGTCCTTGGCGGCGACGGCGGCGGCTTGCTCGGCGGCGTGCTGGGTGACGATGGTTTGTTGGGCGGACTGCTCGGCGGTGACGGCGGCCTGCTGGGTGGCTTGCTCGGCGACGACGGCATCTTGGGCGGCGTCCTCGGTGGCGACGGTGGCCTGCTCGGCGGTGTGCTGGGTGACGACGGCCTGCTGGGTGGCGTCCTCGGCGGCGAGGGAGGCCTGCTCGGCGGCTTGCTGGGTGACGAAGGCCTTCTGGGCAGCCTGCTCGGCGGCGGCGACGGCGGATTGCTTGGCGGCGTGCTGGGTGATGACGGCTTGCTGGGCGGTGTCCTCGGCGGCGACGGCGGTCTGCTCGGTGGATTGCTGGGCGACGACGGCTTGCTGGGTGGCGTCCTCGGCGGTGACGGCGGTCTGCTCGGCGGCGTGCTGGGTGACGACGGCCTGCTGGGCGGCGTCCTCGGCGGTGACGGCGGTCTGCTCGGTGGCGTGTTGGGCGACGACGGCCTGCTGGGCGGCGTCCTCGGCGGCGACGGCGGTCTGCTCGGTGGCGTGCTGGGCGACGACGGCCTGCTGGGCGGCGTCCTCGGTGGCGACGGTGGCTTGCTCGGCGGCGTCCTCGGTGACGACGGCCTTCTGGGCGGTGTCCTCGGCGGCGACGGTGGCCTGCTCGGCGGCGTGCTCGGTGACGACGGCCTGCTGGGCGGCGTCCTCGGTGGCGGCGAAGGCGGCTTGCTCGGCGGCATCGTCGGCGAAGACGGCCTCGTGGGCAGCCTGCTCGGCGGCCTGCTCGGAGGCAAGGGCCCCGTCGCAGACATCCTGGAGCCGGTGTCGTCGGTGCTCTGCCATGCAAGCGATGCCGTGGCACCGGTCGTGGCCGAGGCCACGCAAGCCGCATCCGGCGCCGCGGTGCCCGCGGCCGACATCCTGGCCGGCGCCAGCTCGGCAGTTGCCCCGGTGGTCGCCGAGGTGGTGAACACCGTCGAGCACGCGGTCACGCCGCTGGTGTGCGAGGTCGTGGCCCCGATCACCAGCCTGCTCGACCACAGCGGCACAGGCTCCGCGCTGGCGCCCGTGACGAACATCCTGCACGGCCTGCTGGGCTGACCGAAGGCGGGAGAGGCCGGCAACGGCCCTCCCCTTTGTTCCAATTCGCGCACACGAAGGCGCAGCGCACCGCTTCCGGCGCGCTGCGCCTTCGCACGCCTGCCGTGCACAATCGGCGCTCCCGAGACCAGAGCCCCTCTGCCCCACGCCGCGCATGCGAATCCACGAACTGAAACGACGACTCCGCGAGGCCGGGGCCGGTCCCAGCCACGAGCAGCGCATCCTGCGGCTGTGGTCGCATGCGCTGCCACGCAACAGCGGCAGGCGCCTGCCGGCCACCTTCTTCCCGTCGTCGCTGATGGAGGCCCTGCCGGCCATCGAGGCCGAACTGGCGGGCCTGGCGCGGATCCATGCGGTGCATCCCGGCGCCGACGGCTCCGAGCGGCTGCTCGTTGCGCTGGCCGACGGCCAGACGGTCGAAAGCGTGCTGCTGCCACGCGATGGGCTGTGCGTCTCGTCGCAGGTCGGCTGCGCCGTCGGGTGCCAGTTCTGCATGACGGGCCGCGACGGCCTGCTGCGCCAGGTCGAGAGCGCCGAGATCGTTGCGCAGGTCGCCCTCGCGCGCCTGCGCCGGCCGGTGCGCAAGGTGGTGTTCATGGGCATGGGCGAACCGGCGCACAACCTCGACAACGTGATCGAGGCCATCGAGCTGCTCGGCACCGTGGGCAACATCGGCCACAAGAACCTGGTGTTCTCCACCGTCGGCGACCCGCGCGTGTTCGAGCGGCTGCTGCAGGCGCGCGTGCGGCCCGCGCTGGCGCTCTCGCTGCACACGACCAATGCCGAGCTGCGCAAGAAGCTCCTGCCGCGCGCGCCGAACCTGACGCCCGAAACCCTCATCGACGCGGGCGAGCACTACGCCCGCACCACCGGCTACCCCATCCAGTACCAGTGGACGCTGCTCGAAGGCGTGAACGACGGGCCCGAGGAGATCGAGGGCATCGTGCGTCTGCTGTCGGGCAAGTACGGCGTGCTGAACATGATCCCGTTCAACACCGTGGACGGCGTGGCCTTCGGCCGTCCGTCGCGCGAGCGCTGCGAGCAGATGGCCCGCACGCTGCACGAACGCGGCATCCTCACGAAGCTGCGCTACTCCGCCGGCCAGGATGTCGACGGCGGCTGCGGCCAGCTGCGGGCACGCGCGGCCGAGGTGCGGGTGACGGTGCCGATCCACCGCGCCGGCGACCGGCTCAGCTGAGCGAAGCCATCCAGTCCCACACCGCGCCGGGCGCCTCGACCATCACGTTGTGGCCATGCGGGCCCAGGTCGCGGGCATCGGGGTCGAGGGAGCGGGTCTGCTCGAGGGTGACCAGCGCATCGTGGCGGCCCTGGCCGAGGTGAATCGGGCAGCGCGCCAGGCCGACCAGTTCGGACAGCGGCGGCTTGCCCACGGCATTGGCGCGCGGGTCCATGGCGAGGCGCCATCCCTCGTCCTCTTGCGTCACGCCGCGCGCCACGACGGGCGCCGTCGCGTCGGCGATCGCGGCCAGGCCAGAGACCTTCAGGTAGCGGTCAACTGCCTCATCTTTCGTCGCGAAACGCTTGGTAGGCTGCGTCGCCAGCGTCTCCATGCGGCGGACTTCTTCATCGCTCCATCCGACCTTGATGCCCGCCGCGAACACCGCATGCGGCGCGACGCCGAACCATCCCGTCGCAAGCGCCAGGCCGATCACCCCGCCCAGCGAATGGCCGAGCACCACAAGCCGGCCTTTAGGCTGCAGATGCGGCAGCACCGCACGCGCCACGGTGGCGGCGTGCTGGCCGATGGCGTAGGAGGCCTGCCGGTCCGATGCGCCGTGCCCGGGCAGGTCGAGCGCAAGCCAACGGCCGCGCCATCGCGCATCCGCCTGCGCGCACAGCGGCGACCACACCGCGCTTGTCGCGCCCATACCGTGCAGCAGCACCAGCAGGTCCGGGCCTTCGCCGCCTTGTTCCGTGTACATGTCCTTTGTCTCCAGGCACTTTCGATGGCGCGAGAATACCCGCCGACGCCCCGAAAAGGGCCCGATCGGCACCCGCTGCCGCAAGACAGCGCGGGGCCTTGTCCGGCCCCGTTTGCGCGGAATGGCTGACGCGCCGTACCCTGTGGTCCGGGGCATGCTTGGCGTTGTTTTTCCCCCGTCTCCCCGACGCTTCTCTTTTCCCTTCTCCTCCAAAGGCTTTCGCCGCCCCTCAAGAACCCATGCTTGATCGCCGATCCTTCCTCGCCGCCGGCAGTGCCGCCGCCGCACTCGCCGCCCTGGGACTGCCCGAAGAGGCGCTGGCCGCCAACGGCCTGCAACTGAGCCAGCCGGCGCCCTTCTCCTTCGATGCGCTCGTCGCGCAGGCCAAGCGCCTCGCAGCCCGCCCCTACACCGCCGCCGCGCCGCTGGCACCGCAGGTGCTGGAGCGCATCGACTACGACGCGCACGGCAAGATCCGCTTCGACCCCGCCAACGCCCTCTTCCGCGACGGGCCCGGCGCGTTTCCCGTCACGTTCTTCCACCTCGGCCGCTTCTTCCAGACCCCGGTGCGCATGCACATGCTGGAGACCGCCGGCGGCGACAGCTTTGCGCGCGAGGTGCTCTACAGCCCCACGTACTTCTCGATGCCCGCCGACAGCCCCGCGCGCGCCCTGCCCGAGGGCGCGGGCTTCGCGGGCTTTCGCCTGCAGGAAAGTCGCCTGGGCGACCAGGGCAAGCTCGACTGGCAGAAGAACGACTGGGTCGCCTTTCTCGGCGCCTCGTACTTCCGCGCCATCGGCGAGCTCTACCAGTACGGCCTGTCGGCGCGCGGCATCGCGCTCGACGTCGCGGTGCCCGACAAGCCCGAGGAGTTCCCGAACTTCACGCGCTTCTATTTCGAAACGCCGGCCGCAGGCAACACCACCACGATGACCGTCTACGCGTTGCTCGAGGGGCCGAGCGTCACGGGCGTGTTCAAGTTCGTCATGCAGCGCGGCAAGGCCGTGATCATGGACATCGACGCGCGCATCTTTCTGCGCCGCGACGTGTCGCGCCTGGGCCTGGTGCCGCTCACGTCGATGTACTGGTACTCGGAAACCATCAAGCCCACCGCCATCGACTGGCGCCCCGAGGTGCACGACTCCGACGGCCTCGCGATCTGGAACGGCGCGGGCGAGCGCATCTGGCGACCACTCAACAACCCCACGCAGACCCGCGCCTCCGCGTTCGCCGACACAAGGCCGCGCGGCTTCGGCCTGCTGCAGCGCGACCGCAACTTCGACCACTACCAGGACGGCGTCAACTACGAGAAGCGCCCCAGCCTGTGGATCGAACCGCTGGGCGACTGGGGCGAAGGCTCGGTCCAGCTCATCGAGATCCCGACCGACGACGAGATCCACGACAACACCGTCGCCTTCTGGGTGCCCAAGGCCGATGCAAAAGCCGGCGCGAGCTACAGCCTGCAATACCGGCTGCACTGGACCGACCAGGAGCCCTTTCCGTCACCGCTCGCGCGCTGCGTCGCCACCCGCATCGGCCGCGGCGGCCAACCGGGCCAACCGCGCCCGCAGGGCGTGCGCAAGTTCATGGTGGAGTTCATCGGGCAGCCACTCACCACGGTGCCCTTCGGCGTCAAGCCCGAACTGGTGCTCACCGCGCCGCGCGGCAAGTTCTCCTACGTATTCGCCGAAGCCGTGCCTAACGGCGTGCCTGGCCACTGGCGCGCACAGTTCGACTTCACGCCCGAGGGCACGGAGCCGGTCGACATGCGGCTGTATCTGAAGAACGGGGACCAGACGTTGACGGAGACCTGGCTGTATCAGTATCAGCCGGGGTGAGTGGGAGCGGCTGCATCCTGCAGCCTCAGTTAATGCGCGCGTTGGTCAGCTGCATGTTTTCGAACTGACTGCCCGTGAAGTCGACCTGCTCGCCCTGCAGGTTGGTTGCACTCACTTGCGTGCCTCTGCACTCGAGCAACTTCAGACCTGACCAATGGCTCGCATCGAAGTTCAGTTCGGTCCAGTTGCATCGAGTGAAGGTGCAATCACTGAGCGTGCTGGCCTTGAGCTGCGCCGCACTGAAAGTGCAGTCCACGAAGGTGCATCCGCTGATCGCGATCCGCTGCATGTCGCACTGGCTGAAGGAGCAACCGCTGAACTGGCATGCGGTCCAGACGGCGTCTTGAAAAGTGGTCGATGTGAAGCTGCTGCCGCTGAAGGCGCTCGACGAGAAAGTGACCAGATTCAGGTCGAGGCCAGCGTAGGCATTGCCGTCGCTCTGACCGGAAAGACCCGCCGGTGCGCCGCCTGCGCCTTTTCGCCATTTGTCGTGGTCCTCGATGATTTGTTTAGCGCTCATGGTGCACCTCGACAAATCCGACTGCACATGAGGGCACCACGCGGCCCGGAAACATCAGAGTGGCGGTGCCAGTGATATGAAGGGTGCGCGTCGGCGCAGCACTGAATGCGGACATGTGTTCCTCCCTGAAGCCGCTCCTGTGGATCAGGAGTCAGGCCGCGGATTGTGGGAGGCCTATGCGCGCAAAAACGAGAGGAAAGAATCGGGCAACTATTGCGAAGCGAGCAGCGTGACGGACTGCACGCACCGCTCATTGCCCAGGCCGGTCCTGACCGGCCTCGGCCGCTACCTCTTCGTGACCGACACCAGCTCGACTTCGAAATTCAGCGTCGCATTCGGCGGAATCAAGCCGTTGCCCGCACCACGCGCACCATAAGCAATCGACGCCGGGCAGGTCAGCTTGGCCTTGCCGCCCGGCTTCATCTTCTGCACGCCTTCGGTCCAGCACGGGATCACGCCGTTGAGCGGGAACTCGGTGGGTTCGCCGCGCTTGTACGAGCTGTCGAACTCCTTGCCGCTGTCGGGGAAGGTGCCGCGGTAGTGGACCTTGACCACGTCGGTGGCGGCGGGCGATGCGCCGGTGCCTTCCTTGATCGACTGGTAGATCAGGCCGCTGGGCGTGGTGACCGCCGCGGACTGCGCAAAGGCGGCGGGAATGGCAAGGACGGACACGAGCGCGGCACAGAAAAATGACTTCACGAAACACCTCGGTGGTTGAAAAGCTGCCGATTATGGACAGCCCCCGTGAAGCTCCCTGTACGCCGATGTATCCGATGGAACGGCCCTTGCTTTGGGAGGGGTGCACTGTCACCATCCGCCCAGAGAGGAAGCCCCCATGCGCTCCAACGACGCTCCGCCGGCCCCTGCCACCGGCACCGGTCATCTCAAGAAAGTCCTCGGTCCCGTTCAGTTGTGGGGCATCGCGGTCGGCCTCGTCATTTCGGGTGAGTACTTTGGTTGGAGCTACGGCTGGAACACGGCCGGCACGCTCGGCTTCCTGGTCGCCACGGTGCTGGTGGCGACGATGTACACGACCTTCATCTTCAGCTTCACCGAGCTCTCGACCGCCATCCCGCACGCGGGCGGCCCCTTCGCCTATGCGCGGCGCGCCTTCGGGCCGCGCGGCGGTTTCGTCGCAGGCTTCGCGACGCTGATCGAATTCGTCTTCGCGCCGCCGGCCATCGCGCTGGCGATCGGCGCGTACCTCAACGTGCAGTTCCCGGGCATCAACCCGAAGTGGTTCGCGGTGGGGGCCTACGTGGTCTTCATCGGGCTGAACTGGATCGGCATCGGCATCGCGGCGGCGTTCGAGCTGTTCGTCACGGTGCTCGCGATCTTCGAACTGCTGGTGTTCATGGGCGTGGTCGCACCGGGCTGGTCGATGG
Organism: Variovorax sp. BGA-UO-ETr-C22; assembly: GCF_059567965.1. Classification (NCBI taxonomy): domain Bacteria; kingdom Pseudomonadati; phylum Pseudomonadota; class Betaproteobacteria; order Burkholderiales; family Comamonadaceae; genus Variovorax; species Variovorax sp. BGA-UO-ETr-C22. The sequence goes on from NZ_JCAQPA010000011.1 coordinate 1,791,888, forward strand.
CGAACTTCGTGGCCCACGGATGGGCCGGCGGCAACGTGCTGAACGGCGCGGCGGTGTCGGGCATCTTCGCCTCGATCCCGTTCGCGATCTGGTTCTTTCTGGCCATCGAGGGCGCGGCCATGGCGGCCGAAGAGGCGCGCGATCCGCACCGCACGATTCCGCTGGCCTACACCACAGGCATCGTCACGCTGGTGCTGCTGGCGTTCGGCGTGATGATCTTCGCGGGCGGCGTGGGCGACTGGCGCCAGCTCGCGAACATCAACGACCCGTTGCCGCAAGCGATGAAGGCGGTGGTGGGCGCCAACAGCGGCTGGCTGCACATGCTGGTGTGGATCGGCCTGTTCGGCCTGGTCGCCTCGTTCCACGGCATCCTCATGGGCTACTCGCGCCAGATCTTCGCGCTCGCGCGTGCCGGCTACCTGCCGGCCTACTTCGCCGGCCTGAGCCCGCGCTTCGACACGCCGCATCGCGCGCTGCTGGCCGGTGGCGTGGTCGGCATCGCCGCCATCTTCAGCGACGAGTGGGTGCAGTTCGGCGGGCAGACGCTCACCGCCAACATCGTCACCATGGCAGTGCTCGGCGCGATCGTGATGTACCTGGTCTCGATGGCCGCGCTGTTCAAGCTGCGGCGCACCGAACCCGACCTGCTGCGCACCTACCGCGCGCCCTTCTATCCCGTGTTCCCGGCCATCGCGCTCGGGCTCGGTCTGGTGTGCCTGGGCGCGATGGTCTGGTTCAACCCGATGCTCACGGTGCTGTTCCTCGTGCTGATGGCGGCCGCCTACGGCTACTTCCTGCTCACCTCGGCGCAGCGCGATGCCGCCGCGCCGGACGCGATGCTGTCTTCCACGCCCTGATAAAAAGATGCGCTACCGCACCACCATTGCTGGCCAAAGCTTCGTCTTCGACGACCTGCGGCAGGTGCTCGCCTGCGCCAGCCCCGCGCGCTCGGGCGACTACCTCGCGGGCCTCGGCGCGGCGACCGCGCAGCAGCGCATGGCCGCACGCCACGTGCTGGCCGACACGCCACTCAAGCAGTTCCTCACCGAGGCGCTGATTCCCTACGAGCAGGACAACATCACGCGGCTCATCATCGACACGCACGATGCACAGGCCTTCGCGCCGGTCGCGCACCTCACGGTCGGCGACTTCCGCAACTGGCTGCTGTCGGAACAAGCCACCACAGAGGCTCTCGCCGCGCTGGCACCGGGCCTCACGCCCGAGATGGTGGCAGCCGTGTCCAAGCTCATGCGCAACCAGGACCTGGTCGCGGTCGCGAAGAAGTGCCACGTGGTCACGCGCTTTCGCGACACCATCGGCCTGCCCGGCCACCTGTCCGTGCGCCTGCAACCCAACCACCCCACCGACGACCTGCGCGGGGTGGCCGCCTCCACGCTCGACGGCCTGCTCTACGGCGCGGGCGACGCGGTCATCGGCATCAACCCCGTGTCCGACAGCCTGCCGGTGCTCGGGCGCCTGCTGCACATGCTCGACGAGGTGATCCAGCGCTTCGAGATCCCCACGCAAAGCTGCGTGCTCACGCACGTGACCAACACGCTGAAGCTCGCCGAGGCCGGCGCGCCGGTCGACCTCGTGTTCCAGTCGATCGCGGGCACCGAGCAGGCCAACCTGTCGTTCGGGGTGACGCCCGCGCTGCTCGACGAGGCCCATGCCGCGGCGCAGTCGCTTTCGCGCGGCACCGTCGGCAACAACCTCATGTACTTCGAGACCGGCCAGGGCAGCGCGCTCTCGGCCAACGCCCATTTCGGCGTCGACCAGCAGACCTGCGAGGTGCGCGCCTATGCGCTGGCGCGGCGCTACCAGCCGCTGCTCATCAACACCGTGGTCGGTTTCATCGGCCCCGAGTACCTGTACGACGGCAAGCAGATCATCCGCGCCGGGCTCGAAGACCATTTCAGCGGCAAGCTGATGGGCCTGCCGATCGGCTGCGACATCTGCTACACCAACCACGCCGAAGCCGACCAGGACGACATGGACACGCTGCTCGTGCTGCTGGGCACCGCGGGCATCAACTTCATCATGGGCATCCCGGGCGCCGACGACGTGATGCTCAACTACCAGAGCACCTCGTTCCACGACGCCCTCTTCCTGCGCGAGACGCTGGGCCTGAAGCGCGCGCCCGAGTTCGAGGCCTGGCTGCAACGCATGCAGATCACCGACACCACCGGGCGGCTCGCGCCGCCCACGGCCAACCGGCTGTTGAGCGACATGGGCGGGCTGTCCGCGCTGGCCCCATGAGCGATTCACCCGTCACCCCCAACCCCTGGGCGCAATGGCGCGCCGCCACGCCCGCGCGGCTCGCACTCGGTCGCGCCGGTGCCGGCATGCCCACCGACGAAACGCTGCGCTTCGGCTGGGCCCACGCGATGGCGCGCGACGCGATCCATGCGGCGCTCGATGTCGACGCGCTCGATGCCGCACTGCGCGCGGACCAGTGGGACGTGAATCGCGTGCGCAGCCGCGCGCCCGACCGCACCACCTACCTGCGCCGCCCCGACCTCGGCCGCCAGCTCGATACCGAAGACGCCGCGCGCCTGCGCGACGATCGGCCCGTGGGCGGGTGCGACGTCTGCCTCGTGATCGGCGATGGTCTCTCCTCCCTCGCCGTCGCCCGCCACGCCGTGCCGCTGCTCGCCGCGCTGCGCCCGCAGTTGCCGCCCGGCACCCGCCTGTCGCCTGTGTTCATCGCCACCCAGGCGCGCGTGGCACTGGCCGACGAACTGGGCGAAGCGGTCGGTGCGGGGCTGTCGATCATGCTGATCGGCGAACGCCCGGGCCTGAGCTCGCCCGACAGCCTCGGCATCTACCTGACCCATTCGCCACGCCGCGGCCGGCACGACGCCGAACGCAACTGCATCTCGAACGTGCGGCCCGAGGGGCTGTCGTACGCGCAGGCCGCCTTCAAGCTCGCGTGGCTGGTGCGCGAATCGCTGCGTCGGGGGCTGAGCGGTGTGGGGCTCAAGGACGAGAGCGACCTGGCGGTGCTCGCTGCAGGCCCGGACGCCGTTGCCTATGATCCCGGGACCGATCCCCAGGAGACAAGCAGATGAACGCCCCTCGCTACCCCCTCGCCGAACTGAAAGACCTGCCCGACGACATCCGCACCGCGATCCTCGCCGTGCAGGAAAAGGCCGGCTTCGTGCCCAACGTGTTCCTCGGCCTTGCGCGCCGCCCCGCCGAGTGGCGGGCCTTCTTCGCGTACCACGACGCGCTGATGCTGAAGGAAGAAGGCTCGCTCACCAAGGGCGACCGCGAGATGATCGTCACCGCCACCAGCGCGGTCAATCAATGCCTGTACTGCGTGGTGGCGCACGGCGCGCTGCTGCGCATCTACGAGAAGAAACCGCTGGTGGCCGACCAGGTGGCGGTGAACTACCGCAAGGCCGACATCACGCAGCGCCAGCGCGCGATGCTCGACTTTGCGATGAAGGTCTGCGAACGCTCGCACGAAATCGACGACCGCGACTTCGGGCCGCTGCACGCGCACGGCTTCGACGACGAGGACATCTGGGACATCGCGGCCATCACCGCCTTCTTCGGCCTGAGCAACCGCCTGGCCAGCTTCAGCGGCATGCAGCCGAACCCCGAGTTCTTCCTGATGGGCCGGCTGCCGCGCGAAAAGAAGTAAGAAGCCGAAGCTGCGGGCGCGCTCAGGCCTTGCCGCGGCACGAGGCCAGCGCGTCGAGCGCGGGCTTGTAGGTGGGCGTGGTCACGTCCATCAGGCCCAGCACCGTGTGATAGAGGTTGTCGTGCGTGAGCGGCGCGTCCAGGCCCGCCTCCATGCACGAACGCGAGAGCTTGCGGCGCTCGCTCATGCCGTCGCCGAACCAGGTGACCATGGGCACGTGCTTTTGCGCATCGGGCGCGAAGCTGTAGGGCACGCCGTGCAGGAACAGCCCGTATTCGCCCAGCGACTCGCCGTGGTCGCTCATGTACAGCAGCGCCGTGTCGTACTGCTTCGATTGGGTCTGGAGCCAGTCGATGGTCTGGCCGAGGAAATGGTCGGTCTGCGCGATCGAGTTGTCGTAGACGTTCATCAGCTCGGCATGCGCGCACTCGGCCAGCGCGTTGGTCTTGCACTCTGGCGTGAAGCGCTTCAGCTCGGGCGCCGAGCGCTTGTAGTAGGCCGGGCCGTGACTGCCCATCTGGTGCATGACGAGCACGACGCCCTTGGCGCGGCGCTCGGCGGGCAGCGCGGCGATGCGTTCATCGAGGCCCGTGAGCATCACGTTGTCGAGGCATTCCTCGCCGTCGCACAGGGCCTTCTTGGTGGCCGCATCGAGCCCGTCGAAGGCCGAGGCGTTCGGGATGCGCGCGCACACGCCCTTGCAGCCGGCCTGGTTGTCGAGCCAGAACACGGCCAGGCCCGAGGCCTGCAGCACGTCCATGAGGTTCTCGTACTCGTCCTTGCGCGACTCGTAGCCGCTCTTGCCCAGGGGCGAGAACATGCAGGGCACCGAGGCCAGCGTGTTGGTGCCGCACGAGCGCACCTCGCGGTAGCTCAGCACGTTGCGCTTGGCGAGTTCGGGCGTGGTGTCGCGGGCGTAGCCGTTCAGGCCGAAGTGATCGGACCGCGCGGTCTCGCCCACCACCACGACGAACAGCGGCGGGCGCTTCTGCGCCGCATAGCTCGCGCCCAGCGCCGTGCCTGCGGTGATCGGGATCAGCTTGCTGCTGCGCTTGAACATCGGCTTGAGCACCACGGCGCCGGCCGAGTACAGGCTGGCGATCGGGTTCATCATGTAGCGCAGGTGCACGTTGTTGCGCATCAGCGGCGCGAGCTGCCGGTTCATGGCCACGGCCGTGACCACCGCCACGACGGCGGCCAGCACCAGCAGCAGCGCGTTGCGCCAGACGTGCGACAGCAGCCCCATCGGCACGATGCGCACGCGCCAGATCGCCCAGGCCGCCGGCAGCACGACCACGAGCACGTTGAAGGCCATGCGCCCGCTCAGCAGGTCGCGCGCTTCATTGGGGTCGGTCTGGAACGCGTTCGCGATCATGCTCGGGTCCATCACCACGCGGTACTGGAGCATGTAGTGCTGCGCCACCGCGGCGATCACGACCACGAGCAGCCACAACGGCTTCATCCAGCGCGACCAGGCCGTGAGCGACAGCATCGCCACGGTGCCGCAGAACGTGAGCATCCCCAGCGCGGCGATGGTCGGCATGTAGGTGCTGGGCGCGCCGCCCAGGCGGGCCAGGTCGTTCAGCAGCGGCCAGTTGGCGGTGAGGCCGAGGTACAGGCTGAGCCAGACGATCACCTGCCGCGTCGAGCGGGGCTGCGAGATCCAGCGGTCGATGCGTTGCCAGAAAGTGCCGGCGGCGCCCGCATCCGACAGCGGCGCGGGACGGGATTCAGATCGGCTGGGAGCACGCGCCAGGAGCGCGGAGTCGAGACGCGAAACAGACATGCCGCCAATGTAGGCAGCGTGCCTGAAGAGAGCCTGAACAGTTCATTCAGAGCGCATTCAGGCTCGGCCGACGCGCGCGCGGCGCAGCAGCCGCAAGCGCGGGCTGCGCGACACCGCGCGGCCGGCGGGGCGGCTGATGCCGCGCTCCACCACGATCGAGACCAGCGCCGCCAGGATCGCGGCGGCCGTCACATCGGTCGGGAAATGCAGGCCCAGGTACAGCCGGCTCCAGGCCACCACCACCGCCGCCACCAGGGCCAGCCGCATCGGCGTGCGCCAGGGCAGGCACCACAGCGAGAAGGCGGCGGCAAACGTGCCGGCCGCATGCAGGCTGGGGAAGCCCGGGCGCGCACCCTGCGGCACCCACTGGATGCCCAGGCCGTAGAACGCGGGCCGCGGGAACGGCAGCACCGAGCGGAACACGTTCACCACCAGCCACACGACGAGCACGCTGACCAGTGCGGTGAAGAAGGCGTGGCGCCAGCGGCGATCGAAGGCCGCGGCGGCCGCGATGGACAGCGCCAGCAGGGTCGGCAGCACGTCGGACGCGAACATCGCGAAGCGCAGGCTCCACGCCGGCGCGGAGGCCGAGGCGTTGATCCAGCTGAACAGGGCGAAATCAAGGGCTTGCATGCAGGGGCGCGGTGCGCTCGATGGGAGGGGACGTCCGGCGGCGCGTCGCCACCAGCTCGATGAGGAAGCCGACGCTCCAGCAGACCCAGGCGGTCCACAGCGTGTGGCTCATGTAATGCGCGCCGCGCATCTGCTGCGCCACGCCGAGCACGAGCCCGGCGACCAGCGCCACACACAGCCACACGATGGCCCCACGCGGCGCCACATGTCGCAGCACGAAATACCCGCCGAGGTAGGCAAAGGCGGCCGAGGCATGGCCGGCCGGGAAGCAGCCGCCCGGCCCGCCGTCGTCCTGGCCCCAGGCCCAGTGCGACACATAGCGCGCCACGCCGCCGAACTCCTTCAGGTCCCAGGGGCAGCTGGTGTCGCTCGCGTGCTTGATCAGGCTCACGGCCAGCACCGAGGCCAGCACCGTCAGCGCCAGCTGCACGCGGGCGCCCGTGTCCAGGCGCCGCAGCACGCCCACGGGCCAGCGGATGGCGGCGAACAGGCCGATCACCAGCAGCCAGCTGAGGTTTCTCGCGCCCTCGTGCATCACGTGCACCAGGAAGGGGTTCTCGCGCCAGGGAAAGCCCATCGGCGTGCCGGCCAGGCGGGCCAGCGGCAGGTCGCCGCCAAGGGCGTCCCAGATCATCAGCAGGGCCAGGGCAAGCAAGGTCAGGGCTCCGAGACGGAGATGCGGGGTACGACGGGTCATGAAGAAAAACAGGCCTCGGAACAGACTGGCGCGAGCCTACGCACGCGGGATGAACCCAGTCTGAAGCGACCTGAACGATTCCTGACGCGATCGCCAGAGGGGCGGCGCTAGACTTCGAGTTTTTGTAAGGGCCACCGCGTGCGAATCTTGCTGGTCGAAGATGACAGTTCGTTGGCAGACGCGGTCTGCAGCTACCTGGTCGCCAAGGCGTTCGTCGTCGACGTGGCCCCCAGCCTGGCCGAGGCGCGCGGCGCCCTGCTCTCGGTGCAGTACGCGGCGGTGCTGCTCGACCTGCATCTGGGCGACGGCGACGGCCTCTCTTTGCTGCCGCAGGTGCGTGCGCTGCGCGAGCCGCCCATCGTCATCGTGCTCACGGCGCGCGACCAGGTCACCGACCGTATCCGCGGGCTCGACGCGGGCGCCGACGACTACCTCATCAAACCCTACGACCCGGCCGAGCTGCTGGCGCGGCTGCGCGCCGTGGAGCGCCGGCGCAGCGCCAACACCTCGCCGGTGCTGCAGCTGGGCACGCTGGAGATCGACCTGGCCCACGACCGCGTGCGCAAGGACGGCGTGCCCGTCGTGCTCACGCAGAAGGAATGGGCCCTGCTGCGCGTGATGGCCACGCGGCCCGAACGCATCCACACGCGCGACAACCTGGCCGACGCGCTGTACGGCTTCGGCGACGAGGCCGACAGCAACACGCTCGAGGTGTTCATCAGCCGGCTGCGGCGCAAGCTCGGGCGCAGCCACATCCAGACGCTGCGCGGCCTGGGCTACCGGCTGTCGTTCTCTGCGGACGACGAGGAATGACCAGCGCCCTGCTGCGCGACCGCCGCGATTCGCTGGCCGGGCGCCTCACGCGCACGCTGATCCTGTGGGTCGGCGGCGTGTGGCTGCTGTGCGTGCTCGCCGTGGTCTGGTACGTGGACCGCGAGATCAACCACAACTTCGACAACGAGCTGGTGGAGGTGTCGCACCGCATGTTCGACATGGCGGTGCAGGAGCTCGAGAAGCTGCGCCTGCGCCATGAAAGCGGCAAGCAGGACACGCCGCTGATCGCACCCAAGCAGCTGTTCTCCGAAGACGCCGTGATGTACCAGGTGGTCGACGTGCACGAGCACGTGCTGCTGCGCTCGGCCGAAGCGCCCGACGACGCCTTCGATGTGCCGCTGGCCGCGGGCTTCGCCAACAACCAGACCTGGCGCATCTACACCGTGCGCCATCCCACGCTGGGCCTGTACTTCCAGGTGGCCGACCCGCTGGACGAACGCCGCCGCGCGCTGAACCGCACGCTGTTCGGCCTCATCATCCCGCTCGGCGCGGTGTTGCCGCTGCTGGCGCTGGTGCTGCGCCGGGTGGCGCGCACCGAGCTGCGCGTGCTGCAGCAGCTGGCCGCCGAGATCGAAAAGCGCAACGGCGCCGACCTGCGCCCCATCACCCTGCCCGGCCTGCCGCAGGAACTGCGCGCGGTGGGCGACCATGTCAACCGGCTGCTGCAGCGGCTGTCGCAGTCGCTCGACGTGGAGCGCGCGCTGGCCGCCAATGCCGCGCACGAACTGCGCACGCCGCTGGCCGCCGCGCGCCTGCGGCTGCAGACCGCGCTCGACCACGACCTGAAGCGCGCCGACGTCGAAGGCGCGCTGCAGGCGCTGCAGATGCTGAGCCACCGTGCTGAAAAGCTGCTGCAGCTGTCACGCGCGGAATCGGGCGCCTCGCTCGCGCGGGCACGGGTCGATCTGGTCCAGCTGGCGGGCACGGTGGCGCAGGAGTTCTGGCAAGACCCGCACATCAACGAACGCCTGAAGCTCAAGGTGCCCGACAGCGCGGCGCCCGTGGCCTTCGGCGATGTCGACGCGTTGGCGATCGCGTTGCGCAACCTCGTGGAGAACGCGCTGCGCTACAGCGGCGACGGCCGCGTGACGATCGAGGTGGCGGCGCCCTGCGTGCTCGCGGTGCGCGATGGCGGCCCGGGTGTCAGCCCCGAACAGCTGCAGTCGCTGCACCACCGCCATGTGCGCCACGGCTCGGACCGCGCCGGCTACGGCCTGGGCATGTCGATCGTGAGCACCATCGTCGAGAAGCACAACGCGACGCTGGAACTGGCCTCGCCGCCGCCCGGCATGGCGCGCGGCTTCGAGGCGCGCATCGTGCTGCGGCCGGCCTGAGCTTTTTTTCGCAGACGCGTCAGCGCGTCCTCAGTCGCTGACGATCTCGCGCAGCCAGTCGGGCAGCGCCAGCGCCTTCTGCTTCGGAAAGTCGACCCAGATGGTGGTGGCGCCGCCGGCCGCGCAGAGCACGTCGGGCGCGTCCTCGCGGACCATGGTGGCCCAGCTTTCGAAGGTGGTGCGCCCCGGGTCGCTCACGTACATCTGGATCCGCACGTTGCCCGGGTACTCGATCTGGCGGTAGAAGTTGCAGAAGGCGTTGACGATCACCATGCCCTCGCCGCCCGGCGTGGGCTCGACGCCGAGCGAGCGGATCCAGTCGATGCGCGCCGTTTCGAGGTAGCGGAAGTAGGTGCCGTTGTTCAGGTGGCCCATGGCGTCCATGTCGCCCCAGCGGATGGGGATCGACATTTCATACACGAGCTTCTTCTTTTCGGGGATTTCGATTCTCATCGGTGGGCCTTGATGGATGCGAGGATGCCCAGGACGAACAGCGCCGCCGCCACCCACTCGGTGGCCTGCGGCCAGCGGCCGTCCCAGAGGAAGGAATAGAGCAAGGCGAACAGCGTCTCGCTCACGATGAGCTGGCCGCACAGGCTGGCCGAAAGGCGCTGGCTCGCGACGTTCCAGAGAATGGTCGCGAGCCACGACGAGCCGAAGCCGCTCGCCAGCGCGATCCAGATGAAGAGCATGCCGTCGGGCTGCGACTGCAGCGTGGCGACATCGCTGCCCGCCACAGCCCACAGCAGCAAGGCCCCGAGGCCGGTGGCAATGCCCAGCCAGTTGGCCCAGTCGGCCGCATGCACCTCGCGGTGCCGTTGCAGCCAGGCGGCGTTGAGCAGGCCGTAGACCGTCCAGCTCACCATCGAACACAGCGCCAGCGCGATGCCCCAGCCGAAGCGCGCGCCGCCACCACCGCCCGCGCCGTGCTGCGCCGACCACGCGCCCCAGATCATCAGCGCGATGCCCGCGCCCGTGAGCAGCAGGCCGGGCAGCAAGGCCCGCATGTGCAGGCCCGCGGGCCGGCCCAGCAGCATCATCCAGACGGGAATGGTGCCGATGATGAGGCTGGGCACCTCGGTGCCCGCCGCCGCGATGCCGAAGGCCAGCAGCAGGTAGTAGCCGCTGAAGCCCAGCACGCTGAGGCCGAGCGCCGCCAGCGCCTGCCGGCCCGTGGGCCAGCGCACGGCCGCGGGCCGTGCGAACACCGCCAGCGCCGACACCGCGCCGAACACTGCGAAGCGCGCCGCTGTGATGTCGACCATGCCGAAGTGGCCGACCATGCGCGGCGCCACGAACACCAGGCCCCAGAGCGCGCCTGCGCCCAGGCCGGCGGCAATGCCGATCCAGGCCCGGGGGCTCAGATCGCGAACCCGTCGTCGGCGGCGATGACCGCGCCGTTCACGAAATGGCTCTCGCCGCTGGCCAACAGCACGATCAGGCCGTCGAGGTCTTCGGGCTTGCCCACGCGCTTGCGCGGCAGCATGTTGACCAGCTTGGCGCCGCCCTCGGTGCTCCAGTGCTCCTCGTTGAGCTCGGTCGTGATGTAGCCCGGGCACAGCGCATTCACGTTGATGCCGAAGCGGCCCCATTCGAGCGCCATGGCCTTGGTCATCTGCACCACGGTGGCCTTGCTCATGCAGTAGGTGCCGATCTGCGGCATGACCTTCAGCGCCGCTGACGACGCGATGTTGATGATGCGTCCGCCGATGTAGGTGCCCGGCGCCTTGCCCTGGGCGCGCGCCAGCATGCGCTTGCCGACCTCCTGCGCGACGAAGAAGGAGCCCTTCACGTTGGTGTCGAAGATGTAGTCGTAGTCCTCGGGCGTGACGTCCTGCAGGCGCTGCGTGGCGCTCACGCCCGAGTTGTTGACCAGGATGTCGATGGGCCCGACCTCGGTCTCGGCGCGCGCGACGGCGGCCTTGATGCTGCCAATGTCGGTCACGTCGAGCTCGACCACGTGGGCGTCATGGCCCTCGCCCTCGATGCGCGCGCGCAGCTCCTTGAGCTTCTCGACGCGGCGGCTGGCCAGCACCACGGCGGCGCCGGCACGGGCCAGTGTCTTGGCAAACTGGGCACCCAGTCCGCTGGAGGCGCCGGTGACGAAAGCCACGCGGCCGGAGAGATCGATGCTGTAAGCCATGAGCTGAATCCTGTGGAGTCGCGCAGGTGACGCAGGGTGCCTCGCCTGCGGGCGACAAGGCCACCGCCGGACGCCGCATAAAATGCCCGGCGAACCGGGACGCCCCCGCGCCTCTAAAAATCATTATCGACCCAACCCACATGACGCACGACGAAATCCTCGCCCAGTTCGGCCCTCGCGAAGCCATGGAATACGACGTGGTCGTGGTCGGCGGCGGCCCCGCCGGCCTCTCGACCGCGATCCGCCTCAAGCAGCTCGCCGCCCAGCAGGAGAAGGAAATCTCCGTCGTGGTGCTCGAGAAGGGTTCCGAGCCCGGCGCGCACATCCTGTCGGGCGCCATCATGGACCCGCGCGCGCTCAACGAGCTGCTGCCCGACTGGGAGGAACTCGGCGCCCCGCTGAACCAGCCCGTGACCGACGACGCCATGGTGTTCCTGAGCGAAAAGTCGGGCCTGCGCACGCCTAACGCCTTCCTGCCGGCCTGCTTCCAGAACCACGGCAACTACATCATCAGCCTGGGTGCCTTCACCAAATGGCTGGCGCAGCAGGCCGAGAACCTCGGCGTGGAAATCTTCCCCGGCTTCCCGGCCGCCGAGGTGCTCTACAACGAGAACGGCTCGGTGCGCGGCGTGGCCACCGGCAACATGGGCGTGGGCAAGGACGGCGAACCCACCGAGAACTTCCAGCTCGGCATGGAACTGCTGGGCAAGTACACGGTGTTCGCCGAAGGCGCGCGCGGCCACCTGGGCCGCCAACTCATCGCCAGGTTCAAGCTCGACGAAGGCCGCGACCCGCAGACCTACGGCCTGGGCGTCAAGGAAGTCTGGGAAATCGATCCCAAGCGCCACCAGCCCGGCTTCGTGCTGCACACGGCCGGCTGGCCGATGGACAACAACACCTACGGCGGCGCGTTCCTCTATCACATGGAGGACAACAAGGTCACGATGGGCTTCATCACGGGCCTGGACTACAGCAACCCGTACCTGAGCCCGTTCGAGGAAATGCAGCGCTGGAAGCTGCACCCCAACATCCGCTGGTACCTCGAGGGCGACGAAGCCAAGGGCATCAAGCCCGCCAAGCGCATCGGCTACGGCGCGCGCGCCATCACGGCCGGCGGCCTGATGTCGCTGCCCAAGACGGTGTTCCCGGGCGGCGCGCTGGTCGGCTGCGAGGCCGGCTACCTGAACGTGAGCCGCATCAAGGGCAGCCACGCCGCCATCAAGACCGGCATGCTGTGCGCCGAGGCCGCGTTCGACGCGGTCATGGCCGGCCGCCAGCACGACGAACTCACGGCCTACCCCGCCGCGTTCGAGAAGAGCTGGCTCTACACCGAGCTGAACAAGGCGCGCAACTTCAAGGCCTGGTTCAAGAAGGGCCTGGGCATCGCCACGGTCATGAACGGCGTCGAGCAATGGCTGCTCAAGGGCCACATCCCATGGACCCTGCGCCGCAACAAGCCCGACCACCAGTACCTGAAGCCGGCCGCCGAGTGCAAGCCCATCGTCTATCCGAAGCCGGACGGCAAGCTCACCTTCGACCGCCTCTCCAGCGTGTTCATCAGCAACACGAACCATGAAGAGCAGCAACCCGCCCACCTGACGCTGAAGGACGCGTCGGTGCCGGTCAACGTCAACCTCGCCAAGTTCGCCGGCCCCGAAAGCCGCTACTGCCCGGCCGGCGTGTACGAGTTCGTGCCCGACGAAGCCAGCGCCGGCAAGGAGCGCCTGCAGATCAACGCGCAGAACTGCGTGCACTGCAAGACCTGCGACATCAAGGACCCGACGCAGAACATCGTCTGGGTCACGCCCGAAGGCGGCGGCGGTCCGAACTACGTGGGCATGTAAGCCCCAACGCGTCGATGCATGAAAGCCCTCTTCGGAGGGCTTTCTTCATGGCGCTTCAGGCGAGGTACGCGGCGACCTCGTCGGGCGTGAGGAAGTGCACCAGCGACACCTGCGGGTTCTGCTCGGCGTGCAACACGTGGGTGAACCCGGTCCAGCCGCGTGCGGGCTTGTCGTCCGTCTCCAGTGCGACGAGCACCAGCCGCCCCTGCCGGCGCGCGTTCTCGCGCAGCGTGCCTTCGCCCCAGGACCACGCCATGCGGTCCACCAGCTCGCCCTGGGCGAAGGCCGTCGCCTGCAGCCAGAGGAAGGCGGCGGCATCACTGTCCTCGTCGCGGCGCGTGCGCGGCGGCTGCCGGATGCCCAGCGTCTGGGCATGCGTTTCCATCAGGTCCTGCAGCAGCGAGAAGGCGTGGAAGTTGTTGTTGATGCCCTGGGCGCGAACGACCATGCCCGCGCGCGACGCCGGCAGCAGGACCACCAGCTCGTCCTCGTACGACAGCTGGGCCGCGGCGCGCAGGAAGTGCAAGGCCTCGAAGGGCAGCGAGTCGTTGGCGTACATCGCCTCGATGTGCGCGAGCAGGCCTGCGTCCGCCACCAGCGACTGGTGATTGCGCACATCGCGCACCACCATGGTCATGAGCGGCAGCACCAGCAGGTCGACCGCGCGCTGCAGCGCATCGATCTCGAAACGCGCCTGCGGCGACAGCGCCGCGAGCGCCGCTTCGGCGGCCTGCCAGGCGGCGAGTTCCGCCTCGTCCCGTGGTTCCTCGTCCTCCTCGTCGGGTTCGTACGGCTGCGCCGCGCAGTACGGCGCCAACGACGCCAGCAGGCGCCCCGCCAGCTGCCGCACGGCGTCGAACATGAGCTGCGGATCGGCGCCGTTCTCGACCAACGCGCCGCAGAACACCGCCAGCAACGCGGCCCGGTGCGGATGCAGCTCGCCGAGCCGCGCGATGGCGGCCCGCAGCACCTCGTCCTTCGCCGAGCCCTCCACCACCTCGAAGTAGAGCGCACGGACCTCCGGCCGCTTGAAGAAGGAAGCCTGGGTGTCGAGGTCGGCGTCCTGCAGCACAGGCAAACGCAGGGTGGCGAGGAGATCGGGAGGCAGCATGGGCATGCGCAAATTGTGCGATACCACCGACGCTATCCTCGCGACACAAGGAGACAGGACCCCATGCACATCGTCATCACCGGCGGCGCCGGCTTTCTCGGCGCGCGCCTGGCGCGCACCCTCCTGGCGCTGGGCCAGCTCTCGCTCGCCGGCGCGCCCGCCCGCGACATCGCACGCATCACGCTGGTCGACCGCGCCCCGCCGCCGCCCGACCTCGCGGCCAACCCGCGCATCGCGGCCGCCACCGGCGACCTCAACGCCCAGCTGGCCGACGACGGCGCCACCTTCTGGCGCGAGGCCGACGCGGTGTTCCACCTTGCCGCCGCCGTCAGCGGCGAATGCGAAGCCGACTTCGACCTGGGCATGCGCAGCAACTTCGCCGCCACGCACGGCCTGCTCGAGAAGCTGCGCGCGCTCGGCACGCGCCCGGTGCTGGTGTTCTCCAGCTCGCTCGCGGTGTTCGGCGATTCGCCCGAGCAGCCGCTGCCCGCGCTCATCGACGACCACACGCTGCCCACGCCGCAGACCAGCTACGGCATCCAGAAATTCATCGGCGAGCAGTTGGTGGCCGACTACACGCGCAAGGGCTTCGTGCAGGGGCGCAGCGTGCGCCTCATGACGGTGAGCGTGCGCCCCGGCCTGCCCAACGGCGCGGCCTCGGGCTTCTTCAGCGGCATGATCCGCGAGCCGCTCGCCGGCCTGCGCGCGGCCTGCCCGGTGCCCGACGAGACGCCCGTGGCCATCGCCTCGCCGGCTCGGACCATCGAAGGCATCGTGCGCGCCGCCGAAGCCAGCGACGCCGACTGGGGCCCGCGCACCGCGCTCAACCTGCCCTCGCTGGCCACCACCGTGGGCGAGATGGCCGCCGCGCTCGAACGCGTGGCCGGCCGCGCCGCCACCGACTTGCTCGACCGCACGCCCGACGCCGCCATCCGCCGCATCGTGAAAACCTGGCCCGGGCGCTTCGACACGCCGCGCGCCCGGGCCCTCGGTCTCACGGCCGACGAGAGCTTCGACGCGGTGATCCGCGCCTACGTCCGTGAAAGTCCCGACGCGGTCAAACTGGTTATTGGTGCATAGTCATTTCCTGACCTGCGCCTGACGCGCTTTCGACCCCCAACTCCCCGGAGACACCATGAAATTCGGCCACATCGCCGCCGCCTGCCTTTCGCTCGCCCTGGGCACCGCCGCCTTCGCGCAGCAACCCACCGTTCTCAAGATCGGCTATGCGACGTCCAAGGAATCGCATTACGGCGTGGGCTCCACCGTGTTCTGCGAAGAGGTCGAGAAGAACACCCAGAACCGCTTCAAGTGCCAGCACTTCGCCAACTCGGCGCTGGGCGGCGAGCGCGAGCAGATCGAAGCGATCCAGCTGGGCACGCAAGACCTGCTGAACACCTCGACCGGCCCCGTGGGCAACTTCGTGCCCGAGGTCAAGATCGTCGACATCCCCTTCCTGTTCCGCGACTACGACCATGCCCGCAAGGTCATGGACGGCCCCATCGGCCAGGACATCCTGACCAAATTCCCGAGCAAGGGCATCATCGCGCTGGCCTGGACCGAAAACGGCTTTCGCCACATGACGAACAGCAAGCGCGACATCGTCAAGCCCACCGACGCGGCCGGCCTGAAGATGCGCACCATGGAAAACAAGGTGCACATGGACGGCTACCGCACCTTCGGCATCCTGCCCACGCCGATGGCCTTCCCGGAACTGTTCGGCGCGCTGCAGCAAGGCACGGTCGACGGCCAGGAAAACCCGATTCCGGTGATCCTGTCCTCGAAGTTCTCGCAGGTGCAAAAGCACCTGTCGCTCACGGGCCACGTCTACTCGCCGGCGCTGCTGCTGCTGTCGCCCAAGGTGTGGAACAAGCTCTCGGACGCCGACAAGAAGGTGTTCACCGAAGCGGCGAAGAAGGCCTCGATCGCACAGCGCAAGAAGGTCAACGACGACGAGAACAACGGCATCGCCCAGCTTGAGAAAGACGGCATGAAGGTCACGCGCACCGTCGACGGCGCGGCCTTCCGCGAAGCCCTGAAGCCGGCCTACGTGGGCTACGCCAAGGAATTCGGCGCCGACAACATCAAGAAGATCACGGACGTCAAGTAAGACCGCTCCGCCCCGACCGCGCCCGGCCCGCCTCAGTGTGCCGGGCGCTTCGCATTTCCGACACCACAGAGAACCACAACGTGCAAGCCTTCGAGCGCTACTTTCTCGCCGCCAACCGGTGGGCGCTGATCCTCCTGCTGGCGGCCATGTCCGTCATCATCTTCACCAACGTCGTGCTGCGCTACACCACGAACCAGTCGATCGAATGGGCCGAAGAGGTGTCGCGCCACATGATGATCTGGCTCACCTTCCTGGGCGCCGGGCCCGTGCTGCGCTACGGCGGCCACATCGCCGTCGAGAACCTGCAGGATGCCCTGCCCCGGCCGGCGGCCGTGGCGGTGCGCATCGTGGTGGCCGGGCTGCTGTTCGCCTTCTTCGGCTTCATGGTCTGGTACGGCTGGCTCTACATGGAACGCACGATGTTCCAGCTCACCGCCGTGACGCAGATTCCGTTTGCCTACATCTACAGCGCGATGCTGATCGGCGGCGTGCTGCTGATCGTGCACTGGCTGCTGGTGGTGCGTGGCTACGTGCTGAACCGCGAGTTCGCGTCGGACGCGCATTTCGACGCCAACGCGTCGGCCTCGCTGTAAGGAGAAGACCATGGATGCCAGCATTGTCCTGATCGTCTCCGCCTGCGTGTTCCTGGCCATCGGCGTGCCCGTGGCCTTCGCGCTCGGCCTGGCCACGGCCGCCACCCTGATCCTCGCGGAAAGCTACCCGCTGATGGTGCTGCTGAAGGAAACCTTCACCGGCATCGACAGCTTTCCGCTGATGGCCGTGCCTTTCTTCATCCTGGCCGCCGAGCTCATGAGCGGCGGCTCGCTCACCGAGGTGCTGCTGCGCTTCGCGGGCCAGTTCGTCGGCCACCGGCGCGGCGGGCTGGGCTATACCAACGTGGTGTCGCTGACCTTCTTCTCGGGCATCTCGGGCTCGGCGCTGGCCGACGCGGCCGGCCCCGGCTCGATGCTCATCAAGATGATGGACAAGGCCGGCTACGACCGCTCGTACGCGGCGGCGCTGACGGCCTCCACGGCCATCGTGGGGCCGATCATTCCGCCCTCGATCATCATGATCATCTACGCGCTGCAGGACGAAACGGTGTCGGTCGGCCAGCTGTTCGTGGCCGGCATCGTGCCGGGCATCCTGATCGCGGTGGCGATGTGCGTCGTGAACTTCTACGTCTCGAAGAAGCGCAACTACAAGGGCGACGGCCAGACGCCGCCGCTGCGCGAGATCCTCATCACGACGTGGAAGGCGATTCCCGCCATCCTGCTGCCGGTGGTCATCCTGGGCGGCATGCGCGCCGGCTGGTTCACGCCCACCGAAGCCTCGGTGGTGGCGGTGTTCTATGCGCTGGTGTGCGGCAAGTTCATCTACCGCACGCTCGAGTGGAAGATGCTGCCCGACATCCTGTCGCGCTCGGCCCTGCTGTCGGCGTCGGTGCTGATCATCATCGGCCTGTCGGCCTCGTTCGCCTGGGTGCTGACCATCGAGGGCATTCCGCAGCAGATGGCCGAATGGCTCATCAGCATGAACCTCTCGCCGTGGATGTTCCTGATCATCGTCAACGTGTTCCTGCTCTTGTTCGGCATCTTCATCGAGCCGCTGCCGGGCGTGATGGTGCTGGCGCCGATTCTTGCGCCGGTGGCGATCAAGCTGGGCGTCGACCCGGTGCACTTCGCGATGATCGTGATCTTCAACCTCACGCTGGGCATGATCACGCCGCCGGTGGGCGGGCTGCTGTTCGTGACCTGCAACGTGTCGAAGGTGCCGATGTCGGCGCTGGTGAAGGAGCTGGTGCCCTTCCTGTGGGCGCACGGCGCGGTGCTGATGCTGCTGACCTTCGTGCCGATGCTCAGCACCTGGCTGCCGCGCGCGCTCGGGTTCAAGTAGCGGCGCAGGCCGCTCCCGCCCCCCGCCTTCACCCGCCTCAGGCCGGCGGGTGCAGGTACTGGCTCGGCGGCACGCCGAGCGTGCGGCGGAACATCGCGGTGAAGGCGCTCGGGCTCTCGTAGCCGTGCGCCAGCGCCACCTCCAGGATCGACGCGCCCGCGGCCAGCCGCGGCAGGCTCAGCAGCAGCCGCGCCTGGCGGCACCACGCGCCGAAGGTCATGCCGGTCTCGCGTTCGAACAACCGGGCCAGCGTGCGCGCGTTCATGTGCAGCCGCGCGGCCCAGCCGTCGAGCGTGGCGGGCTGCGCGGGGTCGCGGATCAACGCCTCGCACAGCGCGGCCAGGCGTGCGTGGCGCGGCATCGGCACATGCAGCGACAGCGCGGGCGCGGCCTCGATCTCGTCGAGGATCAGTTCCATCACGCGCTCGTCGCGCCCGCCCGGCGGGTAGTCCAGCGGCAGCGACACGGCCGCCACGATCAGCTCGCGCAACAGCGCACCCACATGGATCACGCGGCACTCGGCGCCCAGGTCGGCGCGCGTGCCGGGCTCGACGAAGACGGTGCGCATCTTCACCTCGCCCGCCATGCGGATCTGGTGCGTCATGCCCGGCGGCACCCAGACGCCGCGCCCCGGCGGCACCACCCAGCTGCCGGCCGCCGCGCCGACCATCATCACGCCCGAGATCGCGTGGATGAGCTGCCCGCGCCGGTGCGCATGCGGCGGAATGAAGGCGTCGCCCGCCGGATCGGTGGCCAGCACGGCCACGGCGCGCGGGGTCGATTCGCCCTCGTCGGGGCGCAGATTCAGTTTGTCCATTTCACGACGATGTTTGCACATTCGTAGCGAGAACATCTTTCCGTGTCTTCCTACGATGGCTTTTCCTCCCTTTTTCTCAAACCGGACATCGAAGAAAGAAGCCATCGCATGAACACGCGCCGACTCGGGCTGCTCACCGGCACCCATGCCGTCAACGACCTCTACCAGGGCCTCGTGCCCGCGCTGCTGCCCTTCATGGTGCTGGAGCGCGGCTACAGCTACACGGCCGTGAGCGGCCTGATGCTGGCGGCCACCGGGCTGTCGAGCGTGGTGCAGCCGCTGTTCGGCCTGTACGCCGACCGCCACCCGCGTGCCTGGCTGGTGCCCGTAGGCTTCCTGGTGGCGGCGCTGGGCGTGGTGCTGGCGGGCCTGAGCCAGAGCTACCTGCTGACCTGGATCGCGGTCGCGCTGTGCGGGCTGGGCATCGCGGCCTACCACCCGCCCGCCACCGTGGCCGCGCGCGCGGCCGGCGGCGCCTCGCAGAAGGCGATGAGCGTGTTCTCGGTGGGCGGCACCATCGGCGCCTCGTTCGCACCCGTGCTGGCGGCCACGGTGGTCGGCGGCGGCAGCCTCTCGCGCAGCTATCTGCTGGGCATTCCTGCGGTGGCGATGGGCGTGGTGTGGGTCGCGGCCAACGCGCGGCGCAGCGCGGCCGCCCAGCACGCGGCCACGGCGGCGCGGGCCGCGCAGGCCCGCGCCCAGGTGCTCAAACCGCACAACGACTGGCGCGCCTTCAGCCTGCTGGTGGCGACCATCGTGGGCTGGTCGATCCCGTACGTCACGGTGCTGTCGATGCTCTCGCTGCGCATCACGCGCGACCTGCACGGCAGCACCTTCCAGGGCGCCGCGGCACTCACCGCCTTCACCGCCGCAGGGGCCGTGGGCACGCTGGCCGGCGGCTGGCTCGGCGACCGCATCGGGCGCATGGGCACGATCCGCTGCGGCTACCTGCTTGCGCTGCCGGCCATGGCGGGCCTCGTGCTCTCCTCCACGCCCGGCGCGGCGCTGGCCTGCACCGCGTGGCTCGGCATGAGCATGTTCCTGCCCTTCGCCGCGCAGGTGACGCTCGCGCAGGACTACCTGCCGCGCAACCCGGCCACGGCCAGCGGCATCACGCTCGGCCTCGCGCTCTCGGTCGGCGGGCTGGTGTCGCCGCTGTTCGGCCTGCTGTCGGATGCACGCGGGCTCGGCGTGACGCTCACGGTGGTGTTGTGCGTGCTGTGCGTCGCGACCGTGCTGGCCTTGCGGCTGCGCAATCGGACGGTGCAGGTGATGGCGGGCGAGGCTGCGGCGGCCTGAGCTCTGCCCCGCGCACCCGGTGCACAGGGCACTGGGTGCTTCCCGCAGCGAAATCAAGGAGGAGCCGAAGGCGGGGGACATTCGCGGAGGGAAGCACCCGGTGTCCTGTGCACGCGCCCTGAACCACGGACCACTGAAATCCGTGGGCGATTCAACGCCGCACGCGCTCTCTTTCACTGCCAGAATCGACGCAAGCTTCGACGTCGAGCCTGACAGACAAGAAGAAGGAAAGAGAAGGACGCCATGCACCGAATCGTCGCCCAGGGCAGCAGCCTTGTCGCTGCCGGCTTGCTGGCCACCGCCGGTATCGCGGCCACGCCGGCCGCCGCGCCCGTTGCAGCCGTTGCAGCCGTTGCACCAGCAGCCGCCCCCGCCAATCCCGTCACCCACCTCGCCGAAGTGGAAAGCGCCGTGCGCGCCTGGGCCGCCGCCTGGTCCGCGCGCGACGTCGAGCGCTACCTCGCCGCCTACGCGAGCGACTTCACCCCCGCGCGCGGCCAGACCCGCGAGCGCTGGGAGGCCGACCGGCGCGCCCGCATCACGGGCAAGTCGCGCATCAGCGTGGGCATCGAGGGGCTGGTGATCAGCGTCCAGGGCACCTCGGCCAGCGCGCAGTTCCGGCAGGTCTACAGCGCCGACGCGCTCACCGAGACCGACCGCAAGACCCTCGAGCTGCAGCGCGTGGGCACGCGCTGGCTGATCCGCAAGGAGAGCGCGGGCAACTGACGCGCACCGCCTTGTCCCTGTAAGGCAAATGGTTCACGAAGATGTCACCACTTGCAACGATGCTGCAGCCTTCGACCTCCGAAAGCTGTGGCCGCCATGTTCCCCACCAAGACCGAGAAGGCACGCGACGAACTCCAGGCCGGGCAGCGCACGCTCAGCCAGCGTGAGCGCGCCCTGCTGCTCATGGCCGACGGCCGGCGCTCGCTGACCGACTTCAGCCCGCTGTTCCCCAGCCGCGTCGAGGCCGAGCAGGCGATCCAGGGGCTGATGCAGCGCGGCTACCTGCAGGTCGCGCGCCCGGTCGCGCCACCGCCCGCACCGGCCCCCACGCCCGTCACCGCCGCCGAGCCGATCCAGGTCGCCACCTCGGCCGACAGCTTCGACGGCAAGCGCTCGCTGGCCACCACGCGCATGTTCCTGTTCGACATCTGCGAACGCATGTTCGTGCGCCGCGACCCGCGCTTCGCCAACCAGATGCGCGACGCCCTGCGCGAGGCCCGCGACCGCGAGGCCATGCTGACCATCGCCGCGCTGATGCTCTCCGAGATCGAGAAGGCCGCCGGCCCCGAGCGCGCCGACTCGCTGCGCGAGCGCATCGACAAGCTGCTGCCGCCGGCGGAAACCGTGCACTGAGCCACCAGCCCCGGCCCCGCGATCCACTACACTCGCCGGGTCAGGAGAGAGCCCCGCGCGACGGGGCCGCCGAAGGCGCAGGGGTTCCCCGAACGCTCAGGCAAAAGGACTGACAAGACGCCGGCAACCACCGGCGTTTCCTTGCTGGAGAGAGGCCGTGGCATTGCATGCGGCCCACCGAAGGAGCAAACCCCGATCGTGGGGCGAATCTCTCAGGTAAAGCGGACAGCAGGGGTGGCCCGTGGCGTTGCAGCCATGGATTTCGACTGCCCCTTTGGAGTGCCCCGTGGCCGCTTCTTCCGCTTCCGACGCCCAACTTCTCAAGACCCCGCTGTACGACCTGCACGTGGAGCTCGGCGCCCGCATGGTGCCCTTCGCCGGCTATTCCATGCCCGTGCAGTACCCCGCCGGCCTCATGGCCGAGCACAAGCACACGCGCGACGCAGCCGGCCTGTTCGACATCTCGCACATGGGCCAGCTGCGCCTGGTCGGCCCCGATGCCGCCGCCGCCTTCGAAACCCTGATGCCCGTCGACGTGGTCGACCTGCCCGCCGGCAAGCAGCGCTACGGCCTGCTGCTGAACGACGAGGGCGGCATCCTCGACGACCTGATGTTCTTCAACGAAGGCAACGGTTCGCTCTTCGTGATCGTGAACGGCGCCTGCAAGGTGGCCGACATCGCCCACATCCAGGCCAGGATCGGCGCGCGCTGCCAGGTGCAACCCCTGCCCGACCACGCCCTGCTCGCGCTGCAAGGCCCGCAGGCCGCGGCCACGCTGGCGCGCCTGTCGCCCGGCATCGAGCGCTTCGTGTTCATGACCGGCGGCGCGGTGCAGATCGGCGGCATCGCCGCCTTCGTCACCCGCAGCGGCTACACCGGCGAAGACGGCTTCGAGATCTCGGTGGCCGGCAAAGACGCCGACGCCCTCGCCCGCCTGCTGCTCGCGCAGCCCGAAGTGAAGCCCGTCGGCCTGGGCGCGCGCAACTCGCTGCGGCTCGAAGCCGGCCTGTGCCTGTACGGCAACGACATCGACACCACCACCACCCCGGTCGAAGCCTCGCTGAACTGGGCGATCCAGAAGGTGCGCCGCGCGGGCGGCGCGCGCGAAGGCGGCTTTCCGGGCGCGGCCAAGGTGCTGGCCCAGCTCGCCGCCGTCGCCTCGGGCGCGGCCGGCCACACCGACCACAAGACGCTCACGCGCAAGCGCGTCGGCCTCGTGGCACTCGAACGCATTCCGGTGCGCGACGGCACGCTGCTGCAGTCGCTCGAAGGGCACGACATCGGCGCCGTCACCAGCGGCCTGCTCGGCCCCACGGCCGACCGCTGCGTGGCCATGGGCTACGTGGCCGCCGCCTTCGCCGAGCCCGGCACGCGCGTGCAGGCCATCGTGCGCGGCAAGCCGGTGCCGATGGAAGTCTCGACCATGCCTTTCGTGCCGACGCGCTACTACCGCGGCTGACCGACACTGAACCCCGCAGACCCGGCTAGGCTCTGCACCCCGATTCCATTTTTTCCACGAGGAGTTTTTTCATGAGCATCAAATACACCAAGGACCACGAATGGGTGGCGGCCGAAGGCGGCGCCGCCACCGTCGGCATCACCGTGCATGCGCAGGACGCGCTGGGCGACGTGGTGTTCGTCGACCTGCCTGAAGTGGGCAAGACCTTCGCGCAGGGCGAGGTCGCCGGTGTGGTCGAGTCGGTGAAGGCCGCCGCCGATGTGTTCATGCCCGTGTCGGGCGAGATCACCGAAGTGAACGAAGCGCTGCGCGCCGACCCGTCGCTGGCCAACAGCGACCCGCTGGCCGCCGGCTGGTTCTTCAAGGTCAAGCTGAGCGAGCCCGCGCAGCTCGACGCCCTGCTCGACGCCGCCAGCTACGACAAGTTCGCCGCCGAATCCTGATCCGCTGAACAGCAGCTTCCTCGCACCTTCGTTCCTTCTCCCCCGAGCCTTCACCGCCATGCCGATTCCCGCCCTTCCCTCTTTGCAAGAACTAGAGAACGCCGAAGAATTCCTCGCCCGCCACATCGGCATCGATGCAGCGGACGAGGCGCGCATGCTGCCGGTGATCGGCTCGGAAACGCGCGCGGAGCTCATCGACGGCATCGTGCCCGCGGCCATCCGCCGCGCCCGGCCGATGCGCCTGCCCGCGCCCGTCACCGAGGCCGACGCGCTGGCCGAACTGAAGACGCTGGCGTCGAAGAACAAGGTGTTCAAGAGCTTCATCGGCCAGGGCTATTACGGCACGCACACGCCGGGCGTGATCCTGCGCAACATCCTGGAGAACCCCGCCTGGTACACCGCCTACACGCCCTACCAGGCCGAGATCTCGCAGGGCCGCATGGAAGCCCTGCTCAACTTCCAGACGATGGTGTGCGACCTCACGGGCATGGCCATCGCCAACGCCTCGATGCTCGACGAGGCCACGGCCGCGGCCGAAGCCATGACGCTCGCCAAGCGCAGCGTGAAGAGCAAGAGCAACGTCTTCCTCGTGTCGGGCGACTGCCACCCGCAGACCATCGAAGTCATCAAGACCCGCGCCGCGCCGCTGGGCATCGAAGTCAAGGTGAGCACGGTGTCCGAAACGCTGCCGCACCTGATGGTGAGCGGCGAGTTCTTCGGCGTGCTCGCACAGTACCCCGCCACCACCGGCCACGTGCACGACCTGCGCCCGCTCGCGGGCCACGCGCACCAGTGCGATGCCGCCTTCATCGTCGCGGCCGACCTGCTGGCGCTCACATTGCTGGTCGCCCCCGGCGAGTTCGATGCCGACATCGTCTGCGGCACCACGCAGCGCTTGGGCATGCCGCTGTGCAACGGCGGCCCGCACGCTGCCTACCTGGCCTGCCGCGATTCGTTCAAGCGCTCGCTGCCCGGCCGCCTCGTCGGCGTGAGCGTCGACACGCACGGCCAGCCCGCCTACCGCCTCGCGCTGCAGACGCGCGAGCAGCACATCCGCCGCGAGAAGGCCACGTCGAACATCTGCACCGCGCAGGTGCTGCCGGCCGTGGTCGCCAGCATGTACGCCGTGTACCACGGCCCCGACGGCCTCACGCGCATCGCGCAGCGCGTGGCCGTGCTCACCGCCATCCTCGCCAAGGGCCTGTCGCAGATGGGCCGCGAGCCGGTGAACACCACCGCCTTCGACTCGCTGACGATCCGCACCGGCGACGACACGGCCGCGATCATCGAGCGCGCGCAAGCCGGCGGCGTCAACCTGCGCCAGCGCCTGCAGCAGCACCTGGGCATTTCGCTGGACGAGACCACCACGCGCGCCGACATCGAAACCCTGTGGGCCCTGTTCGTGCCCGCCGGCACTGCGATGCCGCGCTTCGACGAGCTGGCCGCCAACACCACGCCGCTGATTCCCGAGGACCTGCGCCGCACCAGCGCCTTTCTCACGCACCCGGTGTTCAACACCCACAAGAGCGAAACCGCGATGCTGCGCTACATCCGCAGCCTGTCGGACAAGGACCTGGCGCTCGACCGCAGCATGATCCCGCTGGGCAGTTGCACCATGAAGCTCAACGCGACAAGCGAGATGATCCCCATCACCTGGCCCGAGTTCGCCAACATCCACCCCTTCGCGCCCGCCGACCAGCTGCAGGGCTACGCCCAGCTCGACGCGCAGCTGCGCGCCTGGCTGTGCGAAGCGACCGGCTACGCGGGCATCAGCCTGCAGCCCAACGCGGGCTCGCAGGGCGAGTACGCGGGCCTGCTGGCCATCAAGTCCTTCCATGAAGCCAAGGGCCAGGGCCACCGCAACATCTGCCTGATTCCCTCGTCGGCGCACGGCACCAACCCGGCCAGCGCCCAGATGGTGGGCCTGCAGGTGGTGGTGACGGCCTGCGACGCGCAAGGCAACGTCGACATGGACGACCTGAAGCGCGCCTGCGAAAAGCACAGCGCCCACCTGGCCGCCGTGATGATCACCTACCCCAGCACGCACGGTGTGTTCGAAACCCGCGTGAAGGAACTGTGCGAGCTCGTGCATGAGCACGGCGGCCGCGTGTACGTCGACGGCGCCAACATGAACGCGCTGGTCGGCGTGGCCGCGCCAGGCGAATTCGGCGGCGACGTGAGCCACCTGAACCTGCACAAGACCTTCTGCATTCCGCACGGCGGTGGCGGCCCGGGCGTCGGTCCGGTCTGCGTGGTCGAAGACCTCGTGCCCTACCTGCCGGGCCACGCCACGGCCGGCGTGCCCTCGAACGGCGTGGGCGCCGTGTCGGCGGCGCCGCTGGGCAACGCGGCCGTGCTGCCGATCAGCTGGATGTACTGCCGCATGATGGGCGCCAAGGGCCTACAGGCCGCGACCGAGACGGCCATCCTCAGCGCCAACTACATCAGCGCGCGCCTGAAGGACCACTACCCTACGCTGTACGCGAGCCCCAACGGCCACGTCGCGCACGAGTGCATCCTCGACCTGCGCCCGCTCAAGGACACCAGCGGCGTGACCGCCGAAGACGTGGCCAAGCGCCTCATCGACTACGGCTTCCACGCGCCCACGCTGAGCTTCCCCGTGCCCGGCACGCTGATGGTGGAGCCCACCGAAAGCGAACCGCTGGCCGAGCTCGACCGTTTCGTCGACGCGATGATCGCCATCCGCGGCGAGATCCGCCGCGTGGAAGAAGGCGTCTGGTCGAAGGACGACAACCCGCTCAAGCATGCGCCGCACACCGCCGCCAGCCTGCTCGGCACGGAGTGGAGCCACCCGTACTCGCGCGAACTCGGCGCGTTCCCGCTGGCCGAACTCAAGCAGGCCAAGTACTGGCCGCCGATCGGGCGCGTCGACAACGTCTACGGCGACCGCAACCTGTTCTGCAGCTGCGTGCCGGTGGGCGAGTACCAGGAAACCGAAGAGGCCTGACGAAGGCGAGGCGGCGCAAGCCGCCCGCCGTTCAGCCTTCGCGGCGGTACATCGCCCACTTCACGGTGAGCAGGTCCGCGGCGATCTTCGCGGCGTTCACGCCCGCGTAGATTTCGGACGGATCGAACGCGAACGCCGCCTGGTAGCGCTTGATGTGCGCGTAGTCCCGATCGAAGGTCATCGGGCCCATGAGTTCGGTCGGGTCGGTGCCGGCGGGAAGCGCCAGGAATTTCCCGGGGTCGGTGGTGCTCTGGTAAAGATCGACGCTCATCAGGTTCATGGCTTGCCCTCGAAGTCGTAGGCGCAAATCATCTCGACCCTTCGCGCCGCATGCAATCGGCCCGCGCCTACAGGGCGTGCAGGCGGGGCGCTGTCAGTGCATCGCGCCTCAGGGCTGCTTCTTCTTCGCGATCTCGCCGGTGGCGATCTGCGCGCGCAGCCCGCGCAGGCTGGCCTTCATCTTGCGCTCGTTCTCGGGCCCCATGCGCACCAGGATCTTCTGGCCGGCCGAGAGCGATTCGAGCTTCGGGTCGGCGTATTCGTAGCGCACCCAGGGCCGCTGCGAGGGAATGTCGCCCTTCACCTCGACCAGCTTCACCTGCACCGGTCCCGTGGGCTCGGGCGCTTGCAGCAGGTGGTCGATCACGGCGATGAAGCGGTCGTTGAAATAGCGGCCCGGATAGCCCAGCTCTTCGTACGCCTGCTGGAACAGCGGGTACAGCCGCGCATACACCGCCGCCGCCTTGGCCGGATCGACCGCCCCGGCCAGCATCACGATGCCGTTGTAGCGCGCGGCGTTGTTCGCCGCGATGGTCTGCACGCCGCCCTGCTGCGGCCCCTCGGTGATGAAGCGCTGCGGCGCGGGCTGCACCGGCCACTTGCTGGCGGGTGCCTGCTCGCGCGGCAGGTTGTCGACGGTGGCGACGAAGCGCCGCACTACGCCGTCGGACTGCAGGTAGGCCGCCACGGCCTTGCCGCCCAGCAGCTCGGTGAGCGCCTTCATCACGCGCGCATCGGAACTGGCCAGTGCGGGCAACGCGGCATCGGGCGGGGCCAGCGCCTCGACCGGGTTCTGCGGGCCCTTCGGCTCTTCGGCCTTGGGCGGCTCGGGGGGCGCGTCGTTCGGGGCGACGGCCACGGGCGCGGTCGGCAGCGGCGCCAGTTGCTGCTGCTGGTACCAGCGCCAGCCGAAATAAGCCGCCACCAGCACGACCAGCGCCAAGCCGACGATGGTGCCCATCGGCGCTTCCTTGCGGGGTCGGAATTCGGGGGTGTCGCGGGGGGAGTCGGCGTCGGACATGGGCGGTTTCCTTTTGCGGGATGGCAGTGGGGAGACGAAAGGCAATGGTGCACCAGGATGGCCTGCACGGCCCGCACGATCGCCACGTTCTCGTAACCCCCTGTGACGCCCCACCCGCGCCGAAGTTCAGTTGCTCAGCCCGTCACGCGCCGCCAATGCGCACCACATGCGCCTCGCGCGGATCGACGCGGCCCGCGTGCAGGTCGGCGATCACGGCCTGCGCATGCGCGAAGCCGCGGCCCTGCGCCAGCGTCATCCAGCGGTTGCCCGGGGGGCTCAGCTCGGCGATGAAGCGGCCCTGCGCGTCGTTGAAGCGGCGGTTGACCTCCTGCGGGCCCCAGTCGGCATTGCGCTTGCGGATCTGCACGGGCGCGAAGTAGAGCTTCGGCGTGGGGCCGGGCAGCGCGCTGGTGTCGCCGAGGAATTCGGTCTTCTGCGCCGAGCCCGCATAGCAGTCGTACACCAGCGATTCGCCGAAGTGGTGGTGCACGGTGGCGCGCAGGTCGTCGTGGCCCGCGAAGTCGACGTACAGCGTGGGCACGTCGGCCGCGAGCGTGGCGATCTCGCCGTAGGCCACCGTGCGGTCGTAGCAGCCCAGCGCCTCGACAAAGGCGCGGTTGCCTTCGGAGGTGGCGGCGATCAGCTGCAGGCCTTCGCGGCGGCCGAGGCAGAAGGCCGTGCCGAACGCCGTCTTACTCGACGCGCTCGACACCACCACCTGCGTCGCGCCGAAGAAGGCGTTGTCTTCGAGAAAGTCGCCCAGCATGAACGAGGTGATGAACAGCGGACGCACCAGCATCTGGTAGTCCTCCAGCGCGGCGACGTAGCCCGCGTCGTGGCTGCAGCGCATGTACTGGTTGTAGGCCGACACCAGTTCGCTGCGGTGCGCCGCGCCGTCGTAGAAGCCGCGCGGCGTCACGCGCACCGGCTGCATGCGCAGGTGGCTCGCAATGGGGAAATAGCCGTAGAAGCGCTCGCCCACCGCCACGCCTTCGACGTTCGACGCCACCACGTCGGCAAAGCCCCAGACCGGCATGTGGCCCCAGTCGGCGTCGCCGGTGGGAAAGAACTGCCAGTACTTCATCACCGCATCGCCGAAGGCCGCGTAGGTGATGTTGTTGGTGGTGAGCGAGAAGCGCTCGATCTGCATCAGCACCTCGCCCGGCTGCAAACTGCCGGCGTCTTCCGAGGTGACGATGCGGGTGGTTCCGAGTGCGTTCTTGCGCGTTTCGAGGCGGGTTAAAGTGAATGCGTTGTTCATTCGCAAACTGTAGGACGGCCCGCTTCGCCGCGGGTTCGGAAACCCGGTCCATGCCCGCCGCACCCCGCTCCAAGCCCCTGAAACGCCCCACGCAGGCGCGCGGCAAGTTCACCGTGCAGGCCATCTACGACGCCTTTGTTCGGATTTGGCGCGCGCAGGGCTGGGAAGGCGTGACCACGCGCGCCGTGGCGCTCGAAACCGGCATCGCCGTCGGCACCTTCTACGACTACTTTCCCGACAAGGAAGCCCTGCTCTCGGGCTATGTGCGCCACTGCGTCGAGGCGCTGCTCGCGCGGCTCGACCAAGACGTGATCGCGCCTTCAGGCATCGACTGGCGCGAACGCACGCAGCGCCTCGTGCGCCTCACCTGCGACACGCGCACCGACGGCTTGCCCGCCTTCGACCACGAGATGCTGATGCTCGAACACCGCGTGGCCGAGCCCAAGCACCACCGGCGCGTGTACGACGAACTGCTCGCGCGCTGGACGCAGGCCTTCGCCGCCTGCCGCGACCTGCAGCCGCCGCCCTCGCCCGCCACCGTGCAGGCGCTGCTGACCGCGGCCTGGGGCGGGCGCCGCTACCGGCTGCTGGTGCAGCCCGACGACGCGACGGGTGACGCCTGGGTCGCCGAAATGGAGGCGATGGTCATGGCGCGGCTGTTGGCGCGCTGAGCGCCTGCAGCCACGCCAGCGTGCCCTGCAGCTCGGCGGGGCGGATCTCGTGCGCGCCCGGGAAGTCCGAGCCCGACAGCGCCAGCGGCAGCCCGCGCGCCAGCTCGCGCGTGGCCTGCGCGGCGCTCGGCGGAATCACGTTGTCGGCGCTGCCGTGGCTCACCCACAGCGCCTTGCCCGCGAAGGCCTCGGGCGACGCGATGTGCGGCACCACCTCGGGCAGCAGCCGGCTGTGCCACACCAGCGCGGCGCGCAGCTTCTCGGGCTGCGTGAGCAGCAGCGACAGCGACATGATCCCGCCCTGGCTGAAGCCGCCGACCACCACGCGCTCGGGCGGAATGCCCAGCTGCTGCGACGCCGACGTGACCATCTCGCCGATGAGAAAGCGGCTTTCGCGCTCCTGTTCTTCGTCGATGCGGCGCCCGCCGTCGGCCAGCACCTGGAACTCGAACCACGCGTAGGAACCGGGCGACAGCACATACGGCGCGCGCAGGCTCAGCACGTGGAACTGCGGCGGCATCATGCGCGCCAGGCCGAACAGGTCCTGCTCGTTGCTGCCCACGCCGTGCATCAGCACGAGCAGCCAGGGTTCAGGGCCGCCCGAGGGTGCGGGGTGGTGCAGGAACTGCAGGGGCAGATGGAGCGATGTCATGGGGCGGAAGGGTTTCGAAAAAATGACGGACGAATGGCGCGGCTCAGCGAAAGCCCTTGGCCAGCGCCCGCGTGACCTCGGCCGAGGACACCTCGCGGCAGCCGGTGGCGTTCTGCCCCGACCACAGCGGAGAGAAGTCGCCACTGCCCTGCGCCTCGGCCTTGGCGCGCAGCGGCGCGATGCCCGAGGTGGCGAGCGGAAATTCCGGCGCCGGGCCGATGGGGCCCAGCTCGCGCATCACGCGGTTGACGATGCCGCGCGCGGGTCGGCCGGTGAACAGGTTGGTGAGCGCCGTGTGGCGCGCGGCCTCGCTCTTCAGCGCCGCGCGGTGCAGCGCGCTGGTCATGGCCTCGGGCGTCAGCAAGTAGGCCGTGCCGACCTGCACGCCGGCGGCGCCCAGCGCCATGGCCGCGGCCACGCCGTCGGCATCCGCGATGCCGCCGGCTGCGATCACCGGCACCTTCAATGCGTGCACCAGCTGCGGCAGCAGCGCGAAGGTGCCGAGCTGCTTCGTCAGGTCGTGCGACAGGAAATGGCCGCGGTGCCCGCCGGCCTCCAGCCCCTGCGCGATGACCGCGTCGACGCCCTTCGCCTCGAGCCACAGCGCTTCGTCGACGGTGGTGGCCGAAACCAGCACCTTCGCGCCCCAGCCGCGCACCTTGGCCAGCAGCGGCTCGGGCGGCAGCCCGAAATGGAAGCTCACCACCGGCGGCTTGAACTCGGCCAGCAGGTCGGCCACCTCGGCGCTGAAGGGGTTGCGCCCGGGGCCGGTCGGGATGCCCGCGGGGTCGATGCCGAACTCGGCGTAGTACGGCCCCAGCGCGGCACGCCAGGCGGCCTCGCGTGCCTCATCCGGCGTGGGCGGGGTGTGGGCGAAGAAATTGACGTTGAAGGGCTTGCCGGTGCCCGCACGGATTGCCGCGAGTTCGCGGCGCATCGCGTCGGGCCCGAGCATCGCGCCTGGCAGCGACCCCAGGCCGCCTTCGTTGCACACCGCGATCGCCATCGCACTGCCCTGCGCGCCGGCCATCGGCGCCTGGATCAAGGGAAGTTCGGTGCCGAGGATCTGTTGCAACGTCGTCATTCGGGGTGCGCTCCTGTGTCCGTGTGTCGAATGCACGGCATTGTCCGGCCAAGCCGTTGAGCGCGGCGCCCGCGGGGTCATCGGGCAGCGGGACAGGTCAGCAGCAGCGCGCAGCCTGCCGCAGGCTCACTCCTCGCTGGTCCACTCCACCTGCACGCCCAGGCTGCGCAGGTTTTCCACGAAGCGCGGATGCGCGCGCCGGATCGGCGTGGCGTTGCGGATCTCGGACTTGCCCTCAATGCTCGCGGCCACCATGAACAGCGCGATCGCCACGCGGATGATGTAGGGGCTCTCGACCACCGCCGGCGTGAGCGCGTGGCCACCGAAGGTGATGAGCCGGTGCGGGTCGGACGAGAACACGTGCGCGCCGAACTTCGACAGCTCGCCGGTCCAGCCCAATGCGCCGTCGTACACCTTGTTCCAGAACATCGCATTGCCCTGCGCACGCACGCCCAGCGCAATGAAGATCGGCAGCAGGTCGACCGGGAAGTACGGCCACGGCGCGGCCTCCACCTTGGTGAGCACGTTGCTGGTGAACGGTGTCTGCACCTTCAGCGGGCCGCTGCGGATGGCGCGCGACCAGCCGTCGGCATGCTCGATCTGCACGCCGAACTTGGCAAAGGTGCGGTCGATGAGCGGAAAGTTGCCCGGCGCGCTGTTGCGCACCACGACATCGCCGCCCGTGATCGCGCCCAGCGCCAGGAAGGTGGTGATCTCGTGGAAGTCTTCATCGAAGCGGAACTCGCCGCCACCCAGCGCGCCCCCGCCATGCACCGTGAGCCGCGAGGTGCCCATGCCTTCGATGCGCACGCCGATCATGGCCATGAAGCGGCAGAACTCCTGCACGTGCGGCTCCGAGGCCGCGTTGGTGAGCGTCGAGGTGCCGTCCGCGGCGGCCGCGCACAGCACGAAGTTCTCGGTGGTCGTCACCGAGGCGTAGTCCAGCCAGTGGTCGGTGGGCGTGAGCCGGCCGGGCGCATACACCAGCAGCGAGCCCTCGGTGCGCTCCACCTGGCCGCCGAAGCGCTGGAACACCTCGACGTGCGGATCGATCTCGCGCACGCCCAGCGTGCAGCCCTTGACGTTGTCCTCCAGCCGCGCCACGCCGAAGCGCGCCAGCAGCGGCGGCACCAGCATGATCGACGAGCGCATTTCCTCAGGCAGGCGGTGGAGCGCCGCATCGAAGGTGGTGGCGCGGTGGTGCAGCTCGAGCGTGCCGCTCTCGTGGTCCATGCGGACCTCGCTGCCCAGCGTGCGGAAGATGTCGAGGATCTTGCGCACGTCGGTGATGTCGGGCACCCCGTGCAGCCGTAGCGGCTCGCCGGTGAGCAAGGTGGCGCACAGCACCGGCAGCACCGCGTTCTTGTTGGCGGAGGGAATGATGCGGCCGCGAAGGGGCGTACCGCCGTGCACGATGAGGTTGGACATGAAAGGGGGCGAACAGAGGGGCGAAGGCACGAACTGTTCGCGCCGGACGGCGGAACTTTACCGTTGGAAACGACGGGTTTCCGGGGGCTCAGTTGTAAGAATTTGGAAACGCCCGCGGCGCACTGGTGCAGCCGCGGCGTGGCCTGGGAGGCCCGTCAGGCCTTGCGCTGGAAGCCCGGCGCCTGGTCCACTTCGGTCGGCTTGTAGATCTTGTGCGCCGCCGTCGCGCTGCCCGCGTCGGCCACCACCAGCAGGCGCCACAGCGGCTCGCGCACGGCGCACATGCTTTCGTCGGGCGTGAGCGCGAAGGTCGGCAGCGCCGGGGCGGTGCCCTTCACGACCACCTTGAGCAGCATCGCGCCCTTGGCGTTCGACACCTCGATGTCGTAGCCCAGCGCCTTGCTGGTGACGTCTTCCGCGTTGTAGCCGTAGCCCTTGAAATGGCCCATGACATAGGCCATGGCGGCGGCCTGCACGGCGTCCGTCGTGGTCGGGCCGGCCGGGGCCGCGTCGGCGTCGTCGGCCGCCGGCACGCCGCCACGGGCCTTGGCGGCCGTGATGTCGGCCTCGGTCGGCACCCAGCCGCGCGCACCGCGCACCAGCACGGCGAGCTGCTGCTCGGGTTCCCAGCTCGCGACGTGCCATTCGGCGTCGTCGCGCACGCGGGTCGATACCTTGGCGCTCTTGTTGCTCTCGAGCTCGGCAATGGCCACGCGGTTGGTCTGCAGCACGGCGCGGAAGCCCTGGCCGGCGTCGAAGGTGCGCTTGAGCAGGGCCAGGCGGTCCTTGGCGCGCTGCGCCTGCTGGGCGCTGCGCACGCCGCCGCCGGGGCGGCGCTGGGCGTCGAGCGATTCCAGGTAGAACCAGCGGCCACCGGCCGCCACGCTCACGTACTCGCCCCAGATGGTGGCGATGACGTTGTCGCCGGTGGCGAGCCAGGCGTGCTCGAACGGCTTGTCGCGTGCGTCGAACACCCCCATCTTGGCGACGATTTCGACCGGCGTGAGGCGCGGTCCGGAGAGCCGCATCTCATCGATGGCGGCGAGCACGGAGGGGTCGACTTCCTTGTCCATTCAGCGGAATTCTGGCGAGTTGGGAGGGGGTGGGAGTATGCCGCATCGGCCGTCGCTCCCCGGTGCCCGGCGCCGCGCCGCGTGTACCCTCCGTGCCTTGAAAGCCCCCGCATGCACGACCTGCTGACCTCCTACTTCTGGCACGGCGACACGCTGCGCAGCCGCAGCGTGAGCGGCATCGTGCATGCGGCCCAGCTCGACGTGCCCGAGCCCCCGGCGCGCCTCGTGGCCGACTGGCAGCGGGAGATCGCCACGAACGTGCCGCTCGAACCCGGCGATGTCGAGCCCATGCCGCTGGCCCGCGCACGCACGCGCTGGCCCGACTACGCGCAGTGCGTGCAGGCGAT
Organism: Variovorax sp. BGA-UO-ETr-C22; assembly: GCF_059567965.1. Classification (NCBI taxonomy): domain Bacteria; kingdom Pseudomonadati; phylum Pseudomonadota; class Betaproteobacteria; order Burkholderiales; family Comamonadaceae; genus Variovorax; species Variovorax sp. BGA-UO-ETr-C22. The sequence goes on from NZ_JCAQPA010000011.1 coordinate 1,826,086, forward strand.
GTCCGGCTGGCTCGGCACGCTGGGCCTGCCCGCGTCGCTGCTGCCGGCCAGCGACGTCGCCCTGATGGCCTGCCGCGGCGCCCGCTACCACCACGACGGCGCGCAGTACGGCGGCGCGGCCTTCTGCAACCTGTTCCTCAGCGAAGACAAGGGCCTGGACGTGCATTTCCCCGTCACGGGCCATCGCATTCCGCTCACCCGGGGCACGGCCCTGCTGTTCGACACCGGCCAGCCCCACGCCGTGGTGCCACGCGGCAGCGACCACGGCTTCGACGCGGCCGACTTCCCGTCTTCGCTCGATCGCACGCAGCTGTTTCTGACCTGGGAACTGTCGATCGAAGACGCGCAGGTGGCGCGCCTGCTCGGCATCGGCTTCGATGTCGATCCGGTCACCGCGTCGCAGCTCGATGAAGAACAGGTCCGGGTGAACAGCGAACCGGCGCAGGTCTGCGCGAGCTCTGGCCGCTGGCGCAGCGGCACGTAGCGAACGAACGATCAATCGCCCTGGCGGTAGTGAGTCCCCGGCCGTGCCGCCGAATCGATGATGTCCCGCCACGACTTTCCCGCGCTGCGCAGTTGCTCGATCGACGGGCCCAGCGTGTTGCCGTAGCGGCTGTGCGACCTGGCTTCGAGGGCCTGCAGCTCGTGCGAGGGCGTCAGCGCGCGGTAATGCAGCTTGAGATCGTCCCGCTGCGCGAAGATCCAGCGCGCCACCTGTTCTTCATTCACACCATCGGCCAGCATCCGCGCAGCGGCAGGCCCCAGCTCGGCCACGGCCGCTTCGTAGGTCTTGCGTACGTTGGGGTCTGCCATGCGGACTCTGGAGTGGATGTGACGGGCGATTCGGCCCATTGTGCATACGACGAGGGCGCTACAGTGGCTGTCCCCTCATCTCTTTTCATGCATGCCCGGAGCCCCGACGATGCGCCACCTCTTCAACGTGTTCGGCCGCACCCTGCGCGTCGAAATGACCGATGCCCGCTGGCGCAGCCACTGGGTCGGTGCCGACGGAAAACTGGGCCTCGCCCAGCTCGCGATTCCGCCGGACGTGGCGCCGGCCGACCTGGCGCAGTACCTCTACGACATCTACCACGAGAACGCGACGCCGACGAACGGCGATGTCTTCGAGATCGGCGCGAAGTGAGCCCGGCGTTGCTATCGCTGCGCGGCCTTCGATGACGCGCGCAACATCAGCCAGGCCACGCCACCAAACGCCAACACAAAGACAAGCAGCGGCAACACCTCCCTGGCCCTGAATCCCTCGCTCGCGAGGTTGCCAAGCAAGGTCCACGGCACCAGCGGAAACGCGAGCAGCACCACCACCGCAGGCACATGCGCGTGCGGCGGAAAGAGAACCAGCGCCAGGCCCGTCGACACCAGGCTCGCCACCAGGTACGCGAACAGAAGCTTGAACACCACTTTCATGCGGCGATTCTGACCGCCTCCTTGCCCAAGCCGGGGTGACAGATGACACGGCAATCTGCTACACCTCGCGGTACCCACCCGTCCCCCTGCGCAAGGAGATCCGACCGATGGCCCCAGCCAAGAAGCGCGTCGCCGCGAAGAAGCCCTCGCCCGCTGATACGAAAGTCCCCAGGATGCCGCACGGGGTGCTGACGCCGGCGCTGTCGTCCGGCAGCGTGCGGCTCCACGTGACCGGGCAGATCAAGCTGCTCAACAGCTGGGTCGACCTCCCACCGGAGATGGCCGCCGCGATGGTGGCGCAGTCGGCCCACGCCGACGCGCCCGCCGCGGGCCACCTGCCGGGCGAAGCCTCCCCTGCCCTCACCGCCGCGCTCGCCGGCACGGCCGACGCGCTGTGCACGCGGCTCTCGCCGGTGTCGACCTTCGGGCTCGCGCAATTGCAGCGCCTGCCGATGGACGTCGAGACCTCGATGGACCCGCGCCTCCAACTGGCGGTGATGAACCGCCGCGCGGGCAAGCAGAGCATGCCCATCTCGTCCGCCGACGGCGACTCGGTGCCGGTGGTGGCGCGCGTCACCAGCCATGCCGAGTGGGCCGACATTCCCGACGTCGATGCGGGTTCCGACATCGGCACCGCCGACGACGGCACGGTGCTCGTCACGGGCCGCATTCCGCTGGGCAAGGCCGAGGCCATCCGCCAGCATCCGGCCGTACTCAGCATGAAGGCTTCGCAGCCCGTGCTGCCGGCGCTGAACAACACCATCGCCTCGATGGGCGTGCAGGCCGACAACCCCGCGCTCGCCGGCACGGCGGGCGGCGCCGGCGTGGTGATCGGCGTGGTCGATTCGGGCGGCGACTTCGCGCACCAGAACTTCGTCAAGGCCAACGGCAAGACGCGCCTGCTGGCCCTGTGGCAGCAAGGCGCGCCGGCCAAGGCGAACAGTCCCTACGGCTACGGCCGGCTCTTCGAGGCGGCGGACATCGACAAGGCGCTGAAGAAGGCCGACCCGTACAAGGCGCTGGGCTACGACCCCGGTGCGGGCATGCCGGGCAGCCCGGGTTCGCACGGCACGCATGTGATGGACATCGCCGGCGGCAACGGCCGGGGGTCGCTGCAACCCGGCGTGGCACCGAAGGCCGACCTGATCTTCGTCGAGATGTCGGCCCGCGACATCGCCTGGACCGGCCACAACGCCGTGTTCAGCTCCTTCGGCGATTCGGTGCAGATGCTCGAAGCGGTGAAGTTCATCTTCGACCGCGCCGGCGACAGGCCCTGCGTCGTCAACCTGAGCCTGGGCACCAACGGCGGCCCGCACGACGGCACCTCGCTGGTCGAACAGGGCTTCGACGCGCTGGTGTCGCAAAAGCCCAACCGCGCGATCGTGCTGGCGGCCGGCAATTCGCAGGAAGACAACACGCACACGGCGGGCACGGTGCCCGGCAACGGGCACCTGGACGTGTCGTGGACCCTGGTCAACGGCAAGGGCGGCGAGTTCGAGCTCTGGTACGGCGGCAGCCAGCGCCTGCGCGCCGAGCTGCTGGGCCCCGACGGCGAGGTGCTGGCGAGCGTCGCGCCGGGCGAGAACTTTCCGCTCGGCGCAGGCAACGGTGAGATCGCCGCGTTCCTCAGCAGCCGCATCACCGACCCGAACAACAAGGACAACGTGATCGGCATCTGGCTCGCACCCAACTGGCCCGACGGCGAGTTCAAGGTGCGGCTGCACGCCCTGGCCGCCGACGACGTACCGTTCCATGCGTGGCTCGAGCGCCTGGACAGCGGCCAGTCGTACTTCGGCCAGCCGGTGAAGTCGCACCTGCTGGGCTCGCTGTCGACAGGAAAACTGTCGATCGTGGTCGGTGCGTACGACGCCCGCAAGACAGGCGAGCCCGCCGCCAGCTTCTCGAGCGCGGGCCCGACGCGCGACGGCCGGCCCAAGCCCGAGGTCAGCGCCCCCGGCGTGCAGGTGAAGGCCGCGCAGTCGCGCACGAAGGACGGCATGGTGAAGAAGTCGGGCACCAGCATGGCGGCGCCGGCAGTGACGGGGCTGGTCGCGCTGATGCTGGCCAAGGCCCACAAAGCGGGAAAGAAGCTGGCCATCGCCGACATCCGCGCCAAACTGAAGGCGGGCGTCAAGCCCGGCGCGGGGCCGGCCGGCTGGGACCCGCAGCGCGGCGACGGCCGCGCCAGCAGCGGCGCGATCTGACGATCCAGCCATGACCCCCACGCCCGGTGCGGTTGTGCCGAACCCGAGCGGGGGGTGTAATCTGTGTTCCCGCCCCCATCTGCCCTCTCATGCCCATCGATTTGCGCTCGCTCAAGAAGCTCGACTTTTCGGCCGCCCCCGCGCCGGTGTCGGGCGAGCGCGTCGTCGTGCTGGTCAAGCTGTGCGAGGGCGCCGAGCGACCGGACTACATCGCCGCGCGCGCCGACATCTCGCCGGGCCTGTTCTCGGCCGAGATTCCGCTCGACAAGCTCCAGCAGCTCGAAGCCGACCCGGCCGTCGAGTCGGTCGAGCTGTCGCGCCGGCTGCCCAACATCTCCTGACACGCGACCCGCCCGGGTCGCTGCCTTCGCGCATGCCATGCCGGCAGGCGCCCGCATGCGCGTGCACCACAAACCAGCCCAAGGAGCTTCCATGAAAGTGCTCGACGATGCCGCGCGCGCGGCGGTCCGGACGGTGATCGCCACCCACCAGGCGCAGCTGGCCGCCCTGCCCGGCTACGTGGCGGCGGAGCCGGGCTTTCCGCTGGTCGACGGCCGGTTCCTGCGCGAGCCCGCCGTGATCGTGCTGGTCGACCGCAAGCGGCCCTTGTCGGAGGTGCCCGTGGCCGAGCGCGCGCCCCGGCAACTGGGCCCCTACCGCGTCTGCGTGATGCAGGCCGACCCCGCGCGACAGCTGGCCGCCAGCGCGGACTTCGATGACACGGTGAACGCGCTCGCCGAAGCGGCCGTCGGCCTCGTCTACAAGCCGCCTGCAGGCCAGCCCATCGACAAGGTCTACAACGTGAAGCAGCCCTTCCTGTGCCACGTCGGCCCCGATGCGGGGTGGCCGGTGCTGCGGCCCTTTCTCGAAGGCACCACGCGCTCGCTGTCGGTGGCGATGTACGACTTCAACGCCGACCACGTCGCCCAGGTCTTCATCGACCTCGTGCGCGACGGCGGCATCGCGGCGGCGCTGAGCTGGGACGACGGCATGACGAAAGAAGAACAGGTCATCCGCAAGAAGCTGCGCAAGCTGCAGCAGGAGGCCGACTTCACCGCCTGGCTCGTGCAGTGCGGCAAGGGCCGCCGCTTCGCCAGCGCGTACCACGAGAAAGTGGCGGTGCGCGACCACAAGGCCTTCTGGCTGTCGAGCGGCAACTGGAGCAAGCGCAGCCAGCCCGACATCGACCCCGTGGCCACGCCCGCGCAGGCCAAGGGCATGTTCAGCAAGGGCAACCGAGAATGGCACGTGATCTGCAGCGACGCCGCGCTCTCGAAGGTGTTCGAGAAGTACATCCTGCACGACCTCAAGGCTTCGGAGAAGGAAGAAGCCGACGGCGCCGCCGACGCGGCGCTGGACGTGGCGCCCAAGCTCACGTTGCCCGACGTGTTCGTGCCGCTGGACCACCTGCTGGAGCAGGCCGTGGCCTTCGCGGGGCCGGTGGTGCCGGTCGAACCCGCGCGGCTGCCCGCGGTGAAGACCACGGTGAAAGTGCAGCCCGTGCTCACGCCGGACAACTACCTGCCGCACATCAACGCGCTCATCGACAGCGCGCAGGTCTCGCTGTACCTGCAGTTCGCCTACATCACCTGGAGCGATGCCGACAAGGACGCCGACTTTCGCGCGCTGCTGCGCAAGCTGGCGCAGCGCAGCACCGAGCCGGACCTCGACCTGCGCATCATCCTGGGCAGCACCAGCGCGGCCGACAACATCCGCAAGCTGGTCGAGGCGGGCTGCAACCAGGACGTGTTCCGCGTCCAGGGCAGCATCCACAACAAGGGCATCATCGTGGACGGCCAGGCGGTGCTGGTGAGCAGCACCAACTGGTCGGGCGACGGCGTGCTGCGCAACCGCGACGCCGGGCTGATCATCCACAACGAAGACGTGGCGCAGTACTACCAGCAGGTCTTTCTCGACGACTGGGATTCGCGCGCCAGGAGCCGCGTGGACGACGACCCGCCGGTGACGCTGGCCTCAGCCGGCGCGCCCACGCCGCCGGGCATGGTGCGCATGTCGTGGAGCGACTATCACGGGTGAGGCGCCGCCTCGATGAAATCCACCGAGTGCAGCACCCGCCGCAGCTCCGGATCGTCCGAGGCCTGCCACGCCGGCAGCTGCGCCAGGAAGTGCGCGATGAAGCGCGCCGCCGCGTGCGACGGCGCCTCCTGCGCGCGGCGCACGATGCCCACCACGTTGCTGTGGAAGCGTTCGCGCAGCTGCAAGGTCACGAGCGCATGGCGCAGGCTCTCGGTTTCCACCAGCGGCCAGGGGCAGAAGGTGAGCATGTCGGTCTTGCGCACGAGGCCCAGCATCATGGACGGCGAATGGGCCAGCTGGATGCGCTGCACGGGCGCGGCCAGGCCGTGCTGGCGGAACAGGTTGTCGAGAAAGCTCGCGCCCTCGCCCGGCGTGAAGTTGAGCACCCAGTCGTCCTGCAGCAGCTCGGCCATCGACTGCGCACCGGCCCGCGGGTGGCCGCGGCGCGCCACCACCGTCATGTCGTAGCGGAACAGCGGCTGCGCCTGCAGCCCCTGCATGGCCTCGTCGGGGCCGATGCGGCCGATCAGCAGGTCGAGGCTGCCTTCGCGCAGCCGCGGATAGCTGAGCGCCGACAGGCCGTCGAACATCTCGAGCTGCACGTGCGGCAGCTCTTCGCGAAACAGAGACACCACGCGCGGCAGCAGGGTCTGCGTGATCCAGGGCGTGATGGCCACGGTCAGGCGCTGCTGCGCACCGGTGTCGCGGTGGCGTGAGAGCGTGTCTTCGGCCTGGCGCAGCTGGGCCAGCACGCGCTGCGCATGCTCCAGCAGCTCCAGGCCGGCCGGCGTGAACGCGATGCCGCCGCCGTGGCGCGTGAACAGCGCCACCTGCGCATGCGCCTCGAGTTCGCGCAGGCCCTGCGTGACCGTGGCCTGGGTGACGCCCAGTGCCCGCGCGGCGGCGCGGATGCTGCCTTCGGAGGCGACGGCGGCGAGATAGCGGAGCTGGTGCAGCTTCATGGCGGCCGATTATCCGCAGCCGTCCGCAGCGACAGGCTGCGCCCGCCCCCGCATGGCGGCGCCTGTCTGCCCCGGCGGGCAGCGAATTCCTAGACTCGCCGCAAGACAGCAAGGAGACAGATTCCCCCATGACGACCTACACCGTCGACAACGCCGCCGCCCTCGAGAGCGTGCTGCCCGCCGTGCGCGAGGTCGCGCCCGAGATGGTCGGCCTGCGCCACCAGATTCACGCCCACCCCGAGCTGGCCTACGAAGAGCACGTCACGAGCGAGCTGGTGGCCACGCGCCTGGCCGACTCGGGCTACGAAGTGCACCGCGGCCTGGCCGGCACCGGCGTGGTCGCCACGCTGACATGCGGCACGGGCACGCGGCGCCTGGGCCTGCGCGCGGACATGGACGCGCTGCCGATCCAGGAAGCCACCGGCCTGCCCTACGCCAGCCAGGTGCCCGGCAAGATGCACGCCTGCGGCCACGACGGCCACACCAGCATCCTGCTGGCCGCCGCGCGCGTCATCGCGCAGGAGCGCGGCTTCGACGGCACGCTGCACCTGATCTTCCAGCCGGCCGAGGAAGGCCTGGGCGGCGGGCGCCGCATGGTCGAAGAAGGCCTGTTCGATCGCTTTCCCTGCGACGCCATCTTCGCGCTGCACAACATGCCCGGCTTTCCGGCGGGCAAGTTCGGCTTCAAGGAAGGCTCGTTCATGGCCTCGTCCGACTCGGTGACGATCACGGTGACGGGGCGCGGCGGGCACGGTTCGGCGCCGCACCTGTCGGCCGACCCGGTGGTGGCGGCGGCGCACATCGTCGTGGCGCTGCAGACCATCGTGTCGCGCAACGTCGACCCGCGCGAGATGGCGGTGGTGTCAGTGGGCGCGATCCACGGCGGCGACGCGCCCAACGTGATTGCCGACAGCGTGCAGATGCGCCTCACGGTGCGCGCCTACCGGCCCGAGATCCGCGCCATGCTGCGCGAGCGCATCACCGAGCTGGCGCAGGCGCAGGCCGTCACGCTCGGCGTGAAGGCCGAGGTGGACTACCACTGGCGCTACCCCGCGCTGGTGAACGACGAAGAGTCCACCCGCTTCGCACGGCAGGTCGCGCATGACTGGCTGGGCGACGACGGCCTGCTGCCACCGCTGGCGCCGCTCACGGGCAGCGAAGACTTCTCTTTCATGCTCGAGCGCTGCCCCGGCAGCTACCTGATCGTGGGCAACGGCGAAGGCGAGCACCACCGCACCGGCGGCTGCATGGTCCACAACCCTGGCTACGACTTCAACGACGCGATCCTGCCGATCGCGGCCAGCTACTGGGTGCAGCTGGTGCGCCGCTTCCTCGCCGCGCAGGCCTGAGCGGGCTTTTTCCTTTTCCCACTTCCCCGTACTGGAACCGCGATGACCCGTCTTGCTTCTTCCGTTTCGCGCCGCGTGGCACTGAGCGCGCTCGGCGCCGCCGCCTTCTGTGCCGCCGCCCCCGCGTTCGCGCAGGGTACCTACCCCGCCAAGCCCATCAAGCTGCTGGTCGGCTACGCGCCGGGCGGCTCGGTCGACATGGCCGCGCGCGTGGCGGCGGACATCCTGTCGGCCAAGCTCGGCGCGACGGTGGTGGTCGAGAACGTGACCGGCGCCGCGGGCGTGGTCGCCGCGCAGCGCGCGGTGAGCAGCCCGGCCGACGGCTACACGCTGCTGGCCGGCTCCAGCAACGAGATGGCGGCCACGGTGCTCGTGAACCCCGGACAGCGCTACGACCCGGTGAAAGACCTGACCCCGGTCAGCCTGCTCGCCGTCGCGCCCGTGCTGCTGGTGGCGAGCCCGAAGGTGGGCGTGAAGAACCTCGACGAGTTCATCGCCCTGGCCAAACGCAACCCCGGCAAGTACAGCTACGGCAGCTCGGGCGTGGGCTCGACGCTGCACTTCGTGGGCGAGCAGATCAAGCAGCGCGCGGGCCTGTTCCTCACGCACATTCCCTACCGCGGCACTGCGCCGCTCACGAGCGACCTGGTCGGCGGCACGCTCGACTTCGCGATCGTGTCGCCCACCGCCGCGGCGCCGTTCCTGCAGGGCGGGCGGATCGTGCCGCTGGGTGTGTCGTCGGCCAAGCGCTTCCCTGGTCTTCCGCAGGTGCCGGCGCTCGGCGAGCATCCGCAGCTGAAGGGCTATGAACTGAGCGGCTGGTTCGCGCTCGCGGGCCCGAAGGACCTGCCCGCGCCCATCGTGCAGAGCCTGCGCGCGGCGCTGCAGGCCGGCCTGGCCGACCCGGCGATCCGCCGGCGGCTGGAAGAAGGCGGCTCCATTCCCGCCACGGGCAAGGAAGACCTCGGGCAGATCATGCGCGAGGACACGGCCAAGTACGCGACGCTGGTGAAGTTCGCGAACATGCGCGACTGAGGCCCGCCGGGCCGTTTCAGCGCGGGGCGTCGCCGCCCTGGCGCTCCTCCACCCACCACTTCGCCTGCGCGGCATTCATCGCGCGCGCGTTGACAATCATTTCCTCGATCTGCGCACGCGTGGCCGGTGAATCGACCATCCACGCGGTCTGCACGGCATGCGCGGGCCCGCCTTCGGCAAGCCGGTATTCCAGACAAAAACGAACCTCATTGCTCATCGGTGATCGAACCCTCTCTCTTCGCCACCGATTCTGTCTGACTCAAGTGAAACAGAACGCTTCTTCGATGCGTCGCAGCCACAGGAATCGATGGCGTTTTGAGGCCATTCGTTCACAATGATTGCACCGTTGTTGCAGCGGAAAGGAGTGTGAAACCATGTTCGACTTCTTGTTTCGGCCCACCCACACGGCCTATTTGAAACGTGCCTCGGCACTGCTCGAAGAGGCGCAGATGGCACGCATCGAACACCAGGCTGCCGCAGAGCATCACAGCGCCCTCGCCCGCATGTACGCGGAACGTGCCCGGCGGCTCGAGAACGAGCTGTACCGGCAACCGCGCGCCGCGGAGCACGGCACCGAGGCAGTGGCGGTCGCGGTGGAAGACCGCCCGCAGCTGTACTCGCTGGATGGCAGCCGCAAGGCGACGACGCACCCGGCCGGCAGCTGACGCCGGCCCGCGCGATCGCCTCGAGGTCGCGCCCGGCGACAAGGGCGCGGCTGTGCCGATGCGGTGATCCGGGGTGATGTAATCCGGCTCCCTGGCCCTCACCGCGAGAACCCCATGCGCTTCATTGCCCGCATCGCCGCCTGCGCGGCCCTGGCCCTGTCCCAAGCCCACGGGCAAACCGCCGCGCCGTACGACGGCCCGCTGTTCGACACCCACCTGCACTACAACCAGGAAGCCTGGGACGGCACCGCCGGCCCCTTCCCGCCCACCGAGGCGCTCGCGCGCATGCAGCGCAACCAGGTGAAGGCCATCATCGCGAACTCGCGGCCCAATGCCGGCACGCAGACCCTGGCCGCCGCGCGCGAGACCCGCGCCGCCGGCGTCACCGTGGTGCCCTTCGTGCGCCTGTACCGCAACCGCGACGACTACAACAACTGGTTCCGCGACGAAAGCATCCACGAGATGGTGCTGGCCGAACTGGCGCGCGGCACCGCCAGCGGCCCCTACCGCGGGCTCGGCGAATTCCACCTGTACGAAAGCGCCAACGCCAACGGCCCCGTGGCGAAGAAGCTGATCGCGCTGGCCGAAGAGAAAAAACTCGCCGTGCTCGCGCACGTGGACGACGTGGCCGTCGACCTGCTGATGGCGAACGCGCCGTCGAAGGGCCGTGCGCTGCGCCTCATCTGGGCCCACACCGGCATCGGCGGCACGCCGGTCGAGCGCGTGCAGGCGATGCTGGAGCGCTACCCGCTGCTGATGGGCGAACTCTCGTACCGCCCCGGCCTGACCTGCGAGGGCGGGCGCCTGTGCCCCGAGTGGCGCGCGCTGATCCTCAAGCACCCCGATCGCTTCATGGTCGGCTCCGACACCTGGGTCAACCAGCGCTGGAGCGCCTACGACGAGATCATGCGCGGCTACCGCACCTGGCTGGGCGACCTGCCGCCCGCCGTGGCGCAGCGCATCGCCTGGGGCAACGCGGCGGCGCTGTTCGACCTGCGCTGAAGCGGGCCGTCTCAGGCGGCCTGATCGCGCCGCGCGGCCACCTCGCGCAGCCGCTGGTGCGCGGCGCCGTCCCACGCCACCGGCTGCTGGTTCTTCGCGCACAGGTAGTGGTGCGTGAACACGCCCAGGTAAGCGTCCAGCGTCTGCTGCGCAGCCTGCTCGCCGGCCAGGTCCATGCACATCGCCGCCACCTCGCTGGTGCAGAAATGGTCGCCGCGGCCGGAGTTGCGCAGCTTGTACTGCGTGATCTGCTCGGGCTGCAGGCTCAGCACCGGCAGCCGGTCGAGGTAGGGACTGCGGCGAAACATCTTGCGGGCCTCGCCCCAGGTGGCGTCGAACAGGATGAAGAGCGGACGCTTCGCGACACCGCCACCGGCCGGATCAGGCGACGAAGGAACCCCCAGCACCACGCGCTCGGGCGCCGCGTACTGCCCCGGGAACACCACATAGGGCTGCCATTGCGGGTCGCCCAGCAGCGCCAGCAGCGCGGGATCGGTCTCGGTGCGGGCCCAGCCGAAGGCGAAGGTGTCGGCCACCACATCGGCCACCAGCCACCCGGTGTTGGTGGGCTTGAGCGGCTCGATGTCGGCCATGAGCAGGCACACCCCCGCGCGCGTGGCCACCGGAGGGCGCACGGCGCACATGCAGTGGCTGGGCACCAGGCGGCAGCCCGCACAGCGCTCGCGCTTGAAACCGCCACGGGCAAGAAAAGGCTTGGCGCTTCGCGCGAGGCGCGCGGCGCGAAGGAGGGAGACGGCGTGAGGCATGCGCCGATTCTCGGTGGCGTGGCCGTCGCATGGCGGCCCCTGCCCTCACCGAGGCTGACGCGATGCCTCGGTATCAGGGCGTGCGAACCGGCGTGACCTTGCGGATCAGGTTGTTGAAGGTGTCGGCCACGTACAGATTGCCAGCGGCATCCACCGTCACCCCATAAGGCTGCTTGAACGTGGCTGCTGTGCCGATGCCGTTCTGCGCGCCCAGCACACCAGGCTGGCCGGCGATCGTGGAGACCACGCCCGCCGGCGTGATCTTGCGCAGCAGGCTGTTGCCCGTGTCGGCCACGTAGATGATGCCGTCTCTGTCCACCGTCAGGCCGCTCGGCTGGTGGAAAGATGCCGAGTTGCCGGCCCCGTCGGCCGCCCCGGCCTGGCCCGAACCCGCCAGCGTCGTGACCACGCCACCGGGCGTGATCTTGCGGATGCGGTTGTTGCCGCCATCGGCAACGTAGACGGTCCCGCCCGCGTCGACCGCGATGCCATAGGCCATATTGAAAGACGCCGCGCTCCCGGTGCCGTCGGCGAAACCCAGCGCACCCGAACCGGCCAGCGTGGTGACGTCGCCAGCAGGCGTGATCTTGCGAATGACGGCGCCGAAGAGTTCGGTCACGTAGAGGTTGCCGGCGGCATCTGTAGCGACCGACGCAGGTGCATTGAACGTGGCGGAAGTGCCATGACCATCGAGCGAACTGCTGTTGCCGTTCCCGGCGAACGTGGTCACGTCAGCTGCCGGCGTGATCTTGCGGATGCGGTTGCCGTTGAATTCCGTTGCATAGGCATTGCCCGTAGCATCCAGCACAAGACCGGCCAGCCCCGCGAACGATGCGGCCGTGCCGTTGCCATCCCCCGAGCCACCACCGGCACCGCCGCCCGCAAAGATCGAGACATCGCCGGCAGGCGAGATCTTTCGCACGAGATTGGTTCCTACGTCGGACACGAGCAGGCCGCCGCTCTTGCCGACGACCACGCTGTACGGGAGGTAGAACGATGCGGCGGTCCCGTTGCCATCGACCGAGCCGGTGGTACCCGATCCGGCGAACGTGGACACTTGCGCCTGCACCGCCGAGCACGCGACCGCCACGTCGCCGACGTCGGCCGCCGCCTTGCCGCTGCCCTTGCTGACGGTGCAGAACTGCCACAGCGGCTGGGTGCGTACGCTGACCTCGTAGGCCGCACCTTCGACGAGCGCGGTGGTAAAGGTGAACTTGCCATCGGCCGTGAGCTTCAGGTCGTCGCCCGCATTGTTCTGGAGCACCAGGCTGCCGGTGAGGCCAGTGACGGTGCCGCCGACCGTGTGGGTCACGACCACGGGAGGCGCCGGCTCGGGCTGCGGCTGTGCCGGCGCGACGATCGGCAGGAAACCCGCGCCACCGCCGCTTCCCCCACCACCGCCGCAGGCCGCCAGCAGCACGATCACACCGGCCATGGCGCTGCAGCGCCCGTAAGAACTCACTCGCTTGGAAAGCATCCGACGCCTCTTTGGAGAAACCCGCTCTCCGGCTGGAGCGCCCAATTGTTTCTGAATGTCTATTTTTGTAATTGCCGTGCGCCGGGACCATCCCCGAAAACAAGTAAATGCGGCGACGCTTGTCCGTGCGGCCGCGCGGTAGCGGGGACGAACGACGCGTCCGGAAAAGATCGGGAATGAGGGTTGCCCTCGGGGCCGTCAGACCAGCCGCAGGTCCTTCGTCGTCGCACCGCCGAACACCCGCGCCACCTGCGCCGTCGACAGCCCGTACATCCGCTGGAACAACCCGCCCAGCACCGCCCGGTACTCATTGAGCACCGCGTGGTCGCGGTTCTGGAACAGCGTGGCCTGCGTCAGCGGCTGCTGCTCGCCCACGACGCGCCCGCCCGCCTGCGCGGCCAGGCCGCCGCCGAGCACCCAGTACACGGTGCCGTGCCCGTGGTCGGTGCCGCGGTTGCCGTTCTCGCGGAAGGTGCGGCCGAACTCGCTGACGACGACCACCACGGTCTGGCGCCAGGCGGGCTCGCCCATCTCCTGCGCGAAGCCGGCCACGCCGCGGCCCAGCTCTTCGAAGCGGTTGGCCAGGTAGCCCTTGGCCGCGCCCTGCCCCACGTGGGTGTCCCAGCCGCCGACGTCGACAAAGCCGATGTCGTAGCGCTCGCGCATCAGCAGCGCCATGCGGCGCGCGACCTGCTCGAAGCCCTTGGGGCTCATGGCGTTGCGGCTGGCGGCGTCCATCTCGGCCTGCATGGCGCGCACCACCTCGTCGCGCACCTGGAAGCCCTCGGCCACGGGCTGCGCGAGCGCGGTGTTGCGGTACATCGACGCAATGATCTGGCTCTGCCGCGCATCGAGGGCCTGCCGCGCCACGCCCGCGAGCGCCATGTTGGCGGCCTTGGCGTCGTCGCCGCGCAGCACGATGGGCAGCTGGTCGGTGAAGGCGATGGGCGACACGTCGGCCAGCGGCCCGGCGCCGAGCACGCCGGCCAGCCGGTTGAGAAAGCCCGAGCGGTAGTCGCGCCGCGCGTTGTCGGGGGCCACGCCGAGCTCGATGGCGTCCTGCGTCTCGAAGTGGCTGCGCGTGAGGTCGTCGGTGCCGGCGAAGGCGATGAAGGCCGCCTGCTTGCGCTGGTACAGCGGCAGCACGCTCTGCGCGAGCGCGGGGTGCAGGCCCCAGTCGCCGCCGTCCAGCGGCAACGCACCGTCGGGCGTGCCGGGCCGGGGGATGGCGATGTTGGGCCGCGAGGCGTAATAGAAGTCGCTGTTCGCGGTGGGCACCAGCAGGCTGGTGCTGTCGTAGGCGCCGCGCAGGAACACGACGAGCAGCTTGGTGCCCTCGGCCGCGGGCGCGGCAACCACGCGCGCGGCGGCGCCGGCCAGCGGCGTGGCGGCGATGAGTTGCAGCAGGTGTCGACGTTGCATGGCGGTCCCTCTTTTCAGCGCCGCATCAGCTCGGGCGATGCGAGCAGGAAGGTGTTCCACTCCGGCGGGTTCTTCGCCTGTGCGAGCGCCTGCTGCGTGTCGGCGCTCAGGCCGGGTTGCAGCGCATGCACGGCGCGCGACTCGGCCAGCGGCGGAAACGGCGGCTTCTCGAGCGGCGCCTTGTCGTCGGTGCGAAACAGCACGGCGCCGCCCGTGCCGATGGCGCGCGCAATCTCGAAGCGGGTGTTCATCTGCCCCGCGCTGGCCCAGGCGGCCTCGTTGAGCGGGTAGCCGTCGGGCGTCTCGTGGGCATACAGGGTCTCGCCCATGCGGTTGATCCAGCCGATCATCGGCGTGGTGTTGAGCACCACGCGCTCGTCGTAGGCCAGCCGCACGCCCGCCACCACGTAGTGCACGGGGTCACGGAACTTGCGACCCAGCGAGGCCGCGAACTCGCGCGATTCGAACAGCGTCTGCAAGATGGCCGCAATGTCGCCGCCGCTGCGCGTGAAGGTGGCGGCCATGCGCTCGACCAGCGCGGGCGGCGGCTCGTCGGCCACGAAGTACACGGCGAGCTTGCGCGAGATGAAGCGCGCGGTGGCCGGCGCGCGCGCCAGGCGGTCGAGCGCCTCGTCGGCCTCGGCCAGGCCGCGCGCTTGAATGGGCTGGCCCAGGAAGGTCTTCGGGCCGTAGTCGTGCCGGTTCGGGTGGAACTCGAACAGGCCCTGGCGCACGTAGTCGGCGCGCACGGCCGGGCGCACCGCGGGCGGCGCCGCGTCGGGCGGCTGCACGCTGACGCCCACGCCGGTCAGCACGCGCGCCAGCTCCTGCACGTCGGCCTGCGTGTAGCCGCCGCCCACGCCCAGCGTGTGCAGCTCCATGAGCTCGCGCGCGTAGTTCTCGTTGATGCGGTTGGCGGCGTTCTGCGCGTTGTCGAGGTAGCGCAGCATGGCCGGATGCCGCGCGGTGGCGCCCAGCAGGTCGCGGAACTTGCCGAGCGCATGCGGGCGGATGGCGTTCTCTTCGTAGTCGCCGACCATCGCGCGCACCAGGTCCTTGCGGATGCTGACGCTGAAGTGGTTCATCCAGAACCAGGTCATCTGCTCCTGCAGCTGGTTCGGCGAGTACAGCGCGCGCAGCAGGAAGCGCTGCTGCGCCTCGCGCGCGAGGGTGTTGAGTTCCTGCTGGTAGGCCGTGCGTGCGGCCTTCTTCGCTTCTTCGTCGGGCAAGGCATCGGCGGCCTTGCGCCGGGCGTCGAGCGCGAAGACGAGCTGATCGAGCGGCGTGCGCGAGATGGCCATGGCGTCGATCTGCGCCTGCGCCGCCGCGGGCAGCGGGCGCGGCGCGGGGCGCAGCTGGCGGCCCATCCAGCGCGGCAGGCCGTCGCGCGCCAGTTCGGCCTGGCTGCCGGCGTTGGCGCCCCAGCTCAC
Organism: Variovorax sp. BGA-UO-ETr-C22; assembly: GCF_059567965.1. NCBI lineage: Bacteria > Pseudomonadati > Pseudomonadota > Betaproteobacteria > Burkholderiales > Comamonadaceae > Variovorax > Variovorax sp. BGA-UO-ETr-C22. The sequence goes on from NZ_JCAQPA010000011.1 coordinate 1,841,861, forward strand.
GCGGTCCAGCCAGCGCAATTGCGCAGCGGGCGTGTCGGCGGCATGGCCCAACGCCGTGAGCGGCAGGCCCTCGGGGCGCAGCAGGCCGGTGGAGCAGGCGGTGAGCGCCAGCACGGCGGCCAGCGTCACGGCGATCGCGCGCGAGCGGTGCAGCTTCGGAAACGGCATGCGGTCGATCATGCGCCCTTCAACCGCTTCGCGATGTAGGCGGTTGACCGACCTCGGGCCGCGCTCAGGTAAAGCTGAAGGTCAGCTTCGTTTCAGGACGAAACGCCGGGGCCGCGGCCCTTCGCCTTCAGGCCGTGGCGGTACGGCTGGGCTCCGCGCCCGCAATCTGCCGCAGCGCGCGCTCGAACACCTCGACCGCCTGGCCGCCGGAGATCAGGTGCTGGTCGTTGATGATGATCGCGGGCACCGAATGGATGCCGGCGTCGGTGTACAGGCGCTCGCGTTCGCGGGTTTCCTGCGCGAACTCGTCGCCGGCCAGGATCTCGCGGGCCCGCGCCGCGTCGAGCCCCGCCTCGGTCGCCGCGCGCACCAGCACCTCGATGTCCGAAGGGTTCTGGCTGTCGGTGAAGTAGGCCTTCAGCAGCAGCTTCTTCAGCGCCACCTGCTTGGCCGGGTCTTCCAGCTCGGCCCAGTGCAGCAGGCGGTGGGCGTTGAAGGTGTTGTACACGCGGGGCCGGCCCCCGGCGCTGAACTCGAAGCCGACGGCCGCGCCGCGCTGGCGGATCGCCTCGCGGGCCTGGGCCTGCTGCTCGCGCGAGGAGCCGTACTTCTGGTTCAGGTGTTCGAAGGTGTCCTGGCCTTCGGGCGGCATCTGCGGATTCAGCTCGAAGGGCTGGAAATGCAGTTCGGCCGTGACCTCCGGCGCCACCCGTTTCAGGGCGGCCTCGAGCGAGCCGAGGCCCACGGCGCACCAGGGGCAGGACACATCGGAAACGAAATCGATCTTGAGATGGGCGGTCATGGTGCCATTCTTCATGGCGCCACAACCCCTTTGTGCGCGCGGGGTCTTCAGGCCATGGCCTTGCGGCGCTCGCGCTCCGTGCGGGCGCTGGCCAGCGTTTCTTCGCGCAGCCGGTCGTACTCGACCTTGTCGACCGGCACCGCGTTCGGGTTGCCCAGGTCGTGCATATGGACGCGGTAGGTCTCGCGGGCGCTCATGGCGGCCAGCGCGGCCAGCACGGTCACGGCGAAGGTGATGGCACCCACGGTGAACCAGATGTTGGTCGAGCCCGGAGGCGCCACGGCGGCGAACAGCGCCGGCAGCAGCGCGGTGAAGGTGGTGCCGATGTTCTGCGAGATGGCCATGGCCGACACGCGGTTGCGGGTGCGAAACAGCTCCGGGTAGAAGCTCGGGAAGGTCGCGTTGTAGCCCTGGTACACGATGCCCCACATCAAGAGCGACATGCAGATGGCCAGCGGCACGTTCTTGATGCTGATGGCGTACAGGTACACGAACGACAGCAGGCCCGAAGCCAGGGCGCCCACGATGATCGGCGGCTTGCGGCCGATGCGGTCCGACAGGTTGCCCACGAACGGGATCACCAGCACGGCCAGGATGTTGCCCAGCACGGGAATCCACAGGTACACGTCTTTCTGGAAGCCGATGCCGTAGGCGGCCTGCACCGCGTAGGCCGCGCCGAACACGGTGGCGACCACGGGAATCACGTTCATCAGCGCCATGCAGATCACGCGCAGCATGTCGCCCCAGCTGTCGGTCAGCGCCTGGACGATCGGCGCCTTGGCCACTTCGCCCTTCTGGTCGACTTCGGCGAAGGCCGGCGTCTCGTCGACCTCGCGGCGGATGATGTAGCCGGCCACGATCACGATGAAGCTCAGCAGGAACGGAATGCGCCAGCCCCACGAGTTGAAGGACTCTTCAGGCATGTAGTGCGCCAGCGGCAGGAACACGGCGGCTGCCAAAATCTGGCCGGCCTGCACGCCCTGCAAGGTGAAGCTCGCGAAGAAGCCTCGGCGCCCGAACGGCGCGTGCTCCAGGATCATCGAACTCGCACCCGAGATCTCGCCGGCCACCGCGAAGCCCTGCACCAGGCGCAGGAACACCAGCAGCGCCGGGGCCAGCAGGCCGACCTGGTCGTAGGTCGGCAAGAGGCCCACGGCCACGGTCGAGAAGCCCATCAGGAACATGCACAGCACCAGCACCTGCTTGCGCCCGTGCGTGTCGCCCCAATGGCCGAGCACGAAGGCGCCGATGGGGCGCGCGACATAGCCCACACCGTAGGTCGCGAGCGACGCGATGATGGCCGTGGTCGGGTCGCCCTTGGGAAAGAAGATCTGCGGAAAGATCAGCGCCGCGGCGGTGGCGTAGATGAAGAAGTCGTAGTACTCCAGCGCCGAGCCGATCCAGCCGCTGGCGGCGGCTTTCCTCGACTGGTGCTTGCCTTGCGGCTCTTTGGCGGATGGGTGGGCCATGGGTTGTCTCCAGTGGTGTGACGAAGGTGTCGGATGCGAGGGAAAAAATCGGTCTTGTGGATCAGTCTTGCTGGGGCTGCTGCGCCTGCGACGCCATGCGCGCGGGTGCGTTGAGCGCGCCGTAGGCGTCGTAGCCGCCCACGCGCTGCGCGACCTCGAAGAAGAGGCCACCGTCGAAACTCTCGGTGTAGATGTGCAGGTAGTCGCCGGCCGCCGAGCGGTCGAACAGCACGCCCGCTTCGCGCATGCGCGCCAGCAGCTCGGGCGCCACGTCGATGCGCGTGGCCAGGTCGTCGTAGTAGTTGTCCGAGATCGGCACAAAGCGCGTGCCGTTGGCGCGCAGCCGGGCCACGGTGTCGAAGATGTCCTCGCAATCGAGCGCGATGTGGTGCACGGCGCCGCCGCCGGTCACGCTCAGCGTGCGCGCGGTGCGCGTGCGCTGGCTCAGCGACACGTTCAGCACCAGGCGCAGGCTGCGGTCGGCATTGGCCACGCCGCGGCTTCGGATCAGCCCGAAGGGGTCGGCCAGCTCCAGGCTCTCGCCGGGCTCCAGGCCGAGCACGGCGCGCGTGAACAGCACCCAGGTGTCGAGCTGGTCGAGCGCCAGGCCCAGCGCGACGTGGTCGATGCGCGTAAGGCCGGCATCGCTGTCGCCCGGCCCCGCGTCCTCGAGGATGAAGTCGGTCTCGTACAGCCCGTTGGCGCCCAGCGCCTCGGGCACGAAATGGATCAGGTTGCCACCCGGCGCCACGATGGCCGGCACGCGCAGCTCGTTCGGCCCGACCGGGCTGTCGTGGCGCTGCGAGCGCATGGCGCTGGCGCGGCCCACGGCCGCGAGCGGGTCGGCGCAGCGCACGCCCAGCGCGCACACCGAGGTGCCGTGCGCCTCGAAACGCTGGCGCGCGAACGAATCGGGCTGCGCGTTGACGATGAAGTGGATGCCGCCCTGGCGGTACAGCGTGACGGCCTTGGAGCGATGGCGCCCCACACGGCGAAAGCCCAGCTGCCCGAGCAGCGCGCCGAGCGTGGCGGCCGAAGCCTCGTCCGCCGCGAACTCGATGAACGACAGCCCCGAGAGCGCCGGCGCGGGCGGCGGGTTGAACAGCTCCACGCGCTGCGGCTGCACGGGGGTATTCCCGCTGGCGAGCCGCTCGCGCGTTTCGCTTTCGAGGTACAGCAGCGAACGCATCGCATCGACGGCGGTGCGGCGGTTCGGCGTCTCGCGGAAGATGTCGTTGAAGATCTCCAGCGACAGCGGCCCGGTGTAGCCCGCGCGCAGCACCTGTTCGAAGAAGCCGACCACGTCGAAATCGCCCTGCCCCGGGAACGAGCGGTGGTGGCGCGCCCACTGCAGCACGTCCATCGACAACAGCGGCGCATCGGCCATCTGCACGAAGAAGATCTTCTCGCCCGGAATCGCGGCGATGCCCGCCGGATCGTCCTTCAGCGACAGCGTGTGGAAGCTGTCGAGGATCAGCCCGAGGTGCGGGTGGTCGGCGCGCTGCACGATGTCCCAGGCCTGGGCGTAGCGCGAGGTGTGGCGGCCCCAGGCCAGCGCCTCGAAGCCCACGCGCAGGTTGCGGCCCGCGGCGCGCTCGGCCAGTTCGTGCAGCTGGGCGGCGGCGCGCGCCGGATCGTTCACCGACAGCGGCGAGGTGTTGGAGCAGCACAGCACCAGCGGCGCGCCCATGGCTTCCATGAGGTCGAACTTGCGTTCGGCGCGCTCCAGGCTGCGGTGGAACTGCGCTTCGGGCATGCCTTCGAAGTCGCGAAACGGCTGGTACAGGTCGATCGACAGGCCCAGGTCGGCCACGAGGCCGCGCAGCTCGGCGGCGGTGCCGCGGAAGTTGACGAAATCGGCTTCGAACAGCTCGATGCCGTCGAAGCCCGCGGCCGCAATGGCTTCGAGCTTCTGGCGGAGGGTGCCGCTGAGCGAGACGGTGGCAATGGCGCGGTGCATGGGGATGGACTGTAGAAAGAGCCCGGGCGCGCCACAACGCAAATCAGCCCCACCTGATCGATGATCGCACGCCACCGATCATCATTCGCACGAAATAGGGGTTACACCTAGCCCACACGGGGGTGCGGGCCGGGCGTTTTTTCAGAGGCTGCGCCAGTAATCGATCAGCATCTGCGCGAACTCGACCGGGCGCTCCACCGCGCTCAGGTGCGCGGCGTCGATGGTCGCCAGCCGCGCGCCCGGGATCTGCGCCACCATGGCCTCGGACATGGCCAGGGGCGTGGCCTCGTCCTGCAGCCCGCCGATCACCAGCGTGGGCGTGGCGATGCGGCGGTTGCTGTCGCGAAAGTCGATGGCGGCCACGGCGTTGCAGCTCTCGATGTAGCCCTGCGCATCGGTGCGCACCAGCGTGTCGTGCAAGGTGCGCGCGGCCACCGCGCCCTCGGGCGTGGCGGCGTAGGCCGGCGTGAGCCAGCGCGCCACGGCGCCCGGGGCGATGGCGGCCACGCCCTTGGCGGCCACGGTTTCCGCGCGCAGGCGCCACGGGGCCTGGTCGGGGTAGTGCGCGGCCGAATTGGCGATCACCACGGTCTTGAGCTGCGCGGCGTGCCGCACCGCCAGCGCCTGCGCGGTCATGCCGCCCATCGACAGGCCCACGAAGTGCACGGGCTCGCCGCCCGTCTCGCGCGCGATCAGCTCGGACGCGTCCTGCGCCAGCGTTTCCACGCGCAGCACGCCGGGCACCACCTCGGAGCCGCCATGGTTGCGGTGGTCGTAGCGGATCACCGTGTGGGCGCGCGCGAGCTGCGCGGCCACGCCGTCCCACATGTGCAAGTCGCAGCCGAGCGCATGGCTGAGCACGACGAAGGGGCCGTCGCCTTCGCGCACGACATTCAGGCGGGGGGAGGAAGTGGTCATGGTGTGGAGTCCTTCTGGGGGGAGGATGGAGAAGCAGGTTGCGCAAGGCGCGGCAGCCACAGGAACGCGATGGCCAGCAGCACGGTGCCGGCCATCAGCATCGGCACGACCATCGGCCAGGCGCCGTACGAAAAGCGCGTGTCGACGAACAGCGCGGCGACCTGCCCCACGCAGAACGCGACCATCATCATGCCGAAACCGGACCACGACACGGCCCGCCCCGCCAGGTGCGGCAGGTCGCCCACGGCACCGGCCTGCCCGCAGGGCTGGTGGATGCCGTGGCCGAGGCAGTACACGGCGTGGCCCGCCAGCAGCGGCACCGCGCTGTGCGGCATCAGCCAGCAGCCCAGCGCCTGGATCACGGCGCCGGTGATGCTCAGCACCGCGCCCAGGCGCACGGTGCGCATCGGCCCGAAGCGGCGCAGCAGGCTGCGGCACATCGTGGTGCTGAAGATGTAGACCAGCGAGCCTCCGGCCGGAATCCAGCCGTACCACGCGGGCGACCAGCCGAGGTAGCCGATGTAGACCATCGGCGAGAGCAGCAGAAAGCAGAACAGCCCGCCATAAGTGGCGGCCGCCACCGAGGCCCAGGCGCGGAAGGCGCGGCTCGCGAACACGGCGCGCGTGCTGCCGCGCGGCGCGGACGATTCGCCCTCGCCCCACGGCCGGCGCGTTTCGCCGAACGAGCGCCAGCACAGCGCGAACAGCACCACGGCATAGAGCGCCATCGCCACCATCACCCAGCGCCAGCCCGCGCCCTGCACCAGCCAGGCACCGAGCAGCGGCGCCATGAGGCCGACCACGCCCAGCCCCGTGAGGCCGCGCGCCATCACGTGCGGGCCTTCGTGCGCCGGGTACAGGTCGCGCACCGCGGCCCGCGCGCACACGAGGATCGCCGCCATCGAGAAGCCCTGCAGCGTGCGCCAGCCCGCGAGCACCGCCACGCTGCCGGCGAACGCGCCGCCGAAGGCCGCGATGGCGTAGCAGCCCAGGCCCGCGAGCAGCACCGGCCGGCGACCGAAGCGGTCGGCCAGCGGACCGCACAGCAGCTGCGCAAAGCCGAAGGCCAGCACGAACAGCGTGAGGCTGGTGCTGGCCGAACCGAGCTCGCCCGCGATGGCGGGCAGCGCCGGCAGGTAGCTGTCGGTGGCGACCGGCTGCGCCGCAAGCAGCAGCGGCAGTAGCAAGGTGAAGCCGACGTCGAAGCGGCCCTTTCCGCCCCGGCCTTCCGTCGCGCTCACTGCGCCGCCACTGGCGGCAGCAGGCCCTTCTCGCGCAGGATGTTCGTCGCGATGCCGAAGGCGTGGTTGGCCACCGGCACGCCGCAGTAGATCGCGGCCATCATGATCACTTCCTTGATCTCGTCGGGCGTGAGGCGCGACTCGGGCGGGCCGTCGAGCGCGGCGCGCACGTGCATCGCGAATTCTTCGTAGGCATGGATGCCCAGCATCATCGACAGCACCATGAAGCGGCGCGTCTTGTCGCCCAGCGCGGGCCGGCCCCAGATGTCGTTCCACGCGTGGCGCGTGATGAGTTCCTGGAACTCGGCGTTGAAGCCGTTGCGGTTGGCGAGCGACTTGTCGACCCACGCGTCGCCGAGCACGCGGCGGCGGTTGACGAGGCCGTCTTCGTAAGGATTGCTCGGGGTGTCGGGGGCGGTCATGGCGAGAGTTCCTTGTCGGATGAGAGTTGGGCTTGCAGGGCTTTCACCTCTGCCACAGCGATCTGCCCCGCATTCACGGCGAGTGCGGGATCGAACCATTCGTCGGCCGCGTCGCGCGGCAGCTCGGCGCGCAGCCGATCGATGTTGGCGCGCATGCGCGCGGCGTCCACCTGCAGGCCGGGCAACGCGCCGGCCATGGCGCGCACGCTGCCGTGCGCCGACATCAACAGCTGCGGCCATTCGGCCAGCTCGGCCTGCCAGGCGCCGAGCGCGCGTTCGTGCTGCTGCGGCATGGCGCCGAGCAAGGCGGCCACGCGCTGCGGCGCGCGGTGCGCGGCAGCGATGGCGACCATCGAGGCCACGGGGTTGCGCTTGTGCGGCATCGCCGACGAGCCACCGCGCCCGGGTTCGCTGGGCTCGGCGACCTCGGCCACTTCGTACTGGCCGAGCAGCGAAATGTCGACCGCGACCTTGCCCAGGCTGCCTGTGAGCAGGCCGAGTTCGCAACCAAGCGCGACCCATTCGTCGCGCTGCGTGTGCCATGTGGCGCCGGGGTCGCCCAGGCCGAGTTCCTTGGCCATGCGCTGGCGCACCGCGGCGCCCTGCCCCTTCATCTGCGCCAGCGTGCCGACGGCGCCGCCGAGCTGCAGCTGCAGCGCGTGCTTCGCGGCGGCGCGCAGGCGGGTGCGGCTGCGCACCAGCGGCGCGGCCCAGCCGGCACACTTGAAGCCGAAGCTGGTGACCGAGGCCGGCTGCATCAGCGTGCGCGCGAGCATCGGCGTGTCGGCGTGCTGCACCGCCAGGCGCAGCAGTGCGTCGGCGGCCTTGGCGAGGTCGGCCTCGACCAGCGCGACGGCTTCGCGCGTGACCAGCGCCATGGCGCTATCGATCACGTCCTGGCTGGTGCTGCCGAAGTGCACGAAGGGCACCGCCTCGGCATTGAACAGGCCCACCGCTTCGCGCAGCGCCTTCACCAGCGGGATGGCGACGCTGCCCGCACGTCCGCTCTCGCGCACGATCTTGGCCACGTCGAACAGCTCGACCTTGCAGCTGCCGACGATCGAATGCGCGGCGCTCTCGGGAATCAGCCCCTCGGCCGCCTGTGCGCGCGCGAGCGCGGCCTCGAAGCGCAGCATGGCGTCGACGAAGGCGCGGTCGCTGAAGGCGCCCAGCGTCTCGGAGGTGGAAAGGAAGCCTTCAAAAATGCTCATGCGGGGTCCGGTGTTTTCAGTATTTCAGTTGGGCCACGGCACGAAGCTCTTCGGGCGAGGCGGTGCCGAAGCCGAAGAACTCGAGGTAGGCCGGGATCATCTCGAACAGCATGTCGGTGCCGACCTGCACCTGGCAGCCCTTGGCCTTGGCGGCCTGCAGCAGCGGCGTGTATTCGGTCTTCATGACGACCTCGCCGACGAAGGTCTCGGGGGCGATGCGGTCCACGTCGAAGGGCAGCGGGTCGGTGTCCTTCATGCCCAGCGGCGTGGCGTTGACGACCACGTCGTAGCCGGCCGGGTCCTTCGAGCCGGTGGTGACCTTCATCTGCGGGTAGTGCTCGCGCAGCCGCGCGGCCAGCGCCTGCGCGGAGGCGTCGCTCATGTCGAACAGCATCAGCTCGGCCGCGCCGGCCGCAGCGATCGACGCCGCAATGGCCGACCCCACGCCGCCCGTGCCCGACACCAGCACGCGCGTGCCCTTGAACAGCCGCCCCTTGCGCTCCACGCCGCGCACGAAGCCCGCACCGTCGAACTGGTCGCCCAGCAGGCTGCCGTCGGGCCGCTTGAGCACGGCGTTGCAGGCGCCCGCGACGCGCGCGGTGGGCGTGACCTCGTCGACCAGCGACATCGTCGTGACCTTGTGCGGCATCGTGACCAAGGCGCCGCGCAGGTTCGAGAACTTGAAGATCTGCGCGAGCGACACCGCGTAGTCCTCGGGCTTCACGCCCATCGGCACGACGACCGCGTCGATGCCCTGCTTGTCGAACCAGGGGTTGTAGATCATCGGCGCCTTGAAGGCTTCGGTGGGGTAGCCGATGTGGGCGATGAGCGTGGTCTTGCCGGAGATCATGGGCGTCGTTTCGTTCAGGAAGAAGGTGCGGGCTCAGGCCACGCTCGGAGACTGGTAGCGCAGCGGGTGCGCGATCTCGGCGTGCATCGCCGGCGGATAGATGAGCTCGCGCAGGAAGTCGGCGTCGGCCTGCATCGCATCCGCCGCGTCGATGTGACCGAAGTAGCGGAAGTAGTGCGGCATCTGCTGCACCAGCATCTCGAAGCCGGCCTGCGCATTGAGCCCACGCGCACGTGCCGCACGCACCAGCGGCGTGGGTTGGTTGCGCAGCAGGATGTCGAACAGCGCCGCATGCGGTTCCATGCGCGCCACGTCCAACGGCAGCGCGTCGTCTTCGGCCAGGCCCAGCGGCGTGGCGTTGATCACGAGGTCGTAGCCCTCGGGCGCGTTGCTGTCGACTGCGACCACGGTCGCATCGAAGAAAGCGTCGAGCTTGGCGGCCACGCCCGCGGCCTTGCCGGAGGCGGTGTCGAAGAAGGCGATGTGCTCGGCGCCATTCACCGTGCCGCCTTCGGCCAGCGCCACGCCGATGGCGGCGGCGCTCACGCCCGCGCCGAGGATCAGCACGCGCTTGCCGCGGAACGGCACGTTGCAGCGGTCGAGCGCGCCGATCAGGCCTTCGCCGTCGAACAGGTCGCCCTCGAGCTGGTCGCCCTCGGTGCGGCGCACCACGTTGACCGAGCCCGCCACGCGGCCGAACAGGCCGCAGCCGTCGAGCAGGTCGACCACGCGCGGCTTGTGCGGCGGCGCGATCACCATGCCGCGCACGTTGCGCGCCAGGAAGGCCGACTTCATGAACACCGCGAAGTCGCGCACCGGCACCTGCATGGGCACCAGCACCGCGTCGATGCCGTAGCGCGCGAAGGCCGCGTTGAACATGCGCGGCAGCCGCACGTTGCGGACCGGGTCGCCGGGGATGAGGTAGGCCTGGGTGCTGCCAGTGATGAATGGGCTCATGGGCGTGCTTCCGTTCGTCAATCGCTCGTTTCGGGGCGGAACAGCGGGCTTTATAGTCCCTTCGCGCTCGGCCTGCTGGCATACGGAGCATCAAACGCTCGATGATCGATCTTTTAAGTTCGCTAATCGATCAAATTGCGGGTTTTTACTTAGCCATTCGGACCCCGCCGCCGCACCGGACGCGGGCACACTTCCGCCCATGAACAGCACCAGCCCCGACGACTCGACGCCGCCCGCCGGCCTGGACAAGCGCGACTGGATCGCCGGGCTGGAGCGCGGCGTGAGCATCATCGAGGCCTTCGACGACGCCAACCCGCGCCTCACGGCCAGCCAGGCCGGCCAGCGCACGAACATGACGCGCACCGCCGCGCGGCGCTACCTGCTCACCCTGCAGCACATGGGCTACGTGGCCAGCGACGGCAAGCTCTTCTGGCTCACGCCGCGCGTGCTGCGCCTGGGGCAGTCGTACCTCGAATCGGCCCGGCTGCCGCGCGTGGTGCAGCCCTTCCTGCAACGCGTGGCGGCGGGCACCAACGAGATCGCCTACCTCAGCGTGATGGACGGCGACGAGGTGGTCTACATCGCGCGCAACGGCCCCAACCGCAGCATGAGCACCGGCTATGTGCTCGGCGCGCGCGTGCCTGCGCAGGTCACGGCCTCGGGCATGCTGATGCTGGCGCTGCGCAGCGACGCCGAGCTGAACGACTGGCTGGCCACGCGCCAGCTCACGGTGTTCACCTCGCACACCATCGCGAGCATGGAGCGCATGAAGCTCGAGCTGGCGCGCATCCGCGCCCAGGGCTGGGCGCTGTCGGAGCAGCAGCTCGACCTGAACTCGCGCGGCATCGCCGTGCCGCTGCGCGACCGCCACGGCACGCTGGTGGGCGCGCTCAACATCACGATGCCGATGGGGCACGAGAGTTCGGAAGACGCGGTGGCGCGCGTGCTGCCCGTGCTGCGCGAGACGGCGCAGGCGATGCGCAACCTGATCTGAGGCACTGACAGCATTCCGACAGCATCCGCCCGGCAGGATGCGGGCTTCCATCCAAAAAATACTGGAGACAAGCCATGTCCGACCGCTTCCCCACCGACGTTCCCCTGAGCCGCCGCCGCTGGCTGCAAGCCGGCGGCGCCCTCACCCTCGGCGGTCTGCTGCCTTCGATGGCCTGCGCGCAAGATGCCTGGCCCAGCAAGTCGATCCGCTTCGTCGTGCCCTTCGCGCCGGGCGGCAGCTCGGAGATCGTGGCGCGTTCCACCGCCGCCGAGCTGTCGCGCACGCTGGGCCAGAGCGTGTTCGTGGACAACAAGCCCGGTGCGGCCGGCAACATCGCCATGAGCGAAGTCGCGCGCGCCACCGACCAGCACACGCTGATCCTCGGCCACATCGGCACGCTGGCCGTGAACCCCTACATCTTCGCCAAGCTGCCCTACGACGCGAACAAGGACTTCAAGCCCGTGAGCCTGCTGGCCAAGGTGCCCAGCCTCTACGTGGTGCACCCCGACGTGCCGGCGAAGAACCTCAAGGAGTTCATCGCCTATGCCAAGAGCAAGCCCGGCAAGCTGAGCTACGGCTCGGCCGGCAACGGCAGCGCCGGCCACCTGGCCTTCGAGTACCTGAAGATGACGGCCGAGGTCTTCATGCTGCACGTGCCCTACCGCGGCACCGGCCCGATGGTGACCGACCTGCTCTCGGGCCGGCTCGATGCCTCGGCCATCGGCGCGGCGGCGATCATTCCGTTCATCAAGGCCGGCAAGGTGCGCTGCATCGCGACCGGCTCGGCCAAGCGCCTCGCCCAACTGCCCGACGTGCCGACCGTGGCCGAGCAAGGCTTCCCCGGTTTCGAGATGACGCAGTGGTACGGCATGCTCGCGCCGGCCAGCATCACGCCCGCGCAGATGGCCAAGCTCTCGGCCGAGACCATGAAGGCCGTGAAATCGCCCGACTCGATGCAGCGCCTCACGGCCGATGCGGCCGAGGCCGTGGGCGGCACGCCGGAGCAGTTCGCGCAGTTCATCACCGCAGAACAGAATCGCTGGCAAAAGGTCATCGCCCGGGCAAACATCAAGCCTGATTGAGGCAGGCAGGCCCTAGCATCGGCGCCATGCGCATCCTGCTGGCCGAAGACGAACACACCCTGGGCACCTGGCTCTGCAAGGCGCTGGAGCATGCGGGCATCCAGGTCGAATGGGTGGACGACGGCCGGCTGGCCGACCGGGCCTTGCAGCAGCGCGACCACGACGCGCTGGTGCTCGACCTGGGCCTGCCCGGCATGGACGGGCACACGGTGCTGCAGCGACTGCGCGAACGCGACCAGCGGCTGCCGGCGCTGATCCTCACGGCGCGCGATTCGCTGGACGAGCGCGTCGCCTCCCTCAACGCGGGCGCGGACGACTTCCTCGCCAAGCCCTTCGCCTTGGCCGAGCTGGAAGCGCGGCTGCACGCGCTGGTGCGCCGCGCGCGCGGCGTGGAGCATCCGCGCCTGGCCTGCGGGCCGCTGGTGTACGACGGCGCGCGCCGGCAGTTCACGCTGGGCGGCGAGGCGCTCGCGCTGTCGCCGCGCGAACAGGCGGTGCTGCGCGCGCTGGTGCAGCGCAGCGGCGAGCCGTTGTCGAAGCAGCAGATTCTCGACCGCGTGTTCTCCGACGACGACGAGGTGCACCTCGAAGCCATCGAGGTGCTGGTGTACCGGCTGCGCAAGCGACTCGATGGCAGCGGCGTGCGCATCGTCACGCTGCGCGGCCTGGGCTACGTGCTGGAAGCGGACTGAGTGAGCGCGCTGCGCCGCTTCACCGACCGCCTGCGCCGCACCAGCCTGTGGCAGCGGCTCGCGTTGCTGCTGTTCCCCGCCCTGCTGCTGGTGACGGGCATCGAGCTGTGGATGACGCGGCACGACGCGCTGGCCGCCGCCAACGCGGCGTACGACCGCTCGCTGCTCGGCGCGCTCAAGTCGATCGACGCGAACATCTCCACGGCCTCGGGCGGGCTGTCGGTCGAGCTGCCGTACACGATGTTCGAGTTCTTCGAGCTCACGGCCAGCGGGCAGGTGTTCTTTCGCGTCGCGACCTCGGACGGGCTGGTGGAGCTGGGCAGCGCCGACCTGCCCGCGCCGCCCGTCGAGCCGGCGATGGGCGTGCCGGCCTTCTACGACGCCACCTACTTCGGCGAGGCCGTGCGGCTCGCGGCCTACCGGCGCGACCTGGACCGCGCGCCGGCCGGCAGCACCGGGCGCAGCGTGCTGATCCAGGTCGGCGAGAGCACGCGCTCGCGCCAGGATTTCACAAGCCGCTTCGTGCGCAGCGCCGCGCTGCGCGACGGGCTGATCCTCGCGATGCTGTTGTGCGGCACCGCGCTGGCACTGGCGGCGGCGCTGCGCCCGCTGTCGCGGCTGGCGCGCGAGGTGCAGGCACGCACGCCCGACGACCTCACGCGCATCGCCGAGACCGACCTGCCCGCCGAGGTGCGCCCGCTGGTCGCCGCCGTGAACCAGCAGATGGCGCGCACGCAGGAACTGGTCGCACAACAACGGCAGTTTCTGGACGACGCCTCGCACCAGCTGCGCACGCACCTGACCACGCTGCAGATGCAGGCCGACTACGCGCGCCGCGAGGACGACCCCGCGCAGGTGCGCGCCGCGCTCGACGCGCTCGGCGCCGAGATCGGCCGCGCCACGCGCAGCGCACAGCAGCTGCTGGCGCTGGGCCGCAGCGACACCGTGGCCGTGGCGCCGGCCGAATTCGACACCGCCGAGCTGCTGCGCGAAGTGGCGGTCGACCTGCTGCCGCTGGCACGCGCCAAGCGCATCGACCTGGGCATCCACGCGCCCTCGCCCGACCTGCACGCGGTGGGCGACCGGGGCCTGCTGCGCGAGGCGCTGAGCAACCTCGTGGCCAATGCCATCGCCTACACGCCGGCGGCCGGCACCATCACGCTGTTTGCTGCCGGCGACGCCGCGGGCTGGAGCCTCAACGTGGAGGACGACGGCCCCGGCCTGAGCGAGGACGAGCGCGCCACCTTGGGCCAGCGCTTCCGGCGCGGCACGCGCGCGGACCAGGGCGGCTTCGGGCTCGGCTTGGCGATCGTGCGTTCCATCGCGCAGCGGCACCGCGGCGACTTGCGGCTCGAAGCACGCGGCGCGGGGCCGGGCCTGCATGCCATCATCTGGTGGCCCCGGCCTGCGGGGTGAACCGCCCCCTCCTTCCCTTCGATGCCACGCCCCTTTGCCTTCACCCGTCGCCATGCGCTGCGCGCGCTGTCCGCGTGGCTCGCGCCTGTCGCGCTGCAGGCGACGGCGGCCGCGGGCGATGTGTCCGAAGGCCCGGCGGAATGCGTGATTCCCGCCAAGGCCGGCGGCGGCTTCGCACTGACCTGCGCGCTGGCGCGCGATGCGCTGCAGGCCGTGCGCCCCGCGCGCACGCCGCTCGCGCAGCGCTACCTGCCGGGCGGCATCGGCGCGGTGGCCTTCGACCGCATCGCGAGCGGCCAGCTCGGCGGGCCGGGCACGCTGGTCGCGTTCTCCAGCGGCTCGCTGCTCAACCTCGCGCAGGGCCGCTTCGGGCCGCACCCGCCCTCGGCCGTGCGCTGGATCGCCACGCTGGGCACCGACTACGGCGTGGTCGCCGTGCACCGCGACTCGCCCTACCGCCGCCTGCAGGACCTGATCGCCGCGCTGCGCCAGGACCCGTCGCGCGTGGTCTTCGGCGCGGGCGGCACGGTCGGCAGCCAGGACTGGGTGAAGGCCGCGCTGCTGGTGCGCGCGGCCGGCGGCGCGCCGAAGGCGATGCGCTTCGTGTCCTTCGAAGGCGGCGGCGATGCGCTGGGCGCGCTGCAGGGCAAGCACGTCGACGCGTTCCCGGGCGACGCCGCCGAGGCGCTGCAGGCCATCGCCGGCGGCGCGCCGCTGCGCCTGCTTGCGGTGCTGTCCGAAGCGCGGCTGGGCGGTGCGCTCACGGGCGTGCCCACCGCGCGCGAGCAAGGCGCGGACATCGTCTGGCCGACCGTGCGCGGCGTCTACCTGAGCGCCAACGTGCCCGACGCCGCCGTGCGCGCCTGGACCGCCGCCTTCGCCGAGGCCACGGCCGCGCCAAGCTACGCGGCCCTGCGCGAACGGCACGGCCTTTATCCTTTCGCGCTCACCGGCGCCGCACTCGACGACTACGTGCAGGCGCGCATCAAGGCCTACCAGGCACTGGCCGACGAACTCGGCCTGCGGCGCTGGAAGCCTTGACCTCATCCAATCTCCATGACCGAAGACGACATCACCCAACACCTCATCGACATGCTCGGCGGCGGCCATTTCGAAGTGGCCGACGACAACACCTTCTTCTTCCACGGCGCGGACAACAAGTTCCCCTTCGCCACGATCGTGACGAAGGACAACGACTTCGACAGCGCCTCGAAGCTGAACCGGCCCGGCGTGTTCCGCCTGAACGTCGGCGTGGGCAAGGAGAGCTTTCGCGCGCTGTTCGGCGAGCAGCCGCCAATTGACATCGACTACACCGCGCTCGACCGGCTGATGCCGCACCCGGTGTACGCAAAGATGTACTGGGTGAGCGTGATCAACCCGAGCGCCGCGACCTTCGAGACCGTGAAGCCGCTGCTGGTGGAAGCGCGCAACCTGCTGATCGCGCGGGACAAGAGCGCGTAGACCGGCCCCCAACACCCGACCATATGAAACGCATACAATTCATATACGTTTCATACAGAGGTGGCCCATGGGCATCGTCAAGATTTCAGACCTGATGCACGAGAACCTGCGCGTGGCGGGCAACGCCCTCAGCCGGTCGATCAATGCGCAGGCAGAGCACTGGATGCGGGTCGGCATGCTGACCGAGATGCATCCCGACCTCGATTACCGGGAGGTCTGCCAGCTGCTGATCCAGGCCGAGCTTTCAGGCGGGCTGGACATTGCCGCGACAGTCACTGCGGCGCCACCGGGCAAGCCCCGCGCCCCCGCGAACGGCAAGCAGCACTGATGGCACACGACGTTCCACTCAAGTCCGCCGAAGAGCTGGTGATGGCGCGGCGCGCCGCACAGCTGGCCGCCGAGGTCCTGGCGATGATCGAGCCCCACGTCGTGCCCGGCGTGAGCACCGAAGCGCTCGATCGCCTCTGCCACGCACACATCGTGAAGGTGCAAGGCGCCATTCCCGCCAACGTGGGCTACCTGGGCTATCCGAAAACCATCCTCACCTCGGTGAACCAGGTGGTGTGCCACGGCATTCCCTCGGCCGACAAGATCCTGAAGGCGGGCGACATCGTCAACATCGACGTCGCCGTCAACAAGGACGGCTGGTTCGGCGACACCAGCCGCATGTTCTTCGTCGGCGAGCCCAGCGTGCTCGCGCGCCGGCTGGTGGAGACGACCTACGAAGCCCTGTGCGCCGGCATCCGCCAGGTGAAGCCCGGCGCGACGCTGGGAGACGTGGGCCACGCGATCCAGTCGGTCGCGCAGCGCGAGCACTTCAGCGTGGTGCGCGAATACTGCGGGCACGGCATCGGCCGCATCTACCACGACGAACCGCAGGTGCTGCACTTCGGGCGGCGCGGGGCGGGCCTGGTGCTCGAGCCGGGCATGGTCTTCACCATCGAGCCGATGCTCAACGCGGGCCGCGCCGAAACGAAGCAGCTGGCCGACGGCTGGACCGTCGTGACCAAGGACCGCTCGCTGTCCGCGCAGTGGGAGCACATGGTCGCGGTCACGGCCGACGGGTACGAGGTGCTGACGGCCTGGCCGGACGGCACGGGGACTTACGCGCCGATCTGATGCGCGGCCCGGGCCCGAAGCGATGGCGATTATTCAGTAGGTCACGGTGACGGTGATCGTGTCGCTGTAGCTGCCCGGCGTCACATTGGTCTGGGCCGGCACCCGCCCATAGACCGGAATGCTGCTGCCGGGATTGCCACTGCCGTCGACCGTGTCCGTGCCGACGGTGTTGCCCCAGCGCAGCGAACGCGCGGCATCGCGGTACAGCTCGTACTGGATGTAGTCACCGGTGCCGCCCGCCATGCGCCGCTGTGTTCCCGCCACGTTCACGCCATTGCTCAGTCCCACCTTCCAGGCGGTGCTGGGCGGGCAGGCCATCGTGATGGCGGCCGTGCCGTTGACCGCGGCGCTCAGCGAGCTGGCACTGCCGAAGTCCAGATCGGTGGCCGCCACGCTAACGGTGCAGGCGTTGGAATAGAGGGCCGTGACCTGCGTGTAGAAGTTCGTCCTGCCGACGTACTTGGCCGAACTCGCGGTGCAGCTGTCGGGCGCGTTGCCGCTCTTCATGCCCCAGACGACCTCGGAGTTGTAGATGTTGGCCTGGTAGCTGCCTGCCGCCAGCGATTGCCCGGACGGCACGCGGCCATACAGCGGGATGTTCAACGCGACGTTGCCGCCGCTGGCCGGCAGCACGAAGGTGCCACCCGCGCTGGCGTAGGTGCCACCGCCCGGCGGCGGGCCGACGATGCCGCTGCGGGCCGCGTCGGCATAGATGTTGTAGGCCATCTGCGAACCGTTCCAGTTGGTCATGTAGCGCGGGGCGTAGCCGGCGATCTCGTTGCCCTGGGAAACGTACACGCAGTAGCTCAAGTACATGGTCTGGCCGGTGTCGTTCTGGCACGCGAAGCCGACCGTGGCGGTGGTGTCCGTCGCCGCCGACGCCGTGACGGTGCCGAAGGCGAAGCTGGGCTGGCTGGCGACCCAGCAGCTCGGGTCGGCATGCGCCGCGCCCATGCCCAGCAGGCATGAGAAGGCCAGCGCCAGTTTCACGAATCTCAACGTCCACATGTCAACCGCTCTTTCTGCAAACCACCGCCCTCGGGACGCCGCCAGTCGAACTGCGCCCGGCACACCGCGCCGTCGGGCGTGCGCACGGCCAGCGTGTTGCGCACGTCCAGCGTGTCCAGGTACACCCAGCCGTCGTAGCCCACCACCGCGCCGCCACCCTGCCCGCCCTCCTGGCCGTTCACCTGCACGCGGCTGCCCAGCGGCAAGGGCTGGCCCTGCGCGTCCATCAATGCCACGTGGGCGGCCCGCACGGGCGTGATGCCGAAATGCGCCCGCGCGCCCGACCGGCCAGCCGGGGTGATGAGGCTCTCGGCGCGCTCGATGCGCACGTCGGCGGGCAGGTCCATCGGGTCGATCGCCAGCTTGTTGTTCTGGTAGGCGTTCACCGGCACGACCAGCAGCAGCCCGCGCGAGTTGGTCTGCCCCACCGGGCGATTCTCGAGCTTCACGGGCACGCCGGCCACGCCGTCGGTGTCCACCACCGCAAAGGCGTCGTCGATGCGCCGCGCAGCCAGCACCCCGGCGCCCATCAGCACCAGCGCACCGCTGGCGCCGGCGTAGGCGTAGGCGTAGCGGCTGGCGCGGCCGCCGCCCATCTCGCTCACGCCGGCCTGCACGCGGCCGTAGGGCCCCAGGTAGTTGATTTCGGCCTGCCCGCCGGTCGTGCCGCCGCCCGTGCGCGCGGTGGCGCGCCAGCCCCAGCCGCCGTCGCCGAAGGGGGAGTGCTGCGCACTGACGGTGCCCACGGTGCCCTGGTCGCCGCTGCGCTGCACGCCGGCGCTCACGCTGGTCTGCGCGTCCCACGACCAGCTCAGGCCGACGAAGATGCCGCGGTCACTGCGCTTGTCCAGGTTCTGGTTCATGCCCACCGAGACCGAGGTCGTGCGCCCGATCGAACGGAACCAGTTCACGCTGGCATAGCGCGACGCGTTCTGCCCCACCGGCCGCAGGTAGAGGTAGCTGACGCTGACGTTGCCCAGGCCGCCCATGTCATAGCCCACGCTCGCGCTGGCGCTGCCCTTGGCCGGTGCCGAGCCGTAGGCCGTGGCCACGTCGCGGTAGTCGCCCTGGGTCCGCGAGCCGTTCAGACCCACCGACAGGCGCTCCTGCCGCCACAGGTAGCCCAGGCTGGTCTGCGTGCCGCTGCGGCTGCCGCCGGGGGCGTCGGCGTCGTGCCGGCTGCCCGCCAGCGCCGCCGACAGCGTGCCCGCCGCGCCCAGTTGCCACACGCCCCCGGCGCCGGCCAGCGCCAGGCCGCGCGTCACTTCGCCATGCGCCTCCACCGTGAAGCTGTCGCTGAGGCCGCGGCGCCAGGTGCCGGTCAGCACCGGCTGCTTGCCGTAGTCGAAGGAGCGCAGGCCGTAGTTGCGGCGCACCACGCCCAGGTCCACCGTCCAGTCGCTCAGCCCGGGCGCCAGCAGACGACTGCTGTCGAAGAGCGAGAAGCTCAGCGTGGCGGCGCGGCCCAGCGCGTCGGTCACCACCACCTGCGCCGTGCCCGTGCTGTTGATGCGCGGCAGCGCGTTGAGCTGGAAGGGCCCCGCCGGCACCTGGCCGCTGTACTGGCGGATGCCGTCGATGAACAGTTCCACGTCCGAAGGCATCGTGGCCGAACCGATGAAGCTGGGCAGCGGCGCGGTCTGCCGGTAAGGCTGCAGGCCGAAGTCGCGCGACAGCTGGATGCCGCCGATGCGCGTGGCGCGCGACCAGGGCACGGCGCCGGTGAGCGTGTCGCCCACGCGCAGGGTGAGCATCCTGTCGGGGAAGGCCATGCTCCAGGTGCTGTCCATGCGCACGGACTGGTCCTTCCAGCCCTGGGTGTCGTGCGTGCGCTGCATCAGCCAGGTGGTGCTGAGCACGCTGGCGCCGCGGAAGGCGCGCAGCTCGCCGAAGGCGCTCAGGCTGGCACTGCCGCCCCGGCCCTGGGTGCCATAGAGGTCGTAGTTCAGCAGCAGGCCGGTGGACGTGCTCAAGGGCTGCGCGGTGACTGCCGCCTGCCCCACCGTGGCCGTGGGCAGCTGCAGCATCGCCAGCGGCGCGGTCAGGCTCAGTTGCTGGCGCGCGGCGTCGTAGTCGGCCAAGAGCCCGGGCAGGTCGCGCAGGGGCAGCCATTCGCCGCCGTGGTCAGGCAGGGAAAAACTCAGCTCACGCAGCACCGCGCGGGAGGCCGACAAGGCCCCGGCCTGCAGGCGAAACGGGTGCAGCCCGCGCGCCATGCCGTTGAGGCTGACCTCCAGGTACAGCGTCATGGCCCCCGGCACGGACTGCGCGGCGGGCGCTGCGTGGGCGGGGAGCGTGGTCAGGGCCAGTGCAAACGGAGCCAGCAAGGCCCTCGCAGCGAACCCGGCCCGCTCAGCGCGCCAGCGGCGCGAGGTTGGCGTCCGTCGTTCTGCCATCGATCATGACCTGCCAGCGACCCGCGCCAGCCAGGGCGGCGGGCGACGTCTTCAGCGGCCAGCGCATGGTGGCGCCGGGCAGCACGTAGCCCAGCAAGCCGGTGTAGGCGGCGACGGCGCGGCCGTCCGCGCCGGTGAACACGAGGTCCGCCAGCTGGGCATGCACCCCGCCGCTGTTGCTGACTTCCAGCACGGCCTTGCCGTCCTCGCGCCGCAGGCTCCAGCGCAACTGCGCGGGGGCCGGCTCCGCGCCCGCCGGGGACACGAAGATGGGCAGCGAGTGCCGCATCACGAAGTTCAGGTTGCTCTTCTTGCCATCCGTCGCGGTACCCGCCGCCTGGGGCACGGGCAGCTCATCCACCAGCACGCGGTAGGCCTCTTCCGCCGGACCCGCGGGGGGCGGGCCGTTGCGGATCACGCGCACCAGTTGCCGCCCGTCGGTGGGCAGTTGCAGCATGGGCGGGCTGACGACCAGTCCGTCCGCCGGCTCCATGCGGTCCTGCCCGTCCACCTGCGTCCAGCGGAAGACGCGGATCTGCGCGTCCAGCGGCGCCGTTCCCGTGTTGCTGAGCCAGAGCCCGTCGCCCTGCCGTGTCGGCGCCAGTGTCAGGGTGACCGGCGAGACCTGCAGGCCGGCCGCCTGGACCGCACCGCCGCCAAGCAGGCATGCGCCCCACAGTCCGAGGATGGCAAGTGCACGTCTCACGATTCAGTACGGGTACGGGCTCAGTACGTGACCGTCACCGTGACGGTGTCGGCGTAGCTGTCCGGGGTGAAGTTGGCGTTGGTGTTCTTGGCGTAGACCGTGTGCGTGATCGCCGCACCGGTGCCCGTGCCGCCGACCACATTGGCGCCGGTGCCGGTGGTGTTGCCCCACACGGTGCTGTTGCCCGCGTTGGAGTACAGCGCGTAGGGCACCTTGTCGGTGTTGGTGGCCGAGTTGGCGACGGACGACATGGCACCCGTGCCGTCGGTGGTGCCGCCGTTGGTGGACGAAGGCAGCAGGCCGACGGTGTAGGGCGTGGTCTTGGAGCAGGTGACCGAGATGGTGTTGTTGCCCGTCTGGTTGGTGGCGGTGGGCTGCACGGAGGTGCCCAGGCTGATGTCGGAGGCGCTGCCGGCCGTCACCGCACAGCTGCGCACGATGGTCATCTTGACCTGGAAGCTGGCACCGGCGGTGTCAGCCAGGGCCGAACCGGATGCGAAAACGAGGGTGGCGGTGGCCGCCGCGGCGACTGCGAGCTTGAGCATGAAAGCACTCCAAATGTAATCAATAAGACCTGACAGGTCGGCATTTTGTAATCATTTTGCATACGTTTTGACTACAAAGTGGCGCAAGGATGCCCCACAACCGGCCCGTTTGCCCTCGGATTCACGGCGCCTCGGCTCAAGTTTCGTGATCTAGTTCTCGTAACAATTGGAAAACTGTTTGCATTGTTTACATTTCCGCCACAGTCAAGACGCCCCTGCCTCCGCGAAGCGGAGGCCTTGGTGTGGTCGATAGCGGGTGGGGAAGTGGTCGCAACAAGCGCAGGGCTTGGTGGCGCCCGAGGCTGGGCAGCCTCAGGAAGTCGATGCGGGCCGGCTCAAAGCGTTGCCCGGACCCGCCCGGGCGCAGACGGCAGGGAGTCGCCCAGCCCCCGCGTCAGCCTCAGGCCTTGGCCAACCGCCGCCGCGCCTTCACCGCCGACGCCAGCCCCTCGAGCACCGGCACCGTCTGCGCAAAGCCGATGCAGGCATCGGTGATCGACACGCCATGCTTCAGCGGCACACCGGGCTTCAGGTCCTGCCGGCCTTCCTCGAGGTGGCTCTCGATCATGATCCCGGTGATGCGCCGCTCGCCGGCCACGATCTGCGTGGCCACGTCCTCGGCCACCACGATCTGGCGCTGGTGCTGCTTGCTGCTGTTGCCGTGCGAGACGTCGATCATCACCTGGGGGCGCAGGCCGTTGGCCAGCAGCGCCTCGCAACTCGAAGCGACATCCGCCGCCGAATAGTTGGGCGCCTTGCCGCCGCGCAGGATCACGTGGCAGTCGTCGTTGCCGCGCGTCTCGAAGATCGCGGCCATGCCCATCTTCGTCATGCCCATGAAGGCATGCGGCGCGCGGGCCGCCAGGATGGCATCGGCCGCCACCTTCACGCTGCCGTCGGTGCCGTTCTTGAAACCGACCGGGCAGCTCAGGCCCGAGGCCAGCTGCCGATGGCTCTGGCTCTCGGTGGTGCGCGCGCCGATGGCGCCCCAGGCGATCAGGTCGGCGATGAACTGCGGGCTCAAGAGGTCGAGGAACTCGGTGCCGGTCGGCAGGCCCAGCGTGGTCAGCTCCAGCAGCAGGCGCCGCGCGCGCTCCAGGCCTTCGTTGATGGCGAAGCTGCCGTCCAGGTGCGGGTCGTTGATGTAGCCCTTCCAGCCGACGGTGGTGCGCGGCTTCTCGAAGTAGGCGCGCATCACGATGAGCAGGTCGTCCTGCAGTGAATCGGCCACCTTCTTCAGGCGCTGCGCGTACTCGATGGCCTGGTCGTGGTCGTGGATGGAGCACGGGCCGACCACGACCACCAAGCGGTCGTCGCGGCCGTGCAGCACGTCGGCGATGGCCGCGCGGCTGCCTTCGACCAGCGCGAGCGTGTTGTCGCGCACGGGCACGCGCTCCTGCAGCAGCGCGGGGGTCATAAGGGGACGCACGGCGCCGATGCGCACGTCGTCGATGCGGGTGGTGTCGAGGGTGCTGTCGCGGGAGCCGACTTCGGCGTCGTGGCGGGGGTCGTCGAGGCGGGACATGGTCGTGGGATGCTGTGATGTCGAGGGGGTTGCTTCGATTGTCCCCCAGCACGCCCTCCTCCCCCGGCTCAGGCGGCCTTCAGGAACACGTCGGGGTCCGTCGCGGCCTGCAACGGCCGCTGGCCTCACAGGACAAAAGCCAGGCGATCACGCCGACGAACGCGACAGCGTCGCCAACTTCTTCCTCGCGCTCTGCAAGAGGCCGACCTTCTCGACGGGCAGCGGCGCCTTCGTATCCCCGGGCTTGATGATCTCGAGCGCCGCGGGTTTCGGCATGAGCGCATCGCGCGGCGTGAGGCCGTTGAACTTCGCGTTCGAGATGACGTGCACCTTCAGGTGGCGGTGGATGTTCTTCGAGAGCTTCCGGCAGGCGGCCGCCAGGGTGGCTTCGTCGGGCATCGACTGGCCGTGCACGACGAGCAGCTCCAGGGTGCCGTCTTCGTCCTCTGCGAGCACGAAGGCGCGCACGACCGAGGCCTTGAACTTGCCGCGCAGCATCGCGCGAACCGGCTCGGCCGCGGCGAACGACTTGAGCGCGATATTGCGCAGTTCGTCGTGGAAGACGAACGCGCGGTCGATCGAGAAGGTCTCGGCCTCCTCGGCCTTCGGCTTTTGCTTCTTCAGGATGCCGCTGCCGACGAGATGCGCCAGGGTGCGCTCCGCATCGGCCGTGTCGAGCTTCGAGCGATGGACCAGCTCGCTGGAAGACAGAGGTTGTTGGGGCGCCGCGTAGGCGACCATCAAGAGCTTTTGCACCTCGGGGGCGAAAAGAAAATCTGCTGCACTCATTTCGCGTTTCTCTACTTCTGTGCTTCTGTGGGGTTCTCTACAAGCGGGTTGCATTATCGAGAGCGCCCCGCTTCCCGTGCGATGCGGCTTTCTCCACGGCGTTTTCGCGGCGGATTCCGTCACCGCGCATGGTGCCGGCCTACAGCGGAGCCCGGCGCCCACCGGTAAGAACGGCTGAACACGACAAGGAGCTTCAGCCATGGACCTGGAACAGACGATCGACAAGATCAAGCAGGTGGATGCGGCGCGCGCCGACTACCCCGGCGAACACCTCGTCGTGCTCGGCGCCGGCGTGCTGCTGTTGCTGGCCGCGGGCCGCTGCCGGTCGTTCCTGATGCGAGTCATCGCAGGCGCCGCCGGCGGCGCGCTGATCGGCCGGGCCGCAAGCGGCACCGGCGGCATCGCGAAGCTGGCCGGCGTGTTGCAGAACGGAGGCCTGGCATGGCCGCGGCGCTGACTCCGCGGGCCCGCCCGCCTGCAGGTGACCCCCGGCGGTACTGGGCCCCGTGCCTGGGCGTGGCGCTGGTGGCGATGTCGCTCTTCTATGTGACCTTGAAAGACCTGGTGCACGAGAGCGCGGCGCGTGCTGCGCTCCTGACCACGGCAGTCGTTCCGGTCGAGGCCGAGCCCGACAGATCGGCCGCCCGCGAAACGCTCCCGGATGCGGTGACCCGCACATCCAAGGAACCTGCCACGCTGACGAACACGCACTTCGAGCCCCCAGTGATCGCCCCCGCAGCCAAGTCCGTGCCTGCCGTCGTCGAGGTGCACAAGTGCGTCATGCCCGAGGGCGATGCGGCCTACTCCGACGGGCCGTGCCCCGCAGGCGCACGCGCGAGCACGCTGCGACTGCCGCGCGACCTGCACGCCTCAGCAAATCTCTGAGCTTTTGAGCGGCTCACCCCGCCTTCAAAAACACATCGTGGTCCGGCGCAAAGTTGGCGTGCAGCGGCAGCATCGCGCCGCCGAGCGCACACGCCTGCGCCCCCGCCCGGCCCCCATGCAGCTGCGGCGCCCACAGGCCTTCCCAGTTGCACTGCGCGAGTGCCGTGCGGGTCTGTACCAGCAATGCGTCGAGCAGCGCGCGCGACATCGAGCCGTCCATCACCACGTCGGCCAGGTCGAGCACGGCCGTGCTGCTAACGATGGCATGCGCCAGCGCGCGTGACGCGCTGCCGAGCCAGGCCTGCGTGGCAGTGGCGAACGGCGCTTCGAGCGCGCGGTCGTCGTAGGCCGCCGTGGCGTCGAGACCTTCGGCGCGCAGGCGTTGCTCCAGCTCCCACAGCGACGCCTCGGCCACCACCTGCGTCGACAGGCCTTCGGAGGGCTTCTCGGTGCGCATCGGGATCGACGCGAGCGCGCCCGCGTTGCCGTGCGCACCGGTGTGCAGGTGCGAGTTGATGACCAGCCCGCCGCCCACGAAGGTGTCGACGAAGATGTAGAGAAAGCTCTTGAGGTCGTGCCCGCGCCCCGTCACCAGCTCGGCCACGCAGGCCGCCACGGTGTCGCGCGCGAAGCCCACGGGCACGTCGGTGCGCGCGCGCACCTCGGCCAGCAGGTCCATCTGGTTCCACTCGTCCGACTGCGCCTTCGACAGCCCCAGTGTGCGGTGCCAGCCGCCAAGCTGGAACGGGGCCGCCAGCCCCGCGCCCACGTTGCGCGCGGCCAGCGGCCCGAGCCCGTCGCGCAGGCGGTGGATGTGCTCGGCGATCACGGGCAGCAGCGCCGCAGCGTCCGGAAATTCGTAGCGGATCGCGTGGTGCTCGCGCACCCGCGCCGCGAAGTCGATCAGCAGCCACTCGGCCCCGCGCCGCCCGAGCTTCACGCCGATGGCAAAGGCGCCGTCGGGGTTCAGCGCCAGCGGCACCGAGGGCTGGCCGATGCGCCCGCGCACGCGGCTTTGCTTGACGATGAGGCCGTCGTCCTCGAGCCGCGCGGTGATGAGGCCGATGGTCTGCGCGCTCAGGCCCGTGAGCCGCGCGAGGTCGGCCTTGGGCAGGCTGGTGTGCACGCGCAGCGCCTGCAGCACCACGCGCTCGTTGAACTGGCGCATGCCCACCTGGTTGGAGCCGCGCGGACGCAGCAAGGCCGACGGGCGCTCGAGGGCATCGGTATCAAGCATGCGCCTCCGCAGGCAACTGGTCGGCGGTCATGGCACCGGTCATCACGGCCACGGTGTCGCTCATGCTGATCTTCTTCGGATTGAGCACGGCCGCGCGCCTGCCCAGGCGCGCCACGTGGATGCGGTCGGCCACCTCGAACACGTGCGGCATGTTGTGGCTGATGAGCACCACGGGCAGGCCGCGCTCGCGCACACGGCGGATCAGCTCGAGCACCATGTTGCCCTCTTTCACGCCGAGCGCGGCAGTGGGCTCGTCCATGATGACCACGTGCCGCGCGAAGGCCGCGCTGCGCGCCACGGCCACGCACTGGCGCTGGCCGCCCGAGAGCGTTTCGACGGCCTGCGTCATCGACTGGATGCCGACCTTCAGGTCGGCCATGCGCACCGTGCTTTCGAGCAGCATTTTTTTCTTGTCGAGCATGCGCAGCACATTGCCCAGGAAGCCGGGGCGGCGCAGTTCGCGGCCGAGAAAGAGGTTCTCGTAGATGGTCATCGCGGGCGCGACGGCGAGGTCCTGGTAGACCGTCTCGATGCCGGCGCGGCGCGCATCGAGCGGGTTGCGGAAATGCACCGGCGCGCCGTCGAGCAGGATCTGGCCTTCGTCGGGCACGATGGCGCCCGACAGCGCCTTGATGAGCGACGACTTGCCCGCGCCGTTGTCGCCGATCACCGCGAGGATCTCGCCTTCGCGCAGCTCGAAGTCGACGCCGTCGAGCGCGGTGACCTGGCCGTAGCGCTTCACCAGGCCCTTGGCCTGCATCACGATCTTGGGATTGGCCACGGTGTTCATCAGCGGGCTCCCTTGCGCGAGAGTTGATCGGCCGCCACCGCCAGGATCACGAGCACGCCCGTCACCAGCACCTGATAGATCGACGACACGCCCATCAGCGTGAGCCCGTTGCGGAACACGCCCACGATGAGCACGCCGATGAGCGAACCCAGCACGATGCCGCGCCCGCCGAAGAGGCTGGTGCCGCCGAGCACCACGGCCGTGATGGCATCGAGGTTCTCGGTCTGGCCCGCGTTCGGGTCGCCCACGCCGGTGCGCGCCACCGACAGCAGCGAGGCGATGCCGTAGAACACGCCCGCCGCCACGTACACCGCGAGCAGCACGCGCTGCGTGGGAATGCCCACCAGCCGCGTGGCCTCCGCGTTGTTGCCGATCGCGTAGACATGCCGGCCGGCCGCCGTCTCGCGCAGCACGAACCACGCGAGCGCATAGAGCGCCAGCATGAGCACCGACCCCCACGCCACCTCGGCGCTGCCGATGGTGAAGGTGGTGCCCAGACCCGTGAGGCCGGCGGGCAGGTCGGTGATGGTCTGCGACGACGAGTACAGCTGCGTGATCGCGAACGCGATGTTCAGCGTGCCCAGCGTCACGATGAACGGCGGCAGCTTGATGCGCGTGACCAGGAGGCCATTGAGCAGGCCGAAAAGCGTCGTCACGCCGATGCCGCACAGGATGGCCAGCGGCACCGGCATGCCGAGCTCGGTGGCGAACTTCGTCATGATGATCCCGCCCAGTGCCATCACCATGCCGCACGACAGGTCGATGCCGGCCGTGAGGATGATCAGCGTCTGGCCGATGGCGATCACGCCCACCACCATCACCTGCTGCAGGATCAGCGACAGGTTGCCGCCCGTGAGAAAACGCTCGGACTGCGTCGCGAAGAAGATGCAGGCGCCGAGCAGGGCCAGCCACGGCCCGAGGGCGCCCCACGGGATGTGGTGCGTCGGAGATTTCGCCATCGGTGTGCCTCCCTATAGACCGGGGCCGTTTACTTCTTGCCCCAGCACAGCTCGGTGCCGGTCTTGGTGTCCTTGCTGTCGACGCCGGCCACGCTCTTGCCGGCGATGAGCGTCACGCCGGTGTCGACGTAGCCCGAGGCCTTCTTGCCGGTCTTGGCGAATTCGACGCCCGCGGCCACGCCCATGGCGGCCATCTTCAGCGGGTACTGCTGCGAGGTCGCGGCGATGATGCCGGCGGCCGTGTCCTTGATGCCCTGGCAGCCGCCGTCGACCGAAACGATCATCACGCCCTTTTCCTTGCCCGCGCGCTTGAGCGCGTTGTAGGCACCGGCCGCGGCGGGCTCGTTGATGGTGTAGACCAGGTTCACGTCGGGCGCCTTCTGCAGGCAGTTCTCCATCACGGTCTGCGCCTTGGCCTGGTCGCCGAAGCTGTCGGCCATGCAGACGATCTCGGGCGACTTGGACAGCTCGTTCGACTTGGCGTCGTTGGCCGGCAGGCCGAAGCCCTTCATGAAGCCGTTGTGGCGCTGCGCACCCACCGGATGGCCCGGCAGCAGGTCGAGCGCGACGATCTTGGGCGTCTTGCCGGCCATCGCGGCCTTGGCGTATTCGCCGATGAGCACGCCGGCCGTGTAGTTGTTGGTGGCGAAGAGCGCGTCGGTGGCGTCCGGCGGATCGGCCGGGCTGTCCAGCGCGATCACCATGATGCCCTTGTCGCGCGCCTTCTTGATCGCCGGCACGATGGCCTTGGCGTCGCTGGGCGTGATGAGGATGGTCTTGGCGCCGGCGGCGATCATGTTTTCCATCGCCGTGATCTGGCCCGCGTTGTCGCCGTCGGCCTTTCCAGCCCCCGACAGCAGCTTGGCGCCGAGCTTCTTGGCCTCCTCCTGCGCGCCCTCTTTCATCTTCACGAAGAAGGGGTTGGTCTCGGTCTTGGTGACCAGGCCGATGACGGGCGGGTCGGCGGCC
The DNA here is from genome assembly GCF_059567965.1 of Variovorax sp. BGA-UO-ETr-C22. Classification (NCBI taxonomy): domain Bacteria; kingdom Pseudomonadati; phylum Pseudomonadota; class Betaproteobacteria; order Burkholderiales; family Comamonadaceae; genus Variovorax; species Variovorax sp. BGA-UO-ETr-C22. Next base: position 1,870,432 of record NZ_JCAQPA010000011.1, read on the forward strand.
AGGGCCGTGGACGTGGCCGATGCGGCAAGGGCCAGGACGGCCAGGGCGGGAACGAAGCGCGGGCTGATGAACATGAGGTTGTCTCCTTCAGGGGGGCGGGCGCACAGCGCCTGCCGTACTTGCTATGGAACCGGATGACCACCCGCCAACGAGCGGGAAGGCATTCGGACGAGGGGGACTATCGAGCAGTCGACCGACTAAATCAAGCAACTTGAGTTATCGGAAACCCGAGGCCGGACAGGTTCGTGCGGTCAGAGCTGACTGCGACGGAGGATTCCGTGCAGCGCGTAATTTGTAATTCAAACGGCCTCGTTTCTATTGCCGCTCGCTCAATTCTTTTCTGATTTTGACAATTGTCATAGATGTTGATTTATCGTCATCGAAGATGCAAAGAATCGGCAATTCGCAAAACGAAAAATAAAGTTTTCGCTGGAGCCCCACCACTCGCCAGCCGTTGATGCCAATGGATGCAGTGCTCCTTTTTTCGTTGCGATCCGCCGACGCGCTCGAATGAACAAATAACCCGGAGGGATCGCGGCAGATGTTCGGCCACCTTGTGGAAATACTCAGAAACAGTCCGGAGATCGCATTGTTTCTGGTGCTGTGCATCGGCTACGCGGTGGGCCAGATCCGTTTCGGCCCGATCCAGCTCGGCGGCATCTGCGGCACGCTGATTGCCGCGCTGGTGGTCGGCCAACTGGGCATCCGGCTCGACGACAGCGTGAAGAACGTGTTCTTCATGCTCTTCATCTTTGCGCTCGGCTACGCGGGCGGCCCGCAGTTCTTCGCCAACCTCGACGCCAAGGGCTTGCGGCTGGGCCTGCTGTGCCTGGTCGAGGTGGTGGTGGTGCTCGCGCTGGTGCTCGGCGCCACGGTGCTGCTGTCGCTCGACCGCGGCACGGCCGCCGGGCTGATGGCCGGCGCGGCCACCGAATCGGCGGTGGTGGGCACGGCGACCGACGCGATCTCGAAGCTCTCGCTCCCCGCCGCCGAGATCGCGCAGCTGCAGGCCAACGTGGTCACGGCCTACTCCATCACCTACGTCTTCGGGCTCATCGCCATCGTGGTGGTCACGAGCCAGGTGTTTCCGCTGCTGCTGCGCGTGAACCTGCGCGCCGAAGCCGACAAGCTCTGGAAGACCATGGGCGGCGGCGCCGACGACCCGGACGCCGCCAGCGCCACGCCCGAGATGGTCGGGCGCGTGTTCCGCGTCACCGTGGGTCGTGGCCGCTCGGTCGGCGAACTGACGTCGATCCTCGGGCGGCAGGCCAGCATCGAGCGCGTGGTGCGCGACGGCCAGAGCCTCGCGGTCGAGCCTGGACTGCACCTGCGCGTGGGCGACCAGGTGCTGGCCATCGGCCGGCGCAGCGCGCTCGTCAACGTGGGCGAGCTGCTGGGCCGCGAGTTCGCCGACACCACCGCCTTCGACACCGTGGTCGAGACCACCGAGGTCGTCGCCAACCGCCGCGAATGGTTCGGCCGCGGGCTGCGCATGCTGGAAAACGAGTTGCCGTCCGCCGTGCAGGTGATCGGCGTGGCGCGCGACGGCCACGCGATGCCGCTCGTGAACGCGCTGACGCTGCAGCGCGGCGACGTGCTCAAGCTCTACGGCCCCGCGCCCGAGGTGGCGAGCGCCATCGCGCAGGTCGGCGACCGCGTGATCGCCTCCACGCGCAGCAACATCAGCTTCGCCGCCGCGGGCATTTTGCTGGGCGTGTTCATCGGCAGCTTCAGCGCGAAGCTCGGCGGCATTCCGTTTTCGCTCGGCACCGGCGGCGGCGCGCTGCTCACGGGGCTGGCCTTCGGCTGGTACCAGTCGAAGCACCCGCACCGCCTGAGCGTGCCGGCCGACGCGCTGGCGCTCATGAAGGACCTGGGCCTGGCCACCTTCATCGCCTGCGTGGGCCTGGCCTCGGGGCCGCAGGCGCTGGCGCTGGTCCAGAAGTTCGGCGTTGCGCTCCCGCTGGTGGGCATCGCCGTCGCGGTGGTGCCGGCCAGCATCTCGCTGTTCGTCGGCCACCGCCTGCTCAAGCTCGAGGCGCCGGTGCTGCTGGGCGCCATCGCCGGCCAGCAGTGCAGCACGCCCGCGCTCAGCGCCGTGCAGAACGCCGCGGGCAACGCCACGCCGCTGCTGGGCTACACGATCACCTACGCCATCTCGAACGTCGTGCTGCCGCTGATGGGCCCGCTGATCGTGGCCCTGGCCGGCCTGGTGCAGCACGCGAAGTAAGACAACGACCCGAGACGCTCCACGCCCTTCTCTTCTCTCTTCTTCTCATTGATGCCTTGAAAGGACTTCCTCTATGGAATGGTTGCATGAACTCTTCAAGAAGTCGCCCGAAATGGCGCTCTTCCTCTCGCTGGCGGTCGGCTACTGGATCGGCAAGATCAAGTTCGGCAAGTTCCAGCTCGGCGGCGTCGCCGGCTCGCTGCTGGTGGCGGTGATCGTCAGCCAGGTCGGCGTGCAGATCGACGGCGGCGTGAAGGCCGTGCTGTTCGCGCTGTTCATCTACGCCGTGGGCTTCGAGAGCGGGCCGCAGTTCTTCAGCTCGCTGGGCAAGCAGTCGATCAAGGAGATCATCCTGGCCGCCGTGATGGCGGCCACGGGCTTGGCGACCGTGGTGGTCATGGCCAAGCTGTTCGGGCTCGACAAGGGCCTGGCGGCGGGCGTGGCGGCCGGCGGCCTCACGCAGAGCGCCATCATCGGCACCGCGGGCGACGCCATCGGCAAGCTCGGGCTCGCCGCGGCCGAGACGGCGCGACTGCAGGGCAACGTGGCCATCGGCTACGCCGTGACCTACGTGTTCGGCTCGTTCGGCGCGATCATCGTGTGCGTCAACATCCTGCCCAAGCTCATGGGCCGCAGCATCCGCGACGACGCGATCGCGGCCGAGACCGCGATGCAGGCCGGCGTGAAGATGCTCGGCCCCGACCAGGAAGAAGCCGCGCCCTCGCTGGTCGGGCGCATCTACCAGCTCACGAGCGATCCGCAGCGCACGGTGGCCGACATCGAGAACGCCAACCCGGCCACCACCATCACCATCGAGCGCGTGAAGCGCGACGGCAAGTTCGTCGAGGTCAGCCCCACGCTCGTGCTGCGCCAGGGCGACTACGTGCTCACCGTGGGCCGGCGCGACGCCGTGGTGGCGAGCGCGCCGCTGCTGGGCAAGGAGGTCGACGCCGTCGACGGCATGGAGCTGACGCTGAACAAGCGCGAGATCGTGCTCACCAACAAGGACTTCGGCGGCAAGACCGTCGACCAGATCCGCCAGGCCACCGCCGGCGGCGTGCGCCACGGCATCTTCGTGGTGCAGCTCAGTCGCATGGGCCAGGTGCTGCCGATGAAGCCCGACACCGTGGTGCAGGTGGGCGACCTGGTGTCGATCTTCGGCGCCGAGCAGGACGTGAAGCGCGTCGCGTCCCTCGTCGGCGACGTGATCGTGCCCAGCGCCAAGACCGACTTCGTGTACCTGGGCGCGGGCCTGGTGGTGGGCCTGCTGGTCGGCCTGCTGAGCGTGAAGATCGGCGCCATTCCGCTGACGCTCGGCGCCGGCGGCGGCGCGCTGCTGTCGGGCCTGCTGTTCGGCTGGTACCGCGCGAAGAAGCAGACCTTCGGCGCGCTGCCGCCCAGCGCGGTGCAGCTGCTGAAAGACCTGGGCCTGGCGGGCTTCGTGGTCGTGGTCGGCCTGACGTCGGGCCTGCAGGCCGTGCAGACCATCAAGGAGCTGGGCCTGACCATCTTCGGCGTCGGCGTGGTCGTCACGCTCGTGCCGATGATCCTCACGATGCTGTTCGGGCGCTACGTGCTGCGCTACGACAACACGGCCGTGTTTGCGGGCGCGCTGAGCGGCTCGCGCAGCGCCAACCCGGCCTTCGGCGAAGTGCTGGGCAAGGCCGAGAACGCCATTCCCACCGTGCCCTTCGCCATCACCTACGCGCTGGCCAACGTGTTCCTCACGCTGCTGGGGCCGCTGATCGTGGCACTGGTCTGAGCACCGCGCCTTCCCTTTTCTTTCTTCTTTCTTCTTTCTTTTTATCAACCAAGGAGTACTCCATGGATTTCGGCGACGTGAAAAAGCTGGGCGGCCTGAGCCCGTTCGAACTGAAGGATGCGCTGATCCAGGTCGCACGACAGAGTGACCGCCTCATGCTCAACGCCGGCCGCGGCAACCCGAACTTCCTGGCCACCACCCCGCGCCACGGCTTCTTCCAGTTCGGCCTCTTTGCCATGACCGAGGCCGAGCGCTCGTACATCTACATGGCGGACGTGGGCGGCTTTCCGCAGCGCGAGGGCATCGAGGCGCGCTTCGAGCTCTTTGCCAAGTCGCACGAGGGCGAGCCCGGCGTGCGCTTCATCGAGGCCGCCGTGTCCTACGTGCGCGACCAGTTGGGCCTGTCGGCCGGCGACTTCATCTACGAGATGTGCGAGGCCATCCTGGGCTGCAACTACCCGGTGCCCGACCGCATGCTGCGCCTGACCGAGATCGTCGTGGGCCAGTACATCCACAAGGAAATGATCGGCACCCACCCCTTCGTGGGCAAGTTCGACATGTACGCGGTGGAAGGCGGCACCGCCGCCATGACCTACCTGTTCAACAGCCTGCGCGAGAACCACCTGCTGTCGCCCGGCGACACCATCGCGCTGGGCATGCCGATCTTCACGCCCTACATCGAGATCCCGCACCTGAACGACTACCAGCTCATCGAAGCACTGATCGATGCGCCGCCCGAGAACAACTGGCAGTTCACCAAGAAGGAGCTGCAGAAGCTGCTCGACCCGAAGGTCAAGGCCTTCTTCCTGTGCAACCCGAGCAACCCGCCGTCGGTGAAGATCAGCGACGAGGTGCTGGGCTACATCGCCGACATCGTGAAGCAGCGGCCCGATCTCATCATCCTCACGGACGACGTGTACGGCACCTTCGCCGACAACTTCCTGTCGCTGTTCGCGATCTGCCCGCAAAACACCATCCTGGTGTATTCGTTCTCGAAGTACTTCGGCGCCACCGGCTGGCGCATGGGCGTGGTCGCCACGCACGAGGACAACATCCTCGACCGCAAGATCGCCGCCCTGCCCGAGGCCAAGCGCAAGGAACTCGACGCGCGCTACAGCTCCATCACCACCGAGCCGCGCAAGCTGAAGTTCATCGACCGCCTCGTGGCCGACAGCCGCACCGTGGCGCTGAACCACACGGCCGGCCTCTCCACGCCCGTGCAGGCGCAGATGGTGATGTTCTCGCTGTTCTGCCTCATGGACGAAGGCGAGACCTACAAGAAGTCGATGAAGCACATCGTCTCGCGGCGCAAGGAAGCGCTGTACCGCGAGCTCGGCCTGCCGCTGCAGCCCGACCCGAACTCGGTGAGCTACTACCACCTGCTCGACCTGCAGGACATCGCCACGCAGATGCACGGCGAGCGCTTCGGCAAGTGGATCCTCACGAAGCTGCAGCCGAATGAGGCGCTGTTCCGCATCGCCGCCGAAACCAGCATCGTGCTGCTGCCCGGTCGCGGCTTCGGCGGCAAGCACCCGTCGGGGCGCGTGTCGCTGGCCAACCTCAACGAGTACGACTACGCGAACATCGGGCGCTCGCTGCGCAAGATGGCTTCGGAGTACTTTGCGGTGTTCGAGAAGGAGGTGGGGGGCGGCAAGAGCAGCAACAGCACCCCGAAGCGCAAGAAGAAATAGGAAGCAAACAGGAGCCGCCGCCTCCGCACCCTAAAGGATTACCCTCGCTCGTACATCCCGAAACTTCATAGCATTTCACTTACGATTTGTATGTCATTGGTCGCAATTTCAGCGATCGGGACATTCAAATAATCAAGGGAATTTTGTAATGAAATCGTTTTATTGGATGGCCGGAACGGCCATCTTGGCGGGGGGATTGGGGGGATGCGGAGGTGGTGGGGGCGGAGGCGGAGGAGGCGGTTTTCCGATCTTTCCGCCCACGCCTGTCGCGCTCGCCGTCAGCGTGACCGTCAATGGCAACGCCGTTGAGGCGAATGGCAGCGGCCAGTACGCCGTCAAGCCCGGCGACACGGTCGCCGTGGTTCCGAACCTCGGCGCCGACTGGAGCAGCAGTTCGTCGCCGGCCGGTTCCGTGAGCCTGCGCAAGACGGACATCTCGAGCCTGAAGTGGTCCGCGCAGCTCGCCAATGAAACCACCGCTGCCAGCGTGTTCACCGTCACGGCCAAGGCCTCCGCCAACAGCGCGCAGGTCAAGGACGTTGTGTTCAACGTGTCGCCCGGCGATGCCCGGAACCAGTCCTACAAGGTGTTCGCAACGAACGGCAGCCAGCAGACGCTCGCGCTCAATTTCGACACGATGTCTTACGCGATGACCGACGAAACCGGCCTCGCCGTGTCGGACTCGTTCAGCGCCGATGCTGCGCAGCCGGGAACCTATGTCTTCAAGAGTTCGCGCAATACGGCGGCGACAAACAACAGCCGGTTCAGGCTGGTTACCGACGCCGTGGTGGGCTCGTTCCCGTTTCAGGTTGCGCAGGTCCCGGGCAGCTACGCTGTCCAGCCATTCATTGGGTCCCGCGCCGTCGTGGCGACCCAGAGTGCGCTCGACGGGATCTACATCCGCTTCGGCATCAATATGCGGCCGGGTGTGGTCGACTCGCAGATCCGTCAGGTTCAAGTGACGGGAGGCGGCACATCGCTGCTTATGTGCAATGAGATTGCCATCACCTCCATTGCAGCCTGCCCACCTGCCTCGATCGCAACCTACGCGATTTCGGCTGGTTCGTCCGCCGGTTCGTGGAGCACCGTGAACGTGGCCAACGCGAACGACAAGGGCGCCTTGTCGGTCATCTTGGTGGACGGAAAGAAGGTCTACATCGCGGCGGGCATCAACTCCGCTGCGCCAAACGACTCCATATTCCGCATCGGCCTTATCGATTCGTCGACGTGGCTCAACACCACGGCGCGCGGTGGAGACAACAAGGGCACCTGGGGCACCTTTGGCTTCGACGCGACGACGTATACCGCAGCGCTGATCAAGGCTGACGGCACCGCCTCCAACATCAGCTACGGCCTCAATGCAGTGAGCGCTTCGATTCCCGCGCTGAAGGGCGTCAATCTTGGCGGCACCGACCGCTACTTCGCGATGCAGGACGGCACGCTGTCGGTCGTCGTGGGTGCACGCACCAACCCGGTCACCGGCTACCTCCAGATCGGTCTGGTGCCCTGATTGTGCGGCGCCGGCACGTGCCGGCGCCGTTCACATTCGCGCACGGCGCGTTGCGCCGCATTTGCGGTGCAACGCGCTTTTCTTTTGCGTGAACGCTAGACGGCGCGAACTGCCGCCCGCTCCAGCCTCACCATCCGCCACGCACACAGCGTCCCCGCCACCGCCAGCACCGCCGCCAGCGCGAACATCGTGCGATACCCCAGCTCCTGCGCCACCGCCCCGCCGAGCAGCACGCCCAGCACGCCGCCGAAGCCGTAGCCGATCACCGTGAACAGCGCCTGCCCGCGTCCGCGCAGGTGGCCGGGGAAGCGGCGCGACACCACGGCGATGCAGGCCGTGTGGTGCGCCGCGAAGCTCAGCGCATGCAGCCACTGCGCGATGACCAGCGCCGCGATGAAGCCGCCGAGCCCGGCCGTGAGGCCGAGCCGCGCCACGCCCGCGATGCCGCACACCAGCATCCAGCGCGGCATCGGCAACAGGCCGATGAGCCGGCCCTGCAGGAAGAACCAGACGATCTCGGCCACCACCGACAGCGCCCACAGCAGGCCGATCGTGCTTTTGCCGTAGCCGATCGAATCGAGGTACAGCGAGAAGAACGCGTACACCGAGAAGTGCGACATCACCTGGAAGAACAGCGAGGCAAAGAACCAGCGCACGGCGGGGATGCGCAGCACGGGGCCGATGGGCTCCTTCACGGCGTCGTGCGCGGCCGGCGGCTCGCGCAGGTCGGGCAGCTTCATGGTCGCGAGCAGCACCACGGCCAGCGTGCCGGCGGCCCAGTACGGAAAGTGCTTCATGCCGAAGCGCTCGAACCACTCGCCCGCGACGAACACGGTGACCAGGAAACCGGCCGAGCCGCACAGGCGGATGCGCCCGTAGCGGCCCCAGTCGCCCGCGACGATCTGCGCCATGGCCGCTTCGGTGAGCGACATCATCGAACTGGTGTGCGTGAACATCACGAGCAGCACCAGCGCGAGCCACCAGGCGCCGCCATGCCACCACAGGCCGAAGGAGCTGGCCAGCGCCACCGCGGCGCTGAAGCGCAGCAGCTTCACGCGCTGGCCGGTGTGGTCGCTGAGCGCGCCCCAGGCATAGGGTGCGAAGACGCGCGTGATCGATTGCACCGAGGCCAGCAGGCTGATCGTGAAGATCGGCAGGCCCAGGTCCTTGAGCCACAGCGGCAGGTACGGATTGAAGAAACCGATGTGCGCGAAGTAGCTGGCCGACAGGCCAGCGAATGCCAACAGGTGGCCGCGCCCGGCGGCCACAGGTGGCGGCGTCGACCTAGGGCTTGCTGACACTGTGCAAGGGGATCGCGTTGCTTCGCAAAGGGGCTGGCTGCAAGGCGCTCGCGCGCAGCAAGGCCGAAGCCTTGCAAGCGCGGGCAACGCCGCAGACGGCCCCTTTGCGAAGCAACCCGAAGGGAAGCTCGCCACAGCCCGCCCCTCGGCGTTGCGTTCCTTGTGCGTGCGGACGCACGCACGGCGTCACGCGCCTTGATGGGCGGGCTGTGGCGAGCTTCGCGACCCCTTGCACAGTGTCAGCAAGCCCTAGAGGAAGGACGACTGCGGCGACGCAGCTTCGCTCTTCTCGACGGGCGGGTTCACGTCGCCGCACTGCGCGCGGTTGCGCAGCACGTGTTCCATCACCACCAGCGCGAGCATGGCTTCGGCGATGGGCGTGGCGCGGATGCCCACGCAGGGGTCGTGGCGGCCCTTGGTGATGACTTCAACGGGGTTGTTGTTCACGTCGATCGACTGGCGCGGGCTGATGATCGAGCTGGTGGGCTTGATCGCAATGCTCACTTCGAGGTCCTGCCCCGAGCTGATGCCGCCCAAAATGCCGCCCGCGTTGTTGCTGAGGAAGCCGGTCGGCGTGATCGAGTCGCCGTGCGTGGTGCCGCGCTGCGTGACGCTGTCGAAGCCGGCGCCGATTTCGACCGCCTTCACCGCGTTGATGCCCATCATGGCGTAGGCGATCTCGGCGTCGAGCTTGTCAAAGAGCGGCTCGCCCAGGCCCACGGGGACGTTGGTGGCGGTGACGCGGATGCGCGCGCCGCACGAATCGCCGGCCTTGCGCAGGCGATCCATGTAGTCCTCCAGCGCACTCACGTCGGCGATGGGGGCGAAGAAGGGGTTGTTCGGGACGTGGTCCCAGCTCTCGAAGGGAATGGCGATCTCGCCGATCTGCGTCATGCAGCCGCGGAACACCATCCCGTATTTTTCGGCCAGCCACTTCTTGGCAACGGCACCGGCGGCAACCATGGGTGCGGTAAGTCGTGCCGAGGAGCGCCCGCCGCCGCGCGGATCGCGGATGCCGTATTTCTTCCAGTAGGTGAAGTCGGCGTGGCCGGGGCGGAACTGCTGGGCGATCTGCCCGTAGTCCTTGCTGCGCTGGTCGGTGTTCTGGATCAGCAGCGCGATGGGCGTGCCGGTGGTCTTGCCCTCGTACACGCCGGACAGGATCTGCACCGCGTCGGGCTCGTTGCGCTGGGTGACGTGGCGGCTGGTGCCGGGGCGCCGGCGGTCGAGGTCGCCCTGGATGTCGGCCTCGCTCAGGGCCATGCCCGGGGGGCAGCCGTCGATCACGCAGCCGATGGCCGGGCCGTGCGACTCGCCGAAATTGGTGACCGCGAAGAGAGTTCCGAAGGTGTTGCCGCTCATGCCGGGGATTATCCCCACAAAGCGGCAGCCGACTCAGTCGGTGGTGTTTTCCATGCGCTTGGCGAGTGCGCCGAGCTGCAGCTCGATGCTGAACAGCCGCTCGTTCAACACCGCCGTCTGCAGCCGGATCGCCTCGACGATGGCCTTGGTCTGCGGGTCGGAGGTGCTGTCGGACAGTTCCGCCAGGTCATGCAGCTTCTTGCGCAGTTCGTTGCTCATGGGGCCTCCGTTCGGTCGTGGGATGCGTCGTGGAAGCCCCAGTATGGAGGCTCGTCAACGCTCCGGCAATGCGGCGCCGCCCGGGGGTACGGCGACCTCTTCCGCATGCGACGCGCCCACCCCGCGCAGCCGCACCGCCACCAGCACGCCGACGAACAGCAGCACCACGGCACACAGACCGGCCACCAGCCGCAGGGCGCGCAGCAGCGCCTCACGCCCGGTGTCGAGCAGCGCGGCGCCGGTGGTACCGGGCAGTTCCCCGGCCAGCGCGACTGCTCCGCCCAGCGTGCTGCGGGCGGCTTCGACCGCCGCCGCATCGGCCAGGCCCGCGGGTACGGCGTCGGCCATGGCCGCCCGGTAGATCGCCGCGCCGACGCTGCCGAGGATGGCGATGCCCAGCGCCCCGCCGAACTCGGAGCTGGTCTCCGAGATGGCCGAGGCCACGCCCGCACGCTCGGGCGGCGCGCTGCCCACGACCAGGTCGGTGGCCAGGGTGAACACCGGCGCCAGGCCGAGCGAGGAGATGACCGCGCTCGTCACCATCCAGGCCAGCCCGCCCTGCGCCGGCAGCAGCACCAGCATGCCGAAGCCCAGCGCCGCCACGCCCAGCCCGCCGCCCATCACGTAGGCCGGGCACAGGCGCCGCGTGAGCGCGGGCACGATCATCGAGCCGACGATGAAGGCGCCGGCGCCCGGCATGCTCCACAGGCCCGCCGCCAGCGGCGGCAGGCCGAGCACCAGCTGCAGGTACTGGGCGTTGTACAGAAAGAGCCCGAACATCACGAAGCAGGCCAGCATGTAGGCCCCCAGCGAGACGCTGAAGGCCGGCAGCTTGAACAGGCGCAGGTCGATCATCGGGTTGGCCAGCCGCCCCTGCCGGCGCGCGAACAGCCAGCCCAGCAACGCACCGGCCGCGATGGCCAGCAGCGACACCGCATCGGGCCCGTGCTCCGCCACCTGCTTGATGCCGTAGATGGCCGCCAGCACCGCGCCGAGCGAGAGCGCCACGCTGGCCAGGTCGAGCGCGCCCGCGTCGGGGTCGCGGTACTCGGGCAAGAGCCACGGCCCGAGCGCCAGCAGCAGCACCATCACCGGCACGCCGATCAGGAACACCGAACCCCACGGAAAGAACTGCAGCAGCACGCCGCCCAGCACCGGGCCGATGACGGCGCCGGCCGAGTAGCTGGAGATCCACACGCCGATGGCCACGGTGCGCTGCGCCGGGTCGAGGAACATGTTGCGGATCAGCGAGAGCGTGGACGGCGCCAGCGTCGCCCCCGCCACGCCCAGCAGCGCGCGCGTGGCGATCAGCATGTTCGCGCTGGTCGAGAAGGCCGCCAGCACCGAGGCCACGCCGAACGCCACCGCGCCGATCAGCAGCAGCCGGCGCCGCCCGATGCGGTCGCCCAGCGTGCCCATGGTGACCAGCAGGCCGGCCACGAAGAAGCCGTAGATGTCGACGATCCACAGCAGCTGCGAGGCGGTGGGCTTGAGGTCTTCGCTGATCGACGGGATCGCCAGGTTCAGCACCGTGAGGTCCATCGAATAGAGCATGCACGGCAGCGCGATGACCGCCAGCCCGGTCCATTCGCGCGCCGTGGCGCGGGCGGGTGCCGCCCGGTCGAGTGCGCCGCTCATGGGCCGGCTCCGCTGTCGCTTGCCGACCAGGCCTTGCGCACCTCGATGCTGCTCAAGCGCGCCGAGGGAATGCCGGCCGCGAGCTGCAGCGCTTCTTCTTCGCTGTCGGCCTCGACCAGGTAGAAGCCGCCCAGCTGCTCGCTGGTTTCGGCGAACGGCCCGTCGGTGACCGAGAGTTTGTCGTTGCGCATGCGCACCGTGACCGCCGTGCCGGCCGGCTGCAAGGCCTCGGCCACGACGAGCTTGCCGAGCGCCTGCAGATGGGCGTCGTAGTCGATGTGTTCGTTGATGTAGTGGTCCATGTCCTGCGCCGAGAAGTGGCTCGTCTGCGCGTCGGTTCCGTAGATCAGGCAAAGGTATCTCATGCGGCATTCCCCTCGGGGTTTTCGATCATTTCCATGACGTCGATGGGACGGACTTCGATGGCGCCGTAGCGCGCCATCGGAATGCGGCCCGCCAGCTGGATCGCGGCGTTCAGGTCGCGTGCCTCGACCAGGATGAAGCCGCACAGCTGCTCGCGCGCTTCGGCATACGGGCCGTCGACGTGCGAGCGCTGGCCCTGGCGCACCTGCACGACCTTGGCGGCGCGCACCGGGCTCAGCGCCTCGGCGGCGATGAAGTGGCCGGCGGCTTCGAGCAGGCGGTCGTAGGCCATCGAGTCGGCATTGAGCGCGCGGCGCTCGTCGGGCGGCAGCGCGCGAAGCACCGCTTCGTCGCAATGAACGAGGCAGAGGTATTTCATGCGGAATCTCCTTGCAGATGTGAGTGAGGACATCACTGGTCGAACGGCGACGGCCGGAATCGACAAGGGCTGTCAAAAATTTTTCGTGTCAGGCAGCGAGGCCAGCTGCCGCTCCAGGAACTGCCGCTCGGGCTGCTGGCGGACCAGCGACAGTGCCTGCAGATAAGCCTCACGCGCGTCATCGGTACGGCCCAGGCGCCGGCACAGTTCGGCACGCGCGCCGTGAGCCAGGTGGTACTTCGCCAGCTCGCCGCGCGCGAGCAGCGCGTCGATCAGCGCCAGCCCGGCCGCCGGCCCATCGCTCATCGCCACGGCCGCCGCGCGGTTGAGCTCGGCCACGGGCGAGGGGTCGAGCCGCAGCAGCACGTCGTACAGGCCGACGATCTGCGGCCAGTCGGTGGCGGCGGCCTCGGGTGCTTCGGCGTGCACCGCGGCAATGGCGGCCTGCAAGGTGTACGGACCGAAGCGGCGCGACAGCAGCGCACGCTCGACCAGCGCCGCGCCCTCCCCGATCTGCCCGCGGTGCCACAGGCTGCGGTCCTGCGCGTCGAGCAGCACGAGCTCGCCCTGCGCCGAGGTGCGCGCGGCGCGGCGCGCGTCGTGCAGCAGCATCAGCGCGAGCAGGCCCAGCGCCTCGGGGTCGGGCAGCAGCTCGGCCACCAAGCGCCCGAGCCGGATCGCCTCGGCCGAGAGGTCGGCGCGCGTCACGCTCTGGCCCGACGAGGCCGCGTAGCCTTCGTTGAACACGAGATACACCACGCGCAGCACGGCGTCGAGCCGTTCGGGCAGCTCGGCCAGACCCGGCACCTGGTATGGAATGCCCGCATCGCGGATCCGCGCCTTGGCCCGCACGATGCGCTGCGCGATGGTGGGCGCGGGCACGAGAAAGGCGCGCGCGATCTCCTCGGTCGCCAGCCCGCAGACCTCGCGCAGCGTGAGCGCCACCTGGGCGTCGGGCGCGAGCGCGGGGTGGCAGCAGGTGAAGACCAGGCGCAGGCGGTCGTCCTCGAGCGCGTCGGCATCGGGGTCAGCCTCGTGCCAGGCGGGCGCAGGGTCGGCCAGCGTGTCGGTGTGGGCGGTGGCGTCGTCCCACGCCGTGAAGCGCGCCTGCCGACGGATGCCGTCGATGGATTTGAAGCGCCCCGCCGACACCAGCCAGGCGCGCGGGTTGGCCGGCACGCCTTCGCGCGGCCATTGTTCGAGCGCGGCGCGAAAGGCGTCGTGCAGGGCTTCTTCGGCCAGGTCGAAATCGCCCAGCAGCCGCACCAGCGTGGCGAAGATGCGCCGCGACTCGCTGCGGTAGATCGCGTCGAGCGTATCGGCGATCGCCGTCGGTTGTTCGGTCACCCGGTGTCGCCGCCGGCCAGCCAACGCTCGAGCTTGACGAGCGAGCCGGTCCAGCCATGGTTGTGGCCGTCGCGCGCCGCTTCGTCGAAGAACTGCTGGTGCATGAGCACGAGCTCGCAGCCGCCCGCATCGGGTTCGAGTTGCACGGTGACGCGCGACTCGCGCTCGGGCGTGCTGCGCCAGGCCCAGCTGAAGACCAGCCGGCGCTCGGGCACGACCTCGAGGTACGTGCCGCTCACGTCGTGCGTCTCACCGTCGGCCGCCAACATGGTCACGCGAAAGCGCCCGCCCACGCGCAGGTCGACCTCGGCCAGCGGCACGTCGACGATCTCCTCGGGGCCGAACCAGTGCTTCAGCGCTTGCGGGTCGGTCCACGCGCGCCAGACTTTGGCGGGGCTGACGCGGAAGTGCCGCCGGAGCGTGAGCGAGGGGCGATCGGTGCCGGGGCCGGCGTTGGTGCCGGGGGAAGGTTTCGCCATTCGGTGTCCTCCTGGTGGTAGAGAAAGCGCGCCAGGGCATCGAGGCGGCCGGTCCAGAACTTCTCGTAGCGCGAGAGCCACACGGCGGCCTCCTGCATCGGGCCCGGCGACAGCTCGCAGCGCACGACGCGGCCCGCCTTCGTGCGCGAGATGAGGCCGGCGCCTTCGAGCACGCGCAGGTGCTTCATGAAGCCGGTCAGCGACATGCCGTGCGGTTCGGCGAGCTCGGTCACGCTGAGGCCGCCCTCGCCCAGCGCTTCGAGCACGCTGCGGCGGGTCGGGTCGGACAGGGCCGCAAACACGGCGTCCAGTGCATCTGAGTGAACCATGCGGTTGAGTATCTGGAGCGGCCCACGGGCCGTCAAGCAATGGGCCGTGCGCAGGAACGGTTTATGCATGCTGCATCGCAGCATCATCCCCCGCGAAGGAGCGCCCATGCTGGACCGAACCGCCACCCAGTTCTCCCACGTCAAGCCCGGTGACACCGAGTACGTCTCGGGCGGGTTGCGAGACTTCTTCCTGTACCGCGACCTCGGCATTGCGGCCGCCACCCACGGCAAGGTGATCGCGCACCTGGTCAAGGCCAACATGGCACCGGAAGCGGGCACCGGCTGGCACCGCCACGAGGCGGACTTCCAGATCGTCATCATGCTCAAGGGCTGGGCCCGCTTCATGTACGAGGACCAGGAGACGCGCGTCGAGGCCGGCGACGTGGTGCACCAGCGCCCCGGCATCCGCCACTTTCTCTTCGACTATTCGCCCGACATGGAGTACCTGGAAATCGTCTCACCGGCCGACTTCAAGAGCATCGACGTCGAGCCCGTGTGCGAGATTCCGCCGCCCACGCCCTGGCCCTGAAACCCACGGCCGGCGCGGCTTTGCGCGCCGATAAACTCCTCGCGTCTCACCAGAAACGACAACAACCGAGGAGAGAGAACTTGCGTATTCATACTGCCCGCCTGACGGCCGGCTTGCTGCTCGCGTGCGCCCTGACGGCCACCCACATCAGCAACGCCGCATCCCCCACCACGGCCCCCACCGCCTCGACCGCGAGCTCGCTCGAAGCCGAACAGGAAGCCGCCTTCAAGGCCGCCAAGGCCGTGCAGAAAGCCGGCCCCGCCGACATCACCCTGCGCGACCAGGCCCACCTGAAGCTGCCCGCCGGCTACGTCTGGGTGCCGACGCCCGCCGCCGCGCAGCTCATGCGCAGCATGGGCAACCGCACCGACGACACCTTCATCGGCGCGATCTTTCCCGCCGACGACGGCGACTGGATGGCGGTCGTGAAGTTCGTGAAAGAAGGCTACATCAAGGACGACGACGCCAAGGACTGGAACGCCGACGAACTGCTCACGAGCCTGAAGGAAGGCACCGAGGCCGCGAACGAGGAACGCGCCAAGCGCGGCATCCCGGGAATCGAGGTCACGGGCTGGGCGCAGAAGCCGCAGTACGACGCCGCGACGCACCGGCTGGTGTGGTCGGCCCTGTCGAAGAAGAAGGGCAGCGACGGCGGCAACCCCGGCGTCAACTACAACACCTACGCGCTGGGCCGCGAGGGCTACCTGAGCCTGAACCTCATCACCAACGCGAACGACCTCGAGAAGTACAAGCCCGACGCCACCAAGCTGCTCGGCGCGCTGCAGTACGACGACGGCAAGAAGTACGCGGACTTCAATTCGTCCACCGACAAGGTCGCCGCCTACGGCCTGGCCGCGCTGGTGGCCGGCGCGGCCGCGAAGAAGCTGGGCCTGTTCGCGGTCGCCCTCGCCTTCCTGGCCAAGTTCGCGAAGGTCGCCGTGGTGGCGGGCGGTGCCGCGCTGTGGGGCCTCACGAAGCTCTTCAAGAAGAAGAGCTGAGCCCGCCGGGCTCAGCGGCCCGAGAAGCGCGGTGCGCGCTTCTCGGTGAAGGCCTTCACGCCTTCGCGCCCGTCCGCGCTGCCCGCGCGTTGGCGCAGCAGGCGGTGTTCCATCTCGAAGTGTTCTTCGATCGGGCGCGCGGTGGCACCACCGCACAGCGCCTTGATGCCCGCGAACGATGCGGTGGCACCGTTCGCCAGCCGCGTCACCAGCGCTTCCGCAGCCGCCGCCAGCTCGGCATCGGGGTACAACGCATCGACCGCGCCAGCCGCCAGGCAGCGCGCGCTGTCGATCGGGTCGCTCAGCATCAGCCATTGCTGCGCGCGCACCGGCCCGATGCGCCGCGACAGGAAATACGAACTCCCCGCGTCCGGCGACAGCCCGATGGCCGCGTAGCCGGTGCGCAGCTTCATCGACTCGGTGGCGAGCACGAAATCGCCGCACAGCGCCAACCCCACGCCGGCGCCGCCGACCGTGCCGTTCACCGCCACCACCAGCGGCGTCGGGTTCTGCGCCAGCCGCAGCAGCGCGGGATGCAGCCGGTCGAGGATGGCGTCGACCAGCTCGGGCAGCTTGTCGCCGGCCGCCACGAAGCTGTCGATGTCGCCGCCCGCGCAGAACACGCGGCCCTCGCCCGTCAGCAGGATGGCGCGCGGCGCCGCTTCGAGCACCTCGTCGATGGCGCGCGCCAGCGCATGGCTGCTTGCGAGCGACACCGAGTTGGCGCGTTCGGGCCGCTTCAGCACGATGCGGCCGATGCCGTCCTGCACGCCCCAGGCAATGCCTTCTTCGAACTGCATCTCAGATCCCCGTGAGCCCGCCGGTGCACATGAGCGTCTGGCCGCTCACGTAGTCCGACTCGGGCGCGCACAGCAGGTACACCGCGCCGGCCGCCTCTTCGGGCGTGCCGCCGCGGCCCAGCGGGATCGACTGTTCCATCATCGCCAGCAGGCCGGGGTTGACGCCGACCTTGATCTCGCGCCCCTCGATGTTCGCGGTGGTGGCCTCGGCCGTGCTGGCCGTGAGCCGCGTCTGGATGAAGCCGAAGGCCACGCAGTTCACCGTGACGTTCATGCGGCCCCACTCCTTGGCCAGCGTCTGCGTCATGCCGACGATGCCGGCCTTGGCGGTCGAATAGTTGGCCTGCCCCGCATTGCCGAAGAGCCCGGCCACCGACGAGATGTTGACCACCTTGCGCACCACGCGCTGGCCCGCTTCGCCCTCGGTTTTCGCCAGCGCGCGGATCACGGGCTGCGCGGCGCGCAGGATGCGAAACGGCGCCGTCAGGTGCACGTCGATCATGGCGTACCACTGCTCGTCCGTCATCTTCTGCACCACGCTGTCCCAGGTGTAGCCGGCGTTGTTGACGATGATGTCCAGGCCCTTGAACTCGTTCACCGCCGTGCCCACGAAGCGCTCGGCGAAGTCCGGCGCGGACACGCTGCCGACGCAGGCCACGGCCTGCCCGCCCGCGGCGCGGATGGCCTGCACGGTCTCTTCGGCCGGTGCGGCGTCGAGGTCATTGACGACGACGCGCGCGCCTTCGCTGGCGAGCTTCAGGGCGATCGCGCGGCCGATGCCGCGGCCCGAGCCGGTGATGAGGGCGACCTTGCCTTCGAGTTTGGGTGTCATGTCTCTTCTCTCTTCTTTCATTCGTTCGTTCAAGGGGTCAGCGCAGCGCCACCAGCGCCTCGCCCGCGATGCGCGTCTGGCCGTGCTGGTTGGCGCTGAGCACTTCCACGCGCACGCAGCGCTCACCGTTGTTCTCCAGCTTCTCGACCACGCGGCCGGTGCAGCGCACGGCATGGCCCAGGTGCGTGATGCCCTGGAAGCGCACGTCGAAGCGGCGCAGCTGCGCCTGCGGCACCCATTGCGTGAGCAGCCGGCCGAGCCAGGCCATGCCCAGCATGCCCTGCGCGAACACGTCGGGCATGCCGGCCTTGCGCGCGAAGTCGGTGTCGATGTGGATCGG
Organism: Variovorax sp. BGA-UO-ETr-C22; assembly: GCF_059567965.1. Lineage (NCBI taxonomy): Bacteria > Pseudomonadati > Pseudomonadota > Betaproteobacteria > Burkholderiales > Comamonadaceae > Variovorax > Variovorax sp. BGA-UO-ETr-C22. The sequence goes on from NZ_JCAQPA010000011.1 coordinate 1,888,541, forward strand.
GTTGTGGTCGCCCGAGGCGCCCGCGAAGAGCGCGAGCGTGGTGCGGCTCACCGGCGGGAGTTGCAGCGCGGGAAGTTCGTCGCCGACCTGGACGGTGTCGTAGCGGAGGGTCATCGCTCGTTCTTTCTTCAGTGGCGGCAGACGATCACCGTGCGCAGCTCGGCCACGAGTTCGTCGCGCTGGTTGGTGGCGCGCGAGGTCTTGACGACGAATTCGAGCGCGCCGTTCTTCTTGTCGTAGATGTCGCTGATGGTAGAGCGCACCGTCACCGTGTCGCCCACGCAGGCGGGGCGGTGGTAGCTGAAGCTCTGCTCGCCGTGCAGCAGCTTCGACAACGGAATCTGCAGGTCGGTGAGCAACTGGTCCGACGCGCCCGAGTCCAGCTCGGCGGCGAACAGGAAGGTCGGCGGTGCGGGCAGGTCGGGGTAGCCGGCGTCGCGCGCGGCGGCGGCATCGGTGTAGACCGGGTCGGTCTCGCCGATGGCCTTGGCGAAGAACTGCAGCCGGCTGCGCTCGATGGGCAGCACCGACGCGGGCAACTCATGGCCGATCCATTTCTTGTCGATCATCTGCGCTGCCCTCAGACGCGTTCGTACAGCGTGACCACGCAGGCGCCGCCCAACCCGAGGTTGTGCTGCAGCGCCATCCGCGCGCCTTCGACCTGGCGCTTGTCGGCCGTGCCGCGCAATTGCTGAACCAGCTCCGTGCATTGCGCGAGCCCCGTCGCACCGAGCGGGTGGCCCTTCGACAGCAGACCGCCCGACGGATTCGTGACGACCTTGCCGCCGTAGGTGTTGTCGCCATCGACCACGAACTTCTCCGCGCCACCCACCGGGCACAGGCCCAGCGCCTCGTAGCTGATGAGTTCGTTGTGCGCGAAGCAGTCGTGCAGCTCGACCACGTCGATGTCCTGCGGGCCGACACCGGCCGCGTCGTAGACCTTCTGCGCGGCCTCCTGCGCCATGCTGAAGCCGACCACCTCGCGCATGTCGCGCGCCTCGAAGGTGATGGCGCGGTCGGTGGTCATGGCCTGGGCCTTGATGCGCACGCTGCGGTCCAGCCCGTGGCGTTCGGCGAAACGCGGCGAGCAGACGATGGCCGCCGCCGCGCCACAAGTCGGCGGGCAGGCCATGAGCCGCGTCATCACGCCGGGCCACATGACGGGCGCGGCCATCACCTCGTCTTCGGTGACGACGGTGCGAAACAGCGCCACCGGGTTGTTCGACGCATGGCGGCTGGCCTTGGCGCGGATCTTCGCGAAGGTCGACATCTGCGTGCCGTACTGCTGCATGTGCGCCAGGCCCGCGCCGCCGAAGTAGCGCAGCGCCAGCGGCACCTGCTCGTTGCCGACCAGCTCGTCGGTGATCGACTCGAAGTGATCGAACGGACTCGGGCGGTCGTTGAACACCGCGCCCAGCGCGCCGGGGCTCATGTGCTCGAAGCCCAGCGCCAGCACGCAGTCGGCCGCGCCGCTGGCCACGGCCTGGCGCGCGAGGAACAGCGCGGTCGAGCCCGTGGAGCAGTTGTTGTTGACGTTGACGACCGGAATGCCGGTCATGCCCACTTCGTACAGCGCGCGCTGGCCGGCGGTGGAATCGCCGTACACGTAGCCGACGTAGGCCTGCTGCACCAGCTCATAGCCGATGCCGGCGTCTTTCAAGGCGGCGTTGGTCGCATGCGCGGCCATCTGCGGGTAGGGCTGGTTCGCGCCCGGCTTGGTGAAGGGGATCATGCCGACACCGACGACGTGGACATCCTGGCTCATGAGAGGCTCCTGAAATGAATGAATGGGAAGGAAGAGAGAGTTCGAAATCCGTCAGGCTACGCTTCGTTGGCGCCCTTGCCAAAACGGTTCGCGCAGGCGGGTCTTGAGCACCTTGCCCGCACCCGACAGCGGCAGCGCCTCGACCACCGCCACGCTGCGCGGGCATTTGTAGTTGGCGATCAGCGCCTTGCAATGCGCAATGAGCGCGTCGGCCGCCAGCTGCTGGCCCGGCTTGAGCACGAGCACTGCATGCACGGCCTCGCCCCACTCCTCGCTGGGGATGCCGATGACCGCGCAGGCCGCCACGGCCGGGTGCTGGTTGATGGCGTTCTCGACCTCGGCCGAATAGATGTTCTCGCCGCCGCTGATGATCATGTCCTTCAGGCGGTCGACCACGAAGATGTAGCCGTCGTCGTCCATGTAGGCGCCGTCGCCGGTGTGCATCCAGCCGCCGCGCACGGCCGCGGCCGTCTGCGCGGGCTGGTTCCAGTAGCCCTGCATCACGTTGGGCCCGCGCACCGCGACTTCGCCCACGGTGCCGCGCGGCACCTCGACGCCCTCGCCGTCGACGATGCGCACCTCGGTGCAGTAGCTGGCGCGGCCGGCCGAGCGCAGCTTGCCCCGGCGCTGGCCTTCGGCCGTGTGGTTGCGCGCCGGGTTGACGGTGGCCAGCGGCGACAGCTCGGTCATGCCGTAGGCCTGCACGAAGTCCACGCCCGGAAAGGCGGCCATCGCGCGGGTCAGCACCGCCTCCGAGATCGGCGAGGCGCCGTAGGTGATGCACTTCAGGCTGCTGAGGTCGCGCGGCTCGCGCATCGCGGGATGGTCGACCAGCATCTGGATCATGGTGGGCACCAGCAGCGCGTGCGTGACGCGGTCCTGCTCGATGGCGTTCAGCACCGCCTCGGGGCTGAACGCCGGAATGATCGCGTGCGTGTTGCCCTCCAGCCAGTGCGGCGCGGCCAGGCCCATGTCGGCCAGGTGGAACATCGGCGCGGCATGCAGGTAGCAGCCGTCGGGCGCGGCCAAGCCTTCGGCATGCAGGGCCAGCCCCGAGCTGCCCATGTTGGTGTGGCTCAGCATCACGCCCTTGGGAAAGCCCGTGGTGCCGCCGGTGTAGAAGATGCCGGCCAGGTCGTCGTCGCAACGGCCCGCGTCGGGCACGGGCGAGGCGGCCTCCAGCAGCGCCTCGTAGCCGAGCATGCCGGGCGGCGTCGGGCCGTCGCCGCAATAGATCACCTCGCGCAGGCTGGTGGCCTGCCCGCGCATCTGCTCGACCACCGGGCGGAAGGTGTCGTCCACCAGCAGCAGCGTGGAGCCCGAGTCGTCCAGCGAGTACAGAATTTCGGCCGCCGACCAGCGGATGTTGCAGGGGTTGAGCACGCCGCCGCCCCAGGGCACGGCCATCTGGTATTCGAGGTAGCGCGCCGAGTTGAGCGCCAGCATGGCGACGCGGTCGCCCTGCTGCATGCCGAGCCCCTGCAGGGCGCCCGCCAGGCGCGCGACGCGCTCGGCATAGGCGCGAAAGCTCAGGGTGCGGCCGGCGGCGCGCACGGCGATCCGGTCGGGGTGCTGCTGCACGCTGCGGTGCAGCGACTGGGTCAGGTACATGGCGGTTGTCTCCGTTCGGTTCTTGTGTAGGCGCATGGTAGAAACCGCGCCGTGCCGCGGCGATTGCGCATCGCATCGCCCGCATGGCAGAAAACCTCAATCGACACCCGCGCCGCCACCGGGTCTGATCCGCTCACGCATGCTGCAACCGCCCGTCACCATCCCGATCGTGTTCGTCCAGGGCATGCTCTCGGGCGTGCGCGCGCGCGGCAACAACGCGCCCATCTGCATCGACACCGCGCTGCAGGACGCAGGCATCGCCCCCGCCCTGCTCGACGCGCCGGGCGCGCGGGTCACGGCCGAGCAGTACGTGGCGCTGTTCGCGCTGCTGATGGAGCGGCTGGACGACGAGGCCCTGTGCTTCCTGTCGCGCCGCCTGCGCTGCGGCAGCTTCGCGCTCATGACCCGCGCCACGATGGGCGCCCCCACGCTCGAAGTGGCGCTGCGGCGCGTGGCCCGCACCTTCAGCCTGCTGCAGGACGACCTCGAGATGGTGCTGCTGCACGAAGGGCCGCTCGCGGGCTTCGGCCTGCGGGTGCAGGGCATGCCGAGCGCGCCGCTGAACTTCCTGCACGAGCTGATGCTGCGCGTGTACTGGCGGCTCTTTGCCTGGCTGCACGGCGGCCGGCTGACGGCGCGTCGCTTCGACTTCGGCTTCGAGCAGCCGCCCTACGCGGCGCGCTACAACAAGGTGTTTCCCGCGCCGCTGCAGTTCGGCCAGCCGCTGTCGGCCGTGTGGTTCGACGCCAGCGCGCTGGCCACGCCGATCCGCCGCGACGCGCGGGCCATGCGCGACTTTCTGGCCGCCGCGCCGGCCCACGTGATCCTGCCGCCGTTGGGCGAGCTGGCCGTGAGCGCGCGCGTGCGCACCGTGCTGCAACAGCACCGTCCGGCCTGGGCCGACCTGGCCACGGCCGCGCGCAGCCTGCACATGTCGGTGAGCACCCTGCAGCGCCACCTGGCGACCGAGGGCACCTCGTTCCAGTCGCTCAAGGACCAGCTGCGGCGCGACGTGGCCATCGTGCGCCTGAACACCAGCACCGTGCCACTGGCGGCACTGGCCGAAGAGCTGGGCTTCTCGGACAGCGCGGCATTCCAGCGCGCCTTCAAGACCTGGACCGGTGGGGCGCCGGGGTCGTACCGGCGGCGTCCTGGACCCGACCCCGAGGCCTGAAGCTACCCGCCTACCACTTGACCCGCACGCCGAGCGAGCCGTTGATCGAGCTCTTCACCTTGGCATCGCCACCCGACGACCACAGCTTGCCGACTTCGCCGTACAGGCTGGTCGCCTGGCTCAGCGCCAACGTGAAGCCGCCTGCGAGTTCGGTGCTGGTGCCGCCGGTCGGTGCCGCGATGTCGGTCGTGGTCGCGCCGTTCACGAAGCGTGCGATGTCGGTGCCGCTCGAGGTCTTGTAGACGTTGACGCGGCCGTAGGGCTGCAGCACGCCCAGGCCGGTGTCGATCTGGCCCTTGACCCGCACGCCCGCGCGGGCGATCCAGCCGCTGTCGGCTTGGGGTTGCGCGATGGCACCGACGATGGCCGAGTTGCCCAGGTCCATGTGGTGGTGGATCAGCTGCAGCTGCGGCTCGATGCGCCAGCCGCTGCCACCGATCGCAAAGGACTGGCCCACTTCGATCGAGCCCAGCAGGCTGTTCCCCTTGCCGCCCACGCCCGCGCCGAGCATCGGCTCGACCGTGTAGCGGTGACGGCCCGACTGCACCACGGCGTCGGCATAGAAGCCGCTGTCGGCGGTGTAGGTGCCGTACACGCCGACGTACTGGCTGCGCAGGTCGTTGCGGCCCACCGCGAGGTGGCGGATGCCGCTGGCAAAGCCGCTCACGCGGGCATCGCCGTCGAGCTGGCCGACGTACAGGCCGGCGCGCCAGTTCGGCGTGGCGAGCAGGTCGGTGCCAGCCTGGAAGCCGGTGAGGCGGCCCTTGCTGACGGGCGAGACGGTGCCGCCCTGCCGGATATCGATGTCGGTGGAGAGCACGCGGGCCCAGGCGCGGCGGTCCGATCCGCTCGGTGTGCCCTTCACATCGTCGTCGCCCACGCGCTTGCGCACGTCGCCCAGCATCGCGAGGTTGCCCTGGCGCAGCTGGCCCGGCAGCGCGGCGTACAGCGCGGCTTCCGGGCGGTAGGTGACGACGGGCACGCCCACCGGTTGGCCCGGCGCCACCGCGTCGGTGGTGGAGCGCAGGTACCAGCTCTCGCCTGCACCCTTCGCATCGGCGGCATGCAGGCGGTACTCGTAGGCGCCTGCGTCGACGTGGCCGCCGGCCAGCGAGAAGGCGTCCTTGGTGGTCTGCGCGGTGGTGGTCGCGCCGTTCTGTGCGGTGATGACCTCGATGCCGTTGCCACTCGTGAGTGCGCCCAGGCCGCCGAGGTTGCTGATCTGCACCTGGGTCTTGCCGCTGGCGACGGCGCTGGGGCCATCGAGCACGAGGCGGTCGGAGGGACCGGTGCCGTTGAGTGCCGTGCTCAGTTTGAGCACGCCGTTGTTGGCAACGTAGGCGCCCTTGACGGTCAGCGTCGTACCTGCGATCACAGCGGCCAGCGACACGGTGCCGCTGTTCGCCAGCGATGCCACGGTCTGATTGAAGCCCGCCAGGTCGAGCGTGGCCCCCGCGGCCACGCTGTGCGCCGAGGCCGCGCTCAGCGTTTTCACCGCGCCGGCCTTCAACGTGCCCTGCGCCACGTTCGTCGCACCGGTGTAGGTGTTGACGCCCGACAGCGTCAGCGTGCCCGTGCCCTGCTTGGTGATGAAGCCGCCACCGCTGATCGCACCGCTCAGCGTGCCGCTGAACGCACCGGTATCGATGACCGGGTCGTTGTTGCCCGTCAGCTTGATCGTGTTGGCGATCGTCAGCCCGTTCGCGCTGAAGCCCAGCGTGGTGTCGTCGTCCATCGACAGCGTGCCGGTGCCCAGTGCCTGGCTGTGGCCCACGTTCAGGCGACCCTGGCGCAGCGCCGTTCCGCCGGTGTGGGTGTTCTCGCCCGACAACGTGAGCGTGCCCGTGCCGACCTTGACGAGCGAGCCACCGACACCGGAGATCACACCCGAGATTTCCGTGTCGGTGTTGAGAGCGCCCGTTGTCAGCGCCTTGGCGCCGAGCAGCACGCGGCCGGCGCCTTCCAATGCGCCGATGCTCGTACCAGCAGCCGCGAGTCGGGCGATGCGAACCGTGCCACCCGCCTTGTTCACCACACGCGCCTGAGCGGCCGTCGCGTCGTGCTGAATGTCCAACGTGCCGCGGTCCTCGTTGACGATCGTCGCCTGTCCGGCCGAGCCGTTGTCCCAGAGGTTGGTCCAGCCGCCGGCGAAGTTGGTGATGTGAGCCTTGCCTGCGGTGGCGTCGAACGAGACGGTGACTTCGCCACCGCGGTTCTCGATGGTGGCGTTGCCCGCTGTCGCGTTGCCGCGAAATTCGATCGAGCCGGTGGCGCCCGCGACGAGCATCGCGTTGCCAGCCGAGGCGTTGTCCTGGAACTGGACGAAGCCGCCGCTGGCCTGCGGAACATTGCCCGCCGTGATCTGCAGGCTTTCCGCCTGCGCACTGCCGCTGAAAAACAAGCCAGCGCCGCCGCTCACCGACACCGGGCCGGTTCCGACCGCGCCGGTGGCGCCCACGTTCAAACTGCCGCCATCGACCTGCGTGCCACCCTTGTAGCTGTTGGCCGCGGTGAGCAGCAGCTCGCCGCCGCCGATCTTGCGCAGGCTGCCCGCGCCGCTCATCGTGCCCGCGAAGCTGCCGCCGGCCACCTGGTCGAAGACCACCCGGGCGTCGTTGACGATGGCGCCGCGCAGGCTGGTGGTGTCGCCCTGCAGCGTGCCGGCGCGCACGAGCGTTCCGCCGGTGTAGGTGTTGGCGCCCTTCAGGATCAGCGTGCCCAGGTCGTCCTTCGTGAGGCCGCCCGCGCCGGTCAGCACCGACGCGATGGTGGCCTGCATCTGCGCCCCCGAGGCCGTGCCGTCGCCGACCTTGATGACGGTGTTGGCGTTGCCCAGCGTCAGCGCGTCGCCGGTGACGAGATAGCCGCTGGTGGAGAACTGCGCGCCATCGATGCTGATCGCGCCGCCGGTGTTGTCCACCCGGACCGTGCCGGCCGCGCCGCCGAACAGCGCGAACTGGTTCTGCTGCCAGCCGGTGTTGGTCTTGCCGTTGGCGCCGGTCCAGCTGTCGGACGGGTCGTTGAGGCCGGAGCGGCCGATGCGCCAGGTGCCGGAACCGCCGCCGATCTTGCCGTCGTTGTACTGGGTGGCGTCGCCGCCCGCGCCGTCCCAGAAACCGAGCGACACGCCCTTGCTGTTGATCAGGTTGATCTCGCCGAGCACCGACGACTGCACGTACAGGTCGCCCGTGGCCGTTCCCGCAGGCGCGGTGCCGATGTTCAGGCCGTTGTCGACCAGCGAACCGGTGTAGCTGATCAAGCGGTACAGCCCGGGCCCGAAGGTGCCGCCGGCCGATTGCGCCACGGTGAGCGTGCCGTCGAGCACGAGGCCGCCGTTGACCTTGACGAGGTCGTTGAGCGGGCCACCCGGCACGCCCGCCTGGCCCAGCTCGTAGCTCAGGAAGGCGCCCGGGTCGAAGCGCAGCATGCCGGTGGTCAGCGTGCCGAGGTTGCTGCCCGGTGCGAGCGTCGCGCCGTTGGCGATGGTGACCTGGCCCGCGATGCTGCCGCCGCCGCTGAGCGTGGCGCCGTTCTTGACCTGCACCGTGCTCGTGCCCGTGGCGCTGCCGGTGGTGTTGTTCACGCGCAGCGTGCCGGCGTTGACCTCGGTCGCGCCGCTGTAGGTGCTGGCGCCCGTCAGTTCCAGCACGCCCACGCCGTTCTTGGACAGGGTGCCGGAGCCGCTGATGACGCCTGCGTAGCTCAGGCTGTCCGCGCGGTCGAAGACCAGGTCGCCGTCGTTGGCGATGTTCCCTGCGATGCTGCCGGTGGTGCCACCCGCGCCGATCTGCAGGATGTTGCCGGCCACGACGGTGGTGGTGCCCGTGAAGGTGTTGTCGCCGGTCAGGGTCAGCTTGCGTGCTCCCTTCTGCAGGAGGCTGCCGGTGCCGCTGATGTTGCCGGCGAAGGTGGTGTCGGCACTGCGGTTGAACACCAGCGCGGCGTTGTTGGCGATGTTGCCGACGATGCTGCCGCTGTCGCGGATCTCCAGGGTGCCGCTGTCGATGGTCGTGCCGCCGGTGTGCGAGGCATTGCCGGTGTAGACCAGCGTGCCCGCGCCGGTCTTCGTCACGTTGCCGCTGCCGGTGATGTTGCCCGCGAAAGCCGCATCGTTCGATCGGTTGAAGACCAGTGCCGCGTTGTTGCTGACGTTACCGGTGATGCTGCCGACAGTGCCGCCATTGCCGATCTGCAGGGTGCCGCCGTCGATGGTGGTGCCACCGGCGTGCGTGGCGCTGCCGGTGTAGACCAGCATGCCCGTGCCGGTTTTCGTCACGCTGCCGACGCCGCTGATGTTGCCCGCGAAAGCGGTGCCGTTGGCGCGGTTGAAGACCAGCGTCGCGTGGTTGGTGACGTCGCCAGTGATGCTGCCGCTGTTGCCGCCGCTGCCGATCTGCAAGGTGCCCGCGCTGACCGTCGTGCCGCCGGTGTAGGTGTTCGAGCCCGAGAGCGTCAAGGTGCCGGAGCCTTCCTTGACCAGCGAGCCCGTGCCGTCGATGCTGCCTGCGAAGGTGGTGCTGGCGTTGGCCGACCCGACGGTCAGGGTGGCGCTGCCCAGCTGAACGGTGCCTGCGGTGCCCGACAGGCTCGATGCACGCAGGTTGAAGCTGCCCAGGTCCAGCACGCCGCCAAGCACGGTGTACGCCGTGTTCTGCGACAGGGCCGATGCGGTGCCGGACCGCAGCGTGCCGCCGCGAACGGTGGTGCCGCCCTGGTAGGTGTTGTTGCCCGAGAGCGTGACCGTGCCGGCGCCCCATTTCGTCACGTCGCCCGCGCCGCTGATGGCGCCGGAGAAGGTGCTGCTGTCGGTGCGGTCGAAAGCCAACGTGCCGTGGTTGACCACGTTGCCGATGAGGCTGCCGCCGTCGCCGATCTGCAGCGTCCCCGCGCTGATGGTCGTGCCGCCGGTGTAGGTGCTGGCGCCCGTCAGGGTCAGCGTGCCCGCCGTCGTTTTCACGAGCTGGCCCGTGCCGGTGATCGCGCCGGAGAAGTTGCCGGACCGCACCGTCGTGGCCTGGGCCGAGCCGGCGCCGGTCCGGGTGTTCAGCGTGCCGGCGCCCTGCAGGTTGCCGATGGTGATGGTGTAGCCGTTCAGGTCGAGCGTGGCCCCCGCCTCCACGGTGGTCGACGCCACGGTGGCGAGGATCGTGCCGGCGCGCGCCGCGTCCGACACCTGCAGCGTGCCGCCGGCCACGACGACCGCCGCATTGCTGGTGACGGTGGTGGTGCCGCTGCCCAGGCGCACAGTGCCGTTCTCGGTGGCGCTACCGAAGACGGCGGTCGCCCCGGCGCCCAGCCACAGGCTGCCACCGATCCCGAGTGATTTGCCGCCTGCGGCGGCTACCGTGCTGCGCTGGCCGGTCGCGAAGGTCAGGTTGTTGGTCAGGTCGAGGCTCGAGGTGGCGGCCAGCGTGCCGCCGTCGAGCGTGACCGTGCCGGCGCCGAGCGCGCCGGCCGTGCCGATCTGCACCGTGGTGCCTGTCTTGATCGTGGTTCCGCCGAGGTACGCGTTGGGACTGCCCAGCGCCAGTGTGCCGCCGCCGTCGACCGTGAGGCTGCCGATGCCGGAGATGAAGCCGTTCATCGCCAACTGCGCGGGCGTCGCGCCGCTGCCGTCAACGGTGATCGCGAGATTGCCCGTGGGCAGGAACGCGCCTGTCAGCGCCCACTGGCTGCCGCTGGCGGCATGGATGCGCGAGAAGCCCTGGAACGCGTCGTCCTCGATGTTCGTACCTTCCAGGCGCAGCGTGTTGCCCGTGCCCTGGGCGACCACGCCGCCGTTGAGCACGGAGCCTGCCTGGAGCGTGAGCGAGTTGTTGCTGCCGCCCAGCTGGAGCGAATTGGCGCGGGTCACCCCGTCGCCTGCGAGTCCACCGGAAATGATGCCGCTGTTGACGATGGTGAGATTGCTGCCGACGATGCCCGCGCCGCCCTGCGCATACGCACCCAGTTGCGTGCCGCCCTGCGCGCCGCCTTCACCGTTGCCGCCGGCACCGCCATAGACCGTCACGTTCACAATCGGATGGGTTCCTCGGGCGGCCAGGCCCTTGCCGCCGTTGCCGCCCGCGATTGAGCCGGCGTTGGTGATCGTCACGCCGCCCACAGGCACCACCAGCACGCCTGCGCCGCCGCCGCCGCCAGTCCCCTTCAGGGACGAAGTGCCTGTGAACGCATCGCCGCCGTTGCCGCCATCGCCGCCGAGGAGCACCCCCGTCGTCTTGACTTCGAACGATTGGGTGGCGAGCACACTGCCACCACCGCCGCCGCCGCCTGCACCGCCAGGGTCTATTGAGCCGGCGTAGCCGCCGGTCCCCCCGTTGCCGCCGTTACCGGCCTTGATCGAGGTGGTGACAGGCGCGGAGCCGGTCCGGGCGGAACCGCCGCCGCCGCCACCACTGCCGTCGAGCCTGTCCGGGTTGTTGCCGCTCGACGCCGCAGCCCCGTTCGTTCCGTTGGCACCGAGGGCGCCCCCGGCGGCACCCGCGGCGGACTGATCGCCCTGCCCCCCATGACCGCCTTCACCGGTCGTGCTGTTGCCCGCCGTGTGCCCCGCGCCATAGCTGCCGTTGATAAGGAAACCCCCTCCGCCCCCATCGCCCCCCGCGAACGACGCCCCGGCCAGCATCAGCAGCGACGCCGCGCCCGCCGCCCGCGCCACCGCCCGGTGGCTCTTCTTGCCGCGGGCGTGGGTGTTCTCGGAAACAGCCACCCAGGCCCCCAACGACGAGTTCCAGAGGCTGCGATGTGCTTTGTTCATGGGGAGAAAAACCTTGAAATGGGAGGTCGAATGCACCAGAAATGGGCAAACCGTCAGGAAACGTTTATTTTTGTAAATAATTTGTTTCTCACCCATCACCGAAACTAGTTATTCATGCACCCCGCTGCCTTGCTGGGTTTTCGGAAACTTCCGTACGTCCAGCAATCCGGCGCGACAATCCGCCGCATGGCTTCCGCACCCGACCTCCCTCCCCTCAACCGCCAGTTCGTCGCCCACTTCGGCGAGATGGGCAGCAAGTGGGGCATCAACCGCACCGTCGGCCAGATCTACGCGCTGATCTTCTTGTCGGAGCGCGCGCTCAATGCCGACGAGATCGCCGAGCTGCTGGAGTTCTCGCGCTCCAACGTGAGCATGGGCTTGAAGGAGTTGCAGGCCTGGCGCCTCGTGCACCTGCGCCACCACGCGGGCGATCGCCGCGAGTACTTCGAGGCGCCCAAGGACGTGTGGGAAATCTTCCGCGTGCTGGCCGAGGAGCGCCGCCGCCGCGAGATCGAGCCCACGCTCTCGATGCTGCGCAACGCGCTGCTCGAATCGCCCACCAGCGATGCCGAGCGCCACGCGCAGGCCCGCATGCGCGAGATGCACGACCTGATCGACCGGCTGATGAAATGGTTCGACGACGTGCAGCGGCTGGCGCCCGAGACTGCGATGCAGCTCATGGGCATGGGCGCGACGGTGACGAAAGTGCTGACGCTCAAGGACCGCCTCACGGGCGGTGCGTCAAAGAAGAGCAAGGGCCCCGCGGGCGAAGACTGAGCCGCGCGGGACGAAGAGCTACACCTTCACAGCCGTTCCTGCCCCTGCGGGGTTTCCGGCGTGCCGAGCTTTTCCTTGCGGATGGCCTCGTCGTCCATCAGCTCGTACCACATGGCGTTGAGCACGGCGAAGGCGGCGGCCAGCGGCAGGCCGAGGATCCAGGCGAAGTACCACATGTCTTTTTCCTTCCCGTTTCAGTAGGCGTGTCCGCTCTCGTCGCGGATGGCTTGCTCGTCGACCTTGCCCCACAGCACGTGGTAGACCCAGGTGGTGTAGGCCACGATGATCGGGATGAAGATCGCGGTGACCACCAGCATGATGAACAGCGTCAGGTGGCTCGAGGACGAATCCCACACCGTGAGGCTGGCGCGCGGATCGATCGACGAGGGCAGGATGAACGGGAACATCGACGCGCCCACGCTCAGGATGATGCCGGCGATGCCCAGCGCCGCCGTGAGCAGCGCGAACCCCGGCCGGCGCAGCACCAGCCCGAGCAATGCACCCAGCGTGCCGACGAAGCCTGCTGCCGGCGCGGCGATGGTCCAGGGGTGCGCCGCGTAGTTGCCCATCCAGGCACCGGCATGCAGCTCGACGGTCTTGAGCATCGGGTTCGACGGGCCCACCGCGTCGACCACGCTGCTGATGCGAAAGCCCCCGATGCCCATGGCCAGCCACACGCCGGCCAGCGCGTAGAACACGAGCGTGAGCACCGCCGCGACCATGCCGTAGCTGCGTGCGCGCTCGGCCACCGGCCCGGCGGTCTTGAGCAGCAGCCAGGCCGCGCCGTGCATCACCAGCATCGCCACCGACACCAGCCCGCAGAGGATGGCGAAGGGGTTCAGCAGGCCGAAGAAGCTGCCGTCGTAGAAGATGTGCATGTCGGCGCCGAAGCGGAACGGCACGCCCTGCAGCACGTTGCCCACGGCCACGCCGCAGATCAGCGCCGGCACGAAGCCGCTGAAGAACAGCACGCCGTCCCAGCGCGCGCGCCACTGCGGCGACTCGCGCTTGCTGCGGAACTTGAAGGCCACCGGCCGCAGGATCAGCGCCGACAGGATCACGAACATCGCCAGGTAGAAGCCCGAGAACGACACGGCGTACAGCTGCGGCCAGGCCGCAAAGACGGCGCCGCCGCCCAGGATGAGCCACACCTGGTTGCCCTCCCACACCGGGCCCACGCTGTTGATGACCACGCGCCGCTCGATGTCGTTGCGCGCGGCAAAGGGCAGCAGCATGCCGGCCCCCAGGTCGAAGCCGTCGGTCACCGCGAAGCCGACCAGCAGCACGCCGATCAGCAGCCACCAGATGAAGCGCAGGGTGTCGTAGTCGAGGAGTGTGTGGAGGATCATGCGGCGCTCCCGGTCGAGGCAGAAGAGGAAGACGTGGCGGCACGCGCCGGTGGAATGTGCGAGCGCGCATCACCCTCGGTGGGCGCATGCTCGACCTCAGGGCCCTTGCGGATGGCCTTGAGCATCAGCTTCATCTCGATGATGAGCAGCGTCGTGTAGATCGCGATGAAGCCCGCGAGCGTGATCAGCAAGGTCGTCACGCCCAGGTTCGACACGGCCACCGCGGTCGGCAGTACGCCTTCGATCACCCAGGGCTGGCGGCCGAACTCCGCCACCAGCCAGCCGGATTCAATGGCGATCCACGGCAGCGGAATCGCCCACACCGCGACCTTCAGCAGCCAACGGTGGCGGTCGAGCGCACGGCGCGCCGACAGCACGAAGAAGGTGCCCGTCAGCAGGATCAGCAGCATCCCGATGCCCACCATCACGCGGAACAGCCAGAACAGCGGCGCCACCTGCGGCACGGTGTCCCACGCGGCCTTGGCGATCTGCTCGTCGGTGGCCTGGCGTGGGTCGTCCACGTAGCGCTTGAGCAGCAGCGCGTAGCCCATGTTGATGCCGTTGTCCTCGAAGTCGCCGCGCACGCCCTGCGTGACCTTGTCGGCGCCGCCGGCCTCGCGGATCTTCTGCAACGCGTCGTAGGCCTTCAGGCCCTCGCGGATGCGGGCCTCGGCGCGCTTCACGAGCTCGTCGATGCCGGGCATCACGGTGTTGAGCGAGCGCGTGCCGATGAGGCCCATCACCGCCGGGATGTGGATCGCGTAGTGCGTCTCGCGCGCCTTCTGGTCGGGGAAGCCGATCACGGTGAAGGCGGCGGGCGCGGGCTGCGTCTCCCACATGCCTTCGATGGCGGCCAGCTTCATCTTCTGGTGTTCGCCCGAGAGGTAGCCGCTCTCGTCGCCCAGCACCGCCACCGACAGCGCGGCGGCCAGGCCGAAGGACGCGGCCACGGTCATCGAGCGCTTGGCCAGTTCGATGTGGCGGCCCTTGAGCAGGTACCACGCCGACACGCCGAGCACGAACACCGCGGCGCACACATAGCCGGCCGACACGGTGTGCACGAACTTGGCCTGCGCCACGGGGTTGGTCAGCACGGCGGCGAAGTCGGTCACTTCCATGCGCATGGTCGCGGGGTTGAAGGCCGCGCCCACGGGGTTCTGCATCCAGCCGTTGGCGATGAGGATCCACAGCGCCGAGAAGTTGGAGCCGATGGCCACGGCCCAGGTGGCCGTGAGGTGGCCCACCTTGGAGAGCTTGTCCCAGCCGAAGAAGAACAGGCCCACGAAGGTCGCTTCCATGAAGAAGGCCATGAGCCCTTCGATGGCCAGCGGCGCGCCGAAGATGTCGCCGACGTAGTGGCTGTAGTAGCTCCAGTTCATGCCGAACTGGAACTCCATCACGATGCCGGTGGCCACGCCCATCGCGAAGTTGATACCGAACAGCACGCCCCAGAACTTGGTCATGTCGCGCCAGATGACGCGCCCGGTCATCACGTAGACCGTCTCCATGATGGCCAGGATGATCGACAGTCCGAGCGTGAGCGGCACGAACAGGAAGTGGTACAGCGCCGTCACGGCGAACTGCAGGCGCGAGAGCGCGACGATGTCAAGGTCCATGGGGGCTTCCTTTATGTGTTCTCTGTTCGTTCGTTGCTCGGTCGGTCAACTCATCAATCGGGGCGCAGGCCGCGCAGCGCAGCCTCGAAGGCCTCCGTGCCACGGCGCAGGTCGGCGACGATGCGACCCTGCACCATGCACACGAGGCGGTCGGCCAGCGCGGCTTCGCGGCGCAGGTGCGTGGCGATCAGCAGCGTGCGCGGGCCGGCCTGCTGCGCCAGGCGCTGCAGCACGTCGTGCGCGGTGGCGGCGTCGAGCGCCTCGGTCGGTTCGTCGAGCAGCCACAGCGGCACCGGGCGCAGCAGCAGCCGCGCGAGCGCGAGCCGGCGCGACTGCCCGCCCGAGAGGCCCAGGCCGCCTTCGCCCAGGCGCGTGTCGAGGCCGGTGGCCAGCGCGCGCACGTCGGCGTCGAGGCCGGCGGCGTGCAGCACGGCCCACAGGCGCTCGTCGCTCGCTTGCGGATCGGCCAGGCGCAGGTTGTCGCGCAGGCTGTCCTGGAAAAGTTCGGTGCGCTGGGTCAGCAGGCAGGCCGGCTGCGCCTGCACCTGGCCGGCGCGCGGCGTGAGGTCGCCGGCGATCACGGAAAGCAGCGTGGACTTGCCTGCGCCGCTGGCGCCAACCAGCGCGACGCGTTCGCCCGCGTTCAGATGCAACGACACGCCGCTGAGCACTTCGAGCAGGCTGCCGGGGTGCATGACGGTGAGCTGGTCGACCTGCACGGCCGCCGTCTGTGCGGTGCGAGAGGCGCGCGCGCCCTCTTCCACTGAAGGGTCGAGCCGTGGCGCCAGCCGGCGCACGGCCAGCCACGTGCGCCCCGCATCGAGCGCGCCACGCCGCAGCGCCGCGAAGGGTTCGGTGGCAGTGAGCGCGATCAGCAGCGCGAGCGCCGCGCCGGGGGCGCCGATGACGCCCTCGCTCACCAGCGCGCCCACGGCCAGCAACACGCCGACCAGCGTCAGCGTGCCCGCGCTGCCGTAGGCGAAACCGGCCGCGGCTTCGAGCTTGTTCAGTGCGAGATCGGCCTGCGCGAGGTGCGCATCGGCATTCATCAGCGCGGTGCGCTGGGCGTCGAGCCGGCCTGCCATCGCAAGGTCGGCCTGGCCTGCGACCAGGTCGACAGCCCGCGCGCGCAGCGCCTCCACGGCATGCGCGCGTTGCCGCGCCGGCTGCCGTGCACGCCGCGCGATGAGGAACGCCAGCCCCCAGCCGACGGCGCAGAGCCAGAGCGCGATCGCCACGCCCATCCCCACATGCATGAAGCCGAGCACGATGCCCGCCAGCAGCGCCGCGCCGAGCGCCGCAGCAGCAGGCACGAACAGGCGCAGGTAGAGCGACTCGAGCGCGTCGATGTCAGCCGTGAGGCGGAACAGCAGCCGCGCCGGCCGCATCAGCAGGTCGCGCGCGGCCTCGGGGCGTGCCCAGCCGCGGAACAGCCGCACGCGCAGCTCGGCGAGCACGGCGAAGGTGGCGTCGTGCGTGACCAGCCGCTCGCCGTAGCGCGACCCCGTGCGCCCGAGCGCCAGCAGCCGGATGCCGGCCGAGGGCATGAAGACATCGAAGGTGAAGGCCGTGGCCGCATGCAAGCCGGCGAGCGCGGTCGCGGTGATGAACCAGCCCGACAGGCCCAGCAGCGCCATGCCCGCGAGCACGGTGACGGCCGCGAGCAGGCAGCCCAACAGCAAGGCGCGCGGCTGGGTCGCGAGGAAGGGACGCAGCACGAGGCGCAGGTCGCGCCAGCGGGGGGAACGGGTGGCGTGGCGGCTCATGCGGCCTTCTCCACCAGCGGCTCGGGGCCGAGGTTCACGGTGCGGTCCATGCGCGCGGCCAGCACCGGGTCGTGGGTCGAGACGATCAAGGTCCGGCCACGGGCGAGCGCCACCAGTGCGTCGGCCACGCGCGCGGCGGTGGCGGTGTCCAGGTGGGCCGTGGGCTCGTCGGCCAGGATCAGGTCGGCATGCGGATGCACCGCGACGCGCGCCAGCGCCAGCCGCACGGCCTCGCCGCCCGACAGGCCGCTGCCGCCCTCGCCCAGCGCGGTGCCGGGATGGGCCTGCGCCACGTCGTCGAGCGCCGCGAAACGCATCGCCTCGGCGACCTCGGGCGCGCCGATGTCGGCACGGCCCAGTGCCACGTTGGCTTCGACCGAACCGGCGAAGACGTGGGGCTTCTGCCCCATCCACGCCGTGCGCTGGCGCAATGCGGCGGCCGTGTGTTCGGTGAGCGGCACGCCGCCGATGGCGATCTCGCCGCGCGTGGCCGGCATCAGCCCGGCCAGCAGCGAGAGCAGCGCGGTCTTGCCCGATCCGCTGGGGCCGGCCAACGCGACATGCTCGCCGGCGCCGATGCGCAATTCATAGCCATCGAAGAGCGGCGTCGACTCGCCGGGCCAGGAGAAATGCAGCCCGTGGACCGTCACCGCCGGCGCGGCCCCTGCCCCGGCGACGCCGGTCGCCGCACGCGTGACCGCGACGCCCGCGCCGGGCAACGGCAGCGCGCCGCCTTGCAGATCATCGAGCGCCTGCAGCGCCGCCTCGCCGGCCGCGCGGTCGTGCCAGACCGCCGACAGCTCGCGCAGCGGCTCGAAGAAGGCCGGCGCCAGCAACAGCACGAACAGGCCTTCGCCCAGGCTGAGCTGCTGGCCCCAGGCGCCGAAACCGAGCGAGCCCAGCAGATGAAAACCGATGTAGACCGCGACCAGCGCCACGCCCAGCGCGGAGAAGAGCTCCAGCACGGCGGACGACAGGAACGCGATGCGCAGCACCGCCATCGTGCGCTGGCGCAGCGACTGCGCGGAGGCGCCGAGCCGGTCGGCAGTGGCATCGACCGCGTCGAGCGCGCGCAGCGTGGCCAGGCCGCGCAGGCGGTCGAGCAGGAAGGCGTTCATGCCGCCCATCTCGACCATCTGCGCCTCGCTGGCCGCCTTGGCGCGCCAGCCGACGATGGCCATGAAGATCGGAATCAGCGGCGCCGCCACCAGCAGCACCAGCGCCGCGGCCCACGAGAACCAGGCCACCGCCGCGAGCAGGAAGAGCGGCACCACCGTCGCGCGCCAGCGCGCGGGCTGGTAGCGCACGAGGTACGGCACCAGCGCCTCGGCCTGTTCGGCGAGCACACTGGCCGCAAGGCCGGAAGGCGCGCGTTCACGGTCGAGCGGCGAACCCGCCGCCAATGCGGACGCGGTCTGTGCACGCAAGCCCGTCAGCTGCGCCCGCGCGCGTCCGAAGGTGCGGCGCACGCCCCAGGCTTCGCAGCCCGCGCGCAGCAGGCCGAGCAAGAGGATGCCCACCGCCGGCCACAGCACGGCCGCCATGCCCTCGCCGCTGGCCAGGCCCTGCACCGCCATCGCCAGCAGCGCCGCCTGCGGCAGCCACGCGAGCGCCGCGACGCCTTGCACCACGCTGCCGATGTCGGGCGACGTGAAAGCCTTCAACGGCGATCGTGGCGGCGATGGTTCTGTCATTCCTTGATTTTGTGTATTTTCAGTATTTACTGAAAGATTCACAATCATACACAACAGGGGCAGTTCGCGCAGAC
Organism: Variovorax sp. BGA-UO-ETr-C22; assembly: GCF_059567965.1. NCBI lineage: Bacteria > Pseudomonadati > Pseudomonadota > Betaproteobacteria > Burkholderiales > Comamonadaceae > Variovorax > Variovorax sp. BGA-UO-ETr-C22. The sequence goes on from NZ_JCAQPA010000011.1 coordinate 1,907,124, forward strand.
TGCCCGCTCTGAAGCCCGAAGGCAACAGATTTGCAAAGGAATGGGAAGAAAAAGGGCCGCACCGCAGCGGGTGCGGCGCGCTTCAGTACGACACGATGAGGCCGCTGACGAGCAATGCGGCAAAAAGTGTGCAGACGCTGCGCAGCGAGGCCGGCCGGGCTTCGACCCCGCGGTACAGCAGCACCGCGGCGCCCACCGACAGGCCGAAAGTCGCGACCATGCCCAGCAGGTCGACCCACGGCCCGTGCGGCCCCAGGCCCGCCACCAGCGCGTTCACGGCGAGCAGCACCGGGAAATGGATCAGGAACAGCGAATACGAAATGCGCCCCAGCTGCTGCAGCGGCACGGCCACCGCGGGCCAGTGCGCGGGCGACAGCCACCGCTGGCGCTGCGCCACCGCGATCAACAGCGCAGTCACCAGCGCAATGGCGATGCGGCTGCGCCAGTCGATGGCGAGCGCGCCCGCCCCCACCAGCGCCAGCAGCGCGACGGCGCTGCACCAGGTGCTGGTGCGCGTGGCGCGGCCGACCCAGAAGGCCAGCATGCCGAGCCCGTAGGCGCCGAAGAAATAGAACGCCGTTTCGTCCAGCCGCGCCTGCCGGTTGAACAGCGCGAGCGACGCCACGGCCACGATGAACACCAGCGCCACCGGCGCCCAGCGCGCGGCCGAAGTGGGTTGTCGCAGCACGGCGGGCAGCCCGACCAGTGCGAGCGCCAGCGCGAACAGCTGGAAGTCGATCGCCACGTACCAGACACCGGTCGACAGCGACTCGTAGTTCAGCAGGTCCTGCAGCAGCAGCCCGTGCGCCAGCAGCTGACCGAGGCTCGGCTCTGCCGGCACCACCTCTTCACCCAGCCATGGCCGCGCCACCTCGGCCACCAGCACGCACACCGTAAGCGCCGCCAGGTACGGCATGACCAGCCGGCCGTAGCGCTGGAAGATCCGCGAGAACGGCCGGTCCACGCGCAGCACGCCGTCGGGCGCCAGGCTCGCCGTGGCCAGGAAGCCGGCGATCACGAGAAAGACCTGCACCGCGAGCCGACCGTCATTCGCCAGCCAGCCGAAGAAATCGGGCGCCAGCACCTGCGCGCCGGCCGGCATCGGGCCGTAGCGCGCCAGGTGGTGCCCCACGATCAGCGCACAGGCCAGGCCCTTGACCACGTCGAGCAGCGGCATGCGCCCCTGCCGCGCAGGCACGGCCCCGCCGCCACCGCTCGCAGCGGAGGTCGATGCCGGTGCGTGCGAACTGTTCAAAGTGCCAATCGCTGTCGTGCTTCCTGGTACTCGCGCTTGAGCTTCTCGATGAAGGCACCCGCGCTCGCCACTTCGGTGATCGCGCCGATACCCTGGCCCGAGCCCCAGATGTCTTTCCAGGCCTTGGCCTTGCTGCCTTCGCCGCCGCCGAAGTTCATGGTCGTCACGTCGCCTTCGGGCAGGTTGGCCGGGTCCATGCCGGCCTTGACGATGCTGGGCGCCAGGTAGTTGCCGTGCACGCCGGTGAACAGGCTCGAATAGACGATGTCGTCCGAGTTGCCGTCCACGATGGCCTGCTTGTACTCCTCGCTCGCGCGCGCTTCTTCGGTCGCGATGAAGGCGGTGCCGATGTAGGCGAAGTCGGCGCCCATGGCCTGCGCCGCGAGCACCGCGCCGCCGGAGGCGATGGAGCCCGACAGCGCGATCGGGCCGTCGAACCACTGGCGGATTTCCTGCACCAGCGCGAACGGGCTCTTCACGCCCGCGTGGCCGCCGGCACCGGCCGCCACGGCGATGATGCCGTCGGCGCCCTTCTCGATCGCCTTCTGCGCGAACTTGTTGTTGATGATGTCGTGCAAGGTCACGCCGCCGTAGCTGTGCACCGCGTCGTTCACGTCGGTGCGTGCGCCCAGCGAGGTGATCACGATCGGCACCTTGTACTTCACGACCATCTCCATGTCGTGCTCCAGGCGGTCGTTGCTCTTGTGCACGATCTGGTTGATGGCGAAGGGCGCGGCCGGCTTGTCCGGGTTGGCCTTGTTGTAGGCCGCCAGCTCCTCCGTGATCTCGATCAGCCACTCTTCGAGCTGGGCGGCCGGGCGGGCGTTGAGCGCCGGCATCGAGCCGACCACGCCGGCCTTGCATTGCGCGATCACGAGCTTGGGGTTGCTGATGATGAAGAGCGGCGAGCCGATGATCGGCAGCGGGAGGTTCGCGAGAACAGAAGGCAGCTTGGACATGTCGTCTCCGGGAAGGGGTTCGGTTTTATAAGAGCAAGGGGCCGCTGCCGCTCGTCAGATCGGCGACAGCGGCGTGTGCGTCAGAACGCTTCGAGCGCCAGCGCCGTGACGCTCTCGGCGCCTTCCACGATGCTGTCGCGGATGCCCGGCACCTTGTTCAGGATGTGCTCGGCGTAGAAGCGCGCGGTGGCGATCTTGGCCTGCATGAAGGCGACGTCGACGTTGTGCGAGGCCTGGTCCTGCGCCACGATGAGCGAACGCGCGAGCTGCCAGCCGGCCACGAGGTTGCCCGCGAGCATCAGGTACGGCACGCTGCCCGAGAACACGGCGTTGGGCGAAGCCTTGGTCTGGCCGGCGACGAAGTCGACCACGTCGATGAAGGCCAGGCGCGCGGCGGTCAGGCGCTTGAGGACCGCTGCGGCCGCAGCGCTGTCGCTCTTGGCGAGCTCGGCCTCGGTCTTCTCAATCTGCGCGGCGATGGCCTTGGCGGTCCGACCGCCGTCGCGCGCGGTCTTGCGGCCCACGAGGTCGTTGGCCTGGATCGCGGTGGTGCCTTCGTAGATCGTGAGGATCTTGGCGTCGCGGTAGTACTGCGCCGCGCCGGTTTCCTCGATGAAGCCCATGCCGCCGTGCACCTGCACGCCGAGCGAGGTCACTTCGAGGCTCATCTCGGTGCTGTAGCCCTTCACCAGCGGCACCATGAATTCGTAGAAGGCCTGGTTCTGCTTGCGCGCCTCGGCATCGGGGTGGTGGTGCGCGGCGTCGTACGCAGCGGCGGCCACCGAGGCCATCGCGCGGCAGCCCTCGGTGTAGGCGCGCATCGTCATCAGCATGCGCTTCACGTCGGGGTGATGGATGATCGGCGCGCTGGCGTTGATCGAGCCATCGACCGGGCGGCTCTGCACACGGTCTTTCGCGTAGGCCACGGCGTGCTGGTAGGCGCGCTCGGCGATCGCGATGCCCTGCATGCCCACCGCATAGCGGGCCGAGTTCATCATGATGAACATGTACTCGAGGCCGCGATTTTCCTGGCCCACCAGGTACCCCACGGCCCCTCCGTTGTCGCCGTACTGCAGCACGGCGGTCGGCGAGGCCTTGATGCCCATCTTGTGCTCGATGCTCACGCAGTGCACGTCGTTGCGCGCACCGAGCGAACCGTCGGCGTTGACCATGAACTTCGGCACCACGAACAGGCTGATGCCCTTCACGCCTTCAGGCGCGCCGCTCACGCGGGCCAGCACGAGGTGCACGATGTTCTCGGCCATGTCGTGCTCACCGTAGGTGATGAAGATCTTGGTGCCGAACACCTTGTAGGTGCCGTCGGGCTGCGGCTCGGCGCGGCTGCGCACCATGGCCAGGTCGCTGCCGGCCTGCGGCTCGGTGAGGTTCATCGTGCCGGTCCACTGGCCGCTCACGAGCTTCTCGAGGTACACGGCCTTGAGCTCGTCGGAGCCGGCCGTGAGCAGCGCCTCGATGGCGCCGTCGCTCAAGAGCGGGCACAACGCGAAGCTCATGTTGGCCGAGTTGAGCATTTCGCCGCAGGCCGCGCCGATGGTCTTGGGCAGGCCCTGGCCGCCGAAGTCCGCCGGATGCTGCAGGCCCTGCCAGCCGCCCGACACGTACTGCGCGAAGGCGTCCTTGAAGCCCTTGCTGGTGGTGACTTCGCCGTCCTTGAAGGACGAAGGGTTGCGGTCGCCTTCGACGTTCAGCGGCGCCACCACGTCCTGGTTGAAGCGCGCGCACTCTTCGAGCACGGCCTGTGCGGTTTCGAGGCCGGCGTCTTCGAAGCCGGGCAGCTTGGCGATCTCGCCGATGTTGGCCAGGTGTTCGATGTCGAACAGCATGTCCTTGAGGGGGGCGGTGTAGCTCATGTCTTCTCTCCAGGGGCCGCGGTGGGGGGCGGCAGATGTAAAAAAGGCATCGCGAACGATGCCTTCTGGCTCAATGCGTTGAAGCGATCAGAGCGCCTTCACGAGTTCCGGCACGGCCGTGAACAGGTCGGCCACGAGGCCGTAGTCGGCCACCGAGAAGATCGGTGCTTCTTCGTCTTTGTTGATCGCGACGATGACCTTCGAGTCCTTCATGCCGGCCAAGTGCTGGATGGCGCCCGAGATGCCCGCGGCGATGTACAGCTGCGGCGCGACGATCTTGCCCGTCTGGCCCACTTGCCAGTCGTTCGGGGCGTAGCCTGCATCCACGGCGGCGCGGCTGGCGCCCAGGCCCGCGTTGAGCTTGTCGGCCAGCGGCGTCATCACTTCGTTGAACTTCTCGGCGCTGCCCAGCGCGCGGCCACCGGAGACGATGATCTTGGCGGCGGTGAGTTCGGGGCGGTCGCTCTTGGTGACTTCACGGCCGACGAAGGCGCTCTTGCCGCTGTCGGCCACGCCTTCGGCGGTTTCAACGGTGGCGCTGCCACCGGTGGCGGCTGCTGCGTCGAAGCCGGTCGTGCGCACGGTGATCACCTTGGTGGCGTCGGTGCTCTGCACGGTGGCGATGGCGTTGCCGGCGTAGATCGGGCGCTCGAACGTGTCGGGGCTGACAACCAAAGTGATGTCGCTGATCTGCGCCACGTCGAGCTTGGCGGCCACGCGCGGCGCGACGTTCTTGCCGTTGGCGGTCGAGGGGAACAGGATGTGGCTGTAGTTGCCGGCGATCGCCAGCACTTGCGCTGCGACGTTCTCGGCGAGGTTCTCGGCCAGCGATGCGCTATCAGCGGCGATCACCTTGGAAACGCCGACGATCTGCGCGGCGGCCTTGGCGGCTTCGGCGGCGTTGGCACCGGCCACGAGGATGTGGACGTCGCCACCGCAAGCCAGGGCTGCGGTCACGGTGTTGAGGGTGGCCGGCTTGATGCTGGCGTGGTCGTGTTCGGCAATGACGAGTGCGGTCATGTTCGTTTCTTCCTCAGATCACTTTGGCTTCGTTCTTGAGCTTGTCCACCAGGGTGGCAACGTCGGGCACCTTGATGCCTGCGCCACGCTTCGGGGGCTCGCTGACCTTGAGGGTCTTCAGGCGGGGCTTCACGTCCACACCCAGGTCTTCGGGCTTGAAGGTGTCCAGCTGCTTCTTCTTGGCCTTCATGATGTTGGGCAAGGTGACGTAGCGCGGCTCGTTCAGGCGCAGGTCGGTCGTGATGACCGCGGGCAGCGTGAGCGTCAAGGTCTCCATGCCGCCGTCTACTTCACGTGCGACGGTGACCTTGTCTGCTGCGAGGTCGACCTTCGAGGCGAAGGTGGCTTGGGGCAGGTCGGCCAAGGCAGCCAGCATCTGGCCGGTCTGGTTGGCGTCGTCATCGATGGCTTGCTTGCCGAGGATGATGAGCTGGGGCTGTTCCTTGTCGACCAGCGCCTTGAGCAGCTTGGCCACGGCCAGCGGCTGCAGCTCTTCAGCGGTCTCGACCAGGATGCCGCGATCGGCACCGATGGCCATCGCGGTGCGCAGGGTTTCCTGGCACTTGGCATCGCCGCACGAGACGGCGATGACTTCGGTCACGATGCCCTTTTCCTTCAGGCGAACCGCTTCTTCGACAGCGATCTCGTCGAAGGGGTTCATGCTCATCTTGACGTTGGCAATGTCCACCCCGGTGCCGTCGCTCTTGACGCGCACCTTCACGTTGTAATCGACGACCCGTTTGACAGGCACAAGAACCTTCATTGACTTGACTCCATTGGATTGCAAAAAGGGGGGCTTCGAGAGCAGCCTGCCATTTTAGGACGCCGGCCTTGGCTGCCTCTCCATTCTTCTTGTCGGCCTCGAGGGCCAAAAAAGAACGATCGTGCTTTTCCGTGATTATAAAACAGCGGGAGGCGCTGCGGCCACTCCCGCCGGCAAAGATTCCACTCGCAGCACCCGCTGCGGATAGGGAATGTCAATGCGGGCGGCGCGCAGTCCTTCGAGGATGGCGATGTTGATGGCCGAGCGCACGTTGTCCTTGCCCTTGTCAGGGTCGGCGACCCAGAAGTTCAGGCTGAATTCCAGGCCGTCGGGCGCGAAGGTGACGAGGTAGGCGATGGGCGCCGGGTCGGTCATGACGCGCGGCTGGGCCTTGGCGGCGTCGCACAGGATGCCCTGCACCTGCGCCACGTCGCTCTCGTAGCCGACCACGATGTTGGTCGTGATGTTGAACTTGCGGTCGGCCAGCGACAGGTTCTCGACCCGGCCGGTGATGAGCGATTCGTTCGGCACGATCGCCTCGCGCCCGTTGCCCGCGCGGATGAGCGTGTAGCGCGTCTTGATGTCGGTGATGCGGCCTTCGAAGGTGTCGACCTTCACGTTGTCGCCGATGCGGATCGAGCGCTCCAGCAGGATCACGAAGCCGCTCACGTAGTTGGCCGCCAGCTTCTGCAGGCCGAAGCCCAGGCCCACGCCGAGCGCGCCGCCCAGCACCGACAGCGCCGTGAGGTCGACCCCCACCGCCGACAGCGCGAACAAGAGGCCGATCAGCAGCAGGAAGGCGCGCACCGCGTTCGACGCCACCTTGCGCATCGACAGGTCGCTCACGGCCTCGCGCAGGATGCGTTTTTCGATGGTGCTGGAGATCCACAGCGCGATCATCAGCACCAGCCCCGCCGACAGCGCGCCCTGGATGATGGTCTGCAGGCTCACGCGGGTCTTGCCGAAGGCCAGCGTGATGTCGTCCAGTTCGGCCAGCACCGGCGGCAGCAGCCCGACGATCCACAGCACGGCGGCGATCCAGGCCAGCCAAGAGATGGTGCGCTCGATCAGCCGCACCAGGCTCGAGGTGGGAAACACGGCCCGCAGCACCCGCGCGAACAGCCGGATGACCGCCAGCGACAGGAACACCGGCACGGCGATGCGCAGCACCAGCACCACGGGCAGCAGGTCGAGCGCCAGGCGACGCGCAATGCCGGTGAGCACCAGCGCGAGCAGCGGGAACAGCAGGCCGTCGAAGGTGCGCTCGCCGAACCAGATCGAATCCTTGGGCTGGTCGCGCCCGAACCATTTGCACACCGCCCATGCCACGCCCACGCAGGCCACGAGCACGGCGAGTTCGATGCCCAGGCCGTGCGCGTCGACCTGTCGCAGGCGCTGGAGGAAGTCGTCGAAATTGAAATTCATCGGTGAAAGAAACAGGGCGCCCCGCGGGCGCCAACCGGGTTACAGGTCCGCCAGCACGCGGATGTGCGCTTCCACGCTGCGCGCCAGGGCATCGAGGTGATAGCCGCCCTCGAGCAGCGAGACGATGCGCCCGCGCGCATGGCGCTTGGCGACATCGCGCACGCGGCCAGTGATCCAGGCGAAGTCGTTTTCGTTCAGGCCGAGCTGGCCCAGTTCGTCCTCGCGGTGGGCGTCGAAGCCGGCGCTGATGAACACCATCTGCGGTTTGAAGGCCTCGAGCCGGGGCATCCAGATCGCCTCGACCAGCTCGCGCACGTCCATGCCCTTGGTGTAGGCCGGGATCGGCAGGTTCAGCATGTTCGACGCCGGGTGTTCGGTGCCGCTGTACGGATAGAACGGATGCTGGAAGAACCCGACCATCAGCACGCGCGGATCGTTCGACAGGATGTTCTCGGTGCCGTTGCCGTGGTGCACGTCGAAATCGACGATGGCCACGCGGTCCAGCCCGTGCACCTCGAGCGCGTGCAGCGCGGCAATGGCCACGTTGTTGAAGAAGCAAAAGCCCATGGCCTGCTCGCGGCAGGCATGGTGGCCCGGCGGGCGCACGGGGCAGAAGGCGTTCTCGATCTCGCCGGCCATCACGGCATCGGTGGCCGCCACGGCGGCACCCGCGGCGCGGCGCGCGGCCAGCAGGGTGAAGCGGGTCAGCACGGTGTCGGGGTCGACCTGCGCATGGTCGGGGCCGCCGGCGGGCGCATCGGCCACAAGGCGCTGCTGCAGCTCCTCGAGGTGTTCGACATGCGCGTGGCTGTGGGCCCGGGTGATCTGTTCCAGCGTGGCCAGGGGCACCTCGCCCCGCGCCAGCGCGTCGCCGACGCCGGTCAACAGCAGCCGGTCTTCGATGGCATCCAGCCGCTCGGGGCATTCGGGATGCCCGTTGCCCATGTCGTGCTTCCAGAAGTCGCGATGCGTGAAGTAGCCTGTCTTGCCCATCTCTCGCCGTGTCTCGTGTCGTCGCGTCTAGACCTCACGCAGCATGGGGCCGCAAGGTCTTACGGTATCGTTTGCATATGGATACAAATATGGACGTTGCTGCGAAGCTAGCCACTTTGCTGAGTCAGCTTAACACGGTGATTGTTGGCAAAGAGGCCCAGGTGCGCGACTGCGTGGCCTGTCTGCTGGCGGGCGGGCACCTGCTGATCGAGGACGTGCCGGGGGTCGGCAAGACCACCCTGGCCCATGCGCTGTCGCACACCTTCGGCCTGCAGTTCTCGCGCGTGCAGTTCACGGCCGACCTGATGCCGGGCGACCTGTCGGGCGTGGCGATCTACGACCGGGGCCAGCAGGCCTTCGTGTTCCACCCCGGGCCGATCTTCGCGCAGGTGCTGCTGGCCGACGAGATCAACCGCGCCAGCCCCAAGACCCAGAGCGCGCTGCTCGAGGCGATGGAAGAAAAGCAGGTCACGGTCGAGGGCGAGACCCGCCCCCTGCCCTCGCCCTTCTTCGTGATCGCCACGCAGAACCCGCAGGACCAGCTCGGCACCTTCGCGCTGCCCGAGTCGCAGCTCGACCGCTTCCTGATGCGCATCTCGCTGGGCTACCCCGACCGCGCGGCCGAGCGCCAGCTGCTGGCCGGCGCCGACCGCCGCGAGATGCTCGCCGGCCTGCCCGCGATGCTGACCGCCGGCGAACTCACCGCCCTGCAGCAGCGCGTGCAACAGGTGCATGCGGCCGAGCCGCTGCTGAACTACCTGCAGGACCTGATTGCCGCGACCCGCTCGGGCCGCTGGTTCCTGCAGGGCCTGTCGCCGCGCGCGGGCATCGCCGTGCTGCGCGCCGCCAAGGCGCAGGCGCTGCTGGCCAACCGGAACTACGTGGCGCCCGACGACGTGCAGGCCGTGCTGCCGCAGACCATCGCGCACCGCCTCACGCCCGTGGGCGACGCCGGCCGCGGCGCCGTCGAACAGGTGCGCGCCATGATCGCCGCGGTGCCGCTGCCGTGAACCCTGTCGGCGTCCTGCGTTCGCGCATCGACGGCTGGTTCCTCTCGCGCCGGGCCCCGTCGGACACGCTCGAACTCACCCAGCGCAACGTCTACATCGTGCCCACGCGTGCCGGCTGGACGCTGGCGGCCACGCTGCTGGTGCTGCTGGTGGCGTCGATCAACTACCAGCTCAACCTGGGCTACCTGCTGACCTTCCTGCTGGCGGGCAGTGTCGCCGTGGGCATGCATGTGTGCCACGCCACGCTGCGCGGGCTGGCGCTGCGCATGGTGCCGCCCGAAGCGCAGTTCGCGGGCGCCGCGGCGGTGCTGCGCGTGGTGCTGCACAACGAACGGCGCAGCGTGCGCTACGGCATCGGCATGGCCGTGCGCGGCAGCGGCCAGTGGGCCTGGACCGACGTGCCCGCCGAAGGCACGGCCACGGTGGAGATCGCCTTCCAGCCCGAGCGGCGCGGCCTGCACCCGGTGCCGCCGCTGACCGCCGAGACGCGCTTTCCGCTCGGTACCTTCCGCGTCTGGACCGTCTGGCGCCCGGCCGCGCAGCTGCTCGTGTACCCGACGCCCGAGGCCCACCCGCCGCCGCTGCCGGCGGGCGAGCCGCTCTCGGGGCCCGCCGCCGCATCGGCCGCGGTGCGGGCGCAGAACGCCGGCGAATACGACGGTGTGCGGGCCTACCGGCGCGGCGATCCGCTCAAGCTCGTGGTCTGGAAGAAGGCCGCCCGCGCGCAGGCCAACGGCTCCGAAGACCTGGTGAGCCGCGACACGCAGCACACGCAGCGCGAGGAGCTCTGGCTCGACGCGCACGCCGCCGCGCTGCCCGACACCGAGGCCCGCCTGTCGCGCCTGTGCGCCTGGGTGCTGATGGCCGACCGGCTCGGCGTCGACTACGGCGTGCGCGTCGCCGGCCGCACGGTGAAACCGTCGCAGGGTGAGGCGCACCGGCGCGCCTGCCTCGAAGCGCTGGCGCTGTGCGCATGAACGGGGTCGCCGCATGAACCGGGTCGTACGCGAACTCACCGCGCTGCCGAGGGACGCACGGGACACGCTGTTCCTGCTGTGCGTCATCGGCCTCATCCTGCTGCCGCAGGTGGACGAGCTGCCGTGGTGGTGCTCGGCCATCACCGCCATGGTGCTGTTGTGGCGCGCCTCGCTGGCGGTACAGGCGCGCCCGCTGCCCAGCAAGTGGTGGCGCATCGCGCTGCTGGCGCTGGCGCTGGCCGCCACCTACGCCACCCACCGCACGCTGCTGGGCCGCGACGCGGGCGTCACGCTGGTCGTGTGCCTGCTGGCGCTCAAGACGCTGGAGCTGCGCGCCCGGCGCGACGCCTTCGTGGTCTTCTTCCTGGGCTTCTTCGCGATGCTCACGAACTTCTTCTATTCGCAGTCGCTGCTCACCGCCTTCACCATGCTGCTGGCGCTGCTGGGCCTGCTGACGGCGCTGGTCAACGCCCACATGCCGGTGGGCCGGCCGCCGCTGATGCAGGCCGCGCGCATGGCCGGCTGGATGGCGCTGGCGGGGGCACCGGTGATGCTCGCGCTGTTCCTGCTGTTCCCGCGCTTCGCACCGCTGTGGGGCACGCCCGGCGACGCCATGGCCGGGCGCACCGGCCTGTCGAACACGATGCGGGTCGGCACCATCGCCGAGCTGGCGCTCGACGGGAGCATCGCGGCACGCATCAAGTTCGACGACAACCGCGCGCCGCCGCAGAGCCAGCTGTACTTCCGCGGCCCCGTGCTGGCGCAGTTCGACGGCCGCGAGTGGACCGCACTGCCGACCTGGGCGCGCAGCGGGCAGGCGATGCCGAACCTGCGCACGCGCGGTGAGCCGGTGCGCTACGAGGTCACGCTCGAAGCCAGCCAGCGCCCGTGGCTGCTCACGCTCGACGCTGCGCCACGTGCGCCCGAGGTGCCCGGCTACGAGGTCACCGGCACGCCCGACCTGCAGTGGTTCGTGAACCGGCCGATCACCGACCTCGTGCGCTACCGCGCCGAGAGCCATCCACAGTTCCAGAGCGGCCCGATCGTGCGCACCGGTGGCCGGCTCCAGCCCTACCTGGTGCTGCCGCCCGGCAGCAACCCGCGCACCGCCGCGCTCGCCGCCCAGATGCGCGCCGACCCCGCGCTGGCCGGCGCCGATGCCAACGCCTTCGTGCAGGCCGCCTTGCGACGCCTGCGCACCGGCGGCTACACCTACACGTTGGAGCCCGGCGTGTACGGCGACGAGACCGCCGACGAGTTCTGGTTCGACCGCAAGGAAGGCTTCTGCGAGCACATCGCCTCGGCCTTCGTGGTGCTGATGCGCAATCTGCAGATTCCGGCGCGCATCGTCACCGGCTACCAGGGCGGCGAGCTCAACAACGTCGACAACTACTGGGTGGTGCGCCAGAGCGACGCGCACGCCTGGGCCGAAGTTTGGCAAGAAGGTGCGGGCTGGGTGCGCGTCGACCCGACCGGCTCGGTCGCGCCCGGGCGCATCGGGCAGTTCCAGCGCCTCACGCCGCAGCCCGGCCTGCTGGCCGGCGCCATCGGCGTCATGAGCCCGACGCTGGTGCAGAACCTGCGCGCCGCCTGGGAGGCCGTGAACAACGGCTGGAACCAGTGGGTGCTCAACTACACGCAGAGCCGCCAGCTCGACCTGCTCAAGACCCTCGGCTTCAACGCCCCGAGCCTGGAAGACCTGGGCTACGTGCTGCTGTACCTGCTGGTGGCCGCGAGCCTGGCCGGCGCCGGCTGGACGCTGTGGGAGCGCAGCCGGCACGACCCGTGGCTGCGCCTGCTGGGCCGGGCCCGAGCGCGCCTGGCCAAGGCCGGCCTGCCGCTGCCCGAGACGGCGCCGCCGCGTCAGATGGCCCAGGCCGCCGACGCCCGCTTCGGGCCCGCCGCGCAGGCCGTGCGCGACTGGCTGCTGAAGCTCGAAGCCCAGCGCTACGCGCCCGCCGCGTCCGGCCCATCGGCCTCGCTCGCCGCGCTGCGCGCCGAGTTCCGCCGGCTGCCCTGGCCGCCCACGCCGCCGCGCGCCTGAAGCGCGGCTGCAACCACATGTGTCCCCCGAAAGTGCGCATGCGCACGGGCGGCACAATCGTGCCCATGTCACACGCCTTTCCCACGCCCTTGCGCGCCGCAGTGGCCGCCACCGCCCTCCTCGCCGCCTGCGTCGCCTGGCCCACGGGCGCCCTGGCCCAGAAGCCCCAGGCCAATGGCCGCCCCGCCGTCACGCCGGTGCGCGGCAGCACCCCGTACGCCACGCGGGACGACGCCATGGCGTTCGCCGACGACGTCGCCCAGCGCCGCAACCTCGACCGCGACTGGGTGCGCGCCACCATCGGTGCCGCGCGCTTTCTGCCCAACGTGCCGCGCCTGATGCTGCCGGGCCCCGTCGGCACCGTGAAGAACTGGCAGACCTACCGCAGCCGCTTCATCGACCCGGTGCGCATCGCGGCCGGCGTGCGCTTCTGGCGCGCCAACGCCGAGACGCTCGCGCGCGCCGAGGCCACCTACGGCGTGCCGCCGGAAATCATCGTCGGCATCGTCGGCGTCGAGACCATCTACGGCCGCAACATGGGCAACTTTCGCGTGATCGACGCGCTGGCCACGCTGTCCTTCGACTTCCCGCAGGGCCACCCGCGCGCGGCCGAGCGCATCGCCTTCTTCCGCGGCGAGCTCGAAAGCTTCCTGAGCACCGAAAGCCGCACCGCCGACGACCCGCTCACGCCCGTGGGCAGCTACGCCGGCGCCATGGGCATGCCGCAGTTCATGCCCAGCAGCATCGCCAAGTACGCGGTCGACTTCGACGGCGACGGCCGCATCGACCTCGTGAACAACCCGGTCGACGTGATCGGCTCGGTGGCGAGCTACTTCAAGGGCTTCGGCTGGACGCCGGGCATGCCGTCGATCTATCCGGTGCATTTCGAGGAAGCGCGCCTGAAGAAGGCGCTGCTGCTGGCGCCCGACATCCTGCCGACCTTCAGCGCCGACAGCTTCGTGGCGGCCGGTGCCGTGCCCGAGGGCGAAGGCCTGAAGCACAAGGGTCTGCTGGCGCTCATCGAGCTGCAGAACGGCCTCGACGCGCCGCCGACCTACGTCGCCGGCACGCGCAACTTCTACGTGATTACGCGCTACAACTGGAGCAGCTACTACGCGATGTCGGTGCTCGACCTCGGCCAGGAGGTCAAGGCCGCGATGGAGCAGTAACCGCGATGACACCGCAGGCGCTGCACGCGAACTGGAACGCCGCCTGGCAGGCGCTCGGCGTGGCCACGCCCGACGACGCGCTGCGGCTCGAACTGCAACGCCGCTACGGCGAGCCGCAGCGCCACTACCACACGATGCAGCACCTGGGCGAATGCCTCGCGTGGTTCGACCGGGAACAGGCGCTCGCCGAACGCCCCGGCGAAGTCGCGCTGGCGCTGTGGTTCCACGATGCGATCTACGACGTGCATGCGCACGACAACGAAGCCCGCAGCGCCGACTGGGCGCGACAGGCACTGCAGGCGGCCGGCGCGAGCGATGCGTCGGCCGAACGCGTCCACGTGCTCGTCATGGCCACGCGCCACGACGCCGTGCCCGAGGGCCGCGACGCCGAACTGCTGATCGACATCGACCTGTCGATCCTCGGCGCCGAGCGCGCGCGCTTCGACGAGTACGAGCGCCAGGTGCATGCGGAATACGGTTTCGTTCCCGAGGAGATTCGCCTGCCGCGCCGGCGCGCGATCCTCCAGCGCTTTCTAGCTCGCCCGGCGATCTACGCCACGCCGCGCCTGCACGCACTGCTCGAAGCGCGAGCGCGCGAGAACCTTCAGCGCTCGATCGCCGCTTGATCGGCTGGCACCAGCCGCCACCATTCGGAGCGCGGCGGCACGTCGCCGAACGTCTCCTCCACCACCCCGAACAGCAACCCGTCGCGCCCCGCACCCAGCTGCGACAGCGCCAGCGGCCGTGCGAGATCGCGGCACAGCATGAAGCTCGCATCGCCCTGCCAGTCGAGGCTGCGGCCGACCTCGGCCAGCATCAGCGCGGGCTGGCCCTGCATGAAGGTGAAGGGCATCGGCAAGCCCGCGTCGAGCTGCGCCAGCCCCGCGCGCGTGGCCTCCCATGCGCCGCGCCGGCTGGTCACGCGCAGGCGCGCGCCCGCCGGCAGCGCGGCTTCGCCGGCCGCGTCGAGGCAGCGCAGCGCGCCGTACATCGCCAGCTCGGTCCACAGGCCGACGCGGCGCGGCCGGCGGCCCAGGCGGGTCGCGAGCGCGTCGCGCCAGTCGTCGGGCGGCGGATGCGCCACGACGTGCGCGACAGTGCGCCAAGTCGGTGTGGTCATGCGGCGTTGCAATCCTTGAGCACCAGCGACGCATGCCCGCCGCCGAAGCCCACCACGTTGAGCAGGATGTGGCGCAGCCGCGCCGGCGGCCCGTCGCTCAGCGCGATGCCCAGCGTCTCGTCCAGCGCGTAACCGACCGACGGCCAGGCGCCGCCTTCGATGCAGCCGACCAGCAGGGCCAGCTCCGCCGCCCCGGCCGCGCCCAGCGTGTGGCCGATCGCCGACTTGAGCGACACCAGCGGCGGCAGCGGCGCGAACACCTGCCGCAGCGCCTCGACCTCGATCGCGTCGTTGACCGGGCTGCCGGCGGCCTGCACCTTGATGAGGTCGATGTCCGCGGGCTGCAGGCCGCTGCGCGCCAGCGTGTCGCGGCACATCGCGCGCACCGCGCTCGCCTCGGTGCCCGAGGGGTTGCGGCCGTCGACCACGTTGGCGCCGCCCAGCAGCGCCCAGCGCGCGGGCAGCGATCCGAGCCGCAGCGCCGCCACCGCTTCGCCGAGCACCAGCCCCTGGCGCCCCGCACCGAAGGGCCGTGCGCTGTCGGGCGCCAGCAGCTGCATCGCGCCGAAGCCGGCCACGGTGAAGCGGTTGTCGAGTTCGGCGCCGATCACCAGCGCCTCGCGCGCCTCGCCCGCGCGCACCATGTCGGCCGCTGCCAGCATCGCGTTGAGCGCCGAGGTGCAGGCGGTCGAGACGGTGAAGACCGGGCCCTGCCAGTCGAGCGCGGCGGCGGCGATGTCGGCGAAATCCTGCAGGTCGCCGCTGAGCCGCGCGTCGTGCTGCGCATGTTCCATGGCTCCGATGTCGAGCGACGACGAGGCCACGAACAGAGGCCCCTGCCGGTCCAGCCCCTCGCCGGTCTGCGCGACCACGCGGCGCACCGTGTGCTGCACGCGCTGCGCCCAGTCACCGGGCGGCACCGCCAGCGTGTAGACCGGCCACTGCAGGCCCTCGGCCACCGTCACCGGCGTGGGCGGCACGCCGCCGCGCCGCAGCGCCGCGAGCGCGGACGGCACATCGTCGCCGAGCACGCAGGCCAGGCCCATGCCGGCCAGGTACACCGGCATCAGGCTCATGCCTTGCCCGCTTGCACCAGGTGTTCCGCCAGGTGCGCGATCGAGGTCATGGCACGCCGCGTGTCCTTGCTGTCGGGCATGCGGAGGCCGAAGTGCTGCTGGATCGCCATCGACACCTGCAGCGCGTCGAGCGAATCGAGGTCCAGCCGCGCCTCGGGGCCGAACAGCGGCTCGTCGTCGCCGAGGCCGCCGGGCGGCGCGTCTTTTTCGACAGCCTCGAGCACAAGGGCCTTGAGGCGGGCGATGAATTCAGGAGAAGAAACGGTGCTCGTCACGGTGCGCGCCTGCGAAACAGAAAGACAGCCACGAAGAACATGAGGGCCGCGAACGCCACCAGCCGGCCGACCTGCGGCAGCACCTCGGCCACGCCGCCGCCGCGCAGCAGCACGGTGAGCAGCGCTTCGAGCCCCCAGTTCATGGGAGAGATTTCGACCATGCGCTGCATGAAGCCCGGCATGACGAACTTGGGCACCATGATGCCGCCCGCCGCCGCCATCAGCACATTCACCATCGGCCCGAGCGTGGCGGCCTGCGCATGGCTCTTGACGAGGCAGGCCACCGCCAGCGACAGGCTCACCGCCGCCAGGCTCACGGCCGCCAGCGACAGCAGCAGGCCGCCCCAGTGGATGCCCGCGAGCGAGAGCGCATCGCCGCCGATCAGCGGCATGAACCAGATGCCCGCCGCCAGCATCAGCAGCGCCTGCAGCGCGTTCACGCCGAGGTAGGGCAAGGCCTTGGAGGTCAGCAGCATCGAACGCGACACGCCCAGGCTCTGCAGTCGGCCGAGCGCGCCCGAGCCGCGCTCCTGCACGAACAGGCTGGACAGCGAGGCCACCACGAAGAACATGCCGAACACCAGCCAGGCCGGCACGTTCTGCTGCACCGACGTGGGCCGCGGGCCGGCGGTGGCAAAGCGCTCGGCCTGCACCATCGCCTGGATGGACGCGTCGGGCGCAGGGCTGGCCGTGCCGGGCACCGCCAGCGCGAGCCGCGCCTTGAGTTCGCCCGAGGCGCCTATGAGTTCGGCGCGCAGCGCGTTGAACAGGTTGGCGTCGATGCCGGGTTCGGCGAGCAGGCGGATGTGGGCGCGCGTGGAGAGTGCGGCCGATTCCAGTTCGTCCGACAGGCCCGGCTCCAGCACGATCACGTACTTGAGCGTGCCGCTGCGCAGCCGCGCCTGCCAGTCGCTGCCCAGCGGCTGCGGCGCGCCGTGGCTGCGCTGCCAGATCTGCAGCAGCCATTTGGCGGGCGTGCCGCTGTCGCGCGCATCGACCGCGTAACTCAGCTCGGCCAGCGGCGGACGGTAGATGTCCTTCAGCGTGAGCGACATCAGCACGATGAAGACCATCGGCATCACGAACAGCACGGCCAGCCCGTGCATGTCGCGCACGAGGGCCAGCAGTTCCTTCTTGATGAGCGCTAGGAGCATGGCGTTCGGTCAGTCGCGCAGCGAGCGGTGCGTGAGCGCCATGAACAGCTGCTCGAGGTCGTGCCGGCCGAACTCGGCCTGGCGCACCTCGATGCCTTCGGCTTCGAGCGCGGCCAGCACGGGGCCGGGGCCGGTGCCCGCGTTCAGGTGGATGCGCCAGTGCGCCGCGCCCTGCTCCACCGTGCCGAAGCGCGAGAGCCTCTGCGCGTCGAGCCCGTCGGCGGCCAGGGTCAGCAGCATCGCGCTTTGCGACAGCAGCGCGTCGAGCGGGCCTTCGCGCAGCACGCGGCCCTGGTCGAGGATGGCCACGCGGTCGGCGATGGCCTCGATCTCTTCCATGTAGTGCGAGGCGTAGATCACCGCCGCGCCGGCCTGCGCGAGGCTCTTGATGGCATCGAGGATGAAGGCGCGCGACTGCGGATCGACGCCCACCGTCGGCTCGTCGAACAGCATCAGCTCGGGTTCGGGCAGCAAGGCGATCGCGAGGTTGAGCCGGCGCTTGAGGCCGCCCGAGAGCCGCTCGGCACGCACGCCCGCGAACTGTTCGAGCTGCGCGAACTGCGTGCAGGTGTCGATGCGCGCCTTCTTTCGCGCGCCCGAGAGGCCGCCGGCCGCGGCGAAGCAGGCCAGGTTCTCGGCCACGGTGAGCATCGGGTAGAAGGCCTGGTCCTGCGGCGCCACGGCAATGCGCGTGGGCGCCTTGGCGCGCACCTGCTGCAACGGCTGGCCATCGATGCGGATGTCGCCCGACTGCACCGCGAGCGCGCCCGACAGGTGCGAGATCAGCGTGGTCTTGCCGGCACCATTCGGCCCCAGCAGGCCCAGCACGCAACCGCGCGGCACGGCGAGCGACACGTCGGCCAGCGCGGCCTTGTCAGCGTGCGGGTAACGGTAGCCGAGCTGGTGAAGCTCGAGCATCAGGCGACGGCGGCCTTGAGGTCGCGAAAGAAGGTTTCTTCCTGCTGCGCCTGCTCGCGCAGCTTGCCCGCGAGTGCGACCGGATCGACCGGCTCGCGACCCTTGACCATGCGCGCCGCCTTGAGCGCGAACGCGCGCCAGCCGTCGCCGATGGCGATCAGGCGTTCGGACATCTGCGTCAGCTGCGGCTTGTCGAGCAGCTGCGCGGCCTCCTGCAGGAAGCCCGCGTAGATGAAGCGAAAGCCCGCCCCGCCCGTGCCGATCTCTTCCTGCATGCGCACCAGGTGGCCGATGAAGTCGACGCTGCGCGGATCGCTGGGCGACAGCTTCTGCATGCGCTTGGCCAACGTGCGCATGCCGCGCACACCCACGATGGGCACGGGCGCGAGCATGTTGCGCACGGTCTTGCGGATGGCCTGGGTCACCGAGGCGGCGTCGACCGCCTTGCGCTCGATGGCCTGCGGGTAGTACATGAGGCCCTTGGGTGCCAGCACGCCCTTGGCGAAGCGCGCGCGCGACAGGTCTTCGCTGGCGCAACGCACGGGCTCCTCGAACACGGGGTCGCTGATCAGGTAGTCGTCGCCGTCCTTGCCGTAGACCAGCAGGTTGTGCGCGTTGAAGTGAAAGCGCATGTTCGGCGGAAAGTACGGCAGCCAGTAGACCGAGGTCTGCAGGCCCACGAGCTGGCCGTCGGCCAGCAGCGCGTCCAGCCGCTGCTGCCCGGCCTGCGGACTGCGGAAGGTCTCGAAGCGAAAGCGCGCAGCCATCGGCGCCAGCAGGCCCTTGATGATGGCCTTGGGCGGCATGCGGTACGAGATGAGCGGCAGGCCCGACAGCTTGATGAACGGCAGGTAGGCGAAGGACAGCGCCGACGACAACCCGAGCGCCATCGCCTCGCTCATCGGCGCGCCGTGGTGGCGCATGAGGCTGGAGATGACGCCGCTTTCGCAGTGCGCCGCCTGTTGGTGTTGGAAGTTCACGGCAGGCCTTGCAGGGTGGAAACGGGCAGCCCCAGCGCCTGGCCGTAGCGGGCGAGCTGGGCCGGCGACAACGCGGCGAAATGGCGCGGCTGCAGGTGGCGGCGCACGCGCCATTGCCAGAAGCCGCTGGTCTGCGAGAGCAGCGCCACGTCCATGCGGCGCTCGTACATCCAGTATTCGAGCGGCGAGGCCAGCCCGGCCTTCACGCGCGCCTTGGCCTCCTGCGCCTGCTCGATGAGCACATCGACCGCGTGGCTGGTGACGATCTCTTCCGCCTCCCACCCCTTCGAGGTGGTGGTGACGACGCGGCCTTGCGCGTCGCGGGCGTACATCAGCTTGGAATGGCCTGCGAGGGTTGCGTTGCCCTCTTGCGGCACGGCATCGAGGTCCATGGCTACACAGCCTCCAGGTAGATGAAGCCGCTCGAGAAGCGGCCGCTTTCGGGCACGAACATCAGGAGCTTCTGGCCCGGCTTGATGCGGCCCGAGCGGAACAGCTCGTCGAGCATGATGTACGGCGAGGCCGAGCCCGTGTTGCCCTTGGTCGCGAGGTTGCTGAACCAGCGCTCGCGCGGAATCGGAAGGCCCAGCGACGCCAGGCTCGCTGCCACGGGTTCGACGAAATAGTGCGACGACAGGTGCGGCAGGAACCAGTCGATGTCGTCGGTCTTGAGCCCGCGCCGCTCGATGATGGCGGCCAGCGGCTCGGCCAGCGTGGCGCGCACGATGTTGTCGTTGAGCAGGCGCACGTCCTGCTTGACGGCGAAGGTCGAGTCGCGCTGCCAGTCGGCCGGCGAGGTGCGGGCCCAGCCGTCGAGGCCGCCCTGTTCGTTCTTGTCGGCGCCGGCATACATGCACACCGGCAGCTCGTGCGCCGCCGACGACAGCTCGATCCATTCGACGCGCAGCGACAGCGGCCCGCGCGGCTCGCGCTCCAGCAGCACCGCGCCGGCGCCGTCGGACAGCATCCAGCGCAGGAAGTCTTTCTCGAAGGCGATCTCGGGGCGCGCTTCGAGCGCTTCGAGCTTGTGCTCGAGCTCGGCCTCGAAGTTGATCCCGCGCATCACAGCCGAGGCCAGCTCGGAGCCCGTGGCGACCGCGCGCCGCGCGTCGCCCGCGCGCACCGACAGCCACGCATGCTTGAGCGCCGCCGCGCCGGCCAGACAGATGCCGGCGCAGGCCACCACCTCGAGCCGGGGCCAGCCCAGTTCGCCGTGCACCATCACCGCGTGGTTGGGCATGAGCTGGTCGGGCAGCGAGGTGCCGGTGACCAGGCAGTCGACTTGGCCGATGTCGTCGCCCAGCGCGCGGATGGCCGCGGCGGTGAGCTGTGCGTTGGTCATGGCCAGCTGGCCGGTGGCACGGTCGATGGCGTAGTGGCGCGACTGGATGCCGTTGCTGCGCAGGATGAGGCGTCGCGCACGCGACACCTTGCCGCCGATGCGGCCCAACACTTCTTCGATGTCTTCGTTGCTGACCGGAGAAAAAGGCAGGAAGGCAGCGGTGCGGGTCAGGAAAACATCAGTCGTCATAGAGAGGGAGCCGGTCCGTGGCAGAGCCCGACGGGCGCTCGAATTGAGCCGTCATTTTAGTCAGCCACCCTCGGAACAACGGCCGCAGCAGGGCCTGCAGCGTCAGGCTCACCGGCACGACGGTGACGATCAGTGCCAGCAGAAACAGCACGTACAGCAAGAGCAGCGGTTTGCGCACCGCCGCGCCCGGCCCGCCGGCCGCCATGATCAGCTTGCCCCACAGGTAGAAGCTGCGCGTGCCGGCCTTCTCGCTGATGAGCAACCGCGCCTGGGCGCGCACCGCGCCCAGCCCGGCCAGCAAGGGCGCATCGCCCTGCTCGCGGCCTGCGTGCAGCGCGTCGCGCAGGGCCCGGCCGAAACGGCCGCAGCCGCGGATCTGTTCCTCGCTCAGCCCCGCGTCGGGCATGCCCCAGAAGCCGCGCTTGCGGCCCCAGATGAGCCAGGCCGGCGTGGTGAAGAAGGTGGCGAGCGTGGGGCCCGGGTCGGTGAGCACCACGTTGTCGATCAGGCGCGCGCCGGTGGCGGCGAGCAGGCCCTTGAGCTTTTCGTGGGCCAGCAGCCACATGTTGCGACAGGCGATGACCGTGACCACGGGTTTTCCCTTGAGCAGCCGTGCCGCCACGGGGTGCTGCAGGAAGGCCACGACCGGCTGCGCAGG
Source organism: Variovorax sp. BGA-UO-ETr-C22 (assembly GCF_059567965.1). Lineage (NCBI taxonomy): Bacteria > Pseudomonadati > Pseudomonadota > Betaproteobacteria > Burkholderiales > Comamonadaceae > Variovorax > Variovorax sp. BGA-UO-ETr-C22. Next base: position 1,928,322 of record NZ_JCAQPA010000011.1, read on the forward strand.
CGCCAGGAACCAGACCTGGTACGGCAGGATGACGAGGTCGAAGTCTTCGTCGCCCGTGAGCGTCAGCGGCGCCAGCGGGCCCGGCTTCAGGTGGGCCGACTCGGGGAACGCGTCGAAGAAGGTCAGGAAGGGCCAGGGAAAGGGAAAGCGCTGCAGCGGCCGCAACGTTTCCACGCGCAGTTCGATGCCCGGGTCGGCGCGCAGCGGCGCGGCGATCTGCCCGGCCACGCGGTCGAGTTGCCCGGTCTGCGAGTACTGGATCAGCAGGACGCGTTTGACACGCGCGCTCGGGGTGGCAGGAGGGCTGGCGGTGGGGCTGGAAGAACTTGGATTCACTGGCGGGCCGTGGCGGGGGCCGTCGAATGTAAGCGAACCTTTTCAAAGGTGCATCTGCCATAGGTCATGGCGTCGCGTGAATCCGACGAACCAAGGCGCCAGAAAGCGAAAAAGGGCCGCACCTCGCGGCGCGGCCCTTGTTTGCAATTGCTGCTGGCGAAGCGCCGATCAGCGCACCTTGCCGGCCTTCCAGGCGCTCAGCAGCTTGTTGTAGTCGATGGTCTCGCCCTTGGGCTTCTCGTTGGCCAGCTTCTTCCACGGGGCGTGCTGGTCGCTGAGCCACTTGTTCGGGTCGCCCTTGGCGTTGAGCTTGGGCGCGCAGTGGGCCATGCCGGCGCGTTGCAGGCGGCCCATCACGTTGTCCATCTCGTCGGCCAGGTTGTCCATGGCTTTCTGCGGGGTCTTCTCGCCCGTGACGGCCTCGGCCACGTTCTTCCACCACAGCTGCGCCAGCTTGGGGTAGTCGGGCACGTTGGTGCCGGTGGGCGTCCATGCCACGCGGGCCGGGCTGCGGTAGAACTCGACCAGGCCGCCCAGCTTGGGCGCCATGTCGGTCATGGCCTTGCTCTGGATGTCCGATTCGCGGATCGGGGTCAGGCCCACGATGGTCTTCTTGAGCGAGACGCTCTTGGAGGTCACGAACTGGGCGTAGAGCCAGGCGGCGGCGGTCTTGTTGGCGTCATGGCCGTTGAAGAACGACCACGAACCCACGTCCTGGTAGCCGTTCTGCATGCCCTGCTTCCAGTACGGGCCGTTCGGGCCGGGCGCCATGCGCCACTTGGGCGTGCCGTCCTCGTTCACCACGGGCAGGCCCTTCTTGGTCATGTCGGCCGTGAAGGCCGTGTACCAGAAGATCTGCTGGGCGATCTGGCCCTGCGCGGGCACCGGGCCGGCTTCGCCGAAGGTCATGCCCATGGCTTCCTTGGGCGCGTACTTCTTCATCCAGTCGATGTACTTGGTGAGCGCGTACACGGCGGCCGGCGAGTTGGTCGCACCGCCGCGCGACACGGCCGCGCCCACGGGCGTGCACTTGTCGTCGGCCACGCGGATGCCCCATTCGTCGATCGGCATGCCGTTGGGGGTGCCGATGTCGGCGGTGCCGGCCATCGAGAGCCACGCATCGGTGAAGCGCCAGCCCAGCGACGGGTCCTTCTTGCCGTAGTCCATGTGGCCGTAGATCGGCTTGCCGTCGATGGTCTTCACGTCGACGCTGAAGAACTCGGCGATGTCCTCGTAGGCGCTCCAGTTCAGCGGCACGCCCAGGTCATAGCCGTACTTGGCCTTGAACTTGTCCTTCAGGTCCTTGCGATCGAACAGGTCGGCGCGGAACCAGTACAGGTTGGCGAACTGCTGGTCGGGCAGCTGGTAGAGCTTGCCGTCGGGCGCGGTGGTGAACTTGGTACCGATGAAGTCCTTGAGGTCGAGCCCGGGGTTGGTGTACTCCTTGCCCGCACCGGCCATGTAGTCGGTGAGGTTCATCATCTTGCCGTAGCGGTAGTGCGTGCCGATCAGGTCGGAGTCGGAAATCCAGCCGTCGTAGATCGACTTGCCCGACTGCATCGAGGTCTGCAGCTTCTCGACCACGTCGCCTTCCTGGATCAGGTCGTGCTTGACCTTGATGCCGGTGATTTCCTCGAAGGCCTTGGCCAGCGTCTTCGATTCGTATTCATGCGTGGTGATGGTCTCCGACACCACCGAGATTTCCTTGACGCCCTTGGCCTGCAGCTTCTTGGCCGCGTCGATGAACCACTTCATCTCGGCCGCCTGCTGGTCCTTGCTCAGGGTCGACGGCTGGAACTCGCTGTCGATCCATTTCTTGGCTTCGGGCTCTGCGGCCCATGCGCCGTGCGCGGCGACCATCGCCGCCGCCATTGCCAATGCCGTGTAGCGCATCTTCATGAATGTGTCTCCTCGGTTGTGCTTCCCCGGTTTTTTCATCGCGGCTCCGGGGAGGCGGAGAGCCGGACGCGTTGACGAAATCGGTGGGCTAGCCTTTGCGCATCACGAGCGCCAGCACGAGCATCGACAGCACGAAGCCGATCCAGATCGAGGGCTCGGCCTCCAGGCTCAGCCACTCCTGCACCTTGCCGGCCAGGCCGACGAAGATCAGGTTGACGTAGGCCGCGGACAAGAGGCCGATGAAGAGCCGATCGCCGCGCGTGGTGGCAATGGGCAGCCAGCCGCGGCGCATCGTGGTGGGCGACTTGAATTCCCACACCGTCATGCCGACCAGCATGAGCGCGATGCAGCTGAAGAAAACGGCCACCGGGGTGGTCCAGACCATCCAGTCGAACATGTCTCGGTCTCCTTAGACGCGGCCCATCGCAAAGCCTTTTGCGATGTAGTGGCGCACAAACCAGATCACGATCGCGCCAGGCACGATGGTGAGCACGCCGGCCGCGGCCAGCGTCGCCCAGTCCATGCCCGAGGCGCTCACCGTGCGCGTCATCGTCGCCACGATGGGCTTGGCGTTCACGCTCGTGAGCGTGCGCGCCAGCAGCAGCTCGACCCAGCTGAACATGAAGCAGAAGAACGCCGCCACGCCCACGCCGGCCTTGATGAGCGGCAGGAAGATGGTGAGGAAGAAGCGCGGGAACGAGTAGCCGTCGATGTAGGCCGTCTCGTCGATCTCGCGCGGGATGCCGCTCATGAAGCCTTCGAGAATCCACACCGCCAGCGGCACATTGAACAGCAGGTGCGCCAGCGCCACACCCAGGTGCGTGTCCATGAGGCCCACGGTGCTGTACAGCTGGAAGAACGGCAGCAAAAACACCGCGGGCGGCGTCATGCGGTTGGTCAGCAGCCAGAAGAACACGTGCTTGTCGCCCAGGAACGAATAGCGCGAGAACGCGTAGGCCGCCGGCAGCGCCACGGTGAGCGAGATCACCGTGTTGATCGCCACGTAGATCAGGCTGTTGATGTAGCCTGAGTACCACGACTCGTCGGTGAAGATGCGCGCGTAGTTGGCCCAGCTGAGCTGCTGCGGGAAGAACGAGAAGCTCGACAGGATCTCCTCGTTCGTCTTGAAGCTCATGTTGACCATCCAGTAGATGGGCAACAGCGCGAACAGGATGTACAGCAGCAAGAAGATGCTGCGCTTGTGGAAGCGTTTTTCGTTCATTGTTCTTTCTCCACTTCTTGCGTACCGACCCGCTGCATCCAGTTGTAGAGCACGAAGCAGAACAACAAAATGATCAGGAAATAGATCAGCGAGAACGCCGCCGCCGGCCCGAGGTCGAACTGCCCCACGGCCTTCTGCGTGAGGTACTGGCTCAGGAAGGTGGTCGCGTTGCCCGGCCCGCCGCCCGTCAGCACGAAGGGCTCGGTGTAGATCATGAAGCTGTCCATGAAGCGCAGCAGCACCGCGATCATCAGCACGCCACGCATCTTGGGCAGCTGGATGTAGCGGAACACCGCGAACTTGCTGGCGCCGTCGATGCGCGCGGCCTGGTAGTAGGCGTCGGGAATCGAGCGCAGGCCGGCGTAGCAGAGCAAGGCCACCAGCGGCGTCCAGTGCCACACGTCCATCACCAGCACCGTGAGCCAGGCGTCGGTCGCGCTGCCGGTGTAGTTGTATTCGATGCCCATGACCTGCAGCGCGTGGCCCAAAAGGCCGATGTCGGCACGGCCGTAGATCTGCCAGATGGTGCCCACCACGTTCCATGGAATGAGCAGCGACAGCGCCACCACCACCAGCACCGCCGACGACTTCCAGCCGGTGGCCGGCATCGACAGCGCGAGCGCGATGCCCAGCGGAATCTCGACCAGCAGCACCGACAGCGAGAAGCCCAGCTGGCGCCACAGCGCCTGGTGCAGCTCGTCGTCGCGCATCACGGCAGCGAACCATTCGGTGCCGACGAACACGCGCCGATCGGGCGAGATGATGTCCTGCACCGAGTAGTTGACCACCGTCATCAGCGGCACGATGGCCGAGAAGGCCACGCAGATCAGCACCGGCAGCACGAGCCACCACGCCTTCTGGTTGATCGGCTTGTTCGTCGGGTTCATGCGACCAGTTCCTCGTCCTTGTAGTAGCAGGTGTGGGTGTCGAGCACCCGCAGCCACACCGTGTCGCCCACCGAGGGCGGCTGTTCGTCCGAATGCATGCGCACCTTGACCACGCCGCCGTCGACTTCGGCGCTGAGCATCGCGTGCGTGCCGACGTCCTGCACCTGCTTCACCACCGCCGGCACGGCGCCGGCCGCACCCGCATTCGACAGGCGCAGGTACTCGGGCCGGATGCCGATCTTGAGCGCGCCGGGCGGCAGCTCGCGCGTGGGCACCAGCGGCGTGCCCGCCACTTCGAGTGCGCCGTTGGCGCTGTGGGCCGACAAGAAGTTCATGCCCGGCGAGCCGATGAAATGCCCCACGAAGGTGTGGGCCGGCCGCTCGAACAGCGCCTCGGCGCTGCCCACCTGCACGGCCTTGCCGCGCGTCATGACCACCACCTCTTCGGCGAAGGTCAGCGCCTCGACCTGGTCGTGCGTCACGTAGATCAGCGTGAGCTTGAGCTCGCGGTGGATCTGCTTGAGCTTGCGGCGCAGCTGCCACTTCAGGTGCGGGTCGATCACGGTGAGCGGTTCGTCGAACAGCACCGCCGACACGTCGCTGCGCACCAAACCGCGGCCCAGCGAGATCTTCTGCTTGGCATCGGCCGCCAGGCCCGCCGCGCGCTGGTTGAGCTGGCCGCTCATGTCGAGCATTTCGGCGATCTCGCCGACGCGCTTCTTGATCTGGTCTTCGGGCACCTTGCGGTTGCGCAGCGGGAACGCGAGGTTCTCGGCCACGGTCATGGTGTCGTAGATCACCGGGAACTGGAACACCTGCGCGATGTTGCGTTCCTGCGGCGTGGCGCGCGTCATGTCGCGGCCGTCGAAACTCACGCTGCCCTGCGAAGGCACGAGCAGGCCCGAGATGATGTTGAGCATGGTCGTCTTGCCGCAGCCCGAGGGGCCTAGCAGGGCGTACGCGCCGCCGTCGCGAAAGCTCATCTTCAGCGGGAGCAGCGCGTAGTCGCTGTCCTGCGTGGGGTTGGCGCGGTAGGCGTGGGCCAGGTCGAGATCGATGCGTGCCATCTCAAGCTCCTTTGCGCCAAGCCGGCGCCAGTGCCAGCTTTTCGCTGGCATCGAACACATAGGCCTGCGATGCGCTGAAGTACAGCGTGATCGAAGCGCCCAGCTCGAAGCGGTGCACACCGGTGAGCTGCGCCACCAGTTCGCCCACCGCCGTGTCGACGTGCACGAAGGTGTCGGAGCCCGAAATTTCGGCCAGCTCCACCTTGCCGGGCAAGGCGATGTCGCCCTCCCCCGCGTTCACGTTCAAGGCACTCGCGCGCAGGCCGACCGTGACCGTGCCCGACACGCTTTCCGGCAGGGCCAGCGTCAGCGCGGGCCCGCCCGCGAGCTGCACGCGACCGGCCGCGGCAGTGCCCGCCAGCAGGTTCATCGGCGGATCGCTGAAGGCGCGCGCCACGCGCAGCGACTGCGGCGCATGGAACACCTCGGCGGTCGGGCCGTACTGCAGCAGCTCGCCGGCGTCCATCACGGCCGTGTAGCCGCCCAGCAGCAGCGCTTCGCCGGGCTCGGTGGTGGCGTAGATGACGGTCGAGTCGCCGGTGGCGAAGAGCTGCGTGAGTTCTTCGCGCAGGCCTTCGCGCAGCTTGTAGTCGAGGTTGACCAGCGGCTCGTCGAGCAGCATGAGCGGTGCGTTCTTGGCGAGCGCGCGCGCCAGCGCCACGCGCTGCTGCTGGCCGCCCGACAGCTCCTGCGGGTAGCGGTCGAGGAACATGCCGATGTGCAGCTTGTCGGCCAGCGCCTTCACCCGCGCGTCGATGTTCGATTCGCCGCGCAGCTTCAGCGGCGAGGCGATGTTGTCGGCCACCTTGAGCGAGGGGTAGTTGATGAACTGCTGATAGACCATCGCGACATTGCGCTCGCGCACCGGCGTGCCGGTGACGTCCTTGCCGTCCACCAGCACACGCCCGGTGCTCGGCGTGTCGAGCCCGGCCATGAGGCGCATCAGGCTGGTCTTGCCGGCCTGCGTGGCACCGAGCAGCACGGTCACCGCGCCGCTTTTGGGCGCAATGCTCTGCTCGTAGAGCCAGGTTTGCGCGCCGACCTTCTTGGTGACGCGCTCCAGAGTCAGCTGCATCAGCTCACCTCCACTTCCACGGTGTCGTTGTTGTTCTTTGCGTTGGCCTGCAGCCAGATCGCCACCTGCTCGCGCTCGGCGGGCGTGTAGTGCAGGCCGAGCTTGGTGCGGCGCCAGAGCACGTCGTCCGAGCTCACGGCCCATTCGCGCGCCTGCAAAAAGCGCAGCTCGCGCTCGTACAGGCCGGGCGCCACCTCGGCGCCCATGTCGGCCAGCGACTGCGCCTCGCCGACCAGTTCGGCCACGCGCGCGCCGTAGCCGCGCGCCAGCCGCAGCGCGACCTGGGCGTCGAGCCAGGGGTACTTCGCCTGAACGGCCGCCACGAAGCGGCCGAAGTCGTCGTCGGGGCGCTTGGGCGCGCCGATCCAGGCCGACAGGTCGCCGCCGGCCAGGAAGGCGCCGTCGGTCCAGGCCGGACGCTGGGCGTTCGACTGGCCGAGCATCTTGCCGACCTCGTCGGCCGCATCCTCGGCCAGCTTGCGGAAGGTGGTGATCTTGCCGCCCCACACCGACAGCAGCGGCGCGGCGGTGGTGTTCGATTCGAGCAGGTAGTCGCGCGTGACGGCCGAGGGGTCGCCCGAGGCGTCGTCCAGCAGCGGGCGCACGCCCGAGTAGGTCCACACCACGTCGGCCGGCACGATGGCCTTGTCGAAGTAGCGGCTGGCCTGGGTGCACAGGTAGTCGATTTCTTCCTGCGCGATGCGCGCGGCGCCGGGGTCGTCGCCGCTGATCTCGATGTCGGTGGTGCCGATCAGCGTGAACGCGCCCTGGTAGGGGATGGCGAAGATGATCCGCTTGTCGGGGTTCTGGAAGATGTAGGCGTGGTCGTGGTCGAACAGGCGCGGCACGATGATGTGGCTGCCCTTCACGAGCCGCAGGCTCTTGGTGGCCAGCGCCTCGCCGCGCGCCGACTGGGCCACGCCGCGCAGGAAGGATTCGGCCCACGGGCCGGCCGCGTTCACCACGGCGCGCGCGCGCACGGTGCGGTGCGCGCCATCGGGGCCTTCGAGCGTCGCGACCCAGCCGTCGGCGCCGCGCTGCGCATGGATGCAGCGCGTGCGCGTGAGCACTTCGGCGCCCTTCGAGCGCGCATCGATGGCATTGAGCACCACCAGCCGCGCGTCGTCGACCCAGCCGTCGGAGTACACGAAACCGCGCTTGTACTGCGCCTTGAGCGGCGCGCCGGCCGGGTGCTGGCGCAGGTCGATGCCGCGCGACGGCGGCAGCACCTCGCGCTTGGCCAGGTGGTCGTACATGAACAGGCCGATGCGGATCATCCAGGCCGGGCGCATCGAGGGGTCGTGCGGCATCACGAAGCGCAGCGGCCACATGATGTGCGGCGCGCTCTTGAGCAGCACCTCGCGCTCCTGCAGCGCCTTGCGCACCAGCGAGAACTCGTAGTACTCGAGGTAGCGCAGCCCGCCGTGGATCAGCTTGGTGGAAGACGACGAGGTGTGCGAGGCCAGGTCGTCCTTCTCGCACAGGACCACGCGCCAGCCCCGGCCGGCCAGGTCGCGCGCAATGCCGCAGCCGTTGATGCCACCGCCGACGATCAGCACATCGCAATCGGTGGCGGGTTCGGCCGCTGGAGAGGAGAAATCGGTCACAGGCTGGAGGTCCGTAGGTTCGTGACTTTTGTCAGCAAAGGCCGAGATTGTATTTTCGCGTTTTTTCATTTGGATTCCTTTTGGCGCGATTTTCCTCCGAGTTTTCCCTTACTCGGCTTCGTTTTCTTTCGTTTTAAAGTGACGCGGCCTGTACCCTCGACCCCAGTCTTTCCGCTTTCCACGACGCCTCTGTGAACTCCAACCCGCGCCAGATCAACCTCCTCGACACCGTGCGCGCGCGCGGTTCGGTCACCGTCGAACAGCTCGCCGACATGCTGGGCGTCACGCTGCAGACCGTGCGGCGCGACGTGCAGCGGCTGGCCGATGCGGGCTTGCTCACGCGTTTCCACGGCGGCGTGCGCGTGCCCAGTTCGACCACCGAGAACATCGGCTACCAGCAGCGCGAAACGCTCAACGCCGACGGAAAAGCGCGCATTGCGCGCCGCGTGGCCGAGCTGGTGCCCAACGACTGTTCGCTGATCCTGAACATCGGCACCACCACCGAGGCCATCGCCAAGGCGCTGATGCGCCACACGGGCCTGCGCGTGATCACCAACAACCTGAACGTGGCGACCATCCTGAGTGGCAACACGGCCTGCGAGGTGATCGTGGCCGGCGGCTCGGTGCGCCCGCGCGACCGCGCCGTGGTGGGCGAGGCCACCATCGACTTCATCCGCCAGTTCAAGGTCGACATCGCGCTCATCGGCGTGTCGAGCATCGAGGCCGACGGCTCGCTGCGCGACTTCGACCTGCGCGAGGTGAAGGTCGCACAGACCATCATTGCCCAGGCGCGCGAGGTGTGGCTGGCGGCCGACGCGAGCAAGTTCAACCGGCCGGCCATGATCCAGCTGGGCACGCTCTCGCAGATCGACCGCCTGTTCACCGACGCCGCGCCGCCGCCGCCCTTCCCCGACCTGCTGCATGCCGCGCAGGTGCGCCTCGAGATCGCGCGCGACAACTGAACCCCATCAGACTCATCGAATGACCACCTACCTGCTTGCCCTGGACCAGGGCACCTCCAGCTCGCGCAGCATCGTGTTCGACCGCGAAGGCCGCATCGTCGCCATCGCCCAGAAGGAACTCACGCAGATCTACCCGCAGCCGGGCTGGGTCGAGCACGACCCCATGGAAATCTGGCGCAGCCAGCTGGCCACCGCGCGCGAGGTGCTGGCCAAGGCGAAGCTGCAGCCCGCCGACATCCACGCCATCGGCATCACCAACCAGCGCGAGACCACCGTGCTGTGGAACCGCACCACCGGCCAGCCGGTGCACCACGCCATCGTCTGGCAGGACCGCCGCGCCGAGCCGCTGTGCGCGCAGCTGCGCGAGCAGGGCCTGAGCGACACCATCCGCGAAAAAACCGGCCTGGTGATCGACGCGTATTTCTCGGGCACCAAGCTGCGCTGGCTGCTCGACAACGTGCCCGGCGCGCGTGCCCAGGCCGAACGCGGCGAACTCGCCTTCGGCACGGTCGACAGCTGGCTCATGTGGCAGCTCACCGGCGGCAAGGTGCACGTGACCGACGTGAGCAACGCCTCGCGCACCATGCTCTTCAACGTGCACGCGAACGACTGGGACGCCGACCTGCTGAAGGCACTGGACATTCCCGCCGCGCTGATGCCGAAGGTGCAGCCCTCGAGCTCGCACTTTGCCGACACCGACGCCGCGCTGCTGGGCCACGCGCTGCCCATCGGCGGCGTGGCCGGCGACCAGCAGAGCGCCCTCTTCGGCCAGGCCTGCTTCGAGGCCGGCATGGCCAAGAACACCTACGGCACCGGCTGCTTTTTGCTGATGCACACGGGCGGCGCGTTCCAGCCCTCGCACAACGGCCTGCTCGTGACCAGCGCCGCGCAGGTCGACGCGACCCCGCAGTACGCGATGGAAGGCAGCGTGTTCGTCGGCGGCGCCGTGGTGCAGTGGCTGCGCGACGGCCTCAAGGCCATCAAGGGCAGCGCCGAGGTGCAGTCGCTCGCCGAGAGCGTGCCCGACGCCGGCGGCGTGATGATGGTGCCGGCCTTCACCGGCCTGGGCGCGCCCTACTGGGACGCGGACGCGCGCGGCACGATCACCGGGCTCACGCGCGGCACCACGGTCGCGCACATCGCGCGCGCCGCGCTGGAAAGCATCGCGTACCAAAGCGCCGCGCTGCTGCAGGCCATGAGCCGCGACGCGGTGGCCGCGGGCGGCAAGCCCGTGGCCGAGCTGCGCGTGGATGGCGGCGCGAGCGTGAACGACCTGCTGATGCAGTTCCAGGCCGACCTGCTGGGCATTCCGGTGGTGCGGCCCGAGGTTGTCGAGACCACCGCGCTGGGCGCGGCCTACCTCGCGGGGCTGTCGACCGGCGTCTACACCGACGCGCGCCAGCTCTCGAAGCTGTGGAAGGTGGAGCGCCGCTTCATGCCGACCATGGGCCGCGCACAGGCCGAGGAATCGATGGCGCGCTGGGAGCGCGCCGTGCGCCAGGCCACCGCGACCTGAGCGGGCGCGCGCTTACCAGCCCCAGAGGGAGCGCTTCAGCACCCAGCCGGTGGCGCCGCCTTCGTGGCGCACCTTCACCCAGTCGCCACGGCGCTCGAGGGTGCGCAGCACGTCACCGTACACGGCCTTCTTCACGACCGGGCTGCGCGCGCCGGGTGCGCGGCGCAGCTGCGCGGTCTTCGCCTTCACCACGTGGTGCGGCGTCTTGTTCGTCATCGAACGGAAGACCCAGGCCTTGTCGTTCTCGAAATCGGTGACGCGCAGCCAGTCGCCCTTGCGGCCGATCACGCGCAGCGGATAGCCCCGGCTCACGGTCCAGTGCGCCTCGGCGCGCTGGCTGGGAGCGGTGCGCATGTTCAGGGTCTTGACCGCGACACTGACCATCTGCGGCTGCGCGGCAAAGGCGGACGGCAGCACCATCCACGAGAAGAAGAATGCGAGCAGGAGCGCGGGCAGTCGGCGGCTGAATCGGGCCATGGGGCGAGGGTTCCTTTCGAGAAGACACGGGAGGTCCGGCAAATGCCGGTCGAAGCCCCCTCTGGGACGCTGAGCGCCGATAAGTTCCGCGGGGATATCCCTGAGCCGCACTCCAAAGACCCCGCAAGGGTCGGGACACTGGCCGTGTCGCCGCAGGGTGCGGGGCAGAATTCGCCCGCCCTCGACTCCCCGCGCCGCGCTTGACACATCCCGCCATCGACGCCCCGCGTCCTCCCTCCAGCGCCCTGCTGGCCTGTGGCGTGGTCGGCGCAACGCTGCTGGCACTCATCGCCCTGGGCCACGACGGCCGCCGCATTGCCCAGCTCGCAGTGCTCGCCGCGCCGCCCGTGCTCTGGCTGCTGTGGCCGCTGCACAGCGCGCGCCTGCGGCGCTGGCGCACGGCGCTGGTGTGGCTCTGGGTCATGGGCTTCGGCCTGGACGCCGTGGTCCGCGCCTACCTGCTCGACACCTACCAGGCCGCGCCCGACAGCGCCATGGTGCTGGGCGCCGCGGCCAACACCAATGCACGCGAAAGCGCCGAGTACCTGCGCATGCACTGGCGCTCCGCCGTCGTCTGGTCGGCCGCACTCGTGGCGGCGGGCCTGCTGGCGGGCCTGTTCGCGCGACGCGGTGCCACGGCGCCGCGTGCGCGGCGGCCGTTCTGGGTGCGCTCGCTGCTGCTGCTCATCCTGCTGGTCGCCTGCGTGGCCTACGCGAGCAAACCCTGGCGCCGGCTGCACCCGGTCGTCTTCTGGACCCAGTGGTCGCAGTCGCTGCAGGACCAGCGCGCCGCCTGGGCCGACCAGGAAAAAACCCGCGATGCGCAGATGGCCCAGGCCCGGCAGATCGCCCCGGTGATCACGCGCGAGGGACCGTCCACCGTCGTGCTCGTCATCACCGACAGCATCAACCGCGACAACATGGGCCTGTACGGCTACGGCCGCCCGACCACGCCGCGCCTGCAGGCGCACAAGGCGCAGGAGGGTGACCGCATGGCCGTGCTGCGCAACGCGTGGTCGGTGGACGCAAGCACCCTGCCCGCGCTGCGCAACATGTTCCATTTCGGCCAACCCGCGAATGGAAACGACGGAAACAACGGGAACGGCGACAGCCCGCCCCACCTGCTGGCCCTGGCGCGCGCCGCCGGCTACAAGGTCTGGTGGATCAGCAACCACGACGACCTGGCCATCGAGCAGCAGCACGCGCGCTACGCCGACGTGGTCGACATGGTGAACCGCACGCCGGGCCGCGCCAGCGCCTCGCTCGATGGCGAGATCCTCGACTGCGTGCAGGAGGCCTTTGCCGACACCAGCACCGAGCGCAAGCTCATCGTGGTCCACCTGATGGGCGCGCACCCGCACTACAGCCTGCGCTTTCCCGAGAACGCCAACCCCTTCGACGACAGCGTCGACGCGGTCGAGAACGGCCTCGTGAAGGACGGCCGCTCGGCCTGGGTGCGCCACTTCCGCCAGGAGTACGACGCGGCTCTGCTGTACCACGACTTCGTGGTGTCGGAACTGCTGCAGCAGACCCGCAGCACCGGCAAGCCGGAGGACTACCGCGCCTGGATGTACCTGTCGGACCACGGTCAGGAAGTCGGTCACGGCAGCAACCGCGCAGGCCACAGCCCCGCCACCGCCTCGGGCTACCGCATCCCGGCCGTCGTCTGGCGCAACCGCGAGCCGCTGCCCACCGACGCCGCCACGCAGCAGCCCTTTCGCGCGGACTGGGCCGGCTGGAGCCTGATGGACCTGCTGGGCATCCGCTGGAGCGGGCAGAAGGCCGAACGCAATGTGCTGGGCGACAGCTACCGGTGGCAGGCGCCGGAGATTCCGGTGGTGGTGGAGTCGTTCTCGAAGTAGCGGGAGGTCAGTGGTCGGCCACCGGCCGCACGGCGTGGGTGGCCTCGGCCGCCTCGTTCTGGCCGATCCACGCATTGCTGAAGTCCACGGCATAGAAGTGCTGCGCAGCCTCGCTGCCCGAGCCCGACCAGAACTTGCGCAGCGGCGTATCGGGAAAGCGCGCGCTGTCGATGGTGGGAACGGAGGTTTGGCGGGCGCACCACCGGGGCACGGTGACGGGCTCCCGTTCGGGACTCAGCTCGAGCGTGAAGGTCTCGTCGACCAGGCCATGGTCGCAACGCCGCAGCGCCGCCAGCTCCACGATGGTGGGCAGCCGCCATTGCGAGATGCCTTCATGGCCCTTGGCGTTGAGCGCCTGCACGCGTTCCTGCGCGTCCATCAGGCTCAGGGCTTCGGCCTCGCCGACGCAGCGACCACCCTGCCAGGTCTGCCCCAGCGCGCAGCGCAGCCAGCGCAATCCCGTGGCGGCATCGACGACGACGGCCGTCGATGCCTGCGCGGAGGCTTGTTCTTTCGGTGAGGCGGCCTGGTCGCAGCCGGCGAGCAACGCGACAGCCGCCAAGGCGGCGGCCTTCCACTTGCCATCACGGGCAAGCATTGATTTCTTCATGAGAACTCCCTGCGGTCAGCAACTTGGATCGAGATCGAACTCGAATGCTACCGCCGGGGGTGCGAGGTCCCGGGGCCGGCCTGGGCCCGCAGGACGTCGATTCAATGCACCGTCAGTGCGCCGGCACCAGGAAGTCCTGGCTGATCCGCCCGCCCAGCTCGTTCACCCGATCGAGGAACTGCGTGAGGTAGGCGTGCAGGCCCGTCGCCAGGATCTCGTCGACGCGTGCGTACTGCAGGTCGGCCAGCAGCTTGCCGGCGCGGCGTTGGGTTTCGGCGCTCTGCTCGTTCTGCACCTTGGCGAGGTTGTTGACCACCTCGACCAGGCTCGCGTGCAGCGAGCGCGGCATGTCGGCGCGAAGAATGAGCAGCTCGGCCACGCGCTCGGGCTTGATCACGTCGCGATACACCTTGCGGTAGACCTCGAAGGCCGAGACGCTGCGCAGGATCGCGCTCCAGTGATAGAAGTCGTACTCCTGGTCTTCCTCGGTGGCGGCGCCGAAGAACTCGCTGTTGAGCGCGTGGAACTTCACGTCGACCAGGCGCGCCGTGTTGTCGGCACGCTCCAAAAAGGTGCCCAGGCGCGAGAAGTAGAACGCCTCATCCTGGAGCATGGTGCCCAGCGTGACGCCGCGCGACAGGTGCGAGCGGAACTTGACCCACTCGAAGAACTGGCCCGGGTCGCGCTCGAAGTCGCCGGCGCGCAGCATGCGGTTCACTTCGAGCCAGGTGGTGTTCTGCGTTTCCCAGGCCTCGGTGGTGAGCGCGCCGCGCACGGCACGCGCATTCTCGCGGGCGGCCTTCAGGCAGGAGACGATCGACGACGGATTGCTCTCGTCCTTGACCATGAACTCCATGACTTCGTTGGGCGTGATCTGGTCGTACTTCTTGCTGTACCAGGGCAGCAATTCGCTGATCGAGAGCACGCCCTGCCAGCCGTACTTGGCAACCTCGGCCGACTGCGGCAGCAGCGAGGTCTGGTAGTTGACGTCGAGCATGCGCGCCGTGTTCTCGGCACGCTCGGTGTAGCGCGACATCCAGTAGAGGTGGTCTGCGGTGCGGGACAGCATCGTTTGTGCTCCTACTGCGATTGGCTTTGCGACTGCGTGGCCGCCTTCGGCTTGGCCGTGCGGTCCGCTTCGAGAATCCAGGTGTCCTTGGTGCCGCCGCCCTGCGACGAGTTGACCACCAGCGACCCTTCTTTCAGTGCCACGCGCGTGAGGCCGCCGGGCACCATCTGCACCTCGCTGCCCGAGAGCACGAAGGGGCGCAGGTCGATGTGGCGCGGCGCAATGCCGGCGTCGACGAAGGTCGGCGAGGTCGACAGGCTCAGCGTGGGCTGGGCGATGTAGCCGTCGGGCTTGGCGATGACGGCCTTCTTGAAGTCTTCGATCTCGGCCTGCGTGGCGGCCGGGCCGATGAGCATGCCGTAGCCGCCGGCGCCATGCACCTCCTTGACGACCAGGTCCTTCATGTTGTCGAGCGTGTACTGCAGCTCGTCCTTGTTGCGGCACATGTAGGTCGGCACGTTCTTCAGGATCGGCTTCTCGCCGAGATAGAACTCGACCATCTTCGGCACGTAGGGGTAGATCGACTTGTCGTCGGCCACGCCGGTGCCCACGGCATTGCAGATGACGACGTTGCCCTGGCGGTAGGCGCGCATGAGGCCCGCGCAGCCGAGGGTGGAGGTCGGGCGGAACACCTCGGGGTCGAGGAAGTCGTCGTCGACGCGGCGGTAGATCACGTCGACCCGCACCGGGCCGCGCGTGGTGCGCATGTAGACGAAGTCGTCCTTGACGAACAGGTCTTGTCCCTCGACCAGCTCCACGCCCATCTGCTGGGCCAGGAACGCGTGCTCGAAGTAGGCGCTGTTGTACATGCCGGGCGTGAGCACCACCACCGTGGGCTCGGCCGTGGCCGGCGGCGCGCTGGCGCGCAGGGTTTCGAGCAGCAGGTCGGGGTAATGGGCGACCGGCGCGATGCGGTTCTGGTTGAACAGCTCGGGAAAGAGCCGCATCATCATCTTGCGGTTTTCGAGCATGTAGCTCACGCCGCTGGGCACGCGCAGGTTGTCTTCGAGCACGTAGTACTCGCCGTTGCCCTGGGCATCGGGGGCGCGCACGATGTCGATGCCCGAGATGTTCGAGTAAACGTTGTGCGGCACGTTCACGCCCATCATCTCGGGACGGAACTGGGCGTTGTTCAGGATCTGCTCGGCCGGGATGATGCCGGCCTTGATGATTTCCTGGTCGTGGTACACGTCGTACAGGAAGCGGTTGAGCGCCGTGACGCGTTGCACCAGCCCCTTTTCCATGCTCTCCCACTCATGGGAGGGAATGATCCGGGGCAGCAGGTCGAACGGGATCAGCCGCTCGGTGCCGGAGCCGTCCTCGTCCTTGGCGCCGTACACCGCGAAGGTGATGCCGACCCGGCGGAAAATCATTTCCGCCTCTTCACGCCGCGATCGCATCACCTCACCGGGTTGCTTCGCAAGCCATTGGTCGTAGCGCTTGTAGTGCTGTCGGATTGCAGCGCCCGCATAGGGGAGCTGCTCATACATCTCGTCGAATTTGTGCATGGAACGACCAATCTCCTTGAGCCATAGCTTAGCAAGTTCGAGGCCAGTAGAAGCCCTAGGTTTAGGCCCGATGCGAGGGCATTTCGCGTTTCGGACCTTCATGGCATGCGGTGGCGCCAGTAGCGCGGATCATTCGCGCGTTCACACTTCAGCTCGGCCGGCGCCGGGCTCGCCCAATGGGCGGCGCCGCAGCGCGGGCTGTCGACCACCTGCACGCCGCGTTCCACGTAGCGCGCCACCGCCTCGGGCGCGGGGTGGCCGAAGCGGCTGCGGTAGCCGGCCTGCACGAGCGCGATGCGCGGGCGCACGGCGTCCAGGAAAACCTCGCTCGACGAGGTCTTGCTCCCGTGGTGCGGCACCAGCAGCACGTCGGCCGAAAGCCCGGGCGTGCGCGACACCAGCGCGGCCTCCTGCAGGCGCTCGATGTCGCCGGCCAGCAGCACCGTGGCACGGCCGTTGCCGATGCGCAGCACGCACGACACGGCATTGGGCCGCGTGAAGCCGAGGTAGTCGCTGTCGAAGGGAAACAGCACCTCGAAATCCACCCCGTCCCAGGTCCAGCGCTGCCCGGCCTCGCAGCGGCGCGCGGGGCGCAGCGCCTGCAGCGGGTGCCCGGCCTCGATGGAGCTCAGCAGTGCCGCCTGTGGCTGCATGGCGAGCACGGCGGGTGCGCCGCCGGTGTGGTCGATGTCGCGGTGGCTCAGCAACAGCAGGTCGAGCCGTTCGCCGCGTGCGCGCAGCAGCGGCACGAGCACGCGGTGGCCCGCGTCGCCGTCGAGCCCGTAGCGCGGCCCGGCGTCGTACAGCAGGCTGTGCGTGGCGGTGCGCACGAGCACCGCGTTGCCCTGCCCGATGTCGGCGGCGAGCAGGTCGAACTCGCCCACCGCAGGTCGCGCTGGCTGCCACAGCAGCACTGGCAACAGCAGCGGCAGGCCGAGCGCGCGCATCGACCACGGCAGGCGCATCGCCAGCAGCACGCCGCCTGCCACGCCACCCGCAGCCAGCCACGCGGGTGGCGCGGCCATCGACAGCGTGGCGAACGGCAGGCCGGCGAGCGCCTGCAGCAACAGCGCGAACAGCTTCACGGCGCCAGCCGCCACGTCCCACAGCGGCGGCACCGCCACGCCGAGCATCGCCAGCGGCGTGATCACCAGCGTCACCCACGGGATCGCGAGCGCGTTGGCCACCAGCCCGACCGCCGACACCTGCTGGAACAGCAGCAGGCTCAGCGGCGTGAGCGCCAGCGTGATCGTCCATTGCTCGCGAAAGAAGCGGCCCAGGCGCGTGAGCGCTCCCACCCGCCCCTCGCCCGGCACGGCTGTGGCGGAGGCGAACAGCACAGCCACCGCGACGAAGCTGAGCCAGAAGCCGGCCTGCAGCAGCGCCCACGGGTCGGCGGCCACCACGACCGCCGCCGTCAGCAGCCAGACGTGCGGCCACGGCCAGCGCCGACCGGTGAGGCGCAGCAGCGCCACGGCCGCGAGCATCCAGACCGTGCGCTGCGAGGGCACGCCCCAGCCGCTGAAGAGCGCATAGAGCGCGGCCAGCAGCACCCCGCCGGCGAGTGCGGCCTGTTGCGCGGGCAGCCGCAGCATGAGCCGGCTGCTGCGCCGCCAGAGCGCGCCCACGACATGCGCCGCGAACCACGCGAACAAGGTGATGTGCAGGCCCGAGATCGACATCAGGTGCGCCACGCCGGTGGCGCGGAACACGTCCCAGTCGACGCGGTCGATGGCGCCCTGGTCGCCGGTGACGAGCGCGGCGATCACGCCGGCCTGGCGCCGGTCGTCCACGCGGGCGAAGACCGCATCGCGCACCGCCTCGCGCGCCCGCTCGATCGGGTGCCGCCACGTCGTGCCCAGCAGGCGCGGCGCAGGGTCGCGCGCCCCGGCCCGCACATGGCCTTGGGCATGCACGCCCTGCTCCCACGCCCACAGCTCGCTGTCGAAGCCATGCGGGTTGAGGTTGCCGTGTGGCGCGCGCAGGCGCACGGTCAGTTGCCAGCGCTGGCCGGCATGTACCTCGCCCACGGTGCGTGCGACGGAGGCACGCCGCTCGGCGGGCTGCTCCCACATCCAGCTGTACTCGCCGTACCAGGCGAGTGCGATGCGCGGCGGCACCGTCGGTGGCGCCTCATCGGAGGCCTCGGCCCACTGCGCCGCCTCCACGTCGAAACGGAAGCGCGTTCCGATCTCGCCGGGTTGCGGCATCTGCGAGACCACGCCCGTGAGCCGCAGGTCACGCCCTTCCAGTTGCGGCTCCAGCGCCCCTTGCGCGTAAGCCGTGGCGCGCCATCCGGCCAGGCCCGCGCCGGCCATCGCACCGCAGGCCAGCGACAGCATCAGCACGAACAGCCGAGGCCCACGCCACCGCCACAACAGCCATCCGCCGCCGAGCCCCACGAGCAGCAATGCGACGTAGACACCCGCCGCCCACAACAGCGGCTGGCGCAGCTGCACCGCCGCGCCGAGCAGCGTACTGCCCAGCGCAACGAAGGCCCCCGACCCACCCGCGACAGCCTCGGACGCACGCCGCGACTGCCCTCCCGACACCTCGGAATCCATGATGCAAACCCTCCCCCAACCCACGCTCGATGGCGCGTTAATTGCTTGGCAACTGGGCTAGTATGCGTCTCACCAGAGACATCTTTTCGATGCAACCTCGCTGCACTGCACGCCCCTACGCATGTCCATCCACGCCGCACTCCACCACGTCACCCACTACACATACGACCGCCTGGTGCAGTTGGGCCCGCAAGTCGTGCGACTGCGCCCCGCGCCCCATTGCCGCAGCAATGTGATCTCGTACTCGCTGCGGGTCGAACCGGCCGAGCACTTCGTCAACTGGATGCAGGACCCGTTCGCCAACTACCAGGCGCGGCTCGTGTTCCCCGAGAAGACGCGCGAGTTCAAGGTCACGGTCGACCTCGTGGTCGAGATGGCGGTCTACAACCCCTTCGACTTCTTCCTGGAGCCGCAGGCCGAGAACTTCCCCTTCAAGTACACGGCCTCGCAGGCCGAAGAGCTGGCGCCCTACCTCGTCACCGAGAAGCCCACGCCGCTGCTGCAGGCCTACCTCGACAAGATCGAGCGCAAGGAACAGCGCACCATCGACTTCCTGGTCGGCATCAACCAGCAGGTGCAAAAGGACGTCAGCTACCTCATCCGCATGGAGCCCGGCGTGCAGACGCCGGAAGAAACGCTGAGCAACGGCAGCGGCTCGTGCCGCGACTCGGGCTGGCTGCTGGTGCAGTTGCTGCGCCACTGCGGCCTGGCCGCGCGCTTCGTGTCGGGCTACCTGATCCAGCTCACGCCCGACGTGAAGGCGCTCGACGGCCCCAGCGGCACCACGGTCGACTTCACCGACCTGCACGCCTGGTGCGAGGTGTTCCTGCCGGGCGCCGGCTGGATCGGCCTGGACGCCACCTCGGGCCTGCTGGCCGGCGAAGGCCACATCCCGCTGGCCTGCACACCCACGCCGTCGAGCGCCGCGCCCATCGAAGGCGGCGTCGACGAGTCCGAGGTCGAATTCAGCCACGAGATGAAGGTCACGCGCATCTACGAATCGCCGCGCGTCACCAAGCCCTACACCGAAGAACAATGGGCCGAGGTGCTCGCGCTCGGCGACGCGGTCGATGCGCGCCTCGTCGCCGGCGACGTGCGCCTGACCATGGGCGGCGAGCCCACCTACGTGGCCACCAGCGACCGCGACGCGCCCGAATGGAACACCGACGCGCTCGGCCCCACCAAGCGCGGCTACGCCACCGAGCTCGTGCACAAGCTGCGCGCCGAGTATGGCCAGGGCGGCTTCCTGCATTTCGGCCAGGGCAAGTGGTACCCGGGCGAGCAGCTGCCGCGCTGGGCGCTGTCGATCTTCTGGCGCGCCGACGGCCAGACGCTGTGGCACGACCCCGAGCTGTTCGCCGACGAGCGTTTTCCCACGCACTACACGAGCGAGGACGCGCGCCGCTTCACCACCGTGCTGGCGCACAAGCTGGGCCTCACCGAGCGCTACATCCAGGCCGGCTACGAGGACACCTACTACTACCTGTGGCGCGAACGCCGCCTGCCGGTGAACGTCGACCCCTTCGACTCCAAGCTCGACGACGAACTCGAACGCGTGCGCCTGCGCCGCGTGTTCACGCAGAAGCTCGACGCGGTGATCGGCTACATGCTGCCCATCGAGCCCGGCAACGCCAACAGCGACACGCCCGCGCTCGCCGGCCCCGGCTGGAAGACCGGCCCCTGGTTCCTGCGCGACGACCGCCTGTTCCTGATCCCGGGCGATTCGCCCATGGGCTACCGCCTGCCGCTCGACTCGCAGCCGTGGGCCAGCAAGGGCGACTACCCCTACCTCATCGAGCGCGACCCGACCGCGCCGCGCGCCGCGTTGCCCAGCGCGTCCGACTACCGCGCGCGCTATGCCACCGCCACCCCGGTGGCCGGCGCCGACCTGGGCGAGGTGCCCTATACCTTCGGCGCGCCGCCCGTGGCGGCCGCCTCGCTGCGCATGCAAAGCCCCGGCGATGCGGCGAAGGGCGATGCGGCAGCTGCTGCCGCTTCCGCCACGCCCGCCACGCGCCAGCCGCTGCGCGGCGAATCGGCCCACTGGGTCACGCGCACCGCACTGTGCGTCGAGGTGCGCGACCCGCGCCGCGCCAACGGCCCCGCGGCCGAGAAAAAGGGCAGCGCTTCGGGCGTGCTCTACGTCTTCATGCCGCCGCTGGCGCGCCTGGAGGACTACCTCGACCTCGTCGCCGCCGTCGAAGCCACCGCGCAGCAGCTGGGCGTGCGCATCGTGATGGAAGGCTATCCGCCGCCGCGCGATCCGCGCCTGAAGATGCTGGCCGTGACGCCCGACCCGGGCGTGATCGAGGTCAACATCCACCCGGCCCACAACTGGAAGGAACTGGTCGACCACACCGAGTTCCTCTACAACGCCGCGTTCGAGACGCGCCTGTCGGCCGAGAAGTTCATGACCGACGGCCGCCACACCGGCACCGGCGGCGGCAACCACTTCGTGATGGGCGGCGCCACGCCCGCCGACAGCCCCTTCCTGCGCCGGCCCGAGCTGCTGGCCAGCCTGCTGCTGTACTGGCACAACCACCCGTCGCTGAGCTACCTGTTCTCGGGCATGTTCATCGGCCCGACCAGCCAGGCGCCGCGCGTGGACGAGGCGCGCAACGACCAGGTCTACGAACTGGAAATTGCGCTGAAGGAGATCGCCAAGAACCGCGAGATCTACGGCCAGAACATGCCCGCGTGGCTGGTCGACCGCACGCTGCGCAACATCCTGATCGACGTGTCGGGCAACACGCACCGCAGCGAGTTCTGCATCGACAAGCTCTACTCGCCCGATTCGAGCACCGGCCGCCTCGGCCTGCTGGAACTGCGCGCCTTCGAGATGCCGCCGCATGCGCGCATGAGCATCGCGCAGCAGCTGCTGATCCGCGCGCTGGTCGCCCGCTTCTGGGACGCGCCCTACCAGGCGCCCGTGACCCGCTGGGGCACCGAGCTGCACGACCGCTTCCTGCTGCCGACCTTCGTCAAGATGGACTTCGACGACGTCATCAGCGAGATGCGCCAGGCCGGCTTTGCCTTCGATGCCGACTGGTTCGCGCCGCACTTCGAGTTCCGCTTCCCGCTCGTGGGCCAGATGCAATCGATGGGCGTGGAGCTGTCGCTGCGCAACGCGCTCGAACCGTGGCACGTGATGGGCGAGGAAGGCTCGGCCGGCGGCACGGTGCGCTATGTCGACTCGTCGCTGGAGCGCATCGAGGTGCGCGTGACCGGCCTGAACGAAAGCCGCCACGTCGTCACCGTCAACGGCAAGGTGCTGCCGCTGCAGCCCACCGGCGTCACCGGCGAGTTCGTGGCCGGCGTGCGCTACAAGGCCTGGAACCCGCCCTCGGCGCTGCATCCGAGCATCCCGGCCCACGCGCCGCTGACCTTCGACCTCGTCGATACCTGGATGAAGCGCTCGCTGGGCGGCTGCCAGTACTTCGTCGCCCACCCGGGCGGCCGCAACTACGACACCTTCCCCGTCAACGCCTACGAGGCCGAGAGCCGCCGCCATTCGCGCTTCACGCGCACCGGCCACACGCCGGGCCTGCTGCGCACGCCGCCGGCCACCATCGAGCTGCCGGGCAGCCGGGAGTTTCCGTTCACGCTGGACCTGCGGCGCTGAGGATCGAAGTGGGCTCTGTTCGTACGGGGCGCTTATTGCTTGCCGCACGCGTTCGGGGTCCAGCGGCCGTTGTTTGAGGTCACAGTCTGTGACCTCAAAGACGCCCACTCCTCGGGCGGGTGCTGCGCATGAAATCGGCCAGGAAGCGTTCGGCATTTCGCCGGATCGCTTCGCGTGGCAGGCCCCGGTGACGGTGATGTGACAATCTCCCCCCTGTGGAACCCCTGAACGAATCCCTGTTCGACGCCCAGGCCCCGGAGCATCCGGCGGCGCTGGCGTCTTCGCTCGCGCCGGCGGCCCTGCCTGGGCATTTCGACGAATTGCGGGGACAGGCGACGCCCGCGGCGCCCTCGCGGCCGGTATCGGGCGCGGCCCCGGCGCCCGCCGCGGCCCCGCTGCTGTACGACGCCGCCGAGGAGCGACCGGCTCCGTCGCAATCGCAGTCCCAGTCACAGTCGTCCTCGCAATCGCAGGCACAGGACCCCTCCCCGTCCAGCGACCAGCCCCCGCTCACCCCCGCCTGGAACGCCTTCTTCGAACAGCTCGGTCCCGGCGGCATCAACGACCTGCCGCGGCGCGCGGTCAGCCTGGAGCGGCAGATCCGCGACAACGGCGTCACCTACAACGTGTACGCCGACGCCAACGGCCCGCAGCGGCCGTGGTCGCTCGATCTGTTCCCGCTGATCGTCTCGCCCGAGAGCTGGGCCCAGATCGAGGCCGGCGTGCAGCAGCGCGTGCGCGTGCTCGACCGCGTGATGGCCGACGCCTACGGACCGCAACAGCTGCTGGCCGAGGGCCTGCTGCCGCCGGCGCTGGTGCGCGGCCATCCGGGCTACCTGCGCGCACTGCACGGCGTGAAGCCGGCGGGCGACACCTGGCTGCACATCGCCGCTTTCGACCTCGCGCGCGGCCCCGACGGCAACTGGTGGGTGGTCTCGCAGCGCACGCAGGCGCCTTCGGGCCTGGGCTACCTGCTGGAGAACCGCCTCGCGATCACGCGGCAGTTTCCGCAGGCCTTCGAGGCGCTGCAGGTGCAGCGGCTGGCCGCCACCTACAGCGCCATGATGGAAGGCCTGCAGCGCATGTGCCCCTCGGGCTCGCCGCCGCACATCGCACTGCTCACGCCGGGCCCCTACAACGAGACCTACTTCGAGCACGCCTACCTGGCGCGCTACCTCGGCCTGACGCTGGTCGAGGGCAGCGACCTCACGGTGCGCGACCAGCGCCTGTACCTCAAGACCCTGCAGGGCCTGCGCCCGGTGCATGGCCTCATCAAGCGGCTCGACGACCAGTTCCTCGACCCGCTGGAGCTGCGCCCCGACTCCACGCTCGGCGTGCCCGGCCTGCTGCAGGCGATCCGCGCGGGCAACCTGCTGGTGGCCAACATGCCGGGCTCGGCCTTCCTTGAATCGCCGGCGCTGCTGGGCTTTTTGCCGGGGCTGGCACTGCGGCTCATCGGCGAGAAGCTCAAGCTGCCGGCGCTGCCGACCTGGTGGTGCGGTGAACGCGCCGCGCTCGAAGCGGTGCTGCCCCAGCTCGGCGAAAGCGCCATCAAGCCGACCTACCCCGGCTTCCAGGGCCGCTCCAGCTTCGACGCCGTGTTCGGCAGCCAGCTCGGCCGCCGCGAAATCGACGAATGGGCCGGCCGCATCGTGCGCGAGGGCGACGTCCACACGGTGCAGGGCTACCTGCCGCTGTCGCAGATGCCGACCTGGGCCAGCGACCTCGGCCCCGGCCACATCGCGCCGCGCGCGCTGATGCTGCGCGTGTTCGCGGTGAGCGACGGCCCGCAGTCGTGGCGCGTGCTGCCCGGCGGGCTGGCGCGCCTGGCGGGCCCCGATGCGCAGATCGCCTCGATGCAGCGCGGCGGCAGCAGTGCCGACGTCTGGGTGCAGACGCACGGCGAGGTCGACCGCACCACGCTGCTGCAACCGCACGCCACGCCGGCCTCGCTGGCGCGGCACCGCGCGCCGGTCACCAGCCGCGCGGCCGAGAACATGTTCTGGCTCGGCCGCTACACCGAGCGCGCCGAGAACGCGGTGCGCCTGGCGCGCCTCACGCTCAACCTGCTGGGCAGCGAAGACCAGTCCTCGCGCCCGCTGCTCGAATGGCTGCACCGCATGGCGGTGCGCAATGCGCTCGTGCCGGCCGAAGCGCCGAGCGCGCCGCAGTCACGCCGCGTGTTCGAACGCGCGTTGATCGCCGAGCTGGGCGACGTCGACAACGGTGGCAGCGTCGGCTACAGCCTGCGCAGCATCCGGCAGGCCGCGGCTGCCGTGCGCGAACGGCTGTCGCAGGACAACTGGAACCAGATCGTGCGCGCCGAAAGCGACTTCCTGCGGCGCGCGGCCGAACAGGCCGGCGAAGGCAGCTTTGCCGCCAGCGCCGCCCTGCGCGCACTCGAATCCGCCAGCACCGCGCTGGCCGCCATGACCGGCGCGCAGACCGACCGCATGACGCGCGACGACGCCTGGCGGCTGCTGTCGATCGGCCGCCACATCGAGCGACTGGGCTTTCTCTCCAGCGCGCTCGAGGCCGGCTTTGCCAACGGCGCCGTGCACGAGGTGAGCGGCTTCGAGGCGATGGTGGCGCTGTTCGACAGCACCATCACCTTCCATGCGCGCTACCAGCAGCGCCGCGACGTCGCCACGCTGGTCGACCTGCTGGTGCTCGACGCCGAGAACCCGCGTTCGCTGGCCTGGGTCACGCAGACCTTGCGCGGTCGCATCGCGCGGCTCGCGGGCAGCGCGCCGGGCAAGCTCACGGCCCTGTCGTACGAGTTGCCCGACCCCGCCACCTGGACGCTGGAACACCTGTGCGCGGCCGGCCCCGGCGCCGACTACCCCGCGCTGGTCGAACTGCTCGCCACCTGCGAGACGGCGGCGTACCACGTGTCAGACGCCATCGGCACGCGCTACTTCACGCTCACCTCGGAATCGCTGCGCTCCGTGGGCGCCTGATTCCACAGATACACACAACGATATTTCGAAGGAGGCATTTCCATGTCCGGCATCGCCCTCAACCGCCGTCTCACACTGACCGCCGCCAGCCTCCTGGTCGGCCTCGCGCTCGCCGGCTGCGGCAAGCAGGAACCTGCCGCGCCCGCGGCCGCTTCGGCACCGCCGCCCGCCGCCGCACCGCGCGTGCTGGTCGTCGGCACCGACGCCGCCTACACGCCCTTCGAATCGCAGAACGAAAAGGGCGAGGTCGTGGGCTTCGACATCGACGTGGTGAAGGCCATCGCGCAGAAGGCCGGCATCGAGGTGAAGTTCGTCAACACGCCGTGGGAAGGCATCTTCAACACGCTCGAGCTGGGCGACCGCGACCTGCTGGTGTCGGCCATCACGATCACGCCCGAGCGCCGCCAGACGATGGACTTCTCGCAGCCCTACTTCGAGGCCCGCCAGCTCATCGCGGTGAAGAGCGACTCGGCGGTCGCGAAATTCGACGACATCAAGAAGCTCAAGGTTGGCGTGCAGAACGGCACCACCGGCGACGAGGTGGTGGGCAAGCTGCTGGGCAAGTCGAGCACCGACATCAAGCGCTTCGAGTCGACGCCGCTGGCGCTCAAGGAACTCGAAGCCGGCGGCGTGCAGGCCGTGGTGGCCGACAACGGCGTGGTGGCCCACTACCTGGCCAACAACCCGGGCGGTGGTTTCAAGACCGTGAGCGACGCCGGCTTCTCGACCGAGCAGTACGGCATCGCCGTGAAGAAGGGCAACGCCGAGCTGCTGGCGAAGATCGACAAGGGCCTGGCCGACATCAAGGCCGACGGCACCTACGCCAAGATCTACGCCTCGCACTTCGGCGCCGAGTCCAAGTAGGCAACGGGCCGGCGCGATGCTGCTGCACGTCACCCACGAAACGCGCTACGCGTACGCGCCGGCGGTCGAGACGGCGCAGCACCTGGCGCACCTGCGCCCGCTGGCCACCGCCTCGCAGGAGCTCGTGAGCCACCAGCTCACGATCGACCCCGCGCCCGCGCAACGCAACGAGGTGCCCGACCTGTACGGCAACACGCGCGCCTTCTTCGCGCTCGAGTCCACGCACGACCACCTCATCGTCACGGCCGAAAGCGTCGTGAAAACCTCAGAGCCCGTGCTCTCTCCCGCCGTGGCGCGCGAGCTGCCCTGGGAAGCCGTGCGCGAGCGCTTCCGCTTTCGCAAGGACGCGCCCTTCGACCCCGCCTCGGAGTTCGTGTTTCCTTCGCCGTACGTGCCGCGTCACGACGACTTCGTCGCCTACGCGCGCGCCAGCTTCGTGCCCGAGCGTCCCACCTTCGACGTGGCGATGGACCTCACCGAGCGCATGTACCGCGACTTCGCCTACGACGCCGACAGCACCGAGATCAACACCCCCGCCGTCGAAGCCCTGGCGCAGCGCAAGGGCGTGTGCCAGGACTTCGCCCACATCCTCATCGCGTGCTTTCGCGCCATGGGCCTGCCGGCGCGCTACGTGAGCGGCTACCTGCTCACGCAGCCCCCGCCGGGCCAGCCGCGCCTGGTGGGCGCCGACGCCTCGCATGCGTGGGTGTCGGTGTACCTGCCCGGCGAGGGCGAAGGTCCCGAGAGCGTGGGCGACTGGGCTGACTTCGACCCCACCAACGGCCGCCAGCCCGGCGAGGACTACGTCACGCTCGCCATCGGGCGCGACTACTCCGACGTCTCACCGATGCGCGGCGTGCTGCATGGCGGCGCGCGCCACACGCTGCATGTCGGCGTGACCGTGCAACCCGTGGGGGAAGTGGTGCAGCTGCCGGCGTCGGCGGCGCAAACACAGACACAATCACCCCCGTCATCGTCATCACCATCCTCAGATCAGGAGTCTCCATGAGCGTTTACGACAAGCTTTCCAGCCTCGGCATTTCCCTGCCCCCGGTGTCCGCACCCGCCGCCGCCTACGTGCCTTTCGTGCAGACCGGCAATCTCGTGTTCCTGTCGGGCCACATCGCCAAGAAGGACGGCAAGGTCTGGGTCGGCCAGCTCGGCGCCAACATCGGCACCGACGAAGGCAAGCAGGCCGCACGCGCCATCGCCATCGACCTGCTCGGCACGCTGCACGCGGCCGTGGGCGACCTGAACAAGGTCAAGCGCATCGTCAAGGTGATGAGCCTCGTGAACTCGGTCGGCACCTTCACCGAGCAGCACCTGGTGACCAACGGCGCCAGCGAATTCTTCGCCGAAGTGTTCGGCCCCGAAAAGGGCGCGCATGCACGCAGCGCCTTCGGCGTGGCGCAGATCCCGATGGGCGCCTGCGTCGAGATCGAGCTGATCGCAGAGATCGGTTGATCTTCTTCAGGGCGGCTCAGCCTCAATGGATGAGCCGCCCTCCGTTGCCGATCATCGACAACGTCACCGGATGCGGGCGCACCCCAGGGTCGTCGCCACTCGACACCGGAATCCCCTCGATCTCGCGCCGCAGCATCAGCTTCATGGCGCCCTGCATCGAGCGGCGTGGTGAAGCGGCCAGCGCCGAGCGCGCTGCCTCCACCGTCACCATCGCCACCACGTACCCTTCCAGCGAAAAGTAGCTGAACTCGTCGCGGCCCATGTGGCTGCGCATGTCCTGCTGGTAGCGCTGCACCAGCGGCGAGGTCGCCAGCCGCGGGTTGGGCATGACCTGCGAGATCACGGTGCCGCGCGCCGCCGGCCCCACGCTCTTGGCGAGCACCTCGCCGTTGACGATCGAGAGCATGTACGGCGTCGGCCGTGCCACGCCACTTTCTGCCGCCAACCCCGACAGCAGCTTCACCCCACATGGCGTCACGCACAGCGCGAACAGCGCATCGGGCTTGGCCGCGCGCACGCTCGCGGCCACCGCGGCCCCGTCCATTTGCGCCAGCGCCACGCCCTGCTGCCCCACGAGTTCGATGCCCGCGTCGCGCAGCGCGATCTCGAGCGCGGCAAAGGCATCGCGCCCCAGCCCGTCGTCCTGCCAGACCGCGAACGCACGCCGCTGCCGCACCGACACCGCCTGCGCGACCAGCTGACGCACCTCGTCCGCATAGCTTGCGCGCAGGTGGTAGATGAGCGCGCGCTGCGCGCCGTGCAGCGCCGACGCGCCGGTCATCGCGCCGATCAGCGGCGTGCCCGCCTCGCGCATCGTCGGGTAGGCCGCGTCGATGTGCGAGGTGCCGGCCGACAGGCCCAGCGCATCGACCTTGTCCTGCACCACGAGCTGCCGGATGTTCTGCGTGTGGCGCTCCACCGAGTAGCCGTCGTCCAGCGCGCGCCACACCAGCTTGTGGCGCCCGAGCAGGCCGTCGCGCTGCACGCGCGCCAGGTAGGCGTCGATGCCGTCCTTCACGTTGCGCCCGGCCTCGCCGAGCGGCCCGCTCAGCGGCAGCGACTGCCCCACCACGATCTCGTCGGCGCGGCCCGGCAGGCCCAGGCACAGGAGGAGCAAAGGCGCAAGCCAGCGGTAGACCATCGTCGTGTCGTCCTTGCCGGCGTCGCCGGCCGTGGGGCAGCCTGAAGCAGGCGGGCCCCGATCTTGGCGGCGCACCATGCGCGGCGGCCATCGGACATTTCCGGCCGGCGCTACGGGGAACCCTGCTGCTCGCAAACCCTCGGGCGCGGCCGTGCGGCGCGGCCCGCGACCTATCATGCAGCGCGCCACCGCCCGCCCCCATGACAGCACCCGCCCGCGAGAGCCTGCAGGACATGCCCTTCGACACCATCGTCGAACAGGCGGTGGCGGGCATCTACGTGATCCAGGACGACCGCTTCATCTACTGCAACGCGACCTGGGCCGCCATCGTGGGCTACACCGCAGAGGAAATGACCGGCATGTCGCTGGCCGAGATCGTGCCGCCCGACTTCGTGGAAGTCGTGCGCTCGCGCATCCGCATCCGGCTGGCGGGCAATCCGCCGAGCATGCACTTCATCACGCGCGGCCTGCACCGCGACGGGCGCGTGCGCTTCGTCGAAGTCCACGGCTCGCGCATCGAGCACCGGGGCCGCCCGGCCGTGATGGGCGTGGGCGTGGACGTGACCGACCGCGTGCGCAACGAGGAAGAACGCCAGCGCTCGCGCGAGCAGCTGCAGGCCCTGGCCGCCTACACCGCCAACAAGCTCGAGGAGCAGCGGCTGGCGCTGTCGCGCGACGTGCACGACGTGCTCGGCGGCATGCTGACCTCGATCAAGATGGACGCCACGCGCATCCAGCGCCGCGCCGACAACCCCGAGGTGCAGGCGCTCACGCAGGGCCTGATCGCGCTCACGCAGCAGACCATCGACACGGTCAAGCAGATCTCGGAGGCGCTGCGCCCCAGCGCGCTCGACCACCTCGACCTGTCGGTGGCGCTGGCCCACGAGCTGCAGGCCTTCACGCGCCGCTCGGGCGTGCTGCATTCGCTGGACACCGACGCGCCCGCGCTGCGGCTCGCGCCCAAGCAGGCCACCGCGGTCTACCGCATCTTCCAGGAAGGCCTGACGAACGTCCTGCGCCACGCGAAGGCGCAGCGCGTGGACGTGCGGCTGCGCGTGGACGGCGAGCGCCTGCGGCTCGCGCTGCACGACGACGGCTGCGGCTTCGACCCCGACGCGCCCGAGGGCAGCGCGCTGGGCCTTCTGAGCATGCGCGAGCGCGCACGCGAGATCGGCGGCGAACTGCACATCCACGCGGCGCCCGGCGCGGGCACGCGGCTGGCGCTCAGCGTGCCGCTGCTGCAGCAGGAAAGCGGCCCGGCATGATCGACATCCTGATGGTCGACGACCACACGATCTTCCGCTCGGGCCTGCAGCGGCTGCTGCTCGACGAGACCGACCTGCGCACCACGGCCGAAGCCGGCAACGGCGCCGAGGCGCTCGAGCTGGTGCGCCAGCGCCGCTTCGACGTGGTGCTGCTGGACATCAACATGGAAGGCCGCAACGGCCTGGAAGTTCTGGCCTCGATCCGCGCGCTGCAGCCCGCGCTGCCGGTGCTCATGCTGTCGATGTATGCCGAGGAACAGTACGCGCTGGTCGCCATCCAGGCCGGCGCGCGCGGCTACATCGCGAAAGACGCGGAGCCCGCCGAGCTGGTGCGCGCGATCCGCTGCGTGGCGGCCGGCGGCCAGTACCTCAGCGCGCGCGCCGCCTCGCAGGTCAGCGGCCAACTCGAAGGCCGCGACGACCGCCCCGCGCACCAGCGGCTCACGGTGCGCGAGCACCAGATCATGCTCATGATGCTCAAGGGCCTGTCGCTCACCGCCATCGGCGACGAGATGCTCATCAGCGTGAAGACCGTGAGCACGCACCGCAGCAACATCCTCGACAAGCTGGGCGTGGCCAGCACGGCGGAGCTGGTGCTCTATGCCGTGCGCCACGGGATCATCCAGTAGCTGGCCTTTTCAGGAACTCAGCGAGTACCGTTGCGCAAGGGGTCGACCGAATCGGGCAGCGCGTTGAAGTCGATCTGCTGGAACAGGAACTCGCGCTGCTGCGGCGACAGCAGCGAATAGCGCGGCCAGAAGAACAGGTAGTCGTCGGCCGACATGCGCGGCTGGTTGTCGAAGATCATGCGCTTGCTGCACAGCAGGCACACGAAGTTGGTCCAGTTGTTCCAGGTCGTCTGCCCGTCCAACATGCGGCTCGGTGCACCGTAGCGGGCAAAGCTCGCCGCGTGGCCGATGAACTTGTCCGACAGCGCCTTGCGGCTGCTTGCGTTCGCGGAGCTCCAGGCAAAGCGCATGAAGTTCGGCTCGTCGGTCACGAAGTTGCCGAACAGCGCCGCCACGTCGATGCCGTGGAACGCGCCGAAGGTGTCCTTCCAGGGCTGCGGCGTGTCGTCCCAGTTGTAGTTGTAGCGGTAGATGTCGCCGTTCTGCAGGCGCAGCACGCGGATCACGTTGTCGATCACGTTGTCCAGCGCGTAGCTGATCACTTCATGCGTCTGCGTGTAGATCGGCCGGAACTCGGGCTTGATCAGCTGGTTGAAGGTGACGCTGCCGGGCGCCGCGTAGTTGGTCAGGTTCCACAGCTCCTGCTGCGAGGGCTGGCCCATGCCGAACAGGAAGGCGAAGTACGAGCCCTCGTCGTGCGTGGAGCCGATCATCAGCGGCATCTTGTTGTAGTTGCCCGCGAGCAGGCCGGGCAACCCGCTCGCGCGGATCACGG
The DNA here is from genome assembly GCF_059567965.1 of Variovorax sp. BGA-UO-ETr-C22. NCBI lineage: Bacteria > Pseudomonadati > Pseudomonadota > Betaproteobacteria > Burkholderiales > Comamonadaceae > Variovorax > Variovorax sp. BGA-UO-ETr-C22. Next base: position 1,959,703 of record NZ_JCAQPA010000011.1, read on the forward strand.
TGCCGTCGGTGAAGTGGCCCGGCACCACGGGGCTGGGCGTGAACTTCATGATCTGCGCCGCGCTCGCACCGCGCAGCAAGGCGGCGATGTCGGCGGCGCTCATGGTCACGCGCTGCGCCGCGGCCTGCAGCGTGGTCGAGGCGCGGCCGGTGTCGACCAGCAGGTTGTCGATGAGCGAGTCGGCCGCCAGCGTGCCCACCACCGGCGGGTACGCATTGGGCACGCCCGACATGCACAGCGCGCGGTGGAACTTGCCGTCGGCCAGCGGCGACTGCAGCAGGCCCCAGGTGTTGATGCAGCCGGCCGACTGGCCCGCCACGGTCACCTGCCCCGGGTTGCCGCCGAAGGCGCGCGCGTTGGCCTTCACCCAGTCGAGCGCGCGCACGAGGTCCAGCGTGGTGAAGTTGCCCGAGTCGTCCAGCGCGTTGCCGGTCTTCATGGCCGGGTGGTTCAGCCAGCCCAGCATGCCCATGCGGTACTGCACGGTGACCACCACCACGTTGGCCTTCTGCGCCAGGTAGGCGCCGTCGTAGGCCGGTTCGCGCGCCGAGCCCTTGGTGTTGCTGCCGCCGTGGATCCAGAAGAACACCGGCAGGTTCTCGGCGCTGGAGTTCGGTCGCCACACGTTCAGGTAGAGGCAGTCTTCGGTGCCCACGGGCTGGCCGAAGGTGGCCGGGTCGGGCTCGCCGAAGGGGTTGCCGACCTGCGCGCACATGCCGGCCAGCGTGGTCGCGGCGCGCGCGCCGCTCCACGGCTGCGGCGGCTGCGGGGCGCGCCAGCGCAGGGCGCCGACGGGCGGCTGCGCGAAGGGAATGCCCAGGAAGGCGTGCGTGTTGTTGGCCGCGACCTTGCCGTAGATCTGGCCGGCGTCCAGCGTGCGCGTGAGGCTCTGGTTGTAGGCGGCCAGCGCGGGCGCCGCGAGCATCGCGAGCGCCCACAGGACCGTGGTGCGAAGCAGCAGGCGAACGAGGCCTGCAAGAGAACGGGAGCGGTGCATGGTGGTTGTCTCCTCGAGGTGGATGCGGCGGGCTCTGACGGCCTCGGTCATGCATCGATTCTCGTGAGCACCCTGCCCCGCCCGCCTCGGTGTCATCGCAGGGGGGCGGCAAGAATCCTCCGATTGACATCCGGCCCGCAAAGGGCCATGCAACGCGGGGCGCGGCTACTTGCGCTTCCAGCTCGCCACGGTGATGAACACGCCGGTTTCCTTCGCGTCGCGCAGGCGCACGCTGTAGCGGCCCGCGCCGTCGGTGCCGTTGAAGACGACCTCGCGGCCCTCCTCGTCCAGCGTCGCGCCCTTGGCGAGTTCGCGGTAGGCGTCGACCAGCTTGGCGATCGGCTCGTAGCTGCGCAGCGTGACCTCGGCGTCGGGCAACCGCGCCTCGGGGCGCTGGGCGCTCTGGTAGGCCGTGCGCATCGGCAGGCCGGCCAGCCCCTTGGGCAGCACGATCTTGCCGGCGCTGGCGGTGCTGTTCACCTCGGCCGTCTGCACCAGCAGCGGATGCAGCGACGCCGGGAAGCCCGGCGGCAGCTGCTCGGCGCGCCAGCCCGGCACGCCCGGCTGGCCGGTGATGTATTCGACGCTGGCGATCTTCTGCGCGGCGGCCACATCCGCCGGATCGTCGCTGTCGGCCATGGCCGCGAGGAACGAGGGCAGCTGCTTGCTCCAGGCCACCAGCGGCGCGGCGTCGGCCTGGCTGGCACCGGCATGCTGGAAGACCGACAGCACGGTCTGCGGCAAGGGGTTGCACACCTTGGGGTCGTCGCGCTTGGCAGCCGCACGGCAGTGGCCGTTGACCAGCCCCACCGCCTGCACGCGGCCGTCGGCGTCGATCAGCATCGCCGCGCGCTCTTCACCATGGCCGCCGCCGCTGACCGACGCGATGACCTGGCGGCCGTCGGGCCACACGGTGCGCGTGACGTCGAACTTCGAGCGCATGCCTTCGAGCAGCTGCTGCGCGATCAGCGTGTCGGGCTCGGTGTAGCTGCCACGCGCGTAGCCGACCAGGCCGATCACGGCGCTGCGGATGCGCGTCTGCTCACTCAGGCGCAGGGTGGGCGGCGGCAGCTCCGTCGTGACGGGGGCGGCAGCGTCTTGTGCGTGGGCGGTGAGCGCGCAGGCGAACACCAGCGACGCCAGCGCCGACTGAATCAATGTCTTCTTCATTCGGAAATTTCCACTTCGATGTTCGTGATCGCGGGCATGTCGCGCGGGACCGTCGTGCTGACGGAGAAGCTCAGGCCGTTGCGGCTGCCGGCGATGAAGCCGTCGCTGGACTCGATGTCCTTCAGCGGCGGCGACAGCTGCTTGTAGAACGCCAGCACCTGCTGCGGCGTGTCGACGGTCTGCAGGCGCAGCACGCGCTTGGCCTTGGCGTCGCTCAGCGCGTCCTGCGCGGTGCCGTAGATCAGCGCCTTGGGGTACAGCGGCACTTGCGCGGAGAAGGCCTTGTTGGGCCGCACGATGGGCCGTGCCGTGGTGCGCGCGGCGTCCATCGTGAGGTACTCGGTCGTGGCGATCTTCTCGCCCACGCCCTCACCGCCCTGCATGCGGTCGGGAACCTGCTGGCTCCATGCGACCAGCGGTTGCGCCTTGGTGCGGTCGAGGCCGGGGCGCAGGAAGACCGAGAGCACCGCGTGCTGGTCGTCGAGGCAGCCGCTCGACGACGAGTCCTTGCCGCAGCTGCGATGCACCAGCGCGGCAGCCAGCACGTCACCGCTGCGGTCGTCGACCAGCACGGCCGCGCGCTCGCCGCCGTCGTAGGGCCGGCGGTACGACGAAAGCAGTCGTTGGCCGTCAGGCAGCGTCTGCTGCTTGCGGTCGGGGCGCGAGGCCAGGCCCGAGATCAGTTGCTCGGCCAGCAGGCCTTCGGGCCAGTAGTACGAGCCCGACGCCATGCCCGCGAAGCGCGTCACGGCAAGGTCGAGTGCGGGGGCCTGGGATGTTTCCGGCGCGCGCTCGTGATGCGGCACGAGGACCAGCTGGGGTGTCGCGGTTTGTGCGACGGCGCCGAGGGAAGAGAGGAGAAGAAAAGCGAGGAAAGCGGAACGCGGTCGAAGGTGAGGCATGCAAGAAAGAAAACGAACGATGCGGCTTGCCCGATGTTTGCGGACAAGTGTGTCGTTTCATTCTAGAAGGCGTTCATTGCCAAAACGCCTCGCACCTCATCGCCGCGACGATCGTCTCACGGCGTGACCGCGAGCTTCGAACACAGCAGCCGCATCGCCGCACCGATCGGCGCGATCACCGGCACCTCGAAGCGCGGTGCGAGCGCGAGCGCGGCCTGCCCGAGCGGACCGCCGCCGATGATCACGGCCTGCGCGCCGTCGTCGTCGATGCAGCGTTGCACGGCCTGCGCCAGCGCTTCTTCGAGCGCCTTCGCATCGGCCGCGAGCGCGCGCGGATCGCCCTGCGTGAGGCGGATGCCGCTGAACTGCGTGCCCAACCCGAGCGCGGCCGCGCGCGCTTCGATGGGTGCCACGAGGTCGGGCGTGACGGTAGCGATGCCGAAGCGGCGGCCGCCCTCGCCCGCCGCGAGCATGGAGGCTTCGGCGATGCCGACCACGGGCACGCCGGCCTCGCGCCGCAGCAGCGCCACGCCGGGGTCGCCGAAGGCGCTGACGATCACGCCGTCCCAGCCCTCGCCCGCCGCTGCGCGCCACACCTTCAGCACCTCGTGCGCGGCCGCGTTCAGCTCGTCTTCGTTGACGATCATCGGCGGGCCTTGCACCGCCGTGCGGCCGGTCACGCGGCAACCGGCGGGCGCTTCGGCGGACGCGATGCCGACCATCATGTCGGTGGTGGCGACGGAGGCGTTGGGGTTGATGAGCAGGATGTCGGGCATGCGGAAAAACGCTTTCTTTGGAGATCGTTCGGTGCGCGGTTCAGTTCGAGCGGGCCAGCGTCGCGCCCGGTGCGCGGTCTTCGGCCTCGGCTTCGCCGGGCAGTGGCAGCGCATCGGGCGACTGGCCGTAGGTCTCGGGCACGCACTGCACGCTGGCGACGAACACCGCGTACATCGCGGCGGCCAGGCCGAACACGCCGACCAGCCCGAAGCTGTCGAACAGGCGGCCCGCCACCAGCGGCATCAGCGCGCCGGCGGCCGTGCCCGTGGCGAGGATGAAGGCCGTGCCGAAGGCGCGCACGCGCGTCGGGTACAGCTCGGGCGCAAAGATCCAGATGGTGGTGTTGAGCAGCAGCACGAAGAACTGGAACACCGCGCCCGCGATGAGGATCACGACGATGCTCTTGGCCACGAAGCCGATGGTCAGCGCCGCGAGGCAGGCGCACACCGCGCCGGCCGTCAGCACGCGCTTGCGCGGAAAGTGAAAGCCCAGCAGCGAGGCCGCGATGGCGCCCAGCAGGCTGCCGCCCTGCATCACCATCGTGAACAGCAGGCTCTTGGACATGCTGTAGCCCAGCGTCACGAGGATGGTCGGCATCAGCGTGAGCACCGAGATCTGCGCGCCATAGGTCATCCAGATCGTGATGCACAGCGGCACCGTGCGCCGCGCCAATGCGCCGCGGAAGATTTCGGTCACGCGCACCTTCGGCCGTGCGGCCTGCGCGAGCGTGCCGTCGTCGGTGATGTAGGGGTGCGCCGCCGCCGGCTTGCCCGACAGCCGCCCCGAGGCGAGGCGCGACAGCACCGCGTTGGTTTCCTTCACGCGGCCTTGCGACAGCAGGAAGCGCGGCGTCTCGGGGATGTAGCGGCGGTAGAAGGCGCCCAGCAGCGCCGGCACCATGAGGCAGGCGAACAGCCAGCGCCAGGCGTTGTCGCCCGGGAACATCCAGAACACCAGCAGGCCGAAGCCCGGTGCGAGGAAGTTGCCGAGCCCGCCCGCGCCTACGTTCACCATGCCCACGGCCGTGCCGCGGAACTTGGTGGAGCAGAACTCGGCCAGCATGGTCACGGCAATGGCGATCTCGCCGCCCAGCCCGAAGCCCACCACCGCGCGGCCCAGCGCCATCACCGTGAAGTTGGGCGCCATCGCGCAGATGCCCGCGCCGAGCGTGAACAAGAGCAGGTCGATCGACAGCATCACGCGGCGGCCGTAGCGGTCGGCGATGAAGCCCGAAATGATCCGTCCGATGGCCGCGCAGGCGAAGGTGACGGTGTTCAGGAAGCCGATGTCGGAGGCGCTCAGCCCCCACTGCTCGCGCAGCATCGGGCCGACGATGCCGACCGCGTTCTGCTCGAAGGCATCGAACAGGCAGCCGATGAGGATCAGGAAGATGATCGTGTGGTGCGAGCGCGTGACGCCGATGGTGTCGAGCGCGCGATCGAGCTCCGCGACTCGGGGCGAGTCGGGCCCGGAGGAGAGTGCAGGTCCAGCCATGGAAAAACCCCTTGAGAAGGAATGAAGTGCTTGCTTGCGCGGTGCAGCCCGGTGTCGCGGATCGCATCGTAGGCCGCATCGCGCCTGAATGGCATATGGATTTCACCTACTTAAAATAGTTGAAATTCAAATTTCATTCAGTTGCGAGCGTTTGCAAGCTTCATGCCGGGTGGTTTTCAGGCCTGGAAGACGGGTTCTCCGGGGTTGGGCTGGAAAGTGACGCCCGAGCGCACCTGCAGCGTGCGCTTGCGCACCGCGGGCGTGCGCCTCTGTCTAGGAGCTCGCGGCGCCGGCCAGCGCCAGCAGCTCGTCGACCTCCCAATGATCGTCCGCGTGCCCGCCGTACTTGACGGCGACCACGGTGCCCCGCGCGTCGATGAGCACGTCGGCCGGCAAACCCGTGATGCCGTTTTCCGCCTTCCTGTAGAAGCGGCCCGTCGCGAGCACCCAGCGCAGGCCGCTCCAGAAGACGCGCGGATGCAGGAACGCCAGCCGCGAGGTTTCCACGCCGAAGCGCCGGTAGTGCGCCTTGGCGGGATCGGCCACGCAGTCGAACGGCAGCTGCGCCTGGTACTTGCGCATCTCCTGCGCGGACGAGTGAAAGAGCACGACCTCGCGGATACCCGCCGCCGCCAGCTCGCCCTGCCTGCGGGCAAAGGTCAGCAGATGGAAGTTGCAGACCGGGCAGCCCGCGAAGCGGCGAAACTGCAGGTGGACCCAGCGCGAACCGGCGTCCGGCAGCTGCAAGGGCTTTCCGTGGATCGTTTCCAGGGCCGTGGCGGGCACCACATCGCCGGGCGAGAACTTCATCGATGATCCTTCAAGAGGGTTGCGAAGACGCCGGGCCGGGTGGCTGGAAAGCGTATTCCGATTTTTAAGTACACTGTACGTTTATTACTTTACAACCCCTTCGAGAACGGAGTCAAGCGTGGGACGTCCCGCCAAATTCACCCGTGAACAGCTCCAGCAGGCCGCGCTGGCGCTGGTCGATGCGGACGGCCTCTCCGGCCTGACCATGCGCGCGCTCGCGAGCCGGCTGGAAACCGGCGCCATGACGCTCTACAACTACGTGTCGCAACGCGAAGAGCTGGAGATGCTGGTGGTCGAGGCGGTGCTGGGCAAGGTGCGCTGGGAGACCGACGACCGCCTGCCCTGGCACGAAGCGCTGGAGGACATCGCGGTCGCGCTGTGGCGCGTGATCCGCGACCATCCCCATGTGATTCCGCTGATCCTCACGAAGCGCAGCCGCTCGCCCGCGGTGTTCGAAGTGACCGAAGCCCTGCTGCGCACGCTGGCCCAGAGCGGCCGCAGCGGCGCCCGCCTGCTCGTGGGTTTCCGTGCGGTGTCGGCGCTCATCATGGGCGCCGCGCAGGCGGAGCTTGCCGGGCCGCTCACGCTGCAGGCCGACGAATCGCCCGACGACACCATCGCGCGCTTCCAGGCGCTGCCGCCGGACCGGTTCCCGCACCTGATCGAGATCGCCACCGCCGCGACGGCCAGCGATGCGGAGACCGAGTTCCGGGCGAGCCTGTCCCTTCTCATCGATGGCCTGCGCGCAGACGCTCCTGCGGCACAAGCCTGAAGCCGCTCAGGCCAGGGCCAGCGCTTCGACCTGGTCCAGCGCGCACGAGGCACCGCCCAGGCGCGTCGCCAGGTGCTGCGCGCGCTTGAGGTACAGGTGCGCGTCGTGCTCCCAGGTGAAGCCCATGCCGCCATGCACCTGGATGGCCGTGCGCGTGGCCTGCTGCGCGCCTTCGATGGCCGTGAACTCGGCCGCGGCGCAGGCAAAGCGCCAGTCGGGCAGGCCGCCGTCGAGCGCGGCAGCGGCGTAGCGCACGGCCAGGCGCGCGTTATCCACGCCCATCCACGCGTTGGCGAGCTGGTGCTTGATGGCCTGGTAGCTGCCGATGGGCTTGCCGAACTGCACGCGCTCGCGGGCGTAGGCGCTGGCGAGGTCGAGTGCGGCCTGCGCGACGCCGACGAGTTCCGCCGACAGCGCGACGCGGTGCGCGGCGCGCACGCGGGCACGTGATTCGGGGGCGATGGGCAGCGTCTCCCACGCGAGTGACGGCGCGGGAGCCGGCGCCTGTCGCAACGTGGGATCGAGCGCATCGGATGCCGCGCCCTCGGGCATCGGCTGCAGCGCGACGCGCAGCGGCACGGTGTCGTCGTGCCAGCCCTGCACCACCACGAGGTCCGACGCCTGCCCCGCGTGGTCGATCCAGCCATCACCCTCCGCGATGCAATGGAAGGCACGCTCACCCGCCATCGCCGCACGCACCCCCTCGCGCAACGCATTGGGCGGTGCCTCACCACACGCCTGCAGCCACAGCGGCAACAGCACGGCGCTGCCGGCCAGCGGCAGGTTCAGCAACTGCTGGCCTGCGGCCTCGGCCACGATGCAGGCCTCGCTCATGCCGAGCCCCAGGCCGTCGTGCACCTCGGGCACCAGCAGCGCCATCCAGCCCATGCCGGCCATGTCGACCCACAGCGACTGCTGCGTGGCATCGGTCCAGGGCAAGGCGCGCCGTGCGCGCACGAGCGGGTGGTGGTCGGCGAAGAAACGGTGGGCCGACGCGTGCAGCATCTGCTGCTCGTCGTTCAATGCGAAATCCATGGCGGTCGTCGTGTCGTCGTCAATCAGTTCTTGGGCAGGCCCAGCATCTGCTCGGCCAGGATGTTGCGCTGCACTTCGGAGGTGCCCGCCAGGATGGTTTCGGCGCGCGTCCACAGGAAGTCGCGCACCCAGGCCGCGGCCTGCGGGTCGGCGCCCGCGGGCTCGGGGCCGGCCAGCGCGCGCTCGCCCAGCACTTCCATGGCGGTGGCGAGCAGCTTCTGGTGCGACTCGCTCCAGTGCAGCTTGGTCGACGAGCCCTCGGGCCCCGGCGGGCCGCCGCGCATCGCGTGCGTGAGCGCGCGGTACGACTTGAGCTTGAGCACGTGGCTGTCGACCGCCAGCCGCGCAAGGTCGCGCCGCAGGTGCGGGCAGTCGAGTGCCGGGCGTCCGCCCCTTTGCACGCTGGCCGCCAGCCGTGTGAGCGCGCCCAGCTCCTGCGTGAAGCGCACCTGGCGCGGAATGAAGTAGGTGCCGCGCTCGAAGCTCGCGGCGGCCATGGCCAGCCGCCAGCCGCCGTTCTCTTCGCCCACCAGCGCGTCGAGCGGCACCTTCACGTCCTCGAAGAAGACCTCGTTGAAGTCCGACTCGCCCGTGATCTGGCGGATGGGTTCCACGCGCACGCCGGGGCTCTTCATGTCCACCAGCAGGAAGCTGATGCCCTTGTGCCGCGCGGCTGCTGCGTCGGTGCGTGCGAGCACGAAGCAGTGGTCGGCAATGTGTGCGAACGAGGTCCACACCTTGTGGCCGTTGAGCACGTAGTGGTCGCCGCGCCGCTCGGCGCGCGTGGACAGCGCCGCAAGGTCGGAGCCCGCGCCAGGCTCGGAATAGCCCTGGCACCAGATCTCGCGGTTGCTCAGGATGCCGGGCAGGTAGCGGGCCTTCTGCGCCTCGCTCGCGAAGTGGATCAGCGTGGGCGCCAGGATGCCGTGGCCGATGATGTTCACGCCCAGCGGCGCACCGATGCGGGCCTGCTCCTCGTGGAAGATGGCCTGCCGCGTGAGCGGCCAGGCCTTGCCGCCGTGGGCCTCGGGCCAGCCCAGGCCCGACCAGCCAGCCTGGCACACGTGGTCTTCCCAGGCGCGGCGCCAGGTCAGCTCGTTGGCGTCGGGGGTGCCCCCAGGCCAGGCCGCGACGAAGCGCGGATAGTGCGTCTCGAACCAGTCGCGCAACGTGAGGCGGAAGGCTTCATCTTCCGCCGAGTAACCCACTTGCATGCTTGTCTGCTTTCTCGTTCTTGCTGATGGATCGCGCAGGTCAGTCGGCCTTTGCGCCAGAGTCCTTGATGACCTTCGCCCACTTGACGATGTCCTTGCGCAGGAAGGCGGCGAACTCCTCGGGCTTGTTGCCGATGATGTCCAGGCCCAGGCTGCGGAACTTGTCTTTCACCTCGGGTTCCTTGAGCACTTCCTGCAGCTCGTCGTGCAGCTTGTTCACGACCGCTACGGGCGTCTTCGCAGGCGCAACCACGCCCAGCCACGGCATGGCTTCGTAGCCGGGCAGGCCCGACTCGGCGACGGTGGGCGTGTCGGGCAGCGACTGCGAGCGCTGCGCCGTGGTCACGGCCAAGAGGCGCACCTTGCCGTCCTTGATGAAGGGGCCCGAGGACGCGTACGCGTCGAACATCACCTGCAGCTGGCCGCCGATCATGTCGGTGAGCGCGGGCGCGCTGCCCTTGTAGGGGATGTGCTGCATCTTCACGCCGGCCACGCTGTTGAAGAGTTCGGCCTCCAGGTGCGTGGACGTGCCCGCGCCCACCGAGCCGTAGTTGGCCTTGTTGGGGTTGGCCTTGAGCCAGCTCACCAGCTCGCCCACGTTCTTCGCCGGGATGCTCGGATGCACCACCAGCACGTGCACCACCGAGGCCACCTGCGAGACCGGCGCGAAGTCTTTCACCGGGTCGTAGTTGACCTTGCTGTACAGGCTGGGCGCGATGCCCAGCGACGAGGCCGCGAGCAGCAGCGTGTGGCCGTCGGGCACGGCCTTGGCGACGTACTCCGACGCGATCATGGTGCCGGCGCCGGGCTTGTTCTCCACCAGCACGGGCTGGCCCAGGCGCTTGTGCAGCCGCTCGGCGAGCAGGCGCGACATGATGTCGGCCGCGCCGCCGGGCGAGAACGGCACGACGAGCGTGACGGGCTTGGTCGGGTAGGTCTGTGCCGCGGCAGTGCCGCCCGCCAGAGCGGCGGCGACCAGGGCCACGCAGGCCAGTGCTTTCTTGAACATGGGATGTCTCCTGTCTCTGTCGATGGTTGTGGTTGTGTCTTACGAAGCCAGGACCAGCGCGTCGAGCGCGCGCACGCCCTGGCCCTGTTCCTTCACGAGCAGCGGGTTGACCTCGACCTCGTCTGCCTGTTCCTGCAGCGCCAGCACGGCGCGTGAAAACCCGGCGATGGCGCGGCACGCGGCCTCGACGTCGCCCAGCGGCCGGCCGCGGTAGCCCGTGAGCAGCGGAAAGGCCTTGAGCTCGCCCAGCATGTCGCGCGCCATGGCTTCGTCGACCGGCAGCACGCGGTGGCTCACGTCCTTGTACAGCTCGGTGAGCACGCCGCCCAGGCCCACGGTCAGCGTCATGCCGAACACCGGGTCGCGCGTGGCGCCGAGGATGAGTTCGGCCTGCCCTGCTTCCATCTTCTGCAGCAGCGCGCCGTCGATCTGCGCCGTGGGCGCGTAGGCGCGCGCCGAGGCCATCACCTCGTCGAAGGCCTTGCGCACCTCCTGCGCATTGCCCAGCCGCAGGCGCACGCCACCGGCCTCGGTTTTGTGCGCGATGTCGGCACTGAGCACCTTCAGCACAACCGGAAAGCCCAGCCGCCCGGCCACGGCCGCGGCTTCGTCGGCGGTGCGCGCCACGGCCTCGTCGACCGGCTGCACGCCGAACTCGGCGAGGTAGCGCTTGGTGGTGTGCTCGTCGGCCCGGCCTGCCAGCGCGGCGCGCGCGGGCGCAGGCTGGCTGCGCACCTGCAGCCAGGGGTTGTGCTTGCGCCGCTCCTGCCACAGCAGGAAGGGCGACAGCGCCGACACGGCCACGCCGATGTCCTCGAACACGGGCACGCCGCCCGCGCGCAACTGATCGCGCGTCTTCGCCGCGCCAGTGTCGATGGCGACGATCAGGCGCGGATGCTTCTCGGCCACGGCGCACAGGTCGTCGGCCATGCGGTCGAGCATGTAGCCCGGCGCGTAGACCACGATGGCGTCGATGGCGTCGGACACGGCCAGCGCTTCCATCGCGGTGCGCACGAAGCCGGGGTCGTTCACCACGTTGCCCGTCACGTCGACCGGGTTGGAGACCATGCCGTAGTCGGGAATGCCGGCGCGCAACTGGTCTTGCAGCGGCTGCGGCAGCGTGGGCACGTCGAGCCCCTGGCCGATGAACTTGTCGGCCAGGATCGCGCCCAGCGCGCCCGAGATCGTGATGATCGCCACGCGCTTGCCGGCGCTGCGATGCCGGTAGCCCGCCAGGTGCGCGAGCTGCGCCATCTGCGCGAAGTCGTGGCTCTGGATGATGTTGAGCTGGCGAAACGCCGCCTGGTAGATCTGCTGGTCGCCCGCCAGCGCCGAGGTGTGCGAGCGCACGGCCTCGGAGCCCTTCTCGGTCTCGCCGGCCTTGTAGAGGATGAGCAGCTTGTCGCGCCGCACGAACTCGGCCGCGGCCTCCATGAAGCGCGGGCCGTCGCGCAGCTCTTCGATGTAGCCGATGCCCACTTCGGTGGCGTCGTCCTGCGCCAGGTACTCCAGGTACTGCGCGAAGTCCACGCAGGCTTCGTTGCCGGTGTTGATGAAGTGGCAGAAATCCACGCCCAGCCGCCGCGCAATGGCGTACACCGCGGCGCAAACGTTGCCGCTTTGCGTGAGCAGGCTCACGCGGCCCGGGCCCTGCTGCATCGGCGCGGTGTTGAACACCGAGGCGAAGTTGGTGTGGGCCTGCGTGTTGAGGTTGGCAAAGCCCATGGCGTTCGGGCCCGCGACCACCATGTCGGTGGTGGCCACGAAGGCCTCCAGCTCGGCCTGCAGCGCGGCGCCTGCATCACCAGCTTCGGCAAAGCCCGCGGCATACACGATGACGGCGCGCACGCCGCGCGCCTGGCAGCGCTTGAGCATCGGCGTGACCTCGGCCGCGGCCAGCGCCAGCACCACCAGGTCGGGCGCGGCGGGCAGCGCTTCGAGGTCAGGCCAGCAGCGCAGGCCGAAGACTTCTTCGTACTTCGGGTTGATCGGGTAGATCGCGCCGCGGTAGCCGAATTTGGTGAGGTGCGCGAGCGGCATGCCGCCGATGCGCGCGGCATTGCCGCTGGCGCCGACCACGGCGATGGAGGCCGGGTTCAGCAGGGGTTCGAGACGGTGCAAGGTCATCTTGATTCAGGCGGAGGCGGGGTTCTTCTGGATGGCCGAAGCCAGGCCGCGGTCGCGGGCCGTGAGAAAGCCCTCGCTCAGGTGCGAGAGCTGGTGCGTGTCGAAGTGCGCGGCCAGCGCGGTGCGCAGGCCCTGCGCGTCGAGCGTGCGGTTGATCGAGCGCTTGATCAGGCGCAGCCCGAACGGCGGCGCCTTGGCGATCTGCTGCGCCAGCGCCAGTGCGGCGTCGGCCAGTTCCGCATCGGGCACGACGCGGTTGACCATGCCGATCGCATGCGCCTCCTGCGCCGACAGCTTGCCGCCGGTGTAGAGCATTTCCTTGGCCTTGCGCGCGCCCATCACCCAGGGGTGGATCAGCACCTCGGTGGCCGCCGCGCCCAGCGTGTGGCCCACGGGGTCGCTGAAGAAGGCCGACTCGCCCGCGACCACCAGGTCGCACATGTTGGCGATCATGAAGCCGCCCGCCACGCAGGCGCCCTGCACCTGCGCGATGGTGGGCTTGGGAAAGTCCCAGATGCGCATCGAGTAGTCGAAGTAGCGCAGCTCTTCGTAGGCCCAGCGCTCTTCCACGGTGAAGTTCGCGCGCTCGGCCTGCGCCTGCTTGAGGTCATGGCCGGCCGAGAAGTGCGCGCCCTTGCCGCCGAGCACCACGGCGTTCACCGTGTCGTCGCGCGCGGCGTCGTCGAAGGCGGCCATGAGCTCGTCCAGCATCTGCTGGCTCTGGGCGTTGCGCTGGGCATCGCGGGCCAGCAGGATGCGGCGCACGGCGCCGTGGTGTTCGATTTCGAGGGTGTCGTAGGCCATCGTGTGTCTCCGGGTCGGTGTCTGGGGCGGGGGCAGTTTAGACTTCGAAATTCCTGCATCCCAAACACTAATTCCAATTTTTCCCACTATATGGACGAACCCAGAGAGACCGCCGGCGCCCAGAGCCTGCGGCGCGCCCTGCAGCTGCTGCGCCTGCTGGCCGAGCACCACGAGGAAGGCATCAAGCTCACCGAAGTGATCGCCGCCTCGGGGCTGGAGCGCTCCACCGTGCACCGCCTGCTGTCGTGCCTGGCCGAGGAGCAGTTCGCCGAGCGCGACCCCGACGGCAAGGCCTACCGCCTGGGCATCGACGCCATGCAGCTGGGCTTTGCCTCGATGCGCCGCGTGCCGCTGGTGGACTCGTGCCGCGCCCTCATGCAAAAGCTCGCGCGCATGTCGGGCGACACCGTGTTCCTCGTGATCCGCCAGGGCGACTACTGCGTGTGCCTGCACCGCGAAGAGGGGCACTTTCCGGTGAAGGTGTTCACCACCGACGTCGGCGGGCGCCGCCTGCTGGGCCTGGGCGCGGGCGGGCTGGCGCTGATGGCCGCGCTGTCCGACGCCGAGATCGACCGCATCCTCGAGCGCCACACCGCCGAGTACGCGCAGGCCGGCTTTACGCGCGAGCGCATGAAGCAGGCCGTGAAGCGCACGCGTGCGGCGGGCCATGCCGACATCGTGGACACGCTCACCGAAGGGGTGTCGGGCGTGGGGCGCACTTTCGCGGCGTCGGCCACGACGCTGGCGGCGATCAGCTTCGGCGCGATCACGCCGCGGCTGCCGCCGGCGCGCAAGAAGGAGATGGCGCAGTTGTTGAAGGCGCAGTTGCCTTCGGGTGACACAAGCGCCCGGTAGGCTGCGCCCTGATGAAAAATCCCACCCTCCTGTCCGCATTGAAGTGCACCCTCGTTGCCGTCGCCTGCATGGGTGGCAGTCAGGCCCTGGCCTGGAGCAACACGATCATCGGGGGGACCGATGCCCTGTTCGAGCCGGGCAGCACCACGATCACGCCCGCCAGCCAGGCGAAGCTCCTGCAGTTGGCGGAACAGGCCGATCAACGGGGCCAGATCGAGGTCATGATCGTGGTGGGCCATGCAGAAGCCTCGGAACCCGCTCCGGTCGCGCTGAGCGAGCGCCGCGCGACGGCGGCGCGCTTCCACATGATCCAGCTCGGGGTTGCGCCCCGGCTGATCTATACGGAAGCCAAAGGGGCCACCCGACCGCTCACGGGAGAGGCTGCGGCACTGCACCGCCGCGCGGAGGTCGAGTACCGCGGCGTCTACGACCGGACCCCGGGTACCCGCGGCTTTCGCCTGCTCGACACCTGGCTGGGCAGCGCTTCGCGCGCCGCGCCGCGAGACACGCAGGCGCAGGACGCATGGGATGCGATGACGCCGCTGCAATTCCTGCCGCTCATCAAGGACGCCGCCTTGCGCGCGCGGTTCCTGCAGAAGTACCAGTTGCTCGCCATCTACCGGCAGGACGACGGCCTGCTCAGGCAACTGCAAGCCCTGGCCTCACCGGACGCGGTGCCCGACGTACTGTCGCCTGCACTCATGGCCGCGGCCCTCGGTACACCCTATGCGCAGGCCTCGCTGGCTGCGGCACTGCCGCGCGTCGATGTCCGCACGCCCGCGTCGCGCGATTTCGCGCGCGCCTTGTGGTGCGGTGCCCCTTTTGAATGGAGGCCCCTCATCGACCGGGCCACCATGCAGCGCATCCGGATTTCGCAGATGCTCGCCGACCTGCCACCCGCAGCCCAGCAAGAGTGGGTCGTGTGCGCTGCCCGGCGTGGCAGGCCGGAGGTGTCGGCGGAGGACCTGCGGTTCCTGATGTCGCACCGCCTGGGACTCGATGCCCCGGGCAGCCACAGCCGAACGGCGCTGCATGAGGCGGTTCTCTCGTCCGATCCGACCGCGGTGCGGGCGCTGCTGACCGCGGGGACCAACCCGAACGCAGCGGACGCTGATGGGAAGACGCCGCTGCATCTGGTGAGTTCGGCAAGCCTCGGCCCCATGTCCGTCGCGCCCTGGGAAACGAAACGCGCGCTCTGGGACGCGCTGCTTGCCTCGGGCGCAAGCACCTCGATCGCGGACAAGCAGGGCGGGCTCCCCATCCTCGAGCCGAAGTAGCGCACGCAGGCGCGCGAAGGCGCCCCTCAGAGCTCGCCGTTTTCCTCGTGCCCCAGCTCGATCGCCGCCAGCCGCTTGCGCCCGGCCGAGCCCGCGGCCTCGATCACCATCGTGGCGATCAGGTCGCACACGCCCATCACGGCCGCGTGGTTGTCGAGCAGCCCCGGGCCGCGGCAGTCGCATTGCAGCGACCACGTCGCGCCCGCGAAATCGGGCGAGGCGCGGTCGCTGATGTAGACGATCTTGGCGCCGACGCGCTGCGCGCCCGCCAGCAGCGTGTCGAGCTGGCGGGTCTGCCGGCGCGTGCCGAACACGATCACGCAGTCGCGCTCGCCCAGCCCCGCCAGGTGCTCGGCCAGCGTCTCGCCGGGGCCCGGAATCGCCGTGACGCGCGGCACCACCTGGATGATCTGCCAGCGCAGGTACAGCGCGAACGCGTGGCTGCTGCGCGTGCCGAAGATCAGCACCTGCCCCGCGCCGATGATCGCCTTCACGATCTCGGCCATCTGCTTGTCGCTCAGGCGCTCGAAGGTGCTCGCGAGGTTGGCCTGCGACTGCTGGAAGTGCGTGGCCACGAGGTGGCCGCGCTTCGAGGCTTCGGTGGCGTTCTGGAACAGCGGCGAGCCGGTCTGCTTTTCTTCGCGCACCTGGCGCCGCGCCTCTTCGTAGTTCTCGTAGCCGATGCGCCGGATGAAGCGGCTCACCGTGGAGGGCGACACGCCCGCCAGCTCCGCCAGTTCGTTGCCCGCATAGCTGGCCAGCTCGCCGGGAAACTCCAGGACGAAATCGGCAAGCTGGCGTTCGGTCGCGGACAGCTGGTCGAGCTGGCTGCGAACGCGGCGGACGAAGGAATCGGCGGACATGGGTGGGTGGTGGGAAGCGGCGCACGATGATGCCATGCGCCTGCGGCACCCCGGGCGAACGCGCGCATTGGACTAAAGTCCCATGACGCCCCCCACGCCACGCGTTACCTTGGGATCGCCACCTTCGGCGATCCCACCTCCCCCACCCGCCACACACCGATGAGCGCCACCCCACCCACGACGCCCGCCGACCCCGTCTTTGCCGCGCGCATGGCTGCCTTGCGACGCAACTTTCCGTTCTCGCTGCTCGGCGTGATGCTCACGGCGGGGCTGGTGGTGGTGGCACTGTGGGGCGCGGTTGCGCACGAGCAGCTGCTGGCCTGGGTGGGCGTCAACGCGGTGCTGACGGCGGCGCGCGCGTGGCAGGTGACGCGCTACCGGCATGCCGAGCACGATGCGGGCGCGCTGCGGCGCTGGCGGCGCGGCGCGATGGTCGGCGCGGTGCTCGGCGGGTTGTTGTGGGGGCTGCCGCTGGCGGGGTGGATGCTGCAGGTGTCGCTGCCGCAGCAGATGTTCATCGTGGTGGCGATGCTCACCATGGGCACGGGCGCGATCTACGCCTACTGCATCGACCTGGGGCTGCTCTACGGTTTCCAGGTGACGTACTTCGCGCCCGCGATCCTCGCGATGGCCACGCTCGACGACGTGCTGCTGCGCGTGATGTCGGCGGCCGGCGTGCTCTACCTGTTCGTCACGCTGGCCTTCGCGCAGCGCATGTACCGCACGCAGGTCGATTCGCTCGAGCTGCGTTTCGAAAACCTCTACCTGCTGCGCCAGTTGCGCCTGGAGAAAGACGCGGCCGAGCGCAGCGACCTCGCCAAGTCGCGCTTCCTTGCCGCCGCCAGCCACGACCTGCGCCAGCCGGTGCATGCGCTGAGCCTGTTCGTGGGCGTGCTGCGCGGGCAGGCGCTGCCGGCGGCGAGCCGGCACGTGGTCGACAGCATCGGCCGCGCCGCCGCGGCGATGGGGCTGCTGTTCGAAGGCCTGCTCAACATCTCGCGGCTCGACGCGGGCGTGGTGCGCGTGAAGGCGCGGCCGTTTGCGCTGGCGCGCCTGCTCGACCAGATCCAGCTGGAGTTCGCGCCGCAGGCGGCGGGCAAGGCGCTGTCGCTGCGCTTGCGCGCGGGCGATGCCGTGGTGCACTCCGACCCCGCGCTGCTCGACCGCGTGCTGCGCAACCTGGTGGAGAACGCGATCCGCTACACGGCGCGCGGCGGCGTGCTCATCGGCTGCCGCCGCGCGGGCGCCGACGCACTGCGCATCGAGGTGTGGGACACCGGCCCCGGCATTCCGCCCACCGAGCAGGAGCAGGTGTTCTGGGAGTTCCATCAGCTCGGCAACCCCGAGCGCGACCGCACCAAGGGGCTGGGCCTGGGCCTGGCCATCGTGCGGCGCACGGCCGCGCTGCTGGGCCATCCGCTGGTGCTGCGCTCGCGCGTCGGCCGGGGCACGGTGTTCTCGGTGACGGTGCCGCTGGCGCGCCAGGCGCTGCCCGCGCCCGAGGCACCGCCCGCGCCGCTGCCGGCCGACACCGGCCGCCTCGTGCTCGTGGCCGAGGACGACGGCGAAAGCCGCCTGGGCCTGCAGCTGCTGCTCGAAAGCTGGGGCCTGCGGGTGATCGCGGCCGAAGGCGGCGACGAACTGCTGGCGCTCGCCGCGCGCCAGCCCGGCAAGCCGGCGCTCATCGTCAGCGACTACCGCCTGCGCGCGGGCGAGACCGGCATCGACGTGGTCGACCGCCTGCACGAGGAATACAACGACGACGCCATTCCCGCGCTGATCGTGAGCGGCGACACCGATCCGCGCCGCCTGAGCGACGTGGCGGCGCGCGGCTGGCAGATGCTGCACAAGCCGGTGGACCCGGCGCAGCTGCAAGCGACGGTGTCGCAGCTGATCGCGCCCTAGAAGCCGCGCGCGGCCAGGCGATTCCCCAGCATCGGCTGCTGCTGCGTGGAGCAGTGCACGGCGCCACCGCCCAGCGAGATCGCATCGATGGGCAGCAGTTCGACGCGGCGGCCCGGGAACGCACGCGCGAACACCTCGCGCGCCTGCGCATCGCGCGGCACGCCGAAGGCGGTCGAGATCACCGCGCCGTTGACGAGGATGTAGTTCGAATAGAGGTCGCAAAAGCGCGCGCTCCCGTAGCTGTGCACGTCGCGCGGCACGGGCAGGTCCAGGATCTCGAAGCGACGGCCGCACGCATCGGTCGCCAGCTCGAGCGCGCGGCGGTTCTCCTGCATCGCGCGAAAGTAGTCGCCCTGGTCGGGGTCTGCCGCATTGAAAAGAATGCGGGCCGGCGCCATGAACGACGCGATGCCGTCGATGTGGCCGTCGGTCTCCACCTCGGCCGCATGGCCCGGCAGCCAGACGATCTTGTGCACACCGAGCATGCGCCGCAGCTCGGCCTCGATCTCCGTCTTGCGCAGGCCCGGGTTGCGGTTGGGGTGCAGCAGGCAGCTCTCGGTGGTGAGCAGCGTGCCCTGCCCGTCCACGTAGAAGGCGCCGCCTTCGAGCACCATGTCCGAACGCACCAACGGCACGCCGGCCAGCGCGGCGATGTCCGCGGCGGCGCGCTGGCAGCCGTCATGCGGGTGGTACTTCTCGCCCCAGGCGTTGAAGCGGAAGCCCACCGCGGTCTGGTTCACCTGCTGCTCGTCGACGAGGAAGATCGGGCCGCAGTCGCGCAGCCAGTTGTCCTCGGCCGCGATGGGCACCACGCGCACCTGCGGGCCGCAGACCGCGCGGGCCGCGTCGGCCAGCGGTGCGTGCGCGGCCACGACGCAGCGCTGGTAGCGCGCGATGGTGCGCGCCAGCAGACCGAACGCGCGGCAGACCGCGTCGTAGTGCGCGCCCCACAGGGCTTCGCGGTGGTCGAGCACCGGCCAGCCCAGCCAGGTGGCGGCCATCGGCTCCCATTCGGCGGGCATGCGCAGGCCGGCGCGGCGAGCGTCGAAATCGTTGGAAATCAAAGGGTCCTTCAGAAGAAATTGCAGGGACGCCCACTCTGACTTGAATTCCTTCGATGAAAAAGCGACATTTCTTGGCCGAATTCATCGACCCTATTCATATGTCCAACACCCGGCTGCCCTCTTTCAAGTTCCTCATCGGCTTCGAGGCGGCGGCGCGCCTGGGCAACTACTCGCGCGCGGCGGAAGAGCTGTTCGTCTCGCAGTCCGCCGTGAGCCACCAGATCTCTCAGCTGGAGCAGCAGGTCGGCCAGCCGCTGTTCCGGCGCAAGGGGCGCGGCGTGGAGCTGACGGTGGCGGGCAGCCTGCTGCTGGACAGCGTGGGCAAGTCGCTCGAGCACATCCGCAACGGGTTGGCCCGCATCGAGACCTACATGGACGACCGGCTCGTCACGCTGGTGTGTCCCGCGCCGGTGGCCAGCGGCTGGCTGCAGCCGCGGGTGGACCGGCTGCTGCAGGCGCACCCGGACCTGTGCCCGATCATCTCGGTCGACGAGAGCGCGCGCTTCATCGACGAGCTCGACGTGGATATCGCCATCACCCGCGCGCCGCTGCGGCAAGAGGGTGTGTTCGAGGTGCCGCTGCTCACCGACGAACTCGTGGCCGTCGGGCCGCCCGCTAAGAACGAAGATGCCAATCTCGGCTTGCTGTGCCTCGAAGAGGACCTCACGAGCGACCGCATCGGCCCCTTCATCCGCGCGCATTTCGGCGGCCTGCGCAAGGCCGCGATCTACGACGACCCGCGCCTGGTGCTCGACGCGGCCTTGCGCGGCCGGGGCATCGCGCTGGTGTCGCGGCTGCTGGCCGACGACGCCTTGCGCACGGGGCAATTGCGGCAGCTGCCGGACAGCCCGAGCCTGCCGCTGGGCACCCTCTGGATCGCGTGCGCCGAAGGCCCCTCACGCCTGCCGCTGGTGCGGGAGGTGTTCGACAGCCTGCGGCGGTTTGCGCAGGAAGACGCTGGCGATATGAGCCAGATCGATCAATCCCTTTAAAAGACATCAATTGTGTAGATAGATAGGCGTCGACAGAATCCGGGGCTTCCTAGAACTTAGTAATAACCCTGATTCCAATGACAACGCGACGCACTCTCCTGGGCCTGGGCGGCCTGGGCCTTTTCGGTGGACTCGTGACCGCCTGTGGCGGCGGCGGTGGTGGGAGCGGCAGCGGCATGCTGCCGCCCTTCCCCGTGCCCATGCCGACCCCTTCGCCTGCCCCGGCCCCGGCACCCGCGTCCGGCTGGCGCATGCCCGATGAGGGCGACGCCCACCGCGCCGTGTGGATGGCTTTCGCGGCGCGCGAATCCATCTGGACGGCCGAGATGCGCCAGCCGGTGTTCCAGGCGTTGGCGCGCATCGCCAATGCCATCAGCGTCTACGAACCGGTCAAGATGCTGGTGAACCCCGCGGATGCTTCCACGGCCCGCCAACTGTGCGGCTCCAACGTGCACCTGATCGAACACGCCATCGACGACCTCTGGATGCGCGACACCGGCTGCGTCTTCGTGCGCAACGCCCGTGGCGAGCGCGCCGCCGTGAACTTCAACTTCAACGGCTGGGGTAACCAGCAGGCCCATGCGCGCGACGCCACGGTGGCCGCGCGCATGGCCGAACTCACGGGCGTGCCGCTGCTGCGCAGCAGCCTCGTGATGGAAGGCGGCGGCATCGAGGTCGATGGCCAGGGCACGGCGATCATCACGGAGAGCTGCGTGCTCAACAAGAACCGCAACCCGGGCGTCAGCAAGGCCGACGCGGAGGCCGAGCTCAAGCGCATGCTGGGGCTGGACAAGATCATCTGGCTGCCGGGCATCGCGGGGCGCGACATCACCGACGGCCACACCGATTTCTATGCGCGCTTTCTCAAGCCCGGCGTGGTCGTGGCGGCGCTGGACACCGACCCGAAATCGTACGACCACGCCGTGACACACCGCCACCTCGAGCTGCTGACCGGCGCCACCGACGCGCGCGGGCGCCCCCTGCAGATCGTCACGCTGAAAACGCCGAGCCAGGTGCGCCCCACCTTTGCGCGCAAGGAGTTCGCGGCCGGCTATGTCAACTTCTTCCTCACCGACAAGGCGGTGTTCCTGCCCGAATTCGGCGACGCCGTGGCCGACAGCGCAGCCCGCGCGGCGCTGGCCGCGCACCTGCCCAGCCACCAGATCGTGCAGCTGGACATCGACGCCATCGCCGCGGGCGGCGGCGGCATCCACTGCACGACGCAACAGGAACCGGCGTGATGCCGCGCCCCCTCCCCTGATTCCGGAGACCGACATGCACCTTCCCCTGACCCGCCGCCGCCTGCTGCACGGCATGGGCCTGGCGCCCCTGGCCTCGTTGGGCCTGGTCGCCACGGCCACCGCCGCGGCGCCCGACACCTGGCACATGCCCGACGAGGGCGACGCGCACCGCGCCACCTGGATGTCCTTCGGCCCCAGCGAACGCGTCTGGGGGCGGCGCCTGCTGAAGCCGGCGCGCGAGCACCTGGCGCAGATCGCCCGCACCATCGCCGCCTTCGAGCCCGTGCACCTGCTGGTGCGCGAGCAGGAGCACGACCTGGCCGCGCGCCTGTGCGGCAACCGCGTGACGCTCGAGGTGCAGCCGGTGGACGACCTCTGGATGCGCGACACCGGCCCCGTGTTCGTGCGCAACGGCGCGGGCGAATGGGCCGGTGTCGATTTCAACTTCAACGGCTGGGGCAACAAGCAGTCGCATGCGCGCGACGCCGAAGTGGCCGAGTACGTGACCGACGCCGCCGAGGTGCAGCGCCTGCGCACGCGGCTCGTGCTCGAAGGCGGCGGCATCGAGGTCGACGGCGCGGGCACGGCGATCATCACCGAGAGCTGCGTGCTCAACCCCAACCGCAACCCCGGCCTGCGCAAGGAGGCCTGCGAAGCCGAGCTCAAGCGCCTGCTGGGCCTGCGCAAGATCATCTGGCTGCCCGGCATCGCGGGCCGCGACATCACCGACGGTCACACCGATTTCTATGCGCGCTTTGCCGCGCCGGGCGTGGTGGTCGCGGGCCTGGACGACGACCCCGATTCCTACGACCACGCCGTGACCCGGCGCCACCTGGAGATCCTGCGCCAGGCCACCGATGCACGCGGCCAGCGCCTGCGCGTGGAAGTGCTGCGCGGCCCGGAATCGGTGCGCAGCACCTTCGAGTCGGACGAGTTCGGGGCGGGCTACATCAACTTCTATGTCTGCAATGGCGCCGTCATTGCGCCGCAGTTCGGTGATGCGCGCGCCGACGGCAACGCCCGCGCGCTGCTGCGCGAGCTGTTCCCCAAGCGCGAGGTGGTGCAGCTCGACATCGACGCCATTGCTGCCGGTGGCGGCGGCATCCACTGCACGACGCAGCAGCAGCCGCGCTGATGCGTTGGCCCTAGCGCGGGCGACCGAGCATCCCCGCGCGCCGCGCCGCGATCACGGCCTGCGTGCGGCTGGTCACGCCGAGCGCGCCGAAGATCGCCGAGATGTGCGCCTTGATCGTCTTCTCGCTGGTGGCCAGGCGCAGCGCGATCTCGGCGTTGCGCAGCCCTTCGCACAGCAGCTGCAGCACCTCGGCCTGCCGCGCCGTGAGCGTGCTCAGCACGTCGGTGGGCGTCGACAGCACGGGCAGCGAGGCACCGCCCGCCGGCGAGGCCTGCACCACGTTCTGCTCGCCCGCCATGACGCGGCGCAGCGCGTCCATGAGCTGCTGGCTGTCGGCCGACTTGTGCACGAAGCCCTGCGCGCCGGCATCGAGTGCGGTGTCGATGTCCTGCGGGTCTTCGGAGGCCGACAGCACCAGGATGCGCAAGCCGCCGCGCCGCCGGTGCAGCTCGGCCAGCAACGCCGCGCCGCCGAGGTCGGGCAGGTAGTAGTCGGTCATCACCGCGTCGAGCCGGGGCAAGGTGGCGAGCGCCTCGAGCGCTTCGGCGCCGTTGCGGGCCGTGGCGACAGTCATCGTCGGCTCGGCTTCGCGCAGCGCGAGGAACAGGCCTTCGCGAAACATCGCGTGGTCGTCGATCAACAGGATGGTGGCGGGCATCCTTCGATTCTGGCGGCAACCGGCGTCGAACCCCACGGTTCCCCGTGGGTGCCGGAGGAAACCCGCCGGGTATCGCCCTCAGCGGTCGGCGGGCGGACGGCGCGCCGCCGCCGTGCGCGAGGCCGGCCGGGGCGACGCGCGCGGTGCCGCGCGACGGTGGCGCAGCACGCGCGAGCCTCGGCGCCCTGGCAGTGCCGACGTCGGTGCCTGCCGGTGGGCCTCGAAGCGCGCTTCCTTCTGCTTCAGGTAGTGCATGAGCACGTGCGACACCATGTTCAGCCCGATGGTGCCGAACGCCGCCGGAAAGATGTACAGCGCGATCGACAGCTCCGACGAGAAGACGAGGTCGTCCGCCAGCGAGGGCGTGGCCTGTGCCAGCCGCGCCAGTGCGCGCAGCAGGAAGATGTCCGCGCCCGCCAGCGCGATCAGGAGCAGGCCGAAGGCCAGCACGGTGGTCTTGGAGAACTCGCGCCGCACGAACAGCGTGACGAAGATCGCGGCGGGCAGCACCAGCGAGCACAGCACCAGCGCCCAGAAGCGGACCTCGGTGAATATCGTCGCGTCTGAAAGCAGGTGCATGGGCAGAGCGTTGAAGGGCGGGCGCCGGGTCGGCCGCTCCGAAGGCGCATTGGGCCACGGGCGGCGCGTTGCAATTTGTCCGCTGGGTGAAGCATCGGTAAAGCCCCCGGAGGGCCCACGGCAGGGGAAACCCGTGGGGTCCGACCCCGGGGTCGCTGGCCACAATGCCGGTGCGCGCATCGGCGCTTCGGCGCCCCCCAACATCCAACGACAAGAAGGACCAGATGCCATGGCGGAATTCGACTACGTGATCGTGGGCGGCGGCTCGGGCGGCGCCACCTTGGCCTCGCGCCTGAGCGAGGACCCGTCGGTGACGGTCTGCCTCATCGAGGCCGGTGGCGACGGACGCGGCATCCTCGTGCGGGCGCCGGCCGCCGTGGTGGCGATGCTGCCGGGCCGCCCGCGCATCAACAACTACGCCTACCAGACCGTGCCGCAGCCCGGCCTGAACGGGCGGCGCGGCTACCAGCCGCGCGGGCGCTGCCTGGGCGGCTCCAGCGCGATCAACGCCATGCTCTACGTGCGCGGCCACCGCGAGGACTACGACGACTGGGCACGTTCAGGCTGCGCCGGCTGGAATTTCGACGAGGTGCTGCCGCACTTCCTGCGCGCCGAAGGCAACCAGCGCGGCGCCAGCGCGCTGCACGGCGCCGACGGGCCGCTGCAGGTGTCGGAGCAGCAAAGCCCGCGCGCCATCAGCGAGGCCTTCGTGCGCGCCGCCGCCGAGTGCGGCATTGCGCGCAACGACGACTTCAACGGCCCCGAGCAGGAAGGCGCGGGGCTCTACCAGGTCACGCAGTTCCACGGCGGCGCAAAGAACGGCGAGCGCTGCTCGGCCGCCGCGGCCTACCTGCACCCGGTGATGGACCAGCGCCCCAACCTCTCGGTGATGACCGGCACGCAGGTCCTGCGCGTGGTGCTCGAAGACCGGCGCGCGGTGGGCGTCGAGGTGCGGCGCGGCGGCAACGTCGAAACCATTCGCGCGCGCCGCGAGGTGGCGCTGTGCGGCGGCGCCTTCAACTCGCCGCAGCTGCTGATGCTCTCGGGCATCGGCGACCCCGACGAACTCGCGCACCACGGCATCGCCGTGCGGCACGCGCTGCGCGGCGTGGGGCAGAACCTGCAGGACCACTGCGACTTCATCGTCGCCTACAAGTCCAAGCAGACCGACATGTTCGGCATCGGCCCGGTCGGCGGGCTGCACCTGCTGAAGGCCATCAACCAGTGGCGCCGCGACGGCACGGGCCTGGTCGCCACGCCCTTTGCAGAAGGCGGCGCCTTCATCAAGTCGTCGCCCGAGCTGCGCCGGCCCGACCTGCAGCTGCACTTCGTGATCGCGATCACCGACGACCATGCGCGCAAGCTGCACGCGGGCTTCGGCTTCTCGTGCCATGTGTGCGTGCTGCGCCCCAAGGGCCGGGGCGACGTGCGACTGAACGACGCCAGCCCCGACTCGGCGCCGCGCATCGACCCGCGCTTCCTGGCCGACCCGGAAGACATGGCATTGCTGCTGCAGGGCGTGAAGAAGACGCGCGAGATCATGCGCGCGCCCGCGCTCGAAAAATACCACCACCGCGAGGTCTACACCGCCGACGCCCACACCGACGCGCAGCTCGAAGCGCACATCCGCGCGCGCGCCGACACCATCTACCACCCCGTGGGCACCTGCAAGATGGGCGTGGATGCGATGGCGGTGGTCGACCCGCAATTGCGCGTGCACGGCATCGCGGGCCTGCGCGTGGTCGATGCCTCGGTGATGCCGACGCTGATCGGCGGCAACACCAACGCGCCGACGATCATGCTCGCGGAGCGCGCGGCCGGCTGGATGCGCGGGCCGGCCTCTTTCGCGGAATCCGCTACGGCAGTGCCGTCGATGAGCCTCGCACCATGAGTTCGCCCGGCAGCAGCAGCTGACGCGGCGCCGCGTCGAGCCCACGCAGGCGCTCGATGAGGCAGGTGGCGGCGGCGCGGCCGATCTCGTCGGTCGGCTGCGCCACGGTGCTCAGGCCCGGCCCGATGAGCGAGGCCCATTCGGGATCGTCGAAGCCCACGAAACCCAGGTCGGCGCCGAAGCGCCAGTCGAGCCGCGCCATGGCCTGCGCCACGCGCAGCGTGACCACGGCATTGCCCGCGACCACCGCGGCGCGGCGGCCGCGCTTGGCGCGCTGGCGCAGCGCGCGCAAGGCGTCGTCGAGCGCGTCGTTCTCGCCTTCGACCGATTCGAAGACCTCGCCCGCCACGCGCGGCTCGTGCGCGGCCACGCAGGCGCCGAAGGCGGCCGTGCGCTCGCGCCGCGAGCTCACGCCCTTCTGCGGCTCGGTGACGTACAGCAGCTCGCGGTAGCCGCCTTCGACCAGGTGGCCGCAGGTGTCGCGCATCGCGGCGTGGTTGTCGAGCGAGACAAAGTCGGTGTGCATGCCCGTGTGCCGGCGGTCGACCAGCACGGCCGGCTTGCCGTGCAGCGTGACCGCATCGACCACGTTGCTGCCGCGTCCCAGCGTGTTGAGGATGAAGCCGTCGACCTGGTAGCCCGCGAGCGCATTGATGGCCTCGCGCTCGCGTTCGCTTTCGTTGCCGAGGTTGAACAGCATCACGAGGTAGCCGGCGTCCTGGCAGGCCTTCTCGGCGCCGCGCAGCACGGCCACCGAGTACGGGTTGGTGATGTCGGCCACGATCAGGCCGATGAGCCGCGAGCGGCCGTGGCTCAGCGCCTGGGCCATCGGGCTGGGCGAGTACGCCAGCTTGGCGATGGCGGCCTCGACGCGCGCAGCGATGTCGGGGCTCAGCAGGCGCTCGCGGTGGTTCAGGAAGCGCGAGACGGTGGCCTTGGAGACGCCCGCGGCTTCGGCGACGTCGGCGATGGTGGCGCGGCCTGTGGGCTTCATGTCAGGCGGCGGCGGTGTCGTAGGGTGCCGTGGGCTTCTGCCCGGCCAGCGCCTGCAGCAGGTTGGTCGTGGCCAGCTCGGCCATCGCGTGGCGCGTCTCGTGCGTGGCCGAGCCGATGTGCGGCAGCGGCGTGACGCGCGGGTGCGTGCGCAGCGGCGAATCGGCCGGCAGCGGCTCCTTCGCGAACACGTCGAGGCCGGCGGCGCGCAAGGTGCCGTGGTCCAGCGCGTCGAGCAGCGCGGCTTCGTTCACGGTAGCGCCACGGCCGCCGTTGATGAACGACGCGCCCGGCTTCATGCGCGCGAAGAAGGCGGCGTCGATCATGCCGCGCGTGGCGTCGGTCAGCGGCAGCATCGCGAGCACGATGTCGGCGCGCGCGAGCAAATCATCGAGCGGCGTGTGCGTGGCGCGGCCTTGCAGCTCGGGCGCCTGCGCGGCCAGGTCGACCGGGCGGCGCGCGTGGTACAGCACGGGCATGCCGAAGCCCAGCGCGGCGCGGCGCGCCACGGCCTGGCCGATGCGGCCGAAACCGAGGATGCCCAGCGTCTTGCCGTGCACGTCGGTGCCGAAGAATTCCTCGCCGATGTTCTTCGTCCAGCGGCCTTCGCGCACCATCGTCGACAGCTCGACCACGCGGCGCTGCGTGGCCATGAGGATCGCGAACACCGTGTCGGCCACCGTCTCGGTGAGCACGTCGGGCGTATGGCACAGCACGATGCAGCGCTTGTGCAGTTCGGCCAGCGGGTAGTTGTCGACGCCGACCGACACGCTCGAAATCACTTCGAGCTGCGGCGCCGCATCCAGCAGCGCAGCGTCGACGTTGTAGCTCGAACCGATCAGCCCGTGCGCAGTGGCAAGCGCGGCGGCAAAGGCCTCGGGCGCCTTGCGCGGATCGGCCACGGTGACGTGGTGCACCGCCTGCAGCCGCGCCAGCTGGTCTTCGGGCAGCGCCCGGAACACCAGCACATTCTTCTTGGTCATCAGAGTCCCGCTTCTTCGAGTTGCGCCCGCGTCGGCAGGCCTTCGGTGTCGCCGAGCACCTGCACGGCGCGCGCGCCGATCCAGGCGCCGCGGCGCACCGCGTCGGGTACGCTGCGGCCTTCGAGCAGTGCGCTCACCACGCCGGCCGCGAAGCCGTCGCCCGCGCCCACGGTGTCGATCACTTCCTTCACCGGGAAGCCGTCGACATGGCCGGTGCCGGCCACGTCGCTGTCGTAGTAGGCGCCGGCCGCGCCGAGCTTGACGACGACCAGCTTCGCACCGCGCTCGCGGTAGAACCTGGCGACGTCTTCGGGCTTGTCGTGGCCCGTGAGCAGCAGGCCTTCTTCGATGCCGGGCAGCACCCAGTCGGCGCGCGAGGCGAGTTCGTTCACCCAGTGGCGCATGGTCTCGGTGGACGACCACAGCGTGGGCCGCAGGTTGGTGTCGAACGAGATGGTGCGACCGGCCGCGCGCATCACGTCCATCGACTTGAGCGCCGCCTGCAGGCTGGTCTCGGAGATGGCGGCGAACACGCCGGTGGCGTGCAGGTGGCGCGCCGAGCGCAGCCAGGCTTCGTCGACGTCGGCCGGGCCCATGTGGCTGGCGGCCGAGCCCTTGCGGTGGTATTCGATCGGCGGGTCGCTGCCGTCGGTGACGCGGCCCTTGAACTGGAAGCCGGTGCGTTGCGTCGCGTCGGTGATCACGTGCGAGCAGTCGATGCCTTCGGCGCGCATCGCGGCCAGCAGCGCGCGGCCCATGGAGTCGGTGCCCAGGCGGCTGGCCCAGCCGACCTTCAGGCCCAGGCGCGACAGGCCGATGGCCACGTTGGTCTCGGCGCCGGCGGTGCGCTTGTGGAACGACTGGGCGTCTTCCAGCGGGCCGGGCCGGTCGGCCACGAGCAGCAGCATGGCTTCGCCGAACAGCGCGACGTCGAAGGCGGTGGGTTGCGTCATGTGTGTGTTCCTACGCCCGTGCGGCGCGGATGAAGTCGATCTGCGTGCGGGTGACGGCCAGCAGGTCGTCGCCCACCAGAGGGTATTCGATGGCGTGGGGCACATCGGCCGGCAGTGCGCGCAGCACCGCGCGCCACGGCGCGACCGAGTCGCCCAGCGGCACCGCCACCCACTTGTGCGGCAGGCGCTGCGCGCCCTTGCAATGCACGTAGCGCACGCGGTGGCCGAGCGCCTGCGCAGCCTGCAGCGGGCACTCGCCCAGCCAGTGCCAGTTGCCCATGTCGAAGGTCATGCCCAGCGGCACGCCGGCGCGGTCGGCCACGTCGAAGAAGGTCTGCAGCGCGGCCAGCGTGCCGGCGCGCACGGTCTGGTCGTTCTCGATGAGCAGCTCGACGCGGGTTTCGGCCAGCGCGACCTTCAGGCCCCAGAGCGAGCCGTGCGACGAAGGCTGGAAATCGCCGATGGCCATCTTGAGCCGCCTGGCGCCCACGCGCGTGGCGGCGGCAATGCCGCGTTGCAGCGCGGTGCCGTCGAGCCAGCCGCCTTCGGCCCACAGGCCCTCGGGGCTGGAGTAGACGGACGCCAGGCCGTTGAGCGCAGGCAGTTCGGCCTCGGCGTCGCGCAGCATCTCGCCGCGCACTTCCACCGAATCGGCCCCCGCCGCGCGCGAGAGTTGCGAGCACCAGAGCTGGCCGTGCCGCCCCACCTCGGCCGCACCGAAGGACGACAGAGAAATCAGGACTTCGAAGGCCATCAGTGGGCTTGGTGCGAGCTGAGAATTTGCCCGAGGAACTGGCGCGTGCGCTCGTCCTTGGGGTTGCCGAAGAACTCCTGCGGCGGTGCCTGCTCGACGATCTTGCCGTCGGCCATGAAGATCACGCGATCGGCCACGCTGCGGGCAAAGCCCATCTCGTGCGTGACGCACAGCATGGTCATGCCGTCTTCGGCCAGGCCGATCATGGTGTCGAGCACTTCCTTGACCATCTCGGGGTCGAGCGCCGAGGTGGGCTCGTCGAACAGCATGATCTTGGGCGACATGCACAGCGCGCGCGCAATCGCCACGCGCTGCTGCTGGCCGCCCGAGAGCTGGCTCGGGTACTTCTTGGCCTGCTCGGGAATGCGCACGCGCATGAGGTACTTCATGGCCACCTCTTCCGCCTGCGCCTTGGTCATGCCGCGCGAGCGCATCGGCGCCAGCGTGCAGTTCTCCAGGATGGTGAGGTGCGGAAACAGGTTGAACTGCTGGAACACCATGCCGACTTCGGCACGCACCGCGTCCACGTTCTTGCCGCCGGCCGTGAGGTCGATGCCGTCGACCACGATGCGGCCTTTTTGCACCGTCTCGAGCCGGTTGATGCAGCGGATGAGCGTGGACTTGCCCGAGCCCGAAGGCCCGCAGATCACGATGCGCTCGCCCTGGCGCACCGACAGGTCGATGCCGGTCAACACCTGGAATTCACCGTACCACTTGTTGACCGCTTCCATGCGGATGATCGATTCCGTCGTCATGCCAGGATTCCCTTCAAGCGCTTTCGCTTATTGCATCTTCGGCAGGTCGGCCTGCAGCCACTTTTGATAGAGCTTGTTCAGCTCACCGTTGGCGGTGTTCTTCTGCACGAATTCGTTCACGGCCTTGGTCAGCTCTTCCTGGCCCGGACGCATCGCGATGCCCATCGACTGCTGCACCAGCGTGAACTTGTTTTCGAAGGTGTTGGCCGGCACGCGCTTCGCGATCTGCGCCGCCACCGTGACCGAGCAGCCGATCGCATCGACCTGGCCCGAGATCAGCGCCTGCATGGCCGAGGCGTCGTCGTCGAAGCGGCGGATTTCCGTGCCTTCGGGCGCGGCCTTGGTCACGGCCACGTCTTGCGTCGATGCGCGGGCCACGCCCACGCGCAGGCCCTTCAGGTCGCCTGCCGCCTTGATGGAGGTCTTCGTCGCGCCGTACAGCACGATGGTCGCAGCGGCATAGGGCTGCGAGAACTGCACCTGCTTGGCACGCTCGGGCGTCACGGCCAGCGAAGCCACCAGCAGGTCGACCTTGTTGGTCAGCAGGAACGGAATGCGGTTCGGGCCGGTGACCGGCACGATGTTGGCCTTGACGCCCCAGTCTTTCGCCAGCAGCTTGGCCACATCGGCGTCGTAGCCGTCGGGCTGGTTCTTCGCGTCGGTGGTGCCGTAGGGCGGGAAGTCGACCAGCATGCCGATGGTGATCTCGCCCTTCTTCTTGATGTCGGCCATGCTTTGCGCCGAAGCGAAGGGAGCGAACACGGTCAGCGCGGCGCCGAGGCCCAGGGCTGCGATGGCAGCGCGGCGGGTGGTGGTAACGGTCATTGGATGTGTCTCCTGAATAAAGAAAGGAAGCGACGAGAAAGGAAAAGCGAAAAGGGTCAACGTGCGAGCGCCTGGGCGCGCTTGCGCTCCATGCGCGCCGCGAGCAGCGACAGCGGCCAGCAGATCACGAAGTAGATGGCGGCCACCACCGAGAACACGATGAGCGGCTGGAAGGTGGCGTTGTTGACGATCTGCCCGGCGCGCGTGACCTCGACGAAACCGATGATGGCCGCGAGCGAGGTGCCCTTGATGATCTGCACCAGGTAACCCACCGTGGGCGCCAGCGCGATCTTGAAAGCCTGCGGCAGCACCACGTCGCGCATGCGCGCCACGTAGTGCAGGTTCAACGCCTGCGCCGCCTCCCACTGGCCGCGCGGAATGGCCTGGATGCAGCCGCGCCAGATCTCGCCCAGGAAGGCCGCGCTGTTCAGCACCAGCGCCACGCCCGCGGCGACCCACGGGTTGATGTCCAGCCCCAGCACCGGCGCGCCGAAGAACACCAGGAACAGCTGCAGCAGCAGCGGCGTGCCCTGGAAGATCTGGATGAAGGTGGTCGACACGGCGCGCGCCCACGTCGATTCCGACGTGCGCATCAACGCGATGAGCAACCCCAGGATGGCGCCGCCCACGAAGGCGATGGCCGACAGCGCCAGCGTCCACTGGGCCGCTTCGAGGATGAAAAGGAATTCGGGAAAACCGAAGGTGCGCATGGTGTGTGCTCCGTCCGTCGTGGTCAGTCAGTTACCGGCGGTCCGGGTAGTTGAGCGTGCGCTTGTAGATCAGCTTGAACATGGCCGAGAAAGCCAGTGCCAGCGCGAGGTAGATGGCGGCCACGACGATGTAGATCTCGAAGCTGCGGAAGGTCTGCGACTGCAGGTTGGCGGCCACCGAGGTCAGGTCGTCGGCCGAGATGACCGAGACCACGGCCGAGCTCAGCATCAGCAAAATGAACTGGCTCGTGAGCGCCGGGTAGATGGCCTTCAGCGCGGGCTTGATGATCACGAAGCGGAAGATCTCCCAGGGCTTGAGGTTGAGCGCGCGGCCCGCCTCGATCTGGCCCTTGGGAATCGACTCGATGCCCGCGCGGATGATCTCCGTGGCGTAGGCGCCCAGGTTCACCACCATGGCCACCAGCGCGGCCGTTTGCGGCGACCAGCGCAGGCCGATGGCCGGCAGTGCGAAGAAGAAGAAAAACAGCTGCACGAGGAACGGCGTGTTGCGGATCACCTCGATGTAGGCATTGACGAGGAAGCGCAGCCAGCCCGGCCCCGAGGTCTTGCCCCAGGCACAGAAGATGGCCACCACCAGCCCCAGCAAGGTGGCGGTGAGCGAGAGCTGCACCGTGATCCACGTGCCCTTGAGCAGCAGCGGCCAGGCGGCAAAGACGGCGTCGAATTGGAACTGGTAGTTCATGGCGGAGCGTGCACGGCCAGGCCGTGCGCAGACCCTGAAAGGAATGCTTGCAGCTTAAATGAAACCGGTTTCAGGCCTAGCTAGGGATTCCCCTAGGTGGGCGTTTTGACTCACCCGCCTGCCTACACTGGCGCGATGCCGACCCCCCACGCGGACCCCACTTCTTCCCCGGCAGGCACCCCGGCCACCGGCCCCGTCGTGCAGCATTTCCGGCAGGCGCTGCTCTGGCCCTTGCGCCTGGTGCCGGCGCCCGGCGCAGCACCCACGCACCACGGCCCCTGGCACGTGCTGCGCGACCTGGGCGAGGCCTCGCCCTGGCGCGAGGAGGTCGACGAATACACCGGCGAGAGCGGCCGTTTCCACGAGCGCCACTACAACGAGTTCGTGAGCTTCCTGCCCTACGTGCAGCGCTTCCTGTACGGCGAAGGCCGATCGCGCGGCAGCACCAGCGACGGCACGGGCAGCGACGGCGATTCGCCGATGCGCGTGTTCCGCCGCCGCGACATCGCGTCCGTGCGGCTGGTGGCGCACCCCGGCGAGGCGCCCATCACGCTCGACGTGATTCACTGCGACCTGTACTTCTTCTTCGACATCGACGTGGTGCTGCTCAACCTCGAGGTCGGCACCGACCACCTGAGCCTCGCGCAGGCGCAGGACATCCTCTACCGCTTCGGCCGCGCCTACCCTTCGGGCTGGGAGCCCGACGGCGCCGCCCTGCACTGCATGGCCAGCGTCGAGTGGCTGGACGCCGACGGCCGCGTGCTCGCCGCCTCCGACGCGCAGCAGCGCGACGCCTTCCTGTCGCACGTGGCCCAGCACCGCGCGCCGCGCATCGCCGCGCACTGGGCCTACCTGATGCAGCCGCTGGTGAGCGACCATTCGGACGACCCCGGTGTGCTGCGTTACCGCCAGATCGAGTACTACCGCATGCCGGTGATGGCCTACCTGTCGCTGGACGATCCGCGCCGTCTCACGCGCGACGACTTCGTGCGGCTCGCGCTCGTCACCGGCGCGGGCGGCGCCGACGCCCACCTGCCCTATGCCGAGCACCACCTGGCCGACTTCGAGCACAAGTACTGCTACGACCGCTTCTGGGTGAACACGGGCGCGGCGCCCAACACGCGCTACCTGTGCAACGGCCACGCCCTCATCGTGGTGGGCGACGCGCGCTCCGAGTTCTTCTGCTGCCGCGACCGCGGCGTGCTCGCGCAGTTCAGGCACCAGCACTTCCTGCTGTTCCTCATCGCGCACTTCCAGAAGGCCTCGCTGCTGATGTTCTCGGACCAGCTGGTCGAGGCGCTCAAGAAACTCGACATCCGCAGCACGCCGAGCGTGAAGCAGTTCAAGCGCGCCATCCGCGCGAGCTTCGAGCGTTTTCTTCGCTTCACGCACCGCTACTGGTTTCACGAGATTTCGGAGCAGGCGCAGGTGCGCGCGCTCTCGCACATGTGTGCCGCGCACCTCGGGCTCGACCCGCTGTACGACGAGGTCAAGTCGCGCATCGCCGACATGAACACCTACCTCGATGCCGACAGCCTGCGCCGCCAGGCCAGCACCGTGGTGCGGCTCACGGTGGTCACGCTGTTCGGCCTCATCGGCACCGTCACCACCGGCTTCCTCGGCATGAACCTGCTGGCCGAAGCCGACGCGCCGCTGTGGCGCAAGGCGATCTGGTTCGGCGTGGTGTTCGTGTTCACCACCTGGCTCACGATCTACACGATGGTGAAGTCGCAGCGGCTGTCGGACTTCATCGATGCGCTGTCGAACGACCGGCTGAGTTTTCGGGGCAAGCTGGCTGCGCTGGCGCGGGTGTGGCGGGCTGGGGCGGACTGATCAGGGCGACGCTCCCGCCGACGCGGTACCTTGCTCCGCGAATGTCCCCCGCCCTTCGGGCTCCTCCTTGATTTCGCTGCGCAAGGCACCGCATCGACGTGAGCGTGTTCAGAGCACCTGTTGATCGGCCAGTACCACGACCACGCCTCTCGTGCGCAGGACACCGGGTGCTTCCCGCAGCGAAATCAAGGAGGAGGCCGCAGGCCGGGGGACATTCGCGGAGGGAAGTACCCGGTGGCCTGTGCACGCACCCCGAACTAAGATCACCGCCCTCACAAAGAAGCCACGCATGCGCATCGCCCTCGTCTCCGACATCCACGGAAACCTCCCCGCACTGAAAGCCGTCGTCGAGGACATCGCACGCCGCAACGTGGATGCCACCGTCAACCTCGGCGACAGCCTCTCAGGCCCACTGATGCCGCTGGAGACTGCGCAGTTCCTGATGACGCAGGACTGGGCCCAGCTCGCCGGCAACCACGAACGGCAACTGCTCACGTTGCCGACCTCCGGCCAGCGCGGCGAGTCCGACGCCTTCGCACACGCCCGACTCGGCGCCGCAGAGTTCGCATGGATCGCCTCGCTCACGCCGCGCCAGCGCTTCAGCCCCGAGGTGCTGCTGTGCCACGGCACGCCCGACAGCGACCTCACCTACTTCCTCGAAACGGTCGAGCCCACGCAACTGCGCATGGCCACTGCGGCAGAGATCGATGCGCGTCTCGGCACAGTGGAAGCCAGCACGGAACTGGTCGCCTGCGGCCACACGCACCTGCCGCGCGTAATGCACGCATCCAATGGCATCTTGATCGTCAACCCGGGCAGCGTCGGCCTGCAGGCCTATGGCGACGAGCATCCGTACCCACACCACGTGGAGACCGGCTCACCCGATGCGCGCTACGCGCTGGTCGAACGGCACGACCACGGGCAGTGGACCTGCACGCTGGTCACCGTGCCCTACGACCACGCGGCCATGGCGGCACTGGCCGCGGCCAATGGGCGTGCGGACTGGGCCCACGCGCTGGCCACCGGGCGCATGCCCTAGCGCCAGATCAATCGCCGAAAGCGATGTCCGCGCTGTCGACCACGCGGATCGGCACGCCGAAGCTCGTGATGGCCGACAGCGTCGCGTTGTGGTGCGCGCGGATGAAGGCGCCCTTGGCATGCGGCTTGTCGTGTGAGGTGTGGGCGTCGGCCGCCAGCACCACCTCGTAGCCCAGCGCGGCGGCGCGGCGCACGGTGGTGTCCACGCAGAACTCCGACGAATAACCGCAGACCACCACGCTCCGAACGCCCTGCCCCGACAGCCAGGCTTCGAGCGGCGTGCGCAGGAACGAATCCGGTGTGGTCTTGCGCAGGCGCGCGTCCGTCGGCGTCACCTGCAAGGCATCGGCCAGCTGCCAGCGCTCGGAATCGAATTCCAGGTCGATGGCGTTCTCGTGCTGGACGAAGGCCACCGGCACGCCAGCCGCGCGGGCCCGTGCCGTGAGCGCGTTGATGCGCCCGATGACCGCTTCGGCCTCGTACGGCCGGGGCGGATCGTCGCAAAGGCCGCGCTGCATGTCGATGACGAGGATGGCAGTTTTCATGGCGATGAAGGGCTGTGGACGTGGATCGCCGCAGTATGCCGCCGCCCCGCGGATTGCCCCCGCGCGCCGAATGTTTCTGTCGCTGAAACCATTGAAAAGCCAACTCCCGCTAGTCTCGCGCCTCAAGACCAACACACACGCAGAGGGCTTTCCCATGGCTGACGAATCGGATTCGCAAGGCGCTTATTTACCCCGGCTGCTGCGCCGCAGCGCGGTGCTCGCCACGGCGGGCTGCGCGTTCGTGGCCGGCTGCAGCAGCGCCGGCGGCGGGGAAACGCGCTACGACAACTCGCCGCAGTTCAAGGGCGGCGTGTTCCAGAACATGCCCAACCCCGAGCTGCAGCCCGCCGCCAGCACCTGGCGCATCTGGTCGCGCTTCATCGTCGGCAGCAAGGTCGACACCGTGCCGGTCGACCCCATTCCGGTGCGCGCCCTGACGCCCCAGGCGCTCGACGCGCTCGCGGCCGACGCCAACCATGTGGTGCGCTTGGGCCACTCGTCGCACCTGCTGAAACTCAAGGGCAAGTACTGGCTCATCGACCCCGTGTTCAGCGAACGCGTCTCGCCCTTCACCTGGGTCGGGCCGAAGCGTTTTCACAAGCCGCCGATCCAGCTGGAGCAGCTGCCGCCGATCGAGGCCGTGATCCTCTCGCACGACCACTACGACCACTTGGACGTCGCCACCATCGAGTACCTCGCCACGCGCGTGCAGCGCTACTTCGTGCCGCTGGGCGTGCGCGCCCGGCTCGTCGAGATGGGCGTGCCCGCCGAGCGCGTGACCGAGCTCGACTGGTGGCAAGGCGGCGAGCATGTGGGCGTGAAGCTCACGGCCACGCCCGCGCAGCATTTCTCGGGCCGCGCGGTCACGCTGACCGACCGCGATCGCACGCTGTGGGCCTCGTGGGTGGTGCAAAGCGGCGACCAGCGCATCTTCTACAGCGGCGACTCGGGCTACTTCCCGGGCTTCAAGCAGATCGGCGAACGCTTCGGCGGCTTCGACCTCGCGCTGATGGAAAACGGCGCCTACGACGCCTACTGGCCCGGCGTTCACATGACACCCGAGCAGAGCGTGCAGGCCTTCGAGGACCTGCGCGGCAAGGTGCTCTATTCAGTGCACAACAGCACCTTCGACCTGGCCTTCCACACCTGGCACGACCCGCTGGATCGCATCGCCGACCTGGCGCAGGCGAAGAAGATCGACCTGGCCACGCCGGTGATCGGCGAAGTGCTCACGGTGGGCCAGGCTCGCACCAACGTGCGCTGGTGGGCCGGGCTGAAGTAAGGAGTGCACCGTCCACGCGGCGGTGTGTATTTCAAATGTTGCTCGCCACTTTTGGAAGGTTTACAGACAGTTAACCAGCGACCGGTTCAATCGCCGTGTCGCCGCGACGAATCCCTCACCGGACGCCGATCGCGGACGACACCGTCATCTGCAAGGCAGCAGCCACAGGGAGCAAGGTGATCACAAGAAGAACCGGCAAGAAAGGAGGCGGCATTCCCGCCATCTCGACGCGCGCCCCGAGGCGCCGCCTGGCGCGCATCGCCAGGGGTTTCGCCACGGGGCGCGTGCTGGCATCGATCGCAGGCGCACGGGCCGTCGCACCCTCGATGCGCCGCACATCGGCCTGATCGTCAGCGACCCGGGCAACCTCTTCTTCCTCCAGGCCTGACACTGCCGCCGCCCACGCTGCCGACCCGCGGCAACATCGGCACCGACCGGGGTCGGCAGGTCCGTCCATTCCCCCACGCTTGCCCCGCAGATCGCGGATGCGAGGCGGTGCGGAACATGTCATCATCCCCACCCCTTCACCGGCCCCCTCTCGCAACGAGGCCCTCGCACCCATGCCCATGAAACGTCCCTGGCGCACCTGGCTGCTGGCCCTCCTCCTCGCCGTGGGCCCCGTGGGCAGCGCGCTCGCGACACATGCCAACCATGGCAAGGGCCCGCGCGTCGGCGTGCTCGTGAGCGACCTGCGCAACCCCTTCTTTGCCTACATCGCGCGCGCAGTGGAAAGCACGCTGGCCGCAGACAGTCGCAACGCGGCGCACATCACGGTCGTGTCGAGCGGGTTCGATCCGCAGCGGCAGGACGAGCAGCTCAAGGAAATGATCCGCCAGCGCGTGCAGCTGGTGATCGTGACGCCGGTCGATTCGACCACCCTGCACGCCCGCGTCACGGAGGCGCGCGCCGCCGGCATCAAGGTGGTGGCGGTCGATGCGCTCATGCAAGGCGCGGACGCGGCCGTGGTGACCGACAGCCGCGCGGCCGGCAGGCTCTCTTGCGAACACCTGGTGCGCACGCTCGGCGGCAAGGGCGAAGTGGCGATCATCGACGGCCCTCCGAACACGGCCGCGGTGGGCCGCGTCAACGGCTGCCGCGAGGCATTGAACGCCGCACCCGGCGTGCGCGTCGTGTCGATGGCGCTCAATGGCGGCGCCACCAAGGACGGCGGCGTCGAACAGATGACGCGGCTGCTCGCGCGCCATCCGAAGCTGTCGGGCGTGTTCGCGATCAACGACCTGTGCGGCATCGGCGCGGAACTGGCGGCCCAGGTCGCGGGCCGGCGCGACATCGTCATCACGGCGATGGACGGTTCGCCGGAGGTGGCGCAGCGGCTGCAGGACCCCACCACCTTGATCGCAGGCAGCGCGACGCAGTCGCCCACGTTGATGGGCCAGCGGGCGGCCCAGATCGGGTTGAAGCTCCTGAAGGGCCAGCCCCCTCCGCAGCGCGTGCTGCTGTTGCCGTCGAAGCTCGTGACGCGCGAGAACGTCGACGGCTACGGGGGCTGGTGAGCCAGCCCCTCGGCCTGCCTGCCTACTTGCCTTCCTGCTCGCGCCGCTCGCGTGCGCGCCGCACCTGGCGCGTCTCGTTGGCCTGCGCGGCGGCGCGGTCTTTCGCGCGCCGCTTGCCCTGGCGCTTCTCGCGCATGCGGCGCCCCAGGATGTAGCTGCCGAAGCCCGTGACCACGGCGAGGATCACGCCGAGGATGCTGATGTCGATGCCGCCCAGCATCAGAGCACCCGCACGACGCTCGCCGGCGCGAACCCGAGGTCGGCCACCTTGCCCTTGCGCCCGCGGGTCCCCATCGCGTTGTTGAGCGAGCGGATCTCGAGCGTTTCTTCGCGCTCCTTGCCGCCGCGAGCGATGCCTTCGATCCGCACGCTGCGCGTGTAGGCCACCGCACCGGCCAATGTGTCCTTGGCCTCCAGGTCGATCAGCGTCAGGCCGCGACCGCCCTTGGGCAGGCTCTTGAGCTCGGTGATGTCGAACGTCAGGATGCGCTTGCCGCTCGAGGCGCAGGCCACGTGCGTGGCGGCCGGCATCGGCTCGGCACCGCTCGCGCCGCCCACCAGCGACGGCCGGCACAGCTGCTCGCCCTCGCCCACGTCGATGAAGGCCTTGCCGCCGCGCTGGCGCGACATCATGTTCTCGATGGTGGCCATGAAACCGTAGCCGCCGGTGTTGGCCAGCAGCAGGCAGGCGCCCACCGGGCCCGCGAAGAAATGCGTGACGTGCGTGCCGGCATCGAGCTCGATGAGCGTGGTGACGGGCTGGCCGTCGCCGCGCGCGCCGGGCAGCGAGGCCACGGGCACGGTGTAGACGCGCACGCTCTTGTCCTTGGCGCTGCCGAAGACCAGCAGCGTGTCGACGCTGCGGCATTCGAAGGCGCCGTAGAGCGTGTCGCCCGACTTGAAGCTGTACTCGGGCGCGGCGCCGCCGTTGCCGGCTGCCTTCTCGCTGGCCCAGCCCTTCTGCGCGCGCACCCAGCCCTTCTGCGACACGATCACGGTGACGGGCTCGTCGACCACCTTCACCTCGGCCACGGCGCGCTTCTCGGCCTGGATGAGCGTGCGGCGCGGGTCTTCGAAGGTCTTGGCGTCGGCTTCGATTTCCTTGACCAGCAGGCGGCGCAGCGTGGCCGGGCTGGAGAGGATGTCTTCGAGCTTCTTCTGCTCGTCGCGCAGGCCGGCCAGCTCCTGCTCGATCTTGATGGCCTCGAGCCGCGCGAGCTGGCGCAGCCGGATTTCAAGGATGTCCTCGGCCTGGCGTTCGCTGAGGTTGAAGCGCGCGATCAGCGCCGCCTTCGGGTCTTCCGCCGCGCGGATGATGGCGATCACCTCGTCGATGTTCAGCAGCACCAGCTGCCGGCCTTCGAGGATGTGGATGCGGTCCTGCACCTTGTCCAGGCGATGGCGCGAGCGCCGCTCGACGGTGATCTCGCGGAACGCGATCCACTCGTTGAGCATCTGGCGCAGCGACTTCTGCGTGGGCTTGCCGTCGATGCCGACCATCGTGAGGTTGATCGACGACGAGGTCTCGAGCGAGGTCTGCGCCAGCAGCGTGGTCACGAACTCGTCCTGGCTGATGCGCGAGGTCTTGGGCTCGAACACCAGGCGCACGGCGGCGTCCTTGCTCGACTCGTCGCGCACCACGTCGAGCACCGACAGCATCGCGGCCTTGAGCTGGGTCTGGTCGGTGGACAGCGCCTTCTTGCCGGCCTTGACCTTCGGGTTGGTGATTTCCTCGATTTCCTCGAGCACCTTCTGCGTGCTCACGCCCGGCGGCAGTTCGTTGACCACGAGCTGCCACTGGCCGCGCGCGAGGTCTTCGATCTTCCAGCGCGCGCGCACCTTGAGCGAGCCGCGGCCGGTGCGGTAGGCGTCGGCGATGTCGCTCGCGCTGCTGATGATCTGCGCGCCGCCCGGGTAGTCGGGGCCGGGCACGAGGGCGAAGAGTTCTTCTTCGCTGAGCTTGCCGTTCGACTTGATCAGCGCCACGCAGGCGTCGGCGATCTCGCGCAGGTTGTGGCTCGGTATCTCGGTGGCCAGGCCCACGGCGATGCCGCTGGCGCCGTTGAGCAGCGTGAACGGCAGCCGCGCGGGCAAGAGGCGCGGCTCTTCGGTGCTGCCGTCGTAGTTGGGAATGAAGTCGACCGTGCCTTCGTCGATCTCGTCGAGCAGCAGGCTGGTGATGCGGGCCAGGCGCGCTTCGGTGTAGCGCATGGCCGCGGCGCCGTCGCCGTCGCGGCTGCCGAAGTTGCCCTGGCCGTCGACCAGCGGATAGCGCTGCGAAAAATCTTGCGCCATGCGCACCAGCGCGTCGTACGCGGCCTGGTCGCTGTGCGGGTGGAAGCGGCCGAGCACGTCGCCGACGACGCGCGCGCTCTTCACGGGCTTGGCGCCCACGGTGCCGTTGGTGCCGCCGAAGCCCAGGCCCATGCGCGACATCGAGTACAGGATGCGCCGCTGCACCGGCTTCTGGCCGTCGGACACGTCGGGCAGCGCGCGGCCCTTGACCACGCTCAGGGCGTATTCGAGGTAGGCGGTCTGCGCGTAGTCGGCCAGCGTGAGGGTGGTGTCGCCGTCGGTGGGGCCTGCAAGGTCGAGCGGAGGTTGAGAGTCGTCCATGAAGAAGAGAGAGAGAAAAACAGTGACGGGCGGCGTGCGTTCGCGCTCAGCCCAAAATGAAAGTGGGGTGCATGGCGGCCTGCGGGATCACGACAGCGGCGACGGCGGCGAAGCGTCGCCCGGCTCCACCGCGCTGGTCGGCACGTCGGACGGCTCGGGAATATCGGGCATGGTCGGCACATTGCGCGGCGACTCGGACGGCATGTTGCCGCGCCCGATCGCGCCGCCCTTGGGCACCGACATTTCCATGCGGATGCGCCCGGGCGTCCTGCCACCACTGCTGCCGCTTCCGCTGCGCAGGTTGCCGCCCACGGTCACGGCCGAGGGCTTGAGGTACGCATACAGCTGCAGCACGGTCTGCACGTAGTTCTGCGTTTCCTTGTAGTTCGGGATCTTGTTGCCCGCACGCTGCACCGCGCCCTCGCCCGCGTTGTAGGCGGCCAGCGCGAGCTCGATCTGGCCCGGGAACATCGCGATCAGGTCGCGCAGGTAGCGCGAGCCGGCGGCGATGTTGATGTGCGGGTCGAACAGCTTCTTCTCGATCGTGCCGCGCTTGTCCGTCGCCACGCCGTAGCGCTGCGCGGTGGCCGGCATGAGCTGCATGAGCCCCATCGCGCCCTTCGGCGAGACAGCCTTGGCATCGAAGCCCGACTCGGTGGCGACCAGCGCCTGCAGCAGCTCGTAATCGATGGCGTGCTTGCTCGACGCATCGCGCAGCGCCGCCTTGGCGGTCTTGTAGCCGGGCGAGGCCTCGAACATGGCGAGCAGGTTCTGCGACGCCGGCGACACCTTGCCGTCGAGCCGGCGGTTGATGCTGCCGCGGCCCATCGGTGACAGGCCCTTGGCGGTGTCGAAGCTCTGGCCGCCCTGGAAGAAGAGCTTGTAGCGCTCGTCGACCTTCTCGGCCGCGAAATGCGCCACGCCGTTGCTGTCGATGTAGCCGTAGATGTCGGTCGCGTGCGCGAGCCCCTGCTGCATGCACAGCAGAAGGGCCAACCACAGCGAACGCTTGAAAACCGACATGCGTGTGAGAAGAAGGAAAGAAAAAGGAAACTGTCAGACGTCGATATCGACGTCGTCTGCGCGCAATTCCATGAGCTCGCGCCGCGCCGCCGCTTCGCCCTTGCCCATCAGCTTGGTGATCTCGCCCTGGGTGGACGAAAAATCGAACCGCCCCAATTGGACCTTCATCAGGCGACGGGTGTCCGGATTGAGCGTGGTTTCCCACAATTGTTCCGCGCTCATTTCGCCCAGGCCCTTGAAGCGGCTGATGCTCCAGGCGCCTTCGCGCACGCCATCTTTACGCAATTTGTCGAGCGTGGCGGTCAGTTCGCCCTCGTCCAGCGCATAGACCTTGGAGGCCGGCTTCTTGCCGCGCGCGGGCGCATCGACCCGGAACAATGGCGGCTTTGCGACATACACGTGGCCGGCTTCGATGAGCTTGGGAAAGTGCCGGAAGAACAGCGTG
Organism: Variovorax sp. BGA-UO-ETr-C22; assembly: GCF_059567965.1. Taxonomy (NCBI): domain Bacteria; kingdom Pseudomonadati; phylum Pseudomonadota; class Betaproteobacteria; order Burkholderiales; family Comamonadaceae; genus Variovorax; species Variovorax sp. BGA-UO-ETr-C22. Next base: position 2,002,246 of record NZ_JCAQPA010000011.1, read on the forward strand.
AGCAGCAGCACCTGGATGTGCGAGCCGTCCACGTCGGCATCCGACAGGATGCAGATCTTGCCGTAGCGCAGGCCGCTCATGTCGGGCGTGTCGGTGGGGCCGTGCGGATCGACGCCCACGGCCACCGAGATGTCGTGGATTTCGGTGTTGGCAAAGAGGCGGTCGCGCTCGACCTCCCAGGTGTTGAGCACCTTGCCGCGCAGCGGCAGGATGGCCTGGCTTTCCTTGTCGCGGCCCATCTTGGCGCTGCCGCCGGCGGAGTCGCCCTCGACCAGGAAGACTTCGTTGTGGCTGATGTCCTTGCTCTCGCAGTCGGTCAGCTTGCCGGGCAGCACGGCCACGCCGGAGCCCTTGCGCTTCTCGACCTTCTGGCCGGCGCGCTGGCGCGTCTGGGCCGCCTTGATGGCCAGCTCGGCCAGTTTTTTGCCGTAGTCGACGTGCTGGTTGAGCCACAGCTCGAGCGTGGGGCGCACGAAGCTGGACACCAGGCGCACGGCGTCGCGCGAGTTCAGGCGTTCCTTGATCTGGCCCTGGAACTGCGGGTCGAGCACCTTGGCGCTGAGCACGTACGAGGCGCGCGCGAACACGTCTTCGGGCAGGAGCTTCACGCCCTTGGGCAGCAGCGAGTGCAGCTCGATGAAGCTCTTCACCGCGTTGAACAGGCCGTCGCGCAGGCCGCTTTCGTGCGTGCCGCCGGCGCTGGTGGGAATCAGGTTGACGTAGCTCTCGCGCACCGGCTGGCCGTCTTCGGTGAAGGCCACGCACCAGTCGGCGCCCTCGCCCTCGGCGAAGTTGTCGGCGTTCTTGTCGGCATGGCCGCTGCCTTCGAACAGCGGAATGACCGGGTCGCCGTTGAGCGTCTGCATGAGGTAGTCGCTCAGGCCGCCCTTGTAGAGCCACTGCTGGCTTTCGCCGGTCTTCTCGACGGCCAGCGTGACGCTCACGCCGGGCATCAGCACGGCCTTGCTGCGCAGCAGGTGAGTGAGTTCGCCCATGGGCAGCGCGGCGGTCTCGAAGTACTTGGCGTCGGGCCAGGCGCGCACGGTGGTGCCCTGCTTGCGTTCGCCGGCTTCGAGCTTGCGGATCTCGAGCGCCTCGATCACGTCGCCGGCGCTGAAGGCCAGCTTGGCGACCGAGCCTTCACGGTGCGAGCTGACTTCGAGGCGCTTGGACAGCGCGTTGGTCACCGACACGCCCACGCCGTGCAGGCCGCCCGAGAAGCTGTAGGCGCCGCCCGAGCCCTTGTCGAACTTGCCGCCGGCGTGCAACCGGGTGTAGACCAACTCGATCACGGGGGCCTTTTCCTCGGGGTGCAGGCCGAAGGGAATGCCGCGGCCGTCGTCCTCGACGCTGACCGAGCCGTCGGTGTGCAGCGTGACCTTGATCTTCTTGCCGTAGCCCGCCAGCGCTTCGTCGGCGGCGTTGTCGAGCACTTCCTGGATGATGTGCAGGGGGTTGTCGGTCCGGGTGTACATGCCCGGGCGCTGCTTCACGGGCTCGAGGCCCTTGAGCACGCGGATGGAGCCTTCCGAATAGCCGGAAGCGGAGTCTGAAGATGTCTTGGGGGAAGTCGCCATGGGGGCGGATTGTAGTCAGTTGGGTTGAAATGACTGGATACCCATACAGGCACCGGCTTCGGTCTTTTCGCACATCAGGCGGGAGTTTCTGCGGGCGGACCGAACATCCGCGCGCCCAGGAAATCGATGAACGCCCGCAGCTTGGGCGACGGATGGCGCCCCGACGGCCACAGCACGCGGAACGCGATGGTACGGGGCCGCAGCAGGTGGTCGGCCAGTACGGGCTGCAGCGCCCCCTCGGCCAGCGCGGCGCGCACGCTGAAGTCGGGCAGGCAGGCGATGCCGCGCCCGCGCAAGGCGAAGCACAACCGGGTCTCGATGTTGTTGCAGATCATCGAGACCGGCGGGCGCACCTCGCTGCCGTCGGGCCCGGGCGCGAGCGGCCAGACCTCCACCTTGCCGGTCGCCGGGTAGCGGTAGTGCAGGCAGGCGTGGCGGGCCAGGTCGTCCGGCGAGGCGGGCGTGCCGTGGCGCGCCAGGTACGCGGGCGAGGCCACCAGCAGCTGCGAGAACTCGCCCAGCTGGCGCGACGACAGCCGTGAATCCGCCGGCTCGCCGGTGCGCACCACGGCGTCGAAGCCCTCCTCGATGACGTCGACGAGGCGGTCGCTGAAGTCGAGGTCGAGCTCGATCGCCGGGTAGGCGGCCATGAAGTCGGCCAGCACCGGCAGCACCAGCGAGCTGACCAGCGGCAGGCTCACGCGCAGCCGCCCGCGCGGCGCCTCGGCGGCGTGCGACAGCTCCTGCTCGGCGGCCTCGATCTCGGCCAGCACGCGGCGGCTGCGCGCCAGGAACAGCGCGCCCTCGGCGGTGAGCGTGATGCTGCGCGTGCTGCGGTGGAACAGGCGCACGCCCAGCCGCTCCTCGAGCCGCGCCACGCGCTTGCCCACGGCCGAGGCCGACACGCCGAGCGCGCGCCCGGCCGCGACGAAGCTGCGGGTCTCGGCGACCTGAACGAAGACGGCAAAGCCGCTGAGGCTGTCCATGGGGAATCTCCATTGCGGACTCAAACATCCGCATTGAGCGGAACTGTAGCCGTCTTTATCCGAAGTCGGCTTCTTCCTATCGTTGGCCGCATGACCTTTCTCCCCGATATTTCCCCCACTTTCACCCCTGCGTGGCAGGGCCCAGACCCGTCGCGCATCGACGCGGCCATCGACCGCGCGCTGGCCGAGCAGCGGCTGGTTGGCGCCGTGGTGCTGGTGAGCCGCGGTGGCCGCCTCGTCCACCGGCGCGCCGCCGGCCTGGCCGACCGCGAGGCCGGCCGGCCGATGCGCGAGGACGCGCTGTTCCGGCTGGCCTCGGTGTCCAAGCCCATCGTCTCGACCGCCGCGATGGTGCTCGTGGACCAGGGCCGGCTCGACCTGGACGCCCCGGTGACGCGCTGGCTGCCGGACTTCCGCCCGCGCCTTCCCGATGGCGGCGAAGCTGTCATCACGCTGCGGCAGCTGCTGACCCACACGGCCGGCCTGGGCTACCGCTTCCTCGAAAGTTCGGACGACGGCCTGTACGCGCGCGCCGGCGTGTCGGACGGCATGGACCGCGACGACGGCCTCACGCTGGCCGGCAACCTGCAACGCCTGGCCGCCGTGCCGCTGCTGTACCCGCCCGGCACCGGATGGCTCTATTCGCTGGCCATCGACGTGCTCGGCGCGGTGGTCGAGGCGGCCAGCGGCCTGCCGCTGCCCGAAGCGGTGCGCACGCTGGTGACCGGGCCGCTGCAGATGCACGACACGGGCTTCGCCGCCGCACCCGGCGACCCGCGGCTGGCCACGCCCTATGTGAACGGCGCCGACGCGACGCCGCCGCAGCGCATGGACGGCCCCGTCGTCGCCACGCCGTTCGAGGGCGCCGTCGGCATCCGCTTCGACCCGGCGCGCGCCTTCGACGCCAACGCCTGGCCCTCGGCCGGCGCCGGCATGGTCGGCAGCACGGGCGACTTCCTGCGCCTGCTCGACACGCTGCGCACCGGCGGCGCCCCGCTGCTGGGCGCCGCCACCGTCGACACCATGGGGCGCAACCACACGGGCGCTTGGGGGCCGACGGACGCGCCGGGCTGGGGTTTCGGCCTGGGCTTCTCGGTGCTGCACGACCCGCAGCCCACGCAGACGCCCGAATCGCCCGGCACCTGGCGCTGGGGCGGCGCCTACGGCCATGCCTGGTTCGTCGACCGGGCGCGCGGGCTCAGCGTGGTGGCCTTCACGAACACGCTCTACGAAGGCATGTCGGGCCGCTTCGTCACCGAACTGAGGGACGCCGTCTATGCGTGACGCGACCTCTTCCTCACCGCTCCCCTTGTCGGGCCTGCTGGCACTGGCGGCCGGCGGCTTCATCACCATCCTCACCGAGGCGATGCCGGCCGGCCTGCTGCCGCAGATCGGCACCGACCTGGGCGTGGCGCCCGCGCTGGTCGGCCAGCTCGTCACCGTGTACGCGCTGGGTTCGCTGGTGGCGGCCATTCCGCTGGTGGCCTTCACGCGCGGCTGGCGCCGCCGGCCGCTGCTGATGGGCGCGATTGGCGGCTTCGCGGTGGTCAACACAGTGACGGCGCTGTCGCACGACTACACGCTGACGCTGGTCGCGCGCTTCTTCGCCGGCGTGTTCGCGGGCCTGCTGTGGGCACTGCTGGCCGGGCACGCGGCGCGCATGGTGGCGCCGTCGCAGCAGGGCCGGGCCATTGCGGTCGCGATGCTGGGCGCGCCGCTGGCGCTGTCGCTGGGCATTCCGGCCGGCACGCTGCTGGGCGCGAGCGTCGGCTGGCGGCCGGCCTTCCTGATCATGTCGGCGCTGTCGGTGCTGCTGCTCGGCTGGGTGCGCTGGCAGGTGCCCGACTTCCCCGGCCAAGACGCTGGACGCCAGCAAAGTGTGCGCCGCGTGTTCCTGCTGCCGGGCGTGCGGCCGGTGCTGGCCGTGATGTTCGCCTTCGTGCTGGCGCACAACATCCTCTACACCTACATCGCGCCCTTCCTGGCGCACGCCGGGCTCGGCGCGCAGGTCGGGCGGGTGCTGCTGGTGTTCGGCGCGGCGTCGCTGGGCGGCATCTGGCTCACGGGCATGCTGATCGACCGCTGGCTGCGCACACTGGTGCTGGCCGGCACGGCCGCCTTCGCGCTGGCGGCGCTGATGCTCGCCGCGGCGGGCGGATCGACGGCGGGCGTGTACCTCGCGGTCGCGGTCTGGGGCCTGGCCTTCGGCGGCGCAGCGACGCTGTTCCAGACCGCCTCGGCCCAGGCCGCCGGCGACGCGGCGGACGTGGCGCAGTCGATGGTCGTGACGACCTGGAACCTCGCCATCGCCGGCGGCGGGCTGGCGGGTGGCCTGCTGCTGCAGGGCGGCGGCGCGGGCAGCCTGCCCTGGTCGCTGCTGGCGTTGCTGGTACCGGGGCTGGTGCTGGCGTGGCGGGCCTGCGAGCACGGATTCCCGGGTGCGCGCGGCGCGGCGGCGGCACCGGCGCGCTGACCCCGAAGGCAGGCCGCGTGCCTGCCTTCTTTCTTTGATGCCGTCCGCGCATCGAAACCGCGCCCACAAATCATCAATGGCCTTGGCCGCCACGCCACCTGCCGCAGCATCCATTTCGCTACATTCGAAGGATGCAAGCCTCCCCCGCTCCCACCCTTTCGATCAAGCAGGTGCTGTTCTGCGGCGCCATGATCGTCACGCTCTCGATGGGCATCCGCCACGGCTTCGGCCTCTGGCTGCAGCCCATCACGCAGGCGCAGGACTGGAACCGACAGACCTTCTCGTTCGCGCTGGCGGTGCAGAACCTGTCGTGGGGCATCTTCGGCGTGTTCGCGGGCATGCTGGCCGACCGCTTCGGCGCGTTCCGCGTGCTGATCGGCGGCTCGCTGCTGTACGCGGCGGGCCTCTTCGGCATGGTGCATTCGCCGACGCCGCTGCTGTTCACCCTGAGCGCGGGCGTGCTGATCGGCGCGGCGCAGGCGGGCTCGACCTACGCCGTGATCTACGGCGTGATCGGCCGGCAGATTCCGGCCGAGCGGCGCTCCTGGGCGATGGGCGTGGCGGCGGCGGCCGGTTCGTTCGGCCAGTTCCTGATGGCGCCCATCGAAGGCCGCCTGATCGGCGCCTTCGGCTGGCAGACGGCGCTGGCCGTGGTGGCGGTGCTGGTGCTGGTGATCGTGCCGCTGGCCTTCGGCCTGCGCGAGCCCAAGACCGCGGCCCTGGCCGGCCACCGTGACCAATCGGTGCTGCAGGCCGTGGGCGAGGCCTTCCGCTACCCGAGCTTCGGCTTGCTGATGGCGGGCTACTTCGTTTGCGGCTTCCAGCTGGCCTTCATCGGCATCCACATGCCGACCTACCTGCGCGACAAGAACCTGTCGCCCGAAGTGGCGGGCTACGCGCTGGCGCTGATCGGGCTGTTCAACGTGTTCGGCACCTACACGGTCGGCCTGCTGGGGCAGAAGCTGTCCAAGCCCAAGATCCTGGCGGCCATCTACTTTGCACGGGCGGTGTCGATCGCCCTCTTCCTGCTGGCACCGATCTCGCCGCTGAGCGTGTACGTCTTCTCGGCGGCGATGGGCTTCCTGTGGCTGTCGACCGTGCCGGCCACCAACGCCATCGTGGCGGGCATCTTCGGCGTGGCGCACCTGTCGATGCTCAGCGGCTTCGTGTTCCTGAGCCACCAGGTGGGTTCGTTCCTGGGCGTGTGGCTGGGCGGCTTCCTGTATGACACGACGGGCAGCTACAGCATCGTCTGGTACATCTCGATCGCGCTGGGCGTGTTCGCGGCGCTGATCAACCTGCCGGTCAAGGAAAGCGCCATCGCGCGCGCGGTCCGGCCGGTCGCCGTGGCGGGCTGACGGCTCGCGCCTTTCTGTCTTGTTTGCAAGGAGCCATCGCCATGACGCCCCGCACACGCAACCACTACCTGGCCCAAGCCGCCTGGCTCGCCGCCGTGCTGGCGGCGCTGGGCGGCGTGTTCGCGCTGTACGTGCATCCGACGTTCCTGGTCACGCTGGTCGACCAGGTGTGGTCCTGTTTCTGAACGACTTCGCCCCGAAATGCCCGCAAGCCGGGCCCAGGCCACTATGAAAGATGTAGCAATTCCCGTGCATGCGAGCACGGCGCCCTCCGAATGGATCGTGCGCTGGTCGCACCTGCTTGCGCCGAACGCCACGGTGCTCGACGTGGCCTGCGGGTCCGGGCGGCACATGCAGTGGTTCGCCGGGCGCGGCCATGCAGCGACCGGCGTCGACCGGGCGCCCGAGGCCGTCGAGGCGGCCGGCGCCTTCGGGCGCGTGGTGGCGGCCGACATCGAATCGGGCCCCTGGCCCTTCACGGCCCAGCGCTTCGGCGCGGTGATCGTCACCCACTACCTCTGGCGCCCGCGCATGGCCGACATCGTGGCCGCCGTGGCGCCGGGCGGCGTGCTGCTGTACGAGACCTTCGCCGCCGGCAACGAGACCGTCGGCAAGCCCTCGCGGCCCGATTTCCTGCTGCAGCCGGGCGAGCTGCTCGGGGCCTGCGCCAGCCTGCAGGTGATCGCCTATGAAGACGGATTCCTGCCGGAGCCGGCGCGCTTCGTCCAGCGCATCGCCGCCGTGCGGCCCGGCGAAGCGGCCGCGGGCGCCCCGCCGCGCCACTTCCTGAAGGCCAGCTGAGCTGGCCGACACAACTGTCTCCGGCCCGGCCGGAGTCAGTAGAATGGCCGCTTTCGTCCACCGACAAAGAGATTCCCTTGGAGCAACTGACAGGCAGCATCGTCGCGCTCGTCACGCCGATGCACGACGACGGCAGTGTCGACTACCCCGCCCTGCGGCGGCTCATCGACTGGCACATTGACGAAGGCACCGACTGCCTTGGCGTGGTCGGCACCACCGGCGAATCGCCGACGGTCGATGTGGAAGAGCACTGCGAAATCATCCGCGTATCCGTCGAGCAGGCCCGGGGCCGCGTGCCCGTGATGGCCGGCTGCGGCGCGAACTCGACCAAGGAAGCCATCGAGCTCGCCAAGTTCGCCAAGGGCGTCGGCGCCGACTCGCAGCTCCAGGTCGTTCCCTACTACAACAAGCCCACGCAAGAGGGCCAGTACCAGCACTTCAAGGCCATCGCCGAAGCCGTCGGCGACCTGCCCGTGGTGCTGTACAACGTGCCCGGCCGCACCGTCGCCGATATGGCGCACGACACCGTGCTGCGCCTGGCGCAGGTGCCCGGCATCATCGGCATCAAGGAAGCCACCGGCAACATCGAGCGTGCCCAGTGGCTCATCCGCGACCTGCCGAAGCACTTTGCCGTCTACTCCGGCGACGACCCGACCGCGGTCGCGCTCATGCTGTGCGGCGGCCAGGGCAACATCAGCGTCACGGCCAACGTGGCGCCGCGCAAGATGCACGAGCTGTGCGTGGCCGCGCTGGCCGGCGACGTCAAGCGCGCGATGCAGCTGCAGTTCGAACTGATGCCGCTGCACCGCAACCTGTTCGTCGAACCCAACCCGATCCCGCTCAAGTGGGCCATGGCCCGCCTGGGTCTGTGCGGCGGCGCCCTGCGGCTGCCGCTCACGGAACTCGGCGAAGCGAGCCGCCCGGCGGTCGAGGGCGCCCTGCGCGCCACCGGCCTGCTCAAGGACTGACCGAGCCCGGGTTTCCCCACCGATCACACCGGCTCCCGTCCGCCCTTTTCCCCTGTTCGCAGCAAGGTCAAGCAACCTTTTGCCGCAACAGTGCTCAGAGAGGGCGGGGCGCTGGGGCCCATCGATTGACCGAACCATTCCACCAAGGAAGACGACGTTGAAGAACATTTCGCGACTTGCACTGCTGGCCCTCGTTGCCAGCCTCGCCGCCTGCTCCGTCCTCGAGAGCGACAAGATCGACTACAAGAGCGCAGGCAAGGCCCCGACGCTCGAAGTCCCACCCGACCTGTCCCAGCTCTCGCGCGACAACCGCTACGCAGTGCCGGGCGGCGCCGTCACCGCCAACGCCTACCAGGCCGGCATCGCGAACGCACCGGGCATCCCCACCGCCGTGGCCAACATCGGCGACGTGCGCATGGAACGCTCGGGCACGCAGCGCTGGATCGTCATCAACCGCACGCCCGACCAGCTCTGGGAGCCCGTCAAGGACTTCTGGCAGGAAAACGGCTTCCTGCTGACCACCGACCAGCGCAACCTGGGCATCATGGAAACCGACTGGGCCGAGAACCGCGCCAAGCTGCCGCAGGACATCATCCGCGGCACGCTGGGCAAGCTGGTCGACTCGGTCTACTCGACCGGCGAACTCGACCGCTTCCGCACCCGCCTGGAGCGCAGCACCAACGGCACCGAGATCTTCGTCAGCCACCGCGGCATGCAGGAGGTCTACAACAACTCCCGCCAGGACCAGACCGTGTGGCAGCCCCGCCCGAGCGATCCTGAGCTCGAGACCGAATTCCTGCGCCGCCTGATGGTCAAGCTCGGCGTGTCGCAAGAGCAGTCGAAGATCCTCGCCGCGACCACCGCGGCGCCCAAGACCGCCACCGTGGCCACCGTCGGCAACCAGCCGGTCGTGCAGATCAGCGAAGGCTTCGACCGCGCATGGCGCCGCGTCGGCCTGGCCCTGGACCGCACCGGCTTCACCGTCGAAGACCGCGATCGCAGCGCCGGCACCTACTACGTGCGCTACGTGACGCCGAACCCCGACAAGAAGGACGATGGCTTCTTCGGCAAGCTGTTCAGCTCCAAGAAGGACGAAGCGCCGATCAAGTTCCGCATCTCGGTCAAGAGCCAGGGCGAAGCCACCACGGTCTCGGTCCTGAACGACGCCGGCGCGCCCGAAACCTCGGCCAACGCGCAGCGCATCGTCAAGGTCATCGCCGACGACCTGAAGTAAGCCCCATGCTCCGCTTCCGAAGCCTCGGCAGCGGCAGCACGGGCAATGCCGCGCTGGTCGAAGCAACGACCAGCGCCGGCCGCACCACCCGCCTCCTCGTCGACTGCGGCTTCGGCATCCGCCAGCTCGACCGGCGCCTGGCCCAGGCGGGCCTGGCCGCAGCGGACCTCGACGCCGTCTTCATCACCCACGAGCATGGCGACCACATCGGTTGCGCCCATGCCCTGTCGCTGCGCGACCGCATCCCCGTCTGGATGAGCGAAGGCACCTGGCTCGCCACCGGTGGCCGCGACTACGAAGGCCGCCTGCACCTGGCGCGCGACGATGCCGAGTTCACGGTCGGTGACCTCTGCCTGCAGCCCTTCACCGTGCCCCACGACGCCCGCGAGCCCCTGCAGCTGCGCTGCACCGACGGCAACCGCACGCTGGGCGTGCTGACCGACCTGGGCCACGCCACCAGCCATGTGCTGGCCCGGCTGCGCGGCGCGCATGCACTGCTGCTGGAGTTCAACCACGACAGCGATCTGCTCGCCGGCTCGGCCTACCCGTCGTTCCTGAAGCAGCGCGTGGGCGGCAACTACGGCCACCTGTCGAACACCGCGGCCGCCGAGATCGCGCGCGCCGTGCTTCACGACGGGCTGCGCCACGTGGTCGCGGCGCACCTGAGCGAGCAGAACAACCGGCCCGAGATCGTGCGGCGCCTGATGGCCGAGGCGCTGGGCGGCGACGAGGCCGAGATGCTCACGGCCACCGCCGCAGAAGGCTCGCCCTGGCTCGACGTCTGAGCAGGCGAGGCATTGCCCTCCCCCAATGAAAAAGCCGCCCGAGGGCGGCTTTTTGCATGGTGCGGACCTGGCAGCAGAATTACTGCTTCGGTGCCTCGCCCTTCTTGGCGGCTTCGGTCGCGGCGTTGGCGGCGTCCAGGGCCGACGAGGCGGCTGCCGACGGTGCCGACGCAGGTGCGGCGGCCGGCGGTGCGGCGGGTGCGGGTTCGGTCACGGGAGCGGGCGGCGGGGTCACGACCGCGGGGGCGGCGTCCTCTTTCTTTCCGCAGGCCACCAGGGCGGCAGCGGCGATCAGCGAGGCAATCAGGACGGACGACGACTTCTTCATGAGGACTCCTTTGGCAATGAAGGTCTGGAACCAAAAAATTCTAGACCGCCAACCCCGCCTGGATATGTCGCGGGGTGTATTTGCGGCATTGGCTTACAAGCCGAGCGTGGAGGCCGGAAAGGCCGGCCGGCCCTGGCGCCAGCGCTCGTCGAGGCTTTCGCGCAGGTCGCGCCGCGCACGCGGCTCGCTGCTGCAGACGCCGCGGCTGCGTTCGGGGTCGATGCGGTGCAGGCACCAGGTGGGCGTCCAGAAGGCGCTGGGCACCTCTTCTGCCGTGCCTGAGCGGCCTGCCGCGCGGCATTCGACGATGTGGTCCCAGGTGCGGCGCCACGTCACGAAGCGCGCATGACCGCGCTCGATCAGATCGAAGCGCCCAGCCAGCAGCAACAGGCGGCGCCCGCTGGCCGACCAGGCCTGCAGCGCCTCGATGCTGGCGCGCTCGCCCAGCGGCCAGTCGGCGAAGTCGGGGTCGCTGAAGACGATCTCGTTCCAGCCCTGGTGCGCGGCGGCGGACAACGCCCCGCGGACGAGGTCGGCGAAGACCTCTCGGCCGTCGAAACGGCCTTCGCTCAGTACCGGTGCGGCGCCTTCATTCGGCATGCAGCCAGCCCGCCTCGCACCACTCGCCCAGCAGCGCCCGCGCGCCCTCGCTGGCGCGGGCCAGTTCGCGCGCACCGAGCGCGCGCTGGTCGGCCAGCCTCCGCATCAGCGTGGCGTCGGCCCCGCCGGCGCGGAAGCTCTCGCCGTTGATGTAGACGTGCCGCGCGTCGTAGAGCATGCGCGTGCGGCGATCGAGCGCGACCGCGCGCAGCACCTCGGGCACTTCGTTGCCCTCGCCGAACCAGACGTTGGCCTTCGGCTCGGTGAGCGATTCGCCCAGCGCGCGGTCGATGGCGTCGGGGTCGCGCAGCGCGGCCTCGACGGCCTTGCGTGCGAAGTCCTGCAGCGCGGCCGGCATCGCGGCCGGGGCTTCCACGGCAGGCTGCGACGGATCGCGGTAACGCGCCAGTTCGGCCGGGCCCGCGTCTTCCAGGTCTTCGGCGTAGGCCTGCGCCACGCGCGCCAGCAGGTCGGCGCCCAGCTCGCCCACGGCGGACGAGCGCAGCCCGATGGAATACGTCATGCAGTCGTCGCCCACCGCCACGCCGTCGTGGGCGTACTTGGGCGGCAGGTACAGCATGTCGCCGGGCTCGAGTACGAAGGTCTGCTCGGGCTCGAAATGCTCGAGCACCTTGAGCGGCACGTCGGGCTGCAGCCGCAGGTCGGACTGCTTGCCGATGGACCAGCGGCGCCGGCCCTGCGCCTGCAGCAGGAATACGTCGTAGCTGTCGAAATGCGGGCCGACGCCGCCCGTGTCGCTCGCGTAGCTGATCATCAGGTCGTCCAGGCGCGCATCGGGCAGGAAACGGAACTGCCGCAGCAGCTCGTGCACGCCGTCGTGGTGCAGGTCGACGCCCTGCACCAGCATCGTCCAGCCCGGCTGCTTCAGCGGCGGCAGCGCGCGGCGGGTCAGCGGGCCGTGCTTGAGCGACCAGCCGGCCTTGCCATGCCGGATCAGACGCGACTCGACGCCCTCGCGCTCCGCCAGCGCGAAGAGCGCGGGGCGGTCGATCGGTGGCACCATCGAGGGAACGGCCTGCCGGATCAGCAGGGGTTTCTTTTGCCAGTACCGGCGCATGAACTGCGCGGGACTCAGGCCGCCAAGCAAGGGCAGCGGTTGATTGATCTCCATGGGAGAATTCTGCAATGGAAATCTCTGAACAATGCGTGGTCGGCCTGACCTGGACCATGAAAGACACGCTCGGCGATGTGCTGGACGTGCTCGACGAGCCGGTGGAATTCATGGTGGGCGGCGACGACCTCTTCGACGTGATCGAGGCCGCCCTGCAGGGCCATGAGCCCGGCGCGCGCGTGCAACTGCAGATCGAGCCCGAGCAGGGCTTCGGCGACTTCAACGACCAGCTGCTCTTCCTGGAGCCGCGCACGCTGTTCCCCGAAGGCACCGAAGAAGGCATGACCTTCGACGGTTCCGCCCTGCCCAAGGGCGTGAGCGACGGCATCCCCAAGGATGCGATCTACACCGTGGCCGAGATCTACCCCGACCACCTCGTGCTCGACGGCAACCACCCGCTGGCGGGCATCGCGATCCGCCTGGACATCACGGTGCGTTCGGTGCGCGAAGCCACCGAAGAAGAAGTCGGCCGCGGCACGGCGGGCACCGCCTTCTTCAAGGTGCCGCCGATGGCACCGGGCGGCCAGATGCTGCACTGACACCCAGCCATCCCACAAAGCAAAAGCCGGGCAGTGCCCGGCTTTTTTCTTTGCGCGCGCGGCCGACCGCTTACATGCGCGAGATGTGCCCGTTGTCGATGCGCACGCGGTCGCCGATGCGCAGGTCGCCCGGGTTTTGCACGTCGAAGGCGCGGTAGCCGCCGCGGTCGGTCTGCACCGAGACGCGGTAGCTCTCGTAGGCGCGCGGGCCGTTCTGCTGGGCCTCGATGGTGTTGCCCAGCAAGGCGCCGCCCACGAGGCCGAGCGCAGTGGCTGCGGCACGGCCGTTGCCGCGTCCGAACTGGTTGCCCACCACGCCGCCGATGAGGCCGCCCGCGATGGCACCGCCACCCGTGGTGCCCACGCCCGCGGTTTCGCTGCGCAGCACCTCGATGTTGGCGACGTGGCCGTACTCGACGTAGGCCGCTTCCTGGTACTGGATCGCCCGCGGCGGGGCCTGGTAGGGATAGCGCGAGGTCTGGTAAACCGGGGCCGGCGCGACACAGGCCGTGAGCGTGGCCAGTGCGAGCACGGACGCCGTGACGGAAATGAAGCGCGTTGAGATGTTCATGAAAGAGGCTCCTCGAAGAAAACAGCACGCGCCCGGACGGGCTGCATGCCTGCCTGTGTCTAACGCCTCAGCCGAAGCCGCGATGACGAAAGACACACGCTGAAACCTTCGAGACGAACCACGCGCCGGCGGTTCCGTTCTTTACGCCTTGGATACTCAGGTGCCCTTCAGCTTTGCTGGGGCAAAGGCTCAGTGCTTGCCCGTCGAGCCGTAGCCGCCCTCGCCGCGCTGCGAGGCCTCGAACTCGGCGACCACACGAAACTGCGCCTGGACCACCGGCACGATCACCAGCTGCGCGAGCCGCTCCATCGGCTGCAGCACGAAGGGCGTGTTGCTGCGGTTCCAGGCGCTGACCTTCAGCTCGCCCTGGTAATCGCTGTCGATCAGGCCGACGAGGTTGCCCAGCACGATGCCGTGCTTGTGCCCCAGGCCCGAGCGCGGCAGGATCAGCGCGGCATAGGCCGGATCGGCCAGGTGGATCGCGATGCCGGTGCCCACCAGTTGCCAGGCATTGGGTTCGAGCGTGACCGGGGCATCGAGGCAGGCCCGCAGGTCGAGGCCGGCGCTTCCGGGGGTGGCATACGCGGGCAATTGATCCACCATGCGCGGATCGAGGATTCGGACGTCTACTTTCACTGACTTGCTGCCTTGTTTATTTCTGTTGCTGTTCTTTTTGCCTGCGGGCGGCCTCTTCGAGCACCTGCTGCCACTTGGCGACCCCGGGCCTCAGGCTGAGTCCCTTGAGAAAACGCTTGCCGAACCAGGCCGCCGCGGCGGCGCCCAGGACGAGCACGGAGAGCGGCACGCCGATGGCCCACAGCACCAGGAACACCATCGCCCCCATGCCGGCCAGCACCTTGAGCGTGCCCGGGGGGATGGCCTTGCTGCCGTCAGCCTTCGCGGCCTCGCCAGCCGGCGATTCACGCCGTGCGACGGTGGTCCCCTGCGCACCGGGCGAGGGCGTCATGCCGACGTCCAGCCCATGCTCGGACTCCTTGCCCGGGACGCGGGCGGATTGGCCGGCCCGCGCCGACAGCTGCTCCACGTAACGGGCGAAGTCGCCGTTGGGTGGTGTGTTGGATTCGGTGTTCATCAGGCCCTCCAATCAGGAAGTCGCGCGGCAATCTCCGTCATCAACTCGCGCGCCAGCCGGAGCTTGGGCGCGCGGGGCAGCTCGCGCACGCCCTTCGCGTCCACGAGCAGCAGTGCGTTGTCGTCCTGCCCGAAGGTCAGCGGGCCGATGTTGCCCACCAGCAGCGGAATACCCTTGCGTTCGCGCTTGGCCTTGGCGTGCTCGGCGAGGTTCTCGCTCTCGGCGGCAAAGCCCACGCAGAACAGCTTCCTGGCCTGCGCACGCTCGCTCTTTGCCACGGTGAGCAGGATGTCGGGGTTCTCGACGAAGTGCAGCACCGGCGTCTGGCCGCTGCCGTCCTTCTTGATCTTCTGGTCGCTGTGCGTCGCCGGGCGCCAGTCGGCCACGGCGGCCGTTGCTACAAAAATGCTAGCTGCCTGCGCAGCACGGGTGGTGGCTTCGAGCATCTCCTGCGCCGACAGCACGTCGATGCGGCTCACGCCGCGCGGGGTCGGCAAGTGCACCGGGCCGGCCACCAGCGTGACCTCGGCACCGGCCTCGCGCGCCGCGCGGGCGATGGCGAAACCCATCTTGCCGGACGAATGGTTGGTGATGCCGCGGATCGGGTCCAGCGCCTCGAAGGTCGGGCCGGCCGTGACCAGCACCTTCTGCCCCGCCAGCAGCTTGGGCTGGAAGAAGGCCGTGATGTCCTCGAGCAGCTGCGCCGGTTCGAGCATGCGCCCGTCGCCGGTTTCGCCGCAGGCCTGCCAGCCGCTGCCCACGCCCAGCACGGTCGCGCCGTCGACCGACACCTGCATCAGGTTGCGCTGGGTGGCCGGATGGGCCCACATCTCGCGGTTCATGGCCGGGGCGATCAACAGCGGCACGCGGTCGGTCGGGCGTGCCAGGCACAGCAGGCTCAGCAGCTCGTCGGAGCGGCCCTGCACCAGCCGCGCGATGAAATCGGCGCTGCAGGGCGCCAACACGATCGCATCGGCCTCGCGGCTCAAGTTGATGTGCGGCATGTTGTTGGGCTCGCGGGCGTCCCACTGCGAGGTGTAGACGGTGCGCCCCGAGAGCGCCTGCATGGTGACCGGCGTCATGAACTGCTCGGCCGCCTCGGTCATCACGACCTGGACGGTGGCGCCCGCCTTCACGAGCAGGCGGCACAGCTCGGCCGATTTGTAGCAGGCGATGCCCCCTGTGAGTCCGAGGACGATGTGTTTGCCGGCGAGATCTTGCATGGGACATATTGTTGCTCACATACCGACAAGATCAGGAACCGGATGGCCTTCGGCCGTGGAGGCACAAAGGGGACACCTATAATCGCAATTTCCCACTGCCCGGATTCACGCGTCCGGAACTGGCATGACCAAATTTGTCTTCGTCACCGGTGGTGTCGTATCTTCCCTTGGCAAGGGAATCGCCTCCGCCTCGCTCGCCGCGATCCTCGAATCGCGCGGCCTCCAAGTCACCCTCATCAAGCTCGATCCGTACATCAACGTCGACCCCGGCACGATGTCACCGTTCCAGCATGGCGAAGTGTTCGTCACCGATGACGGCGCCGAGACCGACCTCGACCTCGGGCACTACGAGCGCTTCATCAACACGCGGATGCGCAAGGCCAACAACTTCACGACCGGCCAGATCTACAAGACCGTGCTCGAGAAGGAACGCCGCGGCGACTACCTCGGCAAGACCGTCCAGGTCATTCCGCACATCACCAACGAGATCCAGGAATACATCAAGCGCGGCGCCGGCATCGGCACGGCGCACGAAGTGGACGTGGCCATCGTCGAAATCGGCGGCACCGTGGGCGACATCGAATCGCTGCCCTTCCTGGAAGCCGTGCGCCAGATGAGCCTGCGCATGGGCCCGAACAACTCGGCCTTCGTGCACCTCTCCTACGTGCCCTGGATCGCCGCCGCCGGCGAGCTCAAGACCAAGCCCACGCAGCACACCGCCAAGGAACTGCGCGCCATCGGCATCCAGGCCGACGCCCTGCTGTGCCGCGCCGATCGACCGATTCCCGACGACGAGCGCGCCAAGATCTCGCTGTTCTCGAACGTGCCCGAATGGGGCGTCATTTCGATGTGGGACGTGGACACCATCTACAAGGTGCCCCGCATGCTGCACGAACAGGGCCTGGACGGCCTGATCTGCGACAAGCTGCGCATCAACACCCCGCCGGCCAAGCTCACGCGCTGGGACGAGCTGGTGTACGAGGTCGAGCATCCGCAACAGGAAGTGTCGATCGCCATGGTCGGCAAGTACGTCGACCTGTCGGACAGCTACAAGTCGCTCAACGAAGCGCTGCGCCACGCCGGCATGAAGAACCATGCGCGCGTGAAGATCGACTACATCGACTCCGAGACCATCTCGGCGCAAGACGTGTCGCGCCTGGCCAAGTACGACGCCATCCTGGTGCCCGGCGGCTTCGGCCAGCGCGGCGTGGAAGGCAAGATCTCGGCCGCCCGCTTCGCCCGCGAATCGAAGGTGCCCTACCTGGGCATCTGCCTGGGCATGCAGGTCGCCACCATCGAGTACGCCCGCCACGTGGCCGGCCTGAAGAACGCCAACAGCACCGAGTTCGACCCCGAGACGCCCACCCCCGTGATCGCACTGATCACCGAGTGGAAGGACCGCGACGGCACCGTGAAGACGCGCGACGAGAAGTCCGACCTCGGCGGCACCATGCGCCTGGGCGCGCAAAGCTCCGACGTCACGCCGGGCACGCTGGCGCACAGCATCTACGGCGACGTGGTCACCGAGCGCCATCGCCACCGCTACGAAGCCAACGTCAACTACCTGGACGAGCTGCGCAACGCCGGCCTCGTGATCTCGGCGCTCACGCAGCGCGAGCACCTGACCGAAATCGTCGAGCTGCCGCAGAACGTGCACCCGTGGTTCATGGGCGTGCAGTTCCACCCCGAGTTCAAGTCAACGCCGTGGGGCGGCCATCCGTTGTTCAACGCCTTCATCAAGGCGGCGCTCGACCACAAGGACAAGGGTGCGGGCAGCACCAACAAGACGCTCAAGGCAGTGGCATGAAGCTTTGCGGATTCGACATCGGGCTGGACCAGCCTTTCTTCCTGATCGCCGGCCCGTGCGTGGTCGAATCCGAGCAGCTGCAGATGGACACGGCCGGCACGTTGAAGGAAATCACGGCGTCGCTGGGCATCCCGTTCATCTTCAAGAGCAGCTTCGACAAGGCCAACCGCTCCTCGGGCACGAGCTTTCGCGGCCCGGGCCGTGACAAGGGCCTCGAAATTCTGGCCAAGGTGAAGCGCGAACTCGGCCTGCCCGTGCTGACCGACGTGCACACCCACGAAGACATCACCGAGGCCGCCAAGGTGGTCGACGTGCTGCAGACGCCTGCCTTCCTGTGCCGCCAGACCGACTTCATCCACGCCGCGGCGCAGTCGGGCAAGCCGGTGAACATCAAGAAGGGCCAGTTCCTCGCACCGCACGACATGAAGAACGTGATCGACAAGGCCCGCGCTGCCGCCAAGGAAGCCGGCCTGGACGAAGACAGCTTCATGGCCTGCGAACGCGGCGCCAGCTTCGGCTACAACAACCTCGTGTCGGACATGCGCTCGCTCGCGATCATGCGCGAGACGAAAGCGCCCGTGGTGTTCGACGCCACGCACTCGGTGCAACTCCCCGGCGGCCAGGGCACCAGCTCGGGCGGCCAGCGCGAGATGGTGCCGGTGCTTTCGCGCGCGGCCGTGGCCGTGGGCGTGGCCGGTCTCTTCATGGAGACGCACCCCGACCCGAACAAAGCCCTGAGCGACGGCCCCAACGCCGTGCCGCTCAAGCACATGAAGGCCCTGCTCGAGACGCTCGTCGCGCTCGACCGGGTCACCAAGAAAAACGCTTTCCTCGAGGACAGTTTTCAAGCATGAGCAGCGGTTACGTCATTGCCCACGTCGAAGTTACCAACCCGACGCAGTACGAGGAATACAAGAAGTGGTCGAGCGTCGCGATGCAGGCGCACGGCGCCGAAGTCTGCGTGCGCGGCGGCCAGGTGCAGCCGCTCGAGGGCGACTGGAAGCCCACCCGCGTGGTCGTGCTCAAATTCCCCAGCTTCGAGAAGGCCAAGGCCTTCTACGAGACGCCCGAATACCTGAAGGCGCGTGAAGCGCGTGCCGGCGCCGCCATCATGAACATGATCGCGGTCGAAGGCCTTTGATTCCGTTTTTTGCCAGTCCACTCCACCAAGAGACCCAGAGAAAGAGATAGAGATGAGTGCAATCGTTGACATCGTCGGCCGCGAAATTCTCGACAGCCGAGGCAACCCCACCGTCGAGTGCGACGTGCTGCTCGAATCGGGCACCATGGGCCGTGCGGCCGTGCCCTCGGGCGCTTCGACCGGTTCGCGCGAGGCCATCGAGCTGCGCGACGGCGACAAGAGCCGCTACCTCGGCAAGGGCGTGCTGAAGGCCGTCGAGAACATCAACACCGAGATCTCGGAAGCCGTGCTGGGCCTGGACGCCAGCGAACAGGCCTTCCTGGATCGCACGATGATCGACCTGGACGGCACCGACAACAAGGCCCGCCTGGGCGCCAACGCCACCCTCGCCGTCTCGATGGCCGTGGCCCGCGCCGCGGCCGAAGAGTCGGGCCTGCCGCTGTACCGCTACTTCGGCGGCATGGGCGGCATGCAGCTGCCGGTGCCGATGATGAACGTCATCAACGGCGGCGCGCACGCCAACAACAGCCTGGACCTGCAAGAGTTCATGATCATCCCCGTGGGCGCCAAGAGCTTCCGCGAGGCCGTGCGCTATGGCGCCGAAGTGTTCCACGCCCTGAAGAAGATCCTGGGCGACCGCGGCATCAGCACGGCCGTGGGCGACGAAGGCGGCTTCGCCCCCAGCGTCGAGAGCCACGAAGCAGCCATCCAGCTCATCCTGGAAGCCATCGACAAGGCCGGCTACACCGCCGGCGAACAGATCGCCCTGGGCCTGGACTGCGCGGCCAGCGAGTTCTACAAGGACGGCAAGTACGTGCTGTCGGGCGAGAACCTGTCGCTCACGGCCGAGAGCTGGACCGACATGCTCGCGACCTGGGTCGACAAGTACCCGATCATCAGCATCGAAGACGGCATGCACGAAGGCGACTGGGACGGCTGGAAGCACCTGACCGAACGCCTGGGCAAGCGCGTGCAGCTGGTGGGCGACGACCTGTTCGTCACCAACACCAAGATCCTGCAAGAAGGCATCGACAAGGGCATCGCCAACTCGATCCTGATCAAGATCAACCAGATCGGCACGCTGACCGAGACCTTCGCCGCCATCGAGATGGCCAAGCGCGCGGGCTACACGGCCGTCATTTCGCACCGTTCGGGCGAAACCGAAGACAGCACCATCGCCGACATCGCCGTGGGCACCAACGCCGGCCAGATCAAGACCGGCTCGCTGTCGCGTTCGGACCGCATCGCCAAGTACAACCAGCTGCTGCGCATCGAAGAAGACCTCGGCGACATCGCCGTCTACCCGGGCCGCGGCGCGTTCTACAACCTCAAGTAGCGCCTCGCAGCCTGCATGCGCGCGCGCTTCGTCCCTCCTCTCATCCTGGTGCTCCTGCTGGTCATCCTGCAGTGGCAGCTGTGGAACGGGCGCGGCAGCGTGCGCGAGGTCGCCCAGCTGAGGACCCAGCTGGCCGACCAGAAGGACGCCAACGCCAAGGCCGCCCTCAACAACGAACGGCTGGCGTCCGAGGTCAATGACCTGAAAGATGGCCTCGAGATGGTCGAGGAACGCGCGCGCGCGGAACTCGGCATGGTCAAACCGAACGAAGTCTTCGTGCAGATCGCGCACTGATCCTTTCTTTCGCCGCTTCTCGATGCCAGAGCTTCTCTCGGCCTCCGCCTTTGCGCTGTGGGGCTCTCCCGTCACCTGGCTCGAACTCGTCGCCGCTGTGCTCGCGCTCGCGATGGTCGGCTGCAACATGCGCGAGATCCACTGGGGCTGGCCGCTGGCCATCGTCAGCTCGCTGCTCTACGTGGTGGTGTTCGCCAACGCACGCATCTACGGCGACGCAGCCCTTCAAGTCTTCTTCGCTTTCGTCGCCCTGTGGGGCTGGGCGCAATGGCTGCGCGGCTTTCGCGCCGACGGCAGCGCCTTGCGGGTCAGCCGGCTGTCGCCGCGCGGGACCGCGTACGCCCTCCTGGCCTGCGCCATTGCGTGGCCCGTGGTCGCCCTCTTCCTGCGCCGCTTCACCAACACCGACGTGCCCTGGTGGGACGGCTTCGTCACCGGCCTGAGTCTGGTCGGGCAGTTCCTGCTCGGGCGCAAGTTCATCGAGAACTGGCTCGTGTGGCTGGCCGTGAACGTGGTCAGCGTGGGCCTGTTCATCCACAAGGGCCTGTGGCTCACGACAGCGCTGTACGCGGTGTTCGCCGTGCTCAGCGTGGCCGGCTTCCTGGCATGGCAGCGACGCCTGCCGAAGGCCACGACGAAGGCGGTGCCGGCATGACGCCGAACCTGCCGACCGGCTGCGTCATCGCGCTCGTGGGCGCCGAGAGCACGGGCAAGACCGAGCTCTCGCGCGCCATCGCACAGCGCCTGCAAGACCGCGGCACGCCCGTCACGCTGGTGGGCGAGTACCTGCGCGAATGGTGCGAGCGCGAAGGCCGCACGCCGCGCCCCGACGAGCAGCAGGCCATCGCCGACGAACAGGGGCGCCGCATCGACGCCGCTGCCGCCACCGGCGTGGTGGTGGCCGACACCACGGCGCTCATGACGGCGGTCTACAGCGAGCAGCTGTTCGCCGACACCTCGCTGTACGACAGCGCCCTCGCCGCGCAGCGGCGCTATGCCATCACGCTGCTCACCGCGCTCGACCTGCCCTGGGTGGCCGACGACATGCGCGACGGCCCGCATGCGCGCCAGCCGACCGACACGCTGGTGCGCGCCGCGCTCACGCGCGCCGGGCTCTCGTATGCGGTCGTGCACGGTAGCGGCGGCGAACGGCTGGCGAACGCCTGGAATGCGATCAACACCATCGCCGGCAACGAAGGCCGTGCCCGCACGCGCACCCGCCGCGACGCCAAGCCCGCCTCGTGGACATGGCCTTGCGAGAAGTGTTCCGACCCGGAATGCGAACATAAGCTCTTCAGCGACCTGATGGCGCGCCGCGACCCGCCCTGAGCCTTCCGGTTCTTGCGCATTCGCGCGCCCTCTCCCCCTCACCGGAGACCCGATGCCCGTTTCGATTGCTGCGCGCCGCGCTCCCGCCGCCGCCTTCCTCGCCCTGCTGCTGGCCACCGGTGCCACTTCTGCAGCCCCCGTTGCCGCCACCGTCGAGAACGCCACCACCCCCACGGCCTGCGCCGAGGAAGACAACGTGTCGATGGTGCTACGCGGCGATGGCATCCGCCGCCTGCGCATCGAAGCGCTGCAACCCAGCTACCTGGGCACTATCGGCAACGACGTCACCGCGCCCGATTTTTCGGGCTGCAATTTCGACGGCGGCGCGCACCCCACCGACCCGGCGCACCGCTTCAAGCAACGCACTGTCGTGCTGCTCGACAACGCGCAGTGGCGCATCGTCGGCATGACGCTGCCGACCTTCTGGCGTCCGGCGCGCGTGCCGGTGCAGGTCGGCGCGCGCCACGACCGCGGCTTTCACCTGCTGCAGGTGTTCAAGAAGGAAAACGGCAAGGCGCTCGAGGCCATCGTGCTCTACCCGTCCGACGGCTACTGGCGCCTCAAGCCGCTGCCCGAGGCGCGCTTCGGCGACGGCGTGTACGGCTCGTCGTTCCTGCTCGGCCCGGTCGTGCAGGCCGGGCGACCGGTGGTGGACATCGCGTCGATCCGCGTCGTGCCGAAACCGCTGGCCATCCACCTGCGCTTCACCGACGGCGGCAGCGCCGTGGCGCGCGTGACCGAGATCAGCCGCACCCGCACTGTGCTCGACGTGACGCTCTCCAAGCCCACAGCCAGCGCCAAGCAACCCTTCGCAGTGCTGCGCTCGATGTACGTGGCCCCCGACAACGCCGACATGAGCGAGGTGCGCTGGCAGGCCTCGCCGCAGGCGGCCGAGCAGGCGCTGCCGCTGCCCGAGGTGAAGACGCTGAACGCCACGCAGGTGCGCTTCGGCCGCAGCCTGCCTTCGAAGCACAACACGAGCGCGCCCGACATCGCATTCGGCGGCTTCGACGACGAAGCGCGCTGAGCTCAGGCCGCGCGCCGCACCTCGCCGGGCGTGAGGCCCAGCACGCGGCGCATGCAGCGCGCCATGTGGCTCTGGTGCGAGAAGCCGCTCTCGAGCGCCACGAGGCTCGCGGGCATCTCGCTGTTCAGCAGCAGGCTGCGCGCGCGGTCGACGCGGCGGTGCACCACGTAGGCATGCACCGCCTGGCCGGTGGAGCGCTTGAACTGCGTCTTCAGGTGCGAGGCACTCAGGCCCGCGACCTCGGCCAGCGCGGCCAGCGACAGGTCGCCGTCCAGGTGCGCCTCGATGAACTCCGTGACGCGTTTCAGTTGCAGCCGGGTCAGCCCCTGTGCGGGTGACGGCGCCACCTGCGGGCCGGCCGCGATCAGCTGCACCGCGAGTGCGGTGCCGAGGCTGTCGGTGTAGAGCCGGCCATTGGGAAAACCCGCGCGCCGCTCGGCGTCGAGCGCCCAGGCGATGTGCTCGATCTGCGGGTCGCGGAACTGGTGGCGTTCGCCGAGCACCGCACGCTCGGCCGGCAGGCCCATCTCGTCGGCCGTGCGCACCAGCAGCGCGGGCGCCATGCGCACCACGACCGAGGTGCTCGGCGACTCTTCATGCCAGATGTCGGTGCTGCCGGCCGGCAGGATGTCGAGGTCGCCGCGTGTGTAGAGAAAGCGATGGAACTGGCAGGCGCCCGCCACCGGCGCGCCCGCGTGCAGCTTGAGGCGGTGGTCGGGCAGCGCCTCGTAGCCGACCACGCCGCCGGGGGTCTGGCGCACGTCGACGCGCAGGCTGTCGGTGGCGGGCGGCGCGACGAAGCTGTCGGCCGACAGCGCCACCTCGGACGCCGCACCACTGTGCCCGTGCAGATCGGTGTCCAGGTCGGTATCACTCATCGAAACATTATGGGCCGCGGGCACGTCGCGTGTCGTCGACCGTTTGTGCTCCCCCACGGCTGAACGTGCGCGACCGAAAGCCGTGCGATCCGGATCATCGACGGCCATGAACACCACACCCCACACTCCTTACGCAGGCAAGAAAGCCGTCATCACCGGCGGCACCCTCGGCATGGGCCTGGCCACCGCGCAGGCGCTGCTCGACGGCGGCGCCGACGTGCTTGTGACCGGCCGCAATCCACAGAACCTGGAGGCCGCGCGCCGCGTGCTCGGCCCGTACGGCGCGCGGGCGCACGTGTTGGCATCCGACACGGCCTCGCTGACCAACATCGATGCACTGGCCACCACCGTGCGCGAGCGCTTCGGCCGCATCGACCTGCTGCACATCAACGCGGGCATCTCGTCGCTCGAACCCTTCGAGCAGGTGACCGAGGCCGGCTACGACCGCGCCTTCGCCGTCAACACCAAAGGCCCGTTCTTCACCGTGCAGCGCCTGGCACCGCTGATGCCGGCGGGCAGCGCCATCGTCTTCACCTCGTCCATCGCGGACGAAGGCGGCATGCACGGCATGAGCGTCTACAGCGCCACCAAGGCCGCGCTGCGCTCGATGGCCTCGGGCTTCGCGGCCGAGCTGGTGACGCGCGGCATCCGCGTGAACGTGGTGAGCCCCGGCTTCATCGACACGCCCACGCTCGGCGTGACCGATGCGAGCGCCGAGGAACGCGCCGAGTTCATGCGCCTGGGCGACCAGATCACGCCGATGCGGCGCCACGGCACCTCGGCCGAAGTGGCGCGCGCGGTGCTCTTCTTCGCCTTCGAGGCGACCTTCACAACGGGTGCGCGCCTCACCGTCGATGGCGGGCTGGGCCAGAGCCTGACGCCGGGCGCAGCCTGATCCCATTTCTGACCAAGGACCTCACATGACCGACGTTTCCCTCATCGGCCTCGGCCCCATGGGCATCGCCCTCGCGCGCGCCCTTCAATCGTCGAAGTTCACGCTGACGGTGTGGAACCGCACCGCCGAACGCGCGACGCCCCTCCTGAACCAAGGCACGGTGCTCGCACCGACGGCCCTGGCCGCCGTGCAGGCCAGCCCCGTGGTGCTGGTCTGCGTGGCCGACTACCCGGCGTCGCGCGCCATCCTCGCCGCGCCCGGCGTTCACGACGCGCTGTGCGGCAAGGTGCTGGTGCAGCTGAGCACCGGCACGCCGCAGGACGCGCGCGACGACTGGGCCGCGCTCAGCGGCGTGGCGTACCTCGACGGTGCCCTGCTCGCCACGCCGGGCCAGATCGGCCGGCCCGACACGCCGCTCTTCATCTCCGGCGAGGCACGCGCCCTTGCCGCCTGCCGGCCGCTGCTCGACGCCATCGCCGGCAACATCCAGCACATGGGCGAGCCGATCGGCAACGCGGCGGCCTGGGACCTCGCCACGCTGTCATGCATGTTCGGTGCGATGAGCGGCTTCTTCCACGGCGTGCGCATCTGCGAAGCCGAAGGACTGCCGGTGGACGGGTTCTCTCAGATGATCGGCGCGATCTCGCCGGTGCTCGGCGAAATGATCCAGGCCGAGGGCGAGGCGATCCACGCCGGCCGGTACGGCGAGCCCGAGAGTTCGATGGCCACCTGCGCGGGCTCGGGCCGGCTGTTCGTGAAGCAGGCGCACGAGGCGCAGCTCGACGCGGGCTTTCCGGATTTCCTGATGGGTCAGTTCGAGCGCGCGCTGCGCGCCGGCCTGGGCAACGAGCGCCTGGCCGCGATGGTCAAGGTGCTGCGGCAACCGCCGCAGCCCGCTTGAGCCGCGTCGCGCTTACTGGACGACCGGGCTGCCCGGCAGCTGGTCGCCCAGCGGCTTGAACAGCTGCGCGGTGTCGACCGCGTCGAAGCGGTACTGCTTGCCGCAGAAGTCGCAGCCGACCTCGATGTCGCCGCGCTCGGCGAGGATTTCCTCGGCCTCTTCCACGCCGAGGCCGCGGATCATCTGCGCCACGCGTTCGCGGCCACAGGTGCACGCGAAGTGCGGACCCAGCAGGCCCGCCTGCGGTTCGAAGCGCAGCAGCTTCTCTTCCCAGAACAGGCGGCGCAGGATGGTCTCGACGTCGAGCGTGAGCAGCTCGTCGCGCGTGAGGCTCGACGCCAGGATCGAGATGCGGTTGTATTCCTCGTTGCGGCCGATCTGGTCCTGGTGCGCCTCGTCGTGCGTCTGCTGCGAGGTGCCTTCGAGGTTGCCTTCGCCCTTGATGGGCAGGCGCTGGATCAGCAGGCCGGCCGCCACCTTGTCGTCGGCGGCGAGCACCAGCGTGGTGTCGAGCTGTTCGCTTTGCAGCATGTAGTGCTGCAGCACGTCGCTGAGCTTGCCCAGCTTCTGACCGTCGTCGCCGAACAGCGGCACGACGCCCTGGTACGGCGTGGTGCCGGGCAGCTTGTCTTTCGGGTCGAGCGTGATGGCGCAGCGGCCCTTGTTGTTCACGTTGACCATGTCGGGCAGGTGCGCGTCGGCCGGCAGGTCGCCGATGACCTTGGCGGTGGCGCGCAGGCTCAGGTCGGGCTTGGCCTCGGCCACCGCCACCTTCACGGGGCCGTCGCCGAAGATCTGCAGGATCAGCGCGCCGTTGAACTTGATGTTGGCCTGCATCAGCGTGGCCGCGGCCGTCATCTCGCCGAGCAGCTCGGCCACGGGCGGCGGGTAGGCGCCGGAGGCGGTGTTGGAGGCGCGCCGCGCAAGGATCTCCTGCCACGCATCCGTCAGGCGCACGATCATGCCGCGCACCGGCAGGCCATCGAACAGGAATTTGTGCAGCTCGCTCAAAACGGAATCTTTCTCTGTGTGCCTGCGCGGGTCAGGCGATTTTTTTCAGGCCCTTCGCGAAGCGATGGGCGTTTTCTACGTAGTGCTCCGCACTCTGGCGCAGCTTGGCGGCAGCCGCATCGTCGAGCGTGCGCACCACCTTGGCGGGCGAGCCGATGATGAGGGAGTTGTCGGGAAACTCCTTGCCCTCGGTCACGACGCTGCCGGCGCCAACGATCGAATTGCGGCCGATCTTCGCGTTATTCAAGACCACCGCCTGGATGCCGATCAGCGAGTTGTCGCCGATGGTGCAGCCGTGCAGCATCACCTGGTGCCCCACCGTCACGTTGTCGCCGATGGTCAGCGGGCAGCCGATGTCGGCGTGCAGCACCGACAGGTCCTGGATGTTGCTGTTGCGCCCGATGGTCAGCACCTCGGTGTCGCCGCGCAGCACGGCGCCGAACCAGACGCTCGCGTTCTCGGCCAGTTCGACATTGCCCATGACCTGGGCGCTGTCCGCGACCCATGCGCCTTCGCCAAGGCGCGGTGCAATGCCATCCAATTCGTAAATCGCCATCGTGGTTGTCTCCGGAGGGGCAAAACTAGAATTGTAGGGATGCACCCCCGATTGAGCGCGCTGGCCGCGCTGCGCCTGACAGACCCCGACGACAAAGTGGCCGCCACGCGCGCCACGGCTGCACAGGCAGCTACCATTTCCATAGCACTCGAGCCCCTGCGCACGCTCGGCGACGACGACGGTGTGCCCGGCCGCCCCGAGCGCCCGCTGCGCGTGGCCGCCACCGCCGTGCAGAAGCGCTCGCCCTTCACGCCCGAAGGCCGCGCCGCGCTGATCCATTCGATCTGCCACATCGAGTTCAACGCGATCAACCTCGCGCTGGACGCCGTGTGGCGCTACGACGGCATGCCCGAGGCCTACTACCGCGACTGGCTGCGCGTGGCCGACGAAGAGGCGCAGCACTTCACGCTGCTGCACACGCACCTGCAGGCCATGGGCTGGCGCTACGGCGACTTTCCGGGCCACGACGGCCTGTGGAACATGTGCGAGAAGACCAAGGACGACGTGCTCGCGCGCATGGCGCTGGTGCCGCGCACGCTCGAGGCGCGCGGGCTCGACGCCACGCCGCTGATCCAGTCCAAGCTCAAGCGCGTGAACACGCCCGACGCGCTGCGTGCCGTGGAAATCCTCGACATCATCCTGCGCGACGAAGTGGGCCACGTGGCCATCGGCAACCACTGGTACCGCTGGCTGTGCGAGCGCGCCGGGCTCGACGCCGAAGCCAACTACCCGGCCCTGGTGGCGCGCTACGACGCGCCGCGCCACAAGCCGCCTTTCAACCTCGAAGCACGCGGCCGGGCGGGCTTCAGCCCCGCAGAGCTGCGCGCGCTGACCGACTCCCGCCCCGAATGACCGAAGTGATTTCCGACCAGACCTGGTCACGCGCCGAACTGCAGGCCTGCCTGCAGGGCCGCGACACGCCGCCGCATTTCGAACGCTGCCATTTCGACGAGGCCGACCTGTCGCGCCTCGATCTGCGCGGCGCGCAGTTCACGCTGTGCAGCTTCGCCGAAACCTCGTTCGAGCGCGCGCAGCTGGCCGACACGCGCTGGGTCGGTTGCCGTGCGCGCCAGGCCGACTTCGGCCTGGCCGACCTCACGAACGCACGCTTCCAGGACTGCGACCTGAACAACACCCAATGGGCGCGCGCCAAGCTGGCCTCGGCGCTCTTCACAGGCGTGAAGCTCACGGGTGCGCACTTCGGCGAGGTGTCGGCGCTGGGCGTCGTGTTCAAGGATTCGCTGCTGGTCGACGCGCACCTGCGCGGCCTGTCGTTCCGCAAGCAGACGCTCGCGCAGCTCGACCTGTCGGAGGCCGACCTGTCGGGCTGCGATTTCCGCGAGACCATCTTCGAAGGCGGCAGCCTGCGCAACGCGCACCTGAAGCTGGCGCGCTTCGAAGGCGCCGACCTGCGCGACGTGGACCTGGGCGGCCTGCGGCTGGCCAACGCCGCGCCGTTCAAGGGCGCGACCATCTCCCACCGGCAGGCCGCCGCGCTGGTCGAGGAACTGGGCCTGCGCGTCGTCTGAGTCGCCCGAGGATCAGGACGTCGCGGTGCGGCTGTGCACCACCAGCTTCGGCGTGAAGTACTGCAGCACCTCGCCGCGCTGGTTGCGCGTCTGGCAGCGCATAGAGACCATCGCGCGGCCGGGCTTGGAGCGCGAGGGCGTGATGTCGACCACTTCGCTCACCACATGCAGCACGTCGCCGGGCCGCGTAGGCTTGGGCCACTGCAGCTCGCCGCCCGAGCCGATGATGCCGTCGGCCAGCGGGATGCCGCTGTCGACCAGCAGCTTCATCGTGAGCGCCGCCGTGTGCCAGCCGCTCGCAGCCAGCCCGCCGAAGAAGGTGTTCTTGGCGGCCTCTTCGTCGGTGTGGAAGGGCTGCGGGTCGAACTGCTGCGCGAAGGCCTTGATCTGCGCCGCGTCGAGCAGGTGTTCGCCGCTCTGGAAACGGTCACCGACCTTCAGGTCTTCGAGATACAGCTTGTCCATGGGAGTCTCCTTGTTGCGTTGCCCGTCATTCTCGGGCGATCAGACGCGCTCGAGGATGGTGGCGATGCCCTGCCCGCCGCCGATGCATTGCGTGGCCAGCGCATAGCGGCCGTTCTCGCGCGCCAGCAGCGCAGCCGCCTTGCCCGTGATGCGCGCGCCGGTGGCGCCCAGCGGGTGGCCGATGGCCAGGCCGCCACCGTCGAGATTGACGGTGGCCGGGTCGAGCCCGAGGTCGCGGATGCAGGCCAGCGCCTGCGACGAGAAGGCCTCGTTGATCTCGACCACGTCGAGGTCGGCCACGTTCAGCCCAGCGCGTGCCAGCGCCTTGCGCGTGGCGGGAATCGGGCCGATGCCCATGACGGCCGGGTCGACGCCCACGGTCGCGAACGAACGGATGCGCGCCAGCGGCTTCAGGCCGTGCTTGGCGGCGAAGGCGTCGCTGGTGACCAGCACGGCCGCCGCCCCATCGGTCAGCGGCGACGAGGTGCCGGCCGTGACCACGCCGTCGGGGCGGAACGCGGGCTTGAGGTTGGCCAGCGCCTCAGCCGAGGTCGAGGGGCGGATGCAGCCGTCGGCATCGACCACCTCGCCGGAGGCCAGACGCACCGGCACGATCTCGCCGGCCAGCCGGCCCTGCGCGCGCGCCTCGGTCGCCTTGCGATGCGATTCGACGGCCAGCGCTTCCTGGTCGGCGCGGCTCACATTCCAGCGCTGCGCGACGTTCTCGGCCGTCTCGCCCATTGAGATGTAGGCATCGCTGTTCGCCAGCAGCTCGGGGCTGGGCGAGAAGTTGAAGCCGCCCTGCGGCACCATCGTCATCGACTCCACGCCCACGCACAGGAAAGCGTCGCCCATGCCCGCCTCGATCTGCGCGGCGGCAATGTGCACGGCCTGCATCGACGAGCCGCAGAAGCGGTTCACCGTCATGCCGCCCACCTCGTGCGGCAGCCCGGCCAGCAGCCCGACGATGCGCGCCAGGTTGTTGCCCTGCGACGCCTCGGGGTAGGCGCAGCCCAGGATGATGTCTTCGAGCAGCGCGGGGTCGAGGTCGGTGCGCTGCAGCAAGCCCTGCACCACGCCGGCGGCAAGCGTGTCGGGGCGCACTTCGGCCAGCGCGCCCTTCTTGGCGAAGTGGAACGGGGAACGGGCGTAGGCGGAAATCACGGCTTTCATGGGAACACTCCTTGGAGAAAAACTACCTTCCAATCGGTAGGCTTCGGGGTTCAAAAAAAGGCACGCCCGGCGTGCCCGTGGTGGAACAGATCGGTCAGTCGAGCGGCAGTGCGCGCCGCAGTTGGGCGATGGCGTCGTCGAAGTCTTCGACGCGGCCCGTCATGCGCGACGCGAGCAGCGCGCCCTGGCACGACGAGAACACGAAGGCCGCGAGCGAGGCCACGGGATTGTCTTTCTGCGCCTGCGCCGGCACCAGCGCGCCGAGCACGCCGGTGAGCCACATCACCTGCGTGTTGCGCAGCGCCTGCACGGCCTGGCGCAGGTCTTCGTTGATGCAGTCCCAGCCCGGCGCCAGCGCGCCCGCCGGGCACAGGCCCGAGCCGGCCTTCAGCGTGTTGCGGTACATGCGGAAATAGGATTCGAGCGCGTCTTTGGGCTCGCGCGCACGCGCCGCCACCCAGTCCTTGAAGCCCTGCGTGGCGCCCTGGATCACCGCGATGCCCAGCGCTTCCTTGGTGGGAAAGTGGTGGTAGAGGCTGGCCTTGCGCACGCCCACCGCGTTGGCCACGTCCTGGAAGCTGAAGCCCAGGTACGAACGGGTTTCGATGAGCCCGCGCGCCACCGCGAGGATCTGATCGCGGGTGCCGCCGGGGGCCAGGGTGGAAGCGTCGTGCATCTACCTACTATAAGGTAGGGAATCTCACCCCTGCAAGCGCCGGGGTCAATCGGCCTTGATGCCCGCGGCCTTCACGATGCGGCCGTTGCTCTCGAACTCGCTGGCGATTTCCTTGGCGAAGGCGGCCGGCGTGCCCGGGGCGGGCACGTTGTCGGTGGCCGTGAGCTTGGCGCGCAGCTCGGGGCTGGCGAGCGCCTTGTTGATCTCGGCGTTGTACTTCGCGACCAGCGCCGCCGGCGTGCCCGCGGGCACGAACACGCCGAACAGCGAATGGATGTTGGCCGCGCTGTAGCCCAGTTCGGCCAGCGTGGGCACCTGCGGC
Source organism: Variovorax sp. BGA-UO-ETr-C22 (assembly GCF_059567965.1). NCBI lineage: Bacteria > Pseudomonadati > Pseudomonadota > Betaproteobacteria > Burkholderiales > Comamonadaceae > Variovorax > Variovorax sp. BGA-UO-ETr-C22. The sequence continues at coordinate 2,033,254 of NZ_JCAQPA010000011.1, forward strand.
AGGCTGTCGAGCCGCGCGGGCGCGCCGGCCGCCAGCGGGCGCAGCTTGCCCGACTGGATGTGCGCCGACAGCGTCGGGCTCGCGTTGGTCGACAAAATTTCGAACTGCCCGCTCAGCGCATCGTTGAGCTGCTGGCCGCCGCCCTTGTACGGCACGTGCGTGATGTCCACGCCGGCCGTCGCGCGCACCTGCTCGAGCACGATGTGCCCGAGCGAGGCCGGCCCCGACGTGGCCCAGCGCACCGCGCCGGGCTGCGCCTTGGCCTCGGCAATCAGCGCACGGAAGTCCTTCGCCTTGCTGGCGGGCGTGGCCACCAGCAGCACGGGCGAATACATCACGCTGGCCACCGGCACGATGTCCTTCAGCGGATCGAACGGCAGCTTGCCCAGGTGCGGGCTCAGCACCAGCGGGCTGATGGCCGAGAAGCCCAGCGTCGCACCGTCGGGCGCGGCCTTGGCCACCGCGTCCATGCCGATGGCGCCGCTCGCGCCCGCGCGGTTGTCGACGATCACCGTGGTGCCCAGCTGCGCGGCGAGCCGGTCGCCGAGCGCGCGGGCGACCACGTCGCTCACGCCGCCCGCCGGGTAGGCCACGATGAGCCGCACGGTGCGCGGCACGGCCTGCGCATGCGCGCCGCTGGCCGCACACAGCGCCGCGGCGGCGAGCAGCCGGGTCGTGGTGCGGCGCGAAGGCTTGGAGGCGGCGAGGAAGTTCATGGTGTCGATGAAAGGCATGCGTCGAGGAGAAGAAGAAAGTCGGTCAGTCCAGCTGCAGCTTGCGCTCGCGGATCAGCTTGGACCACTTCTCATTGTCCGCCTTGACGAAAGCCGCAAAGGCCGCCGGGCCGAGCGGATGCACCTCGGCACCGGCCGTCGCGAACTTGGCCTTGATCTCGGGCGTCGCCAGTGCTTTCGCGAGTTCACCCGACAGGCGATCGACCACCTCCTTGGGCATGTTGGCGGGGCCGACCAGGCCCTGGAAGCCGACTGCTTCCATGCCTGCGAGGCCCAGCTCCTTCACCGTCGGCACGTCGGGCAGTTGCGGATCGCGCACCGGGCCGGTCACGGCCAGCGCCTTGAGCTTGCCGCCCTTCACCTGCGGCAGCAGCACGCTGCCCGCGTCGATGAGGATCTGCGTCTGCCCGCCGAGCAGGTCCTGCACGGCCGGCGCGCTGCCCTTGTACGGCACATGCGTCATGTCCAGGCCCGTCACCTGGTTCATGAGCTCGCCGTTCAGGTGCGTCGAGGTGCCGTTGCCGCCCGAGGCGAAGTTGACCTTGCCGGGCTGGCCCTTGGCCCACGCCACGAACTCCTTGAGGTTCTTCGCCGGATGGTCGGGCCGCGTCACGGCGATGTAGCTGCCCTGGCTGATCTGGCCGATGTAGGTGAACTGCTTGATCGGGTCGTACGGCGGCTTGCTCTGCAGGTACGGCGCGATGGCGAAGGGGCCGGTGTTGGCCAGCAGCAGCGTGTAGCCGTCGGCCGGCTGGCGCGTGAGTTCGGTGGCTGCGATCATGCCGCTGGCGCCCGGCTTGTAGTCGACCACCAGCTGTTGCTTGAGCGCTTCCTGCAGCGGCACCTGCACCGTGCGCGCCGCGAAGTCGATGCCGCCGCCGGGCGGGTAGCCGACGATCAGGCGGATGGGCTTGGCGGTGGGAAAGCCCTGGGCGATGGCAAGGCCGGCGGTCGTGGCCAGTGCGAGGCCGGTGCAGAGTCTGCGAAGGTTCATGGATGTCTCTCGATGTCTCTTGAATAAGAGCATCCATTTTGAAACATCGCCGGACCTCCGGCTCGCACCTGCTCAGGCTCCCTGCGCCTCCACGTCGTTGCCAATGAAGTTGCGCCCGCGCGCCCCGCCCTGCGCATGGCGCAGCATCTCGCGCGCCTCGTCCTCGCCCACGCCGTAGTCGGCGAAGCGCGTCTTCACGCCCAGCGATTCGATGAAGGCCGCGAGCTGCGCCGGCGCGTCGGCCAGCGGCATGCGCAGCGCCTGCGCCAGCACCGCGTCGCGGTCGGGCCGGCGGCCGATGGCGCGCGCCAGCACCATCGGCAGCGGGAACGAACAGGCGATGCCGTGCGGCAGGCCGTAGCGCAGCGTCATCTCGTACGAGATGGAATGCGCGAGCGCGGTCTTGGTGTTGGAAAACGCCATGCCCGCCTTCAGTGCCGCGAGTGCCATGCGCCCGCGCAGGTCGACGTCGTTGAGCCGCACCATGAGTTGCGGCAGCACCTCCAGCGTGTCCTGCACGGCCGCCACGGCGAAGGTGTCGGACAGCGGATTGGCGTTGACGTTCCAGATCGCTTCGAGCGCGTGCGACAGCGCATCGAGCCCGCTCTGCAGCGTGACCGCCGCGGGCAGCGACAGCATCAGCTCGGGGTCGATGACGGCATAGGTCGGCCAGGTCTGCGGCAGGTGCAGCGAGTACTTCTTCTGCCGCTCGCGATCCCAGATGGTGGCCCAGGGCGTGACCTCGCTGCCCGTGCCGGCCGTGGTGGGCACGGCGATGAGCGTCTTGTGGCGCGTTGCCACGAAGGGCCGCTCGCCCGCGAGGCCCGCCACCAGGTCCGCGAAGCGCCCGTGGTCGTCGGCCACCATCAGCGCCTTCGCGGTGTCGATGGCGCTGCCGCCGCCGACCGCGACGATCACCTCCACGTCGGCATGCGTGCGCCAGAACCATTCGTAGGTTTCGGCCAGTTCCGCCACGTCGGGGTTGGGTCGCGTCTGGTCGAGCGTGCAGGCCAGCGCGTCGCCGAGCACCGACGCCAGCCGGTCCAGCAGGCCCAGCGCGCGCGCCTCGGGAAAGGTCACCAGCGCGGCGCGCCGGCCTTCGAGCAGCTTCGGCAGGGACAGCAGGGCCCCTGCCCCGTACACGCTGTGCACGGGGTTGTGGTAATTGGCGCTCATGGAGGGGTTTCTTCAGGAGGCGGCCAAAGCCGCGGGGACAGACGCGAGGAGCGATCGAGTCATCAGCGCGCGCCCTGCTGGATCCAGCCGCGCAGCCGGGTCGAGAGGTAGTCGGCCGTCATGACCATCACGACGATCACCAGGATGCAGGTCGCCGTGTCCTGGTACTGGAACAGCTTCATGCTGCCCACGAGCTCGAAGCCGATGCCGCCCGCGCCCACCATGCCCAGCACGGTGGCCTGGCGCAGGTTGGTCTCGAAGCGGTAGACGATCACGCCGATCCACGCGGTGACCACCTGCGGAATCACGCCGAAGATGATGGTCTGGATCGGCCCCGCGCCGGTGGCGCGCAGTGCTTCGATCGGGCCCTGGTCGATCTCCTCGATCGACTCGGCGAAGAACTTGCCGAGCATGCCCGCGCCATGCAGCGCCAGCGCCAGCACGCCGGGGAACGGACCGAGGCCGACGGCCGCCACGAAGATCAGCGCCAGGATGATCTCGTTGATGCCGCGCGTGATGTTCAGCACCTGCCGCATCGCGTGGAATACGGCGACGTTTGGCGAGATGTTGCGCGCCGCAAAGAAGCACAGCGGTACCGCAAGAATCACCGCCAGCAGCGTGCCCCACAGCGCGATCTGCACGGTCTCGATGGCCGGCTTCACGAGCTTGCCCATGAACTCCCAGTTGGGCGGCAGCATGCGCCCCAGGAAGTCGGCGATCCAGGGCATGCCTTTGCCGAGTTCGCTGAAGCTCACCTGGCTGCCGATGGCGGCCCACCAGAACACGCCGATGCCGGCGAGCACGGCCACGGCGTACTTCCACCAGCCGGGGTTGCCGGCGCTCTTGGCGATCAGCAGGTTGTAGCGTCCGAGGGCGATCATGATTGCTCCATGGCGAGTTGCGGGGCGGTGCGCACCGGCGCCGCATGAAGGGCCGCAGCGGGCACGCTCGGCGTTGCGGTGTCAGGCTCTGCGCCCGCAACGGCGGCCTCGGTGCCCTCTTCCACGCCGCCCGGATAGATGAGGTGCAGCACCTCGTCGGTCAGTTCGTCGGGCCGGCCTTCGAACACGATGCGTCCGGCCGCCACGCCGATCACGCGCTGCGCGAACTCGCGGGCGTAGTCGACCTGGTGCAGGTTGCAGATCACCGTGATGCCGTCCTGCCGGCTGGCCTGCTTCAGGTAGTTGAGCACCTTGCGCGAGGTCTTCGGATCGAGGCTGGCCACGGGCTCGTCGGCCAGGATCACCTTGGGCTTTTGCGCCAGCGCGCGCGCAATGCCCACGCGCTGCTTCTGTCCGCCCGAGAGCGTGTCGGTGCGCAGGTCGGCCTTGGGGTCGAGCTCGACGCGGCGCAGGCATTCGCGGGCGATGGCGATGTCCTTCGCGGGGAACACCTGGAACCACGACAACAGCGCGGGCATCGAACCCAGCCGCCCCGTCAGCACGTTCTTGAGCACCGACAGGCGCGGCACAACGTTGTAGTGCTGGAAGATCATCGCCACGTCGCGGCGCACCTTGCGCAGCCCGGCGCGGTCGCCGCGCGAGCGCTCGCCGTCCACGTGGATCTCGCCTTCGCTCGGCTCGGCCAGGTGGTTGATGCAACGCAGCAGCGTCGACTTGCCCGCGCCCGATGCGCCGAGGATGACGACGAACTCGCCCTTGGCCACCGTGAGGTCGACACGGTGGAGCGCGGTGAAGTCGCCGTAGCGCTTGCACAGCCCGCGGATCTCGATCATTTCATCTTCCTCAGGTCGAGGTTCAACACCTTGGCCGTGTCGCGGATGATGTTGTAGGCCGCGTCGTTGGTCGGGTGGAAACCGTTGAGCAGGCCCTGGTCGGACCAGGGGATGTCCTTCACCTGCAGGAAGGCGGCCTGCACGCGCGTCTTCAGGTCGGCGGGCAGGTCCTTGCGCCACACGGTGGGCGACTCGGGGATCGGGTCCGACTTCCAGACCTCGACCAGGTCTTCGCGCTTGACCAGGCCCTTGGACACGGCAGCGTCGAGGATGCGGTCGGCGATGGCCGCGGCATCGACCTTCTTGTTCTGCACCGCGATCGCGCTCGAGTCGTGCGAGCCCGAGAAGATCACGCGGCCGAAATCCTTGTCGGGATTGAAGCCCGCCTTCAGCAGGCCGGCCTTGGGAAACAGATGGCCCGAGGTGGAGCTCGGATCGACGAAGGCGAAGGTCTTGCCCTTGAGGTCGGCCACCGTCTTGATGCCGGTGTCCTTGTGGGTCACGATCTGGCTGTGATAGGAGGTGCGCCCGGCCTTCTTGGTCTCGGCCACCGCGAAGGCCTCGATGTCGGCCACCGTGGTGCCCAGCACATACGAGAACGGGCCGAGGTAGGCCACGTCGAGCCGCTTGGAACGCAGTGCCTCGATCACGCCGTTGTAGTCGGCCGCCACGAAGGGCTTGACCGCGAAACCGAGGGCCTTGGACAGCATGTCCATCATGGCCTGGCTGTTGGCAATCATGGCGCGCGAGTCCTCGGAAGGAATCAGCCCGACAGTGAGAACCTGCTGTGCCCGTGCCATCGGCACGAAGGCGGACGCTGTCACGGCGGCAGTGCCGAGCAGCAGCTTTCTACGCTTCATCATGGTTGTCTCCAGTGGTCTGCGTTGCATGGAATCCTCAGGTCGTTTCGAAGGGCAAAAGTACCCGTCTCGAGTCTTCCAGTCGTGCGTGTCATGGTCATGACAACGCGAGGATTCGGGACGTCCGGCGTGTTTCTGTCGAGGCCTGGTCCGTCTTGAGCGCGAGTACATCACTGGTACTCATATCGATCAAATTCAAATTTTTTCGATGATCTATATACTGAACCTATAGATCAGAAAGGCTCCCGCGATGCGCCTCACCCAGCTGCGTTCCTTCTATGCCGTGGCCCGCGAAGGCAGCTTCACGCGGGCCGCCGAGCACCTGCATGTGAGCCAGCCCACCATCACCACGCAGGTGCGCTTTCTCGAAGAGGCCTACCAGGTCGAGCTCTTTCACCGGCGCGGCCGGCGCGTGCAGCTCACCGAGATCGGCGAGCAGCTCATGCAACTGGCGCAGCAGATCTTCAGCCTCGAAGGCGATGCGGTGGCACTGCTCGGCGACGCCGGCAAGCTTCGCACCGGCCACCTGCGCGTGGCGGCCGTGGGCCCGTACCACGTGACCAAGATGCTGGTCGACTTCAGCCTGCGCTACCCCGACGTGAAGGTCACGGTGAGCACCGGCAATTCACAGGACGTGCTCGACCGCCTGCTCGACTACAGCGCCGACGTCGGCGTGCTCGCGCAGCTGGTGCGCGACGACCGCTTTCTGTCGGTGCCCTTCAGCCAGCACCCGGTCGTGATGTTCGTGCCCTCCACGCACCGCTTCGCGAAGCGGCGCAACATCCGGCTCGCCGAGCTGCAGGGCGAACGGCTCATCCTGCGCGAACAAGGATCGACCACGCGCAAGGCGCTCGAACTGGCACTGGCCAAAGCCAAAGTCGAGGTCGACGTGGTGATGGAGATCAGCAGCCGCGAAGTGATCCGCGAAGCCGTGGCGCAAGGCCTGGGCATCGCGGCCGTGTCGGGCGTGGAGTTCGTGCCGGGGCCGAACCTGCACATGGTCGGCTTCAGCGACACCGAAATTTTTACCTACGCCCACGTGCTGTGCCTGGCCGAGCGGCGCGAGATGCGCATGGTGAGCGCCTTCTACGACACGCTGGTGCCCGCCATCGAAGCGCGCAAGCGCAAGGGCTGAGAACGAAGGCTGCGTCAGCCGCGCGGATGGTGCTGCGCGTGCAGCTGCTTCAGGCGCTCGCGCGCCACGTGCGTGTAGATGGTGGTGGTCGAGATATCGGCATGGCCCAACAGCAGCTGCACCGCACGCAGGTCGACGCCGTGGTTCAGCAGGTGCGTGGCAAAGGCGTGGCGCAGCGTATGCGGCGACAGCGGCACGTGGATGCCGGCAGCCGCAGCCTGCTTCTTCACGATGACCCAGAACATCACGCGCGTCATGCCCGCGCCGCGCGCGGTCACGAACAGGTCGGGCGTCTGCTGGCCGTCGAGGATCACGGGGCGCGATTCGTCGAGGTAGCGTTCGATCCAGCGCCGCGCCTCGCCGCCGAAGGGCACGAGGCGTTCCTTGTTGCCCTTGCCGAGCACGCGCAGCACGCCGTCGTTGAGGCTCATGTCGATCGCCTTCAGCGCCACCAGCTCGCTCACGCGCAGGCCGCTCGCGTACATCAGCTCCAGCATGGCGCGGTCGCGCAGGCCGAGCGGGCTCTCGACATCGGGCGCGGCCAGCAGGTCGTCGACCTGCTTTTCGGACAGCGTCTTGATCGCGCGCGGCATCTGGCGCGCGGGCATGAGGCGGATGCTCGGGTCGGCCGTGATGCGCCGCTCGCGCAGCGCCCAGCGGTAGTAGCGCTTGAACACCGTGAGCCGGCGGTTCGCCGAGGTCGCCTTGCCCTTGGTGGACAGGCGCACGCCCATGTAGGCCTGCAGGTCGGTCTCGCGCGCGGCGTCCAGGCCCATGCCGCCCCGCTGTTCGCGCAGCCACTGCGCAAACAGCGCGAGGTCGCGGCGGTAGGCGGCCAGCGTGTTCTTCGACAGCCCGTCTTCGAGCCAGAGAGCGTCGATGAAGGTGTCGATGTCGGCGGTGGGGGGAGCGGCGGCGGCCTCGGTCATGCGGTGCAAGATAACAAAAGAAAAAGCCGCCCGGAACGCGGGCGGCTTTCGGGGGAAGCGAAGAGGCTCAGTCGAGCTTGAGGTTCTGCTTCTTCACGACCTGCTTGTACACGTCGAACTCGGCCTTGATCTGCGCGGCGAACTGGTCGGGCGTATTGGCCACGATCAGCGAACCGGTGTCTTCGATGCGCTTCTTCACAGCCGGATCTTCCACCGCCTTCTTCACGCCGGCGTTGATCTTGTCGACCACTTCCTTCTGCAGGCCCTTGGGGCCGAGGATGCCGTAGTAGGCCATGCGGTTGACCGGCTCCAGGCCGACTTCCTTGAAGGTCGGCACGTTCGGCAGGCCGGCCACGCGCGTCGGCGCCGACACCACGATCGGCACCAGGCGGCCGCTTTGGATGAAGGGCATCGCCGAGGGCAGGTTGTCGAAGATGATCGGCACCTGGCCGGCCACCACGTCGTTCAACGCCGGGCCCGCGCCGCGGTACGGGATGTGCGTGACGAAGGTGGTGGTCAGGCTCTTGTACAGCTCCATCAGCAGGTGGCCGATGCCGCCCGTGCCCGACGAGGCGTACGAATACTTGCCCGGGTTCTTCTTCAGCTCGGCCACGAATTCGGCGTAGTTCTTCGCCGGAAAGCTCGGGTTCACGGCGATCACGTTCGGCGTGGCCGCGATGTTGATGATCGGCGTGAAGTCGGTGATCGGGTCGTACGGCGTCTTCGGGTTGATGGCCGGGTTGGCCGCCGTGCTCGACACCGTGGCCACGCCCAGCTTGTAGCCGTCGGCGGGCGCACGCGCCGTTTCGGCCGCGCCCACGATGCCGCCGCCACCGGCGCGGTTGATCACCACCACGGGCTGACCCAGCACCTTGCCCAGCGGGTCGGCGATCACGCGCGCCACGATGTCCGTCGTGCCGCCGGGTGCGAACGGCACGCTCAGTTCGACCGGCTTGGTGGGATAGCCCTGCGCGAAACTCTGGCCTGCCACTGTGACCAGCGCGGCAGCGCCCACGAACGCGCTCCATTGACGACGTTGCATCGATAACTCCTTGACTTGACGGAACCGGCCGGGGCGGCCGGAAAAAAGCGAAGCCCGGATGCTAGCGGGTCGGGGCTTTCCGTCATGCTGTGGAATACCCACGGTTGTGCCGGTTTATGCTCGAAGCGGTGAACTACGCGCAGCTGCTCTTCCCCGATTTCTCCCTCATCGCCATCGGCTGGCTCCTGTGCCGCTACACCGCGCTCGACCGCCGCGTGTGGGACCAGGTCGAGAGCCTGGTGTATTACTTTCTATTTCCCGTCCTGCTGTTCCATTCGATCGTGCGCAGCCCGCTCGACTTCGGTGCGACCTCGAGCCTGCTGACCGCGGGCGTCGGCGTCGGGCTGGCCGGCATCGCGATGGCCTACGCCCTGCCCTTCGTGCCGGGCCTGCGCACGCACATCGACCGGCACGACCACGCCGCCAGCGCGCAGATCGCGTTCCGCTTCAACTCCTTCATCTGCCTGGCGCTGGCCGAGCGGCTGGCCGGGCCCGAAGGCCTGCTGCTGATCGCGGTGCTGATCGGCGTGTGCGTGCCGATGTTCAACATCGCCGCCGTGTGGCCGATGACGCGGCATGCGCAGACCGGCTTCGTGCGGCAGCTGGTGCGCAATCCGCTGATCGTGGCGACGCTGGCGGGGCTGCTGGCCAATGTGCTGGGGCTCACGGTGCCTGGCTGGTTGACGCCGACGCTCACGCGGATCGGGGCTGCGTCGCTGGCGTTGGGGTTGCTTGCGGCGGGGGCGGGGATGCAGTTCGCGACGTTGGGGCGGGGGAAGGTGTTGGCGGTGTCTGTGCTGGCGATACGGCATTTCTTTTTGCCGCTCGTGGCTTGGGGGTTGTCGCTTGCACTGAAGCTGGACGCTACGCAGGCTTCGGTGTTGATGGCTTTTTCTGCTGTGCCTACTGCTTCCAGTGCTTATGTGTTGGCGGCTCGGATGGGATACAACGGGCCTTATGTGGCTGGGCTGGTGACGCTGTCTACGATCTTGGGGGTGGTTAGCTTGCCGTTTGCGTTGGCTCTGCCTCGGTAGTTGCCGCGTGGTCGTAGGACGTTCCGAGGCCGGGTCTCGCCCCGGCGGGCGACCTACTTTTCTTTGCTTCGCCAAAGAAACGTAGGCAAAAGAAAGGCGACCCTGCTGTCTGCGTCCCTCCGCTTCGCTACGGGCAACCTGCGGTGCTCACGTTTCGCGGGGTCTCGCCCAAACTCGCTTCGCTCAAACAAGGGCGAGCCCTGATCCGCGAAACGCTGCGCTCCTCGGCGCATACAGAAGGGATTGGGGAACCCCTCGGGCCATCGCTTCGCTCGGCCTGTGGGCCGCAGCAGGCGCTGCGCGCCTGCTGCGGCTGGGATTGGTAGTGGTGCGTGCGCAGCGCGTATGGTTGCAAGCGCAAGCACGGATACGGGCACGGGATTCGGCTGTTGGAAATTCCCGGGCCGAGCGAAGCGACGGCCCGCCCGGTGTCAAAGCCCCTCTGGCTGCGCCGAGGAGCGCAGCGTTTCGCGGATCAGGGCTCGCAGCTGTTTGAGCGAAGCGAGTTCTGCGAGACCCCGCGAAACGCGAGCACCGCAGGTTGCCCGTAGCGAAGCGGAGGGTCGCAGACAGTGGGGTCGCCTTTTCTTTGCTTACTTTCTTTTGGCGAAGCAAAAGAAAGTAAGTCGCCCGCCGGGGCGAGTCCCGGCCTCGGAAAACAAACCCACAACAGGAATTCAACGAGCCAGCAAAGCAGGCAAAGCCGAAGCCAACATAGCAACCCCAGACAATGTCAACAAGCTCAACACGATCTTGCGAAACGCCGCTTCACTGATCCCGATATACAACCGAGCCCCCAACAACACCGGCACCGCAACAGCCGCAGCGACCAACACCAGCAACGGCAAAACCGACCGCCCAATACTCCCGCTCGCCACGTGCACAGCAAATGCCACAGCCAGCATCGAGAGGTTGAAGTTCTGGATCACAGCGCGCTGCGTGTCACGCTGGAAACCGCGCAGCGTGCACCACAACGTAGGCACGACACCCGAGAAGCCCCCGATGCCCGCCATCACACCGCCGATGGCACCCGCCACGCCGTCCGCTGCGCGACCGCCAAAAGTGATCTTCGGCAAGTGCTGCGACATCAGCATCGCCGGGCACCACAGCACCAGCAGCGTGCCCAGGCACACCTTGAACAGCACGATGTCCAGGTGCGGCAGCAGCCAGACACCGAAGGGCACGCCGACCAGGCCGCCGAGCACGAAGGGCCAGAGGATGCGCTTGTCGAAAGACCGCCGCACCGTGAGCGCTGCGATCACCTGCCCCGTGAGCGCGCCGAACAGCGCGAGCACGGCGGCCAGTTGCGGCTCCAGCGTCCAGGCCCACACAGACATCGCTACCATGCCGAAGGCAAAGCCCGACAGGCCCTGCACAAAACCCGCCAGCACAGCGCCGACGATCACATAGACATACAAGGCTTGCATGCGGCCGATGATAGGGGCCGCCGCCCCGCGCCCAGGTGGCCTAAGCCGACGCAGGCACCAGCGCCGTGCGACGCACGCGCCGCACATTGAAGGCGCTGGCGATCAGCACACCCTGCACCAGCGCCAGCCCGACGATCACGCTCGTGTACTGGCCGGCGTCCATCAGGCGACCGAACACCAGCGGTGCCACGGCCTGCCCGATGTCCAGGCCCGCATACACCACGCCGTAGACGCGCCCCGTCGCATTGGGCGGCGTCGACTTCTTCACCAGCAGGTCGCGCGACGGCCCGGCGATGCCCGAGACGAAACCCATCGCGCCGAACAGCACCGGCACCATCACTGGCGGGAACTGCGCAAAGGCCAGCACCAGCGCCAGCGCCGCCGCCACGCCGAAGCCCGCGCCCACGATGCGCTCGCAGCGCGAAGGGTCGGAGGCGAGGAAGCCGCCCACCACCATGCCGGCCGCGCTCGCCACCATGTAGACCGTGAGGCACACCGCCACCAGCGCCACCGGCACCGCGTGCAGATGCCCGGCGGCCACGGGTGCGAAGGTCTGCACCACGCTGATCACGGCGGCGTAGAAAAAGAAGAAGCCGAAGCACATCCACACGGCCGGGATGCGCAGGAAGTCGAACTCGCCGCCCACCGGCGCGGGCTCGCCCTGCCCCGTGGCCTTGTGCACGGCCGCCGCGTCGAGCGCCAGCACGCTGCGGTAGATCCACAGGATCAGCAGCACGACGATCGCCACCACGCCGGCCGAGGCCAGCGCCACACGCCACGAGAAGGCGATGGCGATCGGCACCACGAAGGCCGGCGCCAACGCCCAGCCCAGGCTGCCGGTGATGCCGTGCACGCTGTAGGCATGGCCCAGGCGCGTGGGCGCGACCTTGCGGTTGAACAGCGTGTAGTCGACCGGGTGGAACACGCCGTTGCCGATGCCGCCGACCACGGCGCAGGCCAGCAGCATCCAGTAGCTCTGCGCCATGGCATAGCCGAAGGCCGCGAGCCCCAGCGCGCCCAGCCCGACGAACAGCACCGGGCGCGGGCCCAGCTTGTCGACGATGAAGCCCGAGGCCGCCTGCACGATGCACGAGACCACGAAGAACACCGTGAGCACCGCGCCCAGCTCGGTGTAGCTCACGTTGAACGCGTCCTTCAGCCAGGGAAACAGCGGCGCCAGGATCAGCTGGCTGAAATGGCTCACCGCATGCGCCAGGCCGACCAGCCCGATCAGTTGGGCGTCGGTGCGCAAAGTGGTGGCGGGAACGGCTGTCGAGGAAGTGGATGACATGGATTGCTACAAAAAACCGGTGCGGGCACCGATGCTATGCGGCACCGACGCGGCAGAATGGCGATACAGCGACAACATTTGTCGAAACCATGCCAAGCGCCGTCCCCCCCCACGCTCCGCCCGCTCCCGAGCCAGCCCCCTCCGCCAAGGCGCGCGGAACGCCCACCGCGCCGACCAACAGCGTGGGCCCGCTCACGCCGCACCTGTACGCCCCCGACGCGGTGCGACCGCTGCGCGCCAAGGAACATTTCCTGAGCGCCGACACGCTGGTCGAGCTGCACGAGCACCCGTGGCCGCAGCTCACGTTCTCGACGCGCGGCGTGATCCGCCTGAGCACACAGGATGGCAGCTACATCGTGCCGCCGTCGCGCGCGCTGTGGGTGCCGGCCAACATGCCGCACAGCATCACGCTGATCGAAGACGCCGAGCTGCGCACCGTCTACCTGCACGCCTGGATCGCGCCCACCTGGGAGAAGTGCGAGGTGCTCGAGATCAGCCCGCTGCTGCGCGCCCTCATGCTCGCGCTCGACACCACGCCCGACGGCCTGCCCCCGGCCGACCCGCATGCGCCGCAGCGCGAACGCATGATCGCGCCGCTCCTGGTCGACGAGGTCGAGCGCGCCACGCAGATCCGCATCGACGTGCCGCTGCCCTCCGACAAGCGCCTGCGCCAGCTGTGCGAGACGCTGCTGCGCAACCCGGCCGACCGCGCCACGCTGGCCGAGCGCGCCGCCGCCATCGGCGCCAGCGAGCGCACGGTGGCGCGGCTGTTTCGCGACCAGCTTGGCATGAGCTGGCAGCAATGGCGCCAGCAGGCCGTGATGGCGCATGCGCTGCCGCTGCTGGCGCGCGGCATGGCCGTGAGCCAGGTGGCGTCGGCCAGCGGCTACGCCACCGACAGCGCCTTCTGCGCCATGTTCAAGGCAGCCACCGGGCGCTCGCCCACCTCGTTCCAGCACCGCAAGCGGCCGGCCACCCTTTGATGCCGCAGGGCATGGACCGGGCACGCCATGGTGCTCTGGCAAGATCGGCGACCGACACCGACACCATGCACTCACCGATCCCCCTGCACATCGCGGCCGAGGCCAGGCCTGCAACGTGGACCGCCGACATCTGGCTGCGCATCCGCCGCCATTTCCTGCTGAAGGCGGTCGGCACCACGGCCTTCACCTGGCTGTTCTTCATCGGCTACTTCCACCTGCTGCGCAACCCGGCCTTTCCGGTCACGGTGATGCCGCTGACGCCGCTGGACCACCTGATTCCGTTCCAGCCCTACACGCTCGGCGCCTACCTGTCGCTGTGGGTGTACGTGGGCTTCGCGCCGGGGCTGCAGCTCACGTTTCGCGAGCTGGTGGTCTACGGGCTGTGGATCGGCGCGCTGTGCCTGAGCGGCCTGGGCCTCTTCTACTTCTGGCCGACGCAGATCCCGCCGCTGGACATCGACGTCTCGGGCTACCCCGGCTTCGCGATGCTGCAGGGCGTGGACGCGGCGGGCAACGCCTGCCCCTCGATGCACGTGGCGGTCGCCATCTTCACCGCCGTGCGCCTGGCCGACGTGCTGCGCGCGGCGCGCACGCCGTGGCTGTTGCAGGCGATCAACTGGGCCTGGTTTGCAGCCATTGCCTACTCCACGCTGGCGGTCAAGCAGCATGTGGTGCTCGACGCGGTGGCCGGCGCGCTGCTCGGACTGGCCTTTGCGCTGCCCTCGTTGCGCTGGCGCCCCGGCCCCCGTTGATCCGGGGCCGCCCCGAGGATTTCCCTAAGGTCGAAGCGGATATCATCAATCACCATTGATCATCAACACAGGCCGAACGAGGAAGGGATCGACCCCGTGGCCCGCCACCCGCAAGGGACAGGCAGCCCATCGATCAACGGCGGCACAAGACGACAGGCATCGCAGATGAGTTCGCTGAAGGAATTGCAGGACCTGATCCACGAGAAGTACGGCATCGAACCGTCCAAGCTCGACCCCCACGCCTCGATGCGTGAAACCGGCGGACTCGATTCGCTGGCCCTGGCCGAATTCCTGTTCGCCATCGAAGACCATTTCGGCATCACCATGCCCGACGACGACGCGAGCATCGACACCCTGGCCGAGCTCGCGCAGCTGGTCGACAAGGTCCGGGCCGCCAAGACAGCGTGAGCACGCACGAAGTCGCCGTCACCGGGCTGGGCGTCATGGCGCCGCATGGCGACGCGCCCGACGCGCTGTTCGACGCGCTGCTGCAGGGCCGCTCGGCCATCGCCCCGGTCTTTCCCGAACTCCCCAAACCCGCCGCCGCCGCCACGGTCGCCTTCGACGAGACGCGCTGGTTCACCAAGCTGCAGCTCGCGGGCGTCGACCGCGTGAGCCAGCTGGCCGTGGCCGCCGCCGACCTCGCCCTGCGCGATGCGGGGCTGACCCTGAGCGATGCCGGCATCGATGCCGAGCGCGTCGGCGTCTACGCCGGCTGCGGCATGGGCGGCGCCGCCGCGCTCGAGGCCGCCTACCGCGGCAACGGGCGCGTCTCGCCGCTCACCATTCCCGCCTTCATGCCCAACGCGCCGGCCGCCCACGTGGCGATGCGCAACGGCGTGCTGGGCCCGGTGCTCACGTACTCGGTCGCCTGCGCCTCGTCGTCGGTGGCCATCGCCGAGGCCGCCAAGGCGGTGCAGCGCGGCGAGGTCGACATCGCCATCGCGGGCGGCAGCGAAGCGCTGATCGTCCCGGGCGTGGTGCTGGCCTGGCAGGCCATGCAGACGCTGGCCGGCTTCCAGCCCGGCGAAGCGGCCGGCGCGGTGCGCCCCTTTGCCACCGACCGCAGCGGCTTCGCACTGGGCGAAGGCTCGGCCTTCCTCATTCTCGAATCGGCCGAGCGCGCCCGCGCGCGCGGTGCCCGCCGCTACGCCACGCTGGCCGGCTGGGGCCTGAGCAGCGATGCCACCCACCTCACCAAGCCCGACGCAACGGGCCAGGCCCGCGCCCTGGGCGCCGCGCTGCGCCAGGCCGGCCTGCAGCCGCGCGACGTGGGCTACTGCAACGCCCACGGCACGGCCACGCGCATCGGCGACGTGGTCGAGCGCAACGCGCTGGCCGAGGTCTGGGGCGCCGACTTCGACGCCCTGCGCGTCAGCTCGACCAAGGCGCTGCACGGCCACATGCTGGGCGCGGCCGGGGCCATCGAGGCGCTGATCACCGTGCTGGCGCTGCACCGGCGCGAGCTGCCACCCAACGCGAACTGCGCCGAGGTCGACCCCGACTGCCGGATGAACCTCGTCGCCCTCGGTGACAGCGCCGCGCCCGCGCTCGACGCCGCCATCAGCAACTCCTTCGCCTTCGGCGGCACGAACTCGGTGCTGCTGTTCCGCCGAGGCTGAGCCGCGTGCTCTTGCGGGCGCTGCGCACCCCGTGGCGCTGTGCCCCGCGCGATAGAGACATTCCGGGCTCTCCGGTATGCTGGTGGGCGCTTCTCCCCCCATGTCCGTCCAAGGAGGCCACCATGCACGTTCGCTCCACATTCGTCGCCCTTGCCCTGCTCGCCGCAGGCGCTTCGGTGCAGGCCAACAACCTGCTCGACCAGCTGAAAGAACAGGCCGGCGCGGCGGTCAACTCACAAGGCAGCAGCAACAGCAGCGGTGGTGGCTCGGCGCTCAGCGGCCTCAGCCTCGGCGGCTTCAAGATGCCCGCCATCGGCTCCAGCACCATCGGCAGCGCCGCCGGCGTGCTCGAGTACTGCGTCAAGAACAACTACCTCGGCGGCGATGCCGCCTCCGTCAAGGACAAGCTGCTCGCAAAGATCACCGGCCAGAAGAAACAGGAAAACGACTTCGCGAGCGGCGCCAAGGGCCTGCTCAAGGGCGGCGACGGCAAGTCGCTCAACCTCAAGGGGCTGTCGTCGAAGGTCAAGGAAAAGGCCTGCGACTACGTCCTGAAAAACGCGACCTCACTGATCTAGGCTCTTTCTCTCTCTCCCGCTCTCCGCGCGCGGCCTGCCCGCCGTGCGCGCGCCCCGCTTCATGAATCCGGCTTCTCCTTCCTCTCCCCCCGCACCGTCTCTTCGCCAGCGCCTCGCACGCTGGGTTCCCTGCCTCGGCTGGCCCCGCCCTTCCGCCGCGCTGCTGCGCAACGAGGCCATGGCCGGCATCACCGTCGCACTGATGGTACTGCCGCAAGGCGTGGCCTATGCGGCGCTGGCCGGCATGCCGTTGGTCACGGGCGTGTACGCGGCGCTGTTCCCGGCGCTCATCGCCGTGATGTTCAGCTCGTCGCAGCGGCTGTCGGTCGGGCCGACCGCGCTCACCAGCCTGCTGGTGGGCGCGTCGCTCGCGCCGCTGGCGGTGGCGGGCAGCGACGAATGGGTGGCGATGGCGGTGTGGCTCACGCTGATGTCGGGCGCGATCCAGATCGTGCTTGGCGCGGGGCGCTTCGGCTGGCTGCTGCGGTTGGTCAACTCGCCGGTGCTGATCGGCTTCACGCAGGGCGCGGCGGTACTGATCGCGATCTCGCAGCTGCCCGCGCTGCTGGGCTTCACCGGGCGCACCATTCCGCAGGTGCTGCAGGGCGGACCGCTGCCCGACCTCACGGCCATCGCCTTCGGCCTGGGCAGCATCGCCGTGCTGTGGCTGGGCAAGCGCTGGGTGCCGCGCTTTCCGACCACGATGGCGCTGGTGGCCGGCGCGGCCGCCATCAGCTGGAGCATCAACTACGCGCTGCGCGGCGGCGCCGTGGTGGGGGCCCTGCCCTCGGGCCTGCCCTCGTTCTACTGGCCCGGGCTGCTGCCGGCGCACACCTTCAGCGCGCTGGTGCTGCCCGCGCTGATGATCACGCTGGTGAGCTTTCTCGAAACCGCGTCGAGCGCCAAGGTCGACAACGGCCGCGCCGGCACGCTGTGGAACGAAAACCAGGACCTGATCGGCCAGGGCCTGGCCAAGCTGGCCTCGGGCTTCACGGGGTCGTTCCCGACCAGCTCGTCGTTCTCGCGCTCGGCCATCACGCTCTACGCGGGCGCGCAGACCGGCTGGGCGACGCTGTTCAGCGTGGCGGTGGTGGCCGGCGCGCTGCTGTGGCTCATGCCGCTGCTGTACCACGTGCCCCAGGCGGTGCTGGCGGCGGTGGTGGTCACGGCCATCCTCGGGCTGGTGAAGCCGTCGAGCTTCACGGCGCTGTGGCGCGTTTCGCGGCTCGAAGCCGGCATCGCCTTCGGCACCTTCGTGCTCACCATCGCCACCGCGCCGAGCATCTACTGGGGCGTGCTGGGCGGCCTGCTCGCCAGCCTGGCGCACTACATGTACCGCCACCTGCACCCGCGCATCATCGAAGTGGGCCTGCACCCCGACGGCAGCCTGCGCGACCGCCACCTCTGGAAGCTGCCGCCGCTCGCGCCGCAGCTGTATGCGGTGCGCATGGACGCCGAACTCGACTTCGCCTCCGCCTCCACGCTGGAGCGCGCGCTCACGGTCGCGCTGGCCGAGCGCCCCGACCTGACCGACGTGTGCCTGTTCGCGCAGCCGATCAACCGCATCGACATCACCGGCGCCGAGGTGTTCGGCTCGATCCGCCGGATGATGGAATCCAAGGGCGTGCGCCTGCACCTGAGCGGCATGAAGCTGCCGGCCATGCAGGTGCTGGAACGCGCGGGCCTGCTGGCGCCGGGGCCGATGCTCTTCAGCTACCGCACCGACGCCGAGGCGCTGGCCGCGCTGATGCCGCGCATCGACATGCCCGAAGAGGCCGAAGCCGCGGCCTGACCGCGCCCTTCTCTTCGCAGACGCGGGCGCCATGAAAACCACCATCGAAGAACTGGTCGCCTTCCGCGCCGTGGTGGACACCGGCTCGATCACCGCCGCGGCCGACCAGTTGGGCCAGACGGTGTCGGGCATCAGCCGCGCGCTGAGCCGGCTCGAACAGAAGCTCGGCACCACGCTGATGCGCCGCACCACGCGGCGGCTCGAACTCACCGAGGAAGGCGCCGCCTTTTTGCAGCGCACGCGCGCCATCCTCGATGCGATCGACGATGCCGAGGAGCACATGGCCGCGCGCCGCCAGCAGCCGGCCGGCCGGCTGCGCGTGAACGCGGCCTCGCCATTCATGCTGCACGCCATCGTGCCGCTGGTGCCGGAGTTCCGCCGGCTCTATCCGCAGATCAGCCTGGAGCTCGACACCGACGACCTGCCCATCGACCTGCTGGAGCGGCGCACCGACGTGGCGATCCGCATCGGCCCGCTGCGCGACTCCACGCTGCATGCGCGCCCGCTCGGCACGCACCGGCTGCGCGTGCTCGCGAGCCCCGCCTACCTCGAGGCCCACGGCAAGCCGCGCAAGGTGGACGAGCTGGCCGGGCACGCGCTGCTGGGCTTCACGCAGCCCGAGTCGCTCAACCGCTGGCCGCTGCGCGGTGTCCACGGCGACGAATGGACCATCACCCCCACCGTGGTCGCGTCCAGCGGCGAGACCCTGCGCCAGCTGGCGCTGGCCGGCGTGGGCATCGTCTGCCTGTCGGACTTCATGACCGCCGCCGACCGCGCCAGCGGCGCGCTGGTGCAGGTGCTGCCCAAGGACACGGTCGACGTGCGCCAGCCCGTCAACGCCGTGTACTACCGCAACACGCAGCTGTCGGCGCGCATCACCTCGTTCCTCGATTTCCTGTCGCAGCGGATGGGCTGACCGGCTGAGTTCAGCCCGGCGGCATCCGCTCGAACTTCGGCAGCGCCGGGTCGAGGAAGTCCCAGGCGTGCCCGCGCACCGCGTACGTGACCGCCTGCGGCCGGTAGCGCCCGGGGTCGTCCAGGCTGGCGGCATGCACGGTGAAGACGCCGGGCATCGCCGCGAAGGTCATGTACACGGGCGAGCCGCAGGTCGGGCAGAACGCGCGCGTCTTCATGTTGCCGCTGTCGCCCTTGAGGCTCCACAGCGTGGCCGCGCCGGTCTGCTTCACCTCGGCGCCTGCGAAGCTGAGGTACGAGCCGTGGCCCGTGCCGCTCTTGCGCTGGCAGTCGAGGCACTGGCAGTCGTTCTGGAACACGGGTTCCCCTGAAATCTCGTAGCGGATGGCGCCGCACGCGCAACCGCCGGTGTAGGCCGGGTTCATGGTTCTTGTCCTTTCGAAGTGGTGAAGGGCAATCTAGCCGCGCGAGGACTGGAGCGGGGAGTAACAAGATCGTCGTGAATCCGGAGCGGGCCAGAATCCGGCAGTCACGAAGACGCATCCCCAAGGAAATGCCATGCACGTCGATCTGGTGTCCGAAGCCCAACACGATTCGCTCATCGAGCTGCTGGCCGAGCTGCACGCCTTCTACAACCAAGGCGCGCGCGTGCCGCGCGAGCTGGTGCGCGAACACCTGCTGGGCAATCTCCTGGCGCCCGGCTCGCCGCACCAGCTTGTGGTGGCGTCGACAGACGCGCGCACGGTGGTCGGGCTGGCCGCGATCACCTGGGTCTTTTCGCTGGTCGACTTCGCACCGGAGCAACGCAGGCACTGCCAGCTCAAGGAGCTCTACGTGAAGTCGGGCCACCGCAGCGCCGGGGCGGGCCGCGCCCTCATGGCATGGGTGGCCGCGCAAGCCATCGCCAAGGGATGCCACCGCATCGACTGGCCCGTGAAGGCGACGAATGCGCGCGGCATCGCGTTCTATGAAGGGCTCGGCGCCTTCCAGGTTGCGGAGCGACTGAGCTATCGGTTGCTGGAACCGGCCCTGGGCGAACTGGCGGCCTTCACGGCCCCTGCGTGACCGCCACCCGCTCCACCGCCGCCGACGCGATCTCGTAGCCGCTCACGCCCATGTCGGCCGATGCGTAGCGCGCCGCCTTCAGCGTGCCGCTCACGCGCACCGTGTCCATGGCGTGCAGCCCCTTCACGGGCGCGGGCGCGATCACGTGGACGATCTGGTTGGCGGGCGGCGGCGGAGTGTGGATGCAGGCGCCGAAGTACGGCACCAGCAAGAACTCGCGGATGCCGTCTTGCGTGGCATCGAGCGGCACCACGAAGCCCGACAGCTTCGCGGGCTTGCCGTCGAGCGCGACGTTGACCGGCGCGTTGTCCCAGACGGCACGCATCTCGTCGAGCATCTGGATCGCGCGCGGGTCGTTGTCGCGCAGCGCCTCGAGGCTGATGTTGCGGTAGCGCTGGGTCGGGTCCCACTCCTTGGGCACCAGCGCGTCCCAGGCCATCTCCTGCGCGGCCGGCGTGCTGGCCGCGCCCTGCCCCTGGGCCGCGTCCGGGCTGCAGGCGGACAGCAGGCTGCCCGCGACAGCCATCAGCAGCACCATTCCCGTGCGACGAACAAAAACACTCATGGCCCCGATTGTGCTTGCCGAAGGTGACACAGCGCTCGGGGCAGGCCGGAAGACCCGCCTTGAAACGAATGGGCACACATGGCAAAAAGGCGGGCGCCGCGCCAGAATGCCGCACCACGACCACGAGGAGATCCGCATGGCACCCACAGGATGGCTTGGATTGACGTCACTCGGCACGGTTCACACCGCGATCAGCCTGATCGCCGTGTTCGCAGGCATCTGGGCCCTGCTGCGCTACAAGGAAATCACCCTGCGCACCGGCCTGGGCCAGGTCTTCGTCTGGACCACGGTGCTGACCTGCCTCACGGGCTTCGGCATCTTCCAGCACGGTGGCTTCGGCAAGCCGCATGCGCTGGGCATCATCACTTTGGTGGCGCTGGCCGTCGGCGCGCTGGCGGGGTACGGGCGGCTCGGGCCGAAATCGCGCTACATCGAAGCCGTCGCCTATTCGGCGAGCTTTCTCTTCCATTGGATTCCGGCGTTCACCGAAACGCTGACGCGCCTGCCGCTGGGCGCGCCGCTGCTGCCGAACGCCGAGGCGCCCGAACTGAAGGCGATCACCGCGGTGCTCGGCGCGCTGTACGTGGTCGGCGTGACACTGCAGATCAAACGGCTGCGCGGCGACAAGCCGGTCAGTCCTGCACCCGCCCGCGCAGGCTCTTGATCTGCGAGCGCTGGCTCTTGCCTTCGAGCCGGCGCTGCTTCGAACCGTAGGTGGGCTTGGTGGCGCGCCGCACGCGCGGCGGCGTGGCCACGCTGTCGATCACCGCCTGCAACCGCGCGAGCGCGTCGGCGCGGTTCATCTCCTGCGTGCGGTGCTGCTGCGCCTTGAGCACGAACACGCCTTCCTGCGTGATGCGGCTGTCGCGCAAGGCGAGCAGCCGTTCCTTCACGTCGGCCGGCAGCGAGCTGGCGTGGATGTCGTAGCGCAGGTGCACCGCGCTCGACACCTTGTTGACGTTCTGCCCGCCCGCCCCCTGCGCGCGGATGGCGCTGATCTCGACCTCGTCGGGGTCGATCAGGAGTGGGGGGCGGAGCATGCCCGCGAGTGTGCCCTCAAACGCGCTCAAAGACAGCGGCGATGCCTTGCCCGCCGCCGATGCACATCGTGACGAGTGCATAGCGGCCACCCGTGCGGTGCAGCTCGGCGATCGCCTTCGTCGTGATGATCGCGCCGGTCGCGCCCACCGGGTGGCCCAGCGAAATGCCCGAGCCGTTCGGGTTCACCTTGGCGGGATCGAAGCCCAGTTCCTTGATGACGGCGCAAGCCTGCGCCGCGAACGCTTCGTTCGACTCGATCACGTCGAAGTCGCTGACCTTCAGGCCCGTGCGCTCCAGCACCTTGCGCGTGGCCGGCACCGGGCCGATGCCCATGTACGCGGGCTCGACGCCCGCATGCGCGTAGCCCACGAGGCGTGCCAGCGGCTTCAGGCCCAGCGCCTTCACGCGGCCACCTTCGGCCAGCACCACGGCGGCGGCGCCGTCGTTGATGCCCGAGGCGTTGCCGGCGGTCACGAGGCCGTCCTTCTTGAACGCGGGCTTCATCTTCGACAGCGTGTCGACGGTGGTGTCGGCGCGCACGTGCTCGTCGGTGTCGAACAGCACGACGCCCTTGCGCGTCTTCACCTCGACCGGAACGATCTGCTCCTTGAAGCGGCCCGCGGCAATGGCGGCGGCGGCGCGCTGCTGGCTGGTCACGGCCAGTTCGTCCATCTGCTCGCGCGTGATGCCGTAGCGCGCGGCGACGTTCTCGGCCGTGATGCCCATGTGGATCTTCTCCCACGGGTCGTGCAGGATGCCCAGCATGTAGTCGACCAGCACCGCGTCGCCCATGCGTGCGCCATAACGCGCCGAGGTGTCGAAGTACGGGCCGCGGCTCATCGATTCGGAGCCGCCGCCGATGGCGATGTCGCAGTCGCCCAGCGCAATGGCCTGCGCCGCCGACACGATGGCCTGCAGGCCCGAGCCGCACAGGCGGTTCACGTTGAAGGCCGGCGTCTCGATCGGGCAGCCCGCGTCGATGGCGGCCACGCGGCTCAGGTACGCGTCCTTCACGTCGGTGGGGATCACGTTGCCCATGACCACATGGCCGATGGCGTCGGCGGCCAGGCCGCTGCGCTCGATGGCGGCCTTGACGGCGGTGGTGGCCAGTTGCGTGTTGGGCACGTCCTTGAGCGCGCCGCCGAAGGTGCCGATGGCGGTGCGGGCGGTGCCGACCACGAAGATGTCGCGTGAAGTCATGGGATGGATCTCCTGGATTGAAAAAACGAAAAGATGAATTCTTCAGCGGCCCGTGAAGGCCGCGGACTTCTTGCCGAAAAAGGCATCGAGGCCGATGCGGAAATCGGCAGTGGCCGCGCACGACTGGAACGCGGCCGACTCGGCATCGAGCTGGCTCGCGAGGTCGCGGTCGAGCGAGCCACGCATCAGCCGACGCAAGTGGCCCAGCGCCACGGTCGGGCCCTTGGCCAGCCGCTGCGCGAGCGCCATGGCCTCCGCTTCGAGCTCGGCTGCGGGCACCACGCGGTTGATGAGGCCCATGCGTTCGGCGGCGGCGGTGTCGTAGGTGTCGCCGAGCATCGCGATCTCCAGCGCGCGGCGCATGCCGACCAGGCGCGGCAGCGCCCACGAAGCGCCGACGTCGCAGCTGGTGCCGACGTTCACGTAGGCCAGATTGAAGCGCGTGCCCTCGGCCACGAGCACGAAGTCGGCCTGCAGCATCAGGCTCAGGCCCGCGCCGGCCGCCACGCCGTGCACCTGCGCGACCAGCGGCGCGTCCATGGCGTCGAGCACGGTCAGCGCCTCGTGCAGCGGGCCGATGAGATCGGCCGCGCCCTGCTTCGGGTCGGCGCTCAGCACGCCGAGGTCGCCGCCGGCCATGAAGCCCTTGCCCGCGCCGCTCAGCAGCACGGCGCGCACGCTCTTGTCGGCAGCCAACGTGCGCGCGGCGGTGAGGAAGGCGGTGGCCATCGGCACGTCGATGGCATTGAGCGCGGCCGGCCGGTTGAAGCGCAGCGTGGCCACCGCGCCTTCGCGGCCCACCAGCAGGGGCGAAGAAGAAGTCTCTGAAGTCATGGGTTCGCTTTCGTCGGGGCGCGCTGCAGCACGCCGTTGAGCAGCAGCTCGATGCCCTGGTCGGCGATCTGGTCGGGCGTGAGGTCGCCGTCGGGGCGGTACCAGCGGCCGATCCAGCTCAGCGCGCCGGCCAGCATGAAGGCCGCCATCTTCGGGTCGCAGGGCGCGAGCGCGCCTTCGGCCACGCCCTCTTCGATCAGGCGGCGGAAATGCCCGTCGATGCCGGCCTTGAGGCGGCGCAGTTCCTTCTTGAGCGGATCGGGCAACGGGTCTTCGCCGATGCGGATCACGCACATGCCGAAGTCCTGCGTGACCACGCCCGAGTAGATGCGCATGCAGGCCTTGAGCTGGTCGATGGCGCTGCCGCCCGCGGCGCGCACCTCGCCGATGCCGGTCTGCATGAGGTCCAGCGCCATCTTCACGCACTCCAGCAGGATCTGGTCCTTGTTCTCGATGTAGTAGTACAGCGTGGGCTTGCTCACGTTGAGCCGCTCGGCAATGTCGTCGAGCGAGGTCGCGTGGAAGCCGCGCTCGTTGAACAGCTGGGCGGCCGTGCGCAACACGGCCATGCGCTTGACCTCGCGCTGCTGCGCACGGCGGTCGGCAGGCGCCCACGGAGAGGCTGAAGCAGGAACGGCGGTGGAACGGGGCATGGGGTTTGTGCGGGCGGGGAAAGTCCCGATGCCGCGAACTGCGGCGAACACGGACATTACCGGCCAGTAGGAATTTTACGGGCCAGTAGCATTTCGCTGCTGGACACAAACCCTGACCTTGCGGCGCGCCCCTTAGCCATGCCTGACGAGACTCGACGGGATACCTCCATGTCCGCACCTTCCGCCACGGCCCCGGTGCTGCAGGCCGAGGCGTTGACGCTGGCATTCGGCGGGGTGAAGGCGCTCACCAATGTCGGCTTCAGCGTCGCGCCCGGCTCCATCACCGCGGTGATCGGGCCCAACGGCGCGGGCAAGACCTCGCTCTTCAACACCATCTCAGGCTTCTACAAGCCCTCGCAGGGCCGCGTGCTGTTCGAGGGCGAGGACATCACGCGCCTGCCCGCGCCGAAGCGCGCTGCGCTCGGCCTGGCGCGCAGCTTCCAGAACATCGCGCTGTTCCGCGGCATGACCGTGCTCGACAACATCAAGCTCGGCCGCCACGCGCACCTGAAGAGCAACGTGTTCGACGCCCTCTTCTACCTGGGCCGCGCGCGCCGCGAAGAGGCCGAGCTGCGCCGCGACGTGGAAGAACGCATCATCGATTTCCTCGAGATCGACCACATCCGCCACGCCTCGGTGGCCGCCCTGCCCTACGGCCTGCAAAAGCGCGTGGAAATGGCGCGCGCGCTGGCCATGCAGCCCAAGGTGCTGATGCTCGACGAACCGGTGGCCGGCATGAACCGCGAAGAGACCGAAGACATGGCGCGCTTCATCCTCGACGTGCGGCGCGAATGGGGCATCACGGTGCTGATGGTCGAGCACGACATGGGCATGGTGATGGACCTGTCGGACCACGTGGTGGTGCTCAACTTCGGCCAGGTCATCGCGCAAGGCACGCCGGCGCAGGTGCAGGCCGACCCGGAAGTGATCCGCGCCTACCTCGGCGCGGGCGACGTGGGCGAGCTGCGTCGCCGGCTGCGCGGCGAAGCTGCCGTGGGAGCCGCCTGATGGATTGGGCCTACCTCTTCGAGATCGCACTCACCGGCATCGCCGGCGGCGGCCTGTATGCGCTGGCGGCGCTGGCCTTCGTGCTGGTCTACAAGGCCACGCGCGTGGTCAACATCGCCATCGGCGAGATGCTGATGGTCGGCGCCTACCTGTTCTTCACCTTCGCCGCGAGCTTCTCGCTGCCGATCTGGATGGCGGTGCTGGGCTCGGTGATCGGCACCGGCCTGCTGGGCGCGGTGATCGAGCGCACCATGATCCGCCCGCTGCTGGGCGAGCCGCCGATCTCGGTGTTCATGGTGACCGTGGGGCTGGCGTCGATCCTCGTCGGGCTGGTCGAGATCATCTGGACCGCCGACCAGCGCCGCCTGCCCGAGTTCCTGCCCAACACGCCCGTGATGATCGGCGAGGCCTTCCTGGCGCCCAAGATCGCCTACGGCGCATTGATCGCCGTGGTGCTGATCGGGCTCGTGCTGCTGCTGTTCCGCTTCTGGCGCGGCGGCGTCGCGCTGCGGGCCACCGCCTCGGACCAGGCGGCCGCCTACTCGATGGGCATCCACGTGCCGCGCGTGTTCTCGCTCGCCTGGGTGGCCTCGGCCATGATCGCGGCGGTGGCCGGCATCATCGTCGGCGCCATCGGCGGCATCTCGTCGTCGATGGGCGTGTTCGGGTTGTCGGTGCTGGTGGTGGTGATCGTCGGCGGGCTCGACAGCGTGCTGGGCGCGCTCGTGGGCGGCGTGCTCATCGGGCTGATCGAAGCGCTGGCGGGCTCCTACTTGGGCGGCGAATACAAGCTGCTCGCCACCTTCATCGTGCTGGTGTTCGTGCTGATGGTGCGGCCCTACGGGCTCTTCGGCACGCACGAGATCGAGAGGCTCTAGCCATGCGCATCGGCACCCTCAAGCAAAGCTACATCGCCGACGCGGCGCTGTTCGACTCGCGCACGCAGAAGGTGTGGCTCGCGATCGGCGCGGCGCTGCTCGTGCTGTTCCCCTTCATGGCCAGCGACTACTGGCTGTACCTCGCGTGCCTCGTCGCCATCAACGTCGCGAGCGCCACGGGACTGAACATCCTCACGGGCTACACGGGCCTCGTGAGCCTGGGCCAGGCCGCGTTCATGGGCCTGGGGGCGTACACCGTCGCGATCATGCAGACGCGGCTGGGCACGCCCTTCCTGCTGAACATCCTCGCGGGCGGCGTGGTCGCCATGCTCGGCGGACTCGTCGTCGGCATCCCCTCGCTGCGCGTGAAGGGCCTGTACCTGGCGATCGCGACCATCGCGGCCTCGTTCATCACGCACTTCCTGTTCGCCAACCTCAAGCTCACGGGCGGCACCACGGGCATTTCGCTGCCGCCCGCGCAGCTCTTCGGGCTGCCGCTGGACACGTCGTTTCGCCTGTACTGGGTGATCGTTCCGGTGATGGTGCTGATGGTGCTCGGCGCGGCCAACCTGTTTCGCACGCGCGTGGGTCGCGCCTTCATCGCCATCCGCGATCGCGACATCTCGGCCGAGGTGCTGGGCATTCCGCTCTTGCGCTACAAGCTGCTGTCGTTCGGGCTGTCGTCGTTCTACGCCGGCGTGGCGGGGGGCCTGTGGGCCTACTTCTTCCGCGTGGTCACGCCCGAGAGCTTTCCGCTCCTGATGTCGATCTTCTTCCTGGCCGCCATCATCGTCGGCGGCATGGGCACGATCCTGGGCGGCATCTTCGGCGCCGTGTTCATGACCATGGTGCCCGAGCTGCTCAAGCTGGTGGTCGACCTGCTGCCGGGCGGCGTCGAGATGACCGTGTTCCTCTCGCCGGTGCGCACCGTCGTCTTCGGCCTGCTCATCGTCGGATTTCTGGTGTTCGAGCCGCACGGGCTCGCAGAAGTGTGGCGGCGCCTGCGCCGCTTTTTCCATCTATGGCCGTTTCGTAACTAGAACCAGGAGACACACATGCCCAAGACAACGAAGAAGCTTTTCCCCCAGCGCCGCGCCCTGCTGATCGCCGCGGGCCTGGCCGCCGCCGTGCCGTTCGCGGCGAACGCGCAAGGCAACGAAGACATCGTCATCGGCGGCTCGATCCCCATGACCGGCGTGTTCGCCTTCGCGGGCGTCGGCATCAACGCCGGCATTGCCGACTACGTGAAGATGGTCAACGACGCGGGCGGCATCAAGGGCCGCAAGCTGCGCTACGTGCCGGAAGACACGGGCTACAAGGTCGACGTGTCGGTGGCGGCCTTCAAGAAGATCACGAGCCAGAACAAGGTCAACCTCTACTACGGCGACTCCACCGGTTTCTCCAAGACCATCAACCCCGAGCTGGACCGCGGCGGCCAGATCCTGATGGCGGGCGCCTCGTTCGCCACCGAGCTGAACGACCCGGCCAAGTACCCGAACCAGTTCCTGGTCGGCCCCGACTACACCGAGCAGATCGGCATCCTGCTGCGCCACATCGCCAAGGAAAAGCCGGGCGCCAAGGTGGCCTTCGTGTACTCCGACTCCGAGTTCGGCCGCGACCCCATCGAGGCCAGCGAAGCCGCTGCCAAGAAGCTGGGCCTGAGCGTGCCGGTGAAGCTCATGACGCCCGCGGGCAGCGTCGACGTGTCGACCGAGGTCATCAAGCTGCGCCGCGCCGCGCCCGACTACACGATCTTCCACGGCTACATCCTGGCGCCCATTCCCGAGTTCGTTCAGCAGGGCAAGCAGATGGGCATGACCAGCAAGTGGATGGGCACCTTCTGGACCATGGACAGCTCCACCGTCATGAAGATGGGCGAAGGCGGCGACGGCTTCATGGGCGTCATGCCCTACCGCTACTACTACGACACCTCGGCCAAGGCGCCGATGCTCGACAAGATCCGCGCGCTGCGCCCCGAGTACCAGAGCACGGCCTACACGCAGGGCTTCCTCACGGCGATGCTGTTCACCGAGGCCGCCAAGCGCACGCTCGACGCCGGCAAGCCGCTGGACGGCAAGAACCTGAAGGCCGCGCTCAACACCATCAAGGACTTCGACACCGGCGGGATCATCGGCACGCCGATCACCATCAAGGGCAACTCCATTCCCGTGGGCCGCGTCTACAAGGCCGACATGAAGGCGCAGAAAATGGTGCCGGCCTCCGACTGGATCGCACTGAACTGATCGACACGATGGACGCGCGCGCGGCACCGCCCGACCTCGTTCTGGAGGTCAACAACATCGAGGTGGTCTACAACAAGGTCGTGCAGGTGCTGCGCGGCCTGTCGCTGGCCGTGCCGCGCGGGCAGATCGTGGCGCTGCTGGGCAGCAACGGCGCGGGCAAGTCGACCACGCTGAAGGCGGTGTCGGGCCTGCTCGCGCTGGAAGACGGCGAGGTGGAGGCCGGTCGCATCGTGTTCGACGGCGCCCCCACCGACCGACTCGCGCCGCAGCAGCTCGTGCGGCGCGGCCTGAGCCATGTGATGGAAGGCCGGCGCGTGTTCGAAGACCTCACGGTCGAAGAGAACCTCGTCGCCGCGACCTACGCGCTGACCGGTCGCACGGGCGTTGCGCCCGCGTCGCGCAACTTCGACGACGTCTACGCCTACTTCCCTCGCCTGCACGAGCGCCGCAAGGGCCTCGCGGGCTATCTTTCGGGCGGCGAGCAGCAGATGCTCGCCATCGGGCGTGCACTGGTGGCGCAGCCCCAGCTGATCCTGCTCGACGAGCCTTCGCTGGGCCTCTCGCCCAAGCTGGTCGAGGACATCTTCACGATCATCGCGCGCATCAACGCCGAGCGCGGCACCTCGATGCTGCTGGTGGAACAGAACGCCAGCGTGGCACTGGCCATCGCCCACACGGGCTACATCATGGAAAGCGGCAAGGTCGTGATCGACGGCAGTGCCGAGCGCCTCGCGGCCGACCCCGACGTGCGCGAGTTCTACCTGGGCGTGGGCGGCAGCGGCGAATCGCGCAGCTTCCGCGAGCTGAAGCACTACAAGCGCCGCAAGCGCTGGCTGTCATGACGACGAACCTGCTCCCTTCGCTCACGCTGCCGCAGATGCTGCGCGAGCAGGCACGCCTGCAGCCGCAGCGCATCGCGATCCGGCAGAAGGACTTCGGCATCTGGCATCCGCTGGACTGGGCCGGCTACCTGCAGCGCGCCAGCCGCTTCGGCCTGGGCCTGCACGCGATGGGCCTCGCGCCCGGCGGGCACCTGGGCGTGATCTCCGAGAACCGCGTCGAGTGGCTGCTCGCGCAGATGGGCGCGGGGCTCATCGGCGCCGTGACCGTGGGCGTGTACCCCACCAGCCCGAGCAACGAGGTGGCCTACGTGGTCGGCCATGCGGACATCGAGGTGATCGTCTGCGAGGACCAGGAACAGACCGACAAGGTGCTCGACGCCCTCGACCAGCTGCCGCGCCTGCGCAAGATCGTCGTGATCGAGACCAAGGGCCTCGCGAGCTACCCGCCCGAGGTGCGCGAGCGCATCGCGACCTTTGCGGAGGTCGAGCAGGCCGGCGCCGCGGTGCTGGCACGCGACGGCACCGCGCTCATCGACGCCGCGCTGCAGCGCCAGACGCTGGCCGACATCGGTTTGATGATCTACACCTCGGGCTCCACCGGCAAGCCCAAGGGCGCGATGATTTCGTACCGCAACATCCGCGGCGTCGTGCCCGGCATCGTCGATCGGCTCGGGCTCGACGGCGGCACCACGCACCTGTCGTACCTGCCGCTGTGCCACGTGGCCGAGCAGATGCTCACGGCCTTCGTGCCGCTGTACCTGGGCTCGCAGGTCAACTTCGGCGAATCGATCCGCACCGTGCAGGAAGACCTGCGCGAGGTGGCGCCCACCATGTTCCTCGGCGTGCCGCGCATCTGGGAAAAGCTGCACGCAGGCATCAGCATCAAGATGCAGGAAACCGGCAGATTGCAGCGCGCGCTGTTCCGCAAGGCCATCGAGGCCTGCGCGCCGCTGGCCGAGAAGCCGCGCAGCGCCTGGACGCTGGCCGAGCGCGGCCGCTTCGCCCTCGCCTACTGGACCGTGCTGCGCGCGCTGCAGAACTTCATCGGCCTGCGCCGCGCGCGCATCGCGCTCACGGGCGCCGCGCCGATTCCCGCGGACGTGGTGCGCTTCTTTCGCACGCTGGGCGTGCCGCTGGTCGAGGTGTATGGCCTCACCGAATCGACCGGCATGGTCTCGGGCCACCGCGCGGACGCCGTGACCATCGGCACCGTCGGCCCGCCCACGCTGGGCACCGAGCACCGCGTGGGCGAAGCCGGCGAGCTGCTGGTGCGCGGCGACATGGTCTTCGAGGGCTATTACAAGAACCCCGAGGCCACGGCCTCATCGATCCGCGACGGCTGGCTGCACACGGGCGACGTGGTGCGCGAGGAAGCCGGTGGGCAGCTGCGCATCGTCGACCGGCTGAAGGACATCATGATCACCGCCGGCGGCAAGAACCTCACGCCCTCGGAGATCGAGAACACCATGAAGGGCAGCCCCTTCATCAAGGAATGCATCGTGGTGGCGGACGGCCGCAAATTCGTGGGAGCACTGCTGCAGATCGACTACGAGACGGTCGGCAAATGGGCCGAGGCGCAGCGCCTGCCCTTCACGCATTTCCGCTCGCTGGTGGAGGAACCCAAGGTGCGCGCGCTGATCGAGGCCGAAGTGGCGCGCGGCAATGGGAAGCTGGCGCAGGTGTCGCAGATCAGACGTTTTCATCTGCTCACCAAAGAGTTGGACCATGACGACGGTGAAGTCACCGCGACCATGAAGGTGCGGCGCTCCAGCATCTACAAGGCCTACGCCGACGAGATCGAGGCGCTGTACAGCGCCTGATCGGGAAGAAAAAGGATCAGTCGCCGCGCACGGGCCGGGCCCGCACGTCGGTCACATCGTCGGCCGGGCCCAGCACGACCGGGCTGCGCACCGATTCGCCGCGCGCCCGGGCACTGACCACGTCGGCCGCCGTGGGCTCGGCCGGCTGCTGTGCCGCATGGCGAAAACGATCGAAACCCGAGCGGGGGTTGAAACGCATGACCCAGGGCGTCACGGGCTTGCCCGTGAGGCGCCCCCAGGCGTAGCGCACACCCCACACCGCCGCCAGCAGCAGGGCCGCCACGGCCAGGCTGGCCGCGAAGACCAGCCCCAGGAGCAGAAGAATGACGCGAAGAATGAAGTTCATCATCCGACTTTAGGCCGATGCAGCCGCCGTTGGTTCCCCGCCCTTGCGGAACGAGAACTGGCCCGGTGACTGGATCGGGTCGGTTTCGACTTCGATCGTGTCCTTCGGCCCGAAGCTGCCGTCCAGCAACAGCTTCGAGAGCGGGTTCTCGATGCGCTGCTGGATCGCACGCTTGAGCGGACGCGCACCGAACACCGGGTCGAAGCCGACCTTGGCAATCTCGGCCAGCGCCGCAGGCGACACCTGCAGGCCCAAGTCCATCTTCGCCAGGCGCGCCTGCAGCACCTTGAGCTGGATCGCGGCGATCGATTCGATGTTCTTCGCGTCGAGCGCGTGGAACACGACGGTCTCGTCGATGCGGTTCAGGAACTCGGGGCGGAAGTAGTTCTTCAGCTCGTCCCACACCGCCTCTTTGATCTCTTCGCTCGGCTGGCCCACCATCGACTGGATGATCGGCGAGCCGATGTTGCTGGTCATCACGATGACGGTGTTCTTGAAGTCCACGGTGCGGCCCTGGCCGTCCGTGAGGCGGCCGTCGTCGAGCACCTGCAGCAGCACGTTGAACACGTCGGGGTGGGCCTTCTCGACCTCGTCGAGCAGCACCACGCTGTAGGGCTTGCGGCGCACGGCTTCCGTGAGGTAGCCGCCCTCTTCATAGCCCACGTAGCCCGGCGGCGCGCCGATGAGGCGGGCGACCGAATGCTTCTCCATGAACTCGCTCATGTCGATGCGGATCAGGTGGTCTTCGCTGTCGAACAGGAAACCCGCGAGTGCCTTGCACAGTTCGGTCTTGCCCACGCCCGTGGGGCCGAGGAACAGGAACGAGCCCGTGGGGCGGTTCGGGTCGGAGAGGCCCGAGCGCGAGCGGCGGATCGCGTTCGCGACCGCACCGATGGCCTCGTCCTGGCCGACCACGCGCTCGTGCAGCTTGTCTTCCATCACGAGAAGCTTGTCGCGCTCGCCTTGCATGAGCTTGGCGACCGGGATGCCGGTGGCGCGCGCCACGACCTCGGCGATTTCTTCCGAACCGACCTGCGTGCGCAGCAGCGTGGGCGCGCTGGACTTGCCCTTGCTCGCCTCGCTCTCTTCAGCTTCCTTCAGGCGCTTCTCGAGCGCCGGCAGCTGTCCGTATTGCAG
This sequence comes from Variovorax sp. BGA-UO-ETr-C22, assembly GCF_059567965.1. NCBI lineage: Bacteria > Pseudomonadati > Pseudomonadota > Betaproteobacteria > Burkholderiales > Comamonadaceae > Variovorax > Variovorax sp. BGA-UO-ETr-C22. Next base: position 2,065,885 of record NZ_JCAQPA010000011.1, read on the forward strand.
CTCGGCGACCTTGTTGAAGTCGCCCTTGCGCTTCCACTCTTCGATCTGGAACTTGATCTTGTCGATGTCTTCGCGCACGTGCGCGCTGCCCTGGGCCTGGGCCTTCTCGGCCTGCCAGATCTCGTCGTAGTCGGCGATTTCCTTTTGCAGCTTGGTGATCTCGTCCTCGATGAGGCCGAAGCGCTTCTGCGAGGCTTCGTCCTTCTCGCGGCGCACGGCTTCACGCTCGATCTGCAGCTGGATGAGGCGGCGGTCCAGGCGGTCCATGACCTCGGGCTTGGAGTCCATCTCGATCTTGATCTTGGCCGCGGCCTCGTCGATGAGGTCGATGGCCTTGTCGGGCAGGAAGCGGTCGGTGATGTAGCGGTCACTCAATTCGGCCGCGGCCACGATGGCCGGGTCGGTGATCTGCACGCCGTGGTGCACTTCGTACTTCTCCTGCAGGCCGCGCAGGATGGCGATGGTGGCCTCGACGCTGGGCTCGCCCACGATGATCTTCTGGAAGCGGCGCTCCAGCGCGGCGTCCTTCTCGATGTACTTGCGGTACTCGTCGAGCGTGGTGGCGCCCACGCAATGCAGTTCGCCGCGCGCGAGCGCGGGCTTGAGCATGTTGCCCGCGTCCATCGCGCCTTCGGCCTTGCCGGCGCCGACCATGGTGTGCAGCTCGTCGATGAAGACGATGGTCTGGCCTTCGTCCTTCGCGAGTTCGTTGAGCACGGTCTTCAGGCGCTCTTCGAATTCACCGCGGAACTTGGCGCCGGCCAGCAGCGCGGCCATGTCGAGCGACAGCACGCGCTTGCCCTTGAGCGACTCGGGCACCTCGCCCGCGACGATGCGCTGGGCCAGGCCTTCGACGATGGCGGTCTTGCCCACGCCGGGTTCGCCGATGAGCACGGGGTTGTTCTTGGTGCGGCGTTGCAGCACCTGGATGGCGCGGCGGATTTCCTCGTCGCGGCCGATGACCGGGTCGAGCTTGCCCAGGCGGGCGCGCTCGGTGAGGTCCAGGCAGTATTTCTTGAGGGCTTCGCGCTGGCCTTCGGCGTCGGCGCTGTTCACGCCCTGCCCGCCGCGCACGGCCTCGATGGCGGCCTCGAGCGACTTGCGGCTCAGGCCGTTGTCCTTGGCGATCTTGCCGATGTCGGCCTTGCTGTCGGCCACGGCGAGCAGAAAGAGTTCGCCCGCGATGAACTGGTCATTGCGCTTGATGGCTTCCTTCTCGGTCGCCTGCAGCAGCTTGCCCAGCTCGGGGCCGACCTGCACGATGTCGTGGCCCTGCACCTGGGGCAGTTTCTTGATGGCGCCTTCGGCGGCCTGCAGCAGCCCGGGCACGTTGACGCCGGCACGCTCCAGCAGGGCGCGCGGGCCGTCGTCCTGGCGCAGCATCGCGACCAGCAGGTGGGCCGGTTCGATGTAGGCGTTGTCGCTGCCGAGGGCGAGCGACTGGGCGTCGCTCAGTGCTTCCTGAAATTTGGTGGTGAGTTTGTCTTGTCGCATGGTGGTATTCCTGCATCCAAAATAGGGCTGTTCGGGCACGATTCAAGGTTGCGAATCGGATTTGCACCCTGGGCACGGGTATTGCACCGGGCCCCGCACCGTCCTGCCGTAGGCATTTCTCTCTTTCTTCGAATGGAGTCGATCATGGTTTTTTCAATGCAGCGCGTCCAACCGATGCGCCGCGCGTTCAGCGTGGGTCTCTTGGCAGCGGCCCTGGGCATGGCCGGCCTGGCGCAGGCCCAGAGCGGCACGCCGGTGCGCCTCCTGGTGGGTTTTCCCGCCGGCGCGGGCACCGACGCCATCGCCCGCACCCTGGGCGAAAAGCTCAAGGACGTGCTGGGCGTGCCCGTGGTGGTCGAGAACCGTGCGGGCGCGGGCGGCCAGATCGCGGCGCAGGCGCTGAAGGCCGCGCCGGCCGACGGCCACACGCTGTTCCTGTCGCATGACCACTCCATCTCGATCCTGCCGCAGGTGGTGAAGAACCCGGGCTTCAACCCCGCGACCGACTTCGTGCCCGTGGCCGGCTTTGCCACCTTCGCCAACGTGCTGGCGGTGTCGGGCGGCACGCCGGCCAAGAGCATCGACGAGTACGTGAAGTGGATCCGCACGCAAAAGGGCGGCAAGGAGACCATCGGCGTGCCCGCACCCGCGTCGATCCCCGAGTTCCTGGTGAAGATGATCTCGGACAAGTACAAGATCGACGTGCAGCCCGCGCCCTACCGCGGCAGCGCGCCCATGACGGCCGACATGCTGGGCAACCAGATCACGGCGGGCATCGCCTCGGTGCCCGACTTCATCGAGAACCACCGCGCGGGCAAGGTGCGCATCGTGGCGTCCATCGGCGCCAAGCGCCAGGCGCTGCTGCCGAACGTGCCGACCTTCACCGAGCTGGGCTTTGCGAACCTGGAAGACCTGCCCTACTACGGCATCTTCGCGCCGGTGGGCACGCCGCAGGCCGTCATCGACAGGTACGGCGACGCACTGCAGAAGGTGCTGGCCATGCCCGACGTGAAGCAGAAGCTCACCACCATGGGCCTGACGGTCGGCTACGAGCCCCAAGGCCAGTTCGCGGGCCGCGTGCGCACCTACACGCAGACCTGGGAAAAGATCATCCAGGCGAGCGGCTTCAAGCCCTGACTTGCGCGGCCGACACGGCCGTCACCTGGGTGATCTTCCGGCCGGGCGGGGCCCCTCTACGATGGGCCCTCGCCTTCCAACAACAAAGCCGGAGACACATCCCTCATGCGATTCACGACCCTCGCCGCCTCGCTGGCGGCCGCGCTGCTGCTCGGCGCCTGCGGCAGCACCGCGCCCATTTCTCCTGCCGACGTCGGCGAATTGCGCCCGGGCTCGGGCTACCTCAAGGGCTACCTGCCCGCGGCCGAGCTGCCCGACAGCCTCGCCCTGCTGCCGGCGCCCCCGGCTGAGGGCTCGGCCGCGCTGGCGGCCGACGGCGCCACCTTCCGCGCGCTCACGGCCCTGCAGGGCACGCCGCGCGGCGCGCTGGCGGTGCAGGACGCCAACCTCAAGTTTCCGAAGGCCGCCGAGGTGTTCTCGTGCGCGCTGGGCATGCCCATTTCCGAGCAGGCCACGCCGAACCTGAACATGCTGCTGCGCCGCACGCTGGCCGACGCCGGCTCGGCCACCTACAAGGCCAAGAACACCTACAACCGCACGCGCCCCTTCGTGGCGTTCAAGACCGGCAGCTGCACGCCCGCCGAAGAAGCCTTTCTGGCCAAGGACGGCTCCTACCCCTCGGGCCACGCAGCCCTGGGCTGGGCCTGGGCGCTGGTGCTGACGGAACTCGCCCCCGAACGCGCCGATGCGCTGCTGCAGCGCGGCCGGGCCTTCTCGCAGAGCCGCGCGATCTGCGGCGTGCACTGGCAGAGCGACATCGAGAACGGCCGGCTGGTCGGCGCGGCGACGGTGGCCAGGCTGCACACGAACCCGGTGTTCCAGGCGCAGATGGCGGGTGCCCGGTCAGAGATCGCGAAGGCACGCGCAGCAGGCGCGGTGCCCGCTCAGGACTGCGGTGCGGAAGCCAAGGCACTGGCGGCCTCGGCACTGATCGCGCCCTGAGCCTCGAACGCGCCGCTCAGGTGGCGCTGTTCGAGGCCGCGATGCCCCAGCGCGCCAGCGCCTCGTCGTCGGTCACGCGGGCATCGACCCAGCGGGCGCCTTCGGGCGTCTGCTCCTTCTTCCAGAACGGGGCCTGCGTCTTCAGGTAGTCCATCAGGAACTCGCAGGCCTGGAAGCTCTGGCCGCGGTGGGCGGACACCACCGCCACCATCATGATCTGGTCCAGCGGCTGCAGCAGCCCCACGCGGTGGATCACGCGCGCACCCAGGATGTCGAAGCGCTTGTGGGCCTCGTCGATCATGGCCTCGATGGCTTTTTCGGTCATGCCGGGGTAGTGCTCCAGCTCCATCGAGGCGATGGTGCTGCCGTCGTTGCGGTCGCGCACGGTGCCGATGAAGCTGCAGACAGCGCCGACGCGCGCGTCGGCCGCGCGCAGGGCGGCGATCTCGGCACCGGCGTCGAAGTCGGCCGTCTGGATGGAAACGCGAGGGAGCGAGGACATGCCCAAATTGTGGCACTGCCGCCCTACACTGCGCCGATGCCGGCTCCCACGTCGCAGCCCCTGACACCCGACGATGTCGAGATGCTGCGGCGCGTCGATCTTGCCGCGCGCACCCCGGCCGCCGGCCTGGCGGTGCTGGCCGTGCTGCTGGCGGGTTGCGCCCTCGTCTTCGTGGTGATCGGGCGGCTTCCCGGCGCCCCGGCGGGCCTGGCCCTGGCGATGAACGCGGCGGCGCTGGGCACCTTGCTGCTGGGCGTGTGGCTGTTCACCCATCGGGCGCGGATCGACCGGCGCCGGGCCCAGGCCACCCGCGAGGCCCTGGCGAAGAACAGAAAGTTCACCGTGGCCGGCACCGTGGACCACGTGGCCGCCCTGCCCGGCGGTGCGCTGCGCTACACGGTCGACGGCCAGTTCCACGTCGACGTCGTGCCGGTGCTGGGCCTGGACGCGCCTCGCAGCCACGCCACGGGCCGACCACTGACGGTGGTGCGGCACCTGGCACAGGCGCCCGTCGAGATCGAATGCGTGGCGCGCGACAACGCCGTGCATCTGCTGCTGCGCACGCGTTATCCGATGGCACGCCAGGCCACGCGCACCGAGCGGCCGGCCACCTCGCGCGACCGTCGGCGCGCCGGGCGCTCGGACCGCCGCTTCATGGGCGTCGTGCTGGCGGGCGGCGCGTTCCTGGCGATCGGGACGGCGTGGGCCGACGGTTTTCGCCCGGGCTTCGGCCTGTTCATGGCGGGGTACGCGGCCGCCATCTGTGCGCTGGTGTTCGCGATCGGCGTGCTGCCGCCGCTGCTGCGCGCACGCCGGTTCACCCACCTGCACACGGTGAGCGGGCCGGTCACCGAAATCCTCACGGCCCAGGTGCCGCAGGGCAAGCACACGGCGGAGGTGCGCTGGTTCCGGGTCAACGGCCAGCTGTTCGGCGCACTCGACCTCAAGACCGACGCGCAGCTGGGCAACCAGGTCACCGTCGAGTTCCTGGGCAATGCCCGCGCCGCCGAGGGCGGCCGTGTCGTGAGCCTGCAACGCAGCGCCACCGCACCGCCGGCCTAGGCGCGACAATGCAGCCCATGCCTTCGCGCCGCACGCCCACCCGCCTCTCGCCTTCGTTCGAAGGCCAGGCACGCGCGCGCCAGGGCAACAAAGCCAAAAAACCAAAGCTCGTCTGACCGGAGCCGAGGTTCCGTCGTCGGATGAGCGACGGAACCTGCCAAGGCTTTGGCCCCTCTTGGGTTGCGCGCGCATCGGACGGTGGTTCTTTCCATCGGTCGATTCCTGAAAGGAAGCCTGCGTGCCACATCAACAACCAACCGCCGACACCGCGACCGATTTCTCGGGCCTGTGGGTCGCCCTCGTCACACCGTTTCGCGACGGCGCCGTCGACCACACCGCCCTGGCGGCGCTCGTGCGCCGGCTCGCCGACGACGGCGTGACCGGCTTCGTGCCCTGCGGCTCCACCGGCGAAGCCGCCGCGCTCGACGAGGCCGAACAGCTCGCCGTGCTCGACACCGTGCTCACCGCTGCCGGTGGCCTGCCGGTCGTGATGGGCGTGTCGGGCTACCACCTGGGCAAGACCACGGCATGGGTGCGCAGGCTCTCGGAACGCCCGCTGGCGGGCCTGCTGGTGGCCGCGCCGCACTACATCCGCCCGTCGCAGGCCGGCGTGATCGAGTGGTTCCACACCATCGCCGATGCCAGCACGGTGCCCGTGCTGGTCTACGACATCCCTTACCGCACGGGCGTGACCATCGCGCGCGAGACGATGCTGGCGCTGGCCGAGCACCCGCGCATCCGCGCCATCAAGGACTGCGGCGGCGACATGGCCAAGACACGCGCGGTGATCGCCGACGGCCGGCTGCAGGTGCTCACGGGCGAAGACCACCAGATCTTCGCCACCATGGCCGAAGGCGGCGTGGGCGCCATCGCGGCCAGCGGCCATGTGCAGACGAAGCGCCTCGTGCGGCTGGTGCGCCTGCTGGCCGAGAACCGGCTGGCCGAGGCGCGCGCCGAATGGCAGCCGCTGCAACCGCTGCTGGAGATGCTGTTTGCCGAACCCAACCCGGGCCCGCTGAAGGCGCTGCTGGCGCATGCGGGCGAGCTGCGTGATGAGCTGCGCTCGCCGATGACGCGCGCGTCGGACGGCCTGCGCGAGCGCCTCGTGGCGCTGGACGCGCGGCTCAGCCGCCCGTGACGGGCGGGAAGAACGCGACTTCGCAGTCGTCGCGCAGCGCGGCGGCTTCGTCGCTCATGGCCTGGTCGAGCGCCATGCGCACGGCCTTGCCGCGTGCGAGCGCGCTGGCGTAGGCCCCGCCGCGGGCGATGAGTTCGTCGCGCAGGGCTGCGAGCGTGCCGGCGGCTGTGTCGACGGTTTCACCGCTGCTGGACAGCGACTCGCGCACGGAGGCGAAATAACGGATGCGGACCTTCATGGGGTGGTTCAGCCGAGCAGCGATGCGAGGGGAATGAAGTTCACGGTGTCGCCGGCCTGGATGGTCCGGCCCGCCGGGTTGTCGACCAGGCCGTCGCCCCAAACCATCGAGGTGAGCACGCCCGAACTCTGGTTGGCGAACAGGTCGAGCCCGCCCGCCGCGTTGCGCCGCACGCGCAGGAACTCGCGGCGCTTGTCGGCACGCGGCCAGTCGAAATCGGCGCGCAGCGGCACGGCCGCGGGCGCCACGCGCGTGGCACCCTGCAGCGCGAGCAGGAAGGGCCGCACCAGCATCAGGAAGGTCAGGAAGCTCGACACCGGGTTGCCGGGCAGCCCCGTGACGTGGCAGGCGCCCTGCCCGTTGCCGCGCGCGATGGAGCCGTAGGCGAAGGGCTTGCCGGGCTTCATCGACAGCGACCACAGCTGCAGCTCGCCCAGCGATTGCAGCGCGGCGCGGATGTGGTCTTCTTCGCCGACCGAGACGCCGCCGGTGGTGATGATGAGGTCGTTCGCCTCGGCCGCCTCGCGCAGCGCGGCGATGGTGGCTTCGCGGTTGTCGGGCACGATGCCCAGGTCGTTCACCTCGCAGCCCAGGCGGTGCAGCAGCGCGCGCATGAAGAAGCGGTTCGAGTTGTAGATCGCGCCGGGCTTCATCGCGTCGGGCGCGACCTCGCCGGGCATCACCAGCTCGTCGCCGGTGGAGAGCATGGCCACGCGCGGCTTGCGCGCGACCTGCAGCTTGTCGAAGCCGACGCTGGCGGCCAGGCCGAGCGCGGCGGGCGTGAGGCGTTCGCCGCGTTGAAGCACCACGTCGCCCGAGGCCACGTCTTCGCCTGCGCGGCGCACCCACTGGCCGGCCACGGGCGCGATGGCGATGCGCACCGCCCCCAGGCCGCCCTCTTGCGGCGTGGCGGTCGTGTCTTCCTGCATGACGACCGCGTCGGCGCCTTCGGGAATCTGCGCCCCCGTGAAGATGCGCGCCGCCGTGCCGGCCGCGAGCGGCGTGCCGACGGTGCCGGCGGGAATGCGCTGCGTCACAGCCAGCTCGGTGCCGGGCGTGGCGCAATCGGCCGCGCGCACGGCGTAGCCGTCCATCGCACTGTTGTCGCGCGGCGGCACGGTGAGGCCCGAGACGAGGTCCTGCGCCAGCACGCGCCCGTCGGCATCGAAGGTGCCAACGCTTTCGGCCGGCAGCAGCGGCCGGGCCTTGGCGAGCAGCACCGCGATCGCTTCATCGAGCGGCATCAGCGGCGGGCGCGAGGACGAGGCGGCGAAGGGAACGGGAGAGGAATCAGCCATGGTGTCCGGGGTTGTAGTCGAAGCGCTCGCCGCTGTCGATCAACCACGTGGCAATGGCCTCGGCGTCGTTGAGGTCGAGCACCGGACGCGCCGTGGCCTCGGGCAGGCCGTCCGGCGCATCGGTGGCGATGGCGGTGACAAAGGGGTCGTCGATGTACAGCGCGGGGCGCGGCGCCTCGCCGTCGCCGCTCGGGCGCCAGACCTCGATCTTGAGCACGTCGCTGTGCCGGAAGCCTTCGACCAGCGCCCAGTCGACCGCCGGGTGCAGCTCGGCGAGCAGCTGGTGCACCGTGAGCTCGACCGGCACCTCGAACTCGCGCATCAGCGCCAGCCGCTGGTCGGACGCGACAACCACCTCGAAGGCCCCGGCCTGCCGGTGGCGCCAGGTGTCCTTGCCGACGTGGTCGATGTCGAAGCGATGGTGCGCATGCTTGACCACCGACACGCGCAGCCCGCGCTGCTTGAGCACGGGAATCAGGCGCTCCACCAGCGTGGTCTTGCCTGCGCCGGAATACCCGGCGAAGCCGACGACCTTCATGCCGCGGACGCCCCGGTCAGTCGCAGTGCTGGGCGATGTAGGCCTTGACGGCCTCGGCATCGGCCGGCAGCTGGACCACGCGCTTGGGCAAGGCTTCGATGCCTTCGAACTTCTTCGGGCGCGCGGGCTCCTCGCCCAGCGCCTCGACCACCGTGGCCGCGAACTTGATCGGCAGCGCGGTCTCGAGCACCACCATCGGCACGCCGGGCGTGAGCTGCTCGCGCGCGGCCTTGAGGCCGTCGGCGGTGTGCGGGTCGATCAGCGTGGCGAAGCGCTTCTCGGTGTCGCGGATCATCGCGAGCCGGTCGGCGTGCGTGCTGCGGCCGCTGCGAAAGCCGAAGCGCTCGGCGGCCTGCTTGAACGCCGGGTCGGCGCTCAGGTCGAAGCTGCCCGTCAGGCCCAGGTCGTCCACGAACAGCTTGCGCAGGCGGTCTGCATCGCGGCCGACGAGGTCGAACACGAAGCGCTCGAAGTTGCTGGCCTTGCTGATGTCCATTGACGGGCTGGAGGTTTCGTGCGTATCGACCGCTGCGCGCACGCGGTACACGCCGGTGCGGAAGAACTCGTCGAGCACGTCGTTCTCGTTGGTGGCGACCACCAGCGTCTGGATCGGCAGGCCCATCATGCGTGCCACATGGCCCGCGCAGACGTTGCCGAAGTTGCCCGAGGGCACCGTGAAGCTCACTGGCTTGTCGTTGCTCGCCGTGGCCTGGAAGTAGCCCGCGAAGTAGTAGACGACCTGCGCCAGCAGGCGCGCCCAGTTGATCGAGTTGACCGTGCCGATGCGGTACTTGCGCTTGAAGCCCAGGTCGTTCGACACGGCCTTGACGATGTCCTGGCAGTCGTCGAACACGCCGGTGATGGCGATGTTGTGGATGTTGGCGTCCTGCAGGCTGAACATCTGCGCCTGCTGGAACGGGCTCATGCGCCCGTCGGGCGAGGTCATGAAGACGCGCACGCCCTTCTTGCCGCGCATGGCGTACTCGGCCGCGCTGCCGGTGTCGCCACTGGTGGCGCCCAGGATGTTGAGCTCGGCGCCGCGACGGGCCAGTTCGTACTCGAACAGGTTGCCCAAGAGCTGCATCGCCATGTCCTTGAAGGCCAGCGTGGGGCCGTTGGACAGGGCTTCGAGGTACACGCCATCTTCGAGCTCGCGCAGCGGCACGATCTCGTCGGTGCCGAACACCTCGGCCGTGTAGGTCTTCGCGCAGATCGCCTTCAGGTCGGCCGCAGGAATGTCGTCGATGTACAGCGAGAGGATTTCGAAGGCCAGCTCGGCGTAGGGCAGCGTGCGCCACTTTGCGAGCGTGGCGGTGTCGACCTGCGGGTACGTCTCGGGCAGGTACAGGCCGCCATCGGGCGCCAGGCCTTCGAGGAGGATTTCGCAGAAGCGCTTGCGGTCGGCGTGACCGCGGGTGCTCAGGTAGTTCACTTCAACTCTTCCTTGCGGATGCGCACGATGGGCTCGAGCACGGTCGGCAGCGCCTGCAGCTCGGCCATGACGTCGTTGACGGTGCCTTCGCGCGCGTCGTGCGTGAGGATGATGAGGTCGGTCTGCGTGGAGCCTTCGCCGCCCACTTCGTCGGCTTCGCGCTGCAGCACGGCGTCGATGCTGATGCCGGCGGTGGCCAGCAGGCCCGTCACCTTGGCGAGCACGCCGGCCTGGTCGGCCACGCGCAGGCGCAGGTAGTAGCTCGTGACGACCTCGGCCATCGGCAGCACCTTCAGGTCGCTCATGGCGTCGGGGTGGAAGGCCAGGTGCGGCACGCGGTGCGCGGCGTCGGCGGTGTGCAGGCGGGTGATGTCGACGAGGTCGGCGATCACGGCGCTGGCGGTCGGCTCGCTGCCGGCGCCCTTGCCGTAGTACAGCGTGGTGCCCACGGCGTCGCCGTGCACGACCACGGCATTCATGGCGCCCTCGACGTTCGCCAGCAGGCGCTTGGAGGGCACGAGCGACGGGTGCACGCGCAGCTCGATGCCCTGGGCGGTGCGCTTGGTCACGCCCAGCAGCTTGATGCGGTAGCCGAGCTGTTCGGCGTACTTGATGTCCTGCGCGGCGAGCTTGGTGATGCCTTCGACGTGGGCCTTGTCGAACTGCACGGGAATGCCGAAGGCGATGGCGCTCATCAGCGTGACCTTGTGCGCGGCGTCGACGCCTTCGATGTCGAAGGTGGGGTCGGCTTCGGCGTAGCCCAGGCGCTGGGCTTCCTTCAGCACGGTGGCGAAGTCCAGGCCCTTGTCGCGCATCTCGGACAGGATGAAGTTGGTCGTGCCGTTGATGATGCCGGCCAGCCACTGGATGCTGTTGGCCGTGAGGCCTTCGCGCAGCGCCTTGATGATCGGGATGCCGCCGGCCACCGCGGCCTCGAAGGCCACCATCACGCCCTTGGCATGGGCGGCCGCGAAGATTTCGGTGCCGTGCACGGCGAGCAGTGCCTTGTTGGCCGTGACCACGTGCTTGCCGGCCGCGATGGCTTCGAGCACGAGCTGCTTGGCAATGCCGTAGCCGCCGATGAGTTCGATGACGATGTCGATGTCGGGGTTGGCGATGACTTCGCGCGCATCGGCGACCACCTTCACGCCTTCGCCGGCCACTTCGCGGGCACGGGCGGTGTCGAGGTCGGCCACCATGGTGATCTCGATGCCGCGGCCAGCGCGGCGCTTGATTTCTTCCTGGTTGCGCTGGAGCACCTTGAAGGTGCCGCTGCCGACCGTGCCTGCGCCGAGCAGGCCTACTTGGATGGATTTCATGGGAGGGGTCGCGTTCATGGTTTGGATGGGGTGAGAGACGGTGCTGCGGCGTCCACGAGGCGGCTGACGTAGCGCGGCAGGCTCCAGGCGCCACCCGCGAAGCCGCGGCACATGCCGTCGCCGTTCGCACTGGTGCGCACGAAGGTCGTGCCGTTGAAGTGCCAGGTTTCGCTCGACCAGCAATCGCCGATGCCGCGGCCCTTCATGGAAGAGGTGACGCTGGCGTCTTTTTCGTCGAACTCGCCGCTCGCCTCGAGCGACACGGGCGCATAGGGCGGCTTGTCGTTGGCGGTCCAGAGCAGCGTGGTGTAGTTGTACGCGCCCACGCCGCAGCCCAGCGCCAGCAGCACCTTGCGGTCGTTCAGGCGGTGAACCTCCACCGACCTGGCGTTGACCTGGTCCTGGTTGTTGCACCGCTCGCGCGCTTCTTTGAGGTCGAGCGACGGAAAGATGCGCGCGGCCAGCGCGTCGTCGCCAGGCCGCGCCTTCGGCGGCTTGACCACCTGGACGACGGGCATGGGCACCGGTGGCAGCACGGAAGACTCGGGCTTGGCGCCCTTGCGCACCAGCGCACCCGGGGTGCCGACGCGGCCTTGCGCTTCGTCCATTTTCAGCAGCACGGCGTTGAGGCCGGCGAGCGACAGCGTCCACTTCTTGCCGCCGTTGGCCGTGACGATGGCGTCATCGCTCTTGAGCAGCTCGGGCAGCACGGCGCGGATCTGGCCCTGGTCGAAGCTGGCGGTTCCCGCGTCGAGGCCGGACAGGGCGGCCTTGCCGACCTTGAAGCGCAGCGGCCCCTTGGCACTGCCGTCATCGCCGATCTGCAGCTGAATATCGAGGGCCGTGTTCGGCCCGGCCGCGCGGGTGATCAGCATCGACACCTGCTGGTGCTCCCCGCCGTCCGCCTGGTAGCCGGCGGCGCGGCAGGTCAGCGTGTTGTCGCAGACCAGCTCCCAGTCGTTGTGCGAGAACGAAACGGGCTCATTCTTCCCGGCCGCGCCAACAGACAGTGCGCCCAGCAACAGCGCGGCAGCGACGCAGGCGGATTTCATGGTCCCGTCTTGCGACGCAACCGGTACTGCTCCAGGAACTTGGCGATGCGGTTGATGGCCTCGCGCAAGTCGTCTTCATGGGGCAGGAACACGATGCGGAAGTGGTCCGGCGTGGCCCAGTTGAAGCCGGTGCCCTGCACCAGCATCACACGGGTTTCCTTCAGCAGCTCGAGGAAGAACTGGCGGTCGTCCGCGATCGGATAGACCTCGGGGTCGAGCTTGGGAAACATGTAGAGCGCGGCGCTGGGCTTGACGCAGCTCACGCCGGGAATGGCGGTGATCAGCTCGTAGGCCAGGTCGCGCTGGCGGCGCAGGCGCCCGCCCTCGCACACGAGGTCGTTGATGCTCTGGTAGCCGCCGAGCGCCGTCTGGATCGCCCATTGGCCCGGCACGTTGGCGCACAGGCGCATGTTCGAGAGCATGTTCAGGCCCTCGATGTAGTCGCGTGCGCTGCGCTTGTCGCCCGACACCACGAGCCAGCCGGCACGGTAGCCGCACGAGCGGTAGCTCTTGGACAACGAATTGAAGGTCAGCGTGAGCACGTCGGTCGACAGGCTGGCGATGGCCGTGTGCTTGACGCCGTCGTACAGCACCTTGTCGTAGACCTCGTCGGCGAAGATCACGAGGCCGTGCTCGCGGGCGATCTCGACGAGGCTCTTGAGCAGCTCGTCGGAATACAGCGCGCCGGTCGGGTTGTTCGGGTTGATGACCACGATGCCCTTGGTGCGGGGCGTGATCTTGGCGCGGATGTCGGCCAGGTTCGGCATCCAGCCGTTGTCCTCGTCGCACAGGTAGTGCACCGGCGTGCCGCCCGACAGGCTCGTGGAGGCGGTCCACAGCGGGTAGTCGGGGGCCGGCAGCAGCAGCTCGTCGCCGTCGTTGAGCAGCGCGTTGGTGGACATGGCGATCAACTCGCTGGCGCCGTTGCCCAGGTAGATGTCGTCGAGCGTGACGCCCGCGATGCCCTGCTTCTGGGTCTCGTGCATCACGGCCTTGCGCGCCGCGAAAACGCCCTTGCTGTCCGAGTAGCCCGCCGAGGTCGGCAGGTTGCGGATCATGTCCTGCTGGATCTCCTCAGGCGCATCGAAGCCGAACACGGCGAGGTTGCCGATGTTGAGCTTGATGATCTTCTGGCCTTCTTCCTCCATCTGCTTGGCGGCGTCCATGATGGGGCCGCGGATGTCATAGAGGACGTTGGCCAGCTTGGCCGATTTCTTGAGCTGCTTCAAAGGGGCCCTCCCGGGCGGGTTTACTCGAAGGTCAAAGGCCCCTGCGGGCCTCGTGTCACTAGGGAAAACCTATAATTTGACCACAGTTCCCAGTGCCCCGATGAAGCTCCAGCCCGACAAATCCGACGTCCAGACCCTCACCGCACACGGCCCCGGCTGGGTCGCGATCAACAACGAAAAGGTGGAGGGCAGCGTGGTCGTGGGTTCGCGTGGCGAACGCTTTGCCTGGGATTGCACGCGTTTCGACCAGCTGGGCCCCGAACAATTCGCGCAATTGGCCTCGTTGGGCGCCGAATTGGTCATTTTCGGCAGCGGCAACCGCATCCGATTTCCCCAGCCGGCCTGGCTGCAGCCCCTGATGGCGCAACGCACCGGCGTGGAGACCATGGACACCCCGGCGGCCTGCCGCACCTACAACATCCTGGCCGGCGAAGGCCGGCACGTCATCGCCGCCCTGCTCGTCGAGAGCCCGGCGGGTGGCTGAGAGAGGGGTTTTCGAGGTAAAATACCGGGTTGCGAACCGGCCAGCTACCCCAAGTTAGCAACGACCAATCCTCCGTTCATCGAGCAAGCCCGAAAAAGGCTGAGAGGGCTCGGAGAACGGAATCTAACGGAGAAAACAAGTTTCATGGCGATCGTTGTCAACAAACCCATTCCTGAATTCGACGCCAACGCCACGGGCGGCATCAAGGTTTCGAACACCTCGCACCTCGGCCACGTCATGGTCATGTATTTTTACCCGAAAGATAACACTCCGGGTTGCACGACCGAAGCGATGCAGTTCCGCGACCACTACAAAGACTTCGAAAAAGCCGGTGCCACGGTCTTCGGCGTGTCGCGCGACAACATGAAGTCGCACGACGAATTCAAGGCCAAGCTCGAACTCCCCTTCGAACTGATTGCCGACACCGAAGAAAAAATGTGCCACATGTTCGGCGTGGTCAAGAACAAGATCATGTACGGCAAGAAGGTCAAGGGCATCGAGCGCAGCACTTTCCTGATCGGCGCCGACGGCATCCTGAAGGCCGAATGGCGCGGGCTCAAGGTTCCGGGCCATGTCGAAGACGTCCTCAAGGCCGTCAAGGCACTCAAGAAGGCCGCCTGATCGCGCCGCAAGGCACCGGGCGTGCGCTTTTGCATCAAGTCGTGGGAATTGCCCCACGCAGTGTGCAAAGAGCCTCTGGTGCGTCTTTTGCGGTGTGCATAATGGCCTCATGCCGTTGAGCTCCACGACCGCATCCTCCGAACGAAGCCGCCTGGGTCTACAGGCGGCTTTTTCGTTTTCCGGCCCTCCTCTTTCTTCCTTGCGAGCGACCTGACCCATGCCATTGCCTCCCGCCCCCACGAAACGCGCCGCATTGCTCTCGCCGGACGCCATCGACGCACCCGCCCGTCCCTCGCACAGAAACTCGCGCCGTTCCGGCGATTCGCGCGACGACGCCCCCGCCAAGAGCGGACCGCAGCCGCTGGAGCTGTTCGACAACCTCGGCACGGAAGGCGGCGGCGATGCGCCGGCCGCGCGTCCGGCACGCCGCTCGAAAACCAAGGCTGCGCCCGCCCCGGCGCCCACGTCGGCACCGGTGAGCGCACCGCAGCAGCCACAACAACCCGCGATGGTGCAGGTCGAGACGCGCGTGCCCACGCCCGCCCCCGCCATGCCCGTCGCGGCACCCCAGCCCCCGGCACGCCCCAAGCGCAAATCCACCGGTCCGGCCAAGCTGTTCGTGCTCGACACGAACGTGCTGCTGCACGATCCGATGTGCCTGTTCCGCTTCGAGGAGCACGACATCTTCCTGCCGATGATCGTGCTGGAAGAGCTCGACGGCCACAAGAAGGGCACGACCGAAGTCGCACGCAACGGCCGCCAGACCAGCCGCACGCTCGACGCGCTGGCCGCCGCGCAGGACGCCGACATCGACAAGGGCCTGAAGCTGGACACCACCGGCCACCGCGAAGCCGGCGGGCGCCTCTTCTTCCAGACCGCCCCGCTCGACTACTCGCTGCCGATCAGCCTGCCCCAGGGCAAGGCCGACAACCAGATCCTGGGTGTGGTGCACGCGCTGCGCGACGAGTACGCCAAGGACCGCCCGGGCAAGCCGAAGCAGGAAGTGGTGCTGGTGTCCAAGGACATCAACATGCGCGTCAAGGCACGCGCGCTGGGCCTGGCCGCCGACGACTACCAGAACGACAAGACGCTGGAAGACGGCGACCTGCTCTACGCCGGCTCGCTCGCGCTCCCGCCCGACTTCTGGACCCGCCAGAGCAAGACGGTCGAAAGCTGGCAGAGCGGCAGCAACACCTTCTACCGGATCAGTGGTCCGCTGGTACCCAACCTGTACATCAACCAGTTCGTCTTCTTCGAGGCGCCCGGCGAGCCGAGCATGTACGCGCGCGTCACCGAGATCCGCGACAAGACCGCAGTGCTCAAGACGCTCAAGGACTACAGCTCGGGCAAGAACGCGGTGTGGGGCGTGAACACGCGCAACCGCGAGCAGAACTTCGCGATGAACCTGCTCATGGACCCCGAGATCGACTTCGTCACGCTGACCGGCACGGCCGGCACCGGCAAGACCCTGATGGCGCTGGCCTCCGGCCTCACGCAGGTGCTCGACGACCGCCGCTACACCGAGATCATCATGACCCGCGCCACGGTGAGCGTGGGTGAAGACATCGGTTTCCTGCCCGGCACCGAGGAAGAAAAGATGGGCCCCTGGATGGGCGCGCTCGACGACAACCTCGAGTTCCTGGCCAAGGGCGACGGCGGCGGCGCGGGCGAGTGGGGCCGCGCGGCCACCAACGAGCTGATCCGCAGCCGCATCAAGGTCAAGAGCATGAACTTCATGCGCGGCCGGACCTTCCTGAACAAGTACGTGATCATCGACGAGGCGCAGAACCTCACGCCCAAGCAGATGAAGACGCTGATCACCCGCGCCGGCCCCGGCACGAAGATCATCTGCATGGGCAACCTCGCGCAGATCGACACGCCCTACCTCACCGAAGGCTCGTCGGGCCTCACCTTCGCGGTTGACAAGTTCAAGGGCTGGCCGCACGGCGGGCACATCACGCTGGCGCGCGGCGAACGCTCGCGCCTGGCCGACTTCGCAAGCGACGTGCTCTAGATTCATCGGCACCGGCCGACACAAGCCCGCGCATGCTCCGGGAGCATCGCGGGCTTTTTTTCGCCCGCCATGACAGGCTACTGACAAGACGTTGTCAGGAGGCGGCTCGCACCATCCAGGCTCCTTCCAACGCAACGAACGAAAGAGAGCTCTTCATGACCACCCATGCCATCACCTGGTTCGAGATTCCGGTCGCCAACCTGGACCGCGCCCAGGCCTTCTACGAAACCGTGCTCGCGCGCAAGCTGCGCCGCGAAGACTTCGGCGGCAACCCGCTGGCCGTGTTTCCCTACGACGACCCCGCCACCGGCGGTGCGCTGAAGCCCGGCGCCAACACCAGCGCGCAGGCCGGCAGCGGCATCCGCGTCTACCTCGACTGCATGCCGAGCATCGATGCCGTGCTCTCGCGCGTCGAAGCAGCCGGCGGGCAGATCGTGGCGCCCAAGTCGGCGCTGCCGCCGGGCATGGGCTTCATCGCCCACCTGCGCGACACCGAAGGCAACGAAGTCGGCCTGCACGCCCCGGCCTGAGACACCATGGCACAACGCAACTGGATTGCGGTCGCCAGCGCCGAGCACGCCCGGCGCGGCCGGGACCACCGGCCGCTCGGGTTCATGCAGGTGGGCCACGGCAAGCTCGCGCCGCTCAAGCGTGTGGCGGCGGGCGATCGCGTGGCCTACTACGCACCGGCCACGGTGTTCGGCGGCACGGACAAGCTGCAAAGCTTCGTGGCGCTGGGCATCGTGCAGCCGGGCGATCCGTACGAGTTCGACATGGGCAACGGCTTCGTCCCGTGGCGCCGCGACGTGGCCTATGTCGCCGCGCACGAGGCGCCCATCGCCCCGCTGATCGAACGCCTGGCCTTCATCGAAACCCCGAAGCAATGGGGCTACAAGTTCCGCTTCGGCCTGTTCGACATCACCGACATCGACATGAAACTGATCGCGCAGACGATGAAGGCTGAACCGAAGGCGCTCCTGTTTTGAGCGCCTTCGCCCTCCTCATCCGCCACTTCCGGAGAAAAAACGCATGGACCCCATCCGCCAACACCACGACGCCTTCCGCGTCGCCGGCCTCACGGTACGCACCACCAACCGCGAAGAGGTCGACCCCGCCACCGCACGCATCGGCGCGCTGTGGAACCGCTTCTTCGGCGAACAGACCTACGAGTCGACGCCGCACCGCACCAGCGACACGCGCATCTTCAGCGTCTACTCCGCCTACGAATCGGACGCGCACGGCGCCTTCGACATGACGGCCGGCGTGGCCGTCTCGGATGGCACCAACAGCGTCGCCATCGAAGCCGGCGACTACCTCGTGTTCAGCGGCCGCGGCGAGATGCCGCAGATGGTGATCGCCACCTGGCAGCGCATCTGGCAGTATTTCGAGGCGCACCCGGAAATCGTTCGCCGCTACCGCAGCGATTTCGAAGCCTACGAGGGGCCGGACGCAGTGGCGATCCACATCGGAGTCTCATGAGCACACGCAAGGGCTGGCGCGACAGGCTGGCCGGCTACCCGAACCTGCCGAACGTGAAGGCCATTCCCCCGGCCATGCGCGCGCGGCACGGCGAGGGCACCATCGCCACGCCCTCGCCGGCCGAAGTCGAGGAAGCCATGCGCGGCGTGCCCGAAGGTCGGCTCGCGACCGTGCTCGGTATCGGCGAAGACATCGCGGCACGCCACCAGACCACCATCGGCTGCACCGTGACCACGGCCATCTTCGCCCACATGGTGGCCCACGCCACCGAGGAAGCCATGATGACGGGCGCCGGTCGCACGCCAGGCACGCCGTACTGGCGCACGCTCAAGATCGGCGGCGAGCTCAACCCGAAGTACCCGGGTGGCATCGAGGCCCAGATGTCGCGCCTCGAGGCCGAAGGCCACACGGTGGTCCAGCGCGGCAAGCGCTACTTTGTCGAGGACTTCGCCAGGAAGCTCGTCGGAACGCGTTGATGCGACGCGCCGACCGCCTCTTCCAGCTCGTGCAGCTCATCCGCGGCCGCCGGCTCACCACGGCCGCCTTTCTGGCGCAGCGCCTGGAGGTGTCCGAGCGCACGGTGTATCGCGACGTGGCCGACCTGCAGCACCAGGGCGTGCCGATCGAGGGCGAGGCCGGCGTCGGCTACCGCCTCGGCGCGGGCTTCGAGCTGCCGCCGCTGATGTTCACGCAAGACGAAGCGTCGGCGCTCGTGGCCGCCGCGCGCATGACCCAGAGCTGGGTCGACCCAGCCATGGCGCGCAACATCGAGACGGGCCTTGGAAAGATCCTGTCGGTACTGCCGCCAGCGGCGCGCGTCTCGGCCGAGGCGCTGGCGCTGTATGCGCCCGCGCTCGGCCTCGACGACGCCCTGCGCACCC
Source organism: Variovorax sp. BGA-UO-ETr-C22 (assembly GCF_059567965.1). NCBI lineage: Bacteria > Pseudomonadati > Pseudomonadota > Betaproteobacteria > Burkholderiales > Comamonadaceae > Variovorax > Variovorax sp. BGA-UO-ETr-C22. Next base: position 2,084,745 of record NZ_JCAQPA010000011.1, read on the forward strand.
GGCTGCAGACACTGCGCGAGGCCGTGCAGGCCCACCAGAAACTGCAGCTGCACTACCGCGACGTCTCGGGCGATGCCAGCGAGCGCACGGTGCGACCGCTGGGCTGCTTCTATTGGGGCAAGGTCTGGACGCTCTCGACGTGGTGCGAGCTGCGCAACGATTTCCGCGGCTTCCGGGTCGACCGCATGGAGGCCGTGGAGGTGCTCGACACGCGCTTCCAGGACGAACCCGGCAAGACACTGGCCGACCTGCTGCGGCAGGTGAAGGCCGAGGCGGCGCGGCACAAGGAGTGGGCGCAGAAGCCGCCGGCCTCGACACCCGGGCCCGACAGCGAAGCCAGCTGACGACCTGGCGTGCGAGCCGGTCAGTACTCGTCGTTGTTGCTGTAGCCCACCAGGTTCTCGAACTTGGTGATCGGCTTCAGGAAGGCCAACTTCACCGTGCCGGTCGGGCCGTTCCGGTGCTTGCTGATGATCACCTCGGCCACGCCGGGCTCCTTCGACTCCTTGTTGTAGTAGTCGTCGCGGTAGATGAACATGATGATGTCCGCGTCCTGCTCGATGGCGCCGGATTCGCGCAAGTCACTCATCATGGGGCGCTTGTCGGTCCGTGCTTCCACGCCGCGGCTGAGCTGCGACAGCGCGATCACCGGGCACTTCAGTTCCTTGGCCAGCATCTTCAGGCCGCGCGAGATTTCGCCCACGGCCGTGGCACGGTTCTCGTCGCCCGAGCTGCTGGTGGACATGAGCTGCAGGTAGTCGACCACGATCAGGCCCAGGCGCCCGTACTGGCGCGCCAGCCGGCGCGCATTGGCGCGCAGTTCGCTGGACGACAGGCCCGGCGTCTCGTCGATATGCAGCGACACCGTGCGCAGCTTCTCGATGGCTTCGGTCAGGCGCGGCCACTCTTCGTCGCTGAGCTTGCCGGTACGCAGGTGGCCCTGGTCGATGCGGCCGATGGAACCCACGATACGCACCGCCAGCTGGGCGGCGCCCATTTCCATCGAGAACACCGCCACCGGCAGCCCCTCTTCGAGCGCCACGTGCTCGGCGATGTTGATGGCGAGCGAGGTCTTGCCCATCGACGGACGCGCGGCCAGCACGATCATGTCGCCCGGCTGCAGGCCCGAGGTCATCTTGTCGAAGTCGTTGAAGCCCGTGCGCACGCCCGTGATGTCGTTCGGGTTCTCGGCCATCTCGGTCACGCGGTCGAGCAGCTCGACCACCAGGGAATCCATGCTCTGGAAACCCTGCTTCATCCGCGTGCCTTCTTCGCCGATGTTGAAGATCTTCTGCTCGGCTTCGTCCAGGATCTTGTCGACCGGCTTGCCTTGCGGATTGAAGGCGTTGGTCGCGATCTCGTCGGCGGCGGACACGAGCTTGCGCAGGATGGAGCGCTCGCGCACGATCTCGGCGTAGCGCCGGATGTTGCTCGCGCTCGGCACGTACTGCGCGAGCGAGTTCAGGTAGACCAGCCCGCCGATGTCGTCGGCCTTGCCGAGGTTCTGCAGCTGCTCGAAGACCGTGATCACGTCGGCCGGCTTGCTGGCATTGATCAGTCCGCCGATGGCCGCGTAGATCAGCTTGTGCTCGTGGCGGTAGAAGTCGCCATCGACCAGCAGGTCGCCCATGCGGTCCCAGGCGCCGTTGTCCAGCAGCAAGCCCCCCAGCACGCTGGATTCGGCCTCGATGGAATGAGGCGGAATGCGCAATTGCGCGATCTGACGGTCGGCCGACGAATCATTGTCGGCATAGGAGAAAACGGCGGACATGGACTTCCCTTGCAACCCTGCATGCTAAGCCGCGCAGGGCGCGGCGTGTGTGGACAAGGTTGTTAATAAACAGTGAACTTCCGGTGCGGCGAGGTGGACAACTCGCGCGCAGAAAAGAAAAAGCCGCCCGAAGGCGGCTTTCTTGCGTCAGCGCACCGGGCGCTGCGAACGATCAGGCGGTTTCGCCGTAGACCGTGACGGTGATCTCGACGACCACGTCGGTGTGCAGCGAGACGCTCACGGTGTTGTCGCCAACGACCTTGATCGGGCCGTTGGGCAGACGCACTTGCGACTTGGCAACCTTGTAGCCCTGCTTGTTCAGCTCTTCGGCGATGTCGCCGTTGGTAACCGAACCGAACAGACGGCCGTCCACGCCAGCCTTTTGGGTCAGCTTGACGGTCGAGCCCGCGAGCTTCTCGCCCTGGGCTTGCGATTCGGCCAGCTTGGCGGCCGCAGCCTTTTCGAGTTCGACGCGCTTGGCTTCGAATTCGGCCTTGTTGGCAGCGGTGGCGCGACGAGCGCGGCCCGAGGGGATCAGGAAGTTGCGTGCGTAGCCGTCCTTGACCTTGACGATGTCGCCCAGGCCGCCGACGTTCAGAACCTTGTCCAGAAGAATGATTTGCATGGTGTGTGCTCCTTCTTAGACGCGGTGCTGGTCGCTGTACGGCACCATGGCCAGGAAGCGCGCGCGCTTGATGGCGGTGTTCAGCTGACGCTGGTAGATCGCGCGCGTGCCGGTCAGGCGTGCGGGGATGATCTTGCCGTTTTCGCTGATGAAGTCACGCAGCGTGTCGATGTCCTTGTAGTCGATTTCTTCGACGCCAGCGACGGTGAAACGGCAGAAGCGCTTGCGCTTGAACAGCAGCGACTGGGTGTTGCGCTTCGGGCGCTTGTCTTTGTTGAATTTCTTGAACGTGGCCATTGGGGGACCTCTTGTCGAAAATTAATCTTGCTGAAAATCCTGGATGTGCAGGACCGGATGCTTGCCGTTGCCCGGTGTCGCGAGAAACCCCTGGAATCGCCAGAGACTTCCCATCGACTGCGCTGCGAGCCGCTCGGCGATGGCGCCGAACGCAACGGCCTTCAGGGCCGTCTTCACCTGCCGGGGCTTTCCCGCCTCCTGGAGCGTCGACTCATGGTCGAGCTTCAGATCGAGGGCGGGAAGGCCGGCTGGCGTGTATCGCAGGGTTCCGAGTTCGGCGACAGAGGCGGTCAGCAGAAGCTGGTTGACCCCGGTCGCCGCAGCGGCAGCCGTCACGCCATCAGTTGTTGTTGGCGGCGTATTCGGCCTGCTGGGCCTTGCGGGCCTCTTCGCGCTCGACCGTCTTCATCATCGACGAAGGACCGGTGTCGGCCTTCTTCTTCTGAACGGTCAGGTGACGCAGCACGGCATCGTTGAACTTGAACGCGTGTTCCAGTTCACCCATCACGGCTTGTTCAGCTTCGATGTTGACGCACAGGTAGTGGGCCTTGTTGAGCTTGTTGATCTGGTAGGCCAGCTGACGGCGGCCCCAGTCTTCAACGCGGTGGACCTTGCCGCCGCCGGCCGTGATCAGGCCCTTGTAACGCTCCAGCATGGCCGGAACTTGTTCGCTCTGATCCGGGTGGATGAGCAAGATGATTTCGTAGTGACGCATGGCACTCCTTGTGGATTCTTCCGTGGAAGAGGAAAAGCCACCCGCAGCGTCGGGCGCGGTATGGCAAGGCAAAGCCGGCGATTATAGCCCTGTGTTGCGCGATCCGGCAAGGCACCTCAGTCGTTGAGGGCCTTGTCGAGGGCGGCGGCCTTCTCCGGGCCCACGGCGGCGCGGATCTTGGGCGCCAGTGCCAGGAGGTCTTCGTAGCTGGTCGTGCCTTCGACCTGGAGGTTGAGCCGGAAGCCCATCAGGCCCAAGCTGCCGGTCAGCTGGGTGGCGATGGGGTATGCGTCCTTGTAGCGCTGCTGGCGGCTGCGACCGGAAGACGCAGCCGGCGGCGGGGCCGCCGAAACTGCAGGCGCCGCGGCTGGCGGCTGGCCGGCCAGAGGCGCCAGCAGGCCCAGCGCGACCATCTGATCGACCTCCTCGCGCCCGATGCCCAAGCCCGAGGCCAGCACGTCGTCGATCGAGCGCTTGCCGTCGAACTGGATGAAGGCCGAGCGCTGGCGCGGCGTCAACGGCACCGAGCGGTCCTTGAGGACCTGCTGTCCGGCTTCCGTCTTGACAAGAATCATGGGGGTCTCCGGCGAAGTGCTGACACGGGCCCTGACGGGCCCGCATCACCTCAGGCAGGCAGCCGGATTGCGCCGCCTGCGAATGTCACGAGTCTGACACCGGAAACGCACTTTGTTTCACTTGCACGGGCGGGCACGGGGGAATCCCCCATGGGGATTTCCGCCATCCGTCGCGCTGCACCACGCGGCGGGGCATGCCCGCCGCGCGCTGGCTCAGCCTCTCTGGGCCAGTTGCTGCCAGGTGTCGATCACGCTGTCCGGGTTCAGCGAGATGGATTCGATGCCCTGCTCCGCCAGCCACAGCGCGAAGTCCGGGTGGTCGCTGGGGCCCTGGCCGCAGATGCCGACGTACTTGCCTTCGGCCTTGCAGGCCTTGATGACGCGGCTCAGCAGTGCCTTGATGGCCGGGTCGCGCTCGTCGAAGTCGGCCGCCAGCAGCTCGAGGCCGGAGTCGCGGTCCAGGCCCAGCGTGAGTTGGGTCAGGTCGTTCGAACCGATCGAGAAGCCGTCGAAGAACTTCAGGAACTCTTCCGGCAGCACCGCATTGCTCGGCACCTCGCACATCATGATCAGCTTGAGCGCGTTCTCGCCGCGCTTGAGGCCATGCTCGCCCAGCAGCGTGGTCACGCGCTCGGCCTGGCCCAGGGTGCGCACGAAGGGCACCATGATCTGCACGTTGGTCAGGCCCATGTCGTTGCGCACGCGCTTGAGCGCCTCGCACTCCATGGCAAAGGCCTCGCCGAAGTCAGCGCTCAGGTAGCGCGCGGCACCGCGGAAGCCCAGCATCGGGTTTTCTTCTTCGGGCTCGTAGCGGCTGCCGCCGATCAGCTTGCGGTACTCGTTCGACTTGAAGTCCGAGAGGCGCACGATGACGGGCTTGGGCCAGAACGCGGCGGCGATCGTCGCAACGCCTTCAGTGACCTTGTCGACATAGAACGCGCGCGGCGACGCATGGCCGCGGGCCACCGACTCGACGGCCTTCTTCAGGTCGTTGTCGACGTTCGGGTAGTCGAGGATCGCCTTCGGATGCACGCCGATGTTGTTGTTGATGATGAACTCCAGGCGGGCCAGGCCCACGCCGTGGTTCGGCAGCTGCGCGAAGTCGAAGGCGAGCTGGGGGTTGCCCACGTTCATCATGATCTTCAGATCGATCTCGGGCATCACGCCGCGCTGCACTTCGGTCACTTCGGTCTCGAGCAGGCCGTCGTAGATAAAGCCGGTGTCGCCCTCGGCGCAGCTCACGGTGACGAGCGTGCCGTCCTTGAGCAGGTCGGTGGCGTCGCCGCAGCCGACCACGGCCGGAATGCCGAGTTCGCGCGCGATGATGGCCGCGTGGCAGGTGCGACCGCCGCGGTTGGTGACGATGGCGGCGGCGCGCTTCATCACCGGCTCCCAGTTGGGGTCGGTCATGTCGGTGACGAGCACGTCGCCGGCCTGCACCTGGTCCATCTCGCTGATGTTGTGCACGATGCGCACGGCACCGGTGCCGATCTTCTGGCCGATGGCACGGCCTTCGGCCAGCACGGCACCCTTGCCCAGCAGCTTGTAGCGCTGCTCGGCCTTGCCCTGCTGCTGGCTCTTCACGGTCTCGGGACGCGCCTGCAGGATGTAGAGGTGGCCGTCGGTGCCGTCCTTGCCCCACTCGATGTCCATCGGGCGGCCGTAGTGCTCTTCGATGACCAGCGCGTAGCGGGCCAGTTGCTCCACGTCGGCGTCGCTCAGCGAGTAGCGGTTGCGCTGCTCGGCCTTGACGTCGGTGGTCTTGACCAGCTTGCCGCTCGCCTTCTTCTCTTCGGGCGTGGCGAACTCCATCTGGATCAGCTTGGAGCCGAGGTTGCGACGGATGACGGCCTTCTTGCCGGCCTTGAGGGTCGGCTTGTGCACGTAGAACTCGTCGGGATTCACCGAACCTTGCACCACCGTCTCGCCCAAGCCGTAGCTGGAGGTGATGAACACGACCTGGTCGAAGCCCGACTCGGTGTCGATGGTGAACATCACGCCGGCGGCGCCGAGGTCGGAACGCACCATGCGCTGCACGCCGGCCGACAGCGCGACCACGTCGTGCTCGAAGCCCTTGTGCACGCGGTAGCTGATGGCGCGGTCGTTGTAGAGGGAGGCGAACACCTCCTTCATCTTGTGCAGCACGTCGTCGATGCCGACCACGTTCAGGAAGGTTTCCTGCTGGCCCGCGAAGGATGCGTCGGGCAGGTCTTCGGCGGTGGCCGAGGAACGCACGGCGAACGAGGCGGCGGGGTTGCCGGCGCTCAGCGTGGCAAAGGCCTCGCCGATGGCTTTTTGCAGGTCGGCCGGGAACGGCTGGGCCTCGACCATGGCGCGGATTTCAGCGCCGGCGGCGGCCAGCGCGCGCACGTCTTCGGTGTCCAGCGCGGCCAGGCGCTTGCTGATCTTGTCGGCCAGGCCGTCGTGCGCCAGGAACTGGCGGAACGCGTGGGCCGTGGTCGCAAAACCGGTCGGCACGCGCACACCCTGTGGCAGCTGCGAGATCATTTCGCCGAGGCTGGCGTTCTTGCCGCCAACCGACTCGACGTCGGTCATCCTCAGGTTTTCAAATGGCACGACCAGTGCGGTCGCCTCGAAAAGTGCAGACATGGGGAAGCTCCAGAAGTTGAAACCGGCGCTGCATGCAGACGGCGCAGCACGATCGTTGTCGTTGCTTTGGGTGCGGTCGCGGTGTGCATGGAAAGAATTCGAGGGGGTGGGGAAAGCGGATTCCCGATAATGGCCCGGATTGTAGGCGTGGCAGGTCGCGCGCGCCGCAGGACTCCGCCGCAAAAGCAACACCATGCATACACGCACCGTTTTCTTCGTCTCCGACGGCACCGGCATCACCGCCGAAACCTTCGGCAATGCCGTTCTGGCCCAGTTCGAGATGAAGCCGCGCCACGTGCGGCTGCCGTTCACCGACACGGTCGACAAGGCGCACCAGGCGGTGCGGCAGATCAACCACACGGCCGAAGTCGAGGGCGTCCGGCCCATCGTCTTCACCACGCTGGCCAACATGGACGTGCTGGGCGTGATCGAAACCGGCTGCAAGGGCATGCTGCTGGACATGTTCGGCACCTTCGTGCGGCCGCTCGAGATCGAGCTGGCCATGAAGTCGAACCACCGCATCGGCCGCTTCAGTGACGTCAGCAAGAGCAAGGCCTACAACGACCGCATCGCGGCCATCGACTTCAGCCTGCAGCACGACGACGGCCAGAGCCACCGCGACCTGGAAGGCGCCGATGTGATCCTGGTCGGCGTGAGCCGCAGCGGCAAGACGCCCACTTCGCTCTACCTGGCGATGCAGCACGGCCTGAAGGCGGCCAATTACCCGCTGATTCCCGAAGACTTCGACCGCCGCCAGCTCCCGCCGGCGCTGAGCCCGCACCGCAAGAAGATCTTCGGCCTGACGATCCAGCCCGAGCGGCTGAGCGAGATCCGCAACGAACGCCGGCCCAACTCGCGCTACGCCAGCCTCGAGAACTGCCGCCACGAAATCAGCGAGGCCGAGGCCATGATGCGGCGCGCCGGCATCCGCTGGCTCTCGACGACCACCAAGTCGATCGAGGAAATCGCGACGACGATCCTGCAGGAGCTGCGGCCGGAGCGGTTGGTCTACTGATCTGCTATCTTTTCAGTAGCAAGCACCGCCCGCCCGCCGGGCTATCCAAACAGATACTGCGTGACGCCGTCCGCGCCGGTTACCGGCTGGCAGGGCATGCGCCATACTGCCTCGATCAGCGCGGGCTGCAGCACGTCGGCAGTCGCCCCCTGGCGCAGGCCGCCGGGCGCACCCAGCACCACGACCTCATCGGCATAGCGCCGCGCCAGGTTCAGGTCGTGCAGCACGGCCACCACACCCACGCCCCGCGCCGCCCAGGCGCGCAGCAGGCGCATCGCCGAATGCTGGTGCGCAAGGTCGAGCGCGGCGGTCGGCTCGTCGAGCAGCAGCCAGCGGCTCGCGCCATCGGGGCGCGGATGCCAGAGCTGGGCCAGCGCCCGCGCCAGATGGACCCGCGCCTTCTCGCCGCCCGACAGCGTGTTGAGGATGCGCGGCGCCAGCGCCGTGACGTCGGTCAGGGCCATCGCCTCGGCCATGATCGCGTCCTCGTCGCGGGTCGGCGCGCGACGGTGCGGGTAGCGGCCGAGCGCGACGATGTCCTGCGCCGTGAAGTCGAAGGCGACCGCGCTTTCCTGCGGCATCAGGGCCCGGCGCAATGCCAGCACGGGCATGCCGTGGTCTGACAGCGGCCGGCCGTCGAGCGTCGCCCTGCCCTGGGTCGGCTCGCGCTGGCCGGCCAGCACCGACAGCAGCGTCGACTTGCCCGCGCCGTTCGGGCCGAGGATCGCGGTCACGCGGCCCGGCGCCAGTTCGACCGAGGCATTCGCCAACAGCGTCTTCGCGCCGATGCGCACCTCGACAGCGGCGCACGCCAGCGCTCCGTGTCCCTTCGCCGCCGTCATATGCGCCCCCTGAAGTGCCGCAGCATCAAGAGGAACATCGGCACGCCGATGAAGGCCGTGAGCACGCCCAGCGGCAGCTCGGCCGGCGCCATCACGGTGCGCGCCACCGTGTCGGCCGCGAGCACCAGCGCCGCGCCCAGCAGCGCCGAGGCCGGCAGCACGATGCGGTGATCAGGCCCGGCCACCATGCGCACCCAGTGCGGCGCGATCAGGCCGATGAAACCGATGATCCCGGTCGTGGCCGTCACCGCACCCACCGCCACCGCCGTGATGACCACGGCGCGCCGCTTGGTGCGCTCCACGTCCACGCCCAACAGCGCCGCCTGCGCCTCGCCGAGTGCGATGGCGTTCAGGGGCGAAGCGAGCGATGCCGCAGCCCAGCACGACAGCAACACCGCCACACCCACGAGGATGACCGCGCTCCAGCGCGCGCCGCCCAGGCTGCCCAGCAGCCAGAACTGCAGGCTGCGCAGTTGCTCGTCGGTCGCCATCACGCTCAAGAGGCCGAGGCCGGCGCCGGCCAGCGCGTTGATCGCAATGCCCGCCAGCAGCATCAGCGCCATGCGCGTGCCGCCTTCGCTGCGCGACAGGCCGTAGATCAGCAAGGTCACGACGAAGCCGCCGCCGAAGGCCATGAGCACCAGCGTCCAGCTGCCGAGCGTGCGCGGCAGCATCGGCCAGAACGAGGCGCCCAGCACGATGGTGACGCCGGCCGCCAGCGCTGCGCCGCTGCTGATGCCGATCAGCCCCGGGTCGGCCAGCGGATTGCGGAACAGCCCCTGCATCAGCGTGCCCGCCATGCCGAGCCCCGCACCCGCCGCCACGCCGAGAATCAGGCGCGGCAAGCGGATGTTGAGGAACACGAGGTGCTCGGGCGACTGGCCGCTTGCACCCTGCCCCAGCGAGGTCAACACATTCCAGAGCTGCGAAAGACTGATGGCATAGGCCCCCGACACGGCGCCCATAGCGAAGGCTGCGGCGAGCAGCACCGCGCTGCCGCCCAGCACGGCACGCGCCCCCAAGCGCTGGCTCATGCGAGCGCGGCCCGGAACTTGTCGTGCAGTTCACCGATGGCGGCCGGCAGGCGCGGGCCGAAGCCCAGCAGCAGCAAGGCGTCCTGCGTGATCAGCGCACGCTTCTTGTACGCCGGCGTGAGCGCCAGCTCGGGCCGCTGCCAGAAGCGCTCGACGCCGCCGTGCGCCTCGATGCTCTGCGTGCTTGTGAGGATGATGTCGGGCGCCGCACTGGCCATGGCCTCAGCCGTCATCGGCCGGTAGCCGTGGAAGCCGCCCAGCGCATTCACGCCGCCCGCGAAACCGATCACCGCATGCGCCGCGGTCTTCTCGCCGGACACCTGCGGGCTCGCGCTGTGCGACAGCACGAACAGCACCTTCGGCTTGCGCCCCTTCGCGCCGCCGATGCGCTGCAGCACCTGTGCCCATTCGGCATCGAGCCGGGCCTGCAGTTCGCGCGCCTGCACCTCCTTGGCAGCTGCGCGGCCCACGGCCTGCACCTTGCGCTGCACCTCGCCCCAGCTGTGGTCGGCCTCGATGATCTCGACCTTGACGCCGGCCGTGCGAATCTGGTCGAGCACGACGGTCGGGCCCGACTCGTTGGTCGCGATGATCGCGTCGGGCTTCAGCGAGAGCAGCCCTTCGGCCGACAGCTGACGCATGTAGCCCACCTTGGGCGTGGCACGCGCCGCAGCGGGAAACAGGCTGGTCGTGTCGGTGCCGACCAGCTGGCCTTCGGCGCCGAGCGCATAGACCACCTCGGTGATCGCGCCACTGACCGTGACCAGCCGCGGCAGGCGCTTGCTGTCCTGCGCGAACGCGGGCCACGCGCCCGCGCCGAGCGCTGCAGCAGACAGCAGGCGCAGCGCATCACGACGACGCGGCACGGAAGAAGAAAGAAAAGAGGAATCGCGTGGTTCAGTCATGGGGTCACGGACAGCGAAAGAGAAAGATGCGCGTCAGCCGCGCCGGGGAATGTTGTGCGCGATGCGCCAGAACACACCGGTCGGGTCGGTCAGCGTGAAATCGACCATGCCCCACGGGCGCTCGGCGGGCGGCGTGGTCTGCACTGCGTAGCGTTCGGTCAGCCGCTGCGCCTGCACGCGGTCCCACCAGGCCAGCGCGTCATCGACCAGCAGATGCATCATGAAATTCTCTGCATGGGTCTGGACGTAGAAGTCCTGCAGCAGGAAGCTGCTCTCGCCACAGAAGAAGTAAGCAATGCCGTCCTCGTTCGAGGCCAGCGTGAAGCCCAGGTCCTGGTAGAAGGCAATGGAGAGCGCGAAGTCCTTCGCCGGCACGAAGGCCTTGATCTCGACCACGCCCGGAAAGGTGTCAGCACTCATCGCGCTGGCGCTTCCGAGGTGGCCAGGCGCGAGAGCTTGGCCACGATCTGGCGCCACTCCGCGCGCTCGGGCACGCCCGGCTTGCGCGCACCGAAGAACATCGCCATCAGTTCGCCCTCGCCATCGAAAGCCTCCACCGAGGTCACGATGCCGTCGCTGGTCGGCTTCTGGACGATCCACACGCTCGCGATGCGGTCTTCGCGCAGGTGCAGGTTGAAGCCGGGGTCGAGCACGTTGAGCCACTGCATGCCGTGCATCTCCATCGGCTCGATGCGCACGACCGGCCCGGAATGGATCTGGATGCAGCCGGGGCTGCCGACGAACACCATGATCGGCGTGCCGTCGAACGAAGCCTCGAGCAGCAGTTCGCGCACCGCCCCCGTTTCGGCCCGCTGCGTGAACTCGCCTTCGGTGAGGCGAAAGCTCTGCTGGCGCTCCACATCGAACTTGTTGAGCAGGCCGAAGAACTCGTGCGTGTCCTGCATGCCGCGCCAGGCGTCGGCCAGTGCGACCGCATCGATGGCGCCGTCGTCGCGTGGCGCCGCCTTCTTCTCGGCGGGCACGAACTGCACCGGTGCGTCGGGTGCGGCGGTGTAGGTGTCGATGACCGACTGGAACGCATCGCGATCGGTCGCATCGCGCACGAAGATCTTGTGCACTGCCACGCCCTGCGGGCTGAAGAACTGCAGGCTCAGCGACGGCGGCACGCCGGCATTGGCCGCCGCCTCGCTGACCGCGAACCCTGCATGCCAGCGGCTGAAGAACAGGCGCAGGTCGATGACCTCGCCCAGCGCGAGCCCCATCGCGTCGCTGCCGGACACCTTCTCGTAGACGCCGGTCTTCTCGTGCACCGTGGTCTCGTTGCGGGTGAGCGCCAGCACGGGGCCACACAGCTCCAAGGCTTGCAGCAGCTCGACCCACGGGCCCTTCAGCCGCGTGGCGCGCAGCGCCTTGTCGTGCGCGCCGGTGTGTGCCGCAATCGCATCGCCTTCGCTCAGGCCCATGGCCGCGGCCGCGTCCTTGTGGCGCATGCCCTTGGCGCGCAGTTCGGCGAAACGGGTGCGGATGTCTTCGGCATTCATCGGGTGTCCTTTGTTGTGAGGGCGGATCAGAAGTCCGCCACGAGCGAGACGTTGAAGCTTCGGCCCGGCTGGGTGTAGGCGTCGCGGATGGCCGAGGTGGTCGTCACGCCGCGCACATCGCTCCACATCCAGTAGCGCTTGTTGGTGAGGTTGGTCACCGACGCGTTCAGGCGCAGGTCCTTGCGGATGCGCCACTGCGCGCTGATGTCCAGCGTGGTGGCCGCCGGCGTGCGGAACTGCAGGCCCGAGGTCACTTCGCTGCGATCGACGTCTTCCCACTCCTTGGCGCCATGATGAACCGCATCGAGGCGCACGCTCCAGGCCGGCGCCTGGTACTTGAGTCCGGCGCTGAACTTCTGCGGATCGATCGAGTTGAGCGGCCGGTTGTTGGTGCGGTCGCGGCCTTGCGTGCGGCCGTAGGCGAAGGGCACAGAGAAGCCGTTGCCGTTCTCGGTGAAGTCGAGTTCGCCCTTGATCTCGAAGCCGCTGATGCGCGCGCGCCCGACGTTGACGGTCTGGTAGATCAGCGGGTCGATGCGCGGAATGCCGCGCCCACCCACGAGCCTGTCGTTCTCGATGAGGTCCTTGTAGTCGCCGGTGAAGGCGGCCACGTCGAAGCTCAGGAGGCCGGTGCGACCGCGCACGCCCAGCTCGATGTTCTGGCTCTTCTCGGGCTTGAGGTTCGGGTTCGGGATCGTCTTGTAGCCCGAGATCACGTTCTCGAAGAAGTTGTTCACCTGGAACGCATTGGGCGCCTTGAAACCCGAGGCGTAGTTGCCGTACACGCTGAACTGCGGCGTGGCGCGGAACAGCACGCCCAGCTTGGGCGACACGGCCGAGCCCGACAGCGACACGGCCTGCGCGTTGAAGCCGGCCTGCTTCGCATCGAGCGAGAAGCGGTCGAAGCGGATGCCGGGCGTGATGCTCCAGCGGTCGTGGATGAACTCGTCCTGCACGTAGAAGGCCGTCGAGGTTTCGCGCGTGTCGGGAAAGCGCTTGAGCGGGTAGCTCTCGCCGGCCGGCGGCACGAGGCCGGTCTGCAGGTTCTCGACGTTGGTGCGCGTGTAGTCCAGGCCGTAGGTGATCTTCTGGGCCCAGCTGCCCATGCGGATCGTCTTGTCGGCCTGCAGGCCGAACTGCCAGGTGTTCTCGTCGTAGGTGACGTCGCGCGTGCGGTCGGCCGCGGTGAAGCGGTCTTCGTAGATGTACTCGCGCGAGCCGGCCTTCTGGTAGCTCACGACGGCGAACAGGTTGTCGGCCACCACGCTGTTCAGGCGCAGCCGGCCTTCGTAGGTCAGGCGGTCGCGGTCCAGGTCGGTCTTGGCATTGAGGCCGATCACCGAGGTGGACGCATACGGCGGCTTGGCCACGCCCGACAGCAGGTTGTAGCGGCTGCTCTTCTCGACATGTTCGAAGGTGAAGGCGTGGCGCTGGTCGGCGTTGGGCGTGAGGATGGCCTTGGCCAGCAGCGAGCGGGTCTGGTCGCGCTGCGGGTTGGGCGTGGTGCGGTCGAGGTTGGGCACGTTGAGCGAGCCCCGGTTCTCGAGCTCGCTGGCGCGCCCGAGGTTGGCGGACACCAGCCATTCGAGCACGTCGTTCGCCTTGCCCGCCAGCGTGACGCCGCCGCGCACGCCGTTGTCTTCGCCGCTGTAGCCGATGTTCGCGCTGCCGCCGAAGGTCTTGCCCTCGCGCAGGAAGGACGAGGGCTCGCGGGTGATGAAGTTGACCAGCCCGGCCAGGCCGTCCGAACCGTAGAGCGCCGAGGCCGGGCCCTTGATGATCTCGATGCGCTCGATGAGGCTGATGTCGAAGTAGTCACGCCCGAACGCATTGGCGCTGAACACGTAGCTGCGCGGCGTGCGGATGCCGTCGGTCAGCAGCAGCACGCGGTTGCCGTCCAGGCCGCGGATGTTGAAGCCCGCGTTGCTGTCGCGGCCGGTATTGCCCTGCGCCAACCCGAAGCGCGCAGGCGAACGCTTGACCGACACGTTGGGCAGGTCGCGCACGGCATCGCGGATGTCGTGGATCTGCTTGCTCTCGATGTCCTGGCGGTTGATGACCTCGATGCTCAGCGGCAGGTCGTCCCTGGCCTGCTCCGAGCGCGATCCGCTCACCACCACTTCGCCGAGCGCCGCGAGCTGCTGGGACCACGCAGGCGCGGCGGCCATGCCGAAGGCAGAGGCGATCAGCCAGGGCAGCAGCGCGGGTCGATGGGAAGACGGTCGAGGGAAATGAGCGGCCACGAAAAAGGTCCAGAAAACAGTTGAAGAACTGCTTGCTGGACCTTGAGGCGCAAAGGCTTGCGCGAGTGACCTGGCTGGCAATGAGGGGCAGCGGTGTGCCCGTGTTTTTATTGTATGAGAATAATTCTCATCTTCACAACTTCAGGCACTTAAGACTTACTCATGCAGGGGCCGTCGTGCGGATCAGGTGGTCGAACGCACCGAGCGCCGCCTTCGCGCCGTCGCCGGCCGCGATGATGATCTGCTTGAACGGCACCGTGGTGACGTCACCCGCCGCGAACACGCCGGGCACCGAGGTCTGGCCGCGCGCGTCGACGACGATCTCGCCGTGCTTCGTCAGCTCGACCGTGCCCTTGAGCCAGTCGGTGTTGGGCACCAGGCCGATCTGGATGAACACGCCTTCGAGCTCGACCTTCTTCAGCTCGCCCGATGCGCGGTCCTTGTAGACCAGCCCGTTGACCTTCTGGTCGCCGGTGATCTCGGTGGTCTGTGCGTTGGTGAAGATGTCGACGTTCTTCAGGCTCTTGAGCTTGCGCTGCAGCACGGCGTCGGCGCGCAGTTGCGTGTCGAACTCGATCAGCGTCACATGGCCGACGATGCCGGCCAGATCGATGGCCGCCTCGACGCCCGAGTTGCCGCCGCCGATCACCGCGACGCGCTTGCCCTTGAACAGCGGGCCGTCGCAGTGCGGGCAGTAGGCCACGCCCTTGTTCTTGAACTCGTGCTCGCCCGGCACGTTGATGTTGCGCCAGCGGGCACCGGTCGAGATGATGACCGTCTTGCTCTTGAGCGACGCGCCGCTTTCGAGCTGCACCTCGATGAGGTCCTTGCCCGGCACCAGGGCCTTGGCGCGCTGCAGGTTCATGATGTCGACGTCGTAGTCGCGCACATGCTCTTCGAGGGCGTGGGCGAACTTCGGTCCTTCGGTTTCCTTGATCGAGATGAAGTTCTCGATGCCCAGCGTGTCGAGCACCTGGCCGCCGAAGCGCTCCGAGGCGACACCCGTGCGGATGCCCTTGCGCGCGGCGTACACCGCAGCTGCGGCACCGGCGGGGCCACCGCCGACGATCAGCACGTCGAACGCGTCCTTGGCGGCGATCTTCGCGGCTTCGCGCTCGACGCCGCTGGTGTCGATCTTGGCGAGGATTTCTTCCAGGCTCATGCGGCCCTGGCCGAACTCGGTGCCGTTCAGGAACACGGTCGGCACGGCCATGATCTGGCGTTCCTTCACTTCGTCCTGGAAGGTGCCGCCCTCGATCATCGTGGTGCGGATGCGCGGGTTCTGGATGGCCATCAGGTTCAGCGCCTGGACCACGTCGGGGCAGTTGTGGCAGGTGAGCGAGACGTAGATCTCGAACTCGAAGTCGCCGTCGAGCGCCTTGATCTGGTCGAGCACGGCCCGCTCGACCTTCGGGGGGTAGCCGCCGATCTGCAGCAGCGCAAGGATCAGCGACGTGAATTCATGGCCCATCGGCAGGCCGGCAAAGCGCGGGCCGTGGTTTTCGCTCGGGCGGTTGACCGAGAACGAGGGCTTGCGGTGGTTGTCGTCGCGGCTTTCGGTCAGCGTGACCAGCGGCGAGACTTCGGCAACGTCCTTCAGCAGCGACAGCATTTCGCCCGAAGCCTTGCTGTCGTCGAGCGAGGCAACGATCTCGATCGGCTGCGTGGCGCGTTCGAGGTAACTCTTCAATTGGGCTTTGGTGCTGGCGTCAAGCATGGCGGACTCTCTTTCGATAACTGGAAACTATCAACTGGGGACAAAAAAGCCCGGGGCCTCGTGAGCGCCCGGGCTTTGCGCGGGGCGCTTAGATCTTGCCGACGAGGTCGAACGACGGAGCGATGGTCTTGTCGCCGTCATTCCACTTGGCCGGGCAGACTTCGTTCGGGTGCTCGGCGGTGTAGACCGCGGCCTTGAGCTTGCGCAGGGTTTCCTTGACGTCGCGGGCGATTTCGTTGGAGTGCACTTCGGCGGTCTTGATGATGCCGTCGGGGTTGATCACGAAGGTGCCGCGCAGTGCCAGGCCTTCTTCGGGGATGTGCACGCCGAACGCGTTGGTCAGCGTGTGGGTCGGGTCGCCCACCAGGGGGAACTTGGCCTTGCCGACAGCCGGCGACGTGTCGTGCCAGACCTTGTGCGAGAAGTGCGTGTCGGTGGTCACGATGTAGACCTCGGCACCCAGCTTCTGGAACTCGGGGTAGTGGTCGGCCGCGTCTTCGACTTCGGTCGGGCAGTTGAAGGTGAAGGCCGCCGGCATGAAGATCAGCACAGACCACTTGCCCTTGAGCGTCTCGTCGGACACATCGATGAACTTGCCGTTGAGGTAAGCCTGGGTCTTGAAAGGTTGGACTGCGGTGTTGATCAGGGACATGTGATTCCTTGGATGCTGCGGTTGGAAAAATAAGCGTGAGCCATGAGTATAACTACCAATATATCGTTTTTGATAGATATCAACTATTGAAAGTATTGGAACCCGCTATGTTTGCCATCGCCTCGCGCATCGCCTTGCGTCAGGTCAATACGAACGTGTATCACCATCACACGCATGCAGACCGGCGCAGCATGGGTTTGCTTGCAAGTGCGTGTTCGCCCCTCCGACAATCACCGCTTTCAGAACAAGGAAAATAATCATGAAGGGCGACCCCAAAGTCATCGAACACCTGCAGGCGCAGCTCAAGAACGAGCTGACTGCCATCAACCAGTACTTCCTCCACTACCGCATGCTCAAGCACTGGGGCCTGGACAAGCTGGCAAAGAAGGAATACGAGGAATCCATCGGCGAGATGAAGCACGCCGACAAGCTCATGGACCGCATCTTCATGCTCGACGGCCTGCCCAACCTGCAGGACCTGGGCAAGCTGAACATCGGCGAAGACGTGCCCGAGCTGCTGCGCTGCGACCTCGGCGCCGAAACCGGCGCGCAGGCGACCATCAAGGACGGCATCGCGCATTGCGAATCGGTGCGCGACTATGTCTCGCGCGACCTGCTGCAAGAGATCCTGGACGACACCGAGGAGCACATCGACTTCCTCGAGACGCAGATCGACCTGATCGACCGCGTCGGCCTGCAGAACTACCTGCAGTTGCAAGTGGGCGAGCTCGAGTAAGCACAACGCAACGCCGCCACGCATTGCAAACAAACGGGGCTTCGGCCCCGTTTTTTATTGCTCTTTACTTAACTTCATAGCCACTGAATAGCAGTCATTCTCATTCGCGCGACTACAATTCGCGCTTTCGATGACTGCCCCCGCCCGTTCCGACAACCGCCGCCGCGCCTATTGGCTCAAGACCCTCCACGAGTGGCATTGGGTCAGTTCCGCCATCTGTCTCGTCGGGATGATCCTGTTCAGCGTCACGGGCTTCACGCTCAACCACGCGGGCCAGATCGAGGCCAAGCCGGTCGTCACCACGCACAACGGCACCGTCGACGACGCGCTGCGCGCCCGCCTCGAACAGCAGCTGCCGGCCGCCAAGGCCCAGCAGGGCAAGGCGCCGCTGCCCGCCGAACTGCAAGCCTGGCTGCGCAAGCAATGGGACATCGACACCGCCGGCCGCGAGGCCGAGTGGTCCGACGACGAAATCTACCTCTCGCTCCCCCGCCCCGGCGGCGACGCCTGGCTGCGCCTGAGCCTGCCCGAGGGCGAGGTCGAATACGAGCGCACCGACCGCGGCTGGCTCTCCTACTTCAACGACCTGCACAAGGGCCGCAACACCGGCACCGCCTGGAGCTGGTTCATCGACATCTTCGCGGCCGCCACGCTGGTCTTCTCGGTCACCGGGCTGTTCATTCTCAAGATGCATGCGGGCAACCGCCCCTTCACCTGGCCCATGGTGGGCATGGGGCTTGTGGTGCCGGTGCTGCTCGCGTTGCTGTTCATTCACTGACCGATCCGATCGACGGATCGGCCCGTGCGTCGTCTTTGCTGATTCAGGAAGAAAGAGGTTTTCCCGTGCACCTTCGCTACTCGCTCGCACCGATCGCCATGTCGGCGCTGTTCGCGGCCCCGGCCATCGCTGCCGGCCTGTCGGTCAACATCGAGATCCCCCGGCTCAATGTGTCGGAGTACCACCGCCCCTACGTGGCGACATGGATCGAACGCGCCGACAGCTCGATGGCCGGCACGCTGGCCGTCTGGTACGACGTGCGCACCAAGACCAACAACCCCGAAGGCGAAGGCACCAAGTGGCTCAAGGACATGCGCCAGTGGTGGCGCCGCGGCGGCCGTGAACTGGCAGTGCCGGTCGACGGCGTGACCGGCGCCTCCAAGCCTGCCGGCAAGCACCAGCTGAGCTTCACCGAAGGCTCGGGCGCAATGCCCAAGCTCGCCCCCGGCGCCTACAAGCTGGTGGTGGAAGCCGCCCGCGAAGTCGGCGGCCGCGAGGTCGTGACCATCCCGTTCCAGTGGCCGCCCACCGCCGCCGCGCAACCGGTCGCAGCCGGCAAGGAAGAGCTCGGCGAAATCAAGCTCGAACTCAAGCCCTGACTTCCGACCAATCCGCCCTCTCTCTCTCATTCCAAGGACCACCATGACCCGCTTCACCCTGCGCGCCGCCGGCCTCGCCCTCGCCCTTTCGGCCGTTGCTTCCGTGACCCAGGCGCACAACGCTTGGCTGCTGCCCTCGACCACCGTGCTGTCGAAGGCCGACACCGTGAGCGTCGACGCCGCCGTGTCGAACGACCTGTTCGTTGCCAACCATGCGCCGCTGCGCCTGGACGGCCTGCAGATCACCGCCCCCGACGGCAGCACGGTCAAGCCGGAATCCGAGGCCAAGCTCAAGCTGCGCAACGTGTTCGACGTGAACGTCGCGCAGCCGGGCACCTACCGCATCGCGGTGGTCAACAACGGCGCGTTCGCCGCCTGGAAGGACAAGGCCACGGGCCAGAACAAGCGCGCCCGCGGCACGGCCGAAACCATCGCCAAGGAAATCCCGGCCGATGCGCAGGAAGTGACCATCACCCAATCGGCCGGCCGCATCGAGACCTTCGTGACCGTCGGCAAGCCCTCGGCGCTCAAGCCCATCGGCCAGGGCCTGGAACTGATCTCGGCCGGCAGCCCGACCGACCTGGCCAAGGGCGAAAAGGCCACCTTCACGCTGCACCTGGACGGCAAGCCCGCCAAGGACCTCGAAGTGACCGTGACCGCCGGCAACACCCAGTACCGCGACAAGCTCGACGAGCTCAAGCTCAAGACCGACGACAAGGGCCAGTTCAGCGTGACCTGGCCGGCCGCCGGCATGTACTGGCTCGACGCCAGCACCAAGGACAGCAAGACCACCGTGCCGCAAGCCAAGGAACGCCGCCTGAGCTACGCGGCCACCCTGGAAGTGATGCCCTGACCCTGCGTTTTTCCTTGGGCCTTTCCTTCAGCACCTGGCGCGCGGGCGGCTACGCCAACGCGGCCGTCCCCCGTCCCGCCGATCCCGCCAGCCTCCAGCAGCTCGGCGGACAGACGATGGGCACGACCTGGTCGCTGCGCTTCGACAACCCGCAGATGCTGCCGCTCGCGCAAGTGCGCGAGGCGGTCGAGGCGGCGCTCGCGCGCGTGATCGACCAAATGAGCCATTGGGAGCCCGACTCCCTCATCAGCCGCTTCAACGCCGCGCCCGCCGGCTCGCGCCATGCGCTGCCCGCCGAATTCGCACAGGTGATGCAGTGCGCCCTCGCGTGGGCGCAGGCCAGCGGCGGCGCGATCGATCCGACGGTCGGTGCGCTGGTGGCGCGCTGGGGCTTCGGACCTGCGGCGGCGCAGGACAACGCCCTGCCCTCACCCGACGCGCTGGCCGCGACCCGTTCGAACGTCGGCTGGCAACGGCTGGCATTCGACGAGGCCGCCCCCACGCTGCTGCAACCCGGCGGCGTGCAGCTCGACCTGTCGGGCATCGCCAAGGGCTTCGCGGTGGACCACGGCGTCGACGCGCTGCGCGCGCTCGGCCTCACCGACCTGCTGTTCGAGATCGGCGGCGAGCTGCGCGGCATCGGCCGGCGGCCCGGCGGTGCACCGTGGCAGGTCCAGGTCGACACCGAGATGCCGACCCCGCAACGCATCCCCCTGGCCGACATGGCCGTCGCCACCTCGGGTGACCGCTGGCATCGGCGCGCGCTCGAAGGCCGCAGCTGGTCGCACACCATCGATCCGCGCGACGGCGAGCCGGTGGCGCATGCGCTGGCCAGCGTCACGGTGCTGCATCCGCAGTGCATGCAGGCGGATGCGCTCGCCACCGTGCTGACCGTGCTCGGCCCCGACGAGGGGCTGACCTTCGCGCAGCAGCGCGACATCGCGGCCCTGTTCATCGCCCGTGCCGACGACGGATCGATCTCCGAGCGCGCCACGCCCGCGTGGCAGGCGCAGGCGGGCGCATGACCGAGACCCTGTGGCGTGCGCTGGGCGCCAGCGCGACGGTCACGGCCTATGCCGCGCTGTGCCTGGGCATCTACGCACGCCAGCGACGGCTGCAGGCCACGGCCGCACGCGAAGCCGCGGCCCTGTCGGCCGGTGACGGCGCGCAGACGTCGCCCACCCTCGTGCTGTTCGCCAGCCAGACCGGCCAGGCGGAAACCATCGCGTGGCAGACCGCGCGACGGCTGCGCGCGGCCGGCACGGCCGTGCGCGTGATGGCCCTCAACGCCCTCGACAGCGCCACGCTGGCTTCGGCCCGCCGCGCCCTCTTCGTGGCCAGCACCTACGGTGAAGGCGATGCGCCCGACGGCGCCAGCGTGTTCGCCGAGCGCGTGATGGGCGCGCCGCTGGCGCTGCCATCGCTGCGCTACGCCGTGCTGGCGCTCGGCGACCGCCAGTACGCCCACTTCTGCGGCTTCGGCCGCGCGCTCGATGCGTGGCTTCACACGGCCGGCGCCGTGCGCGACTTCGATCCCATCGAGGTCGACAACAGCGATCCCGCCGCGCTCGCCGATTGGCACGCCCGCTGGGGTGATGTGCCGGAGGGCGGCGACGACGCCCCGGCAAGCTTCGCGCCCTGGCGGCTCACGCGGCGCGAACTGCTCAACGCCGGCAGCACGGGCGGACCTGTCTTCCATCTCGGACTCACGCCGCAAGCCGGCGCCCTGCCGCACTGGGCATCGGGCGACCTGGTGCAGGTCGCCATCGCAAGCGACCCGACGCGGCCGCGCGACTACTCGATCGCCTCCCTGCCCGCCGACGGCGAACTGCAGCTGCTCGTGCGGCAGGAACAGCATCCCGACGGCTCGATGGGCGCCGCGTCGGGCCTGCTCACCTCGACGCTTTCTGTCGGCGACTCCGTGGCGCTGCGCCTGCGGCCGCACCGCGGCTTCCGGCTCGAGGGCAACGAGAACCGCCCGCTGATCCTGATCGGCAACGGCACCGGCCTGGCCGGCCTGCGCGCCCACCTGCGCGCACGCGCCGCTGCCGGCCGCAAGGACAACTGGCTGGTGTTCGGCGAGCGCCAGTCCGCCCACGACTTCCTCTGCCGCGAGGAAATCGAAGCCTGGCAGGCCGACGGCACGCTCGCGCGGCTCGACATGGTGTTCTCGCGCGACCAGGCCGAGCGCTTCTACGTTCAGCACCGCCTGCTGCAGGTGGCCGACACGCTGCAGGCCTGGCTGCGCGACGGCGCCGCCGTCTATGTCTGCGGCAGCCTGCAGGGCATGGCATCGGGCGTGGACGCGGCGCTGCGGCAGATCGCCGGCGACGACCTCTGGGCCGAGCTGTCGGCCAGCGGACGCTACCGCCGCGACGTCTATTGAACGGCCCGCGCGGCCTCGTCAGTTGCGCGCCGGCAACGGAGCGAGCGAAACTTTCTGGTTAAAAGCGGCCAGTTGAGCACCTTGGTATTGAGAAGCAATATCATTTGCATCGATTTGCAAAAACCCTTCGCAAATCAGCTCACCCAGCCAGTCTTGCCGCCCTTTTTCTCCCCGAGAGTGCGCCGCCCGGACCCAGCCAGTCGAGCTCTGCCCGCCCGCCCTTTCTGGAGAAAACAACATGGCCTATATCAAGAGCCGCAAACACGCCGTCGCACGCGCCGTTCCTCACCTTTCGGGTGCCGCCGCAGCCACGCTGCTGGTCATCGCAGCCCCCGCCGCCTTTGCCCAGACCGGGCGGGCCCTGCCTGAAGTCCGCGTGCAGGATTCGAGCGCCGCCGACTACAAGACCGACACCTCGGCCAACCCGAAGTTCACGGCCCCGCTGGTGAACACGCCGCAGACCATCCAGGTGATCAAGGAACAGATCATTCGCGAACAAGGTGCGACCACGCTCACCGAAGCGCTGCGCAATACCGCCGGCGTCGGCACCTTCTTCCTGGGCGAGAACGGCAACACGAACACCGGCGACGCCGTGTTCATGCGCGGCTTCGACAGCTCCAGCAGCATCTTCGTGGACGGCATCCGCGACCTGGGCTCGGTCTCGCGCGACATGTTCAACATCGAGCAGGTCGAAGTCGTGAAGGGCCCGTCGGGCACCGATGTGGGCCGCACCTCGCCCACCGGCTACATCAACCTCGTCACCAAGAAGCCGAAGCTCGAAGACAGCTTCCTGGGCTCGCTCGGTTTCGGCAGCGCCGACTACAAGCGCGGCAGCATCGACTGGAACAAGTCGCTCAGCAGCGCCAACGGCATCGGCGCCGCCTTCCGCCTGAATGCGGCGATGGAAGACTCGGGCGTGCCCGGCCGCGACTTCGTCAAGAACAAGCGCACGGCCATTGCACCGTCGATCGCGCTCGGCCTGAATTCGCCCACGCGCTTCTACTTCGACTACCTGCACGTCGACCAGGACAACGTGCCCGATGGCGGCGTGCCGACCATCGGCCTGCCCAGCTATTCGAATCCCGACCCGGTCGCCCTTGGTGCACGTCGCCGCAGCTTCCTGAACTACGCGGCGCCGGTCGATCCGAAGAATTTCTACGGTACCGCCTACGACTTCAACAAGGTGACGGCCGACATGTTCACGGCGCGCGTGGAGCACGACTTCACGCCCGACATCACGCTGCGCAACACCACCCGTTACGGCAAGACGAAGCAGGACTACATGCTGACGGCGTTCATGCTCGGCGGCCTGGGCACCAACGGCAACCCGCCGCCCTCGGGCAACACCGCGTTCCTCAGCACGCCGATCCCGGGCCTGCCGTCGACCTGGACGACCACGCGCAACCTGCCGACCAACAAGAACCAGGAAAACACGATCTTCGTCAACCAGACGAACGTGACCGCCAAGTTCAACACCGGCAGCCTGAGCCACTCGCTCAGCGCTGGCGTCGAGCTGATCCGTGAAGAGCAGTCGAGCCTGGGCTACTTCAGCCCCGGCGCCACGTTCAACGGCAAGGTCGTGCAGAACGGCGCCTGGCCCGTGGCCAACCTGTACGCGCCGAACCCCTACGTGAACGGCTACAACCGCATGCTCAGCGGCGCCGACAGCAAGGGCGTGACCAACACGGTCGGCCTGTACGCCTTCGACACCATCAAGCTCAACGAGCAATGGCAGATCACCGGCGGCCTGCGCTTCGATCACTACAGCACCTCGTTCCAGAGCGCGACGCTGTCGACCGCAACGACCAACCCCGGCCTGCCGGTCGGCACGCTGGTGCCCTCGTCGCTCAAGCTCTCCGACAACCTGTTCACCGGCAAGATCGGCGTGGTCTACAAGCCCGCGAAGAACGGCAGCATCTACGCGGCCTACGGCACCTCGGCCCAGCCCCCGGGCGGCGCGAACTTCTCGCTGTCGGCCGCCGGCACGGGCAACAGCGCGGCGCGCACCGACTTCCTGCCGCAAAAGGCCAAGACCTTCGAAGTGGGCACGAAGTGGGACGTGCTGGACGACAAGCTGTCGCTGACCGGCGCGGTCTACCGCACCGACGTGACCAATGAAGTGGTGCAGGACCCGACCAACACCGCGCTGTACTACCAGAGCGGCAAGAAGCGCGTGCAGGGCATCGAGCTGGGCGTGGCGGGCACCATCACCGAACGCTGGGGCATGAGCGCCGGTTTCACGACGATGGACACCAAGGTGCAAAGCGGCCCCAACGTCACGGCCGACGGCACCAACGTGCTGACCTACACGCCGAAGAACTCCTTCACGGCCTGGACCACCTACCAGTTCCCGTTCGGCCTGACGGTCGGCGGCGGCGCGCGCTACAACGGCAAGCTGCACCGCGGCACCGACGGCGCCGTGGGCACGCCGGCCTACATCGACTCCTACTGGGTGTTCGATGCCATGGCGTCGTACCGCATCAACAAGAACGTCGACATCCAGCTGAACATCGCCAATGTGTTCGACAAGCAGTACGCGGCCGCCATCAACAAGAGCGGCTACCGCTACACGCCGGGCATCCCTCGCTCGGCCAAGATCACCGCGAACTTCGCGTTCTGATCCCGACGACCGCGTCGCCTCCGTGCCGGCCCCTGCGGCAGGCGCGGTGCGACACTCGAGCCCCGGCCTGCGCCGGGGCTTTTTTCTTGTGGAGTTCACCGAAATGATGCTGCATGTGCCCGACGTGCTGAGCCCGGACCAGGTGCGCGAGATGCGCGCCGCACTCGACGCCACCCACTGGGTCGACGGCCGCGAAACCGTGGGAGACCAAGGCGCCCAGGTGAAGCGCAACCGCCAGTTGCCGGAGTCTTCGCCCGTCTCGCGCGAACTCGGCGCGACCATCCTGGCCGCGCTCTCGCGCCACGCGCTGTTCTTCTCGGCCGCGCTGCCCGCGCGTTTCGTGCCGCCGCTGTTCAACCGCTACGAGGGCGGCGAGCACTACGGCGTGCATGTCGACGGCTCGGTGCGCGCGGTGCCGGGCAGCAGCCAGCAGCTGCGCACCGACCTGTCGTGCACCCTCTTCCTGAGCGATCCGGAGGATTACGACGGCGGCGAGCTGGAAGTGATCGACACCTACGGCTCCCACGAGGTCAAGCTGCCGGCCGGCGACCTCATCCTTTATCCGGCGAGCAGCCTGCATCGCGTGCACCCGGTCACGCGCGGGGCGCGGGTGTGCTCTTTCTTCTGGCTGCAGAGCATGGTGCGCAGCGACGCCCAGCGCGGCATGCTGTTCGAACTCGACCAGACCATCCAGAAACTGCGCGCCCGCCTGGGCGAATGCGAGGAAACCGTGGCGCTCACCGGCCACTATCACAACCTCTTGCGGCTCTGGGCCGAGGTGTAACACCGGCTTGCAAACTCCGACTGCATGTCAGTCATAGTGATTGCAAATGCGATGGATTCTTATTTATAATGAGTCACATCCAACAGCCAGCCAACTGCCGCTTTCACCGCCATGATCGTTTGCGTCTGCCGCCGAGTCTCTGACCGTGAAATCGCACGTCACGTGCGCGCGGGCATGACTTTCGACGAAGTCCAGTTCGAACTCGGCGTGGCCACCCAGTGTGGCCAGTGTGAAGGTTGTGCCCGCGACATCGTGGCGCAGTGCAGTGTCTCTCACCCGGTCGCCGCCTTGAACTGCGAATCGGCGCCGAGAGCGATCCAGCTTGCCAACTCCATCAAGGAAAGCAAAGCATGGAACTCGTCTCGGCTCTCGGCGGCAGCCTGATCCTCGTCGCCGGCTCTGTCTGGTGGATTTTTCGCAAGTAGCGTCTCTGTAGCGGTTTTGCTGCAATCGGGGCACGATTTGTAGTGCCCGCATTCGAATGGTTGATCGTGTCTGACCGCTTTGCCCCCCCTCCCTCCTTTCTTGGCCTGTCGCGCACTGTCGTCATTGCCGGCGGCGTGATCCTGTTTCACGGCGCCGCGCTGTGGGCGCTGCAAAGCGGCCTGCTGCGCCGGGCCGCCGAAGTGGTGATTCCCGTCGAGATCCTGAGCCAGTTCGTCGAACCGCCGAAACCCAAAGCCGATCCGCCGCCCCCGCCTCCTCCGCCGCCGCAACCCAAGGTGAGCAAGGCGCCGCCGCCGCCGCGCCCGCAGGCCATCCGCGAACCCAAGCCGACGCCCGCGCCGAACGCGCCCGCGGGCACCACCGAGCCGCCGCCCCCGCCTGCTCCACCGGCACCGCCCGCGCCGCCAGCCCCTCCCGCACCGCCGCCGTCGCCCCCGGCGCCGCCCGCCGTGCAGCTGCCGTCGAGCAATGCCGACTACCTGCAGAACCCGAAGGCGGTCTATCCCGCCATGAGCAAGCGCCTCGGCGAGCAGGGCAAGGTGATCGTGCGCGTGCTCGTGGGCGCCGACGGCCTGCCCAAGAGCGCCGAGGTCAAGAAGTCCAGCGGCTTCGACCGCCTCGACGAAGCCGCCGTCGAATACATCATGAAATGCCGGTTCGTGCCCGGCAAGGTCAACGGCGTGGTGCAGGCCATGTCTTACGACGCCCCCGTCAACTACGTCCTGAACTAATTTTTCTCTGGAGCAACTTCGTATGGATTCCCAATTTGGCTTGATGAACGTCTGGAATCAGGGCGACTTCGTCACCAAGGCAGTCGCGGTTCTGTTGATCGGCATGTCCCTCGCATCGTGGATCGTGATCATCGTGAAGGCGCTCGACGTCATCAAATACAAGCGCCTGGCCAAGCACTCGCAGGACTTCTGGCACAGCGAAGACTTCGCCACCGCCCTGAACAAGCTGGGCACCGACGACAGCAACCCGTTCCGCGCCCTGGCGCTCGAAGGCCGCGAAGCCGCCGCCCACCACCGCAACACCAAGGCGCACCTGCATGACGCGCTTGACGTGAGCGACTGGATCACGCGCGCCCTGCGCAACGGCATCGACGCCTTCACGGCGCGCCTGCAGACCGGCCTGGCCATCCTCGCTTCGGTGGGTTCGACGGCGCCGTTCATCGGCCTGTTCGGCACCGTCTGGGGCATCTACCACGCGCTGATGAGCATCGGCTCGGCCGGCCAGGCGACCATCGACAAGGTGGCCGGCCCGATCGGCGAAGCACTGATCATGACGGCCCTGGGCCTGGCGGTCGCCATCCCCGCCGTGCTGGGCTACAACGCCCTGGTGCGCGGCAACAAGTTCGTGCTGACCAAGCTCAACAGCTTCGCCCACGACCTGCACGCCTACTTCGTGACCGGCGCCCGCGTGCAAAGCGGCAGCGGCGAAGCCGTCGTGGTTCCGCTCAAGAAGGGCTGAGCAGCATCATGGCTTTCGGAACGCAAGACGAACCCGATGAGGTGATGAACGAGATCAACATGACGCCGCTGGTCGACGTCATGCTGGTGCTCCTGATCATCTTCATCATCACCGTGCCGGTCATGAAGCACGCGGTCAACATCGACCTGCCCCGCGCCAGCAGCGAGCCCGAGCAGCCCAAGCCGCAGAACATCCTGTTCAGCGTCACGGCCGACGGCGCCTACTACTGGAACGAACAGAAGATCGACGACAGCGAGCTGCCGAACCGCCTGGCCGCCGAAGCCGCCAAGGAACCGCAGCCCGAGCTGCACATCCGCGGCGACAAGGCCGTGCGCTACGAGCGCGTGGCCAAGGCCATGGCCGAGGCGCGTGAGGCCGGCGTGCGCAAGATCGGCTTCATCACCGAGCCCGACACGAAGTGATCTGAACGGGTGAATGACGGATCGAAAAAAAGTTGATCGCGACGATTGACTTTATATTGAGAATCATTATCATTCACTCATCGCTTCCATAAAAGGGAACTCCAGATGCCAGCCACCCCGAATGCCTTTTCTGTCCTGAACCACCCTTCGCTCGACCAATCGGGTGGCGGTCATGCATCGATCCAGGCAGCGCGTCCGGCGCCGATGGTCGAAAGCACGGAGCTTCTGAAGGGAAGCAAGACCGTGGGCATCATGCACAACGGCTCGCTCTACCGGCTTCAGGCCACCAAACTCGGCAAGCTGATCCTGACCAAGTAGGTCGTTCAGCCCGCCCCTCGCGCAAGTTTCATCGTGGGGCGACTCGAGGAGATTCATCTCCGAAGGGTCGTTTTTTGCTAGCCAACGGTTCGCCGACTAGCCAAGCTTTTTTTCACGCTGAAGCCCCGAAAAAAGAAAACGCCGACCATCAGGTCGGCGTTTTGCTTTGGGCGAATGAAAAGGCTTACAGGCCGAGCGCGGCGATGCCGGCCTTGGCGATCTGCGCATCTTCGTTCGACTTCACGCCGCTCACGCCCACGGCGCCGATCACGTGGCCGTCCTTCACGATCGGCACGCCGCCTTCGAGCAGGCCTTCCACCAGGGGCGCCGTCAGGAATGCGGTGCGGCCGCCGTTGATGATGTCTTCATAGACCTTGCTCTCGCGACGGCCCATGGCGGCGGTGTGTGCCTTGGCCGGAGCGATGTGCGAGGACAGCGCGGCGGCGCCGTCCAGGCGCTGCAGCCAGAGCAGGTTGCCGGCGTCGTCGGAGATGGCGATGGTCACGGCCCAGTTGTTCTTCAGGGCCTCGGCTTCCGCTGCAGCGGCGATGGCCTTGACGTCGGCGAGTTCGAGGAATGATTTGGTCTTCATGGATAGGCTCAGGTTGCGTCGAAACCCGACAGCATAACGGCGGGGCGCCGCAGCGTCCCACCGGGGCTTAAGAACAACGGGCATACGGTCTTTGCAAGGCCCCCTCTTGCAGCCCCCTAGAATGCGCCCAACTGCGTGTCATTGCATGCAGCAACCTCAGGAGCTTCGGCCATGAACGACCGTGTGACCACCCTCGACACTTCCACCGGCTACGGCCAGACACTGCCGCAGGCCGAACGCCAGCGCGTGTTGCGCAACACCTACTGGCTGCTGGCGCTGAGCCTGCTGCCCACCGTACTGGGCGCCTGGATCGGCGTGAGCACCGGCATCACCCGCTCGCTCACCGGCGGGCTCGGCCTGATCGTCTTCCTCGGCGGCGCCTTCGGCTTCATGTTCGCGATCGAGAAGACCAAGAACTCCGCCGCCGGCGTGCCGGTGCTGCTAGGCTTCACCTTCTTCATGGGTCTGATGCTGTCGCGCCTGCTGGCGATGGTGCTGGGCTTCAAGAACGGCCCCGAACTGATCATGACGGCCTTCGGCGGCACCGCCGGCGTGTTCTTCGTGATGGCCTCGCTGGCCACGGTCATCAAGCGCGACCTGTCGGGCATGGGCAAGTTCCTGTTCGTCGGCGCCCTGGTGCTGATGCTCGGCGCGGTCATCAACGTCTTCGTGGGCTCGAGCACCGGCATGCTGGTGATCTCGGTGGCGGCCATCGGCATCTTCTCGGCCTACATGCTCTATGACCTGAAGCAGATCATGGACGGCGGCGAGACCAATTACATCAGCGCCACGCTGGCCCTGTACCTGGACATGTTCAATGTGTTCCAGAGCCTGCTGGCCCTGCTGGGCATCTTCGGCGGCGAGCGCGACTGAGCGGCTTGCTCCGACCCCAAGAAAAAAGGCCCCGAGGGGCCTTTTTTCATTCCAGCTCGAAGACCGCGATCGACTCGACGTGCGCGGTGTGCGGGAACATGTTCACCACGCCCGCGAAGGTGCAGCGGTAGCCCGCCTGGTGCACCAGCAGGCCGGCGTCGCGTGCCAGCGTCGACGGGTTGCAGCTCACGTACACGATGCGCTTGGGCGGCGTCCAGCCACCGGTGCGCAGTTCAGGCTGCTGGTGCAGGTCGGCCATCGCCTTGGCCAGCGCGAAGGCGCCTTCGCGCGGCGGGTCGACCAGCCACTTGTCGGCGCTGCCGTCGGCCACCAGCATCTCGGGCGTCATGTCGAACAGGTTGCGCGCCACGAACCGGGTGGCCGACAGCGCACGCCGCTCGGGAGTTGCAGGCTGGTTTCTCTGGAAGTTGTCGGTGGCGCGTGCCACCAGCGTGTCGCTGCCCTCGATGCCGAGCACTTCGCGCGCCTGGCTCGCCAGCGGCAGCGTGAAGTTGCCCAGGCCGCAAAACCAGTCGATCACGCGCTCCTCGGGCTGCACATCGAGCAGGCGCAGCGCCTTGCCGACCAGCGCGCGGTTGATGTGCGGGTTGACCTGGGTGAAATCGGTGGGCTTGAACGGCATCGTCACACCGAACGCGGGCAGGCGGTAGGCCAGCGGCGTGCCGCCCTCTTCGAGCAGCTTCACGGTGTCCGGGCCCTTGGCCTGCAGCCACCACTGGACGCCCTCGTTCTCGGCCGCGAACGCCTTGAGCCGCCCGATGTCGGCGCCCGACAGCCGCTCCAGGTGCCGCAGCACCAGGGCGATGGTGCCCAGCGCGGTGGAGTCCGGCGCGTCGCCGCAGGCCAGCTCGATCTGCGGGCAGGTGTCACGCGCGTCCATGGAACCGATCAGCGCGCGCAGCGGCATCAGCATGGCGCTGACCTGCTTGGGCAGCACTGGGCAGACCTGCATGTCGGCCAGGTAGCGGCTCTTGCGCTCGTGGAAGCCGATCAGCACCGTGCCCTTCTTGACCACGTGGCGCACCGACAGGCGCGCGCGGTAGCGGTAGTGCCAGGCCGGGCCTTCGAGCGGGCGCAGCAGGTTCTCGGGCTTGACCTTGCCCAGGTGCCAGAGGTTGTCTTCCAGCGCACGCTGCTTCACCGCCACCTGGGCGGCGGCGTCCAGGTGCTGCATCTTGCAGCCGCCGCACGCGCCCGTGTGCAGGCCGAAGTGCGGGCAGCCGGGGCGCACGCGCTGCGAGGATTCGCGGCGGATCTGCGTGACCGTGCCCTGTTCCCAGTTGTTCTTGCGGCGATGGACGTTGAACTGCACCTCCTCGAAGGGCAATGCGCCTTCGATGAAGACGACCATGCCGTCGGACTTGTGGGAGACGCCTTGCGCGTCCAGGTCGAGCGACTCGACCTGGAGCCACTCATCGGCGGGGCTCGCGGGGACTTTCTTTTCTTCGATGGATTCCGTCATCCCCCGATTGTCTCAGCGTGGCCGGGGCGGTCCGGCCGCGACGGGTTACCTTCTTTTCTTCACACCACTAGAACAGCGCGTCGCGGCCGACGCCGGAGCGCGCCAGCTGCTTGCGCATCTTGGCCAGGGCCTCGTTCTGGATCTGGCGCACGCGCTCGCGCGTCAGGCCCAGCCGCACGCTCAGCACCTCGAGCGTCTCGGGCTCCCGGTCGTGCAGGCCGTAGCGGCCTTCGAGCACCTCGCGCTCCCGCGCATTGAGGGCCTGCACCCACTGGTCGAGCAGGCGCTCCACCTCGTGCGTGTGCGTCACGCCGGCAGGGTTGCCCTGCTCGTCGTCGGAGGCCACGGTGTCGGCCAGCGTGAAGCCTTCTTCGCCACGCGCGTCGCCCGCATCGAGCGAACGCGGCGCCTCGGCCAGCGCCAGCAGGTCGGCCACCGCCTGCACCTCGCGACCGAGCAGCGCGGCCACGTCCTCGACGCGCACGCCGTCCGGCCGGCTCGCGAGGAACTCCGCGTCGCCCTCGAGCGTGCGACGCGCCCGCAGGACCTGCTGCAGTTCGCGCACGACATGCACCGGCAGGCGGATCGCCCGCGACTGCGTGATGACGGCGCGCTCGACAGACTGGCGGATCCACCAGGTCGCGTACGTGGAGAAGCGAAACCCGCGCTCGGGCTCGAACTTCGTGATGGCATGCATCAGCCCGAGGTTGCCTTCCTCGATGAGGTCGGACAGCGGCATGCCGCGCCCCAGGTAGTTCTTGGCGATGTTGACCACGAGCCGCAGGTTGTGCTCGATCATCGATTGCCGCGCCGCGAAGTCGCCGGCGCGTGCGGCGCAGGCGGTGGTGTATTCCTCGGCGGGAGTGAAGAGCCCGGTGCGCCGGACCTGGCGCAGGTAGATGGTCAGCGCATCGGCGCCCTCGCCGCCCATGACCTCGGCGGTGGCGCCGTGGGGCGAAGCCGATGCTGCAGCGGGGATCGACGGCTCCGCGGTGGGGTCGTCGGGCAGGGCGTCTGTGCTCAGCGGCTCGTCGCCGCTGTCCTGATGGCCATTGCGGCCACCGTTGCTTCGAGGTGAAGGGCTGCCCTGCCCCGCCAGCCCACGCACGGGCAGTGTGCGAAGAGGGCGGGAGGCAGCCATGGCATCACCGGTTGGGCAGGTAGCGCGACGGGTCGACGGGCTTGCCCTGGCGGCGGATCTCGAAATGCAGCTTCACGCGATCGGCGTCGCTGTTGCCCATCTCGGCGATCTTCTGGCCCTTCTGAACCGACTGGTCTTCCTTCACGAGCAGCGTCTGGTTGTGCGCATACGCCGTGAGGTAGGTGTTGTTGTGCTTCAGGATGATCAGGTTGCCGTAGCCGCGCAGGCCGGCACCGGCGTAGACCACACGGCCATCGGCCGCGGCCAGCACGGGGTCGCCGGCCTTGCCGCTGATGTCGTAGCCCTTGTTCTTGGCTTCGTCGAAACCGGCGATCAGCGAACCGCTCGCAGGCCAGATCCAGCCCAGGTCGTCGTCACCCGAGCTGCTCGGGCCCGAAGGCGAAGCCGTGACGGGCGGCTTGGTGGTGCCGCTCGCGCCGCTGGCCGGCACGGCCGGCGTGACGGACGCCTGCGGGGCCACAGGTTTGGTCGTCGCCTCGGTGGGCGCAGCAGGCGCAGAGGTGGACGGTGCCGTGGCGACCGCGGTGCTGCCACCGGTCGGCGGAATCACGCGCAACACCTGGCCGACTTCGATCAGGTCGGGGTTGTCGAGGTTGTTCCAGCGCACGATGTCCTGCCAGCGCTGGCCCGTTTCGCTGCCGATGCGGCGGATGGAGTCACCGGGGCGCACGGCGTAGTAGCCGGGCTTGCCGTAGTTCTCGATACCGGGGAGCGGTTTGCCGGACGCGTCGGTCGTGATGGGAGGACCGCCGGGCGTCGTTGCCCCGGGTGCGCGCGTCATGGTGCCTCGGTCTTCGACCGGTGCGGGACCGCGCGGTGCGGAGCAGCCCGCGATCACGAGCACAACAGCCAACGTGATGCCTGCGAACAAACTCCGATTGCCAAAACCCTGCATTTGTTATTCCTTCAAGCGATGCCCGATTTTAGGGGGACAAAGTGAACCGCCTCAAGAATGCGCCGCTCGAGCCCACGGGGGGTCTTGTCGATCACGACGAGGGCTTGTCCACCGGCGGCGGAATGGGTCGGCGCGACGATGCGCCCGCCCACCGCGAGCTGCGCGATCCAGGCCTCGGGCACGGCCTCGCCGCCGGCCGCGGCGATGATGCCCGCATACGGCGCGCCCTTCGCGTAACCGATCATGCCGTCGCCCAGCATCAGGTGGACGGTGGCCAGGCGGAAATGCCGCAGATTGGTGCGCGCGCGCTCGTGCAGTCCGCGCAGGCGTTCGATGCTGTAGACCTCGGTGGCCACCTCGTTCAGCACCGCGGCTTGGTAACCGCAGCCGGTGCCGATCTCGAGCACGCGGCCCAGCCGCTCCTGCGGCTTGCCGACCAGCGCCGGCGCGCCCAGCAGCAGCTCGATCATGCGAGCCACCACATTGGGCTTGGAAATGGTCTGCCCCAGCCCGATCGGCAGGCTGGTGTCTTCATACGCCTGATTGACCAGCGCGCTGTCGACGAAGCGATGCCGCTCGACGGTGCCCATGGCGCGCAGCACGCGCGCGTCGGTGATGCCCTGCGCCGCGAGCTTTTGCACCATGCGGGCTCGCACGGCGTCGGACGCCATCGAGGGCGTGGACGGGACCATCGGCTTGACCGGCACGGCGGGCATGCGCCCGCGCGTGGCGGCCGAGGCGGTGGGGGTCAGTCGAACCGGGAAACTGGGCCGCGGAGGGGTCGCCATGTCGTCAATTGCCGAGACGGGCGACCGTCTCGCGCCATTGGCCCAGGTTGGCATGGTCGGTCAGGTCGATCTGCAAGGGCGTCAGCGCGATGTGGCCGGCCGCGGTCGCGTGGAAGTCGGTGCCCTCCCCACTGTCCTTGGCGCTGCCTGCACCGGCGATCCAGTACATGGTTTCGCCGCGCGGGCTGTCCTGCGTGATCACCTTTTCGGCGGCGTGGCGGCGCCCGAGCCGGCACACCTTGACCGGTTTCAGTTCGTCGAACGGGCGGTTCGGCACGTTCACGTTGAGCAGGAAGGCGGGGCCGCCGAGCATCTTTTCGCGCTCGATCTGCTGCACCAGCCGTCGCGCCACCTGGGCTGCCGCATCCACGTGCGCCCAACCCTTTTCGATCTGCGAGAAGGCGATGGCCGGAATGCCGAACAGGTAGGCCTCCATCGCCGCGCCCACGGTGCCTGAATAGATGGTGTCGTCGCCCATGTTGGCGCCGTTGTTGATGCCCGAGACCACTAGGTCGGGGCGGTAGTCGAGCAGGCCCTTGAGCGCGATGTGCACGCAATCGGCCGGCGTGCCCGTCACATAGCGGAAACCGTTGTGCGCCTTGTGCACGTACAGCGGCGCGGCCAGCGTGAGTGCGTTCGACTTGGCGCTGTTGTTGTGCTCGGGTGCCACCACCTCGACGTCGGCGATGTCCTTGAGTGCGTCGTGCAACGCGACGATGCCCGGCGCCTGAAAGCCATCGTCATTGGAAATAAGTATCTTCATGGTGCTTCTGGGTGCAGCGGATTGTAGGTGCGGGGTGCGTCGCAGCAGGGACAACGCCGCACCACAGCGCCGCCTATCATCGCCCCGAATTCATTGCCCACACGACTCATTCGAAGGAGACCCCGAGCATGCACGCATGGCTTTGCGAAAACCCCACCGGCGTCGACGCGCTGACCTGGAAAGAACTGCCCACCCCCACGCCGGGCCCGGGCCAGGTGCTGATCGAGATCAAGGCCGCCAGCCTGAATTTCCCCGATCTGCTGATCGTGCAGAACAAGTACCAGATGAAGCCGCCGCTGCCCTTCGTTCCCGGATCGGAATATGCGGGCGTGATCCAGGCGGTGGGCGAAGGCGTCACGCACCTCAAGGTCGGGCAGAACGTGGCCTGCCTGTCGGGCACGGGCGGCTTCGGCACCCACACGCTGGCACCCGCCGCGCTGTGCATGCCGCTGCCCGAAGGCTTTGGCCATGTCGACGCGGCCGCTTTCATCATGATCTACGCCACCTCGTGGCACGCACTGATGGACCGCGCGCAACTCAAGGCGGGCGAAACCGTGCTGGTGCTCGGCGCGGCCGGCGGCGTGGGCACCGCAGCCATCCAGATCGCCAAGGCGGCGGGCGCCAAGGTGATCGCCGCGGCATCGACCGACGAAAAGTGCGAACTGTGCCGCTCGATCGGCGCCGACGCGACGATCAATTACACGACGCACGCACTGCCCAATGGTTTCCGCGATGCCATCAAAGCCGCGACCGACGGCAAAGGCCCGGATGTGATTTACGACCCCGTGGGCGGCGATTTCGCAGAACCCGCATTCCGCTCGATTGGCTGGCGCGGTCGCTATTTGGTGGTCGGTTTTGCATCGGGCCCGATCCCGTCGCTGCCATTGAATCTGACGCTGCTCAAAGGCGCATCGCTCGTGGGCGTGTTCTGGGGCGATTTCGCCAAGCGCGAACCCAAGGCCAATGCGCAGATGATGGCCGAATTGGCCCAGTGGTACGGCCAGGGAAAAATCAAGCCGGTGATCGACAGCACGATGCCGATGGCCGAATTGAAGGCCGCCTATGCGCACATGGGATCGCGCGGCGTCAAGGGAAAACTGGTGATGGTGAACTGATCGGACGCGCGTGCATCGCCGTGCGCGCCATCCAATAAAAAAGCCCGCCGAAGCGGGCTTTTTTATTGGGCGAATGTCCAACTGATTCTGCAGGCAATCACTTGATCTCGTAATCGGAGAGCGACTTGCCGGCTGCCAGGGCTTCCGTGACCCAGCGCGGCTTGCGGCCACGGCCACCGGACCAGGTTTCGCCCGTCGGGCCGCGGTATTTGGCGGCGGCCTTGGCGGCTGCAGGACCTGCGCTGCGCTTGGTTGCGGCGGCACGGCCACCACCCAGCTTCAGATCGGAAGCGGTCAAACCGTATTCCGCAATCTTCCTGCGCACTTCTTCGATCACGCCGGCCCGCTCCTGGTTACGCAGGTCTTCGGCCTGCTTGCGCAATTGCGCAATCTGCTCGTCGTGCTTCTGGATCTGGGAATTGATATCGGCGAGTGACGAAGCCATTGTTGGACTCCTGTTGTGAATTGAAAACGGCTGAATTCTAATTCAAACCACTTTTGCCACAAGCGCCTTTTCAGCAGAAAAATGCAGGCGCATTGGTGGAATGCAACAACCCGCAACACACGCGCACCATTTTGGGTACTTTCAAAATCGAGGGTAGCGGGGAAAGAATGCGGCGTGCAACCAGGCGCTTGAAGCGACGGCGAAGCCAGAAATGACAACGCCGGGCAAGCCCGGCGTTGGAATCCCTTGGGTGCTATTGAGAAATAGCGCTGGGACTGAATTTTTTGGGGTGGCTGATGGGACTCGAACCCACGACGACCAGAATCACAATCTGGGACTCTACCAACTGAGCTACAGCCACCGTAGAGCCTCTGATTGTAGCGTTAAAAATCGCGGCTTTCGCTCCCGCGATCACCAAAGACGCTGAAATGCCACATCGACATGCGGCCCAACGCCTTCAGAGGCCGTCCGCGATGGCCTGCCGCCACACATGCGCCCTGCCCCATGGGCATAACTTCGCAGTCGCCCGTTCGATGTGCCTGGACGACGCTGAGCCGCGAATGGCTCCGCTATCATGAATGCGAGCGGCCCGACCGGGCCCGGCTTTCGCCACTTCACTTCATCAAAGGAACTTCTTCATGAGCATCGTCTGGACTATCCTGATCGGGTTCGTCGTGGGTCTCGTGGCGCGGGCCGTCAAGCCGGGCAACGATTCCGCCGGCTTCATCGTGACCACGCTGATCGGCATCGCAGGTTCGCTGGGCGTGACCTACCTCGGCCAGGCAATGGGCTGGTACACCGCCGGCCAGGGCGCCGGCTTCATCGCCTCCGTGCTGGGCGCGATCGTGCTGCTGATTCTCTACGGCCTTATCAAGCGCAAGAGCTGATGTCCCTGACGCCGTGCCGCGCAACGCGGCCGGCGGTTCTTCCGGTTGCCTGAGCCCCCACTTCTTCAGCCAGCCTCGCGAGGCCTTCCCGCCAATGCCCCGCAAACCACGCGCCCGTCATCACGTCTATGTGGTCGAACTCGACGACCGCGTCTGGAACAATGGCCGCTTCCGGCGCGCCAACCCCGACTACCAACTCGGCAAGCCCTTCGTGTATGTCGGCATGACCGGCCTGGACCCCGACATCCGTTTCGACAAGCACAAGGCCGGCATCCAGGCCAACCGCTTCGTGCAGGAGTTCGGCCTGCGGCTGCTGCCCGCGCTCTACGAACGCTACAACCCGATGCCGTATGACGATGCGCGGCTGATGGAGGTCGACCTGGGCATCGCCCTGCGCCGCGCCGGTTACGGCGTCTGGCAGGCCTGACGCGGTTCAGGAGTAGGTGACCCAGTCCTCGTACGCCGGGCCGTCGAGGTGCGGCAAGGTGTTGTAGGTCACGAGCATGTGCCGCTTCGGCGTGAAGGCGAACTCGGTCACCGAGCTGTTGCGGATGCGCAGGTTGAGTTCGATGGTCGTCTCGGCGCTCGTGCCCAGCACGTGGCCGACCGCGGTGCTGATCGGCCCGCCGCTCGACACCACCAGCACCTTCGCGCCATGGTGCCGCTCGCGCACATGGTCGAGCGCCGTGGTCACGCCGGCCAGGAAGTCGACATAGCTCGGCATGCCGACCGGCGCCGTGCGCCCCTGCATCCATGCACCCAACCCGTCGCGCAGCAGGCGGAAATGATGGCGGTACATCTCGGGCGAATCGGGCTTTTCGAGCTTGCCCTGGTGCACCGTGGCAATGACGGCTTCGCTGTCGTACTCGTTGAGCCCCGGCCATGGGAGCACGTCGTCACGCGACAGCCCGAGCCCCTGCGCGATGCCCTCCCAGGTCTGCTTGTGGCGCTTCAGCGTGCCGGTGATGACGGCATCGAAACGCATGCCGCGCTCGCGCCAGTATTCACCCAGGCGCACGGACTGCCGGTGTCCGAGCTCGCTCAGGTTGTCGTAGTCGGCAGCACCGAAGCTGGCCTGCCCGTGGCGCACGAGGTAAAGGGTTCCCATGCGCCGGATTCTGGCAAGAAGCGCGACACGCGCTTGTCCCTCGTGCGACCAAAAAAAAGCCCGGGTCGTCGAACCCGGGCTTGTGGCGAGCAGCAGTTGCCCGTCTGTCTCAGCGCGCCGCGGCAGCGGTCGGCAGCGTGTCGGCCGGCTTCGGCACGAGGATCTCCACCTTGAAGCGTTGCTTCAGCAGCTCGTAGTAGGCAGCGGCTTCGGCGGCAGTCACCGACTGGGCGATCTGCATGCTTTCCTGCTGCGCCTGTTCGGCCGTCGGCGGCGTGCGCGGCACGACCTTGGTCACGCGGACCACGGCATAGCCTTGCGTGCCGAGATCCACACCGAGCAGCGCGGGCAGCTTGGCGCCGTCGGCACGCAGTGCGGCGTCGATCACCGGTGCGGGCTGCGACTGCGCATCGATGCGCGACACCGTGACCGGCGCGCCGAAGCTGGCGCCGTCGGCCTTCACCGTCCACGCGGCGAGCTTGGCTTCACCCTCGGTCTTGGCCAGTGCTGCGGCGCGCTCGGTGATGAGCTGTGCGCGGATCTTGTCCTTCACCTCGGCCAACGGAATCGGATGCGCGGCCGTGTACTGCGTCACGCGGCCCGATGCGAGCTGGTTCGGACCGACTTCGATGGCTTCGGTGTTCTGCTTGCGGTCGAGCGAGTCGGAGGCATACAGCGCCTGCAGGAAGTTGCGGCTGGCGAGCGGGCCGGTGGCGCCCGGCGCGGGCGTGCGCGGCACGTTGGTGGCAGTCTGGATCGTGAGCTTCAGCTTCTCGGCGGCCGGCTTCAGGCTCTCGGGTTGCTGATAGACGGTGTCCGTGAAAATTTCCGCAGCCTTCGCGAATTCCTGCGTGGCCTGCTGGGCGCGCACTTCGTTCTCGATGGTCGCGCGCACCTTCTCGAAAGGCGGCACCACGGCCGGCTTGATGTCGGTCAGCTGGATGATGTGATAGCCGAACTCGGTTTCGACGAGGTCGCTGATGTCGCCCTTCTTGAGCGCGAACATCGCGTCTTCGAACGGCTTGACCATCGCGCCGCGCGTGACGAAGTCGAGGTCGCCGCCCTTCTCGGCCGAGCCGGGGTCCTGCGAGTTCTTGCGTGCCACGTCGGCGAAGGTGTTCGGCGCCTTCTTCACGTCGGCCAGCAACTGCTCGGCCTTGGCCTTCGCCTTGGCGCGGTCGCCGCTGGACATGCTGGCCGGCGCCGTGATCAGGATGTGGCTCGCGCGGCGCTCTTCCTTGGTGCCGAAGCGCGCGGTGTTCTGTTCGTAGTAGGTCTTGAGGTCGGCTTCGTTCGCGACGATGTTCTTCTTCGCGGCTTCGAGGTCGAGCACGAGGTACTCGATGCTGGCCTGCTCCGGCGCCTGGAACTGCGACGTGTGGTCCTTGTAGTAGGCCTCGATGTCGGCGTCGCTCACCGTGACCTTCGACGCGAAGCTTTCGGGCGCGAAGCGCGCGACCTGGATTTCACGGCGGTCGTAGAAGGCATTCACCGTGGCCGCGGTCAGCGCCGCCGGTGCGAAGCTCGTGCCCGTCACGCCCAGCAGCACCTGCTGCGAGGCCATGTCGGCGCGCACCGAGGCTTCGTACTGCTCGGGCGTGCGGCCGGTGGCGCGCAGGAAGGCTTCGCGGTCGAACTTGCCGTCGGCCGTGCGGAACGCAGCCAGGCCGGCGTCCTGCGCGAACATGCGCGTAAGGCGGTCTTCGGACACCGACATGTTGGTCTTGACCGCCGCAGCCGCCAGCACGCGATCGCGCACCATGCGCTCCAGCGTGGCGTAGCGCAGCGCGTCGGAGTCGAGCAGCGTCGGATCGACGTTGGGCGACTGCTGGCGGATGCGGTCGGTCTCGACGCGGTGCTGCTGGTCCCACTCGGGCTTGGTGATGTCGTGACCCTGGATGCGGGCCACCTTCTCGTCGCCGCCCATGCCCTGGTAGCGCTCGACACCAAAGAAGACGAACGAGGGAATGATCAGCAAGAACAAGAAAATCATCACGACTTTGTTGTACTTGCGGAAGGTATCAAACATGCTTGAACACTCTTTTTCGACGGGCGCCGGACGGCAATAAAAAAGGCGAACCGGTGTTCGCCTTTGCATCGGGTGGTGGTGGGTGCTGAGGGGCTCGAACCCCCGACCTACGCCTTGTAAGGGCGCCGCTCTACCAACTGAGCTAAGCACCCCACCTGGAATACTCTCCGAGTCTACAGCCTCAGTTCAGCGCGTCTTTGAGCGCCTTGCCGGGACGGAACTTCGGGATCTTGGCTGCCTTGATTTTAATCGCGTCGCCGGTGCGGGGATTCCGGCCGGTGCGGGCTGCGCGTTTGCCGACTGCGAAAGTGCCGAAACCGACGAGCGACACGGAACCGCCCTTCTTGAGCGTGGTACGAATGGCGCCAATGGTGGATTCGAGCGCACGGGTCGCTGCGGCTTTGGAAATATCGGCGTTCTTTGCGATGTGCTCAATCAGTTCGGTCTTGTTCACAAGGGCCCCTTGTCGAAAAAAAGTTGGTCGGCTTTCGTCAGCTGCGACCTGGCCGCGACGGGAGCGACTCAAGAACATGGCAGGCCTGACGCCTCGGCAGCTCACTGCCAGCGAGGATTACAACCACTGGTCTGCGGGGTGTCAATAAGACACAACGCACTGCAGCCCAGCGGAGCGCGCGATTTTAGGGGCGTTTCGCGACGTACTTTTCAAAGGGCCTCGGCAATTGCCTTTCCGAGGTCGGCCGTGCCCGCCCGGCCGCCGATGTCCGGCGTGCGCGGTGCGCCGCTTTGGGGCGCGAGTACCTTCTCGATGGTCGCCAGGATCGCATCGTGCGCGTCCTTGTGACCGAGGAACTCCAGCATCATCGCGCCGCACCAGATCTGGCCGATCGGGTTGGCGATGCCCTGCCCGGCGATGTCCGGCGCCGAGCCGTGCACCGGCTCGAACAACGAGGGCGTGGTGCGCTCGGGGTTCAGGTTGGCGCTGGGCGCGATGCCGATGGTGCCGGTGCAGGCGGGGCCGAGGTCGGACAGGATGTCGCCGAACAGGTTGCTCGCCACCACCACGTCGAAGAAGTCGGGCCGCTGCACGAAGTGCGCCGTGAGGATGTCGATGTGGAACTTGTCCAGCGTGATGCCCGGGTAGCCCTTGGCCATTTCCACCACGCGCTCGTCCCAGTACGGCATGGTGATCGAGATGCCGTTCGACTTGGTCGCGCTGGTCAGGTGCTTCTTCGGCCGCGATTGTGCGAGTTCGAAGGCGAACTTCAGCACGCGGTCGACGCCCACGCGCGACATCACGGTTTCCTGCACCACGATCTCGCGCGGCGTGCCCTGGTACATGCGCCCACCGATGCTCGAGTATTCGCCCTCGGTGTTCTCGCGCACGATGTACATGTCGATCTCGCCGGGCGCGCGCGGCGTGCCGTCGCGGCGCACCACGGGCGCGACGATGCCGGGCATCAGGCGCGCGGGACGCAGGTTGATGTACTGGTCGAACTCGCGGCGGAACATGAGCAGCGAGCCCCACAGCGACACGTGGTCGGGAATCTTCTCGGGCCAGCCGACCGCGCCGAAGAAGATGGCGTCGTGGCCGCCGATCTGGTCCTTCCAGTTGTCAGGCAGCATCTGGCCGTGCTTCTCGTAATAGTCCCAGCTCGAGAAGTCGAAGTGGTCGAACTTCAGGTCGATGCCGAATTTGCGCGCCGCCGCATCGAGCACGCGCAGCCCCTCGGGCATGACTTCCTTGCCGATGCCGTCGCCGGCGATGACTGCGATTCTGTGGGTGCTCATGAAGTGGCTCCTGGGTGTTCAGGGGAAACGAAAAAATTCAGCGCCTCGGCCAGCAAGGCGTCGGGCGCTTCTTCGGGGATGTAGTGGCCGCAGGGCAGCGCGCGGCCCGACACGTCGTCGGCACGCTCGCGCCACAGCGAGAGCACATCGAACGCGCGCCCCACCGCCCCGTGTTCGCCCCACAGCACGCGCAGCGGCTGCGCGAGGCGGCGGCCGGCGGCGATGTCGGCGCGGTCGTGCTCGAGGTCGATGGTGGCGGAGGCGCGGTAGTCCTCGCAGATGGATTCGGCTGTGCCCGGGATGGCGATGCAGCGCTCGTACTCGGCCAGCACCTCGGGCGCGAACGGCGCGAGCCCCGCGTGCCGCCCGCCCATC
This sequence comes from Variovorax sp. BGA-UO-ETr-C22, assembly GCF_059567965.1. Taxonomy (NCBI): domain Bacteria; kingdom Pseudomonadati; phylum Pseudomonadota; class Betaproteobacteria; order Burkholderiales; family Comamonadaceae; genus Variovorax; species Variovorax sp. BGA-UO-ETr-C22. Next base: position 2,126,925 of record NZ_JCAQPA010000011.1, read on the forward strand.
ACGCTGCGTATGTAACGCACCGGGTCGGAGGCGATCAGTGCCTCGGGCAGCGGCGGCGGCTGGATCAGGAAGAACCAGTGCCAATAAGCCTTGGCAAACGCTTCGGATGTGTGTTCATACATGGCCAGCGTCGGCGCGATGTCGAGCAGCAGCATGCGCTCGACCGCGCCGGGATGGTCGGCCGCGAGCCGGTGCGCCACGCGCGCGCCGCGATCGTGCGCGAGCACGGCGAAGCGTTCGAAGCCATGGTGATGCATGGCGGCCAGCGCGTCGCGCGCCATCTCCCGCTTGCTGTAGACCGCGTGTTCAGCGTCGGCCGCCGGACGACCCGAGTCGCCGTAGCCGCGCAGGTCCACGGCGATCACCGTGAAGCGCTCGGCCAGCGCGGGCGCCACGCGGTGCCAGATCGCATGCGTCTGCGGATGGCCGTGCAACAGCAGCAAGGGAGCGCCCTGCCCGCCGATGCGACCGTGGATGCGCACGCCATCGCGGGCGATGTCGAAGCGGGGAAAGTCGAGGAAGGAAGCCGTCACGCCGCGATTGTGCGTTGCACCTCGGTGGCCATCAAGCAACAATCAGCCAATTCATACTTTCCACTTTGGCATGAATCCCCACGCGATGGAACGCGGCGATCTCGAACTGGTGCTGGCCATCCGCGACCAGGGCAGCCTGGCCGGCGCGGCCGCCACGCTCGACGTGGTGCCCTCGGTCATCACCAAGCGGCTCGGCGCGCTGGAGGCCCGGCTCGGGCAGCGGCTGTTCGACCGCACGACGCGGCGGCTCAGCGTCACGGCCGAGGGCGAGGCCGTGTGCCTGCATGCGCGCACGCTGCTCGAAGGCTTCGCGGCGCTCGAAAGCGAACTCGGCGAACGGCAGAACGCGCTGATCGGCACGGTCCGTCTCGCCGCCACCTTCGGCTTCGGCCGGCACTGGCTCGGTCCGGCGCTGGCGGACTTCCAGGCGCAGCACCCCGGCCTGCAGGTCGAGCTGCTGCTGACCGAGCAGCTGCCCGACCTCGGCGCCGAAGGCTACGACGGCGCAGTCTGGCTGTGGGCGGTGCAGCAGCACCGCGCCGCCGACTGGACCACGCGCCGCATCGCGCGCAACCAGCGCGTGCTGGCCGCCTCGCCCGACTACCTGGCACGCCGCGGCACGCCGGCCACGGTGGAGGCGCTGGCCACGCACGACTGCCTGATCGCGCGCGAGAACGGCGACGCCGCGCAGTCGCGCCAGTTCGCGCTCTGGACGCTGCGCCACGCGCGCGACGGCAGCACGGCGCGCGTGCGGGTGCAAGGCCCGCTCACGAGCAATTCAGGTGAGATGGTGCGCGACTGGTGTCTCGCGGGCCACGGCGTCATGCTGCGCAGCCTCTGGGACATCGCGCCGCAGCTCGCAAGCGGCGAACTCGTGCGCGTGCTGCCGCTGTACAGCATGCCCGATGCCGACATCCACTGGGTCGCGCCGTGGCGGCCGAAGACGCCGCGCCGCGTGCGCCTGCTGGTCGATCACCTGGTCGAGCAGTTCCGTTCGGAGCCCTGGAAGCCGGCCAAGCCGGCCGGGCGCTGAAAAAGAGAAAGCGCCGTCAGCGCTCCGCGCGCACCACGAGGCTCACGCCGACGGCCGTCAACCCGATGCCCAGCACCGTGGTCCAGGTGATCGGTTCGGCGAACAGCAGCCAGGCCATCAGCGCCGTGCACGGCGGCACGAGGTACAGCAGGCTGGTGACGGCGGTGGCCGTGCCGCGCTGGATCAACATATAGAGCAGCGAGCTGCCGCCCAGCGACAGCGCCAGCACCGACCACGCCATGGCGCCGATCGAATGCGTGTTCCATTCGATGGCCTGCGCCTCGAGCGCGGCGAAAGGCAGGGTCACGAGCAGCGCGGCGGCCATCTGCACCGCGCTGGCGCTGCGCACGTCGCAAGGCGCGACGAAGCGCTTCTGGTACAGCGTGCCCGCCGTGATCGACAGCAGCGCCATCACGGCCAGCCCCATCGTCAGCGCGTTGACCTCGGTGCCCTGCCCCAGCTTGCGCGACACCACGAGCACCAGTCCGGCGAAACCCAGGGCCAGCCCGGTCCACTGCCGTCCCGAGATGCGACCACCATTGAAAGACAGCCACACCGCCGTGAGCACCGGCTGGATGCCGACCAACAGCGCCACGAGCCCCGCACCCATGCCCGCATGCACCGCCGCCCAGACACCACCGAGGTAGCCGGCCTGCATCAGCACGCCCGTGACCGCGAGGTGCCCCCATTGCGATCGCTTCGCCGGCCACGCCACGCGTGCGAGCACGACCCACACGCCGAAGCAGGCGAGCGACAGCGCATAGCGCACGGCGAGGAACTTGAGGGGTGGCGCGTAGGGCATGCCATAGCGCGCAACGATGAAACCCGTGCTCCAGATCAGCACGAAGACCGCCGGCATCGCCCGCAGCCAACCTGCGTTGCGGACCGAGACGGCCGCGGTCATTTGGAGTGGGCCCGGATCTCGGGAATGGCCTTTTGCAGGTAATAGACCATCGACCAGACAGTGAGCACCGCCGAGATCCAGATCAGCCACTGGCCCCACAGGCCGGTGTCGATCACCTTGAAGAGGTGCCCGTCATAGAGCAGGAAGGGAATCGCGACCATCTGCACGGTCGTCTTGACCTTGCCGATCATGTGGACCGCCACGCTCTTGCCGGCGCCGATGCGCGCCATCCATTCGCGCAGCGCCGAAATGGCGATCTCGCGGCCGATGATGATGAGCGCAACAAACACGTCGGCGCGCTGCAGATGCACCAGCACCAGCAGCGCGGCGCAGACGAGAAACTTGTCGGCCACCGGATCGAGAAAGGCGCCGAAGGAAGAGGTCTGGTTGAGCTTGCGCGCCAGGTAGCCGTCGAGCCAGTCGGTGGCGGCGAACACGATGAACATGACCGTGGCGATCAGGTTGCGCGTCGGTTCGCTGATCGGCAGGTAGAAAACGCCGACGATCAACGGAATCGCGACGATGCGCGTCCAGGTCATGATGGTCGGTAGGGTCCAGAACATGCGGGCGATTGTGTCATGCACGCGTGAAGCGCCGGAAGGACGGGGGCAATCCCGGCTTCAACGCAGCGCGCGATAGATTTCCTCGGCCAGTTCGGTGGCAATACCTTCGACCGAGGCGAGGTCTTCGACGCTCGCCGCCGCCACGCCGCGGATGCCACCGAAACGCTGCAGCAGACGCGCCCGGCGCTTCGGGCCGATGCCCGGAATGTCTTCGAGCTGGCTGCCGCCCACGCGAACCTTGGCGCGCTTGGCCCGCATGCCGGTGATGGCGAAGCGGTGCGCCTCGTCGCGGATCTGGGCCACGAGCATCAGGGCGGCCGAATCCTTGCCGAGGTAGACCTTCTCGCGGCCGTCGGCGAACACCAGTTCTTCGAGCCCGACCTTGCGGCCCTCGCCCTTCTCGACGCCGACGATCAGCGACAGCGGCAGGCCCAGCTCGCTGAACACCTCGCGCGCCATCGACACCTGGCCCTTGCCGCCGTCGACCAGCACCAGGTCGGGCATGCGCGCGGCCGGCGTCCTGGGCGGCGGCGCCTCGACGCCCTCGGCCCCTTCGCTCTCGGCATCGCCCGGCGCCAGCGCCTGCGTCTCGGCCGCCATCGCCTCGGCCAGCTTGCCGTAGCGGCGGTGCAGCACCTGGCGCATGGCCGCGTAGTCGTCGCCGGGCGTGATGCCCTCGATGTTGTAGCGGCGGTACTCGCGGTTCTGCATCGTGTGGTGCGCGAACACCACGCACGAGGCCTGCGTGGCCTCACCCGCGGTGTGCGAGATGTCGAAGCACTCGACGCGGAAGTTGTCCAGGTCGTCCGACGCCAGCTCGAGCGCGTCGGCCAGCGCACGGGTGCGCGCCTGCTGCGAGCCCTCTTCGGCCAGCAGCCGCGCCAGCTGCAGGCCGGCATTCGTCTCGGCCATCTCGAGCCAGTGGCGGCGCTGTTCGTGCGGCTGGAACACGGCCGTCACGCGCGCGCCGGCCTGCTGCGAAATGGCCTCGATGAGCGCCCGGCTCACCTGCCGGCCCAGCACCAGCGTGGCGGGCACCGGCACGTCGATGTAGTGCTGGGCGATGAAGGCTTCGAGCACCTGCACCTCGATCGGGTCGGCGACCACCGGGTCGGCGCCGTCTTCGGCGTCGAGCTCGCCGTGGTGAATCTGCGCCGCGTCGTCCACGTGCACCGGAAAGTACGCGCGGTCGCCCAGGTGGCGCCCGCCGCGCACCATGGCGAGGTTGACGCAGGCCTTGCCGCCCTGCACCTTGACCGCGAGGATGTCGACGTCCTTGTCGGACACCACCTCGATCGACTGCTGGTGCAGCACGCGCGAGATCGCCGACATCTGGTTGCGCAGCTCGGCCGCCTGTTCGAACTCGAGCTTCTCGGCGTGCGCCGTCATGCGCTGTTCGAGCGTGGAGAGCACGCCCTGCGTGTCGCCGAGCAGGAAGGCCTCGGCGCTGGCCACGTCCTGCGCGTAGGCCTCGGGCGAAATGAGGCCCACGCAGGGGCCGCTGCAGCGCTTGATCTGGTACAGCAGGCAGGGCCGCGTGCGGTTGGCGTACACCGTGTCCTCGCAGGTGCGCAGGCGGAACACCTTCTGCAGCAGCTGGATCGATTCCTTCACCGCCCAGGCGCTCGGGTACGGCCCGAAGTAGCGGTGCTTCTTGTCGACCGCGCCGCGGTAGTAGGCCAGCCGCGGAAACCCGTGCGAGGCGATCTTCAGGTAGGGATAGCTCTTGTCGTCGCGAAACAGGATGTTGTAGCGCGGCTTGAGCGTCTTGATCAGGTTGTTCTCGAGCAGCAGCGCCTCGGCCTCGGAGCGCACCACGGTGGTCTCCATGCGCACGATCTTCGAGATCATGTGGCCGATGCGGGTGCCCCCGTGGCTCTTCTGGAAGTAGTTGGCAACCCGCTTCTTGAGGTTGCGCGCCTTGCCCACATACAGCACGGCGCCGGCCGCGTCGAAATAGCGGTAGACACCCGGCAACTGCGGCAGGGCCGCGACTTCGCTGAGCAATTGATCGGAATGCACGTCGGACATGGCGGCTATTGTGGCGCGCGGCGCGGGGCCCTGCGGCGCCCCCGGCACGAACGCGACACGCACGGGAATGAAATGTGCTCATGATGGACGCGGGCGCGAGGAGCGCCCGTTGTCCTTCGAATAACACCACTCAGGAAGCACTCTCCATGAACAAGAATTCCACGCGCGCGTGGTGGGCCCTGACGCCCCTCGCGCTCTCCCTGGCCCTGGCCGGCTGCGGCGGCAACAGCAACAACAACGCGCAGAACAACGCCGCACTGGTCGCGGCCATCGCCGCGATCAACGCGGCCAACCAGCCCACGCCCACGCCCACGGCCCCGCCCGCCGCCGACAACGGCTGCCAGATCCCGAGCAGCGGCACCTCGGTGGTCGTCGGCTCGGGCGACCCGGGCGATCCGGCCGCGCCGGAGCCGGCGTCGGGCTACGTGCCCGGCCACAAGCTGGTGTACGCCAAGAACTACATGGTGGTCGCGAACCACCCGCTGGCCACGCGGGCCGGCTGCGACGTGCTCAAGGCCGGCGGCAGCGCGGTCGATGCGGCGGTGGCGGTGCAGGCCGTGCTCGGCCTGGTCGAGCCGCAGTCGAGCGGCCTGGGCGGCGGTGCCTTCATGCTTCACTACGACGCGGCGACGAAGAAGGTGCAGGCCTACGACGGTCGCGAGACGGCGCCTGCCGCAGCCACCGAGAACTACCTGCGCTGGATCGACGACACGAACGACCAGACCGCACCCAAGCCCGGCGGCGCCCGAGCGAGCGGCCGCTCCATCGGCACGCCCGGCGCCGTGCGCATGCTCGACATCGCTTATCAAGACCACGGCAAGCTGCCCTGGAAAGACCTGTTCGGCTATGGCATCACGCTGGCGTCCGACGGCTTCCTGATCGGCGGACGCATGGCGACCGCCATCGCGGGTTCCGCATCGAGCCTGAAGCGCGACGCCGACGCCACGGCCTATTTCTTCAACGCCGACGGCACGCCCAAGGCGCTGGGCACCAAGCTCACGAACCCGGCCTATGCCAGGACGCTGAACACGATCGCCACACAGGGCGCCAACGCCTTCTACACAGGCGACATCGCCCAGGGCATCGTCGACAAGATCGGCATCACCACGGCAGCCAGCGACGGCTCCGCCATCACGCCCGGCAAGACCACGCTGGCCGACCTGGCCACCTACAAGGCCAAGCGCCGCGACCCGGTCTGCAGCACCTACCGCGAGTACTACATCTGCAGCATGTCGCCGCCGTCCTCGGGCGGCATCGCGGTGGTGGCGACCCTCGGCATCCTCGAGACCTTCAACCTGGGCCTGTACAAGCCGACCGCCATCGACCTCGAAGGCGGCAAGCCGAGCGTGATGGGCGTGCACCTGGTGAGCGAAGCCGAGCGGCTGGCGTATGCCGACCGCGACAAGTACGTGGCCGACACCGACTTCGTGCCGCTGCCCGGCGGCAGCCCCGCCATGCTGATCGACAAGTCCTACCTGCAGGGCCGCGCCAGCCTCATCAGCCTGACGAAGAGCATGAATCTCGCCAAGGCTGGCGACCGGGGCGATGTGCCGCTGGGCATCGACAAGACCGAAGAGCATGGCACCACGCACTTCACCGTCGTCGACAAGCAAGGCAACGTGGTCGTGATGACCACGACGGTGGAAGGCAGCATGGGCTCGTTCCACATGACGCAGGGCTTCCTGCTGAACAACCAGCTGACCGACTTCGCACTCAACCCGATCGACACCTCGGTGACCCCGAACGTGAAGTTCGCCAACCGCGTCGCGCCCGGCAAGCGCCCGCGCAGCACGATGGCGCCGACGCTGGTGTTCAAGAAGAACGCCGACGGCAGCATGGGCGAGTTCGTGATGGGCACCGGCTCGCCGGGCGGCGGCACGATCATCCAGTACGTGGTGAAGACACTGGTTGGCGCGCTCGACTGGGGACTCGACGCGCAACAAGCCACATCACTGGTCGACTTCGGTGCCACCAACACCCCACCACCGACGCCCCCTGGCGCCACCTACAGCCTCACCAACGTGGGCGGCGAGCACCCGGCCATCGACACCTCGAACTCAGACAACAACGATCCGCTGATCGCCGGCCTGCGCGCGCTCGGCCACACGGTGAACCTCGGAGCGCAGTCCAGCGGCGTGAGCACCATCCTGCGCACGAACGTCGGCGGCAAGCCCGTGCTGACCGGTGGCGCCGACCCGCGCCGCGAAGGCATCGTGCTGGGCGACACCTTCACGCCCTGAACGACAAAGGGGCTGGCGCAACCTCCGCTGCGCCAGCCCCCTTGCCCGATCACCTGTTTATTTACTTAGCGACTTCCGACACCAGCCGGTACAGGAACTCGCGCCCGTCGTACAGGCGCTGGATCTCGATGCGCTCGTCCAGCCCGTGTGCGCGCGCATCGGCCGGCTCGAGGAACATGCCGGTCACGCCGTACATCGGGATGCCGGCGTTGCGCAGGAAGCGGCTGTCGGTGGCGCCGGTGCTCATGGCGGGCACCACGGGCACGCCGGGCCACATCTGCTGCGTGAGCGTCTCGACCGTCTTCACGAGGTCGCCGTTGAGCGGCGAGGCCGGGCTGCGCAGCGGCTTGCCCATGTTGCGCACCACGATCTTGTCGTTGCCCACGGCCTGGGTCAGCAGGCGCTCGACCTCCTCGGGATCGTCGTGCGGCAGGATGCGGCAGTTGACCGTGGCCTTGGCCGATTGCGGCAGCGCGTTCTCGGCATGGCCGGCCTGCACCATCGTCGCCACGCAGGTGGTGCGCAGCTGCGCGTTGTAGGCCGGGTTGGCCGTCATGCGCTCGAGCACGCCGGCGTCGGGGTTGCCGCTGCCGATGGCGCGCATGTCGTCGGCCAGCTGGCCGGTGGCGAAAGGGGCGCTGCGCGCGAAGTAGGTCTTGGTGACGTCCGCGAGCTTGATCGGGAAGGCGTAGTTGCCCAGGCGCTCCAGGCCGGCCGAGAGCGCGTAGATCGGGTTGGTCTTGGTGGGCACCGAGCTGTGGCCGCCGACGTCGCGCGCCTCGAGCATGTAGGTGGTGTACATCTTCTCGGCCACCTGCATGCGGTGCAGGTTCGGCTTGCCGCCGCGCAACTCGCCGCCGCCGCCCTCGTTGATGCCGAACTCGGCCTGCAGCAGCTCGGGCTTGTTGTTGATGAGCCAGAAGGCGCCGTTGCTCAGCGCGTCGCCGCGCTCCTCGTCAGCGGTGAGCGCCAGGATGATGTCGCGCTTGGGCTTGAAGCCTTCCTGCTTGAGCTGCCCGAGCACGGAGACCAGCGCCGCGGCCATGGCCTTGTCGTCGATGGCGCCGCGCGCCGTGAAGTAGCCGCCGGTTTCCTGCAGCTTGAAGGGATCGGTCTTCCAGTCTTCGCGGCGGGCCTCGACCACGTCGATGTGGGCCAGCAGCAGCAGCGGCTTCTTGCTGCCGTCGCCCTTGAAGCGCAGCACCAGGTTCCCCTTCTTCGGGAAGGGCTCGAAGATCTGGATGTCGCCGGGCGCGAAGCCCGCGTCGACCAGCCGTTTTTCCATGGCCCGCGCCGCGACCGTGTTGTCGCCCACCGAGTGGGTGGTGTTGATCTCGATCAGTTCCTTGTAGATCTCGCGAAAGCGCTGCTGCTGCGCGGTGAGCGGCGCGGTCTGGGCCTGGGCGCCCGCAATGCCGGCCAGGGCCAGCGAGAGCGCGAGCACGCCGCGTTTGGCGCTGCTCAAGGGCGAAGAAGAAAACGACGAACGGCGACGGGTCTGCATCCTCATGGTCTGGCTCTCTCCGATGGTTGTTGTGGCGAGGGCAGCATAGCAAGCGGGCCCCGTTTTCGCCCGCGCCTGAGCGACCGCGAAGACAGGCACACTCGCGGCCATGGGCACGCGCATGCAATGGGACATCTTCTGCAAAGTCATCGACAACCACGGCGACCTGGGCGTCTGCTGGCGCCTGGCCTGCCAGCTGGCGGCGGCGGGCGAGCGCGCGCGGCTGTGGGTCGACGACCCGACGGCGCTGCACTGGATGGCGCCGGCCGGCTGCGACGGCGTGCAGGTGATCGACTGGTCCGACGCCGAAGCCGTGTGCCGCGCCGTTGCCGATTCGGTGCCTGACGTGCTGGTCGAGGCCTTCGGCTGCGACCCGGAGCCCGAGCTCATCGCGCGTTTCGCACAGGCCCCGAGCCCTGCGCAAGCCTGGATCAACCTCGAGTACCTGTCGGCCGAGCCCTATGTCGAGAAACTGCACCGGCTGCCCTCGCCGGTGTTCAAGGGCCCGGGCGCCGGGCTGACGAAACGTTTCTTCTACCCGGGCTTCACGCCCGCCACCGGCGGCCTGCTGCGCGAGCCCGACCTCATGGCGCGCCAGGCGCGCTTCGACCGGGCGCCCTGGCTGGAGGCGCAGCAGATTCCCTGGCAGGAGGGTGAACGCCTCGTGTCGCTCTTCTGTTATGAGCCGCCGGCGCTGGCCGCCCTGCTCGCCCAGCTGGCCGCCGACCCGGTGCCTACGCGCCTGCTGGTCACCGCGGGCCGGGCCGCGCGTGCCGTGCAGGCGTGCATGCCAGATCGCCCGTTGGGCGTTCAAAGTTCGCTATCAATTTCATACCTCCCCTACCTCAGCCAGACGGATTTCGACCACCTGCTGTGGGCCTGCGACCTCAACTTCGTGCGCGGCGAAGACTCGCTGGTGCGCGCCCTCTGGGCCGGCGCGCCGCTCGTGTGGCAGATCTACCCGCAGGACGACGACGCGCACCACGTCAAGCTCAACGCCTGGCTCGACTGGCTCGGCGCCCCGCCGGAGCTGCGGCTTTTTCACCACGCCTGGAACGGCTTCGGCGACGCGCCCCTGCCCGCGCCCGGCCCGCTGGACGCCTGGCGCGACACCGCCCGTGCGGCGCGCGGCAGGCTGCTCGCGCAGGACGATCTGCTGGCCCAGTTGCGGCAGCTGGTCGCCGGAAAAAGCTAAAATAGCGGGCTTTGCGGAATTCAGCCCTGGCCGCCACGGTCGGGGACGCCTTTCGCCAAACCTGCCGCGGGACATGTACGGCGGGGCCAGATACGACGGCATGCAGCGCCGAGGGCCCCGCGCACCGAGCGGCCAACATCCAGAGAACCTGATATGAAAATCGCTCAAGAAATCCGCGCCGGCAACGTCATCATGCACGGCAAGGACCCGATGGTCGTCCTCAAGACCGAATACAGCCGCGGCGGCCGCAACAGCGCCACCGTGCGCATGAAGATGAAGAGCCTGATCGCCAACTTCAACACCGAAGTGGTCTTCAAGGCCGACGACAAGATCGACCAGATCGTGCTGGACAAGAAGGAGTGCACCTACTCCTACTTCGCCGACCCGATGTACGTCTGCATGGACGCCGAGTACAACCAGTACGAAGTCGAAGCCGAGAACATGGGCGACGCCCTGAACTACCTCGAAGACGGCATGGCCGTCGAAGTGGTGTTCTACGACGGCAAGGCCATCTCGGTCGAACTGCCGACCAGCGTCGAGCGCGAAATCACCTGGACCGAGCCGGCCGTCAAGGGCGACACCTCGGGCAAGGTCATGAAGCCCGCCAAGATCGCCACCGGCTTCGAAGTCGGCGTGCCGCTGTTCGTGTCGCAAGGCGACAAGATCGAAATCGACACCCGCACCGGCGAATACCGCAAGCGCGTCTGAGCGCGTCTGCACCTGGCTGACCACCACCACGACGAAGGCTCCGCAAGGAGCCTTTTTCGTTGGCGGGCACGCGGGTTGCATCGGCGCACAATGCCAAGCCAATTCCGTTCGACGACCGTTTCATGAACAACACGCACAACATTCACGACAAGCGCCTGGCCGATGCCTGGGCCACGCTGCAGTCCCATTCCGACCGGGGCCTGCCCCTCGATCCCGATCCCTCGCGCCTGGCCTTCGCCGACCCCGAGTTCCTGCTGCGCCGCGAAACGCGCGGCATCCGCATGCAGCTCGAGCTGATGAAGCCCGACCTCGAGCAGCGCGCCCATGGCATCGAGAACACGGTGGTGGTCTTCGGCAGCGCGCGTTTCCGCAGCGAGGACGAAGCCGCCGCGCTGGTCGCGCAGGCCGAGGCGGCCGGCGACACGGCCCTGGCCGAGCGCTGGCGCCGGCTCTCGCGCAACTCGCACTACTACGAGAAGGCGCGCACCTTCGGCAAGCTGGTCGCGCAGTACAGCGAGAAGAAGGAACCGCAGGACAAGCTCTTCGTGTGCACTGGCGGCGGCCCCGGCATCATGCAGGCGGCCAACCGCGGCGCGCATGAAGCCGGCGGCCTCTCGGTCGGCCTGGCGATTGCGCTGCCGATGGAAGAAGAAGCCAACCCCTACGTCACGCCGGCGCTGAGCTTCAAGTTCCACTACTTCGCGATCCGCAAGATGCATTTCATGATGCGTGCGAAGGCGCTGGTGGCGTTCCCGGGCGGCTTCGGCACGCTCGACGAGCTGTTCGAGGTGATCACGCTGGTGCAGACCAAGAAGTCGAAGCCGGTGCCGATCGTGCTCTTCGGCTCGGACTACTGGAAGAAGCTGATCGACTTCGACTTCCTGGTCGACGAAGGCGTGATCTCGCCCGGCGACGTGAAGCTCTTCGAATACGTCGACGCGCCGGAAGACGCGTGGGACGCCATCAAGCGTTTCTACAAGCTCTGACCGCCCCGGTCAGGCGTCGTCGCTGTCGTCGGGCCGCAGGGCCTGCTCGAAGAAGCGCGTGAGCGCGCGGGCGCGGCGGCGGCGGTCGGCCACCGGGTTCGCGTGCGGCCCCATGGCCACGGCATCGTCGGCCACGCCGTGCAGCGCATTGAAGAGGATCACAGCCGTCAGCGTCGCGTCCTCGACCTCCCACACGCCCGCGGCGTCGCCTTGCGTCAACAGGGTCACGAGCTGCGTGATGACGACGTTGTCGTTGCGCATGCGCCGGTCCTCGGGCCGGTACTCGTGGAACACCACGTCGTGCAGCGCGACGTTGTCCAGGTAGGTCTCCAGCCCCGCTTCCACCCAGGCCTTGAGCCGCGCGCGGTGTTTGCCCGGCGCGTGGCGGTCCATCGCCTCCTGCAGGCGGGCGCAGAAGGTGTCGACGAAGCGTTGCTGCAGCGCGCCGAGCAGCGCCTCCTTCGACGGAAAGTACAGGTAGAAGGTGCCCTTGGCCACCTGCGCGCCGGCGGCAATGTCGTCGATGCTGGTGGCGGGGATGCCCTTGGCGATGAACAGCTGCTCGGCGGCGTCCATCAGCGCGACGGCGCGGGTCTGCGGCGCCTTGGTGCGGCGGCGCACGGCGGTGGCGGGAGCGTCGTCGGGGCTGCTGCTTGTCATGCTCAAGAACCGGCCATGGCACCGGCGCGTGCCGTGTCGATGGCGGCGTGCACCGCCGCGGCATCGAGACGCAGGCCGCGCGGGGCCAGCACGCGCTCGCGCAGCCAGGCCAGGGCCTCGTCGGTGCGGGCGAAGGTGCTGGCGGGAATACCGAAGAGTTTTTCGACGTTCATCTTGCTGATCTTCTCGAACTGGTCGGCGGGCACCACGCTCGCCATGCCCATCATATGGCGGCGGATGTCGGCGCCGCGCGCCTGCAGCCACTGCTTCGCACTCTGGGCGCTGCCCTCGGGATGCACCAGCGCATCGGCGTCCGCGAACACGCGCAGCGAGACAAAGGGCTCGCCGCGGTCGAGCCAGCGGTTCCAGTCCTCGGTGAAGGCCTGCAGGCTTTCCAGCGTCTGCAGGCCTGCGGACACGCTGATGACCAGCGGCCATTGACTGAGTTCGTGACGGATCATGAAAGACTCCTTGTAGACAACCGGAAGGCGCCGGGCACTGCGGCGCAGGAAGGGAATGCGGACGGCGGGCATGGCGAACGGCTCAGGCACGCGTGGGGGCGGCGAGCGCGGCGGCACGCGGCCTGACACGCAGCAGCAGCCCCGCCGCCACCAGGCCGGCCACGCCGGCACAGGCCATCGCGGCATGGAAGCCGCCCGCGAGCGCATCGCTCAGGAGCCGTTGCGCCATGCCGGGGTCGAGCGCGGCCAGCGCGCCGAGGTCGTGGCGGGACACCGCCGCCACGGCCGCCTGCGGTGCGTCGGGCACGCCGGCACGCGCGAGCGACTCGGCCATCAGCGCGGTGGCGCGCGTGCGCATCAGCGTGCCGAGCAGCGCAATGCCGATCAGCATGCCGCCCTGGCGCAGCGCGTTCATGGTGGCCGAGGCCATGCCCGAGCGCTGCGCGGGCACCGAGGCCATCACCGCCGTGCTCGTGGCCGGCACGGCCAGGCCCGCGCCCGCCCCCAGCGCCACGAAGAGCAGCGCCAGTGGCAGGTAGGGCGTGTCGGCCGAGAACAGCGTCAGCAGCAGCATCGCCACGCCGATCAGTCCGTAGCCCGCGACCATCAGCGTGTGCACCTCGAAGCGGCGCGCCAGCCGGCCGAACTGCGAGGCCACGAGGCCGGTCGCCACGAACTGCGGCACCAGCCGCCAGCCGGTCTCGCTGGCCGACCAGCCCTGCACCTGCTGCAGGAACAGCGAGAAGAAGAACAGGCTGGCGTAGGTCGAGAAGCCCAGCACGAACGAGGCGAAGTTGGTGACCGAAAAGCGCGCGTCGCGGAACAGCGCGAGCGGCAGCAGCGGCCGTTCCACGCGCGCCTCCACCGCCAGGAACAGCGCCAGCCCGACAGCCGCCGCGACGAGCGCGACCACCGCGTGGCGCGAGCCCCAGCCGTGTTCGCCCGCGGCAATGAGCCCGTAGGTGAGCGCGCCCAGCCAGAGCACGCTGAGCACCTGGCCCGCCGGGTCGAGCGCCGCATGCTCGGGGTGTGAGGACTCGCGCAGGCCCCACATGCCCAGCGCCACGGTCAGTACGCCGATCGGCAGGTTGATGAGGAAGATGCTCTGCCAGCCCGCGTGGTCCACCAGCAGCCCGCCGAGCATCGGCCCGAGGATCAACGACAGCGCCGTGAACGACGACCAGCCGCCGATCACCCGCGCGCGGCTGGCCGGCTCGGGGAAGGCGTGCGCCAACAGCGACAGCGCGCCCGGAATCATCAGCGCGCCGGCCACGCCCTGCACCGCGCGGCCCGCCAGCAGCATCGGCAGCCCCGACGCCATCGCGCACATCGCCGAACCCACGGTGAAGACCACCACGCCGGCCAGCCAGGCGCGCTTGCGGCCGTAGCGGTCGCCGATCGGGCCGGCCGACAGCATGAAGGCCGACAGGCACAACGCATAGATGTCGATCACCCACTGCAGCCCGGCCAGGTCGGTCGCGAGCGCGCGCTGCAGCGTGGGCAGCGCCACGTTGACGATGCTCACGTCGAGCGTGGCGATGAAACTGCCAAGGTAGACCGCCGCCACCAGGGCCAGGCGGCGGCGCGGGTCGGCAGCGGCCGACGGGGAATGGGAGTCCATGGACGCCTTCGGGTCAGGAAGAAAGAAGGCGCCGATACTGACTTCGAGTCAGTATTCTGTCAATCAAATGAGAATTACTGTTATTTGCAACGTGGGATTCAAACCGCCGTCACAGCTTCAATCCCCAGGTCGCCTTGGCGCCCAGCGCCAGCACGCCGCCCACCACCCAGAACACGCCGGCAATGCCGATCAGCGCGCCGAGCGAGCCGAACAGCATCGGCATCGCGACGCTCGATGCGTTGATGGTCATCAGCCGCAGCCCCAACGCCTCGCCGTGCCGGGCATGCGGCGTGATCTGGTGCAGCATGCTCATCACCATTGGCTGCACCGCGCCGAGTGCGAAGCCCAGCACCACGGAGCAGATGCCCATGGTCCACGGTGAATTCAGCAGCGGGTAGATGGCGAACACGGCCGCAGTGACGACGGTCGAGCTCAGGATCACGCTGCGCTCCGACGCACGCGACGCGATCAACGGCAACACGATGCGGATGACTGCCGCGGCGATCGCGAAGGCGCCGAGGATGGAGCCGATCACCGAGGCGCTAATGCCTCGGTCGTGACCCAGCACCGGCAGCACGAAGGCGTGCACGTCCCAGCTCGACGACTGCAGCCAGTTCACGAACAGCAGGCGGCGGAACATCGGCTCGCGCAGCAGGTCCCAGGCCCGCGTGGGCGCGGCGCCCGGCACCGGCGCCACCCGCGGCGGCTCGTGCGCGCCGCGCGCCAGCAGCCAGCACAGCAGCGGAAGGAAGGCCATCACGGCGAAGCAGATGCGGAAGGCCAGCAGGTCGGCCGGCGCGCGACCGGCGTGGTCGATCAGCATCCCGGCCAGGAAGGGCCCGACGAAGTTCGCCGCCGCCGGCGCAATGGCCAGCCAGCTGAACACGCGCTTGAGCTGCGTCGGGTCGGTGGCCGAGCGGCCCACGTGCCGCTGCAGCGCGATGACGGTCGCGCCGGTGGCGCCGCCGGTCAGCAGCGCGGCGATGCACATGACGGGGAACACCGGAAAAATCAGCGCCAGCCCTGCCCCGCCCGAGGCCGCGATCACCGACAGCCACAGCGGCCGCTTGAGCCCATGCCGGTCGGCAAAACGCCCGGCCGGCAATGCAAGAAACACCTGGGTCAGTGCGAACAGCGCGATCAGCAGGCCGACGGCCGCTGCGCTGTAGCCTTGCTGCAGCGCCAGCAGCGGTGTGGCGAGCCGCATGCCCGCCATCGTGGCGTGCAAACAGACCTGCGCCACGATGACGCGCAGCAATTCAGAACCTTTCACGGGGTGTCGTCGGCCTCGCTGTCAGTGTCGGCCGTGGGCGGCAGCAGCGCCTGCGACTGCGCCTCGGGCAAGGCCTCGACCTTGCGCAGCGCCAGGCGCATCTGCTTGGCGCGCGTGTCGGCCTTGTCGATGGTGTCGGAGGCCTTGGCCACCTGCTCCTTGATGCGCGCCACCCATTCGCCGTAGCGCTCGAACTCTGTCTTGACCGCGCCCAGCACCTTCCAGACCTCGGAGGCCTGGCGCTCCAGCGCCAGCGTGCGAAAGCCCATGTGCAGGCTGTTGAGCATGGCGAGCAAAGTGGTCGGGCCGGCCAGCGTCACACGGTGCTGGCGCTGGATCGCGTCCATCAGGCCAGGGCGGCGCAGCACCTCGGCGTAGAGGCTTTCGACCGGCAGGAACAGGATCGCGAAGTCGGTGGTGTGCGGCGCCGCGAGGTAGTTCTCGGCGATCGATTTGGCCTCGACGCGGATGCGCGTCTCGAGCGCCTTGGCCGCGGCCTCGGCGCCGGCTGCATCGGCGCGCTCGTGGGCGTCGATGAGGCGTTCGTAGTCGTCGCGCGGAAACTTGGCGTCGATCGGCAGCCACACCGGCGCGCCGTCGTCGCCGCGCCCCGGGAAGCGGATCGCGAAGTCGACGCGCTGGCCGCTGCGCGGCTTGGTCTCGACCTGGCGCGCGTACTGCTCGGGCGTGAGCACCTGCTCGAGCAGCGCCTCGAGCTGCACCTCGCCGAACACGCCGCGCGTCTTCACGTTGGTCAGCACGCGCTGCAGGCTGCCGACGCCGACAGCCAGCGTCTGCATCTCGCCCAGGCCCTTGTGCACCTGCTCGAGCCGGTCGGCCACCTGCTTGAAGCTTTCGCCCAGGCGCGCTTCGAGCGTGCTCTGCAGTTTTTCGTCGACGGTCTTGCGCATCTCGTCGAGCTTGGCGGTGTTGCTCTGCTGCAGCTGGGCGAGCTGGGTTTCCATGGTCGTGCGCACCTCGGAAAGGCGGCGCGCGTTCGATTCGCTCAGCCCCTGCAGCTGGGTGTTCAGCGTGTCGGCCAGGGTCTTCTGCAGCGACGCGAGCTGCAGCGCGAAGGCGTCGAGCTGCGCGTTCTGCGTGCGCGTGGCCTCGGCGCCCTGCTGCACCAGCGACTGCTGGAAGGTGGCGAAGGCCTGCGCGGTTTCCTGGCGTGCGCCGCGCGAGCTTTCGCCGATCTCGTGGCGCAGCTCGCGCTCGGTGCGTTCGTTGGCGCGGCCCATGGCGGCGAGCACGCCCAGCATTTCGCTGTGATCAGGTGGGGGTGGCCGGCGGGCCAGCAGCCAGATGACCAGCACCAGCTGCACCACGGCGAATGCGGCCAGTGCGAGAAGAATCAGATCCGTCAGTTCCAAGGTGGGGGGCGTGTCGCTCTCGCTGTCAGGTTATTTCGTGGCCGCCGGCACCGGCGTGACAGGGGTCAAGGGCCCCTTGCCGGTGCCCCAGGCGATGAGGTTGTCGGCCGCCAGGTCGGCCATGGCGCGGCGCGTGGGCACGGTGGCGCTGGCGATGTGCGGCGTGAGCACCACGTTGGGCACGGTGAGCAGGTCGGGGTGGACCTTGGGCTCGCCCTCGAACACGTCGAGGCCGGCAGCGGCGATGCGCTTCTCGCGCAGCGCCACGGCCAGCGCCGCGTCGTCGACGATGCCGCCGCGCGCGATGTTGACCAGCGTGGCGGTCGGCTTCATGAGCGCGATCTCGGCCGCGCCGATGGTGTGGTGCGAGGCTGGCGAGTACGGCACGACCAGCACGACGTGGTCGGCGGTCTTGAGCAGCTCTTCCTTGCCGACGTAGCGGGCCTTGCACTCGGCCTCGAGCGTGGCGTCGAGGCGCGAGCGGTTGTGATAGATCACGTTCATGCCGAAGCCGTGCGCGCCGCGCCTGGCGATGCCCTGCCCGATGCGGCCCATGCCGATGATGCCCAGCGTCGAGCCGTGGATGTCGGAGCCGGCGAACATGTCGTAGCTCCACTTTTCCCATTTGCCCGCGCGCAGGAAATGTTCGCTCTCGGTGATGCGGCGCGCGGTGGCCATGAGCAGCGCGAAGCCGAAGTCGGCCGTGGTCTCGGTCAGCACGTCGGGCGCGTTGGTGCCCAGCACGCCGCGCGCGGCCATGGCGTCGACGTCGAAGTTGTTGTAGCCCACGGCCATGTTGGCGCAGATCTTCAGCTCGGGGCAGGCGTCGAGCACCGCGGCGTCGATGCGCTCGCTGCCGGTGGTGAAGGCGCCCTGCTTGCCCTGCAGCTTGGCGATCAACTGGTCCTTGCTCCAGGTCTCGTCGGCCTGGTTCGACTCGACCTCGAAATGCTGCGCCAGGCGCGCGAGGGTTTCGGGGAACACCGCGCGCGCGACCAGGATCTTGGGCTTGCTGCTCATGGAACGTGTCTCTTTCTTTGAAGGGCTGGAAGGATCAACGGAAGAAGATGAAGGTGCACAGGACGAACAGCGGGACCAGGATCGCCCCCGACCACGCCATGTAGCCGAAGAAGCTGGGCATGCGCACGCCGCGGCTTTCGGCGATGGCCTTGACCATCAGGTTCGGCGCGTTGCCGATGTAGGTGTTGGCGCCCATGAACACGGCGCCGGCCGAGATGGCGGCCAGCGTGCTGGCATAGGTGGTCATGAGCGCCGCCGGGTCGCCGCCCGCCGTGTTGAAGAACACGAGGTAGGTCGGCGCGTTGTCCAGGAACGAGCTCAGGATGCCGGTGGCCCAGAAGTACATGGCCGGGTCGGGCTGACCGTCGGCGCGCGTCACGGCCGCCACGATGGCGCCGAACGGGCCCTGTGTGCCGGCCTTGAGCATGGCGATCACCGGGATGATGGTCAGGAAGATGCCGGCGAAGAGCTTGGCCACCTCGGCCATCGGGCCCCACTCGAACTGGTTGTCGGCGTGCACCTTGGGCGCCGTGAGCTTGTACGAGACGATGGCGATCAGCGCCAGCCCCACGTCGCGCACCAGGCCCGGCAGGCCGACCTCGGTGCCGAACACGTCGAACACGACGGGCGATTTCCAGAAGCCGCTCAGCAGCACCAGCGCGACGATGCCGCCCAAGAGCCAGAAGTTGGCCGCGCCGTCGAAGCCCAGGCGCGGGGTGTCGGGCGTCGGGTCGACGGGCAGCACGCCGTCCTTGCGGTAGAAGTGGCGGTCGATGGCATAGAACAGCGCCAGCAGCACGGCCAGGATGAAGATCGTCTCGGGCAGGATGTGCTGCGCGGTCCAGAAGAAGCCCACGCCCTTGAGGAAGCCGAGGAACAGCGGCGGGTCGCCCAGCGGCGTGAGCGAGCCGCCCGCGTTCGACACGATGAAGATGAAGAACACGATCACGTGCACCTTGCGCTGCCGGTTGTCGTTGGCCCGGATCAGCGGCCGGATCAGCAGCATCGAGGCGCCCGTGGTTCCCATGAAGCTCGCGAGCACTGCGCCGATGGCCAGGATCGCCGTGTTGAGCCCCGGCGTTCCGTGCAGGTTGCCGCGGATGTGGATGCCCCCCGCCACGGTGAACAGCGCCGTGAGCAGGATGATGAACGGGATGTACTCGGCCACCAGCGCATGCACCAGCTGCACGCCCGCCAGCCCCGCGCCGTAGGTCGCGGCAAAGGGCAGCAGGAAGGCCAGCGCCCAGGCGGCGGAAATCTTGCCGTAGTGGTGGTGCCAGAACGAGGGCGTGGCCAGCGGCAAGAGCGCGATGGACAGCAGGATGCCGGCGAACGGCACGCCCCACAGCGGCGAGAGCGCGGCACCGTCGAAATCGGCGGCGAAGGCCAGGGCGGGAAAGAGCATCGGCAGCGCCGCGGCTGCCGTCAGTCGGATCGTTTTCTTCATGGGGGCTGTACCGTACCAGACAGGTCAGTACAGCCTTCAAACGGGGGGTTGTTCGATCTCGAACACCTGGCGCAGGTAGGCCAGGTATTTCTCGTCCTCGCACATGTTCTTGGACGGCGTGTCCGACAGCTTGGCCACCGGCTGGTCGTTGCACTGGATCATCTTGATGACGATCTGCAGCGGCTCGTAGCCCAGGTCGTTGGTGAGGTTGGTGCCGATGCCGAAGGCCAGCAGGCAGCGGCCGCGGAACTGCTGGTACAGCTCGATGGTGCGCGGCACCGTGAGGCCGTCGCTGAAGATCAGCGTCTTGGTGAGCGGATCGACCCGGTTCGCGTGGTAGTGCGCCAGCATGCGCTCGCCCCACTGGAACGGGTCGCCGCTGTCGTGGCGGGCGCCGTCGAAGAGCTTGCAGAAGTACAGGTCGAAGTCGCGCAGGAAGGCGCTCATGCCGTACACGTCGGACAGCGCGATGCCCAGGTCGCCGCGGTATTCGCGGGCCCAGCTCTCGAAGCCGAAGATCTGGCTGTCGCGCAGTCGCGGACCCAGCGCCTGGCAGGCCTGCAGGTACTCGTGCGCCATGGTGCCCAGCGGGATGAGCCCCAGCTTCATGGCATACAGCACGTTGCTGGTGCCCGCCAGTTGCGGCAGCCGCTCGCCGGCGGGCGACTTGGCCGGCGGCGAGGCCACGGCGCCGAGCCGCTGGGTCAGGGTGCGCAGCACTTCCTCGTGCCAGTCTTTCGAGAAGCGGCGGCGCGTGCCGTAGTCGGCGATCTTGAGGTCGCCCAGGCCGGCTTCCTGCAGCTGGCTGATCTTGAGGTCGAGGCGGCGGCGGCCTTCCTCGAAGTCGGGGTTCTTCTGCGTGTTGCGAAAGTAGACCTCGTTCACGATGGCCAGCACCGGGATCTCGAACAGGATGGTGTGCAGCCACGGCCCCTTGATGCGGATCTCGAGTTCGCCCGAGGGCTGGGGGATGACGTTGATGTACTTCTCGTTGAGCCGGAACAGGCCCAGGAAGTCGACGAAGTCGCTCTTGATGAAGCGCATCGAGCGCAGGTAGGCGAGTTCGGCGTCGCGGAACTGCAGCGAGCACAGGCTGCGGATCTCGTCGCGGATCTGTCCCGCGAACTGCGCGAGGTTGACGCCCGGGTTGCGGCACTTGAAGCGGTACTCGACCCGCGCCCCCGGAAAGTGGTGCAGGACCACCTGCATCATCGTGAACTTGTAGAGGTCGGTGTCGAGCAGGCTGTGAATGATCATGGTGCGGTGCGCGGTGTCTCGGGTCTCTGTCATCGGCGTCCGTTCCATTATCACGGCCTGCGTCGGCCTGTGCCTACGAGTGCCGGCCTGCACGTCCTACCGGCAGGGGGAATCACCCACGCGACATTGATTTCACGGCGGCGGCATGTTCCGCCGGGTCATCACTCTTTCTCAAGGAGATTCGCATGAACAAGGACACCATCGAAGGCAACTGGAAGCAGCTCAAGGGCAAGATCAAGGAGCAATGGGGCAAGCTGACCGACGACGACTTCGACGTCATCGCCGGCAAGCGCGACCAGCTGCTGGGCCGCATCCAGGAACGCCACGGCATCAGCCGCGACGAGGCCGAGAAGCAGGTCAAGGACTGGGAATCTCGCGACGGCCGCTCGCCGGACGCGCTCTGGTTCGAGAAGAACTGAGAAAGAAGCAAGCGCCCTGCGCCCTTCCCTTCTCTTTCCCTGTCATTCACCGCAAAGGACACACACCATGAAAAAACAACACCTCGTCATGCTCGCCCTCGCCTCCACCTTCTTCGTCGCCGGCCAGGCCGGTGCGATGACCAAGGACGAGTACAAGGTCGCCAAGGAAAAGGTCGAGGCCGACTACAAGGTCGCCAAGGCCCAGTGCGACACGATGAAGGACAACGCCAAGGACGTCTGCCAGAAGGAAGCCAAGGGCAAGGAAGAAGTGGCCAAGGCCGAGCTGGAGCAGCAGTACCAGCCGAGCGACAGCCATGCCCGCAAGGTGGCCGAAGAGAAGGTGAAGGCTGCCTATGAAGTCGCGAAGGAAAAGTGCGACGACCAGAATGGCGCGGCCAAGGACGCTTGCGTGAAGCAGGCCAAGGCTGATGAAGCCCAGGGCAAGGCCGACATCAAGGCCATGAAGAAGACGATGTAAGCGGGGCTGCGGCCCCTCTCACGGACGGCGCCTGCGGGCGCCGTTTTTCATGGGCGCTCAGGCGCGCAGCGAATCGACCACCTGCTGCAGCGCCTCGGGCAACGGCACCGGCCGCTGCGTCGCGCGGTCGACGTACACATGCACGAAGTGCCCCTGCGCGGCCGCGGTGTCGGAGCCCTCGGCGAACAGCGCGATCTCGTAGCGCACGCTCGATCGGCCCGCCTGCGCCACGCGGATGCCCGCCTCCACCGTCTGCGGAAAGGCCACCGGCGCGAAGTAGTTGCACTGCGTCTCGACCACGAAGCCGATGGTCTGGCCGCCGTGGATATCGAGCGCGCCGCGCTCGATGAGCAGCGCGTTCACCGCAGTGTCGAACCAGCTGTAGTAGACGACGTTGTTGACGTGGCCGTACATGTCGTTGTCGGCCCAGCGCGTCGGGATGCTGCGAAACGCCCGGTAGGCGCTGCGGGTGTGGGGCGTGGGCTTGGGGGTGGGGGTCGGGGCGCTCATCGCGCGGCATTTTGCCAGCGGCGCCAGTAATCGAGCGCCACCCGGAAGGTGCCCAGCTGCACCTGCACCGTCTCGGCGATGTCGCTGGCGTAGCCGCCGGCCATCGCGAAGGCCGTGGGGATGCGGCGCTGCCAGGTCCAGTCGAACACGCGGCGGTCGCGCGCCTCCAGGCCGTCGAAGCTCAGCTTGAGGCGGCCGAGCCGGTCGCGCTCGAAGGGGTCGGCGCCGGCCAGGTAGATCACGAGGCCGGGCGAGAAGCGGCGGTCGAGCTCGTCGAGCGCGTGCTCCAGCGCCGCCAGGTAGTCGGTGTCGCCGCAGCCGTCGGGCAGCTCCACGTCGAGGTCGCTCGCTTCCTTGCGGAACGGAAAGTTCTTCTGGCCGTGCACCGACAGCGTGAACACGCTCGGGTCGCCCTGGAAGATGCGGGCGGTGCCGTTGCCCTGGTGCACGTCAAGGTCGATCATGGCCACCCGGAGCAGCCGGCCGGCACGGGCCTGCTCGACCTGCATCAGCCGCGCAGCCACCGCCGCGTCGTTGAAGACGCAGAAGCCGCTGCCCTTGTCGGCGTAGGCGTGGTGCGTGCCGCCCGCCATGTTGGCCGCCACGCCGCCCGCGAAGGCAGCGCGGCAGGCGGCGATGGTGGCGCCGGTGGAGCGGCGCGAGCGCTCGACCATCGCCTCGCTCCACGGAAAGCCGATCTCGCGCATGGCCTGCGGGCTCACGCGGCCTTCGCTGACGGCGGCGATCCATTCGGGGGTGTGGGCCAGCGCCAACTCGTCATCGGTGGCGCGCGGGGCCGGGTCCATCTCGACGGCCGGCAGCTGCTCCTGCAGGCGATCGCGCAGCATCGCGTAGCGCGACATGGGAAAGCGGTGGCCCGGCGGCAAAGGCAGGACGAACTGCCCGGAATAGAAAGCACGCATGGCCGCATTCTGGCCGCGCAGGCCGGATTTAGAAGACCGCTTCTAAATTGCTGCAGAGCAGCAAAAACCACTTGATCGCCGCGTTCAGCTGCCTATACTTGAGGCCATGCTGCACCGCAACATAGACGACGAGGCGCAGCGCAACGTGAATCGACCACCCCATCATCCTTTCTGGAGATCTCAAATGGCCCTGACCGCTGACCAAATCCTCGCCGCTCAAAAAGCAAACCTCGAAACCCTGTTCGGCCTGACCACCAAGGCTTTCGAAGGCGTTGAAAAGCTGGTCGAACTGAACGTGACCGCTTCCAAGGCCGCCCTGACCGAAGCCCAGAGCACCGCTCAAGCTGCCCTGAACGTCAAGGACGCCCAAGAGCTGCTGACGCTGCAAGCCAGCCTGTTCCAGCCCCTGGCCGAAAAGACCGCTGCCTACAGCCGTCACCTGTACGACATCGCCCAAGGCACCAGCACCGAATTCTCGAAGGCTTTCGAAGCCAAGGCCGCTGAAGCCCAGCAAGCCTTCGTCGGCCTCGTCGACAGCGCTTCCAAGAACGCCCCCGCCGGTTCGGAAACCGCCGTCGCCGTGCTGAAGAGCGCCGTGGCTGCCGCCAACAACGCTTTCGAATCGGTCCAGAAGGCCGTCAAGCAAGCGTCGGACGTCGCCGAAGCCAACTTCAACGCCGTGTCGACCCAAGCCGTCGCCGCTGCCAAGACGGCCACCGCTTCGCGCAAGCGCTAAGCACCGACCACCACCAGTTGTCTCCTTGGGTCCTCACGGATCCAATTCAGGGCCTCGTCTCACGACGAGGCCTTTTTTTTCGTCCGGCGGCCGTCTTCGATAATGCGGGTCTCATTTCAGGAGACTCTCAATGCAGATCGACGGCAAAGTTTTTATCGTGACCGGTGGCGCTTCGGGCCTCGGCGAAGGCACGGCGCGCATGCTGGCCGCCAACGGCGCCAAGGTGGTGATCGCCGACATGCAGGCTGACAAGGGCGAAGCCGTCGCCCGCGAGATCGGTGGCGTGTTCGTCAAGTGCGACGTGAGCCAGGAAGCCGACGGCCAGGCCGCCGTGGCCGCCGCGCTCAAGCTCGGCAAGCTGATGGGCCTGGTCAACTGCGCCGGCATCGCACCGGCCGAGAAGACCGTGGGCAAGAACGGCCCGCACGCGCTGGCCGTGTTCAGCAAGACCGTCACGGTCAACCTGATCGGCAGCTTCAACATGATCCGCCTGGCGGCCGACGCCATGGGCAAGAACGAGCCCGAAGCCACCGGCGAGCGCGGCGTGCTGATCTCGACCGCCTCGGTCGCGGCCTACGACGGCCAGATCGGCCAGGCCGCCTACAGCGCCTCGAAGGGCGGCGTGGTCGGCATGACCCTGCCCATCGCCCGCGACCTCGCGCGCAGCGGCATCCGCAACATGACCATCGCCCCCGGCATCTTCGGCACGCCCATGCTGTTCGGCATGCCCCAGGAAGTGCAGGACGCGCTGGCCGCCAGCGTGCCCTTCCCGTCGCGCCTGGGCACGCCCGAGGACTACGCCAAGCTGGCCAAGCACATCATCGAGAACGACATGCTCAACGGCGAGGTGATTCGTCTGGACGGAGCGATTCGATTGGCCCCTCGCTGATCTCGGACGCCGGCAGCTTCGTGCTGCCGGTGCGATCCAGGCGCTCGTAGTTCGCGATCACCTGGGCCCCGAGCAGCACCAGCATGGCGGCGATTTCCAGGCTCAGCAGCACCACGATCGCCGTGGTGAGCGAGCCGTAGACGATGTTCACCTGCGACAGCGTCGAGAAATACCAGATCAGCACGCGCCGCGTGGCCTCCCACAGCAGCGCGGCCGTGACGCCGCCCAGCAGCGCATGCCGCAGCGACATGCGCCCGGCCGGCATCACGAGGTAGAGCGACGTCAGCATGAAGATCTCGCCGCCCAGCCCCAGCAGGTACAGCAGCAGGCCCGAAATGCCCGACAGCGACCAGCTGCGCCCCAGCAGGTCGACGCTTTCCTGCCCCACCAGCTGCAGCGCCCCCGACACCAGCGTGACCAGCAGCAGCCCCGCGCACAGGCTCAGGATGTAGAGGTAGGGCATCGCCACCGACACCAGGAAGTGGCGCTTGTGATCGTCCTTGCGGTGGTGAAAGATCACCGCCATCGCGCTTTCGAGCACGCTGAACGCCAGCGAGCTGAAGAAGATCATCGTCACCAGCAGCACCGGCCCGAGCACCGAGCGGTGGTCCAGGAAGCTCGACAGCTCGGTCACGATCGCTTTCGACTGCCCCGGCAGCAGCCATTCGAGGTAGCGCCCGATGGTGCGCAGCAGCTCGGCCTGGTCGATCACGTGCGACAGCGCCATCACGCTCACGATCAGCAGCGGCACGATGGACAGCAGCGCGTAGTAGGCCACCGCCCCCGCCAGCAGCAGGCCCTGGTTGGCGCGAAAGTCCTTGAGCGCGCCCCAGACGAAGCGCAGCGGATGGCGCAGCAGCGGCGCGGCGTGTTGCAAAGGCAGTGGCGTCTTCATGCGTGATGTGGATTTGCGGCGGGGTTCAGTATGCCGCCCGTGCGCTTGCGTATGATTTGCCGCTCCCCGCAGCCATGACCATCCCCGCTTCATTCATCCAGGAACTCATCGCGCGCGCCGATGTGGTCGAAATCGTCGGCCGCTACGTCCAGCTCAAGAAGGCCGGCGCCAATTTCATGGGGCTGTGCCCCTTCCACGGCGAGAAGTCGCCCTCGTTCTCGGTCAGCCCGACCAAGCAGTTCTATCACTGCTTCGGTTGCGGCGTGCACGGCAACGCCATCGGCTTCCTCATGGAACATGCGGGCATGGGCTTCGTCGAGGCCGTGCACGACCTGGCCGGCCAGTACGGCCTGCAGGTGCCCGAGGACGACGTCTCGCCGGCCGAGCGCGCCCGCGCCGCCAGCCAGCGCCAGAAGCAGGCCACGCTGACCGACGTGCTCGAGAAAGCCGGCGACGCCTACCGCAAGGCGCTGCGCCAGGCGCCCGGCGCCATCGACTACCTCAAGGGCCGCGGCGTGTCGGGCGAGATCGCCAAGCAGTTCGGCATCGGCTATGCGCCGGCCGGCTGGCGCGCGCTGGCCAGCGTGTTCCCCGACTACGACGATCCGCTGCTCGCCGAGAGCGGGCTGGTGATCGTCAACAACGAGGAAGGCAAGCTCAGCGACGAGGAGGCCAAGCGCTACGACCGTTTCCGCGACCGCGTGATGTTCCCGATCCGCAACGTCAAGGGCGAGTGCATCGGCTTCGGCGGGCGCGTGCTCGGCGACGAAAAACCCAAGTACCTGAACTCGCCCGAGACGCCCGTCTTCAGCAAGGGCCGCGAACTCTACGGCCTGTACGAGGCGCGCGCCGCCTTCCGCGACCGCGGCTACGCGCTCGTCACCGAGGGCTACATGGACGTGGTGGCGCTGGCCCAGCTCGGCTTTCCGAACGCGGTGGCCACGCTGGGCACGGCCTGCACCACCGAGCATGTGCAGAAGCTCTTCCGCTTCACCGAATCGGTGGTGTTCAGCTTCGACGGCGACGCCGCCGGGCGCCGCGCCGCGCGCAAGGCGCTCGACGGCGCCCTGCCCTACGCCACCGACACGCGCAGCATCAAGTTCCTGTTCCTGCCGGCCGAGCACGACCCCGACAGCTACATCCGCGCGCACGGCGCCGAGGCCTTCGCGGGCTTCGTGGCCGAGGCCACGCCGCTGTCGCGCTTCATGCTCGAGGCCGCCCGCGAAGGCTGCGACCTGAGCTCCGCCGAGGGCCGCGCCCACATGACCAGCAACGTGCGTCCGCTCTGGAGCGCCATGCCCGACGGCGCGCTCAAGCGGCAGCTGCTCAGTGAGATCGCCACGCTGGTCCAGCTCGACGCCGCGGCGCTGTCCGACCTGTGGGCCACGGCCGCGCCCGGCCCGCGCAAGGGCGCCGGCGCACCGTCCCAGGCGCCACAGCGCCACAGCGAACCCGACAGCTACGGCAACGACCCCGGCGACTACTACCCGGACATGCCGCCGACGCAGGACTACGAGCCGCCGCGCTACGAAAACGAGAGCAAACCCAAGTTCCAGCCGCGCAAGTTCACCAAGGGCAAGCGCTGGGGCGGCAAGTTCGAGGAACCCATCGAGCCGCTGCGTGGACGCGGCAAGCCGCCGAGCCGGCCCGACGTGGCGGTGCGATTGGTGCTGTCGAACATGGCGCAGTGGGAGGCGCTGTCGCACGAGCTGCACGTGATGCTGTGCGACCTGCCGGGCGAGCACGGCGCCCTCTTCACCTGGCTGGACAGCCAGCTGCACGAGCACGGCGTGCAACCCTGGGCGGCGCTGCGTGAAGGCCTGCGCGGGCTCGATTTCGCGCCGCTGGCCGAGCGCCTCATGAGCGTTTCCGAGGCCGGGCCGGTGCCCGAGGGCGAGGAAGAACAGCACCTGGCCGAGGCCGCCAAGGAGCTGGGGAGCGTGCTCGACTTCATGCTCGACGACCGCCTGAAGGCCCAGCAGAGCGAGGCCATCGCTTCGGTTGGAAAAGACCCGAAAGCCCTGGAACGCTACAAGGCACTGGAAGCCCGCCGGCTCGAATTGCGAGACCGCATTCGCGCATCGGGGACAGATACTGCTTGAAATTTGCGCAACAGGCTATAATGTAGGGCTTCGCAACTGGCGAAATTAGGCAAGAGCGACAGCAGCACCTCCGGGCCGACCCCTAGCGCAACGCACTCCAACGGTAAATTCCGGCGGAAAGGGTCAATAACCGCAAGGACTGCACACCAAATGTTCGCCCGACATCTTGCCTGGTGAGGAATTAATTCCTCGTTTCCCAATTGTTTTGTCCGTGCCTGTGCACGGGCATGGTGGTGCTGTCCGCGTGACAGCGCGCCTGTGATCCCGCTTGTCTTTTCTTGTCGTAACGAGGTCGTATGCCCAGTTCAAAGAAGCCTGCTCCTTCACTTGCCAAAAGCGTCAAAAGCGTCGCCACCAAGCCCGCAGCAGAGAAACCGCTGAAAGCCGGTGCCAAACCGGCAACCAAGACGGCTGCCGCCGCGTCCAAAACGGCAGCCGCAACGAAAGTGAAAACCGTGCCCACGAAATCGACCTCTCTCGACGATCCAAAAAAAGCCGCGGCCACTGCCACGGCTGCCCCCGCCGCCAAGAAAGTTGGCCGTCCGCCCAAGGCCGCCGGCGCTGCCGCCGCGCCCGCCACCGGCGCCAAGCGCGGGCGCAAGCCCAAGGCCGCCAAGGAAGCCGGCGAGAGCGACATCGACCTGTCGGACATCGAGGAAGACCTGGCCGGTGACGAGCCCGCGGCCGTCGCGACCACCGAAGAGAAGGTCAAGCCGCTGCGCATGAAGATCAGCAAGGCGAAGGAACGCGCCTTGATGAAGGAGTTCGGCCTCGACGAGACCGTGCTCTCCGAAGAAGACCTGGCCAAGCGCCGCTCGCGCCTGAAGACCCTGATCACGCTGGGCAAGACCCGCGGCTACCTCACGCACGGCGAAATCTCCGACCACCTGCCCGACAAGCTGGTCGACGCCGAGACCATGGAAGTCGTGGTCACCATGCTCAACGACATGGGCGTGGCGGTGTACGAGCAGACGCCCGACGCCGAAACCCTGCTGCTGAACAACACCGCGCCCACCGCCACCACGGTGGAAGAAGCCGAGGAAGAAGCCGAAGCGGCCCTGTCCACGGTGGACAGCGAATTCGGCCGCACCACCGACCCGGTTCGCATGTACATGCGCGAAATGGGCACGGTCGAGCTGCTGACGCGCGAAGGCGAAATCGAAATCGCCAAGCGCATCGAAGGCGGCCTGATGGCCATGATGGAAGCCATTTCGGCCTCCCCCGCCACCATCGCCGCGATCCTCGAAATGGCCGCGACCATCCGTGAAGGCAAGGTCGTCATCTCGACCATCGTGGACGGCTTCTCGAACCCCAACGAGGCCGACGACTACGTGGCCGAAGAAGACTTCGACGAATTCGACGAGGAAGACGACGATGACGGCAAGGGCGGCTCCAAGGCCCTGACCAAGAAGCTCGAAGAACTCAAGAACGAAGCCCTCTCGCGCTTCGACCGCATCGCCGAAATGTTCGAGAAGATCCACAAGATCTACGAGAAGGAAGGCTACGGCACGCCCGCGTACACCAAGGCCCAGCAGGCCGTGTCCGACGAGCTGATGACCATCCGCTTCACGGCCAAGACCATCGAGAAGCTGTGCGACCTGGTGCGCACGCAGGTGGACGACGTGCGCAAGAAGGAACGCGAACTGCGCCGCATCATCGTGGACAAGTGCGGCTTCCCGCAGGACGAGTTCATCCGCGACTTCAGCGGCTTCGACAAGAACGGCAATCGCATCGCCTCCAACCTGCTGAACCTCAAGTGGGTCGAGAAGCAGGCCGCGGCCGGCAAGCCCTGGAGCGCCGTGCTCGCGCGCAACATCCCGCCGGTGCAGGAACTGCAGCAGAAGCTCACCGACATCCAGTCGCGCGTGGTGGTGCCGCTGACCGAGCTCAAGGACATCAACAAGCGCATGAACGAGGGCGAATCGTCCTCGCGCGATGCCAAGAAGGAAATGATCGAGGCCAACCTGCGCCTCGTGATCTCCATCGCCAAGAAGTACACCAACCGCGGCCTGCAGTTCCTGGACCTGATCCAGGAAGGCAATATCGGCCTGATGAAGGCGGTCGACAAGTTCGAATACCGTCGCGGCTACAAGTTCTCGACCTACGCGACGTGGTGGATCCGCCAGGCCATCACCCGCTCGATCGCCGACCAGGCGCGCACCATCCGCATCCCGGTGCACATGATCGAGACGATCAACAAGATGAACCGCATCTCGCGCCAGCACTTGCAGGAGTTCGGCTTCGAGCCCGACGCCGGCATCCTGGCCGCCAAGATGGAGATTCCGGAAGACAAGATCCGCAAGATCATGAAGATCGCGAAAGAGCCGATCTCGATGGAAACCCCCATCGGCGACGACGACGATTCGCACCTGGGCGACTTCATCGAGGACAGCAGCAACACGGCTCCCATCGAGGCCGCCATGCAAGCTGGCCTGCGCGACGTGGTCAAGGACATCCTCGACTCCCTCACGCCGCGCGAAGCCAAGGTGCTGCGCATGCGCTTCGGCATCGAAATGTCGACCGACCACACGCTGGAAGAAGTCGGCAAGCAGTTCGACGTGACCCGCGAGCGCATCCGCCAGATCGAAGCCAAGGCGCTGCGCAAGCTGAAGCACCCGTCGCGTTCCGACAAGCTGCGCAGCTTCATCGACACCCTGTAATCCAGGTTCGCTGAAGCCCAAGCGCCCGCCTTGCCCCTCACCCGGGCGGCGGGCGTTCTCGTTTTTCCACCGACACACGACAAGTACAACGGAGCCGCCTTTCCATGAATCCCGACGCAGACAAACTCTGGCAGGCCCCGCGCTGGGCGCTTGCCGTGCTGCTCGCCGTGCTGGGCATGCTCGGGCCCTTCTCCATCGACACCTACATCCCGGCTTTCTCGGGCATCGCGAAATCGATTGGCGCCACGCCGGCCGAGATGCAGCAGACGCTGTCGGCCTACCTGTTCGGCTTTGCCTTCATGAACCTGTTCCACGGCGCGCTGTCGGACAGCTTCGGGCGCCGGCCCGTGGTGCTGTGGGGGCTGGCGGTGTTCACGCTGGCCTCGCTGGGTTGCGCGCTGTCTCAGAACATCACGCAGCTGGTGCTGTTCCGCGGCCTGCAGGGCCTGTCGACCGGTGCCGGCATCGTGGTGTCGCGCGCCGTCATCCGCGACATGTTCCCGCCGGCCGAGGCGCAGCGGGTGATGAGCCAGGTCACGATCTACTTCGGCGTCGCGCCGGCCATCGCGCCCATCGTGGGCGGCTTCCTGTTCGTGCACGCGGGCTGGCACTCGATCTTCTGGTTCCTCGTGGCCGTGGGCGTGGCGCTGTTCGTCGCCAACTACAAGCTGCTGCCCGAGACGCTGCACAAGGACCACCGCCAGCCCTTCCAGGTGCGCCACCTGATGCGCGGCTACCGCGACCTGTGCTCCGACCCGCGCTTTCTCTTGCTGGCCTTCGCGAGCGGCGTGCCCTTCAACGGCATGTTCCTCTACGTGCTGGCCGCGCCCGCGTTCCTGGGCGACCACCTCGCGCTGCAACCGCAGCAGTTCTTCTGGTTCTTCCTGCTGACCATCGGCGGCATCATGCTCGGCGCGCGCGCCAGCGGCCGCATGGCCGGCAAGGTGGCGCCCAAGCGGCAGATCCGCGACGGCTTCCTGATCATGATGGTCACCTCGGTGGTCAACGTGGTGGCCAACATCTTCTTCCAGGCGCATGTGGCCTGGGCCGTGTGGCCGCTGGCGGTGTTCGCCTTCGGCTGGGCGCTGATGGTGCCGGTGGTCACGCTGCTCGTGCTCGACCTGCACCCCGAGCGCCGCGGCATGGCCTCGTCATTGCAGGCCGTGATCGGCTCCACCGCCAACGGCGTCGTGGCCGGCGCGGTGGCGCCGCTGGTGATGCACTCCACGCTGGCACTGGCCCTCACCTCCGCGCTGATGCTCACGATCGGGCTGGTCGCCTGGGTCTGGCTGCACCACCGCTGGCCCGACATCGGGCGTCGGGTGGCGCACGAAGAAGCCTGAGGGGGACGGGGGATGCGATTCGCCGCACTGTGGACTCATCTGCGCGCCTGGCTCCCGGGCCCTTCCAACGTCAACGCGCGCGAGCGCCTGCGCGCCGTGGGCGGCGCAGGCATCGGGCTGCTGATCACCGGCCTGCTGTGCCGCTGGCTGGCCGTCCCGCTCGAGCATGCGGTGTGGCTGGTCGCACCGATGGGCGCCACCGCCGTGCTGGTGTTTGCCGTGCCCGCCAGTCCGCTGGCGCAGCCCTGGTCGGTGATCGGCGGCAACACGCTGTCGACGCTGGTGGGCATCGCCTGCGCCAGCTGGATTCCCGACACCGCCGTGGCTGCCGCCGTGGCCGTGGCGCTGGCCATCGGCCTGATGTTCTTCACGCGCTGCCTGCACCCGCCCGGCGGCGCGGCGGCGCTGCTGGCGGTGCTCACGCACACCACCGATTTCTCGGCGGCGCTGTTCCCGGTGCTCGTGAACTCGCTGCTGCTGGTGCTGGCTGGCGTGGCCTACAACACGCTCACGGGGCGGCGCTATCCGCACGTGCAGGTGGCGCGCCCGCCCTCGCCCGACGCGCGCTTCAGCCAGGCCGACATCGACGCCGTGCTGGCGCGCTACAACCAGGTGCTCGACATCAGCCGCGACGACCTCGAGTCGCTGATCCAGCAGACCGAGCTCGAGTCGTACAAGCGCCGCCTGGGCACGCTGCACTGCGCCGACATCATGTCGCGCACGCCGATCTCGGTGGAGTTCGGCACGCCGCTGCAGGAAGCCTGGACGCTGATGCACCAGCACCGCATCAAGGCGCTCCCGGTGACCGACCGCACGCGCCGCGTGGTCGGCATCGTCACGCAGGCCGACTTCTTCCGCCAGCTCGACCTGCAGCACCACGACGGCATCGCCGGCCGGCTGCGCGACCTGATCCGCGCCACGCGCACGGTGATGTCGAACAAGCCCGAGGTGGTCGGCCAGATCATGACGCGCCAGGTGCGCGTGGCCAGCGCCGACCGGCCGGTGGTCGAGCTGGTGCCGCTGTTCTCCGAAGGCGGCCACCACCACATTCCGATCATCGATGAAGAGAAGCGGCTGACGGGGATGATCACGCAGTCGGATTTCGTGCGGGCGCTGTACCGCGCGGTGAGTCCGGCGTAGGGCCCGCACGTTGCCTTCCCCTTCTCGCGAAGGGGAAGGCGCAAGACCTTCACTCCAGCACCACGTTCGCCTTCTTCACCAGCGCCGCATAGCGCGCAGCCTCGCTGCGGAAGTAGCTCGCGGCCTGCTCGGGCGACGTGGGCTTGACGATGTTGCCCTGCTTGTCCATCGCCTCGCGCACCTCGGGCGCGGCAAAGGCGGCCACGATGGCCTCGTGCACGCGCTTGACGTCGGCCGGCTGCATCTTCGGCGGGCCGATCACCGCGAACCAGCCTTCGACCGCGTAGTTCGGCAGCCCCTGCTCCGCGATCGTCGCAATCTCGGGCGCGGCCGGCGAACGCGCCGGGCCGCACAGGCCGATGGCGCGCAGTGCGCCGCTCTTGAGATGCGGCTGCACCGCCGGCAGCGCGACCACGCCCATCTCGACCTGCCCCGCGATCATGTCGGTCACCATCGGCCCCGTGCCCTTGTACGGAATGTGCCGCGCCTTCACGCCGGCCTCGTCCATGAACATCTCGCCCGCGAGGTGGATGATGGTGCCGTTGCCCGACGAGGCGTAGTTGTAGCCCTCGGGTTTCGCGCGCAGCAACGCCACCAGCTCCTTCACGTTCTTCGCCGGCAGCTTCGGGTTCACGGCCAGCACCAGCGGCGTCGCGCCCACCACGCTGATGGGCGTGATGTCGGCGATGGCGTCGAAGGGCATCTTCTTGAACACGCTCGGATTGATCACGTGGTTGTTCGACACCATGCCGAGCGTGAACCCGTCGGGCGGCGCCTTGATCACGGCCGAGGTGCCGGTGATGCCGCCGGCGCCCGGCAGGTTCTCGATCACCACCGGCTGGCCCAGCGCCTTGCCGAGCGCAACCGAGGCGGCGCGCGCAATGGCGTCCACGCCCGAGCCCGCGCTGATCGGCAGGATGAAGCGCACGGGCTTGTCGCCGCCCTGCGCGAACACCGGGCGGGCGGCCGACAGCACGACCGCCGACGCCCCCAGGCCGAGCAGCGCGCGGCGGTTGAATGAAGAAGAGGAAAACGGAATCGGGCTCATGGGTCTTGTCTCTCTTTGTCTTTGTCGGTGCTTGAAGGATCAGGCCACGGCCGCTTCGGCATGCAGCGCCTCGACCTGCTCGTGCGCGTAGCCCAGCTCGGCCAGCAGCGCACGCGTGTGCTCGCCCAGCGTCGGCGGATGCAGGCGCACGCCCAGCCGCTCGCCGCCCAGCGTGATCGGGAACAGCGTCGTCTGCGCCATCTCGCCGGCCCGCTCGCCATCGGGCAGGCGGATGTCCGCGAGGCCGCCGGTGGCCTGCAGGTGCGGATCGGTATACAGGTCTTCGGGCCGCGTGATCGGCGCGAACGGCAGGCCGCGCGCCTCGAAGATCGCCGACAGCTCGGCGGCCGAACGGTCGGCCAGGCGCGTGCGCAACGCGGCCAGCAAGGTCGGGCGCAGGCGCACGCGGTCGTTGTTGGTCTGCAGCGTGGCGTCGGCCTTCAGGTCGTCGAAGCCCAGTGCATCGCAGAAGGTCTTCCACTGCGCGTCGCTCACGGCCGCCAGGAAGATCTGCTCGCCGTCCTTCACGGTGAACACGTCGTACAGCGCCCAGGCCGAGATGCGCTCGGGCATCGGCGCGGCCGCCTGCCCGGTGATCGCGTACTGCAGCATGTGCTGGCCGACGAGGAACACGTTGTTCTCGAACAGCGCCGACTGCACCTCCTGCCCCCGGCCGGTTTCGGCGCGCTGCATCAGCGCGGCGATGGCGCCGATGGCGCCGAACATGCCGCCCATGATGTCGTTCACGCTCGTGCCCGCGCGCAGCGGATCGCCGGGGCGCCCGGTCATGTACGCGAGCCCGCCCATCATCTGCACCACCTCGTCGAGCGCGGTGCGGTGCTCGTAGGGGCCGGGCAGGAAGCCCGTGTGGTTCACGTACACGAGGCGCGGATTGAGCTTGCCCAGCGCGGCGTAGCCCAGGCCGTACTTGTCCATCGTGCCGGGGCGGAAGTTCTGCGCCACCACGTCGGCGGTGGCGCACAGGCGCAGCGCGGCCTCGAGCCCCTGCGGATGGCGCAGGTCGAGCGCGATGCTCTTCTTGTTGCGGTTGAACATCGGGAAGAAGCCCGCGCCCGCGCCCAGCAGATGCCGCGTGCGGTCGCCGTCGATGGGCTCGACCTTGATGACCTCGGCGCCCAGGTCGGCCAGCACCATGCCGCAGGTCGGCCCCATGACCATGTGCGTGAACTCGACCACGCGGATGCCGGCGAGCGGCAGGCGTTTGGCTTCGGTGCTCATGCGGCGACGCCTTCCGCCGGTGCAAAGGTCTTCGGAAAGCCCGCGCGCCACACCGTGCCCTGCAGCGTCTCGCCGTCGAGCCAGCCGGCCACGCGCTTCCTCAGATCGAGCAGCTTCGGCAGATCGACACCCGTCTGCACGCCCATGCTCTCGAGCATGAAGACGAGGTCTTCGGTGTCGACATTGCCGCTCGCGCCCGGTGCATGCGGACAGCCGCCGATGCCGGCCAGGCAGGCGTCGAAGCGCGTGATGCCGACCTCCAGCGCGGCGTAGACATTGGCCAGGCCCAGCCCGCGCGTGTCGTGGAAATGCCCGCACCACAGGCGGTCGCCCGCGATGCGCAGTGCGCGCTCGAACAGGCTGCGCACCATGGCCGGATCGGCGTAGCCCACCGTGTCGGCCAGGCTCACGCGGTCGGCGCCGGCATCGAGCAGCGCCTGCATCAGGCGCAGCACTTCGTCGGGGTCGACATGGCCCTGCAGCGTGCAGCCGAAGGCCGTGCCGACGCCGCTGTCGATCAGCGTCTTCGAGCCCGCCGCGTCGCGCGCCGCGCGGATGCGGCCGACCTCGGTCACCACCTCGTCCGGCGTCTTGCGCAGGTTGGCCAGGCTGTGCGCGTGGCTGGCCGACAGCGGCACCATCATCAGGTCGGCTTCACCGGCGATGGCGCGCTCGGCGCCCTTGAGGTTGGGCACGAGCACCGAGGCGAAAAGGCCCGGCAGCGTCTTCGCATACGCCAGCAGCTCGGCCGTGTCGGCCAGCTGCGGCAGCAGGTGCGCCGGTACGAACGAGCCGACTTCGATCTCGCGCTGGCCGGCCGCGTGCGCGTCGCGAATCCATTCGAGCTTGTGCGCCGTGGGCAGCACGCGGGCAATGCTTTGCAGGCCGTCGCGCAGGCCCACTTCGCGGACGACCGCGCGCGGCGGCAGGAAGGCGTGAATCAAGAGCGTGTCTCCGTCGTGAGGGAATGACGCCGATCGTAGAAGTTCCGATTCAGTCCTGAAGGTATATTTTGGAAGCCGTTTACTTCCAGATTGGAACTTCATGAGAGACCTCGACCTGACCACCCTGCGCCTGTTCGTCGCCGTCTGCGACAGCCGCAGCATCGCGCGCGCGGGCGAGCAGGCCAACATCGTCGGCTCGGCCATCAGCAAGCGCCTGGCCCAGCTCGAAGACACGGTCGGCACGCCGCTGCTGCTGCGCAAGCGCCGCGGCGTGGTGCCCACGCCGGCCGGCGAAACGCTGCTCGAACACGCGCGCGCCATGCTCGGCAGCGCCACCCGCATCGAGCGCGACATGGCCGCCTACGCGGGCGGCGCGCGCGGGCATGTGCGCATCCTGGCGTCGGCCTCGGTCATGGCCGAGTCGCTGGCCGAGGACGTGGCGGGCTTTCTGCAAGACCCGGCGCACCGCAACATCCGCGTCGACATGGAAGAGCGCGTGAGCCCCGAGATCGTGCGCGGCATCCGCGAGGGCATCGCGTCCATCGGCCTGTGCTGGGACGCGGCCGACCTCGACGGGCTGGAGCGGCGCGACTACCGCTCGGACCACCTGGCCATCGTGGCCCACCCGTCGCACCCCGTGGCCCGCCACGACGCGGTGCGCTTCGAGCAGGTGCTCGACCACGAATTCGTCGGCATGCCCGCGCTCAGCGCCGTGCAGTTGATGCTGGCGCGCGAAGCGGCCGTGGCCGGCAAGCCGCTCGTGTACCGCGTGCTGGTGTCCAACTTCGATGCGGCGCTGCGCGTGGTGCGCGCCGGGCTGGCCATCAGCGTGGTGCCGGCGGAAGTCGCCCGACCCTTCACCGAGGCCTTCGGGCTGCGGCTGATGCCGCTCACGGACGACTGGGCGCGCCGGCGTTTCGCGATCTGCTTTCGCAGCGAGGCGGCGCTGTCGCCCTCGGCGCAGCTGCTGGTCGCGCACCTCGAGCGGTGCGCCACGGACCGCGCGGAAGCCGCCTGATTCGTCCGATAACCGAAACGATCCATTGTGCTGGCGGTGGTTTTTGTTTCGTTTCGCGCAACCTAACATTCGGTCTGTTCACGCTGTCACCCTCAACCTCATCGACCGAAAGACACCGCCATGTTCCGCAGAACCCTCGTTGCCGCCGCCGCCCTGTCCGCCGCATTCGCCCTGGCCCCGTTCGCCGCCCAGGCGGCCCAGCCGCTGAAGATCGACGTCTACAACCCCGGCACGAAGTCGATGTTCCCCGTGTCGTCGGTGCTGGTCGCCGGCGCCACCGACGCCGTGCTGGTCGACGCCCAGTTCCAGCGCAACGACGCGCAGGCGCTGGTGCAGAAGATCAAGGACAGCGGCAAGAAGCTGACCACGGTCTACATCAGCCACAGCGACCCCGACTACTACTTCGGCCTGGACGTGATCCGCGCCGCCTTCCCCGACGCCAAGATCGTCGCCACGCCGCAGACCGTGGCCGCCATCCAGGCCTCGAAGGACGGCAAGCTCGCGCACTGGGGCCCGATCCTCAAGGACAACGCGCCCCAGGCGCTGGTCGTGCCCGAGCCGCTGGCCGGCGACAGCCTGACGCTCGAAGGCAAGAAGATCCAGGTCGTCGGCCTGGACGGCCCCTCGCCCGCGCGCACGTTCGCCTGGATTCCCTCGCTGAAGGCGGTGGTCGGCGGCATTCCGGTGTCGGCCAACATCCACGTCTGGGTGGCCGACACGCAGACGGTGCAGTCGCGCCGCGACTGGCTCAAGACCCTCGACCGCATCGCCGCGCTGCACCCCAAGACCGTGGTGCCCGGCCACTACCTGTCCAACGCCGACGGCTCGGCGCCCTACACCGTGGCCTCGGTGAAGTTCACGCGCGACTACCTGAAGGCCTTCGAGACCGAAGCAACGAAAGCCAAGGACTCGGCTGCGCTGATCGCCGCCATGAAGCAGCGCTACCCGAAGCTCGAGGACGCCTCGTCGCTCGAACTGGGCGCCAAGGTCATCAAGGGAGAAATGAAGTGGCCGCAGTAACCAGCAACAACAGCGACTCCGCCACGCTGCACTGCATCTTCGATCCGCTGTGCGGCTGGTGCTACGCCGCCGCGCCGCTGGTCGAGGCCGCGCGCACCGTGCCGGGCCTGCGCGTCGAACTCCACGCCGGCGGCATGATGACCGGCGCCAACCGCCGCCCCATCACGCCGCAGTGGCGCGACTACGTGATCCCGCACGACAGGCGCATCGCCGAACTCACGGGCCAGCCCTTTGGCGAGGCCTACTTCGAAGGCCTGCTGCGCGACACCGGCGCGGTGATGGACTCCGAACCGCCGATCACCGCCATCCTCGCGGCCGAATCGCTGCGTGCGGGCGGCGGGCTGGACATGGCGCACCGCGTGCAGCAGGCCCACTATGTCGAGGGCCGGCGCATCGCGGAGGCCGGCGTGCTCGCCGAACTGGCGGTCGAACTCGGCTTCGACGCCGAAGACTTCGCTGCGGCCTTCGCGCAGCACACGGGCGACGCCACCGCGCGGCACATCGCCGCGAGCCGCGACCTGCTGCAGCGCGCGGGCGGCCAGGGCTTTCCGACTTTCGTGCTGGCGCAGGCCGACGGCAGCGCGGGGCGCATCGACATCGGGCCGTGGCTGGGGCGTGCGGACGACTGGAAGGCGCAGCTCGCCGCCTTCGTCGTGCCGGCGCCATCTGCAGCCGCAGCGCCGCAAGCCTGCGGCCCTGACGGCTGCGCGATCTAGCCGCATCGCCGGTCTGGGCCGGCGATGGCCCCGTTCGCCACAGAACGGGGCCGATTCGGGTATGCCGCCATCAAATGAGAACTATTCTCGACAATAATTCTCCTGCGATTCGCGCGCCACACCCCAGCCCATGTCCGCCCAACTCTCCTCCAGCCCGCTGCTGAAAGCCTTCCAGGACAGCTACCAGGAACTGGTGCGCTTCATCGCGCGCCGCACCGGCAGCCCGCACGAGGCGCGGGAGCTGGCGCACGACACCTGGGTCCGGCTGGCCGAACGTGCGCAAGCGCGGGACGACACCACCGCCGACCCCGCCCCGCCCGAGGCCGCCGTGCGCGCCTACGTTTACACCGTGGCCGAGAACCTCGCCATCGACCACCTGCGCCGCCGCCAGCGCAGCGCGGAGCGCTTCAGCCCCGCCCCCGTCGACCTCGACACCGGGCTGACGACGGGACACGACCACCACAGCACACGGGACGTGGCCGACGGCGTCGCCCACCGGCAGGCACTCGACGCGGTGGATGCCGCGTTGCGGGCCCTGCCGCCGCGCAGCCGCGACATCTTCCTGGCCGACCGGCTCGACGGCGCCTGCCATGCCGAACTGGCGCGCCGCCACGGCGTGTCGATCAAGACCGTGGAGCGCGAGGTGATGCGGGCGCTCGACAGCGTCGAGGCCGCGCTGCACCGCTGGCGCGGCGACGTGGCACCGGCGCGCACCGGGCGGCGCCGCGCGCTGTCGGCCCTGCTCAGCTTGGGCGGCCTCAGCGTCGGCAGCGCCGCGCTCTGGCAGGCCTGGCGCCAGTGGATGCCCGGCTACAGCGCCACCCTGGCGACCGCCATCGGACGCATCCAGGCGCAGGCGCTGCCCGACGGCAGCCGTCTCACGCTCGACGCCGCGAGCCGCGCCGAGGTCCAGTACTTCGCCACGCGCCGTACCGTGCGGCTGCTGGCCGGCAGCGCCTTCTTCGACGTGGCGCGCGACGAGGCGCGCCCCTTCATCGTCAGCGCGCTGGGCCACGAGATCACGGTGCTGGGCACGCGCTTCGAGGTTGCGCTGCAGGACGGCGGCGTGCGCGTCGCGGTGGAATCGGGCCAGGTGCGGGTGCGCAGCGCGAGCGGCGACGCGCGCGTGCTCGGCGCGGGCGACCGCGCCTTCATCGACACGGCGCTGCAGCTGTCTGCGGCCCAACCGGCCGCGAACGCTGTGAACAGCGCCGTGGCCCCGTGGCGCGACGGCTGGCTCGACTTTCATCACCAGCCGCTCGGCGAGGTGGTGGAGCGCCTGGCGCGCTACAGCCCGCGCCCCCTGCGCGTGGCGCCCGAGGCCGCGCAACTCCCGGTGTTCGGGCGCGTGCGCATTGCCGAAGCGGGCACCTGGCTGCGCCTGCTGCCCAACAGCCTGCCGGTGCGGGTGCGCGAAGACGACGGGGCGGAACGCGCCCTGGTCATCGAGCGCCGCCCGATCTCCTGACGCCGGCATCCGCCCGCTGGCCTTGCCTTGTCTTTCTTGCGATCTGCTTGAGGGATTGCGCTCGCTCGGTCGTATCAGTCCATGGAGCCCGGAACAACCGCCCTGCGGACGTCCCGGAATTTTCATGACCCCGACCTGAACCGAGAGAACCGCATGCCCTCCCGCCACCTTCTTCTCCCCGCCGGCCGGCGCCACCTGATCGCGGCGGCCGTGCTGTGCCTGGTCGCTCAAGCCAGCCAGACCGCCTGGGCCCAGAGCGCGACACCGCCCGCCGCCGGCGCAGCCATCGCCTTCTCGATCCCCGCCCAGCCGCTGGACCAGGCGCTGAACCAGCTTGCGCGCCAGGCCGGCGTGCAGCTGCTGGCGGCGCCGGGCCTGCTGCAGGGCCTGCAGGGCCGCCCGGTGCAGGCCAGCCTCAGCGTGCAGGCCGCCGCCGCGCAACTGCTCCAAGGCAGCGGGCTGGCCGGCCGCGTAGCGGGCAGCACGCTGGTGATCGAGAAAGCGCCAAGTGCCGTCGGTGCCACCCTGCCGGCCGTGACCGTGAGCGCCACCGCCGAACTCGAAACCAGCCTGGGCCCGGTGCCGGGCTATGTCGCCCGGCGCAGCCAGAGCGCCACCAAGACCGACACGCCGATCCTCGAAGTGCCGCAGTCGATCTCCGTCATCGGCCGCGAAGAACTCGAAGCGCGCGGCGTGCAGACCGTGATGGAAGCCGTGCGCTACGCACCGGGCGTGGTCGCCGGCAACTGGGGCTACGACGCACGCGGCATCGACTGGCTGCTGCTGCGCGGCTTCGACGCCACCGCAGGCAACGCCATGTACCGCGACGGCCTGCTGCTGCCCGCCTACTCGCTGACCGAGCCCTACGGCGTCGAGCGCGTCGAGGTGCTGCGCGGCCCGTCGTCGGTGATGTTCGGGCTGGGCGATGCGGGCGGCATCGTCAACCGCGTCAGCAAGATGCCGAGCAGCACGCCCACGCGCGAGATCGAAGTGCAGTACGGCAGCTTCCAGCGCAAGCAGCTGGCCGTGGACCTGGGCGGCGCCCTGAGCGACACGCTGAGCTACCGCCTCGTGGGCGTCGAGCTGGACAGCAACAGCCAGCAGCGCTATCCCAACGGCGCGCCCGCCGAAGTGAAGCGCAGCTACCTCGCGCCCTCGCTGCGCTGGCAGCCGTCGGCCGCCACCTCGTTCACCCTGCTCGGCGAGTTCCTGAAGAGCGATGCCAGCGACGACACCTTCAACGTGACCGACGCGAAGGGGCGCGACACCGGGCTCATCCAGGGCGAACCGAACTACAGCCGGATCAAGCAGCAGCAATCGTCGCTCGGCTACCTGTTCGAGCACCACATCAACGACGACTGGACAGTGCGCCAGAACACGCGCTACTTCAGCTTCGACACCGACAAGCACCACGTGGTCGTCAACCTCGCGCCCGACGGCTACACGCTGCGGCGAACCGCGCGTTTCGCCCCCGAGTGGGTCAACCAATGGACCGCCGACACGCAGCTGCAGGGCCGCGTGCGCACCGGCGACGTCGAGCACACGCTGCTGTTCGGCGTCGACTGGTCGCGCGTCCGGTACACGGCCAAGCAGTTCTCGGGGCCGGCGCCGAGCCTGGACCTGCGCTTTCCCGTCAACGGCCTGCCGGTGGCGGAGCCGTTCCGGCCCGACAGCAACTTCACGCAGACTACCGAGCAGCTCGGCGTGTATGCACAGGACCAGATCAAGTTCGGCCCCCACTGGCTGCTCACGCTCGGTGGACGGCAGGACCACGTCAAGTCCGCCACCTACGATCGGCTGAAGGGCGAGCGCACGACACAGACCGACGACAAGTTCAGCGGCCGTGCGGCCCTGAGCTACCTCGTCGGCAACGGCTGGGCACCGTACCTGAGCTACGCCGAATCCTTCATGCCGACCAGCGGCGTCGACCTGAACAGCACGCCGTTCCGGCCGAGCCGTGGCAAGCAGGTGGAGGCCGGCGTCAAGTTCCAGCCCGAGGGCACGCGCGCGCTGTTCACCGCGGCCGTGTTCGACCTGCGCAAATCCAACGTGGTGACCTACGACCAGAACACCTTCGAGGCGCGCCAGATCGGCCGCATCCGCTCACGCGGGCTCGAACTCGAAGCCAAGGCCGAGCTGGCACGCGACCTGAACCTCACGGCCTCCTACACCTGGCTCGACACCAAGGTGCGCGAGAGCGCCAACGAGACCGAGCGCGGCAAGACACCGATCCAGGTGCCCCGCAACACGGCCTCGCTCTGGCTCGACTACACGATGGCCAACGGCTTCGGCTTCGGCGGCGGCGTGCGCTACATCGGCAAGCGCTGGAACGACGTGGGCAACACCTCGTCCGAAGGCGGCGTCGCGCTGCTCGACGCCACGGTGCACTACAAGCGCGGGCCCTGGCGCTTCGCCCTGAGCGCCACGAACCTGGCCAACCGCCAGTACGCTGCATCGCGCGCGTACAGCAAGTACTACCCCGGCAGCGATCGCGCGGTGGTCGCGAGCGCGAAGTACCAGTTCTGAGGCCGGCGCCTAGGCGACCTTCTCCAGGAACACCAGCCGGAT
Organism: Variovorax sp. BGA-UO-ETr-C22; assembly: GCF_059567965.1. Lineage (NCBI taxonomy): Bacteria > Pseudomonadati > Pseudomonadota > Betaproteobacteria > Burkholderiales > Comamonadaceae > Variovorax > Variovorax sp. BGA-UO-ETr-C22. Next base: position 2,169,850 of record NZ_JCAQPA010000011.1, read on the forward strand.
CGGCGCGTCCAGCAGCGCGTCGAATCGCTTTTCGAAGGCCTGGAAATGCGACGTGGCGAAGTGCGCATCCAGCGCGGCCTGGTCCTGGAACGACTCGCGCATGTAGAAGCTGCCGGGCTCGTCGCGCAGTTCGAACAAGGTGTAGTCGAGGCAGCCGGGCTCTTGCCGTGTGGGCGCCACCAGCGCGCTCAAGGCGTCGCGCAGCGCCTCGCGCTGGCCGGTCTTGGCCTTCAGGACGGCGATGCTGATGAGGGGCGTGGTGCTCATGGGTCGTTGTGAAGTTCGGATGCCTGCAGTCTGCGGCGACACCCGCACATGAAAAAGCCCCCTCGCCCCGAAACTCCTTCAACCGCCCCTTGAAGATCGCGACCGCTTCAAGCGAGCGCTACCGGCTGCACTGGAAGCTCGCCGCCTGCGACGCATCGCCACTCACATAACGCGGCCACAGCGGCCACTCGCACAGCGGACGCGCGCGGGTCGTCTTGAACGGCGGCTGCACTTCCTGTTCAAGCAATTGCAGCCCGGTCGGCGCACGTCCGCGCTCGACCCAGTCGGCCAGCGCGCCGAGCATGTCGACGTTGGCCGGTGCGCCGCTGCCCACATGGTCGACACCGGGCGCGGTGTACAGGCGCATGAAGCGGTCCACGTTCTCGCGGCCCATGCGTGCCACCACCGACTCGTAGTAGCGGATGCCCGCGAACGGGCTCTGCGCGTAGTCGGCCATGTGCTCCAGCACCAGCAGCTTGCCGCCGCGCGCATGGAAGGCGCTCAGGTCGGGGTTGGTCGAGTCCATCAGCTGCGACACGGTGGCGATGCGCACGGCAAAGTCTTCGGCGCGGTAGTTGCGCACGTCGAGCGACGGATTGCGCGCGTAGAAATACTGCAGCGCCCCGCTGCCGTAGAACCACGCGATGCCGTTGCTCGGCTGCGGCGGCACGGTCGGCGCGGCGGTGCCGGTCCACCAGGCGTTCCAGCCGCCCATCGAGGCGAAGGCCGGCGTGCCTTCGCCGCCGATGCCCCAGCCCGGGTACTCGGTGACGCCATGCGCCAGCGGCACGGGCGAGCGCCACGGCGAGCGCAGCGTGCGCACCGCCTGCACCTGCGCGTCGTTGAGGCAGTTGTCGCCGCTCGTGCCCGCTGCGCAGCGCAGGGTGGCCGGGTCGAAGCGCTGCAGGCAGGCCACCGGGTTCGACACGATGCGGTCGGCCACGCCGTCCGTCGCGTCGCACGACGCGAGCACGGCGTTGTGCACCAGCTGCACCTGCGCGGGCCGCAGCCAGCCTTCACCGAAGGTGGCGATGCCGTTGCGCGTGCCCGCATGCTGCAGCCCCGTCCAGTTGATCACCGGCACGCGGCTGAAGATGCCGTCGAAGTCCTGCGGATAGCGCTGCGCCATCGTGAGCGCCTCGCGCCCGCCTTCGGAGCTGCCCATGAAGTAGAGCTTCTGCGGTGCGTGGCCGTAGGCGCGCTGCGTCAGCGCCACCGCCACGTCGCGCACCTTCTTGTACGAGGCATGCGCGAAGTTCACGAGCGCCTCGTCGTTGAGCGCAAAGGCCTGCGGCGGCTGGCCCTGCACGTTCTGGTGGCCCGAGTCGGTGCCGTAGGTCACGTAGCCCTGCGCCAGCGGCGTGGGCAGGTCGAAGCGCGCGGCAGGCACCAGCGCCAGGCCGGTGATCAGCGTGCCGTTGAAGCCTCCGCCGCCGTACTGCACGCTGCGCCCATTCCATGCGAGCGGCAGGTTGACCTGGAACAGGATCGGCGGCGCGCTCGCGTCGACCGGTGCGATGCGCCCGAGCACCTTGCAGTACGCGGGCATCGCCGGCGTGATGCGCGACGCAGGGCTGGGGCCGCGCTCGGCCACGGCCAATGCAGACGCCGGCACGAGCGCTGCGGAGTCGATCGTCGCCGCGCCGCTGGGCAGGCCGATGGCAGTGGGCGCCACCGGCGCGGTGAGCGCCGCGCAGGCCTGGGCCGGATCGGCGCCGAGGCCGAGCCGCGTGGGGCCGGTCGGGGCCGTGCCGCATGCGGCGAGCAAGGCGGCGGTCGCCAGCATGGCGCCCCCGCTGAACACTGTCTGGGGGATCGCCATCTGTCTGTCTCCTGGTTGTTTTTTGTGATCGGCCGCCGCTACCGCGCCACGCCCAGCAGCCGGTCGAGCACCTCCGGCTGCGCGCGCAGCGCCGCCGCGGTGTCGGCATGCACGATGGTCCCGTGGTCGAGCACCACGGCCTGGTCGGAAATCGCGAGGATCGCCTGCGGGTGCTGCTCCACGATGATCGCGGCCAGCCCTTCGCCCTGCGTGATGCGGCGGATGGCGCGCAGCAGCTCTTCCACGATGATCGGCGCCAGGCCTTCGAGCGGCTCGTCGAGCAGCAGCAGCTTCGGGTTGAGCACCAGCGCGCGGCCCACGGCCAGCATCTGCTGCTCGCCGCCCGAGAGCTGGGTGCCCAGGTTGGTCTTGCGCTCGGCCAGGCGCGGGAACATCTCGTACACGCGCTGCGGGTTCCACTGGCCCGGGCGCTCCACGGCCGTGAGGTTCTCGTGCACCGTGAGCGACTTGAAGATGTTGCGCTCCTGCGGCACCCAGCCGATGCCGGCCGCCGCGCGCTGGTGCGGCTGCAGCTTGTGCAGCGCCGCCTGCCCGCCGAGCGCGATGGTGCCGCCGTGCTGGCGCGTGGCGCCGGCCAGCGTGTTGATGAGCGTGGTCTTGCCCGTGCCGTTGCGGCCCAGCAGCGCGAGCGTCTGGCCCTCGCCGAGCGTGAAGGCCACGTCGTGCAGCACCACGGCCTCGCCGTAGCCGGCGCTCAGGTTCTCGATGCGCAGCAGTTCAGACATGGGCATGTTCTCCGTGGCCCAGGTAGACCTCTTTGACCTTCGGGTCGTTGGCGATCGTCTCGGGGTCGCCCTCGGTCAGCAGCGCACCGTTGACCAGCACGGTCATGCGGTCGGCGAAGCTGAACACCAGGTCCATGTCGTGCTCGATGAGCAGCACCGACACGTCGGCCGGCAGCGCGGCCACGGTCTGCAGCAGCTCTTCGCGCTCGCCAGCGGGCACGCCCGCCACGGGCTCGTCGAGCAGCAGCACGCGCGGCTCACAGGCCAGCGCGATCGCGATCTCCAGCAGGCGGCGCTTGCCGTAGGCCATGAATTTGGTCTGCTGCTGCGCGACGTCGGCGAGGTGGAACTGCTCCAGCAGTTGCCCGGCCCGCTCGGCGATGCGCTTGTCCGCACCCAGCGGGCGCCACCATTGCGCGCCGATGCCCTTGTGCTGCGACACCACGAGCGCCAGCGTTTCCAGCGGCGTCATCGAGTCGAAGAGCTGGTTGATCTGGAAGGTGCGCACCAGCCCGCGCGCCACGCGCTTGTGCGGCGCGAGCGTGGTGATGTCTTCGCCGAGCAGCGAGATGCGGCCTTCGGTGGGCGTGAGCACGCCCGTCAGCAGGTTGATCAGCGTGGTCTTGCCGGCGCCGTTCGGGCCGATCAGCGCATGGCGCGCGCCGCGCTTCAGTTCCATCGTGACGTTGTTCGTGGCCGTGATGCCGCCGAAGCGCATCACGAGGCCTTGGGTCGAGAGCACGGTGTCGCTCATGCCGCACCGCCCTTCTTCTTTGCAGTGCCGAACCAGGTCCACGGCTTGAGCAGGCGGTCGCGTCCCACGAGCACCAGCAGCACGAGGATGAGGCCGATCCAGAACATCCAGTACTGCGGCGTCACCGACGACAGCCAGGTCTGCAGCAGCTTGAAGACGATGGCGCCCGCCACGCCGCCGTAGAGCCAGCCCACGCCGCCGATGACCAGCATCAGCAGCACGTCGGCCGAGCGGTCGAAGGCCAGCACGTCGAGCGAGGCGAAGCCGGTGGTCTGCGCCAGCAGCGCGCCCGCGGCGCCCGCGATGCCGGCGGCCACGGTGTAGACCACGGCGAGCCGCGACACCACCGGGATGCCGATGGCCATGGCGCGCAGCCGGTTGTCGCGGATGGCCTTGAGCGTGGCGCCGAAGGGCGAATGCACGATGCGGCGCATCACGAGGAACAGCACGAGCATCACGGCCAGCGAGTACCAGGCGGCCGTGCGGCCATACAGGTCGAATTCGAAGAGGCCGAGCACCGGCCCCATGACCACGCCCTGCAGGCCATCGGCGCCGCCGGTGAGCCAGTCGAGCTTGTTGGCCAGTTCGAGCAGCAGCAGCGCGGTGCCCAGCGTGACCATGAGCCGCGTGAGGTCGCTGCCGCGCAGGATGGTCACGCTGGCCACGAGGCCGAGCACGGCCGACAGCAAGGTGGCGAACACGAGGCCGACGGTCGGGTCGGGCATGACGAGCTTGGCGAACAGCGCGGCGGCGTACGCGCCGAAGCCGAAGAAGGCCGCATGGCCGAGCGACACGATGCCTGTGTAGCCGAGGATCAGGTCGAGCGACATCGCGAACAGGGCGACGATGGCGATCTCGTTGACCAGCAGCGAGTGCGAGGGCATGGCCAGCGGCAGCGCGAAAGCCACGGCCCAGACCACGAACTCCCAAGGCCGCCAGCGCGCGGTGCGCAGCAGGGCCGATTCATAGGCAGGCGCGCTCATCTCAACGGCCTCCCTTGCGGGTGAACAGGCCTTGGGGCCGCCACATGAGGATCAGGATCATGAGCAGGTAGACGGTGAACGCGCCCATCTTCGGAATGAAGTACTTGCCGGCCACGTCGGCAATGCCGAGCAGCAGCGCGGCGGCGAGCGGCCCGGTGATCGACGAGGTGCCGCCGACCGAGACGACGATGAGGAAATAGATCATGTACTTGAGCGGAAACGTCGGATCGAGCCCGAGGATTTCCGCGCCCAGCGCACCGCCCAGCCCGGCCAGGCCCGAGCCCACGGCGAAGGTCAGCAGGAACACGATGTTGACGTTGATGCCCAGCCCGGCGGCCACGCGCGGGTCGTCGACGGCGGCGCGCAGGCGGCTGCCGAAGCGCGTCTTCGAGAGGATGAGCTGCAGCACCACGGTGAGCACGGCGCACACGGCGATGATGAAGATGCGGTAGTGGCCCATGCCCAGCAGGAACGCGCCGTCTCCGAATTCGCTGCGCCCGCGCAGCCATTCGGGCAGCTGCAGGTTCTGCTGCGACGAGCCGACGAAGTAGTCGACGGCCGCGACGGCCATGAACGCCAGGCCGATGGAGAACAGCACCTGGTCCAGGTGCGGCTTGCCGTACATCGGCCGGTAGAGCGTGCGCTCCAGCAGCGCGCCGGCCAACGCGACGACGATGAACGCGAGCGGCAGGCAGGCCAGGAACGGCACGCCGAACTTCTGCATCGCGAACACGGTGAGGTAGCCGCCCGCCATGGCGAAGGCACCGTGCGCGAGGTTGATGAAGTTCATCAGCCCGAGCGTCACGGCCAGCCCCACGGCGAGGACGAAGAGCAGCATGCCGTAGGCGATGCCGTCGAAAAGAATGGTCAGCATGTCGGTTGTCTGGGTCTGGTGCGGTCGTTCAGAATGCTGCTATTCGGGGTGCGTGCACAGGCCACCGGGTACTTCCCTCCGCGAATGTCCCCCGGGGCTTCGCCCCTCCTCCTTGATTTCGCTGCGGGAAGCACCCAGTGCCCTGAGCCCGAGGGGCGCTGTCGGGGTGCTGGCCGATCAACAACGGCTCTGCACCCGCTCACGTCGATGGGGTGCCTTGCGCAGCGAAATCAAGGAGGAGGCCGAAGGCCGGGGGACATTCGCGGAGCAAGGCACCCCGTCGGCGGGAGCGTCGCCCTGAACAGCAGCGCTCCCACCGGCGAAGCGAAATTACTTGGCTTTACCCGGGTCCTTCACGCCCTTCAACACGTCGAACTCGACGTTGTAGAGTTGCCCGTCCTTCTTCTCGACCTTGCGCAGGTACACGTCCTGCACGATGTCGCGCGTCTGCGCGTCGATCAGCACCTGGCCGCGCGGGCTTTCGAAGACCTGGCCCTTCATGGCGGCCAGCAGCGCTTCGCCGCCGCCCTGGCCCTTGGTGGTCTTGAGGGCTTCGTAGATCACGCGCATGCCGTCATATCCGCCCACGGCCATGAAGTTGGGGCGCATCTTCGGGTTGGCCTTCTGGAAGGCCTCGACGAACTTCTTGTTCAGCGCCGAGGGGTGCGCGGCCGAGTAGTGGTGCGAGGTGACCACGCCCAGCGCGCCGTCGCCCATGTCGTTCAACTGATCGTCGTCGGTCACGTCGCCGGTGGCGATCATCTTGATGCCGGCCTTGTCCATGCCGCGCTCCAGGAACTGCTTCATCACCGCCGCGCCCGCGCCCGAGGGCACGAAGACGAACAGCGCGTCGGGCTTGGCGTCGCGCACCTTCTGCAGGAACGGCGCGAAGTCGGGGTTGCGCAGCGGCACGCGCAGCTTCTCGAGCACCTTGCCGCCGTTGAGCTGGAAGCGGTCGCTGAAGAACTTCTCGGCGTCGTTGCCCGGGCCGTAGTCGGTGACCAGCGTGACCACCGACTTCACGCCGTTCTTCGGCGCCCAGTCGCCCATCACGACCGACACCTGCGGCAGCGTGAAGCTGCTGCGCACGATGTAGGGCGAGGCCTCGGTGATGCTCGAGGTGGCGGCGGCCATCACGACCTGCGGCGTCTTCGACTGCGTGGCCAGCGGCGCGGCGGCCAGCGCGGCCGGCGTGATGCCGAAGCCGGCGATCACGTTGACCTTGTCGTTGACGATGAGCTCCTGCGCCAGGCGCTTGGTCACGTCGGGCAGGCCGGTGTCGTCCTTCACGATCAGCTCGACCTTCTTGCCGGCCACGGTGTCGCCGTTCTGTGCCATGTACAGGCGCGCGGCAGCCTCGATCTGGCGGCCGGTGGAGGCCGACTGCCCCGTCATCGGCAGGATCAGGCCGATCTTGAACTTGTTGTCCTGGGCGCTGGCCACAGGCAGCGACAGTGCGGTGGCGAGCGCAATCGCCGAAAGGCCGGCGGTCTGGATGAGATGGCGTCTTTGCATGGAATTTTTCCTTTGAGGGACGGAACGCGAAACCGGGCGTATTTTGAACAATTCGCAACAATTGACGGAGCAGGCAACCACCTACCCACCCGCCGCACGGGACTTTGTTGCGCGATCAGTCGAATGGTTGCGCGATGATCGCGCAACCGATGTTTTCAACGGTCGGGGCGGTACGCGGAATCGAGCGTGAGCGTACCCACGGCGCGTGACACGCAGGCGCAGATGCGCGTGGTCGCCTGCTTCTCGTGCGGGCTCAGGAACACGTCGCGGTGGTCGACTTCGCCGTCCACGGCCAGCACGTCCATGGCGCACAGGCCGCACTCGCCGCGCTTGCAGTCCGACAGGGTCTGCACGCCGGCCGCATCGAGCGCGTCGAGCAGGGTGCAGTCGGCCGGCACGGTGATCGACAGGTCGTGGCGCGGAATGCGCACGGTGAAGGCCTGCGTGGCGAGGCGGCCGCTGCTGCCGAAGGTTTCGAAGCGCAGGTCGGCGAGCGGCCGGCCGGCCGCGGCCCAGGCGCGCTTGACGGCCTCGAGCATCGGCACCGGTCCGCAGGTGTAGAGCTGGCCGCCAGGCGGCAACGCGGCGATGGCGGCGTCGAAGTCGATGGGCGCTGCGCCTTCGTGCGCCTGCACGCCGGCCTCGCCCAGCGCATCGCGCAGGGTGTTGAGGTAACCGAACTCGCCTGCGTGGCGCGCGCCGTACAGCATGGCCACCGGCACGCCGCGGCGTCGTGCCAGCGCGCCCAGGCGCTGCGCCATCAGCACCAGCGGCGTGATGCCGATGCCGCCGGCCACCAGCAGGTAGCCGGGCGCCGCGAGGTCGAGCGGAAAGTGGTTCTGCGGCGCGCTCACCTGCAGCCGGTCGCCCTCGGCCAGCCGCCACATCGCGCGCGAGCCGCCACGACCGTCGTCCAGCCGCTTGACGGCGATGCGCCAGCAGCTGCCGTCGCCCTCGCCCACCAGCGAGTACGAGCGCGTCTGCACGCGGCCCTGCTCGGTCATCACCTGCACCTGCAGGTGGGCGCCGGGCTCATGCGCGGCAACGAAGTCGGTGTCGGGGCGCAGCGTGAACTCGCGCACGGTGGGCGTGACGTCGCGCAGCGCCACCACCTGCGCCTGCATCCATTGAAGATCGCTTTTCATCGGGGAACACCAGCGGGGAAGGAGAAGAAAAAAAGAAGTCGTCGATCAGCCGCGACGGCGGATCAGTTGCACGCCCGGCAGCGGACGCTGTTCGGCGCTCGGCGTGCCGTGCAGCGCCTCGCGCAGGTTGCGCCGTGCGATGCGGCTGTGCTCGCGCATCAGCGCCTCGGCGCGCGAGCCCTCGCCGGACTCGATGGCGTCGAGCACCTGCAGGTGCTGGTCCTGCGCGATCACGAGCATGTCGCGCGCGGCCGGCGAATTGGCCTGCACGATGACGAAGCCCGAGGGCGAGGCGAACGGCAGGTTGACCACGCGCTCGAGCTGCTGCGCGATGACGGGGCTGCCCGCCATCTCGCACAGCAGCGCATGGAATTTCTCGTTGTGCGTCACGTAGCGCGAGAAGGCCGCGTCGTCGAGCGCGGGCTCGCGCAGCAGCTCATCGATGCGCGTGAGGCAGGCGCGCGCTTCGCGCAGCACCACGGGCGCCGCGCCGCGCTCGGCCGCCAGCCGCGCCACCAGGCCTTCGAGCGTGCCGCGCAGCTCGATGGCGTCGGCCACGTCGCGTTCGGAAAAGGTGCGCACCGCATACCCGCCGTTGGGCAGCGCTTCGAGCAGGCCTTCCTGCTCGAGCCGCATGAGCGCGCTGCGCACCGGCGTGCGCGACACGCCGAGCTGCTCGGAGATGGCGACCTCGGCAATGCGCGCGCCGCCGGGCAGTTCGCCCGCCAGGATCATCTCGCGCAGCCGCAGCTGCGCCTTCACGGCCTGCGAGCTGCCGCTGTCGCCGGGCTCGGCGGGAGAGACGGTGGCGACCTTCATCACGCGGCCTGGCTCTCTGGCGCGGGGCGGATCGGGATCGCGGCGCGCGCGGGCCGTTCCTTCTCGATCATGCGGTCGATGAGGCGGCGCGCCCACATCGAGCCGGCGTCGATGTTGAGGTTGTAGAACTGGTGGTCGGGGTGCTCGTCGATGGCTTTCTGCTGCGCCTCGAGCACGATCTCGTCCTCGCGGAAGATGCCCGAGACACCCTCGCGCAGCTCGTGCGTGAGCCGCTGCTCGCTCAGGCAGTAGTTGCGCGCGAAGGCCCAGAAGTACAGGCAGGTCTTGTCGGTCTCGGGCGTGATGGTGTTGAGCACGTAGCCGTTGACGCCCTTGCTGCGGTCGCCGGGGTTGTCGTTCGACGGCACCGCGCCACTGCCCGCCTCGGCCACGCCGACGTCGATATTCACCGTGCACGGGCCTTCGAAACGGATGATCTGCCAGCGGTCGACCTTGCCCGTGTAGCCGCGCGCATGACGGATCTGGTTGCCCCAGAACGGCGGCGCGTCGATGTTCTCCATCCAGCGCGTTACGGTGGCCGAGCGGTCGCCGTGCGTGGCCACGAAGGGCGCCTCGGCCACTTCGCGGTTGCCGATGGACGAGCCGTGCACGAAGGTCTCGTGCGTGAGGTCCATGAGGTTGTCGACCACGAGGCGGTAGTCGCAGTTGACGCGGATCATCTTGCCGTCGCCGGCCCAGGCCGGGTCGTCGTTCCAGTGCATGTCGGGCACCAGCGCCGGGTCGGCCTTGGCCGGGTCGCCGGGCCAGATCCACACGAAGCGGTGCTTCTCGACCACCGGAAAGCTGCGCACGCAGGCCGAGGGGTTCAGCGTTTCCTGGCTCGGCATGTGGGTGCAGCGGCCCTGGCTGTTGTAGACCAGGCCGTGGTAGCCGCAGACCAGCTCGTCGCCCTCGAGGCGGCCCAGCGACAGCGGCATCAGCCGGTGCCAGCAGGCGTCTTCGAGCGCGGCCACCTGGCCGTCGGTGCGGCGGAACAGCACCACTTTCTGGTTGCAGATGGTGCGTGGCAGCAGCGCGTGACGCACTTCGACGTCGTAGGCGGCGGCATACCAGGCGTTGAGCGGAAAGGCGGTCGTGGGCGTCTTCATGAATACACAATGTATACAGAACAGAGAGAAATTCCAGAGTTGAACCCCTTATTCGAGGGTAAACACTGACGTCTACGTATACAAACAGGCTTTTCACGAAGGCGCTAGGATTCCGCTCGTTCACAGTCACGACGGAGTTCATTCCATGTCCCAGCATGCCGCCCTGCCCGCCCGCTACGACCACGTGGGCAGCTTCCTGCGCCCGCAATACCTGCTCGAAGCCCGCGAACAGAAAGCCAAGGGCCAGATCACGCCCGAGCAACTGCGCGAGGTCGAAGACAAGGCCATCACCGAGATCGTCCGCTTCCAGGAAGACATCGGCCTGAAAAGCATCACCGACGGCGAGTTCCGCCGCACCTACTTCCACATCGACTTCCTCGACCAGCTCGGCGGCGTGAAGACCGACATTCCGGTCACCATCCGCCGCCCCGACGGCACCGAGGAACTGGCGCCGCCCGCGATGCGCGTGATCGACAAGGTGCGCCACGTGAAGGACATCCAGCTCGCCGACTTCCAGTACCTCAAGAGCCAGGTCTCGGCCGGCCGCACGCCGAAGGTGACCATCCCGTCGCCGACGATGCTGCACTTTCGCGGCGGGCGCGCGGGCATCAGCAAGGACGCCTACCCCGAGCTCGACCCTGTGTTCTACGACGACGTGGCCAAGGCCTACGGCGACGAACTGCGCTCGCTGGCCGCCGCCGGCTGCACCTACGTGCAGATGGACGACACCAACCTCGCCTACCTGTGCGACGAGCACATGCGCGAAGCCGCCCGCAAGCGCGGCGACGACCCGAACGAGCTGCCGCACCGCTATGCCGCCTTCATCAACAAGGTGGTGGCGCAGAAGCCGCCGGGCATGCTGCTGGCCATGCACCTGTGCCGCGGCAACTTCAAGAGCACGCACGCCGCGGCCGGCAACTACGAGCCGGTGGCCGAGGCGCTGCTGAAGGAAATGGACCTCGACGCCTACTTCATGGAGTACGACGACGCCCGCTCGGGCGACTTCAAGCCGCTGCGCTACCTGCCCAAGGGCAAGACGGTGGTGCTCGGCCTCGTGACCACGAAGTTCGGCGAGATGGAAGACAAGGACGAGCTCAAGCGCCGCATCGAGGACGCCAGCAAGTACGCCTCGCTCGACCAGCTCGCGCTGTCGCCGCAATGCGGCTTCTCCAGCACGGTGCATGGCAACAACATCGCGGTCGAAGCGCAGCGCAACAAGCTGCGGCTCGTGGTCGAGACGGCGCAGGAGGTCTGGGGCTCGACCTGACGCGCGCTTTCTGTTGAAGTCGGGGGCATGACGACGACGCAGATTTACTCCGGCCCCCTCAGCATGTTCGGCGCGAAGGTGCAGATCGCCGCGTACGAAAAAGGCATCACTTTCGAGCTCACCATGGTGCCGTTCGCCACCGACGACGCCTACGAGCCCAAGCATCCCGAGGTGCTGCGCGTGAACCCGGTGAAGCAGCAGGTGCCGGTGCTGGTCGACGAGGAGGTGGCTCTGTTCGACTCGACGCAGATCTTCGAGTACCTCGAAGACCGCTACCCGCAGCCCGCGCTGTGGCCCGAAGGCATTGCCGACCGGGCCCGCGCGCGGCAGCTGGAGCAGAAGTCGGACGAGGTGTTCTTCCCCAACGTCATCAAGCTCTTCGGCCTGCAGGACGCCATGCAAAGCGCGCCGGCCGTGGCCGCATGCGCCGGCTGCGCGCGCTTCTACGAAGAGATGGAAGGCCTGCTCGCCACGCGCGAATACCTGGCCGGCCCTTACTCCTTCGCCGACATCGCCTTCTACATGGCGCATGTGTTCGCCGACCGCAAGGGCGCCGGCATGACCGGGGCCACGCCGCGCCTCGTGGCCTGGCGCGATCGCGTGGGCGCGCGGCCCGCGGTGCGCGCGGTGGTCGATCCGATGATGCGGTTCCTGGCTTCGCAAGGGCGCGGCGTGCCGGCCTTCCTGCAGCGCTGAGCGGGCACCGAGGCATCACCCGCCCATGCCGGACACCCTCTTCGACTGGCTGCCCTCCCCTTCGCAGCATTTTCTTGTCGTCACTTTCGCGTTGCTGGTCTATGTGCTGACCACCCGCACGCGCCGCGAGCAGCGCGCCCCCACCACCGCCATCGCGTGGGTCATGGGGCTGGTGCTCATGCCCTACGTGATCCTGCCGATGTACCTGCTGTTCGGCCAGCGCAAGCTGCGCCCGGCCGGCGCGCCCCGGCCGCCGCGTTCGCTGCCGCCGGGTCACTGGGCGGCCGATCTGATCGAGAGCTTCGGCCTGGCGCCGCCCGGGCGCTGCGCGATCCGCATGCACGCCGACGGCGAGGCCGCGCGCGAGGCGCTGTTCGAGGTGATCGACGGCGCGCGCCAGCGCCTGGACGTGTGCACCTTCATCATCGGCGACGACGCGCTCGGCCACGCCGTGCTGGCGCGGCTCGCGCAGCGCGCGCGCGAAGGCATCAAGGTGCGCGTGCTGCTCGACGGCTTCGGTGCGCTCTCGCTGCCGCGCCATCACTTCGACCGGCTGCGCGCGGCCGGCGGCGAGGTGGCGGTGTTCCGCCCCTTCTTCAGCCTGCGCCGCATCGGTCCGCGCAACCTGCGCAACCACCGCAAGCTCACCATCGCCGACGACCGCTGGCTGTGGTCGGGCGGGCGCAACCTGGCGGGCGAGTACTTCTCCGGCAACGACAAGCACCCCGAAGCCTGGCACGACCTCTCTTTCGACCTGCACGGCAGCGTGGCCGCCGCCGCCGCGCGCCAGTTCGACCACGACTGGAGCTCGGTGCGCGGGCGCAAGGCGCGCGCCATCACCGCCGCCGACGTGCCCGCGGGGCCCGGCTGCGCGATGGCCCAATTCCTGCCGAGCGGCCCCGACCAGACCGAGGACACGGCGCACGCGCTGCTCATCGACGCCTGCTTTCGCGCCGAGCACCGCATCCTCGCGATCACGCCCTACTTCGTGCCCGGCGACGGCCTGCGCGATGCGCTGCGCCTCGCCGCGCGGCGCGGCGTGCAGGTGACCATCGCGATGCCCGCGCAGTCGAACCACCGGCTGGCCGACTTCGTGCGCGCACGCGCCATGCGCGACCTCGCGCGCGCGGGCGCTAGCTTTCGCATGCTGCCCTTCATGGCCCACGCCAAGGCCGTGGTGGTCGACGACGAACTGGCGATGTGCGGCTCGATCAACCTCGACCTGCGCAGCCTGCTGCTGAACCACGAGGCGGCGGTGGTGTTCTACGGCCACGACGACATCGAATGGCTGGCCAAATGGATCGAGACCACCGCCTCGGCCGGCGAGCCCTACCGCGCGCGGCGCCCGGGGCTGCTGCGCGACGTGGCCGAAGGGCTGCTGCTGACCGTCGCCTTCCAGCTGTAGACGGGCGGCGCATCGCCCAAGATGCACGAATGCAACACAATTGCAACCAATTGAACATTCGCACTAGAATCGCCACCGGTTCCGGTGGATGACCGTTCTTCCGGAGCCCCCTGCATTGCGGGGCAGCCCGCTCCGGCCCGGCCTCATGGGGCCCACCGAAGCGCCATTCGTACCGCCGTTGTCGTGAGAAAGTGCCCAAATAACAGGCACCACTACAGCGAGGCCAGTTCCCTTCCTACGAGCCCAGAAATTAAGATAAAGGTTCACTGATTGTTGCCACATCGTGGGGAGGAATGAGCGGTCCGCCCGCCCTCTGCACTGAATGAGCAACCAGTAGTCCCCCCGCACTTCAGAAGCATCGGCGTCCGTCAGGGCGTATCGCCTTCGGCGACCTCGATGCGATGCAGGAGCGTGACCGGCAAAGGCGGTCGCCGCGGGGTTTGAGCGCTGGGCGCCGGGCGACACCTTCGCGCGGCCCCAAGCGATCCCCTTTGTTGTCGATCACTGCCGGATTCCCCTGAGCACGGGGAGAAAAATCGATGCCTTTCATTGATTCGCTGCTGGCGCTCGCGCGCCGGCTGGGCGCAGCCTTGCCTGTCGTTTGGGCCCTGCTGCTGCCGTTGTCCGCCGCCCCGACCTGGGCGGCCCTGAACGAAGTCGGCCGCGCCACGCCGAGCGTGCACCGCCTGCGCTTCTTCATCGACCCGCAACTGGCGGCCGACATCGGCGCGCCCGAGGCCGGCCGCCGGCTCGCGCAGTACGTGGCCGACCTCAACACCGTGTTCCAGCGCGAGACCGTGCGCAGCTTCACCTTCGACCCCGCGAAGGACCTGCAGATCGTCGCGCCCGGCGCGGCGCCGCCCTGCGGCTTCAGCGGCGTGGCCGGCGGCGAGATCGTGCTGTGCGTCGGCCCCTCGAAGCGCGGCTACAGCCACGGCGGCCTGACCACCAGCACCACCTTCCCGCCCACCGGCGTGACCTGGAACCTGAACTGGACCGCCATCCATGACCCGCTGCGCCTGTCGCGCGCCATCACGCCGGCCGCGCCCGAGTCCACCGAGAAGGACTACCTCGGCCGCCAGCTCAAGACCCTGCTGCACGAGCTGGAGCACGTGTTCGGCGCCGGCTCCGGCGAGTACTACAACGCCATCGCCGTCGCCGACACCACCGAGGCCGCACCCGCCAGCGACCTCGCCCTCGTGAAGCACACCGACCGCTACTGGTGGCCGCGCCAGCACTGGCGCCTCGACCCGCTGCTGGGCACTGTGTTCGAGCAGCGCTACGACCCGGCCGCCAACCGCGTCGCCACGCTCGGCCTGATCCGCTTCACCGAAGGCACCAAGGCACAGATCAACACCGACTGGCGCGACTGGCCCAAGCTCGGCAGCTCGAAGTTCATGGCCGCGACCACCGCCACGCAGGTGCGCGTGACCGAGCGCGAGAGCGGCGCCGCGCTGGCCGGCGCGCCCGTCTCGGTGTGGCGCGACCCGGGCGCCGGCAAGCCGCTGGAGCCGATCGCGCAGGGCACGACCAACGCCGACGGCCGCTTCGTCTTCGACTGGCGCTGCGGCTTCAGCTGCTTCGCCATCGGCAAGACCACGTTGCTCGTGAAGGCCCAGGCCGCAGGCCGCGCACCGGGCGCGACCTGGTTCACCATCTTCGACGCCTTCGAGCAGAAGGCCGTGCAGGGGCAGGCCGCCTTCAGCATCGACCTGCCGCTGGGCGTGCCCGACAGCCAGAAGCCGGCCGTGTCGCTGGCCGCGCCCGCGATGGCGACCGTGGGCCAGCCCGTGGCGCTGGCGCCCGTGGCGGTCGACAACGTCGGCGTTTTCGGCGTGAAGGTGATCGGCACCGACAGCCTGCCGATCTGCACCTTCACCGCCCCGCCCTACACCTGCCACTGGACGCCGACCGCGCCGGGCGTGCAGATCGTCCGCGTGATCGCCATCGACGCCGCGGGCAATGCCGAGGTCGCGTCGGCGCAGGTGATCGTGCGCGCGCCCGCCGACACCACCGCACCGACCGTCACGCTGAACGTGCCGCCGATGGCCTCGTCGGCCGCCGGCCTGCCGGTGCGGCTGTCGGCCAGTGCGACCGACGACGCCGGCGTGGCCGAGCTGGCCTTCATCGTCGACGGCAAGACCGTCTGCGCGCTGCGCGCCGCGCCCTACGCCTGCAGCTGGACGCCCGCGCGTGCGGGCCTGGCGAACATCGAGTTGCGCGCCACCGATGCGGCGGGCAACGTCGCTACCACCTCGGCCACCGCGCGCGTCGGCGCGGAACTGCGGCCCGAGGATCTGTAAGACCGAACTCAACGCCGGTTCGTGAAGCTGGCGTTGCCCAGCCCGGTGCCGATGGTCAGCACGCCCCAGTGGCGCACGTCGCGCATGAAGGGCAGCTCGCTCAGGCCCTGCACCACCGCGTCGTTGTGCATGAGCACCAGCGTCGGGCCCGAGCCGATGATCGGCAGCCGCCGCCACAGCGCGGCCGGCAGGTGGAAGGCCCGGCTCTCCCAGTCGCCCGGCAGGTTCTGCGCGCCGCGCGCGATCGAGCCGTCGGAGCGGATCAGCCCCGGGCAGCCGATGCCGATGAAAGGCGCGAGCCGGATCTTGCGGCGCTCGGCGTAGACGACCATGTCCTCGAGCATGTCGGCGATGCGCTCGACCATGTGGCTGCGGTTCGGGCCGTCGTCGGCGTGGCGCCACTTTTCTCGCTTGACCACCTTGGCGCGCGAGAAGTCGGACGCCTTGCGGTGGCGCGTCTTCACGATGCCGCAGCGCACGTTGGTGCCGCCGATGTCCACCGCAAGAATCGCGTCGTGCCCCTTCAGCAGCGCGGGCGGCGTCAGGTGCACCCAGCCGATCAGCCCGCCGTCGTCCACGTTGTGCGACAGCCGGCCCAGCTGCACGTGCACGCCCAGGTCTTCGAGCATCGCGCCCGCCTCCAAGATCGCGCGCTCGCCCACATCGCTCTCGGGAAAGCCGCCGCCGACCACGATGCGCTGCACCTTGCGCCACGAGGGCTGGCGCACGAAGCGCTGGACCACGAAGGCCAGCTCTTGCGCGAACTCCTCGATGGCGCCATGCATCACGTCGCCGGCGGCCGTGGCGGTCTTTCCCTGCAGCGCGCGGTCGAGCTGCTTCTTGCTCAGGTCGCGCGAGTGGGCGGCGCCCAGCGGGTCGCGGCCGGTCTTGCGGCGCCGCTTGCGCCAGCGCTCGAGCAGTTCGCGAAACGCCGTCTGGCTGGCCTGGTCGCCGACGAAGCCGTCCTTGTCGCGCAGCTGCAGGCTGTAGCCGTCCACGCGCAGGCCGGGCAGCTCGCGCAGGCCATGGATGTCGGGACCGGGGGGCGCGTGCCTGGTTTTTTTCATGACAGCCACTATGGGCCGCCGCAGGCCCATGGCGCATCGGCTTCGCGCACCACGGCGTGTAGGAGACGGACGGGTACGGCTGGCGCGGCGATGCCGATACACTGATCCGGATGCACCTGCCTCGCAGCTTCTGGCACCCCGCCCTGTGGCTTTTCGCGATGCTCTGGCTGGCCGCCGCCGCACCCCGCGCGCAGGCCGCCGACGAGACGCTGCGCGTCGGCTCCAAGCGCTTCACCGAGTCGTACATCCTGGCCGAGGTGCTGGCGCAGACCGCCGCGCCGCACACCGCCTCGCCACCCGTCGTGCGCCAGGGGCTGGGCAACACGGCCATCGTGTACGAGGCGCTGCGCTCGGGCGCCATCGACCTGTATGCCGAATACACCGGCACCATCGCACTCGAGATCCTCAAGGGCTCGCCCGCCGACACGCGCGAGGCCATGAACGCCGCGCTCGCACCGCTCGGGCTGGGCGTGGCGATTCCGCTGGGCTTCAACGACGGCTATGCGCTGGCCGTGCGCGCCGCCGACGCCGACAAGCTCGGGCTGCGCACGCTGAGCGACCTGGCCCGGCACCCCGAGCTGCGCATCGGGCTGTCGAACGAATTCATCGGCCGCGCCGACGGCTGGAAGGGCCTGGCCGCGCGCTACGGCTTCACGCAGACCCCGACCGGGCTCGACCACGGCCTAGCCTACGAGGCGATGACGGCCAAACAGATCGACGCGATCGACATCTACACCACCGACGCCAAGATCGACCACCTCGGCTTGCGCGTGCTGGTGGACGACAAGCAGTACTTTCCGCGCTACGACGCGGTGGTGCTCTACAAGCTCGACCTGCCCGCGCGGCTGCCGAAGGCCTGGACTGCGTTGCAGGCGCTCGAAGGCAAGATCGACGAGCACGCGATGATCGCGATGAACGCGCGCGCAGAACTGCAGGGCGTGCGCTTCGACACCATCGCGCGCGACTTTCTCGCGGGCGCCACGAAAGACGGCAAGACGCCGCCGAGCGCTGCGCGCGGCTTCACAGCCAAGCTCTTCGGGCCCGACCTCTGGCCGCTCGCGCGCCAGCACTTGCTGCTGGTGGCGGTGTCGGTCGGCGTGGCCATTCTCATCGGCGTGCCGCTCGCGATCCTCGTGTTTCCGCACCTGCGGCTGCGCGCCGTGGTGCTGGGCTTTGCGAGCGTGATGCAGACCGTGCCCTCGCTGGCCCTGCTCGCGGTGCTGATCTCTTTGCTCGGCGCCATCGGCGCCCTGCCCGCGCTCATCGCGCTCACGCTGTACTCGCTGCTGCCGATCATGCGCAACACCGTGACCGGGCTGGCCGAAGTGCCGAATGGACTTCGGCTGGCCGGCACCGCGCTGGGCATGACGCCGCCGCAGAGCCTTCAGTTGGTGCTGCTGCCTCTCGCGTTGCCCACGCTGCTGGCGGGCGTGCGAACCGCCACTGCGATCGCCATCGGCACGGCCACCATCGCGGCTTTCATCGGCGCAGGTGGTTTCGGTGAGCGCATCGTGACGGGGCTGGCACTCAACGATCGCGAGCTGTTGATGGCGGGTGCGTTGCCGGCTGCCGCGATGGCGCTGATCAGTGAAGGGGTCTTCGAACTGATCGAGTTCCTGATGCGTCGCAGCCGCAGGGCGCCATTGGCCTGAGCTGTTTCGGGGCGACGCTCCCGCCGACGCGGTGCCTTGCTTCGCGAATGTCCCCCGGGCTTCGCCCTCCTCCTTGATTTCGCTGCGCAAGGCACCGCATCGACGTGAGCGTGTTCAGTGCGGTCGTTGATGGGCTGCGCACCACCGCCGCTTCCCGTGCGCAGGACACTGGGTGCTTCCCGCAGCGAAATCAAGGAGGAGGCCGAAGGCCGGGGGACATTCGCGGAGGGAAGTACCCGGTGGCCTGCGCACGCGCCCCGAAAAACACAGGCGTAAAAAAGCCCCCGACTGGGGGCTTCCAACAATTCAGAAAGAGGCGTTAGGCCAACGTGTAAGCCGTCTTCACCGTCGTGAAGAACTCCTGCGCGTACTTGCCCTGCTCCCTCGGTCCATAGCTCGATCCTTTGCGACCACCGAAGGGCACGTGATAGTCCACTCCCGCCGTCGGCAGGTTCACCATCACCATCCCTGCCTGGCTGTGGCGCTTGAAGTGCGTCGCGTACTTCAGCGAGGTCGTCGCAATGCCGGCCGACAAACCGAACTCGGTGTCGTTGGCCGTCGCCAGTGCCTCTTCGTAGTTCTTCACGCGGATCACGCTCGCCACCGGGCCGAACACTTCCTCGCGGTTGATGCGCATGTGGGCGGCGGATTCGCTGAACAGCGCCGGCGACATGTAGTAGCCATCGGTCTCCAGCTTGAGCAACTCGCCGCCGGCCGCCAGCGTGGCGCCCTCGCCCTTGCCGATGGCGACGTATTCCATGTCCTGGTCGAGCTGCGACTTCGACGACACCGGCCCCACGTCCGTGCCCTGCGCGAGCGCATCGCCGACCTTGATCTTCGCCATGCGCGCCTTCATCGCCTCGATGAACTTCGGGTAGATGCCTTCGGTCACGATGAGGCGGCTCGACGCCGTGCAGCGCTGGCCCGTCGAGTAGAACGCGCTCTGCACGCTGAGCTCCACGGCCTGCGCGAGGTCGGCGTCGTCGAGCACCACCTGCGGGTTCTTGCCGCCCATTTCGAGCTGCACCTTCTTGTGGTTGGTGACGCACTGGATGGCGATGTTGCGACCCACGCCCACCGAGCCCGTGAAGCTGATCGCATGGATGCCGGGGTGGTTCACCAGCGCATCGCCGATCACGCTGCCGCGCCCCATCACGAGGTTGAACACGCCGGCCGGAATGCCCGAGCGGCTGATGATCTCGGCCAGCGCCCAGGCGCAGCCCGGCACGAGGTCGGCGGGCTTGAGCACCACGCAGTTGCCAAAGGCCAGCGCAGGCGCGATCTTCCAGGCGGGAATCGCGATGGGGAAGTTCCACGGCGTGATGAGCCCGACCACGCCGACCGGCTCGCGCGTGATCTCCACGCCGATGTTCGGGCGCACCGACGGCAGCACCTCGCCCGACAGGCGCAGGCACTCGCCCGCGAAGAACTTGAAGATCTGGCCCGCGCGCGTGGCCTCGCCGATGCCTTCGGCCTTGGTCTTGCCCTCTTCGCGCGCCAGCAGCGTGCCCAGCTCTTCCTTGCGCGCCAGGATCTCGGTGCCGATCTTGTCGAGCGCATCGGAACGCGCCTGGATGCTGCCCGTCGCCCAGGCGGGGAAGGCGGCGGTGGCGGCGGCCACGGCGGCGTCGACCTGGCCCTTGTCGCCCTGCGTGTACTGGCCCAGCACGTCGGCCAGGTTGCTGGGGTTGATGTTGGGGCTGTAGCTTTGGCCAGCCAGCCATTCGCCATTGATGAGGTTGTTGAATTCAGTCATCGTCGATGTCCTTGCTTGTGTGCTGTTGCGGTGAGGAGGTTGGAAAGTCTGAAGGCTAGGTGGCGCCTTCGGACTCCACGTAGAGGGCGTACAGCGAATGGCTGGCCGCCATGTAGAGGCGGTTGTTCTTGGGGCCGCCGAAGGTGAGGTTGGCACAGCGTTCGGGCAGGCGGATGAAACCGATGGGCTTGCCTTGCGCATTGAAGATCTTGACGCCATCGAGGTCTTCGGACTTCGCCTGCGGCTGATAGACCTTCATGCCGTTGCCGGCATCGACGGGTTCGAGAGCGACGGCGCCGTTCCAGCCCCAGCCCATCCAGAGGTTGCCGTCGCGGTCGACGCGAAAGCCATCGAGCGCCGCGGCGCCCGTGCCGTCGATGAGCTTCAGCTTGTTCGACACGCTGCCATCGGCCGCCACGTCGTAGCTCCAGAGGCTGCGGTTGGGCGTGCCCTTCCACTCGACAACGTAGAGCTTCTTCTCGTCCGGCGAGAAGGCCAGGCCGTTCGGGTTCACGAGGTCGGTGATCACCGCCGAGAGCTGGCCGTCGGGCGTGAGGCGGTACACGTTGGTCGTCGCCTGCTCGGGCGCGGCCTTCTCGCCTTCCCACGTGCCCGAGATGCCGAAGAGCGGGTCGGTGAACCACACGGTGTCGTCCGATTTCACGACCACGTCGTTCGGCGAGTTCAGGCGCTTGCCCTGGTAGCGGTCGGCCAGCACGGTCACGCGCCCGTCGGATTCGGTGCGCACCACGCGCCGCGTCACCGAGTGCTCGCAGCTGATGAGGCGGCCCTGCCGGTCGCGCGTGTTGCCGTTGCAGTAGCCGGCGTTCGCCTTGTGGACCTTGAACTCGCCGGTCTTTTCCTCGTAGCGCATGAGCCGGTTGTTCGGGATGTCGCTGCACACGAGATAACCCTCGCGCGGCAGGTACACCGGGCCCTCGGCCCAGCGCATGCCCGTGCCGACCTGCTCGAGCGTGCTGCTGTAGATGCGGTACTTCGCAAAGCTGGGATCGAGGATCAGCACCGACGGGTCGGGATAGCGCTGCTGCGGCTTGTAGGGAAACGACTGGGCGCCCGCGGCGGCGGCCACGGCGCCGAGTGCCGAGCCGGCAGCCGCTTGCAGCAGGCGACGGCGATCCATGTGCTTGTTCATTCAGTCTCCTTGGATGTTTCAGCCGTCAGCGCACGAAGGCACCGGGCGCTCAGCGGACCATGCAGGGGCGCTTGTTGTCGAAGGTCCAGTTCGGAATGAGGAACTGCATCGCCTGCGCGTCATTGCGCGCACCGAGGCCGTGCTTCAGGTACAGCTGGTGCGCCTTCTCGACCTCGGCCATGTCGAGCTCGATGCCCAGGCCGCCGCGCGTGGGCACCTGCACGAGGCCGCCTTCGATCTGCAGCGGCGCCTTCGTGAGGCGCTGGCCGTCCTGCCAGATCCAGTGCGTGTCGATGGCCGTGACCTTGCCGGGTGCCGCCGCAGCCACGTGCGTGAACATCGCGAGCGACACGTCGAAGTGGTTGTTCGAGTGCGAGCCCCAGGTCAGGCCCCAGGCCTGACACAGCTGCGCCACGCGTACCGAGCCCTGCATCGTCCAGAAGTGCGGGTCGGCCAGCGGAATGTCGACCGACTGCAGCGACAGGCTGTGCACCATCTCGCGCCAATCGGTGGCGACCATGTTGGTGGCGGTGGGCAGGCCGGTGGCGCGGCGGAACTCGGCCATCACCTCGCGCCCCGAGAACACGCCCTCGGCACCGCACGGGTCTTCGGCATAGGCCATCACGCCGTGCAGGTCGCGGCACAGGCGGATGGCGTCGGCCAGCAGCCAGCCACCGTTGGGGTCGAGCGTGACGCGCGCCTGCGGAAAGCGCGCGTGCAGCGCGCGGATCGCCTCGACCTCTTCCTCGCCGCGCAGCACGCCGCCCTTGAGCTTGAAGTCGGTGAAACCGTAGCGCGCATGCGTGGCCTCGGCCAGGCGCACGATGGCCTCAGGGGTCATGGCTTCTTCGTGGCGCAGGCGGAACCAGTCGTTGTCGGCGCCGGGGTCGGTCTCGTACGGCAGGTCGGTCTTGGTGCGGTCGCCCACGTAGAAGAGGTAGCCGAGCATCTGCACCGCATCGCGCTGCTGGCCTTCGCCGAGCAGCGCGGCCACGGGCACGCCCAGGTGCTGGCCCAGGAGGTCGAGCAGCGCGGCTTCGGCGGCGGTCACGGCGTGGATGGTCACGCGCAGGTCGAAGGTCTGCAGGCCGCGCCCGCCGCTGTCGCGCGCGGAAAAGGCGCTGCGCATGCGGTTGAGCACGGCGTTGTGGTTGCCGATGGGCTGGCCCACGATGAGGTCGCGCGCGTCTTCGAGCGTCTGGCGGATCTTCTCGCCGCCCGGCACTTCGCCCACGCCGGTGTGGCCGGCGCTGTCGGTGAGGATCAGCAGGTTGCGCGTGAAGAACGGGCCGTGCGCGCCGCTGAGGTTCATCAGCATGCTGTCGTGGCCCGCGACGGGGACCACGCGCATGGCGGTGACGACGGGCGCGCCCGACACGACGGGGGAAGCAGCGGATTCAGGAGAGGTCATCTTCGGGCTCGGTGGCTCAGTCTGCGGTGATGTGGCGGGTGTCGATCAATGTCTTCCATCGCGCCCACTCGCGCAACTGGAAGGCGGTGAAGTCCTCGGGCGTGCTGGCGACGATTTCCAGGCCCTGGTCGAGCATGCGCTTCTTCGTCTCGGGGTCCTGCATGGCGGCGATGACCGCGTCGCTCAGCTTCTTCTTCGTGGCGGGCGGCAGGCCCTTGGGCGCGGCCATGCCCTGCCACGAATAGACCTCCGCGCCCTTCACGCCGGCCTCGGCGAGCGTGGGCACGTCGGGCAGCACGGGCGAGCGCTTGTCGCCGGTGACGGCCAGCGCGCGCAGCTTGCCGGCGCGGATGTGCGGCAGCACGGCGTTCACGTTCTGGAACGAGAAGTCGACCTGGTTGCCCAGCAGGTCGTTCACCGCCGGCGCGCCGCCCTTGTAGGGCACGTGCACGCCTTCGGTCTTCGATTGCTGCCAGAAGAGTTCGGCCGACAGGTGGTCGGACGAGCCGTTGCCAGAGCTCGCGAACGAGACCTTGCCGGGCGTCTTGCGCAACAGCGCGAGCACGTCGGCCACGCTGCGCTCGGGCCGCGCGACATTCGCCACGAGCACGTTGGGCGCCTGCACGGGCACGCTGATGTAGTCGAAGTCCTTGGTGGCGTCGTAGGGCACGCTCTTCTGCAAATGCGGCGTGACGACGAAGGCGCCGAGCGACGACACGAGCAGCGTGTAGCCGTCGGGCAGTGCGCGCCGCACGAAGCCGGTGCCGATGGTGCCGGTGGCGCCGGGCCGGTTGTCGACCACGAAGCTGCCGCCGAGCTTGCCCTGCAGCTGCTGGGCCAGCGCGCGCGCCACCATGTCGGTGGAACCGCCTGCCGGGAACGGCACGATGATCGTCACGGGCTTCTGCTGCGGCCATGCATCGGCCTGGGCCGAAGCGTGCAGCGGCGACAGCAGCGCGGTGGCGGCGAGCGCGAAGCCCGTCGCCAGGAATTGCATTCTCTTCATGCGCGGTGGTCCGATCAGGAAGGAAGGCGCACAGCCTGGCGCGCGAGCAGCTTCCACTCGCCGCCCTGCTTCTGCCAGACGCCGAGGATCTTCAGCGCGACCTTGCCGGGCTTGCCTGAGTCGTTGGTGTCGGCCGTGAGCGTGTGGCGCACGATGGCGGTGTTTCCGTCGACGACCTTGATGGTCTGGTCGGTGATCGCGATGGTCACGAAGTCCGACTTGCGGTCGAGCAGGTCGGCGATGAAGCTGGCCTGCGTGTCGACCTTGCCGCCCGAATGGCCGTAGCTCAGGTCGTCGGCCACCAGCGCGCGCAGCGCGGCCGGCGTCGGGTCGACCATGGCGACGCGCAGCCGCTCGGCGGCCGCCGCAACTGCGGGTTCGGCCGCTGCGCCGCTGCTGCTGCCACCGCTGGCGGCGCAACCCGCGAACACGGCGGTCGCTGCGGCGGCGAGCAGGAATTTCCTGATGAGCATGTCGTTGTCTCCTGTTGTTCTGTGGTGCTGGCGACTACTGCGATCAGTGCCGGCTTACTGCGGGCCGAGCGTGTCGATGAGCGCCTTCAGTGCGTCCATCTCGTCGGGCTTCAGGTCGGTCAGCGGCGCGCGCACGGGGCCGGCGTCGTGGCCGACGAGCTTGGCGCCCGCCTTCACGATGCTCACGGCGTAGCCGGGCACGCGGTTGCGCAGCTCCAGGTAGGGCATGAAGAAGTTCTTCAGCAGGCGGTGCTGCGTGGCCATGTCGTCGTTCGCGACCGCGTGATAGAAGTCCATCGCCGTCTTCGGAATGAAGTTGAAGACCGCCGACGAGTACACCGGCGTGCCCATCGCCTTGTAGGCCGCGGCATAGACCTCGGCCGTGGGCAGGCCGCCCAGGTAGGCGAAGCGGTCGCCCATCTTCTGGAAGATCGCGACCATCGCTTCGATGTCGCCCACGCCGTCCTTGAAGCCGACGAGGTTCGGGTTGCGCTCGGCCAGGCGGGCCAGCGTGTCGGGCTTGAGGCGGCTCGAAGCGCGGTTGTAGACGATCACGCCGAACTTCACGCTCTTGCACACGGCCTCGACGTGCGCGGCCAAGCCTTCCTGGCCGGCTTCGGTGAGGTAGTGCGGCAGCAGCAGGATGCCGTGCGCGCCGGCCTTCTCTGCCGCTTGCGCGCACTGGATGGCGAAGCGCGTCGGGCCGCCGGCGCCGGCAATGATCGGCACCACGCCGCGGCAGGTGTCGACCGCGGTCTGGATGATGCCGGGGTACTCGTCACCGGTCAGCGAGAAGAACTCGCCCGTGCCGCCCGCGGCGAACAGCGCGCTCGCGCCGTAGGGCGCCAGCCATTCGAGGCGCTCGATGTAGCCCTTCTTGTTGAAGTCGCCGTTGCTGTCGAAGTCGGTCAGCGGGAACGAGAGCAGGCCGGAGCCCATGATGGTCTTGAGTTCTTGCGGGTTCATCGGAAGTCGTCCAGTGAAAAAGAGAAATGAGGAAAAGAGAAAAGAAGAAGAAGGGGCCGCTCAGTCGAGCTTGAGATTGGCCTGCTGGATCACTTGCGCCCAGCGCGCGCGCTCCTTGGCAAAGAACTGGTCCTGCTCGGGCGCGGTCATGGTCACGACCTCGGCGCCCTGCCCCGCAAGGCGCGCCCGGATGTCGGGCGTGCGGATGATGCGGACCAGTTCCTTGTTGAGCCGGGCGATCACCGCGTCAGGGGTGCCGCGCGCCGCGACCATGCCCTGCCATGTGCCCGACTCGTAGCCGGGAACGCCCTGCTCCGCGATGGTCGGCACGCTGCCGATCAGCGGCATGCGCGTCGACTTGGAAACAGCGATGAGCTTGAGCTTGCCGCTCTGCACATGCGGGTACGTGGCCAGCATGCCGTTCATGAGCACCTGCGTCTGGCCCGCGACGGTGTCGAGCACGGCCTGCACGCCGCCCTTGTAGGGCACGTACTCCCACTTGGCGCCGCTCTTGCGCTGCAGCTCGACGCCGGCCAGGTGCGCGGTGCTGCCGCTGGCGGTGACGGCGAAGTTGAGGTCGCTCTTCTTCGACAGCTCGACCAGCTCCTTCAGCGTGTTGGCCTGCACCGACGGGTGCACGACCAGCAGGTGCGGCGAGTAGGCCAGCATGGCCACGCTGCGCAGGTCCTTCGACGGATCGAACGGCAGCTTGGGGTACAGCGACGGGCTGATGGCCAGCGCGCCGAGGTCGCACAGCATGAGCGTGTGGCCATCGGCCGGCGCCTTGGCCAGCATGTCGGCGCCGAGGTTGCCGTTGGCGCCCGCGCGGTTCTCGATGACCACGGGCTGGCCCAGCGCCTCGGACAGCGGCTGGCCGATGGCGCGCGCAATGATGTCCGACGAGCCGCCCGGCGGGTACGGCACGATGAGACGGATGGGCTTGGAAGGCCAGGTGCCGCCCGCCCCTTGCGCGAACGCGTGCAAGGGCAGGCTGGCGGCCAGTGTGGTGGCGAGGGCGGCGCCGAGCGCGCCGCGTCGGTTGACGGTCATGGGGGCTGTCTCCTGAGGTTCGATGCAGGCATGCGGGGCCGCGATGGCGCCGCATGTTATCAGTCATCGTACAACCAGAAAATCAGCTTGTCCAGACTTGAGCCCCGAAAACCCGGGGCGAACTCAGCGCGAAGGGGTGTTGTCGGACGAGGCGCCGCCGTTTCCGGCCGCCTCCGCCCTGGCTTTCTGTTGTTGCGCGGCTTCCTGCGCCATGCGCAGCCGCTCGCGGCTGTTGGTCAGGTGGATGCGCATCGCGGCGCGTGCCGACTCGGGGTCGCGGCGCGCGATGGCCGCGTAGATTTCCTCGTGCTCGCGGTTCACGCGGCTCAGGTAGCTGCCGTCCTGCACGCGGATCGCGCTGATGCGCGTGCGCGGGATGATCGTCGTGCCCAAGTGCCGCATGATGTCGGCGAAGTAGGGGTTGCCGGTCGACTGCGCGATCTCCAGGTGGAAGGCGAAGTCGGGCGCCACGGTATCGCCGCCCACCTTGACGTTCTGCTCGAACGCGTCGAGCGCCTGGCGCATCGCGACCAGCTGCTCGTCGGTGCGCCGGCTCGCGGCCAGCCCGGCAGATTCGGTCTCCAGGCTGATGCGCAGCTCGAGCACGGCGAGCACGTCGACCGAGGTCGCGATCTCGCCGGGATCGAGGCGAAACACCCCGCCCATGCCGCCCGGACGCGGCTGCAGCACGAAGGTGCCCACGCCGTGCAGCGTCTCGACCAGCCCGCCCGCCTGCAGCTTGGACAGCGCCTCGCGCACCACGGTGCGGCTCACGCCGTAGGCCTGCATGATGGCCGACTCGGTCGGCAGCTTGTCGCCGGGGCGCAGCGACTGGCTGCGGATCTTCTCGCCCAGGTCTTCCACCAGCCCGTTCGCCAGGCCGCGCGCGCGCTGGCGCGGCCGCCCCACGAAAGCGGCGTTGCCCGCCGGGTTGTCAGCGGTCGTTGTCTGAACTTCGGGATTACCCGCAGTCGTTGAGGCCATGACGACGATCATAATCCCCTCACAGTTGTACGACAACAGATAACTTATCACCTAAAAGCGGTGACGACGTTGTCCACCTCCTCCGCTTCCCCTCACACATCCCGAAGACATGTCGACGCCTGAAGCCCCCTCCCCAAAGCTTGGCCGCCTGCTGCTGACCGGCGCCGCCGGCGGCTTGGGCCGCGTGCTGCGCGAACGGCTCGCGCCTTTTGCGAACGTGATCCGCCTCTCCGACATCGCCGACATCGCGCCGGCCACGGGCGCGCATGAAGAAGTCGTGCCCTGCGACCTGTCCGACAAGGCCGCGGTCGACGCGCTGGTGGCCGGCTGCGACGCCATCGCCCATTTCGGCGGCGTGTCGGTGGAGCGCCCGTTCGAAGAAGTGCTCGAAGCCAACATCAAGGGCGTGTTCAACCTGTACGAAGCCGCGCGCCGCCACGGCGTGAAGCGCGTGGTGTTCGCCAGCTCGAACCACGTGATCGGCTTCTACAAACAAGACGAACACATCAACGCACACGCCGCGCGCCGACCCGACGGCTACTACGGCCTGTCGAAGTCTTTCGGCGAAGACATGGCGCAGTTCTACTTCGACCGCTGGGGCATCGAGACGGTGACCATCCGCATCGGCTCGTCGTTTCCCGAACCTCTCAACCGCCGCATGATGAGCACCTGGCTCAGCTACCGCGACCTCACGGCGCTGATCCAGAAGTCGCTCTTCACGCCCGACGTGAAGCACACGGTGGTCTACGGCATGTCGGCCAACCGCGACCTGTGGTGGGACAACGCCGCCGCCGCGCACCTGGGCTTTGTGCCGCAAGACAGCTCCGAGGTCTTCCGCGACAAGGTCGAGGCGCAGCCGAAGGTGGCGCCCACCGATCCGAACGCCATCTACCAGGGCGGCGCCTTCACCGCGCAAGGCCCGTTCGGCGACTGAACAGGCCGCACCACCGCATGCAAGCCGAACTCGTTCTCGACGCGCGCAACGGCACGGGCGAAAGCCCGGTGTGGCTGGCCGCGCAGCAGGCGCTGTACTGGGTCGACATTCCCGCGCGCACGCTCAACCGCTGGCACGCCGGCGAAGGCCATGCGCAGTGGCACGCCGACGAAATGATCGCCTGCATCGCACCGCGCGCCGACCGGCCCGGCGAATGGATCGCCGGCATGGAAAGCGGCCTGTTCTCGCTGCGCGAGCGCAACAACGGCACGCTCGCGGCCACGCCGCTCGCCCCGGTGGCGCACGCCGCGCCGGGCATGCGCTTCAACGACGGTCGCTGCGACCGGCAGGGCCGCTTCTGGGCCGGCACGATGCTGCTTGACATGGCCGCGGGCGCGCGCGTCGGCCGCCTGTACCGCCACGGCCCCGGCGACGACGGCGCGGCCTTGCAACTGGACGACCTGATCGTGCCCAACGGCCTGGCCTTCAGCCCCGACGGCCGCACGATGTACCTGTCGGACTCGCACCCGAGCGTGCAGGCCGTCTGGGCCTTCGACTACGACACCGACACCGGCACGCCGAGCAACCGGCGCCTGTTCGTCGACATGAATCCCCTGCCCGGCCGCCCCGACGGCGCGGCGATGGACGTCGACGGCTGCTACTGGATCTGCGGCAACGACGCCGGCCTGGTGCACCGCTTCACGCCCGACGGCCGGCTCGACCGCTCGCTCGCCGTGCCGGTGAAGAAGCCCGCCATGTGCGCCTTCGGCGGCCCGACGCTCGACACGCTGTTCGTCACCTCGATCCGCCCCGGCGGCATCGACCTGTCGGACCAGCCGCTGGCCGGCGGCGTGTTCGCGCTGCGCCCCGGCGTGGCGGGCGTGCCCGAGCCGGCCTTCGGCTGACCCCTTTTCTTTTTATTGACGACAACCACCAAGAGGACGAGACAAATGAAGCTCTACAAGACACTCATCGCACTTGCTGCCGGCGCGGCGGCCGCGTTGACCACGCTGGCTGCCGGCGCCACCGAGTTCCGCTCGGCCGACATCCACCCCGACGACTACCCCACCGTGACCGCCGTGAAGTTCATGAGCGAACGGCTCAAGGCGCTGTCCGGGGGCAAGCACAGCATCAAGGTCTTCAACAACAGCGCGCTCGGCAACGAGAAGGACACGATCGAGCAGACCAAGATCGGCGCGCTGCAGATGGTGCGCGTGAACATCGCGCCCATGAACAACATCTGCCCCGAGACGCAGGTGCCGACCATGCCCTTCCTGTTCCGTTCGGTGGAGCACCTGCACAAGGTGCTCGACGGCCCGGTCGGCGAAGAAATCCTGAAGTCGTGCGAGAAGCAGGGCTTCGTGGGCCTGGCCTACTACGACAGTGGCGCGCGCTCGATGTTCACGGCCAAGAAGCCGGTGCGCAACTTCGCCGACATGAAGGGCCTGAAGGTGCGCGTGCAGCAGTCCGACCTGTGGGTGTCGATGCTCGAGGCCATGGGCGCCAACGCCACGCCGATGCCGATGGGCGAGGTCTACACGGGCCTGAAGACCGGTCTCATCGACGCCGCCGAAAACAACTACCCCACCTACGAAAGCGCGCGCGCCTTCGAGGTCGCCAAGTACTACAGCAAGACCGAGCACTCGATGGCGCCCGAGATGCTGCTGTTCTCCAAGCGCGCGTGGGACAAGCTCTCCGCCGAAGAGCAGGGCTGGCTGCGCCAGGCCGCCAAGGAATCGGTGCCCTACATGCGCAAGCAGTGGCAGGAGCGTGAAGTGAAGTCGCTGGCCACGGTGAAGGCCGGCGGCGCCGAGATCATCGACGTCGACAAGGCCCCGTTCCAGGCCGCGATGAAGCCGGTGTACGACAAGTTCATCACGGACGCGAAGCTCAAGGACCTGGTCAAGCGCGTCCAGGACACGAAGTAAACAGGGCTCGCCCCCAGGCTTCGCGCACTTCGTGACCCTGCGCCCCTGCCGGGGGCCACGAAGAGGCGGAGCCTCTCCATTTTTCGCGCTGGAAATATGTACACCAAACTTTGCCGCACGCTCGCCCGTGCCTGCATGTGGTTGGGCATCCTCGGTCTCGTCGCGGTGATCTGCGCCGTGAGCTGGCAGGTGTTCGGCCGCTACGTGCTCAACAACACCCCCACCTGGGCCGAGAGCCTCGCGCTGCTGCTGGTGCTCTACGTGACCATGCTGGGCGTGGCCGTGGGCGTGCGCGATGCGGGCCACATCGGACTCGAATCGTTCCTCGTGCTCGCGCCCGACTGGCTGCGCCTGAAGATGGAATACCTCATCCACGCGCTGATCCTGCTGTTCGGCCTGGCCATGGCCTGGAACTGCGCCTCGCTCGCCGAATCGGTGTGGGACTACCGCCTGCCCACGCTGTGGATTTCCGAAGGCTGGAAGTACGTGCCCGCCGCCGTGTCGGGCGTCCTCATCGTGATGTTCTCGATCGAACACATCATCGCCCTGGCCCAAGGCCGCGAAGTCGAACCCGCCTGGGGCTGAACCTCATCATGACGACCCCTCTTCTCATTCTCTGCCTCTCGTTCACGCTGTTCCTGCTGCTCGGCGTGCCGGTGGCGTTCTCGATCGGCCTGTCGGCCCTGGCCACGCTGCTGTACGAGGGCCTGCCGCTCGCGGTGGGCTTCCAGCAGATGACCTCGGGCATGGGCATCTTCTCGTTCCTGGCCATTCCCTTCTTCATCTTCGCCGGCGAGCTCATGCTCTACGGCGGCATTGCGGACCGCATCGTCAACTTCGCGCGCAACCTCGTGGGCCACGTGCGCGGCGGCCTGGGCATGTCGAACGTGGTGGCCTGCACCCTGTTCGGCGGCGTCTCGGGCTCGCCCGTGGCGGACGTCTCGGCCATGGGCGCCGTGATGATCCCGATGATGAAGAAGGAGGGCTACCACGCCGACTACGCGGTCAACGTGACGACCCACGCGGCCCTGGTCGGCGCGCTCATGCCGACGAGCCACAACCTCATCATTTACTCGCTCGCAGCAGGCGGCAAGGTGTCGATCGCGGCGCTGATCCTGGCGGCGCTGCTGCCGGCGGCCGTGCTCACGCTCAGCAACCTCGCGGCCGCCTACCTCGTGGCCGTGAAGCGCGGCTACCCGGCCGGCAGCTTCCCGGGCTGGGCCATCGTGGCGCGCTCGTTCGCGGCGGCGCTGCCGGGCCTGTTCATCGTGGTGCTGATCCTCGGCGGCATCCTGTCGGGCATCTTCACGGCGACCGAATCGGCGGCGGTGGCGGTGCTTTACGCGCTGGCGCTGACGATCTTCGTGTACCGCACGCTGAAGTGGGAGCACTTCATCAAGGCCGCCTCGAAGGCCGTGCGCACAACGGGCGTGATCCTGCTGCTGATCGGCATCTCGAGCACCTTCGGCTACCTCATCAGCCTGTACGGCGTGGCCGAACTCACGGGCCAGATGCTGTCGCAGGTGACGACCACGCCGTGGATGATCTTCCTGCTCATCAACATCATCCTGTTCGTGCTGGGCACCTTCCTGGACATGGCCGCGACCATCCTGCTGTGCACGCCGATCTTCCTGCCGATTGCACAGCAGTACGGCATGACCTCGGTGCAGTTCGGCGTGGTGATGCTCATCAACTGCGCGCTCGGCCTGAACACGCCGCCCGTGGGCACCACGCAGTTCGTCGGTTGCGCCATCGGCGGGGTCTCGGTGGGCACGGTGATGCGCACGATCTGGCCCTTCTACGGCGCGTTGATCTTCGCGCTCGGCGTGGTCACTTTCGTGCCCGCGTTTTCCACCTGGCTGCCCAGCCTGTTCATGGTGGTGAAGTAAAGAAAAGAGAAAGGGCCTCCCGATGGCCGATGCAAACACCCGACCGCCGCTGTACATCCGCATCCACGCGGCCGACAACGTCGCCATCGTCGCGAACGATGGCGGCCTCAAGGCCGGCACGGCCTTCGACGACGGCCTGGTGTTGGTCGACACCGTGCCCCAAGGCCACAAGGTGGCGCTCGTCGACCTGGCCGAGGGCGACGCCATCCGCCGCTACAACGTGGTGATCGGCTACGCGCTCAAGGCACTCCCGCGCGGCAGCTGGGTGCACGAGCGCGTGATGCGCATGCCGGTCGCGCCGGAGCTCGACGGCCTGCCCATCGCCACGGTCAAGCCCCCTGCCCTGCCGCCGCTCGAGGGCTACACCTTCGAGGGCTACCGCAACGCCGACGGCTCGGTGGGCACGCGCAACATCCTCGCGATCACGCAGACCGTGCAGTGCGTGGCGGGCGTCACCGAATTCGCCGTGCAGCGCATCAAGGCCGAGCTGCTGCCGAAGTACCCGCATGTCGATGACGTGGTGGCGCTCGAACACAGCTACGGCTGCGGCGTGGCCATCGACGCGCCCGACGCCATCGTGCCGATCCGCACCCTGCGCAACATCAGCCTCAACCCCAACTTCGGCGGCGAGGTGATGGTCGTGAGCCTGGGCTGCGAGAAGCTGCAGCCCGAGCGGCTGCTGCCGCCCGGCACCATCCCCATCGCTGACCAGCGCGGCGCGCCCGCCGAGGAGCTCGACGTCGTCTGCCTGCAGGACGACGCGCACGTCGGCTTCATGTCGATGATCGATTCGGTGATGCGCCAGGCCGAGGCGCACCTCGCGCGCCTGAACCAGCGCCGGCGCGAGACCGTGCCCGCGAGCGAACTGGTCGTGGGCGTGCAGTGCGGCGGCAGCGACGCCTTCTCGGGCGTCACCGCCAACCCGGCCGTGGGCTTTTGCACCGACCTGCTGGTGCGCGCGGGCGCCACCGTGATGTTCTCGGAAGTCACCGAGGTGCGCGACGGCATCGACCAGCTCACGTCGCGCGCGTCCACGCCCGAAGTGGCCGACGCCATGATCCGCGAGATGGCCTGGTACGACGCCTACCTTGACAAGGGCCGCGTCGACCGCAGCGCCAACACCACGCCGGGCAACAAGAAGGGCGGGCTGTCGAACATCGTCGAGAAGGCGATGGGCTCGATCGTCAAGTCGGGCTCGGCGCCGATCACCGGCGTGCTCGCGCCCGGCGAGAAGCTGACGCACAAGGGCCTCATCTACGCCGCCACGCCGGCCAGCGACTTCATCTGCGGCACGCTGCAGCTGGCGGCCGGCATGAACCTGCATGTGTTCACCACCGGCCGCGGCACGCCCTACGGGCTGGCCGAGGTGCCGGTGATCAAGGTCGCCACGCGCAGCGACCTCGCGCGCCGCTGGCACGACCTGATGGACGTGAACGCCGGCCGCATCGCCGACGGCGAGGCCAGCATCGAGGACATCGGCTGGGAGATGTTCCGCCTGATGCTCGACGTGGCCAGCGGCCGCAAGAAGACCTGGGCCGAGCACTGGAAGCTGCACAACGCGCTGGTGCTGTTCAACCCGGCACCGGTCACCTGATCGAACCACCCTCACGGAGCACAGCCATGGAAGACCTCAAGGACAAGACCGCCCTCGTCACCGGCGCCAGCACCGGCATCGGCGCGGCGGTGGCCATCGCGTTCGCCGCGCGCGGCATGCGCGTGGCGGTGCACTACAACAGCTCGGCCGATGCGGCGACCCGCGTGGTCGACACCATCCGCGCGGCCGGCGGCACGGCCTTCGCGCTGCAGGCCGACGTGCGCGACACCGCCGCGATCCGCGCCTGCGTGCAGGAGACAACGGCGCAGTTCGGCCGCATCGACGTACTGGTGAACAACGCCGGCAGCCTGGTCAAGCGCATGCCCATCGCCGAGTTCGACGATGCGCTGTTCGACGAGGTGATGCACATCAACGCGCGCTCGGTGCTGGCCTTCTGCCGCGAGACGGTGCCGCAGATGCGCAAGCAAGGCAGCGGCGCCATCATCAACGTGACCTCGGTGGCCGCGCGCACCGGCGGCGGGCCCGGCGCCTACCTGTACGCGGGCGCCAAGGGCTTCGTGAGCACCGCCACGCACGGCCTGGCAAGGGAACTCGTGGGCGACCGCATCCGTGTGAACGCGGTGGCGCCCGGCGTGATCCAGACGCCGTTCCAGGACCGCTTCTCGACGCCCGCAATGCTCGAGACCTTCAGGACCGGCATCCCGATGGGACGCCTGGGCACGGCCGACGAATGCGTGGGCGCCTTCCTGTACCTGGCCTCCGAGCAACTCTCGGGCTACGTGACGGGGCAGGTGCTCGAAGTGAACGGCGGGCAGTACATGCCCTGACGCACTCCCCCGCCTTCTCAGCACAACAGATCAACAACGGAGACAGAGACACCATGCAAAGAAGCCAGTTCGTCCGCGGCCTTGCCGCCCTTTCGGCCACCGCCGCCCTCTCGCTCGGCCTGGCCGCGCCCGCCGCGGCGCAAGCCAACGATTTCCCGAACCGCACCATCGAGCTGCTCGTGCCCTACCAGCCCGGCGGCGGCACCGACGGGCTGGCGCGCGCGTTCTCGGAAGCGAGCCGCAAGCACATTTCGCAGAGCATCGTGATCGTCAACCGTCCCGGCGCGGGCGGCGCCATCGGCTGGACCGAGGTGATCAACGCCAAGCCCGACGGCTACAAGCTCGCCGTGCTCACCGTGGAACTGCTGACGCTGCCGCACCTGGGCCTGGCCAAGTTCAACTACGACGACTTCCAGCCCATTGCGCAGCTCAACGCCGACCCGGCCGCGATCACCGTGAAGGCCGATGCGCCGTGGAACACGATCGAAGAATTCCTCGCCGCCGCGAAGAAGTCGCCTGAGAGCATCCGCGTGGGCAACTCGGGCAACGGCTCCATCTGGCACCTGGCCGCCGCCGCGCTCGAAGACAAGACCGGCACCAAGTTCGGCCACATCCCGTTCCAGGGCGCCGCGCCCGCCGTGCTGGCGCTGCTGGGCGGCCACATCGAGGCCGTGGCCGTGAGCCCCGCCGAAGTCACGACGCACGTGCAGGGCGGCAAGCTCAAGGTGCTGATGGTGATGGCCGACAAGCGCGTGAAGGGCTTCGAGAAGATCCCGACCGCCAAGGAGCGCGGCATCGACCTGTCGATCGGCACGTGGCGCGGCCTGGGCGCACCGAAGAACACGCCGCCCGAAGTGATGGCCAAGCTGCGCGAGATCACCGCCAAGACCGCCGCCGAGCCGCTGATGCACGAGGTGATGGACAAGCAGAACCTGGGCTACGTCTACACCGACGGTGCGGTGTTCAAGGAAACGCTGGCCAAGGACAACGCCTACTTCAAGGCGCTGATCACCAAGCTCAACATCAAGCCGTGAGCGCGACACGACAAGGAAGCACGACCATGCAACGCCGCACACTCATCCAGTCCGCCCTCGCCGCCTCGCTGGCGGCGGCCCTGCCCGCCTTCGCGCAAGGCGGCAATACCTGGCCCACGGGCAAGGCCATCACCTACCTCGTGCCCTTTCCCGCGGGCGGCACCACCGACGTGCTGGGCCGGCTCATCGGCCAGAAGCTCGGCACCGTGCTGGGCACGAGCGTGATCATCGACAACAAGGGCGGCGCCGGCGGCAGCGTGGGTTCGGAGATCGGCGCGCGCGCCGCGCCCGACGGCTTCACGCTGGTGGGCGGCACGATCAGCTCGCACGCGATCAACGTGAGCCTGTACCCCAAGCTGGGCTACGACCCGCAGAAGTCGTTCGCGCCCGTGACGCTCATCGGCACCAACCCCGTGGTGCTGGTCGTGAACCAGGCCAGCCCCTACAAGACGCTGAAGGACGTGATCGCCGCGAGCAAGGCCAAGGCCGGCGGCCTCTCATCGGCCTCGGCGGGCACGGGCACCTCGCAGCACCTGGCGCTGGAGCTGCTGGGCTACAAGTCGGGCGTGAAGTTCACGCACATCCCGTACAAGGGCAGCGGCCCCGCGATCCAGGACGTGATCGGCGGGCAGGTCGACATGATGTTCGACACCACAGTGGTGGCCGGCCCGCACATCCAGAGCGGCAAGCTGCGCGCCATCGCCGTCACCTCGGCCAAGCGCCTGGCCTCGATGCCCGACGTGCCCACGGTCGCCGAGTCGGGCGTGCCCGGCCTGCAGGACTTCGAGGTGGTGTCGTGGCAGGCGATCTTCGTGCCCGCGGGCACGCCGCCCCCCGTCGTCGATCGCCTGCACACCGAGATCCGCAAGATCCTTGCAACGCCCGAGATGCAGGACAAGCTCAAGGGCTTCGGGATGGAGCCCGCCGACCTCACGACCGCGCAGATCGCCGCCTTCCAGAAGACGGAAGTGGAGAAGTGGGCGCAGGTGATCAAGGCAGCAGGCATCAAGGCCGACTGACCTCCCCGAATCCGGCAGCCACCACACCCCCACAAGCGCCTGGTGGGCGGTGTGGTGCGGGCGGCCCCTCTGTGCCGCCGAGGAGCGCAGCGTTTCGCGGATCAGGGCTCGCAGCTGTTTGAGCGAAGCGAGTTCTGCGAGACCCCGCGAAACGCGAGCACCGCAGGGCAGCCGCGAAGCGGCCGGCACAGTGGGGCCGACCGCGCCGCACCGCCCGCCGGGCGCGTGCCTGCAAGGAGCGCCAGTCCCCGCGAACCAAGGGAAGCTTCCTACGCTCCCGAGAAGAAGCGCTTTATAGAATGCCCGTCCGATTCCGCATTCCAGGCCTTCCACAACGTGTCCGATCGCTCCGCAGTTCTGCCCCAATACCTGTTCCCCAAGCAGGCCCTGACCAATTTCGCCGGCTGGGTCGCAGGCAAGGAACGAGGCGCGGTCACCACCTGGATCATTCGCCGCTTCGTTGCCAAGTACAACGTCGACATGGGCGAGGCGCTCGAGTCCGACATCCATCACTACAAGAGCTTCAACCAGTTCTTCACGCGCGCCCTCAAGCCCGGCATGCGCCCGCTCGCACAGGCCGACCTCGTGTGCCCCGTGGACGGCGCCATCAGCCAGTTCGGCGCCATCGAGGGCGACCAGATCTTCCAGGCCAAGGGCCACAACTACACGACCACCGCGCTGGTCGGGGGCGATGCCGCGCTGGCCGCCAAGTTCGCGCACGGCAGCTTTGCCACGCTGTACCTGAGCCCCAAGGACTACCACCGCATCCACATGCCCTGCGACGGGCGGCTGGTGCGCATGATCCACGTGCCCGGCGACCTGTTCTCGGTCAACCCGACCACCGCGCGCGGCGTGCCCGGCCTGTTCGCGCGCAACGAGCGCGTGGTGTGCGTCTTCGAATCGGCCAACGGCCCCTTCGTGCTCGTGCTCGTGGGCGCCACCATCGTCGGCAGCATGGCCACCGTGTGGCACGGCGTGGTCAATCCGCCGCGCGTGGGCGAGCTGCGCGAGTGGCACTACAACGACCAGCAGATCGACATCAAGAAAGGCGACGAGATGGGCCGGTTCTTGCTGGGCTCCACCGTCGTCATGCTGTTCCCG
The DNA here is from genome assembly GCF_059567965.1 of Variovorax sp. BGA-UO-ETr-C22. Classification (NCBI taxonomy): domain Bacteria; kingdom Pseudomonadati; phylum Pseudomonadota; class Betaproteobacteria; order Burkholderiales; family Comamonadaceae; genus Variovorax; species Variovorax sp. BGA-UO-ETr-C22. The sequence continues at coordinate 2,207,360 of NZ_JCAQPA010000011.1, forward strand.
GCGCCCGCGCTGGCCTTCAACCCGGACTGGTCGCCCACCCGCGCGATCCGCCTGGGCGAAGCCATGGCCAACTACGCCTGATTTGTGAAGCTTTGTCTCGAAACCCGCATGCTGCATGCCTGCACAGCTATAAAACCAGTAGCATCCTGATCCTTCGCGCTATAGTCGTCGGCCAGCCAGACGGTCCATGACGACCAATCACAAACAAGAGTGCGCCGCCCCGGCCTGCCCCCGGCCGACGGTCCGCCCAGCTTCGAGGAGATGATGTCGATGAGTACCAAGGAAAACGCAGCCATCAGCCAGTTGCTCGCCCTGCTCGAAGCCCGCTATGCGCTGCGTGTGCTGTGGGCCCTGCGCGACGGCCACGCCCAGACCTTCCGGCTGCTGCAGGACAGCGTCGGCGGCATCACTCCCAACACCCTCAACACCCGCATCAAGGAATTGCGCGAAGCCGGCGTCGTGAGCCACGGCAGCGACGGCTACTGCCTCACGCTCAGCGGGCAGGACCTGCTCAAGCGCCTGTCCGACCTGCAGGCCTTCGCCGCCAAGTGGCAGCTGGGGCAGAGCAAGAAGGCCGCGGGGCCGGCCGCCGCCCAGCCCGTATCGGCCGATGCCTCCGCGCCCGTGGCGCCTGCTGCACCGGCGCCTTCCGCCCCCGACGCAGCACCTCCCGCAACCACGCCGCCCGGCTCCGACAGCCAGGGCTGAAGCGGGGGCCCGCCGGGCCTCGGTAAACTCCGCGCCTCCGATTCCTCTCCCATTTCATCGACGCAAGGAGCGTTTCCCATGCCCACCACCCCCTCCGGCCTGCAATACGAAGACACCGAAGTCGGCACCGGCGCCGAAGCCAAGGCTGGCCACCACGTGCACGTGCACTACACGGGCTGGCTCTACAACGACGGCGTGCAAGGCGCCAAGTTCGACTCCAGCCGCGACCGCAACGACCCCTTCGCGTTCTCGCTGGGCGCCAGCCAGGTCATCAAGGGCTGGGACGAAGGCGTCGCCGGCATGAAGATCGGCGGCAAGCGCACGCTGATCATCCCCGCCTCGCTGGGCTACGGTGCCCGCGGCGCCGGCGGCGTGATCCCCCCGAACGCCACCCTGAAGTTCGACGTCGAGCTCCTCGACGCGCACTGAGGCTCGCCCCCAGGCTGCGCGGCACTTCGTGTCCGCTTCGCCAACCCCCTACCGGGGGCGACACCTGCGGCCCGGCGAAGCCGGTTCCGCGGTGTCCCACGTGAAATTCAGTTCGCGCCCCCTGTTGCGGCCCTTTTGGCCGCATTTTTACGCTTGAAAAGCCCTAGGCCAGCCCCAAGTGGCTGGCTGTGTTTGTTTTCCGGCGCACGCCGGTTCTTTGAAAAATGTCTGACCCGCAACAATCCGCACAGAATTCTCAAATGCTGCAAGGCGAGCCCAGTCCCGAAGAACTGGAGGCCGCGCAAGCCGCCAACGAAGCCGAGGCGCTCGACGCCCTGGCCGTGGCGCAAGGCGAACTGGCTGCCCTTCAGACCAAGAATGCCGAGCTGGCCGACCAGTACCTGCGCGCCCAGGCCGACGTGCAGAACGCCCGCCGCCGCGCCGACGACGAGATCACCAAGGCCCGCAAGTTCGCGGTCGAAGCCTTTGCCGAGAGCCTGCTGCCGGTGACCGACAGCCTCGAAGCCGGCTTGGCCGTCAAGGACGCCACGCCCGAGCAGATCCGCGAAGGCGCCGAAGCCACGCTGCGCCAGCTCAAGAGCGCGCTCGAACGCAACAAGGTGATCGAAGTGGCCCCCGCTGCCGGCGACAAGTTCGACCCGCACCTGCACCAGGCCATCTCGATGGTGCCCGCCGACCAGGACGCCAACACCGTGGTCGGCCTGCTGCAAAAGGGCTACACGATCAACGAGCGCGTGCTGCGCCCGGCGCTGGTCACCGTGGCCGCCCCGAAGTAAATCGGCACTGCCCCACAAGATTCCCACAGGAAATCCCCGCGTCGTCCCTTGAATCGCACCGGGTTATCCACAAGTTCATAACAACATATTTTTCCGAATTTCAGGAGTAAGAACATGGCAAAGATCATCGGCATCGACCTCGGCACCACCAACTCGTGCGTGTCGATCATGGAAGGCAACACCACGCGTGTGATCGAGAACTCGGAAGGTGCGCGCACCACGCCGTCGATCGTCGCGTACCAGGAAGACGGTGAAGTCTTGGTCGGTGCCTCGGCCAAGCGCCAGGCCGTCACCAACCCCAAGAACACGCTGTACGCGATCAAGCGCCTGATCGGCCGCAAGTTCGAGGAAAAGGAAGTCCAGAAGGACATCGACCTGATGCCCTACACCATCGCCAAGGCCGACAACGGCGACGCATGGGTGGAAGTGCGCGGCAAGAAGATGGCCCCGCAGCAGGTCAGCGCCGACATCCTGCGCAAGATGAAGAAGACCGCCGAAGACTACCTCGGCGAAGCCGTGACCGAAGCCGTGATCACGGTGCCGGCCTACTTCAACGACGCACAGCGCCAGGCCACCAAGGACGCCGGCCGCATCGCGGGCCTGGACGTCAAGCGCATCATCAACGAACCCACCGCTGCAGCCCTGGCCTTCGGCCTGGACAAGCAGGACAAGGCCGACCGCAAGATCGCCGTGTATGACCTGGGCGGCGGTACCTTCGACGTGTCGATCATCGAGATCGCCGACGTCGACGGCGAGAAGCAGTTCGAAGTGCTGTCGACCAACGGCGACACCTTCCTGGGCGGCGAAGACTTCGACCAGCGCATCATCGACTACATCATCGGCGAGTTCAAAAAGGAACAAGGCGTCGACCTGAGCAAGGACGTGTTGGCCCTGCAGCGCCTGAAGGAAGCCGCTGAAAAGGCCAAGATCGAGCTGTCGAACAGCGCGCAGACCGACATCAACCTGCCGTACATCACGGCCGATGCCACCGGTCCGAAGCACCTGAACATCAAGCTCACCCGCGCCAAGCTGGAAAGCCTGGTCGACGAGCTGGTCGAGCGCACCATCGCGCCCTGCCGCCTGGCCATCAAGGACGCCGGCATCAGCGTGAGCGACATCAACGACGTGATCCTGGTCGGCGGCATGACCCGCATGCCCAAGGTGCAGGAAAAGGTGAAGGCCTTCTTCGGCAAGGAACCGCGCAAGGACGTGAACCCCGACGAAGCCGTGGCTGTCGGCGCCGCCATCCAGGGCCAGGTGCTCTCGGGTGACCGCAAGGACGTGCTGCTGCTCGACGTGACCCCGCTGTCGCTGGGCATCGAGACCATGGGTGGCGTGATGACCAAGATGATCACGAAGAACACCACGATCCCGACGAAGTTCGCACAGACCTTCTCGACCGCCGAGGACAACCAGCCGGCCGTGACCATCAAGGTGTTCCAGGGCGAGCGCGAGATCGCCTCGGGCAACAAGCTGCTGGGCGAGTTCAACCTGGAAGGCATTCCGCCGGCATCGCGCGGCACGCCGCAGATCGAGGTGAGCTTCGACATCGACGCCAACGGCATCCTGCACGTCGGCGCCAAGGACAAGGGCACCGGCAAGGAAAACAAGATCACCATCAAGGCGAACTCGGGCTTGAGCGAAGACGAGATCCAGAAGATGGTCAAGGACGCCGAGCTCAACGCCGACGAAGACAAGAAGAAGCTCGAGATCGTGCAGGCGCGCAACCAGGGCGAAGCCATGGTGCACAGCGTGAAGAAGTCGCTCGGCGAGCATGGCGCCAGCCTCGAAGCCGCCGAGAAGGACGCGATCGAAGCCGCGATCAAGGACCTGGAAGAAGCCCTCAAGGGTGAAGACAAGACCGTGATCGAGGAAAAGACCAACACGCTGATGACCGCGAGCCAGAAGCTCGGCGAGAAGATGTATGCCGAATCGCAGGCTGCGGCCAACGCCTCGGCCGCCAGCGGCCCGGCAGGTGCGGAAGCTTCCGCCAGCGCGCAGGCCGACGACAACGTGGTCGACGCCGAAGTCAAGGAAGTGAAGAAGGGCTGATCCCCTGCCCTTCTAACAAGGCTGGAACACCTGAACAGGTGCTCCAGCCTTTCTCGCTTCCAGTTCCCCGACGAGTTCCCGCCGCCCGACCGAATCTGCTGCCATGGCCACCAAACGCGACTACTACGAAACCCTCGGCGTTCCCAAGAACGCGAGCGAGGAAGAAATCAAGAAGGCTTATCGCAAGCTTGCGATGAAGCACCACCCCGACCGCAACCACGGCGACACCAGCAAGGACGCCGAGGCCAAGTTCAAGGAGGTGAAGGAGGCCTACGAGATGCTGTCGGACGGCCAGAAGCGCGCGGCCTACGACCAGTACGGCCATGCCGGCGTCGATCCCAACATGCGCGGCGGCCCCGGCGCGGAAGGCTTCGGCGGCTTCGCAGAGGCCTTCGGCGACATCTTCGGCGACGTGTTCGGCGGCGGCCGCGGCCGCACCAGCGGCGGGCGCCAGGTGTTCCGCGGCAGCGACCTGAGCTACGCGATGGAAGTCACGCTCGAGGAAGCCGCCGACGGCAAGGACGCGCAGATCCGCATCCCGAGCTGGGACGACTGCGGCACCTGCCACGGCTCCGGTGCCAAGCCCGGCACCAAGCCCATCACCTGCACCACCTGCCACGGCGCGGGCGCCGTGCAGATGCGCCAGGGCTTCTTCAGCGTGCAGCAGACCTGCCCGACCTGCCACGGCAGCGGCAAGATCGTTCCCGAGCCCTGCACCGTGTGCCACGGCCAGGGCAAGATCAAGAACAACAAGACGCTCGAGGTGAAGATTCCGGCCGGCATCGACGACGGCATGCGCATCCGCAGCACCGGCAACGGCGAGCCTGGCACCAACGGCGGGCCACCCGGCGACCTGTACATCGAGATCCGCCTCAAGAAGCACGACCTGTTCGAGCGCGACGGCGACGACCTGCACTGCGTGGTGCCCGTGAGCGTCACCACCGCGGCGCTCGGCGGCGAGATCAACGTGCCCACGCTCAAGGGCGCGGCCGCCATCGACATTCCCGACGGCACCCAGAGCGGCAAGCAGTTCCGCCTGCGTGGCAAGGGCATCAAGGGCGTGCGTTCGAGCTACCCGGGCGACCTGTACTGCCACGTGCGCGTGGAAACGCCCGTGAAGCTCACCGAGCACCAGCGCAAGCTACTCAAGGAGCTCGACGAATCGCTCAAGAAGGGTGGCGAGAAGCACAGCCCGACCGACAAGGGCTGGTTCGACAAGGCCAAGGAATTCTTCAGCTGATGATGCTGACGCGCTGACGGCCTTCGTCAGCGCCGGGCCGACGCCCTGTCGGCCCGCAGCGTGCCCTCTTTCGGCCGCTGCCGCCCTCTGGCGGCGCGCCAGGCACGCGAACGGTGCTCCCCGCACCGTTGCGGAACGCCGCCGACCGGCGCCCGCGTTGTCTTCCCACGTTGCCATGCGCCAGCCACTCGCCACAGGAGTGGCGCGGGGATTGCTTTAATGTTTTTTTGGATATGCAATAAACCAAACGACAGGTCGCGCGTTATTGCTGAAAGGCATCGGCTTTATTGAACCCGGGTTCAATTAGGAAAGGTGTTCGCCACAGAATTTCAATGAGGACGATAGCCATTCGGCATAGTCATTTCATCCGGGGACAATTACGCGAGCGCGAGCTTTTCAATTTAACAGAAACACGAATAGAAGTTCCTTGTTTTCCGAGGAACTTTACTCGGCAGAGGGGTTCAGAATAAATAAAACATTTGCCCGGTTCATTCTTTGCTTTATGCTGATTGAACCGATTGTGTAGATAGTGTGTAAGGGAGTTTTCCACGGCATACGGCCATGGGCGGGGCCCCTCTTCCAAGAGGAGCGACGCAGTCTCTGGCTGTAGGCATCGGGGTCAAAAGCCCCGCCGACCTGAAGGAGGCGCGACCATGGACGTGATCAGCAACTTTGCAGCCCGCTACGAACGCACCCGCGAGGAAGTTCTCTCGCTGCAGGAATATCTGGATATCTGCAAACGCGATCCGACGGCATATGCAACGGCCTCCGAACGAATGCTCCAGGCCATTGGCGAGCCGGAACTGGTAGATACCCGCAATGACCCCCGTCTTTCGCGGATCTTCGCGAACAAGGTCATCAAGATCTATCCGGCGTTCAAGGAGTTCTATGGCATGGAAGATGCCATCGAGCAGGTGGTGTCCTATTTCCGCCACGCCGCGCAGGGACTCGAAGAAAAGAAGCAAATCCTTTACCTGCTGGGGCCCGTCGGCGGCGGCAAGAGCTCGATCGCGGAGCGCCTGAAGCAGCTCATGGAGCACGTGCCCTTCTATGCGATCCACGGCTCCCCGGTGAACGAGTCGCCCCTCGGGCTGTTCGACACCCTCGAAGACGGCGAGATCCTCGAAAAAGAGTACGGCATCCCCGTGCGCTACCTGAACCGCATCCTGTCGCCCTGGGCCGTGAAGCGGCTCGAGGAATACGGTGGCGACATCCGCCAGTTCAAGGTGGTCAAGCGCTATCCCTCGGTGCTGCGCCAGATCGCGGTCGCCAAGACCGAGCCGGGCGACGAGAACAACCAAGACATCTCTTCCCTGGTCGGCAAGGTCGACATCCGCAAGCTCGAGACCTACGCCCAGGACGACCCCGACGCGTACGCCTACTCCGGCGGCCTGTGCCTCGCGAACCAGGGCCTGCTCGAGTTCGTGGAAATGTTCAAGGCGCCCATCAAGGTGCTGCACCCGCTGCTCACGGCCACTCAGGAAAGCAACTTCAAGGGCACCGAAGGCTTCGGCGCCATTCCCTTCGACGGCATCGTGCTGGCCCACAGCAACGAGAGCGAGTGGAAGGCGTTCCGCAACAACAAGAACAACGAGGCTTTCCTCGACCGGATCTACATCGTCAAGGTGCCGTACTGCCTGCGTGCCTCCGAAGAGATCAAGATCTACGAGAAGCTGGTGCGCAACTCCTCGCTGGCCAAGGCGCCGTGCGCGCCCGGCACCTTGCGCATGATGGCGCAGCTGTCGGTGCTCACGCGCCTGAAGGAGCCCGAGAACTCCAGCACCTTCAGCAAGATGCAGGTGTACGACGGCGAGAACCTCAAGGACACCGATCCCAAGGCCAAGTCGATCCAGGAGTACCGCGACTACGCGGGCGTCGACGAGGGCATGAGCGGCGTCTCCACGCGCTTCGCCTTCAAGATCATCTCCAAGGTCTTCAACTTCGACAGCACCGAGGTGGCCGCCAACCCGGTGCACCTGATGTATGTGCTCGAACAGCAGATCGAGCGCGAGCAGTTTCCGCCGGAAACCGAGCAGAAGTACATCAGCTACATCAAGGAGCTGCTGGCGCCGCGCTACGCCGAGTTCATCGGCAAGGAAATCCAGACCGCCTACCTGGAAAGCTACAGCGAGTACGGCCAGAACATCTTCGACCGCTACGTGACCTACGCCGACTACTGGATCCAGGACCAGGAGTTCCGCGACGTGGACACCGGCGAAGTGTTCGACCGCGCCTCGCTCAACGGCGAGCTCGAGAAGATCGAGCGCCCCGCCGGCATCGGCAACCCGAAGGACTTCCGCAACGAGATCGTCAACTTCGTGCTGCGTGCGCGGGCCGGCAACGCGGGGCGCAACCCGGCGTGGACCAGCTACGAGAAGCTGCGTGCAGTCATCGAAAAGAAGATGTTCTCCAACACCGAAGAGCTGCTGCCGGTGATCAGCTTCAACACCAAGAGCAGCGCCGACGAGCAGAAGAAGCACGAGGACTTCGTGACCCGCATGGTCGAGAAGGGCTACACCGCCAAGCAGGTCCGGCTTCTGTGCGAGTGGTACCTGCGGGTGCGCAAGAGTTCATAGCGGACAGCGGGAACAACGGACGCGTGCGAAGGACCTAACCAGCGCACCGTCCACCGTTTTGCAAGGAGCTTTGAAAACATCGTGGCCATCCTGCAGCAGATCATCGATCGCCGGCTCTCGGGCAAGAACAAGTCCATCGGCAACCGCGAGCGCTTCCTTCGGCGCTACAAGGGCCAGATCCAGGAGGCGGTGCGGCGCGCGGTCAGCGGGCGCAACATCCGCGAACTGGAGCAAGGCGAAGACGTGACCCTGCCGCGCCACGATGTCTCCGAGCCGGTGTTCGGCCATGCGCGCGGCGGCGACCGCGAGTACGTGCACCCCGGCAACCAGGAGTACCTCAAGGGCGATCGCATCGCGCGCCCCGAGGGCCAGGGCGGCGGTGGCTCGGGCAGCGGCGAGGCCAGCGACAGCGGCGAAGGCGAGGACGACTTCGTCTTCCGCCTCACGCGCGAGGAGTTCATGCGCGTCTTCTTCGACGACCTTGCGCTGCCCCACCTCGTGCGCACCCAGATCGCCGAAGTGCCCGAGTGGAAGAGCCACCGCGCCGGCTTCACCAGCGACGGCTCGCCCAACAACCTGCACGTGGTGCGCTCCATGCGCGGCGCGCTGGCGCGGCGCATCGCGCTGGGCGGCGAACCGCGCAAGGAGCTCAAGCGCCTGGAGGCGCACCTTCTGGTCCTGAAAGCGCATCCACAGGTCGAGACCGCACTGATCCAGAAGGAAATCCGCGAGACCGAGGACCTCATCGCCGAGCTGCGCCGCACCATGCGGCACGTGCCCTACATCGACCCGATCGACCTGCGCTACCGCAACCGCGTGAAGACGCCCGTGCCCAGCGCCAAGGCCGTGATGTTCTGCCTCATGGACGTGTCGGGCTCGATGGACGAGGCGCGCAAGGACATGGCCAAGCGCTTCTTCATGCTGCTGTACCTGTTCCTCACGCGGCACTACGAGCGCATCGACCTCGTGTTCCTGCGCCACCACACGCAGGCGCAGGAAGTGACCGAGGAAGAGTTCTTCCACGCCACCGAGACCGGCGGCACCGTGGTGTCGAGCGCGCTGGTGCTCATGGACGAGATCATCAAGGCCCGCTACGCCAGCGGCGAATGGAACGTGTACGGCGCCCAGGCCAGTGACGGCGACAACTGGCACCAGGACAGCGGCCGCTGCCGTGAACTGCTGGTCGACAACATCCTGCCCGTGGTGCGCTACTACGCCTACGTGCAGGTGGCCGAGACCGAGCAGAACCTGTGGCAGGAGTACCAGCAACTCGAAGGCGTGGCGCCCAACTTCGCCATGCGCAAGGTATCGGACGCGCAGGACATCTACCCGGTGTTCCGCGACCTGTTCAAGAAGGAAGGGGTGCCCACATGATCACCACCGAACGCCCTCCCGGGGCCCCCGTCCTGCCGCGCAGCACCGACCTGCCCACCTCCCGCCTCGAGCGCCTGCCCAGCCCGTCCGACTGGACCTTCGAGCTCATCGAGACGTACCACACCGAAATCGCGAAGACCGCGAGGAGCTTCGGCCTGGACACCTACCCGAACCAGCTCGAGGTGATCACGGCCGAGCAGATGATGGACGCCTACGCCAGCGTGGGCATGCCCATGATCTACAGGCACTGGTCGTACGGCAAGCAGTTCATTTCCACCGAGAAGAACTACAAGCGCGGCCACATGGGGCTGGCCTACGAGATCGTCATCAACTCCGATCCGTGCATTGCCTACCTCATGGAAGAAAACACCATGGCCATGCAGGCCCTGGTGATCGCGCACGCGGCCTATGGGCACAACAGCTTCTTCAAGGGCAACTACCTGTTCCGCATGTGGACCGACGCGTCGTCGATCATCGACTACCTCGTCTACGCGCGGCACTACATCGCCGAGTGCGAGGAGCGCCACGGCCTCGACGCGGTGGAAGACCTGCTCGACTCCTGCCACGCGCTGATGAACTACGGCGTCGACCGCTACCGCCGTCCGCAGAAGCGTTCGCTGGCGCAAGAGAGCGCGCAGCGCACCGACCGCGAGCGCCACATGCAGCAGCAGGTGAACGACCTGTGGCGCACGCTGCCGCGCAAGAGCGAACAAGCCGCCGAGTCGGAAGCCGCGCGCCGCTTTCCGCCCGAGCCGCAGGAGAACCTGCTCTATTTCATCGAGAAGAACGCCGCCCTGCTCGAGCCGTGGCAGCGCGAGGTGGTGCGCATCGTGCGCAAGATCGCGCAGTACTTCTACCCGCAGCGCCAGACCCAGGTCATGAACGAAGGCTGGGCCACCTTCTGGCACTACACGCTGCTCAACACCATGTACGACCGCGGCCAGCTGGACGACGGCTTCATGATGGAATGGCTCAGTTCGCACACCAGCGTGGTGTTCCAGCCGCCCGTGGGCCACCGCGCCTACAGCGGCATCAACCCGTATGCGCTGGGCTTCAAGATGTTCACCGACCTGCGCCGCGTCTGCGAAAAGCCGACGGACGAAGACCGCCGCTGGTTCCCCGACTTCGCGGGCACCGACTGGGTCAAGACGCTCGACTACGCGATGCGCAACTTCAAGGACGAGAGCTTCGTCGGCCAGTTCCTGAGCCCGAAGACGATGCGCGATTTCCGCCTGTTCTCGATCCGCGACTACCAGAGCGAATCGGAGCTCGAGGTGTCGGCCATCCACGACGACAGCGGCTACCAGGCGCTGCGCGAATCGCTGTCACGCCAGTACGACATCGGCAACCGCGAGCCCGACATCCAGGTCTGGAGCGTGGCCACGCGCGGCGACCGCTCGCTCACGCTGCGCCATACGCAGCGCAACAACCTGCCGCTGAACGACAACGCCGAAGAAGTGCTGAAGCACGTCGCAAGGCTCTGGGGCTTCGACGTGCACCTGGAAAGCGTCGACAGCGCAGGCCGGGTCAGCCGCAGCTGGAAGGCCGCAGCGCCGAAGCAAACCTACTGAGAAACCTGCTGCTCAGAGCGGCTGTTGATCAGCCGTCCACCCGAAGCGTGCCCCCGTGCGCAGGGCACTGGGTGCTTCCCGCAGCGAAATCAAGGAGGAGCCGAAGGCGGGGGACATTCGCGGAGGGAAGTACCCGGTGCCCTGCGCACGCCCCCGAAAGGCAACCTCAGGGAACCAGCGCGGCGATGGCCAGCGTGTACCCCTTCACCCCCAGCCCCACGATGATCCCGCGCGCCGCAGGCGAGATGTACGAGTGGTGGCGAAACTCTTCCCGCGCATGCACGTTCGAGATGTGCAGCTCGATCAGCGGCACGCTCGCCCCCTTGATGGCGTCGTGCAGCGCGATCGACGTGTGGGTGTAGGCCCCCGGGTTCATCACCACGCCCAGCATGTTGCCGGCGGCCACTTCACGACCCGCCTCCTGAACCCAGTCGATCAGCACGCCTTCATGGTTCGACTGGCGGCACTCGATCTCGACACCGAGTTTCGCGCCCGTCTCCTTGCACAGGCGTTCGACGTCGGCGAGCGTGTCGCGGCCGTACTGTTCGGGCTCGCGCGTGCCGAGCAGGTTGAGGTTGGGGCCGTTGAGGACGAGGATTTTCTTCATGATGGATCGGTGAAGGAAGCTGGCGGATGCAGGAAGAAGAAAGCCGATTATGGTCGCGCCGCCGACCGCGCCCGCCGTGCAGGTGACACCGCCGCGGTCGACCCCACGTAGTGGTTGTACGAGCCGATGTCCGCCACACAGCGAGCCATCAGGTCGACGAAGGCCCGCAGCTTCTGCCCCATGTAGCGCTGTCGCTGGTAGGCGCAGTACAGCCGCCGCGCCTCCGGCGGCCATTGCGGCAGCACCGGCACCAGCACGCCCTGCGCCACCTCGGGCCCGGCGAAGAACACCGGCAGCGGCGCAATGCCCAGGCCGTCGATGCAGAAGGTCTTCATCACCCAGTGGTCGTTGGTTTCGAAGGCCGGCTCCGAGCGCACCACATGGCGCCCCCAGGCCTGCTGCGACACCAGCCGCAGCGCCGACGGCGGGCCCGAGGGCTCGCGCATCGCGATCATCCGGTGCTGCGCCAGCGCCTCGGGCGTGTGCGGCGTGCCGTGCCGCGCCAGGTACTGCGGGCTGGCGTACAGGCCGTAAGCCAACCGACCCAGCAGCTTGGCGACCAGGTCCGGCAGGTCGGGCGGCGCCGAGCCCACATAGCAGTCGACCTCGCCGATCTGCGGGGCCTGGGCGCCGTTCGCCACGTCGAGCTGGCAGCGCACGTTCGGGTGCGATTCGAGAAAGATCCGCACCACATGGCAGACGAAGGAGGTGCTGAACTGCGTGTCGGACAGCAGCGTGAGCCGCCCCGACACCCCGCCCGTGAGCTCCTGCACCTCGGTGCGCGCGGTTTCCAGCCGGCCGCTGACCTCGCCGAGCAGCCCCTCGCAGCGTGCGAAGAACGCACGCCCGGCCTCCGTGGGCGCGATGCGGCGCGAGCTGCGCAGCAGCAGCTGGGCGCCCAGCAACTCCTCCAGCCGCGTGAGTTGCCGGCTCAGCGTGGCCTTCGACACGCCCGACAGGCTCTCGGCCTTGGTGAGGCTGCCGCTCTTCATCACGAGCACGAAGGCCTCGACCAGCGCGAGGTCGATGCGCCCTGCGCTCATGAATACCCCCGCTGTGGAAGTCGTCGTTGCAGGAATGAAAAGGAGCGTCTTGGCATGGGGCTTTCATCGGTGCGGCGGACACGCTACGGTAGGCGGCACCGCCGACAAGGGCATGGCCGATGCTATGCCGATTTGCGGCGCCCTTTCCCGCTGCCCCCACGATCAAGACCCATGAATTCCTCCGTCACCTGGCATCCCGTCACGCCCTCTGCCGAGGTGCGCGCCGGCGCCAACATCGTCGCCGGCTTTGCGCAAGGCCAGGAGCTCGCGCTGTGGCGCGCGGCCGATGGCTCCTCGCAGGCCTGGGAGAACCGCTGCCCGCACCGCAGCGTGCGCTTCACCCTCGGTCAGGTGACCGGCGGCGATCGCCTGGCCTGCGCCTACCACGGCTGGCAGTACGAGGCCGGCAGCGGCGCCTGCGTGCGCATCCCGGCGCACCCGGCCATGCAAGCGCCGCGCAACGTCTGCGCCAAGGTGTTCGCCACGGCGGACGCCGCGGGCATGCTGTGGGTGCGCCTCGCGGCCGACGGCCCGTCTGCGCCGGCCGAGCTGGCCAACGCCGTGCCCGCCGGCTGGCACCTCGCCCGCACGCTGACGCTGCGCGTGGCTGCGTCCGAGGTGCGTGCTGCGCTGGCGCCGCACGGCTTCGCATCGACGGGAACGCCCGATGCATGGCAAGGCACGCTGGACGATTCGCCCGTCGCCGCCCTGCTGCTAGATGCCCAACCGCAGCTGAGCTTCCTGCACCTGTGGACCGACGCGGCCCCCGGCTCCGACGCGATGGCCCGGGTGCACCGCGCGGCGCGCCAGCTGCGCAGCGACGTTGAAGCCGCTGCCTCGCCCTGAACAGGAAGAAAGAAGCAACATGCCCTTCGTCACCGACGATCCCAACATGCTCGACGACTGGCTCGTCGTCGGCCCCGCCAGCGGCTTGCCACGAACAACGCGGCTGCTCGGCGAAACCCTGCACCTGCACACCGACGCCGACGGCACGCCGCACGCCCTGCTCGGCACCGACGCGCTGACCGTGCAGTCGCGCTACGGCTTCCTCTGGGTCTGCCCCAGCGGCCGCCCGGCGCGCCCGCTGTTCGCCTTCCCCGAATACGACGAACCCGGCCGCCGCATCGTCGATTGCGGTGGGCTCGGCGTGGCCGTGTCGGGCCTGCGCGTGATCGAGAACTTCCTGGACATGGCGCACTTTCCCTTCGTGCACCCCGACTACCTCGGCAAGGTGCCGCACACCGAAGTGGCCAAGTACAACGTCGAGATCGACGGCGCCACCGACGAGATCTGGGCCACCGACTGCCGCTTCTGGCAACCCCGCGCCTCGGCCGCCCACGACACGGGCAGCGAGGTGTTCTACAAGTACCGCGTGATGCAACCCTTCTCGGCCATGCTCTACAAGTCCAGCCACCGGCCCGACAAGCTCGACGCCATCGGCCTCTTCTTGCAGCCGGTGGACGACGAGCACGTCATCGCCCACACGCTGCTGGCCTACTTCGACGACGTGTCGAGCGACGCCGAGCTCATCGCCTTCCAGCACACCATCTTCGGGCAGGACAAGCCGATCCTGGAGAACCACGCCTTCAAGCGCATGCCGCTCGAAGGCCGCGCCGAGACGCCCACGCGCGGCGACACCACCTCCGTCACCTACCGCCGCTGGCTGCGCGAGCGCGGCATGCGCTTCGGCACCGCGAGGGCCGCCGCATGACCGTCAAGCTCTACGACTACCCGCTCTCGGGCAACTGCTTCAAGGTGCGGCAGATGCTGCTGTGGCTCGGCGTGGACCACGCGAGCGTGCCGGTCGACTTCCATCCGGGTCGCGAACACAAGTCCGCACGATTCCTCGAGCAGATCAACCCGCTCGGCCAGCTCCCGGTGATCGACGACGAGGGCTTCGTGCTGCGCGACGCGCAGGCCATCCTGGTCTACCTCGCGAGCCGCTACGACGACCCACGGCAGCGCTGGTACCCCGCCGACCCGAAGCTGCGCGGCCAGGTCGCGATGTGGCTCGCCATGGCCGACGAGATCACGCGCACCGCCTCGGCCGCCCGGCTGCACGACGCGCTGGGCTACACGCACCTGGACATCGAGGCCTGCCGGCGCGGCGCGCGCGCGGCCTTCCGCGTGCTCGACGACCACCTGGCCGAGCAGCACGCCGCCACCGGCCTGCGCTGGCTCGTGGCCGCGCCCGAGCCGACCATTGCCGACCTCGCCTGCTTTCCGTACGTGGCGCTGGCGGGCGAAGGCGGCGTCTCGCTCGACGAGTTTCCCGCGCTGCGCCGCTGGGTCTGGGACTTTCGTCACCTGCCGGGCTTTGTGGGCATGTCGGGTATCTTCCCGGCTGGCCCCGCCTGAAGGCTCGCCTGAGTATCCTTGTCCCCCTCCGCTCTCTGAAGAACCGAATCCCATGAAAACCAAAGCCGCCGTCGCCTGGCAAGCAGGCCAACCCCTGACCATCGAAACCGTGGACCTCCAAGGCCCCAAGTTCGGTGAAGTGCTCGTCGAGATCAAGGCCACCGGCATCTGCCACACCGACTACTACACGCTCTCGGGCGCCGACCCCGAAGGCATCTTCCCCGCGATCCTGGGCCATGAAGGCGCGGGCATCGTGGTCGATGTCGGCCCCGGCGTCACCACCCTGAAAAAGGGCGACCACGTCATTCCGCTGTACACACCCGAATGCCGCCAGTGCAAGTTCTGCCTGAGCCGCAAGACCAACCTGTGCCAACTGATCCGCGGCACGCAGGGCAAGGGCCTCATGCCCGACGCCACCAGCCGCTTCAGCCTCGACGGCAAGCCCATCTTCCATTACATGGGCACGAGCACCTTCAGCAACTACACGGTCGCGCCCGAAATCTCGCTGGCCAAGATCCGCGAAGACGCGCCCTTCGACAAGGTCTGCTACATCGGCTGCGGCGTCACCACCGGCATCGGTGCGGTGATCTTCACGGCCAAGGTGGAAGCCGGCGCGAACGTCGTGGTGTTCGGCCTGGGCGGCATCGGCCTGAACGTGATCCAGGGCGCCAAGATGGTGGGCGCCGACAAGATCATCGGCGTCGACCTGAACCCCGAACGCGAAGCCATGGCCCGCCAGTTCGGCATGACGCACTTCATCAACCCCAAGACCACCGAGAACGTGGTCGACGCCATCGTGCAGCTGACCGACGGCGGCGCCGACTACAGCTTCGAGTGCATCGGCAACACGCAGGTGATGCGCCAGGCGCTCGAATGCACGCACAAGGGCTGGGGCCGCAGCATCATCATCGGCGTGGCCGAGGCCGGCGCCGAGATCAGCACCCGCCCGTTCCAGCTGGTCACCGGCCGCAAGTGGGAAGGCTCGGCCTTCGGCGGCGCGCGCGGGCGCACCGACGTGCCGAAGATCGTCGACTGGTACATGGAAGGCAAGATCAACATCGACGACCTGATCACGCACACCATGCCGCTGGAAGACATCAACAAGGGCTTCGACCTGATGAAGCGGGGTGAATCGATCCGCGGCGTGGTCCTGTACTGAGGCCGAGGAGGCGCCCGCCATGAACCGCATGGAACCCCTGCGCACCATCGAAGCGGGCGTCCTCGAGATCGCCTATTACGAAGCCGGCCCGGCCGACGGCCCGCCCGTGCTGCTGATGCACGGCTTTCCGTACGACATTCACACTTACGCCGAGGTCGCGCCGATGCTGGCCGCCCAAGGCTGCCGCGTGATCGTGCCGTACATGCGCGGCTACGGCGCCACGCGCTTCCTGAGCGACGCCACGCCGCGCTCAGGCGAACAGGCGGCGTTCGGCGCCGACCTGCTAGCCCTGCTCGACGCCCTGAAGATCGAGCGCGCCGTGCTCGCCGGCTACGACTGGGGCGGCCGCGCCGCCTGCGTCGTGGC
The DNA here is from genome assembly GCF_059567965.1 of Variovorax sp. BGA-UO-ETr-C22. Taxonomy (NCBI): domain Bacteria; kingdom Pseudomonadati; phylum Pseudomonadota; class Betaproteobacteria; order Burkholderiales; family Comamonadaceae; genus Variovorax; species Variovorax sp. BGA-UO-ETr-C22. The sequence continues at coordinate 2,223,640 of NZ_JCAQPA010000011.1, forward strand.
GGCGCTGTGGCCCGAACGCTGCGCGGGGCTGGTCTCGCTCAACAGCTACAACATCCAGAACATCGCCAAGGCGATGGAACCCGACACGCCCGCCAACGAGCACAGCCTCTGGTACCAGTACTACTTTCACAGCGAGCGCGGTCGCGCCGGTCTTGCGAAGGACCGCAAGGCCCTCACGAAACTGCTGTGGCAGCTGTGGTCGCCAACCTGGCGCTTCGACGACGCCACCTTCGATCGCAGCGCCGCCGCCTTCGACCACCCCGACTTCGTGGACGTGGTGATCCATTCGTACCGCCACCGCTTCGGCCTCGTGCCCGGCGACCCGGCGTATGCCGACATCGAACGCCGCCTTGCCGCGCAGCCGACGATCACCGTGCCCGCCATCACCTTCGACGGCATCGACGACGGCGTGCGACCGCCCGCCGACGCCTCGGCCCACGCGCACCGCTTCAGCGGACCGCGCTCGCACCGCCTCGTGCCCGGCGCGGGCCACAACCTGCCGCAGGAAGCACCGCGCACCTTCGCCGACGCCGTGCTCGAACTCGTGCCCGCGCTGCGCAGCCAGACGATCTCTTCTTCATGACCGACACCGCCCCCACCCTTCTTTCCGAACACCACGCCTTCGGCGGCGTGCAGCGCTTCGTCGAGCACCGCTCGCACGAGATCGGCCTGCCGATGCGCTTCTCGGTCTACCTGCCGCCGCAGGCCGCGCACACGCGCGTGCCCGCCCTGCTCTACCTTGCCGGCCTGACCTGCAACGAAGAGACCTTCGCGGTGAAGGCCGGCGCGCAGCGCATGGCCGCCAGCCTGGGCGTTGCGCTCATCGCGCCCGACACCAGCCCGCGCGGCACGGAACCCGAAAGCCTGCCGGGCGCAAAAGACAGCTGGGACTTCGGCATCGGCGCCGGCTTCTACCTCGACGCCACCTCCGAGCCCTGGGCCACGCACTGGCGCATGGAAAGCTGGATCGTGCACGAGCTGCTCCCGCTGGTGGCCCGCCACTTTCCGGTCGACGGCGAGCGCATCGGCATCTTCGGCCACTCGATGGGCGGCCACGGCGCGCTCACGCTGGCGCTGCGGCACCCGGGGCGCTTCAAGTCGCTCTCGGCCTTCGCGCCGATCTGCGCACCCACCCAGTGCCCGTGGGGCCAGAAGGCCTTCGCCGGCTACCTGGGCGAGCCCGGCGACGACCGCGCCCAATGGCTCGCGCACGACGCCAGCGCGCTGATGCAATCGCAGACCGTGGCGCCCTATCCGCAGGGCATCCTCATCGACCAGGGCCTGGCCGACAAATTCCTGGCCGAGCAGCTGCACCCCGAAGTCTTCGAGGCCGCCTGCTTCGCCGCCGGCCAGCCGCTCACGCTGCGCCGCCACGCGGGCTACGACCACGGCTACTACTTCATCCAGAGCTTCATGGCAGACCACATCGCGCACCATGCGCAGACGCTGAACGGCTGAGCACAAAGGGGTGCGGTCCGCACCCGGCGTGGCTATCATGGTCCGCATGTCCGCCGCCCAGATTCCTGCCTTCCAGCTGCGCTCGCGCGATGGCGGCGCCGAAGAGAACATGGTGCTCGCGGGCATCTGGCGCCGCGCCTGGGTGTCGGCCAACCGCAGCGCCGTCCACGTCGAGCCCATCGGCCACTGGCTGCGGCGCGTGCAGACCGAATTCATCCCGCCCGCCGACGTGGTGCTGGCGGAGCGCGACGGCCAGGTGCTGGCCTTCATGGTGCTGCTCACGGCGCGCGAGTACGTGGCCCAGCTGTTCGTCGAGCCGCACCTGCGCAGCCAGGGCCTGGGCAAGGCGCTGCTCGACGAGGCCTGCGTGCGCATGCCGCACGGCTGGCGGCTGCATGTGGCCGTCACCAACACCGAGGCGCAGCGCTTCTACGAACGCTACGGCCTCGTGCGCGGCGTGGTCGACCGCCACCCCGGCAGCGGACGCGAACGCATCGCCTACCATTGGTCGCCCACCCGCGCGCCCTGGCGCACGGGCTGACACCCTCCGCACTTCCTTCCTGCCCCATGCGCATCCGCATCGACCACATCGCCCTCTGGACCACCGACCTCGAACGCTGCAAGCGCTTCTACGTCGACTACTTCGGCGCCACCGCCGGCGCCGGCTACGTCAACCCGGCCAAGGGCTTCGCCTCGTGCTTCCTGAGCCTGGGCGACGGCGCGCGCATCGAGGCCATGACGACGAGCACCCTGTCGCCCGTGGTCGCCGAGGCCGGCGCGCAGCGCATGGGCTGGACGCATCTGGCGATCTCGGTCGGCTCCGACGCCGAAGTCGATGCGCTCACGCAGCGGCTGAAGGCCGACGGCTACCCGCTGCTCGACGGCCCGCGCCGCACCGGCGACGGCTACTACGAGAGCGTGGTGCTCGACCCGGACGGCAACCGCATCGAGATCACCGCATGAGCGCGTTTGTTCAAAGCCTGCACGAGACCTTCGAACGCCTCGGCCGCATCGAGACCCGCCGCATGTTCGGCGGCCACGGCGTGTGGCACGAGGGCCGCATGATCGCGCTCGTCGCCAAGGACACGCTGTACCTCAAGTCCGATGCCGGCAGCGCCGCGCACTTCGATGCACTCAACCTGCCGCCCTTCACCTACGTGCGCGAAGGCAAGGAAATGCCGATGTCGTACCGCCTCGCGCCGGCCGACCTGTTCGAAGATCGCGAGGAAGCCGCGCGCTGGGGCCGACTGGCCTACGAGGCCGCACTGCGTTCGGGCCAGCCGCCGAAGCAGAAGAAGCCCAAACCTAAACCCCAAACAACCCCCAAGGCCGCGAAAGCGAAGACCCGTTGAACGACCAGAACAACAACCACGGCCACCGGCTCCCTCCGCTTCCCGAGCGCGAACAAATCGCGCTGCTCGACCCCTTCGACAGCCTCGACCTGAAAGACATCGTGGTCGTCACCTCGCTGGCCGAAGCCGAGCGCGCCGCCGACGAATTGCTCGACGCCGGCGTGGCCGGCTTCGACACCGAGTCGCGCCCCACCTTTGCAAAGAACGAAGTGTCGACCGGCCCGCACGTGGTGCAGTTCGCCACGCGCGACACGGCCTGGCTGTTCCAGCTGCACCGCGACGAATGCAACCCCGTGGTGGCTGGCCTGCTCGCGTCCACCGAACTGCGCAAGGTCGGCTTCGGCCTTTCGAGCGACCTGTCGCTGATCCGCCTGCGCCTGGCGATTGCGCCGCAGGCCGTGTTCGACATCGACGACGAATTCCGCCGGCGCGGCTACCGCCGCTCGGTGGGCGTGAAGACGGCGGTGGCGCTGATGTTCAACCGCCGCTTCGCCAAGTCGCGCAAGGCGACCACCTCGAACTGGGCGCACAAGCAGCTCACCGAGTCGCAGATCCGCTACGCGGCCAACGACGCCTATGCGTCGCTGCGCGTGTTCGACGCGCTCTTTCCGAACGGCTGAACCTCCGCCCTCAGTCGCGCCCCGCTTCGAGGATCGCCTGCGCCAGCCGCTGCGGGTTCGAGAAGAACATCTCGTGGCTGCCCGGGCACTCCACGAGCCGGAACAACCCCAGCCGCTCCGACAGCCGCGGATGCCACGGCAGGCTGTGCGGCAGCGCAGTGTCCTGCTGGCAGTTGACGTACGACTTGCCCAGCGCCAGCGCCGCCAGCGGCTGCTTCAGCTGGATCTTGTCGGTGAAGGTGCGGTACGGGTGCGGGTTGAGCTTGTCGTAGGCGGACTGCGCCAGCGCGAGGTCGGCGTCGTTGATGAAGGCCTCGCGCCAGATCTCGAAGGGCAGCATCACGGCGTTGTTGTTGGCGGCCGCCACCGCGTCGAACATGGTCACGTAGTGCGGCGGCACCATGTCGTTGAGCGCCTCGCCGTCGAGCGGCACGAAGGCGTTGATGTAGACCAGCCGCCGCAGCCGCGCCGCGATGCGGTCGGCCACGCCCGAGATCACCATGCCGCCGTAGCTGTGGCCCACGAGCCGCACCTGCGTGAGGTCCTTGGCCTCGATGAAGCGGACCACCGAGGCGATGGCGTCGGCCAGGCCGGTGCCCGCGCGGTCGTCGCCGGGGTTGTTGCCTGCCACGGTGGGGCAATGCACGGTGTGGCCGGCCGCGCGCAGGCCGTCGGCCACGGCCTCCATTTCGGCGCCGGTGTGCCAGGCGCCGTGAACCAGAACATAGGTGTCGGACATGGGTGTCTCCTTCGTTGGATGCGTCATTGGGGAATGGACCGAGGGCGACTGTAGAAAAAGCGTTGCGTCGCGGATGGCCGTTGCCTGCCAGGGCGATGGCCGATTCGTGCCACCGGTCTTTTTGTCTTTCGGGTTGCTTCGCTTCAATAATTCAAAGATACTTGAATAATGGAAGAAAACGATGTGGTCCGTGCCTTGGGCGCACTCGCGCAACCCGTGCGCCTGCGGGTGTTCCGTGCCTTGGTGGTGGCGGGGCCCGACGGGCTGACGCCGGGTGCGCTGACCGAAGCGCTGGCGGTACCGGCGACGGGGCTGTCCTTTCACCTCAAGGAGCTGGTGAACGCGAACCTGGTCTCGCAGGAGCGCCAGGGGCGCAACCTCATCTACCGCGCATCGTTCGAGCGGATGAACGGCCTGCTCGGCTACCTCACCGAGAACTGCTGCCAGGGGGAAGCCTGCCTTCCCGCGACCACCTGCGACTGCTGACCATGAAAGCCTGTGCTGTTGCACGCAGCGTGCGTGCGCTCTGGCGTGCTCCCGCCGACGGGGCACCTTGCTCCGCGAATGTCCCCCGGGGCTTCGCCCCTCCTCCTTTATTTCGCTGCGCAAGGCACCCCATCGACGTGAGCGTGTTCAGAGCGGTCGTTGATCGCCTGCACACAACCGCCGCGTCCCGTGCGCAGGGCACTGGGTGCTTCCCGCAGCGAAATCAAGGAGGAGCCCGAAGGGCGGGGGACATTCGCGGAGGGAAGTACCCGGTGGCCTGTGCACACCCCCTGAACAGAAGAACATGACCACCGCCCTCCTCATCTTCGCCGGCACATTGCTGCTCGTCATCTGGCAACCCCGCGGCCTCGGCATCGGCTGGAGCGCCTCGCTGGGCGCCATCATCGCCCTGCTCTTCGGCGTGGTGCAGCTCACCGACATCCCCGTCGTCTGGGCCATCGTCTGGAACGCCACCGCGACCTTCATCGCCGTCATCCTCATCAGCCTGCTGCTCGACGAGGCTGGTTTCTTCGAGTGGGCCGCATTGCACGTGGCCCGCTGGGGGCGCGGCAACGGCCGGCGGCTGTTCGCCTTCATCGTGCTGCTGGGCGCCGCGGTCTCGGCCCTCTTTGCCAACGACGGCGCGGCGCTGATCCTCACGCCCATCGTGATGGCCATGCTCGTGGCGCTCGGCTTCACGCCGGCGACCACCCTGGCCTTCGTCATGGCGGCGGGCTTCATCGCCGACACGGCCAGCCTGCCGCTGATCGTGTCGAACCTCGTGAACATCGTGTCGGCCGACTTCTTCGGCATCGGCTTCAACGCGTACGCCTCGGTGATGGTGCCGGTCAACGTCGCGGCCGTGCTCGCGAGCCTGGGCGTGCTGCTGTGGTGCTTCCGGCGCGACATTCCCGCCCACTACGACATGGCCCGCCTCAAGCAACCCGCCGATGCGATCCGCGACCGCGACACCTTCCGCGCGGGCTGGGTCGTGCTCGCGCTGCTGCTCGTGGGCTTCTTCGGCCTGGAGCCGCTGGGCGTGCCGGTGAGCGCGGTGGCCGCCTTCGGCGCCGTGATCCTGCTCGCGGTGGCGGCGCGCGGCCCGGTGATCGGTACGCGCCAGGTGCTGCGCGGCGCGCCCTGGCAGATCGTCGTCTTCTCGCTGGGCATGTACCTCGTGGTCTACGGGCTGCGCAACGCCGGGCTCACCGGCCAGATCGCCACGCTGCTGAACCTGTTCGCGCAAGGCGGCGTCTGGGGCGCGGCCATGGGCACCGGCTTTCTCGCGGCGGTGCTCTCCTCGGTCATGAACAACATGCCGACCGTGCTGGTCGGCGCGCTGTCGATCGAGGCCTCGGGCGCGGTCGGCCTCGTGAAGGAGGCGATGGTCTATGCCAACGTGATCGGCTGCGACCTCGGCCCGAAGATCACGCCCATCGGCAGCCTCGCCACGCTGCTGTGGCTGCACGTGCTCTCGAAGAAGGGCATGACCATCACCTGGGGCCACTACTTCCGCATCGGCATCGCGCTGACCCTGCCCGTGCTGGCCGCGACGCTCGCCGCACTGGCGCTGCGCCTCAGCCTCGGCTGACCCATTTTTCTTTCTTCCTCTCTCAACGAGCCTGCCATGAGCGACATCACCATCTATCACAACCCCGCCTGCGGCACGTCGCGCAACGTGCTCGCGCTGATCCGCAACACGGGCGACGAACCCACCGTCATCGAGTACCTGAAGACCCCGCCCGACCGCGCCACGCTCACGCAGCTGATCGCGGCGATGGGCGTGCCCGTGCGCGAGGTGCTGCGCCAGAAAGGCACGCCGTACGACGAACTGGGCCTGGGCGATCCCAAGTGGAGCGACGACCAGCTCGTCGACTTCATGCTGCAGCACCCGATCCTCATCAACCGCCCCATCGTCGTCACGCCACTGGGCACGCGCCTGTGCCGCCCTTCGGAGGCGGTGCTCGACATCCTGCCCAAGCCGCAGCAAGGCGCGTTCTCCAAGGAAGACGGCGAAGCGGTGATCGACGCGAAAGGCCAGCGTGTCGCCAAGCCCTGATCTCCCGCAGCTCGACGCCGACGCGTTCCGCGTCCCCCGCCTGCAGGAGCTGCTTCCCACCGCACGCGCCACGCACGCACCACGCATCCTGCTGCTGTACGGCTCGCTGCGCGAACGCTCCTACAGCCGCCTGCTGACCGAAGAGGCCGCGCGCCTGCTGCGCGCGATGGGCGCCGAGCCCCGCATCTACGACCCGCGCGGCCTGCCGCTGCCCGACGGCGAGCCCGAAGACCATCCGAAGGTGAAGGAGCTGCGCGATCTCGCGCAGTGGGCCGAGGGCATGGTGTGGACCTCGCCCGAACGCCACGGCGCGATGACCGGGATCATGAAGGCGCAGATCGACTGGATTCCGCTGGCCGTCGGCTCGGTGCGGCCCACGCAGGGCAAGACGCTCGCGGTGATGGAAGTCTCGGGCGGCTCGCAGTCGTTCAACGCCGTGAACCAGCTGCGCGTGCTGGGCCGGTGGATGCGCATGATCACCATCCCCAACCAGTCGTCGGTGGCCAAGGCCTTTCTCGAGTTCGACGACGCGGGCCGCATGAAGCCCTCGCCCTACTACGAGCGCGTGGTCGACGTGATGGAAGAGCTGGTCAAGTTCACGCTGCTCACACGCGACTGCGCGGACCACCTGGTCGATCGCTACAGCGAGCGGCGCGAAAGCGCCGAAGCGCTGTCGAAGCGAGTGAATCTGCGCAGCATCTAGGGCCTGTTCACCCTATTTCTGGCGTCGCGAAGGTCTGCCACGGCGGGCCAATCAAGGCGCGTGACGCCGCGTGTGCATGCGCACACGCAAGGAGCGCAACGCCGAGTGGCCCGCCGTGGCAGACCTTCCCTTCGGGTTGGCCGGCAAAGGGGCCGTCTGCGGCGTTGCCCGCGCTTGCAAGGCAGAAGCCTTGCTGCGCACGGGCGCCTTGCAGCCAGCCCCTTTGCCGGCCAACGCGACGCCAGAAATAGGGTGAACAGGCCCTGGACACAAGCCAGGCAGGCTTCTTGCAACGGGGACGCCCGTTGCCCGGGCAACTCCCATGGCGGCGCGCGGCGCACCCACGTAGATTCCAGCGTAGAAAAAAGCGTCCGTTTCCGTCGCTTTCCCCCACTTTGGCCCCGCAGGAGTGTCCATGGACGCATGGTCGAGTCAGCAACTGTCCCCGCTGTACAGGCGCGAGGTCTTCCGCTCGCGCGAGGCCGAAGAGACGCATGCGCGCGTGGCCCATGAGCTGAAGCCGCACCGCAGCGTGTGGCGCTCGGGCGATGTCGATGCGATCTTCTGCCGCGCCGAGATGAGCGCACTGTCGCTGTGCATCCTGCGCTACGGCTGCGACGTCGACATCGAGCCCGACGCGCTCGGCAACTTCGTGCTGGTGCAGATGCCGCTGCGCGGCCGCGCCGACATCCACACCGGCGGACAGACGCTGCAGATCCACCCCGGCCAGGGCGCCATCATTTCGGCCCACAAGCCGGTGCGCCTGCGCTGGCATGCCGACTGCGAGCAGCTGATGCTGAAGATCGAACTCAGCCGCCTGCAGGAAGTGGCGCGCCATGCCTTCGCACTGCGCGGCGGCGACACCGTGGGCGAGATCGATTTCGACATGCCCCTGCGCCTGGACGACGCGGCGGGCACGCAGTGGTGCCGCATGGTGGCAAGCCTGGCTTCGCTGCTGCCGCCCACCGAGTTCGAGCGCTACGACCCGCGCTGGCTCGCGCACTGCGAAGACAACCTCATGCTCTACCTGCTGTGCCACCGGCCGAATTCGGTGCTGCAGCGGCATGCCGACGCGCAGCGCGGCACCGAAGAAACCAGCCTGCGGCAGCTGCGCCGGGCCGAAGAGTTCATGCGCGAGCGGCTCGACTCGCTGCTCTCGCTCGAAGACGTGGCGCAGGCCGCGGGCGTCACGCGCCGTGGCCTCGCCCTGCTCTTCAGGCGCCACCGCGACCTGTCGCCCGGCGAGGTGCTGCGCAACATGCGGCTCGATGCCGCGCACGCGCTGCTGACGCGGCACGACGGCGCCAGCGTCACCGAGGTGGCGCTGAACTGCGGCTTCTCGCACCTGAGCCGCTTTGCCGCCTGCTACCGCGAGCGCTTCGGGCAGTTGCCGCGCGACACCTCGCGCGACCCCGCGCGGCTGCCCGCCGCGCGGCACTGAACACACATCCTCAGGACTTCATCGCGCACTGCGCGGCGGTGCGGTCCTGGTAGCGCTCCAGCACGGTGCCGATCACCTTGTTGGCGATGCGCCCGCTGCCGTCCTTGGCGACCACGCGCAGGTAGTAGTTCTGGATCGGGAAGTTGTTGGGGCCGTAGCGGAAATCGCCGCGCACCGACTTGTAGTTGGCCGCCTTGATCGCCTTGAGCAGCGCGGGCTTGTCGGCCACCTTGCCGCCGACGTCGCGCACGGCCGCATCCATCGCCATCAGCACGTCGTAGGCCTGGCCGGCATAGAACGACGGGTTGCGCCCGTTGTTCTGCTGGCGGAACGCGGCCACGAAGCGCTGGTTGGCCGGGTTGTCGAGGTCGAACGACCAGTGCGCGGTGTTGAACAGGCCCAGCATCGGCTCGCCGACGGCGGGAATCATGTCCTCGTCGGCCGAGAAGGCTGTGGAGATCAGCGCCACGTCCTTCGACAGCCCCGCGCCGACGAACTGCTTGATGAAGCTCACGCCCATCGCGCCGGGTAAAAAGAAGTACAGCGCATCGGGCTTCGAGGCGCGGATCTGCGCCAGCTCCGCCGAGTAGTCGAGCTGCCCGAGCTTGGTGTACAGCTCGTCGCCCACGGCGCCCTTGAAGGTGTGCTTGAAGCCGTTGATGGCGTCCTTGCCGCCCGGGTAGCTGGGCGCGATCATCGCGACCTTCTTGAAGCCCTTGTCGCTCGCAAACTTGCCGGCCGACTCGTAGTACGCGTCGTTCGGGTACGAGGCGCCGAAAAAGTACGGGTTGCAGCGCGCGCCCGAATAGTCGCTCGGGCCGGTGTTGCTCGACAGGTAGGGCACCTTGGCCGCGAAGAGCGGCGGGCCGACGGCCAGCGCGACCGACGAACCGACGGGCCCGGTGAACAAATCGATCTTGTCGCGCAGCAGCATGCGCTCGACCACCTGGCGCGCCATCTCGGGGTTGCCGGCCGTGTCGGCCTCGACGAACTCCACCGGCACGCCGCCGAGCTTGCCGCCCAGCTGCTTCATCGCCACGGCGAAGCCGGCCTTGGCCTCGGCGCCGCCGACGGCGAAGGGGCCGGACAGGTCCATCGCCAGGCCGACTTTCACGGTCTGCGCGGTCTGCGCCTGCGCGGGTAAAGCCAGCGCGCCCACCAGGACGGTGAGCGCGCACAAGACGGATCGGGGCGTGGCCTGCGACATGAAAGGTCTCCTCGGGGTGAGTTCGTTGAACGTGGGGGGGGCAGCAAATGCAGGCCGCAGTCTCTGTGCGGCGGCGGCGCCCCGCTATCCGTTTCGTGCGGCGCAAACCGCTGCACGAAATGGACAGACAACGCCCCGGCGCGCTCCCCAGAATCGCCGCCGACCCCACCACTTCGAGAGACGAACCGATGAGCAACACCATCGACATTCCCACCGGCGACGGCACCCAGACCTTTCGCGGCTACCTGGCCCTGCCGGCTTCGGGGCGCGGCCCCGGCATCGTGCTGTGCCAGGAGATCTTCGGCGTCAATGCCTACGTGCGCGAGGTGGCCGACCTCTATGCGCAGGAAGGCTACGTGGTGCTCGCGCCCGACCTGTTCTGGCGCATGGAGCCCGGCGTCGATCTGGGCTACTCGCCCGAAGACTGGCAGCGCGCCTTCGGCTTCTTCCAGAAGTTCGACATCGACGCCGGCGTGGCCGACGTCACGGCGAGCGTGAAGGCGCTGCGCGCGCACCCGGCCTGCACCGGCAAGGTCGGCGCGCTGGGCTTCTGCCTCGGCGGCAAGCTGGCCTACCTGGCCGCCGCGCATTCGGGCGTGGACGCGGCCGTGGGCTACTACGGCGTAGGCATCGAGGGCGCGCTCGACCTCGTGCCGCAAATCAAATGCCCGATCGCCCTGCACTTCGCGGAGCTCGACCAGTTCTGCCCGCCCGAGGCCCGCGCCCAGGTGCTCGAAGCCTTCGCCGGCCAGCCCGATGCGCAGATGTACGTCTACCCCGGCGTCGACCATGCGTTTGCGCGCACCGGCGGCGACCATTTCGACAAGCCCTCCACGCTCATGGCGCACCAGCGCTCGATGGCGCTGTTCAAGGACGCGATCGGCCCGGTGTACGACCTCTCGGCGCTGTGGGACAAGCACTGCGAGTACGAGTTCGCCACGCGCGACGTGGTCGCCACCATGGCCACGATGGTGAGCGAGCCCTACGTGAACCACATCCCCACCATGACCGGCGGCGTGGGCGCCAAGGAGCTGTCGCGCTTCTACAAGCACCACTTCATTCCGAGCACGCCGCCCGACACGCGGCTCACGCCCATCTCGCGCACCGTGGGCGCGACGCAGATCGTGGACGAGATGCTGTTCAGCTTCACCCACACGGTCGAGATCGACTGGCTGCTCCCGGGCATCGCGCCCACCGGCAAGCCGGTGGAGATTCCGCTCGTGGCCATCGTGAAGTTCCGCGGCGACAAGCTCTACCACGAGCACATCTACTGGGACCAGGCCAGCGTGCTGGTGCAGATCGGCCTGCTCGATCCGAAGGGCCTGCCCGTGGCCGGCGCCGAGACGGCGCGCAAGCTGGTCGACGAGACGCAGCCGTCGAACACGCTGATGCCGCGCTGGGAAAAGTCGACCGGCCTCACCATCGCCGATCCGGCGCTGCCCCTCGGATGAGCAACGCCGCCGACATGCTGGCGCTGGTCGTGGACGCGGTCACGCCGCTCACGCCGGCCATCAAGGCCTTCGTGCTGCGCTCGGCCGACGGCGAGCCGCTGCCGCCGTTCGCACCCGGCGCGCACCTGGGCGTGCAGGTGGTGCAGGCCAACGGCCACCCGGGTCAGCGCGCCTACTCGCTCGCCAGGCCGCACGACGGCTCCGACCGCTGCGAGATCGCCGTGCTGTGCGAGCCCCAGGGCGCAGGCGGTTCGACCTGGATGCACGCGCTGCAGCCCGGCACCGCGCTCGCCGCGCACGCACCGCGCAACGACTTCGCCCTGCACGCGGGCAGTGCGCCGCCGCTGCTCATCGCGGGCGGCATCGGCATCACGCCGCTGCTGTGCATGGCGCGCTCGCTCGCGGCCGAAGCCCGCCCCTTCGACTTCATCTATGCCACGCGCAGCGAAGAAGCCACGGCCTACCTGCACGAAGTGCGCGCGCTCGGTGGCACGGTGGTGCACGACGGCGGCGACCCGTCACGCGGTATTGACCTGCGCGCGCTGCTGGCCGCGCCCGTGTCCGGGCGCCACCTGCATGTGTGCGGCCCGCGCGGCATGGTGCAGGCGGTGGTCGACAGCGCCCGCGCACTCGGCTGGCCCGACGACCACGTGCACTTCGAACTCTTCGCCGGCGCCATCGAGCAGGCGGGCGACGCACCCTTCGAGGTGCGCACGCTGCGCTCAGGCAAGACGCTGACCGTGGCGCCCGACCAGAGCCTGCTCGACGTGCTCATCGCCGCCGGCCTGGACCCGCTGTACGACTGCCGCCAGGGCGACTGCGGCGTGTGCGTGGTGGACGTGGTCGAAGGCGTGCCCGACCACCGCGACCACAACCTCAGTCCGCGCGAGAAGGCGGACGGCAAGACCCTGTGCACCTGCGTGTCGCGCGCGAAGACGCCGCACCTGGTGCTCGACATCTGATGACGTTTCAGGAGAACCACCCGATGAATTCCGTGATCCCCATCATCCCCATCGCGGCGACCAGCCCGATCGACATCCAGTCGCTCGTGCAGCCCGACCGCGTGCACAAGCGCGTCTACACCGACCCCGCCATCTTCGAGCTGGAAATGGACCGCGTGTTCGGCCAGGCCTGGATCTACATCGGCCACGAAAGCCAGGTGCCCAAGCCCGGCGACTACTTCACCACCCGCCTGGGCCGCGAGCCCGTGGTGATGGTGCGCCACACCGACGGCCAGGTGCACGTGATGTTCAACCGCTGCCCGCACAAGGGCGCCAAGCTCGTACCCGACGGCAGCGGCAGCGCCGGCAAGTTCCTGCGCTGCCTGTACCACGGCTGGACCTTCAAGTGCGACGGCAGCCTGCTGTCGGTGCCGCTGCGCAGCGGCTACGAATGCACCGCGCTCGACCTGAAAGACCCGCAGTACGGCGTGCGCAAGGTGGCGCGCGTGGCTTCGCACCGCGGCTTCGTGTTCGCCAGCCTGTCGGAAGACGGGCCTGAGCTGAAAGAATTCCTGGGCGGCGTGGCCACGTCGCTCGACAACTTCTGCGACCGCGCGCCCGAGGGCGAAGTGGAAGTGGCCGGTGGCGTTCAGCGCGTGATCCAGCGCAACAACTGGAAGATCTTCTTCGAGAACCTGCACGACACCATCCACGCCGTGGCCACGCACGAGTCGTCGTGGCGCGCGGCCAAGGAAGAGCACGAGGCCATGCCGGCCGGCACGCCCAAGCCCTTCGAGGTGGTGATCGTCGACGGCAACGGCGAGCCGCTGGAGTTCTGGGAGAAGCTGGAGCTCAAGGGCTACGACCACGGCCACGGCTTCATGGAAGGCATCTTCGTGCCGCCCACCGATCCGGTGAGCCTGGCCTACGTGGCCTCGCTCGAAGCCGCGAAGGGCGCCGAACAGGCCGACGCGATCCTGCGTGTGAACCGGCACAACACCATCGTGTACCCGAGCTGCTCGCCGCACACCTCGTTCCAGCAGATCCGCGTGATCCGGCCGCTGTCGGTGGACCGCACGCTGGTCGAAATCTTCAGCTTCCGGCTCAAGGGCGCGCCGGAGGCCACCTTCCAGCGCACGCTCAAGTACACCAACATCGTCAACTCGCCCTCGTCGAACGTGATGCCCGACGACCTGGAGGCCTACAACCGCGTGCAGGAAGGCCTGGGCTCGGACGGCGGCGACTGGGTCAGCATGCACCGCGCCGCCGGGCGCGACCAGCCGCTGCCGGGCGGGCGCGCGTCCAACGGCAACAGCGAGATGCCCTCGCGCAACATGTTCGCGGCGTGGGCCGGGTACATGGGTGTCGACACGGGCGTGCAAACCGGGAGCGCCGAATGAACTTCCACGACTGGAACGAACAGCAGGACCTCACGCAGTTCCTGCACCACGAGGCCCGCCTGCTCGACGAGCACCGCTGGGACGAATGGCAGAAGCTCTTCACGCCCGACGGCCTGTACTGGGTGCCGCTGGTGCACGGCCAGGCCGACCACCTGAACCACGCCTCGCTGTTCTGCGAGGACGCCCTGCTGCGCTCGATGCGCGCGCGGCGGCTCGAGCAGGCCCGCGCCTATTCGCAGCAGCCGCCCACGCGCACCGTGCACGTGCTGGGCAACATTGGGCTCGAATCGCGCGACGACGCGGGCTGCACCGTGCGCTCGACCTTCCTGCTGCTGGAGTGGCGCAAGACCGAGCAGCGCACCTTCGGCGGCAGCGTGCTGCACACGCTGCGCCGCGGCGACGAGGGCTGGCGCATCCAGACCAAGCGCATCGACCTCGTCAACTGCGACGCGCCACACGAAGCCCTGCAGGTGTTCCTGTGAAGGCCGCGCTGCTGGCAATGCACTACCAGAACGACGTGCTGCACGTCGACGGCAAGGTGCGCGTGGGCGTGGCCGCCGACGACCCGGCGCGCCCGCGCCTCATCGCCTCGGCCGCGCGGCTCATCGCCGGGGCGCGCGCGAACGGCGTGCCGGTGATCTTCGTGCGCATCGCCTTCGCGCCCGACTACGCCGACTGCCTGCGCAACTGCACGCTGTTCCGCCGCGTGGCCGAAAGCGGCGCGGTGCAGGAAGGCAGCTGGGGCGCCGGGTTCTACGACGAGCTCGCGCCCTTGCCGGGCGAAGCCGTGGTCACCCACAAGCGCAACAACCCCTTCTGGGCCAGCGGGCTCGAAGAGGCGGTGCGCGCCACCGGCGCCAGCCGCCTGTACGTGGCTGGGATCGCCACCAACCATGTGGTCGAACACGGCGCGCGCCATGCGAGCGACCTGGGCTACGACGTGGCCGTGGTCGCCGACGCCTGCAGCACCGCACAGGCGCACCTGCAGGCGGCGAGCCTGGAAACCCTGGCGATGCTTGCGGACGTGGTGCGCGTGGACGACGCCGTCGCGCAGATGGGAGGCCGGCCATGACGACGCTGCAAGGCCAGGTCGCGATCGTGACCGGCGCCGCCGCGCTGCTGGGCAGCGCCATCGTGCGGGCCTTCGTGCAGGCCGGCGCGCGCGTGGTGGCGGTCGACATCGACACGGCTCGCGGCGCCGCGCTGGCCGCCGATGTGGGCGCGGGCTGCCGCTTCGTCGCCTGCGACATCGCCTCGGACGACGCGCTCGATGCGCTCGTGGCCGGCGTGCTGCGCACCGAAGGCCGCATCGATTACCTCATCAACAACGCCGTGGTCTACGGCGATGCAGGGCTGGATTCCGCGCGCGCCGACTGGCTGGGCGCGCTGAACATCAACCTCGTCTCCGGCGCGATGCTGGTGCAGAAGACCGCCGACGCGCTGGCCGCGCACGGCGGCGCCATCGTGAACATGGGCAGCGTCGGCGGCAAGTTCGGCGCGGCGGGCCGCGCACTGTACCCCGCGGCCAAGGCCGCCATCCTGCAGCTCACGCGCAACCAGGCCGCCACGCTGGCGCCGCGGGGCGTGCGGGTGAACTCGGTGTCGCCGGGCTGGACCTGGTCGGACGCGCTGTCGCGCATGACGAACGGCGACCGCGCACGGGCCGACCGCGTCGGCGCGCCGATGCACCCGCTGGGCCGCGTGGGCGACGGCGACGACGTGGCGCAGGTGGTGCTGTTCCTGTGCTCGGACGCGGCGCGCTTCGTCACCGGCGCCGACATCCCGGTCGACGGCGGCTTCTCGATGCTGGGGCCCGACCAGGGCCGCTCGGCGCGCGACTGGTTCGAGGCGTAGCCGCCGTTCAGCCGCGCGACTGCCGCAGCGCGCCCGGCGTGCCGCCCAGGTGGCGGCGGCACAGGCGCACGAAATGCGAGGCGTCGGACAGCCCGACGCGCAAGCCGATCTGCGCCACGCTCAGGCGGTCGAAGCGTGCGTCGGCCAGCATGCGCTGCGCCACCTGCATGCGGCAGGCGGCCAGCGCGTTGGCGAAGGTGGTGGCGCTGTGCCCTGCCCCGCCGCCTTCGGCCAGGCAGCGGTGCAGGCTGCGCTCCGAGATGCCGAGCCCCTGCGCCACGGCCGCGGCCGTGAGGCCCGGCTCGGCATGGCGCTCGCGGGTGGCGTCGAGCACGCGCTGGCGCAAGGCGGCGCGGCCGCACGGGTCGGGCATGGCCGTGCCACCGACCGGGCCGAGCGCCAGGGCCAGCAGGCCGCCGAGCTGGTCGGCCAGCAACGCCGCCGGCAGCGGCGGCCGCAGGGCCACCTCGGGCGACAGCGCCTGCGCGAAGCCGCTGAGCGCCGCGCCCCAGCCGCTGTGGCCGTCGATGCGGCGCGCTACGTGGTCGCCGGCATCGGGCAGCCACGACTCGACCCACGCGGTCGGCAGCTCGATCGACACCGTGTCGGCCGACTGCTGCAGGTGGAAGGCGTAGCAGCGCCGCGAATCGACCAGCACCGCGTCGCCGGGCAGCAGGCGCGCCGAGCGCTCTTCCTGCACCGCGACCCAGGGCGAGTCGGCCTTGCACAGCAGGTAGTAGAAGTTGTGGCGGCTGTGGGCGATGGCGCGGCGCGTGCGGTACACGTCCTGCGCGCTGCCGCGCACCCGGTTCACGTGCAGCGGCCCCAGCGGCGCGGATTCGAGCGAGGCGCCGAAGCGGCCGGCCAGCGGGCTGGTCACGTCCATTTCGAGAAAGCCTTCGCAGACCGCGCCGATCCAGTAGTCCAGCCGCTGCGGCGGCGGCACGGTGTCGGTCGACCAGGTGTGGATCGCAGCAGGGGCTGCGGGCATGGCGGCGGAAGTCATCCCGCC
Source organism: Variovorax sp. BGA-UO-ETr-C22 (assembly GCF_059567965.1). Lineage (NCBI taxonomy): Bacteria > Pseudomonadati > Pseudomonadota > Betaproteobacteria > Burkholderiales > Comamonadaceae > Variovorax > Variovorax sp. BGA-UO-ETr-C22. The sequence goes on from NZ_JCAQPA010000011.1 coordinate 2,240,363, forward strand.
AACATAGCCAGCCCGGGCCCGTTTGCCAAGCGGGTATAGACGCCCTCCGACGCCGCACCGCGCGGGTGCCCGGCACAATGGCCCGCTTCATCCACCGCACACGCACGAAGGGCCCGGCACACATGAGCAAGCAAAGCGATTTCGGATTGATCGGCCTGGCCGTGATGGGACAGAACCTGGTGCTGAACGTGGAAAGCCGCGGCTTCCAGGTCAGCGTCTACAACCGCACCGAGGCCACCACCGAGGCCTTCATTGCCGCCCACCCCGGCAAGCAGCTGGTGGGCGCGAAGACGCTCGAGGAGTTCGTCCAGAGCCTGGCCAAGCCCCGCAAGATCCAGATCATGGTCAAGGCCGGCGCGCCGGTCGACCAGGTGATCGAGCAGCTCATTCCCCTGCTCGACAAGGATGACATCGTCATCGACGGCGGCAACAGCCTGTACACCGACACGGAACGGCGCGACGCCTACCTTGCGAGCAAGGGCCTGCGCTTCATCGGCGCGGGCGTGTCGGGCGGCGAGGAAGGCGCGCGCAAGGGGCCGTCGATCATGCCGGGCGGCCCGGCGTCGACCTGGGAGGTGATGAAGCCGATCTTCGAGAGCATCGCGGCCAAGGTGGACGGCGAGCCCTGCGTGATCCACATCGGCCCGGGCGGCGCGGGCCACTACGTGAAGATGGTGCACAACGGCATCGAGTACGGCGACATGCAGCTGATCTGCGAGGCCTACAGCCTGTTCAAGGCGGCCGGCTTCACGACCGACGAGATGGCCGCGATCTTCAACGAATGGAACGAGGGCGAGCTGCAGAGCTACCTGATCCAGATCACCGCCAAGGCGCTCGAACAGAAAGACCCGGAAACCGGCCAGCCGGTGGTCGACCTCATCCTGGACAAGGCCGGCCAGAAGGGCACGGGCCAGTGGACGCTGCTGAACGCGGCCGAGAACGCGGTGGTCATCAGCACCATCAACGCCGCCGTCGAGGCGCGCGTGCTGTCGTCGCAGAAGAAGCAGCGCGTGGCTGCGAGCCAGCTGCTGCAGGGGCCGAGGATCGAACTGTCGCTGGAGAAAAAGGCGCTGGTGGCCAAGGTGCACGACGCGCTCTACGCCTCGAAGGTCATCAGCTACACGCAGGGCTTCGACCTGATCCAGACCATGGGCGAGAAGAAAGGCTGGCCGCTCGACCTGGGCGGCATCGCCTCGATCTGGCGCGGCGGCTGCATCATCCGCGCGCGCTTTTTGAACCGCATCACCGACGCCTTCCGCCGCGACCCGGCGCTGGGCAACCTGATGCTCGACCCATTCTTTCAAGACCTGCTGAACCGCACGCAGCAGAACTGGCGCGAGGTGGTGGCACTGGCGGTGAGCAACGGCATCCCGGTGCCGGCCTTCAGCGCCTCGCTGGCCTACTACGACAGCTACCGCACGGCACGCCTGAGCGCGAACCTGCTGCAAGCGCAGCGCGACTTCTTCGGGGCGCACACGTACGAGCGGGTCGACAAGCCGGAGGGCCAGTTCTTCCACACCGACTGGCCCGAAGTCATCGAATAAATAAATTGGACTCGCCCCCAGGCTTCGCGCACTTCGTGTCGCTTCGCCAACCCCCTACCGGGGGCAACACCAGCGGCCCGGCAAAGCCGGTTCCGCGGTGTTTCTGGTGAATGCCCGCTCGCCACCTCTTCAGGTGATGCGACTCAGCCGGCGTCGGCCAGCCAGTCGCGCACCACGCCGACCGACTGCGCCAGCGGCGCCGTCGCATCCACCGCCAACACGCCGGCCTCGCCCACCGGCGATTCGAGCGTGGCGAACTGGTTGGCCACGAGGCTGGCCGGGAACATGTGCAGCCCGGCGCCCGCGCGCGCGGCCACGCGGCGCTCGGCTTCGGCGCGGTCGATCTGCATGAACACGAAGCGCAGGCCCGGCGCGGCGGCGCGCAACTGGTCGCGGTAGCTGCGCTTGAGCGCGGAGCAGGTCATGACGGCGCCCTGCGGCGCGTCGGCCAGGGCGCGGCCCAGCGTGGCCAGCCAGCCGGCGCGGTCGGCGTCGGTGAGCGCGATGCCGCGGCTCATCTTGTCGACGTTGGCGGGCGGATGGTGGTCGTCGCCCTCGATCAGCGGCAGCCCGAACGCCGTGGCCAGCGCCGCGCCCATGCTGGACTTGCCGCAGCCCGAAACCCCCATCACCACGAGCCAGACCCTGTTCATGCGCGCTCTTGACCTTGTTTGAAGCAGCCGATGCCGAATGCGTGCCGAGGCCGGCACGGCCACGAATCTACCGCGTCTGCGCCCTGTTCAGAACAGGCTGCCCTGCCCCGCGGCGCCGGGCGGGCGGAACGCGCCGGTGTCCAGCGCGATCCGCTCGCGGTTGAAGCCCAGCCGGTGTGTCGCTTTCTGGAAGCGCTGGTGGATCAGATCGGCCCACAGGCCGCTGCCCTTCATGCGCGTGGCGAAGTCGGCGTCGTAGTCCTTGCCGCCGCGCATCTCGTGGATGCGCGCCATCACGCGCTCGGCGCGCTGCGGGTAATGCAGCTCGAGCCATTCCTTGAAGAGCGGCGCCACCTCCCACGGCAAGCGCACCACGGTGTAGAAGGCGCTGCGCGCGCCGGCCTCCCAGGCGGCTTCGAGCACCTGCTCCATGTCTTCGGTGATGAACGGAATCTGCGGCGCCACGCTCACGCCCACCGGCACGCCGGCCTCGGCCAGGGTGCGGATGGTGCGCAGCCGCCGGTGCGGCGCGGCGGCGCGCGGCTCGAGCTTGCGCGCCAGCTCGCCGTCGAGCGTGGTCACGGTGACGTACACCGCCGCGAGCCGGTCGGCGGCCATGGGCGCGATCAGGTCGAGGTCGCGCTCGACCGCGCTCGACTTGGTGACCAGCGCGAACGGATGCCGCACCTCGCTCAGCAGCTCGATCACGCCGCGCGTGAGCCGCAGCTCGCGCTCGATGGGCTGGTAGCAGTCGGTGGCGGTGCCGATGGCGAGGTTGCTGGGGCGGTAGCCCTTGCGCCCGAGTTCGGCGCGCAGCACCTCGACGAGGTTGCGCTTGGCGATCAGCTTGGTCTCGAAGTCGAGACCGGGCGACAGGTTCAGGTAGCTGTGCGTGGGCCGCGCAAAGCAGTAGATGCAGCCGTGCTCGCAGCCGCGGTACGGGTTGAGCGAGCGATCGAAGGGGATGTCGGGCGACTCGTTGCTGCTGAGCACCGACTTCACGTCCTCGAAGCGCACCTCGGTGGCCAGCGGCAGCAGTCCGGCGGCCTCGGCTTCGCCGTCTTCCAGCGTGCCCCAGCCGTCGTCGAAGGCGTCGCGTGCGTCTTTGGAGAACCGGTGCGCGAGCCGCGTGGCCGCGCCTCGGCCCTTGATGATGTGGATGGGAACCTGGGCGGCGGGCATGGCGAGTCCTTGGAAGGAATCAGGAAACAAGTCGAACAACTGTTTATTCATACAGTATTTCACTTTTGATCCCGACATGCACAGTTTTTTATTTCTGTCTTGACAGAAATTCAGGAATTCCTAAACTCGACGCCATGGAACTCACCGACATTCAACGCAAGTTCGTCCTGCACTGGGGCGAGATGGGCTCCATGTGGGGCGTGAACCGCACGGTCTCGCAGATCCACGCCCTGCTCTTCGCGCACGGCAAGCCGATGCACGCCGAAGAGTTGTCGGAAACGCTGGGCGTGGCCCGCTCCAACGTCAGCAACAGCCTGAAGGAACTGCAGGCCTGGAACCTCGTGCGCGTCACCCACACGCTGGGCGACCGGCGCGACTACTTCGAGACCAGCGTCGACGTGTGGGAGCTGTTCCGCACCGTGGTGCGCGAGCGCAAGGAGCGCGAGTTCGACCCCACCATCCGCGTGCTGCGCGAGATCGTTTCCAGCCCCGATTTCCAGAAGGAGCCGCCCGATGCGCAAGACCGCATCCGCTCCACCATGGACCTCATGACCAAGCTCGCCACCTGGGCCGACGAGATGCTGCGGCTGTCGCCCGGCACGCTCGACAAGGTGCTCACGCTCGGCGCCAGCGTGCAGAAGTTCGTGCGCGGCGACAGCCCACCGCCCCCCGCCCCTCCTGGCGCCGGCAAGGGCGACGACCCCGACGCGCACCACGCCAGCCTGCCCATGATCTGAGAAAGGCCGCGTCCTTTTTTTTGCCTTTCTATTTCTGTTTTGACTGAAATATCGAGAACCAAAAGCACCATGACCCGCTTCGCCCCCGCCACCTACCCGCTCACGGTCTATTTCGACGCCACCTGCCCGCTGTGCACGGCCGAGATGGGCGCCATGCAGGCGCGCGACAGCGCGAAGCGGCTGCGCCTGGTCGACTGCTCGCCCATCGGTTTCGCGGACGGCCCGGCGCCGCGCGAGGCGCTGATGCGCTCGCTGCACGCGGTCGATGCCGCAGGCCAACTGCGCGTGGGCGTCGACGCCATCCGCGCCTGCCGCGCCGCGGTGGGCCTGCCGGCCGGTGGCGCGGTGCTCGACCTGCCGGTGGTCGGCCGGCTGGCCGACCGCGCGTATGCAGTGCTGGCCCGCAACCGCTACCGGCTGCCGCGCTGGCTGGTCCTGCGGCTCGCGGGGCACGGTGCGATCGCGCCAGCCACCTGCGCCGACGACCACTGCAAGCTCTAAAAAACCACTCACGCTGTCACACCCCACCCGCTCACGTCCGAAGGAGTTTTCGATGCCCGACGTCTTCCAGCCCGACTTCCGCCTGCCCGGCACCGCGCGGCCCGCGCCGCCTGCCGTCGAAGGCCACGTGAGCCGCGAGGACACGCAGGACTATTTCACCGAGGTCGCCGACGACTACCGCGCCTGGAGCCCCAGCTACAACATGCACTTCGGCTTCTGGCGCCTGGGCCTGAACCCGCTGCGGCGCGAGGGCATGCTGATCGAGATGAACCGCACCGTCGGGCGCGCACTGCGGCTCGACACCACCGCCACCACCGGCCCGCGCTGCGTGCTCGACCTGGGTTGCGGCGCCGGCGCCACCTCGCGCACGCTGGTCGGCGACGACCCCGCGCTGCATGCGGTCACGGTGACCAACGTGCCGGTGCAGAACGGCATCGCCGCGCGGCTCGACGCCCGCGCCGGCGTGGCCGACCGCGTCGCGCACGTCGAGGCCGACTACACCCGCACCGGCCTGCCTGCCGCCCAGGCCGACGGTGCCTGGGCGCTCGAAAGCGCCTGTTATGCCGAGGGCACCGCCAAGGCCGACTTCGTGCGCGAGGCCGCGCGGCTGCTCAAGCCCGGCGCGCGGCTGGTGGTGGTCGACGGCTTCCTGCTGCGCCGCCGGCCGGGCCGGCTCGCGGGCTGGCTGCACCGCCTGTGGGCCGACAGCTGGGCCGTGCCCACGCTGGCGGTGCGCGACGACTTCACGGCCGCGCTGCGCGCGCACGGCTTCGAGGACATCGCGTTCACCTCGCTGCGCTGGCGCGTGGCACCGAGCGCGCTGCACATCCCCGTGCTGGCCACGCGCTTCACGCTGGCCGAACTCTGGAAGGCGCGCGGCAAGCTCAGCCCCTGGCGCCGCAAGCACATCGTGGCCAGCTACTGCGCGCTCGCGCTGGGCATGTTCTGGCGCGACTTCGACTACGCCATGGTGACGGCCCGGCGCAGCGCCAGCTGAGACATCACAAAAAGAGGAGAAGAGATTTCCATGCGCACCGAGCCCGAAGAAAGCAAACTCGCCGACCTGCCGGCCAACGACGACGTGCCGGCCCCCAAGCCCGTGCACGGCATGCCCTTCGGCTGGTTCTGGCCCATGTTCGCCGGCGCGGCGCTGGCGCTCGTGCTGCGCCTCGTCTTCAGCGGCGGCCCCGGCCAGCCCTTCTCGGCCATGCTGGGCTCCTTCGTCTACTTCGCGCCCGCGGCGTGCGGCGCGGTCACGGTGTACCTGGCCGAGCGCATCGAGCGACGCAGCTGGGGCTACTACCTCTGGGCGCCGTGGGTGGCCACCGCGCTGTTCGTCGGCGGCACGCTGATGGTGTTCATCGAGGGCATCATCTGCGCCGCCTTCATCGTGCCGCTGTTCGCGGTGATGGGCAGCGTCGGCGGGCTGGCCATGGGCATCGTGTGCCGCATCACCAACTGGCCGAAGCCCGCGCTGTACAGCGTCGCCCTGGTGCCGCTGTTGCTCGGCGGCATCGAGCCGCAATGGCCCAACCCGGACCAGTTCTCGAACACCTCGCGCACCCTCTTCATCGCAGCGCCGGCCGAACGTGTGTGGCACGAGCTCAACGCCGCGCGCGACATCCGCCCCAGCGAAGTCGGCGACGCGTGGGCCTACCGCGTCGGCGTGCCGATGCCGGTGTCGGGCGTGACTGTCGACACGCCCGAGGGCCGCGTGCGCCAGGTGCAATGGCAGAAGAACGTGCATTTCGAAGAGGTCGTCACCGAGTGGCAGCCGAACCGCCTGCTGAAGTGGCGCTTCCGCTTCACGCCCGACTCCTTCCCCGCCGGCGCGCTCGACGACCACGTGATGATCGGCGGCCAGTATTTCGACCTGCGCGACGCGACCTACACCCTGACCCCGCGCGACGGTGGCACCGAGCTGCGCGTCGCGGTGTCGTGGCGGCTGAGCACGCGCTTCAACTGGTATGCGGACCCGGTCATGCAGTTCCTGCTTGGCGACGCCTCCGAGAACATCCTGCGCTTCTACAAGGCGCGCAGCGAAGCCACCCAGGCGGTCGCGGGATGAGCGCGCCACCCGTCTTCCAGCAGGCGCTCGGCCCCGCGTGGGGCCAGCTCGGCGACGTGATTCGCCGGCACTACACGATGGCGCCGTTCTCCGACGACTACGTCTGCGTGCGCGGCGCGATGAGCGAGGTCTGGCACGCCCCCTGGGCCGCGCTGCTGATGCCCTTCGGCCGGCTGTTCGGCGCGCTGGTTCCGCACCAGGGTACCCAGGTGCCGATCGAGGTGCACTACCGCTGCCGCCCCGGCAACGCCCACCTCTACTGGGACCGCGTCTTCCACTTTCCGAGCAGGCCGCCTTTTCATTTCCGTTCGCACATGGAACACGACGCGGCGCAAGGCAGCGAGGTGATCGAATACGTGCGCTTCGGCATCGGCATGCGCCTGGCGGTGAGCGCGGAAGACGGCGCGCTCGTGTTCCGCGACAGGGGCTACATCTGGCGCCTCGCGGGGCTGCGCATTCCGCTGCCGCTGGGCCTCTTGCTCGGCACCGCCTACGTCGAGGAACGGCCCGATCCGTCCGACCCCGACAACTTCACGATGAAGATGCTGCTACGCCACCGCTGGTTCGGCGATGTGTTTCGCTACAGCGGACGCTTCCGCCTCGGTTCACAATGAGCCCACCATGCCGCGCCGCCCCGAAAACCTCTACGCCCAGTACCACGCCCACATCTACTTCGCCCCCGCCACGCTGGCGCAGGCGCGCGAGCTCAGCGAGCGCGCCGGCCGCGAGCTGATGGTGGTGGTGGGCCGCGTGCACGAACGCCTCGTCGGCCCGCACCCGCACTGGAGTTGCCAGCTCGCCTTCGACGCCGCCGAGTTCGACGAAGTCATCGGCTGGCTCGACGCCAACCGCAACGGCCTCGACGTGTTCGTGCACGGCGTGACCGGCGACGACTTCGCGGACCACACAGCCCATGCGATGTGGCTGGGCGAAGAGAGCGCGCTCGACCTGCGGATGTTCAGGCGCTAGGCCTGCGCCAGCAGCGCGCAGACCTCGTCATCCGTCGTCTGCGAGAAATCTTCATACCAGGCGCCGACCGCCCGGAACACCGTCGGGCAGCGCACGCACAACACGTCGTCGGCTTCGCGCTGCAAGGCCTCGCAGGCCTCGGGCGACGCCACGGGCACGGCGGCGATGACGCTGCCGGCGTTCTGCCGCCGCAGCCCGCGAACGGCCGCGCGCATGGTGGCACCGGTGGCGAGTCCGTCGTCGATCACGAGCACCGTGCGGCCTTGCACCTCGCACGCCGGGCGATCACCGCGATAGACCTGCGTGCGGCGTGCCAACTCGGCGAGTTCAGCACGCACCACGGCATCGATCTCCGAAGGACGCAGGTCCAGCGTGCGCACCAAGTGTTCGTCGATCTCGGGCACGCCATCGCCCGCGAGCGCGCCGAAGGCGTACTCGGGCTGTTCGGGCAGGCCCAGCTTGCGCACCACCAGCACATCGAGCGGCAAGCGCAGCGCGCGGGCCACCTCGAAGGCCACCGGCACGCCGCCGCGCGGCAGCGCCAGCACCACAGCGTCCGCAAAGCCGCCCCTTCGCCGCAACAACGCAGCGAGCTGGCGGCCGGCCTGTGCGCGATCACGAAACTTCACGGCGTGTGCTCCCGACACGGGATGTTCACACGCCGTTCGCGTCGAGGCGAGCCCCGGCGCAAAGACCCGGATCGCGGCGTGCGTTACGCAGCCTCTTGCGTTTCCACCTCGGTGTCCGATGCGCCGCCGTGGACCTTGAAGAACTGCGCCCCTTCGACCTTCTGCCCGATGGCCTGCTCATACGCCGCGCGCACATCGTCGGGCTGCCCGGCCTGCCCGAAGAAGTCCTTCAGGTACGGCCCCAGCAGCGGATGCGCGGCCAGTTCCTCGCGCGGCAGGCCGTGCAGCATCTCGTCGCGGCAGGCCGAGGGCAGGAACACGTCGCGGTTCTTCCCGGGGTCGCGGATCAGGCCCTTGGGCTCGTGCGCCGGGTCGGACTGCATCGACTCGAGTTCTTCGAAGAAGCGCCGGCGCATCATCACGATGCCCTTGTCGCTCTGGCCCAGCTTCTCGCGCGTGCGGTCGGTCACGGTGCCCTGCCCCACCCAGACCACGAAGTCCTGGTTGGCGACGTGGCTGGTGATCCAGCGGCCCGTGGCCGGGTCCTTGATGGGGCCGTACCACGAGGGAATGCGTTCCTGCACATAGGGCTCCTGCTCGGTCGGCACGCGGCTGAGCACCCACAGCACGCTCAGCGTGTGGTGGTCGTCGATGGGCACGCGCCATTCGAAGTGGTGGCCGAGGAAGAAGCCGTTGGGCCACAGCGTGACGCGGCCGGTGGTCCACATGACGTTGTCTTCGCGCTCGCCGCCGCGCAGGCGCTTGTAGACGAAGCCGTGCTCGAACTCCTCGAAGGCGAGCTTCAGGTGCGTGGGCACGTAGGGGCCTTCATCACCCTGCAGGCGCGTGGTCCAGTTGTTGTGCGTCCACTCGAAATGCACGGGGTCGATGGAGTTTTCCTGGCACTGGAACCAGTTGCAGGGAATCTCGGCGAATACGGCCTGCGCGAAACCGTTCTTGCAATTGAAGAGCTCCCAGTCGGGCAGCAGCGGCGCGGGCTGCGGGCCCATGTAGGCCCACAGCAGGCCGGCCTTTTCCTGCACGGGGTAGGCCTTGATCTTCGTGTTCTTGCGCATGCGCGCGTCGGGGTCCAGCGTTTCTTCAAAGGGCTGGTGGATGCACTGGCCGCTGGTGTCGTACTGCCAGCCGTGGTAGCTGCAGCGCAGGCCGCACTTCTCGACGTAGCCGTACGACATGTCCGCATTGCGGTGCGGGCAGCGGCGGTCGACGAGGCCGTAGTTGCCGCTCAGGTCCTTGTAGAGCACCAAGTCTTCACCGAGGATGCGCAACGGCTTCACGGCCTTGTCGTCGAACTCGCTGGCACCGGCGATCGGGTGCCAGTAGCGGCGCAGGTAGTCGCCCATGGGCTTGCCCGGACCGACTTCGGTCAGCAGGCGGTTCTTTTCTTCGCTCAACATGCATCGTCTCCTTGTCTGCGGGTGTGTGTGTCGTCAGTCGGCGCGGATGCCGAACTCGCGCACCAGCTTGCCGAAGCGCTGGTCGTCGTCGGCGATCTGGCGGGCCAGCACGGCCGGCTCGCCGCCCACGGGCTCGATGCCGAGCGCGGCCATGCGGGCCTGCACGTCGGGCATCTTCAGGATCTCGTTGACGTGGCGGTTGAGCGTCTGCACGACCTCGGCCGGCATCGCTTTCGGCCCGAGCAGGCCCATCCAGGCGCTCACGTCCATGTCGCGGTAGCCCAGCTCCAGGAAGGTGGGCACGTTGGGCATGAGCTTCGTGCGCTGGCGTTCGGCCACGGCCAGCGGCACCAGCTTGCCGGCGGCGATGTGGCCCGCCACCGCGCCGGGCGTGATCCAGCCCACGCTCACGTGGCCGCCCAGCGTGTCGTTGACCACCGGCGCCACGCCGCGGTACGGCGCGTGCGCAATGGCCACGCCGGCGTCCTTGTTGAAGAGCTCGCCCGCGATGTGCATCGGCGAGCCCGCGCCCGGCGTGCCGTAGGTGAAGGCCTTGCCGGCCTTGGCGCCGGCCACGAGCTGCGCCACGGTCTGGATGCCGCTCGTGGGCGCCGTGACCATCAGCACCGGGATGTTGCCGGTCTTGACGATGGGAGTGAAGTCTTTCACCACGTCGTGCGCCACGCCGGGGCCGGCCTTGAGCACGTGCTGCGCGATGGGGAAGGTGCTGGGCGTGAAGAGCAGCGTGTAGCCGTCGGCCGGCGCCTTGGCGACCCAGGCGTTGCCGATCATGCCGCTCGCGCCGGGACGGTTGTCGACCAGCACCGGCTGGCCCAGGCGCTGCGCGAGCTTCTCGGCGTAGGTGCGCGCGATGGCGTCGGTGTCGCCGCCGGCCGGGTAGGCGACGACCAGCGTGACCGGCTTCGCGGGCCACGATTGCGCCAGCGCCGCTGTCGCGGCGCACAGCAAAAGAATGGCTCCTGCAGCGGCACGGAGCATGTTTCGTTGGTGGAACATCTTGCGTTTTCCTTCTCGGTGGGACGACGTGGGGGTGTCGTCGGACTGTAGGAATCGCGCCGCGCGGCCAGAAGATATAGTTTCACTGAGTGAACCTTTTTTTCTTCGGAGGCGGCATGTCGGATACCAGCGGCGCGCACAGCGTGAAGTCGATCGATGCCCTGCGCCGCGGGCTCGACGTGATGCTGGCCATCCAGCGTTCGTCGGCCGTCACGCTGCAGGAGCTGCACCGGCAGACCGGCCTGTCGAAAGCCACGCTGCTGCGCATCCTGAAGACGCTGCAGCAGGCCGGATGGGTGGAACGCAACGAGCTGGAGAAGCGCTACGTGCCCACCTCGGCCACCGGCCAGTCAGGGGCTGCAGCAGCGTGGCGCACGCGGCTCACGGCCCTGGCGGCGTCGCCGCGCGCCACGCTGCAGCGGCTGGTGCCGTGGCCGATCGACCTGGGCGTGCGCGACGGCACGGCGATGCTCATCCTCGACACCGACCGGCCGCGCAACGGCCTGGCGGTGAACTACCGCGCGCTGGGCTTTCGTCCGCCGATGCTGCTGTCGTCGCTCGGGCGTTGCTACCTCGCGTTTTGCCCCGAAGACGAGCGGCGCGAAATCGTTGCCGCACTGGCGCGCTCACCCAACGACTTCGACCGCGGCGCGCGGCGCCCCGACAGCATCCGCCGCATGGTGGCGCACGCACGCGACCAGGGCTACGCGGCGCGCGACCCCACGTCCACCAGCCTCGATTCGCCCGACCGCTTCGGCGCGGTGTCGGTGCCGGTGCGGCTGGGCGAGCAGGTGGTGGGTTGCCTCAGTTGCGCGTGGCTGCCGGCGGTGAAGAGCGAGCGAGAGATCGTGTCGGCGCACCTGGGCGACCTGCAGCAGGCCGCGCAGAGCATCGAGCGCCGGCTGCGGCAGGACGGCCTCGGGCTGCCGCCCGCGAACGCCTGAAGAAGCAGCGTCAGAACTCCGCGTCGAGCTCGTCGATCTCGTCGGGCTCCTGCAGCGCGGCGGCCACCCATTCCTTCATGGCGGGCAGCTCCATCACGCGCTTGCAGTACGCGGCGCACACGCTGTCGAGCGCCACGTCGTAGCTCAGGAAGCGCGTGACCACGGGCGCATACATCGCGTCGGCCATGCCGGGCTGCTTGCCGAACAGGAAGGGGCCGCCGTAGGCCTTCAGGCACTCGCGCCAGATGGCGACGATGCGGTCGATGTCGCCCTGCGCGCGCGACCACACCTTGAAGTTCTTGAAGCGGGCCTTGATGTTCATCGGCAGCGCGCCACGCATCGAGGCGAAGCCCGAATGCATCTCGCCGCAGATGGCGCGGCAGTGCGCGCGCGCCGCGGCGTCGGCGGGCAGCAGGCCGGCCTTGGGCTTGATCTCGTTCAGGTACTCGCCGATGGCCAGCGTGTCCCACACCTTGATGCCGCCGTGCTGCAGCGAAGGCACCAGCATCGACGACGACAGCAGCAGCATCTCGGCCTTCATGGCCGGGTCGTCGGGCGGGATGACCTTCTCGCTGAAGTCCAGTCCCGCGAGCCTGCACATCAGCCAGCCGCGCAGCGCCCAGGCGCCGTAGTTCTTGCTGCTGATCGTGAGAACGGGTTTGGCCATCGCGACACTCCTTGGACGATGCGTGCTGTGTGCAAGCGCCGTGCCACACGGTTGGCCCGCAACTTGCCTGCAGCGGGGGCATGCTGTACCGCGCTTACCAGAACCAGGCCGACCTGCTCTCGCCATGGCGGCTCACCGCGCAGTACCTGGGCCGCGCCCTCTGGCAGGACGGTACCGAACGCACCGCGCTGCGGCGCATGGCCGCGCGCTGCGAGGTCTTCTCGCGCATGCGGCTCACCCACACGCGGCCGGCCTACGGCATCGACAGCGTGGTGGTCGACGGCGCCGACGTGCCCGTGCACGAAGAGGTCGCGCTGGTCTCGCCTTTCGGGACGCTGTTGCACTTTCGCAAGGCACACACCGAAGCGGTGCACCCGCGCGTGCTGCTGGTCGCACCACTGTCGGGCCATTTCGCCACGCTGCTGCGCGAAACCGTGCGCACCTTGCTGCGCGACCACGACGTGTACCTGACCGACTGGCACAACGCGCGCGACGTGCCGCTGTGGCAGGGTCGCTTCGGGCTGGACGACTACACGCTGCAGCTGATGCGCTTCGTCGAGGCCGTGGGCCCGGGCGCGCACATGGTCGCCGTGTGCCAGCCCTGCGTGGCCGCACTGGCCGCGACCGCGCTCATGGCGGAAGACGACCACCCGGCCACGCCGCGCAGCCTCACGCTGATGGCGGGCCCGGTCGATTGCCGCATCAACCCGACCGGCGTGAATGTGCTCGCGACCAGCAAGCCCATCGACTGGTTCCGCCGCAACCTCATCAGCCATGTGCCGTGGCCGCATGCGGGCGCGATGCGGCGCGTGTACCCGGGCTTCCTGCAGCTCACGGCCTTCATGAGCATGAACCCCGAGCGCCACAAGAAGCAGTTCGAGGACATGGAGCGCCTGCTCGTCGAAGGCGAGCTCGACAAGGCCCGCACCATCGCCGAGTTCTACGACGAGTACCTGGCCGTGAACGACCTGCCGGCCGAGTTCTACCTGGAGACCGTCGAGCGCGTGTTCCAGACCTACGACCTGCCGCGCGGCGTGCTCACCGTGGCCGGGCGCACGGTGAACCCCGCGGCCATCCGGCGCACCGCGCTGCTCACGCTGGAGGGCGAGCGCGACGACATCTGCGCGGTCGGCCAGACCGTGGCCGCCCAAGACCTGTGCAGCAGCATCCGCCCCTACCTCAAGACGCACCACCTGCAGGCCGGCGTGGGGCACTACGGCGTGTTCAGCGGCAGCAACTGGAACACGCAGATCTACCCGCGCGTGCGCGAGACGATCCACGCGGCCGACGAACTGCACTGAGCGCAACCCGCGTTCAATCTGGCAGAGACCGCGGGGGCTTTGGTTGCCCTGACACCCCTGGCTTCCTACAATCGACCCTATGAACGTCATGGTTTTCATCCCCGGTTTCGATCGCGCGGCGGCCTCTGCGGCCCCGGGCGACGCGCGCGTGCGCGCACCCGCGGCGATGACGGCGAGGTCGCAGCAGACCCTCGCACATCCCTGAGCCCGGCGGTCAGCCTCCTTTTTTCTTCAGCGCACATCGACCGTCGGGCACCCGCCCCGCGCGGTCGCGCGTCCTGGCTTTGATCCGCCCGGGCGACGCACCACTTCCCCCAGCGTCCGACCTTCTTCCCGCCTCCGGCCCCGTGCCGTGCGGAAGGACCTCGCCCGCTTCGCCGTCGTGTTTCGTCGTGAGGATTTCCCCGTGGTGGCTCTTGCCTGCTCCCCTTCCGTCTCTTTTTCGCCTTCGCCTGCCCTGCCGCCCTGGCCCGCCTGGCTGTCGTTCGACGCGCTGCGCCGCCGCCTGCTGCGGCCGGCCGAGCTGCGCATCGACGTCGATCCGAAGAAGGGCCGCCCGAGCGAGCCGCTGACACCGGTGTACGAGCGCATGCGCGCCATGGGCGAGCGGGTGCAGGACCTGCCCGCGCTGCGCCTGGACGACCCCGACCTGCGCGCGCGCTTTCGCGAGGCAGATGGCGAGACCTACGTGTACATCGAGGACGTGCGCCACCAGCGGCTGGTCGGCTACACCGTGTTCAACCGCCTGATCGAACTCGACCGCCGCGCCGACCGCCACATCCGCGCGCCGCATTCGCAGTACGACCCCGCCTACCAGCGGCGCGGGCTGGCCACGGCCGTGTACCGCTGGGCACTGGGCAGCGGCATGTGCCTGATGAGCGGCGCGCGCCAGTCGCCGGGCGCGCACGCGCTGTGGCTGCGCCTGGGGCGTGACTACACGACGGGCTTTGTCGACCTGCGCGAGAAGCGCCTGAGTTATCTCGGCGACGAGGTGGACGGCGACACGCTGTCGCAACTGCACACGCGCATGTTCATGCTCGGCGAAGGCTGGACGCTGGAGCGTTTCAGCAGCGAAACGCGCATGGCGATGCTCGAAACCGCCTAGGCCTGCGGCAACCGCTCACGCAAAAACCCGATGAGCTCCTGCGCCGCCACGTTGCGCATCGGCCCCGGCAGGTAGGCCAGCACCACGCGCCGCTCGATGCGCGGCGCCGACAGCGGCACCACGGCCAGCTCGGGGTCGCGCAGCGACGAGGTGTACAGCTGCGGCATCAGCCCCAGCGCCTGCCCGCTGCGCACCAGCGCGTAGAGCGTTTCGGAGTAGCTCACGCGGTACGGCTGCGCGCCCTGCGCGAACTGCGCGCGCGCCGGGTCGCCCAGCGCCGGCATGCTGCCGCTTTCGAACAGCACGAGGCGCTCGCTGCCGATGGCCTCCCAGCGCGCCTCGCCGGCCGCCGCCAGCGCGTGGTCGCTGCGCACCACCAGCACCAGCGGATCGCGGAACAGGTCGATGCACGTCAGTCCGCCCGGCGGCTCGGTGATCGCGGCCACGGCCATGTCGAGCTGGCCGCTGCGCAGCTCGGCCAGCAGCACCGTGGAGGGTGCATCGCGCCAGGCCAGTTCCACCTCGGCGCGCTGCTGCAGGAAGCCGGCCGCCGCCGCCGCGACGCGCGCGCTGGCCGAGGGGATCACGCCCACGCGCACGTAGGCCCGGCCGCGCTGCACCGTGCTCTCGATGTCGCGCAGCGCCACCTCGAAGGTGTGGACCAGGAAATCGGTGCGCGCCAGCACCTCGGCGCCGACGGGCGTGAGTTCGAGCCGGTGGGTGGAGCGGGTCAGCAGCTCGGCGCCGAGCAGCTTTTCCATCTGCTTGATCGCGTTGCTCAGCGCGGGCTGCGTGATGGCGAGCCGGCGCGCCGCGCGGCCGAAGTGCCCTTCCTCGACCAGCACCGAGAAACACTGCAGCTGGCGCAGCGTGAGCGCACGCAGGGGCAAGGCGGCCATGGGCGTCCTGGTTATCGATTCAATGAATCAAATTATAGAAATTCAAAATTTTCCTTATGAGTACGCACTGCCTAGACTGCGCCGCATGACCCTTGCCGCGCCTGCGCCCGCCGCCGCTCCTTTCACGCTCGAAGCGATGCTGCGCGCGATTCCCAAGGTGGAGCTGCACTGCCACCTCTTCGGCACCGTGCGCCACGACACCTTCCGCCAGCTCAACCAGCGCGCCGGCGCGCCGCTGGCCAACACGGAGATCGACGGCTTCTACACGCGCGGCGAAAAGCCCGTGGGCGTGCTGCGCGTGCTGCGCGCACTCGACGCCCAGCTGGTGCGCAGCGCCGACGACCTGTACCAGCTCACCCTCGAATACCTGCAGGACGCGGCCTCGCACCAGGTGCGCTACGCCGAGTTCTTCTGGAACCCGACCGGCACGGTGCACGGCTCGGGCATTGCCTACCCGCTCGCGCAGGGCGCCATCGTCCGCGCGATCCACGACGCGCAGCAGGCCTTCGGCATCACCGGGCGGCTCATTGCCGCCATCGACCGCGAGGCCAGCGCCGAGGCGGCGGTGGAGATGGTCGAGTGGGTCCGGGCCCACCGCTGCGACGAGGTGATCGGCATCGGCATCGACTACCGCGAGAACGACCGGCCGCCCGAGCTGTTCGCCCGCGCCTACGCCGATGCGAAGAAGGCCGGCCTCAAGACCACCGCGCACGCCGGCGAGTTCGGCATGCCCTGGACCAACGTGCGCACCGCGCTCGAGCTGCTGCAGGTCGACCGCATCGACCACGGCTACACGGTGGTCGACCAGCCCGACTTCGCGCGCCAGTGCGCCGAGCGCGGCGTGATCTTCACCGTGGTGCCGACCAACTCCTACTACCTGCGCACGCTGCCGCCCGAGCGCTGGGCCCTGGACCACCCGATCCGCCGCATGCCTGGCCTGGGTCTACGCATCCACCCGAACACCGACGACCCGACGCTGCACCAGGTCACGCCCACGGGCGCCTGGCTGATGATGGTGCGCGACTTCGGCTTCGGCCTGGACGACCTGCGCGGCTTCATGCACAACGGCCTGGACGGCGCCTGGATCGACGACACGCAGCGCCGCCAGTGGCGCGCCGAATGGAGCGCCGACTTCGACGCGCTGCGCGCCCGCCTGCCCTGCGAACCCACGCCTTCCGCCACCCCCTTCCCCGGATGAACCCCGCCATGACCACGAACCGCCGCCTGATCCTCGCCGCCGCCGCGCTTTGCGCCGCCCTGCCCATGGGCGCCTTCGCCCAGCCCGCCTGGCCCGCAGCCAAGCCCCTCACGCTGATCGTGCCCTTCACGGCCGGCGGCAGCGTGGACGTCAACGCCCGCCTCGTGGCGCAGCGCCTGGGCGAGCGGCTCAAGCAGTCGGTCGTGATCGAGAACGTGAGCGGCGCGGGCGGCGCCATCGGCGTGGCCAAGGCCGTGAGCGCTGCGCCCGACGGCTACACGCTGGTGGTCGGCCCCGACAGCGCCATCGCCATCGGCCGGCTGGTCAACCCCTCGGCCTTCCGCTTCGATCCGCTGAAAGACCTGGCGCCCGTCGGCCTGCTCAACACCGCGCCGATGGTGCTGGTGGCGCGCCCCGGCCTGGATGTGCGCAGCTACGCCGACTTCGTGAAGCTCGCCAAGGCCCAGCCGGGCCACTACAACTACGCCACCTCCGGCGTGGGCACCGTGCTGCAGCTGGCGATGGAACTGCTCAAGGAGCGAAGCGGCATCTTCGTGACGCACGTGCCCTACCGCGGCGGCGCACAGATCGCCACCGACGTGATCGGCGACCAGGTCGACCTTGCGATGCTGGTGAGCACCAGCGCCATCCCGCACGTGAACGGCAAGCGCCTGAAGGCCCTGGGCATCACCGGCAGCCAGCGCCTGCCAGCGCTCGCGCAGGTGCCCACCTTCAACGAGATGCCCGGTCTCAAGGGCTACGACATGGTGAGCTGGACCGGCATCTTCGCGCCCGCGAAGACGCCGCCGCCCGTGGTGGCGCGGCTCAACCAGGAACTGAATGCGGTGCTGCAGGAGGAAGGCGTGCGCGCCAAGCTGGCGGAGCAAGGCGCATTGCCGGGCAGCGGAACGCCGGAGGCGTTCGGGAAATTCGTGCAGGCCGAGTACGCACGCAACAAGAAGATCGTCGAAACCGCCAACATCAAAGAGTAGGCGGTCCGTCCATCGGCCGGCCGGGCTCAGCCGGCCTTTTCGTTGCTCTCGTCTTCCGGCCAGTCGCGGATGTACGCCTTGAGCATCTTGTTCTCGAAGTTCTGCGCGTCGACCACGGCCTTGGCCACGTCGTAGAAGCTGATCACGCCCATGAGCATGCGCTTGTCCATCACGGGCATGTAGCGCGCATGGCGCTCCAGCATGATGCGGCGGATTTCGTCGAGGTCGGTTTCGAGCGTGCAGGTGACCGGCGCGTCGTCCATGGCCTTGCGCACCAGCGTGGTCCCGACCTGACCGCCGTTGTTGACGACCGCCACGATCACTTCACGGAAGGTGAGCATGCCGACCAGGTCGCCGTGCTCCATGACCACCAGCGAACCGATGTCCTTGTCCGCCATGGTCTTGGCGGCTTCCGCCAGCGGGTCGTCGGGCGTGGTGGTGAAGAGCGTGTTGCCCTTGACGCGAAGAATGTCGCTGACTTTCATGGTGGTGCTCCTCTCGGGGATTCGTCGTTCTCGGCGTCGTGCCGATTTGAATATAGCCCACAATCGACGCCGACCCGAACGCCCCTGTCGCCTGTGCAAGCATTGCCGGCGTCACGGGGCATTGCGAAGAGACAACAGAAAGGCCTTCATGCCCGGTTATTCCGACCCCGGTTTCGACACCCTCGCGCTGCACGCCGGCGCCGCCCCCGACCCCACCACCGGCGCGCGGGCCGTTCCCATCCACCTGACGACCTCTTTCGTCTTCGAATCCAGCGACCACGCGGCCGCGCTGTTCAACCTGGAACGCGCCGGCCACGTCTACTCGCGCATCAGCAACCCGACCAACGCGGTGCTGGAGCAGCGCGTGTCGGCGCTCGAAGGCGGCATCGGCGCCATCGCCACGGCCAGCGGCCAGGCGGCGCTGCACCTGTCGATCGCCACGCTGATGGGCGCGGGCTCGCACATCGTGGCCAGCACGGCGCTGTACGGCGGCTCGCAGAACCTGCTGCACTACACGATGCGCCGCTTCGGCATCGAGACCACTTTCGTGAAGCCCGGCGACCTCGACGCCTGGCGCGCCGCGGTGCGCCCCGAGACCAAGCTCTTCTTCGGCGAGACCGTGGGCAACCCGGGCCTGGACGTGCTCGACATTCCCGCCGTGAGCGACATCGCCCACGAAGCCGGCGTGCCGCTGCTGGTCGACTCCACGCTCACCTCGCCCTACCTGATCAAGCCCTTCGACTGGGGCGCCGACTTGGTCTACCACTCGGCCACCAAGTTCCTGTCGGGCCACGGCACGGTGATCGGCGGCGTGGTGGTCGACGGCGGCAGTTTCGACTGGGAGAAGTCGGGCAAGTTCGCCGAGCTCACGCAGGCCTACGACGGCTTCCACAACATGGTCTTCAGCGAGGAAAGCACCGTCGGCGCCTTCCTGCTGCGCGCGCGCCGCGAAGGCCTGCGCGACTTCGGCGCCTCGATGAGCCCGCACACGGCGTGGCTGATCCTGCAGGGCATCGAGACGCTGCCGCTGCGCATGGAGCGCCACATCGACAACACGCAGAAGGTGGTCGAGTTCCTGGCCAGCCATCCGTTCGTGTCGCGCGTGGGGCATCCGCTGATCGAATCGCACCCGAGCCATGCGCTCGCGCAGAAGCTGCTGCGCCACGGCGCGCGCGGCGCCGGCGCGGTGTTCAGCTTCGACATCAAGGGCAGCCGCGCGCAGGGCAAGGCCTTCATCGAGGCGCTCAAGCTGTTCAGCCACCTGGCCAACGTGGGCGATTGCCGCAGCCTGGTGATCCACCCGGCCAGCACCACGCACTTCCGCATGACCGACGAGGCGCTGGCGGGCGCGGGCATTTCGCAAGGCACGATCCGTCTGTCGATCGGACTCGAAGATCCGGCCGACCTGATCGACGACCTCAAGCGCGCGCTGAAGGCCGCGGAAAAGGCGGGTGCCTGAGATGAACTACACCGTCAACGGCCACGACACCTACTGCTACACCGCCGGCAAGCCCTTCGATGCGGCCAAGCCCACGGTGGTGTTCATCCACGGCGTGCTCAACGACCACAGCGTGTGGATCTTGCAAAGCCGCTGGTTCGCCAACCACGGCTGGAACGTGCTGGCGGTCGACCTGCCGGGCCACTGCAAGAGCGCTGGCGCGCCGCCGGCCAGCGTGGAAGAGGCGGCGCAGTTCGTCATTGCGCTGCTCGACGCGGCGGGTGTGCAGAAGGCCGCGCTGGTCGGCCACAGCTTCGGCTCGCTGATCGCGCTCGAAACCGCGGCGCGCGCGCCGGAGCGCATCACGCAGCTGGCGATGGTCGGCACGGCCTACCCGATGGTGGTGTCGCCCGCGCTGCTCGAAAGCTCGGTGAGCGACCCGCAGCGCGCCATCGCGATGGTCAACACCTTCTCGCACTCGCTGCTGGCGCCGCCGCCTTCGTCGCTCGGCCCGGGCACGTGGCTGTACGGCAGCTCGCGCGCGCTGATGCGCCGCGTGCTCGCGAGCAACCGCGAGGCCAATGTGTTCCACATCGGTTTCAAGGCCTGCAACGACTACGCCAACGGCGAGGCGGCGATGGAGAAGGTGCAGTGCCCCGTGCTGTTCCTCCTGGGCGACGCCGACCAGATGACGCCGCCGCGCGCCACCAAGGCGCTGGTGAGCAAGGCGCGCAACGCCAAGGTGGTGACGGTGCATGCCGGCCACGCGCTGATGAGCGAGGCGCCGGACGAGGTGCTGTTCGCGCTGCGCGACTTCGTCGCAGGCTGAAAGAACGCAGGGCGGCGTTTCAGCTGCTGTTCAGCTGCCCAGCGCGTTGATGTCCGCCGGATCGAGCAGCACCTTGCGTGCGCCCCGGCGTGCCACCGCGAGCATCGCGCGGCCCACCTTCTCCGTGGTGGTCACGCGGTCGGGCCACCAGCGGTGGGCCAGCCCGAGCACGGGCTTGAGCACCACGATCGCGGCGTCGTACAGCGGCGTCTTCGAGCGCACGCCGTGCAGCGGCTGGATCATCCCGGGCCGGAACATGTAGGACGCGCGAAACGGCAGGCGCATCAGCGCGTTCTCGGTCGCGCCCTTCACGCGCGCCCACATGCGTTCGCCGCGCTCGCTGCTGTCGGTGCCCGCGCCCGTCACGTAGGTGAAGGTCATGCCCGGGTTGAGCCGCGCCAGCACGGTGGCGGCTGCGATCGTCAGGTCGTAGGTGATGCGCTTGTACTCCGGTTCCTTCATGCCGACCGACGACACGCCCAGGCAGAAGAAGCAGGCGTCGAAGCCCGTCAGCTGCGACTCGATGGCGCGGTAGTCGTACATGTCGGTGTGCACCAGGTCCTGCAGCTTGGGATGCTGCTGCCCGGTGGCACTGCGTCCCACGGCGACCACGCGTTCCACGTCGGGCGCCAGCAGGCACTCGCGCAACACGCCCTGCCCCACCATGCCGGTGGCGCCAAAGATCAGGATGTTCATGGGAGGGAAGCTCCGAAGCGGTCAGACCGCGAAGGCCGCGGGCTTTTTCTCGAGCACGGCCAGCAGCAGGTCGACGTCGAGGCTGGAAGGCTGCGGCGGCTGCAGCGCGCCGAGCAGGCGCGACAGCGTTTCGATGTGCGGCAGCAGCGGACCGAGAAAGCGCGTGCCGTCGGCGCCCGCCACCAGCAGGGTCGGGAAGGTCTCGACGTCGAAGGCGTCGGCGATCTCGGCGTGGTCCTCGATGTCGACCCAGGCGAAGCGGAACTGCGGATGCGCCTTTGCCAGCTCGACCAGCAGCGGCCGGTAGTCGCGGCAGGTGCCGCACCATTCGGCGCACAGGCACACGACCCACAGCGCGTTGGCATCGGCGGAAGAATCGACGGGGACGACGGGAACAGCGCTCAAGGTGGATACGGCGAAGGTGGGATGGCGAACCCGGGTGGTGCGGCCGCGGGGTCGTGGCTATTATCAACAAAGCCCCTGCGGGGCGCAGGAGACCCACGATGAACACCTCCACCCCTGCCGCACCGGACACGCCGGCCACGGTCGATCCGCGCCGCTTCACCAGCTTTGCCGAGTTCTATCCCTTCTATCTGACCGAGCACGCCAACGTCACCTGCCGGCGGCTGCATTTCGCGGGCTCGACGATCTCGCTGCTGTGCCTCATGGCCCTGGTGGTCACGCTCAATCCGTGGTGGCTGCTGGCCGGGCTGGTGGCGGGCTACGGCTTCGCCTGGGTCGGGCATTTCGGCTTCGAGAAGAACAAGCCGGCCTCGTTCAAGCGCCCGCTGTATTCCTTCATGGGCGACTGGACGATGTACCGCGACATCTGGGCCGGCCGGGTCAAGATCTGACGGCCCGAACGCCAGGGCGCTCCTAGATCAATAGCACGTCGCCCAGCCGCAGCGTGCGCAGCGGGCCCTTCTGCCACAGGTCTTCCAGCGGCTCCGCGCGCGGCATCAGCAGCTCGCGCAGCAGCGGCTCGATGGGTGTCGACGGGTCGGCCAGCAGCACGTAGCGCGGGTCCTGGTTGGCGGGCTCCTCGGCCAGCGGCGCGATCCAGTCGAGCCGCACCAGCGCCTCGAGCACCGGCGCCAATTGCAGCCCGTCGACGCGCATGCGCGTCAGCAGCTCGCTCGCGCCCATGCCCTTGGCCGGCGTGGCCTGCGCGCGCGCCAGGTGCTGCAGCACCTCCATCGCGAGCTGCATCGGCCAGCCCGCCGCGCCGCCCCGGCGCGCCACGCCCGTCAGCAGGCTCGGCAGGTAGGCCGCGATGACGGCGCCCAGCAGCACGATCACCCAGGCCACGTAGATCCACACCAGCAGGATCGGGAAGGTGGCGAAGGCGCCGTACAGCACCGAGTAGGTCGGCACCAGGCTCAGGTAGTAGCCCAGCACGCGCTTGGCGATCTCGATGGCCGCCGCCACGAAGAGGCCGCCGGCCCAGGCGTGCGACCAGCGCACCGTGGTGTTCGGCACGTAGTGGTACAGCCCGGCCATGCCGGCCGCGAGCAGCAGGAATTCCAGGGTGTCGAAGGCCAGCTTGACGATGCCGCCGCCCACCACGTCGCGCGACGCGGCGAACACGTACGAGGTGGTCGACAGGCTCACCGCGAGGATCAGCGGCCCGAGTGTGATGGTGGCCCAGTAGATCAGCACCCGCTGCGCCAATGGCCGCGGCGTGCGCACGCGCCAGATGTTGTTGAGCGTCTTGTCGATGGTGAGGATCAGCGCGATGGCGGTGATCAGCAGCACCACCAGGCCCGCGATGCCCAGCCCGCTGGCCTTGCTCGCGAACTGGTTCAGGTAGCCCAGCACCTGGCGCGCGATGTTGTCGGGAATCAGGCTCTCGATCAGCCAGCGCTGCAGGCGGCCCTGCATGGTGGCGAACATCGGGAACACGGTGAACAGCGCGAGCGCCACCGTGAAGAACGGCACCATGGCGATGGTGGTGGTGAAGGTCAGGCTGCTGGCCGTGAGGCCGAGGCGGTCTTCGCGGAAACGCTCGCCCAATACCGCTGCGGTGTTGCGCCAAGGAAAGCGCGAAAGATCCCTCCAAAGCTGCCTGCGATTCATGGCCGGTATCATGCCATCCGCTCTTTCCCGAGACGCGCCACACCCGGTGCGGCTCCCCCTCTCTCTTTCGCCGCCACCGTGTCCGACACCCCACTCCCGCCCTCTTCCGTCCGCGCCACCCGATGGGCCGCCGTGGGCAGCCTTGTCGGCCTGATCGTGCTGGGCCTGGCCTGGGAGCTGTGGCTGGCGCCGCTGCGCCCGGGCGGCTCGCTGCTGGCGCTGAAGGTGCTGCCGCTGGTCATTCCGCTCGCGGGGCTCTACAAGAACCGCATGTACACCTACCGCTGGGTCAGCCTGATGATCTGGCTCTACTTCACCGAGGGCGTGGTGCGCGCCTGGAGCGACACCAACGGCGTGGGACAAATCCTCGCGCTCGTCGAGGTGCTGCTGTGCCTCGTGCTCTTCGCGGCCTGCGCGTGGCATGTGCGCCTTCGCCTGCGCCACGCCAAGGCCGCTGCTGCCGCTGCCCGTCCCCTGGAGGCTTCCGCCCAATGACCACCTCTTCTTCCCTCCTCGACCAACTGCGCGCCATCGTCGGCGCCACGCACGTGCTGACCGAGGGCGACCTCGCGGCCTACGAGCAGGACTGGCGCAAGCGCGCGCGCGGCAAGTCGCTCGCCGTGGTGCGCCCGGCCAATGCGCAGCAGGTGGCCGACGTGGTCAAGGCCTGCGCCGCGGCCGGCACGGCCGTCATTCCGCAGGGCGGCAACACCGGCCTGGCGGTCGGCTCCATTCCCGACGACAGCGGCACGCAGGTGGTACTGAGCCTGCAGCGCCTGAACGCCATCCGCAACATCGACGCCGCCAACCTCACGATGACCGTCGAGGCGGGCTGCATCCTGCAGACGCTGCAGGAGACGGCCGAGAAAGCCGGCTACCTGTTCCCGCTGAGCCTCGCGGCCGAGGGCAGCTGCACCATCGGCGGCAACCTGGCGACCAACGCGGGCGGCACGCAGGTCGTGCGCTACGGCAACACGCGCGACCTGTGCCTGGGCCTGGAAGTGGTCACGCCGCAGGGCGAGATCTGGGAAGGTACGAGCGGCCTGCGCAAGGACAACACCGGCTACGACCTGCGCGACCTGATCGTCGGCAGCGAAGGCACGCTGGGCGTCATCACCGCGGCGACCATGAAGCTGTACCCGCTGCCCGCCGCGCAGCTCACGGCCTGGGCCGCCGTGCCCTCGCTCGACCACGCGGTCACGCTGCTGGGCCTGGCTCACAAGCACCTGGGCTCGGGCCTCACGGGCTTCGAGGTGATGGGCAAGTTCGCGCTGAGCCTGGTCGACAAGCACATGCCGCAGCTGCGCGTGCCCTTCATCGGCGACGAGGCCGTGCCGTATTGCGTGCTGCTCGAGAACTCCGACAGCGAGTCCGAGGACCACGCCCGCGCGCGCTTCGAGGCGCTGCTCGAAACCGCCTTCGAAGACGGCTGCGTGACCGACGCGGTGGT
This sequence comes from Variovorax sp. BGA-UO-ETr-C22, assembly GCF_059567965.1. Lineage (NCBI taxonomy): Bacteria > Pseudomonadati > Pseudomonadota > Betaproteobacteria > Burkholderiales > Comamonadaceae > Variovorax > Variovorax sp. BGA-UO-ETr-C22. The sequence goes on from NZ_JCAQPA010000011.1 coordinate 2,265,161, forward strand.
GGCGGAAAACCTCACGCAGGCGCACCAGCTCTGGCACATCCGCGAGAGCATTCCGCTCGCGCAGGCCGAGGAAGGGCTGAACATCAAGCACGACATCTCGATCCCGGTGTCGCGCATCCCGGCCTTCGTGGAAGCGACCGACGCGCTGCTGAAACGCGAGATCGCCGGCGTGCGGCTGGTGAACTTCGGCCACCTGGGCGACGGCAACCTGCACTACAACGTGCAGGCGCCCGAGAACATCGACACCAAGGCGTTTTTGAAGAACGAGGAAGAGCGCATCAACACGCTGGTCTACGACGCGGTCGAGCAGTTCGGCGGCTCGTTCTCGGCCGAGCATGGCGTGGGCTCGCTCAAGGTCGACAAGCTCGAGAAGCACAAGTCGCCGGTGGCGCTGGAGATGATGCGGGCGATCAAGCGCGGGCTCGATCCGAAGAACATCCTGAACCCGGGGCGCGTGATCCGCGTCTAGCCCGGAAAGTCTTCGCCGCGCAGCTCGATCGGCTGGCCGTGCGGCGTGCGCTCTGCCGCGTGGTCCCAGGCGTGGCGGTAGCGGGCCAGTTCATCGCCGGAGCTTGCGCCCTTGCGGGCCACGAGGCGTTCGAGCGCGGCAAGCCAGTGGCGGTAGTAGGTGTCGCCCGTGTCCGGGTCGCCCGCGGCCTGCGCGGCGCTGATCTGGGTGGCCAACGCCTCGGCCCATTCGACCCAACTGAACAGCCCGCGCTCGTGCAGCGCGAGCGTCATCGCGAAGGCCTGCGCCTCCCACGGTTCCCTGAACACCGGCCCGTCGGCGTCGCGCGGCATGCCCGGGGCGAGTGCGAGCGGTGGCACGTCGTTCGCCTTCATGCCGCGGGCTCCAGGTAGCTTTCCCAGGCATCGACCGACACGGCCACGTTCTGGCGCGGCACGTCGTCGCCCCACAGCTCGGCCTCGTCGAAAACCACGGTGTAGAGCCATTGCGGCTGCTCGCCCAGGCCCTGCGCATTCGCATCGGCGAACACGTGCGCGCCGTGGATGTGTTCGATCGTGCCGCGCTTGCCCTGCACATAGGCCGGCAGGCGCGTGTGGTGGTCGACACGCCCGAGGTGCATGCGCACGGCCTGCCCGACCGCAAAGCGCGCGGGCGCCGATGCGGGGCGCTCGGTGCCCGAGCCCTTGGCGAGCACGGCAGGCACGTTCGCGGCCTGCAGCACGCGGGCGACCGGCGCGGCCGGATGGTGCATCTCGCCCGACGCGATCTCGTCCGCGAAGACCTGGCCGCGTTGCAGCATCAGCTGCTCCAGCGCGCCGAGCCAGATCTGGTAGTAGCTCAGGTCGCGGTAGTCGGGCAGCGTCTCGCGCGCGGCGCGGCTGGTGTCGATGTTCCAGGAGCCGGTCGCACCCATGGCCAGCGTGAGCGCCAGCGCGCGCGGCTCCCAGGCGCCATGGAACAGCTCGCCTTCAGGCTCGGGCGTGACGGGGCCGAAGCCGGGTTGTCCGCCGAGGTCGGCGTGGGTCGTGTAGGTCATGCCACGCTCCTTGCCGACGGTGCCTCGACCACGCGCGTGCCGATCATCGAATCGCGCGAGACCAGCGCGGCGAGTTCGTCTTCGCTCCAGCCCTCGGTGCCCGCCGGGCGCTGCGGGATCACGAGGTAGCGCACCTCGGCGGTCGAGTCCCAGACGCGGATCCGGGTGTTCTCGGGCAGTGTGGTGCCGAAGTCGGCCAGCACGCCGCGCGGGTCTTTCACGGCGCGCGAGCGGTAGGGCGCGCTCTTGTACCAGGTGGGCGGCAGGCCGAGCACGGGCCAGGGGTAGCAGCTGCACAGCGTGCAGACGACCATGTGGTGCTGGTCATCGGTGTTGGCCACGGCCACCATGTGTTCGCCCTGGCGGCCCGTGTAGCCCAGCGAGGCGATGGCCGCCGTGGCATCGGCCATCAGCCAGTCATGGAACGTCTGGTCGACCCAGGCCCGCGCCACCACCCGTGCGCCGTTGCGCGGGCCGATGCGGGTCTGGTAGGTGTCGATCAGCGCATCGAGCGCGGCGGGGTCGATGTAGCCTTTTTGCGTGAGCACGCTTTCGAGGGCGCGCACACGCAGGTCCATCTCGCCGAGTTCGCTGTGGTCGTGGGAATGGTCGTGGGAGTGGTCATGGCCGGTCATCGGCCGATGCTAGCGCCGCCCCGTAAAATTCCCAACATGACCCTCCCTGCCCGCCCCGTCCGCTCCCAGTACGAAGATTTCATGCGCCACGTCGACACGCACGGCGTGTTCAAGAGCGACCGCACGGGCACGGGCACCAAGAGCGTGTTCGGCCACCAGATGCGCTTCGACCTGAACGAGGGCTTTCCGCTGGTGACCACGAAGAAGGTGCACCTGAAGTCCATCATCCAGGAACTGCTGTGGTTCCTGACCGGCTCCAGCAACAACAACTGGCTCAAGGAGCGCGGCGTCACCATCTGGGACGAATGGGCGCGCGAAGACGGCGACCTGGGCCCGGTGTATGGCGTGCAGTGGCGCAGCTGGCCCACCCCCGACGGCGGCCACATCGACCAGATTTCCGACGTCATCAAGACGCTGAAGACCAACCCCGACTCGCGCCGCATCATCGTGAGCGCCTGGAACGTGGCCGAGCTGTCGAAGATGGCGCTCATGCCTTGCCATGCCTTCTTCCAGTTCTACGTGGCACCGCCGCAGGCCGAGGGCGAGCGCGGCAAGCTCAGCTGCCAGCTCTACCAGCGCAGCGCCGACATCTTCCTGGGCGTGCCCTTCAACATCGCCAGCTACGCGCTGCTCACGCACATGGTGGCGCAGCAGTGCGACCTCGACGTGGGCGACTTCATCTGGACCGGCGGCGACTGCCACATCTACAGCAACCACGCCGAGCAGGTGAAGCTGCAGCTCAGCCGCACGCCCTTCCCCTATCCCACGCTGAACATCAAGCGCAAGCCCGACTCGATCTTCGACTACCAGTATGAAGACTTCGAGGTGCTCGACTACAGGCACGGCGATCCGATCAAGGCGCCGGTGGCGGTGTGAGCGCCATGAGTGCCACCACGCCCCGCATCAACCTGATCTTCGCGCGCGCCGCCAATGGCGTGATCGGCGTGAACAACACCATCCCCTGGCACCTGCCCGAGGACATGGCGCACTTCAAGCAGCAGACCGCGGGCGCGCCCGTGGTGATGGGCCGCAAGACCTGGGACTCGCTGCCCCCGCGCTTTCGCCCGCTGCCGGGCCGCCGGAACATCGTGGTCACGCGGCAGGCCGACTGGCAAGCCGAAGGCGCGCAAGCGGTCGGCAGCCTGCCCGATGCGCTGTCGCTGTGCACGCCGGCGGACTCGCCCGAAGTCTGGGTGATCGGTGGCGCACAGATCTACGCCGAAGCCGAACCACTGGCCAAACGCGCCGTGGTCACCGAGATCGCACGCGACTACGAAGGCGACGCGCACGCCCCCGTGCTCGACGCCGCCATATGGCGCGAGACGCAGCGCGAGTCGCACGTCTCGGCCAAGGACGGTCTGCCCTTCAGCTTCGTGACCTACGAACGCATCGCGGCATGACGGCACCGCACCGCACGCCCGGTCTCCCTCCGCGGCTGTCGCGGCGCACCGTGCTGGCCGGTGCCGCCCTGCTCGCCGGCCTCGCGCCGCTGCAGGCCCTGCAGGCCGCCGGGCCGCTGGAATCGGACGAAGAGGCGCTGTTCATGCCCGGCACCGCGCGCCCCACGGCCGACGGCCGGCTCGAGGTCGACGTGCATGCCTGGGTGTTCGAACGCGAGCACCGCTGGGGCCTGGACGCCGCGCTCGCGCGCTACCTCGGCATGAACCTGAAGAAGCTCACGCCGGCCGCGCGGCTGCGCTTCAGCCAGCGCACGGCGCTGTTCCATGCCGAGTCGGAAGAAGACAAGGTGATCGACGTCGTCTTCGACGGCTCGGCCACGCGCCTCACGATGCCGCCCACGGGCGTCGACGGCCGCAGCAACCTGCGCGCGGTCATCGAGGCCTCGCACATCCCGGCGTCGCAGGAGTGGCTGCCCTTCCATGGCGTGACCGGCCCGGGCGAGCTGCTGCCGCGCTTTCGCGGCCGTGCGCAGATCGTGCCGGCGCAGGGCGTGTCGGTCATCTCGGACATCGACGACACCATCAAGCGCACGCAGGTGCGCGACCGGCGCGAGATGCTGCTGAACACCTTCGCGCGCCGCTTCGAGGCCGCGCCCGGCATGGCGGCGCACTACCGCGCGCTGGCGCAGGCGCCCGGCACGCGCTTTCACTACCTCTCGGGCAGCCCGATCCAGCTGTACCCCGCGCTCACCGACTTCATTCGCGACGCCGACTTTCCCGCCGGCAGCATGCACCTGCGCGAGAGCACGACCTGGCGCACGCTGATCCCCAGCGCCGAAGACTCGCGCGCGCACAAGCTCGGCGTGATCGAGCGGCTGCTGGCCGAGTTTCCGCAGCGCCGCTTCCTGCTCGTGGGCGATTCGGGCGAGGCCGACCCCGAGATCTATGCGCAGGTGTTCCGCGCGCATCCGCAGCGCATCGACGGCATCGTGATCCGCGACGTGACCGACGAGAACCGGCTGTCCGACCGCTACCGCGCCACCTTCGAAGGCATCGCGCCCGTGGTCTGGCACCTGCTGCGGCCCGACACCACCGCCTGGCCCATTCAACCGGCCAATCGATAGCGGCACCGACGACGGTTCACGCCGCGCGCGCGCCCAGCCAGCGCCGGTAGCGCTTCGTCAGCCGCTTCGTGCGCAGCTGGTCGAGCACCAGGGTCAGGAACGGCGAATGCGCGGGCGCGCTGTTACGGCCCGGGCGCAGCGTGCGCAGCCGGCGCTTCACCAGCGCCATGCGCGCCAGCGCGGCCATGACCTGGTCCTTCCAGTCGACCTGCGGGCTCTGCGCCGCCGCGTCTTCGCCCGCGCGCCAGCGTGCGGGCAGGTCGGGCGCCACGGCCAATGCGGTGGCCATGCCCACCACGGCGACGCCTTCTCCCAGCACCCGTTCGGCGACGGCGCGGCGCACGATGCCGCCCGTGGTCATGACCGGCATGCGCGCCTCGGCGGCCAGCTCCCGGGCGAACTCCAGGAAGTAGGCCTCGCGCGCCAGCGTGCGGCCGTCGGCGGTGCGGCCCTGCATCGCCGGGCTCTCGTAGCTGCCGCCGGACAGTTCAACCAGGTCCACGGCCTCGTCGTTGAGCCAGCGGATGACCTGCTTCGCATCGTTCTCCGAGAAGCCGCCGCGCTGGAAGTCGGCGGAGTTGAGCTTCACGGCCACGGCGAAGCCGCGCGCCACGCGGGCCCGCACGGCACGCACCACGTCGAGCAGGAAGCGCGCGCGGTTCTCCAGGCTGCCGCCCCAGGCATCGGTGCGCTGATTGGTCAGCGGCGACAAAAACTGCGAGAGCAGGTAGCCGTGCGCCGCATGCACCTGCACGCCGGTGAAGCCCGCGCGCTCGGCGGCCTGCGCCGTGGCGGCGAAGCGGTCGACGGTCTCGGCGATCTCCGCTTCGCTCATCGCCTTGGGTTGCACGAAAAGCTTGCTGTGCTTGCCCAGGTCGAGCGCCACCGACGACGGCGCCCACGCCGTGCCGCCCATGCTGATCTGCACCTGCCGGCCCGGATGGTTGATCTGCATCCACACCTGCGCGCCGCCGCTGCGCGCGGCCGCGGCCCATTCGCTGAAGCGCTCCAGCGGCGTGCCGGCTTCGAGCACGACGCCGCCCGGGCCGGTGAGCGCGCGGCCGTCGATCATCACGTTGCCCGTGAGGATCAGGCCCGCCCCGCCCTGCGCCCAGACGCGGTACAGGTCGTGCAGCGCCGCGCCCGGCAACTGCCCGGCATCGGCCATGTTTTCCTCCATGGCGGCCTTGGCCAGGCGGTTGGGCAGGACGCTCCCGTTGGGCAGGGTCAGCGGCAGGAAAAGCGGCGAGGAGTTCACGATGAGGACCGGGCGGTGGAGTGGAAAAACCCGATGCTAAGATTCAAGCCAACTTGAAGGTCAAGCGATATGAAGATCGGTGAACTGGCAGACAAGACCGGCATGGCGCCCTCGGCCATCCGCTTCTACGAGCAAAGCGGCCTGCTGCCCGCGCCCGAGCGCGGCGCCAATGGGTACCGCGTCTACACCGAGGCCGCGCTCAAGCGGCTGCAGCTGATCCAGATCGCGCAGAACCTCGGCTTCTCGCTGGACAGCCTGCGCAGCGCCTTCGCAGGCTGCGAGGTCTTTTCGGGGGACGACCTGCTCGAACGTCTCGACGGCCGCGTGCGCGAAATCGACCAGCTCATGGCCGGCCTGCGCGCGCAGCGGCGCGACCTGACCGACCTGCGCACCACCTTGCGCCAGACCTGGGCCGCCGGCGAATGCATGGACCCCGCCACGCTGGCCGAAAGCATGGCTACGACCAGAAACAAAGTGGCACGTCCCTCGCGCCCGCAGAAAGAACTGGAAACTTCGGTACACGCCTCGAAAGGCATGCGCGGCGCAGGGTTTAGACAGCGCTAATTGTTTGTGCGCACAATGTCCGAACCGCCCTCCCCTCAACACAAGGAGACGACCCATGTCCATGGAATTTCTTCGGACCCTCGCCGAGCAGAAATTGCCATACGTCCTCCACACGCCCGCAGACATCGACAGGCTGCGCGTGCTGCGTGCCGCCGACCTCGTGACTGCCTTCATTCCGCCGTCGGAGCACGCGCCCGACGAGCGCGCGATCCATCAGCTGGCCCAGGTGGAATCGATCACCGCGAAGGGCCGCCTGGCCCTGAACAAGGCGACCTCTTCGTTCATCGAACTCTGAGGTGCCACGTCCGCTCGGGCAACGCTCAGACCACGCCCTGCGCCAGCATCGCATCGGCCACGCGCACGAAGCCGGCGATGTTCGCGCCGTCCACGTAGCTCACGCTGCCGTCGGCGCGCGAGCCGTAGTGCAGGCACGACTCGTGGATGCCCTGCATGATCTGCAGCAGGCGCGCATCGACCTCGTCGCGCGTCCATGACAGCCGGGCCGCGTTCTGGCTCATCTCCAGGCCCGACGTGGCCACGCCGCCCGCGTTGCTGGCCTTGCCCGGTGCGTACAGCACGCCGTGGCCCTCGAGCACCTTCACGGCTTCCATGGTCGAGGGCATGTTGGCGCCTTCGGCCACGCACACCACGCCGTTCTTCACCAGCGTGCGCGCGTCTTCCTCGTTGAGCTCGTTCTGCGTGGCGCTGGGCAGCGCCACGTCGACCGGCACGTGCCACGGCGTGGCGCCGGCCACGAAGCGGGTGCCGGTGCGCTCGGCGTAGTCGCTCACGCGGCCGTAGAGGTGGTTCTTCACGTCCATCAGCACGGCCAGCTTCTCGGGCGTGAAGCCTTCCTCGTCGACCACGGTGCCGCTCGAGTCGGACACGGTGACCACCTTGGCGCCCAGCGCCATGGCCTTCTCGATGGTGTATTGCGCCACGTTGCCCGCGCCCGAGACGCTCACGCGCAGGCCGTCGAAGCTGCGGCCCTTGCGCTTGAGCATTTCCTGCGCGAAGTAGACGTTGCCGTAGCCCGTGGCTTCAGGGCGGATGAGCGAGCCGCCGAAGCTCAGGCCCTTGCCGGTGAACACGCAATCGGCGCGGTTGGTGAGCTTCTTGACCATGCCGGCCATGAAGCCGACCTCGCGCCCGCCCACGCCCACGTCGCCCGCCGGCACGTCGGTGTCGGAGCCTACGTGGCGGAACAGCTCGGTCACCAGGGCCTGGCAGAAGCGCATCACCTCACCCTGGCTCTTGCCCTTGGGATCGAAGTCGGCGCCGCCCTTGCCGCCGCCCATGGGCAGCGTGGTCAGCGCGTTCTTGAAGGTCTGCTCGAAGGCCAGGAACTTGAGGATCGACAGGTTCACCGAGGGGTGGAAGCGCATGCCACCCTTGTAGGGGCCGATGGCCAGGCTGTGCTGGATGCGGAAACCGCGGTTGACCTGCACCTCGCCGTGGTCGTCCACCCAGGACACGCGGAACATGATCACGCGCTCAGGCTCCACCAGCCGCTCCAGCAGGCTGTGGCTCGTGTACTTGGGGTGCTTCTCGATGTAGGGCCACAGGCTCTCCATCACTTCGGTCACGGCCTGCAGGTACTCGGGCTGTCCGGGGTTGCGTTGTGCGACGTGTGCGAGGAACCCCCCGACGGATGCGTGCTTCATTCCAATCAATCCTCTGTTTTCCAAAACGGTGCATAACCTTATGCGAATCCTGCATTTTGCCGGATCAGAGAACCAGATTGAGGCGCAAAGCCCTAACAAGGTGCGTTGTTTGGGGCGAGTGGCGTGGAGAGGCCCCAACTTGGAACATCGCCGGAGCGCACCGGCGCCCGGAAAAGCGGTCAGAATCCCGCCCCGCGCGCCCTCCCGCACGGCCCGTCTCGGAATTCAAAGATGCAGATCACCTACCGCTTCCAGTTCTCGCAGGCGCATGTGCTCACCGGCTTCCTGCGCAACCTGCAGCAGGTCTGGTGGGTCCGCTTCAAGTGGCCGTTGGCACTCCTGTTCGCCCTGGCCCTGGCCGTGTGCGTCCACGAAGGGTTTCCCGTCCTGGCGGTCGTTTTCGCGGTCGGCATCGCGCTGCTGCTGAGCGCGCCGGCCATCGCCCGGCTGGCCCTCCATCGCTTCAGGAAGAGCCCCTTCTACAACGACGAGATCGACTTCTCGCTGTCGGAGAGCGGCTCCCATGCGCGGGGCCGCCACAGCGAGGTGCGCCACGGCTGGGAGGCCTACACCAAGGCCCGCCGCTTCAAGGACGGCCTGCTGCTGTGCCACGGCCCGGACGCCTTCCACTGGCTGCCCGATGCGGCCGCGGCCGATCCGGCGGCCGTTGCAGCGGCGCAGCAGCTCGCACGCGCGCGCATCTGGGACTACCGCGAGCTCTGACCGGGAACCGGGGACGATGAAGGCAAGGCGCCCCGGATCAAGGGCGCGCTCGCCTGCTACTTGCGCGCCTTCTCGATCTCGGCCATCAGTTCCTTGACGGTGGCCTCGCCGACCGAGGCCGTGTACTTGTCGATCACCGGCTTCACCTTGGCGCGCAGCTTCGCCATTTCTTCGGGTGGCAGCTCCGAAACCGTCATGCCGGCCTTCTTGAGCGCATCGAGCGCGCTGTCGGCGGCGCCGCGCGAGGCCTGGCGCTGGAACGTGGTCGCCTCCGCGGCGGCCTCGTTGACGATCTTCTTTTCGTCGGCACTCATGCCGTCCCAGGTCTTGCGGCTGATCAGCAGCGCCTGCGGGTTGTAGATGTGGCGGGTCTGGGTGATGTACTTCTGCACTTCCGCGAACTTGGACGACAGGATGGTCGTGTTCGGGTTCTCCTGGCCGTCGACCGCCTTCTGGTCGAGCGCGGGGTACAGCTCGGGGAACGGCAGCGGCGTGGCGTTGGCGCCCAGTGCGCTGAACATGTCGATGTAGATCGGCGACTGGATCACGCGGATCTTCAGGCCCGCGATGTCGTCGGCCTTGACGATCGGACGCTTGCTGTTCGTCAGGTTGCGAAAGCCCAGGTCCCAGTAGCCCAAGCCGTGCAGCGCCTTGTCCTCCAGCTTGGCCATCAGCTTCTGGCCGAAGGGGCCGTCGGTGACGACGTCGGCTTCCTTGCCGCTGTTGAAGAGGAACGGGAAGTCGTAGGCCGCGAACTCCTTCACCTGCGCCGACAGGATGCCGGCGTTGAGCACGGTCATCTCCACCGTGCCGCCCTGCAGTGCCGACACGGTCTGCAGGTCGCCGCCGAGCGTGCCGCCGGGGAACAGCTTCACGGTGATCTTGCCGCCCGACTTCGCGGCCACGAGGTCGGCGAACTTCTGCGCGCCCTGCGCCTGCGGATGGCCGGCCTGGTTCTGGAACGCGAACTTGATGGTGCGCTCCTTGAGCTGCGCGAACGCACCAGGGGCGGCGAACGCGAGGGCCGCCGCCATGGCGGCCAGCAGCAGGGTGCGCTTCGAATGCTTCGTCTTCATGGTGATGTCTCCTTCTCTTTTTGGGGGTGGTGAAACCGGCAGGGCCTACGCCCTCTTCTTGAACAACGCCGAGGCCCCGCTGGCGCGCGCCACCTCTTCGGCGGCCTGGCACAGCGCCGGCCCCAGCGCCTCCATGCGCTGCGGCGTGAGCCGCACCGACGGGCCCGCGATGGTGACGACCCCGATCGCCGTGCCGTCGGCGCCGAACACGGGCGCGGCCATGGCGGTCATCGCGGGGGCGAACACCTCGTTGATCATGCTGAAGCCGCGCTGGCGCGCCGCCTTCACGAAAGCCATCACAGCCTTGAGCGACGTGGGGGCCTTGGGGCCGTAGTCCTCGGGCTTGCCCAGCCCCTTCTTGGCGACGAGCGCCATCGCGTCGTCCTCGCCCATGGTGGACAGCCACGCGTGCCCGGCGGCGCTGCACGAGAGCGCGACCGACAAGCCCATGTCGGGGTCGTAGCGCAGGCCATGCGTGGCGCCTTGGGCCTTCGCGACAAAGGTCAGGTCTTCGCCGTCGACCACCGCCAGGCGCACGAGCTCGCCCGAGGTCGAGGCCAGCTGGTCGAGCAGCGGCTGCGCGATGTCGACGATGCCCGAGCGGCTGAGGAACGACAGGCTGATCGAGACCAGCTTGATGGTCAGCACGTAGTGGCCGTCGCGCGCCTCCTGCCGCACGTAGCCGCAGCGGATGAGCTCCGCGAGCAATCGGTGCGATGCACTCAATGGAATCTGCAATTCGCTGGCCAACGCCGACAGCGCGCACCCCTCGGGATGCTCCGCCAGATGTTCCAGCACCTTGAAGCTGCGTTCCAGTATTCCGCTCATTTCGTCCTCCAGATGTCGTCTCGTCAACGCGGGCGATGCGGCCCGCCACTCAGGGTCCGCCAGCGTAGCAGAACTCGGGGAAGGGATTTCCATTATGGAAATTCTTTCCAACAAAAATACGATCGCCTCCGTCCGGCATTTTTTCCTTCCCCCTTTCTTCCTTCCCGCCCGAGGACCCTTCGTGAAACTTCTTCGTATGCTTGCCGTGGCCGGCCTGTGCGCCGGCCTCACCGCCCCGTCGTGGGCGCAGCAGGAGCGCGTGATCCGCTTCGGCCACCTGAACAACGCCGACCATCCCGTGAGCTTCGGCGTCAAGCGCTTCGCCGAGCTGCTCTCGGCCAAGAGCGGCGGCAAGATGAAGGTCCAGGAGTTCCCCGCCTCCCAGCTGGGCAACGAGATGCAGCAGCAGTCGGCCCTGCAGGGCGGCGTGCAGCAGATGTCGGCACCGGCCACCACGTCCCTCGCAGGCATCGTCAAGGAGTTCGGCCTCGTCGACTTCCCCTTCTCGGTGAACAACTTCGCGCAGGCCGATGCACTGCTCGACGGGCCTCTGGGCCAGGCCCTGATCGCCAAGCTCCCCGAGAAGGGCCTCGTCGCGCTCGGCTACTGGGACCTGGGCTTTCGCAACGTCACCAACAGCAAGCGTCCCATCGCCAAGCCTGAAGATCTCGAAGGTCTGAAGATCCGTGTGATCCCCAACCCCGTGTTCCTCGAGACCTTCAAGGCCTTCAAGGCCAACCCGGTGCCCATGCCCTTTGCCGAGCTGTACGGCGCGCTCGAAGCCAAGGCGGTCGATGGCCAGGAGAACCCGTATGCGGTGATCCTGTCGAACAAGTTCTACGAAGTGCAGAAGTTCGTCAGCGCCACCAACCACGTGTACGCCGCCAACATCGTGCTGGTGAGCAAGAAGTTCTGGGACTCGCTCACGCCGGCCGAGCAGAAGATGATGAACGACGCGGCCAACGAGGCACGCGGCTACCAGCGCCAGGTCAGCCGCGCCGCCGCGCAGAAGGCCGTGGGCGACCTGCAGGCCAAAGGCGCGCAGTTCAACGAACTCAGCGCCGCCGAACAAAAGCGCATGCGCGACATCGCCAAGCCCGTCGTCGACAAGTTCGCCGCCCAGTACGCCCCCGCCATCGTCAAGCTCTACAACGACGAGCTCGCACGCATCCGCAAGTAAGTCAGCAAGCCAGCCCGTCCCTCACCGAAGCTCCCCATGAAGATCCTCGTTCTCCACGGCCCCAACCTCAACCTGTTCGGTCGCCGCGAACCGCACATCTACGGCAAGACCACGCTCGCCGAGATCAACGCGCAGCTGCAGGCCCTCGCCGGCGAACTCGGCGTGACGCTGGACACCATCCAGTCGAACCACGAAGGCGACCTGATCGACTTCCTGCACACCCACATCGACGATGCGCAGGGCGCGCTGGTGAACCCCGCCGGCCTCACGCAGCACGGCGTGCCGCTGCACGACGCGATCAAGGCCATGCCGTTCCCGACCATCGAGGTCCACATGTCCAACATCGCCGCGCGCGAAGCATGGCGCGCGCATTCGATCATCTCGCCGGCGGTGAAGGGCACGGTCCAGGGCCTGGGCCCGCTGTCGTACCTGGCCGCGTTGCGCGCGCTGGTCGACATGCAGCGCCAGGCGCAAGCGCAAGCACAGGCCTCCGCATGACCCGCTGGCTCGACCGGTGCTGCACCGGCATCGAGGCGCTGATCGCGGCCGCGCTCGCGGTCATGGTCGTGCTCGTGTTCGGCAACGTGGTGCTGCGCTACGGCTTCAACTCGGGCATCACCGTGTCCGAGGAAATCTCGCGCTGGCTCTTCATCTGGATGACCTTCCTGGGCGCCGTGGTGGCGCTGAAGGAGCACGGCCACCTGGGTGTCGACATGGTGGTGCAGAAGCTGCCCCCCATCGGCAAGAAGATCTGCCTGGCCGTCGGCCATGTGGTCATGCTCTACATCGTCTGGCTGCTGCTGCAAGGCAGCATCGCGCAGGCGCGCATCAACTGGGACGTGACGGCGCCCGTCACCGGCGCCTCGATGGCCATCGTCTACGCGGCGGGCATCGTGTTCTCGGTGCTGGCCGGGCTCATCCTGGCGCTCGACCTGCTGCGCCTGCTCACGGGCCGCATCGCCGACCATGAACTGGTGATGGTGCAGGAATCGGAAGAAGCGGTGCAGCTGCAGCAGATCCTGGGTTCACAAGACGCCAAGGAACCGGGAGCACGGCCATGACCATTGTTGTCTTCGTCGGCTCGCTGCTGCTCGCCATGGCGATGGGCATTCCCATCGCCTTCTCGCTGCTGGCCAGTGGCGTGGCGCTGATGTGGCACCTCGACCTGTTCGACGCGCAGATCCTCACGCAGAACGTGATCGGCGGCGCCGACAGCTTTCCGCTGCTGGCCGTGCCCTTCTTCATGCTCGCGGGCGAGATCATGAACGTGGGCGGGCTGTCCAAGCGCATCGTCGACTTCGCGCTCGCGCTGGTCGGCCATGTGAAAGGCGGCCTGGGCTACGTGACCATCATGGCGGGCTGCCTGCTGTCGGCGCTCTCGGGTTCGGCCGTGGCCGACGCCGCCGCGCTCACCGCGCTGCTGCTGCCGATGATGGTGCGCGCGGGCCACGACAAGCCGCGCGCGGCCGGCCTCATTGCGGCCACCGGCGTGATCGGCCCCGTGATCCCGCCGAGCATCGGCCTGGTGATCTTCGGCGTGGCGGCCAACGTGTCGATCTCCAAGCTGTTTCTCGCGGCCATCGTGCCGGGCCTGCTGATCGGCGGCGCGCTGTGGATCACCTGGGCCTGGCTGGTGCGGCGCGAAAAGATCGTGCCGCCGCCGCGCAAGTCGTCGGCCGAGATTGCCGCCGCCTTCCGCAACGCGCTGTGGGCGCTGATGCTGCCGGTGATCATCCTGGTGGGCCTGCGCATGGGCGTGTTCACGCCCACCGAGGCCGCGGTGGTGGCCGCCGTGTATGCGCTGTTCGTGTCGACGGTGGTGTACCGCGAGATCACCTGGAAAGACCTGTACGCCATCTTCGTGAGCGCGGCCAAGACCAGCGCCATCGTGATGTTCCTGATCGCCGCGGCGATGGTGAGCGCCTGGCTCATCACGGTGGCAGACCTGCCCTCCAAGATCGTGGGCATGCTGCAGCCGTTCATGGGCAACCAGATGCTGCTCATGATCGCGATCATGGTGCTCGTGATGGTGGTGGGCACGGCGATGGACATGACGCCGACCATCCTCATCCTCACGCCGGTGCTCATGCCCGTGGTGAAGGCGGCCGGCATCGACCCCGTGTACTTCGGCGTGCTGTTCATCATCAACAACTCGATCGGCCTCGTCACGCCGCCGGTGGGCACGGTGCTCAACGTGGTGGCCGGCGTCGGCAAGATCTCGATGGACGACGTCACGCGCGGCGTGGTGCCGTTCATGCTGGCCGAGTTCGCGATCCTGTTCGTGATGGTGGCGTTTCCGCAGCTGGTGATCGTGCCGGCGCGGTGGTTCGGGGGCTGAGCCGATGCGCGCGATCTGTCTCGCCGCGCTCGCCCTGCTCGCGGCTTTGCCCGCGGTCGCGCAAGACCCCGAACGCGAGGTGCTGCCCGAGCAGCGCCAACGGCTGGCCTTCATCGCGCCCTCCGGCCTCACGCCGCTGGGCAGCGGCAAGATGGTGTTCAGCGCCTTCCACGTGACGAGCGGCCAGGAGCTGTGGGTCACCGACGGCAGCAACGCCGGCACCACGCTGCTGAAGGACATCCGGCCGGGCTTCCGGGGCTCATTCCCCGCCGGTCAGGTCGCATTCAAGGGCCACGTCTACACCACGGCCACCGACGGCGCGAGCGGGCTCGAGCTCTGGCGCACCGACGGCACCGCCGCCGGCACGACGCAGGTGATCGACCTGCGCCCCGGCGAGGAAGGCGCGATGCCCAATGAGCTGACCGTGTTCCGCGACGCGCTCTACTTCGTGGCCGACGACGGCCTGACCGGCTTCCAGGTGTGGAAGACCACGGGCGATGCGAAGGGCACCACGCGCGTGTCCGCCGTCGACGCCGGGCCGCGCGCCCTCACCCGCCAGCTCACCGTGGCCGGCCCGCGCCTGTTCTTCACCGCGACCACGCGCACGCACGGCCACGAGCTCTGGGTGACCGACGGCACGCCCGAGCACACGCGCCTGGTGAAGGACATCCGCCCGGGCATCGAGGACGCGGGCATCCAGAACCTCACGGCCGTGGGCAACGACATTTACTTCACCGCGCACGACGGCGAACACGGCGCCGAACTATGGAAGAGCGACGGCACCGAACACGGCACGCAGCTGGTGAAGGACCTGCGCTCCGGCGCCGCGCCCTCGCGGCCGACGCACCTGGCGGTGCTGGGCCGCACGCTGTACTTCTCGGCCGACGACGGCGTGCACGGCATCGAGCTGTGGAAGACCGACGGCACCGCGAAGGGCACGACGCTGGTGAAGGACATCAGGCCCGGCCCGAGCGGCGCCGTGTCGAGCGCGATCGCCGTGATGGGCGGCAAGCTCTACTTCGCGGCGACCGACGGCGTGTCGGGTGCGGAGCTGTGGCGCAGCGACGGCACGGCGGCGGGCACGGTGCGCGTGAAGGACATCGCACCGGGCGCGGAGAACGGCTCACCCGCGCGCTTCGCCGTCATCGGGGCGCGCCTGTGGTTCGCGGCGAACGGCGGCGGTGGCCGGGGCGTCGAGCCGTGGACCAGCGACGGCACACCGGCCGGCACGCGTGCCGTGGCCGACCTCGCCGCCGGCGAACGCCACGCGATGCCGCTGGGCTTTCGTGCGCTCGGCGACGCGGTGCTCTTCGTGGCCGACGATGGCCATGGCAATGACCGCCTGTGGTCCTATCGCAAGAACGGCAAGGACGGCAAGGTGACATTGATCGGCGATCCGCTCAAGGAGCGGCTGCGCTGACACCGAAGGCCTGCGTGGCCGCGTAGTCGCGCAAGGCCTGCTGCATGGCTACGGCGATGGCGGGGTGCGTCGGGTCGTGGCCCGCGCCCTGCGCCCACTGCAGCGGCGCGCCCAGCACCTGCGCCAGCGCCTGCGCGCCCTCGGGCGGACACAGCGCGTCCTGCGTGCCGTGCACGATCAGTGTGGGAACAGCAGGCAATGCGGCGCAGCGCTGCAGCAGCGTGGGCGCGTCGAGCCAGCAGCCATGCCGCAGGTAGTGGCTCTGCACGCGGTAGCGCGCCACGAGCCGCGGCAGCATCGCTTCGTCGATCGGCGGCGCTGTGCCTCCGGTGGCGAGGCGCTGCTCCCAATCGAACCAGTGGCGCGTCAGCTCGCACTGCCGCTCCCAGGTGCCGTGCGCGAAGACCTCGGCGATCGGCACCGTCACCGGGCATCTCCGGCGCCCGGCCTCGTCCCACAGTGCGCGCCATGCGGGGCCGTCGTGCTGCAGGGCCCCGGCGAAGAGCGCGTGGATGTCGCCCGGGCGCGCGAGGAACACGTTGCGCAGCAGCAGGCCCGCGACGGCCTCGGGCGCATCGAGCGCATGCATCAGCGCCAGCGTGGCGCCCCACGAGCCGCCCACCACCAGCCATCGATCGATGCGCAGGTGCGCGCGCAGCAGACGCAGGTCGGCCAGCAGATCGGCGAGCGTGTTGTGTTCGATCGATCCTGCAGGTGTGCTGAGGCCCGAACCGCGCTGGTCGGGGCAGACGATGCGGTAGTGCGCGGGATCGAAGCCCCGGCGCAACAGCAGCGAGCAGCCCGAGCCCGGCCCGCCGTGCAACACCACCACCGGCAGGCCCGCCGGATTGCCGTGCTCCTCGACGTGCATCACATGCCCGCCGTCCAGAGGCAGGCGATGGGTGATCGTCATTGGCGCGTGCTCTCAGCTCAGCGCGTTCGCGTCGGTGCGAAAGACGAGGTCGCCCGCACGCCGCGCGCCCGGCACGAAACGGATCGGCGTGCCGATGTCGCGCGGGTCGCCCGCCGCGTTGACCATCGCCTCTACCTCGTCATGCCGCGGGCTCTTCGGACACACCGGGTCCGTGGCCGCCGCGTCGCCGGTCAGCAGAAAAGCCTGGCAGCGACAGCCCCCATGGTCCTTCTCCTTCTCGTCGCAGCTCTGGCAGGTGCTGCTCATCCAGCCCGTGCCACGGTAGGCGCCGAAGGCCGGGCTCTCCTGCCAGATGCTGCGGATGCTGTGCTCGCGCACATTGGGAAAGTCGAGCCCGGGCAGCATGCGCGCGCTGTGGCACGGCAGCGCCACGCCGTCGGGCGCCACCACGAGGAACACGCTGCCCCACCCCGCCATGCAGGGCTTGGGCTTGCCCTCGGCGTAGTCGGGCACCACCCAGAGGATCTTCATGCGGCCGTCCAGGCGCGGGCGATGGGTTTGCACCACCGCCTCGGCCGTGGCCAGCATCTCGCGCGAGGGCATCAGCATCTCGCGGTTGCGCCAGGCCCAGCCGTAGTACTGCACGTTGGCGAGTTCGAGAAAGTCGGCCTCCATCGCCTCGGCCATCTCGATGATCCGGCCCACGTGCGGCAGGTTGTAGCGGTGCATCACGCAGTTCAGCACCATCGGGTAGCCGAGGTCCTTGATGGTGCGGGCCACGCGCTGCTTGAGGTCGAAGGTCTTCGTGGAGCTGAGGAAGTCGTTGAGCTCGCGGCTCGAGTCCTGGAACGACAGCTGGATGTGGTCCAGCCCCGCACGCTTGAGCGTCTCTGCGCGCTGCGGCGTGAGGCCCACGCCCGAGGTGATCAGGTTGGTATAGAAGCCGAGCTCGTGCGCCGCCGCGACCAGCTCCGGCAGGTCGTCGCGCAGCAGCGGCTCGCCGCCCGAGAAGCCCAGCTGCACCGCGCCCATCGCACGTGCTTCGCGAAACACGCGAATCCATTCGGCCGTGTCCAGCTCCTCGCGGTAGCGCGTGTAGTCGACCGGGTTGGAGCAGAAAGCGCAGTGCAGCGGGCAGCGGTAGGTCAGCTCGGCCAGCAGCCACAGCGGCGGCTTGGCGACCGCGCGGGGTGCGCGGACTTGCGGCTCAGCGGATCCAGTGGCGTCCATGGGCCTGCTCCAGGAATTCGAGCACGTCGGCATGCAGGTCGCTCTCGCCGAAGGTGCGCTCCAGGTCCGCCACGAGTGCGGCCACCGAGGTCTTGCCGTCGCAGCGCTGGAGGATTTCGGCCGCCGGCCCGTTGAGCTTGATCATGCCCTCGGGGAACAGCAGCACGTGGCACTGCTGCGCCTCTTCCCACTGCATGCGGTAGATCGAGGTGAGCGCCGGTTGGGCATCGTCGGTCCATGCGGTCATGGTTGCTGGTCTTTCGGAAGGTCGTCGGGGTAAGCCTTCTCGATCGCGTCGAGCATGGCCCAGAGGATGTCGAGCTTGAAGCCCAGGATCTGCAGCGCGCGCTGCTGCCGCTCGCGCGTGGTGCACCACTGCATCGCCACTTCGAGGCCGTGCTCGACATCGCGGTCGGCCAGTGGAATGCGGCTGCGAAAGTAGTCCAGGCCCGAGGTGTCGATCCACGGGTAGTGCGTGGGCCAGCCCGCGAGCCGGTCCTTGTGGATGCGCGGCGCGAACATCTCGGTGAGCGACGAAATCACCGCCTCCTGCCACGGCGCCGTGCGCGCGAAGTTCACGTAGGCATCGACCGCGAAGCGCACGCCGGGCACGACGAGCGCGTGCGACTCGAGCACCTCGCGCGCCAGGCCGGTGGCGATGCCCAGGCGGGTCCAGATCTCGATGCCGCCCGCGTTGGCGCCTTCATGGGCGCCGTGCCCGTCGTGGTCGAGCATGCGCACCACCCAGCGCCGGCGCGTGGCGCGGTCGTCGCAGTTGGACAGAACGGCGGCGTCCTTCACCGGGATGCGGCACTGGTAGTAGAAGCGGTTCGCCACCCAGCCGCGCACCTGGAAGGGCTGCAGCTCGCCCGCGTTGAGCCGGCGATTGAACGGGTGGTGGCTGTGGTAGCGCGACTCCATGGCGCGCAACCTCGCTTCGAACTCCTGCGGGGACCATGGGCCTTGTGTCTCTTGGGTCACGTGTTCAGATCTCCAGGGCCATGCCGTCGAACGCGACCTCGATGCCGCGGCGCACGAGCTGTGCGCGCTGTGGCCCGTCTTCGTCCAGGATGGGGTTGCTGTTGTTGATGTGGATGAGCACCTTGCGTTTTGCAGCGCAGGCGTCGAGTGCTTTCAGCATGCCGGGGCCGTGCGGCCCGTCGCATTGCGGCAGGTGGCCCATGTCGGCCGCGTGCTTCTTGCCGAGCCCGGCCGCGACCATTTCGTCCTCGGTCCAGAAGGTGCCGTCGACGAGCACGCAGTCGCAGGCGTCGAGGCTGCGGCGCTCGGCCTCGCCGACCTGCGCCAGGCCCGGCGCGTAGAGCACGCGCTTGCCGGTGGTGGGGTCTTCGATGAGCACCGCGGCGTTCTCGCTGCGCGCCTCGGTCTGGCGGCGCGGCGAATACGGCGGCGCCTTGCCGGGCACCGGCACGGCCTGCAGCCGCAGCCCGGCGATGTCGTGCCAGGCACCGCCGCCGGGCTCGAGCGACAACGGGTGCCAGGTCACGCCGCAGTAGCTGTCGAGCGTGCGCAGCAGCGGCAGGCTGCCGCTGAGGTCGTCATGGGCCTCGGGCGTGCAGTACAGCTGCAGCCGCTGCCCTTCGCGCAGGCTCAGCAGGCCTGCGACGTGGTCGATTTGAGAGTCCATCAGCACCACCGCCTCGATCGGCGAATGGCGCAGGCCGTGGCGCGGCCACAGGGCCGGCGAGGCGCGCAGTTGCGCGCCGAGGTCGGGTGAGGCATTCAGCAGAATCCAGCGTTCGCCATCGGCCGACACGGCGATCGAACTCTGCGTGCGGGGCGTGGCCCGCACCTGCCCGCTTCGCTGGCCGGCACACAGGCGGCAATTGCAATTCCATTGAGGGAAGCCACCGCCCGCTCCCGAACCCAGCACCAGAATCTTCATGGGGGTCCAACAAGAAAACACGGCACCGGCGCAAGGCCGGTGCCGTGGGTCTGCGCGCTCAGCGAGCGGAGATGTACATCGTGATTTCGAAACCGAAACGCATTTCTTCAAACTCAGGCTTGCACCACTTCATCGCATTGCTCCTTCAGGGTTGGGGTTGAGGGACATTTCAATAAACGACGATCTTTCCCGTCGGGCGCGGGCTATGGCAGTCGTTGTAAAAGTATTCGCCCGGCGTGTCAAAGGTGTGGGTCTGCGACTGGCCCGGGGTCAGCCTGAAATTGAACCGCCCTTCGAAGAACTGCGTGGCGCAGTGGGTGTTGGCGTTGGCTGCGGGGTTGGTGAAGGTCACGGCGGTGTTGACTGGCACGCGCATGAAGGTCGGCGTCATGGCATTGACGGCCGTCGACTCGGTCGCGCCCGGTTCGTTCGCCGCCGTCTGCACGCGCGCCAGGAACACGGTGTTCGGCGTCGGCAGTGCCGCGCCCTCCACCGCCTGGCCCGACACGGGCCGGCGCACCACGGGCGGTGTCGGCGTGGCGGCCGCGGTCACCGCGCCGCCGACCTTGAAGGCCCACAGCCGGTCGCCGCGCGGGGCCGAGTCGCCGTACGGAATGCTGGTGCCGCCCGAGAACACCGCGATGTACTGCTCGCCGTCGATCTCGTAGGAGACCGGGCTCGCGCTGATCGCCGCGCCGGTCTGGAAGCGCCACAGCTCGGTGCCGTCCTGCGCATCGAGCGCCAGCAGGTTGCCGTCGGGCTGTCCGATGAACAGCAGGTCGGAGGCCGTGCTCAGGATGCCGTTGCCGTGCGCCACCGAGTACGGCAGCGGCTTCTTCCACTTGACGAGGTTCGTGCTCGGGTCGACCGCCACGACCGCCCCGGTCATGTAGGTGCCCGGCGGGCGCAGGCCGTTGCTCGACTCGCTGAGCGAGTGCGCCGCCGACACGTAGCCCATGCCCGTGTAGACCAGGCCCGTGCGCTGGCTGAAGGACTGGTGGTTCCAGTTGGCACCGCCGCCGTGGCCCGGGATGGACAGGATCGGCACGTCCCAGTGCGCGTCGTACAGGCAGCCCTTCGTGTAGTTGGGCACCGCGCGGTTCGGGTCGCCCGGAATGGCCGTGCCCAGCGGCTGGTCGACGATGCAGGTCTCGGTCCAGGCGCCCTGGCGCGGCAGAGGCTGCGTGGGCCAGCTGGCCTGGCGGGCGTCCTGCTTCACGGGCACTTCGTCGATGCCCAGCGGCGCGCTGCCGTCCTTGCGATCGAGGATGTAGTACATGCCCGTCTTGCTGCCGTAGATGACGACCTTGCGGTCCTTGCCGTCGATCTTCACGTCGGCGAGCACGGGCGACATCACGTTGTCCATGTCCCAGATGTCGTGGTGCACCGACTGGAAGTGCCACTTGTATTCGCCGCTCTTCAGGTCGAGCGCGACGATGGAGTTGGCGAACAGGTTCTGGCCCGGGCGCGAGGAACCGTCCTGCGACGAGCCGCCGCGCACGTTGCCGAAGGTCCAGTACACCAGGCCCAGCTCGGGGTCGACCGCGGGATGGATCCACGGCGTGGCACCGGTGCGTGCCGTGTCGGGCGCGCCGCCCCAGGTGTCGTAGCCCAGCTCGCCCGCGCGGGGCACGCCCCAGAAGGTGGTCAGGACCTTGCCGGTGAGTGCGTCGGCCGAGAATGCGGCGCCGCGGTTGCCGTCGTTGGTGCCCAGGTACAGGCGCTTGTCGTGATAGACCAGCGCGACCTTCTGCAGCGCGCCCTTGTAGTCGGGATCGGTGCTGCTGGTCGGGTACTGCTTGATCCACTCGACGGCGCCGGTGTCGGTGCGCAGCGCCACGAGGCGGTTGCCGGTGGCCACGGTGAACACCAGGCCCAGGTCTTTGGCGACGGCCACGCCGCGGCGGGTGATGCTGCCGTAGGGCGTGGTCCACTTCCACTTCGTCACGCCGGTCTTGCCGTCCACCGCGACCACGTTGCCCAGTGCGGACTCGATGTAGAGCACGCCGTCGACGACGACGGTGGTGCCCTGGTTGTTGCCGGTGGTCATGCCGCCTTCGATCTGGTTGACCCAGGCGCCGCCCAGTTGCGTGACCAGGCCCTTGTTGATCTTGCGCAGGCTCGAATAGTTCTGGTTGCCCAGGTTGCCGCCGACCTTCGGAAAGTCCTTGTCGCCGGCGGTGCAGCAGTCCGACAGGTCGGCCGCGGGTGCGGCGGCGGCCGGTGACGATGCGGGCGGCGGTGTGCCGGCAGACGGCGGCGGCGCAGGGGCCGGCACGACGGGCAGCACGGGCGTGCCGCCACCGCCGCTGGAGCCGCCGCAGGCGGTGATCAGCAACGGCGATGCAAGCACGCCGCACGAGATCAGCAGCGTGACCAATGATTTTTTCTTCATGGATGTCTCTACTCGGTGAACGTTGGAACAGGGGTGTTCGAAACGACCGGTGGCGCGCACACGGCGCCGCACCGGCCCCGGGAGGTCGTGGTTACTCAGTGGTGCAGAAAGGTGTCAGCCCCATCGCCGACTTCACGCCTTGCACGACGAGCTTCTGGAACTCGATGGCGCCCACGCCCGACAGGTCGGCGGTGAACGAGTGCGCGTTGTGCCCGAGGGTCGTGAGCCATGCGCGGCCGCCGTCGTAGTACTGGCACCAGGCGACCGGATGGAAGTCGGCGTGGCCGGGATGCGGCGCGGAGGTGAGCGGCTTCAGCGTCGAGGTGTCGACCTTGGCCAGGAACTTCACCTTCGTCGGGAAGGGCATCAGGTTGTACCACTCGTCCTGGAACGAGAAGCGCTTGGGCACGTCCTTCGTCGAAGGGTCGTCCGAGACGATCTCGACATCGCCCGCGCGGTTCGGTCCGTGGTTGTAGAAGTTCGCGTTGCCCAACAGGCCTTCGTAGTAGGGCCAGTTGTATTCGGCGCCGAAGGCGTTGTGCAGGCCGACGAAGCCGCCACCGCGGCGCATGTAGTTGCGCAGTGCGGTGCGCGCGGCGTCCTGGCTGGTGCTCACGGCGCCGTTCCACAAGGTGTCGCGGTTCGAGCTCGCGAAGATGATCGCCTTGTAGTTGTTGATGCGGCTGCCCAGCACGGCCACGTCCTCGGTCCAGTCGACCGTGATGCCCTCGGCCGACAGCATGCGCACGAGGCCCGCCTGCATCACGTTGTCGGTGTTCATCGTCGGGTTCAGGCCGGCCGCCATCGGCGTGCCGAGCACGGCATGGCGCGGGCCGGCGGTGCGCGAGTAGATCAGCACGCGGTCGGGCGTGCTGGCGAAGGCGCCCCAGTCGTTGTAGCACTTGGGGTTGGTGCCGCGGCAGACGTTGTAGTACTCGTCGAAGCTGTCGTCGACCTCGGCCACCGGTTCGGTGGGCGTTGCCGGCACCTCGTCCGTCGGTGCGGGCGGCGGTGCCGATGCAGCAGGCGCAGGCGCCACGGGCAGGAACGGCAAGGCCGTGCCACCTCCGCCGTCGCCTCCGCCGCAGGCAGTCAATGCCAGCGCAAGCGCGGCGGCCGATGCAAGTCCGAAGGGAAAGGATCTGGAATGTTTCAACGGAGTCTCCTCTTGGTGGTCAAT
Organism: Variovorax sp. BGA-UO-ETr-C22; assembly: GCF_059567965.1. Taxonomy (NCBI): domain Bacteria; kingdom Pseudomonadati; phylum Pseudomonadota; class Betaproteobacteria; order Burkholderiales; family Comamonadaceae; genus Variovorax; species Variovorax sp. BGA-UO-ETr-C22. Next base: position 2,288,461 of record NZ_JCAQPA010000011.1, read on the forward strand.
GGCGGAATCGGACGGGCGCACGCGCCCAGCACGTGTCGCTGCGCCGCGGGTGGCGGCAGGCGCAGACGTGGGAGTGACGGAAATTGCCGGCGTGAACGAAGAAGGAATTCGTCGTCAGCCGTGGGGGCGCGCTACTTGCGGATGCGCACGAGCTCGTCGTTGTAGAGCTTGACGATGGCGGGGTCGTACTGGGCGGCGAACTTGTCGACGACGGGCTTGGCGATGTCGCGCATGCGCTTCTGTTCAGCTGGTGAGAGTTCGTTGAACTGCGCGCCCTTGGCCTGCAGGTCGCCCACGGCCTTCTGCGCGGCGGCGCGGCTGACCTGGCGCTGGTAGCCGCGTGCCTCGTTGGCCGCGTCGTTCATCATCTTCTGCTCGGCGGGCGTGAGCGAGTCCCAGAACTTCTTGCTCACCAGCACGATGTTGGCGGCGTACACGTGGTTGGTGGCGCTGACGAACTTCTGCACTTCGTAGAACTTGTTCGACAGGATCACCGCATACGGGTTCTCCTGGCCATCGACCGCCTTGGCTTCGAGGGCGCCGTACAGCTCGGCGAAAGGCATCGGCACGGGGTTGGCCTTGAAGGCCTTGAAGGTCTCGAGGAACACAGGGTTGGGGATCACGCGGATCTTCAGACCTTCGAGATCTTCAGGCTTGGTGATCGGACGCTTGCTGTTCGTGACGTTGCGAAAGCCCAGGTCCCAGTAGCCCAGGGCGACGAGGCCCTTCTCGGGGAGCTTGGCGATCAGGGCCTGGCCCAACGGGCCGTCGAGCAGCGCATCGGCCTGCGCGAAGTTGTTCACCGAGAAGGGGAAGTCGACGAGGCCGAACTCCTTGACGATGCCGGCCAGCGACGTGGTGGCCGGTGCCGACATCTGCTGCACGCCGCCCTGCAGGGCCGACTGCTGCTGCATCTCGTTGCCCAGCTGGGAGGCGGGGAACTCCTGGACCTTCATCTTGCCGCCGCTCTTGGCCGACAGCAGTTCGGCAAAGCGCTTGACGCCGAAGCTCACGGGATGGTCGGCGTTGTTCAGGTGGCCGAAGCGGATCACGCGCTCCTGCTGCGCTTGCGCAACAGCAGGAACGACCAGGGCGAGGGCAAGGCCGGCGGTGGCCAGCGAGCGGTAAAGCGTTCTCAAAGTTGTTCTCCAGCGTGCGATTGAGCGGTCCATGCCGGGGCGCTTCACACGCGCTCCGACTCCTGGCGGCGCGATCTTATCGATTTAGTGGAAAATCTTTCTACTAGTGAAAACACTTGGCAAAATGCTAGAGTCGTCTCATGACAGCCATACTCGAACGCAGCTTCAAGGTGCTCGAACACCTCTCCGGCCACCCCGAGGGCCGAGCGCTTTCCGCGCTTTCTGCCGAGCTGGAAATGCCGTTGAGCGCCACCCACCGCCTGCTGAGCGAACTGGTGCGCTACGGCTATGTGCGGCAAGACCAGAGCCATGGCGACTACATGCTGACCATCAAGCTGGTGTCGCTGGGCCTGAGCTTCTTGAGCAACAGCGGCATCGTCGACGTGGCGCAGCCGCTGCTCGACCGCCTCGCGGTCGCGTCGGGCGAGCTGGTGCGGTTGGCGGTGGTCGACGGCGACGAACTCACCTTCGTCGCGAAGGCGCAAGGCGCCACGCGCGGGCTGCGCTACGACCCGGACATGGGCCTGTCGGTGAACCTCTCATGCAGCTCCGCGGGCCACGCCTGGCTCTCGACCATGACGGACGAACAGGCGCTGCAGCTCGTCGCGAAACAGGGCTTCGGCCAGCCGGAAGACTTCGGTCCGAAAGCGCCGACCACCGTGAAGGCGCTGCTCGTGTTCCTGCGCGCCACGCGCAAGCGCGGCTTCTCGATGATCAACGAGGTGTTCGCCCCCGCGATGACCGCCATGGCCGCGCCGGTGCGCGGTGCGCACGGCGGCGTGATCGGCGTCATCACCATCGCGGGGCCGCTGGTGCGGCTCACGGAAGAACGCATGCTCGCGCTGGGCCCGCAGCTGCTGGCCGCGGCGGACGACGTGGCGCGGGCCAGCGGCGCGTCCGCACTGTTCAAGCGCCGGGCCTGAAGGCCCTGCCAGGTCTTCAGTCCACCTTCACCTGGAACAGCACGAAGCCCGTGCCGCCCGGCTCGACCGTGCCCGTGAAGCGCCAGTCGATCGCGCCCGTGCCGCCGGCGGGCTGGGCCGTGGTGCAGGCCACCGCGCCCGCGGGCGGCGCGTTCGCCGGCGTGGTCTTGACGCAGCCCGTGAGCGACGCCGGCGTGGTGCCGGTGGTCGCGCTCACGAAGGTGGTGTAGCCCGGCGTCATGTCGTTCACGACCATGCTGCGGATCGGCGCGTCGCCGTTGTTCGTGTAGGTGATGCGGTACTCGAGCGTCTCGCCCGACTTGGCCTGGTTGTTCACGCCGAAGGTGCCGCTTTGCGTGATGTTGCGCACTTCCTTCTTCAGCTCCAGCGCCACGCCCGACACCGTCGTGAGGTCGTCCAGCGTGAAGCTGCCGCTGAGCGACGGGCTCGCGTTGGTGTAGGTGAAGTCGGCGCGGATCGTCGCCTTGTTGTTCGAGCCCATCGGCGCCGTGGCGGGAATGAACTCCTGCACGATCACGCAGACCTTGCCCGCGAAGGCCACGGGCGTGGCCGCCGCGCTCGGCGGGTACAGCTGCGCCGCGCCGGGCTGCAGGCTGCCGGTGCAACCCACGTCCGCGAAGACCTTCGTCGTCCAGCCGGTGATGGCCGGCGTGGCCGTCTCGCTCGCCACGCTGAAGCGCACCTGCCCTGCCGTGCCGGCCGTGAAGGTGTGGGCGTAGGTCACGGTGCTGCCCGGCAGGCCGGTCTTGGCGCCGTCGGTCGCGAAGGCGCTGTTGTCGACGTCGCCGAAGTTCAGGTTGGCGTGGCCCGTGCCGTTCCAGCTGAAGGCGATGCGGTCGGGCGTGCCGGTGCGCGTGTAGGTGTAGGTGCCACCGGCCGCGGCCACCGCCGAGCCCGAGGGCAGCGCGACGTTGCCCACCGAGGCACCCGTCGACACGCGCGTGCCCGGGTTGGTTTCTTCCACGCACATCGCCGAGCCCGTGGCCGTGCCGGCCGGCACGCTCAGGCTGTAGGCACCCGAGGCGTCCGTGAGCGCGCTCGCGTACACGGTGGCGCCGCAGTTGGTCAGCCGCACGCTCACGCCCGACAGCGGACCTTCGCCGCCGTTGACGAGGCCGTCGTTGGCCGTGCCGCTGCCCACGCCGTTGTCCAGGAACACGCGGCCGCTCACGATGGCCGCGAGCGTGTTGGTGAAGGTACAGACCACCGCCGTGCCGTTCGTCAGCCCGGCCGCGGGCAGCGTGACGGTGCCCGCCACCAGGTCGACGGCCGCCGTCGCCCCGCCCGCCAGGCCCGTGCAGGTCGCGCCCGAGAACGCGAAGCCGCCGGGCATCGAGGCCGCGACTTCGGTCAGCACCGTCTGCGTGTTGGCCGTGGTGAGCGTCTTGATGGTGCCCACCACCGTCGAGCCCGACACCGAGACGTTGATGCTGTCCGAGCCGAAGCCGTTGGTGCCGCTGAACGCGAAGGTGCCCGTGCCGCCCAGTGCCTGCTTGCGGATCTGCACCGTCGGCAGGCGATTGTTGCTGTAGGTGCAGACGATGGCCTTGCCGGCGTCGCCCGCGCCGATCACCAGCGTGTTGCTGGCCTGGCCGTTGGTGCCGCTCAGGGCATTGGCCGTGGCGCCGCCGTCGGCGGTACACGACAGCACGGTCGTGTAGTTGGCCAGCGTGCCGGTGGGCATCGTTTCCGCGGGGAAGGTGATGGTGTTGCCCACGGCCGCCACCACCGCCGCGCCGCTGTTGCCGGCCGTGGGTGCGGTCGCGGTGAACGCGGCCGTGTTGTTGGTCGCGCCCGTGGTCGCGCCGATGCTGGCGACATTGCCCGCTTCGCTGTTCGCGCCCCAGGCCTTGCGCACCTGCAGGGTGACCGTCTTCTTCGCGTTGGTGTAGGTACAGACGATGGCCTTGCCGGCGTCGGCCGCGGCAATCGCCAACGTGTTGCTCGCCTGGCCGTTGGTGCCGCTCAGCGGGTTGGTGGTGGCGCCACCGTCGGCGGTACAGGCGAGCACGGTGCTGTAGTTCGCGAGCGAGCCCGTGGTCATCGTCTCGGCCGGCAGCGTGAGCGTGCCGCCGACGACCATCGACACCGCCGTGCCGCTGTTGCCGGCGGTGGGTGCGGTCGCGGTGAACGCCGACGTGTTGCTGCTGCCGCCCGAGGTGGCGCCAATGCTGGCCACGTCGCCGTTCGTGCTGTCCGCGCTCCAGGCCTTGCGCAGCTGCACGGTGACGGTCTTGGGCGTGTTGGTGTAGGTACAGACGATGGCCTTGCCGGCATCGCCCGCGCCGACCAGCAGCGTGTTGCTGTTCTGCCCGTTGGTGCCGCTGAGCGCGTTGGCCGTGGCGCCGCCGCCGGCCGTACACGCCAGCACCGTGGTGTAGTTGGCGAGCGTGCCCGGCGCCATCGTCTCGGCCGGCAGCGTGATCGTGTTGCCGGCCTGCACGGTCACGGCCGTGCCGCTGTTGGCGCCCGTGGGCGCCGTTGCGTTGAAGGCCGTGGTGTTGCTCGATCCGCCCGCGCTCGCGCCGATGCTCGCCACGTTGCCGGCGATGCTGTTCGCACCCCAGGCCTTGGCGATCTGCAGCGTGGCGGTCTTCGGCGTGTTGGTGTAGGTACAGACGATGGCCTTGCCCGCGTCGCCCGCGCCGACCAGCAGCGTGTTGCTGTTCTGTCCGTTGGTGCCACTCAGCGCGTTGGCAGTGGCGCCGCTATCGGCGGTACACGACAGCACGGTGGTGTAGTTGGCCAGCGTGCCCGTGGTCATGGCTTCCGCCGGGAAGGTGAGCGTGTCGCCCGCGGCCACCGACACCGCGGTGCCGCTGGTGCCCGCCGTCGGCGCCGTCGCCGTGAACGCGGCGGTGTTGTTCGCGCCGCCGGTGGTCGCGCCGATGCTCGCCACGTTGCCCGTGGTGCTGCCGGCGCTCCAGGCCTTGGCCAGTTGCAGCGTCGCGGTCCTGCGCGTGTTGGTGTAGGCGCAGTTGACCGCGCTGTCCGACGGCATGGTGAAGGTGCGGCTCAGGCCGCTGCCGCTCACCGTCACCGTGCTGCCGTCCGACACCTTGGTACAGGCCAGCGTCGTGGTGTAGTTGGCGGCGTTGCCGGTGGTGAAGGCCTCGGCCAGCGTCACCGTGGCGCCGCTGGCCGCGGTGGCCGTGGCGTTGGTGGTGGTGGCCGGCGCGGTCGACGTGCCGGCGGTCGCGCCCGTCACTTCGGCGGCGCTGCCGCTGACCGTCAGGTTGACCTTGTCGCCGGCGATGGCGCCGCTCCAGCTCTTGGACAAGGTCACCGCCGCCGTCTTGCGCGTGTTGGCGTAGGTACAGACGATGGCCGTGTCGGCCGCGCCCACCGTCAGCGTGTTGCCCGACAGGCCGCTGGTGCCGGTGCAGCTCAGCGCGCTGGTGTAGTTGGCGGCGCTGCCGGTGGTGAAGCTCTCGGCCAGCGTGATGACGCTGCCCACGGGCACGGCCTGTGCGGCGCCGGTGTCGGTCTCGGCGGCCGTGTTGGCCACCGAGGCCAGCGCCGTGAGGCCCGTGCCGGCGACGCTCACCGCGTCGTTGACGATCGCGCCCGACCAGGTCTTGGCCAGCGTGACGGTCGCCGTCTTCGCGGTGTTGGTGATCTCGCAAATGATCGGCAGGCCCGCATCGGCGTTGCCCAGGGTCAGCAGGTTGCCGCTGAGCGAACCGCCGCCGGTGCAGCTCCAGGCGCTGGCGGTGTACGAGCCGGCGTTGGTGCCGAACGGCGTCTCCGACAGGGTCACGGTGTCGCCCACTGCCACGCGCTGCGCGCCGCCGGTGTCGGTTTCGTTGGGTGTGTTGGCCGTGGCCTGCAGGTTGAAGGCGTAGCCGATGTTGTGGTTCGGGTGCACCGTGCCCGAGGCGGTCAGCGTGAAGGCGTCGTTGACCAGCGCGTTGACCCACTTCTTGCGCAGCTGCACCGTCGGCGCCTTGGCGTTGGTGACGGTACAGACGATGTTCGAGCCCGCCACCGTCGCCGCGGCATTCAGCGTGAACTGGTTCGTGTTCTGCGCGGTGCCGCGCGTCACCGTGCCGCCGCTGCCCATGCCCGTGCAGCTGACGTCGGTGATCACGTAGTCGGGCACGCCCGTGGCCGGCGTGTAGGTTTCGGTGAAGGTGGTCGCCGTGCCCGTCGCGGTCAGCGTCTGCAGCGGCCCGTTGACGGCCGTGCCGGCCACGGTGGTGGTGATAGTGTGCGCCGCCACGCCGTTGGTGCCCGTGAAGTCGAAGCCGGCCACGCCGCCGAGCGAACGCTTGGCGAGGGTCAGGGTCGCGGGCTTTCCGGTGTTGGTGTAGGTACAGACGATGGCCTTGCCCGCGTCGGTCGCGCCGATCAGCAGCGTGTTGCTGTTCTGCCCGTTCGTGCCACTCAGCGCGTTGGCCGTGGCGCCGCCCCCTGCCGTACACGACAGCACCGTGTTGTAGCTCGCGAGCGAGCCCGTGGGCATCGTCTCGGCCGGCAGCGTGATGGTGTTGCCCGCCACCACGTTCACCGTGCTGCTGTTGCCCGCCGTGGGTGCGGTCGCCGTGAACGCCGTGGTGTTGCTCGCGCCGCCCGTGCTCGCGCCGATGCTCGCCACGTTGCCGCTGATGGCGCCCGCGCCCCAGGACTTGGTGATCTGCAGCGTGGCCGTCTTCGGCGTGTTGGTGTAGGTACACAGGATCGCCTTGCCCGCATCGGCCGGGCCGATCAGCAAGGTGTTGGTGGCCTGCCCGTTGGTGCCGCTGAGCGCGTTGGCCGTGGCGCCGCCGCCGGCCGTGCAGGCCAGCACCGTGTTGTAGTTCGCCAGCGTCCCCGTCGGCATCGTTTCCGCGGGGAAGGTGATGGTGTTGCCGGCGACCACGGTCACGGCCGCACCGCTGTTGGCGCCTGTGGGTGCCGTCGCCGTGAAGGCCGTGGTGTTGTTCGCACCGCCCGTGCTCGCGCCCAGGCTCGCCACGTTGCCGGCGATGCTGTTCGCACCCCAGGCCTTGGCGATCTGCAGCGTCGCCGTCTTCGGCGTGTTGGTGTAGGTACAGACGATGGCCTTGCCCGCGTCGCCCGCGCCGACCAGCAGCGTGTTGCTGTTCTGTCCGTTGGTGCCGCTGAGCGCATTGGCCGTGGCGCCGCCGCCGGCCGTACACGCCAGCACCGTGTTGTAGTTCGCCAGCGTGCCCGGCGACATCGTCTCGGCCGGCAGCGTGATCGTGTTGCCCGTGGCCACGGTCACGGCGGTGCCGCTGTTCGCGCCCGTGGGGGCCGTGGCCGTGAAGGCCGTGGTGTTGTTGGTGCCACCCGTGGAGGCGGGAATGCTCGCCACGTTGCCCGTGAGGCTGTTGGCGCCCCACGACTTGACCAGCTGCAGCGTCGAGGTCTTCGGCGTGTTGGTGTAGGTACAGACGATGGCCTTGCCCGCGTCGCCCGCGCCGATCTGCAGCGTGTTGGTCGCCTGGCCGTTGGTGCCGCTCAGGCTGTTGGCCGTCGCGCCGCCGCCGGCGGTACACGACAGCACGGTCGTGTAGTTCGGCAGCACGCCGCCGTTCATGGTTTCCGCGGGGAAGGTGATCGTGTTGCCGGCCGCCACGGTCACGGTCGCGCTGGTGTTGGCCGTCGGTGCCGTCGACGAGAACGCCGCAGTGTTGGCCGCGCCGCCCGTGGTGGCGCCGATGTTCGCCACGTTGCCCGTCACGCTGATGGGGTTCCACGACTTGGCCAGCTGCAGGGTCGCGGTCTTGCGCGTGTTGGTGTAGGTACAGACGATGTCCTTGCCGATGTCGCCGAGGGCGATCGTCAGCGTGTTCGATACCTGTCCGTTGGTGCCGCTCAACGTGCTGGCCATCGTGCCGCTGTTCACGGTGCATGACAGCACGGTGTTGTAGTTCGCCAGCGTGCCGGTGGTCAGTGTTTCGGCGGGCAGCGTGATGACGTTGCCGATGTTCACGCCCACGACGGAGCTGGAAGCGGCAGTGGACGCCGTCGAGGTGAAGGCCGAGGTGTTGCTGGCGCCGAAGAAGTTGGTACCGCCCGTAGAGGCGCCAATGCTCGCCACGTCGCCGGTGTTGCTGCCGGCCGACCAGGCCTTCGCGAGCTGCAGCCTGACCACGTTGAACTGGATGACGACGAGGCCGTTGCCGCCGGTGGAGCCGGTCAGCGAAGCGCGCGCGCCGCCCACGCCGACGCCGCCCTGGTAGAGCGTGTTGCCCTGGTTGGCCGGGTTGGAAGCCGCCGAGTAGCTGCCGTCCGCTCCCGCGGTGATCACGCCGCCGGTCACGCCCGTGCCGATGAAGCCCGAGCCGCCGCCGCCCGGTCCGTTGTAGGAACAGCCGACCGAGACGGGATTGGGCGTGTTGCTGCACTGGGCCATGCCGCCGCCGCCGCCGAACCAGCCGCCGCCGCCGCCACCACCGCCCTCGTACTGGAGGGGGGTGCCACCGACCGCCGAGCACCCGGTGCCGCCCTGCAAGGCGCTGCCGTCAGTGCCGGCCGGACAGGTGGCCGCGACGGTCCCCGCGCTCGGGGTGCCGCGCGCACCGCCGGCGGCCTGGGTGCCGCCCCGTCCGCCCGTGCCGGTGGACGAGCCCCCGTTGGCGCCACCGCCGCCGCCCGGCACCGGGCTGCCGACGTCGGTCCAGAACGCGCTGCCGCCGCCACCGCCCGCGATCAGTCGCGCGGCGGCCGCCGAAAACTCCGTGCCGCCGTTCCACAGCGCACTCATGCCGCCGCCCGACGAACCGGCAACGCCCGCGTTCGCGCCATTGCCGCCGCCGCCCCCGCGGCCGTAGGTCGCGCCGGTGCCCCCGTTCTGCCCGCCCTGCCCCACCGTCACCGCCATGGCGGTGCCGGGCGTGACCGACACGGTGCCGTCGGCAAAGCCGCCGGCGCCCCCGTTGGCCGAGTTACCGCCGGCGGCGGTGGAGCCGCCGCCGCCGGCGCCCCACATCGTGACGCGCACCGACGACACGCCCGCAGGCACCGTGAAGGTCTGCGCCGAGCCCGAATGGGTGAAGGTCACGCAGCTGTTGTAGCCCGACTGCGGCGTGCACGCAGCGGTTGCAGCCTGTGCGCCCGGCATGGCAAACAGCCACAAGGCCGTCGCGGCAAGCACGCCCTTCAACACCCCGCCGAACCGCGCCATCCCGCCCGCTTCGTTTCTCGTTCTGCTTTGCATCATGGTCTCGTTCAGCGGGTTTCTTGCGCGGCCGCGGCGATCACGACCCAGCGGCTCTTGGCGCTGCTGTCATCGCCTGCGACAGGCTGCGTGTCTTCTTTGGTATCGGTGCGCAGGCGCAGCACGTCGACGCCGCGCCCGATCAGGTAGCTGCGCACGGCATTGGTCCGCTGCGCGACCAGCTGCATGCGCTCGTCGGCGCTGCCCTGCTGCGCGTCCGAGTGGCTGATGTGGATCACCACCTGCGCCTCGGTCGCCTTGATCTGCGCGGCCAGCGTGTTCAGCGTGTCGTGTGCCTGCGGCTTGATGAAGGACTTGGCGGGCTCGAACAGCGCCTCGGCCTGCAACACCGTGCGCATCGGCAGCGGGGCCACTTCCGGCGCATCCACAGCCACCTTCTCGGCCTTCTGTGCCTTGGCCGTGTTCGTCTCCCCCGTCGAAGCGAAGCCCAGATGGGTCTCATCGAACTTGAAGCGCAGCCGCACGTAGGCGCCCTTGCTCGTGTACTCGTTGGCCGTCAGGTCGCGGTCGTTCAGGCCCACGAAGTTGTAGCCCGCCGACACCCACATGTTCTTCTGCACCTGGTAGCCCACCTCGACGCCGAAGGTCTTCTGCAGCGCGCCGCCCTTGCCGTACAGCAGGCCGGCCTGCACACCGAAGTCCCAGTCCTGGTTGATGTCCTGCGTGTAGCGCGCCTGCACCAGGTGCGCCCAGTACTTGCTGGCCAGCGTGCCGTCGTCGGCGCGGCTGAGCTTGAAGGCATAGCGCGCCATCACCGCCTTGCCCGGCTCGGGGTTGTAGTTGACGTGCGCCGAGACGATGTCTGCACTCGTCTTGCCCGGCAGGCTGGCACCGTTTTCGGCGCCGAAGACGCTGCTGCCCTGCAGCGCGCCGGCCGCATTGCCCGCGCCCACCACGCGCTCGGAGCGGCGCTCGTAGCGTGCCAGCGCGTTCCAGGTGTCGTCGTCCACGGGGCGGTACGCGATGCCGATCTGGTGGCGCTGCAGGTGGCGCTCGTTGCCCGCGTTGGCGCCCTGGCCTTCGCTGTCGCTCACGATGCTGCGCGCCAGCAGGCTCCAGGACGGATCGAGCTTGAAGCCGAAGCCGGCGCTGAACAGGCGCGTGTTCGCGTCGTCGCCGCGGCGCGCTTCATACACGCCGCTGGCCTTGATCCGGTCGGTGATGTATTCGATGCCGCTGGTGATCGCGGTCGATTCGCCCAGCCCACCGGCATAACCCGTGCCGGTGTTCTTGCTGTTGCTGTAGCCGCTCATGTCGCGCGTGTGCTCGATGCCCCCGGTCACGCGGATCTGCTCGTTGACCTTGAAGGTGTTGCGCACCCCGATGGCCGCCTGCACGCCGCGCCCTTCGGCGCCGTCGGCGATGCGGTACTCGTTGTACACGCGACCACCTTCCATGTAGTTGCTCTCGATGCCGACGATGCCGGTGTTGTTGCGCTGCGTGCTGTCCAGCTCGTAGGGGCCGTTGAGCGTGGAGATCAGCTCGTAGCGGCCGTACACGCGCGTCTTGTCGGTGATGGCGTAGTTGCCGCCCACGGCCAGCACGTGGCGCTTGCCGTCTTTCAGGTCCTGCTCGCCTTCCACGAACACCTGCGCGCCGGCCACGCCGGGCACCTCGGTCGACAGGCGCCCGCGCACGGTCGTCTGGCTCTGCGTGTCCACGCCGGCTGCGGCGGCGGCCGCGCCCAGCGTGGTCACGCTGTTGGCGCCGATGCTGCTGCCCATCTGGCCGTTGTAGGTGGAGATCTGGCCGTAGTCGAAGCCCGAGCTGGAGCCCAGCGCGTTGTTGCTCTGGCCGTGGCGCAGGCCCACCTCGGCGACGGTCTTGTCGCTGAGCTTCTTCTGCACGCTCACCGTGGCGCCCTTGCGCTCGTCGACCTGGGCTGCGTCCTTGCTGTAGAGCACCTCGCCGCGCACGGCCAGGGTCGGGTCGACGCGGTACTCGGCGCGCGCCGAGGCTTCGGTGTGGCCGGCCGAGAAGCTCGCGCCGGGGTTGTCGAAGCCCTTGCTGGTCTTGGCCGCCAGGGCCACCACGGCCAGCTTCTCGTCCTGGTAGCGCGCTTCCACGCGCGCGCCGTGGCCGTTGCCCTTGTCGTCGGAGTCGGTCTTGACCAGCTCGCCCGCCACGCTGGTGTTCTGGCCGATGCGCGCCACGCCCGTGAGCGCCTGCAGGTTGCGCTTGTTCTGCGGGTTCTGGTCGGTGGAGGCCACCACGCCCAGCTGCAGGTTCTCGCCGACCTTCACTTGCACGTCGGTGCCGGCCACGGTGAACTTGGGGCCGCCCGAGTCCACTTCGTAGGTGACGCGAATCGACTGCGGGTTCAGGTTCGCGTCGATGGAGGCGATGGCGTGCGTGAACAGGATGCGGCGCGTGAGCGGCTCCACCGTGTAGTCCACGAAGCGCGCCACGGCCGTGCGCTGCAGCACGATGTTGGGCTGGTTGCGGTCGCGCACCACGATCTCGATCTGCTCGCTGTTGTCCACGAACTCGCCGTTGCTGGCGCTCAGGTAATACGGGCCCGAGGTGCCCAGCACGCGGAACTCTTCCACCTGCTGCGTCTGCGCGGTGCGCGAGACATAGCTGGTGGCGCGCACGTTCTCGTCCTCGTACACGTGCTTCAGGCCCGTGAGCGAACGGTTGCTCTGGCTCAAGTTGCGCACCTCGGTGCTGCTGGCGGTGGTGAAGTCGCCGTACAGCAGGTAGGAGCGGTTCTTGTCGATGCGCACGTAGAGCTTCTGGGTGCTCTGGGCGTCGAAGCCCTTGACCGCGGAGTCGCCGTAGATCGGATAGAACTCGTCGGGGCGGATGTCGCGGAACAGGCGGTCCTTGCGGGTCTTGTCGGAGTCGTAGGCGGCCGTGAGCAGGTACTCGCCCTTGACGGTGCCCTTGAAGAAGAAGGCGGCGCGACCGGCGGCGCGGCTGTTGGTGCCTTCGTCCTTCAGGCCGGTCAACTCTGCTTCGAAGGCGGCGCCTGCAGGCATGGCGCCGATGGGCAGCTTGCCGCGCTTGGTGAAGTCGAGCACGCCTTCGACGATGCCCACGCCGATCATGGGGCGCATCTCGGGCAGCAGCGCCAGGCGCACTTCCTTGACGAAGGTGCCGGCGCTCACGCGCAGGCGCGCATCGCCCGGCTCGCCCGGGGGCATCAGCTGGAACTCGGCCGCGCCGCCGTCCATGAAGACCTGCGTGCCCGGCTCGGTGGGGTTCAGGTCTTCGGCCAGCCAGCGGCCGCGGTCGGTCTCCAGCGTGAGTTGCGTGCGGGCGGTCACGGGCACGCCGGCCGCGTCGATCAGGCGCACCTTGACGACGACGGGCGTGCGCAGGTCGGCGCGCGCCACCTCGGGCAGGTCGACCTCGATGGCGCCGAGCTTGTCGGGGGCGACGACGGTGATCTCGTCGGCACTGCCGCGCACGTTGCCGAAGCCGTCGACGGCTTCGAGCTTGAGGGTGTTGGTGCCGGGGCGCAGGGCCACGCCGATGTACTCCCAGGCGGCGATGTTCTTGGAGGCCAGCTGGGTCTTCTTTCCCACGCGACGTTCTTCCAGGGCAGTGCCGTTCACGCTCAGGCGCAACGAGGTGCCGGCCGTGCCCTTGACGCGCACGTTGATCGACTGGCCGGCGACGGTGTCGCGGTCCTTCAGGCCGATGAAGCCCAGGGTGTTGTTCTCCAGCTGGGGCAGCAGGGTCTCGAGTTCGATGGGACTCGGAACTGCCTGGGGCAGCAGCGGGTTGGTGCGCGGTTCGAGCATCGCGCCGCCGGTGCCGATGGGGCGCATGGCCTGCGCGCCGACGCCGGTGGCCGAGCCGCTGGTGGCCGACGACGGCAGGCCCGAGGTGGGCACGCCGTTCAGCGGCGAGAACAGGCTGCCGGTCGGGATCGCGGGCTGCACGCCCAGCGTGCCGCCCATGCTGCCGCCACCGCCGCTGACGAAGCTGCTGGCGTTGGCCGGCGCCACGGGCAGCGCGATCAGCGGCGCCGAGGTGGGCTGCACGGCGCCGGTGCTGCCGCTGGCCAGCGCCTGGCCGGTGGCCGGCAGGCCGCGCACGTCGCCCACGGGCACGACCTTGCCTTCGGGGTCCAGGCGCAGGCGCACCTGCGCTTCGGCCTCGGTGTCGGGACGCGCGGCGATGGCGGCGCGGCGTGCGGCCACGTCGGCAATGACGCTCTTCTCGTCGCAGTTCGTGATGATGAAGTTGGCCTTGTGGAACTCGCCCTTCTTCAGATCGACGAAGCGGCTCTCGGGGGTGCCCGAGTTGCGGTTGTCGAGCACTTCGAGCTTGGCGCCCAGCGGCAGCGTGGTCTGGTCCAGGCGCAGCACGTGCGTGACGGGCTTGAGGCCGTACAGGCTCCACTTGCCTTCGATGTCGGTGACGACGTGGGTGCCGTCTTCCATGTACAGGCGCACGCCGGGCACGCCGATCTCGTCGGCGCCTTCCTGGCGACCGTCGCGCTTGCTGCCTTGGTCGGTGTTGCGCTTGCAATCCAGATAGACCTTGCCGAAGGCGAAGGCGTCGTCGGAGAACACGCCGCCCGTCACGCGCACGGTCCAGTTGGCCAGGTTCGACTGGATGGGGCCCGAGGTGGCGCGTGCGCGGTTGATGGCGTCGCCGTTGGTGGGCGCGCCCACGCCGATGCGCACGCGGTAGCGCACCATGGCCGACTGGTCGGGGGCAATGACCAGCGTGGGGTAGTTGAAGATCAGGCCCGGGCCGGCGCCGCCGGCGGGGTTGGGCACCACTTGCCCGTTCAGGCGCACGCTGTTGGCCACGTAGGCGAAGCCCGGGGGCAGCGTGTCGTTGAAGGTCAGGCCGGTGACGGGGAAGCCGGTCTTGTTGGTGACGGTGAGCGCGTAGTCGATGAAGTCGCCGAACTCGACCTGGCGCTTGCTGCCGTCCTTGCGCAGCACCAGGCCCAGGATGTTGCCCGGGTCGAGCGGGATGTGGTTGTGCACGGCGTCGCACGGCGTGCCGTCGGGCTTGGCGCCGGCCTGCACCTGGAAGTAGTAGCTGGTCGGGTCGGCGTCCTTCGGGGGCACGGCGCTGGGCACGACGGCGCCGCAGCTGGTGAACGAGCCACCGGTGACGGGGATCAGCTGCGAGGGGTAGACGTAGCCGCTGCCTGCGGGTGGCGTGACCGAGAGTGCGTAGGTGCACAGGCCCGTCACGGGCGGCGTCTGCAGGTAGAACTGGTAGGCGCCGTCGGCGCCCGTGGTCATCGAGACGCTGCCGTTGGGGTTGAGCGTGTAGGTGCCCGAGTCGGCGCCGTAGATCTCGGCCGCGGTGATCGGGCCGGCCGTGCCGCTGCTGCACGACTGGCGCGTGTAGGTGACCAGCGCGCCGGCCACAGGTTGACGGGTCAATGCGTTGTAGACCGTGCCCTGCGGATCGACCAGCAGCGCCTGCACCGAGGTGGCGGTGGCCGCCAGCAGCATCGTGGGCGTGACGTTGACGGTGTTCTGCTCGAAGGCGGCGGCCCAGGCCTTGTTGGTGAGCGACACGCGCCCACCGATGGCCGATGCCTTCTCGGTGATGCGCACGCTCAGGCGGATCTGTTCGCTCTGGCCCGGGGCCAGCGCGCGGGCGCCGTCGGTCAGGCTCAGCGCCACTTCGGTGGGCAGCTGGAAGGGGTCGGCGCTGTCCTGCGTGGTGCGGTTGCAGGTGGCGCGGCCGGTGAAGCCGGTGGCGGCGTTGAGGTTGCCGTTGGCGGCCTTGGGCGGGCCCAGCAGTTCCCACGAGGCGACCTGCCCGCTCGACTTGTCCATGTCGAAGGTGCAGTTCAGGTTGTCGATCACGCGCACGTTGGGCGCGGCGACGGCGCCGGTGTTGGTGACCTTGAAGGTGTAGTCCAGCTCGTAGACGCCGGGCGACACGCGCCGGGCGATGGAGGCCTGCTTGGTCAGCGTGAGCGTGGGCAGCTGGGTCGACACCGGCGTGGGCGAGGTGTCGTTGTTGGGGTTGCCGTCGCCGTCGGCGTCGGGGTTGTCGCCGTTGACGGAGTCGTCCAGGGCCACCGCGGGGCCGCCGGCATTGAGGGCACCCGAAGCCTTGACGGTGTTCAGCAAGGTGCCGGTGCGGCCGGTGAAGTTGATACGTGCATCGAACTGCACGGTGAACTGCCCGCCCACGGGCAGCACGGCGCCGTCGGCCAGCAGGTTCGAGGCGGCGGCGGTGCCCTTGAAGGCGGGGTTCGGCGCGGCGACGGTGCCGCCGCTGGGTGCGGGCGCGATCACGATCGAGCCGGGCACGATGGTGTACTGGTTGGCGCCGGGCACGACGGCTGCCGTGTAGGTGCCGAACTG
Source organism: Variovorax sp. BGA-UO-ETr-C22 (assembly GCF_059567965.1). NCBI lineage: Bacteria > Pseudomonadati > Pseudomonadota > Betaproteobacteria > Burkholderiales > Comamonadaceae > Variovorax > Variovorax sp. BGA-UO-ETr-C22. The sequence goes on from NZ_JCAQPA010000011.1 coordinate 2,304,029, forward strand.
CGTGGTGCCCGCGCCTTCCATCACGTCGGTGGCCTGCACGCCGTACAGCCATGACGTGCCGTAGTTGCGCACGTTGACGCTGAAGCGCACGGTGGCGGTGCCGTCGGTCTTGCCGTCGGCGCTGCGGTTCACGCGCGGGGTGGAGGCCGCCTTGGCCACGCCGATGCGCGCCTGGCTGGAGCTGATGACGATGGTGTTCGAAGGCACGGTGGCCGGGCCGGTGCCGTCGTTGTACTGGCTGTGCGCGGTGTTGCGGATCTCGCCCACCTGGTCGGCGTTGACCTTGACGGCGAACTGCATCGCGATGGACACGTTGCGCGCCACGGGCGTGGAGATGCCGATGGCCACTTCGACGGCCGAGGCGTCTTCGGCGGTGCGGTAGCTGAACGCCGGATCGTTGGCCAGGCGGTACAGCTTGACGGCGTTGGCGGCGGTGGTGCGCAGCGTGCCGGGCACGTACTGGGTGCCGGCGGGCACGGGGTCGCGCACGAGGACCAATGCGCTGGGCGCGCCGTTCACGAGCAGTGGCGTGTTGGTGGGCGCGATGACGTTGGACGGCTGCGCGTCCTGCGCGCCGATGTTGGTGCCCGAGACCGAGAAGTCGATGCGCGTCTGGCCGGGGATGACGTTGCCGGGGTAGCTGGCCGACTTGACCAGCTGCAGCGCGGCGGCGTTGCCGACGGTGACGGTGTCGCGGTTGATCGCGGTGAGGCCTTGCAGCGCGGTGGTGGCCGTGAGGCCGACGCAGGCCACGCCGGTCGCAGCGGTGGGGATCGTGCCCTGCACCAGCAGTGCAGCGGTCTCGCCGGGCTTGAGCGCGATGGCGCCCGCGGCATTGAGTTGCACCACCGGATCGGCCGCATCGACCACGCCGTTGTTATTGGTATCGCGCACCACGCGAAGCGCCGACAGATCGAGCGTGTCGGCCGCGCAGCCACCCGCGTTGTTGGCCAGCGCCAGCGTGTAGGTGGAGGCGACGTTGCCGGTGTTGGTGAGCAGGTGGCTCAGCGTGACGATGCTCGCGGGTGGGCGCGACCGCGACTGGTCTTGCGTGAGCACCAGCGCTTCCACCGGCAGCACCGTGGCGATCACTTCGTTGGACGAGATGGTCTCGGTCTGCGCCAGGCCGTTGGGCACGTACGTGCCCGTGGCGATGCTGCGGATCACGATGCCGGCGGGGGCCGGTGCGGCGTTCGCTTCCTGCACGGCACCACCCAGCAGCAGCGCCGCGCCAGCGGCGAGCGCGGCAGCCCATCCGCGCCACGATGGCCGGTGTGTGCTCCTGGGATTGAAAGTGAACAGCATGCCGCGAACCCTTGATCGATCACCGCGTGGGGATCAGAAGAAACGAAAGAACTTTTTCGTTTGCGCCCTCGCCTCAGAAACGAGAGAAGGCGCAAAGGAAAACGCACAGGCTTGTGTGCCCTGTGCGAGGGAGCCGACGGGCTTGTGCCCGTCGGCTCCGCTTCACTCAGGCGAAGCTCAGTTGTTGACCTTCACGGAGAACAGCAGCGTGGCGCTGCCGCCAGGTGCCACGGTGTTGCTTGCGCTGCCGCAAGCCACGGCGGTGGCGGTGCTGCTGTAGGCCAGGGCCGTACCAGACACGCCGGTGGACGTGCACTGGGTGGGGGCCGGAGGCTGCGTCGCACCGGTGAAGGAGGTGTAGGCCGGCACCGCGTCGTTGATCGACATGTTGGTGACCGGTGCCACGCCTTCGTTGGTCGCAACGACGCGGTACACGATGCACTCACCGGGCTTGGCGACCAGCGGAGCCGACGAGGACGGGACCTCGGCGCCATCGCAGTTCACGTCCAGTGCCTGCGTCTTCACGAGGCGCATCTGGCCCGTGATGACCGTGGTGATGTCGGTGGCCGAGGGGCTACCGCAAGCCGGGACGTCAGGGAAGGTCACCGTCACCTTGGCGGTGTCGATGGCGCCTGCCGTTGCACCGCCCGGTGCAAAGACCTTGACGAGCAGCTTCTGGGTCTTGCCACTGTCCAGGGCTGCGCCGGTAGGAGGAACCGCCGGAATGACTTCACCATTCGGATCCGACACCAGCGTGTCGCCTGCGTCGATCTGACCATTGCCGTTGTTGTCCACATACAGCGCCGTAGTCCAGCCTGCCGTCTGATCCGCGGAAGGCAACGAAGCGGTGACCCTGTACTTGGTGCCGCAGCTTTGCGCGCCGGTGATGGTCACCGTGTGGGCATACACAACCGAACCGCCGGGAGCGACCTGGCCGCTGTTGTTCGGCGTGAGCGTCGCGCCGTAGGTGTTGGCCGTGATCACGTTCACCGCATCCAGCTTCGTGTCCATCGCCACCACGCCCGTGGAGGTCGTGATGGTGGAACGCACCTGGAAGTAGATCCGCTGTCCCGTGACCGGCGTTTGCGTGGCAGGCGGCGTCACGCAGGCATCGACCTGCGTCGGGAGGGGAGCGCCGTTGGGCACGCTGATCGTGGTCCTCGCTGCGCCGGCGCAGGTAGCACCCGCATCCACGAACTTGACCGTCCAGCCCGCAGGCAGGCTGCCCGGGAAGCTGTTGGTCTGGCTCGCAGCCAGGCTGTAGACGTTGGCCACCGAGTCGTTGTTCTTGATGAACAACGTGAAGATCGTGCCCGTGCCTGCTGGCGTCGTGTTGGTGGTCGTCGGGTCCACGCTCGGGCCCGTGCCGATGTCACCCTTGAGCGAATCGTTGCTACCGCCGGTGGTGTTGGTCAGGTCGACCAGTACACCCGTTACTGCCGACAGCGTATCGCGCGTCGATTCCGTCTTGGTGCTGTCGCCCGCCGAGGTACCGATGACGATCGTACTGCCGCCCGCGCCCGGTGCTGCCGAGGCCGGCAGTGTGGCCGCCAGCACGAACTTCACGCTGCCGTTGGCCGGCACAGGACCGGTGTCGGGAATGCCGTCGCCGTTGTTGTCGATCAACGGCGTCAGGCCGTCGGCGGCGAAGAACTTGAAGGTCGTGCCCGCCGGGAACGTGTTGCTCGGCGTGCCAATCGCAGGCACGGCAAGGTTCACGATGTCAGCCGCATTGCCGATGTTGAACACGGTCTGCGTGAACTTCACCGTGGTGCCGGCCCCAGCAGTGGCGACGGTCGTGGTGTCGGCCACGGTCGTGTTGGGGTTGCCTGCGCCGGTGTCCTTCGAGTCCACGGGGCTGGCACTGACGTCGGCCGAGCCGAGGATGATGCCGAAGGTGCCCACGACGTTGTAGCTCGCGGGGTTGGTCGGCGAACTCGGGTTGTTCGTATTCGTCGAACTGGTGTCGTCCGGCGCAGTAACCGGGTTGTACTTGGCCGTGTTGGTCGTGGTCGACGTGCCGATGGCCGCCGTGTTATTGACCATCACAACGAAGCTCACCGTCTGCGTGACGTTCTGCGGCAGCGAAGCCACCACGAAGGCCAGCGAGTTGCCGGTTGCGGAGAAGTCGATACCTGATTGGTCGTCTCCCGACGCGTCGGTCAACGCGGTGCCCGGAATATTGCTCCAGACTGCCGAGCCCGGGACGTAGGTGAAACCGCTGGGCAGCGTATCAGTCATCACAAACTTGCCCGCTGCGGCACCGGTATTGTTGAACTTCAGCGTGTAGGTGGTGTAAACGCAGCCCGTTGCTGGCGCGCCTGCACTTGCGACGTCAGCGACGCAACCAGCCACAGAACGCGGACCGTTCACCGAAGCGGCGGGCCACGGCTTGGCACCGCTGTTCACCCAGTTGACCGCCGGAACGCTCAGGCTCTTGGTGGCATTGAAGGCCGCCTTGTCCGTGAGGTTCACGTTGTCCACGTCGGCTGCCTGCGTGTTGCCAGCCGCGTACAGCGCCGGCGTACCCGCCGTGGCTGTGATGGTCGCAGCCACCGGCGAGGTGAACGTACCCGACGATGCCGTGCTCGGGATCGAGTACGCAACGACGAACGGGAAGGTGCCGTTGTTGCCCGCGACCGTCTGGGCCGGAACATTACAAACGGCCCCCAGGGTCGCGGTACACAGCGCGGCCGTGCTGTCGGGCACGCCGTCGGCGTTCGCGTCGGCGAACACTTCGACCTTGGTGAAGCCGTTCGGGCTGGCCGGTGCGGCCACGCTCAGCGTGAACGTGTCGGTGCCGTTGCCGGTGTTGGTCAGCACGTGCGGTGCGTACACGGTCGTGCCTGCAGCGCCGGTCTTCGTGTTGACCACGTTGGTCGTCACGGTGGTGTAGGTGTCCAGGTTGAACGAGCCGACCTGCTGCACCGTCGTCTGCACGAGGTTGGAGGTGGCCAGTTGGCTGGCGCCGTTCGGGTCCAGGTAAGTGGCCGAAGCCTGGTTACCGATGATGGTGTTGGCGGGTGGAGCCGCAGCGAGTGCGCCGGAACTTCCAAAAAGGAAGCTCAGCGTCAGGGCTGCTGCGCCCGCCCAGAGCGCGCGCGGCGCGGGGCCGGTGCGACGGGCAGACAAGGTAGGGATCACTTGGGTTTCTCCTCGGGGGTTGGGGTCAAAAAAGGTCAAAAAAAGGACGAACTCACCCCGGCCGGGGATTTCCGCGAACGGAAACCGGCAATGGAAAAACCAGCGGGGTTTTGAAGAAAAGAGAGAACCGGCCGTCAGCGCGGCTCAGGGCCGCCGACGGTCGTCGTCAGCGCGGGAAGCTCAGGGCGTGCTGCGCGCAACCTTCTGCGCGTCGGCGGCAGCGGCCACCGGCGCGGGCGGCACCACCACTTCGACCTTGGCGCGCGCGGTCACCGCGGCCGAGCCGTTGGCGGGCAGCTGGCCCAGCGTCCAGCGCAGCGAGCGGTACTCGTTGTACGGAACCGGCTCCGACTTGCCGTTGACGACGCGCGCCAGCGGCTCGGCGGCAAAGGCGCCGTCCTTGGTCGCGGCCTTGACCAGCGTCGCGCCGGGCTTGGCGGTCTTGGGCAGGTATTCCAGGCCTTCGGGGATCGGCAGGTTGGCCACCAGGCCGGTGACGGCCTTGCCCGTGTGGTTGGTGTAGGTGGCCGTGTACTCGAGCACGTCGCCCGGCTTGACCGAATCGGCCGCCAGCAGCTGCTCCTTGCCCTGCGCGTCCTTGACCACCTTGGCCTGCGTCAGCACGACCGCGACGGTCTTCTTCTGCGCAGCCTCGGTGGGCGCGGGCGCGGCTTTCGTGCCCTGCGCGGCGGCCAGGCCGCCCAGCCCCAGGGTCATGGCCACGCCGAGCCCCAGGCCGAGGCGAACGGTCAGCCGGACCACCGGCGACATGAATGAATTCACTTGAGACGAACTTCCGATAGACATAGACAACTCCTAAAAAACAACTTCAAAGCCAGACCGAGGCAACACGAAGATCAAACCGACTTGACCTGTGGCCTCGCGAATTGGCGTCGAAGCCATTTCCCAGCCACTTGCAGCACACCACTGACACACCGGCATCGGCGGCGACCGCCTCCGATGCCCACTCTCGGCCTCACGCAAGCACGCCCTTTTCGAGCCGCTTCCATGAGCCATTTACCACGTTCATATTATTTTCTGAATGTTTACAAAAACAATCGAACGTCCGCGATCCGCCACTTGCAATGGCCGAGGGTTCCGTGAAAATGTCACGAGAGGCCCTCCAAAGTTAACAACTGTGAATACAGATGTAATCTGGACGTCTGCTTAGATTGTGAATAAACCTGCAATTGGAGTGTGATCAATTTCACAAGCGGATCGCCTCCAAGTTGTTGATGTGTTTGAATAATTTCACTTCCACATCAACCCGCCGCCTCACGACCATCCAGTGTTTCAAGGGAGAAACGAGGCCCTTCGAGCGGCTTCGGACTGGCCCTCGGGGCCACTTCGAAACTAAATTTACAAATTCACAGACTGTGTAATCAGGCGCCGTGAATTTAAGTTCCTGCATGCGCGCCCTGTCCCCCAATGGTTTCAATCACGGGCTGCGTGAAATACGGGTTGATGGATTTTTCAAAATCCAATTCCATTCAAACAGGCACGGCTGCGCCATTGGCTTGAATTCAATTCAAGCCAATCCCAGCCGGCTCACTTCGCCGGAATTCATTCGTTGGTCTGCCGACGCCCGGCCTCAATTCGGAGGCGAATGGGCGAACGTCTTTTTTCAAGGTGACCTTGCGTCACCCCTTCGGATGCCGCGGGCGCTGCCCGCGAAAACTCACTTGCCGTGCCGGTTGTGTGCGCGCTCCAGCGTGTAGCCCACGCCGTAGAGCGAGCGCACGCGGAATTCGCCCGCCACGATCGATGCCAGCTTCTTGCGCACGCGCGACACCAGCGCATCGAGCGACCGGCTGGCGCCCAGCTCCCCGTTGCATCGGGGCCCCTGGGGCAGTTGCTGCCGCGACACGGGCGTGTCGAGGTGGCGCACCAGCACCCGGGCGATCTCGAATTCGCTCGGCGTCATGATGGCTTCGCGGCTCGCGTACTCGACCGCGAGGCGGCTGCGCACGAGCTGGAAACCGTACAGGCCGTGCGGCTTCGCGTTCCGGCGCAGCGATTTCCTGCCGCACAGCGTCGACACGCGCGCCACGACCTCTTCCGCGTTCCAGGGGCTCACCAGGAAATCGTCGACGTCGAACACCGACACGCGGGGCGTTTCCAGCACGCCGCGCGACCGGGTCAGCACGACCACCGGCGCGGTGGCCGCACGGCTGGCGCCGATGCCGAACAGGATTTCCGGCAGCGCGCCCTCCATCGTCTCGCCCATCAGCAGGAAGAGCCCGACGCCAGGCATCGAGGCGGCCTCCAGCAGGTCTTCCTCGTTGACCACACACAAGGGACTGAAGCCGGCGTCCTTCAACCGGCCTCGCAGCCAGTCGATCTCTTCGCCGGAGTCCGTCAGCACCACCACACGACCGTTTTTCTGTTCCACCCTGTCCACCATCGCTTCCCTTTTCATCGCTCCCCGCATGCCTCTCACAATGGAGTGGAATGTATTAACGTTTATGTACAGTCGATAGGGAAAAGTGCCGATATTGACCAACGGAAACAGGTAGCCCTGTTCTTTTGTCATCGTGTGCAAACAAACTCACACTAATGGGGCGTCACCCCCTCGACACGGGCGGATGGAATCCCGGATCAGCCTTCCATTCCGCGAAGGCCGATCGCTCATCAACCCCTCTGGGAAGTGGCCTCGGACGCAGGGGCCGCCTTGCGCGCGGACAGCCTTTCGAGCAGCCCGACGAGCCAGCACATCGGGCAGCCGCGCAGCAGCAGCAAGGCGCCGACGAGGGCCGGCGGCGCGATCCAGGGATGGGCGGACGACAACAGCACCGCCAGCGCGATGAGCGCCAGGGCGCTCGCGCCGCGAAGCAGATGCCAGGTGATGGAAACGGGACACATATGCAGGGCTCCTTGAAGAGGGACACCTGCAAGAGAGGCGGCGAACCGCCGAAACGGTTCGCGGGCCCCCTCCTCATCCCGCGGCCGGCTCGAGCACGAACGCGAAGTCCAGCGTGTGGAACGGCCCGGCCTGCACGCTGCCGTCGGGCGCGCGGCCCGGGGCATGCGCCGCGAAATCGCCGATGAGCGAGCTGCGCACGCCGAACACCGCGTCGCTGTCGAGGTACGGATCGCCCTCGCGGAAGACGTGCGTGATCAGCGTCTCGTAGCCCGGCGCCTGCACCATGAAGTGCACGTGCGCGGGCCGCCACGGATGGCGCCGGGTCGCGCGCAGCATCGCGCCCACCGGCCCGTCGGTGGGAATCGGATAGGCCACTGGCGCCACGCCGCGAAACCACAGCCGGCCCTCGCCGTTGGTGCGGAAGATCGCCCGCCCCTGCAAGTGATCGCCGGGCCGCTGCACGTCGTAGAAGCCTTCGGCGTCGACCTCCCACACGTCGACCACCGCACCGGCCACGGGCTCGCCGTCGCGCCCGCGCACGGTGGCCTGCACGAACAGCGGCTCGCCCACCGCGCCGGCCGCGATGTCGCTGCCCAGCGGCAACTGCGGCGCGCCGGCCACGTGGAAGGGGCCGAACACGGTGGCCTCGGTGGCCTGCGGGCTCTTGGCGTGGTTCATCGCCACCGTGAGCATCGACAGGCCCAGGGTGTCCGACAGCAGGATGAACTCCTGGCGCTGCGCGTCGCACTTCTGGCCCGTGGCGGTGAGGAAGTCGATGCCCGCGGCCCACTCGGCCTCGGTAAGCCGCACCTCGCGCGCGAAGTCGTGCAGGTGGCGCACCAGCGCCGACAGCACGTCCTTCAGGCGCGCGTCCTCGCAGCCGGCCATGCGCTCGAGCACGGCGGCGGTGATGGTGTGTTCATCGATGTTGCGCATGGGCGTCGGGCTCCAGGGGGGAAGAAGGCGCGTGCGGCGCCGCCAGGCGCCGCTGCGTCGGGAACAGGGACCAGGCCCAGCGCTGCTGCGCCCAGCCCCACAGCCCCTGCTTGAAGAAGATCGTGGCCACGATGGCCAGCAGCCCGAGGCCGAGCAGGTACCAGGTGCCGTAGTCGCTCAGGAACTTGTTCAGCGCCCAGAACACCAGCGCGCCCACCAGCGGCCCCTCGATGCGGCCGATGCCGCCGATCACGACCATGAAGATCGCGAAGGCGGTCCAGTTCGGCGCGAAGGCCGCGTCGGGGCTGATGCGCAGGTTGCCCACGAAGTACAGCGCGCCCGCCAGCCCGGCGCCGAAGGCCGCCACCACGTACACCGCGAGCTTCATGCGCGCCACCGGGATGCCCTGCGATTCGGCGGCCATCTCGTTGTCGCGGATCGCCAGCAGCGCCAGCCCGAAGCGGCTGCGCAAAAACAGGTAGACCAGCGACACCGCCGCCACCACGCAGCCCAGCGCCATCCAGTAGGTGACGCTCTCGCGCGTGGCACGCTCGATGCCGCGCAGCGCCGTGAGCGTGGTGCCCGAGCCCCCGCCCACCGCCGACACGTTGGCGAAGCTGAGCCGGAACACCTCGGCGATCACCCAGGTGCCGATGGCGAAGTAGCCGCCCGACAGCCGGAACGCCACGAAGGACACCGGCACCGCGATCAGCGCCGCGGCCAGTGCCCCCAGCGGAATCGCCACGAACGGATTCACGCCCGCGAAGTTGCCCAGCATCAGCATCACGTAGCCGCCGAAGCCGAAGAAGGCCTGCTGCCCGATGCTGACCATGCCGCCGTAGCCGGCCAGCAGGTTCCACATCATCGCGAAGATGAAGTAGCAGGCGATCTCGACGAACTCGCGCATCCAGCTGGGCTCGCCCCAGAAGGGCAGCGTGGCGGCCACCGCCACCAGCGCGGCGGCGGTCCAGCCCGCGCGGCGGCTGCTGCCGGTGTCGATGGTGACGACGACGGAGGCCATCGCGCTCAGTCCAGCTGCAGCTGCACGCGCGCGGCCACCTGGCCCCAGCGCTGGTGCTCGGCGCGCAGGCGGCGCGCCGCTTCTTCGGGCGTGTTGGCCACCACCTCGAGGTCCATGGTGGCGAGCCGCTCGCGCAGCTCGGGCGCGGCCAGCGCCTTCGCCACCTCGGCCTGCAGGCGCGCCACCACGGCCGGCGGCGTGGCGCGCGGCATGGCCATCATCTCGGCGAAGCTGGCGTCGTAGCCCTTCACGCCCACCTGCGCCACGGTCGGCACCGTGGGCTGGCTGCCCAGGCGCTTGCTGCCCGACACGGCGATGGCCACCAGCTTGCCGTCGCGGATGATCGGGCCGACCGTCGGCGAGGCCAGGAAGCCGCAGGGCACCATGCCGCCCATCACGTCCTGCATGGCCGGGCTCGGGCCGCGGTAGGGCACGTGCTGCATCTGCACGCCGGCGTCGGCCAGCAGCATTTCCATGGCCATGTGGCCGGGAACGCCGGGGCCGCCCGAGGCGTAGCTCATCGGCTTGGCCCGGGCCGCCGCCAGCAGCTCGGGCAAGGTCTTGATGCCGGCGCCCGGAAAGCACACCAGCTCCTGGCTGAACGCGGCCAGCTGGGTCACGGGCACCAGGTCTTCCATCGGGCGGATGGCGAGCTTGCGGTACAGGTGCGGGTTGATGGTCAGCATGGTGTCGGGGCCGACCAGCACCGTGTGGCCGTCGGTGGCGCGCGCCACCTCCTGCATGCCGATGTTGCCGCCCGCCCCCGGCTTGTTGTCGACCACCACGGGCTGGCCCAGCGCCTTCTGCAGGGCCGGTTGCATCAGCCGCGACACGATGTCGCCCGGCGCACCGGCCGGGAAGGCCACCACCAGCCGCACGGGCTTGCTGGGCCAGGTGTCGGCGGCGTGGCTGGGCGCGAGGGTGGCGAGCACGGCGGCTGCTGTCAGGCAGGCCGCGAGAGGTCGGCGGAAAGCGTTCATGGGATGTCTCCTTTTTTTGAAATGGGGTGCGCGGACCGACCGGCGTGGCCTACCAGGCGCCGATGAGGATGCCGGCCGCCAGCTCGCGTTCGTTCCAGCGCGCGATGTCCTCGGGCGCCACCGTGGGAAAGCGCCGCCGCTGGCGCAGCCAGTCGAACAGCAGGCCCAGCATCTGCTCGCGCACCGCGGCCAAGGCCGGGTCGCGGCCCAGGTCGACCAGCTCGTCGGGGTCGGCCTGCATGTCGAACAGCTGCGGCGGCAGGTCTTCGAAGTGCACGAACTTCCAGCGGCGCGTGCGCAGCATCGTCATGTGGCAGCGCTCGACGGGCTGGGCCAGCGGCAGACGCACCTCGTCGCGGAAGGCGAAGCTGTTCTCGCACACCACCAGGTCCTTGCCGGCCGCGCCGGCGTGGCCGTGCAGCAGCGGGCGCAGCGACTGCCCTTCGAGCCATTCGGCCGGCTGCGGCAGGCCCAGCGCGTCGAGCATGGTCGGCACGAGGTCGATGCACTCGACCAGCGCGTCGCTCACGGTGCCGCGGCGCGCATCGGCCTCGGCGCGCGGATCGACCACGATCAGCGGCACCTTCACGATCGGGTCGTGGAACAGCTCCTTCTCACCCAGCCAGTGGTCGCCCAGGTAGTCGCCGTGGTCGCTGGTGAAGACCACCAGCGTGTCGCGGTCCAGCCCCTGTTCGGCCATGAAGGCGAAGAGCCGGCCGAGCTCGTCGTCGACCTGCTTCACGAGCCCCATGTAGGTCGGCACCACGGTGCGGCGCACCTCGTCGCGGCTGAAGTTGCGGCTCACGGTCTCGCGCCGGAAGCCTTCGACCACCGGGTGGGCGTCGACGCGCTCGGCCTCGCTGCGCACCACCGGCCGCATGTCGTCGGGCCCATACATCGCGTGGTACGGCGCGGGCGCCACGTAGGGCCAGTGCGGCTTGATGTACGACAGGTGCAGCACCCAGGGCGCGTCGCCGGCCTCGCGCATGAAGTCGATCGCGCGCTCGGTCGTGTAGGGCGTCTCGCTGTGCGCGCCGGCGATGTGCGCGGGCCGGTCGGCCCAGCGCATCTGCCAGCCGCTCAGGATCTCGCCGTCGGGGCCGCGGCCCGAGTTGGCGAAGTCGTGCCAGGGGTTGTCCGATTCGTAGCCCTGCGCGCGCAGCCAGTCGCAGTAGGCATTGCCCGTGACCTTGAAGCCCGGCGGCCAGATGCCGTCGTCGCGCGCATAGGGCTCGAAGCCGCCTTCCATCGCGAGCCGGCCCGCGCCCTGCGTCGGGTCGATGCCCAGGCGGCGCGCGCCCTCGGTGTCGGCCTCGACGTGCGTCTTGCCGACCAGCGCACAGCGCACGCCGTGCGGGCGCAGGTGGTCGCCCAGCGTCTTCTGCCCCACCGACAGCGGCACGAAGTTCCACATCGTCCCGTGGCTGCTGACATAGCGGCCGGTGTAGGTCGACATGCGCGAGGCGCCGCAGACCGCGCCCTGCGCATAGGCATGGCTGAAGCGCACGCCGCGCGCGGCCAGCGCGTCGATGTGCGGCGTCTGCAGGCGCGGGTGGCCGTAGCACGAGAGGTGGTCGGCGCGCAGCTGGTCGCACATGATGAACAGCACGTGCCTGAGCGGCGCGGGGGAGGTCTTGTCGGTCATGTCGGGGGTCGTCAGCGTGTCTTGGGGAACAGTCCCTGCGGCCGCAGCACCAGCACCGCGAGGAACACGAGATGGCCGAACCAGATGCCCCAGCCCGGATCGATGCGAAAGCCGATCTGCTGCGCGATGCCCAGGATCATGGCGCCGGCCAGCGTGCCCCAGAACGAGCCCATGCCGCCGATGATCACGGCCTCGAAGGCAAACAGCAGCAGCAGCGGGCCGTCCGACGGCGACACCGTGGTGCGCATGCCCTGCAGCGCGCCGGCGATGGCGATCAGCACGAAGGCGATGCCCGTGGCCAGCGCATACACCTGCTTGGCTTTCAGGCCCATCAGCTCGGCGATCTCGCGGTCATCGGAGACCGCGCGGAAGGTGCGCCCCAGCGGCGTGCGCGTGAACATCCACTGCATCGCGCCCGTGGCCGCCACTGCGACCGCCAGGATCACCAGCGGCAGCGCCCCCAGCGCCAGCGTGTCGCCCAGCGGCACCGAGGCGGTGGCCAGCGCGCCGACCTCGATGGCGCGCGGGTCGGCCGAGAACAGCTCCAGCAGCAGGTTCTGGATCACGATCGACAGGCCGAAGGTCACGACCAGCGAAGGCAGCGGGTCCTTGCCCAGCGTGCCGTTGAGCACGTGGCGCTGCAGCAGGTAGCCGAAGCCGAAGGCCAACGGCAACACCGCGAGCACCACCCCCCACGGCACAGATGCGCCGGTCATCGAGACACCGGCGATCACCGCGAAGGCGCCCAGGATGATGAAGTCGCCCTGCGCCGTGTTGGTCAGCCGCATGACGCCGAACATCAGCGACTGGCCGAGCGCGAACAGCGTGTAGAGGCCGCCGAGCAGCACGCCCTGGAGCAGGGTTTCAAGCATGGTGCTCCTCGATGCCGAAGTAGGCTTGCGAGATCTGCTCCGGCGTGAGTTCGCCCGAGCGCCCCGTGAGCGACACGCGCCCGTCCTGGAAGCAGTACACGCGCTGCGACACCTGCCGCGCCATGCGCACGTCCTGCTCCACGATCACGACCGTCATGCCCTCCCCCGTGATGGCCGGCATGGCCGCATAGATCTCGCGGATGACGACCGGCGCCAGGCCGAGCGAGAGCTCGTCGCACAGCAGCAGCTCGGGGTTGCTCATGAGCGCGCGGCCCAGCGCCACCATCTGCTGCTGCCCGCCCGACAGCGAGGTGGCGGGCTGGCGCCGCTTCTCGGCCAGGATGGGGAACAGGCCGTACAGGCGCTGCAGGTTCCACGGCCCCGCGCGGCGCGGCGTGGCGCCCATCAGCAGGTTCTCTTCCACACTCAGGCTCGGGAACAGGCGCCGGCCTTCCGGCACCATCGCCAGGCCGCGCCGCACGATCTCGCCGGGCGGCAGGCCGCCGATGGGTTCGCCCTTGAAGCGGATCGCTTCGGACGGCGCGCGCAACAGCCCCGTGAGGCTTTTCAGAAAGGTCGACTTGCCCGCGCCGTTGGCGCCGATGACCGCCACCAGCTCGCCCGCCGACAGCGTGAAGTCGATGCCGAACAGCGCCTGCGCATCGCCGTAGAAGGCCTGCAGGCCGTGGGTGTCGAGCAGCGCGTTCATGCCTCGATCCCCATGTACACGCGCCGCACCTCGGGGTCGTTCATCACCGCGCGCGGCGCGCCTTCCGCGAGCTGCTGCCCGAAGTTGATGACGAACAGCCGGTCGGCCAGCGACAGCAGCGCATGCACGACGTGCTCGATCCAGATCATGGTCACGCCGCGCGCCTTGATGCGTTTCAGTTCCGCCACCAGCACCGCCGCCTCGGGCTCGGTGAGCCCGCCCGCGATCTCGTCGAGCAGCAGCAGGCGCGGCTTGGTCGCGAGCGCGCGCGCCAGCTCCAGCCGCTTGCGGTCGAGCAGCGTGAGCCCGCCGGCCGGCTTGTTGGCGTGCGGCGCCAGGCCGGTCTGGGCCAGCACCTCGTGCGCCGTCTCCCAGGCTTCGCGCTCGGCCTGCTGGCCGCCGAAGCAGGCGGCGGTGACGAGGTTCTCGAACACGCTCATGTGGCCGAAGGGCTGCGGCACCTGGTAGCTGCGGCCGATGCCGGCGCGGCAGCGCTGGTGCGGGCGCAACCGCGTCACGTCGCGGCCCGCATACTCCACGCGGCCGGCATCGACGCGCGCGTCGCCCGAGATCAGGTTGAACAGCGTGGTCTTGCCCGCGCCGTTGGGCCCGAGGATGCCCAGCGTCTCGCCCTCGGCCACCGCCAGCGTGATGCCGTCGGTGACCTTGAGCGCCCCGTAGGACTTGCTCACGCCGTGCAAGGCCAGCAGCGTCATGGCAGCCGTCACTCAGAGCAGGCGCAGTGCGCCGCCGGTCGGGATCGCCTTCGCGGCCTCGTTGTTCACCAGCGTCAGCTCCACCTTGCGCTGCTTGCCCTTGCCCCACTGGCCGAGCACCAGCGGCGTCTTGCTGACGTTCTTGAACGGCCCCTGCCCGCCCCACTTCACGGGGCCGACCACGGAGTTGATCGAGGTCGCGGCCACGGCGTCGCGCACGTCGCCGGCCTTGAGCGACTTCGATCGCGACAGCGCGTTCGCCGCCACCTCGAACAGCGCATGCGCAAAGCCGATGGGCTGCGTCCACTGCTTCTTCGTGCCGGCCTCGTAGGCCTCGGCCAGCGCCTTGGCGCTTTGCTGCGTGAGGCTGGAGCTGAAGGGGTGCGACGGGCTCCACCACACCTCGGTCGACAGGCCCTCGCCGAGGTCGCCCAGCGCCTCGATGGCACCGGGGAACAGCAGCGCCTTGCCGAGCGTGATCACCTTGGGCCTGAAGCCCTGCTGGCGCGCCTGCGTGAGGAAGGTCTTGGCGTCGGGCGGGATCACCACGCCGGTGACGATCTCGACGTTGTCGCGCTTGAAGGCCGCGATCTGCGCGCTGAAATCCTGCGTGCCGTTCTGGAAGCGACCGGGGTCGGTGAGCGTGAAGCCCATCTGCGCGAGCGGCTTGGGAAAGCCCAGTTCCTTGTCGCCCCAGGCGTTGCCGTCGCCGTCGTTGGGAAACAGGCCGCCGACCTTCTTGTTGGTGGCCACGGTCTTCCAGCCGTTGGTGAAGGTGGCGATGACGTCTTCGAGCCCCCAGAACAGGTGGTAGGTCCAGTTGAAGCCCTTGGCCGGGTCGCCCTTGCGGCCGAAGAACCACGGCTGCCACGGCACCACGCTGGAGATGCAGGGCACCTCGTTGAGCTCGCAGGCATCGCTCACCGGGTTGGCGGTCTCGGGCGTGCCGGCCGTGAGCACCAGCGCGACCTTGTCCTTGAGGATCAGGTCGTTGGCCACCTCGCCCGCGCGGTTGGGGTTCGACTGGCTGTCCTTGAGCACGATCTGCACGGCGTACTTCTTGCCGCCCACGGAGATGCCGTCCTTGAAGGAGGCCTTCATCTGCTCGATCACCCACTTGTCGGCCTCGCCGAAGGGCGCGAGCGGCCCCGTCTGCGGCGACACGTAGCCGATCTTGAGCGTGTCGGCGGCGAACACCCGCGGCGCGGCGCCGGTGGCGGCGAGCGCGGCGGCGGCCTGCGTGAACTGTCTGCGGTTGAATGTCATGGCTGTCTCCTTCGTTGTTCGTGTGTGTCTTCGATGCCCGCGCCGTGGCCTAGCCCGGCGGCTCGCCGTCGAAGGCGCGTTGCAGCAGCGCGCGGATCGCGTCGCGCTCGGCCGGGCCGAAGGGCCGCGGATTCCAGTACGGGTTGGCGACGGCGATGTCGGCCGCGCGGTCGAGGTCGGCGGCGCGCATGCCGATGTCCTTCAGCGCCACCGGCGCGCCGTTGTCGCGCGCCAGCGCATAAACCGCCGCCGGCGCCGACACGCCGCCGAGCGCGCGCGCGATGCGCGCCATGGCACGCGGCGCGGCCTGCGCGTTGAACGCGAGCGCATGCGGCAGCACCACCGTGTGCACCTCGGCGTGCGGCAGGTTGAAGCTGCCGCCCAGCGTGTGGCACAGCTTGTGGTGCAGGGCCATGCCCACCGCGCCGAGCACGCCGCCGCAGAGCCAGGCGCCGTACAGCGCGTCGGAGCGTGCGGCCAGGTCGTCGGGCTGCAGACGGATCGCCGGCAGTGCACGTGCAAGCGCGGCAATGCCTTCTTCGGCCATCAGGTCCATCACCGGGTTGCTGTCCTGCGCGTACAGGCCTTCGGCCGCGTGTGCGATGGCGTTGATGCCGCTGGTCACGCTCAGGCCCACGGGCAGCGTGCGCGACAGCTCGGGGTCGTAGATCACGGTGCGCGGCAGCACGCGCGGGTCCTTGCCGGTCTTCTTCAGGCCGTTCTCGGTGAGGCCGTAGATCGGCGTCATCTCGCTGCCCGCGTAGGTGGTGGGAATGGCGACGATCGGCAACCCGGACTCCAGTGCGATGGCCTTGCCCAGCCCCGTGGTGGAGCCGCCGCCCAGCGCCACGGCGCAGTCGGCACCGAGCCGGCGCGCCAGGTCGCGGGCCTCGCGCGCCGTTTCCACGGGCACGTGCATCACGGCGCGGTCGAACAGGCCGGCCGCCTGCGCACCGAGCGAGGCCGCCACGCGCTCGGCCTGCGGGCGCTGCTCGGGGGTGCACAGCACCAGCGCTTTTTTCGCGCCCAGCGCATCGATCTCGCGCGCCAGGTGGCGCAGCGAACCGGCGCCGAACACCACGCGCTGCGGATGGGTGGTGTGGATGAAGTCGTGCATGGCGCGCTCCTTTCTGTCTGGCTATTCGAGGCTCAGGCGGCGCTCGCGCACCAGCCGGGCCCACTTGTCCTGCTCGGTGCGCAGCACGGCGGCGAACTGTTCGGGCGTGTTGGCGATGCCGGTCAGGCCCTGTTCGCGCAGCCGCTGCTGGAACGCGGGCTCGGTCACGACCTTGCGCACCTCGGCCTGCAGCCGGTCGACCACCGCGCGCGGCGTGCCGGCCGGGGCCAGCAGGCCGACCCAGGAGTTCACCTCGAAGCCGGGGTAGCCGCTCTCGGCCACGGTGGGCACGTCGGCATAGGCGGCCACGCGCTGCGCGCCGGTCTGGGCCAGGGCGCGCAGCCGGCCTGCGTTGACATGCGGCTGGGCCAGCACGGCCGAGAGGAACATCATCTCGACCTGCCCGCCCAGCAGGTCCTGCTGGGCCGGACCCCCACCGCGGTAAGGGATGTGCGTGACGAAGGTGCCGCTCACGGCCTTGAAGTACTCGGCCGTGAGGTGGTTGCTCGAGCCCGGCCCGACGCTGGCGTAGTTCAGGCGACCCGGCTGCGCCTTGAGCAGGCCGACGAAGCGCACGAAATCCTTGGCCTCGACCTTCGGGTTGACCACCAGCACCAGCGGGTTGCTCGCCACCTGCGTCACGGGCTGCAGGTCTTTGGCGATGTCGAAGCTCAGCTTCGGATAGACCAGCGGGTAGGTCGCGTAGCTGTCGAACACCATCAGCAGCGTGTGGCCGTCGGGCGCCGCGCGGGCCACCTCGGCGCCTGCCAGCGTGCCGCCGGCACCGCTGCGGTTGTCCACGATCACGGTCTGGCCGAGCGCGGCCTGCAGGCGCGGCTGCAACTGGCGCGCGACGGTGTCGACGATGCCGCCCGGCGGAAAGCCGACGACCAGCCGCACCGGCTTGGTCGGCCAGGCCGGTGCCTGGGCCTGCGCGGCCATGCCCCACATCAACGTGCAGGCGACCAGGGCCCGGGAGAGGATCGAGAAAGACATCGTGTGCGTCCGTCGGGTTGAAGAGAACAGGAAAGCTGTCAGCGCACGAAGTGCGGCGGAATCTGCGCGTCGACGTTGACCCACACGCTCTTGACCTGCGTGTACTCGCGCATCGCGTCGAAGCCCATCTCGCGGCCGTAGCCGCTCTGGCCCACGCCGCCGAAGGGCGAGCCGGGGTTCACGCGCTTGTAGCTGTTGATCCAGACCATGCCGGCGTGCAGGTCGCGCGCCACCTTGTGGGCGCGCTGCAGGTCGCGGGTCCACAGGCCGCTGCCCAGGCCGTAGTCGGTGCCGTTGGCGATCTGCATCGCCTCTTCGTCGCTCTTGAAGGTGAGCACGGTGACGAAGGGGCCGAACACCTCTTCCTGCGCCACGCGGTCCTGGTACGACCGGGCGCGCACCACGGTCGGCTGCACATAGCAGCCCTGCGCCAGGTCGCCGCCTGGCGCGCCGCCGCCTGCCAGCACCTCGCCGCCCTGCGCCTGCGCCACCTCGACATAGCTCAGCACGCGGTCGCGGTGCTGGGCGCTCGTGAGCGGGCCCATCTCGGTGGCCTCGTCGAGCGGGTTGCCCAGGCGGATCGACTGCGCGAGCGGAATGAACTGCTCGAGGAAGGCGTCGGCGATCTTCTCGTGCAGCATCAGCCGCGAGCCCGCGATGCAGGCCTGGCCCTGGTTGTGGAAGATGGCCCAGGCGCTGCCGTTCACGGCGGCCTGCAGGTTGGCGTCCTCGAACACGATGTTGGGGCCCTTGCCGCCCAGCTCGAGCTGCACCTTCTTCAGGTTGCCCGCGCTGGCCTGCACGATGCGCCGGCCGGTGGCGGTGCTGCCGGTGAAGGCGATCTTGGCGATCTCGGGATGCTCGGCGATGTACTGGCCCGCCACGCTGCCCAGGCCGGGCAGCATGTTGACCACGCCGGGCGGCACGCCGGCCTCGGCCATCAGCTCGGCGATGCGCAGCGAGGTGAGCGGCGTGATCTCGGCCGGCTTCATCACGATGCAGTTGCCGGCCGCGAGCGCGGGCGCCATCTTCCAGCTCGTGAACATGAGCGGGAAGTTCCACGGCACCACCTGGCCGACGATGCCGACCGGCTCGCGCAGCGTGTAGTTGAGAAAGCCCTCTTCCACCGGAATGGTCTCGCCCTGGAACTTGTCGGCCATGCCGCCGAAGTAGCGAAAGCACGCGGCGGTGCGCGGCACGTCGAGCCGGCGCGAGTCGCGGATCGGGTGGCCGGTGTCCAGCGATTCGAGCCGCGCGAGCTCTTCGCCGTTGGCCTCGATGAGGTCGGCCAACTTCAGCAGGATGCGACCGCGGTCGGCGGCGGCCATGCGGCTCCATTTGGGGAACGCGCGCTTCGCGGCGGCCACGGCCTTGTCGACGTCGGCCTTGCCGGCCAGCGCGACCTGGGCGATGGGCGTGTTGTCGTGCGGGTTCAGCGTGGCGAGCGTCTCGCCGGATTCGGCGTCGACGAAACGGCCGTCGATGAAAAGCTGGTGGCGGATGGAAAGAGCAGGCATGGGTTCTCCTCGCCCTCCCCGCGCGGGGAGGGCTGGATGGATGAATGGCGGGAAGAAAGAAGCGGCGGCGCGCCGGCCGGTCAGAACTCGACCGGGATCTCGGGCGACTCGCCCTTCTGGATCTCGTAGACCAGGCTGGGCGAGCCGTTCTCCCACACCAGCAGCATCGAACGCTTGGGGCTGAAGCCCTGGTGGCGGCAGTAGGCGGGCATGGCGGCCATGTCGCCGGCCTTCATGATCACGCGCGCCATGGGCTTGCCGGTGTTCTTGTCGCCGCAGTCCCAGTGGATCTCGTCGGTCATCTGGAAGAACCACTCGACGCGGTCGTTGCCGTGGATGATCGGCAGGATGTGCTCCTCGGTCGTCGGGCACATGTAGCTGTGCTTCACCACCGAGGTGAAGCTCGGGTTCCACGTGACCTGCGAGCGGCTCAGGAAGCCGAAGAGGTTGAAGGCGTGCACCTCGTTCTCGAAGCCCGGCTCGGGGTGCAGCTCGGGCTGGCCCTGCGGCACGTCGGCGAAGGCGCGGTTGACGGGCGCGCCGCGCGCGTCGCTGCGCAGGTCGAGGTCGCCCTTCAGGCCCACGCAGCGCTTGGCCAGCTCGCGCGCCCGGGTGATCTTGGCGGTGTTGTTGCCGCTCTTGCGGCCGTAGGGCGAGCCGGTTTCCTGCGGCGCGGCGAAGGGGTCGAAGGCCTCGTTGGTCCAGTCGTCGAGCATGGCCTCGAAGGTGGCGCGGATCTGCGCCGTGGGGAAGTTCTCGAGCAGGTCGATGCCGGCGTCCTTCATGGTGCCGTTGAAGCTGCCGGCGTACAGGTCGACCGAGTCGTAGTGGTTGATGGTGCCGAACACGTTGTCGAAGTTGACCCAGCCGTAGAAGAAGCCCCAGGCCACGTCGCGCATCAGCGCACGCAGGTAGTTGCCGGCGTCCATGGTGTGGCTCATGGGGCGGCCGTCCCGGGTCTTCCAGGTGATGTGGGCGAAGTACTCGTCGCGGCGGAAACCGAAGCTGCCGAGCGAAAAATCCTTGTAGCCGAGCGTGGCATCGGGCTGCGATGCGATGACCTTGGCGAGTTCTGCGGGTGCGTTCATGGTGTGGCTCCTGGATGGCGGGTTCAGTGCGTCTGGCAGATGTCGGCCCATTTCTCGACAGACAGATCGCCCTTGCAGGTCTGCAGCACGATCACGCCGGGGTCGCCGGCCACGCGGAACTGGTAGGCCGTGTTCTTGGGCAGCAGGCCCTGGTGGCCGCGCGAGAGCTTCATCCAGCCCATCTTCTTGCCCTGCGGCTCGCCCTTCACCTGCACGGCGCCGTTCTTCTCGGTGTCGGCCACGGCCTGGGCCGCATCGAGCTGCACGAGGTGCACTTCGACGTCGCCGTCCATCACCAGCGCAAACTCGTCGTGGGCGCAGGTGAACCAGGGCGAGGTGCCTTCGGCGCGCAGCGTTTCCAGCACGTAGATCTGGTTCTGGCCGAACACGACCTTCTCGTACGGTGCGCTGATGCTGGCGATCTCGAAGCAGTTGGAGAACGCGTAGTGGCGCACGTCGTCGTCGATGGGCTCGACGTGGCCTTTCTCGAAGTGCTTGAGGGACCCGAAGCGGGTCTGGTATGCGACGGTCATGGGTGTCTCCTGAGGTGCCGGACGATGCAGCGTGGTGGCTGCGATGTGTGCACTGTAGGAAACGGGGGGCGCGAGCGGTAGGCCCGAAACGCGGGCCGCATTGTTCGGCAAATCCGTTCAATGCACAGGGTTTACCCCGGAACGGACCGCGCTCGCGTCAGGCGTCCCAGATCAGCCCCAGCGGCAGCAGGCCGCGCTCGATCATGGCCGCGTCCCATGGCGGCACCTTCGAGAACGCCTGGGTCAGGTGCTCGATGAACAGGCGCAGCTTGAAGGCATTGCGCGAGGTGCCCGCGTACACCGCGCTGAGCGAGAACGACGACAGCTGGTGCGCCGGCAGCACCACCTCCAGGTCGCCGCGCAGGATCGCCTCGCCGGCCACCAGCGTCGGCAGGCAGACGATGCCGGCGTGCTCCATCGCGTACTCGCGCAGCAGGTGGACGCTGTTGGTGAGCAGCGCCGCGCTCATGTACAGCGTGACCTGTTCACCGGCGTGATGAAAGGTCCAGCGGTCGCGCGTGGGATAGCCCGAGTACAGGCCGAGCGTGTGCTTGTGCAGCTCGCGCGGGCTCGCGGGCCGGCCGTGCGCGCGCAGGTACTCGGGCGTGGCGCAGAACACGCGGCGCACCGGGAACAGCGGGCGCGACACCAGCTCGGTCGATGCCGCCGGAAAGATCTGCAGCGCGCAATCGACGCCCGCCTTCACCGGGTCGACCACCGCGTCGCTCACGATGAGCTCCAGGTGGATGTCCGGAAAGCTCACCTGGAAGGCCCGCAGCAGCGTGGCGAAATGCCCCAGCACGAAACCCGTGAGCGCATGCACGCGCAGCGTGCCGGTGGGCCCGTCCTTGGCGTCGCGCATCTGGTCCATGATGTCGTTGGCCCGCCCGACCAGCTCGACGCAGTCGCGCAGGAAGGCCTGCCCCACGTCGCTGAGCCGGACCACGCGCGTGCTGCGGTGGAACAGCGGCGCGCCGACATGGTCCTCGAGCTGCTTCACGCGGCTGGTCACCACCGATTTCGACACCCGCAGCTGGCGCGCGGCCTCGGCAAAGCTCTGGGTCTGTGCGACCCGCACGAAGGTCTCTATGTTCTCGAGGCGGTCCATGGGGCATGCAATGTAGCGGTTGCGCGGCGGCGGCCGGTCGGCCGCACGGGTGTGAAGTACTGCGCAATCCCGCTCGGAGATTGACCGCACCCTTCTCAATTCGCCCACAAATGTGAGCATTTCCCTGTGAGATTGTTAATACGGCAACTATTGTCCTGCCCCGAAGCACCCCGGGTGCACAAGAAATCGAAGCAGGGAGTTCCCATGACCAAATCCACGATCACCGTGATGCTCGCGCTGGCGGCATCCGTTCTCATGAGCGCCTGCGTGCACCACCACGCGCCGCCGCCGCGTGCGGAGCCCGGGCCGGCCCACAAGGGCGGCAACTTCTGCCCGCCGGGCCAGGCCAAGAAGGGCAACTGCTGATCGCCCGCCATGCTGAACCCGTTCCTGCGTGACATGACGCCCGACGAACTGCCGACCGGCACCGCGCGGCCGGCCTACATTGCGCTGCTGCCCGTGCTGGCCTATGTGCTCGTCGCCATCGCCTTCCTGAGCATGTCGGTGGTCGTGCCGAGCCTGCTCGTGGCCTGCCTGTTCGCGACCGCGGCGGCCATGTCGCTGGGCGCGGGCGTGGTGCTCGGCATGAGCATCTGGATCTTTCCGCAGCTGTCGAGCTGAGGGCCGCACGCGATGAGTACTTCCAACGCTTCCGTCTTCCGCGTCCAGAGCTGGCGCACGACCCTGCTTGCGGCCTCCGTGGTGCTGCTGATCGTGATGGCGCTGCTCATGAAGTGGCTGGTCGAGCTGCAGGTGGAAACCGCGCAGGAACGCCAGCTGCGCGAAGCCGTCGCGCGCGAGGCCGACGCCCGCTGCTTCGTGCTGCCCACGCGCCAGGAGGTCGACACCTGCCGGGCCGTCAACGCGGCGGGCCTGACGCCCTGACCGGGGCGCCGCTCAACCGAAGGTGAACGCGTAGGCCTGCGCGCCGGGGTCGAGAAACTCGATCTCGAACAGCCGCTCCTTGCCGCCGCCCGCCGACTGCCGCACCAGCTGGTACAGCTTCTGCGCATCGACCACGCCGTGGCCCTGGGCATCGGTGTCGGCGCCGTGGTCCGCCAGCGGCGGCTGGCCGTCGACCCGCACCGTGAAACGCACCGGCTTGCCGTCGGCCATCGGCCCCAGCACCAGGTGCAGGTCGCGCGCCTTGAAGCGGTAGGCGATGCGGCCATTGGCCTGGTTCAGCACGGCCCGCTCGCCCTCCACCGTCCAGTCGCCGCCCAGCGACCACTGGTTGGTGCGCAATGAGGAAGCCATGGGCTCGTAGGCCTTCGCACGGTCGCGCGCGATGCCGCCGGGCGACGCGAAGCCGTGCGCCCGCGCATGGCCCAGGTAGGTTTCGCCGGACTGCGCCGGCTCGGCGCCGGGCGCGGCCTGGGTGCCCTGCCCCTGCGGCGCGACCAGCCCGTCGGCGACCCGGGCCTGCCCGGCTTCGGCCAGCAGTTGCTGGATCACCTGCTCGGCCTTGTCGTAGCGGTTCTCGCCGAACTGGTGATGGCGGATGCGCCCCTGCGCGTCGACGAAATAGAACGCGGGCCAGGCCTGGTTGTCGAAGCCGCGCCAGATCGAAAAGTCGTTGTCCAGTGCCACCGGGAACCCGATGCCCAGGTCTTTCACGGCCTTGCGCACGTTGGCCGGGTTCTTCTCGAACGCGAACTCCGGCGCATGCACGCCGAGGACGACCAGGCCCGCATCCTTGTACTTCTCGGCCCAGGCGCGCACGTAGGGCAGCGTGCGCAGGCAGTTGATGCACGAGTAGGTCCAGAAATCGACCAGCACGACCTTGCCGCGCAAGGCCTCGGGCGTGAGCGGCGCCGAGTTGATCCATTCGGTCGCGCCCGCCAGCGACGGCAGCCGGCCTTCGACGCGGAGCTCGCGCGCGGGCACCGGGGCCGGGCGGGTGTCCGCGACGCGCACGAAGCCGGCGTCTGCGCGCTGCGCCTGCGGCGCGTCTTGGCGCAGCGTGTCTACCAGCGCCTGCTCCAGCGTCGACGTGGTGCCCAGCGACAGGCGCGCGAGCCAGCCGGTGTCCAGCCCCAGCGCGATGGCGCCCACGCCGGCCAGCACCGCGGCACCGGCGATGCGCCGCACGCCGTCGCCGGTCGGCAGCGTGCGCTTCAGCGCCGAGAGCAGCCGGCCGCCGGACAGCAGCGCCACCGCGAGCGAGGTGCACGCGCCGGCCGCATAGGCGAGAAGCAGCAGCGAGGTGCCGACGCTCGCGCCATTGAGCGCCGCACCCGTCAGGATCAGCCCGAGGATCGGCCCCGCGCACGGCGCCCAGAGCAGGCCCGTGCCCACGCCGAGCCACAGCGGAGAAAACACCGAGGCCTGCGGCGCATCGGAGATGCGCAGGCCCAGCGCCACCAGCGGCCGGCTCAGGCGCTCGGCCACGCGCGGGAACAGCAGCGTCCCACCGAACAGCGCGAGCAAGGCCATGGCCGCGTAGCGCCCGTATTCGTTGAGCGTGACGATCCAGCCGCCGCCCACCGCCGCCAGCGTGGCGACCACGGCGAAGGCCAGCGCCATGCCCACGAGCATCGGCAGGCCGTGCGAGCGGAACGGCCGGTCGGCGCGCGCGAACACGAAGGGCAGCACCGGCAGGATGCAGGGGCTCAGGATCGTGAGCACCCCGCCCAGGTAGGCGATGAAGAGGATGAGCATGGGGATGTGAAAGATGGGGGGTCGGGTTCAGCGAGCGGGCGCGGCGGCCAAGGCCAGCCGCGCCTCGAGCCCGCCTTCGGGGCGGTTGTGCAGCGTGAGCTCGGCGCCCATCGCCATGGCCAGCTGGTGCGCGATGGCCAGGCCCAGGCCGGTGCCGCCGGTGCTGCGGTTGCGCGAGCTTTCGACGCGGTAGAAGGGCTTGAGCACCGCGTCGAGCTCGTCGGGGGGAATGCCCGGGCCGTTGTCGAGCACGCTCACCACGAGGCGGCCGCCCTCGCCTTCGGCCTGCACGCACAGCGTCACGTCGGAGCCGAACTTCAGCGCGTTGTCGATCAGGTTCATCAGGATGCGGCGCAGCGCGTTCGGGCGGCTCACGATCGGCGCGCCGGCCCGGCCGTCGAGCCGCACCTGCTGGCCCACGTCTTCGTAGTCGGCCACCATGCTCTCGAACAGCGCGTCGGCGTCGATGCGCAGCGGCGGCTCGGTGGCGCCGTGCAGCGTGCGCGCATAGGTCACGCCTTCGCGCACCAGTGCGTTCATCGCGTCCAGGTCCTGGCGGAATTTCTCGCGGTCGTGCGTGTCGTCCATCAGGTCGGTGCGCAGGCGCATCCGCGTGATGGGCGTCTGCAGGTCGTGCGAGATGGCCGCCAGGATTTCGACGCGCTCCGCCATGTAGCCCGCGATGCGCTGCTGCATGGCGTTGAAGGCGCGCGCCGCGTGCGCCACTTCGGTGGGGCCGTCTTCCGCGAGCGTGCGCCCCTTCAGGTCGGGCCCGAGCTGGTCGGCCGCGGCGGACAGCTGCGCGAGCGGCCGCGTCACCAGCCGCACCGCGACCCAGGCGCACACGGCCAGCACCAGCAGCTGGCCCGCCAGCAGCCACATCACCCAGCCCGACACCGGCATGCCCACGCGCATGGCGTGCACGACCACGGACGATCCGTCGCTCAGCCGCACCTCGATCTGCAGGCCCTCGGGCGGCCAGGCCACCTCGCCGACCTTGACGACCGGGAACGGGCGCATCGCATCGACGATGGCCGCGGCAAACTGCCGCGAAGCCTCCGAGGCCGGTGCGCCGCCCTGCGCGCTGCCGCCCAGCACGAAGCGGTAGTTGCGCCGTTCCAGCCGGTCGAGCCACCCGGCGCGCTCCGCCGCGGGGAGCCGGTCGAGGATGGCGACCGAGCTCGCGATGTCGCGCTCGATGCCGATCATCATCAGCTCGCGAAGCGCCATGTTCCGCTCGTAGCGGATCGCCGCGAAGGTGAGCAGCTGCGCGATCGCCAGGCCCACCACGATGATCAGCGTCACGCGGGAGAACAGCGAACCGGGCAGCAGCCGGCGCCAGCGCGGCGCAGTACCGCTCGGATTCGCAACGGGATTCGCGGAAGTGGACATGAACAGCTTCTTCGTCAGGCGGCGTGGCGATGCGTCATCGGCGCAGCGGGCTCACACCAGGTGGATGGCAACGTCGATGTTGCCTCGGGTCGCCTTGGAATAGGGGCAGGTCTGGTGCGCGGCCTCGGTGAGGGCCTGCGCCACCTCGCGGTCCAGGCCCGGCAGGCTCACGTTCAGGCGCGCCTGCAAAAAGTATTCGCCACCGGCGGTGCCCAGGTCGACCTCGGCATCGACGGCCAGGTCGGGCGGCAGCGCGACCTTCATCTTGCCGGCCGCCTTGCCCATCGCGCCGATGAAGCAGGCCGACCAGCCGGCCGCGAACAGCTGCTCGGGGTTGGTGCCGGTGCCGGCGCTGCCGGGCGACGAGAGCTTGATGTCCAGGCGGCCATCGGAGCTGCGCGCCTCGCCGTCGCGGCCTCCCGAGGAGGTGTGGGTCTTGCCGGTGTAGAGGACTTTGTCGATGCGGGTCATGAGGGTTCCTTGGATGCAGGGTGGTTGGAAAACGCACGGATTGTTGGGCCGCCCACCGCCTGCCGGATCGCCTTCTGTATGCCTGTGTATCTGGCCCGTACATCCACACACTACGTTTCCACGGCCACCCCCGGGCGCCGCCGGAACGCTACATTGCGGCTGCGGCGCCGTGCCGCCAATGCCTCCCCTGCCATGACGCCCAAGACCTCCGACCACATCCTCATCGTCGACGACGACCGGGACATCCGCGAACTGCTCACCACCTACCTGGTGAAGAACGGCTTGCGCGTGGTCGCGGTGCCCACCGGGCGCCACATGCGCGCCGCGCTCGAGGCGTCGGGGCCCTTCGACCTGATCATCCTGGACCTGATGCTGCCCGGCGAAGACGGGCTCACGCTGTGCCGCGACCTGCGCACCGGCAAGTACAAGGCCACGCCCATCCTCATGCTGACCGCGCGCAGCGAGGAAGCCGACCGCATCCTGGGCCTGGAGATGGGCGCCGACGACTACCTGGCCAAGCCCTTTTCCGCGCGCGAGCTGCTGGCGCGCATCCGCGCCGTGATGCGGCGCACGCGCATGCTGCCGCCCAACATGGGCACCGTCGAGCCCTCGCAGAAGCTGGGGTTCGGCGAATGGCAGGTCGACACCGTGGCGCGCCACCTGATCGACGACGCCGGCGTGATGGTGGCGCTCAGCGGCGCCGAGTACCGGCTGCTGCGCGTGTTCCTCGATCATCCGCAGAAGGTGCTCAGCCGCGACCAGCTGCTGAGCCTGACGCAGGGGCGCGAGGCCGAGCTTTTCGAGCGCTCCATCGACCTGCTCGTGAGCCGGCTGCGCCAGCGCCTGCGCGACGATGCGCGCGAGCCCCGCTACATCAAGACCGTGCGCAGCGAAGGCTACGTGCTCGCTTCGGCGGTCGAAGCGAGAGACTGACCGACGCCACGCTCTGGCACTGGGTCGGGTGGCGCACCTCGTGCGCCAGCCCGCCCGCGAAGAACAGCAGCGCGAACCAGAGCTTCTTGAATCCGCGAGGGCGCGTCATGGGGATTTCCTTCAGGCGATGAGTGGATGACGGGCGGATTGTTGGCCGCCCGCGCACCGCGCAACGGGCATTGCGTATGCCTGTGTATCCCGGCCCGACATCGACACACCACGTTTCGTTGAAGCGGTCTTGCGCGCCTGCGTTTGAAATTTAGTGTGGCCGGAACCGGCGCGGATACAGAGGCATACACAAGCCGATCAGCAAGTGGATTCCTCACCGAACAATCGCGCCGTCACCCCTTCGCATCCCAGGAGATTTCCATGACCGCCTCCCCCTCGCTGCCACGCCGTGCATTCCTCGGCAAGGCCGCACTCGGCCTCGTCGCCACGCAGCTCACGTCGATCGTTCCCGCCTTCGCCCAGTCCGCCAGCACAGGCGGCGCCCGTCGCCTCGAGCCCCTCAAGAGCATCGACGCCGGCAGCCTGCGCATCGGGTACTACGAAGCCGGCCCGGCCGACGGCGCGCCGGTGATCCTTCTGCACGGCTGGCCCTACGACATCCACATGTTCGTCGACGTCGCGCCGCAGCTGGCCGCCGCGGGCTTTCGCGTGATCGTGCCGTACCTGCGCGGCTACGGCACCACCCGCTTCCTGTCGACCGACACGCCGCGCAACGGGCAGCAGTCGGCGGTGGCCGTCGACATCGTTGCGCTGATGGACGCGCTGAAGATCCCCGTCGCCACCGTGGCCGGCTGCGACTGGGGCGCGCGCACCGCCTGCATCATGGCCGCGCTGTGGCCCGAGCGCGTGAAGGCGCTGGTGTCGGTCAGCGGCTACCTCATCGGCAGCCAGGAGGCCGGCAAGGCGCCGCTGCCGCCGCAGGCCGAGCTGCAGTGGTGGTACCAGTACTACTTCGCGACCGAGCGCGGCCGCGCGGGCTACGAGAAGAACCGCCACGACTTCGCCAGGCTCATCTGGCAGCTCGCCTCGCCCAAGTGGGACTTCGACGCCGCCACCTTCGAGCGCAGCGCCGTCGCCTTCGAGAACCCCGACCACGTGGCGATCACGGTGCACAACTACCGCTGGCGCCTCGGCCTGGCCGAGGGCGAGGCGAAGTACCAGGCGCTGGAGAACCGGCTGGCCCAGGCGCCGGTGATCGGCGTGCCGACCATCACGCTCGAAGGCGACGCCAACGGCGCACCGCATCCGGAACCCGGCGCATATGCGAAGAAGTTCTCGGGCCGCTACGAGCACCGGCTGGTCAGCGGCGGCATCGGCCACAACCTGCCGCAGGAGGCGCCCGAGGCGTTTGCGAAGGCGGTGATCGACGTGGCGCGCGGGTAAGCCGCGCAGGCCTGCTCAGTCGGCGGTGAACGCCTGCGCCAGCGGCTCGGCGTCGAAGCGCTCGAACCCGCAGTAGCACAGGAAGTGGCGGTTGGCGGCGCGGCCGAACAGAGTCATGCCGAGCTTCGTGGCCAGCTCGTGCCCCATCGCGGTGACGCCGTTGCGCGAGACGACGATCGGCACGCCCATGTGGGCCGACTTCATCACCATCTCGCTCGTCAGGCGGCCCGTGGTGTAGAAGACCTTGTCGCCGCCGTCGATGCCATGCACCGCCATCCAGCCGGCGATGGTGTCGATGGCGTTGTGCCGGCCGACGTCTTCCGCGAACACCAGCATCTCGGTGCCGCAAAACAGCGCGCACCCGTGCACCGACCCGGCATGCCGGTGCACGCTGTTGCGCGATTTCATCTGTTCGAGGATGCGCGCCAGCGTGCCCTGCGCGATGCGCGCCGACTGCGCCGCCGGCAGCCGCACGGCGCCGATCTGCGCCATGGCGTCGCCGAAGACGGTGCCTTGTCCGCAGCCCGTGGTCACGACCCGGTGCGCGGTTTTTTCGGCGAGGTTCGCGATGCCGCGGTGGGTCTTCACGGCGGCCGCCTCCACGCTCCAGTCGACGTCGATGCTCTCGACCTCGTCGGCGTGCCGCACCAGGTCCTGGTTGAGCAGGTAGCCCAGCACCAGCAGTTCGGGCGCGGCGCCCAGGGTCATCAGCGTCACGAGTTCGCGCTTGTCGACGAAGACGGTCAACGGCCGCTCCGCCGGGATGTCGATGTCGCGGCGCTCGCCGTGCTGGTCGACGATCTCGATGCGGCGCAGCAGCGGGCCGCGCGCCGGGTTCAGGCGCGGCGCGCCGGCGCGCCGGGGCAGCGGGACCGCATCGAAAGCCAGCGGTGTCTCGTCTTCTGCGTCGTCTTCACGTGGGGCCATGCGGAATCCTACGCCACCGCTGCGAGCGGAGCTCGAAGGGGTACTGCTCGCGAACGGGCGCGCCATCGGCTATGGTTCGTTCATGCCTTCTTCGGACACTCCCGCGACCGCGCCCACGGGCCGCCCGACGCTCGACGTCGCGGTGGTCATGCGCCGCGAACGCCTGCACGGCCCCTCGAGCCACTGGCAGCCCTGGCGCTGGACGCTCGACAGCGTGCTGCCCGACGAGCCCGGCTTCGGCACCGAACCGCGCCTCCTGCGCGACGACGACGGCGAGCAGCACTGGCTGCACCCCGGCTTCAAGGTCGAGCTGTACCGCGACGAGGCCGAGGGCTACCACCTCAACGCGATCACGCCGACCCCGTGCTGGTTCGTGCTGTGGCGCATGGACGAGGAACCGACGCTTTCCACGGAACCCATTCCGCGCCCGGTCGTGGTCACGCTCAGCTACTACGAGGCCGGCCGCTGGCTCGATGCGCAGGAAACCGTGGAACAGGTGCCGGCGCCGGCGGAGGTGGTCGACTGGGTGCGCGCCTTCGTCGACGAACACTACGTGGTCGAGCCCAAGCGCCGCCGCCGGCCCGAGAGCTTCCGCTCGCTGGTCGATCGCTTCGGCAACGCCGCGAGCGTGACGACCGAGAAAAAGCGCGGACGGGGTGCGGGCGATGTCTGAGGGTTTCCTGGGACGCTGGTCGCGCCGCAAGCAGGAGGTGCGCGCGGCCGAGGCCGCCGTGGAAGAAAAGACCCCGCCGGCCGTGGAACCCCTTGCGGCGCCGGTGCCGGTGCCAGCACCCGCCGCGCTCGCCGAGTCCCCCGCCGCCGAAGGCGAGCAGGACACCGCGCCGCCGCTGACGCTCGCGGACGTGGACGCGCTGGACATCGGGTCCGACTTCAAGCCCTTCCTCACGAAGGAGGTCGCGCCCGAGGTCAAGAACGCGGCCTTCCGCAAGCTCTTTGCCGATCCGCATTTCAACGTGATGGACGGCCTGGACACCTACGTCGACGACTACTCCCAGTCCACCCCGGTGCCCGAGAGCGTGCTGCGCCAGATGGCCAGTGCCAAGTTCCTCAAGCTTTTCGACGAAGCCCCCGAAGACATTCCCCCGGAAACCCCCGACGACGCCGAGACGGCGGACGTGGCACAGTCCCAGGGTTCCGAAACGCTTCCCAGCCCGCCGGTTGCCGCGATGCAACCCGCCAGCCAAGAAACCGATGACCACCACGCTGATTTGCGACTGCAACCAGACGATGCCGCTCGAGCCGAAGACGCTCGGCGCGGCACTGGCTGAAACCCTCCCGCTGCATTCGTCGCTGTGCCGCCGCGAGGCGACCTCCTTCCAGCGCGCCATCCAGTCCGGCGACGACGTCGTGGTCGCCTGCACCCAGGAAAAACGGCTGTTCGGCGAGCTCGCCACGCAGACGCCCAACGCCACCTCGCCGATCCGCTTCATCAACATCCGCGAGACGGGCGGCTGGAGCCGCGACGCGAAAAGCGCGATGCCGAAGATCGCCGCGCTGCTGGCCGCCGCCAGCCTGCCCGAGCCCGACCCCGTCTCGACCGTGACCTACACCAGCCAGGGCCGGCTGCTGATCATCGGCCCGCTCGACGCCGCCGAGCGCGCCGCGGCGCTGGTCGGCGACACGCTCGACGTCACCCTGCTCGCGCAGGGCCCCGGTGCAGACGGTGGCGCACAGGCGCGCCGCTGGCCGGTGATCGCCGGGCGCATCGATTCGCTCACCGGCTGGCTCGGCGCCTTCACGCTGCGCTGGACGCGCGACAACGCGATCGACCTCGACCTGTGCACCCGCTGCAACGCCTGCGTGGTCGCCTGCCCCGAGCAGGCCATCGGGCTGGACTACCAGATCGACAACGCGCGCTGCACCTCGCACCGCGACTGCGAGCGCGCCTGCAGCGTGGCCGGCGCCATCAATTTCAGCCGCGAGCCGCAGGCGCTCGACGCGGCCTTCGACCTCGTGCTCGACCTGGGCGCCGCGCCGCAGATCGACTGGCACGCGCCGCCGCAGGGCTACTTCCACCTGCCCGGCGGCGTCGCGCAGGCCGAGGGCCTGCAGACCTTGCTGCGCCTGCGCGAGCTGGTGGGCGAATTCGAGAAGCCCAAGTTCTTCGACTACAAGCAGAAGCTGTGCGCGCACAGCCGCAACGAGGTGGTCGGCTGCAACGCCTGCGTCGAGGTGTGCTCGGCCCATGCCGTGAGCAGCGACCCGCAGCGCCAGCGCATCGTGGTCAACCCGAACCTGTGCGTCGGCTGCGGCGCCTGCACCACGGTGTGCCCGACGGGCGCGCTGGGCTACACCTACCCGCGCGCGCCCGACCAGGGCCTGAAGCTGCGCAAGCTGCTCAGCACCTATGCCGCGGCGGGCGGGCGCGATGCGGCGCTGCTGCTGCACAACCAGGAAGGCGGCCAGGCGCTGCTCGAACAGCTCGGCCGGCAGGCGCAGCTGGGCAAGGCCCAGGGCGTGCCGGCGCGCGTGATGCCGGTCGACCTCTTTCATGCGGCCAGCACCGGCATCGACCTGTGGCTGAGTGCCATCGCCTTCGGCGCCTCGCAGGTCGCGGTGCTGTGCACCGGCGAAGAGGCGCCGCAGTACCTCGCGGCGCTCAAGCAACAGAGGGACGTCGCGCAGGCGCTGCTGCTCGGCCTGGGCTACACCGGCACGCACTTCCACGTGATCGAGGCCGATTCGCCCGCCGCGCTGGACGCCGCGCTGGCCGGCCTGCGCACGACCACGCAGCGCGTGCCGGCCACGGCGGCGCGCTTCGCCGTCGGCGCCGACAAGCGCGACCGGCTCGAGATGGCACTGGACCACCTGATGGGCGCGGCCCCGGCCCTGCAGGCACCCGCCGAGACCCCGCTGGCCTTCGCGCTGCCGGCCGGCTCGCCGCTGGGCGCCGTCGCGGTCGACAAGGACAAGTGCACGCTGTGCCTGGCCTGCGTCAGCGCCTGCCCGTCGGGCGCGCTGCTGGACAGCCAGAGCGCGCCGCAGCTGCGCTTCATCGAGAAGAACTGCGTGCAGTGCGGCCTGTGCGAAACCACCTGCCCCGAGGACGCCGTCTCGCTCGTGCCGCGCCTGCTGGCCGCGCCCGAGCGCAAGCAGCAGGTGCTGCTGAACGAGGCCAAGCCCTGGGCCTGCATCCGCTGCAGCAAGCCCTTCGGCACGCAAAAAGCCATCGAGGCCATGCTCGGCAAGTTGGCCGGGCATGCCATGTTCCAGGGCGAAGCGCTGGAGCGCCTCAAGATGTGCAGCGACTGCCGCGTCATCGACCTGTACAGCGCCACCAACGAAGTGAAGATCGCCCCGCTATGAGCCAGACCTTTCCCGCCACGTCCGCGCTCGACGAGGAGGTGGCCCGGGCCGAGCTCTACGGCCTGCTCGCGCGACTCTGGTACGCCGCCCCCGATGCCGAGCTGCTGGCCGCCTTCCAGGTCGCGCCCACCGAGGCGCCGGCCGCGGGCGCCTTCCTGGAAGAACCGTGGCGCCAGCTGGTCGGTATCGCGCGCGACACCGACGCGGCCGCCGCGCACGAGGAATACGACGCGCTCTTCGGCGGCATCGGCAAGCCCGAGGTCTTCCTGTTCGGTTCGCACTACCTGAGCGGCTTTCTCAACGACAAGCCGCTCGTGCAGCTGCGCCACGACCTCGACAAGCTGGGCCTGGCGCGCACCGAGACCACCTACGAGACCGAGGACCACATCGCCTGCCTGTTCGAGGTCATGCGCTACCTGATCGCCGGCGAGGACGTGGCGGTGGCCAACCTCACGCAGCAGCAGGCGATGTTCTCCAGACACGTCCAGCCGTGGCTGCCCGCCTTGTGCGATGCTGTGTTGCAGCATCCAAAGGCGCGGTTCTACGCGGCGCTCGCCACCTTCACGCGCGCATTCGGCGACGTCGAGGCGCAGGCCTTCGACATGCTGGACTGAGAAGGTGTGAACGAACCCGCCATGTCCGCTCATCCCGCCCAGACGCACCCCCTCTGCGTTGCAAATGCTCGCCATAGCCCGAGCTATGGCTGCGCTTTGCGCCTTGAGGGCGCGCGCCTGCGCGGGCTGCTCGGCCACGCCGGATTCATTCACACCTTCTGAGGCGAACGAATGCGAGGGGTATTCAGGTTGCTCACACCTTGTTGCTGGTCTAGTATCCACAAGGCCGACCGGGTTTCCCCTCTCTCGTCGCGCCCAGCCACTCCTGGAGTCAATATGCAGGACAGCCAAAACACCGGCATCAAGCCGGCCTCCCGCCGCGGATTCTTCATCGGTGCCGCCACCGCCGGCGCCGCTGCGGTGGCCGTCACGTCGCTGCCAAACATGGCCGAGACACCCGTCGCCGCCGTCGCCCCCTCTTTGCCGCCCCCGCCCGAAAACGGCGGCGGCTATTCCCTGAGCGAACACGTCAAGCGTTACTACGCCACCACGTCAGCCTGAGGAGACCCCGTGCTTCTGACCAGAAAATCCCCAGGCACCGCGAGCCCGCGGGCCTCCGACGCGTCGCCCTTCGTTCACAGCCTGCGGCGCGGTCTCGCGAACGCCCTGCCGACCATGGACCGGCGCGCCTTCCTGCGGCGCTCCGGCCTTGGCGTCGGCGTGGGCCTGGCGGCCAGCCAGCTCACGCTGATCCAGAAGGCCAAGGCCGCCGACGGCCGGCCCACGGCCATCGGCGCCGGCAAGATCGAAGTGAAGCGCACCGTGTGCTCGCACTGCTCGGTCGGCTGCGCGTCCGACGCGGTGGTCGAGAACGGCGTGTGGGTGCGCCAGGAGCCGGTGTTCGACTCGCCCATCAACCTGGGCGCCCACTGCGCCAAGGGCGCGGCGCTGCGCGAGCACGGCCACGGCGAGTACCGCCTGCGCTACCCGATGAAGCTCGTGAACGGCAAGTACGAGCGCATCAGCTGGGACACCGCGCTGGATGAAATCACCGCCAAGCTGAAGGAACTCACCAAGGCCAGCGGCCCCGACGCGATCTACTGGATCGGCTCGAGCAAGCACAGCAACGAGCAGGCCTACCTGCTGCGCAAGTTCGTGAGCTTCTTCGGCAGCAACAACTGCGACCACCAGGCGCGCATCTGCCACTCGACCACGGTCGCGGGCGTGGCGAACACATGGGGCTACGGCGCCATGACCAATTCGTACAACGACATGCGCAACGCGAAGATCGCGATGTACATCGGCTCCAACGCGGCCGAGGCGCACCCCGTGAGCATGCTGCACATGCTGCATGCCAAGGAAAACGGCTGCAAGATGATCGTGGTCGACCCGCGCTTCACGCGCACGGCGGCCAAGGCCCACGAGTACGTGCGCATCCGCTCGGGCTCGGACATCGCGTTCCTGTTCGGCATCCTGCACCACATCTTCAAGAACGGCTGGGAAGACAAGCGCTACCTCAACGACCGCGTCTACGGCATGGAAGAAGTGCGCGCGGAAGTCATGAGCAAGTGGACGCCGGACAAGGTCGAGGAGGCCTGCGGCGTGAGCGAGGCGCAGGTGCTGAAAGTCGCGACCATGCTGCACGAGCACCGCCCCGGCACCGTGGTGTGGTGCATGGGCCAGACGCAGCACAG
This sequence comes from Variovorax sp. BGA-UO-ETr-C22, assembly GCF_059567965.1. Taxonomy (NCBI): domain Bacteria; kingdom Pseudomonadati; phylum Pseudomonadota; class Betaproteobacteria; order Burkholderiales; family Comamonadaceae; genus Variovorax; species Variovorax sp. BGA-UO-ETr-C22. The sequence continues at coordinate 2,339,196 of NZ_JCAQPA010000011.1, forward strand.
CATCGGCAACGCCATCGTGCGGGCCTCGTGCATCCTGCAGCTGGCGCTGGGCAACGTGGGCACCTCGGGCGGCGGCACCAACATCTTCCGCGGCCACGACAACGTGCAGGGCGCGACCGACGTCGGTCCCAACCCCGATTCGCTACCGGGCTACTACGGCCTGGTCGAAGGCTCGTGGAAGCACTTCGCCGCCACCTGGGGCGTGGACTTCGAATGGATCAAGGGCCGCTTCGCCTCGCCCGCGATGATGAGCAAGCCGGGCATCACGGTGTCGCGCTGGATCGACGGCGTGCTCGAGAAGAACGAGCTCATCGACCAGGACTCGAACCTGCGCGGCGTCTTCTACTGGGGCCATGCGCCCAACTCGCAGACGCGCGGCCTCGAGATGAAGCGGGCCATGGACAAGCTCGACCTGCTGGTCGTGGTCGACCCGTACCCCTCGGCCACGGCCGCCATGGCCGCAATGCCGGGCCGGCCCGAGGACGCCAACGCGAACCGCGCCGTGTACCTGCTGCCCGCGTGCACGCAGTTCGAGACCAGCGGCTCGGTGACGGCGTCGAACCGCTCGATCCAGTGGCGCGAGAAGGTCATCGAACCGCTGTGGGAAAGCCGCACCGACCACATGATCATGCAGCAGTTCGCCGACCGCCTGGGCTTCGGCAAGGAGCTCAGCAAGAACTACAAGATGCAGAAGGTCAAGGGCATGGACGAGCCCGTGCCCGACGACATCCTGCGCGAGATCAACAAGTGCTGCTGGGCCGTCGGCTACTCGGGCCAGAGCCCCGAGCGGCTGCAGGCGCACATGCGCAACATGGCCGCCTTCGACGTGCGCACGCTGCGGGCCAAGGGGGCGGTCAAGGACAAGGTCAACGGCTACGACATCTCGGGCGACTACTTCGGCCTGCCCTGGCCCTGCTACGGCACGCCCGAGCTCAAGCACCCCGGCTCGCCGAACCTGTACGACCCGTCCAAGCACGTGATGGACGGCGGCGGCAACTTCCGCGCGAACTTCGGCGTGGAGCGCAACGGCAAGAACCTGCTGGCCGAGGACGGCTCCCACTCGCTGGGCGCCGACATCACCACCGGCTACCCCGAGCTCGACCACCTGCTGCTCAAGAAGCTCGGCTGGTGGGACGAACTCACCGAGGCCGAGAAGCCCAAGGCCGAAGGCAAGAACTGGAAGACCGACAGTTCGGGCGGCATGATCCGCGTGTTCATGAAGAACCACGGCTGCCACCCCTTCGGCAACGCGAAGGCGCGCGCGGTGGTGTGGAACTTTCCCGATGCGATCCCGCAGCACCGCGAGCCGCTCTACGGCACGCGCCCCGACCTGGTCGCCAAGTACCCGACGCACGACGACAAGATGGCGTTCTGGCGCCTGCCCACGCTCTACAAGACCGTGCAGCAGAAGAACATCGCCGACAAGATCGCCGAGAAGTTCCCCTACATCATGACCTCGGGACGGCTCGTGGAGTACGAGGGCGGCGGCGAGGAAACCCGCTCCAACCCCTGGCTGGCCGAGCTGCAGCAGGAGATGTTCATCGAGATCAACCCGAAGGTGGCGGCCGAGAAGAACATCCGCAACGGCGAGCGCGCCTGGGTGCACACGCCCACGGGCGCCAAGCTCAACGTGCAGGCCCTGGTGACCGAGCGCGTGGGGCCCGACACGGTGTTCATGCCCTTCCACTTCTCGGGCCGCTGGCAGGGCGAAGACCTGCTGGCCTACTACCCGAAGGGCGCGGCGCCCATCGTGCGCGGCGAGGCCATCAATACGGCCACCACCTACGGCTACGACAGCGTCACCATGATGCAAGAGACCAAGACCACGGTCTGCAACATCGAGAAAGCATAAGGAATCACCATGGCAAGAATGAAGTTCGTCTGCGATTCCGAGCGCTGCATCGAGTGCAACGGCTGCGTCACGGCCTGCAAGAACGAGAACGAGGTGCCCTGGGGCGTGAACCGCCGCCGCGTGGTCACGCTCAACGACGGCCTGCCGGGCGAGAAATCGATCTCGGTGGCCTGCATGCACTGCTCCGACGCGCCCTGCATGGCGGTGTGCCCCGTGCAATGCTTCTACCGCACCGACGAAGGCGTGGTGCTGCACGACAAGGACGTGTGCATCGGCTGCGGCTACTGCTCGTACGCCTGCCCCTTCGGCGCGCCGCAGTTCCCGTCGCAAGGCACCTTCGGCGCACGCGGCAAGATGGACAAGTGCACCTTCTGCGCCGGCGGCCCCGAAGCCAACGGCTCCGAAGCCGAGTTCGAGAAGTACGGCCGCAACCGCCTGGCCGAAGGCAAGCTGCCGGCCTGCGCCGAGATGTGCTCGACCAAGGCCCTGCTGGCCGGCGACGGCGACGTGGTGGCCGACATCTTCCGCACCCGCGTCGTGCACCGCGGCACGGGCGCCGAGGTCTGGGGCTGGGGCACGGCCTACGGCTCGCAGCAGGCCGGCACGCCGCCCACCGGAGGCACCAAGTGAAGCGCGCGGTCGTGATGCTCGTCGCGCTCGCCTCGAGCGCGATGTTGCTGGCGGCCTGCAGCGAGAAGCCGCAGACGAACGCCGAGGGCGTCAAGCATGACGCGGTGCCCTGGAGCGGCACGGGCACGCAGGCCAACACCGGCACCGCCTTCACCGCGCCCGGCTGGAAGGTGGGCGACAAGACGGCGTGGGAGCAGCAGATCAAGACGCGCTCCAACGGCCAGAACGAGTACACCCGAGAAAACTGAACCGGAGGCCGCATGAGCGTCACCATTCGCACCAGGCACGCGTTCCACGCGCTGCTGGCGACCGCGCTCCTGGGCTGGGCGGCGGTGGCACCGGCCCAGGAGGCCACCCCGGCCGCGAGCGGCGCCGTGACCGCGGCGCCCGCCCCTGCTTCGCCTGCCGCAGCGGCGGCTGCAGCACCGAAGGCCGAGGGCGGCATCCGCAGCCAGAACATCTTCGACGTCAAGCCCGAGGCCAGCGCCGACCCCAACTACCTCAACCAGACCAACGGCGAGCGCAACAAGGTGCAGCCCGGCAACAACGCGCCGATGTGGCGCCAGGTGAGCGGCGGCGTCACCGGCTACAGCAGCCTGCCGGTGAGCCAGGCGCCCGAGGCCGGCAACCTGATCCAGCGCTTCGTGCAGTACCCGGGTTCGCGCTTCACCAACGCGGGCGAGGCCTGGCGGCAGGTGCGCAACGACTGGATCATTCCGTACGGCGCGGCGCTGCTCTTCGTCACGCTGCTGGCGCTGGCCATCTTCTATTTCACGCGCGGGCCGATCCGCCTGCACGGCACCGAAACCGGCCGCAAGATCGAGCGCTTCACGCCCTTCGAGCGCGCCACGCACTGGTCGAACGCGCTGGCCTTCGTCACGCTCGCGATCTCGGGCATCGTGATGGCCTTCGGCAAGTTCTTCCTGCTGCCGGTGCTGGGCAGCACGCTGTTCGGCTGGCTCGCCTACGTGCTCAAGACAGTGCACAACTTCGTGGGACCGCTGTTCGTGGTGACCACGCTGTTCATGATCTTCACCTTCATCCGCAGCAACTGGCCGAGCAAGGACGACTTCACCTGGCTGCGGCACGGCGGCGGCCTGTTCGGCGGCAAGGAGCCCGCGTCGCACCGCTTCAACGCCGGCGAGAAGGCGGTGTTCTGGGGCGGCGTGCTGTTCCTGGGCAGCATCGTCATCGCCTCGGGCCTGTTCCTGGACAAGCTGCTGCCCGGCTTCGTCTACACGCGCGGCGAGATGCAGGTCGCGCACATGGTGCATGCGGTGGCCACGCTGCTCATGATGGCGATGATCATGGGTCACATCTACATCGGCACGCTGGGCATGGACGGCGCCTACAAGGCGATGCGCGAAGGCTATGTCGACGAGGCCTGGGCGCGCGAGCACCACAAGCTCTGGTACGACGACATCCAGGCCGGCAAGATCCCCGCGCAGCGCTCGCAACCGGCCGGCGCATCCGAGCCCGCACGGCCGGCGACGGCGCAGCAAGGAACCTCCGCATGAAGCACACGCTGACCCTTCTCCTGTGCGCACTCGCTGCGACCTCCGCTGTCGCCAAGCTCCCCCCGCCCACGCCGGAAGCGCAGGCCAAGGCCGCCGAGGCCGCGGCCCGCACCGCGTGGAGCGCCAAGACCGACGGCTACCTGCTGTGCAAGTCACAGGACCAGGTCGCCGCCAAGTACCGCGCCAGCGCGCAGGCCGCCGGCAAGCCGGCACCGGCCGCGGTGGCCACGCCGCCCTGCGTGGACCCGGGGCCTTACGCCGCCGCCCCCAAGGTTGAAACCAAGCCCATCGAAGCATCGGGCGCCCACTCCCCGGCCCCCACGGCCGCGTCGCCACCGAGTTCGAACCAGACCTCGGCACAGACGAATCCCGCACCCAAGAAGTAAGCCGGCGGCGCACCGCGCGTGCGCGGACGCGGCTGAAGAAAAAACGACCGCAAATGGCCCGCCGGCAAGGTCCGGCACGGCCGCCTTGTGCATGGCTGTCGGGTGCCATGCCCGACCACGCCGGCGACCTCCAACTTCTATACTGGCCCCGATGCCCACACCCGAACGAACTGCCTCGACCGATGTGCGTATGCGCGGCTTCACGCAGCGCGCCGAGGTGCCCGCCGCCCTCGCCTGGATCGACGCCCACACGCCCTTGCTGCCCGGTGAATCCGTGGCCGTCGACGAGGCCACGGGGCGGGTGCTGCTGCAGGAGGTGATCGCGCCCATCGCGGTGCCCGAGTTCGACCGCGCGGCCATGGACGGCTATGCGCTGCGCGGCGGCGAGACCACGGGGGCCGGCGAATACAACCCGCTCGAGTTCCCGATCGCGGGCCACGCCTGGCCCGGCCGCCCCTTCGAAGGCGAGGTGCCCGCGGGCGCCGCCATCCGCATCATGACCGGCGCCCCGGTGCCGCGCGGGCTCGATGCCGTGGTGCCCGCCGAATACGCAAGCGAGCAGGACGGGCGCCTGGCCATCACGCGCGCCGTCGCGCCGGGCCAGCATGTGGGCCACGTCGGCGAAGACATCGCGCGCGGCAGCACCGCGCTGGCCGCCGGCCGCCGCCTGCGCCCGCAAGATGCGGGGCTGGCCGCTTCGCTGGGCCTGGCACAGTTGCAGGTGGTGCGCCGGCCGCGCGTGCGGCTGCTCGTCACCGGCAACGAGGTGCGCGCGCCCGGCACGCCCAAGGGCCCGAGCGAGATCTACGACGCCAACTCCGTGACCTTGCGCGGCTTGGTCGCGCGCGACGGCGGCCTGCTCGAGTCGCACCAGCGCCTGGGCGACGACCCGCAGATCATCTCGCAGGCCCTGGCCGCGCCCGGCGCCGACGTGGTGCTCATCTCCGGCGGCTCCAGCGTGGGCGCCGAGGACCACGCGCCGCGCCTGCTGGCCGAACTCGGCGAGCTGGCGATCCACGGCATCGCGATGCGACCTTCCAGCCCGGCCGGCATGGGGCGCATCGGCGAGACGCTGGTGTTCCTGCTGCCGGGCAACCCGGTCTCCTGCCTGTGCGCCTACGACTTCTTTGCCGGGCGTGCGATCCGTCTGCTCGGCGGCCGGCCCGCCGACTGGCCCTACCCGCGCACGCGCGCCACCGTGGCGCGCAAGATCGTCTCGCAGGTGGGGCGCGTCGACTACGTGCGCGTGAAGATCGGCGCCGACGGCGTGGAGCCGCTCGCGCTCTCGGGCGCCTCGGTGCTGAGCTCGACCACGCGCGCCGACGGCTTCGTGATCGCCCCCGCCGAAAGCGAAGGCTTCGGGCCCGGGACCGACGTCACTGTTCATCTGTACGAGTGCCTGTGAAAGCCCAATCGCAATTTCTCGATGTCGTCACGCGGGACGAGGCCGAGCGCCGCTTCCGCGAACACCTGAGCCTCGCGCCGCTGGGCCGCGAGACCGTTCCCCTGCACGCGGCGCTGGGCCGGGTGCTCGCCGACGACGCGGTCGCCGCCATCGACGTGCCCGGCTTCGACCGCTCCAACGTCGACGGCTTTGCCGTGCAGGCCGCCGACACCTGGGGCGCGATGGAAGAGCAGGTCCGCGCGCTGGCCCTCGTGGGCGAGACGCTCGCACCGGGCATCGTGCCGCAGCGCGAAGTGACGCCCGGCCACGCCACGGCGATCGCCACCGGCGGCATGCTGCCGCGCGGCGCCGACGCGGTGGTGATGGTGGAACACACCGACCTCGACGGCGGCAACGTGCAGGTGCGCCGCGCGGCCACGGCCGGCGAGAACGTCAGCTACGCCGGCACCGACATCGCACGCGGCGAAACCGTGCTGCGCGCCGGCCAGGTGCTGAGCTCGCGCGAGATCGGCGTGCTCGCGGCGCTGGGCCTGGCCGAGGTCGGCGTGTGGCGCAAGCCGCGCGTGGCCATCTTCTCCACCGGCAACGAGATCGTCGCGCCCGGCGCGCCGCTGCCCACGGGCGCGGTGTACGACTCCAACGCCGCCATCATCGGCGCCGCGGTCGAGGAACTGGGCGGCGAGCCGGTGCGCCTGGGCGTGATCCCCGACGACGAGGCCCTGCTGTCGGCCGCGCTCGCGCGGGGCCTCGCATGCGATGCCGTGGTCTTTTCGGGCGGCACATCCAAGGGCGAAGGCGACCTGTCGTACCGCGTGGTGGCAGCCCTCGGCGACCCGGGCGTGGTGGCGCACGGCGTGGCGCTCAAGCCCGGCAAGCCGGTGTGCCTGGCGGTCACGGGCGGCAAGCCGGTCGTGATCCTGCCGGGCTTTCCGACCTCGGCGGTCTTCACCTTCCATGAGTTCCTGGCGCCCGTGATCCGCGCCTTCGCGGGCCGGCCGCCGCAGCGGCACGCGCACATGGCGGCCACGCTGCCGATGCGTGTGAATTCCGAGCGCGGCCGCACCGAGTACCTGCTGGTGGGCCTGGTGCCCACCGACGACGGCGTGGCCGCCTACCCGATGGGCAAGGGCTCGGGCTCGGTCACCACCTTCAGCAGCGCCGACGGCTTCATCACCATCGGCCAGCACACCGAGATCGTCGATGCCGGCGCCCCCGTGCAGGTGCAGCTGCTGGGCCAGGGGCTGGACGCCGCGGACCTGATCTTCATCGGCAGCCATTGCGTGGGCCTGGACTGGCTGGCCGGCGAGCTGATGCGCCAGGGCATCCGCATCAAAGCCATGAACGTGGGCAGCACGGGCGGGCTGATGGCCGCCAAGCGCGGCGAATGCGACGTGGCCGGCATCCACCTGATGGACCCGGCGACGGGCATCTACAACCGGCCGCTGCTCACGCCGGGCCTCGAACTGGTGACGGGCTACGGCCGCATGCAGGGCGTCGTCCATCGCCCCGGCGACACGCGCTTCGAGGGCCTGGACGCCGCCGCGGCCATCGCCGCGGCGACCGCGCAGCCCGGCTGCACCATGGTCAACCGCAACGCCGGCAGCGGCACCCGCATCCTCATCGACCGCCTGCTCGGCGGCGCACAACCGCCCGGCTACGGCGTGCAGACCAAGTCGCACAACGCGGTGGCGGTGGCCGTGGCGCAGCAGCGCGCCGACTGGGGCCTGGCCATCGACACGGTCGCGCGGCAGTACGGGCTGGGCTTCATTCCCGTGCAGGAGGAACGCTACGACTTCGTGGTGCCCCAGGCACGGCTTGGGCGCGCGCCGGTGCAGGCCTTCATTGCGCTGCTGCAATCGGCCGCGGCGCGCGAGGCGCTGGGCCGGCTGGGCTTTCGCGTCGATGCCGCCGCCTGATGGCAAGAGCGCTTCTTTCTTTCACTCTCGAGGACTGACACGATGACGATGGCTTCGCGCAGACGCTTCACCCTTCTCGCCCTCGGTGGCGCACTTGCTGGTGCGCTGCTCGCGCCGATGGCGCAGGCACAGGACAAGTTCATCGTGCTGGCCTCGACCACCTCGACGGAACAGTCGGGCCTGTTCAAGCACCTGCTGCCGCAGTTCACGAAAGCATCGGGCACCGAGGTGCGCGTGGTGGCGGTGGGCACCGGCCAGGCACTGGACATGGCGCGCCGCGGCGACGCCGACGCGCTGTTCGTGCACGACCAGCCCGCCGAAGAGAAGTTCGTCGCCGAGGGCTTCGGCCTGCCGCGCCGCGCGGTCATGTACAACGACTTCGTGCTGATCGGGCCCAAGTCCGACCCGGCCGGCGTGCGCGGCAACGACATCGCGGCGGCCCTCAAGCGCCTGGGCACCACGGGCGGCGCCTTCGTCTCGCGCGGCGACAAGAGCGGCACCCATGCGGCCGAGCTGCGCCAGTGGAAGCTGGCCGGCATCGACCTGGCCGCGGCCAAGCCGGCCGGCTACAAGGAATGCGGCTGCGGCATGGGCCAGGCGCTCAATATCGCGGCGTCGACCAATGCCTATGTGCTGTCCGACCGCGGCACCTGGCTCAACTTCAAGAACCGCGCCGACCTGGGCATCGTGGTCGAGGGCGACAAGCAGTTGTTCAACCAGTACGGCGTGATCGTCGTGAACCCCACCAGGCACCCGCACGTGAAGAAGGACCTGGCGCAAGCCTTCTCCGACTGGGTCGTGTCGCGCGACGGGCAGGCCGCCATTGCCGCGTACAAGATCGGCGGCGAACAGCTCTTCTTCCCGAACGCGGGCCAGTGAACGGCGCGCCGGTCGATGACGGGGCCGGGCTGCGCGATGCGCACGGCCTCGCGCTGGCGATGAAAGCCGTCCTTCGATGAACACCGTGACCGAAGGCTGGGCGCTGGCCTGGCGCCTCATCACCGGCGCCGACCCCGAACTCGTGCGCATCACGGCGCTGTCGCTGCAGGTGAGCGCCACGGCCTGCCTGATCGGCGCGCTGTTCGGCCTGCTGCTGGGCGCCTGGCTGGCGGTGGCGCGCTTCCCGGGGCATGCGCTGGCCGTGTGGCTGGTGAACACGCTGCTCGCCCTGCCCGCCGTGGTCGTGGGCCTGCTGGTGTACCTGCTGCTCTCGCGCTCGGGGCCGCTGGGCGAACTGGGCATCCTGTTCACGCCGTCGGCGATGGTGGTGGCGCAGAGCGTGCTCGTCACGCCGCTGATCGCCGCGCTGTCGCGCCGGCTCGTGATGGCGGCGCTGGCCGACGGCGGCGACCAGCTGCGCTCGCTGGGCGCCGGGCCGCTCGCCACCGCCCTGCTGATGCTGGTGCACGACCGGATGGGCGTGGCCACCGTGCTGCTCACGGCCTTCGCGCGGGCCATCGCCGAGGTCGGGGCCGTGATGATCGTCGGCGGCAACATCGCCGGCGTCACGCGCGTGATGACCACCACCATCGCGCTGGAGACCAGCAAGGGCGACCTCGCGCTGGCCCTGGCGCTGGGCATCGTGCTGCTGGCGGTGGTCGGCGCGGTCAACGGTGCCATCGGGCTGCTGCAATGGCTGGCCACGCGCCCGCTGAGCACTGCCCCGCCAGCGAAGCCGCGTGCGATGCGCCGCGCGCCCGCCTCGCACACGCCGGCCGCGGCCGGCACGGTGCCGCTGATTCGGCTCGAGCGCGCGACGGTGCGCTTCGGCGCGCTGATCGCGCTGGACGACGCCTCGCTGACCCTGCACCGGGGCGACCGGCTCGTGCTCGTGGGCGCCAACGGCTCGGGCAAGACCACGCTGCTGCGGCTGCTGCACGGCCTGCTGCCCTGCGAAGGGCGCTGCGAGCGCCTGCCGCTGCGGCCCGAAGGCCGCCTGCCGCGCGCGGCCATGCTGTTCCAGCGCCCGTTCCTGCTGAGCCTCTCGGTGTGGCGCAACGTGTGGGTCGGCCTGTGGCTGGCGGGCGTGCCGGCCGCCGAGCGCAGCGAGCGCTGCGGCCTGGCGCTGGCGCGCGTGGGCCTGCTCGAACACGCCGAGCGCTCGGCGCGTTCGCTGTCGGGCGGCCAGCAGCAGCGCCTGGGCCTGGCGCGCGCGTGGGCACTGCAGCCCGACATCCTGTTCCTGGACGAGCCCACGGCCAGCCTGGACCCCGGCGCCAAGAACGAGATCGAGGCCCTCATCGAAGAGGTCGCCCACAGCGGCGTGACGATCGTGATGAGCACGCACAACCTCGGGCAGGCCAAGCGACTGGCCACGCGCGTGGCCTACCTGCACGCGGGGTGCATCGTGGTCGAGCGGCCCGTGGCGAGCTTCTTCGATTCGGACGACCTGCCGCCCGAGGCCGCCCAGTTCCTGCAGGGCGAGCTGGGCTGGTACCGTCAGCCCTAGCGTCGGCGGGCGGGTCGGCGGTTCCGCGCCCCTCGCCTTCGCTTACACGGCATCCCGATCCAGCGAGGCAAAATACCGCGATGGAAATCACTGTCGCGGTCTCGCTGCCGACACGCCTTCCTTCCGGGTCTGGGCGCGGCCACTTCTTTCGCCTGCACAGAGACCTCACCGACCGGCTGCGAACGCACGGCCGCCCCCCGATAACCGAATACGCAGAGCCCTCATGAAAATAGCCACCTGGAACGTCAACTCCCTCACCGCGCGCCTGCAGCATGTGCTCGACTGGCTCATCGCCAACCCGGTCGATGTGCTGTGCCTGCAGGAGCTCAAGATGACCGACGACAAGTTTCCGCTCGAGGTGCTGAAGTCGGCCGGCTACGAGGCCGCGGTGTTCGGTCAGAAGACCTACAACGGCGTGGCCATCCTCAGCCTGGCGCCGGTGCGCGACGTGGTGAAGAACATCGAGAACTTCGCCGACGAGCAGTCGCGCGTGATCGCCGCCACCATCGAGACGCCCTCGGGCCCGCTGCGCGTGATCAACGGCTACTTCGTGAACGGCCAGGAACCGGGCAGCGAGAAGTTCGCCTACAAGATGAAGTGGCTCGACGCGCTGCACGACTACATCGCGCGTGAACTCGCGGCGCACCCGAACCTCGTGCTGCTGGGCGACTTCAACGTCACGCCCGAAGACCGCGACAGCTTCGACCCGGTGGGCCTGAAGGAAACGATCCACCACACGACCGAAGAGCGCGACCACTTCAAGGCGCTGCTCGGCCTGGGCCTGACGGACAGCTTCCGCATGTTCGAGCAGCCCGAAAAAAGCTTCTCCTGGTGGGACTACCGCATGCTGGGCTACCAGAAGAACCGCGGCCTGCGCATCGACCACATCCTCGTGAGCGAACCGCTGCGGCCGCTGGTGAAAAGCTGCGTCATCGACCGCGTGCCGCGCAAGTGGGAAAAGCCGAGCGACCACGCCCCGGTGGTGCTCGAACTCGGCGCGGGCGCCTGACGGCCATGACGACGCCGATCGCCGCACGCCTGGCCCGTTCTGCCGCGATCGCCGCCGCGGCGCTCGCACTGGCCGCCTGCTCGGTCCTGAAGCCGGGTGGTGGATCGGAAAGCAGCACGGGCAGCACATCGCCCGGCGGCGCAACCGCCACCGAAGGCAGCCGCGACGTGCCGACCGTGCGGCTCATCACCGCGCAGACGCCCGCGATCCGCACCTACCGCAAGACCGGCGCGCGCCACATCTACAAGGCCTACGCCAGCCGCATCTACAAGGGCAAGATCCCGCCGCTGGTGTACGCCGTGGTGGTGGTCGAAACGGAGATCGATGCGAACGGCAAGGTCACCAACGTCACCTTCAGCCGCGTGCCCAGCCATGCGCCCGAAGTGCCGCCGATGATCGCGGAGCTGGTCAAGGCGACCTCGCCCTTGCCGAGCCCCGGCAAGCTGGGCGGCCACACGTACGTCGACACCTGGCTCTGGGACAAGAGCGGCAATTTCCAGCTCGATTCGCTGACGCTAGGCCAACGCAGCCGGTAATAAAAAAAGGCCCTGGGAGGGCCTTTTCATTCGATACCGAGTTCCTGGATTTTCCGGGTAATGGTGTTGCGCCCGATGCCCAGTTTCTGGGCCGCCTCGATGCGCCGGCCGCGCGTGTTGGCCAGCGCGGTGAGGATCAGCCGCGATTCGAAGCGGCGCGTGAGCACATCCCACACGTCGGTGCGGCCTGCGGCCAGCAGCGCCTGAGCTTCGGCTTCGAGGCCGCTTTCCCAAGCGCTGGGACCCGTCGGCGCGCCTGGCACCGCCTCGGGGGCCGCGACCACCGGCGCGGACGCGTCGCGCTCGACGGCCAACGGCGCTGCAGCCTGCACGGGCGCCGCCGCCTCGGCCACCGCCACATGCACGTCCGCCCCGCTGCCCGCCATCACTTCGGGCGGCAGGTCTTTCGACTCGATCAGCTGCGCGGGCGCCATCACGGTCAGCCAGTGGCAGATGTTCTCGAGCTGGCGCACGTTGCCCGGGAAGTTGAAGGCCGCGAGCCTGGCCAGCGCCGCGTCGGAGATGCGCTTGGGCTCGACGCCCAGCTGGCGCGCGCTCTGCTGCAGGAAGTGGCGCGTGAGCGCGGGCACATCCTCGCCGCGTTCGCGCAACGCGGGCAGGCGCAGGCGGATCACGTTGAGGCGGTGGAACAGGTCTTCGCGGAAACCGCCGAGCTTCACGCGCTGCTCGAGGTCCTGGTGGGTAGCGGCGATGACGCGCACGTTGGCCTTGACCGAATTGTGGCCGCCCACGCGGTAGAAGTGGCCGTCGCTGAGCACGCGCAAGAGGCGCGTCTGCAGGTCGAAGGGCATGTCGCCGATTTCGTCGAGGAACAGCGTGCCGCCCTCGGCCTGCTCGAAGCGGCCGCGGCGCATGGTCTGCGCGCCGGTGAAGGCGCCGCGCTCGTGGCCGAAGAGTTCGCTCTCGAGCAGGTCCTTGGGAATGGCGGCGGTGTTGATCGCCACGAAGGGGCCGTTGGCGCGCGGCGAGTGCTTGTGCAGCGCGCGCGCCACCAGCTCCTTGCCCGAGCCCGATTCGCCGGTGATGAGCACCGTGACGTTGCTTTGCGACAGCCGGCCGATGGCACGGAACACGTCCTGCATCGCGGGCGCCTGGCCGAGCATCTCGGGCGCAGCGACCATGCGCTCTTCGGACACCTCTTCGCGCTGGCTTTCGTCGACGGCGCGGCGGATGAGTTCCACGGCGCGCGGCAGGTCGAAGGGCTTGGGCAGGTACTCGAAGGCGCCGCCCTGGAAGGCCGAGACCGCGCTGTCCAGGTCGGAGAAGGCGGTCATGATGATGACCGGCAGGCCGGGGTGCTTGGCCTTGATCTTGTCGAGCAGGTCGAGCCCCGAGCCGCCCGGCATGCGGATGTCGCTCACCAGGACCTGCGGGCCCTGCTGCTCGTCGCCTTCGGCCTGTTCGAGCGCGGCCAGCACTTCGCGTGTGTTCGTGAAGCTGCGCGTGGGCAGGTCTTCGCGCAGCAGCGCCTTCTCGAGCACGAAGCGTATCGATTGGTCGTCATCAACTATCCAGATCGGCTTCATGCATCTCCTCTGTTGCCGGGGCTGCGCTAGGGCAGCGGAATCAATATCTTGAAATCGGTTCGGCCCGGGACGCTGTCGCACTCGATCACGCCGTGATGCTGTTGCACAAAAGTTTGCGCAAGCGTCAGTCCCAGCCCGGTCCCGCCTTCCCTGCCCGAAACGAGCGGATAGAAGATGCGGTCCTTGATCGTGTCCGGCACACCCGGTCCATTGTCGATGACATGCAATTCCAGTGCCAATCGATACCACTGCTTGTTGAAGATCACCTGGCGGGCCACGCGGGTCTTGAAAGTGATCTGCGCATCGCCCGCCGCGCGGCGCTCGGCCAGGGCCTGCGCCGCGTTGTGCGCGATGTTGAGCGTGGCCTGGATGAGCTGCTCGCGGTCGCCGCGGAACTCGGGAATGGAAACGTCGAAATCGCGCTCGATGTGCAGGTCGCGCGGAAACTCCGCCAGGATGACCGAGCGCACGCGCTCGCAGACCTCGTGGATGTTCACGTCGCCCACCACGTGCGGGCGCCGGTGCGGTGCCAGCAGCCGGTCGACCAGCGTCTGCAGCCGGTCGGCCTCGTGGATGATGACCTGGGTGTATTCGATGAGGTCGCGCGACTCGACCTCCATCTGCAGTAACTGCGCCGCGCCGCGGATGCCGCCCAGCGGGTTCTTGATCTCGTGCGCGAGGTTGCGGATGAGTTCCTTGTTGGCCTGCGCCTGGTCGATCAGGCGCTCCTCGCGGTCCTGGCGCACCTGCTGCTCCAGCGGCGACATCTCGATGATGAGCTCGCCCTTCTTGTCGCCGTGCGCCAGCGTGACCTGCACGGGCATCAGCTCGTGGTTCACGCGGCGCAGGAAGGCCTCGTAGCGCAGCGTGGCGAAGTCGTTGCTGCTGGCGCCGTCGAGCGCGGTGCGCAGCACCTGCGGCTCATGGAAACAGGCGCCGAACTGCGAGCCCTCGAGCGTGCGCCGCGAGGTACCCAGCGCGTCTTCGAGGCCTGCATTGGCGAACAGCACCGAGCCGTCGCTGTTGACCACCGCGATCAGCGTGGACAAGAGGTCGAAGGCGCGAAAGCGCGGATTGGCGCCAGTCGCCTTCTTGCCGAACACCATGGACTGCGCGCCGCTTACTGCGCTTGCGGCTTGCCGGGCAGGCGGCCGATTTCGCGGCGGATGCCGGCGATGTCGCTCTCGTTGCGCGCGAGTTCGGCCTTCATCTCGGCCACGCGGTCCAGGTACTTCTGGTAGTTGCGGCCTTCGCTGCCCTGCTTTTCAGGCTCGCCGTTGTTGTATTCCTTCTTGAGCTCGGTCTGGCGGGCCTCGGCCTTGCGCAGCTCGGCCTCGAGCACCGAGCGCGCCTCGCCGTCGCGGGCGCGCTGGTCGACGCCTTCGACGCGCGGGCTGCCCGCCGGGGCGCGCGCGGCCGAACCGCCCGAACCCGACGACGACGCGCTGCCACCGCCGCCCGAAGGCTTCGTGCCCTGCACGACGGTGACGTTGCCGCCTTCCATGATCTTGCAGCCCTTTTGCTGGGCCACGGTCGCGTTGTTGGTGTACTCGTTGCCGCAGCGCCAGACGCGCTCTTGCGCGAGCGCCGCCGTGGCGGTGGCGAACGAGGCGGCGGCCAGGAAAATCAGGGAGGCAGTCTTCATTTGGATCCGGAGAGGGCGCGACAAACGCGCATTTTGATGCAATTCGGGCCCGCTCACGACAGGGTGTTCCGCACCAAGGAAAAAGGACGGCCGGGGCCGTCCTTTTGTCTTACTTGCCCGCCGGAGCGGGCTTGCTGTGGCGCTTTTTACAGCGAGTAGTACATGTCGAATTCGACCGGATGGGTCGCCATGCGGAAGCGCGTGACTTCCTGCATCTTGAGGTCGATGTACGCGTCGATGTACGAGTCGGTGAACACGCCGCCCTTGGTCAGGAACGCACGGTCCTTGTCCAGGTGCTCCAGGGCCTGGTCCAGGCTGTGGCAGACGGTCGGGATCAGCGCGTCTTCTTCCGGCGGCAGGTGGTACAGGTCCTTGCTGGCGGCTTCGCCCGGATGGATCTTGTTTTCCACGCCGTCCAGGCCGGCCATCAGCAGCGCGGCAAAGCCCAGGTACGGGTTCATCAGCGGATCGGGGAAGCGCGCTTCGACGCGGCGGCCCTTCGGGTTGGCCACGAACGGGATGCGGATCGAGGCCGAACGGTTCTTGGCCGAGTAGGCCAGCTTCACCGGGGCTTCGAAGCCGGGCACCAGGCGCTTGTAGCTGTTGGTGCCGGGGTTCGTGATGGCGTTCAGGGCACGGGCGTGCTTGATGATGCCGCCGATGTAGTGCAGCGCGAAGTCCGACAGACCTGCGTAGCCGTCGCCGGCGAACAGGTTCTTGCCGTCCTTCCAGACCGACTGGTGCACGTGCATGCCGGAGCCGTTGTCGCCAACGATGGGCTTGGGCATGAAGGTGGCGGTCTTGCCATAGGCGTGGGCCACGTTGTGGATCACGTACTTCTGCAGCTGGACCCAGTCGGCGCGCTGCACCAGCGTGCTGAAGCGGGTGCCGATCTCGAGCTGGCCGGCGTTGGCCACTTCATGGTGATGCACTTCGACCGGGATGCCCAGCGATTCGAGCACCAGGCTCATTTCCGAGCGCATGTCCTGGAAGCTGTCGACCGGAGGCACCGGGAAGTAGCCGCCCTTGACTGCGGGACGGTGGCCGCTGTTGCCGTGCTCGAACTCCTTATCGGTGTTCCACGAGGCTTCTTCGGACTCGATCTTCACGAAGCAGCCCGACATGTCGTTCTTCCAGCGCACGCCGTCGAACACGAAGAATTCGGGTTCCGGTCCGAAGTAGGCGGTGTCGCCCAGGCCGGACGCCTTCATGTACGCCTCGGCGCGCTTGGCGAGCGAACGCGGGTCGCGCTCGTAGGCCTTGCCGTCGGCCGGGTCGATCACGTCGCAGGTCAGGATCAGCGTCGTTTCTTCGAAGAACGGGTCGATGTTGGCGGTGTTCGGGTCGGGCATGAGCTGCATGTCCGAGGCTTCGATGCCCTTCCAACCGGCGATGGACGAACCGTCGAACGCGTGGCCCGAGGTGAATTTGTCTTCATCGAAGTGCGACACGGGCACGGTCACGTGCTGCTCTTTGCCGCGGGTGTCGGTGAAGCGCAAGTCGACGAACTTGACCTCGTTTTCCTTGACGAGCTTGAGTACATCGGCGACGGTCTTTGCCATCAGTTTCTCCTGAGTTGGATGGTGGTTAGGAATACAGGGACGGGAGGATGCAGTTTCTGTGCCATTGTCACCCCGCCGGATGAGGCCCGGGTGACGGCCCAGGGGCTGCCGGAAAAGGAAAATATCCCCAAATTGGTGCAATGCAGATTAACGCACCAATTCAGGGCCAAGCTTCGCATCGAAAGTGTGCAGGCCTTCGATGAGCTGGCCATAGGCGGCATCGAGCTTCGCGGGGTCGCCCTTGACGCCCAGCTCGATGTGGCGCCCGTACTGGGGGTGATCCACGCTGGGAAGGCTGAACACCTTGATGCCGGCATGGGCCTGCTCGATGGCCTGCATCAGGGGCGTGAGGGTGGCTTCCATCGCACCGAAAACGATCACGGACTTCTCGGCGATGGCGTTGCGGGTGAACAGGTCGGCATACCGGCTGTCGAGCACCGACTCGATCATCGGCCAGGCCATGACCGGGAAGCCCGGCACGAAATGCACGTGCTCGACGCTGAAGCCCGGGATCTTGTTGTACGGGTTGCGGATGATCGACGCGCCCTGCGGAAACACGCCCATGTTCAGGCGGTGGATGTTGTCGGGCCGGTCGGGCTCGTAGGGCACGCCCTGCTCCAGGGCCGTGTCCTGCATGCGCTCGCGGATCAGCGCCTCGGCCTCGGGGTGCAGCGCCAGCGGCACGCGCAGGGCCTGGGCGGCGCACTGGCGGGTGTGGTCGTCGGGCGTGGCGCCGATGCCGCCGGTCGAGAACACGATGTCGCCCGAGGCGAAGGCGCGCATCAGGGCCGCGGTGATCCGCGTGGGCTCGTCGCCCACGTACTCGGCCCAGCCCAGCTGCAGGCCGCGCGCGGCCAGCAGCTCGATGACCTTGGCCATGTGCTTGTCGGCCCGCTTGCCGGAAAGGATCTCGTCGCCGACGACGATGAGACCGAATGCGCGTGTCATGGAGAACTCCATTGAGAAAGAGCGGCCTTGTTGGCCTCGGTGGCTTCGGCCGCCTCAAGCGTCTGCTGCGCGTCGCCGCTGCCGGCCGCGGGCTGCTGCGCCGCGCGCTGGGCGCGCAGATGGGTCAGGGCGTCGAGGCAGTAGTGCGCGAACCAGAGCGCAGAAAAGGCAAAGACCAGCGTGTAGATCCAGATCGCGATCGGCACCAGCACGAAGAAGGCGGCGGCGAACAAGAGGCCCGAGGCCCACACGATGCTCGGCGCGGCGCCCAGGTAGCCGCACAGCACGCCGATGCACAGCAGCGGCAGCCGGTGGGCGCGCAGCAGCGCGGCGCGTTCCTCGGGGCTGGCGTGCTCGGCCAGCGCATCGAAGCTCATCACCCGGTAGGTCAGCCAGCCCCAGATCAGCGGCGGCAGGATCAGCACCAGCGGCGGAATGAGCCACAGCGGCATCGACACCACCAGCGCGATCAGCGCCAGCACGGTGGCGCCGAGCGAGCGCAGCACGCTGCCGAAGAAAGACGCGCCCTTCTTCTGCTCGAGCGTCGGAAAGCGCCGTTCGGCCACGAGCTTGGTGAGCGCCGGTGCCATGAAGCCGGCCACGATGAGCAGCGACAGCACGACGATCAGCGGCGTGACGCCGAACACCACCACCAGCGGCGCCAGCGCGGCCGTGACGTCGCTGGAGAACAGGCGCCCGATCCAGGCCCAGAAGCTGGACAGCAGCGGCCAGGCGTCGAGGGCCTCGCGCGTCCAGGCGACGGCCGCGTCCCAATAGAAGTAGCCGAGCCCCGCGGCCAGCAGCACCATGAGCGCCAGCGGCAGGAGCGACAGCACGATCACGCGCGGGAGCATGCAATAGGCCACCGCGCGCCAGAAGGAGTCGAGGAGCAGGCGCATGAGGTTCGAGGATAGCGCAAGGCCCCGGCCCGCCCGCCGCCGGGCCTGCGGGTGGATCAGGCGCGGCCGAACAGCCGCTTCAACCCCAGCCACTGCTGCGACCAGAAGCCCTGGCCGTAGTCGCGCGGGCGGCCGTCGGCGCCGGGCTCGACCTGGTCGCGGATGCCGGTCGGGTCGTAGCGGTTCTCGAAGTTGGCGGTGCGAAAGAGCATGTCCCACCAGGGCAGCAGCACGCCGAAGTTGTGGCCGCCGAGCGTGCTCCGGCCGTGCGACTCGTGGCCCAGCCCGATGCTGTGGTGCAGCCGGTGAAAGCGCGGGCTGACCCACAGCCGCTCGCCGATGGCCCCGAAACTCAGCCGCAGGTTGGCGTGCTGCAGGCTCTCGCTGAGCTGGGTGAAGGCCACGACGGCGATGAACTGGCCCGGCGCCACGCCGATCAGCTGCGCCACGATGACGATGAGCGTGTCGTGGATCACGTCGTCCAGCAGGTGGTTGCGGTCGTCGCTCCACATCGTCATCTGGCGCTGCGAGTGGTGCAGCGAATGCAGACTCCACCACCAGTTGAACTGGTGCTGGCCGCGGTGAATCCAGTAGCCGACAAAGTCGAGCACCACGAGGTAGATGGCAAAAGCCACCCACGGCACGTCGGTCACGCCGGGCCAGGCCTCGTCCAGGTGGAAGGTGCCCCAGCCGGCCATGCGCAGGCTGCCGAGCAGGTCGTCGAACAGCGGTTGCAGCGTGAAGAACAACGCCAGCCGGAACAGGCCCAGCCGGTGGATCAGCGTGTAGAGCACGTCGATGCGGATGGCACGGCGGTCGGTCACGGGCTCGACCGCGCGCCAGCGCTGCAGCGGGCCGATCACGGCCAAGAGCACGAGGATCTGGACCACGCCGACCAGCAGCCAGCCGGTGGCGTCGAAGGCGTCCTCGGCCCAGCCGCCCAGGCCGATGGCGTACACCAGCGGCTGCACGGCAGTCTCGAAGAGCCAGCCCTGCATGGCGGAAAAAACGTCGGTCAACCAGTCGATCACGGCGAAAACTCAGGCATCAAGGGTGGGAAGCGATCCAGGCGCGGTAGTCCGGGTGCTGGCGCAGGGTGCGAAAGCAGAAGCCCTTGGCTTTCAGCCCGACGATGAGCGGCTCGAGGTTGGCGGGCGCCCACGGGTCCTTGCGCGACCAGATGCCCAGGTGCGCCAGCAGGATGTCGCCGGGGCGGATGCCCGCGAGCGCCTGGGCCAGCAGTTTCTGGTTGCTGAACGCCTCGCTGGGCAGTTCGTCGCCCAGGAAGCCGGCGGGGGACCAGCCCACGTGCGCATAACCGCAGTCCCTGGCGGCCGCCAGTAGCGCGGGCGAGGTCTTGCCGCCCGGCGCGCGGTACAGCGGCAGCGGCTTCTTGCCGGTGATGGCAGCCAGCCGGTCGGACGACTTGCGGATGTCGGCGCAGTACTGGGCCGCGCTCCAGACCGACTCCTTGCCGGTCTGCGGGCCGGCCGACGGCTTGATGCGAAAGCTCGGCGGCGTGCCCTTGACGTCGCCGCGCCAGTAGGCGTGGTCGTAGGTGTGCGAGCCGAACTCGTGGCCCTCGGCCGCCCTCGCCTTCCACCACGGCGCCCAGTGGTCGTCCAGGCTGTCGCCGTCGGTCTGGGTGCGCTCGGCGGCGGCGAAGAAGGTGACGCGCACGTCCTGGCGCTTGAGCACGTCGGCCACCAGCGGGGCGATGCCCATGTGGCCGGTGTCCAGCGTCAGGTAGACGGGCTTGTCGCAGGCCGCAGCTTCTTGCGCTCCGGCCGCCGGCACGGTGGCGCAGGCCAGCGCCGCGACGGCGAGGGCCACCCCGGCGGTGCGCAAGCCGCGCACGCGTTCAGATGCGCTTGGCATGGTCGAGGGTCCAGACGCCGTGCGGCGAGCGGCCGACGTTGATCTGCCGCACGACCTTCTGGCTCGCGAGATCGACCACCGTGAGCTTCTTGGCCCAGCGCGAGGTCACGTACAGCGTCTTGCCGTCGGCCGACACGTCCATGCAGTCGGGGCCGCCGGGCACGTTGTAGGTGGCGACGACCTTCAGCGTGGTCAGGTCGATGCGGCTGATGGTGTTGGCGACCCGGTTGCTCACGAACACGGTCTTGCCGTCGCCGGCCGAGCGGAAGGCGTGAGCGCCCTTGCCGGTGGGGATCTTGCCGACCAGCTTGGGCTGGGCGCCGGCCACGTCGAACACCTGCACGCCGTCGCTGCCGGTGAGGCCCACGAGCAGCGTCTTGTCGTTGTGGGCGCCGAAGATGTCGGCCGGCATGGCGCCGGTGGCCATGCGCCAGCGCACGGTCTGCGTCGGCAGGTCGACCGCGATCAGCTCGTCGCTGTCCTGCATGGTGACGTAGGCCACGGTGCTGGTGTTGTCGATCCAGATGTGGCTGGGCGTCTTGCCGGTGGCGATGCGCTTGACCAGCTTCAGGTCCTTGCCGTCCCAGCGGTACACGTCGACGTGGTTCAGGCGGTTGGCCGCCGTGACGAACCACTTCATGTCGCGCGAGAACTGCAGCTGGTAGGGGTCGATGATGCCGTACACCACGCGCTGCACCTCGGCCGTGCGCGGGTCCAGGAAGGTGAGCGAATCGCCCGCCGAATTGGCCACGATGACCGACTTCTCGTCGGGCGTCATGTAGATGTGGTGCGGCTCCTTGCCGGTGGGAATGCGCTGCTTCTCGGTCCAGTCGACCGGGTTGATCACGCTCACGCTGGCGTCCAGCGAATTGAGCACAAAAACCGGTGGAGGGGCCGGCGGCGCCGCCGCGGCGGGGAGGGTCACCAGGGCTGTCAGGCACAGGCAGGACAGCAGGAAGGCCGCGATGCGGCCGTTCGGGCGGGCAGGGAGTCGCAAGGGAAGGTTCCGGGAGAGGGTTAACAATCTTAACGGTCGAACCCGACAAACAGCTGACCGCCGGCGCGCCCTCACCCGCTGTTGCGCCCGGCGCCTTGACCTATGTCAAGCGGCCCGGGGCACGGGCGCGCGCAGCTGGGCCACCTGTTCGGCCGTGAGCCAGCGCCATTGCCCCGGCGCCAGGTCGTCCGGCAGCGCCAGGCCGCCGATGCGCGAGCGGTGCAGCCCTTCGACCCGGTTGCCGACCGCGGCCAGCATGCGCTTGACCTGGTGGTACTTGCCCTCGGTGAGCGTGAGCCGCAGGTGCAGCGGGCTGTCGGACTCGCAAGCCGCAGCGCGCACGGGCTTCGGATCGTCGTCGAGCACCACGCCGGCCAGCAGCTTGGCGATCTGCGCCTCGTCGATGGGGTGCTTGGCCGTCACTTCGTAGACCTTGGGCACATGGTGCTTGGGCGAACCCATCTTGTGGATGAACTGGCCGTCGTCGGTCAGCAGCAGCAGGCCGGTCGTGTCCTGGTCGAGCCGGCCGATGGCCTGCACGCCCTGCACCGCGCCCTTGTTGGGCCGCAGGCGCAGCGGCGACGGCAGCAGCGTGTAGATGCTCGGGTAGGTCGAGGGCTTCTGCGAGCACTCGGTGCCGGCCGGCTTGTGCAGCATCAGGTAGGCCTTCTCGTGGCAGGCCCACTCGGTGCCCTGCACGGTGAACCGCAGGCCTTCGGGGTCGAGGTCGGCGAAGGGGTCGGTCACGGCCGCGCCGGCGATGCTCACGTGGCCTTGCTGGACCAGGCCCGCGCACACGCGGCGGGTGCCGAAGCCCTGGGTATAGAGGATGTCTTGCAGGTGCATGAAAAATGAAAAAAGCGGCCGTGCCGACAGGGGCACGACCGCCTTCAAGTGTGCCGCAGGTTCAGTAGCCTGCTGCGAGGCCCGTGTTGCGACGGGGATCGTTGGCGCCGTAGAAACGGTTGGCACCCACCGGCTTGCCGCCCAGCGAGGGCGCGCCGACGATGATCGCCGCCAGGTGGTTGGCCGGCTGCGGCACGCCCAGGTTGTGACCCATGTCGGTCAGGATCTTGCGGGTGTCGGGGCTGATCGCGAAGGTCTCGACGTTGGTCACGTCGGGTAGCCACTGCTGGTGGAAGCGCGGCGCATCCACGGCCTCCTGCACGTTCATGCCGTAGTCGACCACGTTCAGGATGGTGTGCAGCACGGCCGTGATGATGCGGCTGCCGCCCGGCGTGCCGACCACGAAGACCGGCTTGCCGTCTTTCGACACGATGGTCGGGCTCATCGAGCTCAGCGGGCGCTTGCCCGGGGCGATGGCGTTGGCCTCGCCCTGCACCAGGCCGTACATGTTGGGCACGCCGATCTTCGAGGTGAAGTCGTCCATCTCGTTGTTCAGCAGCACGCCGGTCTTGTCGGCCGTGACCTTGGCGCCGAACCAGTCGTTCAGCGTGTAGGTGACCGAGACCGCGTTGCCCCACTTGTCGGTGATCGAATAGTGGGTGGTGTTGCTGCCTTCATGCGGCGCGACGCCGGGCTTGATGTCCTTGGACACGCCGGCCTTCTTGGGGTCGATGGCGGCGCGGATCTTGGCGGCGTAGCCCTTGTCGAGCAGGCGATCGAGCGGGTTCTTCACGAAGTCGGGGTCGCCCAGGTAGCTGTTGCGGTCCACGTAGGCGTGGCGCATGGCTTCGATCTGATAGTGCACAGACTCGGCCGAGCGGAAGCCCAGGTCCTTGAGCGGATAGCCCTCCAGGATGTTGAGCATCTCGCAGATGATCACGCCGCCCGAGCTCGGCGGCGGCGCCGACACCACGCGGTAGCCGCGGTAGTCGCACTCGACCGGCGCGAGTTCGCGCGTCTTGTACTGGTCGAGGTCGGCCTGCGTGATGATGCCCTTGCCGGCCTGGCTCGACGCCACGATCGCCTTGCCGACCCAACCCTTGTAGAAGCCGTCGGTGCCCTTGGCGCTGATTTCGCGCAGCGTCTTGGCCAGGTCTTTCTGCACCAGCTTCTGGCCGACCGCGAAGGGCTCGCCCTTGTTCAGGAAGATGGCGCCGGAGACCGGGTCCTTCTTGAAGTCGTTGGTGGCGGTGAGCAGCATGTCGATGTCGCCCTGCTCCAGCGCGAAGCCCTTGTCGGCCAGCTGGACCGAGGGGGCGATGAGGTCGGCGCGCTTCATCGTGCCGTACTTCTCGCGCGCGTACTCCATGCCCGACACCGAGCCCGGCACCCCCACGGCGAGGTGGCCGTGCGTGCTCAGGCCCTTGACGACGTTGCCGTCCTTGTCGAGGTACATGTTGGCCGTGGCGGCCAGCGGGGCCTTCTCGCGGAAGTCCAGGAAGGTCTTGCGGCCGTCGGCCAGCTGCACGGTCATGAAGCCGCCGCCGCCGAGGTTGCCGGCGGCCGGGTACACCACCGCCAGCGCATAGCCCACGGCCACGGCCGCATCGACCGCGTTGCCGCCGCGCTTGAGCACGTCGACGCCGACCTTGCTGGCCAGGTGCTGCGCGCTCACGACCATGCCGTGTTCAGCCGCCACCGGCGCCTGCGACGCGGCCTGCGCGCCGCCGGCCGCCGCCAGGGTGAGCGCGGCCGCGACGGCGGCGCGCAGGGTGGGGGTCCACTTGAAGTGCTGCATGGAAAAGTCTCCTCTGTGCGTTGGATGAAGAATGAGGGAGGGGTGAATGGTGTTGGCCTTCAGGCCGTGAGCAGCGCCTTGCGCCGCAGGCTTTGCAGCGCCTGCGCCACCTGCTCCTGCGCGAAGGCGTGCAGCGCCGACGGGTCGGTCAGCGGCTGCTCGTCCTTGAGGAAGCGCAGGCGTTCGGCGCGCACCTCGTCGAGCAGGAAGGCGGCCAGCGCCTCGTGCGTGTGCGTCCCGTCGAGCAGCGGCAGCAGGCTGCGTTCGAGCACCGAGAGCGACACCGGCTCGTGCCACTGGTTGCAGAGCACGGCCGTCGCTTGCGACGCGGGCAGGCCGGCCAGCGCGCGGCGCACCGGGGCCAGCACCTGCGGCAGCGCCGACACCGAAGCAGCCGCCGACACCGGCGTGCGGCGGATGCGCAGCGCGCCGAGGATCAGCAGCTCCTCGAGCATGGCGAGCACGATGGGTTCGACGGCCGCGTGCGGCTCGCCGGTGAGCGTCACCACCGCGGCCAGCAGGGCCTCGGTCGACATCGAGCACGGATAGCTCGCGTCGAGCGCCTGCGCCACCGCCTTGTGCGCGGGCAGCCGCAACGTGACCTTCAGGTCGCGCAGCGCGGTGCAGGGCTGCTCGCGGGTGTCGATGGTGAGCGCATCACCACCATCGACGCGGAAGACGCCGGCGAATTCCAGCGCGCGCAAGCGGGGAACTTCGAGGCGGTAGCGGATGTTCGCGGCGTTGCCCTGCTTCACCAGCAGCGTCTGGCGGAAGGTGCGGTTGACGAGGAAGTCGAGGTACTGCTCCATCATCACCTGGCTGCCGCCGCACTCGCGCAGCAGCGGGTCGCGCACCTTCTCGCCGTAGTTCTGCACGAACATGGTCGAGGGCTCGGCGTCGCACAGGTAGGCCAGGCCGCGTGCCTCGGCGCGCGCGACGAACTCCTTGAAGTAGCAGGGCTCGTTGCAGGGCTCGAGGAACTCGTGCAGCAGGTAGTAGTTGCCGGAGTTGCGCACGATCGGCATCGTCTCTTCGAGCGTCTTGCGCAGCACGCTGTCGGGCCGGGCCGACTGTTCGAGGAACTCGAGCATGCCGCGCGCGTACGAGAGCTTTTCTTCGGGCGTGTCGCGCGGGCCGCCGCGCAGGATCATCGCGTCGCGCACGATCTCGCGCGCCTTCCAGCCCGGGTACACGTTGTAGCTCAGGTAGGCCACGCCGCCCGGCGCCAGGTTCTCGGCGCACACGCGCAGGATCGCATCCTGCACCGGCCCCGGCACCCAGCTGTAGACGCCGTGGCAGACGATGTAGTCGAACAGGCCGAACGAGGCGTCGATGTCGGCGATGTTGAAGGCCTTGAGCTCGATGTTCGACAGCCCCGCCTGGTCGAGCGCCGCGGCGCCCTGCGCCACCTGCACGCGCGACAGGTCGACACCGACCGCGTGGGCTTGCGGATGGCGCGCCGCGAACGGGATCAGGTTGCCGCCGGCGGCGCAACCCAGCTCGAGCACGCGCGCCTTGTGCGGCGGCGGCGCCTCGAGCCCGAACAGGAAGGCCAGGGCTTCCAGGTGCTCCACGGCGGACTGGGGAAACGGGTGCGAGTCGTAGGGCACCGCATCGTAGTAACTGGTGAGCGTGGAAGTCAGAGAGTCCGGCACGAACGTCCTTTGGGGATCGGAAGGGGCTGCAGCAGTGCTCGCAGACTATAGCCCCGTGCCCTCGCAAAAAGAAGCCGGCGCGGGTCGAGCAGCCCTGCCCTGGCCGCGGGACTCGGCGTCTGCACGACCTCTTTAGAATGGCCCGATGAACTGGCGCATCACACTGTTTCCCCTGGCTTTGGTCATTGCCGGCTGCTCGACGCCGCCCAACCAGATCGTTCCCTTCCGCGACGGTGTGCTGCGTGCCATGACCTACACCCAGGCCTCGGACTACTGCAGCGCCAAGAGCCAGGAGCCGAAGTGGCTCGGCAAGGCGCCCGCCGAATCCGGCGTGCTGTTCCAGTGCCAGTGAGTCACTGCACCACCCACCTCATCACGCAGGGCTGACGCCCGGCCGCACCGCTCAGGCGTCGATGTCGATGAGCGCCAACCCGCTCTCGCGATCTCAGGTCTTGCGCAGGTAGCCCGGCGACTCGACCATTTCATGGCGAGGCGTGTTCTTCCGTTCAAGGCGTCATCGTGGGGAGTTCTGCCTGCAGTCCTCAGCGGTGCCCCGGCAGTCGTCCTGGCGCGAGGGCGCGCCGGGGTCGTCCACGCGGGGCTTGTCTTCGCCGGCCCGCTTCGCGTCCGCCGGTGGCTTTTTCACCATGCCGGGGTCGCGGTCGGGCGGCGCGGGCTTCACCAGCCGCGGATGGCCATGGGGCGGCGGCTTCACGAGGAATTCGGGGTCGGGCCCAGGTTGCGCTTGCGGCTTGACCGGCGGTGGCGGCGGCTTGTCGGCCGACTGCGCGGCAGCCGGCCCGGCAACGAGCGCCGCGACGCCCAAGACCCCGATGGCGAGGCTTCCGGCAAACATCGATTTCGTTGGATTGCGCATGGCGTTCACCCATGGCCCGAAGGTTTCACCGGGGCGCTCCCGGCGGTGTAGGCCTCTTTCGCCAATGACCGCAAGTCGGCGTCGCGGTGCCTGCGACGCTGGCGCAGCCGCCGGGCGATGGCCGCAGGGATGGAGCGCGCTCAGCCCGCCAGGCTGACGCGCACCACGCACGCCGGCGGCACCAGAATCTCGTCGCAGTTCGGCCCGGCCCCGCCGCGGTCGATCACCACGAAGCTGGCCGGCTGCTGCGTGACCACCAGCGGGTGGTGCCAGACGCCGCGCGCGTAGTTCACGCCCTGCCGTCCGTCGGTGACGAAGGCGCGGATGTCTTCCACGCGCACCGTGTCGCCCGCCGGCGCCACCACCACGAGAAAGCGGCTGCCGTCCATCGGCACGAAGGCCTGGCTGCCCAGCGGGTGGCGCTCCAGCATGCCGACCTGCAACGGCATCGCATAGGGCTGGGTCTCGAAGATGTTCACCAGCACGCGGCTGTCGCCGGGGCCCGGGTCCACGCGCGCCAGGTCGTGAAAGCGCGTGGTCATGCCCGCGTTGATCGGCATCGCCCGGGCGTGCGCGCTCTCGATGACGTCGCCGAACGCGGCGAAGGCCTCGCGCGTCAGCGGCTGCGCAACGAGCGCAAGCGCCGCGGGCGTGCCCGGCGCCGGGGGCAGGAAAGTGGGGCTGGCAATCGTCAACAGAAACTCCTCGGCTTTTGGTCCAACTGGTATTACCAGTATCCTTGCGATACATCCACTCAGTCAATCTCCCGGCGTCAGGGAAATCGCTAGTGTCCAATGGCGCATGAGGCCTTAAGGTCTCGGTCGCGTTAAATCATACCGGTAATACCAGTTAATCCACCCATCGACGCCTTCGAGGACCGCCATGTCAACCACCACCCTTCATGCGCCGCTGCAGCCGGCCACCACCTCTGCTGCAGCGGAGAACGCGCTCTACAAGAAAGTGGCATGGCGACTCATGCCGTTCCTGATGCTCTGCTACGTGGCCGCCTACCTGGACCGCGTGAACGTCGGCTTCGCCAAGCTGAACATGCTCAGCGACCTGCAGTTCAGCGAAGCGATGTACGGGCTGGGCGCGGGCCTGTTCTTCATCGGCTACTTCTTCTTCGAGGTGCCGAGCAACCTGCTGATGCACCGCATCGGCGCCAAGGCCACCATCTCGCGCATCATGATCACGTGGAGCCTGATCTCGGCCGCGATGATGTTCGTGACCACGCCCACGCAGTTCTACGTGCTGCGCTTCCTGCTCGGGGCGGCCGAGGCCGGCTTCTACCCGGGGATGATCCTGTACCTCACCTACTGGTTTCCCTCGCACCGGCGCGCCAAGATGGTGGCGGTGTTCATGTGCGCGATCCCGGTGTCGGGCGTGCTGGGCGGACCGCTGTCGGGCCTGATCATGGACGCCATGCACGGCATGGGCGGGCTGCGCGGCTGGCAGTGGCTGTTCCTCATCGAGGCGCTGCCCTCGCTGGTGATCGGCCTGCTGGTCATCGTGTACCTCGACAACAGCATCCAGGCCGCACGCTGGCTCACCGCCGAAGAAAAGGCCGTGCTCGCGCGCAACATCGCCGCCGAGAACGCCACCAAGGGCGGCACCAGCCACATGACGCTGCGCGCGCTGTTCGCCGACCGTCGCATCGTGAAGATGGCGCTGATCTGCTTTTGCACGGTGATGGGCCAGTACGGCCTGACCTTCTGGCTGCCCACGCTGGTGCGCCAGTCGGGCGTGTCGGGCGCGTTCAACATCGGGCTGCTCACGGCGATTCCGTTTGCCGTGGCCATCGTCTCGATGCTGCTGGTGAGCCGCAGCTCCGACCGCATGCGCGAGCGCCGCTGGCACCTGATCGTGCCCTTCTGCTGCGGCGCGCTGGGCCTCACGCTGAGCGCGATCTTCAGCAACAACGTGTACCTCTCGCTGGCCGCATTGGCCCTGGCCGCGGGCGGCAGCCTGGCGACGTCGCCGCTGTTCTGGAGCCTGCCGACGGCCATCCTGTCGAGCGCAGGCGCGGCGGCGGGCATTGCGCTCATCAACTCCTTCGCCAACCTGGCGGGCTTCGTGAGCCCCTACATGATCGGCCTGATCAAGGACGCCACGAAGAGCACCGACATCGCGTTGTTCGTGCTGGCCGGCGTGCTGCTGTTCGGCGCCTTCCTCACCTGGACGGTGCCGGCCAAGCTGGTCAACAAGTAGGGAAGGCCCCGGGGTGCGGCCACAGTAAGATTTCCAGCTCCCGCCACTGCCGCACTTCGCACCGAAAACCACCCATGCTCGCCTCCCCCGCCGTCGCCGCCACCGCCGCCCGCCTGATCCAGCAGCGGATCGCGGACGGCACCTACGCGGCCGGCGGGCTGCTGCCTTCGCAGCGCGACCTGGCCGAGCAGCTCGGCATCAGCCGCACCTCGCTGCGCGAGGCGCTGTCGACGCTGCAGGGCACGGGCCTCGTCATTCCGCGCCCCGGCAAGGGCATGTACGTGGCCGAAGACGGCGGACAACAGGCGCCGGCCGCCTCCCCGGCCTGGAAGTTCGCCACCTCGCATTCACTGCAGGACGTTTATCAACTGCGCTTCGCGGTCGAGAACTTCACAGCGCGGCTGGCCTGCCTGGTCATCGAAGCGGACGACCTGGCGGCGCTGCGCGCCAATGCACAGGCCATGCGCGCATGCATCGACGCCGGCGACTTCACGCAGGCCACGCAGCTCGATTTCGATTTCCACATGCAGATCATCGGCATCGCCGGCAACCAGGCCATCGCCGAGATCCTGCGCAACAGCGCCGAGGTGATGCAGGAGAGCCAGCGCCTGCCCTTCTACAAGCGCGGCGCGCGCCATGCCACCTACGACGAGCACATGGCGATCATCGAAGCGCTCGCGCAAGGCAACCCGGCGCTGGCGCAGCAGGCGATGACGCAGCACATCGTGCAGGCCGCGCAGCGCGCGGGCGTGCACTTTCCGACGGGGCTCGAGGCAGGTTCGGCGGCCTGACGCTTCAGGTCCACGTGTCGACGACGATGCGCAGCACCTCGACGCGCTCGGGCAGCTCGATCAGGAACTCCGCATCGCGCGGCAGGTGATGCACCCCATTCGGGTCGCCGCCGGTGAACGCGCTCATCGCGGCCACGTCGGGCCAGTAGGAGGTCGTGACGAATTCGGTGTCGGTGGCGCGGTCTTCGCGGAACAGCTGCACCGCGACCGCCGTCTTGCGCAACGGCGGAATGCCTTCAGCCAGCAGGTAGCGTTCGTAGGCGTCGGCGCGGTCGGGCGTGACGCGGCCGCGCCAGATGCGCGCGATGGTGGCGGTGCTCATACCGGCACGCCTTCGATCGTCCGGGTGGATGCAGACGCCGGCACCGGCAGGTGCCGCCCCAGGAAATCGCGCAGCGGCGGCAGCACCTCGGCCAGGTGCGTCTCGAGCAGCCAGTGGCCCCCGTCGTCGAACGCGTGGAACTGGGCGTCGGGCAGGTCGCGCAGGTAGGCACGGCCGGCCTCGATCGGCATGTAGCCGTCCTGCGGCCCCCACAGGATCAGCGTGGGCGGGCGGTACGTGCGCAGGTAGTCCTGGTAGCGCGGGAACCACCGCAGGTTGTCCTTCAGCCCCTTCATGAGACCGAGCGCAATGCCACGCCGCACGGGCGTGTCCATCAACGGCCAGTGAAGGCGCCAGAGATCGGGCGCGAGCCGAGGGGCCACGCGCGACGACACCTCGCCGATGAACTCGTCGCGAAAGCCTTCTTCGCTCACGGCGCGCTCCAGCACCGCGAGATGGACCTCGCTCGGGTCGTTCCAGTACGCCCGGATCGCCGCGTACTTCGGCCCCAGCGTGTCTTCGTAGATGTCGCCGTTCTGGATGATCAGCGCCGTCACCCGCCCGGCCCGCCGCATCGCATGGCGCAGGCCGATCTGCGAACCGTAGTCGTGCAGGTACAGCGCGTAGCGGCGCAGCGCGAGCGCGGCGGTGAAGCGGTCGAGGAAGTACGCGTAGCCATCGAAATCGAACACGAAGTTCTCCTCGGGCGTGCCGCTGTAGCCGAAGCCCGGGAAATCGGGCGCCACCACGCGCCAGCGGTCCGCCAGCGCCGGCATCAGCGCGCGGTACTGGAACGAAGAACACGGATAGCCGTGCAGCAACAACAGCACCGGGGCACCCACCGGACCGGCCGCGCGATAGAAGACCTCGACGCCATCGATCTGCACCGTGCGGTGCGTGACGGCGGTCGTGCCGGCCGCGTCGTTCTTTCGGGGGTTCGCATTGGCCATCTCGGCTCCTTGAGACATGCAAAGAAACAGAGGTGTCTTTGTCGCCTCCGGCGCGGGGCCCGCATGTGGGAAAGGGCCGACCCTGGGTGTCGTCCAGGCCGCGCGCGCCCTGCGGCGGGCACGCTGCAGGGCGACATAGGCAACCTGGCCATCCCGTCGGCCGATCGGCCTTGGCAGCACCGGCCGGACGGTCGCCCCGCGCCCGAACATGAAACTTTGGCTCACTGGCCGTCAAACCGCAGTCCAAAGCTTTCACTGCAGCGCGGTGCGCAGGACAATGGGGCGTTGATGGTGGTCGGGGCGCCGCCTCCGATCCTGTCGGCATCGCACTTTCAGGACTACACACGTCGCGTCATGGAACAACGGCTGGAATGGGCCCTCGCGGCCTGCTCACGCATCCTTCGACCCGTGGTGAAGCTCGCCCTCGCGATGGGGGTCAAGCACCCCCACCTGGAGGAGTTGCTGCGCGACCTGCTGATCGAGGAGGCGCAGCACTCCTGGCGCAGCCAGGGCGTTCCCAAACCCAACCTGAGCCAGTTGTCGGTCACCACCGGCCTGAACCGCAAGGCCGTGACCGCCAAGGTCCGCTCCACCGTCGACCCCCTGCCCCACACCGAACTGTCGGCCGCAGCCAAGACGTTCACGCTGTGGCTGCAGATGCTGACCGAAGACGCTTCGTTCCGGCGCCTGCCCGTCACCTCGGGCCACACGGCGCCCTCGTTCGAGGCGGTCGCCCGCCTGAGCAGCCGCGGCAACGTGCACCACCGCACCATCCTCGACGAGCTGATCCGGTTGAACATGGTGACTGAAAACGAGGGCATGGCCGAACTCACCGCCGACGGTTTCGTGCCCGTGCAGGACCTGCAATCGATGCTGGCCTTCCTGGGCGACAACGGCCGGGACCACCTGCTGGCGGCCGTCGCCAACACGCTGGGCGAGCAGCCCCGCATGCTCGAACGCGCGGTGTACGCGCGCGGGCTGTCGCTGAACGATTGCGAACAGATCCACCGCCTGGTGCGCGACCGCTGGTCCGCCCTGCACCACGAGCTCGCGCAGGAAATGGCACAGGCGGTCAGCCGCGCGCCGGCCCGCGCCGAAGGACGAATCCGTGTCGGCATCTACACGTACTACGAGGACGAGGGCACGCCGCCCCCGCCCGCGTCCTCTGAAAGCGAGCGCCCCTCATGAGCACGATGAAAACACCCCGCCGCCTCCTGCTGGG
The DNA here is from genome assembly GCF_059567965.1 of Variovorax sp. BGA-UO-ETr-C22. Taxonomy (NCBI): domain Bacteria; kingdom Pseudomonadati; phylum Pseudomonadota; class Betaproteobacteria; order Burkholderiales; family Comamonadaceae; genus Variovorax; species Variovorax sp. BGA-UO-ETr-C22. The sequence continues at coordinate 2,371,041 of NZ_JCAQPA010000011.1, forward strand.
CTTGCTTTGCGCCGGCCTCACGGTCCTGTTGATGTCCTGCGGAGGCGGCGGTGGTGCCTCGACCGGGAACCTGGGCCTGGGCACCGGCACCGCGATCGGCGGTGACAGCCCCGGCGGCGCGGGCACGGGCACCGGCGGGGATGGGACCGGGTCCGGCTCGGGCAACGCCGGCACGGGCGGCTCCGGCGACACCGCCAGCAACGGCAACACCGACGGCTCCGGTGTCGGCTCGGGCGGCACCGGCGTGACTGCGGACGCCGCCGGCATCGGCGCCGCGGACGGCCTGGGCAGCATCATCCTGAACGGCCTGCGCTACACCACGGACACGGCCACCATCACCGTCGAGGACGCCACCGAACTCCAGATCGGCATGAGTGCGCGGGTCGCCGGCAAGGTCGACCCCGACTTCACCCGCGGCATCGCGACGCAGGTCGTGTCGGGGGCCGAACTGCGCGGCGCCGTCTCGCGCATCGACGTGGGCGCCGGCAGCTTCGTCGTCATGGGCATCAACGTGACCGTCGATGCGGCCACGGTCTGGGCCGACGCGAACGGGCTTGCCAACGTGGCCGACGGCAGCCTGATCCAGGTGTGGGGCCTGCCCGGTGCGCCGGGCACGCTGCGCGCCACCCGCGTGCAGACCGCACCCACGCTGACCGCCCCGCTGGTGACGGGCGCCATCCAGAACCTCAACACGACGAATCAGACCTTCACGCTCGGCCAGCTGACGGTCAGCTATGGCGGCGCCAGCTTCGCGGGCATCGACGCCTCGTCGCTGGCCAACGGTATCATCGTGCGCGCCCGCGGCACGGTCGCGCCGACCGGCAACGCGTTCACGGCGACCCAGGTGCAGGGCTGGTACGCGATACCGACGAGCAACGGCATCGCACTGCAGCTCGCGGGAGACATCACCGATTTCGTCTCGCGCGGCGCCTTCAAGGTGCTGGGCACGCCGGTGGACGCCACCAATGCGCAGATCACGGGCGGCCCCGTCGGTTCGCTCGGCAACGGCGTGAAGGTCGAGGTCGACGGCTTCATGTCCGGCGGGGTGCTGGTCGTCAAGAAGCTGCGCATCCGCCATGTGCCGGGCACGGGCGGGCCGGCCTCGTTCACGCTCATCGGGGCCATCGGCGGCTACCAGTCTTCGGCCAATTTCAGGGTGCAGGGCCAGCCGGTGGACGCCAGCGGACCGGGTACCACCTTCGAGAACGGTACCGCCGCGAACCTGGCCAACGGCCAGCGCGTGACCGTCGTGGGAGACCGGGTGGTCGACGGCGTTCTCATCGCCCAGCGGGTGACGTTCAACCCTTGACCTGAAGCGGCGGCGCAGCGCCCCGCCGCCCGGTCGCATCGCCCGCCCCTTCTGGCGGCAGGCGAAGCCGGGCTTTCTCACGCATCCAGCTCGATATCGCCGCATCGCGGCGGGCCTGCGCGCACGCGGGCCGGATAGCACCTTCGGCCATCTATCTCCAAACCCGTGGCGAAAGTACGAAAAAGGGACTAAAGTGAAAAAATCACATTTATTACATTGGTGGCTTCCGTGTCTGTTCCCGCGAGTTCAGTGCGACCGTTGCTCCCCGTTGGCATCGCAGGCCCACGCCTGACGGATGTCTCCCTGTGCGGGGCTGCGCATCGGGTGCCTGTTCGTCGCCGGGCCAGCCGGCACCGCTGACATTGCGAGGAGTACCGCATGCCGCTCGTCCTTCTTCTTCGGCTCATGAACAAGCGTTTTCCGGTCATGCTCACGGCGGACGCGGACATCCGGCATGCCTCGGTGCTGGTCGCCACCGGACTCATCGAAGCCGAGTTCCATGTCGACAACTTCGGCTACCAGCGGTACGAAAGCGCCCAGGTCTTTGCCATCACGGACGAGGGGCACGCGGAGATCGCCACGCTCTGCGGCAACGGCGCCTCGGTGCATGAAGAACGCCCCCAATGGAGCGTCATGCCGCTCGACTACCTGCGCAGGATCGGCAACTCGACCTTTCCCCTGCACACCGAGGACCCGTCGGAGATCAACTCCGTGGCGGTCCTCGAAGCCGCCGGCATGGTGGAAGCCACCCTCCCCCCGATCTGCCGCGCCCGGCAGAAGCTGCGCCAGGCCACCGTCCTGCGGGTCACGCCCCTGGGACGGACGGCGCTGGTGCCGCGGCGCGGCTGAATCCGGGTTCGGGTCGAACGCCCGGCGTGCCAGCCCTGGCGCGCCGGGATCGGTGCGTCCGGCGCGCACGAACACCGCCCCTCGCGTTCCCCTTGCCCCACACCTCCATGAATCGGGTACCCGCTTGCCCTGCGGCAGCCCCCGGCCCAGCGAAGGCGCCTCGTACGGCGATGAAAAAAGCCTGCCCACGACACAATTGAAACCAAGCGCAACAGACGTCACAGATCGCCCACAAGGTTCCTTTCGAGTACCAAAGAAGTAATGTGAAACCTTCACATACACCGCGTTATTGGCACGAAGAAATGAACGCCAGGCTGTTACCACCGAACGTCGGCCCCTGCCGTGCATGAAACAGTTCATGCGAAGGATGTCTTGCCATGCGCGCCCCCGTCTCCGCCCCGAGCCTCGACAGCAGCCTGTCGACGGATGCGCTCATGGCCGCCCGCATGCGGCTGGTGCTGTCGATCTCGGCGGTGCTGGCCATGGCGGTCGATGCGGGGCCCACGCGGCAACCGGTGGCCAGCGCGGTCTGGCTGGCCTTTTGCGGATACCTCCTGCACAGCGTGCTGGTGCACGCCTGCACGCAGGGGGGCTGGCGCCATGTCCAGGGCAAGGCGGTCCACTGGTCCGACGTGATGTGGTTCACGCTGATCGTCTTCGTGACGGGCGGCGTGCACAGCCTCTTCTTCCTGTTTTATTTCTTCGCCATCCTGACCTCCTCGTTCCGCTGGGGCTTCGAGGAAGGCGCCCGCGTGACGATCGTCTCGGTCGCGTCGTTCGCCGCCTGCGGGCTCGGCACGAGCACGGGCGACGACGCGCCGCAGCTGCTGATGCGCACGACCTTCCTGCTGGCGCTGGGGCACATGATCGTGCACTGGGGCGGCTCCAAGCTCATCCTGCAGCGGCGCCTGGCCCTGCTGGGTGACATCAGCCAGCTGTCGAACCCGCGCTTCGGCGCGGGCCGCACCATCGCCCGCACGATGGAAAAGACGCTGGCCTTCTTCAAGGCCAGCCACTGCATCCTCATGACGCGGGACACCGCCACCGGCAACTGGACCCTGCGCACGCTGCGCAAGGACGACAGCTGCGAGCACGTCGGTGTCGAGACGCTCGGGGGCATCGCCGAGTCGCCGCTGATGGCGCTGGAGCATCCGCACACCGTGCTGAGCAACCGCCTGCCCTGGCCGCTGAACCTCTTCTTTGCGCGCAGCCACATGCACGGCCCCGGTGCGATCGGCTGGCGCCCCGAGGGCCGCGACGGCGCCAAGCGCAGTGCCGCGGTGGCCGCCATGCTCGAGGCCCGCGCGTTCATCAGCGCCGCGCTGCCGCTGCGCCTGGGCGAGGGGCGCGTGTTCATCTCCTCGCGCAACGGCCACTTCAGCAAGTCCGATGCGCTGTTCCTCGCGCACCTCATGGAACAGATCTTCCCGGTCATCGAGACCATCGAAGTGCTCGACCGCATGGCCTCGGAAGCGGCCGCGACCGAGCGCCTGAAGATCTCGCTGGACCTGCACGACACCGCCGTGCAGCCCTACATCGGGTTGCGCATGGGCCTGTGCGCCCTGCGCAAGAAGGCCGCCGCGGACAACCCGCTGCTCGAGGACCTGGACAAGCTCGCCGAGGTGGCGAGCGGCGTGATCGCCGACCTGCGGCGCTTCGCGGGCGCGGTCAAGGCCGGCCCGGAAAGTTCGTGCGGCCTCGTGCTGCACCAGCTGTACAGCCAGGCCGCCCGCATCCAGGGCCTCTACGGCATCGAGATCTCGGTGAACGTCGAAGGCCACGTGCGTCTTGACGACCGCATGACCGCGGAGGTCCTGCAGATGGTGGGCGAAGGCCTGAACAACATCTGCAAGCACACGCAGGCCCGCCGCGGCAGCGTGCGCATCGGCTGCCGCAACGGCTGCTTGCACCTGCGCATCGAGAACGAAGGCGACGAAGAGAACTTCGCGCCCTTCCGGCCACGCTCCCTCAGCGACCGCGCAGCGGCGCTCGGAGGCCGCGCGCAGGTCAGCCGGTGCCGGGGCGGCGGCACCGAGGTGCTGATCGAAATCCCCATCTGAGCCCCCAAAAGCACGACAACAGTCCGAGGAGCCCCTCATGCAAACCGAAGCCCATCCCATCGGCGTCCTGCTGGTGGACGATCACCAGACCATGCTGTGGGGCCTGTCCCGGCTGATCGACGGCGAACAGCCGCGCATGAAGGTCGTCGCCACCGCCAGCTGCTGCGAAGAAGCCGTGGCGCACACGCAGAGCCTGGCCCCCGACGTCATCGTGCTCGACCTCGACCTGGACGGCCATTGCGCCCTGGACATCCTGCCGCAGCTGCTGTCGAACGAGGTCTCGCGCGTCGTCGTGCTGACCGGCGAACGCGAGCAGCGCACGCTGGACCTCGCGGTGCTGCGCGGCGCGCGCGGCGTGATGCGCAAGGACGCCTCGGCCGAGCAGGTGCTCGATGCGATCGAGCGCGTGCACCACGGCGAGCTCTGCGTCGATGCCCCGACCATGGGCCGCGTGCTCTCGGAGCTCACCTCGGTGAAGAAGCCGCCGAAAGCCGACCCCGAGTCCGTCAGGCAGGCCAGCCTGACCCAGAAGGAGCGCGACATCGTCCGCACCGTGGTGCACGGCAGCGGCGCCTCCAACAAGACGCTGGCCGGGCAGGCCTTCGTCACCGAGCACACGCTGCGCAACCACCTCACGTCGATCTACCAGAAGCTCGGCGTGACGAACCGGCTCGAGCTGTACATCTACGCCGTCAAGCACCACCTCGACGCCATGGCGCACTGACAGCGCCCTGCCCGCCCCGTCCTTCGGGGCGCCCACTGCGGGCCGCTCAGCGTCGGCTGCCCCTCCGGGACCCGCCATTTCCCCGCTTTTCCGATCACCGCCTGCTGCGATCAGCTGACGTGCGGGAGCGCACCGCACTGGCAGAGGAGGAAAAGATTCGGCACCGTATTTCGTGCCACCCCAAAGAAATTGAATTTCAATTGAATTGAAAAATCACGATCAAGCGAGAGAATAAATTCCAAATATAAAAATCGGATAGCAGACAATTTGGTTAATAGAAGATTTCATTCAATTCAAATATCACCGGAATCTCAATAATCAAATTATTTCCACGGTTTCAATTGGTTTTTTGAATATTTTATTTCACCGAACACCAAATACCCATTTAAAAATGAATTTCATATTTGATTAATTTCATTCTTTTCAAAATTTCCATGCATAAATAAACCCATTCCACTTTTCAACCAGCATTGCTCACTTGGCGAACAATGCGTCGTTTTTCACGATCAGCCTCAGAAACATAGAAATTAGGTATATCGAACGTCATGGTTCAGGTAGTTCCATTTTGAAACACTCATGTCTTTCCACAAACAGGAGCAAAAGACCCGCGCAACCGCCCCGTCAAGTTCATAGGATTGCGCAAGCCTCGGGCCGAATTGAATTTCAATTAAAACTCACAGAAAACATTCAATTCGGCACTTGCCTTTCATTTTTCTCTTGAAAATGTATGAAACCCCAAACTGCTTTGCCGCCGATGGGGAAAGTGGCCCCGGAGCGCTCGATGGACGACCTTTGCGTCTCCCCGCCCACGCTCGCAACGACCGGCCTGCGTCGCTCACGCCAACCGGGGCAGGCACATGCTTGATCACCGGCTCATCAGCTCTGGCGAGAAGGCCTCCGTCGGCGTCTGCGCGCCCGCCGCGAGGCTGTGGCCGGACTTCCTGATCGGCCAGGAAAAATCGCCGGTGCGCGTGCTGCTCGTCGACGACGACGAGTACATGCGCCGGGTGATCGCCCAGGAGTTGCTGTCGGACCTGCGCATCCAGCTCGAAGGCCAGGCCGACAGCGTTCGCGAGGGACGCCGGCTGCTGACCACGCACACCTTCGACGTGCTGATGCTCGAGCTGCAGCTGGGCGACGAGATGGGCTTCGAGCTGATCACCGAGGCACGCCGCCTGCACCGCAGCAGCGAGGTCATCGTGATCTCCTCGCTCGAGGACGATGCCCACGTGCTGCGCGCCTTCGAACTGGGTGCCATGGGGTACCTCCTGAAGAACGCCTGGTTGCAAAGCTTCGCCGATGCCGTGCTGCACGTGGTGAACGGCGGGGCGGCGATCACGCCCCGGCTCACGCGGCGCCTGCTGCACCGCCTGGACTACCACCCCCGCGAGCCGGTCGCCGACAAGGCGCCGTCGCCGCCGAGGCCGCCGTCGCGCGACATGACACTGACGCCGCGAGAGAGCGAGGTCCTGCGTTGCGTGGCCTCGGGTTACGTCTCCGCGGAGATCGGCGCCAAGCTCGGCATCACCGGCCAGACCGTCAATGTGCACATCAAGAGCATCTACAAGAAGCTGCATGTGCATTCGCGCGCCCAGGCGGTGAACTTCGCCGTTCACACGGGCCTGATCTGAAGGGCAGCGACCCCATGACCCCGATCGATTGCCCCTTCGCCGCCGGATCGCACCCCCGCCGCGCGCTCGACAGGCGGCCCTTCGTCCAGGCCATGCTTGTCGCGGCCTGGGCCACGCAGGTCATGTGCGCCGACCTGGCGATCGCGACGGAAGCGACGTCGGCCGCCGTTGCGGCGCACGAGAACCCGGATGGCGGCGTTGCGGACGGCGAAGTCGCAAGCGACGCGGCCGCGGTGACGGCCTCTCCCGACGATCCGGCGGCCACAACAGGAAGCGGTGACCCGGAGCGCCCCGGCTCCGCCGTCTACAGCCCCTTCGCGAGCCCGCCACACGGCAATGAACGTCCTCCCGCTTTCGCTGCGACGTCCCAAAAAAGCAATGACGGCCATGCGGAAATGGCGCTGATCGCCCTGATTTCGGCCGGTGTCGCCGCGGTCGCTGTTTTTTTTTGGCTCTGGCGCGCGTAGTCAGGTTCTCGTCAGTTAATTTGTATGTGAGAAAGTTGCATTCCTGAAGATGGCCTCTCATAATTAGCACCTTCGTTTTCGAAGACAACCAATCGACCACCGGTTGCCGTCCGCTTACAAGCGGCAACGACTTTCGGCGCGCCGACCTAGATTCTTTTTGACAGGGATCCATGGTGGGGGTATCGCATGAACAAGTGTCGAATCAAGGTCCGCATGAAATGCGGGCTTCATCTCCATGCCGGCATCACGCCTGACCGGCATCGCGCAATGGATATTTGCTGCACCGCCCCGCTGCGGTGCCTGAGCGGCCGACGACGACCCTAGCCGCTCCCCAGGCGTGACCGCCACCGGGTCACGCGCTGCATCACTTCCTCGAAAAACCCGCGGCTGGCAATTCCAGGCGCGCGGTCACTCCTGAGCCACGCTACATGAGCCTTTTCGCCATGTAGGCGGGACCGGGGCTGCATTGAAAGTCGTTCGTCTTGAGGAGAATAGAAATGGCCACGCTGATCAGGTCCGATCTCGAATTCATTCTTCAACAAATTCTCATTGCGGAAGCACAAGCAGCGGGAGCAGACCCCGCCAGCCTGGTCCCGAACGCCTTTGCGCCCTTCGGCCTCCGGACGGTCGACGGGTCCTACAACAACCTGATGCCGGGCCAGAGCGACTACGGCTCCGCAGACAACCCGTTCCCGCAGCTGGTGCCGCAGACCTACAGCAACGAGCAGGACGACGCCTTCGCAGGGATCACCAACACGGACTACGGCAGCGCCGGGAACGTGGTCGATGCCGACCCGCGGCTGATCAGCAACCTGGTCGCCGACATGACCAGCAACAACCCCGCGGCAGTGAGCGCCTTCGTGGCCGCGGGCCTCGGAACGCTCGACGCAGCCGGCGTCCTGTACGACCTCCAGGGCGTCGTCATTCCCCCCGGCACGCTGCTGGAGATTCCGAACACCAGCCCCGACGAAGGCCTCTCGGCGCCCTTCAATTCATGGTTCACCTTCTTCGGCCAGTTCTTCGACCACGGCCTCGACCTGGTCAACAAGAGCAGCACCGAGATGATCTTCATGCCGCTGCAGCCGGACGACCCCTTGTTCGATACGGCCCCCGGCGCCCCGAATTTCATGATCCTTTCGCGCGCCACACGCGATGCGAACGGCGACCAGACCAACCAGACCACGCCCTTCGTCGACCAGAACCAGACCTACACCTCGCATCCCTCGCACCAGGTGTTCCTGCGCGAGTACGTGCTCGACGCCAACGGCCGTCCGGTGGCCACGGGCAGCCTGCTCGATGGCGCCGACGGCGGCCTTGCCAACTGGGCCCAGGTCAAGGCGCAGGCGCTGATGCTCGGCATCCAGCTCGACGACGCCGACGTGCTGGACCTGCCCCTCTTGGCGACGGACCAGTTCGGCAAGTTCATTCCCGATCCCGTGACCGGCTTCGCGCAGATCGTGCTGCGAGCCGCCGACGTCGGCGGGCCGCTGGACCCGGACGGCAACGGGCTCGCCTCGGGCACGCCCGGCGCGCCCATCGATGCCAGCGTGGGCGTTCGCACCGGCCATGCTTTCCTGAACGACATCGCGCATGCCGCGGCGCCCGTGTTCGTGGGCGGCGTGCTGGCGCCCGACAGCGACTCGGCCATCGGCCTCTCGGAACCCGGCACCTATGACAACGAGCTGCTGGACCGCCACTTCATCACCGGCGACGGCCGCGGCAACGAGAACATCGCCCTGACCTCCGTCCACCACGTCTTCCACTCCGAGCACAACCGGCAGGCCGAAGAGATCAAGGCCACCGTCCTGGCCACCGGCGACGCTGCGTTCATCGCCTCATGGCAGCTGCCCGACGGCTCATGGAACGGCGAGCGCATCTTCCAGGCCGCGCGCTTCGCGACGGAGATGCAGTACCAGCACCTGGTGTTCGAAGAGTTCGCGCGCAAGATGCAGCCGGCCGTCGACGAGTTCCTGGCCGAAACCAACTACCAGACGACGATCAATCCGGCGATCGTCGCCGAGTTCGCACACGCGGTCTTCCGCGTCGGCCACACGATGCTGACCGAGACCGTGGACCGGCTGGACCCCAATTTCCTGTCGAGCGATCTCGCGCTGGTCGATGCCTTCCTCAACCCGATCGGGTTCAACAACGACGGCGCCCTGACGCCGGAGCAGGCGGCCGGCGCCATCGTGCGCGGCATGACCCGGCAGGTGGGCAACGAGATCGACGAGTTCGTCACCGACGCGGTGCGCAACCAGCTCCTGGGCCTGCCGCTGGACCTCGCCGCCATCAACATCGCACGCGGCCGGGACACCGGCATTCCCACGCTCAACGAAGCGCGCCGGGAGTTCTACACCTCGACCGCGGACCCGCAGCTCAAGCCCTATACGAGCTGGGTCGACCTCACGCAGCACCTCAAGCACGAGGCCTCCGTCATCAACTTCATTGCGGCGTACGGCACGCATGGCGCGCTGACCGCCGCGGACGTCGACACGATGGCCGAGAAGCGGGCCGTGGCGGCCGCACTCGTCTTCGGCGGCACCGTGGTTCTCAACGCCGGCACGGCCGCGGAGCGCAGCTTCGTTGCAGACGAAGCCGACAGGCTCGCCTTCCTGAACAGCACGGGCATCTACGCGATGGTCGGCGGTGTCACCACCACGGGCGTGGACGACATCGACCTGTGGATCGGCGGCCTGGCCGAAGAGCAGATGCCCTTCGGCGGCCTGCTGGGTTCGACCTTCAACTTCGTCTTCGAGTCGCAGATGGAGGCGCTGCAGAACGGCGACCGCTTCTATTACCTCTCCCGTCTGGCCGGCCTCAACTTCCTCACCGAGCTGGAGAACAACACCTTCGCCAAGCTGGTGATGCTCAACACCGACGCCACGCACCTTCCGGCCGACATCTTCTCGACCCCGGGCCTGATCCTCGAAGTCGACCCGCTGCGCCAGTTCACCGGCATCGGCGTGGACGGCCACGGCGACCCGACCGAAGGCGGCACCGAACTCACCCCGCTGGTGATCCGTGACGATCCCACGACCGCGGCCGTGGAGACCACCTACCTGCGCTACACGGGCGACGAACACGTCGTGCTCGGCGGCACCGCCGGCAACGACACCCTGATCGCCAGCATCGGCGACGACACCATCTACGGCGACGGCGGCAACGACCGCATCGAGTCCGGCGACGGCAACGACCAGGTCGAGGGCGGCGCGGGCGACGACATCATCACGGACCGCGGCGGCGACGACGTGCTCAAGGGCAACGAGGGCAACGACGTCATCCACGGCGGCAACGGCGCGAACCTCATCATCGGCGGGGACGGCAGCGACTTCATCATCACCGGCGAGGACGTTTCCGAAGTCTTTGCCGGCCAGGGCAACGACTTCGTCCTGGGCAGCAAGGGCAACCTGCCGACATTCGGCAACGAGGGCCACGACTGGATCGAGCTGGGAACCCAGGACGGCACCACGGGCGACAGCTTCGACCCGCTCGTGCAAGACAGCGTCATCGGCAACGACGTCCTGATCTCCGGCGGCGGTTTCGACGAGCTGATCGGCGAAGGCGGCGACGACATCTTCACCGGCTCCGACGGCGAAGACCACTTCGACGGCGGCTCCGGCTTCGACTGGGCCAGCTACAAGTTCGACAAGTACGGCGTGACCGCCGACATGATCGTCAACGACTTCGTGGTGCCCCCGGTGGTCAACTCGAACGCCGCGATGATGGACCGCTTCGCCTTCACCGAAGGCCTGTCGGGATCGGCTTTCGCCGACTTCCTGCGCGGCGACGACGCCGACGCCGTCGAGATCCTGCAGGCCGGCTGGACCGGCAGCGTGCTCACCAACATCGCGCTGATCGACGGCCTGCAAGGCCTCCTGCCCGCGGGCATGACCTCGTTCGGCGAGGGCAACATCATCCTGGGCGGCGACGGCAGCGACCTCATCGAGGGCCGCGGCGGCAACGACATCATCGACGGCGACGCCTGGCTCAACGTGCGCATCGCCGTCTCGGGCGTGCCCGGCCTCACCAGCGTCGACAGCCTGAAGGAACTGGTGCCGCGCATGCTCTCGGGCGAGATCAACCCGGGCCAGCTCAGCATCGTGCGCGAGATCCTGATGTCCGACAGCGCCGACTACGACACTGCGATGTTCTCCGGGCTGCGCGCCAACTACACCGTCACCACCGGCGCCGACGGCCGCACCACCGTCACCGACAACGTCGGCACCGACGGCACCGACATCCTGCGCAACATCGAGCGGCTGCAGTTCTCCGACGCCGTCCAGCTGCTGTCCGGCAGCAACAACGCACCGGGCGGCTCGGTCACGATCAGCGACGACACGCCGCAGATCAACCAGCTCTTGAGTGTGTCGGCCGCCCTCACCGATGCGGACAACCCTGGCGGCACCGTCACCGGGCCGATCAGCTACACGTGGCAGTACGAGGCCGACCCGACGCGCGCGCCGGGCGTGTTCCGTGACATCATCGACCTGGGCGGCGGCCAGCCCGCCACGGTGAACGGCACGACCTTCCGGGTCACCGCGCCCTTCGACGGCCTGGCCATCCGGGTGCGGGCCGTGTACCGCGATGCCGACGGCGTGCTGGAAACCGTGTACTCCGCGCCCACCGCGGCGGTCACCGGCGTGGCGGCCGTCGTGCCGCCGGCGCCGGCGCCTTCCTCCGCGCTGGTCGACAGCGCGGGCGTGCGCTTCCTGCAGTCCGACCTGCAGTTCATCCTGGAGCAGATCAAGATCTCGGAGCGGCATGCGAGCGGCGAGGCGCTGACCGACATCCTGGACAACGCGCGCGCACCGCTGGGCCTGCGCACGGTGGACGGCTCCTACAACAACCTGGTGCAGGGCCAGTCCGGCTTCGGCGCGGCGGACCAGGTGTTCCCGCGCCTGGTCGATCCGGTGTTCCGCAACGACCAGGACGGTGACAGCATCAACCTCGGTCCGGGAGGCACGCTCACCAACACCGACTACGGCCCCAGCGGCAATGTGGTGGACGCCGACCCGCGCATCATCAGCAACCTGATCGTCGACATGACGAGCAACAACCCGGCGGCGGTGAGCGCATTCGTCGACGCGGGCCTGGGCACGCTGGTGGACGGTGTCCTGTACGACCTGGACGGTGTGGCGATTCCCGTCGGCACCCTGCTGGTCATTCCGAACACCGCGCCGGACGAAGGCCTGTCGGCGCCGTTCAACGCCTTCATGACCTTCTTCGGCCAGTTCTTCGACCACGGCCTGGACCTCGTGGCCAAGGGCGGCAACGGCACCATCTTCGTCCCGCTGCAGCCCGACGATCCGCTCTATGTGTCGGGCAGCAACAGCAACTTCCTGGTGCTGACGCGCGCCACCCAGGTTGCCGGACCCGGCGCCGACGGCGTCATGGGCACCGCGGACGACACCACGCACGAGGCCACGAACCTCACGACGCCGTTCATCGACCAGAACCAGACCTACACGTCGCACCCCTCGCACCAGGTCTTCCTGCGCGCCTACGAGCTCAACGCCGACGGCAAGCCGGTCGCCACCGGGCGGCTGATCACCAACCGCGACCTCGGTGCCGACGGCATCTTCGGCACCGGCGACGACATCGAACTCGGCGGCATGGCCACCTGGGCGGTGGTCAAGGCGCAGGCGCGCGACCTGCTGGGCATCGCGCTGGACAATGCCGACGCGCTCAACCTGCCGCTGCTGGCGGCCGACGAGTACGGCAACTTCATTCCCGACCCGGTGACCGGCTTCGCGCAGATCGTGCTGCAGGCCGGCGGCACGCTGGCCTCGGGCTCGCCGGGCGCGCCGATCGATGCAAGCCTGGCCGTGCGCACGGGCCACGTGTTCCTGGCCGACATCGCCCACACCGCCAACCCGGTGAACAGCCAGGGCGTCGCGCTGACGGCCGATGCCGACGACCAGATCGGCGGCACGCCGGCCGCGGGCTTCTACGACGACGAACTGCTCGACGCGCATTACATCGCCGGCGACGGCCGGGTGAACGAAAACATCGCGCTGACCAGCATTCACCATGTGTTCCACGCCGAGCACAACCGGCTGGTCGAGCACACCAAGGCCGTGATCATGGCGTCGGGCGACGCGGCCTTCATTGCCGAATGGCACCTGCCCGATGGCTCGTGGGACGGCGAGCGCCTGTTCCAGGCGGCCCGCTTCGGCACCGAGATGCAATACCAGCACCTGGTGTTCGAGGAGTTCGCGCGCAAGGTGCAGCCGCAGATCGACATCTTCTTTGCCGCCACCCAGGTCTACGACACCGAGATCGATCCATCGATCGTCGCCGAGTTCGCCCACACCGTGTACCGCTTCGGCCACTCGATGCTGACGGAGACGGTGGACCGCTTCGACGTCGACTTCAACGTGATCGGCGGCACGGTCGACCCCACCCAGCAGCTCGGGCTGATCGAGGCCTTCCTCAATCCGCTCGCGTTCGCCGCCAGCGGCATCACGGCGGATGAAGCGGCCGGCGCGCTCGCGCGCGGCCTCACGCGGCAACAGGGCAACGAGATCGACGAGTTCGTGACCGAGGCCCTGCGCAACAACCTGCTCGGCCTGCCGCTCGACCTGGCGACGATCAACATCGTGCGCGGGCGCGACACCGGCGTGCCGACACTCAACGCCGCGCGGCGCGACTTCTACAGCGTGACCGGCGACAGCCAGCTCAAGCCCTACGCGAACTGGGTCGACTTCATGCAGCACATCAAGCATGAGGCCTCGGTGGTCAACTTCATTGCGGCCTACGGCGTGCATGCCAGCCTGGCCGCCGCCGACACCCTGATCGAGAAGCGCGCGGCGGCGGTGGCACTGGTCTACGGCGGCATCGGTGCGCCGGAGGACCGGCTCGACTTCCTGTACGGACGCAATGCCTACGCGGACGAGGCCGGCATCACGACCACCGGCGTCGACGACATCGACCTGTGGATCGGCGGCCTGGCCGAAAAGCAGATGCCGTTCGGCGGCCTGCTGGGCTCGACCTTCAATTTCGTCTTCGAAGAGCAGATGGAGAAGCTGCAGGACGGCGACCGCTTCTACTACCTGGAGCGCACGCAGGGCCTGAACTTCCTCACCGAGCTGGAGAACAACTCCTTCGCCCGGCTGGTGATGGCCAACACCGATGTCGAGCACCTGCCTGGCGACATCTTCACGACGCCGGGGTTCACACTGGAGGTGGACCCGTCCCGGCAGTTCACGGGCCTGGGGCTCGACGGGCGCGACGATCCGACGGCCGAAGGCAGCCTGACGCCACTGGTGCTGCGCAACAACCCCGGCACCGAAGCGGCCGATCCGAACTACCTGCAGTACAGCGGTGAGGACCACGTCGTTCTGGGCGGTACCGCAGGCAACGACACCATCATTTCCAGCATCGGCGACGACACGCTGTGGGGCGACGCCGGCAATGACCGGCTCGAAGGCGGGGACGGCAACGACTTCGTCTTCGGCGGGGCCGGCGACGACATCATGACGGACCTGGGTGGCGACGACAACATGCAGGGCGGCGACGGCAACGACGCCATCCACGGCGGCAACGGCATCAACCTGATCCTGGGCGGCCACGGCAACGACTTCATCGTCACCGGTGAAGACCCGTCCGAGGCGTTCGGCGGCACGGGCAACGACTTCATCCTCGGCGCCCGCGGCAACGAGTTCGTGTTCGGCAACGAAGGCGACGACTGGATCGAGAAAGGCATGGCCGACGGCAGCGCCGGCGAGAACTTCGACGCCTTCGCCCGCGACCAGGTGGTGGGCCACGACGTCTTCATCGGCAACTCGATCTCCGACCGGATGGACGGCGAAGGCGGCGACGACATCATGTTCGGCAACGGCGGGCAGGTGGACCGCTACGAAGGCGGTTCCGGCTTCGACTGGGCCGGGTTCAAGGACGATGCCTTCGGCGTCACGGCCGACCTGTTCCTTCGTGCCTTCGACGAAACGCCCGTGCCGATCTCGAACGCGACCGTGCTGGCGCGGTTCACTTCGGTCGAGGGCATGTCGGGCTCGGCGCACGCCGACGTCCTGCGCGGCGACGACAACGATGCGGCCGCGATGGCGCTGTCGGGCACCACGGGCAGCGTGCTGACCCACATCGAACTCATCGACGGCCTGCAGGGCCTCCTGGACCAGGTGCTCGGTGTCGGCATGGAGATGGACGGACCGGTGACTTCGTTCGCCGGCAACATCATCCTGGGCGGCGGCGGCAGCGACCTGCTGGAGGGCCGCGGCGGCAACGACATCATCGACGGCGATGCCTGGCTGAACGTGCGCATCAGCGTGCGGGAGAACGGCGACGGAACGGGCGCCGAGATCGCGAGCTATGACACCATGACCGACCTCGAACTGCAGGGGCGCGTCTTCGACGGCACCTACAACCCGGGTCAACTCACCATTGCCCGCGAGATCCTGATGTCGGATGCGCCGGACTTCGACACGGCCGTCTTCTCGGACGTCTTCGGCAACTACGAGATCACCTTCCTCGAAAACGATGTCTGGCGCATCAGCCATGTCGTGGACGGCGTGGCCGGCGCCGACGGCATCGACGTGGTGCGCAACATCGAGCGCCTGCAGTTCTCCGATGGCGCAGCGTTCATTGCGGAAGAAGGCTTCAACCTCGATCCCGAAGGCCAGCTGACCCTCAGCGACACCACGCCCACCCTGGGCGCGACCCTCACCGTGTCGGCCCTGGGCGTGACCGACCCGGACAACGTCAGCGCGACCAACCCCGACGGTGCGATCACCGGCCCCATCGCCTACTTCTGGCAGGCCGAGGTCCGCCCCGGCATCTTCGAGGACATCCTGATCGAGAACGCCGGCGGCGAAGTGGCGCGGGCCACGGGCACGAGCTTCACGCCGCGGACCTTCGAGCTCGGTCTGGCGCTGCGCGTGCGGGCGGTCTACAAGGATGCCAACGACGTGCTGGAGAACGTGTACTCCGCCACGACCGCGCCGCTGGCCCTCAACACCGCGGCCACCGGGCAGCCGACGATCAGCGACACCACGCCGACCGAAGGCCAGCTGCTGACGGCATCGACCCTCGGCATCATCGACGTGGACGGGCTGACGGGCGCCGTCTTCAGCTACCAGTGGGAACAGGCCGTCAACACGGGCGTCGGCGGCGGCGCCGCCGGGTTCACGCCCATCGCGGGCGCCACGCTGGCGACCTTCACGCCGGGCGCCGACCAGGTCAACCGCGAACTGCGCCTGACGGTGAGCTTCACGGACGATGCGGGCGCGCTCGAGACAGTGCGCTCCGCGGCCACCGTGGTCACGGGCGACTTCATCGCGGCCAACAACGCCGCCCAGGTCCTCACGGGCACTGAAGGCCAGGACGTGATCTTCGGCGGCGGCGGCGCGGATGCCATCAACGGCCTCGGCCAGGACGACCTCATCGACGGCGGCGCGGGCAGCGACAGCATCGCCGGCGGCGGCGGCAACGACACCATCAACTACACGATGGGCGAAGGCACGGACACCGTCGACGGCGGCGCGGGGCTGGACACCCTGAACGTCATCGGAACGGCGGCGGCCGACGCGCTCGCGGTGAGCTACAACGGCACCGCGCTCACGGTGGTGGCCGGCGGCACGGTGAGCAATGTCGAGTCGGTCACGGCCGACCTGCTGGCCGGCGTGGACACGCTGACCTACACCAGCGCCGCCGCCATCTCGGTGAACCTCACGGCCGGAACGGCCTCGGGCTTCACCTCGATCGCCGGCATCGAGAACGTGACGACAGGCGGTGGCGCCGACGTGCTCGTGGGCAATGCGCTGGCCAACGTGCTCAACGGCGGCGGCGGCGACGACCGCTTCGTCGCGACGGTGAACGACGGCAACGACAGCTACACCGGCGGCGGCGGCACCGATACGCTCGACCTGTCCGCGATCTCGGCAGGCGTGACGATCACCCCGACGACCGCCACGGGCGCGCAGACGGGCACCGATGCGCTGTCTTCCATCGAGAACTTCATCGGCAGCCAGGGCGCCGACAGCATCGTCGTCAACGGCGGTGCGAACGTGATCGACGGCCAGGGCGGCAACGACGTCATCGACGCCGGCGGCGGCAACGACACCGTGACCGGTGGCGAGGGCAACGACACGCTCACCGGCGGCGCCGGCAACGACACGGTCAGCGGCGGCGCGGGAGACGACCTCTTCCACTACATCGTCGGCGACGGCGCCGACACGATCAACGGCGGCGCGGGTGCCAACGACCGGCTGAACATCGCCGGCACGGCGCTGGGACAGACGCTCGCGGTGGTGCTGACGGGAACGGCGATCGCGTCCCTGGCGGGCGGCACCGTCACCGACGTCGAGGCGGTCACGGCCGACCTCCAGGGCGGCGTCGACACCCTGAGCTACGGCGCCACGACCACGGCCGTCACCGTGAACCTGGCCACAGGCACGGCCACGGGCTTCGAATCGGTGGCGAACATCGAGAACGTGACCGGTGGCGCCGGCAACGACACGCTGACCGGCAACACCGGTGCCAACGCGCTGAACGGCGGTGGCGGCGACGACCGCTTCGTCGCGACGATCGGCGACGGCAACGACAGCTATGTCGGCGGGGCCGGCGTGGACACCTACGACCTGTCGGCCACCACGGCCGGCGCGACGGTGACGGTCAACCTCGCGACCAGCGCGCAGATCGGCACCGACACGCTCAACACGA
The DNA here is from genome assembly GCF_059567965.1 of Variovorax sp. BGA-UO-ETr-C22. Taxonomy (NCBI): domain Bacteria; kingdom Pseudomonadati; phylum Pseudomonadota; class Betaproteobacteria; order Burkholderiales; family Comamonadaceae; genus Variovorax; species Variovorax sp. BGA-UO-ETr-C22. Next base: position 2,388,758 of record NZ_JCAQPA010000011.1, read on the forward strand.
TGGAGAACATCATCGGCAGCCAGGGCAACGACATCATCGTCGTCAATGGCGGCGCGAACTTCATCGACGGCCAGGGCGGCAACGACACCATCAGTGCCGGCGCCGGCGACGACATCGTGCTGGGTGGCTCGGGCAACGACACCATCAACGGCCAGGCGGGCGACGACAGGCTCACCGGCGGGCTGGACAGCGACACGGTGGACGGCGATGCGGGCGCAGACACCTTCATCGCCACGGTGGGCGACGGCAACGACAGCTACGCCGGCGGCATCGGCAACGACACCTACGACCTGTCCGCCACCTCGGCCGGTGCGACGGTCACGCCGACCTCCGCCACCAGCGCCGAGACCGGCACCGACACGCTGAGCTCGGTGGAGAACGTGATCGGCAGCCAGGGCAACGACAACATCAGCTTCGCGCCCGTGGCCCTCCTGAATTCCGCGAACGTGGTGGATGGCGGTGGCGGCAACGACACCCTCAGCACCGGAGCGGGCGCGGACCGGCTGACCGGCGGCACGGGCAACGACACCATGGACGGCGGAACGGGAGACGACGTCTTCGTGTTCGCGCCGGGGTTCGGCAACGACACGATCCTCGGCTTCGATGCCAGCGGGAACCTGCTCAACGGGCAGGACCGGCTGAACATCTCCGCGATGGGGATCAACGCCGGCAACTTTGCCGCCAACGTGTCCATCACCGACCTGGGCGCCGACACGCTGGTCGAGTTCGACGGCCTGGAAAGCATCCTGCTGATGGGCGTGAACGGGGTGGGAACGAACACCATCACGCAGGCCGATTTCGTGCTGTCGGCATGAGCACCGCCAACGTTTCAACGACCTTGACCACGGAGAACGACATGGACGAGAAAAACAACGCAAGCCCGCAGCAGGCCCCTCGCTCCATCTCCGACCCGCGCGAGGTGGCGACGTTGATCATGTCGCGCATCGGCATGGTCAACGCGAAGAAGGACGAGCTGAGCGTCGCCATCCAGGGCCTGTGCGACGCGACCCAACAACTGTCGCGCGCCTACTCGGCGCAGATGGTGACCATCGACCGGCTGGTGCGGCGGGTGAAGTCGCTGGAAGCCGCGGCGCAGGCCGCGGCCCAGGACCCGCAGGTCAACTGAGCAACGCCCCACAGAACCACAGGAGACGCACATGAAAACCCTGTGGATGGAACTGCGACCGCTGCTGCTGTACATCGCGGCGTTCTCCTTCTTCATCAACCTGCTGTTCCTGGTGCCCGCGTTCTTCACCCTGCAGGTGTTCGACCGGGTCATCTCGACCAGCAGCCATGAAACGCTGCTGGTGCTGCTCGCCGGAACCGGCGTGGCGCTGTTCATCCTGCTGCTGCTGGACTACCTGCGAACCCGGCTGCAGAACGTGGTGGGCATCATGGTGGACGAGCGACTCTCCCCACCGGTGGTGAACGCCATCGTGGAGCGCGCCGCACGCGCCCCGAGCGGCGTGAGGACAGAAGGAATCCGCGACGTGGCCGCGCTTCGCGCCGTGTTTTCCGCCAATGGCCTGATCGCGGTGTTCGATGCGCCCTGGGTGTTCGTGTACGTGTTCGTGATCTGGATGTTCCACCCCGCGCTCGGCGTGGGCGCTGCGTTCTCCGCGCTCCTCATGCTCGGCCTGGCCTGGCTCAACGACCGCATCAGCCGCCGGTCGCTCGAAACCCTGCAGAACGAAGGGCGACGCGCCGCGCAATACGTCGAGAGTTCCTTGCGCAACGCCGAAGTGCTGCAGGCCCTGGGAATGACACAGCGCCTGCTGGTGCGCTGGCGGGCGCTGCAGGACCAGATCGCGACCATGCAGACCAGCGCCAGCCGCAGCACCGTGGCGTTCACCGCCGGGACCAAGGCCGCGCGCCAGGCCATCCAGATTCTCATGCTGGCCCTGGGCGCGTACCTGGTGCTGAGCCAGCAGGCTTCCGCCGGCGTGATGATCGCCACCAGCATCCTGCTGGGCCGCGCGGTGCAGCCGGTGGAGCAGCTCGTGGGCAGCTGGCGCACGCTGATCGAGGCGCGGGCGGCCTACGGGCGCCTGCAGGAACTGTCGAAGGACTTCGAGCGCACCGAGCCGCATGTCGCCATGCCGCGCCCCGAAGGACGCCTGAGCGCGGAGAACATCTCGTACCGCGCGGCCGGCTCGGAGACCCTGGTGCTCTCGAACATCGTCTTCGCCCTGGCGCCGGGCGAGGCCCTGGCCATCGTCGGCCCGAGCGCGGCCGGCAAGTCGACCCTCGCGCGCGTGCTCACGGGCGTGTGGCGCCCCAGCAGCGGCAAGGTCCGCCTCGACGGCGCAGACGTGTCGTACTGGCCGCGTGAAGAACTGGGCCCCTACATCGGCTACGTGCCCCAGGACGTCGAGCTCTTCGACGGCAGCGTGGCGGACAACATCGCGCGCCTGGACAAGGTGGACTCCGAAGCGGTGGTTGCCGCCGCCGTGCGCGCCAATGCGCACGACATGATCCTGACCCTCCCGAAGGGCTACGACACGCCGGTGGGCGAACACGGCTCGCGGTTGTCTCCGGGCCAGCGCCAGCGCATCGCGCTCGCCCGTGCGCTGTACGGCAACCCGCAGCTGGTGATCCTGGACGAGCCGAATTCCAACCTGGACGGCGCGGGAGAAGTCGCACTCGCCCAGGCTATGAGCGGCCTGCGCCAGGCGGGCGTGACCTCGGTCGTCGTCACCCACCGCCCGTCGCTGATCGCCCACGTCGACAAGATCCTGGTGCTCGCCGCGGGCCGCATCCAGCAGTTCGGCCCGGCGAGCGAGGTGATGCGCGACATGCAGCGCCAGGCCCAGGCGATCGTGGACCAGAAGGCCGCCTGAGCGCCGCGCCGCCGTTGCGAACAAGGACCCCGCACCATGAGCACCGCCACACTCCCGATGCCTCCCGTTGCAGCCCCACGCAGCAGCCGGGAGCACGCACGACGCCTCGCGCGAAGCGGATGCTGGGTCATCCTCGGCGCGATCCTGCCCCTGGGCCTGTGGATGGGCCTCGCCCCGCTCTCGATGGCGGTGGTGGCCCCCGCGTTCGTCAAGGTGGACCTCAACCGCCGTCCGGTGCAGCACCTGGAAGGCGGCACCGTGCGCGAAGTCATGGTGCGCGACGGCCAGCATGTGAACGCCGGCGATCCGATCCTGGTCCTGGGCGACGTGCGCGTGGACGCCGACCGCAACCGCCTGAGCTATCGCGTCCATCTGGAGCGTGCCATGCTGGTGCGCCTGGAGGCCGAGCAGTCCGTCGCCAAGACGCTCGCCTTCCCCGAAGACCTGCTGCGCGCGGCCCGGCAGGACGATCGCATCGGCCAGGCCCTGCTCAAGGAGACGGCGCTGTTCCAGGCCCAGCGCCATTCACTGGACAGCGCGGCCTCGCTCATGAGAACGCAGCGCGATCGCGTGCAGCAGGAAATCGTTGCCGTGCACGCGCAGATCGCGCAGGCGCAGAACTCGCTCGTCCTGCAGCGCCAGGACCTGGAAGCCAACCGCGGCCTGATCCAGGAAGGCTTCATTTCGTCGAGCCGGATTTCCCAGCTCGAATCGGTGGTGATGGAGTACGCGGCCAAGCTCGAAGAGCGGCGCACGGAACTGGCGCGCGCCGCCCAGCGCCTGGTGGAGATCGACCTGAAGATCCAGTCGATCCGCAACGACTACGTGAAGGCCGCGAGCGACCAGCTCAAGGCCACCACCCAGCGCCTGGGCGAGATCGAGCAGGAGCAGCGCAAGTCGAACGACGCGGCGCAGCGGCAGGTCGTCGTGGCCCCGGCCAGCGGCGAAGTGATCGACCTGAAGTTCACCTCGCCCGGCGCGGTGGTCGGGCCCGGAGAGGCGATCGCGGACATCGTGCCCAGCGACGCCCAGCTGATGATCGAGGCGCGCATCCGTCCGGAAGACATCAGCAACGTGCACCTCAACCAGCGCGCGCGGGTGAAGTTCACCGCCTTCAAGTACCGCAACACCTCGATGGTCACGGGCAAGGTGACCTATGTCGCCGGCGACCGGTTGATCGAGCGCCAGACCAACCTGCCCTACTACAGCGTGATGATCCTGGCCGACGCCGAGTCGCTCAGGGCCATCGGCGACTTCAAGCTCCAGGCGGGCATGCCCGCCGAGGTCTATATCGCGGGCGTCTCGCAGACCGCGCTGCAGTACGTCATCGAGCCCATCACCTCCACCATCCGCCGATCGGGACGGCAGATGTAGCGGGGCTGTTCTCTGTCAACGAGGGGAATACATCATGCGCAAGGATTCCAACCACCACGACCCCGTGACGCCTGTCGCCCACAGCAAGAGACGCACGTTCCTGAAGGCCTCGCTGGCAGCCACGGCCGCCCCCCTGGTCCTGACACCGGGCAAGACCCGCGCACAACCCACGCCCCTGCCGCCCAGCCCGCCGACGACACCGTGGGTCGAGGACCTGCCCAACCAGGTCACGCCGCTCACACCGCTGGCCACGCTGACCCCGGCCCCGACCCTCAACGCGAACATCGCAGGCGGCGAGTGCGGGCGTGCACCGCACCAGCGCTACGCGGAACTGACCGTGCCCGGCAGGGCCGGCACGCCGCTGCTGTACCAGCTGACGGCCAAGGAGAACCCGGCCTGGCTGTTCAACGGCAACAACCCCTACTACCCCCCGCAGCCCATCTGGGGCTACGAAGGCAACACGCCGGGGGTGACCACGCCGGGCCCCACGATCCACGCGCGCTACGGGCAGTCGGTCATCTGCCGCATCCGCAACCAGCTGCCGCAGAACCACACGGGATTCGGCTCGCCCGAGATCAGCACGCACCTGCACAACATGCACACGCCGTCGGAGAGCGACGGCTACGCGAGCGACTTCTACAGCGCCGTCCAGGGCGGCGTGACGCTGACCGCGCCGGGGACCTTCAACGACCACTTCTACCCCAACCTCTACGCCGGCTTCGACGAGTTCGGCGGCCTCGGCGATTCGCGCGAAGCCCTGGGCTCGCTCTTCTATCACGACCACACGGAAGGCGTGACGGCACCGAACGTGCTCAAGGGCATGTTCGGGCGCTACATGGTCTTCGACACGCTCGACACCGGCGACGAGACCACGGGGCTGCGGTTGCCCAGCGGCGCGTACGACTACCCCCTGAGCTTCTCGGACAAGCGGTTCGACTCGGGCGGCCGGCTGACCTTCGACGAGCTCAACCCCGAGGGCGTGCTGGGCGACAAGATCGTGGTCAACGGCAAGATCGAGCCGGTGCTGCGCGTGGCACGCCGCAAGTACCGGCTGCGGCTGCTGAACGTCGGCCCATCGCGCTTCTACGAGTTCGTGCTGCAGAACACGGGCGGCACCATCGTGTACCCGTACACCCAGATCGCCAGCGACGGCAACCTGCTGCCGGCACCGATCGTGAACCAGCTGAGGGTGCGGATCGCCCCGGCCGAGCGCGCGGACATCGTGGTGGACTTCTCGCGATTCCCGCTGAACACCACGCTGTACCTCGTCAACCAGCTCACGCAGGTCGACACCCGCAAACCCGGCGTGGTGCAGTCGCCGGGCACGCGCGTGCTCAAGTTCATCGTCGATCGCCAGCCACCGACGCCCGACCTGAGCGTGGTGCCGAGCGTGCTGCGCCCGCTGCGCGACCTGCCCAGTGCCAGCGAACTCGCGGCCCTGCCGGTTCGCACCTGGGTGTTCGCGCGCAACAGCGGCATGTGGAACGTCAACGGGCTGTTCTTCGATTCGCTCACGGCCCGAGCCAGGATCACCAGGGGCACCGCCGAGATCTGGGAGTTCATCAATCCCGACAACGGCTGGCAGCACCCGATCCACGTGCACTTCGAAGAGGGACGGATTCTCAGCAAGAGCGTCAACGGCGTGAGCCTGCCCATTCCCGTGAACGAGCGCGGACGCAAGGACGTCTTCGTCGTCGGCGAACTCATGACCGTGAGGGTGCTCGTGCGCTTTCGCGATTTCTCGGGCAAGTACCTGATGCACTGCCACAACCTCACCCACGAGGACCACGCAATGATGGTTCGCTTCGACATCGTGTGAAGAACGCCGATGACTTTCAGGAGATTCTCATGAACCACCGCAGACACTTGATCGCCGGACTGGGCGTCGCGTCCTTGTACGCGTTCGGCCTGCCCGCCTCCGCCGAGGCGCCGGCAACGGCTGCACGCCCGGGGCGTCGCATGCCGAACGTCGAACTGAAGACCCACACCGGGGCGAAGGTGAACTTCTACGACGACCTGGTCCGGGGAAAGATCGTCGCCATCAACATGATGTACGCGGACTGCGAAGGCATCTGTCCGCTCATGACCAACAACCTCCTGCGCGTGCAGGAGCGCCTGGCCTCTCGGGTGGGCCGGGACATCTTCATGTACTCGATCACCATCCGCCCGGAGACCGACACCGTGGAGCACCTGGCCGACTACGCCGAGATGCACAGCGTGAACCCGGGCTGGCTTTTCCTGACCGGGAGCCGGAGCAACATCGACCTCGTGCGCTTCGCCCTGGGCTTCTACGACCCGGACCCGAAGGTCGACAAGGAGATCAATCGCCACACCGGCATGGTGCGCATCGGCAACGACGTCTATGACCGCTGGTCGATGGCGCCGGCGCTGGCGGCGCCCGAGCAGATCGTGGCGGCCATCCTGCATGTCGATCGCAGCCCGGCCGCGGTTCGCCGCGCGGGTGGCGCCATCTTGCAGGTCGACCCTCGGAGCACGGTCTGAACCAGCGCCTGCGCCGACCCCCACCCGGTGGACAGGGCTCACGGGCCCCCGCCACCGGGAAGCGTCTCGTCCCGGCATGGGGCGCCGTGCTCGCAGCGAGCTTCGCGTGGCCCGTCCATGGCCAGAGCCTGGTCGAGATCTACACGTCGGCGCGCGGCTACGACGCCACCTACCAGGGCGCGCGGGCCCAGTACGAGGCCACGCTGGCGCGGGCGGCGCAGTCCAGGGCCGGCATCCTGCCCACCGTCGGCCTGTCGGCCGGCGCCTCGCACACCCGGCAGGACCTCTCGACGGAAGGCAGCGCAACGACGCGCGGGTTCAACACCCAGAGCGTCGGCATCAACGCCACGCAGCCGCTGTACCGCCCCGCCAACTGGGCCGCCTACGAGCAGGGCCAGCGGCAGGCCGAGGTGGCGCAGATGGTGCTCACCATCGCCGAGCAGGACCTCATCGTGCGCGTGAGCCAGGCCTACTTCGACGTGCTCGCCAGTCAGGACAGCCTGGCCCTGGTGCGCGCGCAGAAGGTGGCCGTGGCCGAGCAGCTCGCATCGGCCAAGCGCAACTTCGAGGTCGGCACCACCACCATCACCGACGCGCGCGAAGCGCAGGCCCGCTACGACCTGGTGATCGCGCAGGAGATCGCGGCCGAGAACGACCTGCAGGTGAAGAAGATCGTGCTCGACCAGCTCGTCGGCAGCACCGGCAGCGTGCCCGTGCCGCTGGCGGCGCCCGTGATGCTGCCTCCGCTCGCGCCCGCCGACATCGAGGTCTGGACCTCGCACGCGGATGCCGGGCACCCTGCGATCCAGCAGGCCCGCCTGGGCCTGGACGTGGCCGGGCTCGAGGTGCAGAAGGCGCAGGCCGGCCACCTGCCCACGCTCGATGCGACCCTGGGCTACAACGTCACGAACAACCCCCAGGGCACCAACACCACGCCGGGCCGCTCGCGGGTCAAGGCCCTCACCGTGGGCGTCTCCCTCAACCTGCCCTTGTTTGCCGGCTACGCGATCGAGAACCGCGTCAGGGAAACGCTGGCGCTCGAAGACCAGTCGCGCTCGCTGCTCGAGGCCACGCGCCGCGGCGTCGCGCAGGCCACCCGTGCCACCTACCTGGGGCTGGTGTCGGCCGCCGGCCAGGTGAAGGCGCTCGAAGCCGCCGAGGTCTCCAGCCAGATCGCGCTGGAGGCCAATCGCATGGGCTACCAGGTGGGCGTGCGCATCAACATCGACGTGCTCAACGCGCAGAGCCAGCTGTTCCAGACCAAGCGCGACCTGGCGGTGGCGCGCTATTCGGTGCTGCTCGGCAATCTCAAGCTGCGGCAGGCCAACGGCACGCTGGTGCCCGAGGACCTGAACGCCATCGATGCCGCGCTTGCAACCCACGGCCGTACCCCGGTCGACAGCGCGGCGCCCGTCTCCGTGTCCAGGAGAACGCCGGCCCGCCAATGACGAGGCATGCCATGGCACGTACCGACAGCACCAGCGACTGCTCGCGGCCATGACGGCGCTGAACATGCAGGTGACGCCATGCGACTGCTTCTGCTTCAGGATCGCGCGCGGGTCGACGACGGCCTGTTCACGCACTTGCGCAAGAACGGGTTCCTGATCGACAGCGTCGAGCGGCTCGGCGACATCGACGTGCTGGAGAACGAGTCCTACGACGTGCTGCTCGTCAGCTCGCAGTTGCCCGACGGATCGGGACTCGACTGGGTCCGGTTGTTGCGGGTGCAGCACATCACCACGCCGGTCCTGATGCTGATGGTGGGAGCGCCCGGCCCGACCGCGCAGGCCGAGGTCCTCGACGCGGGCGCGGACGACTTCGTGGTGATGCCGTGCCGCCCCGAGCTGGTGGCCGAGCGGGTGCGGGCACTGCGTTGCCGGGCCGCGGGCCTGGCAACGCCGCGCGTGCGGTGCGGCGACGTCGAGTTCGACCTGGGCAGCCGGACGACAGTCCGCTGCGGCATGCCTGTCGCGCTGACCGAGCGGGAATGGAACCTGGTGGAGGCGCTGGCGCTGCGCTTCGATCACACGGTCCCCAAGGCCCAGGTGGAATTGCTGGTGCAGGGGATCCACGGCGCACCGACGAGCAACGCCCTGGAAGTGCACCTGTCCAACGTGCGGCGCAAGCTCGGGCGGCAGATCATCCGCACGATTCGCGGGGTCGGCTACCGCCTGAATACCTGAGCCCGTCGTCTTCAGACTCGTAAGCGTGCCGCACACAAGATAGCAACCTTAAGACGTGCGACTGGCCAGAATCGCACCACTCGCAGAGCCCCATCACTCACCGATGGCGCCACCACTGTCGCAGCGTCCCCCCGGGGCATGAATGGCGACACCTTCTCACGCAGGTACCACCGAACCATGTTCAAGCCCTCTCCCGCTCTCGTTTTCGCCAATTTCATGCAGCTGCCGACCATCGTGCCGAAAGCGGTGTGGCGCGCGCTGCGCGTGGTGAGCATCGCCTCGGCCCTGGCCCTGGCCGTCATGCTGGCGCTGCGGCCCGCCACCGCGATGCCGCTGTTCTGGGGGCTGATCGTGCCGTCGCTCCCGCTCGTGTTCATGCTGGCACCCGGGCTGTGGCGCAACGTCTGCCCGCTGGCCGCCATCAACCAGATCCCCCGCAGGCTCGGCATCACGCGCGCACTCACGAGCCGTCGCCTGTCGCAGGGCGCGGCATTTCCGATCGGCATCGGCCTGCTGATCTGCGCGGTCGTCGCGCGCAAGCTGCTGTTCAACGGCAACGGCCTGGCCACCGCCGGCCTGCTGGCGGCAGCCATGGGGGCGGCGCTCATCGGCGGCTTGCTGTTCAAGGGCAAGAGCGGCTGGTGCAGCAGCATCTGCCCCCTGCTGCCGGTGCAGCGGCTGTACGGCCAGACGCCGTTCATCCGCATCGCCAACACGCACTGCGAACCGTGCGTGGGCTGCGCCAAGAACTGCTACGACCTCAATCCCGGCGCGGCCTACCTGGCCGACCAGTACGACCCGAACCCGGCCTACCGCAACTTCCGCAGCTTCTTCGCAGGTGTCTTTCCGGGCCTGATCCTCGGCTACTACCTCGTGCCTTCGCCCGCCGAGATCGGCCCGGTCTCCACGGTCATGCAGATGCTGGTCTACATGGCGGCCAGCCTGACGCTCTTCAACCTGATCGAACTGCTGGGCAGCAAGACGCGCAACCTGTCGCCGGTGCTCTTCGCGGCGGCCGCGTTCTCGCTGTACTACTGGTTCACCGCCCCGCTGGTCGTCAGCACCTTGAGCAGCCTGAGCGGCATGGCCATCGCCCCCGAAGTCGTCGCCACGCTGCGCGGCCTGACGATCATCGCGAGCCTGACGTGGATCGCGCGGTCGCTGCATGTCGAGCGCCTGTTCCTTCGCCGTGAATTGCGCAAGGGCGTCCGGGACGGCTCCCGGCTGGCGCCGATCGTCATCGAGACGATGCGGCTGCACCGCGGCCCGAACGACGCCGCGCGCAAGGCGCCGGTTGCAGCCCCGCCGGAGAACGAGGCCGCTACGGCCGCCCCGGCCGATGCGTCCACGCAGCCTGCCGAACTCTGCATCGACCCCACCGGCATGAAGACCCCCATCCGCAAGGGCCAGACCCTGCTCGAGGCGCTCGAGGACTGCGGCGCCCCCATCAACGCCGGCTGTCGTTCCGGCGTGTGCGGCGCCGACCCGATCGCCGTCGTGGCGGGCGGCGAACGGCTCGCCCCCATCGGCAGCGACGAGCGGGCGACGCTGGCCCGGCTCGGCTGCGCCGACGGCACGCGCCTGGCCTGCATGGCGCGCATCCGCAATGCCGGGCCCATCCGCATCGACCTGAAGCGGGAGGCGACCCCGGCGGCGCGCGAGACACGCAAGCCCGAGGTCGTGCCCTTCGATGCGTCGATCCGCCGCGTCGTGATCGTGGGCAACGGCGTGGCCGGCCTGACCGCGGCCGACCATGTGCGGCGCCGCCACCCCGACTGCGAGATCCATCTCATCGGCCGCGAGAACCACAACGCCTACAACCGGATGGCCATTGCCAAGCTGATCAGCATGCCGACGGGTGTCCAGGGCCTGCACCTGCTGCCCGAGCAGTGGTATGCCGAGCACCGTGTCACCGCGTGGCTCAACACGCATGTGTCGGGCGTCGACACGCAGCGTCGCGAGCTCACGCTGGCGACCCGCGAGACGCTGGGCTACGACAGGCTCATCCTGTGCTCCGGCAGTTCGGCGTGGGTCCCGCCGCTCGACGGCTACGGCATCGAGGGCAGCTTTGTGCTGCGCGATGCCGACGACGCGATGGCGATCCGCGACTACATGCAGCGCTTCCACGGCACCTGCGCGGTCGTGCTGGGGGCCGGCTTGCTCGGCCTGGAAGCCGCGCAGGCGCTGGCGCAGCTCGGGGCGCAGGTCCAGGTGCTGTCGAACAGCGGCCAGATCCTGGACCGGCAGATCGACACCCCGGCCAGCGCCTTGCTGGAAGCGCACCTGGCAACCCAGGGCATCCATGTCATGACCGGTGCCGACGCCGCGCGGCTGGAGCCGGGCAGCGAGGGCCGCGTGGCGCGGCTCGTGCTCAAGGACGGACGCCAGCTCCCCGCCGACGTGGTCGTGGTGTGCACCGGCGTGCGCGCCAACGTCGACATCGCGCAGTCGGCCGGCCTGGCGCTCGGTCGCGGCATCATCGTCGACGCACAGATGCGCACCAGTGCCCCCCATGTCTACGCCGCGGGCGATGTGGCCGAGTTCGAGGGCCATTCGATCCCCCTGTGGGCCGTGGCTGCCGAGCAGGGAGAGATTGCGGCCGTCAACGCGCTGGGCGGCAAGCGCGTCTATCGCGGCCATGTGCCCGTGACCGCGCTGAAGGTCTCGGGCATCGACGTCCGCTCCGCGGGCACCGTGCACGCCGCGCGGCCCGGCGAATTCGAGTTGACGCAGTCCGAGCCTGCGCAGGGCATCTATCGCAAGCTGGTGGTCGCCGAGGGCCGGCTTGTCGGCGCGGTGCTGGTCGGATCGCCGGACGAGGCGGACGAGGTCATTCCCGCCGTGCGCGAGCACGCGCCGGTCTCCACGATGACCGCCTTGCTGGAGCGTGGGGACTGGCAGCAGCATTCGGTGGCATTGGCGGCCTAGTCATACACACATCAGGGCAAGGCCCAGGACGAGCGCCTGCAACTCTTCGGGGGCTATGGCTACATGGTCGAGTACCCGATCGCACGCATGCATGCCGACGCGCGCGTGCAGCGCATCTACGGCGGCACGAGCGAGATCATGAAGGACCTGATTGCGCGAAAGCTCGGCGCGTGAGAGCGCCGCGTCGAGGGCGCGCGCGACCACGGAACGACAACGCGCCCTCGCCGGTCGGCATGCAGCCTGCCTCCGGCTGAGCCAGAGGGTATTCCCCGAGCCGGTGTCGGCGAATCTGTCGGCTGGTTGACGGAATCGATGGCCGCTGTTTCCTAGCATGGAGACGCAGTCCCACCCCCTGTAGCAACGGGGGACGCGCCCGGAGGCGCGGGGCCTGCGCGACCCATCCCCAAGGAGACATCCCGTGAACACGACATTGCTGCGGCCGGCACTCACCGCATTGACCCTTCTCGCCCTCGCCGGCGCGGCCACGGCGCAAGACGGCGCCGGCTACCCAAGCAAGACGGTGACGATCGTCGTGCCCACGCCGCCCGCCGGCGGCACCGACCTCATCGCGCGGCTGTTCGCCGACGTGCTGGGCAAGGCCTTCAAGCAGAGCGTGATCGTCGACAACCGCGCTGGCGCCAACGGCATCCTGGGCGTCGACTTCGTCGCCAAGGGGCCGGCCGACGGCACGCGCGTGCTGTTCACCTACGCCGCCACGATGGTGATCAACCCGGCGCTCTACAAGAAGCTGCCCTACGATCCGCTCAAGGACTTCGCGCCCGTCGCGCAGGTGGGCCGTGGCGGCAACCTGCTGCTGGTGCGCAAGGACCTGCCGCCGAACACGCTCAAGGACTTCGTCACCCATGCCAAGGCCCACCCCGACAAGCTGAACTATTGCTCGTGGGGCAATGGCTCGGGCGGCCACCTCACGATGGAAAGCCTGAAGAAGCAGGCCGGCATCTCGCTGCTGCACGTGCCCTACAAGGGCAGCAGCCCCTGCGTGCAGGACCTCATGGGCGGCCAGGTGGACGCCGGCTTCGCCGACATCTCCTCCACCATCGAGGTGGTGAAGGCCGGCCGGGTCAAGGCCCTGGCCTACAGCGGCCCCGACCGCCTGCCGATGCTGCCCGACGTGCCCACGATGACGCAGGCCGGGTTCCCGTTCAAGAACTACACCTGGTACGGCTTCTTCGTGCCGGCCAAGACGCCGCCCGCCGTCGTCAAGCGACTGAACGAAGAGATCTACCGCGCGCTGCAGGACCCGGCCGTGACCCAGCGCCTGCGCGAACTCAACTTCACCGACCTGCCGCGCCCCACGCCCGAGCAGTTCAAGGAGGTCCTGCGCCAGGACCTGCAGGACTGGAGCGCCCTGGTCAAGTCCATCGGCGTCACGCTGGACTGACGCCCGATCCACCACGACGCCGGGGCCCTGCCCCCGCGCGTCCCGGAGAACCCCCATGACACAAGAAAAATCCAACCCGTCCGCGACCCTCGGCGGCTTCAACACCCTGCCCGGCCAGGGCAGCCACCTGCCCTTCGACGCGCCGCCCAGCGCCAGCATCGCGGGGCGCAAGCTGTCGGAGTCCACGCACGAGCGGCGCAAGGCGGTGCCGCACCTGCGCGACGACGCGCCGAACGTGCTGATCGTGATGCTCGACGACGCCGGCTTCGCGCACCCCGACACCTTCGGCGGCGAGATCCACACGCCCACGCTGACGCGGCTGGCCGGCAGCGGCATCACCTACAACGCCTTCCACAACTGCGGCGTGTGCTCGCCCACGCGCGCGTCGCTGCTGACGGGGCGCAACGCGCACCGCGTGGGCTACGGCCACATCTCCGAATACGCCACCGACTGGGACGGCTACGTGGGCGTCATTCCCAAGAGCGCCGGCACCCTGGCCGAGGTGCTCGGGGCCTGGGGCTACAACACGGCCGCGTTCGGCAAGTGGCACAACACGCCGGCCAACCTGACCACGCAGATGGGCCCCTTCGACCGCTGGCCCACCGGCCACGGCTTCAACCACTTCTACGGCTTCCTGGGCGGCGAGAGCTCGCAGTACGAGCCGCGCCTGGTCGAGAACACCACGCTCATCGAGCCGCCGCGCGACGAGGGCTACCACCTGAGCGAGGACATGGCCGACAAGGCCTGCGGCTGGCTGCGCCGCCACCGCGCCATCACGCCCGACAAGCCCTTCCTGATGTACTGGGCGCCCGGTGCGGTGCATGGCCCGCACCACGTCTTCAAGGAATGGACCGACAAGTACAAGGGCAAGTTCGACGACGGCTGGGACGCCTACCGCGAACGCGCCTTCGCGCGCCAGAAGAAGATGGGCTGGATTCCCGAGACCGCCGAGCTCACGCCCCGGCCCGAGACGCTTGCCAGCTGGGACAGCATTCCCGAGGCCGAGCGCCCGTTCCAGCGCCGGCTGATGGAGGTCTACGCGGGCTTCCTGGAGCACACCGATGCGCAGGTCGGCAAGGTCGTCGACGAACTGGAGCAGCTCGGGCTGCGCGACAACACGCTGGTGTTCTTCGTGTTCAGCGACAACGGCGGCAGCGCCGAAGGACAGAACGGCACCGTGGTCGAGCTGCTGGCGCAGAACCGCATCTCCACCAAGATCTCGCAGCACCTCGAACTGCTGGAAGGCCTGGGCGGCCTCGACGCATTGGGTGGCCGCAAGACCGACAACATGTACCACGCCGGCTGGGCCTGGGCCGGCTCCACGCCGTTCCAGAGCACCAAGCTGATCGCCGCGCACTTCGGCGGCACGCGCACGCCGCTGGTCGTGTCGTGGCCACGCGGCATCCGGCCCGACACCACGCCGCGCTCGCAGTTCCACCACGTCAACGACATCGCGCCCACGCTCTACGACATCCTGGGCATCACGCCGCCCGTCGAGCTCAACGGCGTGCGGCAGGATTCGCTGGACGGCATCTCGATGGCCTACACCTTCGCCCATCCGCAAGCCGAGGGCCGCAAGGGCGTGCAGTACTTCGAGGTGGCGGGCAGCCGCATGGTGCACCACGACGGCTGGACCGCGGGCGTGTTCGGCCCGCGCATTCCCTGGGTCGCGGGCGCCGCGCCCGGGCTGGCCACCTGGGACCCGGACAACGACGTCTGGGAGCTGTACCACGTCGCGCAGGACTACGCGCAAGCGCACGACCTGGCGCAGGCGCAGCCGGCCAAGCTGGCGCAGATGAAGGAGATGTTCGCCGTGCAGGCGGGCATCAACCACGTCTATCCGCTGGGCGCGATCTACCACCTGACGCTGAAGCCGCAGCACCGCATCGCGCCCCGGCATACCTCGTGGCACTTCAGCGGCGACATCACGCGCATCCCGGAGAACTGCGCGCCCAACATCAAGACGCGCAGCCACACGGCCACCGTCGATGCCACGCTGGGCGAGCGCGCGAGCGGCGTGCTGTTCGCGCTGGGCGGCTTCAACGGCGGCATCTGCCTGTACCTGGACGACGGCCACCTGGCCTACGAATACAACATGCTCGGCATGTACCGCTTCAAGGCACGCTCGACCGCGCGCATTGCCGCCGGACGCCGTGCGATCGACGTCGAGTTCACGATGAGCGACGGCACGGCGCCCCAGCGGCCCGCGCGCGCCGTGCTGCGCGTCGATGGCGTGCAGGTGGCGGCGTGCGACATCGGCGTCACGGTGACGGCCATCTTCTCGGCCTGCGAGACCTTCGACGTCGGCTGCGACCTTGGCTCGCCGGTGGCGGCGGAGTACTTCGACCGTGCGCCGTTCGGCTTCGACGGGCACATCCACGACGTCTGGCTGCGCTATGCGGAGACGCAGTCGTGAGCACGTTGATCACTGAAGCAGACGCCTACGCCATCGGCATCGAGGCCTACACCTATGCCTATCCGATGGTGGTGATGGAGCTGACGCGCCGCGTCGCCACCAACGTCGCGCAGCCGGACGGCGCGCGCGTGCGCGGGCCGATGAACCGCTTCGTGCACGTGCCCACCTACCCCGACGCCGGCTTCAAGGACGTGGTGCGTCCCAACGCCGACACGCTGTACTCCAACATCTGGTACGACGTCGGCGACGAGCCGCTGGTGCTGACGCTGCCGGACATGGGCGAGCGCTACCACGTCATTCCGTTCTACGACCTGTGGACCGACGTGTTCGCCACGCTGGGCACGCGCACCAACGGCAACGGCGGCGGCCACTTCGCGCTCGTCGGTCCGCGCTGGAAAGGCACGCTGCCCGAGGGCGTGCGCGCCATCGTGAGCCCCACGGACGTGGGCTGGATCGTCGGGCGCATCCAGACCAACGGCGCGGCCGACTACGCCCACGTGCACACGCTGCAGGCCGGCTTCGAGGCCGTGCCGCTGTCGGCCTGGGGCCAGCCCCATGGCCCACCGGCCGGCCACTTCGACGCAGCGATGGACATGCGCCCGCCCGTCGAGCAGGTGGCCGCGCTCGGTGCCGGTGCCTTCTTCGCGCTCTTCGCCGAACTGCTCCAGCGCAACCCGCCGCATGCCACCGACGGTGCGCTGCTGCTGCGCATGGAGCGCATCGGCCTGGTCCCCGGCCGCGGCTTCGCACTGACCGAAGCCCCCGAGGCGGTGCAACGCGCCCTCGAGCGCGCCGCGCCCGATGCCTACCGGCGCATGCTCGAGCGCGCACCGGCGATGCGCATGGTGCGCAACGGCTGGAGCCTCGGCAGCAACGTGGGCGTCTACGGCAACGACTACCTGGCGCGCGCCTTCGTCGCCTACGCCGGCCTGGGCGCGCTGCCGCGCGAAGAGGCGATGTACCCGCGCTCAGTCTGCGACAGCGAAGGCCAGCCGCTGTCGGGCACTGCGCGCTACGTGCTGCACTTCGATGCGCACGAGCTGCCGCCGGCCGACGCGTTCTGGTCGCTGACGCTGTACGGCCCCGACCAGTTCTTCGTCGACAACGCGCTGAACCGCTACGCCATCGGCGACCGCGACGCGCTCGCCTTCAACGCCGACGGTTCGCTGGACCTGTACATCCAGCACGCGTCGCCGGGCCCGGCCAAGGCCCCGAACTGGCTGCCCGCGCCCGCCGGCCCCTTCAGCATGAACCTGCGCCTGTACGTGCCGCAGGCGCCGGTGCTCGACGGGCGCTGGGCACCGCCCGCGCTGAAGCGCCTGCCCTGACCGTATCGACTGCATCGTCTCCCACCCGAAAGGCACTCACTTCATGACCCGTTCCCGCTTCCACGCGCTGCGCGCGCCCGGCCTGTGCATCGTCGGGCTCCACCTCGCGGCCAGCGCCGCTCTGGCGCAGGCCGACTACCCGAGCAAGCCGATCCGCATCATCGTCCAGTACCAGGCCGGCGGCTCGGCCGACGCGCTCGCGCGGCTGGTGGGCGACGGGCTCGCCAAGCGGCTGAAGCAGCCCGTGCTGGTGGAGAACCGCAGCGGCGCCGGCGGCATCATCGGCACCGACTACGTGGCCAAGAGCGCGCCCGACGGCTACACCGTGCTGCTGTCTGTGCCGGGCCCGATCGCCGCGAACCTGGCGCTGTACAAGAAGCTGCCCTACGACCCGCGCACCGACCTGCGCCATGTGTCGGACATCGCGAGCACGCGCACCATCATGGTCGTGCACCCCTCGGTGCCGGCGCAGGATTTCAAAAGCCTCGTCGAGGCCGTGCGCAAGGCGCCCGGCAAGTACGTGATGGGCTCCTGGGGCCCCGGCGTGCAGCCGCACCAGATGCAGGTCTTCATGGACAAGACCTACGGCACGCAGACGCTGCACGCGGCCTACAAGGGCGAAAGCCCGATGGCGGTCGACCTGCTCAGCGGCGTGATCCAGATGACCGTGGGTTCCATCAGCACCTTCCAGCCCTACGTCGCTGCCGGCAAGCTGCGCGCGATCGCCGTGCCGGGCGCGCAGCGCGCCAAGGCCGCCCCCACGGTGCCGACCTTCGCCGAGCAGGGCTACAAGGACGACATGTTCATGCTCATGGCGCCGACCTCGCTGCTGGTGCCCGCCAAGACGCCCGACGCCATCGTCGAGAAGCTCAGCCGCGAAGTCGCCGCGGTGGTGAAGCAGCCCGAGGTGCAGCGCCGCATCGAGGACATGGGCGCCGAGCCCATCGGCAACACGCCGGCCGAAGCCTCGGCGGCGTACAAGGCGTTCCTGCCCGTGTCGCTGAAGCTCACGCGGGCCACGGGCGTCACGCTGGACTGATTGCGCCGCCGGCCGAGACCCGTGCATCACCCGCCTCCCGATTTCGAACCCCGGGTGTACACCCCGCAGCGCATCGCCGCGGTCGTCGCCACGCTGGCCTCGGACGGCATCCCCGCCGCACAGGCCCTGGCCGGCAGCGAGCTCGACGAGGCCGCGCTGCGCGCGCCCGGCACGCGCGTGTCGTATGCGCAGACGGTCACCGTGCTGCGCAATGCGCTCGCGCTGGCGCGCAACCCCACGGTGGCGTTGCGCGCCGGCGCGCGCATGCACCTCACGGCCTACGGCATGTGGGGCTATGCATTGCAGAGCAGCCCCAGCTTCAGCGCGCTGATCGAGTTCGCCATCACCTACCGCCGCGCCATCGGGCCGCTGGCCGACATGCACCACGACCCCGCGCGCGCGCCCGGCACCTGCAGCTTCGAGGTGCTGGTGTCGCCCGACCCGCGCGACCCGCTCTACCGCTTTGCGCTGGCCTTCACCTTCGCGGCCCACCTGACGCTGGCGCGCGACCTGTACGGCGATGGCTTCGGCTTCACGGGCCTGCGCCTGGCCTGCCCCGCGCCCGAGCACGGCGCGGGCGTCTGGGAGGCGTGGTTCGAGTGCCCCGTGCAGTTCGGCCGGCCTGACAACGCGCTGCAGTTCGACGAGGCCTGGTGCACGCGCGCGCCGCGCCTGCACGATCCGCTCACGCACGCCATGGCCAGCGAGAGCTGCCAGCAGTTCGTGGCCGGGCTGGCGCATGCCGGCGGCATCGCCGCGGCGGTGCGCCGCAAGTTGGTGGAGCAGATGCCGTGGCGGTTTCCGAGCATCGAGTCGATGGCCCGCACGCTCGCTCTGGAGCCGCGCACGCTGCGACGGCGGCTCGCCACGCATGGCACCACGTACCGGTCGATCCTCAACGAAGTGCGCCTGCGGCTGGCCATCGAGTACCTGCGCAAGACCCGCATGACCACCGAGGAGATCGCGGAGCGCCTGGGCTACAGCGAGGCCGCGAACTTCCGGCACGCCTTCGTGCGCTGGACCGGCACCAGCCCGCACGCCTACCGCCTGAGCTGCGCGCCGTGCTGAGACCTCAGTCTTCCGCGGCGATGCGGTGCAGCCGGGGCAGGTCGACCACGGTGACCAGGCGGTAGCCCTCGTTGCAGCCGAGCACGCCCTCGTCCTTGAACTGCGCCAGTTCCTTGCCGACGGTCTGGCGCGACACGCCCAGCATGTTCGCCAGGTCGGTCTGCGACACGCGCAGCTCGGTGTCGCACGGCGCGCCGCTCGCGTCCCCGTAGCGATACACCATGTTGAGCAGCGTGATCGCCGTGCGCCGGCGCACCGAGCCCAGCACCTGGTCCTGCAGGATCTCGGCGCTCATGCGATAGCGCCGCAGCATGGTCTGGGCGATGCTGCGCCACAGCACCGGCTCCGCATCGAGGATGCGCCGCATGGCGGCACCGGGGATGTGGATGATGTGCGAATCGGCGCGCGCATCGAAGGCGAAGATGGGCTGCATGTCGTCGATGAGATGCACCATGCGCGTGATCTGGCCGGCCCCGAGCACCGAGAGGATGTACTTGTCGCCGGCCGCGTTGGTGGCCGCGATCTCGATCGAGCCCGACACGATCACGAACACCTCCCGCTGGTGGTTGCCGCGACTCACGAGCGGCGTGCGGCGCCGGTAGTGCCTGGCGCGCGCGGCGTTCGCCAACTCGCGCAGCCGGTCTTTCGGCCAATCGAGAAACACCGCGCACGTGCTCAGCCCGTGCTCGATCTCTTCCCTTGTGCTCTGCGATACGGGTTGCGGGTATTCCATGGGATGACTCAGCAAAAACTGTTGCCTGGTTGACGGATTCGAAGAGCAGCGATTCCTATCATAGGACTGGCCAATCAAAGAACAACGAGGAACTCCCTAAGTGAGACATGCACGTTCCCTGCCTGCACGCCTGCCGCTGTTTCGCAGCACCGCGGCGCGTTCGTTGATCCGGCTTCTTGCGTCGCGCATGCGACGCGATGCGAATGCCGTGATGCGCGGCCACACGGCCCGCGCGCGCGGCTAGAGGCCGCACCCCTTTTTCCCGAAGTCCCCGAAGGGCATCCGCCCTTCGGAACACCCGAGCCCTGGAACGCAGCGATGCGCACCAGCGGACTCGTTCATCCCTGAAGAAGCAAGCAAAGCAAGACCTGCCATGAAACATCACTCCCTGGCCGCATTGGCTCTCCTCACCGCCGCCGGTACCGCGTCGGCGCAATCGTCCGTCACGGTGTTCGGCATCGTCGACGTCGGCATCAGCCGCTACACGTCCAAGAGCACGTACCACAGCCCCAACCCCTTCGCGCTGCCACCGGCGAACGCCTCGGGCGGCAGTGCGAAGACGAGCCAGACCGCGCTGTCGAACTCGGGCTATGCGGGCAGCCGCATCGGCTTTCGCGGCACGGAAGACCTCGGTGGCGGCCTGGCGGCGAGCTTCTGGCTGGAGTCCGGCATCACCAACGACGACGGCGCCAAGGGCATCACCAACTTCAACCGCCGCTCGACGATGAGCCTGTCGGGTCCGTTCGGCGAACTGCGCCTGGGCCGCGACTACGCCGCGACCTTCTGGAACGACACCGTCTTCGATCCCTTCGGCACCAACGGCGTGGGCACCAACCTCATCGCCAACATCAACAGCCGCATCGCCGCCATTGCCGGCCCCGGCTCCGTGGTGGCCGCGACCGACAACTACATCCGCACCGGCAACTCGATCGGCTACTTCCTGCCGCCGAACCTGGGCGGCGTCTACGGCCAGCTGCAGTACACGCTGCACGAGAACACCAAGCGCAGCGACCAGCCCGGCACGCCATCGGCCAAGGGCCGCTACGTGGGCGGCCGCCTGGGCTATGCCAGCGGACCGCTCGACATGGCCATCGCCTACGGCCAGAGCACGGCCGCCGACAGCACCACGCTCAACGCGCTGGGCATCGCGACCGCCACGCAGGAGCGCAAGATCAACGCGCTGAACCTGGGCGCGTCGTACAACTTCGGCCCCGCCAAGCTGTTCGCCGAGGTCTCGCGCGTGCAGGACAAGAACGAGACCGGCACGCTGCAGAACCTGCCGGGCCTGGCGGTTCCGTTCATGAACACCGCCACGCGCAAGGACAAGTACAACGGCTACATGCTCGGCGTGACCGTGCCCGTGGGCCCGGGCCTCATCCGCGCGTCGTACGCGTCGGTGAAGTACAAGAACGGCGCGCCCGCTGCCACCGACCTCAACAGCCTGCTGTGGGGCCTGAACGGCAACCGCGACACCACGGCCAACCAGATCTCGCTGGGCTACGTGCACAACCTGTCCAAGCGCACCGCGCTGTATGCCTCGGTGTCGCGCATCCGCATCAAGGACGGCTGGAACAACCCCGGCGTGATGGGCGCCATCACCGGTGGTTCGGCCGCCTACCTCACGGGCGGCACCGCGCAGGCCGCGGGCTGGGCGCCGCGCTCGTCGATGGGCTACGACTTCGGCATCCGCCACGCGTTCTGAGCGCATGCGAAAGGAGGTACCCATGGCTTTGAAACACCTGTCGCCGCTGTTCATCGCAGCCCTGCTCGCGGGCGGCTGCGCCACGTCGCCCGCGCCGACCACCTCGGCCGCCGACGTCGGCGAAACACGCCCGGGGTCGGGCTATCTCAAGGGCTACCTGGCCTCGGCCGAGATGCCCGACAGCCTGGCGCTGCTGCCACCGCCGCCCGAGGCGAATTCGGCCGCGCTGGCGGCCGACGTCGCCGCGTTCCGCAGCCTCACCGCGCTGCAGGGTTCGCCGCGCGGCGCGCTCGCGGTGCGCGATGCCAACCTGCGCTTTCCGGAGGCGGCCTCCACCTTCTCCTGCGCGCTGGGCGTGCGCATCTCGGAGCAGCAGACGCCGCACCTGAACATGCTGCTGCGGCGCACGCTGGCCGATGCCGGCGGCGCCACCTACAAGGCCAAGGAGAAGTACCAGCGCACGCGGCCCTTCGTGGCGCTGAAGGCCGCCAGCTGCACGCCGAAGGAAGAAGCGCACCTGGCCAAGGACGGCTCCTACCCCTCCGGGCACTCGGCGCTGGGCTGGGCCTGGGCGCTGGTGCTGACGGAGCTCGCGCCGGAGCGCGCGGATGCGCTGCTGCAGCGCGGCCGCGCCTTCGCGCAAAGCCGCGGCATCTGCGGCGTGCACTGGCGCAGCGACATCGAAGCGGGACGCCTGATCGGCGCGGCCACCGTGGGCCGGCTGCATGCCAACCCGGCGTTCACGGCGCAGATGAACGCGGCGAAGAGCGAGATCGCGCAGGCACGCAGTCGGCCGGACAGCGCCCCGCCTGCGGCCGACTGCGCGGCCGAGGCGAACGCGATCGCGGGCTCCGCGGCGCTGACGCCCTGAGCGCGCGCCCCCTCGACCACCTCGCCCACGGCCAGCGTGTGTGCGGGTTGTCGAGGGGAACGCTGCGTGTGCGAAGCGGGTAGCCTCGCCAACTCCAACCACTCCAAGGAGACCTCGCATGCGCCATCGTTCCGTTCTGTCATGGGGTGCCGCGGCCTCGGCGGTCGCGCTCCTCGCTGCATGCGGCGCCATGTCTTCGGGCAAGGACGCCAACCCGATGAGCTTCTTCATCACGAGTGCCAACCCCGGCAAGGGCGGCGACCTCGGCGGCCTGGCCGGCGCCGACCGCCAGTGCCAGGCGCTGGCCGCCAGCGCCGGTGCGGGCGGCAAGACCTGGCGCGCCTACCTGAGCGCCACCGAAGCGGGCGGCCAGCCGGCCGTCAACGCACGCGACCGCATCGGCGCGGGGCCGTGGCGCAACGCCAAGGGCGTGGTCGTGGCCACCAGCGTGGCCGACCTGCACAGCCCGAACGCAAAGCTCGGCAAGGACACCTCGCTGACCGAAAAGAGCGAGGTGGTCTCGGGCTTCGGCGACCCGGTCAACCGGCACGACATCCTCACCGGCTCGCGCCCCGACGGCACGCTCGCACCGGCCGCCGCCGGCAAGGACACCACCTGCGGCAACTGGACGCGCAGCGTCGACGGCTCGGCCATCGTCGGCCACCACGACAAGAAGGGCACCAACCCCGACCCGGTCGCCAACGCCTCGTGGAACGCGTCGCACGGCACGCGGGGCTGCAGCGTCGACCAGCTCAAGCAAAGCGGCAGTGCCGGCCTGATGTACTGCTTCGCCGTGAACTGAGCCTGCTGGGCAGCGCCCCGGCCCGTGCGTCGATCCACGGGCGGGCGCGCTGCGATGTGCCACAGACGACCCATCGGAGGACTTCATGATCCAAGCCACCCAGCCCCTTCGTGCAGTGCCGCGGCGCCTGCTTCTTTGCCTGGGTGCCGCGGCACTCGGCCTGGGCGCCTTCGGGGCAAGCCCCGCGTGGGCACAGACGGCCTGGCCCAGCAAATCGATCACGCTGCTGATCGGCTTCCCACCCGGCGGACAGACCGACTTCGCCGGCCGCGTGTTGACGAACGGCATGCAGGGCGCACTCGGCCAGCCCGTGGTCATCGACAACAAGGCCGGCGTGAACGGCAACATCGCGTCCGTCGAACTGATGAAGGCACCACCGGACGGCCACAAGCTGCTGGTGGGCAACGGCTCGATGACGATCATGCCGCACGTGTACACCAAGCTCGGCATCGTCGATCCGCAAAAGATGACACCCATCGGCATCATGCTGCAGTCGCCGCTGGTGCTGGTGGTGCCCGCCACGTCGCCGATCAAGACCTACGCGCAGTTCGCCGAAGAGGTGAAGTCGCGTGCCAAGAGCGGCAAGGGCATCGACTACGGAACGGGGGGCGCAGGCTCGCTGATCCACGTCACCATGGAACTGCTGCGCGAGCGCCTGGGCAACCCGGCGATGAACCACGTTCCCTACAAGGGCAGCAGTCCGGCGATGGTCGACCTGATGGCCGGGCGCCTCGACGCCATGTTCGACGCCACCTCCGTCGTCGCCCCGTTCGTGAAGTCGGGCCAGCTGCGGCCCCTGCTGGTGACCAGCGACAAGCGTTCGCCGATGCTGCCGAATGTGCCCACCGCCGCGGAAAGCGGCATCAAGGACTTCAGCATCATCTCCTTCATCGGCCTGTACGGACCGCCCGGGTTGAGTCCCGAGGTCGTGAAGAAGGCCAACAGCGCGATGAACGCGGCACTGAAGGAGCCGACCGTCGTCAAGAGCATCGTCGATCGCGGGGACGAGCCCGGTGGCGGCTCGCCCGAGCAGCTCGGCGCGATGACCCGCGACCAGTACAAGATGTGGGGCGCCGTCGTGAAGGCGAACAACATCACGGCCGACTGAGCCTCGGCCCCGCGCCGCGCATCAGGCGCTGAGCACTTCGCGCAGGTGCTCGACGAAAGCGCGCGCCGCATCGGGCAGGCGCCGACCGGCCATGCTCTGCACCTCGAAATGCCGCTCGTTCATCTCGCGGTCGCGCAAGGCGCGCGCCACGATCGTGCCGTTCTCGAGCTGCTGGCGCAGCGCGAGCTCGCCGCAGAAGGTCACGGCCTGGCCGTGCGCCGCGTAGTGCACCAGCGGGTAGAGGTGGTCGCTGGTCAATGCCGCCTCCAGCGGCAGGCGCTGGCGGACGCAGCTGATGTTGAGCAGCTGACGCAGCGTCGACGTGGGCGCCGGCAGCGCGAGCGGGTAATGGACCACCTGCGCCAGCGACACCTGCCGCCGCTCGGCCAGCGGATGCGAAGGTGCCATGACCGCGCACACGGGCGAGGGGTGCCGGATCTCGACGTCCAGGCCGTGCTCCGAGCCCAGGCTCACCGTCACGCCGAGGTCGACCAGGCCTTCGCGCACGCGGCGCGCCACTTCGCGCTGCACGCACATGTCGAGCGAGAAGCGGATGCCGGGACAGCGCGCCTGGAACGCAGCCACCAGGGCCGGCAGGAACTCGTAGGCAAAGCCCTCGGTCGCGGCCACGCGCACCTCGCCCTTGCGCAGGCCACGCAGCGCGAGGATGTCGTCGGTCACGCGCTCGATGTCGAGCCAGGCCCGGCGCGCGTGCGCCGCCAGCAGTTCGCCGGCTGAATTGAGCGCCATGCCGCGGGCGCGGCGCTCGAACAGGAGGGTGTCGAGCTCGCGCTCGATGCGGCCGATCTGGCGGCTCACGGCCGACGGCGCCACGTTCAGCCGCACGGCCGCCTCGGTGACCGAGCCGACGCGCGCCACCTCCAGGAAGTAGCGCATCGACTCCTCCTGGAGCACGCGCTGGTTGATCGGGCGTTCGGTGCGCGCCTCGGTGCGAGCCGGGGCGGGAGACTTGGAAGTGGGAGATTTCATCGGCGTGGTCTGCGTTGCGCCAGCAGCAACGCAACCTTCCAATCATTGTGCTTGCTACACCGCAGGGCGTGCCCCAGCATTTCCCCTCCCCCTCTTCTCTTCGCTCTACGGAAGGACCCTGTCAATGAACGCTCCCCGTTCGCAAGCGCCGCATCGGCGCTGGTGCTGTGCCGTCCTCGCGGGCCTGGCCGCCTGCCTCGGCACGGCCCTGCCCGCGATGGCACAGGCGCAGGCTCAATTGGCCTACCCGACGCGCCCCGTCACGCTGGTGGTGCCGTACCCGCCCGGCGGCAGCGCGGACACGGTGGGGCGCCTGGTCGGCCAGCGCCTGTCGGAGGAACTGGGGCAGCCGGTGCTCATCGACAACCGCCCCGGTGCCGGCACGGCGGTCGGCGCCGCGTTCGTGGCCAAGGCATCGCCCGACGGCTACACCCTGCTGCTCGGCTCGGGCTCGACCCTCACGATGAACCCGGCCATCCGCCCGAACCTGCCCTACGACGCCCTGGGCAGCTTCGAGCCGGTCGCGATCGTCGCGCGCATTCCGCTGATCCTGCTGGCCAACAAGAACGTGCCCATCGGCAACGTCAAGGAGTTCGCCAGCGCGGTGCGCGCAGCGCCCGACAAGTACTCGTACGCGTCCTTCGGCACGGGCACGTCCTCGCACTTCACCGGCGAGATCATCCTGCAGGCGGTGGGCGCGAAGATCATGCACGTGCCCTACCGGGGCAGCGCGCCGGCCATGACGGACCTGATCGGCGGCCAGGTGCCGTTCTCGGTGGACACCGTCACCGCCGCCATTCCGCAGCTCAAGGGCGGCAAGGTCAAGGCGATCGCCGTGACCACCCGGCAGCGCTCCTCGCAGCTGCCGCAGGTCCCGACCTTCGCCGAGGCAGGCTACCCCGAGGTCGATGCCGACACCTGGATCATGGTCGTCGCGCCGAAGGGCACCCCCGCGCCGGTGCGCGAGCGGCTGGAGAAGACACTCGCCAAGATCGTCGCCACGCCCCAGGCCCAGGCGGCCCTGCAGGCCCAGGGCGCGGAGCCGGCCTTCGCCGGCGCCGCCGCCTCGCTCGCGCAGATCGAACGCGAACTGCCGCTCATGCGCGCCGTCGCCCGGCGCGCCAACATCCAGGCCGACTGAGTGCGGCACATTCCGAAAGCCATGACCCAACCTTTCTCTTCCTCCTCCTCCGAGCTCGTCGAACTCTCCGCAGTGGAACTGCGACGGCTGATCGGCACGCGCGCCCTCTCGCCGGTCGAGCTGCTCGAGGCCTGCATCGCGCGCATCGAGCAGCTCAACCCCTTCGTCAACGCCGTGACCGCCACCTGCTACGAGCGCGCCCGCGCCGAGGCCCGCGCCGCGGAGCGGGCCGTGAAGAGCGGCGAGCCGCTGGGCCTGCTGCACGGCCTGCCGCTGGGCGTGAAGGACCTCGAGCCGACGGCGGGACTGCTGTCCACCATGGGTACGCCCGCCCTGCGCAACCATGTGCCGTCGAACGACATCGAGCTGGTGCGCCGCCTGCGCGCCGCCGGTGCGATCGTGGTGGGCAAGACCAACGTGCCCGAGATGGGCGCCGGCGCCAACAGCCGCAATCCGGTCTGGGGGGCCACGGGCAATCCCTTCGACCCCAACCTCAATGCCGGCGGTTCGTCGGGCGGTTCGGCCGCGGCGCTGGCGCTGGACATGCTGCCGGTGTGCACCGGCTCCGACACCGGCGGCTCGCTGCGCATCCCGGCCGCCAAGTGCGGCGTGGTGGGCCTGCGGCCGTCGCCGGGCATCGTGCCCAGCGTGCGCAAGAGCCTGGGCTGGTCGCCGATCTCGGTGGTCGGCCCGATGGGGCGCGATGTGGCCGACGCCTGCCTCCAGCTCGCGGCCACGGCGGGCCCGCATCCGGGCGATCCCTTGAGCTATCCGCTGGATGCAGCAGCCTTCGCGCGGCCGGCGCCGCTGGACCTGTCGCGCCTGCGCGTGGCCTGGACCACCGACTTCGGCCTGTGCGATGTCGACCCGTCGATCCGCCGGACGATGCACGATCGCATGGCCGCCATGCGCGGGCTCTTTGCGGCCTGCGACGAGGTGCGCTTCGACCTGGGCGAGGTGCACCGCTGTTTCGATGTGCTGCGCGCGGAGGCCTTCGTCGCCGGCATGCGCGAGGCCTACGAGCGCGCCCCCGAGAGCCTGGGCCCGAACCCGCGCAGCAACTACGAGATGGGCGCACGCATGAGCCTGCCCGACGCGGCCTGGGCGCAGACGGAACAGACGCGCATCCTCCAGCGCTTCCAGAAGGTGTTCGAGAACTACGACCTGGTGCTCTCGCCCACGACGCCGGTATCGCCCTTTTCCTGGACGCAGTCGCATGCGCTGCAGATCGACGGCCGCCCGCAGGAGAACTACTACCGCTGGCTCGCACTGACCTACGTGGTGACGCTGACCACGCACCCTGCGATCAGCCTGCCGTGCGGCACCGACGAGCGCGGCATGCCCTTCGGCCTGCAGGTGGTGGGGCGCTTTCGCGGCGACCTCGCGCTGCTGTCGGCCGCGCAGGCGATGGAACAGGCCTTCGCCCCCGATCCGCGGCTGCGCCGGCCGCGGCCCGATCTCGCACGCCTTCGCAAGGCCGAGCCGGCCCTCGACTCGATCGTGACCGCGCCGCCCGACGACCGGCACGCCAGCGCGCCCACCGACGGCGCCCCGGCACCAGTCGTCTGAGGTCCGCGCCGCGTCAGGCGCTTCGCTTCAGCAAGGTGGCCAGGAGGGCCAGGGCCCCGGTCAGCTCGTCGAAGCCGGGGCCGCCCAGGCAGATTCGCAGGCCGCTCGCCTTGTCCTTCGGGTTCGCCATCAGGGTCTGCGGCGGGGTGAGCTTTACGCCGGCTTGCGCCGCTGCGGCCACGACACCCTCGGCCGCATCGCGCCGCATCGGCAGCCAGACGTTGTAGGCATCGGGATGCCAGACCAGTTCGCTGGCACCGAGCAGCGAGACGGCCAGCCTGGAACGCCGCCGGGCCTCGTGGCGCAGATCGCGCTGGACCGAGGCGACCACGCCGGTGGCCAGCCATTCATCGACCACCGCGCAGGAGAACGCCGACGGCGCCATGGGCACGTCCTGCAGCAGCTCCTGCGCCGGGCCGCACAGCTCGGGCGGCAGTGCCAGCACGCCGACCTGCAATCCCGGGCCGAGCGACTTGGAGAGCCCGTTCACATGCAACGCGATGTCGGGCGCCAGTGTCGCCAGTTGGGGCAAGCCGTCGGAGGCCGCCGCATACACGCCGTCTTCGATGATCCAGGCGCCCGCGCGGCGGCACACCGCCACGATGGCGCGCCGTCGCTTCGCGCTCATCGTGGCCGTCGTCGGGTTGTGCAGCGTCGGGGTGAGGTAAACCGCCGTGCCACCGGCGGGCGCCGCGCCGTCGAGCGCCTGTGCGAGCGCCTGCGGCACCATCCCTTCCGCATCCATCTCGATGCCCTGGATCCGATATCCCTTGCGCCGGGCCAGCGCGAGGGCGCCGGGATAGGTGATCCGTTCAGTGAGCAGCAATCCCTGCCGCCCGCACACCAGATCGAAGGCCAGCGACAGCGCCTGGCGTGCGCTGCTGGTCAGGACCAGCTGCGACGGATCGACGGCCAGGCCGATCGTTTCGAGCCAGCGGGCGAGAACACGGCGATGCTCCAGGTGCCCGCCGGGCGGCGCGTACAGGTTGAAGTGATCGGCGTCGATCTTGCGCGCGATGCCCGTCAACGTGCGCGCCAGCACGCGCGCACCGAGCGCGGCCGGCGGCGCGTTCGACGACAGATCGATCTGCCGGTCGCCGTGCGCCTGATGGATCGCCACGAAGGTTCCCCGGCCCTTGACGCTGCGCGTGAGGCCCCTGCGCTCCAGGATGGCGTAGGCCTTCGTCACGGTGCCCAGGCCGATCTGCAGCGTCTTCGCCAGGTCCCGATGGGCAGGCAGACGATCGCCGCCTGCGAGCCGCCCCTCGACGATGTCGTCGGCCAGGGCCAGCACCACGCGCTCGGTGGCATTCGTGCCGTTGCTGGCCAGACGGGGCGTCCAGGAGGATCGAAGAAGCACGTGCGCGGCCTCGCAAATAAAAGTGTCACGTTACACTTTTTGAATATCTCAATAGTGTAACTTTCACCGCACGGCCTCCATCGCGCTGAAGGCCGCTGAAGACACCCTTGGTTTTGGAGCACCCGCATGGCCGTCAGCCAGATCGCACTCGTCTACGGGACGTACCTCATCGCCACCGCCAGTCCGGGGCCGAGCAACATGGCCATCATGGGCACCGCGATGCGCGACGGCCGCCGCCCTGCGCTCGCGCTTGCGGCCGGCGTTGTCACGGGCTCGCTCTTCTGGGCGATCCTGGCGGCGACCGGTGTTTCCGCGGTCCTGACCGCGTATGCGCAGGCGCTTGTCGTGCTCAAGATCGCCGGCGGCCTCTACCTGCTGTACCTGGCTTTTCGCGCGGGCCGGTCCGCCATGCGACCCGGCGCCGACGCGGTGAAGGGCAACGCGGAACGCGGCGCATTGCGCTACCGTACCCTCTACCGCCAGGGCGTTCTCATGCACATCGGCAACCCGAAGGCCATCATGTCGTGGATCGCGATCATCTCGCTCGGCGTGCGCCAGGACACACCCGCCGGCGGGTTGCCGGCCATCGTGGGCGGCTGCGTACTTCTCGGCATCATGGTGTTCGGCGGCTACGCGATCGTCTTTTCCACCGCATCGATGATTGCGCTGTATGCGCGGCTGCGGCGCTGGATCGAAGGCGTGCTCTCGGCGGTGTTCGCGGCCGCGGGGCTCAAGCTGCTGGCCTCGCAGAACTGAATCCAATGAATCCCAGCGAAAGACTACGCTCATGAGCATCACCGTCCACATGGTCGACGTCTTCGGCGCCGGCCCGCTCTCGGGCAATCCGCTGGCGGTCGTCACCGGCGCCGATGCCTTCGCCACGCACGACATGCAGCAGCTGACGCGCTGGTTCAACCTCTCGGAAACCGCGTTTGTCTTCGCCCCCACGCACCCGGAGGCGGACTACCGCGTGAGGATCTTCACCCTGGACCGGGAGATGCCCTTTGCAGGGCACCCCACGCTCGGCAGCTGCCACGCCTGGCTCTCGGGCCAGGGCGCGCCCAGGCAACAAGCCACGGTGATCACGCAGGAGTGCGGCGCGGGGCTGGTCCAGATTCGGCGCGACCAGGGACGGCTTGCGTTCGCCGCGCCGCCGCTGATCCGCTCGGGCGCGCCGACCCCGGCCGAACTCGACGATGCACGGCGGCTGCTGGGCATCGAAGCCGACGACATCCACGACGCCGCCTGGATCGACAACGGTCCCGGCTGGTTGGGAATCCGGCTGGCGTCGGCAGACAAGGTGCTGTCTCTGGAGCCGGCCCGGCGCTGGCCCACGCGCATCGACGTCGGCGTGGTCGGCCCTCATGCCGAGGGCGGCGATGCGGCCTTCGAAGTGCGCGCCTTCTTCACCGACCATCTGGGCGCCATCGTCGAAGACCCCGTCACGGGAAGCCTCAATGCCTCGCTCGCGCAGTGGCTCTTCGCCACGGGCGTGGCACAAGACGACTATGTCGCCGCGCAGGGCACACGCCTGGGCCGGCAGGGCCGCATCCACCTGACCCGCGACGACGCCGGCCAGGTCTGGGTCGGCGGCGACACGCGCACGCACGTCAAGGGCGAACTGGACGGCCTCTGATCCGTTCACGCAAGGCCTGCACAGACTTCACTCTGACTTCACCTGCGTTGCGCACACTACTTTTCGACAGCGGTTCGGCGCTGGTAGAGGCAAGGGGAAGAAAAAAAGTAGCTCAGGGAAACGCCTCGATGCCGACCGCTGTCACCTTTCATCGCCCATCGAGAAAGGCGCAGGCGCACTCATCGCAAGAAAGGGCCACGGGCCAAGGATTACCATCGGCCGGGCGCACGCCGCGCCTCCCACGCCCATGACCGTCGCCACCGCCCCCGTGCCCCCTGCCATCGCCCAAGAAATGCCCGCCCCCGACGGCCCGCTGTCGCGCGCAAGGCCGGGGCGTGAACGCATCATGGCGGCCATCCGCACGGCGGCGGTGACCGAGTTCAGCCTGCACGGCCTGAAGGGCACCTCCACCCAGGCCATCGCCGCGCGCGCCGGCCTCACCAAGCCCCAGCTGCACTACTACATCGCCGGCAAGGAAGAGCTCTACGAAGAGCTGCTGATGCAGGTGCTGCATGCGTGGAAGGTGGTGTTCTCGTTCGAGGACGCCAGCGACCCGGCCACGGTGCTGGGCGACTACATCCGCAAGAAGCTCGACCACGCGTTCGACAACCCGGAGATCTCGCGCATCTTCACGCGCGAGGTGCTCGACGGCGGACGCAACCTCGACCGCTACTGGCCCAACGCGCAGGCGTGGACGCAGAAGAAGGTCGACATCATCAACGGCTGGATCGCGCGCGGGCAGATGCGCCCGCTCGATGCGCGCCTGCTGCTGATGCACATCTGGGCCATGACCCAGAGCTACGCCGACTACGCGATCCAGACGCGCGTGATGCTCGGCCTGCCACCCGAAGCGCCGATCGACCGCGAACCGATCGCGCGGGAACTGGTGGCGTTCGTCCTGGGCGGCTGCGGCATCAAGGACTGAGTTCCGCGCCGCCCTCGCTCAGGCCACGCGCGCCTCCCAGACCTGGCCCGTCGGGTCGGCCAGCGCAAGCCGCATCATCTCGATGAAGCGGCGCAGGCGCGCCGGCTGGAAGCGCGCGTGCGGGTAGGTCAGGTAGACGGGCAGCGGCGCCACATGCCATTGCGGCACGAGCTGCACCAGCCGTCCGGCGGCGATGTCCTCGTTCAGCAGCCAGGCCGAGCCCAGGCAGGCGCCCAGTCCCATGCGCGCCGCGCTTTGCAGCGCATAGAGGCTGTCGGTGCTCATGCGTGGACGGATCGGCACGCGCGCGATCTCGCCGGTCGGCCGGTGCGTGAGCAGCACCTCGTTGCGATAGAAGGTGCGCAGCGCGAGCCACGGCAGCTCGGCCAGTTCCGCCGCGTGCGCGGGCGGCGGGCGGCCCTCCAGCAGCGAGGGCGCGGCGACCACCACGCGCGGAACCTCCGAGACCTTCACCGCCACGGCCATGGCATCGGTCATCTCGCCGACCTGGATCGCGCAGTCGACGCCTTCGGCGATGAAGTCGGGCCGGCGGTCGTTCAGCAGCCATTCGACGGACACGCGCGGATAGGCGCGCAGGTACTCGGCCAGCGGACCGACCAGCAGCAGCTGGCCCAGCGCATGCGGCGCGACCACCCGCAGCGTGCCCTCGGGCTCGTCGCCCACGCCGCGCAGGTCGGCCTCGAAAGCGTGCCAGTCGGCGATCAGCTCCCGGGCCCGCTCGTAGCAGCGCTCGCCGTCTTCCGTGAGCTTCATGGCGTGCGTGGAGCGGCGCAGCAGCCGCACGCCCAGCGAGCGCTCCAGCGCCTGCAGGCGACGGCTCACGGTGGGCTGGGTCGCGCCCATCTGGAGCGCGGCCGCCGACAGGCTGCCGGCCTCGACGATGTGAAGAAAGGTCTGCATCAGCTCGATGCGGTCGACGGCAGGTGAAGTTGACATGGCCTCATTTATACGTTTGGCGTATGGGCATTGTGCGATTCACGGGACTACCAAGCCAAGACCCCAACGGGCACATTCCAACCCTTGCTTCGATAATCGAGGGTTAACACCATGTCTTCCATTCAAACCACGCATGTACCGGCCGCCGCGCCGGGGCACGGCCTGCCGGCCTCGCTGATCCTGCTGCTGGCCGCCGGCGCGGGCCTGTCGGTGGCCTCGCTCTACTACGCCCAGCCGATGCTCGGGGTGCTGGGCGCCGACATCGGCGCCTCCACCCGCGCGGTGGGCTTCATTCCCACGCTCACGCAGCTGGGCTATGCGCTGGGCATCCTGCTGCTGGCGCCGCTGGGCGACCGCTTCGACCGGCGCCGCATCGTGCTGATCAAGGCCGGGGCACTGTGCG
The DNA here is from genome assembly GCF_059567965.1 of Variovorax sp. BGA-UO-ETr-C22. Lineage (NCBI taxonomy): Bacteria > Pseudomonadati > Pseudomonadota > Betaproteobacteria > Burkholderiales > Comamonadaceae > Variovorax > Variovorax sp. BGA-UO-ETr-C22. Next base: position 2,422,035 of record NZ_JCAQPA010000011.1, read on the forward strand.
CCGCGCTGCTGGTGGCCGGCGCGGCACCGTCGATCGGCGTGCTGCTCGCGGCCAGCCTCGCGATCGGGCTGGCGGCCACGATGGCGCAGGACCTCGTGCCCGCCGCCGCCACGCTGGCGCCCGACGCCACGCGCGGCAAGACGGTCGGCACGGTGATGACGGGGCTGCTGCTGGGCATCCTGCTGTCGCGCGTGGTGAGTGGCTTCGTGGCCGAGCACTTCGGCTGGCGCGCCATGTTCATCGCGGCCGCGGCCAGCATCGCGCTCATCGGCGCCGCGGCCTGGCGCGGGCTGCCGCGCTTTCGGCCGACGACGCACCTGGCCTACGGCGCCCTGCTCGGCTCGCTGGGCACGCTGTGGTCGCGCCACGGCACGCTGCGCCGCGCGGCGCTGGCCCAGGCGCTGCTGGCCGTGGGATTCAGCGCCTTCTGGTCGACGCTGGCCGTGATGCTGCACGGCGCGCCCTTCCATCTGGGCAGCGCGGCGGCAGGCGCCTTCGGCCTGGCCGGCGCGGCGGGTGCGCTGGCGGCGCCGCTGGCGGGGCGACTGGCCGACCGGCGCGGACCGGAGCTGGTGACGCGCCTGGGCGCGGGGCTGGCGCTGGTGTCGTTCGCAGCCATGGGGCTGGCACCGCTGATGGCGCCGCATGCGCAGCTGTGGCTGCTGGCGCTGGCCGCGATCGGCTTCGACCTGGGCATGCAGGCGGCGCTGATTGCCCACCAGACGATCGTCTACGGCATCGAGCCCGGTGCGCGCAGCCGGCTCAACGCCGTGCTGTTCACCAGCATGTTCATCGGCATGGCGACCGGCTCGGCGCTGGGCGCGCTGGTGCTCGCTTCTTGGGGCTGGGCCGGCGTGACGGCGCTGGCAACCGTCACGGCCGCCGCCGCGCTGGCGGTGCGGCTCTGGCCGCGCCAGGCAAGCTAAGCGCATCCGCCGCGGGCCCCGCCCGCCTCCCCAGTCCGGTGCACCCGGACTGGCACGTCGCTTGCATAACCTGACCAGTTGCTCTGATTGATTGGTCAAATTCATGCACGCCCGCGTTGCCTCCTGTCTGTCGATGGAAACCAGCGCCCCCGCAGGCCCGGCGGGAGCGCGTTTCCCATGAACGCGCCCACGCTGCTGGACAACGCACGGCTGCCACGCTGGCTGCTGCCCGCCGACTGGCCGCAGCGCCACGGGGTGCCCGAACTCGCACGCATCGCCATCGAGGCCGGCCGCGTGCGGTCGGTGCAACCCGCGAGGGACATCACGCCGGGCGCCGGCTGGGACCTCGCCGGCACGCTCGCCCTCCCCGCCTTCGTCGACGCGCACACGCACCTGGACAAGGCGTTCACGCTGGCGCGCATGCAAAAGGTGCAGCCCGGCCTGCTCGGCGCGATCGACGCGATGCTGGCCGACCGCGTGCACTGGACGCCCGCCGACGTGCGCGAGCGTGCATCGCGCGGCCTGCAATGGGCCTGGGCATGCGGCACCGCCCATGTGCGCACGCACGTCGACTGGTGGGAGCCCGATGCGCTGCCCACGGCCTGGCCCGTCATGGCCGAGCTGGCGCAGGAATGGGCCGGCCGGGTGCGGCTGGAGCAGGTCGCCCTCATCAAGCTGCCCCTGTTCGAAGACGCGTCGCAGGCGCTGCGCCTGGCGCGGCAGGTGAAGGCCACCGGACCGCACGCACTGCTCGGCGGCTTCGTGCACTCCACCAACTGGAGCGAGAACGCGCTGCGCAACCTGCTGGTGGCGGCGCAGGCCTGCGAGCTCGACATCGACCTGCACGTGGACGAGGAACTCGACGCCTCGGCCGTGGGCCTGCAGACCACCGCGCGCCTCCTGCGCGAGATCGGCTACGAAGGCCGCGTGGTCTGCGGCCACCTCTGCGCGCTGGCGGCCCAGCCCGAGGCGCAGGCCTTCGCCACGCTGGACGCCGTGGCGCGCGCGCCGATCACCGTGGTGTCGCTGCCCGCCACCAACCTGCTGCTGCAGGACGCCGTCACCGGGCGCACGCCGCGCCAGCGCGGCATCACGCTGGTCAAGGAAGCGCATGCACGCGGCATTCCATTGCTGTTCGCGAGCGACAACGTGCAGGACCCGTTCTGCCGCCTCGGCAGCTTCGACCCCGTCGAGGCGCTGGGCACGGCCGCGCTGGTGGCACAGCTCGACGAACCGTTCGACCGCTGGTCGCAGGCGCTGTGCCGCAGCGACTGGCTGGAACGCGCGCCCGCCACGACGACGCCCACGCTGGTCGGCGCGAAAGCCGACCTGGTGCTGTTCACGCAGGCCGACCGCCACGGCTGGCCCTCGCGCAGCGCCACCCGCGTGGTGCTGCGCGACGGCCGCGTGACGCACGGCGACGCATCGCCTTTCTTCCCCGAATAAAGAACACGCAAGGACTCCCATGCTCCACGGCTACATCCCGCCCCACCGCTTCCTGCCCTACCTGAGCTGGACCGAAATCGCCGCGCTGCCCGACCGCGAGAACACCGTCATCGTGCTGCCGTGCGGCGCGATCGAGCAGCACGGCCCGCACCTGCCGTGCTCGGTCGACAGCGTGATCGCCTCGGGCGTGATGGGCAAGGCGCTGGAGAAGCTGCCGGCCGAGGTGCGCGCCTTTGCCCTGCCGCCGATCACCTACGGCAAGTCGGAAGAGCACCTGCACTTTCCCGGCACGGTGACGCTCACGGGCACCACGCTGCTGTCGACCGTGATCGAGATCGGCGAATCGGTGTACCGCTCGGGCTTTCGCAAGCTGCTGTTCGCCAACGGGCACGGCGGCCAGCCGCAGGTGCTGGAGATGGCGGCGCGCGAACTGCGCCTGCGCCATGGCGACTTCGTGATCGTGCCGCACGGCGTGTCGCGCCTGCCCAGCGCGGCGAGCCGGCAGGTGAGCGAGCAGGAGAAGAAGCTCGCGATGCACGCAGGCCATTCCGAAACCGCGCTGATGCTCGCGCTGGCGCCCGACACCGTGCACATGGAACGCGCGGCGGCCAACTTTCCGCCGCCCTTCCCGATCAAGCTGCTGTCGGCCGACGGCCGCCCGGCCTGCGCCTGGACCGCGCGCGACTTCGGCCCCAGCGGCGTGATCGGCGATCCCACCAGCGCCACGCGCGAACAGGGCCTGGAGATCCTGGACACGCTCTCGGACAGCTGGGCGCAGGCGCTGACCGAGCTTCATGCGCTGCGCTGGGTCGTGCGCGAGGAAGCCACCTGGGAGCGCGGCCACCAGCAGGGCTTCATCCAGCAGTCGTTCGTGCCGGCCTGAGGCGCGCTCCTTGCAACGGCTTCGTTCTTCTTTTTCATCCCGCCTTCGAGAGGTCCCCACCATGCGTTCCTTCGCTCTTTCCCTGGCCGGCGCCGCCGCGCTCTCGCTCCTCACGGCCGTTGCACCCGCACAGGCCCAGGACAAGTTCACCTACATGACCAACTGGTACGCGCAGGCCGAGCACGGCGGCTTCTACCAGGCGGTGGCGCAGGGCATCTACAAGAAGCACGGCCTGGACGTGACGATCCGCATGGGCGGCCCGCAGGTCAACATCACGCAGATGATGGCCGCGGGACAGGCCGACTGCATCATGGGATCGAGCGACATCCAGATGATGCAGGTGCGCGAAGGCGGCGTGCCCGTGGTCAACGTGGCGGCCTTCTTCCAGAAGGACCCGCAGGTGCTGATCGCGCACGACGACGTCAAGAAGTTCGAGGACCTCAAGGGCAAGACGCTGCTGATCGGCGCGCAGGCCAACCGCGGCTACTGGCCCTGGCTCAAGGCCCGCTTCGGCCTGAAGGACGAACAGACGCGTCCCTACACCTTCAACATCCAGCCCTTCGTGGCCGACCCGAACACCGCGCAGCAGGGCTACCTAACCTCCGAGCCCTACGCCATCCAGAAGGCCGGCGTGAAGAGCACGGTGCTGATGTTCAGCGATCACGGCTACCCCTCCTACGCGGTCACCGTGTCGTGCATGGACAAGACGGTGAAGGAGCGCAGCAAGCAGGTCGCCGCCTTCGTGAAGGCCTCGGCCGAAGGCTGGAAGAGCTACCTGGCCGACCCGGTACCGGCCAACGCGCTGATCAAGAAGGACAACCCCAACATGACCGACGACCAGCTCGCCTACAGCGTGGCCAAGCTGAAAGAGATGGGCATGGTCACGGGCGGCGACGCGGCCAAGCTGGGCATCGGCGTGATGACCGACGCGCGCGCCAAGGCGAGCTACGACTTCCTGGTGAACGCGAAGCTGCTCGACCCCGCCAAGGTCGACCTGGCCAAGACCTACACGACCGAGTTCGTGAAGGACGCCAAGGTGCTGCCCTGAACTTCGTCGCCTCTTCTTCATGAACCGCATCGAACCCCACACCCTCGCACCGCCGACCACCCCCGCCGTGCCCGCGGTGGAAGTGCTCTCGGCCGAGAAGACCTACCCCAACGGCACGCAGGCGCTGCTGCCGGTGGACCTGTCGATCGCCGAAGGCGAGTTCGTCACGCTGCTCGGCCCCTCGGGCTGCGGCAAGAGCACGCTGCTGAAGATGGTGGCGGGCATGCTCGAACCCAGCGACGGGCGCCTGCTGGTGTGGCGCAAGCCCGTGGCGCAGTTGCACGACTGCCCGCACAAGATGTCGTTCGTGTTCCAGTCGCCCACGCTGATGCCGTGGGCCAGCGTGCAGACCAATGTGCGGCTGCCGCTGGACCTGGCCGGCGTGCCCCGCAAGGAGGCCGATGCGCGGGTGACGGAATCGCTCGCGCTCGTGGGGCTGGAGAAGTTCGCCAGTGCGCTGCCGCGCGCGCTGTCGGGCGGCATGCAGATGCGCGTGTCGATCGCGCGCGGCCTGGTCACGCAGCCCGACCTGCTGCTGATGGACGAGCCCTTCGGCGCGCTCGACGAGATCACGCGCCACAAGCTCGACGCCGACCTGCTCGAGCTGTGGCGCAAGAAGAAGCTCACGGTGATCTTCGTGACGCACTCGATCCACGAGGCGGTGTTCCTGTCCAGCCGCGTGGTGATGATGGCCGCGCGGCCAGGTCGCGTGGTCGAGCAGTTCCAGATCGACGAGCCCTACCCGCGCCAGGCCGACTTCATGGTCACGCCCGCGTTCGCGCGCCACGCGAAGCAATTGCAGGACAGCCTGCTGCGCGCCAGCACCACAGAAGAAGAGGAGGCCGCGCCATGAAGACGACGACGAAACCCGCGACGCCCCTGCTGGGCCAGCCGCGCGTGCAGCGCGTGCTCTACCCGGTGCTCATCGGCGTGGTGCTGGTCGCGCTGTGGCAATGGATGGTGGTGGCCATGGAACTGCCGCCCTACCTCGTGCCCTCGCCCTGGCTGATGATGCAGACGCTGGTGACCGACTGGGCGCCGCTGGGCAGCGCGCTCCTGGTCACGCTGAAGATCACGGTGCTGTCGTTCGCGCTGGCCACGGTGGCGGGCGTGCTGATCTCGTTCCTGTTCGTGCAGAGCAAGCGCATCGAGACCGCCCTCTTTCCGTACGCGGTGCTGCTGCAGGTCACGCCCATCGTGGCCGTGGCGCCGCTGATCATCATCTGGGTGAAGAACCCGGTGGCGGCCATGACGGTGTGCGCGGCGCTGGTGGCGCTGTTTCCCATCATCAGCAACACCACGCTGGGCCTGCGCAGCATCGACCCCGACCTGCAGAGCTACTTCAAGCTGAACCGCGCCACGCGCTGGCAGCAGCTGGTGCGCCTGCGCATCCCGAGCGCGCTGCCCTACTTCTTCGGCGGGCTGCGCATCTCCAGCGGCCTGGCGCTGATCGGCGCGGTGGTGGCGGAGTTCGTGGCCGGCACGGGCGGCTCCGGCGCCGGGCTGGCCTACCAGATCCTGCAGGCGGGCTTCCAGCTGAACATTCCGCGCATGTTCGCGGCCCTGCTGCTCATCTCCCTCACCGGTGTGGCGCTCTTCGTGCTGATGGCCTGGCTCACCAAGGTGGCGCTGGGCTCGTGGCACGCGAGCGAACTTTCCCAGGATTGAAATCGACCATGAACGCTCCCGCTTCCGCCATCGAACAACTGCTGCTCGAACTCCCCGACCTCGACTGGATCACCGACGAAGGCCGCGTCACGCGCCTCTCGCAGGACTTCTCCTGGTTCAGCCCGGTGCTCACGCGCCAGCTGAAGGACAAGCGCGCCGACGTGGTGGTGCGCCCGCGCACCGAGGAAGACATCCGCGCGGTGGTCGGCGCCTGCGCGCGCCGCGGCGTGCCCATCACCATTCGCGGCAGCGGCACCGGCAACTACGGCCAGACCACGCCGCTCGCCGGCGGCGTGGTGCTCGACATGACGGCCTACAACGCCTGCCTGTGGGTGCAGCCCGGCGTGGCGCGCGCGCAGGCCGGCATCCGCCTGGGCGAACTCGAGAAGCAGACGAAACCCACCGGCCAGGAGATGCGCTGCGTGCCCTCGACCTACCGCAGCGCAACACTGGGCGGCCTGTTCGGCGGCGGCTTCGGCGGCGTGGGCTCGATCAACTACGGGCCGCTGGGCGCCCCCGGCAATGTGCTGGGCATTCGCGCGATGACCATCGAGGCCGAGCCGCAGGTGATCGAGCTGCGCGGCGCCGAAGCGATGCGCATGCACCACCTGTGGGGCACCAACGGCCTCGTGCTGGAACTGGAGATCGCACTGGCGCCCGCGCATCCGTGGCTCGAGACGCTGGTGACCTTCGACGACTTCGAGAACGCGCTGAACTTCGCGGACAAGCTCGCGCATGCGCCGGGTATCGTGAAGCGCGGCGTCACCTTCTTCGCGGCGCCCATCGCCGACCACCTCGCGCAGCTGGCGACGCACCTGCCCAAGGGCTGCCACACGGTGCTGTCGCTGGTGGCCGAGCCGAGCGAGCCGGCCATGATGCTGCTGGTGCAGGCGCACGGCGGCACCGTGAGCTACCGCAAGACGGCCGCCGAAGTACAGAAGAGCAACCGCACGCTGATGGAATTCACCTGGAACCACACGACGCTGCACGCGCTGAAGATCGACCCGACGCTGACCTACCTGCAAAGCGGCTTCATTCCCGGCAAGCATGTCGAGCAGGTCATCGAGATGGAGAAGCTGCTGGGCGGCGAGGTCATGATGCACGTCGAGTTCCTGCGCAACGCGGCGGGGCTGCTGACCTGCAGCGGGCTGCAGCTGGTGCGCTTCAGCACCGAGGATCGCCTGAACAAGATCATCGACATCCACCGCGCGCACCAGGTGCACATCAACAACCCGCACGTGAACATCGTGGAAGACGGCAAGGCCGGCGGGCCGCTGCCGCCGGAAGTCATCGAGGTGAAGAAGCGCTTCGACCCGATGGGCTTGCTGAACCCGGGCAAGCTGCGCGACTGGCCGGTGAAGGCGGCGACCGCGGCCTGAAAACGGCCTCAGCGAGCGCCCGTCAGCCCTTGCGCGCCGCGCTGCTTCGCTGCGTCGGCGCCAGTGCCTTGAGCGCCTGCACGAACTCCTCGAGGAGTGGGGAGCGATAAGTATTCGGACGTGAGAAAAGCGAGATGCGCCTCGGAATCGACAGCGCGTCAACGGGAATCACCTTGACACCACGCGCCTGGGGCAGTGCGAGCACGGAGACCGGGACGATGCCCATCAGATCGGTCGCTGCAAGCACCGGCAGCGACCAGGATGCACTGAAGTGCACCTCGATCGCGCCTTGCGGCGGCGTCGCGCCCGCGCATCGAAATACCTCGTCCAACTTCGCGCGTGCGGCCGAATGAACGGACGGCAGCACCCAGGGGAATTTCGACAGATCGCCCATCGTGAGACGGCGACGCGCGAAGACCGGATGCCCCACGCGCGCCACGGCGACGAGCGCATCGGTCAGGAGGTCCTCATGCACCAGGCCGTGCGGCATGGATTCATAGGTCGGAATCACGGCGACATCGAGCAGGCCCTGGCGCGTCCAGTCGATCAATTCGTCCGAAGACGCCACTTCCAGGCGCACATGCATGCCCGGGCGACGGGGCTGCAGCGCCGCAAGCGCCGGTGAAAGCACGGCATCCAGAACCGCCAGCGTCGCGCCCACGCGGATGAGCCCGGCACGTCCTGCACGGACGTCGCCCGCATGACGAAGCGCCTCGTCGTGCTCGGACTTCATGCGTTGCGCACGTTCGCGGAACGCGACGCCGAACGGGGTGAGCGTCATGCCGTGGCCCGAGCGCTCGAAGAGACCGAGCCCCATCTCGTCCTCCAGCCGACGGATCGCCTTGGAAAGCGCCGCGGCCGTCACCGTCAGGCTGGTTGCTGCACGGGCCAGCTGCCCATGGCGCGCCACTTCCAGGAAGTAGTCGAGGTCGCGTGCCGAAAAGGACATGAATAAAAGTTAACGAAGATTTCCCAATTGGAAACACTCGAATCCTAGCCGTTCCTAGACTGCAGTCGAAATGAGTCCCTCCATGAACCTACCCAACATCGTTCTCATCCTTGCCGACAACCTCGGCTGGGGCGAGCTCGGCTGCTACGGCGGCGGGGCGCTGCGGGGCGCGCCCACGCCACGCATCGACGCGCTCGCCAGCCAAGGCCTTCTGCTGCAGAACTTCAATGTCGAGAGCGATTGCGTGCCGACGCGCTCCGCGCTGATGAGCGGGCGGCATCCGATCCGTACGGGCTGCCTGCAATCGGTGCCGCCCGGCCTGCCTCAGGGCCTGGCACGCCGCGAGATCACGCTGGCGCAGTTGCTCTCGGCACAGGGTTATGCGACTGCGCACTACGGCAAATGGCACCTGGGCGATGTTCAAGGCCGCTTCCCGAGCGACCGGGGATTCGACGAGTGGTACGGCATTCCGCGCACCACGGACGAGAGCCAGTTCACGGCCAGTGTCGGCTACGACCCGAGCGTGGCGGACATCCCGTACATCATGCAGGGCCGTGCCGGTGCGCCCTCGGAAAACGTGGAGGAATACAACCTGGATTCGCGCCGGCGCATCGATGAAACGCTGACGAACCGGTCCCTGGAATTCATCCAGCGCAACCACGCGGTACAGAAGCCGTTCTTCCTTTACCTGCCGCTCACGCACCTGCACTTTCCCACCCTGCCTCACCGCGATTTCGCGGGCCGCACCGGCCATGGCGATTTCGCCGACTCCATGGTCGAGATGGACCACCGCGTGGGCCAGGTCATCGACGAGATCGAGCGCCTCGGCATCTCAGAAGACACCCTCTTCATCTTCGCGAGCGACAACGGCCCCGAGTTCCGCGCTCCGTACCGCGGCACGGCCGGCCCCTGGCGCGGCACCTATCACACGGCCATGGAAGGCAGCCTGCGCGTGCCGTGCATCGTGCGCTGGCCGGGCAAGATCGCCGCGGGCCGGGTGAGCAACGAGATCGTGCACGTCACCGACCTCTTCTCCACGCTGGCACGCGCGGGCGGCGCCCGCATTCCCGAGGACAGGCCGATCGACGGCATCGACCAGATGCTCTTTTTCCTCGGCGAACAGAAGTCCCTGCGCGAGGGCTTTCTCTTTCACATCAAGAACGAGTTGCGCGCAGTGAAGTGGCGCGACTGGAAGCTGCATTTGTACTGGGAGCCCGAGGTGAACGAAGGCAAGGGCAAGCTCGAATCGCCCTATCTCTTCAACATCACGCGCGACCCCAAGGAGGAGTCGGATGTGCTCGTCTACAACACGTGGGTCCTGGGGCCGATCCAGCGGATGGTCCGCGCCTTTCATCAGAGTGCGGCAGCACATCCTCACACGGCGCCGGGCGCGCCGGACTGAGGCCGCGGAATCCCTGACGCGCTCGCGCATCTCCCCACCGTCCCAGAAGGCTCACCCCATGTCCAAGCATCCAGGCGGCCGCCGAGGCCTCTTTCTGATCTTCTGCGCACTCACGGCGCTGGCTTCTTCTGCGACGCTCGCGCAAGAGAAGTACCCCTCTCGAGCGATCACCTGGGTCGTCGGCTACCCACCCGGGGGCAGCGTCGATGTCGTCACGCGCCTTGTCGCCCGCAAGCTGGAGGCGACGCTCGGCCAACCCATCGTGGTCGACAACAAGCCCGGTGCCACGGGCTCGCTCGCGCTGCGGTATGTGGCAACCCAGCCCGCCGATGGCTACACCCTGGTGACGGTCCCCGGCCCGGTGCTCACGAGCATCCCGATGCCACAGATCGGCAAGGAGATGAGCGCCATCGCCATGCTCGCCAAAGGCTCCACCGTCCTCGTAGGACCGGCACGGCCCGATGCGCCCAAGGACCTCAAGGCCTTGCTTGCAGACGCATCCGCCCACCCGGACAAGTACAGCTACGGCTCTTCCGGCAACGGCACCGGCCAACACCTGACCGGAGAACTCATCCAGGCACTGACGGGTGTGACGATGACGCATGTGCCCTACAAGGGCGGCAACCAGGCGGTGACCGACGTGATCGGTGGACAGCTCCCCCTGGCCGTGCTGGGCATCACACCCGTGCTCCCGCACATCAGGTCCGGCAAGCTCAAGGCGTACGGGGTTTCCACGGCGATCCGCTCCGCCTCCTTGCCCGAGGTGCCGACACTCAGGGAAGCCGGCATTGCCAACTTCGAAGCGAGTCAGTGGTTCGTCCTGGCTGCGCGCACGGGCCTCCCGGCAGACCGAAGCGATCGCCTCAACGAAGCGGTGGCACAAGCCCTGAAGGACCCGGAGGTCATGAAAGGCTTCGAGAACGTCGGCATGTTTCCCGAAGCCAGCAGCGCGAAGCAGACCGCCGACTACATCCACACCGACATGCGGCGCTGGGCAGACCTCGTGAAGAAGAACAAGATCGCGATCGACTAGCTAGCGTGTGGAGTGCACCCCATCGACGGGATCGCGGGGGTCGTCCAAACGAAGCCGTCAGGCCAATGAAAAAGGGCGTCCACTGAATTTCAGTGAACGCCCTGGGTCGTTGGCTGGGGTCTACTGAATGATGCCCTGAAAAGCCTACATCCATTGGAAATCAGAATTTCTCTCTTTGATTTGTTCCCCGCTTTGTTCCCCGGTCTTAGTCTGGCAATAGACTACGACCCACGTCAGGGTACTTGACCGTCCTTGCCCCCAAGCGCTCCGCGCTGTTATCAGCGAGGGCCTCGCTCTGCGAGCGTCGTCAATATTGTTGAAAAATGTTCTCCGGCCCTATATCCGAAGGTTTCGGAGGGGGAATCAATGGGGAGACGGCGCAAATCCAGCACGGCCGAGGATCCCGCTAGACTGACCTCGGCGGCCCACGCCTTCTCCCTCTTCCCCCCTCCAGGTCGCCCTTGCCCGCCTTTGCGCAGGCTTTTTCTTGGGCGCGGCTACCACTCACTCACAGGCAGTCGATCCGAAGTACAACCCTACGGTGCGCCTCCTTAATCCGCCTTGAAGCCGGTGGCCGCGACCACCTTGCCCCACTTCACCGTGTCGGCGTCGATGACGTGCGCGAACTCTCGGGACGTGGTGCCTGTGACGTTGAAGCCTGCGTCCTCCAGCCTCGCCTTGCCTTGCGCCGACTGCACCGCCTTGCGGATGTCGGCCTCCAACCGTGCAATTACCTCGGGCGGTGTCCGCGCCGGCGCGACGATGCCGAACCATGCGCTGAACGACAGCTGAGGGTAGCCCTGCTCACGGAAGGTCGGCACGTTGGGGAGGCTGGGGCTGCGGGTGTCGCCGCTGGAGGCCAGCGCCAGCAGCTTGCCCGCCTTCACGTTGGCCGCCGACAGGCCCACGCTCGCGAAGCTGCCCGCCACGTCGCCGCCGAACAGGCCGCTCAGCGCATCGCCAGTGGTCTTGTAGTGCACAGGCTCCGGCTTGAGGCCGATGGCGTCGCCGAACAGGAAGGCACCGAAATGGCCCAAGGTGCCGGCGCCGAACGTGCCCATGAACAGGCCTTTCTGTGCGCGGCTCCATGTCACGAACTGCTTCACGTCGCGGGCCGGCACCTTGGCGGGGTTCACCACCAGCATGAAATCGGAGGTGACCACCTGGCTCACGGGCGCGAAGTCTTTCTTCGGGTCGTACGAGAGTTTGCTGTAGGTGCTGGGCGCGATGGCCAGCAGGCCAGTCTCGGCGAGCAGGAGCGTGTAGCCGTCGGGCTGTGCGCGGGCCACCTCCGACGCGGCGATGAGCCCTGCCGCACCCGGCTTGTTGTCGACCACGACGCCGAGGTTGCCCCAGCCCTCCGACAGCTTCTGGGCTACTAGGCGCGCGACGATGTCGGGCCCGCTGCCGGGCGGAAAGCCGACCACGAGGCGCACCGGCCGGTTGGGGTAGGCGGAACCCGCCTGCGCGAACGCCTGCGAGGCCCAGGGCATGGCCCCGAGTCCAATCAACGTGGCGGCGGCGATGAGGGCGCGGCGGCGCGCGCCCATGGCAAAGGCGGTCATCATGGAGGTCTCCTGTCGGTGTTGAAACGGGGGGCGCAGCGCGGGCGCCGTCAGCTCACTGCAGTGCGAAGAAGCGCATCACAACCTGCGTGGGATGGCGCACGCCGACTCCGACGAACAGGCGTTCGGTGATCCAGCGCAGCGAGGGGCTGCGCGTCTCGAAGGAGGGCGCGCACCTGAAATAGACCTGTGCAGGATCGACGGGATCGCCGCGCAGCAGCCGCGCCATTACGTCGGCCGGCGCGGTGCGCAGCGCGCGGTTGCGCACGTAGATGCGCTCGCCAGCCTCCGTCTCCAGGCCGTAGCGGGCATCGAGCTCGGAGACTGTCTCGCTGGCCAAGCGCTGGAAGTCGGCGCCGCCGGGCAGCACCCGCGCGTTCCAGCCCTCTCCCTTGGCATGGCCTCCCGTGATGGGCACGACACGGCGCAGTCCCTCGGGGCCGTCGCCCAGCACAAGCGGCTCGCCCACGTCGACGCTGACGTCGGCGAACCATGCCAGGCGCGGTGCGGCGAGCGGGTCGGTATCTGGAAGGAGGAAAGTCATGCCCTAGCGTAAGTCCGGTGGCAGCGCGGCACAGTCATCCCGGAAGATGACGGGATTCCCCGTATTGCTCCATGCGCACCTGGATTCCCGAACCACCTGCTCAAGGCGTCGAAGCGTCGCTGACGCAGTGCCTACCGATGGTCGTGCCAGTGCTCGGTGAGCCGACTTTCGGCGCTCGCCTGCTTGAGGCCATGGCGGCGGCCCTGCCGGTGGGCTCGTTCTCGGTCTATCGCACCGGCGTGGAGCCGGCCATCTTCCTGAGCGGCAGCCGGGGCATGCCCGATACCACGCGAGATTGCTGGCGTGCGTACCTGTCGGGGCCGATCCTTGGCGACCGCACTTTGCGCGAAACAAGCGCACCGCAACTGCGCGTGTGCCACATCACGGCGCGGGAGGTGCCGTCCGAGCATCGCGCCAAGGTGTACGACGCGCACGGCGTGATGGAGCGCGTGTCGGTGGTCGAGGAAGAACCGGCCCGCGACGACGCGCTGTTCGCCGTCAACTTCTACCGCCATGTGCACCAGCGTGCGCTCAGCGACGCACAGCTTGCCGACTTTGGCGCAGTGGGGCGGCTGCTGATGGCGCTGACTCGCAAGCACATCGCCCTCACGCGCACGCCTGCTACCGAAGAACTGCGCAGCCGGTTGCTGGGCCTGTGCCCGGCGCTGACGGCGCAGGAGCTCCAAGTGTGCTTGCGACTATTGCGCGGTATGACGCAGGACGGCATCGCAGCGGACATGAGCTTGGCAGTGCCCACGGTCAAGACCTACCGCAACCGCGCTTTCGGCCGGCTCGGCATCCACTTTCGCAGCGAGTTGTTCGCGCTGATGTTGCCAGAACGAACCCTCCAGAACTGACGCGCCGGGGCCGTCCGCCCCGTTGTAGGCCAGCCTGCGCTCGCGACGCTTCAACGTTTCGCCGCTGACGATGCGGTCGAAGGCTTCGCGAGTGCGCTGATCGGCATGGGCCTGCGCAGCCAACGGGCTGTCGTCGGACCAGCCGTAGCGGCGCACGGTCAACTGTTTTCCCGCCACCCGCTCCTGGATCCGGCCCTCGGCCCAGAACTGAGGAACGATCACGGTTTCAGGCGCTCTTGCCGAGATACGCTGACGCCAGCGCCGTGAGCAGCTTGGAGTCGGTGAAATGGACCTTCGCCGAGTCGTCGACCTCGAAACACCTTCCCCATCCCATTCAATTCCCCTCATCCGAAGTTCAATGATCCGCAAGCAGTTGCCGAACTACACCTGCGCGATGTTGGGCCACTTGCGATCAACTGTAGCAAGCCTCGAGGATGCGCAAACACGGGGGTGTATGCACGCCACGTCGAACGGTGATCGACTGCTGCCGGTAGTACGACAGGTGACCGACGAACTTCTGATCAGCGTGTCAGTGGAGTGCCGAAACAAGGCCGTTTGCATCCTGAGCACCCTCACCGGCTGTCGTCGTTCTCAGGAGTATTCACAAGTCGCTGGCGCCAGCCGAGCCACGCGAAGAACAGCGCCAGCAGCGCACACACGCCGCCCAGCAGCATCCCATCCGGACGGAAGTTCAGCAGCACGGCCAGAGGCACCAGCGCGTTGCATGCCGCCGTGAACCACAACAGGCCACGCGCGGCCCGATCCGTGCCACGCCAAATCGCCCAGGCGATGCAGGCGCTGAAGATGGCGTAGTACACGCCCTGATGCAGTGCGTCCAGGCCATCCAGTGGACCGTCCAGCACAGGGGCCAGCCAGCGCGCCAACGCGAGCGTGGCGGGCAAGGCGGCGGCGCAGCCCAGGCACACGCCCAGCGTCAGGGCGGACACCACGCGCACGTGTCGCGGGCGTTCCATGCCCGCCCCGGCCTGCGGCTGTCGCAAGCGCTTGGTGCGCGTCTCGATCCACAACAGGTTGCCGGTATAGAACAGCAGCGCGCCCGAGAGGCCCAGCAGCAGGTACAGGATGCGCACCGGATCGCCTCCGAAGCTGCCGAAGTGCAGCGCGAACAGGCTGCTGAGCAGTGCGGTCGATCCATGGCCGCTGTCGCCCGGCAGATAGCTGCGGTCGTAGATCTGGCCCGTGCCCAGATGCACAAAGGCCAGGCCGTAGCGCGAAGCGCGCTGGAAGTGCCGCTCGTCGCTGCCCCCCACCAGAGCCACGGGGCCAGTGGGCAGCATCACGTAGTCCATGCCCACCGGCTGGAAGTGCGGCGCCTGTTCCAGCACACGGCGCTTGATCTCGCTGGGCGGCAGCCAGTCGGCACGCGCCACCTTGGGCGGGAGCACACTGTCGCGCGCCACCGTGGCGCGCAGGCCGCCCTGGTAGATGAACTTGTCCTGCGCCAGGTAGACGACATCGTGCAGGCCGAACACGGCGGCGCTCAACGCGATGACGAGATGGAATGGCAGGCTGGCCACGCCCAGCAGGTTGTGCACGTCCAACCACATGCGCTTGAGGTTGGCGCCCAGGCGCAGGTAGAACAGGTCCTTGACCAGCGAGGGAAGCAGAACGACGACGCCGGACACCAGCGCCAGCGCGTAGACCAGTGAGACCAGGCCGATCACCGGCTCGGCCACCTCCAGGGGGATCGGCAGACCGCCCTTGCGGTGCAGGTAGTCGACGAAATTTCCGCTGGTGTCGTCCTCGCGCGGCATGCTGGCCATGCGACGCAGCTGCCCATCGCTGCCCAACTGCCACCACACGGGATCCTTGCCGCGCTCCATGTGTGCCAGTGCGGGTTGGGCGTTGTCGGCGCCGGGCCAACGCAGGCGCACGCGGCCTTTGGCCTCTGGATGGGCGGCGAGGAAGGCAGCGGCCAGCGCATCGCCGTCGTCGCTCACCGCACTGGACGCAGGCGCGGGCGGCTGCGTCCAGCGAGTGATCTCGGCCTCCAGCATCGAAAAGGCGCCCGCGTAGAAGGCGACAAACAGCACCAGCCCACAGAGGATGCCCACCCAGGTATGGACGGCCAGGTAATCCTTGACGGTCTGCGCTTTCATTGCAGCACCTTCCAGGCCCCGAAGGCTGCCGCATTGGCCAGCAGGAAGGCGATCGCGCACTGCCTGCGACTCTGTGCCAGGAAGGCAACGCACGGCGCGGCGCCCCACAGCAGCACCGCGAGCCACATGGCGATCTGATCGCGCACGGGCACATAGGCGGGAAGCAGGCCACCGTAGGTCAGCAGCCAGCTGAGCCACAGCGCCAGCGGAAAGCCCAGCAAGAAGCCCGTCAGCCCCTTGAACAGCAGATGGCGCACAGCCGCCTGCCCGTTGCCGGCGCGACTCACCGGGAAGCCCCTCGCGCGGCCGCCTTGGCAGTGCGGCGGCGCGCCGCCTGCCAATAGCTCAGGCAGGGCAAGGCCAGCATGGCCACGGCCAGCACCTGGGCGACGGACACCGCCCACCCCATGCCGCTGGCATGCATTTGCCACGCGGCGAGCAGTGCCACCGCCAGCCCCAGCGCCGTGCCGCGCCAGCCCCGGAGCCGCCCTTCAGCGCGGCGCGTGGCACACAGAAAAAACCAGCCGGAAATGGCGGCCAGCAAAGTACCGATCCACATCGCGGCAGATCAGAACGACACGGTGGCGGCGAGCTTGAAGGTGCGCGGCGCCCCGGCCATCGCAAAGCCGTCGCCGAACAGGCCGATCCAGTACCTCTTGCCGGTCACGTTCTCCACGCTGGCGTTGAATCGCACGGGCGTGTTGCCGAACTTGGTGGCGTAGCTGGCGTTCAGGTCCAGCCGGTTCCAGGACGGCACGCGCAGCCTGTTGCCCGAGTCCGCCCACTGCGCGCCGGTGTGGATCACGCGGCCACCGACCTTCAAGCCCTGCACGGGTGTTTGCCACTCCAGACCAATGCGCGCGCGCCATTCGGGCACGCCATAGGTATCGCGACCGGTGTTGCGCTGCTTGGACTTGATGTGGGTGATGCCGCCCAGCAGCGACAGATTCGTGCTCAGGTTGCCGTACGCGCTCCATTCCAGGCCTTGCAGGCGCTGTTCGCCGTCATCGCGCAGCGCGGGCAGGCGAGCGCCTTCGCTGACGCTGACGAAGGACGGACGCTTGATCTGGAAAGCGCTGAGGGTGTGGGTCATCTCGCCGGCCTGCAGCTTCACGCCCAGCTCGATCTGCTTGGAAACCTTGGGTGCCAGCGCTTCGCCCGAGTTGGAATAGCCGACGCCCACGACCTGGCCCGGCTCCAGTCCTTCGGTGTAGTTGCCGAACAGCGAGATGTCGTCGCCCCAGGGGCGCACGACGGCGGCCACCATCGGGGAGAAGCGGCTTTCGCTGTAGTTCCTGTACGGCATCTTGACCGTCTGGTGGCGTCCGCCCACGGTCAGCAGCACCTTGTCTTCGGCGATGCTCATGGTGTCGGCCACGGCCAGCGACTGGAAGTCGTACTTGCTGGCGACCGTTGCCGTTTCATAGCCTGTCCATCGCGGTGCGCTGGGGAAGACCGGCGTCACCGGGTTGTACAGGTTGGTGGTGTAGCAGTAGTTGCACGCGTTGTTGTTCGTGCCCTCCTTCATCGTCAGGATGTTCGCCGACAGCTGCAGCCGGTGCTTGACGCTGCCGGTGTCGAACTTGCCGATCACGCCTGCTTCAGCAGTGCGGCGCTGGGAGCGCGTGTCCACGTTGTAGATGGCGCCGCGCGTGGTGCCGTCCGCGCGGGTGACGATGGCGCGGGTGCCGAACATCAAGCCCTGGCCCACTGAGTTGGAGCCACCCATGGCCACATAACCTTGCCAGTTCTCGGTGAAGTCGAACTCGGCGCGGGCCAGGATGCCGCTGTTGTCGTACTTGCCATGGGTGCCGCGGAACATGTTGACGTCGCCCCTGGGCGGGTCCAGCAGGTAGCCCACGCCGGTCAACTGCGGAGGCTGCCCGAGGAAGCTGTACATCCCGGGGCTGCCGTTGTCGATCTTGTTGACGCCGTTGTACACGTCCAGTGAGAAGCGGGCACGATCGCCCAGGTAGTCCAGCGACAGCGCCCCCACCCTGCGGGACTGCTTCTCGTCCTCGGCACCCATCTCGCCCTTGCCGTAGACGCCGTTGAAGCGCAGGCCCAGGCGCTTTTCTGCGCCGAAACGCTGTCCCACGTCGGCGTGCACCTGGAAGTAGGAGCGCGAGGCGTAGGTCATCGTCACGTCGGCGATCGGCTGCGGCAGCGCGCGCTTGGTCACCATGTTGACGGTGCCCGCCACGCTGGATGCGGGCGGCATGCCCGACAGCAGCACGTTGGGGCCGCGCAGCACTTCGATGCGTTCGAACATCTCGACCGGCACTTGGTTGGCAGGCGCGATGCCGTACAGGCCGTTGGTGGCGATGTCGATCGCGCTCATGTCCAGCCCGCGCAGATTGAAGTTCTGCAGCAGGTGATTCTTGTTGGTGGTGAAGACCACCGCAGAGTCGTTTTCCAGCACGTCCTGCAGCGTCAGCGCCGACCAGTCTTCGGCCAGCTCGCGGGTGTAGGCGTTGACGTGAACCGGTGCGTCCACGATGGACGTAGCCCCCAGAATGCCCAGGCGCGCGCCGGATGCGGCCTTGTGGCCCGATGCGCGCACCGGCAGGTCCTCGCGCTCGTACTTGCTGCGCACCGTGACCTGGGGCAGCGTGGCGGCCGGATCGGCGTCGGCGGTCTGGGCCGACACGCTGGCGCTGAAGGCCAGCAAGGCGAGCGCAACGGGGGTGAGACGGATCTTGCGGCTGGGCGCCTGGTTGACTTGGGACACGATAAAAGAAAGAACGAATGAGAATGGTTACTATTCTATATTCTGCTGCACCAAAATCGTGCGGTCGAAGAAACCGATGCCCACCGATTCCCCCTTTTTTCCCAACGTCGATGCCGGTCTTGCGTCGCGCCGTCGCCTGTTGGCCGGCCTGGCGGGCGTTGCCGCGCTCGCGGCGTGCGCAGACACGCCACCGCTTGAATCTGAAGCGGCTGCCGCTGCACCGCGTTTCGATCCTGATCGTCGCGTCGGCCCTAGCATCTGGGACGGCGACTCGCGGCGCTACCACTTCGAGCGAACCACCGTCGCCGCCGTGGCTGGCGGCCGACGCTATCGGCTGTGGATGGCGTGGCCACGAGGGGTGACGCCCCCCGGGGGCCATCCCTTGGCCTGCCTGCTGGACGGCAACGCCGTGGCCGACACGCTCGGCACCGCACAACTCGATGCACTGAGCGCTCGCGGCGACGCGCCGGCGATCCTGGCCATCGGTCCCGACAGCGATCTGCGTTTCGACGTGGCGATGCGCGCCTATGACTACACGCCGTCGGTGCGCGCGGACGGTCCGACCTGGGACGACGAGGAGCGTGGCCGGCCAGGCGGCGGCGCCGATCAATTTCTCGACTTCATCGTCGCCCAAGCGGTGCCGGCCCTGGCGGCGCGTGCGCCGCTGGATCCGCGACGTCGCACGCTCTGGGGGCACTCGTACGGCGGTTTGTTCGCACTGCACGCGTTGCTGCGCCGGCCGCAATTCTTCTCGCGCTACGCAGCGGCGGACCCGTCGTTGTGGTGGCAGGACGGCTTCATCCTGCGCGAGGCCGAACACCCCGCCCCCCTGCCGGCGGGACGCGAGACCACGCTGTTGCTCATGCAGGGCGCCTCGGCTGAAGGCGAGAGTCCTGCCACGCCGCCCCCCGCGGGTGTCAGCGCGGCGCGCGCCGAACGCCTTCGACGCCAGCGTGCCGCCGTGCCACCGCAGGCTGGCCGGGATTTGGTGGATCGACTCGATCGCGCAGGCGTGCGTGCGCAGTACCTCGCCTTTCCCGGCACGCCTCACGGCCCGATGCTGGCGGCATGCCTGCCGGCCGCATTGGCACTGGCTGCTCGCCCGCCAACGGCTTGAGTCAAACGTTGAGGGCAAGTCGCCTGATCGCTTACTTGGTCGCGAGGATTGCGGAAGGCCGCCTTGCAGCGTTTGCCGACATCCCTTGGCCTCGCACGAATGGGTACTATCGGCCAGGAGCAGCCGTCCACCTCCGCCTTCCACCTAAACGTGTGTCATCTATGAACCGTCACGAATTCGACAACCTCGCCCTTACGGCCACGGACGACGTGGTCGCATTTGCGAAGTTTGTTCAGCGGACGGAATTTCTCTTCGCCGGTTCAAGCGATGCTGATTCCTTGAAGTGCTATCAGGGCGCATGGTTCGAGGTTGAGATCGTCAACGCAGCGGCACTGGCGGCTTGGGGGGATGACGGCCGACCTGTGAAATGGGACTACGAATGGCGCAGCCTGTATCAGTCGTCGGCAAGCGAGGTCATCACATTGCTCAAAGATGCTGCTCGCCCGTTCTTGACCACATGAACCTCACAAGATCGACCTGCTCCCGCAGTCGCAGTCGCAGACGCGCCTCAATTCGTTAACTGCTCGCTCCCGACGATGCCGATCTTCGTCACGCCCAAGCGTTGCGCGCTGGCCATCACGCCCGCGACATGCTTGTACGGCACAAGCTTGCTGGGCCTCAGGTGCACCTCCGGCTGATCAGGTTGTGTTGCAACTTGCGCGAGCCGTCTTTCCAGATCGGTTCGACTCGGCACGACTTCACCGTTCCATCCAACGGTTCCGTCGGTCTCGACGTCGATGTGAACCTCTTCGGGCGGCTTCGGCGGTGACGCAGCCGTGCTGGGTGCCGGCATGTTCATCTTGACCGCATGGGTCTGGATGGGGATGGTGATGATGAACATGATCAAAAGCACCAGCATCACGTCGATCAGCGGCGTGGTGTTGATATCAACCATCACGTCGTCGTCGCCACCACCGCTGCCTACATTCATTGCCATTTTTTTCTCCTAGCGACTGGCGACACCGGCCGGCGGCTCGGTGATGAATCCGACCTTCTGGATGCCCGCGCGCCGACAGGCAACGACCACGCGCCCGACGGATTCGTACGGAACCTCGGCATCGCCGCGGATATGCACCTCTGGTTGCGGCTCCTTGACCGCAGAGGCCTTCAACCGACTCACCAGCGTCTCGATATCGGGCACGCGCTCCACACCCCAGTAGACATCGCCACCACGGCTGACGGCCAGCACGATGTTCTCGGGCTTGGTCTGTGTCGGAACGTTCCTCTCCTTCGGCAGATCAAGCTTGATGGACTGCGTGACCACCGGAATGGTGATCAGGAAGATGATGAGCAACACGAGCATCACATCGACCAGGGGTGTCGTGTTGATGCTGGAGTTCAGGGCCTCCTCATCATCGCCCCCGGCAGAAATGTTCATCGCCATGATGGAGCCCTCATTTCAGCGAAAAGGACCGGCAGGAAAGCGCTCCGACCATCCTTCGAGAGGTGGCGCAACCGCCATGCAGACGTGTTCATCGCTTGCCGGCGATCAGGACGTTGTGCAGGTCGCCGCTGAAATTGCGCACCCGTTCCATCGCACTCTTGTTGCGGCGAATCAGCCAGTTGTAGCCCATCACCGCAGGCACCGCGACCGCCAGGCCGATGGCCGTCATGATCAGCGCCTCGCCCACGGGGCCTGCCACCTTGTCGATGGATGCCTGACCGGAAATGCCGATGGCTGTCAGTGCGTGGTAGATACCCCAGACCGTGCCAAAGAGACCGACGAAGGGTGCGGTCGAGCCGACAGTGGCCAGGAACGCCAGTCCATCCTGCAGGCGACTCTGGACCTTGTCCACGGCGCGCTGGATGCTCATGGTGACCCAGGTATGCAGGTCGATCTGCTCGACCAGCGTGCCCTCGTGATGCTCGCTTGCCGTCAGGCCCTGCTCGGCGATGTAGCGGAAGGCACTGCCGCTGTGCAGGGCATCGGTACCGGCGCGCACCGTGCCGGCCTTCCAGAACGACTTGCCGGCCGCATTGGCCGCATTCAACAGCTTCTGCTGTTCGAACAGCTTGGTGAAGATGATGCACCAGCTGCCGATGCTCATGATCACCATGATGATCAATGTGCCTTTGGCCACGAAGTCACCCTGCGCCCACAACGCGCCGAGACCGTAAGGGTTCTCGACGGCGTGCACGGCTGCGGTGGGGCTCTCGGCAGCGGCAGGCGCTGCGGCGGCCTGCGCCGGCGACACCGCTGGTGCAGGGTCGGCCTGCGCGAAGGCAGCCAGGGGTGCCGCCAGCGAGACGATGGCGACGACGGCCAGTACGGCCGCGCGCATGAATTGGATCAGGGACATGGATTTTTCTCCGTTGAAAACAAGAAGTGGCCGGCACAGCCAGCACGTGGGGTGAACAGGACTGGGAAGGCTTACTCGAGCTTCCACACGTAGTCGACAGTGGTGACGGCGCCGCCGACCGGGTGACCCTCGGCATCGGTCCCCGGTCGGAACGGGCACTTGCTCAGCACTTCGACCGCGGCAGCGTCCATCGTGCGGTGCTCCCGCGTCGGCCCCGAAGGCTTGTCGATCTCGGCTTTCGCGACCCGGCCAGTCGCATCGATCGTGAAGCGGATGCGCGTGGTGCCGGTGGCTTCAGCGCGCAACGCGGCACGCGGATACTCCGGCTTTTCGCAGGACGACACATCGATACGTGCTGGCGTGCCGGTGGGGCGCGGCACCGCTGGCGCCGGGGGCGCGATGGCCACGGGTGTGGGCGGTGGTGCCACCGACGTGGTGGTGATCGCGGGGCCCGAATTCGGCAGAGGCGCGACGCTCACCTCCGGTGGCGGCACGTAGCTGGGAGGCGGTGGCGCGGCCTTGCGTACCGGCGGCGGACGCTTGGGAGGCTCCTGCGGAGGCGGCGGAGGTGGTGGAGGTGGTGGAGGGGGCGGCTTGATCTCGTCGACGATGCTGACTTCCACCGGGGACTTGATCACGTCCACGACCTGCCGCGCCAATCCGCTGACAAGCGCCCATCCCAGCAGCAGGTGCAACAGCACCACGATGCCGAAGCCGACCAGCCGCCCCGTGGGTCGGCGATTCTCATTGAAATCCATTCGATATCCTCCAGGCGCCGCCAGGGCTGGCGTACGACCTTCATGTACTGCGGACTCGCCTTCTCCCCTCGCGGGGCGACGACTGAAGTCGTCGGGGTTCGCCGCGACTAGCATGGAAACCTCGAGGGCGAAAACGCCGTCGCCTCCGTGTAAGGCGTGCCACCTTCAATCAGGTCTGCCAGGAGCCGCGCACTCGCCGGCCCCAACGTGAAGCCGTGGTGGCCGTGCCCGAAGTTGAACCACAGGCCCTTGTGGCGCTGCGCGCGACCGATGACCGGTTTCATGTCGGCACAGCAAGGCCGGCTTCCGAGCCACGGCTGCGCCTCGACCGGCAGCCCGAGGTTCAGCAGCTTGCGCACCTCGGCCTCCGCGCCGGCGAGCTGGCGTGGCGTGGAGGGAGCATCCATGCGTGCAATCTCCGCACCGGTGGTGATGCGCAGGCCGCGTTGCTGCGAAGACATCACATAGCCCCGCTCCGCGTCCAGCGTCGGAACGTTGACACCGTCGCCGCCTGCGTAATGCCGGTGGTAGCCCCGCTTGATGAACAGCGGCAGCCGATAGCCCATGCGCCGCGTCAGCACATCGGACCAGGGGCCCAACGCCACCACGGCATGGCGCGCCTGCACGACGCCTTCGTCAAGACGCACCTCCCAGCCGCCAGCGCGCTCACGCAAGCTGTTCGCGTCCCCTCTGGCGAATCGGCCACCACGCTGCCGAAACGCGCACTCGTACCGTTCGACCAGCGCGCCGGGATCACTGACGCTCCACGAATCCAGCCAGTGGACCGCACCTGCCATGGGGATGCGAAAGGCAGGCTCGGCCGCAGCAAGGGCGCGCGCATCGAGCAGAGCCAGGCCGATCCCATGGTCGCGGTGCAGCTGCTGCGCGTGCGCGGCCGCGGCTTCCATCGCGTGCCCGCTGCGGTACATCAGGCGCAGGCCTTCGCGTCGCACAAGATCCTGCGCACCCGCAAGCGCCATGTAGCGCCCGTGCTCTTCGGTGACATGGGCAATCAGGCCGGCATATGCCTTTCCGATGCGTCGGTGTCGCGACGGCGCCGAATGCCACCAGTAGCGCATCAATTGCGGCAAGGCGCCGAACAGGCCCGCCGCCTGATAGTGGATGTCCAGCCCGCGACCGAAGGCTGCGGCAAGGATGGTGCGCACATCGCGCGGAAAGGCATAGGGCTCGACCGCTTCGCGCTGGATGACGCCCGCATTGCCATAGGACGTCTCGCGTCCGGGCGGCTGCCGGTCGACAAGCGTCACGGCATGGCCGCGCAGCGTCAGTTCGAGTGCGGTGCAGGTGCCGATCATGCCGGCCCCCAGCACCACAATGTCGTGTGCCATCTGGATTCCGCCCTCAGGATTGCGAGCGCATCGCGGCGACGACGGAGATCTCGATGGCTGCAGGCGCCAGCAAGAGTGTCGCAACGACGGTGGTACGTGTCGGCAGAGGGGCGCGGAAGTGCCGACGGTACGCTGCGTTGAATTCCGCAAAGTCTTCCGCCCGCGCCAGATGGACAGTGACCTGCACCACATCCGCCAGGCCCAGGCCAATGCTGCCGAGCGATGCCTCGATGCGCTGCAGCGTCAGATCGGTCTGGGCTGCGATTCCCTCGGGCATGGGGCCTTGTTCGGCAATGGGCAGTTCGCCCGAAAGAAAGATCAGCCCGTTCGCGCTGCGGATCTTGGAAAACGGGAGTTGTGTGTCGGCGATGCTCATCTGGTTCCTCTTGCATGCCCGCGGATGACGCAGGCGAAGTCGTTGGTGAATCCGGCGAAAGAGACCCGTGCATCGGGCACGGGGTTGTGTTGCGTCCGCCCGCCTACAGCAGGCTGCGCAGCGTTGTCAGCAGCCGGTCGATGTGTTGCGGCGTGTGATCGGCAAAGGTGGCGCACCTGAGCACGCCCTCGGGGCCGGCGCCCACGTAGGTGGAGTAGGCGATGAAGATGCCCTGATCCCACAGAGCAGCCTGGATGCGCTGCATCTCCTGGGCATCGCCATGAACGAAGGTTGCGACGGGACCGTCGCTGTCCTCCACCTTCAGGCCGAGCTCGCGCAATCCGTCCTTGAGCGCACGGGCGTTGTCGCGCAGCCGCAGCAGGATTTCGGGATGCTGGCGGATGTGGCGCAGGCTTTGCGCCGTCATGGCCGCGCCTGCCGAGCACCCCAGGACGGCACCGCGCGCCACCGGGGTGCGCCACAGCGACGCAATGGTTCGCGTCGAGCCCAGTGCCAATCCTCCATGGGCGCCAAAGGCCTTGGCCGTCGATCCACCCGCCACAACGCGCTCGAACGATAGGCCGGCGGCTTCCACAGCGCCGCGTCCAAGCGGGCCCAGCGTGCCGAAGGCGTGTGACTCGTCGACCACCAACCAGCCGCAGCGGGAAGCAATGGCCCCCGCATAGGCTTGCAGCGGTGCGATGACGCCGAACGTAGGAAACATGCCATCGGTGGCAACGAGCGGTCGCTCGCCCGGACCCAAGGTGCGCTCAAGGTGACGCGCTAGGTCGTCGGCGTCGCGGTGCTTGAACAGATGTACCGGCTTCCCGGTCGCGTTGGCGCCGTCGCGCAGGCTGTAGTGGGCGCACTCGTCGAGGTAGATGGCGTCACAGTCGGGCGCAAGGCCCGCCAGCGCGATGATGCCGAACAGATAGCCGGTGCCGAAGTACATCGCGTCGTCGACATCGAAGAAGCGGCGTGCCTCGGCTTCGGCCTCCTGGTTCGCGCCCGCGCTGAAGCCGTAGTGGCGCGCGAGGTGCGTGCTGGCACCGAACTGCCGCAGGGCGGCACATCCGGCGTCCAGCAGTTCGGGGGCTCCGCCCAGGCCCAGGTAGCTCGAGCCGCCGAAGCACAGAAGTGCCTGTCCGTCGACCATCATCAGCGCCCCGCTAGGCGACTCGACGCGACCGCCTGCCACTTGTGAAAGGGAAGTCGTCATGCGAGATGCGGTGCCGGGTTGTCGATGGCGGGAAAGAAATGGATATCCCGGTGCTGGTAGGGCAAGCGAGCGAAGTCCATCGACAGCGCCGCACCGGTCTCGATGACATGGCAGTCGGTGGAGAGCTTCGAGAACTCGGCGTAGTAGTGGTGGCTCGATTTCACCGAGATGACCTGCGCCTCGTGAAGTGGCACACCCAGGCCGGTGAAGGCGGTAGGCGACAAGGTCTGCTGCCGCCGGCTGCACAACACGATGTCGGTAGTTCCGCATCTCACCCAAGCCGCGCGGCCCAGCGGATCCACGATGCTGCCGACGGACTGCGAGTGTTCCTGGGCAAGACCTCGAACAGTGACGTTGATCTCCAATGAGCGGCCCGATGCTGCACCGGCCTTGCCTCCCACGCACAGCCGCAGCGGGGCATCGATGCCCGCCCTGAAGCACGCTTCCACGGCCTGCGGGTCGCAGACCATGCCCACGACGCTGCGCAGGTCGGTGCGCTGGATGAGCGCCGCGAGCAGCACGGCGTGATCGCCCGGCGCCCCGCCACCCGGGTTGTCACCCGCGTCTGCCAGGATGCGCGGCACGCCGCTGCCGGGATCGAACCCCTCGAGGGCTTCGTTGACCGTCTCCAGGTGCGGCAGCATCGTGCGGCGCACCCGGTAGAACGCCTGGGCGAGCTCGGTCGCCACCGCTGTAGCAAGAGCCTCGTCACCGTCCGCCACCACAAGGACCTTCGTGCCTGCGTCGCCCACGTCACCCCAGGGGAAACCATGCACCAGACTCGCGGACAGGACACCGGGACGTGCCTCGACCTCACGCAGCCGGTCCACCAACCCTCGCATCGGCTGGGACGTGGTGGGATAGAAGCCCACCATCCGGCAATCGGCCACCGCCATCACAGGACGCGTCGCACCGGTTGCGGCGGCACGGCACACGTCGAACAGCTCGACGGCTCTTTCCTCGTAGTCGGTATGCGGATACTCGCGCATCAGGATGATGGCATCCGCATGCCGGGTCATCGCCGCACTCATGTGGCAGTGGGGATCCAGCTCCACGCCGATCACGCACCGGGGCCCCACGAGATCACGAAGGGCTCGAATCAGGTCGCCCTCGCAGTCGTCCTCACCTTCGGCCACCATGGCGCCGTGGAGAAAGAGCAGGACCATGTCCAACGGCATGGCGGCATTCGCCGCAGCCAGGATCTCACCGCGCAGCTGCGCATACGCCTGCACCTCCACGCGCCCGGCCGGCTGGGCGATGGCATAGACCCCTTCGTGAACCTCGTCGCCGTGACGGCCGGCGGCACGACGCCACTGCTCGACGATCGGGCCGACATCGCTCAGCGCCTGGGACGGCACAGGTCCGCGGATGATGCCCAGTTCCTCGAAGGAGGCGAGGGTGGTCGGAAACGTGGAGAACGTGTTGGTCTCGGTGACCAATGCGGATGTAAATATCTTCATGAGGAAACCTGCGTGGATCAAAGTGCGCGCAAGCGCGTTGCGAGCGGAACCATCGTGAAAAGCGCGATCACAAGAACCGATGCAGGTGCGACTACCCACAGAGAGGCCAGACGATCAAGCGAGGGCTGAGCAATCCCCGCATCCAGGGGCCCCACCCAGTCCAGGCCAAACCCGACCACGATGCCGCCGAGCGACTGCCCCAGCTTCTCGGCCGAAAACAGGATGCCGAGGTACAGACCCAGGCTCTCACCCTGAGCGGAAGAACGCGTGGCTGTTTCCATCGCCAGCGTGCTGATCAAGACGGTCAGGCCGCCGCACGCCAGACCGAAAAGCGCTCCACCTGCCACCATCGAAGGCATGGTGCGAGGACCCGCGGTGAGCCAGCCAACGCCCAGCAGGGCCAACCACAACGCACCACCGAGGATGACGGTCGGCCGCACACGACGCGCGAGCCATGGCGCCGCCGTGACGCCCAGCAGGAGTGCAAGGAAGATGGGCGTGAGCAGGACGGAAAGGTTCTCGGGTCCCGCCTGGAGCAAGTGCTTGTTGGCATACGGCAATGCGCTGAACAGCGCTGTCGAACTGGTGCCGAGCAGGACGAGGATCAGCGCAACGCCATAGAAGGCCTTGTTGCGCAGCGTCGCGCGCAACGCCTTCGGCAGCGACGGCGCTCCCTTGCTTTCGACGCCGGTGCGCAGCGGCACTCGACGCACCACCAGCCAGCAGATGGAAAGTGCAACGAAGGCCCCGACTGCGAGCACAGCCGCCATGCCGAGATAGCCGCCGTGGAATGCACTGAAGCGGGCGACGATCTGCGGCGCCAGCACCGTGACGAGCAGCCCCGCAATCGTCTGCCCGAGCGCCCGAGAGGACATTAAGGTGCTACGGTCTTGCATGCCGTCGCACATGTCGCTGGCAATGGCCGTGTGCGCCACGGTGAACACCGTGAGCATCAACGATTGCGCGACCAGGAGGACACCCAGCAGCGCAAGGCGCAGGGACAGCGGAAGCGATGCCACGGGCAGGAACAGCAGCAACAACAGGATCGGCAGCGTAAACGCATTGATCGCAATGAGCTGGCTCCTGCTCCCCATGGCGCGCGCGGCACTGTCCGTCCGACGCCCGATCCAGGGGTCGAACAGCAGGTCGGCAAGCTTCGGGATGGCGAGCAGGACGCCTGCGATTGCCGGTGGGACCTTCGCAAATTCAGTCAGATAGAAAAGAAAGAGCAGTGGCACCACGCCCGAGCTCAAGGTGGACCCGAACGCCCCGGCGCCGAAGCCCGCGACGGCCCCCCGCGAAGGCGCGCGAACATCAGCCATGAACGGCGTCTCCGGTGAAGCGCAGCTGGCGGGTTCGCGCTGTGTCGAGCAGCAGCTCGCGACGTCCGTCCTTCCCGGTAATCAGGCGCAGCGTCCCGTGCATGGGGATGACAGGGTCCTCGCTCATCATCAGGCAAGTGTTCGCGAGCAGCGGCTTGAGCCTGTAGGTGTTGCGCCCGTACAAACCTGCCACGCGCATCGAATCGGGCCGCCCTTCGCCGATGACGATGTCACCGCCGATTTCCTCGCTGTGCCATCTGCCGGCGAAGCGCGTCACCGCGTTGTCGACTTCGTTCGATGCATCAACACGCTCGCAGCGGTAGCGTCGGCCCTGCTCGGTCACGTCAATCGCCGTGACTTCTCCCTGGTCGTTGCGAACGACATCGACACTGAGCACGATGACCGAAAGCAGGTTCACGCGCAGCGCACCCGACTCGACCTGGGTGAGCGGCAGCGGCAGGCCGAAGCTGTGCAGGAACAGCGCATCACCATTCCGGGCGACGGAAAAATGGCGCCCATTGGAGGCGCAGTAATAGTCGCCGCCCAGCGCCTTGACCAGATCAGGGTTTGCTGGCGCCTCCGCTGGTTCGAGCACATCTTCCAGCAGGGCAACGAACAGCTTCTGGGCGACCTCGGTGGCCGCGACATCGCTGCGATTGCTCATGACGACGATCTGAACGCCATGCGCCGGCGCGGCGAGCATCTGGCAGGTGCCTCCCACCACGCCACCCGCATGATGGAAGATGTCGACGCCCCGCCATTTCTCCCGGACGAGGCCGAAGCCGTACGGATTCAGAAAGCCGTTGTTCAGCTCGGCTGGCGCCATCATCTCGTCGGACAGGGACTGCGGCCAGATTCTGGGCGATACGAGATGGGTCAACCAACGCTGCATGTCGTCGAGCGTCGAGGCGATCCCGCCCTCCCCCAGGATCACCGCCGGGAAGATGCCCTTCGAGAATCCACCGTCGGGCTTTGCGACGTGCGAGGTGGCACTACCCAGCAACGGTTCCAGATCGGTCGCCCACAGGAACGTGTCGTGCATCGACAGCGGTTCGAACAGGCGCTCGCGCAGCCCCTGCGCCAGCGGTACGCCCAACACCCGCTCCAGCACCATGGAGAGCATGCGGTAGCCGCCGTTGTTGTAGATGAACTGCTCGCCGGGCTCGAAGTTCTCCTCGTGCTGCCGGCACTGGTACTCGAATGCGCCTTCACTGGGCACGACGGTCATCCCATTCGAAAACAGCGAGAGATCGAGATAGTCACGCGTCCCACCCGTGTGGTTCATGAACTGACGCAACGTACGGGCACCCTGGCTCGCCGGCAACTCCGGCAGCCATCGGCCGACCGGCTCGTCGATCGACAGCGCGCCTTCATCGCGAAGCAGCAACGCCAGAGCACAGGCGAAGTGCTTGGTCGTCGAGCCGATGCGCATCTTCGTGGACGGCGTGTTGACCATGCCGGAGTCGAGACTTGCCAGGCCATAGCCGCGGCGCAGCAACGTCTTGCCGCGCTGCTCGACGCTGGCGATCAGGCCCGGTGCGTCGTTGCGATGGAGATCGGAGAGTACAGCCTCCAGCTTTTCGATAGGGGTCGCGGTCATTGTGTGTTTTCCAATCCTAAAATGAACGAACAATCATTTAAATTTTTGAAATATGCCCAAGAGAGACGAAGCTCACATGGCCGCGGTGCGGCAGCAGATCCTTGCCGCCGCCCGCGTCGTCTTCGAGCGCAAGGGGGTCGCCGAAGCCTCAATGAGCGATGTCAGCACCCAGGCAGGGTTGTCGGTCGGGTCCATCTACGTCCACTTTCGCTCCAAGGAGGACGTCCTGCTGCAGCTCATCGAAGCTGCTGAGGTCAATGCCGCGCCATTCGAGGCATGCAGCAGCGCCGGTGAGCTTCTGGGACTCGTGGAGTCGTCGCTCAAGCTCCAGGAGCGGCCCGACGCGACGAACCAGGTCGCCCGCACGGCACTGGAGATCGCGGCGATCACGCGGCGCAACCCGGATGTTCAAGCCGTCGTCTCGAAGAACTTCAAGAATCTGCGCCGAGCCTTGCTGGAGACCGTGGTGCGCATCGGGAAGGAGGCGAACCATCTTGAGGAAAGCGACATGCTCGCCGTCGGAGAATCCATCCTCTCCTTGCTCGTTTCCGCGCAGGCACAGATGCTGATCGGCGTGCCGACCAACACCGAGGCCAAGATGAAGGCCGCCAGGTTGCTGATCAAGCTTCTGCATGGCGCACCGGTGAGAGTGAAGCGCTGAGGGACGTCGGCTGCTTGCCTGCCAAGGGCATGAATGCAGCATCGTCGAAAGCGATGAGCCCGTCCGCATAGGTTGCGGACGGAGCCGTGTCAGAAGCCATGAGCAAAGGGGCATCGAGATCGACAAGATCGGCCCACTGGGCGGCGATGAACGCAGGCAGGATCGCACGGGAACGCCCCCCCATGCACCCGACCATCACCTGCAGTCCGCGCCGACGCGCTTCGTGTGCAAGCGTCAGCGCTGCACTCAGGCCTCCGCACTTGTCGAGCTTGATGTTGGCCATCTGGTACATCTGCGCAATGCGCTCCAGGTCGTCGATCGTCTGCAACGATTCGTCGGCAGCAAGCGGAATGGGGCAGCCGCACCCTCTCAATGCATCGTCGTCCGTCGCGGGCAGCGGCTGTTCGATCAGTTCGACCTGGTTCGCCAGCAGCGCAGCCATCATCCACTCGAGATGCGACATCGTCCATCCTTCATTCGCATCGATGGACAAGCGGACATCAGGCCTTTCCAAGCGAACAGCCGCCACACGTTCGGCATCGGCCGCACTGCCATCCAGCTTGAGCTTGAGTGCCTTTGCCATCGGATGGGCCAACGCCGCCTGAGCCATCTTGTGCGGCTCGTCGACGCCCAGCGTCACCATCGTCGTCCGAGGCTTCACCGCTTGCAGGAACGCCATGCGATAGGCGGGCTCGCCACGCTCCGCGGCCACGAGTTGCCACAACGCCCAATCGAGCGCGTTGCGAGCGCCGCCAGGCGGCATCTTCTGCACCTCGCGCCAAGCGCCAAGCAAGTCGTTCGGCAGTCGCTCGCCGATTGCCTCAACCTCCTGCTTCATGCGCGGGCCACTCTCGCCACGATAGAAGACACCAGCCGCTTCGGCGTGTGCCGCATGGCGCCCGTGACGCACCTCGATGCAAAGCACCGACTGCCCGGGCAGCACGCGGCCCGCGATGACCAGCGGCTGCCGAAAGCGGATGTCCTCCGCAAAAGCCTGAACTTGCATAGCCCGCGATCGTCCTCAGGAGAAGTCCATGCTGAACTGAAGGCCGATGGTGCGCGGTGCGATCAGATTGACGCGGGCCGGTCCTCCTGCGGTGCTCAGAGTGGTGTCGGCCGCCGTCTGGCCCCGACGGTTGGTCAGGTTGCGCACAAACAGTCCGATGTTGGCCTTGCCAATCTGCACGCCGCCACGCAGATCGATGGCGGTGTACGCCGGCATCCGATAGGCGGGAATACCAGGCGCCTCCTTGAAGCTGTTCCAGCGGTCACCGGTGTAGCGCAGCGTCGCACCGAGGTACGCAGGGTTGCCGCCAAGCCTGAAGTCGTAGTCGGCTTGCAGCGCGAGCGAAAGCCGAGCCGTGTTGGGCAGTCGCTCGCCCGCCTTTCCTCCGAGGTCGCGGCTGTCGTCCACAAGCTTCGCGTCAATCGCGCTGAGCGCGGTAGCCAGGCGCAACGAGTCTGTCGGCGCGGCACGCAGCGTCCATTCGATGCCGCGCGAGCGAGCCCGTCCAGCATTACCGATCCCGGAAAACCCGGCGCTGGACGTGAAGACCTGCATGTCTTTCCAGTCGATCTGGTAGAGCGCCACTTCTGTCGTGAGGCGGCCCGGCACGATGTCGCCTTTCCATCCCACTTCGTAGCTCCAAAGACTGTCGGACTTGAACGAGGAGTTGTTGAGCGCGGTTCCGTCCAGCGGATTGATGACCAGCGGAAGCGGACCGCCGGGGCGGTAGCCGCTCGCAGCGCGGACGTAGACCGCCTGCCGCTCGGCCGGACGCCAGCGGCCCGTCAACAACCAGGTAGTCACCCCTTCAGAAGACTGGGACGCCGGCTGCGGTGCGGGGGCGAAGATGCCGCTGAAGCGCTGGTCCAGATGCTGGCTGTTGCGACTGCGACGCACGCCCAGGGTGACGTCGGCTTCAGGTGTCAGGTAGTAAGTGCCGGTTCCGAAGATCGCTGTTTCGCGAAATGTCGACGGAAACCTGGCATCTGCCAACACCGGATTCTCCGGCTGCTGGAAAGCATTGAAAGGCCGAAGGTCCTGCGTCTTGGAGCCAGACTCGTTCGTATAGAACATGCCCGCAAGCCACTCGAACTGGCGACTGCGCGGCGATGTCAATCGCACCTCCTGCGTCACCTTCCTGTTGTTGAAGGTGTAGTCCATGCCATACGCGGCATTGACGATGCCGGTCGGTGCCAGCAGTGGACTGTAGAGCGCGGAGGAGTCCACTCTCCCGGCACTCGACGTACGCTGCCACCCCGTGATCGAATCGAGAGTGGCCCACTTCAGGTCAACCTTGAGGGCGGCCGAGACGAGGTCGTTGCGCACTTCGGAGGGCTCGCCAAGAAGCAGCCGCTTGGTCAGAGGTCCGTCCACAGGCCGTCCCGTGGCGATGTCCACATCTTCCGTGGAAGCACCGTCGCGCCGCTGATTCTGGCTCAACGCGGTGAGGCGCAGGGTTACGTCCTTCGAAGGGGTGAGCAGCAAGGCGACGCGGGCGCCATCTGTCTTGGAGCCGTCGACCAGGCGGCCGCCGTGATTGACGTCACGCACGAATCCACTCTCGGAGCGTTGGTACAACGTAGCGCGCAGTGCGGCGACGCCCTCGCTCAATGGAACGTTCAGCATGCCGCGCAGCACATGACCGCTCTTTCCGCCTTTGGTGCTGGAGGTCTCTGCGGTCGCTTGCGCACTGAAGTAGCTCGGATCGGGTTCAACGGCCACGTACTTGATCAGCCCGCCCATCGCGCCTGCGCCGTAGAGCGTGCCTTGCGGACCGCGCAAGGACTCGACACTGGCGAGATCGAACAGGCCAAGGTCCAGCGAACTGGAACCGCCACCCGCATAGGCGGAACTCGACCCGAACGGCACGTCGTCTACGTACATGCCTACCGTCGCACCCACCTGCGAACCCGTAGAGATGCCGCGCATCGTGATCTGGCTCCCGCCAGTGCCACCACCCGACTGGTTGTGATTCATGCCGGGCAGTAGCGCAGCAAGGTCGCTCAGCGACTGATAGCCGCCGCGCTCCATATCCTCGCCTTTGAGGACATCGGCCGTCAGTGGGACCTCTCTGGC
Source organism: Variovorax sp. BGA-UO-ETr-C22 (assembly GCF_059567965.1). Taxonomy (NCBI): domain Bacteria; kingdom Pseudomonadati; phylum Pseudomonadota; class Betaproteobacteria; order Burkholderiales; family Comamonadaceae; genus Variovorax; species Variovorax sp. BGA-UO-ETr-C22. Next base: position 2,455,830 of record NZ_JCAQPA010000011.1, read on the forward strand.
CGGCTCGCGTCGGCGCTGGGCCGTCACGCTCACCGACTCAATCGCCTTCGGCGCACTGGCAGGCACGATTGGAGGTGCGGAGGACGAGGATGCACTGGATTGCGCCCCGGCCAGGAGATGCATGCCGCCGCATGCAATGGCAACGGCCAGGCGCACGCACGGGGCCTTGAACTGGAATCTATAAGAGGGGTGATAGATCAACATTTGTCTCGCTTAATAATGAATGAGCATTCATTTTTTATTGATTGTGCTGGGTTCCGAGGCACGGCGCAAGAACTTCCGAGCTGGCGCTACGCTGGGGTATTCCCTACGCGTCACGCTTCGGAAACGCTGTATCTATCGCGCCGCTTGCCTAGTTGAAATAGAGGTGTGCGGCGGCTCTCAGGCCTAGGCGCGCGATCTGGATGGCTGTGCGTAACGGGCATCGAGCGCGCGGCAGCGAAGACAGAAGCGTCGCAAACAGCGTTGGCACGACACCGCGCCGTCCGTGTTGGGCGTCGCTCAGCCCTGTAGCCGTGTTGGATACCTACACGGAACGCACGAGGCTCTCGTAGCGCAGGCTCAAGGGTGATTTCCGGTCGGTGAGGACGATGCTCATTTGGCGGAAGAACTCGCCGAAGCCCAAAGTAGAGCTATGTGCAGACCCGATCCGGGAAAAGCAGCGCGGCCGATCAAAATCATCGGCGCAGATCGTCAAACGCAAGGCAGCTCGAGGACTCGAGCGCACGCCCGTTCGTTTCGAATCGAAAGACCGCTTTAGAGCATGCCGAGCGTCTCCTCTGGGCTCAATGTCGTCCTAGCTCCTGCGATTCGCAGGGGCTGGTCTCCGCCATCAAGCGGCCCTAGCCTCCACGTCGGCAGCCCCTGCACAGCCGCCTGCGTCGCGAGATCAACTCACTGGAAGGCGAAGCCGGCAAACGCATTGTCATGATCGCCTTCCTTAGTCCGAAGCAGGCAAGAGCCTGGTGCGAATCGACTGCGTGTCGCGCAGATTCGGCCGACCCGTTTCAACTTCGCGAAGTCTCGCGTGTACATCGTCGAAAGCGTCCGCCTACCGGGGCCGACTCACTGGTCGCGAGATAGAAAAATATCACTCGACTTCGACGCGCAGTGACATCCACCCACCTCTACTTGAAATCGTCCGCCACGATGCCGAACTTGCGCAACTTGTCATGCAAGGTCTGCCGCGCGATGGCCAGGGTGCTGGCCGTGGCCGGCTGGTCGCCCTGGTGCTTGCGCAGCGCCTCGACAATCACCGCGCGCTCGAAGGCCTCGACCTGCTGCGGCAGCGCGCGTGGCAATGCAGGCAGGCCTTCGCCTGTGCCTCGTGCCTGCGTGAGGCGCTCGCCAAGCAGGCCCAGAACGAAGCGGTCAGCCACGTTGCGCAACTCGCGCACATTTCCGGGCCACGCATAGGCCATCAGGTCGGCCAGCTGTGCATTGGTGAGCAACGGCGCCGCGCGCTCGTAGCGGCTTGCGGCCAGCAGCGCGAAATGCTCGAACAGCAACGGAATGTCTTCGCGGCGCTCGCGCAGCGGCGGCAGCTCGATGAAGGCCACGCCCAAGCGGTAGTACAGGTCGGCCCTGAACTTCTGCCGGTCGCTCATCTCCTTCAGGTCGTCCTTGCTCGCGGCCACCACGCGGCAGTCGAAGGCAATGGCCTTGTTGGAGCCGATGCGCTCAATGCTGCGCTCCTGCAGCGCGCGCAGGAGCTTGATCTGCACCGCCATCGGCATGCTCTCGATCTCGTCGAGGAACAGCGTGCCACCGTTGGCGTATTCGAACTTGCCCACGCGCACGCGGTTGGCACTGGTGAAGGCACCCGCCTCGTGGCCGAAGAGCTCGCTCTCGGCCAATGCTTCGGGCAGGCCGCCGCAGTTGAGCGGCACGAAATGCTGGCGCCGGCGCTCGCTGTGGTCGTGCAGGCAACGGGCGATGAGTTCCTTGCCGGTGCCGGTCTCGCCGTAGATGAGCACATCGGCCGAGGTCTCGGCCAGTGTCATCACGGTGCGGCGCACCAGCTGCATCTGCGCCGAGCGGCCGATCAGCACCGACTGGATACCGTTCCAGTTCTCCAGCGCATCGCGCAGCGCGCGCACCTGCAGCGACAGCTGACGGCGCTCGATGGCGTGGCGCACGATGGCCACCAGCCGCTCGGAGCTGAAAGGCTTTTCGATGAAGTCGTAGGCGCCCTCGCGCATGGCCTGCACCGCCATCGCGATGTGGCCGTGGCCGGTGACCAGGATCACGGGCAGCTCGGCATCGGCCGCATGCAACTCACGCAACCATTCGGTGCCGCTCAAGCCCGGCAGGCGCACGTCGCAGACGACGATGGCCGGCACGCCGAAGCTGATGTGTGCGCGCGCGCGCTCGGCGCTGTGAAAGGCTTCGACCTCGAAACCGGCCAGGGTCAGCACCTGGGTCGTGCTGAGGCGGACGTCTTCGTCGTCCTCGACCAGCATCACCCGGATGGCAGGGGCTTCGCTCACTTGTGGATCACTCCTGTGGGGGTGGGAATAAGGGTGTTCTGCACGGCGGCAGGCAGGTCGACCACGAATGAGGCACCACCCGCGGGCTGATTGGCCGCGCGCAGCGTGCCGTCCATGGCACGCACCAATTGTGCCGAGATCACGAGACCCAGGCCCAGGCCCGTGCCTGCCGGCTTGCTGGTGACGAAGGGTTCGAACAGGCGCGGCAGGATGTCGGACTGGATGCCCGGCCCGGTGTCGCTCACGCGCAGGATCACCCGTCCCTCCTGCGGCCGCGCCTCGATGCGCAGCGTGCGCCGCGGCGAATCCTGCATGGCGTCGGTGGCGTTGCGCATCAGGTTGACGAGCACGCTGCCGAGCGCGGCCTCCTCGGCCATCACGCACAGGCTCGTGGGCTGCACGTCGACCTCGATGGCGATGGCGTTCTTCTTCGTGGCTTCGGCCACGACGACCTGCGCGTCGGCGATGGCACGCGCCATCGGCACCGCGGCCAACGGCAACTCGCTCTTGTGCGCGAAGGTCTTGAGCTGCGAGGTCAGGCGCGCGAGGCGATCGACCATGCCTCGGATGCGTTGCAGATTGCCGCGCACATCGTCGAAGCGGCCCTTATCGAGCAGGATGCCTGCGCTTTCCGAGAGCGTGCGCATGGCCGTGAGCGGTTGGTTCAGCTCGTGCACCACGCCGGCCGACATCTGGCCCAGCGCCGACATCTTGCCTGCATGCACCAGCTCCCCCTGGGCTGCGCGCAGCTGTGCGGTGCGCGCCACCACCGTCGATTCGAGGGTGTCGTGCGCGGCCTGCAGCGCGGCCTGGTTGGCCAGCTTCTGCCTCACGGCACGGCGGCGCTGCCACAGCGTGACGGCCATCAGCAGCAGCACCGCCATCGCCAGGCTCGCGGTGATGGCCGCATTGCGTGCGCCCACCCGAAGCGGCGCCAGGTCGTCGAGCACCACCAGCTGCCACGGCGCGCCGCGCAGCTTGCGCGTGGAAGCGAGCTGGTCCACGCCGTCGAGCGTGATGACCTGCACGTCGTGCGCCAGCGATTCCTTCTGCACCCATTGCAGCGGCTGCAGCGCGGCTTCGCCATAAGGCCGCGAGCGCTGCACTTCGGCGCGCTGCAAGCCGTCCAGCGGCAGCATCGGGCGGAACTTGATGTCCTCGCGGGTGGAGAGGATCACCACGCCGCGCTGGTCGATCAGCGCCACGTCGCCCGGGAGCTTGCGCCAGGCACGCTCGGCCTCCTCGAGGTTGACCTTGACGGCCACCACGCCGCGCGTGGGCTGCCCGCGGCGCAGCGCGTACGAGAGGTAGTAGCCGGGCTTGCGGCTGGTGATGCCGACACCGTAGAAGGCGCCCCGGCCCTGCCTCAGCGCATCGATCACGTAGGGGCGGAACGACAGGTCCTGGCCGACGGTGGTGCCGGGCCGGTCCCAGTCGGAGGCGGCCAGCGAGGTGCCGCCGGCGTCGAGCACGTAGAGCATCTCTGCGCCCGCCGTGGCGTTGACCCCGTCGAGGTAGCGGTTGACCGCGTCGCGCAGCGCCCCGTCCGAAGGCGTGCCGAGCAGCGTCGGGACGATGGGCGTCATCTCCAGCAGCGCGGGCAGGTATTCGAAGCGGGCCAGGTCCGCGTCGAGCCCGGTGGCGAGCATGTCCAGCCGGTGGTCGCCCGCGTCGCGCAGCCGGGCAAGTCCGTTCTGCATGGCGATGTGGTGGCCGGCGAAGGCGGCCACGGCCACCAATGCCAGCGCGCCGCACCAGCGCGGCAGGCCGCGCCAGCGTTTGGAGGTGTGAGAAGGCAAGTCGAAGCGCAGTGCCGGCTCCCGTGAAGTCATGAACCCGTTATTGCACAAGGCCATGAAGGCCGCATCAGTGGCAGCCCGGTGGCGCCGGTCACGAAGCGTTTCAGCCAGGGTGGGCACAGGCTCAGGCATAGCGCAGTTCGCCGGTCTTGCCGCGGAAGACCCGGTAGGAAAAAACGGTGTAGCCCACGATGGCCGGCACCGAGATGCAGGCCCCCACCAGGATGACCTTGAGCGCCGGCGCGCTGCTGGCAGCCTGCCAGATCGTGAGCTGGCCGATCACCACATACGGAAAGATGCTGTAGGCCAGCCCGAGAAAGCCGAGCACGAACACCATGATGAGCAGCACGAAGGGCAGCCAGCACACCGGCCCGCGCACCATGCGCGTGTTCAGGAGGCCGCGCACCGCGAGCAGCGCTACGCCGCTCATGAGCGGAATGGCGGCCAGCGCCAGTATTTCGGGCAGCGCGAACCAGCGCTCGCGCACCTCGGGGCTGACCCAGGGCGTGGCCATCGAGATCAGCACCATGCCGCCGACCATCGGCGCCCAGGCGGTGCGCGCCCACCGCACGGCACGTTCCTGCAGCTCGCCTTCGGTCTTCATGATGAGCCAGGTTGCGCCCATGAGCACGTAGGCCATCGGCAGCGCGACCGCGATGGCGGTGGCAAACACCGGGTAGTTCCAGCCGGTGCCGAAGCCACTGATATAGCGCCCGAGCATCCAGCCCTGCGCCACCGAGGCCAGCGTGGAGCCCGCGAAGAAGAGTCGGTCCCAGGTGCGCTTGTGGCTGTCGCGCGCCTTCACGCGGAAGTCGAAGGCCACGCCGCGTAGCGTGAGACCGATGAGCATCAGCGTCACCGGCAGGTACAGCTCGCCAAGCACGAGGCCGTGCGCCTTCGGAAAGGCCACCAGCAGGATGCCCACGCCCAGCACCAGCCAGGTTTCGTTGGCGTCCCAGAACGGGCCGATGGAGGCGACCATCACGTCCTTCTCGGCATCGGTGGCGCGGTGCATGAGCATGCCCACGCCGAGGTCGTAGCCGTCGCTGACCACGTAGACCAGCATGGACACGCCCATCAGCACCATGAAAATCACCGGCAGCGCGGCATCGACGCTCATCATCCCGTTCATGTACGGCCCCCTTCGACGATCGGCGAGGTGATCGCGCCCACCGGCGTTGCGGCCTGCTCCGCGGGCTCGGTCGCCTGCACTTCATCGGGCTTCTCGGCCATGTACTTGAGCACCGCCACGTAGGCCACGATGAGCGCGAGGTACAGCGCGACGTAGAGCGCCAGCGTGAGGCCGATCATTGCCGACGGCACCTTCGACACCACGTCGGCCGTGCGCACCAGCCCGTAGACGATGTAGGGCTGCCGGCCGATCTCGGTGACATACCAGCCCGCCACCGTGGCGACCCAGCCCGAGAAGGTCATGCCTGCGAACAGCCACAGCAGTGCGCGCGGCAGCATGGCCGGCTGCCATTTCGTGCGGCGGTACAGCCACCAGCCAAGCCAGCTGGTCGCCAGCATCAGCATCCCCATGCCGACCATGATGCGGAACGCGAAGAACATCGGCAGCGGCGGCGGATGCGCACCGGGAAAATCGTTGAGCCCACGAATCTCCCCGTCGGTCTTGTGCGTGAGGATCAGGCTCGCGCCGTTCGGGATCGCGATCTCGAAGTGGTTCTTGCGCGCCGTCGCATCGGGAATGGCGAACAGCAGCAGCGGCGCACCGCGCTCCGTCTCCCACACGCCTTCCATCGCGGCGATCTTGGCGGGCTGGTGTTCGAGTGTGTTGAGGCCGTGCATGTCGCCCACCACGATCTGCACCGGAATCAGTACCGCCGCCAGCGTGAGCCCCACGCGCAGCACGCGCGCCGCGCTGCGCTGTCCCACGCCGCGCAGCACCTGCCAGGCCGACAGGCCAATCAGGAGGAACGCGCAGGTCAGCGCCGAGGCCAGCAGCATGTGCGCGAAACGGTACGGGAACGAGGGGTTGAAGATCACCGCGAGCCAGCTCGCGACGTGGAACTCGCCGTTCACGATCTCGTGGCCGGCGGGCGTCTGCATCCACGAGTTGAGCGCCAGGATCCAGAAGGCCGAGAGCGTGGTGCCGAAGGCCACCATGAAGGTCGACATCAGGTGCACGCGCTCGCCGACCTTGCCGTGGCCGAACAGCATCACGCCGAGAAAACCCGCTTCGAGAAAGAACGCGGTCAGCACTTCGTAGCCCAGCAACGGCCCCGCCACGTTGCCCACGCGCTCCATGAAGCCCGGCCAGTTGGTTCCGAATTGGAAGCTCATGGTGATCCCGCTCACCACGCCCAGCGCGAAGGTCAGCGCGAACACCTTGGTCCAGAAGCGGTAGGCGTCGAGCCAGCCCTGCGCCAACGCGGCGTCGGTGCCGCCGCGCGTGCGCAGCCACCGCCAGCGAAAAAACAGCAGCAGCCAGCCCAGCGCGATGCTGATCGTGGGAAAGAGGATGTGGAAGGTGATGTTGGCCGCGAACTGCATGCGGGCGAGGATCAGGGCGTCCATCAGATTCCTTTCAGGCCGGCGGCGGCACGGCTGCCGCCGGCGGGGGTCATCGCTTCGCCGCGCCGCCCTGCTTCAGGGCCTCGGACATGCCGATCAGCACGCCGCTCGCCAGCGTCGCGTAGCTGTCGAGCAGCGCCTGCGAAGCGCGCAGGCTCATCGCGCGGCCGTCGCGCAGGTTCTTGTGCGTGTCTTCCATCAACTGCTCGAGCGCCACCGTGGCGCGCGCGCCGGTGTCGGTTTTCTTGCCCTGCATCGCCTGGAACACGCCGCTCCACGGGCCGTCCATCGGCGCCGCCTTGCGCACGCTGGCAAACAGCGTGTCTTCCATCTTCTCGATGTCGGCGAGCGCCTTCTTGAGTTGCGTCTCGCGCAAGCTCACGCCCTGGTCGACCAGCTGCTGCAGCGCGCGCTGGTTGGCCACCACCGCCTGCTCCAGCGCGCCGTCCATGCCCGCGAAGGCCTTGGCCAGAAGTGCCTCCACGTCGGGCGCGGGCAGCTTGCTGCCCTCCGCACCGGTCGAGGCCGCCTTGGTGACCACGCCCAGCACCTGCCGGATGTTCGCGAGCGTGAGCTCGCGGCCCTGCAGCGCCTTGAGCGTGGCCTCGTGCACGGTCTTGCGGATGGTCTCGCCCTGCTTGGCCGTGGCGTCGGTGAACTTGTTGATCAGTGCGACCTGATCGATGCCGTTTTTGAGAATCATGGTCGTCCGTTCATTGCATGTGCTGGCCGCCGTTGATGGCGATGTTGGCGCCCGTCACGAAGGCGGCTTCTTCCGAAGCCAGGTAGATGATCAGGCCCGCGACTTCCTCGGGCTTGCCCAGACGCCCCACCGGGATGTGCGGCAGGATCTTGCTGTCGAGCACTTCCTTGGGGATGGCCGTGACCATCTTCGTGCCGATGTAGCCCGGCGAGATGGTGTTGACCGTCACGCCCTTCTTGGCCACTTCGAGCGCCAGCGCCTTGGTGAAACCGTGCACGCCGGCCTTGGCGGCCGAGTAGTTGGTCTGGCCGAACGCGCCCTTGGAGCCATTCACCGACGACACGTTGATGATGCGGCCCCAGCCGCGATCCACCATGCCGTCGGCCACCTGCTTGCTCATGTTGAACAGGCTGTCGAGGTTGGTGCGCAGCACGGCGTTCCAGTTGATCTGGTCCATCTTCTTGAAGGTCATGTCGCGCGTGATGCCGGCGTTGTTGACCAGCACGTCGACCGGACCCAGCGCCTCCTGCACCTGGCTCACGGCCCTGGCGCAGGAATCGTAGTCGGCCACGTCGCAGGGCACGGCCAGGATCTGGTAGCCGCGCGACGCCATCTGAGCCACCCAGTCGGCGTGCGACTTGTTGCCCGGCGAATAGGTCACCGCGAGCTTGTAGCCCGCATCGACCATCTTGGTGGAGATCGTCTCGCCCAGGCCGCCCATGCCGCCGGTGACCAGGACCACTTGTTCTTTGTTGCTCATTTGGCTTGCTCCTCGTTGCTTGGTGAATGAATGAAAGAAATCCGGTTCAGGCGCGTTCGACCGCGAGCGCCACGCCCATGCCGCCGCCGATGCACAGCGACGCGAGGCCCTTGTTCGCGCCGCGGCGGCGCATCTCGTGCAGCAGCGTCACAAGCACGCGGCAGCCCGAGGCGCCGATCGGATGACCGATGGCGATGGCGCCGCCGTTCACGTTGATGCGGCTCGTGTCCCATTCCATCTGCTGGTTGACCGCGCAGGCCTGCGCCGCGAAGGCTTCGTTGATCTCCATGAGGTCGAGGTCCTGCGCCTTCCAGCCGGCCTTCTTGAGCGCGAGCTGCGAGGCGGGCACCGGGCCCATGCCCATCAGCGACGGATCGAGGCCCGCGCTCGCATAGGCGCGGATCACGGCCAGCGGCTGGAGGCCCAGGGCTGCCGCGCGCGAAGCCGACATCACCAGCACCGCAGCGGCACCGTCGTTCAGGCCCGAGGCATTGCCGGCGGTCACCGAGCCGGCCTTGTCGAAGGCGGGGCGCAGACCCGCGAGCGCGTCGGCGTTGGTCTTGCGGTTCACGAACTCGTCGGCCGAGAAGACGATCGGGTCGCCCTTCTTCTGCGCGATGCTGAAGGGAAGGATCTCGTCGTCAAAGCGACCGGCATCCTGCGCGGCGGCGGCCTTCTGTTGCGAGGCCAGCGCGAGCGCGTCCTGCATCTCGCGCGTGATGCCGTACTTCTTGGCCACGTTCTCGGCCGTAGTGCCCATGTGGTACTGGTTGTAGACGTCCCAGAGGCCGTCCACGATCATCGTGTCGACCAGCTTCCAGTCGCCCATGCGCTGGCCGTTGCGCGAGTTGGGCAGCACGTGCGGTGCGGCGCTCATGTTCTCCTGCCCGCCGGCCACCACGATCTCGGCATCGCCGCACTTCACGGCCTGCGCCGCCAGCATCACGGCCTTCAGGCCCGAGCCGCAGACCTTGTTGATGGTGAGGCCCGGCACGCCGATGGGCAGGCCCGCCTTGATGACCGTCTGCCGCGCTGGGTTTTGCCCCGCGCCGGCCGCGAGCACCTGGCCCATGATCACCTCGGACACGGCATCGCCCGGCACGCCGGCCTTCTCGAGCAGCCCCTTCACCACGTGCGCGCCCAGATCGGGCGCGGCCGTGCCGGCGAGTGCGCCGCCGAACTTGCCGACCGCCGTGCGTTGCGCGGCCACGATCACGATATCGTCTGACATGAGAATCTCCTTGAGGTTGATGCGAGGGAAAGAAGGAATGGGGGCGGCCCGGACTCAGGCCGCCTTGGCTTTGACATAGCGCCCGGGGGCGGGCTCGATGACGGGAAACTCGGCGCTGCCCAGCACACGGCGTGCGGCGACCTTCGCGCCGGCATGCATGGCGAGCCACTCACTCCACGCGGGCCACCAGCTGCCGTCGATGCTTTGCGCGTTGTCGAGCCAGGCGCCCGCATCGGCCGCGAGATCGCCGACCCAGTGGTTGCGCTTCTTCTTGGCGGGCGGATTGATCACGCCCGCGATGTGGCCGCTGGCGCCGAGCACGAAGCGCGTCTCACCGCCCAGCAGTTGCGTGCCGGCATAGGCGGTCTTCCACGGCACGATGTGGTCGTCGCGCGAGGCGTAGATGAAAGCCGGTGCCTCGATGCGCGACAGGTCCACCGGCACGCCGCACTGCACCGTGCCGCCGGGCACGCGCAGCTTGTTCTCCAGGTAGGTGTTGCGCAGGTACCAGCAGTACATCGGGCCCGGCAGGTTGGTGTCGTCGCCGTTCCAGAACAACAGGTCGAAGGCCGCGGGCGCCTTGCCCTTGAGGTAGCCGTTGACCACGTAGGGCCAGATCAGGTCGTTGGCGCGCAGCGCGGCGAACACCGTTGCGAGTTCGCGGCCCTTCATGAGGCCGCCACGGCCGATGCTGGCCTCGCGCGTGGCCACCATGTTCTCGTCGACCATCAGGCCCAGTTCGCCGGTATCGGAGAAGTCGAGCATCGCTGTCAGCAGCGTGACGCTGGCAGCGGGTTTCTCGCCGCACGCTGCGGCTACGGCGAGCGCGCTGCCCAGCAGCGTGCCACCGATGCAGAAGCCGAGCGTGTTCACCTTGTCGCTGCGGGCGATGCCGCGCGCAACGGCCAGTGCCTGCAACACGCCTTTCTCCACGTAGTCGTCCCAGCCCAGGCGACCCTGTTCTTCGGACACGTTGCGCCACGACACGAGAAACACCGTGTGCCCCTGCTCCACCGCATACGCCACCAGCGAGTTCGCCGGCTGCAGGTCGAGGATGTAGAACTTGTTGATGCAGGGCGGCACGATCACCAGTGGCCGCTTGTGCACCTTGGCCGTGGACGGCGTGTACTGCACGAGCTGCATCAGCGCGTTCTCGAACACCACGCTGCCCGGGCTGGTCGCGACGTTGCGGCCGACCTCGAAGGCCTCGTCGTCCGACATCGAGATGCGGCCCTTCGCCACGTCGGCCAAAAAGAGGCGCGCGCCTTCGAGCAGGCTGGTGCCGCCCGAGTCGAGCGCGGCCTGCATCGCCTCGGGGTTGGTCGCGAAGCTGTTAGCCGGGTTCACGGCGTCGATCACCTGGCGCAGCGCGAAGTCCATCTGCGCCTTGCCACGTGCATCGATGGGCGCGGCCTCCAGTGCATTGCGCATCAGCGCGCCGAACTGCAGGTGGCTTTGCGACAGCCCTTGCTGCCAGGCTTGCAACCACGAGGTCGCGGCTAAAGGGTTTGAAGGTGTGGTCATGGCCGTTGCTGCTTAGTGCAGCTTGACGTGGGGTTCGGTGCGCCGCGTGATGAGGCGAGCGAGCGTGTCGAGCGAGACCTTCACGACGCCGTGCAGCGCCAGCTCGTGCATCTTGTAGAGCGACACGTACATGAGCCGCGCGAAGCGGCCTTCGATCATCAGGCTGCCACCCACCGGGCCGCCCATCATGTTGCCGACGGTGCTGAATTCGCCGAGCGACACCAGCGAGCCGAAGTCGCGGTAGCGATACGGCTTGAGCGCCTTGCCTGCCATGCGCCGGCCGATCTGCGCCGCGACGTGCGAGGCCTGCTGGTGCGCCGCCTGCGCACGTGGCGGCACCAGGCCGCCCTTGCCCTCGTTGGCCTCCGGCCACTCGCAGGCCGCGCAGTCGCCGATGGCGAAGATGTCGGCATCGCGTGTGGTCTGCAGCGTGGGCAGCACCGCGAGCTGGTTGCTGCGGTTGGTTTCCAAGCCCGCAATGTCCTTCATGAAGTCGGCCGCCTTCACGCCCGCGGCCCACACCACCAGCTCGGCCGGCAGCACACGGCCATCGGCCAGGCGCACGCCTTCGGGCAGCACCTCGGCGACCTTGGCGGAGGTGTGCACATCGACGCCGAGCTTGCGCAGCAGCGCCTCGGTGGCGGTCGACATGCGCTGCGGCAGTGCGGGAAGCACGCGGTCGGCCGCTTCGATCACGCTGACCTGGATGTCTTTCTCGGCATCCACGCGGTCCAGCCCATAGGCCACGACTTCGCGCGTGGTGCGGTGCAGTTCGGCTGCCAGCTCCACGCCGGTGGCGCCCGCGCCGATGATCGCCACGTGCAGCTGCTCGGGCCGCAGCGGCGTGGTCTGCGCATGCGCACGGATGCAGGCGTTGACCATGCGCTGGTGAAAGCGCTGCGCATCGGCCTTCGACTCCAGGCGCAGCGCGTGCTCGCGCACACCCGGCGTGCCGAAGTCGTTGCTGAGGCTGCCGATGGCGACCACCAGCGTGTCGTAGCCGAAGGCGCGCTCGGGCGTGACGAGGCGGCCTTCGTCGTCCAGGTACGGCGCTATCTGCACCTCGCGCCGCTCGCGGTCGATGCCGGTCAGCTCGCCGAGCCGGAAGCGGAAGCCGTGCCAGTGCGCCTGCGCGAGGTAGTCGACCTCGTGAGCGCTCATGTCCATGCTGCCGGAAGCGATTTCGTGCAGCTTGGGCTTCCACACATGGGTGCGTTGCTTGTCGATCAGGACCACGTCGGCCTTGCCGCGCCTGCCGAGCGTGTCGCCCAGCCGCGTCGCCAACTCCAGGCCACCGGCGCCGCCGCCGACGATGACGATGCGATGCCTGTCCGCAGGACGGTTCATGGGAATGTCGGCGTGGGGGTCAGCGCACCGGGTCCGCGGGCATGTGGTGCTCGACCTTGTCCAGCACGGCCTCGGGCTCGTCCGCCAGGGCCGGGGTTTCGTTGTTCAGGATGCGCGTCATGCGGTCCGTGTCCAGGTCGTTGGTCCACTTGGCCACCACCATGGTGGCCACGCCGTTGCCGATCAGGTTGGTGAGCGCGCGCGCTTCCGACATGAAGCGGTCGATGCCCAGAATGAGCGCAAGACCCGCCACCGGCACATGGCCCACCGCCGACAACGTGGCCGCCAGCACGATGAAGCCGCTGCCGGTCACGCCAGCCGCGCCCTTGGACGTCAGCAGCAACACCAGCAGCAGCGTGATCTGCTCGGTCAGCGACATCGGCGTGTTGGTGGCCTGGGCGATGAACACCGCGGCCATCGTCAGGTAGATGCTGGTGCCGTCCAGGTTGAACGAATAGCCGGTGGGCACGACCAGGCCGACCACGGACTTGCGCGCGCCGAGGTTCTCCAGCTTGGCCATCATGCGCGGCAGCACCGACTCGCTGGACGACGTGCCCAGCACGATCAGCAGCTCTTCCTTGATGTACTTGATGAACTTCCAGATGCTGAAGCCGTGGACGCGTGCGATGCCGCCCAGGATCACGAAGACGAACAGCAGGCAGGTGAGATAGAACGTGGCCATCAGCTGACCCAGCTGCAGCAGCGAGCTGACACCGTATTTTCCGATGGTGAAGGCCATGGCACCGAAGGCGCCGATGGGCGCGACCTTCATGATGTAGCCCACGATCACGAACAGCACGTGCGAGAACTTCTCGATGAAGTCGAACACCAGTGTGCCGCGCCCACCGAACTTGTGCAGCGCAAAACCGAACATCACGGCGATCAGCAACACCTGCAGGATCTCGCCCTTGGCGAACGCGTCGACCACGGTATTGGGGATCACGTGCAGCAGGAAATCGACCGTGCCCTGCATCTGGCCCGGCTTGGTGTAGGCAGCCACCGACTTGGCGTCGAGCTGGGTCACGTCCACATTCATGCCAGCCCCGGGCTTGACGATGTTGATGATGACCAACCCGACCACCAGCGCGACAGTGCTGACGATCTCGAAATACAGCAGCGCCAGGCCGCCGGTCTTGCCGACCTTCTTCATGTCCTCCATGCCGGCGATGCCCACCACCACCGTGCAGAAGATGATCGGCGCGATGATCATCTTGATCAGCTTGATGAAGCCGTCGCCCAGCGGTTTCATCGACGCGCCGGTGTCGGGATAGAAATGCCCCAGCAGCACACCGATGACGATGGCAGTGATGACCTGGAAGTACAGCGATTTGTAAAAGGGCTGGGATACGGGTTGATGGTCCACGAAGGTCTCCTAGAAATTTCAGACGCCGGCGGCATGGGCCTGCCGGTCGGCGTGGTAGCTCGACCGCACGAGCGGTCCGCAGGCTGCATGGGCAAAGCCCATGGCGTGCGCCTGCTGGGCAAGGGCTTCGAACTGCGCGGGCGCGACGTAGCGCTCCACCGGAAGGTTGCCGGGGCGCGGCTGCAGGTACTGGCCGACGGTGAGCATGCTGACGCCGTGGCTGCGCATGTCGCGCATCACATCGAGCACCTCGTCGTCGGTCTCGCCCAGGCCCAGCATCAGGCCACTCTTGGTGGGCACCCCGGGGCAGCGCGCACGGAACGACTGCAGCAGTTGCAGCGAGTGCAGGTAGTCGGCACCAGGGCGCGCCTGGCGGTACAGGCGCGGCACGGTCTCGAGGTTGTGGTTCATCACGTCGGGCGGGTCGGCCGAGAGGATGTCCAGCGCCACCTCGGCACGGCCACGGAAGTCGGGCACCAGCACCTCGATCTGCGTGCCCGGCGACTGCGCGCGCACCGCGCGGATGCAGCTGGCGAAATGCGCCGCGCCGCCGTCGCGCAGGTCGTCGCGGTCCACGCTGGTGATCACCACGTACTTCAGCTTCAGCCGCGCGACCGTCTCTGCCAGGTGTTGCGCCTCGTGCGGATCGGGTGGCATCGGCCGGCCATGCGCCACGTCGCAGAACGGGCAGCGGCGCGTGCACAGATCGCCCAGCACCATGAAGGTTGCCGTGCCCTTGCCGAAGCACTCGCCGATGTTCGGGCACGAGGCTTCTTCGCACACCGTGTGCAGGTTCGCTTCGCGCAGCGTGCGTTTGACCTCGCGAAAGCTCTCGCTCTGCGAGACGCGCACGCGGATCCAGTCGGGCTTGGCGAGCGCTGGTCCCGCCTCGACGACGCGGATCGGAATCCGGCGCGTCTTGGCCTCGCCGCGCTGCGGACCATGGAGAGTCGCGGTGTCGTTCATGGTCGCGCCGTCGTCAGGCCGCGTTGCGGTGCGAGTTGGCATCGACCACCGCCAGCGCCGTCATGTTGACGATGCGGCGCACCGTGGACGAAGGCGTGAGGATGTGCACCGAGCGCGCCGCGCCCAGCAGGATGCCGCCCACCGTGATGCCACTGCCCGCCGCCATGCGCAGCAGGTTGTACGAGATGTTGGCCGCGTCGACGTTGGGCATGACGAGCACGTTGGCCTCGGTCTGCAGCGCCGAATCAGGGAACTCGTGGTCGAGGATCGACTTGGAGAGCGCCGCATCGCCGCGCATCTCGCCTTCGACCGCGAGCTGCGGATCGGTCGCCTGGATGAGTGCGAGCGCTTCGCGCATCTTCACGGCCGAGGCCGCATCGGAGCCACCGAAGTTCGAGTGCGACAGCAGCGCCACGGCCGGCGTCACGCCGAAGCGGCGCACTTCCTCGGCCGCGAGCAGCGCGATCTCGGCGATCTGCGCGGCGTCGGGGTCGCGGTTGACGTGCGTGTCGCAGATGAAGAGCTGGCGCCCCGGCAGCATCAGCATCTGCATGGCAGCCAGGGTCTTGCTGCCGGCACGCAGGCCAATCACGTCGCGCACATGCCGCAGGTGATCGCCGTAGCCGCCGAGCGTGCCGCACAGCATCGCGTCGGCCTTGCCCTGGCGCACCAGCATCGCCGCGAGCAGCGTACCGCGGCTGCGCATCTCGGTCTGCGCCACGAGGCGCGAGACGCCGTCGCGGCGCTTGAGCTGGTAGTAGGCCTCGGCGGCATCGCCGTGCACGGCGGGGTCGAGCAGGTCGACGGTTTCGCAGTCGGTACCCAGCGACAGGCGCAGGCCGTACTGCGCGATGCGCTCGGCGATCACCTCGGGCCGGCCCAGCAGCAGCGGGTGCGCGAGGCCTTCGTCGACCACCACCTGCGCGGCGCGCAGCACGCGCTCGTCTTCGCCTTCGGCGTAGACCACGCGCTTGGGCGATTGCTTGGCGGCCGCGAACAGAGGCTGCATGCTGCTGCCCGACTGGTAGACGAACTGCGACAGGCGCTGGCGGTAGGCCTTCATGTCGGCGATGGGCCGCGTTGCGACGCCGCTGTCCGCCGCAGCCTGCGCCACCGCGGGCGCAACGAACTCGATCAGGCGCGGGTCGAAGGGCTTGGGAATCAAGTAGTCGCGGCCGAAGCGCAGCCCGACCGCGCCGTAGGCCTGTGCCACCACCTCGGGAATCTCGGCATGCGCGAGCTCGGCGATGGCGCGCACGGCGGCGAGCTTCATCTCTTCGTTGATCGTGGTCGCGCCCACGTCAAGCGCGCCACGGAAGATGAACGGGAAGCACAGGACGTTGTTGACCTGGTTCGGATAGTCAGACCGCCCCGTGCCCAGGATCGCGTCGGGCCGCACGGCCAGCGCGTCTTCCGGCAGGATCTCCGGGTTCGGGTTGGCCATGGCCAGGATGATCGGATCGCGCGCCATCTCCTTGACCATCTCGGGCTTGAGCACACCGCCCGCCGACAGCCCGAGGAAAATGTCCGCGCCGCCGATCACATCGGCCAGCTTGCGCGCCGAGGTGTCCTGTGCATAGCGGGCCTTGTTCGGGTCCATCTGCTCCTTGCGCCCGGTGTAGACCACGCCCGCGCTGTCGGACACGAAGATGTTCTGTTGCGGCAGGCCCAGGCTCACGATCAGGTCCAGGCATGCCAGTGCCGCGGCGCCCGCACCCGAGGCCACGAGCTTCACTTCACGGATGTCCTTATTCACATGCCGCAGCGCATTGAGGATGGCCGCAGCCGCGACGATGGCGGTGCCGTGCTGGTCGTCGTGGAACACCGGGATCTTCATGCGCTCGCGCAGCTTCTTCTCGATGTAGAAGCACTCGGGCGCCTTGATGTCCTCCAGGTTGATGCCACCGAAAGTGGGCTCCATGCGCGCGATGGTGTCGATGAGCGCGTCGGGGTCGCTTTCGTCGAGCTCGATGTCGAACACGTCGATGCCCGCGAACTTCTTGAAGAGGCAGGCCTTGCCCTCCATCACCGGCTTGCCGGCCAGCGCGCCGATGTTGCCCAGGCCCAGCACCGCCGTGCCGTTGGTGATGACGGCCACGAGGTTGGCGCGCGAGGTGAGGTTCATCGCCTCGGCCGGGTCGCGCACGATTTCCATGCAAGCCTCGGCCACGCCGGGCGAGTACGCGAGCGCCAGGTCGCGCTGCGTGGCCATCGGCTTGGTCGGGTTCACCGAGATCTTGCCGGGCGTGGGATAGCGGTGGTAGTCGAGGGCAGCTTCGCGCAGTTTTTCGTCGGACATGGTGTCTCCGTGGGGATTTTTCAAAGAGGGGCTGTGGCTGCCGCGTTGGCGTCGGTCAACCAGTCGCGCAGGCCGCACAGCAGCGCCGCGGGCTGGTCGGCATGCACCCAGTGGCCGGCATCGGCGATGCGCTCGACCTCGGCATGCCGGAACATCGCGCGAATGCCTGCGAGCGACGTGGGCCGCACGTAGTCGGACTCCGCGCCGTGGAGGAAGAGCGCCGGGCCGTCGTAGCGCGTTTCGCGCAGCGCATCGGGAAAGCTGCAGAGTTCGCGCATGCACAGGCCCGTGGCCAGCAGGTTCAGGCGCCAGTCGAAGCGGTCGTTCTGCCGGCGCAGGTTCTGCATGAGGAAGTCGACCGGCGCTTCGGCGCTGAGGCTGTCGGCCAGCGCCTGGCGGATCTCGCGGCGGCTGGCCGCACCCGCCACGTCGAGGCTGCGCATGGCCGACACGTACGACGAGAACTGGTCGGTATAGCTCTCGGGCGCGATATCGATCACGGCGATGCCGGCGATGGCCTGTGGATGCGACAGCGCGAGCGCCATCGCGGTCTTTCCGCCCATGCTGTGGCCGATCACGAAGGGCCGCTGCAGCTGCTCGCGCTCGATCAGGGCGAGCACGTCGCCCGCCATCTCGACGTACGACATGGACTCGGCCCAGGGCGAGGCGCCGTGGTTGCGGGCGTCGGGCAGATAGACGCGGTGGTCCGCGGCCAGCGCCTGCGCCACCTGCGTCCAGTTGCGGCCCGCGCCGAATAGGCCGTGCAGGATCATCACCGGAGGCCCCGATCCCAGCGCCTCGAAAGCCAGTGCGAGCGGCATGGCAGCGCCTACTTCTTCTTCACCGGGGGCAGGTCGGTGCAATGCCCCTCGAACACCTCGGCCGCCATGCCGATGGATTCGCCGAGCGTCGGATGCGGGTGAATGGTCTTGCCGATGTCGGAGGGCTCGCAGCCCATCTCGATGGCCAGGCACACCTCGCTGATCAGGTCGCCCGCATGCGTGCCGACGATGCCGCCGCCGACGATGCGGTGCGTGACCTCATCGAACAGCAGCTTGGTAAATCCTTCGTCGCGCCCGTTGGCGATCGCGCGGCCCGATGCGGCCCACGGGAACACCGCCTTGCCGACCTTCAGGCCCTCGGCTTTGCACTGTTCCTCGGTCTTGCCGGCCCATGCCACTTCGGGGTCGGTGTAGGCGACCGAAGGGATCTGCCTTGCGTCGAAGTACGAGGCCTCGCCGTGCGCTACTTCCGCGGCCACATGGGCCTCGTGCACAGCCTTGTGCGCGAGCATGGGCTGGCCCACGATGTCGCCGATGGCGAAGATGTGCGGTACGTTGGTGCGCATCTGCTTGTCGACGTCGATGAAGCCGCGGTCGGTGACGGCCACGCCGGCCTTGTCAGCGGCGAGCTTCTTGCCGTTGGGACTGCGGCCCACGGCCACGAGCACCAGGTCGTAGACCTGCGGCTCCTTGGGCGCCTTCTCGCCCTCGAAGCTGACCTCGATGCCGGCTTTCGTCGCCTTCGCACCGACGGTCTTCGTCTTGAGCATCACGTTGTCGAAGCGCGGCGCGTTGACCTTCTCCCACACCTTCACGAGGTCGCGGTCGGCGCCCTGCATCAGGCCGTCGAGCATCTCGACCACGTCGATGCGCGTGCCCAGCGTCGAGTACACCGTGGCCATTTCCAGGCCGATGATGCCGCCGCCGATGACCAGCATGCGCTTGGGAATGCCCTTGAGCAGCAGCGCGCCGGTGGAGTCGACGACGCGGTCGTCCTCGGGCATGAAGGGCAGCTTCACCGCCTGCGAGCCCGCGGCGATGATGGCCTTGGCGAACTTCACCACCTTCTTCGCACCGCCCTCGTCCACCACTTCGACGTGATACGCATCGAGGAAGCTGCCGACGCCTGTCACGACCTCGACCTTGCGCGCCTTCGCCATGCCGGCGAGGCCGCCGGTGAGCTTCTTGATCACACCGTCCTTGAAGTCGCGCAGCGCGTCGATGTCGACTTCGGGCGCGCTGTACTTGATGCCGTGCTTGGCGAGCAGCTTCACCTCGTCCATCACGCCGGCCGTGTGCAGCAGCGCCTTGGAGGGGATGCAGCCCACGTTGAGGCAGACGCCGCCGAGTGTGGCGTAGCGTTCGACCAGCACGGTCTTCATGCCGAGGTCGGCGCTGCGGAACGCGGCCGAGTAGCCGCCGGGGCCGGCGCCGAGCACGAGCACTTCGCATTCGATGTCGGCCTTGCCGGTGTAGCTGCCGGCCACGGGTGCGGGGGCTGCGGCAACAGGTGCGGCGGCGGGTGCTGGTGCGGGAGAAGGCGCTGCAGCCGGCGCGGCTGCCGATGTCTCAATGACCAGTATGACCGAGCCCTCGCTCACCTTGTCGCCCAGCGCAACCTTCAACTCCTTCACCGTCCCCGCATGACTCGACGGAATTTCCATCGAGGCCTTGTCGGACTCCACCATGATCAACCCGGTATCGACCGCGATGACCTCGCCGGGCTTGACCAGCAGTTCGATGATCGCGACATCCTTGAAATCGCCGATGTCGGGAACCTTGACTTCCACCGTGTGTGCCATTTGGGAGCTTCCTTCAGAACAGCACGCGACGCAGGTCGGCGAGCACGTTGGCGAAATAGACGTTGAAGCGCGCGGCGGCGGCGCCGTCGATCACGCGGTGGTCCCACGAGAGGGACAGCGGCAGCGTGAGGCGCGAGGTGTAGGTCTTGCCGTCGGCGGAGTGCTGCTTCCAGTAGCTCTTGCACACGCCCATGATGGCGACCTCGGGCGCATTGATGATCGGCGTGAAGTAGATGCCGCCGATGCCGCCCAGCGAGCTGATGGTGAAGGTGCCGCCCGACATCTGGTCGGGCTTGAGCTTTCCGTCGCGCGCGAGCTTGGCAAGTTCGCCCATCTCCTTGGCTATCTCGGGCACGGTCTTCTTGTCGACGTCGCGGATCACCGGCACCATGAGCCCGTTGGGCGTGTCGGCCGCGAAGCCGATGTGCCAGTAGTTCTTGAGCACCAGCGCATCGCCGTCGAGGCTCGCGTTGAACTCGGGGAACTTCTTCAGCGCGGTGACGGCCGCCTTCATCATGAAGGGCAGCATGCTGATCTTGGCGCCCGACTTCTCCAGCTCCTTGTTCATCTGCACGCGGAACTGCTCGAGGTCGGTGATGTCGGCCTCGTCGTGCGTCGTCACATGCGGAATGACGACCCAGTTGCGGTGCAGGTTGGCGGCGCTGATCTTCTTGATGCGTGACAGTTCTTTGCGCTCGGTCGGGCCGAACTTGGCGAAGTCGACCTTGGGCCAGGGCAGCAGGTCGATGCCACCGACGCCACCGCCTGCGGGCGCCGCAGCAGGCTTGCCGGCGACTGGTGCGGCGGCCGCGCCGCCGCCCTTCGCGAAGGCCTCGACGTCGGCGCGCACGATGCGGCCGTGGTCGCCGGTGCCCTTGATCTTTCCGAGGTCGACGCCCAGTTCGCGTGCGAGCTTGCGCACGGCGGGGCCGGCGTAGGCAAGTGCGAAGGCGGCTTCGTCGATAGCGCCGCTGGCCGATGCTGCGGCTTGTGCCGGTGCGACGACGGGTGCAGCCGGCGCCGGTGCAGCAGCAGTCGCCACAGGCGCATCGCCCGTCGCGAGCGACAGGATCACCGACCCTTCGCTGACCTTGTCCCCGATCTTGATGCCGATGGCAGTCACCACGCCCGAGAGCGGCGCGGGCACATCCATCGTGGCCTTATCCGATTCGAGCGAGACGATCGGGTCTTCGGCCTTCACCGTGTCGCCGACTTTCACAAAGATCTCGATGACCGGCACGTCCTTGAAGTCGCCGATGTCGGGCACGCGCACTTCGGCGATTCCAGCAGGCGCGCTGGTGGCCGAGGGCGCGGCGCTCACGCTGGGCTTGGCCGCTTCGGCGGGCGCGGGAGCAGCAGCACCGCCCTCTGCCTTGAACGTCATGATGACGCTGCCTTCGCTGATCTTGTCGCCCAACTTCACCGCGATGGACTCCACCACGCCACCGCGCGGCGCGGGCACGTCCATCGTGGCCTTGTCGGATTCGAGCGAGACCAGCGGGTCTTCGGCTTTCACCGTGTCGCCGACTTTCACGAAGATCTCGATGACCGGCACATCGCTGAAATCGCCGATGTCCGGAACCTTGATGTCGATTGCGTTGCTCATGTTCGGTACTGCCTCAGACGGTCCAGGGGGCTGCGCGCTCGGCATCGAGCCCGTACTTCGCGATGGCCTCGGCCACCACGGCGTGCTTGATCACGCCGTCGTCGGCCAGCGCCTTGAGCGCGGCCACCACCACGTGCCAGCGGTCGACCTCGAAGAAGCGGCGCAGCTTGCGGCGGTAGTCGCTGCGGCCGAAGCCGTCGGTGCCCAGCACCGTGTAGCGCCGGCCCGCGGCCTGCACGTACTCGCGCACCTGGTCGGCGTAGTTGCGCATGTAGTCGGTGGCCGCGATGACGGGGCCGTCGTGCCCTTCGAGGCATTGCTCGACGTGGCTCTTGCGCGCGGGCTCGGTCGGGTGCAGCCGGCTCCAGCGCTCGGCGGCCATGCCGTCGCGGCGCAGCTCGTTGTAGCTGGTGGCGCTCCACACGTCCGAGGCAATGCCGAAGTCGCTCTTGAGCAGCTCGGCCGCGAAAATCACCTCGCGCAGGATGGTGCCGCTGCCCATGAGCTGCACGCGATGGCCCTTCTTGGGCGTCTTGCCGCCGTCGCTCAATTGGTAGAGGCCCTTGAGAATCCCCGCCTCGCTGCCCTCGGGCATGCCGGGGTGGGTGTAGTTCTCGTTCATGAGGGTGATGTAGTAGTACACGTCCTCCTGCTCGGCATACATGCGGCGCATGCCGTCGCGCACGATGGTCACCACCTCGTAGGCAAAGGTCGGGTCGTACGAGACGCAGTTCGGAATGGTCCCGGCCAGGATGTGGCTGTGGCCGTCTTCGTGCTGCAGGCCTTCGCCGTTGAGCGTGGTGCGCCCCGCGGTGCCGCCGAGCAGGAAGCCGCGCGCACGCATGTCGCCGGCGAGCCAGGCCAGGTCGCCCACGCGCTGCAGGCCGAACATCGAGTAGTAGATGTAGAACGGAATCATCGGCACGTTGTTCGTGCTGTACGAGGTGGCCGCGACGATCCAGCTGGACATCGCGCCGCCCTCGTTGATGCCTTCCTGCAGCACCTGCCCGTCTTTCGACTCGCGGTAGTACATGAGCTGGTCGGCGTCCTGCGGCTTGTAGAGCTGGCCGAGCGACGACCAGATGCCCAGCTGGCGGAACATGCCCTCCATGCCGAAGGTGCGCGACTCGTCGGGCACGATGGGCACCACGTGCTTGCCGATCTGCTTGTCGCGCACCAGCGTGCCGAGCATCTGCACGAAGGCCATGGTGGTGGAAATCTCGCGCTCGCCGGTATCTTTCAGCAAGCGATCGAAGGTGGCCAGCGGTGGAATCTCCAGCGCGGCCGACTTGCGGCGGCGCAGCGGCAGGTAGCCGCCCAGCGCGGCACGGCGCTCGCGCAGGTACTTCATCTCGGGGCTGTCTTCGGCCAGCTGGATGAACGGCACGTTGGGCAGCTCTTCGTCGGACACCGGGATCTGGAAGCGGTCGCGAAAGCCTCGCAGCGCGTCCTGCGTCATCTTCTTGGCCTGGTGCGCGATCATCTGGCCTTCGCCCGATTCGCCCATGCCGTAGCCCTTCACCGTCTTGGGCAGGATCAGCGTGGGCTGGCCCTTGTGCTTGACGGCTGCGGCATACGCGGCGAACACCTTCTCGGGGTCGTGGCCGCCGCGCGTGAGGCCCCAGATCTCGTCGTCGGTCATGTCGGCGACCAGTGCCTTGGTCTCGTCGTACTTGCCGAAGAAGTGCTCACGCACGTAGGCGCCGCTCTTGCTCTTGAAGTCCTGGTACTCGCCGTCCACGCAC
Source organism: Variovorax sp. BGA-UO-ETr-C22 (assembly GCF_059567965.1). NCBI lineage: Bacteria > Pseudomonadati > Pseudomonadota > Betaproteobacteria > Burkholderiales > Comamonadaceae > Variovorax > Variovorax sp. BGA-UO-ETr-C22. Next base: position 2,478,781 of record NZ_JCAQPA010000011.1, read on the forward strand.
TCTTCCATGCGCTGCAGGAGCTTGCCGCTCTTGTCCTTGGCCAGCAGCTTGTCCCAGCCGCCGCCCCAAAGCACCTTGATGACGTTCCAGCCTGCCCCGCGGAACACGCTCTCGAGCTCCTGCACGATCTTGCCGTTGCCGCGCACCGGGCCGTCCAGGCGCTGCAGGTTGCAGTTGATGACGAACACGAGGTTGTCCAGGCTCTCGCGGCCCGCGAGCGAGATGGCGCCGAGCGACTCGGGCTCGTCCATCTCGCCATCGCCCATGAAAGCCCAGACCTTGCGCGGCGCCGTGTCGGCGAGACCGCGGCCGTGCAGGTACTTCAAGAAGCGCGCCTGGTAGATCGCCATCAGCGGGCCGAGGCCCATCGACACGGTCGGGAACTGCCAGAAGTCGGGCATGAGCCAAGGATGCGGATACGACGGGATGCCGTTGCCGTCGGACTCCTGGCGATAGTTGAGCAGCTGCTGCTCGCTCAGCCGGCCTTCGAGAAAAGCGCGTGCATAGATGCCGGGGGAGCTGTGGCCCTGGATGAACAGCAGGTCTCCGCCGTGCGTGTCGGTGGCCGCATGCCAGAAGTGGCCGAAGCCGATGTCGTAGAGCGTTGCGGCCGACTGGAAGCTCGCGATGTGGCCGCCGAGTTCCGACGAGTCTTTGTTGGCGCGCAGGATGATCGCCATCGCGTTCCACCGGATGATCGAGCGCAGGCGATGCTCGATCTCGCGGTTGCCGGTGGATTTTTCTTCCTTCTCGGGCGGGATGGTGTTCTTGTAGGCCGTGTTCAGCGAGCGCGGCACGTACACCCCGTCGCGGCGGCCTTCGTCGACCAGGCGGTTCAGCAGAAAGTTCGTGCGTTCGCTGCCGCGGTGCTGTTGAACGGCGCCGAGCGCATCGATCCACTCGCCAGTTTCCGTGGGGTCAAGGTCACTCATGGTGCTCATCGGTTTGTCTCCTGTGTCGTGGCCGAAAGCCGCATCGGGCGATGCGGCCGGCCTTGATCAAGAGCAATCGATGTGCCACGCCTTCGGCGGACGTCGCAACGTGCTAAGTCGTTGATTTCATACGGGCTCCTGAAAACTCAGCATGCCTGCGATGCCGACGACCCGGATGAGGCGCGAAAGAGCCGTCCGGATTCCCGGATCGCCGGCTAGGTGTAAACCCTTGACCCGCAGCACAGGTTTCGCAAGTGCCGCGGAAGGTCTGCGCTAGAGCTCGCTAGGGGAAGATGAATGCGAACTTCCCGCTCAACTGACCTTGGCGTTGATTTGCCGCGGCTCCGCGATTGTCATGAGGCCACGCTCCATGCTGACCTACAGCGTGGCCGAATTGACGCCGGGGGCGAACGCGAAGATCTCAGCGCCTGCAGTGTGGCGCCCACATTCAGCGCGGGGAAGCCATGACCGCGGATCGTGGGTGACAGATCGAACGCCTACTGCATGTCCCGTTGACAACGCAGCGCGCGAAGGCTTCTTCGGCCGGCTGAAAACGGAACTGTTCTATCCTCGGGACTGGAAGGCCGCCACGGTCGAGCAGTTCATCAAAGAAGTCGATTCCTACACAACCCGGCTCCAGTTCGTTCCTCAGCAGTCATACGATCAAGCCCAATATATGCCCGGTGCGAAGGTGTTAGTTCAGTTCGTTGCCGCGGAAGTTGGCGGTCGAACGATGCCCGCGTACTTGACCCGAAAGTACAGACCTCACTTTCGCGTCGGCAGTGGAGAGTACTTGGGGGTGGTCTTTTCGGGCGATGAATCCAGCAGGCCGATTCAGCCCGGAATTTGTACAGATGCTGAGGTCGCGTTCATCTATGCACCCGATGTCGACTACGGGGATCTGGTCGTTGGATCACAATTTCAGATCTTAGAAGGTGCGAGGATTGTCGGAGTCGGCGTAGTCAGTGAGTTGGTTCCTTGAAGGTCCCATCGCGGCCAATAGCGAAAGTTCGGCGCGGCGGTCCAGCTTCTTGCCAGAGTCGCCTCGGAAGCGACAAAGCTGATGGCGGAGCGACCGCGGGCCAGGAAAAGTGCTTGACCCTCTCGTAACGGCACGGTCTAGGATGCCTTTCAAATTGAGAGGGAAGGCATGTTTCTGAGGATTGGTGAACTGGCCCGGCGCACCGGGCTGACAGTGCGCGCGTTGCGGCACTATGACGATATCGCCCTGCTGGTGCCGTCCGAAAGGTCCAGTGGCGGCTACCGCCTATATGGGCGGAAAGACGTGGCGCGTCTCTACCGCATTCAGGCGTTGCGGCGACTCGACCTGTCGCTTGCCGACATACAAGGCCTGCTCGACAACGCAGCCGGCGGTATCTCGGAAGTCGTGGCGCAGCAGGTGGCGCAGCTCGACCGCGAAATCCTGCAGGCGTCGGCGCTGCGCACCCATCTGCTCGCGGTGCAGGACCAGCTGCAAGCCAGCGAAGAACCCGGCATGGACGACTGGCTGCTGGCACTCGAAAGCATGGTCGCGGGCTCGAAGTACTTCAGCGAAGACGAACAGCGCACGCTCAAGGCGCAGCGCGACGGTTTCGCTGACGCCATGGCGCCCGAGCGTGCCGAGTTGTCGGCGTGGCTGCACCGCCTGGTCGCCGCCGGCGTATCGCCCGAGAGCCCGCAAGCGCAGACCCTGGCTCAACGTTGGATTGAGCTGTTGCTCGACGAAGCTGGCGGCGACGAGGGGCTGCTGATGAAGCTCTACACCATGCACTGGAACGAGCCGTCGCTCCACGCGCTGACCGGTGGGGACCGCGCAGGCATCCGCTACATCTCGCACGCCATGGCCTTCGCGCGCCTCCAGCTCTACGCGCCCTACTGCAGCGTCCGCGACATGGCCAAGCTGCGCCAGCACTACGTTGCGCAGACCGATGCATGGCCGCCGCTTATCGCCGAAGTTCGGCAACAGATGTTGGCAGGGACCCCCATCGATGACGAAGCCATGCGTGCGCTGGCCCGGCGCTGGCAGGAGCTCTCGCTCGCCAAGGTGGGCGGCGATGCCGCACTAGGCGCGAAGCTGCAGCGCGCGTTTCACCACGATTCGGCGCTGCGGGTTGGCTCAGGCATCGACGAGACATTGGCCGCCTACGTCGGGCAAGCCATCGCGCGCCTGAACGACACATCGACCTCACAAATGAACCCCAAAGGCTCCACGTGAACGCAGAAGCACAAACGAACCCTCACTTCTTCGCCGGCAACTACGCACCGCTCGCCGAGGAGCACGACATCACGCACCTCCACATCGAAGGCACGATGCCACTCGGACTGTCGGGTAGCCTGTACCGTGTCGGCCCAAGCCCGCAGTACGCGCCGCGCGACAACAACTACCACTGGTTCTCTGGCGACGGCATGGTGCATGCCTTCCACGTCGACAAGGGCAGCGTGTCGTACAGCAACCGTTGGGCGCGCACGCCGAAATGGCAGCTCGAACATGAAGCCGGGCGCGCGCTCTTCGGCACTTTCGGCAACCCCGCCACCAGCGACCCGCTGGCGCAGGGCCAAAACGGTGGCACGGCCAACACCAGCATGCTGTGGCATGGCGACCGGTTGTTCGCCCTCGAAGAGTCGCATCAACCCTTTGAGCTCGACGCCCACACGCTGGCTTCCAAAGGGCACCAGAGCTTCGGCGACCGGGTGACCTCGCGATGCACCGCGCACCCAAAGGTGGACCCCGAGAGCGGCGAACTGCACTTCTTTGCTTACTCGCCAGACGGCCCTTGTTCGCCGACCATGCTCTACGGCGTGATGGACAAGCACTGCGAGGTCACACGGCTAGAGTCTTTCAAAGCGCCGCATGCCAGCATGGCGCACGACTTCATGGTGACGCGCGGGCATGTGCTCTTTCCCGTTACGCCACTGACGCTCAGCGTGGAACGCGCGATGCGCGGAAAGCCACTGCTGGCCTGGGATGCCGCCCTGCGGACCCATGTTGGCGTGATGCAGCGCAGCGGCACTGCGGACACACTGCGTTGGTTCGACTCCGACGCCTGCCACGTGTTCCATGTGATGAATGCCTGGGACGACGGCGCCACTGTCGTGGCTTACGTGATGCAGTCGGAAACGGCGCCTGGACTGCCCGATGCCGAAGGCCTTGCCGGTGACCCCGCCGCCATGGCTGCACGCCTGTGCCGCTGGACTTTCGATTTGAGCGGCACGGACACGGGATTCCGGCGCGAGTACCTCGACGACTTGGTGGCTGAGTTTCCACGCATCGACGAGCGCTACGCGGGCCGGCGCAACCGCTATGGTTTCTACACCTGCCATGCGACGGCGCGAGCAAGGGATGACTCGGAAAGCGTGCTTTACGACAGCCTAGCCCGTTTCGATTTCGATACCGGCGAGCGCAGCATGTACACGCTGCCGCATGGAGACGTGGTGTCGGAACCGGTGTTCGTGCCGCGCGCCACCGACGCAGCCGAGGGCGACGGCTGGCTGCTCGCCGTGGCCTGGCGTAAACAGGACAGGCGCAGCGACCTGCTGGTATTCGATGCAATGGACTTGGCGGCGGAACCCGTCGCGGTCGCCCGTTTGCCGCATCGCGTACCGTTCGGCTTCCACGGAACTTGGCGACCTGCGCGCATTTGACCCCTTCAGGCCATCAGCCAGTGACTGCCTTCAAGAAGGTCAGGAAACAGGAACCGGCTCGAAGTTCTTTCGCGCGACCGGTGTCATCGAAGACGATTCCCTAGCTCGGGCCACAAAGGACTTTCTCGTCCGTCAAGGCCAGGTAAGAACCTTGCCCGCGAAGTCGTAGAACGGCCAGGACCGGACGTTTGACTCCGCCTCCCGAAGCGCGTGCGCACTGACTGGTAGTCTTGGAGCCTTCCGCGGCGTCCTAGAAAATGCTATGGGCCGCATTGCTCGGATGGATGGTCTTCGGACATTGGTCCAATGCCACCAGTTAGATGGGCATGAGCCTGATCGCGCTCGGCGGAGGCTACGCGGCGCTTCAGGCTCGATCCATCGGGCGCTAGTTGTCGCCCGCGGCAGTCGCACGATGAACGCACGAGCTCATCCGCATCGCGGCCATCCGAGCGACATTCTTCGCACCGCGATTCTTAAGGCCGCGTCACTTCCCACTCGTCCCTCTGCCACGCGTCGTTGTCGCCCGGCTCGGCTGCAAGCCCTGCGCGACTTCGAGTAGCAAGCTGCGGAGCCAAGCGATCGCAGGATCGCGCTCCTGGTACTTGTGCCATTGCATGTGCTCGGCAAACGCAGGGATCTCCACCGGACACTCGACGACGCGCAGCGGAAAGCGCTCGGCGATCTGCTGCGCCAGCCGTGTCGGCAGCGTGGCGATGCGCGGTGTTCCGACCAACAGTGGCGGCACCAGGGTGAAGCTGGGCGCGATGACGTCCTGCCTGCGGGCGCGCTTGCCCACGGCGATCAACTGCTGGTCATAGGTCAGGCGCCGACCACCGCCCCACTCGACACCGATGTGCGAGGCCTCGAAATACTGCTCCGCCGTGAGCTTCTTCGTCATGCCGAAATGCTCGGGACTCACGAGACATGAAAACGTGTCCTCGAACAACAACTCGGAAGGATGCCCGGGCACGATGGCGAACTGCGGCGTGATGAGCAGCTCGATCTCTCCGGCCTGCAACAGGTCGCGAGACTGTGGGCTTCTGGCGCGCAGGTCGAACTCCATCCGCGGCGCTGCGCTGGCCGCGCGCCTGACCACCTCCGACAGCAACACCGAGATGACGTAGTCCGAGGAATCGATGACGAAGCGCCGCTGCGAGGTGGCCGGGTCGAATGTTGGCTGTGCCCGGGAGATGGCCTGCACACGCAGGAGCACGTCGTGAACCGGTTTGACCAGTTCGGCAGCCAGCGGCGTGAGGACGAATGACTTGCCGATGGGCTGCAGCAATTCGTCCTTGAAGTACTCGCGCAGACGCCGCAAGGACAAGCTGGTCGCAGGCTGGCTGAGGAAGACGCGCTCCGCGGCGCGCGTCACGCTGCGGGTGGTCAGGAGGGCGTCGAGCACGACGAGGAGATTCAGGTCGAGTTTGTCGAATCGCATGTCGGTTCTTCCATTTGCGCGGCAAATGACAATACTTTAAACAATTCATTTGTCGCATGGATGTGGGCTGCGAACAATCGAGCCCATCGAGGGACGCCTCGGTCCGTCACCTCACTCACCCGGAGACAAACAAGAATGACCTCATCGCTCGCGCGGCATGCAGCTGCGCCAAGATCCGGCTTGCGCCGTTCGCCTGCCAGGCACATCCATCTGGTGGCCGCGTGCGCGGCATGGGCTGCCACGAGCGCGGGCGCTCAGAGTTCCATCACCCTGTCCGGAAAGGTGGAAATGTCCGTCGACCACCTGCGCATCTCCTCGCCCAACGGCAGCTCCCGCACGCTGACGGCGCTGTCCAGCGACTCGTCGCGCCTGATCTTCGAAGGCGTCGAGGACCTGGGTGGCGGCTGGGGCGCGAAGTTCAAGCTCGATCATGGTTTCAACGCAGACACCGGCACTGTGGGTTTCGGCGGAATCTACTTCGGCCGCGAGGCCATGGTTGGGCTGGTGACGCCCTATGGCGAATTGCGGCTGGGTCGCAACTACATCCCCATGGACGACCTCACCGGGCCGCTCGATCCCTTCTACTTCACCGGCATCGGCGCAGCCTGGCCGATGACCCTCTTCACGCCGCGCATCAACAATTCGGTCAAGTACCTCAGCCCGCGCATGGGCGGCTTTCAAGTGCGTGCGCTTGCCAGTGCCAGCGAAGGCGTCAGGGGTGCGCAATACACCGGCCTGGGCGTCTCTTACAACGACACGAATTTCGACCTGCACGCGGCCTACACCATCCAGAAGAACGCGGTGCCCGCAGGCGATCGCAAGGAATTCATGGTGGGCGGCGACTACAAGTTCGGCGGTCCACGCCTGACCGGTTTCTACATCCAGCGCAACGATCCGGGCCAACCCCGACGTTCCTCGGCATTGGTCGGCACAAACTGGCCGCTCGGCGCCGGTGAAATCCGCGCGAGCTACCTGGTCGAGCGGCAAGGGGCAAGCAAGGCCTCCAGAGTCGCCCTCCAGTACATGCACTTCCTCTCTCGGCGCACGGCCGTCTTTGCCGGCATCGCACGCCTGAACAATGGCGCGGGCTTCTCCGAAACACTGAATCCAGCGCTGCCCGTTCTCGCCAAGGGCGAAGACGTCATGGGCACGCAACTCGGCGTTCGCCACAGCTTCTGACGCGGCCCTTCAAGAAAAAAGGAAATCCCAATGAGACGAGCCTTCCTGACCTTCTGCGCCGCAGCCGCCGCACTGCTGGCGCTCACGCCAGCCTTCGCGCAAGAGACGGCGTATCCCAACAAGCCCATCCATGTCGTGTTTCCCTATCCTGCGGGCTCTTCGCTGGAAGTGGTGGGACGCCTGGTCTCGGAACGCGCCTCGCGCATCCTCGGCCAACCGATCGTGTTCGAGAACAAGGCCGGCGCCAACGGCATCCTCGGCACCACCCAGGTGGCCCGGGCCAAGCCGGACGGCTACACGCTGGCACTGACGACGACCTCGGCCCTGCTCCTGAACAGCCTGCAGCGCAAGGACCTGCCCTACGACCCGGTGCGCAGCTTCACGCCGGTCATTGCCGTCGCTGACATCCCGGTGGGCCTGATCGTCAGCTCGCGGCTGCCCGCGACCGACCTGCGCGCACTCGTAGAGCAGCTGAAGAAGCAGCCGGGGCAGCCCTACGCGAGCGTCGGCATCGGCTCCTTCAACCACTTGCTGATGGAGCAGTTCAAGGCGGTGGCGGGCGTGGACATGCTCCACGTGCCCTACCAGGGCGCCGCGCCCATCATCCCTGAACTGCTCAGCGGTCGCGTGGACGTGACGGTGCTTAGCGTCGGGTCGGTGCTGGGGCAATGGAAAGCGGGACAGGTGCGGGTGCTGGCCTTCATGTCGGACAAGCGCCTGGCATCGCAGCCGGGCGTTCCGACGATGACGGAAGTGTTCCCGTCGTTCCGCCCGTTCGGCAACTGGATGGGCTTCGTCGCACCGGCGAACACGCCGGAGCCGATCGTGCGCAAGCTCAACGCCGCCTTCGCCCAGGCGCTTCAGCTGCCGGAGGTGCGCAAGAAGATCGAGGAAGAACAGTGGCGCGTCATGGGCGGCTCGCCGCAAGACCTGGCGCGCCTGATTTCGAATGATCGCCCGATGGTCGAAGCGGCCATCAAGGCAGCAGGCATCCAGCCTGAATAGGGAGCAAACAAGCATGCAATCATGGGATGTCATCGTGGTGGGGGGTGGCCCTTCGGGCTTGACGCTCGCCGCCGAACTGGCGGGTGCGGGCGCGAAGACGCTGGTGCTCGAACGCAGGACTGAGGGCGTGCAGTCGCGGGCGGGGACCATCCTGCCGCGCGTGCTCGAGTTGTTCGATGCGCGTGGCATTGCGGATCGGTTCATCGAGCGCACGCGCGAGATCGTGCCGTACCCGTTTCGGCCTTCGCACATATGGGCCGGCTTTCATCCGATTCGCTGGCAGTACCTGGAAAGCCGATTCGGCTTCACACTGGGATTGCCACAGAACTTCACCGAAGAAATCCTCTGGCAATGGGCGACCGAGAGCGGCGCGCAAATTCGCCGCGGCACGGAACTGCAGTCCTTCGAGCAGGATGGCAGCGGCGTGACCGTGTCGGTCACCGATGCCCAGGGGGCGCCAGCGACGCTGCGCGCGCGCTACCTCGTCGGCGCGGACGGCGGCCGCAGCACGGTGCGCTCCGGTGCCGGCATCCCGTTCGATGGCCATTCCGGCACCTTCCGCGGCATCGTCATCGATGCGCACCTGGATGCGCCCTGGCCCGGAGGACGCATCAACGTCGACAACGAGATGGGCTGGGTGCGCGGTTACGCCTTCGGTGAAGGCATCACCCGTTTCAACATCGTCCATCGCGACCGACGCATGGCACCGAAGGATGAGCCCGTCACCCTGGAAGAAGCGCTGAAATGCATCGCGGACGTGCACGGCACCGACTACGGCATCACCAGCCACCGCTGGGCATCGCGCTTCGACGACCAGATGCGTTCGGTGCCGTCGCTGCGAAAGGGTCGCGTGTTCCTGGTGGGCGAGTCGGCCCGCATCCACTATCCAGCCAGCGGCGTCGGCATGAACTTCTGCCTGCAGGATGCCTTCAACCTGGGGTGGAAGCTGGCCAACGTGGTCAACGGCCATGCCGATGAGTCGACACTGGACAGCTACGACGCGGAGCGCCTGCCTGTCATGCGCGCCCTGCTGGAGAGCGTCAAGGCGCAGTGTGTGCTGCAGTTCAACTTCGACGAAAGCGGCCTCACACTCAAGCGGCGCATGGCCGAGCAGATCATTCCGCTGCCGGACGTGCAGCGCAAACTGGTGCTGGAGTTGTGCGGGCTGGAAGCGCCGTATCCGCACGAAGCAGGCAACCACGCGCTGACCGGTTGCCGCCTGCCCGACTTCGACCTCCTCACGCTCGATGGCCGGTCGCTTCGGCCGGCCGAGCTCCTGCGCGATCGCAAGTTCCTGCTGCTCGATCTGGAAGGCCAGAGCCGCCAGTTCGAAGCGCTGCAGTGCGCTGGCCTGCCCTTGAACGTCGTCAGCGCCCGCGTCGGCCGTGTACCGGCAGAGATGGACGGCGTGACGGGCATCCTGGTGCGCCCGGACGGCTACGTCGCCTGGGCCAGCAGCGCCTTGGCACGGGCCGGTGAGGTCGAGGCGCAACTGGGCCGCTGGCTCACGCGGAGCAAGCCGTGAACACCCACCGCACCCTCCTGGCCGGTGGCTGGGTCCTGAGCATGGACCCCACCATCGGCGACCTGCGCCGCGGCGACGTCCTGATCGAAGGCGAGCGCATCGTCGCGGTCGCCCCCCACATCGAGACCGAAGCGGCCGAGCGCATCGACGCGCAACGCATGATCGTCATGCCGGGCTTCGTCGACACCCATCGGCACACCTGGCAAACCTGCGTGCGGCATCGCTATGCGGACATCGATCCTCAGATCTACTTCGCGGAAATGCTCGGCGCCAAGGGGGCTGCTTTCCGCACCGAGGACGTCTATGCCGGCACCCTGCTGGGCGCGGTGTCGGCCTTGGACAGCGGAACGACCACGATGCTGGACTGGTCGCATGTCCAGAACACACCGGAGCATGCGGACGCCGCGATCCTGGCCTTGCGCGACGCCGGCATCCGGGGTGTCTTCGCCCATGGCTGGCCGCTGGTCGAGGGGCATTCCTGGATGTTCGACAGCGAACGCGGTCATCCGCAGGACATCCGCAGGCTGCGCAGCCAGTACTTCTCTTCGGACGACCAGTTGCTGACGCTGGCAATGGCTGGGCGCGGCCCGGAAATGGCACGCCGCGAGGTCTGGCTGCAGGACCTGCGCCTGGCGCGCGAACTGGACATTCGCTCCACCATCCACATGGGCGCGTATGCGCGCAATGCACCGGTCCGCGCGATCGCCCAGATGCACCAGGCCGGCGCGCTGGGCGACGACCTCACCTTCGTTCACTGCTGCTTCTGCGGGGACGACGAACTGGCCATGATGGCCGATGCGGGTGTGACGGCCTCGCTGGGGGTTCACTGCGAACTGAACGCGCAGGGAATCGGCGACATCCCCTTCGACCGGCTGCTGGCCGCCGGGATCCGTCCCAGCCTGAGCGGCGATACCGAAACGAAATGCGCCGGCGACATGTTCACGCAGATGCGCCATGCCTTTGCGCACTACCGCTCCTGGATGGGTGGCGGCCATTCGAAGGCCGCGAACGCACCACCGACCATCACTTTGCGTGACGTGCTCGAGTTCGGCACGATCGCCGGTGCAAAGGCCACCGGGCTGGCGCACAAGACGGGATCGCTGACGCCGGGCAAGCAGGCCGACCTCATTCTGGTGCGGCAGGACGACCTGAACCTCACCCCCGTGTCCGACGCCGTCGGGGCCATCGTGCTTGCCGCGCACCCAGGCAATGTCGATTCCGTCTACGTCGCCGGACGCGCGGTGAAGCGCAATGGCCGCATGCTGCACATCGATGTCGACGCGCTGCGCGCCCGCGCCTTCAACTCGCAACAACACGTGCTGGGGGAGATGTGATGCCGGCCATGCCGCAGCTTGATCCCCAACTCGCCGTGGTGGTTGCTGCCCTGCAGGCACGCGGTGCGCCCCCATCGTTCAGCGGCACGCCGGACGAGGCACGCGGTCGCATCCGCGCTGCGGTCATTGCAGCGCGCGAGCGCTCCGTATTGCCGGATGTACGCTCCGTGGAAGACACGGTTGCCGCGCACGCAGACGTGCGCGTTCCGGTGCGCGTGTACCGCCCGCATTCGCACAGGCCGTCGCTGCCGACCGTCGTCTTCTTCCACGGCGGCGGCTTCGTGCTCGGAAGCGTCGAGCTGATGGACGACATCGCGCGCAAGCTGTGTCGCGACATCGAGGCGGTGGTGGTGTCCGTGGACTATCGACTCGCGCCGGAGCATCCCTTTCCCGCCGCGCACGACGACGCGCTGGCTGCCACGTTGTGGGCGCTGGCCAACGCCGTGGCCCTCGGTGGCGATCCCACGTGCGTGGCCGTGGCCGGCGAAAGCGCGGGCGGCAATCTCGCTGCCTCGTCGGCCATCCAGGTTCGCGACCGCGGCTTTGCGCTCGCGGGTCAGCTGCTCATCGTGCCCGGTGTCGATTTCGCGCGCGACACGGTCAGGCTCGAGAGAAACGATGGGTATGCGTATCCAATGCTCACGCCGCACGACCTGCGGGAGGTGGCGCGGCTCTACCTGGGCACGGCAGCGGACCGTGCAACGGACTTTCCTCCGTCTCCCCTGCACTGCGCAGACTTGGGCGACTTGCCCGCCACGGTCATTGCCGTGGCAGGGTGCGACCCCCTGTACAACGAGGGGCTGGCCTATGCGGCGCGGCTGCAGGCGGCTGGCATTGCCACGCAGGTGCTGCACTACGAAGACATGTTCCATCCCTTCTTCGGGTTCTTCGAGGTCTCGGAGGCTGCACGGCGCGCCAATGACGAAATCTGCAGCTGCTTCGCAGCGACCCTGCGTGCCTGCCCCGACGACACAAAGGAGGCTGAGGTATGAATCAAGCCCCCCATGCGTCGGTCCATTCGGTCGACCGCTTCGTGTTCAGCGTGCCCGACCTGCATGAGGCCGAGCAGTTCTACCGCGCCTTCGGCCTGGACGTGCGCCGCGAAGGCAACCGCCTGGCGCTGCACACCTTCGGCCATCCGCATTGCTGGGCCTGGGTCCATGCATCGGGCCGGTCGAAGCAGCTCGAGTACGTGCGCTATGGCGTGCATGCGCATCAGCTGGATGCCTTGCGGGAACGCATTGTCACGGCTGGCCTCGAGGCACAGCCGCACCCGCTGGGCGATGCCGAGGGCGTCTGGCTGCGCAACCCGGACGGCACACACCTGCAGCTCGTGGCAGCGTCGAAGGTGTCGCCCTCGCACAAGTCCCGCCCGGTCGTGACACCGCCCGTCGCACCGGGCCATGGCGCCGCGCCAGCGCGCAGCCGCGCGCTGCAGGTTCGCCCCCGTTACCTGTCGCACGTGCTTTTCTTCACGCCCGACGTGCCGCGAATGATCCGCTTCTCGCAGGAAATCCTGGGCCTGCGGTTGTCCGATCATTCCGGCGACTTGATCGCCTTCCTGCATGGAGCCCATGGCTCCGATCACCATCTGGTGGCCTTCGCGAAGTCGCACGCGGCCGGCCTGCACCATTCGAGCTGGGACGTGGGCAGCATCGACGAGGTCGGGCGCGGCTCCGAGCAGATGCGCAATGCCGGCCATGGGCGAGGCTGGGGCGTGGGGCGGCACGTGCTCGGGTCGAACTACTTCTACTACGTGCGCGATCCGTGGGGCAGCTATGCCGAGTATTCGCACGACATCGACTACGTGCCGGCCGACAGCGAGTGGCCCGCGGCAGACCATCCGCCAGAAGACTCGCTGTATGTGTGGGGGCCTTCGCTGCCCCCCGATTTCATCACCAACCTGGAGCAGCCGGCATAAGCCGGCCTTGAAAGCCACATCATGAGACTCATCGCCTTTATCGCCAGCAACGGCCTGCCCGCCTTGGGCCTGCGAACCGGTTCGCAGGTCGTCAACCTCACCGAAGTCGGATTGCCGTCGACGCTGGACGCGCTGCTCAAGCACCCCGACGGACTGAGCGCAGTGAAGGATGCCGCCGCCCGCGCGACGCAGCACCTGGCGTTCGCCGAGCTGAAACTGCTGCCGCCGCTTCAGAACCCCTCCAAGGCCTTCGCCATCGGCCTGAATTACGTCGATCACGCCTCGGAAAGCAACTTCGAGCCGCCCAAGCACCCGGTCCTGTTCCAGCGCTTTCCCTCTTCATGGGTCGCACACGGCGAGCCCCTGGTGCGCCCGCGGGTCTCCACGCAGTTCGACTATGAGGCGGAACTCGTGGCCATCATCGGTAAGGCAGGCCGCTACATCGCCAAGGAGGATGCGCTGGCGCACGTGGCCGGTTACGCCATTTTCAACGAGGGTTCCATCCGCGACTACCAGTTCCGCTCCGGCCAATGGCTGTGGGGCAAGAACTTCGATCGCAGCGGCGGCTTCGGCCCCGAGTTCGTCACCGCAGACGAACTGCCGACGGGCGCCAGCGGCCTGCAGCTGACCTGTCGCCTGAACGGCGAGGTGCTGCAAAGTGCCAACACGCGCGACATGATCTTTGACGTGGCGACCTTGGTCGCTGCGTGCTCGGAAGGCATGGAATTGCAGCCGGGCGACATGATCATCACCGGCACGCCCTCGGGGGTGGGCTTGGCGCGCACGCCGCAGGTCTGGCTCAAGCCGGGCGACGTCTGCGAAGTGGAGATCGAAGGCATAGGCATTCTGCAAAACCCCGTGATCGACGAAGTGTGGGCCTGAGGCCTGATCGTCCTCCCCCGCTACCACGGGAACAATGGGCAGGCGTGCCGCGCGCAAATGGGGAGCGGCTCGTTCTTGACGGACAGCTCCTCTCAAGCCGAGCCTCTCGAACGTCGGCCACCCATTTGAAGGGGGTATACCCCAAGGGCGGCTATGCAGCGATTGCCCTAGTCGGGATCGGAACAATCGATGTCTGCAACGAGGCCAATACCCGACAACCAAGGCAGTGTGAATCGCTGCGGGGCTCAGTCCAGATCGGGCTTCGTAGGTAGGGTCAGTACGCCGACGCATGCCCTCGCCGCCCGCCGAAGTTGCGCGCTTCGGCGGCCAGAGGGTGCGAGAAACCAGCAGGAGGACACCGTATCCATTGAATGCATCAGCGCGTGTCGAATCCTTCCCGCGCCACCCAGAACGGGCGACGCGCGTTCTCTTCGCGAATGCCTTCACAGATCAGCCTGTGCCAACACTGCTGCGTACACAGCGCCACGACGCCTAGCTAGGTGACATGCAGGTGAAGCTGGACGCCGCGTCGGGATCGCCGGTGCCGTTGTACTTTGGAAACTGCGGGTGCCTGCACATCGGCCGCTGCATGCCCTTGCCCGGCTCGACGCTGCGCGTGGCCACGATCTCGCGGGCGCTGGGATGGGTGCCGGTTTCGATCCAGTCGAACATCGGGGTGACGAGGTCGACGCTGTCCGGGCCCTTGCCGCCTGCCGGCGTGGCGGCGCAGTGGTCGTTGCCTGCCAGCACGTAGTACTCGACGAACCGGTCGGCCGCGGCCTGCCCGCCCGCTGCGGCGACGACCTTGCGGTAGTAGTCCGTGGTGTTGTTCTGCGTGATCAGCCAGTCGGTGGTGCCGTGCATGAGCAGCATCTTGCCGTTGCGGGCCCGGAACCCGCTCAGGTCGGGGTTGACTGCATCGATCAATCGGGCGAGGTGGTCGAGTCGGTTCGTGTACTGCAGCGGGTCGACGTTCAGCGGGTCTGCGGACGGGTCTTGCGCCACGAAGTACTTCATGTAGTCGCCGCCGAGAATCTGAAACGTGGTGCCTCCGATGGCCTGCCACGATGCGTCGTCGGCGGTCTCGCCGCCGACATAGGGAAAGGCCGGCCATGTGTAGCGACCACCCGCCACATCGGTGGGCTCGTACAGGACCTTGGCGGACGCCAGCTGCGCGTCGGTCAGGCAAGAGTCTGCGTCGGCGCCCGTGCATCGGAGCTTGGCCAGATCAGGCTTGCAGGCCTCGGGGTGGCTGATGATGCCGTCCTTCAGGCCGTCGAGTGCATCGCATTGGGACTGCATGAAGTTCGCGAGGGTCTTGACCTTCGGGATGCTCAGGCCCGCCTCGGGCTGGGCCAGCTGCTTGAGTATTTTTTGATACCAGAGGAACTGGCCCGTGTAGGCATTGGCCGGGGCGCGCGCAATCACGCCGTCGAACAGATCGGGATGCCGTTGCGCCTGGATCAACGCCTGGCGCCCGCCGCCCGAACAGCCCTCGTAGACAAACTTCGAGCGGCCGACCGATTCGCCATAGCGCGAGCGGAGCACGGCCTTCGCCGATGCAAGCACCTTGGGCACGGCACCGTCTGCGTAGTCCTGAAGCAACTGGGGGTCCATAGCGAAGGAGCCATTGGGATGCTTGGCCGCATCGTGTCCATGGTTCGTCGCGATGGTCGCGTAGCCGCTTTCCGCGACGCCAGGGCTGTAGGCGCTGGGGTAGATGGCGCCGTCGAAGCCGCCGCCGCCGATGAACAGGACACGCTGGTTCCAGCTGCTGGGCAGCTTGACTTCGAAGGCGAGTTCCGGCGGCATCTCGCCGCGCACGGTGCAGGTCTCCGGCGTGGTGTCTGTCTGGGGCGTCAGCGTCGCCTGCGTGATCGTGGCGCCTTCGAAGGCCCGGCTCAGGAAGCTGTTGCACGCGGCCTGCGCGCTTCCGGCAGCGGACGGGAACAGCGCGGGTGGCGAGTTGCCACCACCGCTGCCGCTGCCGCCGCAGGAAGCAAGCAGCGCCGCAGCAGCCACCACGGACCACGAGGTGATGCGCCGGTGGGTGTCGCGTCGGCATGTGAGAGGGGCCATCTTCATTCTTTGTCTCCTTGTTGGGGCAATGCCCCCGTGAACGCGCACGCTGGCGCGGAAAGCACTCATGCGGCGGGCGTGAAAAGCACCGTGCCCTGCGCGAGCACGCTGGTCCTGTCGTCTGCGCTCTTGATCGCACCTTGCAATTCGAGAACGCAGCCGCCCTTCGAATGCGCGGCCATCGACGTCACGCGCCACTCGATGAGTACCGTCTCGCTCGCCCGTACGGGACGCAGCAGGTCGACCGAGAAGTTCATGCCCAGCACCTTCCCCCTCGTAGCGAAGTGACTGGCGGTCAGCCCCATCAGCAGCGAGGTGGTGTGGGTCGCACTGGCGATCAAGCCGCCGAAGCGCGTGCCCTGTGCAAACGCGGCATCGTGGTGCAGCGGGTTCTCGTCTCCCGCGGCCAGCGCGAAGGCACGCACTTGCGCTTCGTCGAAGGTGTGGGGTCGCGAGAAGCGATAGCCGGGCCCGACAGGCCCCAGGGCCGCGGCCGCTTCGCACTCAGCCATGGCTGGCGAGCCGGGTGATGGCGTCCTGGCTTCCGGCCTGCTGGCGCAAGCGGAACTTCTGGATCTTTCCCGTGGCCGTCTTCGGCAAGGGGATGAAGATCACGCGGCGCGGACACTTGAAGTGCGCCAGCCGCTCGCGGCAGAACGCAATGATCTCCTGCTCGGTGGGCGCGGCGACACCGGCCTTCAGCTCGATGAACACGCACGGCACCTCGCCCCACTTGGGGTCGGGCTGCGCCACCACGGCGGCATGCAGCACCGCCGG
Organism: Variovorax sp. BGA-UO-ETr-C22; assembly: GCF_059567965.1. Lineage (NCBI taxonomy): Bacteria > Pseudomonadati > Pseudomonadota > Betaproteobacteria > Burkholderiales > Comamonadaceae > Variovorax > Variovorax sp. BGA-UO-ETr-C22. The sequence continues at coordinate 2,495,495 of NZ_JCAQPA010000011.1, forward strand.
GTGTCCATGGACGACGTCTTCGATTTCGACCGACGAGATGTTCTCGCCGCCCGAGATGATCACGTCCTTCGACCGATCGGTGATCTGCGCATACCCGTTGGCATGCAGGACCGCGACGTCACCGGTGCGGAACCAGCCGTCGGCAAGCGCCTTGCGCGTTGCCGCCTCGTTCTTGAAGTAGCCCATCATCACGGTGTTGCCGCGCAGCATGAGCTCGCCCGCCGATTTGCCGTCGGGCACGACGGGTTCGAGGGTGTCGGCATCGCCGACCATGAGGCCTTCGAACATGGCGGCGCGCACGCCCTGGCGCACGCGCAGCGCCCCCTGCTCGGCGGGCGCTAGGTCGTCCCAGCCGTCCTGCCACACGCAACTCACCGGCGTGCCGGAAACCTCCGTGATTCCGAAGACGTGCTCCACGTCGAAGCCCATCGCCAGCACCGCGTTCAGCACGGCGAGCGGCGGCGGTGAGCCGGCCGTCAGCACGCGCACGGGGCGCGGCAGCCGGGTATCTTTCGCCGCGTCCGCGAGCATCGCCATCACGACCGGCGCTGCGCAGAGGTGATCGATCTGATGGCGCTCGATGGCCTCCAGCACGGCGTCGGCAGACACCCGGCGCAGGCAGACATGGGTGCCCGCCGCCGCAGTCACGGCCCAGGTGAAGCACCATCCGTTCGCGTGGAACATGGGCAAGGTCCACAGGTACTTCGGCGCCCGTGGCATCGCCCAGTTCGTGATCTGCAGCAGGCTCATGAGGTAGGTGCCGCGATGGCTGGCGACCACGCCCTTGGGGTCTCCGGTCGTGCCGGAGGTGTAGTTCAGGGCGATGGGTTGCCACTCGTCGCTGGGCCAGCGACCGGCAAAGTCCGGGTCTCCGTTCGCCAGCAGCGATTCGTAGTCGGTCTCGCCGATGCGTTCGCCGGGTGGTGCGAGGTGGTCGTTGATGTCGATGACCGCAGGCGCACGGTCGAGCAGCTTCAGCGCTGCGGCCACCGTGGCGGCGAACTCGCGATCGACCATCAGCAATTTGCACTCGCCGTGGCGCAGGATGAACGCGATGCCTTCGGCATCCAGGCGATGGTTGATTGCGTTGAGCACCGCGCCGGCCAGCGGAATGCCGAAGTGGGCTTCCAGCATGGCCGGCGTGTTGGGCGCGAGCACCGAGACGGTGTCGCCCGGTTCAATGCCTCGCATCGTCAGCGCGGACGCCAGGCGATGGCAGCGCTCGCGCGTCTGCGCCCAGGTTCGCGTCAGCTCGCCGTGCACCACCGCCACGCGGTTCGGATGCGCGAGCGCCGCGCGGTCGAGAAAGCCCAGCGGCGTGAGCGGCACATGATTTGCCGCGCAGCGTTCGAGGCCCCGTGCATAGGATGGCGCGCTCATGCGGTGGTCTCCTTGGAGGTGTCGTGGAAGGTCGTAAACGCGGAGACTGGCTCGCGCTCGGTGACGAGCGAGTTCTCGACCGACGAGGTGTCGGCGTAGCCCAGGCTCATGCCGCAGACCAGCATCTGGCCGGCGGGAATGTCCAGCAGGTCCGCGATCTGGCGATGGAATTTCAGGAACGCGGCCTGCGGGCAGGTGTGGAGGTTGCGGCCGCGCGCGGCCACCATCACGCTCTGCAGGAACATGCCGTAGTCCAGCAGGCTGCCCTCCTCGAGTTCGCGGTCCACCGTGAAGAACAGGCCCACGGGCGCATCGAAGAAGCGGTAGTTGCGCCCGTGCTGCAGGTGCATGCGCTGCTTGTCGCCCTTGGTGATGCCGAGCAATCCGTAGAGGTCCCAGCCGACCTTGCGGCGCCGCTCCAGGTAGGGAGAAAACCATTCGCGCGGGTAGTAGTCGTAGGGCTCGAGCAGTTCGCCCGACCGGCCGGGGTCGTCGTCGAGCGCGGCAATCGCAGCCGACAGGCGGGCCTTGGCAGCTCCCGTCAGCACATGCACATGCCAGGGCTGTATGTTCATGCCGGAGGCGCTGTAGCGCGCGGTCGAGAGGATCGCCTCGACCTCTTCCCTGAGCACCGGCCGGGGCAGGAACGCCCTGACGCTGCGCCGGGTGGCAATGGCCCAGTCGACCGCTCCTTGCAGCGCGTGTGCCTCCAGCGGCGGCGCCATCATTCGGTTCATTGAGGTTTCCTTGCTATTTCGAAGCCGGGCGAATCGCCCCGTCCACACGGCCTGCTTCGCCGGTGCCTGCACGCGCGGCCCTGGCCTGCGTCGACGCGGCGCGCGACTGGTTCACGAACGACACCGCTGCCGCGCCGATGACGCCGGCCAGCGCGATCGCCATGAAGTTCTGCTCGATGGGCAGGCTCAGCGACACGAGCCAGCCGATCAGGATCGGCGCGGCAATGGCGCCGATGCGGCCGACACCCGAGGCAAAGCCGACACCCGTCGAACGCACGGCCGGTGGATAGAAATCGCCGGCGTAGGCATAGGCCAGCAGTTGCGTTCCGAGCGTGGACGCGCCCACCACGAACACGGCGACGAACAGCAGCTTGGTCGATTTCGTGTACGCGAGCGCGGCCAGCGACGCAGCCCCGACCACGTAGAACGCCACCAGCACATGCTTGATGTTGAACTTGTCGCTCAGCAAGCCGCCGCCGATCGCGCCCACGATCGCACCGACGTTGAAGACGATCACGAAGTTCAGGGCCGAGCCCAGGCTGTATCCCGCCATGGCCATGAGCTTGGTCAGCCAGGAGTTCAGCGCGTAGACCATGAACAGCCCCGTCATGAAAGCCACCCAGATCATCACGGTGCTGAACGCGCGTCCGGCGTCGAACAGGGTGCGCACCGGCGCGTCGTGCAGGCGGTCGGTGGACGCGCCGACATACACGGTGCCGGCTGCGTTCGGCTGCTCCGGCGCGAGCTTGGCCGCGATCTCCCCGAGCTGCCGCTGGTCACCCTTCTTGAGAAGAAACGACAGCGATTCGGGCATCATTTTCAGGATGAGCGGAATCAGCAGCACGGGCAGGCCGGCCACATAGAACACCCATTGCCATCCGTGGCTCTCGATGAGCTGCTTGGCAGTGAGCGCAACCAGAATGCCGCCCACGGAGTAGCCCGCGAAAACCATCGTCACCAGGCGCGTGCGCAGCTTCGCCGGTGCGAACTCGCCCATCTGCGCGGTCACGATGGGCAACACCCCGCCGATGCCGAGGCCCGCGATGAAGCGGGCGACGCTGAAGCCGATGGGTTCGGTGGCCAGCCCGGTCAGCGCCGTGAAGACACTGAAGAGCGCCACGCACACCGCGATCATGCGAGGGCGGCCGATGCGGTCTGCCAAGGTGCCCAGGAAGATCGCGCCCAGCATGGTTCCGAACAACGCCGACCCGGCCATGACGCCGGCGCTCGTGGCGTCGACGCCCATGTCTTTCATGATCGATGGCAGCGCGGCGCCCACGACCGCCAGGTCATAGCCGTCGATGACCAGGATCAACACGCACCACCAGAGCACGAGCCCGTGAAAGCCGTTGAACCGGGAGTGCCCCGCCAACGCGTGAATATCGACCTGCTTGCCGGCCTGCTGCATGTTTTCGTCTCCTGTCGTTTGATCTGTCGCGAGATGCGATGTCGACGGGAGGTTAGTTCTGCAGGCGGCACGCTTCCATGCCCGCGCGTCTCGATCTGGATGGGGCGTTCGGACATGTCGGCATCCCTGCCGGACGCCGGCGCTTCGGCCTATTCCGGCGCGGGCGCGGACGAGCGATAGGCGCCGGGGCTGACGCCTGTCCATTTCTTGAAGGCGCGATGGAAGGCGCTGGTTTCCTGGAAGCCGGTGCGCGCGGCGACTTCGGCCACCGTCAGCGACGCACTCGACAAGAGGTCGATGGCGATGTCGCGCCGCAGGTCGTCCTTCACGCGCTGGTAGCTCACGCCCTCCTGCTGCAAGCGGCGTTGCAGCGTGGTGCCGGAAACGCAGAGTTCCTGTGCGAGCTTTTCGAGTTCGGGCCACGCCTCGGGCATCTGGCTTCGCAACCTGTTGCGCACCTGGGCGCTGGTGCTGGCGTCGTTACGGTACTTGACCAGCAGGTTGGCCGGCGCTTCCCTCAGGAAGTTGTCGACCGTGGCGGGCGACTCCGCAATATTCAGGTCCAGCAGATCGCTTGCGAAACTGATGTGCGTGCTCTCGCCATTGAATTTCACGCTCTCGCAAAAGCGCGTTCGGTAGTGGCTGTCGTCGCCGGGCGGCGGGCATCGGAACTGCATCTCGCGCAGGGGAATGCGCCGGTGCACGAGCCAGCAGGCCAGGCCATGGACCAAGATGAACCAGGTGCCGTAGCCGAACAACCGGCGCAGCACGCCGCCGTCATGCAGCACGACGCGCGCCTCGTCGCCGTCGCAGACCAGCTCACCGCGGAAATCGTCCAATGTGGCGTGGAGGAACCTCAGGATGCGGCGCAGCGCATGCGCCAGGTTGTCGGCGTTGACGGCGGCGCGCGTCATCAGCGCATAGCTGCCGCGGCGAAGCCCGTGGCTGTCGAGGCCGAAGAACTCGTCGTCCATCAGGTCGGCCAGCGCCACCCACATCTGCGAATACGCCGCCGCCGAGATGCGCGCACGCGGCGCGTTCAACAGCTCGCGATCAATCTTGGCGCTTTCGAGGACGCTGCTGATGTCCATGTTCCTCAGCGCCGCTGCGTGGATCGCCTCGTGCACCAGTTCAATGGACACGGTTCCCTTCAAGCCTGCAGACTTCATACGCACTCGCTCAAGAATCAGTGGTGGGGCGAGCTCTTTATAAGCGCGTTTCGCGCTGTGCAGGATGCGGCCTCAGGGGACCCGCAGCGTCTGCAGCAATGAGATGCCGCCGACCTCTGTCGTGGGCTGTCGCGGAAGTTGTGCGACTAGGTGCTCTGGGAACCGGAAGCGCCAGGCGTCATCGAGGAAAGCCTCGACAGGACGGCGCTGCGGCAGACATCCAGAATTTCATCGGCCAGTGGCGAGTCGTCAGGACACGCCCGCGACAGCACGATGGCACCGACTGCCTGCGCAATGAGGTCGATCCGCCTGGCGCGTGCGTCGCCGCCCTGATCGCCCTCCTCTGGCGCGTCGAACTGGTTTCCCAGGGTCACCAGCAGGTTTTCAATGCCGGTCGCAAACGCCGTCTTGATCGACTCCGGTTGGCGCGCAGCATCTGCGCACAGGGCGGCCATCGTGCAACCGTCACCCGGTGCATCTCGGTGTTCACGGGACAGATAGTGATGGACAAATGCCATCGCATCGACGCCTTCGGCCTTGGCGGCCGTCTGCGCAAAACCGCAAGTCGCGGCTTGCGCCATCAGGTCGGCCTTGGATTCGAAGTGCTTATAGAACCCGCCGTGGGTAAAGCCTGCGAACGCCATCAAGTCCGCAATCCCCACCCCGTCGTAACCACGCTCGCGAAACAGCGTGGAGGCCGTCTCGACGATGTGCGCCCGGTTCGCCTGTGCCTGCGCCTTGGTGACCTTCATGTCCAGGACCTCTCTAGATGTGCCATCGGTGAAGCCATGAATATACATTGATGTCGATCATCATCAAAGTCCTTGACATCAAAGATGATGATCGACATCATTAAGCCAACTTACCTTGGAAGGCTTCCGAAAATGAGCGATACCCACCTGACCGCACCCACCCGCTTCGTCGAAGTGGATGGCGACAAATTCGCCTATCGTCGCTGGGGCAACACCTCCAGCGGACAGCCCCCTCTGTTCTTCGTCCAGCATTTCCGCGGCGGCCTGGACCACTGGGATCCCCTGTTGACCGATGGTCTGGCCGCGGGCCGCGAGGTCATCCTTTACAACGGTCGCGGCATTGCCTCCTCGACCGGCACGCCCCGCAACCGGATCGAAGACATGGCGGACGACATCGCCCTGGTGATCCGGGCGCTGGGTCTGTCCCAGGTCGATCTGCTTGGTTTCTCGATCGGGGGCTTCCAGGTGCAGGAGGTCGTGCTGCGTCACCCGCAACTGGTTCGAAAGCTCGTCCTGCTCGGCACCGGACTGCGCGGCGGCGATCCGAAGATGGAGCCCAGGGTGCTGGAGGTCGCGCCGAACCCCGTGCCGACCGCGGATGACTTTCTCTACCTGTTCTTCGGCCGCTCGGAAGCTGCCAAGCAGGCGGGTCTGGCCTTCTGGGAGCGCCGCCACCAGCGCGCCGACCAGGACCCGCCCAGCTCGATGGCCGTCGCTCAAGCCCAAGCCGAGGCGCACGCCGCCTACCTGCAGCCGCTGCCGGGTGCGAACCCCTATGCCTTCCTGAACGCCGTCACGCAGCCGACCCTGGTGCTCAACGGCGTCGACGACATCATGATTCCCACGATCAACTCCTGGCATCTGTCGCAGAACATTCCCAACGCGCAGCTGTTGATCTATCCCGACGCCGGACACGGCGCGCAGTTCCAGTATCCCGAGCGCTTCCTGCAACACGCGATCCAGTTCCTCGAGGAGTGATGCCGTAGCGCATCCCGTCCCCGCCCGATCAACGACGACACAGCAAACAAGCATGACTGACAAGACGCTCTTCGAGCCCTACACACTTGGCTCACTCCAACTGTCCAACCGCATCGTGATGGCGCCGCTGACGCGCAATCGGGCAGGCGCGGGTCTGGTGCCCAGCGAGTACGCCGCCACCTACTACGGTCAGCGCGCCTCGGCGGGCCTGATCATCACCGAGGCCACCCAGATCTCGGCCGATGCCCAGGGCTACCAGGACACCCCGGGCCTGTACACGCCGCAGCAGATCGACGGCTGGCGCAAGGTGACCGACGCCGTTCACGCCAAGGGCGGGCGGATCTTCGTGCAGTTGTGGCACGTGGGCCGTATCTCCCACGTCGACCTGCGCCCTGGTGGCACCGCGCCGGTGGCCCCCTCCCCCATCCGCGCCGCGACCAAGACCTTCGTCAACAACGGTTTTCATGACGTCTCCGAGCCACGAGCCCTGACCCTGGATGAGATTCCAGGCATCGTCGAGGATTTCCGCCAGGCTGCGGCCCATGCGATCACTGCGGGGTTCGACGGCGTCGAGGTCCACGGTGCCAACGGCTACCTGCTGGAGCAGTTCATCAAGGACGGTGCCAACACCCGGACGGACGCGTACGGCGGCTCCATCGAGAACCGCGCGCGCCTGTTGCTCGAAGTCACGGCCGCCGTGGCGAAGGAAATCGGTGCCGAACGCACCGGTGTGCGCCTCTCGCCGGTGTCGTCGGCCGGCGCCATTTCGTCCAGCGATCCGCAGTCGCAGTACGACTACATCGCCGAGCAACTCAATGCGATGGGCATCGTCTACCTGCATGTGGTCGAAGGCGCCACCGGGGGTCCGCGCGATGCCGCACCGTTCGATTTCGACGCCTTGCGCACTCGCTTCAAGAACACCTACCTGGCCAACAACGGGTATGACCTCGAACTGGCCAACGCCCGCCTGATCGAGGACAAGGCCGACCTGTTCGTCTTCGGCCGCCCCTTCATCAGCAACCCCGATCTGGTCGAAAGGCTGGAGATCAATGCACCCCTCGCTGCGCTGGACCCCACCACGCTGTATGGCGGTGGCGCCAAAGGCTACATCGACTATCCGACCCTCGCTGATTCCAGCGTCCGATAGTCGTTTTCCCATGCTGCATATCGCGACATGGACACATCTTTTCGATCACGAGCAAAACACATGACCTCCCATTCCACTGTTCTCATCACGGGCGCCTCGACCGGCATTGGCGCCATCTATGCCGACCGCTTCGCACGCCGCGGACACGACCTTGTGCTGGTGGCGCGCGACAAGGCGCGGCTGGAAACGCTCGCGGCGCGCCTGCGTGAGGAAACCGGCGCTGCCGTCGATATCCTTGCGGCCGATCTGACCCAACCCGGCGACCTGGCCGCCGTCGAGACGCGACTGCGCGAGGACGGCAGGATCGAGACCCTGATCAACAACGCCGGGGCCGCACTGTCCGGCCCGTTCATCGACCAGTCGACAGACGATGTCGCCCGCTTGGTCAGCCTCAACACCACCGCACTCGTGAGGCTGGCGAGCGCCATCGCCCCGCGCCTGGTGCAGGCCGGCAAAGGCGCGATCGTCAACATCGGCTCGGTGGTCGGCCTGGCGCCCGAGTTCGGTATGTCGGTCTACGGCGCGACCAAGGCCTTCGTGCTGTTCCTGTCCCAGGGGTTGAGCCTGGAGCTCGCGCCCAAGGGCGTCTACGTGCAGGCGGTGCTGCCGGCCGGCACCCGCACCGAGATCTGGGAGCGCGCGGGCATCGATACCCGTGCAATGCCTGACCTGATGGGCGTAGAAGAGCTGGTGGATGCCGCGCTGGCCGGATTCGACCGCCGTGAACTCGTGACCATCCCGCCGCTGCACGATGCCGCGCGCTGGGAAACGCTGAACGCGGCACGCCAGGCCCTGGTCGGCGACATCCGGCAGGCGCAGGTGGCAGAGCGCTATCGAACCGCCGCCTGAAACGGCAAGAACGCCAGAACGGAAGGAACAGCACATGACATTCAAGGCACTGCTCGCCAGCAAGACCGGCGACACCATTTCAAGCAGCCTGGTCGACTTCAAGAAAGAGGACCTGATGCCGGGCGACGTCACCGTCGCGGTCGAGTACTCGACGGTGAACTACAAGGACGCGATGGCGCTCAGTGGCCGGTCACCGGTCATTCGCCAGTTTCCGCTGATTCCGGGCATCGACTTTGCCGGTGTCGTCGAGTCGTCGACTTATCCCGGCATCGCAGCCGGCGACCGTGTGCTGGCCAACGGCTGGGGACTGAGCCAGACGCACCACGGCGGCTTTGCGCAAAAGGCGCGGGTGAGCGGTGATTGGCTGGTCAAGGTTCCCGAGGTGTTTTCGACCCGGGATGCCATGGCCATCGGCACCGCCGGGTACACCGCCATGCTGTCGGTGCTCGCGCTCGAGCATGGTGGCCTGACGCCCGAGCACGGCGACATCCTGGTGACGGGCGCCAATGGCGGCGCCGGCTCCGTGGCGATCGCGCTGCTGTCGAGCCTGGGCTATCGCGTGATCGCGTCGACCGGGCGTCTCGAGGAATCCGATTACCTGCGTGCGCTGGGCGCGGCGGACATCATCGACCGTCACACCCTGTCCGAAGCGGGCACACCGATCGCCAAGGAGCGATGGGCCGGGGCCATCGATTCGGTCGGCAGCCATACCTTGGCAAACGTCCTGGCGCAGACCCGGTATCGCGGCGTGGTCGCGGCCTTCGGGCTCGCACAGGGCGCGGACCTGCCGGCATCCGTCCTGCCCTTCATCCTGCGCAACGTCACCCTCGCCGGTATCGACTCGGTCAATGCGCCGCAGCCTGCGCGGCTGCAGGCGTGGTCGCGTCTGGCCAGCGACCTGGACCTGGACAAGCTGGCACGGACCACCAAGGTGATCGGATTGGCAGAGGTTCCTGACGTTGCCAGCCAGGTACTCGCAGGGAAGGTCCAGGGGCGCACCATCGTGGATGTGAACGCCTGACCGGATCGCGCATGCCCTTCATCGACGCTCCCAACCTCTCGATCGATGTCGACGGGACTGCATTCGCGTACCGCGACCTGGGGCCTCGCAGTGGCGTGCCGCTGGTCCTGCTCAACCACTGGGGCGCGGTCCTCGACAATTTCGACCCGCGGATCGTCGATGGACTTGCCCACCGGCATCGCATCATCGCCATCGACTACCGGGGGATCGGTGCTTCAGGCGGAACGGCACCCGTGACCATCGATGCGATGGCACAGGATGCGATCGCACTGATCCACGCACTGGGCCTCGAGAAGATTGATCTGCTTGGCTTCTCCCTCGGAGGATTCGTGGCGCAGGACATCGTGCTGAAAGCCCCCGGCCTGGTGCGCCGACTCATCCTGACCGGCACAGGGCCGGCAGGCGGCACAGGCATCGAACGGGTCGGAGCGGTCTCCTGGCCGCTGATAGTCAAAGGCCTGTTGACGCTGCGGGATCCGAAGACCTTTCTGTTCTTCACCTCCACGGCCAACGGTCGTCAAGCCGCGAAAGCCTTCCTGGAGCGACTGAAGGAGCGCAAGGCGGATCGGGACAAGGGGCCGACGCCCCCTGCCTTCCTGCGGCAGCTGAAGGCCATCAAGGCCTGGGGCCGGCAGGTGCCCCAGGATCTGGGCGGCATCCGCATCCCTGTGTTGATTGCCAATGGCGACAACGACATCATGGTGCCCACCGTGAACAGCCATGACATGGCGCGTCGCATCCCAGGCTCGCAACTGGTCATCTACAAAGACGCTGGGCATGGCGGGATTTTCCAGTACCACGGCGAATTCGTGCCCAAGGCGCTGGCCTTTCTCAATGACTGAACGACGGCATCTTTTGCAACCGGCTTCAGGCCGACTTTCCCGGCCGCCCCCTGTGGGGCGGGGCTGCCCGAAGCGCGTCCAATCAAACACCCTGGAGAAAAGTCGCCCATGAAAGCGTTCATCATCGATCGTTACGGAAAGAATGAAGTTGGCCGCATCGGCGAAACGCCCGAGCCCGAGGTGCGGGACGATGACGTCCTGATCCAGATCCACGCGGCGAGCATCAATGCCCTGGACTCGAAGATCAAGAACGGCGAATTCAAATTGATTCTTCCCTACCACTTCCCCCTGATCCTGGGCAACGACCTGGCCGGTACGGTTGAGCGGGTCGGCGCTCGCGTTCGCAGCTTCAAACCGGGCGACGAGGTCTATGCGCGCCCCGACGACGATCGCATCGGCACCTTCGCCGAGTTCATCGCCGTCAAGGAATCGTCGCTGGCGCTGAAGCCCAAGAATCTCAGCATGGTCGAGGCCGCATCCGTTCCTCTGGTGGCCCTGACCGCCTGGCAGGTGCTGGTCGAGACCGCCAAGCTGAAAAAGGGGCAGAAGGTCCTGATCCATGCCGGCTCCGGCGGCGTCGGCACCATCGCCATCCAGCTTGCCAAGCATCTCGGGGCATTCGTGGCCACGACCACCAGCACGGCCAACGTCGCCTGGGTGAAGGCCTTGGGCGCGGACGTCGTCATCGATTACAAGCAGCAGGATTTCGCCACGGTGCTCCGCGACTACGACGTGGTGTTGAACAGCCTCGGCAACGGCGAGCTGAACAAATCCCTCCAGGTTCTCAAGCCGGGCGGGCATCTCATCTCCATCTCGGGGCCGCCCACCCCGGCGTTCGCCATCGCGCGAGGACTGGCCTGGCCGCTCAGGCAAGTGCTGCGCCTGTTGAGTTTCGGCATCAGGAACAAGGCAAAGAAGAACGGGGGCCACTACACCTTCGTCTTCATGCGGGCCGATGGGGCGCAGTTGCGAGAGATCACCGCCCTCATCGAGTCAGGCGCCATCCGCCCGATCGTCGACAAAGTGTTCCCATTTCAGGACACCCACAAAGCGTTGGCCTACGTCGACAGTGGGCGCGCCAAGGGCAAGGTCGTGGTGCAAGTGGTGTAGCTGCCGCCTGCCTGCGCTAGCGTCTTTGATCAGGCCCTTGCCCCGCCGACTCAGGCCATCGCACGGCCGACGCGCAAGCCTCCGGTGGCCTTGGCGTTCTGTACCCGCTCTGTATGACCAGGAGATCGACCTTGGGTTCATACACAACCGCCCGCATCGGCAAGCGCGCGCTGGTGACTGGCGCATCTAGCGGCATCCGTGCGGCCATCGCGCGTGAGGTCGCGGCGCTCGGCGTGGATCTCGTGCTGACGGCGCGGCACCGCGACGCACTCGATGCGGTCGCCGCAAGCTGCAAGGGCGTGAAGGTCGAGATCGTCACTGCAGATCTGGGCAAGCCCGATGCCGCGCGCGCGTTGTGGACCGACGCGATCGCCTGCGGCCCGATCGACATCCTGATCAACAACGCCGGGTTCGGCTATTTCCGACGGTTCGACGAGGTCGACTGGGCGCGCGACGCGGAACTCATTCAACTCAACATGACCTCGCTGGTCGCGCTCGCGCGGTGCTTCGTTGACGCGCACAAGACAAGCACCGGACCCGCGCACATGGTGAACATCGCGTCGCCCGGCGCGTACCAGTCGGTGCCGAACATGGCGCTGTACGCTGCGTCGAAGGCGTTCGTCCACAACTTCAGCGAGGGTCTCCATGACGAGCACCGTGGCACGCCGCTGACGGTGACCTGCATCTGCCCTGGCGGCACCGAAACCGCGTTCCACGCCACGTCTGGCGGAGGCGACTACTCATGGATCGCGAACGCGTCGATGAAAAGCGCGGAGTTCGTGGCGCACGCCGCGATCCGCGCGATGCTGCGCGGATCGCGCACGGTGGTGCCCGGCTTGTTCAACAAGCTGTCGTGCTTTGGCGTGCGCTTCTTGACGCGGCGCTTCGCGTCACGGGTGGCGACGCAAGTGCTTGGCAAGCCTCGGTTCGTGCTGCCGACGCGAAGCGGGACGTAAGGTCATCCCATTCGGTGACTGCGACCAAGATGCGGTCACATGCCAATGGCAGCATTCCAGAAGGCGTTCGCGGCCTTCCCCAATAGCTCGCTGTCGCGATAGAGCCTTATTTCCAGAGGCACTTCCCAGTCGTTGCCCGCCGCGGCGACAAGCCGCCCCTGGTCCATGTCGTCCTCCACCAGCGTCTGCGGCAACCACGCGATCCCCCTACCGTCCAGCACCATCGTTCGAAGGACAGAGGCGAGATGCGCCGTGAAGACGGCCTGCGCAGGAACCGACTCCAGCCTGCGTCCGATCACGGCGCGCATGATGCGTCCCAGTCCTGATTCCTCGGTGTACTGGAGCATAGGGACTGCAGCGTCGCCTCGACGCGCAAGCTGATAACGCGCCTGCCCCTTCTCGTCCGGCGCCGAGACCGGAATCAGCAGATCCTCGCCGATGCGGGTCGACTTGTACGGCTCCGCGTCCAGCGCCCCTTGCGCCTTGCTGTGCGCGTGGCTCAACACAAATTGAACCTTGCTTTGCAGCATCAGTGCTTCGCAACGCTGGAGCACGTCGGACATCAGTTGCACCGGCCCGAGCGTCGTATTCGATTCGAGGCTTCGCAGCCATCGCGGCAGAAAAGTGAACGAGAGCGCATGCGTGGACGCAATGCGCAAGGTGACCGAACTGGCCTCGGCGACCTTCTTGGCATCACCCGGCACCCGCGCGACGCGAGCGATCAATTCCTGTGCCACGCCGGTGAACCATTCACCGGCTTCGGTCAGCTGGGCGGGTTGCGAGCTCCGGTCGAAAAGCTCGGCGCCGATCCACTCCTCCAGCGCCCGAATGCGCCGGCTGAACGCGGGTTGGGAGCTGTGGCGGTCCTCTGCGGCGCGCGAAAAATTCCCTGTGGCAGCCAGGGCCACGAAATCTTCAAGCCAGATCAGATTCATGTGCGGTTCGTCCAGTGCATAGAAGCAGCGAAAAGGAACATTGGCCGAAACATCCCGTGCGGCGGACCATAGAGGCTCTCAATCAAAGCCCTCTGGAGCCAGCCATGAAGATCGTCGAAATTCGCGAGAAAACCATTCCCATCAGCTCGCCCATCCGCAACGCCTACATCGACTTTAGCAAGATGACACTGAGTCTTGTCGCGGTGATCACCGACGTGATCCGCGACGGCAAGCCGGTGGTCGGCTACGGTTTCAATTCGAACGGCCGCTACGGCCAGGGCAAGCTGATGCGCGAGCGGTTCATCCCGCGCATCCTTGAAGCGGACCCGTCGTCGCTCGTCGACGACACGGGCGACAACCTCGACCCGCACAAGATCTGGAACACGATGTTCACCAACGAGAAGCCGGGCGGCCATGGTGAACGCTCCGTGGCCATCGGCACGATCGACATGGCGGTGTGGGACGCCGTGGCCAAGATCGAAGGCAAGCCCCTCTTCCAGTTGCTCGCAGACCGCTACGGCGACGGAAAGCCGAACCGCAAGATCTTCGTGTACGCAGCGGGCGGCTACTACTACCCTGGGCAGGACCACAGGAAGCTCCAGGACGAGATGCGCAGCTACATCGACCGCGGCTACACGGTCGTCAAGAAGAAGATCGGCGGCGCCTCGCTCGACGAAGACCTTCGCCGCATCGATTCGATCATGGAAGTGCTGCAGGACGGCCAGAAGCTCTGCGTCGACGCGAACGGGCGCTTCGACCTTGAAACCGCCATCGCCTACGCCAAGGCGCTATCGCAATACGACCTGTTCTGGTACGAGGAGCCGGGCGACCCGCTGGACTTCGAACTCCAGGCGGCGCTGCGCAACTTCTACAAGAACCCGATGGCCACGGGCGAAGACCTCTTCTCGATGCAGGACGCGCGCAACCTGATTCGCTACGGCGGCATGCGCCCCGACCGCGACTGGCTGCAGTTCGACTGCGCGCTGAGCTACGGCCTGGTGGAGTACCTGCGCACGCTCGAGATGCTCAAGGAGCACGGCTGGTCGGCCAGCCGCTGCATCCCCCATGGCGGACACCAGATGTCGCTGAACATCGCCGCCGGGCTCGGACTGGGCGGCAACGAGTCCTACCCCGACCTGTTCCAACCGTTCGGCGGATTCCCGGACGGTGTGAAGGTCGAGAACAGCCATGTGACGCTGCCTGACCTGCCCGGCATCGGCTTCGAAGGCAAGGCCGATCTGTATCGCGAGATGCAAGCGCTGTCGGCCTGACGCCCAAAAAACCAAGGAGACAAGACCATGACCTATCTTTGGCGCTGCGGCGCCGGCCTGGCCGTGCTCGGATTCGCTTCGCTCGCGTGCGCGGAGTTTCCCGACAAGCCCGTCACGCTGGTCGTGCCTTTTTCCGCTGGCGGCCCCAGCGACAAGATCGCCCGGGACCTGGCCGAGGCGCTTCGCAAGCCCCTGGGCCAGACCGTCATCATCGAAAACGCCGCCGGCGCGGGCGGCACGGTCGGCTCGGCCAAGGTTGCGCGTGCCGCACCGGACGGCTACACGCTGCTGGTGCATCACATCGGCATGGCCACCGCGCCGGCCCTGTACCGCAAGCTCAGCTACAAGGTGCCGGACGATTTCGAAACACTGGGTGTGATCAACGAAGCGCCGTCGGTGCTGATCGGCAAGCCGAGCCTCGCTGCTGGCAACTTCGCCGAGTTGCGCCAGTGGATCACATCGAACGGCGGCAAGGTGAACCTCGCCAACGCGGGGCTCGGTTCCGCATCGCACCTGTGTGGCCTGATGCTCCAAGGCGCGCTGAAGACAAGCATGACGCCCGTGCCCTATAAAGGGACCGCACCGGCAATGACGGACCTCATCGGCGGACAGGTCGATGTGATGTGCGAGCAAGCGACCAACGCGGTGCCGCAGATCGAGGGCAAGAAGGTCAAGGTCTACGGCATCACCAGCTTGCAGCGGCTGCCGCTCGCGGCGCTGAAGGACACGCCGACCCTGTCCGAAGCCGGGATGAAAGACTTCAACGTCCAGGTCTGGCACGGCTTGTACGCCCCGCGTGGCACGCCTGCCGCAGTGCTCGCCAAGCTCAACGCCGCACTGCGCACTGCATTGAAAGATCCTGATCTGATCAAGCGGGAGGAGGCGCTCGGCCTCACAGTTGTCAATGACGACCGGCTCGATCCCGCCGGCCACAGGAAATACCTTGAAGCCGAAAAGGTGCGATGGTCGAAGGTGATCAAGGACGCTGGCGAATACGCCGACTGATGCGACGAGGACGCGGGCTGATATCCTGCCCCATCGAAGCGTCGCTGAAGCAAGCCACGTCCGCTCCAACGATGAGCCTGTTGCCCAACCGGCGATAACCACAGGCACGCAAACACCCAGTTGCCATTCGTTGGTCGGCCCACAAGTGGCCGAAATCCCAGGCTATCGCCGGTTGAACCGGCGTTTGGTTCGCATGCAAACAACGCGCTTGCATCCTTCTCCTCGGTGATGACTACTTCTCAGGTATACCAGCTTGGCTCCGGGATCTGCCCCCTCAGCGCATAGGCACCCACCTCGCGCCGCTTGTAGGCGATGGGGTCATGCAGCGAATGCGTGCGGATGTTGCGCCAGAAGATGTCCAGGCCCACTGCGTTGGCGGTGGCGCGCGCGCCGGTGACCTCGAACACCTTGGTGCCGATCTCCAGCCCAATGTCCACCGCCGCCTGCTTGGCCGCTGCAATGCGCACCGCCACGCGCCCGCGAGCCCCGGGTGTCAGCGCATCGCGCTCGGCATGCAGCAGCGCGGAAATTTCCGCGCCGGCCGAGTTGGCGAGCTCCTCCGCCGCCCACAGGCGCGACTGCAGTGTGCCGTAGGCTTCCAGGATGTACCACTCGTCGCTCGCGGATTCCTTGTTGTCGCCGCCGTAGGGCCAGGCGCGCGTCTTCTCGCGCGTGTAGCCCGCGGCCGTCTTCAGCGCGCCCTCGGCGATGCCCAGGTAGAAGTTCGCGAACACGAGTTGGATCGCGGGCAGGTTCAGCGTCTCGTAGGTGCGGCTCTGGTAGACCTTGTCGACATAGCCCGCGGCGCTCGCCCAGTCGATGCGCACGTCCTCGATGGTCACGCCGCCCGACTCGGTGAGGCGCTGACCCAGGTGGTCCCAGTCGTCGAGGTAACGGATGCCGTCCTGCTTCGACGGCACGATCGCGAAGATGTGCTTGTCCGTGCCTTGCAGCACGCCTTCGAGCACGGTGAGGTCCGAGACCTTCGAGCCGGTCGAGAACGACTTGCGGCCGTTGTAGGCCAGTTGCCCATCGACCTCGGTGATCACCAGGTCGCCGTCGCGCGGGTTCACCGCACCGCCGAAGAACAGGTCGTTGGCCGTGTAGAGCGCCTCCACCGCATCGATCTGTTCCGGCGTTCCCACCAGGTGCACCGCCCAGGCCCAGAGGTAGTGGTAGCCCAGCAGCTGGCCGATCGAGCCGTCGCCCGAGGCCACGATGCGGATCACCTTGTAGGCCGTGTCCCAAGGCTGCCCCGCCCCGCCATGCTGCACGGGACCGAGCAGCGTGGTGAGGCCCGCGTCCTTGAGCAGCTGCACTTCGGCCGTGGGCACCGCTTGCTGGCGGTCGCGCGCCACCTGGTCGACCGCGAGAATGGCCGCCACCTCGGCGGCGCGGGCCAGCCACTGGGGTGCGTCGGCCGGACGCGGCTTGCCTTGCCAGGGCGAGGTCTTGAGCGCTTGCTCGAGCGTGAGGCTCATGGTGCGAACTCCTGATGAAACGGATGGAACAAGGCGCCGGGCCTTCAGGCCGCGGCGTGGGAAACAGCGCCGGCCACAACGCCTTCGCCGAAATAGAAAGACTGGATGTCGGCGCGCTGGCGCAACGCCTGTGCGTCGCCGCTCAAGACCGCCACGCCGGCATCGAGCACGGTCGCACGGTCGGCGTACTGCAGCGCCACGGTCGAATTCTGCTCGGCCACGAGGATCGACAGGCCCTCCTCGCGGTTGAGCCGCCGTAGCTGCTCGAAGATGTCGCGCACCACGAGCGGTGCGAGGCCCATCGACGGCTCGTCGAGCACCAGCAGCCGGGGCCGCGACATCAGCGCTCGGCCGATGGCCGTCATCTGCTGCTCGCCGCCGGAGCTCAGTCCCGCCAGGGTCTTTCGCCGGTCCTTGAGCTTCGGAAAGATCGTGTAGACCCGCGCAAGGTCTTCGGCGACTTCCGCGCGTCGCGCGCTGCGCCCGAGCGCGCCGGTCAGCAGGTTTTCCTCCACCGTCAGCGTGCGAAAGCAGTGGCGGCCCTCCAGCACCTGCACCAGGCCCAGCCTCACGAGGTCGGCCGGGCTCGTGCGGCCGGTGTCGCGCCCGTCGAAGACGATGCGCCCGGCCGTCACCTCACCGCGCTCGGCAAGCAGCAGGTTCGACACCGCCTTGAGCGTGGTCGACTTGCCCACCCCGTTGGCGCCGAGCAGCACGTGGATCTCGCCGGCGCGCACCTCCAGGCTCACGCCGTGCAGCGCGACGATCGAGCGCTGATACACGGCCGCTACCGCCTCGATGCGCAACAAGGGGGCCGTCACCTCAGCTCCACGCGTGGAACGGTGGATTCACGCCATTGAGGAAGTAGTTGCCCACGATGGCGTACTTCCAGCGCACCGGGTCGTGCAGCGTGTGCGTGCGCGCATTGCGCCAGTGGCGGTCCAGGTTGTACTGGCCCAACGTCGAGCGCGTGCCAGCCAGCTCGAAAAGCTTGTTGGTCGCCAGGATCGCGATTTCGGTGGAGAGCACCTTGGCCTCGGCGGTCGCGATCTGCGCTGCGGCCACGCTGTCGGCACCGGGTGCGGCAACCGCGCGGTCGATAGCGCGGCCCGCGCGCTCCAGCAGCGCTTCGCTCGCATGCAAGCGGATCTGCAGGTCGCCCACGGCCTGGATCGAATACGGGTCTTCCCATGCATGCTCACGCTGACTGTCGATCCACGGTCGCGTCTTGGTGCGGATGAAATCGACCGTCTCGGCAATAGTGCCACGCGCAATACCCACATCGACCGCCGCCTGGATGATCTGGAAGATCGCGCCATCAGCCGAAGGCGTGTCGTAGCCCTTGAACGCCGGGATCAGGTGCGACTTGGGCACCTTCACATGGTCGATGACCACCGTGCCGCTGAGCGTGGTGCGCTGGCCGAAGGCCGACCAGTCGTCGATCACCGTGAGGCCCGGCGCATTGCGATCGGCCACCACGTACCAGGTGTTGCCCGCTTCGTCGTTGGCCACGATGGGCACATAGTGCGCGAGCAGCGCACCGGTCGAATAGAACTTCTTGCCGGTCACCACCACGTGGTCGCCCGCGTCGGTGAAGCGCGTCTCAAAATCGGCCGCGCGCTTCGAACCCGACTCTGAGAACGCATTGCCCCAGCGCACGCCGCGAAGAAAGTCGGCGAAGAACAGTGTCTGCTGCGCGGCATCAGACACCGTGCGCACCGCGGCAACGAAACCCAGGTGGTTCTGCGTGATCTGCCCGAGTGACGGGTCGGCCGCCGAGATGATCGCGATCACCTCGGCCAGCGTGGCGTACGACACCTCCGCGCCACCGAAGGCCTTGGGCACGTTGATAGCCCAGAGCCCGCTTT
Source organism: Variovorax sp. BGA-UO-ETr-C22 (assembly GCF_059567965.1). Lineage (NCBI taxonomy): Bacteria > Pseudomonadati > Pseudomonadota > Betaproteobacteria > Burkholderiales > Comamonadaceae > Variovorax > Variovorax sp. BGA-UO-ETr-C22. The sequence continues at coordinate 2,514,404 of NZ_JCAQPA010000011.1, forward strand.
GCGAGTAGGCATCGATCTCCTCGACCGGCCAGCGGCGCAGACGGTCGCGCTCGGAGGCGCCGACGATCAGCCGGGCGGCCAGCGCGTGCGCCACGGCGATGGCCTCGGCGTCGTCGCGGATCACATGCGCGGGCGTGTCGGACAGTGGCAGGCCGGGCACGGGATCGTTGGCGGCGGCTAGTGCGGGTGCAGGGGGTTGGAGAACGGCGGACATGGAATGGGGCTTCCTTTCAGGTGCGTGTGGGCGTGCGGATCAGTCGTCGATGCTCTTGCGCACCTTCACGTTCTTCTCTTTCGCATAGGCCAGCGAAGACTTCTCGATGATCGGACGCAGCAGCTTCCAGTCGGGCGCGATCCAGTCGGACACCACGTTCCACTTGCTGCCGTCCCACTGCTGGAAGGCCACGCGGCCGTCGCCTTCGTGGTTGTCCCAGGTCACGTTGATCGAATGGAACAGGCCCTTGGCGCCGAGTGCGGCGGCGCGCGCTTCGTCGATCTTCAGGTTCTCCAGGCCCCAGCGGATCTCGTCGCCGGTGAGCGTGCGCTTGCCGAATTTCGCTTGCGCGATGCGGATGGCCTCGACGTTCAGGATGCCATTGAGCACGCCCAGGTTGTGATAGACACTGCCGATGCGCTTGGGGTCCTGCAGGTTGCCCTTGCCCGCGCCGTACACGACCTTCGCGATGTCCTGCAGCACGGGGTACTGCGCGCCCGCCGCCACGGTGGTGATCGCCACATAGCCCTTGGCCGCATCGCCCGCGGGGATCACGTCTTCCTCCGAGTTGGACCACACGTTGCCCACGATGTGGTCGACCGGAAAGCCGGTCTTCTGCGCCGTCTTGAGCGCCACCGGATTCATCACGCCCCAGCCGCGCAGCACCACGTAGTCGGGCTTGGTGCGGCGGATGGTGAGCCACTGCGACTGCTGCTCGTTGCCCGGATGCGGCACCTCGATCTGCTGCAGCGTGAAGCCGTACTTCTTGGCGAGCAGCTCGTAGACCGGGATCGTTTCCTTGCCGTAGGGCGAGCCGTGGTACAGCACCACGATCTTCTTGCCCTTGAGCTTGTCAGCGCCGCCCTCCTTGCCTGCGATGTAGTTCACGATGCCCGAGGTTTCGCTGTACGGGTTGAGCAGCAGCGGAAAGATGTACTTGAACACGCGCCCGTCGGTGGTATCGGTGCGGCCGTGGTTGATGGTGAGCAGCGGCACCTTGTCGGCCGTCACGCGGTCGATGAGCGCATAGGCGATGCCAACCGACAAGGGGTTCCAGGTCGCGATGCCGGGGCGTTGCTTCAGGCGCTCATATACCTCTACGCCGCGCTCCACTTCATATTGCGTCTCGCCCTCCTCCCAGGTCAGCTTGACGCCGCCCACGCCGCCGTCGCGCGTGTTGACCAGGTTCAGGTAGTCGATGAAGCCGCCGAAGAAGCCCGTGCCGCCGGCCGCGTAGGGGCCGACGCGGTAGCTCTGCAGCGGGAAGAACTGCTCGTTGCCGTCGGCATGCGCGAACTGCAGGCCGACCAAGGACAGAGTGGCGGCCAGGGCCGCGGTTTTCAGGTGCTTAAGGAAGGACATGGTGATGAAGGCTCTAGGGAGGGATGCGAAAGGAAAAACGAATGCGTGCGCTCAGGCGGGCGAAAGTCGCTTGCGCGCGCGGTCCCAGAGAGCAACCAGCCCCTGGGGTTCCACGGCGAGAAAGAAAATGATCAGTGCGCCCAGCACGATGCGCTGGCTCATGTCGAGCACGCCCGAATCGAACCAGCCGCCGAAGACAAAGCTGCCCACGCGCGAGAGCAGCAGCGGGAACACCACGATCAGCGCCGCGCCGAGGAAGGCGCCGCGGATCGTCGCGAGCCCGCCGATGATCACGATGAAGAGGATCTGGAACGAGCGGTCGAGGTTGAAGCCCGCGGGCTCCACCGTGCGCAGGTACACGAAGCCCCACAGCACGCCCGCCACGCCCACGATGAACGACGACACCGCGAACGCCAGCAGCTTGGTGCGCAGCACCGGCACGCCGATGACGCGCGCGGCCAGTTCGTTGTCGCGCACGGCAATGAAATGGTGGCCGGTCTGCGTACGCACCAAGCGCCAAGCAAGTAGCGTCAGCACGGTAACGATGCTCAGCGAGAAGAGGTATCGGCCCACCGGCGTGTCGAACACAACGCCGGCTACTTCGAGCGCGGGCGCATCGATCACGCCTGAGGCGCTGTCATTGCTGAACCAGCTGAACTTGGTCAGAGCCCATTGCACGAAGAACTGCGCGGCCAGCGTCGACACCGCGAGATAGAAGCCGCGCAGCCGCAGGCTCGGCAGGCCGAACACCAGACCGATGGCCGTGGCGGCCAGCCCCGCGAGTCCGATGCTCACAAGCAGTGGAAGCCCTTCCACGCGCAGGTTGAAGTTGTAGGCCGCGAAGGCGCCCACAGCCATGAAGGCCGCAGTGCCCAGCGACAGCTGGCCCGCGTAGCCGGTCAGCAGGTTGAGCCCCACCGCCGCGAGCGACAGTGCAAGGAACGGAATCAGCAACGCATCGAACACATAGCCGGAGGCAACGAACGGCACGACACCGAACGCGACGACAAGCACCGCCAGCGGCCAGGTCCATGGAGGTAGCGCAACGGTACGCATGGCTCAGGCGCGCTCCACCAGCTTCTGTCCGAAAAGTCCGCTCGGCCGGATCAGCAGGAAAGCCAGTGCTGCCACATACGCGAACCAGCTCTCGATGCCGCCACCCACGAAAGGCCCGATGTACACCTCGGCCAGCTTCTCGAGCGCGCCGATCACCAGCCCGCCGACGACTGCGCCGAGGATCGAGTCAAAGCCACCGAGCACCAGCACCGGCAGCGCCTTCAGTACCACCAGCGAGAGCGAGAACTGCACGCCCAGCCGCGCACCCCATAGCAACCCGGCCACCAGCGCGATGACACCGGCCGCGGCCCACACCGTGGCCCAGATGCGCGGCAGCCGAAGGCCCACCGCAATCGCTGCATAGGTGTCGTCCGCGACCGCACGGAACGCGAGGCCCACGCGGGTGTAGCGGAAGAACGCCGAGAGCAGCGCGACCATCACGCCGGCTGTTGCGGCTGCGAACAGGTCGAAGGTCGAGACCATGATGCCGAGGAACTGCAGCGGCTCGTCAGCGATGCCCAGTTCCAGCGCATGCACCTGCGTGCCCCACACGAGTTGGGCCACGCCCTCGATCACGTACGACAGGCCCAGGGTCGCCATGAACAGCGTGATCGGCGGCTGGTTCACCAGGGGGCGCAGCACCGTGCGCTCGATGGCCAGGCCCAGCAGTACCATGAGCGCGAGGGTCAGCACGAGCGCCAGTGCAAAAGGCACGCCGCGCTCCACCAGGCTCACGAAGGTGAGCGCTGCGAACAGTAGCTGCGCGCCCTGCGCGAAATTGAGAACGCCCGATGTCTTGTAGATCAGCACGAAGCCGATGGCCACAAGCGAATACATCACGCCCGAGAGCAGGCCGCCGATGAGCACTTCGGCGAAGAAGCTGAGGTCTGAGGCGTCCATCAGCCCTGCTCCGCTTCGTTGTCGTGGGCCACGCCCAGGTAGGCGTCGATCACCGCAGGGTCGCGACGCACCTCGGCCGGCGTGCCGTCGGCGATCTTGCGACCATAGTCGAGCACGGCCACGCGGTCCGACAGACCCAGCACGACGCCGATGTCGTGTTCGATGAGGAGGATGGTGGTGCCGAACTCGTCGCGCGCGGCGCGCACGAAATGGGCCATCTCGCTTTTTTCGGTGACGGTCATGCCGGCCATCGGCTCGTCGAGCAGCAGCAATTGCGGCGCAGCGACCAGCGCACGCGCCAGCTCGATGCGCTTTTGCAGCCCATAGGCCAGCGTGCCGGCCAGCCGATCGCTCACGCTGCCAAGCCCGAGAAAGCCGACGATCGCGTCGGCGCGTGCGCGCGCATCGTCACGTTCACGCCGTGCGCGGCCCAGGCCGACGAGTTGTTCGATGAAGCTGGAGCGCGCCGCATCGACGCGGCCCAGCACGATGTTGTCGCGCACGCTCAGCCCCTTGAAGAGCGCGAGGTTCTGGAAGGTGCGTGCGACGCCCAGCCGCGCCAGCCGCGCCGTCGGCACGTGGCCGAAGCTGCGCCCGCCGATCCACACGCGCCCCCGGTCGGGCCGGTACAGCCCGCTGATGACGTTGACGAGCGAGCTCTTGCCGGCGCCGTTCGGGCCGATGACGGCGCGAATCTCTCCCTTGGCGATCGACAGGTCCACGCCCAACAGCGCGGTGACGCCGCCAAAAGACAGGTCGATGCCTTCGAGCTGCAGCACGGCCGAGGTGCCCGAGTCTTCACCGGCCGCTGCTGCGCGTCCTGCCGGCACGAAGGCCACCGGGTCAGCACCGAGCGAGACCGGGCCCGCCTCGAAGAGAAGGTCACGCATCGCCAGGCTCACGCCACGGCTTCCAGCGCCGGCTTGCTGTGGTTGCCAACATCGGCGCCCTGCTCGGCTTCGAGCTTGCGCACCAGCGGCAGCACCTTCTGGCCGAAGTACTCCACCTCTTCGATGAAGTGCAGGAAGCCCGTGAGGATCAGGTCGACACCGATGGCCTTGAGCGCCACGATGCGTTCGGCAATCTGCTGCGGCGTGCCGATGAGGTTGGTGCGAAAGCCGTCGTTGTATTGAACGAGATCCTCGAAGGTCGACTTGGCCCAGTTGCCTTCGCCCTCGGGCGACGATTTGCCGGCCTGCTTAGCCGCATCGCCGAAGGCCTGCACCGCCTCGACGTGGGCGTGCTTGATGATGTCGGCGAGCACCGCCTTGGCTTCTTCCTCGGTGTCGCGAGCAATGACGAAAGCGTTGACGCCGATGCGCACCGTGTGGCCGTTCTGTGCGGCCTTGGCCTGGATGTCGTCGATCTGCGCCTTCAGGCCTTCGGGCGTGTTGCCATTGGTGAAGTACCAGTCCGACACGCTGGCCGCGTTGTCGCGCGCAGCACGCGAGCTGCCGCCCTGGAAGATTTCGGGGTGCGGCTTTTGCACCGGCTTCGGGCTCAACGTGTAGTCGCTGAAGCGATAGAAGTCGCCCTTGAAGGTGAAGTTGTCCTGCGTCCAGATACCCTTGAGCGCGCGGATGAATTCGTTGGAACGGCGGTAGCGCTCGTCGTGCTCCAGCCATGGCTCGCCGATGGCCTGGAATTCGCCCTTGAACCAGCCGCTCACCACGTTGATGGCGATACGGCCGTTAGAGATGTGGTCGATGGTGGCGATCTGCTTGGCCACCACGGCCGGGTTCCACGGGCCGGGCAGGATCGCGGCCAGCACCTTGAGCTTGGTGGTCGCATGCAGCAGCGCCTGGCTGAACGACACCGACTCGTGCTGGTACTCCGCGCCGTAGCCCGCGGTGAAGCGGATCTGGCTCAGCGCATATTCGAAGCCGGCCGTCTCGGCCGCGAGCGCCAGGCGCTGGTTGTATTCAAGGCTCCAGTCGGTGCGCTGCTCGATGGTGCTGACCACGAGGCCGCCGCTGACGTTGGGCACCCAATAGGCGAACTTGACGGGGGCGGGGGTGGAAGGCGTTTGGCTCATGGCAAGGCTCTTTCTCTGTAAAGGTCGAAGGGGCTTCAGGCGGGCAGCGCCACGGCCCTGCGACGGGCGGGTGCAGGCGTGGGGACCGGAGTGGCGTCACGCAGTTGCGGCACGGCACGCGCGACGGCCAGTGCGATGCGCTCGCGCAGCGCCGGGTTGGCGATCTCGTAGCCCTCGAAATCCTTCTCGACCGCGTAGACGCCGATGGGCAGCGTGCGCGCCTGGAAGAAGCTGAAGAGCGGGCGCAGCTGGTGGTCGATGACCAGCGCGTGCCGGTCGCTGCCGCCGGTGGCCGCAAGCAGCACGGGCTTTTCGGTCAGCGCCTCGTGGTGAACGAAATCGAACAGGTGCTTGAACAGCCCCGTGTACGAGCCGCGGTACACCGGGCTCGCTACCAGCAGCAGGTCAGCCGATTCAATGGCCGCAATGCTTTCTTCGACCACAGCGGGCAACTGGTTGCGATAGAGCACACCGGCGAACTGCGGGCCGATCTCGCCGAGCGAGATCACGCGCGCATCGATGGCGACTTCATCGCCGAGCGCAGCCAACAGCTCATCGACCAGCACCAGCGTGCGCGAGGGACGTTGCAGGCTGCCGGAGACGGCAACGACTTTCAGTTTTCGACTCATGTTGATATGACCTCTGTTTGGAAGCTGCAATCAATTCGCAGCGCAATGGATATAAGCGAATGGCGTGCCACTTTCTTTTTCCTTATGAATCAACAAGTTAGAACGAGATGGCGGCTTGTTCGCATGCTGGATCGGCAGCAGGCTGCGGGTGGATTGCTGATGGGGCAGCAGCACGCACTCCATAGTTGTTTGGCGCGCATCGGTATGCGCACACCAAATGAATGCCAGGCAGCAACCCAAGGGAAAACCTGCTTCTCACGCAGCAGCCGCCCCGGGGCGCCTGAAAGCACGACGGGCCTGCGACGCGAGGTCGCAGGCCCGTTGCATCGAAAGCCGAAGTTCAGGAATAGAAACTGGGTTGCGGCACGCGCGCATTGAGCGCCCAGTCACCGAGCTCGCGCAGCTTGTAGTCCACCGGATCGTGCAGCGTGTGTACGCGCAGGTTGCGCCAGTAGCGGTCGAGGCGCAGCGCCGCGGTGGTAGCGCGCGCACCCGTCACTTCGAACATGCGGTGCGCCACCTCAAGGCTCGCGCGCGTGCTCGCGACCTTGGCAGCAGCGACCGCCACAGCCACCTGGCCGCGCTCGCGCTCGTCGAGCGAAGTGCCACGCAGCCACGCCTGGTCGAAGGCTGCGGCCGCCTGGTCGAGCAGCAGGCGAGCGCCCTGCAGCGCGAGCCAGAAGTCGCCGTAGTGCGTGAGCACGTATGGATCTTCGTTCGCGGACGAGGCTGTCGAGAACAGCCAGGGACGGCCTTGGTGCAGCGTGAAAGACTTCGCCTCTTCGAGCGCGCCTTCGCCCAGCCCGAGGTAGATATTCGCCAGGATCAGCTGCGCCAGCAGCGGGCGCAGGCAGGCGAACGGCGTCGAGAGCGGGCCGGGGTCGAGCAGCAGCTCGTTCGCGTCGACGCGAACGTTGTCGAACAACACGCTGCCGCTGTCGGTCTGGCGCTGGCCCATGTTGTCCCAGTCGCCCTGCACCGCGATGCCTGCGCGCTGCGTGGGCACGACGCCGATCAGCAGGCGGTCGTTTGCATCGAACGCCGAAGCGAGCAGCATGTCGGAGTCGCTCGCGCCGGAGCAAAAGCTCTTGCGGCCCGAGAACACATAACCACCATCGATCGCCTGGGCGCGCGTGGACTTGTCGACCGGGTTCAGCGCATTGCCCCAGAACCATCGGTGCGCGTGGGTCTGCTCGATCCACGGCTGCCACTGCGCGCGTTGCGCGAAGAGCTGCGTGGTCGCGAGCAGCAGGTGATGAAAGGCGAACAGGTGCGCCACCGAACTGTCGACGCGCGCAAAGCCGCGCACCACGTCGAGCGTCTGCTGCCAGCTTGCGCCGAGGCCGCCAAGCTCGGTCGGCACACTGAGCATGAGCAGGCCGCTGGCCCGCAGCAGGTCGCGCTCGGCCTTGGGCGTGCCACCGCGCTGGTCGCGCTCGACGGCGGTCTGCGCCAATGCTTGCGTGATGCGCTGCACGGTCGCATGCCATGGCACGACCTCGTCTCCGGCCTCTGCAGAGAAATGCTTCATGCGGCGGCTTTCTCGCGCACGGCTTCATTCGACGACGGCGGCACGATGTCGTTGGCGATGACTTCGCCGAAGGGCCCGGTGATGTTGGCCTGCCCCTCCGGGCGCACATGGTCGAGCGGCAACAGCGGGAACAGCAGCTCGGCCACGCGGTACGCTTCTTCGAGATGCGGGTAGCCCGAGAAGATGAAGGTCTCCACGCCGAGCGCCGCGTACTCCTTGATGCGCGCCGCCACCTCCTCGGGGCTTCCCACGAGCGCCGTGCCCGCACCGCCGCGCACCAGCCCCACGCCGGCCCACAGGTTGGGCGACACCTCGAGCTTGTCGCGCCGCCCACCGTGCAGCGCCGCCATCCGCTGCTGGCCCACCGAGTCGAAGCGCGAGAAAGCCTTCTGCGCGGCCGAGATGGTGTCGTCGGTCACATAGGAAATAAGCTCGTCGGCGGCGCGCCAGGCGGCTTCGCTGGTCTCGCGCACGATCACATGCAGCCGGATACCGAAGCGCAGCGTGCGGCCATGGCTGGCTGCCGCGGCACGGGCCTTTGCGATCTTGTCGGCTACGTCCGCCGGCGGCTCGCCCCAGGTGAGGTACACGTCGACCTGCTCGCCCGCGAGCGCAATGGCCGCATCCGACGAGCCGCCGAACCACAGCGGGGGATACGGCTTCTGTACCGGTGGATAAAGCGTCTTCGCGTTTTCCACGCGCAGGTGCTTGCCCGTGAAGTTGACCGTTTCGCCCGCCGCCACGCTCCGCCAGATGCGCAGGAACTCGTCGGTCACTTCATAGCGCTCGGCATGCGTGAGGAAGCTGCCATCGCCGTGCTGCTCGTCTGGGTCGCCGCCAGTCACCACGTTGATGAGCAGCCGGCCATCGGAAAAACGATCGAGCGTCGCGGCCTGCCGCGCCGAGACCGTCGGTGAAATGATGCCGGGACGGATCGCCACCAGGAACTTGAGGCGCTCGGTCTGCGCCGCGAGCGACGAGGCGACCACCCACGAGTCTTCGCAGGAACGTCCCGTGGGAATCAGCACGCCTTCGTAGCCCAGCTCGTCGGCGGCCTGCGCCACTTGTCGCAGGTAGTGATGGCTCACGGTGCGCGCGCCGCGCGAGGTGCCGAGGTAGCGGCTGTCGCCGTGCGTGGGGAGGAACCAGAAAAGTTGCATGCAGCGGTTCAGCAGTTAGCGTGCCAGTCGCCCTGCCTGCGGGAACGTACCGGAACGTGCGATTTCTGCTGCTCCATCAGCAGCCAAGCACCACATCTGCTGCATGCAGCACATCGGTCCCAGCGCATTGCTGCCATGGAAGCAAAACGAGGATCGATAGACGGATCGCATCGTTGGTCGGGCACGCCTTCGCCACGAACATGCTGCTGGCGCAGCAACTGTGCTGCCTGCACATCACCGAGAGGCTGCGTGAGTTCCGTTCTTTCCATTCCGGTTTCCGAATCGCACCGCGACATCGCACGCGAACTCATGAAAGGCTTCGCCGCGACCGCGGTCGAACGCGACGAGCGCGGCGGCACGCCGAAAGCCGAGCGCGATGCGCTGCGCGACAGTGGCCTGCTGGCGCTGAGCATTCCGCACGAGTTCGGCGGCGGCGGCGCCGACTGGCGCGAGACACTCGACGTCGTGCGCCTGCTCGCGCAGGCCGACAGCTCGATCGCGCACGTGTTCGGCTTTCATCACCTGATGCTGGCCACCGTGCGGCTGTTCGCGCGGCCCGCGCAATGGCAACCGTGGTTCGAGCAGACCGCGCGCCGCCGCTGGTTCTGGGGCAATGCGCTCAACCCGCTGGACGACCGCACGGTTGCCAGCGCACACGAAGGCTGGCGCGAGTTCACCGGCCAGAAGAGCTTCTGCTCGGGCGCGCTCGACTCCGAGATGCTCATCGCCTCGGCGCGCGAAGCGGGCAGCGGCGCCTTCATCGTCGCGGCGGTGCCCACCGCCCGCTCGGGCATCTTCGTCGCGCCCGACTGGAACAACATCGGCCAGCGCCAGACCGACAGCGGCAGCGTGACCTTCGAGAAGGTGCGCGTAGAGCAGCACGAGGTGCTGGCCGACCCGGGGCCGCTCTCGACCCCGTTCGCGTGCCTGCGCCCGCTGGTGTCGCAGCTTGTGCTGGCCAATATCTACCTAGGCATTGCCGAGGCGGCGTTCGACGATGCACGGCACTACACGCAGCACGAGTCGCGCCCCTGGCATGCGGCCCATGTGGCGCAGATGCACGATGACCCTTACGTACTGGGACACTACGGCGACTTCTGGGTGGGCCTGGAGAGCGTGCGGGTGCTGGCCGACCGCGCGGCCGACCGGCTCGACGCGGCATGGCGGCGCGGCCCGGCGCTCACCGAGCACGAGCGCGGCGACGTGGCCGTGGCCGTGGCCACCGCCAAGGTCGCGGCCACGAACACGGGGCTGGACATCTGTACGCGCATGTTCGACGTGGCCGGCGCGCGCGCCACGCACGGCGGCCTGCGGCTGGACCGCCACTGGCGCAACCTGCGCACCCAGACCCTGCACGACCCGGTGGCCTACAAGCTGCGCGAGCTCGGCGAATGGGCCCTCAAGCAGCAATACCCCGTACCGACCTTCTACTCATGACCGCCTACACCCGCCCTCTCGCTGTGCCGCCGCCGGCCGATGCGTCCACCACCGCAACGGACGAGGACTGGGATGCCCCCGCGCCGTCCACACTGCTCACGCTGCCCAACCCGCGCAAGCTCACCACCTCGATCCGCGCCACCGCCCAGGTGTTCCAGGACCCGCGCTCGGCCGCACTGCTCGAACGCATCCGCATGGTGGCGCCCAGCGACGCCAACGTACTCATCATCGGAGAGACCGGCACCGGCAAGGAGCTGATCGCGCGGCATGTGCACGACCTCAGCCGCCGCAGCGGCAAGCCTTTCGTGGCCGTGAACTGCGGCGCCTTCTCCGAGAGCCTGGTCGAGAGCGAGCTCTTCGGCCACGAGAAAGGCGCCTTCACCGGCGCGTTCTCCGCCAAGACGGGCTGGTTCGAGGCGGCCAACGGCGGCACGCTGTTCCTCGATGAGATCGGCGACCTGCCACTGTCGATCCAGGTGAAGCTGCTGCGCGTGCTGCAGGAGAGAGAAGTGGTGCGCCTGGGCTCGCGCAAGAGCGTGCCGATCGACGTGCGCGTGGTGGCCGCGACCAACGTGCGGCTGCAGGACGCAGTGGCCGCCGGCCATTTCCGCGAAGACCTGTTCTACCGGCTGCACGTGGTGCATCTGGCGCTGCCCACGCTGCGCGAGCGGCCTGGCGACATTCTTCCGCTGGCACGGCATTTCATTGAGGAGTACCGCCAGCGGCTGGGCTATGGCGCCGTGCGCCTCGATGCGAACGCCGAACACAAGCTCTCCGAGCATGCCTGGCCCGGCAACATCCGCGAATTGGAGAACGTCATCCACCACGCGTTGCTGATCTGCCAGCACAGCGTGCTGGGCGCCGAGCACCTGCACCTGTCGTCGCTGAACATCCAGCGCCGTTCGCCGGCCCCCGAGCCCCGAGGCAGCGCCACGCCGCAACAGGCGCTGGAAACCGTGCTGCGCGACCTCTTCAACGAACCGAATGAACAGTTGTTCGAGCAAATCGAGGAGGCCGTGATGCGCACCGCCTTCGAATTCTGCCACCGGAACCAGGTGCAGGCGGCCAAGCTGTTGGGCATCAGCCGCAACGTGCTGCGTTCGCGCCTCATCAAGAGCCGGGAGATCTCGGCCCTAAAGTAAGGGGAGAAGCAGCCAAAAGCACTCTGGCAATTCCACCGAAGGCTTCCTCGGTCTTCATTCTTGGCATTTCGATGAAGCCCCTCTACGTTCAAATTTTTCAGCGAATCGCGACGGTGGTCTCGATCGGGCCACCCCTTCCTAAGGTGTTATAGATCGGACAGGCGCTGGTAAACGCATCTACCAGCGAGCGTGCGGTGTCCAGGTCGACACCGTCCAGTACGAACCCCAGCCGGATGGCTGTGTAGCGGGTGCCATCGTTCGGGTCACGCTCAAAGGAAACAGTCGCCTCCGCGCCGGCGAGCGACACGTCGCGCTCGCGCGCTGTCTTCTGCACCAACCCCAGCCCGCACGAAGCGAGCGACGCCAGTAGCAGTTCGCCCGCCTGCACCGCATCCCCCGGCCCGCCGGCCGCCACCTTGGTGTCGGAAACGAAATGATGGTGACGTGCGCTCACGAGGAAGCGGCCGAAGACGTCGACGCCTCGTGCGCTCACGGTCACGATCTCGCCAGGCGCCACCGGGGCTTCGAGCGGTTGATCGGCGCTCGGTCTCATGCAGTCCTCCTTGCGGACGCAGCGGCGCCCGATGCAGCACGCTCCTTCCATGCGCCGGCAGCCGGCCGCTCCAGGCCCAGGTTCTCGCGCAGGGTCGCGCCTTCGTACGCCGTGCGGTAGAGCCCACGCCGCTGCAATTCAGGCACCACCAGCCGCACGAAGTCTTCGAACCCGCCCGGCTGGTAGGGCGCGCTGATCATGAAGCCGTCGCAGGCACCTTCGCGGAACCAGCGCTCCATGCCGTCCGCCACCTTGTCAGGCGTACCGATCAGGTCGCCTTCGTAGCGGCTGCCATAGCGCTTGCCCAGATCACGCAGGGTCAGCTTGTCGCGTTCGGTGGCTTCGCGCACCTCTTGGTAATGGCCCTGCACACCCGGCACATCGATGTCGGGCAACGCCGAGTCGAGCGGGTATTTCGAGAGGTCCACGTCCAGGTGATAGGACAGCGTGGACAAGCCGGCATGAGGATCGACCAGCGCACGCAGCGCGCGGTCTTTCTCGTCGGCGATGGCTTGTGTCTCGCCGACCAGCGGCGTCGCAGCGGGCAGCACCTTGAGCGAGTCGGGGTCGCGGCCATGGGAGCGCACGCGGTCCTTGATCTCTTTGTAGAAGGCCTTGGCGCTGTCCAGCGAATCGTGGCTCACGAAGATGGCGTCGGCCCATTGCGCCGCGAAGTCCCGGCCGCGGTCTGACGCGCCGGCCTGCAGGATCACCGGGTAGCCCTGCGGGGGGCGGGAGACGTTCAGCGGTCCCTTGACGCTGAACCACTCACCCTCGTGGTCGACGTAGTGAACCTTCGACGGATCGGCAAAGAGCGGCGTCTGGCGGTCCTGCACCAGGGCGTCGTCCTGCCAGCTGTCCCAGAGTTTGAAGACCACCTCGAGAAACTCGTCGGCCCGGTCGTATCGCTTGTTGCGCGGCACCTGTTCCTTCTTCGAGAAATTGCGGGCTTCTGCGTCCTGGAACGACGTGACGACGTTCCACGCGGCGCGGCCCGCGCTCAGATGGTCCAGCGTCGCGAAGGAGCGCGCCACCTCGAAGGGCTCGTAGTGACTTGTCGAGCGCGTCGACGCCAGTCCTAGGTTCCGGGTCGCAGCCGCCATGATCGACAGCACCACTACCGGATCGAGCCGCAGCGAGCCGAGCGCGCCGTAGCGCAGCTGCGTGTCGTTGCTGCCCTGGTAGCGGTCGGGCACCGCGAGGATGTCGGCGAAGAAGGCCAGGTCGAACAGGCCCTTCTCGAGCGTGCGCGCGATGCCCTGGTAGTAGTCGGCATCGAGCCAGCCACTCTCCGATGCCGGATAGCGCCAGCCGCCGGGGCGGCCCGGGCCCGCGGTGACAAAGGCGGCGAGGTGGATCTTCTTGTCTTGGGTGTGGGTCATGGTTCAGGCGCCGAGTTCGGCGGCAACGAGTTTCTTGATGGCGTCGAACCGCGCATCGAGCAGGAAGCTGCGCACGTCGACCTTGTTCGGCAGGACGCCCAGCGACTGGAAGTTGTCGGCCAGATCCTGCGTCGAGTCGGCGGTGGCGCTGTCGATGGGCTTGAGCGCAACCGCCCCCGAGTCGGACAACCGGGCGTCGACGATCAGCTGCCGGTACACCTTCTGCTCGACGCTGCCGGCTTCGAAGCCACCGAGCGTGGCCCATGCCGCGACCGTCTCGTCGGGATGCGCGACTGCATGTTGCTGCGCCTCGCGGATCAGCCGCACGAGTCTGGCCGCCACCTGCGGGTGCTTTTCGGCAAAGTCGGCACGTGCAACGTAAAAGGCATAGTCATAGGTCTTCACGTCCGGCAGCGTGCGCGCCTTGTCGCCGAGCTTGGTCAGGGCCAAGGCGCTGGCGGGCTGCCAGTGGATCCACGCGTCCACACTGCCTTGGGCAAAGGCCGTGTAGGCGTCGGCACCGCTCAGGCTGACCGCCTGCACATCGCTCAGCCGCAGTCCGGCGCTCTCCAGGTACTTGATCAGGCTGTAGGTGCCGGTGGTGCCGTTCTGGTGGGCGATCTTCTTGCCCTTGAGATCGGCCGCGGACCGGATCGGCGAATCCTTCGCCACCAGCACGTCGACCTCGGTTGCCGGCAGCGGATAGGCCGCCAGCGGCACGATCGGCACGCCCGCCGCGACCGCGTTGACGATCGCCGTGGCGGTCGCGAAGCTGAAGTCGATGCCGCCGGCCTTGATGCCCTCCATGACCGGCAGCGATGCAGTGAAGCCGGGCTGCCAGACCACCTTGGCCGCAATGTCATTCTCGAGCTTGCTGCCGCCGCCCTCCGAACGCAGCGACGCGAACACGCCCGTGCGGCCGTCGCCGATGATGGCGATCGTGACCTGCGGCGGCGCAGCCGCCTGGGTCGCGGCGCCGGTTGCAGCGGCCGGTGCTGGCGGGGGCGCATCGCTCTTGCCGCAGCCGACGAGTGACAGCGCGCCGGCGCCGCCGGCCAGCGCCAGCCCGCTCAGGCCGAGGAAGCGCCGCCGTCCGTTCAACGCGGTGGGGATGGAATGAGAAAGCTGATCGATCGACATGGTCGAGAGTCCTGACAGGGATAAAGAGGAACGAAGAGTCGGAGGGAACTGGCGTGCCCGCCGGCCTTCAGCCGGCGGCCTGTGCAGCCTGCGCAGAAACGAGCCCTTCGAGCAGCTCTTCCTTGAGTGCGGCCAGTTCAGGGTCACCGCGATGGCGCGGTCGCTCGCGATCGATGAACAGGTCGCGGGCGATGCGTCCCTCGCGCATCAGAAGCACGCGGTCGGCCAAGACCAGCGCCTCTTCGACGTCGTGCGTGACCAATAGCACCGTGCGCGGCCTGCGCGCGAGCAGGCCTTCGAGCAGCAACTGCATCGACGCTCGCGTGATCGCATCGAGCGCCCCGAAAGGTTCGTCGAGCAGCAGCAGTTCGGGTTCGTGGATCAGGGCGCGTGCCAGCCCCACGCGCTGCCGTTGCCCGCCCGACAGCACGACCGGATAGTCGTTGTCGCGCCCGGCCAGTCCGACCGCCGCGAGCAGCGCGCGGGCCTCGTCGTCGCGACCGCGCAGGCCCAAGGTCACATTGCGCAGCACGGTGCGCCAGGGCATCAGCCGGTCTTCCTGGAACATCATCCGGATGTCCGGCGACGCATGGCGTGAATGCAGTTCGACACGGCCCGACGTCGGCGGTTCGAGCCCCGCGACGATACGCAGCAAGGTCGACTTGCCAACACCGCTGGCACCGATGAGCGCGATGAACTGGCCGGCGGGAATCTCCAGGTCGACCGCGTGCAACACGGTGCGCTCGCCGAAGGCCTTGCCAACACCGCGCAAGCTCAGTCGTTCGCCGCTGGACGAAGGGTGTGTCATCGCGCCGCTCCTTTGGCGTAGTTCGGATGCCAGCGCAGCAGGCGCCGCTCGATCCCCCGCGTGATCGAGTCGGCCAGCCAGCCAGCGATGGCGTACAGCACGATCGCCAGCAGGATGACGTCGGTGCGCAGCAGCTCGCGGGCGTTCTGAACCATGTAGCCGATGCCGTCACGCGAGGCGATGGTTTCACCGACCACCAACGTAAGCCAGGCCACGCCCAGCGCGTAGCGGATGCCAGTGAGGATCGGCGCCAACGCCCCCGGCAGCACGACGCTGACGATCAGACCGAAGGGCCCGAGGCCGTACGACCGGCCCAGTTCGATCAGCTTCGGGTCCACGCTGCGAATGCCGCTCATGGTGTTGATGTAGACGGGGAACAGCGACCCCATCGCCACCAGCAGCACGCGCGGCTCCTCGCCGATGCCGAACCAGAGAATCATCAGCGGCACCAGCGCCAGATGAGGAATGGTGCGCACCATCTGCAGCGAGCGGTCGAGCAAGCCGTGCGCCAGGCTCGACAAGCCCACCAGGAAGCCCAGCACCAGGCCGGTTGCTGCACCCGTCGCGAAACCGATCGCGACGCGCCGCAGGCTCACCAGCACATCCCGCTGCAGTTCCCCGCGCTCGGCGAGCAGCCACGCGGCACGCAGCACGTCGGACGGTGCGGGAAGAATGCCCGCGGGCAGCCGACCGATGGCCGAAAAGTACTGCCACAACGCGATGAGCCCGACCGGCAGGATCCAGGGAGCGACGAGGCGCCAGCGGCCCGTTGCGCGACGCGTCGAGACACGCTGCGTCCTGTCGTCCGTCACATCCGCGATGACGGTGACGCGGCTTTCGAAACGGGAATTCGATGGCTTGGAGGATGCCGGGGAATCGGAAGGCAGACGAGGGAGAACGGCACTCATGGAAGGGATGCAAGGCGACGCAGGCTGCTCTGACGGAAAGAGCGGATGCCGCTTGTGATGAAGCACGCGGGAAACAGAAGTCGTACCTTATGTGCAATGGCCCGGTGCGTGAACTGACATTTGCGCATTTCAATATGCAAGGAGCAAAGAAGCGCCTCCTCGCCACATGCACGCTCACCATCGAGAGGTCGTCTCTTCCCAATGCTGTAGCGCCAAAGAAAATTCGCGCATGTCGAAACAACGATTCCGTTGTTCGCTCTTGCCCCACGTGACCACAGAATCTACGGCTTCCGGCATTGCCTGCCCACGTCACGAACGAACAGAGGAGTCCCCGATGAGCGACAGCGCACCCCCTTCATCCATCGACACGAGCTTCGGAGATCTGCGCATCCGGCGCGTGGCGGGCCATATCGGCGGCGAGGTGCAGAACCTGAAGCTTTCGGCCGGTCTTTCTGCGGAAGAGATCGCGCATGTCGAGGCTGCCCTCGTAAAGCACAAGGTTCTTTTCTTCCGCGGCCAGTACCATCTGGACGACGCCGCGCACCAAGCCTTTGGCGCGCGCTTCGGCCGCACGGTGGCGCACCCCACGGTGCCTTCGCCCACGGGCACGAAGCTCTTCGAGCTCGACGCCTCCAAGGGCGGCGGGCGCGCCGATTCGTGGCACACCGACGTGACCTTCGTCGATGCGTTTCCCAAAATCTCGATCCTGCGCGGCGTGAAGATTCCGGCCTATGGCGGCGACACCGTGTGGGCCAACACGGCCGTCGCCTACGAGCGCCTTCCTGCACAGTTGAAGCAACTGGCCGACCAGCTCTGGGCCGTGCACAGCAACGACTACGACTACGGCGCCGACCGCGTGGTGGTGGAAGAAGAGCGCCTTCGGCACCACCGCAACGTGTTCGTCTCGGCCGTGTATGAGGCCGAGCATCCGGTGGTGCACGTGCACCCGGTGTCGGGCGAGCGCGCGCTGCTGCTCGGGCATTTCGTTAAGAAGCTGGTGGGGCTGTCGAGTGCCGAGTCAGCGCGTCTCTTCGAGCTGCTGCAGAACCGCGTGACACGCCTCGAAAACACCGTGCGCTGGAGTTGGCAACAAGACGACGTGGCGATCTGGGACAACCGCGCCACGCAGCACTTCGCGATCAACGACTACGGCAACCAGGCACGCCTAGTGCGCCGCGTGACGGTGCATGGCGAAGCCGCCGTGGCCATCGACGGCCAACGCAGCCGCACGCGCAGCCGGCCCGAAGCGACGAACGACGCGCGCATCGACGAAGTCATTTCCGCCACGGCCTAAATGAAGTCACCGCATCCCATGACACACCCCTCTCTCATCGGCCTGCAGCGGCGCAGCCTGCTCAAGACCTCGGCCGCGCTCGGCGCCGCATCGCTGCTGCCCGGACTTTCAGGCCTCGCCGCGGCGCAAGGCGGCGCGAAGAAATTCGCCGGCGTCACGCTGAACGTGTCGACCTTCAGCGCCACCTACCCCAAGCTGCTGCAGCAGTGGCTGCCCGAGTTCGAGGCGCTCACCGGCGCCAAGGTGAACTTCGATGCGCCTTCGTTCCCCGTCTACAACCAGCGCGTCGACCTGGAGCTGTCCACGCGCGGTTCGGCCTACGACGTGGTCAACGTCACCTTCATCTACTCGAGTCGCTGGATCAACTCGGGCTGGCTCACACCGCTGGACGACTACATCCGCAACCCCAACCTCACCGGCGCCGACTGGGACCTGAACGACTTCCTGCCCGGCGCCCGCGCGCCGGAGACCGGCAAGGACGGCAAGCTTTACGGAATTCCCTGGACCGCCGAGGCGCTGCTCACCGCATCGTCGCGCTTCGACCTGCTGGAGAAGGCGGGCTTCGCGTTCCCCGACACCACCGACGACCTCGTGAAGGTGCTGCGCGCGGTCCACAAGAAAGAGCGCGTGGCCGGCTTCGTGGCCGACAACCACTACGGCTGGACCTTCGTGCCCTACCTACACGCGTTCGGCGGCGACGTGTTCCGCAAGGCGCCCGACGACCTGTTCCCCACGCTCGACACGCCCGAGGCGATTGCCGCCGGCGAGTACTACGCGAACCTGCTGCGCGAGTTCGGCCCCGACGGCGCCATCACCTACCAGCCCGACCAGGTCACGCAGGCGCTGAAGCTCGGGCGCGTGAACTTCACCGATGCGGGGCAGTTGCATCTCGCCCAACTGGGCGATGCGGCGACCAGCAAGACGCTGAAGACCGTGAAATTCGGCCAGGTGCCCAAGGGCCCGGCTGGCCGCTTTCCGGGCACTGCGGTGCACGGTCTGGGCATTCCGGCCGGCTCGAAGAACAAGGAAGCGGCGTGGGCCTTCATTCAATGGGCGCTGAGCAAACAGACCACGCGCAAGGCGGTGGTCGCGGGCTACGGCTCGCCGGCGCGGCGCTCGGACATCGACTCGGCAGAGTTCCGCCAGAAGCAGGTCATCAACGGCAGCGACCTGGCCAAGCTCTCGCTCGACGCCATCGAGCTGGCTTCGAAGACGGGCCACATGAAGTACCGCACCGTGTCGGTCTATCCGCAGATCGACCAGCAACTGAACAAGGCCATCGAACTGATCGCGAGCAACCAGCTGTCGGCCAAGCAGGCGTTCCAGCAGGCGCAGGCGAACTCGATTGCCGAACTCAAGCGCGCCGGCATCAAGCTGTGAGGCCCTGAGCCATGGCCTTCGCTCTTTCCGCGCCGGGCTGGCAGGCCGAGCGGCGCCGGGCCTTCCTGCTGGGCCTGTCGCCGTCACTGGCGGTGCTGCTCGTCATCACGCTGGTGCCGGCCGGGGCGTTGCTGGTGGCGAGCTTCACGCCGCTCAGCCTCACCGACCCGGCGGCCACCTTCCGCTTCGACGACCCGCTCGTCAATTACCGGCAGCTGCTGCACGACAACCGCTTCCTCGGTTCCATCGCGGTGCAGTTCAAGCTGTCGGCATCGAGCGTGGTGTTGCAGTTGCTGGTGGGCCTGGGGCTCGCGCTGTTGCTCAACGGAAAGTCGCGCGTGCTCGACGGCGCACGCACGCTGTTCCTCATCCCGATGGTGCTGCCGCCGATCGTTGTCGCGCTGATCTGGAAGATCATGTACACGCCCGACGTGAGCCCGATGCACCGCGCGCTGGAGCACCTGGGCTGGCCGGTACGCTCACTCATCGCCAACCCCGACACGGCGCTCTGGGCCATTTCTCTGGCCGACACCTGGCAATGGTTTCCGTTCACCATGCTGATGGTGCTGGCCTCGCTGCAGATGATTCCGGACGACCCGCTGGAGGCCGCACGACTCGAAGGTGCCAACCGCTGGCAGCTGTTCCGCTACATCGTGTTCCCCTACATCCGGCCGGTGCTGGTGGTGTGCGGCCTCTTCCGGCTCATCGACAGCTTCAAGGCCTTTCCGCTCATCTACGTGCTGACCAATGGCGGGCCGGGCAACGTGAGCGAGGTCACCAACTACTACGGCTTCATCCAGGCCTTCAACTTCTCGTACTGGGGCTACGCGAGCGCCATTGCCACGGTGATGCTGGTGGGCGTATTCGTGCTGAGCTGGCTGGTCGGCAAACTGGGCTGGAGCGACCATGAACAGCATTAGCCGCACGCTAGCCGCCGCCGACCTGGCGGGCGCACACGAAGAAGGTGCGGGCCTCGCCGGCATCGGCACCGCGGATCGTCGCCGCGCGCCGTGGTGGCACGCCCACGGCCGCTCGCTCACAGTCGCCCTGCTGGTGCTGCTCGTGCTCTCGCCCTTCCTGTGGCTGGTGCAGCTCGCCTTCAAGCCCGCGGCCGACATCTTCGACGACGCCCTGCTCTTCGTGCCCACGCTGGACGGCTTTGCGAGCCTCTTGCAGGGCAACTTCCTCAAGTCGTTCGGCAACAGCTTGCTGGTGAGCACGCTGTCGACCGGCTTCTCGCTGGTGATCGGCGTGCCCGCGGCCTATGCGCTCACACGCTGGAAGTTCAGGGGCCGCGACCGCATCGCGCTGTGGATCCTAGTGACGCGCATGGCGCCGCCCATCGCCTTCACCATTCCGTTCTTCCTCGCCTACCAATACCTCGGGCTGCAGGACACGGTGATCGGGCTGGCCATCGTATACCTCACGTTCAACCTCGCGATCGTCATCTGGCTCATGCAGACCTTCTTCGAGGCGGTGCCCGCATCGCTCGAAGAGGCCGCCTGGATCGACGGCTGCGGCGTCTGGCAGGCGTTCTGGCGCGTGGCCTTGCCGCTCACCGCGCCGGGCCTGGCGGCCACCGCGGTGATGTGCTTCATCTTCTCGTGGAACGATTTCTTCTACGCGCTGATCCTTACGCGCACCAACGCCATCACCGCGCCCGTGGCCATCGTCAACTTCCTGCAGTACGAAGGCTGGGAGTGGACCAAGATCGCCGCGAGCGGCACGCTGGTGATGCTACCGGTGATCGTCTTCACGGTGCTGGTGCGCAAGTACCTCGTGCGCGGGCTGACGGCCGGCGGCGTCAAGGACTGATGCAGGCCTTCGCGAACAGCAACACAGACAGACAAGAAACTCATGGCCTCCATCAGCATCCGCAAGCTCTTCAAGCAGTTCGGCAGCACGCCGGTGATCCGCGGCATCGACATCGACATCCGCGACGGCGAGTTCGTGGCGCTCGTGGGGCCGAGCGGCTGCGGCAAGTCGACGCTGCTGCGCGTGATTGCCGGGCTGGAAACCGCCGAAGGCGGCGACATCCTGCTCGGCGACCGCCGCATCAACGACACCGCGCCGCGCGACCGCGACGTGGCGATGGTGTTCCAGAACTACGCGCTCTACCCGCACATGACCGTGGCGCAGAACCTGGGCTTCGGCCTGAAGATCCAGGGCATCGCGAAAGACCAGATCGCCCGCCGCGTGCAGCAGGCGGCCGACACGCTGGGCCTGGGCGAGCTGCTGCAGCGGCACCCGCGCCAGCTCTCGGGCGGCCAGCGCCAGCGCGTAGCCATGGGCCGGGCCATCGTGCGGCAGCCGCAGGCTTTCCTGTTCGACGAGCCGCTGTCGAACCTCGACGCCAAGCTGCGCGTGCAGATGCGCACCGAGATCAAGGCGCTGCACCAGCGGCTGGGCACAACCACGGTGTACGTCACCCATGACCAGGTCGAAGCAATGACCATGGCCGACCGCATCGTGGTGCTGAAGGAAGGAAAGGTCGAACAGATCGGCGAGCCGCTCGCCCTGTACGACCGCCCGCGCAACGCCTTCGTGGCCGGTTTCATCGGCTCGCCCGCGATGAATTTCATTCCGGGCCGGTTGCAGCTCGACGGCGCACCGCATGTGTTGACGGACGACGGCCTGCGGCTGCCGCTGGCCAACGCATCGAGCGGCACGCACGGCGACCGCGTGCTCTACGGCACGCGCCCGGAAAACTTCATCCTCGACGCCGGGCAGGGCCTGCCCGCCGACGTGGTGGTGGTCGAGCCGACGGGTTCGGAAACGCAGGTGGCGCTGCGCCTGGGCGGCCATCCGGTGATGGCCGCCTTCCGCGACCGCATCGACGCCCGTCCCGGCGAGCGGCTGCCGCTGTGGCCCGTGGCAGCGAAGGCGCACCTTTTCGATGCGGCAGGTGGTCAGCGGCTCAACTGAGGCGTTCGACAACCCGATCGTCACCCTCACGGGCCTGGGCTCACTCGTCATGGCGCCCTTCGGCGCGCACGCCTTCAACGTGGCGGCTATCACCGCTGCCATCTGCACCAACAAGGACGCGCGTGAAGATCCGTCGAAGCGCTACATCGCGGGCCTAGTATGCGGCCTTCTGTACGTCACGGTCGGCATCTTCGGTGTCACCCTGGCCAACGCCATGGCCGAAGCCCGCACGCGCGAGACGGCGTTGATCACCTTCCTAGCAACCTCGGCCAATGTGCCCCTGCTGGGCGTGGGAGGCGCGTTCTGGGGCCTTGTGGCGGGCCTGGTTGTCCATCTCCTGATTCACGGGGGACGCAAGACCCTGAAAGCAACGGCCTACGCCCGGTGAACGGCCTATGCCGCGACCTGTGCCCCAACAAGGTTCTACGAAGCTCCGACAACGAGTCATCTAGGAGGACTAGCTTTAGCGCACAGACGGGGCTGGTGCGCTGTCATGACCACTCCCGCCGTCACTGATGTCTGCTCCGCAGCGGGAGCCGTCGTCGGGCTCGAAGCCATCGACGCCGGCATTGAGGCTGATACCCGACATCCGAGTTCATGGACCCGGTTGCCGGGCTCACCGCGCCCGGAAGACCAGCAACCCTTTCTGGGCACCGCAGTGAATCCCGACGCCACGCTGCACGTGTGGGACGACGGCGAACACACGATCAACAACCACGCGATAGAGCGCTGACTGCGCTTGTTTCAGACTGGTTTTCCCAGCGGCTTGGATCGCGTTGACATCGCTGCGCCCCTGACCTAGCGGGACTGCCCACGGACCCCGTGCAAATGGATGGCTCATCGACACAGGACGCAATGCAAGGTCAATGAGCAGTCCAGCGGATGGTCGACAGATCGACGCCTTCCTTGTACATCTCCCACAACGGCGACAGCTCGCGCAGTTTCTCGACGCGCTCCCTGAGCATGTCGATGGCCGCGTCGATGTGCGCCTCCGTGGTGAAGCGCCCCATGGTGATGCGCAGGCTCGAGTGGGCCAGCTCGTCGCTGCGCCCCAGCGCACGCAGCACATAGCTCGGCTCCAGGCTGGCGGACGTGCATGCGGAGCCGGACGACACGGCGATGCCCTTGACACCCATGATCAGCGACTCCCCTTCGACGTAGTTGAAGGACGCGTTGACATAGTGAGGCACGCGCTGGGTCGCGTGCCCGTTGATGAAGACCTCTTCCATGCCCGTCAGCCCGGCGACCAGCCGGTCGTGCAGGCGATGGATGCGGGCGATCTCGACGTCCATCTCGTCCCTGGCGATGCGATAGGCCTCGCCCATGCCGACGATCTGGTGCGTGGGCAAGGTGCCCGAGCGCATGCCGCGTTCATGGCCGCCGCCATGGATCTGCGCCTCGATGCGGATGCGCGGCTTGCGCCGTACGTAGAGCGCGCCGATGCCTTTCGGGCCGTAGGTCTTGTGCGCGGTGAGGCTCATGAGGTCGACCGGCCAGGTCTTCAGGTCGATGTGCACCTTGCCCGTGGCCTGCGCTGCGTCCACATGGAAGACTGTGCCGTTCGCACGGCACAGCGCCCCGATGGCCTGCACGTCCTGCACCACGCCGATCTCGTTGTTGACCAGCATGACCGAGGCCACGATCGTGTCGGGCCGCAGCGCGGCCTTGAACGCCGCCAGGTCGAGCAAGCCGTCTTCCTGCACCTCCAGGTAGGTCACCTCGAAGCCTTGGCGTTCGAGCTCGCGCATGGTGTCGAGCACGGCCTTGTGTTCGGTCTTCACGGTGATCAGGTGTCGGCCCTTCGACTTGTAGAAGTGCGCGGCGCCCTTGATCGCCAGGTTGTCGGACTCCGTCGCGCCGGAGGTCCAGACGATCTCGCGCGGGTCCGCACCGACCAATGCCGCCACCTGCTCCCTGGCGCGCTCTACGGCCTCTTCGGCGCTCCAGCCCCACGCGTGCGTGCGCGAGGCCGGGTTGCCGTAGTTTTCTCCGAGCCAGGGCACCATGGCGGCGACCACGCGCGGATCGACCGGCGTGGTGGCGCCGTGGTCCAGGTAAATGGGCAGGTGGGGCGTCATGGTGTGGGTGTCTCCAGAAGGCGGTTGTCGCCCGCAGGCGGCAACCAGAAAGTTGTTTAACTTAGCTGAGTTACTTATATTTTAGAAAGCATTCAATCCCCGCGCCAGCGTCGCGGGGATCGGCGTGCAAGAAAAACTGGAGTGGCGCCTAGGCGGCGCGCGGGCCGGCGCGCTTGAGCGCCTTCGAGATGCCGCCCAGGGACTGGCTGCCCTGCGAATGGCTCACCACCTGCAGCATGGCCACTGTGCGCGAGAAATCGCCCAGCAGCGACGCGACGATGCGCGACAGCGCCTTGAAATCCGCCGGCGAGATGCTCTCGAACAGATGGTCGTTGACGAACAGCAGCTCGGGCTGCAGCGCCTGCACCTGCTGCTCGCCTTCTTCGGACAGGTGAACCAGCACGCTGCGCGCATCGGCGGGGTTCGGCACCTTCACGACCATGCCCTGGCGCTCGAGCTTCTTGACCTCGGTGGTCACGAAGGTGTTGCTCACATGCAGGTGGTCCGCGATCTCGTTGACGCTGATGCCGGTGCTGCCCTCGTACTGGGCGATCACCATGATCATGTTGTACTGCGGCGAGGTCACGCCCAGGTGCGACGCCAGGTAGGCACGCGCCGACTCGAGGTGCGACGCAGCGATCGAGATGTCGTAGAGCAACTGCCGGAAGCTGCGGTCGCCACCGGCCGCGCTGTCGAGCACCGCAGGGGAAGAAACCGTGGGCATCAGTGCGAACCTGGTGCGTGCTTTCGTCTTGGGCGCGGCAGCCGCGACCGCACGGGACGCTCGCTGGCTGCTTTCGCCTGGCTTCGAAGGTTTGTCGGGGGCAGTCCTGCGGCTCATTCGAAGGATGATACCCAAGGGTACTGTCCCGCATCGCGGCCCCTTCGCCAAGCGCCCTCAGGGCGGCGGTGTCACCACGAAGCCGACGTTCTTGTCGGGCACGGCGAGCGCCCGTTGCGGTGCATTGGCTTGCCATCGGGTCATGAAGGCCCGGGCTTCCCCGACCACGCCGCGGCGGAACAGCAGCACGCACAGCATGAAGACGATGCCCGTCACGATCGGCACGGAATCGCCCAGCAGGTTGAAGGCGCCGATGCCGGTGAGCTCGGCCAACTTCGTACCGATGTCGCCCAGCTCGTTCTCCAGCAGCACCACCATGCAGGCGCCCACCGCAGGGCCGAACACCGTGCCCAGACCGCCGAGCAGCGTCATCAGCACGACCAGCCCGGACAGGTGCCAATGGACATCGGCCAGGGTCACCACGCCGAAGAGCACGGCCTTCATCGAGCCAGCCAGCCCTGCAAGCGCGGCCGACAGCACGAAGGCCGTGGTGCGGACCCGGTTGATGTCGTAGCCCAGCGACGTGGCGCGCGGCGCGTTGTCGCGCACCGCCACCAACACCTGCCCGAACGGCGAGTGGATGGTGCGGTGGATCAGGAAGCAGGCCAGCGCGAAGAAGCCGAGGAACAGGTAGTACAGCGCCTTGTCGTTGCCCAGGTCGATCCACCCCAACAGCGTGCCGCGCGGGATGCGCTGCAGTCCGTCCTCGCCGCCCAGCGCCGGCCACTGCAGCACGACGAAGAATGCCAGTTGCGCCAGGGCCAGCGTGATCATCGCGAAGTAGATGCCTTGGCGTCGCATCGCCAGGCTGCCGATGACCCAGCCCAGCGCCGCGGCCAGGCCGACACCGATCAGGATGCCCAGCTCGAAAGGCACGCCCCAGACGGTCATCGCGTAACCGGTTGCGTAGCCCGCGCCGCCGAAGAAGGCGGCGTGGCCGAGCGACAGCAGGCCGCCGTAGCCCAGCAACAGGTTGAGGGCGCAGGCAAACAGTGCAAAGCAGATCAGCTTCATCAGCAGCACCGGGTACACGAAGGCGGGGGCCAGCAGACCCACCGCAAGCACCAGCAGCAGCGCCGCACCAGTCGGGAATTTCATTTCAGCTCTCCTTGCCGAAGAGGCCGGCCGGCCGCATCAGCAGCACGACGACCATGATCAGGAACACCACCGTCGAAGAGGCTTCAGACCACACCAGCTTGGTCATCCCCTCCACCACGCCCAGGCCCACGCCGGTGGCCACGGTGCCCAGGGTCGATCCCAGGCCGCCGATCACCACGACCGCGAAGACGATGATCAGCAGGTTCGATCCCATGAGCGGATTGACCTGCAGCACTGGCGCCGCCAGCACGCCGGCAAAGGCGGCCAGCGCCACGCCGAAGGCATAGGTGAGCATCACCATCCGGGGCACGTTCACGCCGAAGGACTCCACCAACTTCGGGTTCTCGGTGCCGGCCCGCAGCAAGGCGCCCAGGCTGGTGCGCTCGATCACGAACCAGGTGGCGCCGCACGCGACCAGCGACGCGGCGACGACCCAGGCCCGGTAGGCCGGGAGCACCATGAAGCCCAGGTCGAGCGACGAACGCAGCACCTCCGGCATCGGGTAGCTCTGGCCCGACACGCCGTAGGCGGCGCGGAAAGTCCCTTCCAGCACGAGCGTCAGCCCGAAGGTCAGCAGCAGGCCGTACAGGTGGTCCAGCTTGTAGAGATGGCGCAGCAGCGTCTTCTCGAACACGATGCCCAGCAGCCCCACGAGAAAAGGCGTGAGGAGCAGCGCCACCCAGTAGTTCACGCCCAGGTAGGTCAATGCCATGAAGGCCACGTAGGCGCCGAGCATGTAGAAGGCGCCGTGCGCGAAGTTGATGATGTTCAGCAGGCCGAACACCACCGACAGCCCAAGCGACAGCACCGCGTAGAAAGCGCCGTTGACCAAGCCCAGCATCAGCTGGCTCGCGATCACCTGCACCGGGATTCCGAAAATTTCATCCATGGTTCACACCCCGATCAGTTCATTGAGCATGTCGGCCCGCGCGTCCACCTCGCTCGCCGGAAAGTGCGCGGCGATCTGCCCGTGCTCCATCACGTAGAGACGGTCGGCCAGGCCGGCGGCGAACTCGAAGTTCTGCTCCACCAGCAAGATCGTGTAGCCCCGCTGCTTGAGCTTTCCGATGGCGCGGCCGATCTCTTCGACGATGACCGGCGACAGGCCTTCCGAGATTTCGTCCAGCAGCAACAGGCGAGCGCCGCTGCGCAGGATGCGGGCAAGCGCCAGCATCTGCTGCTCGCCGCCCGACAGCCGCGTCCCCTGCGTCTTGCCCCGGTTGGCGAGGTTGGGAAACATCTCGTAGATTTCGTCGAGCGGCATCGGCGTGCCGGCCGCCAGCGGCGGCGGCAGCATCAGGTTCTCCTGCACCGACAGGCTCGCGAAGATGCCGCGCTCCTCCGGGCAATAGCCCACGCCGAGCCGGGCGATCTCGAAGGTCGGCAGGCCGACCGTTTCGACCCCGCCGATGCGCACCGTGCCGGCACGCGACCCGGTCAGGCCCAGGATGGCGCGCAGCGTGCTGGTGCGACCGGCCCCGTTGCGGCCCAGCAGCGTGACCAGCTCGCCCTGCCCGACGTGCAGGTCGACACCGTGCAGCACGTGCGACTCGCCATACCAGGCGTGCAGGCCTTCGATGCAAAGCAGGGGTTCATGCATGGCCCGCACTCCTGTTCTTCTTCGACTGGCCCATGTAGGAGTCGCGCACGCGCGGGTCGGCCGACACCTCCTCGTAGCTGCCTTCGGCGAGGATCTCGCCGCGCTGCATCACGGTGATGCGGTCGCAGATGCCCGACACCACTTTCATGTTGTGCTCGACCATCAGCACCGTGCGCCCGGTGGCGACCTTCTTGATGAGGGCGGTCACGCGGCTCACGTCTTCATGGCCCATGCCCTGTGTGGGTTCGTCCAGCAGCATCACCTTCGGCTCGACTGCCAGGGTGGTGGCCAGCTCGAGCGCGCGCTTGCGCCCGTAGGGCAGCTCGCCGGCGCGCACGTCGGCCTGGTCGGCCAAGCCGACCTCGTCGAGTGCGCGCATGGCTTGGCCGTTCAGGCGGTCCAGTGCCTTCTGGTGGCGCCAGAAACGGTAGGTGAGCCCCAGCGAGCGCTGCAGACCCATGCGCACGTTCTCGAGCACGCTGAGGTTGGGAAAGACCGAGGAGATCTGGAACGAACGCACCAGCCCGCGCTCGACCAGGTCCTGCGGCGGCGTGCCGGTGATGTCCTCGCCGTCGAAATGAATGCTGCCGGCGGTCGGCTTGAGGAACTGGGTCAGCAGGTTGAAGCAGGTCGTCTTGCCGGCGCCGTTGGCACCGATCAACGCGTGAATCTGCCCGCGCCGGACTTTCAGGCTCACGCTGTTGACAGCGACGAACCCATTGAATTCCTTGCGCAGCCCCCGCGTTTCCAAAATAACGTCTGTGGCCATGATGATCGGGGCGCCTGCGCGCCCGGTTCGTGAAGAAGCGTAGGAAGCTGCGCGACGACGCTCAGCGCACGGGGTAGGTGTTCTCGTCTTCGTAGTAGTGCAGCTCCAGCAGCACGCACCCGTTCTCCGACTTGAAGGGACCGTGAAAAGCGCCCGGCGGGCGGCAGGCGTAGGTGTGCGGCGCAAAGGACTTGCCGCCCTGCCCTTGTGCGTCGTTGCCGACGGTCAGGTCGCCCTCCACCAGGTAGACCTCTTCCCAATAGTCGTGCACGAAGGGGCTGGTGGTGTAGATGCCGGGCTTGAAGCGCAGCAGGCGCGTGCGAAAGCCCTGCTTCTTCTGCTCGTCGAGGTCGCCCGACAGGATGCGCTGCTCGATGCCTTGCGGATAGCCGGGCGGCACGGCCCAGCCGGCCGTCTTCATGTCGACGGGAAAGAACTCTGCGTGGGTCTTGGTGATTTTCATGGCGTGTACCTTTTCTGTTCTGAATGCGTGGAGATGAAGGGGTGAAGTCGAATGCGGGGCCTAGCCGAAGCCGGCCATGACCATGTCGGAGAGGCTGCTGTCGGGCGGGGGTGCACCGAAGTCCACGCCCCAGTAGGTGCCGTACTTGCCGCGATGGAAGGCCAGCGGCTCCATCGGGCCGGCGGCGATGCGCACGGCCGTCACGCGGCCGACGAGGATCAGGTGGTCGCCGCCGGGAAAGTGCTGGAAGCGCTCGCACTCCAGGCTCGCAGCCGCGCCGTCGATCAGGGGACAACCGTTGTCGCCTGTGGTGTGGCCAATGGCATCCCACGGGTTGGACGAAGGCCGGGCGAAGGCATTCGACACCTGCTGCTGGCCCGAGGCCAGGATGTTCATGGTGAAGTGCGTAGCCTGTTCCCAGGTGCGGTAGGCGTTCGCGCTGTTGAGCAGGCAGAACAGCACGAGCGGCGGGTCCAGCGAGACCGACGTGAACGAGTTGACGGTCACGCCGGTCTTCTGGCCGTCGGCGCCGTTCGTCGTCACCACGACGACGCCGGTGGTGTAGCAGCCGAAGGCGTTGCGCAGCGTGCGCGGGTCCAGGGTGGGCAGCATGGCCATCTCCTCGAATGCCGGGCCCGCTCAGGCGACGCGCAGCAGCGGCGCGGGTGCGGTCGCCGCGTCGAGCGTGTAGCCGCCAAGAAAGTCGTCCACCTGGGCGACAGCGCGGTCCCAGTCGTAGGAGCGGAAGGCATGGCCGCGCGTGACCATGTTGGTGCCGCCGTAGAACATCTCGTACTGCAGGTGACGCGAGCCGAACTCCGAGCCCACCGCATCCCAGGCCAGCTTGAAGAGCTTCACGCGCCCCATGTGGTCGGTGGTCGGCGAGCACTGCGTCTTGGCGATGTAGGGCGCGATCGCGTCGTTGCCGAAGTCCCTGTAGGACGACGGCAGCATGATCAGCCCGCCGCCGGCCAACTCGCGGATCTGCGTTAGCAGCTTCGGATAGAGCTGCTGCGTGACCACCATGGCCGAGTACAGCATCTTGCGGTTCGGCACGAAGTACTTGCCGTGGTGCGTGCCCGCAACCTCCATGCCGTGGAGCAGCCCCTCGACCATCGCCACTTCGGCAGCAATCTGGCCCAGCGCTTCCTGCACCTGCGGGAACTTGATCACGCCGTTGACCTCGGTGAGCTTGCGCGCCAGGCCCAGCAGGAAGCGCGACTTCACGGCGAAGCGGATCTGGCACTGGTAGTTCTGGTAGACGTGCGCGGGTGTCACGTGCCATTGCGCATGCGCCATCTGCACGTTGTTGTGCACGAACACGCGGTCCCAGGGCACCTTCACTTCGTCGAAGTAGATGACGGCGTCGTTCTCGTCCAGGCGGCTGGCCAGCGGGTTGTCGAAGGTGGACACCGCCGACGCCTCGTAGGACTTGCGCGAAAACATCTTCACGCCCTTGGCGTTGAGCGGAATGCAGGCGGTGAAGCTCAGGTGCTCCTCGCCGGCCTTCAGCGGCTGGATGGCGCCGACGAACACTTCGTTGGCCATCGGCGAGGCCGTGCCCAGCATCTTCGCGCCCTTGATGGTGATGCCCTCGGCGTCCTCGTCGACCACGCTGGCGACCAGACCTTCGGACTGTTGCCCGGGGTCCTTGCCGCGGTCGCCCTGGGGATTGACGATGACGTACGTCAGGTACAGGTCGCGATCGCGGGCGTACTCGTAGTAGCTCCACAGCGCCTTGGCGCGTTGCGCGTCGTAGCGCTCGAACACGTCCAGCCCCATGACCATGCCGGACAGGCAGGAGGCCACGTGGTCGGGCGAACGGCCAAGAAAGCCGCCGCTCTGTTCCGCCCACGCTTCGAGTGCCTTGCGACGCTCGACCAGCTCCGTGTAGGAGGTGGGCAGCTGCCACATGCGGTTGACCGGTGCGCCGCTGCCGGGCGACGTATAGGTCATCTTCTCGATGTTCTCGGGCTTGGCCTGGTAGTCGTACAGCCCCGCCGCGGAGCGGATGGCCTGGCGGAACGCGGGATGCTCGGTGTGGTCGCCCACGCGCTCTCCGTCGATGTAGACCTCGCGCCCGTCACGCAGGCTGTCCAGATGCTGTTTTCCGTTCTTGATCATGATGGTTACCTCTTTCAGTTGGTGGCTTGCAGCTTGCAGTTCGTCTTCTCGAGCGGCATGAATGCAGAGGCGCCGGGGATCACGGCCTTGACCGTGTAGTAGTCCCAGGGCTCTTTCGATTCCGAAGGCTTCTTCACTTCGACCAGCAACATGTCGTGCACCATCCGGCCGTTCGGCAGGATCCGGCCGTTGGTCGCGAAGAAGTCGTTGATGGGGGTCTCGCGCATCTTGGCGAGCACGGCCTGCGGCGCCTTGCTGCCGGCGGCCTTCACTGCGTTCAGGTAGTGCATCGTCGAGGAGTACACGCCGGCATGCACCATGGTCGGCATGCGCTTGGTCTTCTCGAAGAAGCGGCGCGCCCACTTGCGCGTGGCGTCGTTCTGGTTCCAGTAGAAGCCGGTGGTCAGCACCATGCCCTGCGCCTGCTCCAGCCCCAGGCTGTGGATGTCGGAGATGAAGACATGCAGACCTGCCAGCGTCTGCTTGCCCGACTTGCGCAGCCCGAACTGGTCGGCCTGCTTCACCGCGTTGGTGAAGTCGCCGCCCGCATCGGCCAGCGCGATCACCTTGGCCTTCGAACCCTGCGCCTGCAGCAGGTAGGACGCGAGGTCCGACGAATTGATCGGATGGCGCACGGCGCCGGCGATCTTGCCGCCGCGCGCCTTCACCGCCGCCATCGCATCGGCCTCCAGCGAGTGACCCAGCGCGTAGTCGACCGTGAGGAAGAACCAGCTGTCCTGGCCTTGCGCCATCAGTGCGTTGACGGTGTTGGTCGACAGCGCGTAGGTGTCGTAGGTGTAGTGGATGGTGTTGGGCGAGCAGGCCTCGCTGGTCAGCCGCGAGGTGCCGCCGCCATTGACGATGACCACCTTGTTCTTCTGGCGGCCGACGTCGGACACCGCCAGCGCCACGGATGAAGGCAGCAGGTCGGTGACCATGTCGACGCCCTGCACGTCGAACCATTCGCGCGCCTTGTTGGCTGCGATGTCTGCCTTGTTCTGGTGGTCGGCCTGCAGCACCTCGATGGGCATGCCCAGCACCTTGCCGCCGAAGTCTTCCACCGCCATGCGCAGTGCCACGGCCGACCCCTGCCCGCCGATGTCGGCAAACAGCGAACTCATGTCGGTGAGCACGCCGATCTTCACGGGCGCGCCCGGGGCCTGCGCCCAGACGCCGACGGCGGACAGTGTCAGCGCGACCGCCGAGGTCAGCTTCCTGAGCTTCTTGCTTGCGATCTTCATGAGAACTCCTGGTTGGTTGGGACGGATCACAAAGCCCGGATGCCTGGGCACCTCGACGGCTTCCGGCATCGCGTCGCGGAGGTTTTCTGTGCCCCGGCTTCGTTGGAGGCGATTCTCAACATAGCTAAGTTACTTAGCTATATGGATTACCCTAAGCACCAAAATGGAGGATTCGCGGCGCTCAAGCGAAGGCCGCACGAGGCTGGAAGCAGTCGCGTGGGTTGACGTGATGGAGGCGAGAGGGTTCGGTGCGACGTGCGGCACGCGTCTTTCAGCACAACAAGCAGCGCGAATGCAGGCGGCAGGCAACGGATGCGCACGGCCCCGCCATGCGCGCCAACGCCCGTTCTGCACCCAGCCTCCGGCACGACGCGTAGCGATGCTGCATCGCTGCGCGCACGTCGATCCCGTGAAACTTGCGGTGGGGCCGCCCTCATGTCGCGCTCATCCCCTGGCGCGTTTCGTTGTCGCCCGGCTCGGCTGCAAGACCTGTGCAACGTCCAGAAGCAAACCGCGGAGCTAGGCGATCACAGGGTCTCGGTCCTGATACTTATGCCGTCGCATGTGCTCGGCAAACGCGGGGATCTCCACCGGGCGCTCGACGACGCGCAGCGGAAAGCGCTCGGCGGTGACCGGTCCGGGCGAGAGCCGTCATCCCGCGGCTAACCTCGAGTGACTCAGATCAGTCTGAACCGGCCATCGGCAGAAGGCAGCTTCGCAGCGATTGCCGCCACCCATTTGAAGGGGGCATACCCGAAGGGCGGCTATGCAGCGCTTGCCGACATCCCTCGGCCTCGCGCGAATGGGTACTATCGGCCACAACCGGACCTTCACAAGCAGGTTAGATTGGCGTCCATGACACGCTCACGAACACCACTTGAGACCGCCGCAGGCAAACTCATTGCGGCAATTCAGAAGGAGTGGGGCATCGAAGCTGGGGGGCCGGAGGCGGCCGCGAGCGAGGAGGCAATGCATGCGGCCCACGGTCTGCTGCAGGCCGCTTCGAAATTCGGGGCAATCGAGAGCGTCATCGGCTCGAGCTCCGTAGCGACGTACTTGGGCGAGCAGTGGGTTCAGGCTCATCCACAGGTGCTGCCATACATCGAGGCCCTTGAAGGCGCTCAATGAGCAACCCACGTCAAGCGGCCAGAACCGGACGGTCGACCACTTCCCAAAAATCGCCAGATAGCCGACGTTCGCAGGCCAGGAGAGCGGCCGTTCGCTTGTGACACGGCAAGGCCTAGGGCAGGAAGCGCTCCACCGCGTCGACTTCGCCGGCAGGGTTGGAGAACCCGCCGACAACCAGGACGGAGCCGTCGCTGAGCAAGACCGCGGAGGCGGCACTGCGCCCGGTGGACATCGAACTCGCCGGCGTCCAGACGTCGAAGTCGGGGTTGTAGATTTCTGCGGTGGTCAGGCGAACGCCGCCACTGCCAGTACCGCCCGCGAGCAACACGCGGCCATCGGCCAGCGTCGTCATCGTCGGAAGGGAGCGCGTGCTGGAAAAAACGCTCGCCGTCCAGCCCGACGTGGCGACGTCGAAGCGCATCGCGGTGCTGCTGCCATCGCCCATCGCAAGCACGTCGCCGTCCGCCAGCAGCACGGAGGTGTATACGTTGGCGGCGGGCACGGTGCCAGCAACAGGCGTGGTGGCACCGTTGTCGTTGACAGGGAACCGTTCGGCGGAGGTCACGAACCCGTTTCGGTTGACGCCGCCGATCACCAGCACTTCATTGCCGCCCGGCAGCAGCTGCGCGGCATGCTGAGCGCGTGGGGACGACAACGGCGTGGCCATGGAGGTCCAGGTGTTGAAAGCCGGGTCATACAGCTCGGCTGTCTGCGAAAAGGTCAAACTGGGAATCCGGCGGTAGCCACCGATGACGAGGACCTTGCCATTGGGCAGCAGTGTGCTTGTGGCCCGCGTGCGCGCCTCGGCCATGCTCGCGGCGAGCTGCCAGGTATCGGCGACCGGGTCGTAGATTTCGGCGGCCGCAACGGGGGAGATGCCCGCGCCGTCGCCGCCGGCGACCAGCACGCGTCCGTCGGGCAGCACGGTCGCCGATCCGTCGGAGCGAGGCGTCAACATGGGCGCGGCCGCGGTCCAGCTGTTGCCCGCCGGGTCGTAGACAAGGACCGACGCGGTCACGCCGGAGGCCGTGAACCCGCCGATGACCAGCGCCTTGCCGCTTTGCAGGCGCACGACCGGCGCGTAGTGACGTCCGGTCGGCAGAACCGCTTGCGAAACCCAGCTGCCACTTCCGGTGACCGCGATCTGCACCTGCGCCTGCGCCGAGCCCGCGCTGTTGCTGGCCGTGACCGTGTATGTCGTCAGCGGTTGGATGGCCGCCGGCGTGCCGGTGATCGCACCGGTCAGCGCGTTGAGGCTCAGGCCGCCGGGCAGCGCCGGCATCACCGAGAACGCCGAGGGCGTGCCGCCGATCACCAGCGCTGTGTTGGGAACGATGGCTTGCGCCGTGGCGTAGAGCGCGCGCGGCGTGGCATACGCCACGCTGGCAGGCGCCGCCAGCGCCGCCTGGACTGCCAGCTGCAACGTGACCTCGGCCGATCCGGCCGCGTTGGTGCCGGTGACGGTGTAGGCCGCGTCCGCCGCGGCGGCGGAGGGTGTTCCGCTGATCACGCCGGTCTGCGGGTCGAGCAGCAGCCCCGCGGGCAAGGCCGGCGCGATGCTGTAGCCGGTGATCGGACCGCCGCTGCTGGCGGGCGCGTTGGCCGCGATGGCCTGGCCCACGGTGTAGATCGCGGCGCTTTCACGGTAGGTCAGCCCGGACGGCGCGGCAGGCGTGCTGCGCACCTCGATCTGCACGCGGGCCGTCGCGCTGCCGCCCGCGTTCTCGGCGGTCACCACGTACACGGCGGATGCGGCAACGGCGGTGGGCGCTCCGCTGATGACGCCCGTGCCCGCGTCGAGCGCCAGGCCCGCCGGCAACGGCGGCGCCACGGCATAGCGCTCGACGGCGCCGCCGCTGGCGGTGGGCCGATTCGGCACGATGGCCTGCCCGACCTCGTAGACCGCGGAGGTCATGGCATAGCTCAAGCCCGCGGGCGGCTGCGTGAGGTTGAGCCCGAAGCCGACGAAGCTCGCGCCGCCCGAGCCGCCGCCGCAGCCGGACAAGGCCACGAGGCAGCCCAGCCACAGGGCCATTAGCCAAAGCCAAACGGATTGAGCGCGGAGCAATCGCGCCCTTGCAGTAATGCTCCCCATGATCACCCTGGTTACATTTTGTAAGGCGGCGATCCTATGCAACGCGCTACCGAGGGGCAATACCCGAAAACAGGTAGATGGCCGGGAATTTGAGGTCTGTTTTCGAGAAGACGCTACGTCAGCAGCCGCTGCACAGCCGCCTGCGTCCCCAACAAGCGCCGGTGTTCCTCATCCGAGTCAGTTAAAGAAAGAGTCGCGTGCGGGTGGTGAAGCCTGGCTGGCGCCGACGTCCACACGGTGTTGATTGCCGCCGAAAATTGCCCCAGCTAACGCAGTAATTTCCGTCTAAGACTGACCCACGTAAAACCCTACCCTGCTGTTTTTTAAAGCAGGGGATCCTAGGAGTGATAGACGTGGCGACATTGAGTGTCATCAGACGCTGGGCCCTGCGCGAGCAGATGTCCATTCGCGAGATAGCCAAGCGTACAGGCCTGTCTCGCAACACCGTAAAGAAGTACCTGCGAGCCGGCGATGAAGAGCCGCGCTACGCCAAGAGGACGAGTTCAAGCAAGCTCGATCCCTATGCCGAGAAGCTCGCGACCTGGCTCGCGATCGAGGCAACCAAATCGCGCAAACAGCGGCGCAATCTACGGCAGATCCACACACTGACACATCGGTGCCACATCCTGGAGACCGGAAACGACAGCTTCAGGTTCAAAAACAGTTCTGCAAAGTCCCAACCTAAAAAGGAGAACACCAAGCACTTATCCACACTGTGAAGCCTTCAGGCTCACAAAACGGGTGGGTCAGTATTCAATGGAAATCTAGGGTCAGCGATCGGCGGAATCCAACAGTCGGCTACCAGTGGACTCCGTCGGATATCACTGGACTGCCAGCAGGCGATTTCCCAATGAAAAAAGGCGTTCACTGGACTTCAGTGAACGCCCTTGGACGTTATGTTGGTGGAGCTGGGGGGATTTGAACCCCCGTCCGCAAGCCTTCATCGCGCAGTTCTACATGTGTAGTGATCTGATTTAAGTCTCGCTTCCGGAGTCGCGCAGTCACACGCTAAACCGGACGCCAGCACCCTATTTTCTCGCCCCAACCCAAGGTACCCGGATCGGAGCCAGCCCATGTAATTATCCTTGCAGCCGGGAGGTCAGGATTGCTCCAGACCCCCTTGCCCAGCCCATCGGCCAACTGTTGCAAGGCTCACTGGCAATTAAGCAGCGAGTGCGAAACGTTCGTCGTTTGCAGTTAGTTTGTTTGAATCTGTTTTACGAGCGCATTCAGCTCGACATGCCCCGCTGCGACTCCGAACCCACGTCGAAACCAGTGCAGCCCCAAGCGACTCATTTTAGGCGCTATTGAGTAACTTCAAGAGCTCCAGGGGCGAAGAGATTGAGGCATCGGCTTTCCACAGCGCCGCATCGGCCTGAGAACCCATGTAGCCGTAGGTGGCCGCCACGGTTCCCATGCCCGCGGCGCGGCCCGCGATGATGTCGCGCTCGTCGTCCCCCACGTAGATGCAGGCCTCGGGCGCCACGCCGAGGCGACGCGCCGCCTCGTGCAGCGGTTCGGGGTGCGGCTTGGCGAAAGGCGTGGTGTCGCCGCTCACGATCGCGCCCGCGCTTGCGAAGAGCGGCATCGCGGCGGTCAGCGGTTCGGTGAAGCGGGCCGACTTGTTGGTGACCACGCCCCAGCGCAGGCCGCGCTCGCGGATCGCTTCGATCAGCGGCGCCACGCCGTCGAACACCAGGGTGTTGAGCAGCATGCGGCGCTCGTAGCCGACGTAGAACTCCTCGCGCAGCGCATCGAACTCCGGCGCATCGGGCGTGATGCCGAAGGCAATGCCGAGCATGCCGCGTGCGCCGGCGCCGGCCATCGGGCGGTAGCGCTCCAGCGGGTAAGGCGCCAGGCCGCGGTCGGTGCGCATCTTGTCGGCCGCCGCGCCCAGGTCGGGCGCGCTGTCGATCAGCGTGCCGTCGAGGTCGAACAGGATGGCCTGTGTGGTCGTGCTCCCGATCTTCATCATCCCTGCGCCTCCGGCAGCGCCGGCTTCTGGGTCGCGAAGAGGTAGTTGACGCTGGTGTCGGCACTGAGCCAGTAGCGGCGGGTCAGCGGGTTGTATTCCATGCCCCGGGTGTGGCGCAGGTCCAGGCGGGCAGCGCGGCAGTAGCCGGCCAGTTCGCTGGGGCGGATCAGCTTGGGGTACTCGTGCGTGCCGCGCGGCAGCATGCCCAGGACGTACTCGGCGCCCACGATCGCCAGCATGAAGGACTTCAGGTTGCGGTTGATGGTCGAGAAGAACACCCAGCCGCCCGGCTTCACCAGGGTGGCGCAGGCCTGGATCACCGACGCCGGGTCGGGCACGTGCTCCAGCATTTCCATGCAGGTAACGACATCGAAGCTGCCGGGCTGCTCGGCCGCCAGCGCCTCGGCACTGATTTCGCGGTACTTGACGCCGCGCGTCCCGGCTTCGAGGGCGTGCAGTTGAGCGACCTTGAGCGCCTTGGTCGCGAGGTCGACGCCCAGCACGTCAGCGCCCTTGCGCGCCATCGAATCGGCCAGGATGCCGCCGCCGCAGCCGATATCGACCACGCGCTGGCCCGAAATAGGCGCAATACCGTCAATCCATTCCAGCCGCAATGGATTGATTTCGTGCAGCGGGCGGAATTCGCTCTCCAAATCCCACCATCGGTGCGCAAGCTCCGAAAACTTGGCCAGTTCGGCCGGGTCTGCATTCACGTTTTCTGTCATGGGGCAATTATGAAGCGAGCAAAGCCCGGCTCGAACGCAATGGGCTTGCATCGGGCACGGCCGCAAATACGGCAGGCATAAAAAAACCCCGCCGAGGCGGGGTTTTCATTCGTCGATGGAATCGATCGATCAGTTGGCGCGGGTGCCAACCACTTCGATTTCCACGCGACGGTTCTTGGCGCGGCCTTCCTTGGTGCGGTTGTCAGCCACAGGCTGCTTCTCGCCCTTGCCTTCGGTGTAGACGCGGTTGCGTTCGATGCCCTTCGAGACCAGGAAGGCCTTGACGGCTTCGGCGCGACGCACCGACAGACGCTGGTTGTAGGCGTCGGTACCGATGGAGTCGGTGTGACCCACAGCGATGATGACTTCGAGGTTCACGCCACGGATCTTCTCGACCAGGTCGGTCAGCTTGGCGCGACCTTCGGGCTTCAGCACCGACTTGTCGAAGTCGAAGAAGGCGTCAGCAGCGAAGGTGACCTTCGAAGCAGCGACTTGAGCCGGGGGAGCCACGGGAGCCACGCCAGGAGCGGTGGGCACAGCAGCCGGAGCAGCCGGAACCAGAGCGCCGTCGCAACCGGCGGCAGCCGTTGCGGGCGTCCAGTTGGCATCGCGCCAGCACAGTTCGTTCGTGCCGTTCTTCCAGACCAGTTCGCCGGTGCCGTTTTGCCAGTTGTCGATCGTAGGACCGCCGTTCGCAGCGGTGACACGGGTCTGCGCGCCGGCGGCAGTGGCGAGCGCAGCGACTGCAAACATCATCGCCACTTTATTCAGTTTCTTCATGGTTCTCCTCTTGGGGAAAAAGCCGCAGCCGCGCTGCGAATCAAGGACGCTTTAAGTGACCACCACCCAAAACGTTGAGACGATTGTGCCATAGGGTCTTTGGCAAACAGGCCGCTGGACGCCCCTGAAGCGTAGGACGGAGGCGGAATAGAGCCCTTGTGTTGCGGCGGTGCGACACCCCTCACAGCGTAAAATTTCGCCTTCCTGCCGCCAGCCTCTTGCTCATGACCTCCTTCGCCAAAGAAACCCTGCCCATCAGTCTCGAAGAGGAAATGCGCAGCAGCTACCTCGATTACGCCATGAGCGTGATCGTCGGCCGGGCGCTTCCCGACGCCCGCGACGGCCTCAAGCCGGTGCACCGGCGCGTGCTGTACGCGATGCACGAGCTCAACAACGACTGGAACCGGCCGTACAAGAAGTCGGCCCGTATCGTCGGTGACGTGATCGGTAAGTACCACCCGCACGGCGACCAGTCGGTCTACGACACCATCGTCCGGCTGGCCCAGGACTTCTCGATGCGCCACATGCTGGTCGACGGCCAGGGCAACTTCGGGTCGGTCGACGGCGACAACGCCGCCGCAATGCGTTATACGGAAATCCGGCTGGCCAAAATTGCGCACGAAATGCTGGCCGATATCGACAAGGAAACTGTCGACTTTCAGGACAATTACGACGGCTCCGAAAAAGAACCGAAAGTTTTGCCCAGCCAGCTGCCGAATTTGCTGGTCAATGGCTCCGGCGGTATTGCGGTCGGCATGGCCACCAATATCCCGCCGCACAACCTGAATGAAGTGGTGGATGCCTGCCTGTATCTGCTGCGCAATCCGCAGGCGAGCATCGACGAACTGATGGAAATCGTGCCGGCGCCCGACTTCCCCACCGCCGGCATCATCTACGGCATCAACGGCGTGAAGGACGGCTACCGCACCGGCCGCGGCAAGGTCGTGATGCGCGCCAAGTGCCACTTCGAGGACATCGACCGCGGCCAGCGCCAGGCGATCATCGTCGACGAGCTCCCCTACCAGGTCAACAAGAAGACGCTGCAGGAGCGCATGGCCGAGCTGGTGCACGAGAAGAAGATCGAAGGCATCAGCCACATCCAGGACGAATCCGACAAGTCGGGCATGCGCCTGGTGATCGAGCTCAAGCGCGGCGAAGTGCCTGAGGTGGTGCTCAACAACCTCTACAAGCAGACGCAGCTGCAGGACACCTTCGGCATCAACATGGTGGCGCTGGTCGACGGCCAGCCCAAGCTGTGCAACCTGAAGGACCTGATCGAGGTCTTCCTGCAGCACCGCCGCGAAGTGGTCACGCGCCGCACCGTCTTCACGCTGCGCAAGGCCCGCGAACGCGGCCATGTGCTCGAAGGCCTGGCGGTGGCGCTGGCCAACATCGACGAGTTCATCCGCATCATCCGCGAGTCGCCCACCCCGCCGGTCGCCAAGGCCGAGCTCATGACCCGCAGCTGGGACAGCAAGCTGGTGCGCGAAATGCTCACGCGTTCGCGTGCCGACGGCGGCGTGATCAACGCCGACGACTACCGCCCCGAAGGCCTCGAGCGTGAATACGGCATGGGCGGCGACGGCCTGTACCGCCTGTCGGAAACGCAAGCGCAGGAAATCCTGCAGATGCGTCTGCAGCGCCTGACCGGCCTCGAGCAGGACAAGATCGTTGCCGAGTACAAGGACGTCATGGCCGAGATCGACGACCTGCTCGACATCCTGGCCAAGCCCGAGCGCGTCTCGATCATCATTGGCGACGAACTCGGCGAGATCAAGCAGGAGTTCGGTCAGTCGAAGATCGGCGCGCGCCGCAGCCTGGTCGAGCACAGCGCCTACGACCTCTCGACCGAAGACCTGATCACGCCGACCGACATGGTCGTCACGCTCTCGCACAGCGGCTACATCAAGAGCCAGCCGCTGGGCGAGTACCGCGCGCAAAAGCGCGGCGGGCGCGGCAAGCAGGCCACGTCCACCAAGGACGACGACTGGATCGATCAGCTCTTCATCGCCAATACGCACGACTACATCCTGTGCTTCTCCAACCGCGGCCGGCTGTACTGGCTCAAGGTGTGGGAAGTGCCGGCGGGTTCGCGCGGCTCGCGCGGACGCCCCATCGTCAACATGTTCCCGCTGCAGGAAGGCGAGAAGATCAACGTCGCCCTCGCTCTCACCGGCGAGAAGCGCAACTTCCCGGCCGACCAGTACGTGTTCATGGCGACCTCGATGGGCACGGTCAAGAAGACGGCGCTCGACGAATTCAGCAACCCGCGCAAGGGCGGCATCATTGCCGTGAACCTCGATGAAGGCGACTACCTCATCGGCGCGGCACTCACCGACGGCAAGCACGACGTGATGCTCTTCAGCGACAACGGCAAGGCCGTGCGCTTCGACGAGGAAGACGTCCGCCCGCTGGGCCGCAACGCTCGCGGCGTGCGCGGCATGTCGCTGGAACCGGGCCAGGGCGTGATCGCCATGTTGGTGGCCGAGGACGAGCAGCAGAGCGTGCTCACCGCCACCGAAAATGGTTACGGAAAACGCACAAGCATTACCGAATACACGCGTCATGGCCGCGGAACCAAAGGCATGATCGCGATTCAACAGAGTGAGCGCAACGGCAAGGTCGTTGCCGCCACGCTCGTTCATGCGGACGATGAGATCATGCTCATCACCGACAAGGGTGTGCTCGTGCGCACCCGTGTGGCCGAGATTCGCGAACTGGGTCGGGCGACGCAAGGCGTCACGCTGATCGGGCTCGACGAAGGCGCCAAACTCAGCGGGCTTCAACGCATCGTCGAAAACGACGCGAACGGCGAAGGTGAGCCGGACGCAGACGACACTTCCACATCTTCAACGGAGAATCCTCAGTGAAAAAACAACTCAAGCTCGCACTCCTGACCGCTGCCCTCGCCGGCTCGTCCATGGCCGCCATGGCCCAGGACAAGGCCACGCTGATCAAGCAGTTCATCGAGATCCAGCGCCCCGGCATCGAGTCGCTGGCACGCGGCCTGATCGAGCAGTCGAGCGCCCCCATCGCGCAAGCCGGTTCGCAGTACCTGCAGACCCAGGTGCCCGAAGCCAAGCGCGAATCCGCCGCCAAGGCCGCGGACGCCGAGCTGAAGAAGTACTTCGACGACGCCTATCCGCTGGTGCGCGACAAGGCCGTGCAGATCGCCCCTGGCGCCCTCACGCCCATCCTCGAGCAGAACTTCAGCGAAGACGAGCTCAAGCAGCTGCTGGCCTGGATCAACTCGCCCCTGAGCAAGAAGTACCAGGAACTGAACCCGAAGATGCAGACCGCTCTGACGGAAAAGCTGGTGACCGAAACCCGCGCCACCATCGAACCCAAGATGCGCGCACTCGACACCAACGTCGCCAAGGCCCTCGGTGCTCCGACCGACGGTGCAGCAGCTCCCGCCAAGGCACCCGCTGCCAAGGCTCCCGCCAAGAAGTAAAGCAACGTGACCCAGCAGCAGACGCCGGCCGGCAAGCGCCCCTACAACTTTTCGGCCGGTCCGGCTGCCATGCCGGAGGCGGTGCTGCAACGCGCCGCTTCCGAGATGCTCGATTGGCAGGGCAGCGGCATGAGCGTGATGGAGATGAGCCATCGCGGCAAGGAATTCGGTGCCATCTGCACCCAGGCCGAAGCCGACATCCGCACGCTGCTGGCCATCCCCTCGCACTTTCACATCCTGTTCATGCAGGGTGGCGGCCTCGGCGAGAACGCCATCGTGCCGCTGAACCTGTCGCGCGGCGGCGTTGCCGACTTCGTCGTCACCGGCAGCTGGAGCGCCAAGTCGCACAAGGAAGCGCAGCGCTACTGCACCGCCCGCGTGGCGGCCAGCAACGCCGACAACCAGCACACGCAGCTGCCCGATCCTGCCAGCTGGCAGCTGTCTTCTGATGCCTCGTACGTGCACGTGTGCAGCAACGAGACCATCAACGGCATCGAGTTCCAGCAACTGCCCGACCTGGCCGCGCTCGGCAGCAAGGCGCCGCTGGTCATTGATTTTTCCTCGCACGTCGCCTCGCGCAGCGTCGACTGGAGCCGCGTCGGCCTGGCCTTCGGCGGCGCCCAGAAGAACCTCGGTCCCGCCGGCCTGACCATCGTGGTCGTGCGCGACGACCTGCTGGGGCACGCGCTCGAGATCTGCCCGAGCGCGTTCAACTACAAGACCGTGGCCGACAACCACTCCATGTACAACACCCCGCCGACCTGGGGCATCTACATGGCGGGGCTCACGTTCCAGTGGCTGCTGCAGCAGACCGAGGGCGCGCTCACCGGCGTTGCCGCCATGGAGCAGCGCAATGTCGAGAAGGCGAAGCTGCTGTACGACTTCATCGACGGCTCCGACTTCTACGCCAACCGCATCGACGCCAACTGCCGTTCGCGCATGAACGTGCCGTTCTTCCTGGCCGACGAGGGGCGCAACGAGGCCTTCCTGGCCGGCGCGCGCGAAGCTGGGCTGCTGCAGCTCAAGGGCCACAAGTCGGTCGGCGGCATGCGCGCGAGCATCTACAACGCCATGCCGTTGGCAGGGGTGCAGGCCTTGGTGGCCTACATGAGAGAATTCGAGCGATCGCATGCGTAGGCGCATGCCCTGTTGCTCGCACCGATGACCGCCTCTGCCCCCACACCACCCACCTCCCCCGACAATTCCGAAAGCCTGGCCGGTCTGCGCGTGCAGATCGACTCGCTCGACCAACGACTCCTGAGCCTGCTCAATGAGCGCGCCCATGTGGCCGAGTTGGTCGGCGAGGTCAAGAAGCGCGAAGGCACGCCCTTCTTCCGCCCCGACCGCGTCGCCGCGGTCATCGACAAGATGCAGAAAAGCAATGGCGGTCCGCTCAAGGACCTCCATGTCGCGGCCATCTGGCGCGAGATCATGTCGGCCTGCCTGGCACTCGAATCGCCCCAGCGCGTGGCCGTGCTCGGCCCCGAAGGCACCTTCTGCGAACAGGCCGCCATTGAGTACTTCGGCGGCGCCGCCGACCTGATCTACTGCGCCAGCTTCGACGAGGTGTTCCACGCCACCGCCGCGGGCAGCGCCCAGTACGGCGTGGTCGGCGTCGAGAACTCGACCGAAGGCGTGGTCACGCGCTCGCTCGACCTGTTCCTGCACTCGCCCACCCATGTCGTCGGCGAAGTCAGCCTGCTGGTGCGCCATCACCTGATGCGCAGCAGCAATTCGCTCGAAGGCGTCGAGGCCGTGCTGGCCCATCCGCAGGCACTGGCGCAGTGCCAGACCTGGCTGTCCAAGCACCTGCCCAACGCCGAGCGGCGCGCCGTGTCGAGCAACGCCGAAGGCGCGCGCCTCGCGGCCACCAACCCGGCCTGGGCCGCGCTGGCCGGCGAACGCGCCGCCACCCGCTTCGGCCTGCACATCGTGGCGCACGCCATCCAGGACGACTCCTACAACCGCACCCGCTTCTCCGTGATCTGCCTGCCGCAGACGCTGGCCATGCCGCCGGCCTCGGGCAAGGACTGCACGAGCCTGATCGTCTCGGTGCCCAACCGCCCCGGCGCGGTGCACGACCTGCTGGTGCCTCTCAAGGCCAACAACGTCTCGATGACGCGCTTCGAGTCGCGCCCCGCGCGCACCGGCCAGTGGGAGTACTACTTCTACATCGACCTCGACGGCCACCCCT
The DNA here is from genome assembly GCF_059567965.1 of Variovorax sp. BGA-UO-ETr-C22. Classification (NCBI taxonomy): domain Bacteria; kingdom Pseudomonadati; phylum Pseudomonadota; class Betaproteobacteria; order Burkholderiales; family Comamonadaceae; genus Variovorax; species Variovorax sp. BGA-UO-ETr-C22. The sequence continues at coordinate 2,558,825 of NZ_JCAQPA010000011.1, forward strand.
CGCAGCCCAACGTGGCGGCGGCGCTGGCCGAACTGCGCGGCCTCTGCGCCTTCTACAAGGTGCTCGGCGCCTACCCGATCAAAGCCTGAGCCGAACGGACCGACGCGATGTTCGAGCAACTGGGATTGATCGGCTGCGGCCTCATGGGCGGCTCCTTTGCGCTCGCGCTCAAGCGCGCGAAGCTGGTGAAACGCGTGGTCGGCTACAGCAAGTCGCCCTCCACCACCGAACGGGCGCGCCAGCTCGGCGTGATCGACGTGGCGGCGCCCTCGGCACTGCTGGCGGTGTCGGGCGCCGACATCGTGCTGCTGGCCGTGCCGGTGGCCGCCTCGGAAGCCACCTTCAAGGCCATCCGCCACGGCATCTCGGCCGACACTCTGGTGATGGACGTGGGCTCGACCAAGGGCGACGTGATCGAGGCCGCGCGCAACGGCCTGCAAAAGCAGTTCGCGAACTTCGTGCCGGCGCACCCGATCGCCGGCAAGGAAGTCTCCGGCATCGAGCATGCCGAAGCCTCGCTCTTCACCGGCCGCCAGGTCGTGCTGACCCCCGTCAAGACCACGCTGCGCTCCAATGTGCAGCGCGCCTCGCAGGTGTGGAGCGGCATCGGCGCCAACGTCGTCACCATGACGCACGAAGAGCACGACGCCGCCTTCGCCGCCGTGAGCCACCTGCCGCACCTGCTGGCCTTTGCCTACACCAACGCCCTCATCAGCCAGCCGCAGGGCGACCGCTTCCTGAGCCTCGCGGGACCGGGCTTTCGCGACTTCTCGCGCATCGCCGCCAGCGACCCCGTCATGTGGCGCGACGTGCTGCTCGCCAACCGCGAGCAGGTGCTGCAACAGTCGCAGGCCTTCCGCAAGGCGCTGGAAGACCTCGAGACGCTGATGACCGCCGGCGACCTGCAAGGCCTGGAGCAATCCATCGCCGCCGCCAGCAAGGCGCGCGCCGCCTGGCGGCCGAATTCGAGCACCGACGCTCTGGCCCAGCAGGACAGCTGACATGTTCTCGACCGCTTTCCTAGACCTTCCGCCCCTCGCGGGCGCCGCCGGCACGGTCCGGCTGCCGGGCTCCAAGAGCATCTCCAACCGCGTGCTGCTGCTGGCCGCGCTCGCCAGCGGCACCACCACGATCCACGACCTGCTCGACTCCGACGACACGCGCGTGATGCTCGACGCCCTGCGCGCGCTGGGCTGCGGCATCGAGCCGGCCGGCAGTTCGCTGCGCATCACCGGCCTCGGCGGCCAGCTGCCGCCCTCGCTGGGCGCGACGTTGCTGCCGCTGTTCCTGGGCAACGCCGGCACGGCCATGCGTCCGCTGACGGCGGCGCTGTCGCTGCTCGGCGGCGAGTTCGAACTCAGCGGCGTGCCACGCATGCACGAGCGGCCGATCGGTGACCTGGTCGACGCGCTCACGCAACTCGGCTGCCGCATCGACTACCTCGGCAACCCCGGCTACCCGCCGCTGCGCATCCACCCGGTGTCGCACGACGAGCTGGCGCTCGGCGCACCGATCCGCGTGCGCGGCGACGTGTCGAGCCAGTTCCTGACCGCCCTGCTGCTGGCGCTGCCGCTCGCGGCGGCCCACGACATCGTGATCGAGGTCGTCGGCGAGCTGATTTCCAAGCCCTACATCGAGATCACGCTGAACCTGCTGGCCCGCTTCGGCATCACGGTGCAGCGCGACGGCTGGGAGCGCTTCACCATCCCCGCCGGCAGCCGCTACAGCTCGCCGGGCGAGATCCACGTCGAGGCGGACGCCTCGTCTGCTAGCTATTTCATAGCACTCGGCGCCATCGCAACGGGCGTTTCGGGCCGGAACGGCATCCGCATCGAAGGCGTCGGCGCGGCCTCGATCCAGGGCGACATCCGCTTCATCGACGCTGCCCAACAGATGGGTGCGCGGGTCGACAGTGGCCCGAACTGGCTCGAAATCCGCCGCGGCGCCTGGCCCCTGAAGGCCATCGACCTCGACGCGAACCACATCCCCGACGCCGCTATGACGCTGGCCGTCATGGCGTTGTACGCCGACGGTCCCACCACCCTGCGCAACATCGCGAGCTGGCGCGTGAAGGAAACCGACCGCATCGACGCCATGGCGAACGAGCTGCAAAAGCTCGGCGCCACGGTCGAGGCCGGGCCCGATTTCATCCGCGTCCACCCCCTCCCCGCCGCCGGCTGGCGGCCCGCCAGCATCCGCACCTACGACGACCACCGGGTCGCCATGTGCTTCTCGCTCGCGGCCTTCAACCCGGCCGGCGTGCCGGTGCGCATCCTCGAGCCACACTGCGTCGCCAAGACCTTCCCCGACTACTTCGAGACCTTGTTCTCGGTGGCTGATGCCGCCGAAGTGCCCGTGATCTGCATCGACGGCCCGACCGCCTCGGGCAAGGGCACGCTGGCGGCCGAGGTGGGGCGCCTGCTGGGCTACCACTACCTCGATTCGGGGTCGCTCTACCGCGTGACCGGGCTTGCCGCGCGCCGCGCCGGCCTGGAGGCCAACGCCGCGAACGAAGCGCAGATCGCCGCCCTCGCCGCCGCCCTGCCCCTGCAGTTCACCGAGGGCAAGGTGCTGCTGGCCGGCGAAGACGTGAGCGACGACATCCGCACCGAAGCCGCCGGCATGAACGCCTCGCGCGTCTCCGCGCTGCCGGCCGTGCGCGAGGCGCTGCAAGACCTGCAGCACCGCTTTCGCCGCCTGCCCGGCCTCGTGGCCGACGGGCGCGACATGGGCACCGTGATCTTCCCCGACGCGGCGCTCAAGGTGTTCCTCACGGCGGGTGCCGCCCAGCGCGCCGAACGACGGCATAAGCAGTTGATTTCAAAGGGTATTTCGACTACACTCGACAGTCTTCGCTCCGACTTGGAAGCACGTGACGCCCGGGACTCTTCCCGCAGCGTTGCACCTCTGAAGCCGGCGCAGGACGCTCGCCACCTCGACAACTCCCAGCTGTCCATCGAACGCTCGATCGACACGGTGTTGAACTGGTGGCAAGAAATTCAACCGTTCAAGTCCGCTTGAGCGGATTGAAGTGCAGCCTTTCAAGTCCGCTTGAAAGGCTTGCGTCTCCCGGGTGTTCCGGGTGGCGCCTACCGCTCCAGCAGGCTCCTTCCGCGCGACAGCGCACCGGCCTGCTGGTTGTTCAACCAACCGGGCTCACGCCCACAACCTAACCGCCGTCTACAGACCCACAGCAGCCGCACGCAATTTCGCAAGAGCGCCTGCCAACCCTGCCTGACGGAAGGAACCATAAATGTCTGAATCTTTTGCCGACCTATTCGAAGAGTCCCTGAAGCGTTCCGAAATGCGCAGCGGCGAGGTCATCACCGCCGAAGTCGTGCGTGTCGAACACAACCACGTCGTCGTCAACGCCGGTCTGAAGTCCGAAGCGTATGTGCCGATCGAAGAGTTCAAGAACGACAAGGGCGAACTCGAAGTCCAGGCCGGCGATTTCGTTTCCGTTGCCATCGGCAGCGTTGAAAACGGCTACGGCGACACCATCCTCTCGCGCGACACCGCCAAGCGTCTGGCTTCGTGGCTCGCCCTCGAGAAGGCCCTGGAATCGGGCGACTTCGTCACCGGCACCACCAGCGGCAAGGTCAAGGGCGGTCTCACCGTCCTGGTCAACGGCATCCGCGCGTTCCTGCCGGGTTCGCTGATCGACACGCGTCCGATCAAGGACCTGACCCCGTACGAAAACAAGACCCTCGAATTCAAGGTCATCAAGCTCGATCGCAAGCGCAACAACGTCGTGCTGTCGCGCCGTGCCGTGGTCGAAGCCAGCATGGGCGAAGAACGCGCCAAGCTGATGGAAACCCTGAAGGAAGGCGCAGTCGTGCGCGGCGTGGTCAAGAACATCACCGAATACGGTGCGTTCGTGGACCTCGGCGGCATCGACGGCCTGCTGCACATCACCGACATGGCATGGCGCCGTGTCCGCCACCCGAGCGAAGTCGTTCAGGCCGGCCAGGAAATCACCGCCAAGATCCTCAAGTTCGACACCGAAAAGAACCGTGTCTCGCTGGGTCTCAAGCAAATGGGTGACGACCCGTGGATGGGCGTTTCGCGCCGCTACCCGCAATCGACCCGCCTGTTCGGCAAGGTCACGAACATTGCCGACTACGGCGCGTTCGTCGAACTCGAACCCGGCATCGAAGGCCTGGTGCACGTCTCCGAAATGGACTGGACCAACAAGAACATCGCTCCGAACAAGATCGTCTCGCTGGGCGACGAAGTCGAAGTCATGGTCCTGGAAATCGACGAAGACAAGCGCCGCATCAGCCTGGGCATGAAGCAGTGCAAGGCCAACCCGTGGCAAGAGTTCGCTCAGAACACGAAGCGTGGCGACCGCGTCAAGGGCCCGATCAAGTCGATCACCGACTTCGGCGTGTTCGTGGGTCTGGCTGCCGGCATCGACGGCCTGGTTCACCTGTCGGACCTCTCGTGGAACGAAACCGGCGAAACCGCCGTTCGCAACTACAAGAAGGGCCAGGAAGTCGAAGCGATCGTGCTGGCTGTCGACGTCGACCGCGAACGCATCTCGCTGGGCATCAAGCAGCTCGACAGCGATCCGTTCACCACGTTCACCACCGTGAACGACAAGGGCCAGATCGTGACCGGCAAGGTCAAGACCGTGGACGCCCGCGGCGCTGAAATCGACCTCGGCGAAGACATCATCGGCTACCTGCGTGCTTCGGAAATCTCGCGCGACCGCGTCGAAGATGCCCGCAACGTGCTCAAGGAAGGCGACGAAGTCACGGCCATCGTGGTGAATGTGGATCGCAAGACCCGCAACATCCAGCTGTCGATCAAGCAGAAGGACATGGTCGACGAACAAGGCGCCATGGCCAGCCTGAGCCAGCAGTCGGCACGCGAAAACGCGGGCACGACCAGCCTGGGCGCCCTGCTGCGCGCCAAGCTCGACAACAGCGACAACAAGTAAGCTGAGTCCGAAGACAGAGGCAGGCCCCCGGGGCCGCTCTGTCTTTTTTTTCGTCCACGTTTTTCGTTTATGTTTGGCCTATGACCCGCTCAGACCTCGTCGAAGAACTCGCAGCCCGTTTCGCGCAGCTCACGCACCGCGATGCCGAATACGCCGTCAAGACCATCCTGGACGCCATGAGCGACGCGCTGGTGCGTGGCCACCGCATCGAGATCCGTGGCTTCGGCAGCTTCTCGGTCAACCGCCGTCCGCCGCGCATCGGCCGCAACCCGCGTTCGGGCGAGAGCGTGCAGATTCCCGAGAAGCGCGTGCCGCACTTCAAGCCGGGCAAGGCGCTGCGCGAAGCCGTCGACGCGAAGACCGCTGAGCTCGATGCAGGCAAGGAAGCCGCCGGCCGCAAGGCCTGATGCAAATGAATGCAAACGTAGAATGCTCCCGGCAACGGGAACAGCTATGAAGTACCTCCTGTGGCTGCTCAAGGCAGCCATTTTTTTTACGCTCTTCGCCTTCGCGCTGAACAACCAGCACGACGCGACCGTCTACTTCTTCTTCGGAACCCACTGGCGCGCGCCGCTGGTGCTCGTCGTGCTCGCGGCCTTTGCCGGCGGGCTCGTGGTCGGCGCGCTGGGCATGCTGCCCGGCTGGTGGAAACACCGCGCCGCCGCGGCGCAAGTGCCTGCCACCACCGAAGCCCCCTCGCCCGCACCGCTGGCCACTGCGACCGCCTCCGCGGCAACGCCGTCCATCTCCGCCACCGACCTTCCCGCCGTACGTCAACATGGACTTTGATCCCAGCTGGCTGCTGATCGGCCTGCCCGTCGCCTTCGTGCTGGGTTGGCTCGCATCGCGCTTCGACATCCGCCAGCTCAAGCTCGAGAACCGGCAGGCGCCCAAGGCCTACTTTCGCGGCCTGAACTTCCTGCTCAACGAGCAGCAGGACCAGGCCATCGACGCCTTCATCGAGGCCGTGCAGAACGACCCCGACACGCAAGAGTTGCACTTCGCGCTCGGCAACCTGTTCCGCCGCCGCGGCGAGTACCAGCGCGCCGTGCGCGTGCACGAGCACCTGCTGGGTCGCGGCGACCTGAGCCGTGCCGACCGCGAGCGCGCACAGCACGCGCTGGCGCAAGACTTCCTGCGCGCCGGGCTGCTCGACCGCGCCGAAGCGGCGCTTCAAAAGCTCGAAGGCACGCGCTACGAGAACGAGGCCCGCCTCGCGCTGCTGGCCATCTACGAACGCTCGCGCGAATGGGCGCAGGCCGCCGACGTGGCACAGAAGCTCGACGAGTCCGACCAGGCCAGCTACAGCACGCGCCGCGCCCACCACCTGTGCGAGCAGGCCAACGAACGCGTCGCGGCCGGCGACCTGCAGGGCGCCAGCGACCTGCTCACGCAGGCCCGCGCGCTGGCACCGCAGGCACCGCGCCCGGCCATCGACACCGCCACCTTGCAGCTGCGCAACGGCGAAGCCGCCTCGGCCTTCGACACGCTCGAAGGGCTCAGCGACACGGCGCCGCTGGCGCTGCCGCTGTATGCCGCGTCGCTGCAGAAGGCCGCCGTGGCCGCGCAGCGCGAAGGCGAGGCGCTGGCATTGCTGCAACGACGCTATGCCGAGTCGCCGTCGATCGACGTGCTCGAAGCGATGATCGCGCTCGGCGGCACACCCGACGCCACGCCATCGGACACGCCCACCGAAGCCCCCACGCCGCGCGACAGCTACATCGCACACCTCGCGCACCAGCCCTCGCTGGTCGCCGCCTCGCGCTGGCTGGCTGGCGAGCGCTTCGAGCACGAGCAGTTCCACCCGCAGGTGCAACGCGCGCTCGACCAGGCGACCCGTCCGCTCATGCGCTACCGCTGCGCGGCCTGCGGCTTCGAGGCGCACCAGTACTTCTGGCACTGCCCCGGCTGCCAGGCCTGGGACAGCTACCCACCGCGGCGCGTGGAAGAACTCTGACCACGGTTCAGAACAATCGTCACACGGGGCCCTGGGCCCCGTTTTCACGTCAACTGCCGCGCGCGCCCTCTCGTTGAGCCGAAGCCGATATTCCTGTCGGCATAGCCATACCAACGATTGAAGAGGGAGTTTTCACCATGTTCAAGAAAGTCATCGCCACGCTCGCCATGTGCTTCGCGGCCGTCTCGTTTGCCGCCGTCGACGCCAACAAGGGCAGCGCCGCCGACCTCGACGGCCTCAAGGGCGTCGGCCCCTCGCTGTCCAAGCGCATCCTCGACGCGCGCAAGGAAGGCGAGTTCAAGGACTGGCCCGACCTCATGCAGCGCGTGAAGGGCGTGAAGGAAAAGAGCGCGGCCAAGCTGTCGGCCGAAGGCCTGACGGTCAACGGCCAGAGCTTCAACGGCGCGGCGGCACCGGCCAAGGCAAGCAAGGCCGCCAAGGTGGCCGAGGCGAAACCCGCCAAGCAGTGACCTCGCCCTGAAACGAAGAAACCGCCCCCGAGGCGGTTTTTTCATGCCCGCGCCGGGTGCCGCATCGACACCACATGGCAGGGAAATGCCTCAGCGAATGGCCCGGAATTTGCACGTATGCTTTTCTTTCATTCAGCTTTGACTACATTCCGGAGCGCGTCCATGAATCACAAGTTCGGCATTGCCCTGGCGGGCCTCACCCTTGGCGCCGCCGCCTTCGCGCAAACCAAGTGGGACCTGCCCACCGCCTACCCCGCGACCAACTACCACACCGAGAACATCACGCAGTTCGCCAAGGACGTGGACGCGGCCACCGGCGGCAAGCTGAAGATCACGGTGCACGCCAACGCGTCGCTGTTCAAGGCGCCCGAGATCAAGCGCGCCGTGCAAAGCGGGCAGGCCCAGGCCGGCGAGATCCTGCTGGCCAACTACGCCAACGAGAACCCTATCTACGCACTGGACGGTGTGCCCTTCTTGGCGACAACCTATCCCGAAGCCCGCAAGCTCTACGACGCCTCCAAGCCCGCGATGGACAAGCTGCTGGCCGCCCAAGGCATCAAGGTGCTGTTCGTGGTGCCCTGGGCGCCGCAGGGCATCTACACCAAGAAGGAGATCGGCTCGGTGGCCGACCTGCGCGGCATCAAGTGGCGCGCCTACAGCCCGGCCACGGCCAAGATCGCCGAGCTCATCGGTGCGCAGCCCGTGCAAATCCAGCAGGCTGAACTGAGCGCCGCCATGGCGACCGGCGTGATCGAGAGCTACATGAGCTCGGGCTCCACCGGCTACGACACCAAGACCTTCGAGCACATCAAGAACTTCTACGACACGCAGGCCTGGATTCCGAAGAACGCGATCCTCGTGAACGCCAAGGCCTTCGATGCACTCGACGCCGCCGGCAAGGCCGCCGTGACCAAGGCCGCAGCCGATGCCGAGGCACGCGGCTGGAAGGTCGCGCAGGAGAAGAACGACGAGTACAAGCGCCTCCTGGCCGAGCGCGGCATGAAGATCCACAAGCCCTCGCCCAAGCTGGACACCGACATGCGCCAGGTCGGCGGCATCATGCAGGCCGACTGGCTCAAGGCGGCCGGTGCAGACGGCGCGGCGATCGTCGACGCCTACAAGAAGAAGTAAGCCGTGAGGCGCTTCCTCGACCGCCTGTACAACGGTGCCGGCGCGCTCGGCGCTTTCTGCGTGTTCCTGATCTTCGTGCTGATGATCGTGGCCGGCGTGGGCCGCCAGATGAACTGGCATGTGAGCGGGCTCAACGACGCGGTGGCCTGGCTGTGCGCGGCGGCAGCCTTCTTCGCGATGGCGCACGCCTTTCGCCACGGCGACTTCGTGCGCGTCACGCTGCTGCTCGATGCCGTGCCGCCGAAGGTGCGCCGCGTGCTCGACGTGGCCTGCCTGCTGATCGCCGCCGTCTCGGTCGCCTACCTGACTTACTGGGCCACCAGCTTCACGTACGAGAGCTACGAGTTCAAGGAAATGGCCACGGGCCTGCTCGTGATCCCGATCTGGATTCCGCAGTCGAGCTTCGTGATCGGCTGCTGGCTGCTCTTGATCGCCATGGTCGATGAGCTGGTGGGTGTGGTGCGCGGCGAGAAGCCCAGCTACCAGCGCGCCGTCGAGGAGCGCCACGCGGCGGGCGACTTCTCTTCCGACGTCTGACCGATAACGACAACAACAAAAGACACCGATGCTCGAAACCCTTTTGATGGGCGCGCTGCTGCTCGGCATCATGCTGTTGCTGCTCGCCGGCGGCGTCTGGATCGCCATGACCCTGGCCATCGTCGGCTGGGTCGGCCAGGCCTTCTTCACCAACACGCTGCCGGGCAAGAACCTGTTCTCGGCCTTCTGGGAAAGCAACGCGAGCTGGGAGCTGGCGGCGCTGCCCCTGTTCATCTGGATGGGCGAGATCCTCTTCAGAACCAAGCTCAGCGAGGAGATGTTCGAGGGCCTGCGCCCCTGGCTCAACCGCGTGCCCGGCCGGCTCATGCACACCACCATCCTCGGCTGCGGCGTGTTCGGCTCGGTCTCGGGCTCCTCGGCCGCCACCTGCGCGACCATCGCCAAGGTGGCGCTGCCCGAGCTCAAGCGCCGCGGCTACAACGAGAAGCTGGCCATCGGCTCGCTGGCCACGGCCGGCACGCTGGGCATCCTGATTCCGCCCTCGATCACGATGGTGGTGTACGCGGTGGCGGCCGACGCCTCGATCATCCGCATCTTCCTGGCCGGCTTCCTGCCGGGCTTCCTGCTGATGCTGCTGTTCTCGGGCTACATCGGCTGGTGGAGCCTGCGCCACCCCGACCAGGTGCCGCCGGCCGATCCACCGACCACCTTCATGGAGAAGATCCGGCTCTCGGGCAACCTCATTCCCTGCGCGCTGCTGATCGTGTTCATCGTCTGGGTGCTGGTGGCCGGCTGGGCCACGGCCACCGAGTGCGCGGCCTTCGGCGTGCTGGGCTCGCTGGCCATCGCGGCCTACGGCAAGAGCCTGACCTGGCAGAACTTCAAGGACGGGATCATGGGCGCCACGCGCACCAGTTGCATGATCATGTTCATCCTGGCCGGCGCCGCCTTCCTGACCAAGACCATGGCCTTCACCGGCATCCCGCGCGAGCTGGCCGAGTGGGTCGACAGCATGCACCTGTCGCCCTATGCGCTCATCGGTGCGCTGGTGGTGGTGTACCTCGTGCTGGGCACGGCGCTGGACGGCATCTCGATGATCGTGCTGACCAGCGCGGTGGTGCTGCCGATGATCCAGAAGGCGGGCTTCGACCTGGTCTGGTTCGGCATCTTCGTGGTGCTGCTGGTCGAGATCGCCGAGGTCACGCCGCCGGTGGGCTTCAACCTGTTCGTGCTGCAGAACATGACCGGAAAAGACAGCAACGTGATCGCCAAGGCGGCCATTCCGTTCTTCTTCTGCCTCGTGCTGTGCATCGCGCTGATCACGCTGTTCCCGGGTATCGTCACGATCCTGCCCGACCTGGTGATGGGCAAGGAGAAATGACAGTGCGACGACGACAAGGGAACGGATGCCTCCTCTATTGCCGGTTCTAGCGATCTGCGTGGGAGCCTCGTGCGGCGCCCTCGCCCGCTGGGGCCTGGGCCTGTGGCTCAACACCGGCGGCCCCGTGCCCTACGGCACGCTGGCCGCCAACCTCGTCGGCGGCTACCTCGTCGGCGTGGCCGTGGCCGTCTTCCAGGCGCTGCCGCAGCTCGACCCGGTGTGGCGGCTGCTGCTCATCACCGGTTTCCTCGGCGGGCTCACGACCTTCTCGAGCTTCTCGGCCGAAGTGGTCGCGCTGCTGCTCGGCGGACGGCCCTTGCTGGCGCTGGGCACCGGCCTGCTGCACCTGTGCGGTTCGCTGGTGCTGACCTGGCTGGGCATCCGCAGCGTGCAGCTCGTGCTGGCTTCGTGACAGCGACAAAACTGCCCGCGCTCCTGCGGTTATAGACAGGGGCTCTCCAGAGGGCCGGTCGATAGAATCGACCCCCGATGCCCCTCGCCCTTCTCGTCGCACTCCCCTTTCTTGCCAGCGTGCTGGCCGCGTTGATGCCGTCCAACGCGCGCAACCGGGAGTCGACCCTCGCAGGGCTCGTCGCATTGGGCTGCGCGATCCAGGTCGCATGGCTCTTTCCGCAGATCGCGCACGGCAACGTGCTGCGCCAGGAGATCGAGTGGCTGCCCGCCCTCGGCCTGAACCTCGTGTTCCGCCTCGACGGCTTCGCGTGGCTGTTCTGCATGCTGGTGCTGGGCATCGGCGCGCTGGTGGTGCTCTATGCGCGCTACTACATGTCGGCCTCCGACCCGGTGCCGCGCTTCTTCTCGTTCTTCCTCGCGTTCATGGGCGCGATGATGGGCGTGGTGCTCTCGGGCAACCTCATTCAGATGGTGCTGTTCTGGGAGCTCACCAGCCTGTTCTCCTTCCTGCTCATCGGCTACTGGCACCACCGGCGCGACGCGCGGCGCGGCGCGCGCATGGCGCTCACCGTCACCGGCGCGGGCGGGCTGTGCCTCTTGGCCGGCGTGCTCGTGCTGGGCCGCATCGTCGGCAGCTACGAGCTCGACATCGTGCTGGCCTCGGGCGACATCATCCGCGCGCACGCGCTGTACCCGGTGGCGCTGGTGCTGATCCTGCTCGGCGCGTTCACCAAGAGCGCGCAGTTCCCGTTCCACTTCTGGCTGCCGCGCGCCATGGCCGCGCCCACGCCGGTGTCGGCCTACCTGCACTCGGCCACCATGGTGAAGCTGGGCGTGTTCCTGATGGCGCGCCTGTGGCCCGTGCTCTCGGGCACCGAGCAGTGGTTCTGGATGGTGGGCGGCGCGGGTGCGATCACGCTGCTGCTGGGCGGCTTCGCGGCCATGTTCCAGCGCGACCTGAAGGCGCTGCTGGCCTACTCGACCATCTCGCACCTGGGCCTCATCACGCTGCTGCTGGGCCTGAACAGCCCGCTGGCGGCCGTCGCGGCCGTCTTCCACGTGATGAACCACGCGACCTTCAAGGCGTCGCTGTTCATGGCGGCCGGCATCATCGACCACGAGACCGGCACGCGCGACATCCGCAAGCTCAGCGGCCTGATGCGCCTCATGCCCATCACGGGCACGCTGGCCATCATCGCCAGCGCCTCGATGGCCGGCGTGCCGCTGCTCAACGGCTTTCTGTCGAAGGAGATGTTCTTCGCCGAGACCGTCTTCATCCAGGCCACGCCCTGGATCGACTTCAGCCTGCCGGTCATCGCCACGCTCGCGGGCATCTTCAGCGTGGCGTACTCGGCGCGCTTCGTGTTCGACGTGTTCTTCGGCCCGCCCTGCGGCCCCGACGTGCCCAAGCCGCCGCACGAGCCGCCGCACTGGATGCGCGTGCCGGTCGAGCTGCTGGTGCTGGTGTGCCTGGTGGTGGGCGTGGCGCCGGCCTGGTCGGTCGGCCCGATGCTCGCGGCCGCGGCCACGCCGGTGGTCGGCGGCACGCTGCCCGTCTACAGCCTGGCCGTGTGGCACGGCTTCAACCTGCCGCTGATGATGAGCTTCGTCGCACTGGCAGGCGGCGCCGTGCTCTACCTGCTGCTGCGCCGTCCGCTGGGCAGCGGGCGCCTGGAGCACACGCCGCTGCTGCACCGCTTCGACGGGCAGCTCATCTTCGAACACCTGATCGCGCTGCTGAGCGAAGCCGGCCGGCGCAGCCGCCGCCTCTTCGGCACGCGCCGCCTGCAATGGCAGCTGCTGTGGCTGGTGGTGGTGGCCGTGGCCGGCGCCGCGGCCTCGCTGTGGACCACGCCGGCCGATCGCGGCACGCGCGAGCTGCTGCCGTTCTCGCCGATGTTCGCGATGACCTGGCTCATCGGCTGCACCTGCGCCGTGGCCGCCGCCTGGCAGGCCAAGTTCCACCGGCTCGCCGCGCTGATGCTGGCCGCGGGCGCCGGGCTGGTCTCGTGCGTCACCTACATCTGGTTCTCGGCCCCCGACCTGGCGCTCACGCAGCTGGTGGTCGAGGCCGTGACCACCGTGCTCATCCTGCTCGGCCTGCGCTGGCTGCCGATGCGCAGCAAGGACGTGGTGCAGCCCGCGCGCATGCGGCTGCGGCCCTGGGGTCGGCGCGGACGCGACCTGCTGGTGGCCACCATCGCCGGCTGCGGCATGGCGGCGCTGGCCTGGGCGATGATGACGCGCACCTTCCCGCAGAGCATCTCGCCCTTCTTCCTCGAACGCGCGCTCACCGAAGGCGGCGGCACCAACGTGGTCAACGTGATGCTGGTCGACTTCCGCGGCTTCGACACCTTCGGCGAGATCACCGTGCTGGGCATCGTGGCGCTCACCGTGTATGCGCTGCTGCGGCGCTTCCGCCCGGCCATCGAATCGATGGCGCTGCCCATCCAGCAGCGGCTGCAGGTCGACGACGGCAGCAGCGACCTGCTGAACCCGCGCCGCGCCACCGACTCCGCCATCGGCTACCTGATGGTGCCGGCCGTGCTGGTGCGCCTCGTGCTGCCGGTGGCCGTGCTGGTGTCGGTGTACTTCTTCATGCGCGGCCACAACGCACCCGGCGGCGGCTTCGTCGCGGGGCTGGTGATGTCGGTCGCGCTGGTGCTGCAGTTCATCGTCTCGGGCACCGAGTGGGTGGAAGAGCACCTGCGCATCTACCCGCGCCGCTGGATCGCCATCGGCCTGCTGTTCGCGCTCGCCACCGGCGGCGGCGCGATCGTGTTCGGCTACCCGTTCCTCACCACGCACACCGCGCACGTGCACGTGCCGCTGCTGGGCGACATGCACGTGCCCAGCGCCCTCTTCTTCGACATCGGCGTGTTCGCGCTGGTGCTCGGCGCCACCATGCTGATCCTGACCGCGCTGGCCCACCAGTCCATCCGAAGCCACCGCTGGGCCGACGAGCAAGAAGAGAAAGAAGCGCAGGCCCGCGCGGCCGCCGAAGCCGAAGAAGCGGCTGCCGCCACCGGAGGGGCCCGCTGATGGAAATCGTGCTGGCCATCGCCATCGGCGTGCTCACCGGGTCGGGCGTGTACCTGCTGCTGCGCCCGCGCACCTTCCAGGTCATCATGGGCCTGACGCTCATCTCGTACGCGGTCAACCTGTTCATCTTCAGCATGGGCCGGCTCAAGGTCGACAGCGAGCCGGTGCTGGTCGAAGGCTTCAAGGCCACGCTGGCCAACACGGCCGACCCGATGCCGCAGGCGCTGGTGCTCACGGCGATCGTGATCGGCTTCGCGATGACCGCCCTGTTCCTCGTCGTGATGCTCGCCTCGCGCGGCCTGTCGGGCACCGACCACGTGGACGGTGAAGAGCGGGAGGCGGTCGAATGAACGACGTGTTCCACCTGCTCGACCGCTTCCTCGAGTTCAGCATGCCGCACCTGGTGGCGGTGCCCATCCTCGTGCCCATGCTCACGGCGGCGCTGATGCTGCTGATGAACGAGAACCACCGGCGCACCAAGTCCTTCCTCAGCGTGGTCTCGGGCCTGGTCGGCCTGCTGGCCGCGCTCGCGCTGCTGCGCTGGGTGAACGCGGCCGACACCGGCGGCGGTCCGGGCTCCATCGGCGTGTACCTGCCGGGCAACTGGCGCGCGCCCTTCGGCATCACGCTGGTGGCCGACCGGCTCTCGACCATGATGGTCGCGCTCACGGGCGTGGTCGCCTTCGCGGCCTCGATCTACTCCACCTCGCGCTGGGACCGCGCGGGCGTGCACTTTCATCCACTGCTGCAGCTGCAGCTCATGGGCCTGAACGGCGCCTTCCTCACGGGCGACCTGTTCAACCTGTTCGTGTTCTTCGAGGTGATGCTGGCGGCCTCGTACGGCCTGCTGCTGCACGGCTCGGGCCGGCTGCGCGTGCGCGCCGGGCTGCACTACATCGCGATCAACCTCGCGGCCTCGTCGCTGTTCCTGATCGGCGCGGCCATCCTGTACGGCGTGACCGGCACGCTCAACATGGCCGACCTGGGCGCGCGCATCGCCGAGCTCGCGCCGGGCGACCGCGGCCTGGTGCACGCCGCCGCAGCCATCCTGGCCACCGCCTTCTTCGCCAAGGCGGGCGCGTGGCCGCTCAACTTCTGGCTGGTGCCGGCCTACAGCGCGGCCGTGTCGCCGGTGGGCGCGGTGTTTGCGCTCCTGACCAAGCTCGGCGTGTACACCGTGCTGCGCCTGTGGACCGTGCTGTTCGCGCCCGACACCGGCGCCTCGGCCGCCTTCGGGCAGGCCGCGCTGGTGGGCGTGGGGCTGGCGACGCTGTTCGTCGGCGCCATCGGCATCGTCGGCACGCAGCGGCTGTCGAACCTCGCGGGCTTCAGCGTGCTGGTGTCGGCGGGCACGCTGCTGGCCGCCGTCGGGCTGGGCGATCCGGCCGTGTGGGCGGGTGCGCTGTATTACATGCTGAGCTCGACGCTCGCGGTGGCGGCCTTCTTCCTGCTGATCGACATGATCGAGCGCTGGCGCAATGCGGGCATGAGCGTCGCGCCTCACGAGGCGGCGGGCAACGCGCCCTTCCTGGCCGAAGACCTGCGCGCGCTCGACGACGTGAACCTCGACGACGACGCCCAGGCGCTCTACGGCCGCGCCATCCCGGCGGGCGTGGCCTTCCTGGGCCTGAGCTTCATGCTGTGCACGCTGCTGCTGGCGGGCCTGCCGCCGCTGTCGGGCTTTGTCGGCAAGTTCGCGATGCTCTCGGGTCTGCTCGACGGCAGGGCCATGGCCTCGGCCGGCTGGACCTTCCTGGGCCTGCTGATCGTCTCGGGCTTTCTCTCGCTGATCGCCCTGAGCCGCACCGGCATCCGCCATTTCTGGACGCAGCCCCACGCCACCATGCCCTCGCTGCCTGCGCTCGAGGTACTGCCGGTGGCGGCCCTGCTCGCGGCCTGCGTCGCGCTCACCGTCTGGGCCGAACCCGTGATGCAGCACGCCCAGGCCACCGCCGGCGGGCTGCGCACGCCCACCGCGTACCGCGAGGCCGTGCTCGGCGCCAAGCAGAAGCCCAACCCGGGGCCCGTGAAGAAAGAGGAGGCCAAGCCATGAAGCGCTTGATGCCTTCCCCGCCGCTGTCGTTCGCGCTGTTCGTCATCTGGCTGCTGCTCAACCAGTCGCTCGAAGCGGCCACGCTGCTGTCGGCCGCGCTGCTCGCCATTGCCGTGCCGCTGATCACCAAGGGCCTGCGCCCCGCCACCGTGCGCATGCGCCGGCCCGGCGTGGCGCTGCGGCTGTCGTTCCTCGTCACCTTCGACATGCTGAAGTCGGCGTACGACGTGGCGCGGCTGCTGCTCACGCGCCGCACCGCCGACATCTCGGCGCGCTTCGTGCAGATTCCGCTGGACATGCGCGACCCCAACGGCCTCGCCGTGCTCGCGATGATCATGTGCCTCACGCCAGGCACGGCCTGGGGCGAGGTCTCGTTCGACCGCACCACGCTGCTGATCCACGTGTTCGACCTCGAGGACGAGGCGGCCTTCATCGCCCTGATCAAGACCCGCTACGAACGTCCGCTGATGGAGATTTTCGAATCATGACGCCTGTTCTCTTCTGGGCCCTGAAGGCCGCGCTCTTCCTGCTGGCCGTGGCGATGCTGTGCGCGCTCTTTCGCCTGCTGGCCGGCCCGTCCGCGCAGGACCGCGTGATGGCGCTCGACTGCCTCTACATCAACGGCATGCTGATGATGCTGGTGCTCGGCATCAACTACGCGAGCAGCGTGTACTTCGAGGCGGCGATGCTGGTGGCGCTGTTCGGCTTCGTGGGGTCGACCTCGATCGCCAAGTTCTTGCTGCGCGGGGAGGTCATCGAATGAGCGCCGCGCCGGGCCGCCCCAAGCAAGCTCGCACCGCAGTGCGAAGCACGAAGGTACACCAATGACCACCGCACTTCCTCTTTGGGCCGAGATCATCACCGCCGTGTTCGCGGTGCTGGGCGCGGCCTTCGCGGCCATCGGCTCCTTCGGCCTGGTGCGCATGCCCACCTTCTTCCGCCGCATCCATGCACCCACGCTGGGCGCCACGGTGGGCGCCTGGTGCCTGACGGTGGCCACCATCGCCTACTTCTCGGTGCAGGGCTTCAGCCTGTTCCTGCACGCGGTGCTGATCGTGCTGTTCATCGTGCTGACGGCGCCGATCACCACCATCTTCCTGATGCGTGCCGCCCTCTTCCGCGAACGGCAGAAGGGCAACACGAAGGTGCCGCCTTCCTCCGAGTCGCGCTGAAGCGGCTCTCTCCCATCAGTTGGGCGCCATGCGCACGCCCTTTTCGAGGAACTCGTTGGTAAAGAGCGTCGCAGGGTCGTAGGCCTTGTCGATGCCGATCAGCGAAGACACCAATTCGTAGTCGGCCTTCACGCGCGCACCGTCGAAGGCGCCGAGCGCCACCTTGGTGGTGGTGTCGTCGCGCATCAGCTGCTTGATGCGATTCCACTGGTCGCGCTGGTTGTCGGGCGTGAGGCCGCTCACGCTGGCCTGCAGCGCCTGCAGGCAGGGCTCGAAGCTCTTCACGCAGGCGTCGTAGGCACGCTGCGTCACGGCCACGAACTTCTTCACCTGGCCGGGGTTCTTCGCGAGGTACGGGCCGTTCACGATCAGCGAGTTGCCGTACACGTTCACGCCCGCGTCGCGCCACGGCTGGAAGCCCAGGTCGGCGCCGAACTCGCGCGCCTTCAGGTCGTGCTCGTTGTAGAAGTCGCTGATGATGTCGACCGACTTGCTCTTCAGCGCCGCCACCTTGGCCTGCGGGCTCACGTTGACGAAGGTCACGCTGGCCGGGTCGAGCCCCACCTTCTTGGCGAAGGCCGGCCACATGAGGCGCGCGGCGTCGCCGGGCGGGTTGCCGATCTTGCGGCCCGCGAAGTCCTTGGGCCCGTTGATGCCCGAGGACTTGAGCCAGTAGAAGCCCTGCGGGCTGTTGGCGTAGATGACCATCACGGCCTTCACGTCGGCGCCCTTGCCCTTGGCCTGGATCGTGGTGGGCAGGTCGGAAATGCCCAGGTCGCTGCCGCCCGTGCCCACGCGCTGTGCCGACACGGCCGAGCCCTTGCCGGCCTCGATGTTCAGGTCGATGCCCGCTTTGGTGTACCAGCCCTTGGCCTTCGCGAAATAGATCGGCGCATGATCGGCCGTGGGTGTCCAGTTGAGCATCAGGCTCATGGCATCGGCCGCGAACGCGGCAGGGGCCGAGGCCATGAGCAAGGCGGTGGCGCCGGCGGCCGACAACAGCTTTTTCATGCGGAACACTCCAAAAGAAGGTAAAAACAAGTCCTGAAATTCATATTACCAACTGTTTGGTTGACAGGCAATCCAGATCATCCAGACTGAGTTGCCCCTGCCGGGAGAATCAAAAACACCATGACCGCCACCAAGCCCGCGAGCCCCGCAACCCCCGCCCGCACCGCCGTCGCCACGAAACGCGAGCGCGATCCCGTCGCCGCCAAGCAAGCCCTCATATCTGCCGCGGTGGCCGAGTTCGCCACCAAGGGCTTCGCGGGCGCGCGCGTCGACGAGATCGCCGCCAACGCCGGCGTCAACAAGCAGCTCGTGTACCACTACTTCGACAGCAAGCAGGGGCTGTACCTGGTCGCGCTCGAATCGGTCTATGCCGAGATCCGCGAGAAGGAACAGAAGCTCACGCTCGATGCACTCGAGCCGCTGGAGGCCATGAAACAGCTGGTGGCCTTCTCGTTCGACTACCTGGCCGAGCACCCCGAGTTCATCGCGCTGCTGGCCGACGAGAACCGCAACCACGGCGCGCACCTGCGCGAGTCGGAGCGGCTGCAGAAGATGCACTCGCCCTTCATCGAGATGCTCGAGGCCACGCTCGAGCGCGGCGTGGCGGCCGGCGTGTTCCGGCCCGACTTCGACGCGATCAACCTCTACATCTCGATCGCCGGCATCTCGTACTTCTTCTTCTCCAACAACCACACGCTGTCGGCCATCTTCGGCAAGCCGCTCGATGCACGCGGCGCGCTGCTGCAGCGGCGCCGGCACGTGATCGAGTTCGCGCTCAACGCCTTGCGGCCCGACAAAGCTGCCGCATGAAAATTATCAACTAGTTGGTTGACTCGGGTCGTGGCGACTCCTATGATTCGCCGCATTGCTTCCTAGACCCAGGAATTGAGATGACGGCACCTGATGGCGCTCTGGCGCCCCCTGCACCTGCGCCCTTGTCGGGCGAGCGCCCCGAATGGCAGCGCTGGGCCCTCGTGGTCGCGGTGCATCTGGCGGGCATCGCGCTGTGGGAGCTCGCGGTGCGGGTCTTCGCGATCCAGCCCTTCATCCTGCCGGCGCCCTCGAAGGTGCTGGCCACGCTGGCCAACCCGAACTACAGCTGGCTCAAGAACACCGGCGTCACCGCGCTCGAAGTGTTCGGCGGCTACGCGCTGGGGCTGGTGCTCGGCATTCTTTGCGCGCTGCTCTTCATCACCAGCAAGCGGCTGATGCTGCTGGTGTTCCCGCTGCTGGTCACGCTCAACATGATTCCGAAGGTGGCGATGGGGCCGCTGGTGATCGTGTGGTTCAGCTACGGCATCGGGCCGAACATCCTCATCACCTTCAGCCTGTGCTTCTTCCCCATCCTGCTGACCACCATCCGCGGCCTGAACGAGACCGAGCCCGAGCTGCTCGACCTGGTGCGCGCGCTCAAGGGTTCGCGCTGGCAGCTGTTTCGCTACATCCAGCTGCCGGGCTCGCTGCCGTACGTGTTCTCGGGCATGAAGGTCGCCACCATCCTCGCCGTGGCGGGCGCGGTGGTGGGCGAGTTCATCGCCTCGGAACGCGGCCTGGGCTATCTGATGATCCAGGTCCAGGCCTCGCTGGACACGCCCGCGGTCTTCATGGCCGTGCTGCTCATCACGGGCCTGGGCGTGCTGCTCTATCTGCTGGTGCTTCTGCTGGAGCGCCTCTTCATCACCCAGGACGCAAGAATCCAATGACCTCCACGCCTGTCCTCGACGACCTGCCCTTTCCCGAGCGCTTCGAGAGCGAAGCCGCGCTTGAAGACTACCTGGCCACGCCCTCGCGCGATCTCGTGCGCGACATGGCCCGCCTCGACGGCGACCTGATGATCCTCGGCGTGGGCGGCAAGATGGGCCCCACGCTGGCCCGCCTCGCGAAGAACGCCATGCCCGGTCGCCGCGTGATCGCCGTCGCCCGCTTCAGCGAAGCCGGCGTGCGCGAAGCGCTCGAAGCGCACGGCATCGAGACCATCGCCTGCGACCTGCTCGACCGCGCCGCCATCGCCGCGCTGCCGCCGTGCGCCAACGTGGTCTTCATGGCCGGGCGCAAGTTCGGCGCCGACGCAGACAACCCGCTGACCTGGGCCATGAACGCGCACGTGCCGGCGCTGGTGGCCGAGCACTTCCACGCCTCGCGCATCGTCGCCTTCTCGACCGCCTGCGTGTACCCCTTCGTGCCCGTGACCAGCCAGGGCGCGAGCGAGAGCGACGCGCCCAACCCGCCCGGCGAGTACGCCAACTCGTGCGTGGGCCGCGAGCGCATGTTCGAGTACTTCTCGCAGCGCCACGGCACACCGGGCCGCCTGTTCCGCCTGAGCTACGCCATCGACCTGCGCTACGGCGTGCTGGCCGACGTGGCGCTCAAGGTGTGGCGCGGCGAGCCGGTCGACGTGACCATGGGCCACGTCAACGTGATCTGGCAGGGCGACGCGAACGCGCAGGCGCTGCGCTGCCTCGCGGCGGCCACGGTGCCGACCTCGCCGCTCAACGTGAGCGGGCCCGAGACCACGTCGATCCGCTGGCTCGCGGAAGAGTTCGCGCGCCAGTTCGGCAAACCCGTGACGATCGCCGGTCAAGAAGCACCGACCGCGTGGCTCATGAACACCGGCGAAGCCGAGCGCCTGTTCGGCTACCCGCGCGTGCCGCTGGCGCAGCAGATCCGCTGGGTGGCTGACTGGATTTCGCGCGCGCAGCGCCAGTACGGCAAGCCGACCAAATTCGAATCGCGCGACGGCAAGTACTGAGCCCATGACCATGCCCGCCGTCGAAGCCCTGTCGTCGATCACGCCCGGCATCGCCCCGATGCTCGACGCGCTGGTCGCCGCGAGCGGCTGGAACCAGACCGCGCACGACTGGCGGCTGTTCGAGCGGCTCGGCACGGTGCATGGTGTGCGTGACGGCGAAGGCCAGCTCGTCGCCAGCGGCGCGGTGCTGCCGATGGACGACGTGGCCTGGATCAGCATGATCCTCGTGATGCCTGCCGCGCGCGGGCAAGGCCAGGGCCGCGCGGTGTTCGCGCACTGCCTCGCCCAGGTGAAGGCCGCCGGCCTCGTCGCGATGCTCGACGCCACGCCGCAGGGCGAGCCGCTCTATGCGAGCTTCGGCTTCACGCCGCTGTGGTGCCTCACGCGCTGGCAGCGCGAGGCCGCGCCCGCCACCGCATCGCTCACCACAGACAAGCCAGCCCTCGACAACCTGGCGGCGCTCGACGCGCAGGCGCTGGGCTTCGCACGCCCCGCCGTGCTCGCCGACCTGCTCGGCCGCGAGGACAGTCGCTGCGTGCGCAACGGCCTGGGCTTCGGCCTCGTGCGCGCGGGCCGCACCGCACACCACATCGGACCGCTGCTGTCGTCCGATGAGGCCACGGCCACCGCGCTGCTGACGCAGGCCGCACGCGGCCTCGACGGTCGCATCTATGTCGACGTGCCCGACGACCGCAAGGCCATGACCGCCGCGTTGCGCGCCGCCGGCTTCACACCGCAGCGCAGCTTCGCACGCATGGCGCTGGCCACGCGCGAGGGCGCGCAGCCGCCCACCGGACACCCCGCCTTCATCCACGCCATCGCCGGCCCCGAGTTCGCCTGAGGACCTTTTCCCATGCCACTGAACCGCTCCGACCTTCCCGCCGACGTGCTTGCGCTGCTGTCGCAAGGCACCGTCATCCCGGCGCATCCGCTCGCGCTCGACGCCGAACGCCAGTTCGACCGCCGGCGCCAGCGCGCGCTCACGCGCTACTACGTCGATGCCGGCGTGGGCGGCCTCGCGGTGGGCGTGCACACCACGCAGTTCGCGATCCGCGAGCGCGGCCTGTACGCCACCGTGCTCGAGGCCGCGATGCAGGACCGCCTGGCCTGGAACGACCGCCCGATGGCGATGATCGCGGGCCTGTGCGGCCCGACCGCGCAGGCGCAGGCCGAGGCGCGCACCGCCGTTTCTCTCGGCTATCACGCAGGATTGCTGAGCCTCGCGGCGCTGGCCGGCTCGTCGGAAGACGCACTCATCGCGCACTGCGAGGCGGTGGCGCAGGAGATTCCGCTGATCGGCTTCTACCTGCAGAGCGTGGTCGGCGGCCCGATCCTGTCGAGCGACTTCTGGCGCCGCTTCGCGCTCATTCCCAACGCGCTGGCGATCAAGGTGGCGCCCTTCAACCGCTACCGCAGCATCGACGTGGTGCGCGGGCTGGTCGATGCGCGCGCCGAGGAGCGCGTGTTCCTCTACACCGGCAACGACGACCACATCGTGCTCGACCTGGCGCTGCCCTTTGCCGCGATGCGCGACGGCGTGCCCGTGCAGGTGCGCTTTCGCGGCGGCCTGCTGGGCCACTGGTCGGTGTGGACGTCGAGCGCGGTGCACCAGCTGCAGCAGATCAAGGCCGAGCTGGCCGCCAGCGGCGGCGCGCTGAGCCCCGCCCTGCTCGCGCTCGATTCGCGCGTGACCGACTGCAACGCCGCCTTCTTCGACGTGGCGAACAACTTCCACGGCTGCATCGCGGGCTGCCACGAGGTGCTGCGGCGCCAAGGTCTGCTTGAAGGCATCTGGTGCCTCGACCCCGAAGAAGGCCTGGGCCACGGGCAGTCGGCGGAAATCGACCGCGTCTACCGCCAGCACGGCGACCTGGCCGACGACGCCTTCGTGCGCGACAACCTGGCACGGTGGCTGGCATGAGCGCCGTGCTCGCACCGCAGCAAGATGCGCCGCTGATCCGCATGCAGCAGCTGCGCAAGGTCTACCGCAAGCGCAACGAAGAATTCCTCGCGGTGTCCGACGTCACGATGGACGTGCATGCGGGCGACATGATCTCGCTGGTCGGTCCCTCGGGCTGCGGCAAGTCGACGCTGCTGAAGATTCTCTCGGGCCTGCACGGCCACGACGGCGGCACGCTCGAGATCGGCGGCCCCGGTGGCACGGGCTTCAACCCGGGCCGCGACGTCGGCATGGTGTTCCAGCAGCCGCTGCTGCTGAAGTGGCGCACGATTCTCGAGAACGTGCTGCTGCCCGCCGACATCCTCGGGCTGGACCGCAAGGCTGCCAAGGCGCGCGCGCACGAGCTGCTCGACATGGTCGGCCTCACGGGCTTCGCCGACAAGCTGCCCTACGAACTCTCGGGCGGCATGCAGCAGCGCGCGGCCATCGCGCGTGCGCTCATCCACGACCCGAAGCTGGTGCTGATGGACGAGCCCTTCGGCGCGCTCGATGCGCTCACGCGCGAGAAGATGAACCTGGAGATGCTGCGCATCTGGGAGCGCAGCCGCAAGACCTTCATCGTGGTCACACACAGCATCCAGGAAGCCGTGTTCCTGGGCTCGCACTGCGCCGTGCTCACGGCCGGGCCGGCGCGCATGGCCGACTTCTTTCGCATCGACCTGCCCGAGCCGCGCAAGCTGCACGTGAAGACCAGCCCCGAGTTCGGCGAGTACGTGCGCCGCATCTACGACCTGCTGGGCGTGGACTGAGCCCCGCGCAGCAGGCCGGTTCAGCTCAGCTGGGTTGCAGCTGCTGGATTTCCTTGGCGCGCGCCACTTCCACTTCGCGCGGCAGGGTCACCGCGTTCTTCACGGCCAGGATCTCCGCCATCACGCTCACCGCGATCTCGGGCGGCGTCTTGCTGCCGATGAAGATGCCGATGGGCCCGCGCAGGCGTGCGAGCGACTCGGCCGTCTGGTCGAAGTGTTCGATCATGCGGTCGCGCCGCGCGTCGGCGTTGCGGCGCGAACCGATGGCGCCCACGTAGAAGGCCTCGCTCTGCAACGCCTCGAGCAGCGCGAGGTCGTCCAGCTTGGGGTCGTGCGTGAGCGCGACCACGCAGCTGCGGCGATCGGGCTTGAAGGCCAGCACGGCGTCGTCGGGCATCTCGGTGGTGATCGTCACGCCGGACAGCGTCCACGCGGTGCGGTACTCGGCGCGCGGGTCGCACAACGTCACGGCGAAGCCGCTGAACTTGGCCATGGTCGCCAGGTACTCGGCGAGCTGGCCGGCGCCGATCAGCAGCATGCGGTACTCGGGGCCGAAGGTGTTGGTGAGCTCGGTGTCGTTCACCGTGAGCTCGTCGGGCGCGGTCGCCTCGGCCAGCCGCACCGCGCCGGTGGCCAGCGTCACCGTGCGGCGCATGAGCTTGCCGCGTTCGAGTTCGGCGACCAGCGTGTCGAGCGCGTCGGCGTCGGGCGCGTATTCGAGCAGCAGCTCGAGCGTGCCGCCGCAGGGCAGCCCGAAGCGGTGCGCCTCGTCGGCCGTGATGCCGTACTTGACGAGCGCGGGCGGCGCGCCCAGCGGCACGTCTTCGCCCTTGCCGTGGGCATGGCTGTAGCGCGCGATGAGGTCGTCCTCGATGCAGCCGCCCGAGACCGAGCCGACCACGGCGCCGTCCTCGGCCAGCGCCATGATCGAGCCCACGGGCCGCGGCGAGGAGCCCCAGGTGCGCACCACGGTGGTCAGCAGCGCGCGCTTGCCGGCACGCCGCCAGTCGCGCAGCGTGCGCAGCACCATGACGTCGAGGTTTTCCATGGCAGGACCTTGTGCGTCAGGCGGCGTCGCCCGGGGTGGCGGCGTCTTCGCCGTCCTTCTTGCCGAAGCCCATCTTCTTCATGAGGCCCGACATCACGCCGGCCTTCTCGGCGGGCGCCTCGGCCGCCGCTTCCGCGGGCGGTGCGGGCGGCGGGCCGTAGCGGCTTTGCATCTCGGCCTCGAAGCGCTTGAAGAAATCGTCGGCGGTGGACTTGGCCGCGCCGTCGATCAGGCGCTGGCCGAGCTGGGCGATCTTGCCGCCGACCTGGGCCTGCACGGTGTAGTCGAGTTCGCAGCCGGCGGATGTCGCCGCCACGGGGGCGGCTTCGGTGGCAGGTGCGCCGTCGGTCGCGGCCACGACGGGCGCCGCTTCCGATGCGCCGGCCACCGGCTTGAGCGACACGCTCGACGAGCCCTTGGCAAACCCCGCCACGCCGCCCTGCCCCTCGAAGGTGAGCTTGTAGCCGTCGGGCGCAACGATGTCCGACAGCATCACCTTGCCGCTGAACTTGGCCGACACCGGGCCGATCTTCACGGCCAGCGCCACGCTGTAGGTGTTGTCGCCCGTGAGCTCGAACTTGTCGCAGCCGGGGATGCACTTCTTGAGCGTCTCGGGATCGTTGAGCGCGTCCCAGGCCTGTTGTTGGGTGACGCCGAGGCGGCGGTTTCCGAGCATTTCCATGGTGGGTTTCCTTTGTTCCTTCCTGAGTCCAGTCCTAGCGACTGGCGCGCATCAGCGCGGCCAGGCTGGCGGCCAGCTGTTCGAGTGCATTCAGATTGTGGACCGCCAGCATCGCGTCCGCATGGCGGTGCAGCACGGCGGCCCCACGCGCCAGAGGGGCGTAGCCCTCGAAGCGCAGCAGCGGGTTGAGCCACAGCAGCCGGCGCGAATGGCGCTTCAGCCACTGCAGCTCGGTCTCGAGCTGCGCGGGCTCGCCCGTGTCGAGGCCGTCGCTGATCACCAGCACCAGCGTGCGGCGGCCGATGAGCCGGCGCGCATGCGACTGGCGCAACTCGGTCAGCGAACCGCCCAGCCGCGTGCCACCCGCGAAATCGTCGATGGCCAGGCTGGCGGCCCCCAGCATGGCGTCGGTGTCGGCCAGCCGGAAGGCCGGCGTGAGGTCGGTCAGCCGCGTGCCGAAGGCGAACACGTCGCGCCGCCCGGCCCGTCGCGTGGCGGCATGCAGGAAGGCCAGCAGCAGGCGGGCGTAGCGCTCCATCGAGCCCGACACATCGACCAGCACCAGCAGCGGCAGGGGCTGCTCGCGCCGCGCCAGCCGGGGCAGGCGCAGGATCTCGCCACCGGTGCGGGCCGCCTCGTGCAGCACGCCGGGCCAGTGCATGCGGGCGTGCGCCCGGCCCGCGTCGCCCGCCGGGCGCAGGCGGCGCGCGGGCAGTTCGGGCACCGGCAAGCGGATGTCGCGCGCCAGCCGCTCGACCAGGCGGTACTCGGCCGCGCCCAGCGCGTTGAAGTCGGCGTGCTGCAGCCGCTGGCGGTCGCTGGCCGTCATGGCGGCGTCGAACTTGATTTCCTCGTCGGGCTTCGTCGGCGTCGCGGGCTTCACGGCATCGCGCGGCGAGCTCAGCGCTTCGCGCACGCGCGGGCGGCGTTTGGAGGGCTCGGCCTTGCCTTCGGCGCTGGGCAGCATCTGGGCGAGCAGCTTGTTGGCCAGTTCGGGGTCGCGAAACCACGCGTCGAAGAGTTCGCGGAACACCAGCCGGTCCTGCTCGCGGCTGACCATCACGGCTTCCATGGCGGCGCCCAGGTCGAGCTTGTCTTCCACGCCGACCAGCGTGGCCGCCTCGGTGGCGAGCGCGATGCGCATGGCGTCGGTGCGTACGCCGGCGCGGCGCAGTGCGCGGCCGAAGGCGGCGATGTTGCCCGCCAGCTTGCCGCTGCGCACGTCGCCGAGTTGCTGGATGCCGGCCATGTAGGTGCCTCGGCCTCGCTCAGCTCGCGAGCGGTTCCTCGGGCCTCAGCAGGTCGGAGGCCAGCTCGTGCGTCAGCGCCGCCACATCGTCGCGCTGCTTGAAGAGGATGCCGGCGGTGTCGACGACCACTTCAGGATCGAGTTCGACGGTGTCGAGCGCGATGAGCGCCCGCGCCCACTCCACGCTTTCGGCGATGCCGGGTGCGCGCTGGAAGGCGTTGACGAACGGCGCCGAACGCAGCCGCGCGACAAAGGCCGCCACCTGCGCCGACAGCACCTCGCCGGCCTGCGGCACCTGCGCGCGCACGATGGCGAGCTCGCGCTCGCGCTCGGGGTAGTCGAGCCAGTGGTAGAGGCAGCGCCGCTTCACGGCGTCGTTGAGTTCGCGCGTGCGGTTGCTGGTGAGCAAGGTGACCGGCGGCACCACGGCGCGCACGGTGCCCAGCTCGGGAATGCTGACCTGGTACTCGCCCAGGTATTCGAGCAGGAAGGCTTCGAAGGGCTCGTCGGCGCGGTCGACCTCGTCGATCAGCAGCACCGAGCCAGGGGCCGGCGTCTGCAGCGCCTGCAGCAGCGGGCGGCGGATCAGGTAGTGCGGCTGGTAGACCTCGGCCTCCACGTCGCGTGCCGCCCCGGTGGCTTCGGCCGCGCGCATGTGCAGCAGCTGCGCGGCGTAGTTCCATTCATAAAGCGCCTCGCGCTGCTCCATGCCGTCGTAGCACTGCAGGCGCAGCAGCTCGCGGTTCAGGGCCGTCGACAGCGCCTTGGCCAGCTCGGTCTTGCCGACGCCCGGCTCGCCTTCGAGCAGCAGCGGGCGCTGCAGCTTGAGCGCGAGGAACACCGCGGTGGCCAGGCGGCGGTCGGCAAAGTAGCCGGCCTGCCGCAAGCCGTCGGAAAGGGCGTCGATGGTCGGGAAGATCATGGGCAAGCGTAGCGGAAGACGCGAGGGTGTCGCGCCTTCCGGTGGGCGGCGGCGCTGGGCTGCTTCAGCCGAGTGCTTTGGTCACGGCGCGCTGCGTCAGCACGCTGATCAGGTTCGCGCGGTAGGCGGCCGAGGCATGCAGGTCGCTGTTGAGGTCGCTCGCGTCGATCTTCACGGCCGCGGCGGACGCGGCGGTGAAGCTCTTGTTGAGCGCATCTTCGAGCCCGGCATGGCGGAACACGCCGTTGCCCGCGCCGGTGACGGCCACGCGCACGCCGCTGTCGTACTGCGCCAGGAAGATGCCGACCAGCGGGAAGTTCGAGGCCTTCTGGCGCAGCTTCTCGTACACCGCGCGCTTCGGAATCGGGAAGCGGATGGCGACGATCAGCTCGTCTTCTTCGAGCGCCGTGGTGAACAGCCCCTGGAAGAAGTCGTCGGCCGCAATCTCGCGCTTCGAGGTGACGATGGTCGCGCCCGAGGCCAGCACCGCGCTCGGGTAGCACGCCGCCGGGTCGTTGTTGGCCACCGAGCCGCCGACCGTGCCCATCGCGCGCACCTGCCGGTCGCCGATGCGCGACGCGAGGTCGGCCAGCGCGGGGTACGCGGCCTTCACGTCGGCGTTGTTCGCCACGTCGAGGTGGCGCGACATGGCGCCGAGGGTGATCGCGCCGCCGTCCTTCTTGATGCCGGTGAGTTCCTTGATGCCGCCGAGGTCGACGAGCTGCTCGGGCGCCGACAGCCGCAGCTTCATCGAGGCCAGCAGGGTCTGTCCGCCGGCCAGTGGCTTGCCGCCCGCGGCGATGAGCCGGGCCGCGTCCGCCACGCTGGCGGGCCGTTCGAGTGTGAAGGCATACATGGGGTGATTCCTTCTCTGTTATTTCTTGTGTCGTTCAGGGCTTGGCGGCGGCTTGCATCGCTTCCCAGACGCGGCTGGACGAAGCGGGCATGTCGAAATCCTTGACGCCCAGCGGCGCCAGCGCATCGAGCACGGCGTTGATGACCGCCGGCGGCGACCCGATGGCGCCCGCCTCGCCGCAGCCCTTGGTGCCCAGCGGGTTGTGGGTGCAGGGGGTGCAGACGGTGTCGAGCTTGAACTGCGGGAAGTCGCCGGCGCGCGGCATGGCGTAGTCCATGAAGCTGCCGGTGAGCAGCTGGCCGGTTTCGTTGTCGTACACGCAGTTCTCGAGCAGCGCCTGGCCGATGCCCTGCACCAGCCCGCCGTGCACCTGGCCCTCGACGATCATCGGGTTGATGATGGTGCCGAAGTCGTCCACCGCGGTGAAGCGGTCGACCTTCACTTCGCCGGTCTCTTTGTCGATCTCGACCTCGCAGATGTAGGTGCCGCCCGGGAAGGTGAAGTTGGTCGGGTCGTAGAAGGCGGTTTCGTTCAGGCCGGGCTCGAGCTTGTCGAGCGGGTAGTTGTGCGGCACGTAGGCCGTGAGCGCCACCTGGCCGAACGGGATCTTCTTGTCGGTGCCCTTGACCGTGAACTCGCCGTTGGCGAACTCGATGTCGGCGTCGCTCGCCTCCATGAGGTGCGCGGCGATCTTCTTGGCCTTGGTCTCGATCTTGTCGAGCGCCTTCATGATGGCCGCGCCGCCCACCGAGATGGAGCGCGAGCCGTAGGTGCCCATGCCGAAGGGCACGCGACCGGTGTCGCCGTGCACCACGTCGACGTTCTCGACCGGAATGCCCAGGCGTGCGGCCACGACCTGCGCGAAGGTGGTTTCATGGCCCTGGCCGTGGCTGTGCGAGCCGGTGAACACCGTCACGCTGCCGGTCGGGTGCACGCGGATCTCGCCGCACTCGAACAGGCCCGCGCGCGCGCCGAGCGCCCCCGCGATGTTCGACGGCGCGATGCCGCAGGCCTCGATGTAGCTCGAATAGCCCATGCCGCGCAGCTTGCCCTTGGCCTCGGTTGCCGCCTTGCGCGCGGCGTAGCCGTCGACCTCGGCCAGCACCCGCGCCTTGTCCATGCAGGCATGGAAGTCGCCGGTGTCGTACTGCAGCGCCACGGGCGTCTGGTACGGGAAGCTGGTGATGAAGTTGCGCTTGCGGATCTCGTCCTGGCCCAGGTTCATTTCCCAGGCGCAGCGCGACACCAGGCGCTCCAGCAGGTAGGTGGCCTCGGGCCGCCCGGCCCCGCGGTACGCATCGACCGGCGAGGTGTTGGTGAACCAGGCATCGACCTCGACGTAGATCTGCGGCGTGGTGTACTGGCCCGCCAGCAGCGTGGCGTACAGGATGGTCGGCACCGCGGTCGAGAAGGTCGACAGATACGCGCCGAGGTTGGCATCGGTGTGCACGCGCATGGCCAGGAACTTGCCGTCCTTGTCCATCGCCATCTCTGCGTAGCTCACGTGGTCGCGGCCGTGCGCATCCGACAGGAAGCACTCCGAGCGTTCCGCCGTCCACTTGATGTTGCGGTTGAGCTGCTTGGCCGCCCAGGTCAGGCACACGTCTTCGGCGTACAAAAAGATCTTGGAGCCGAAGCCGCCGCCCACGTCGGGCGCGATCACGCGCACCTTGTGCTCGGGCAGGCCCAGCACGAAGGCCGTCATCAGCAGGCGCTCGACGTGCGGGTTCTGGTTCGACACGTAGAGCGTGTAGTCGTCGGTGCCGCGGCTGTAGCTACCGATGGCCACGCGCGGCTCGATCGGGTTGGGAATCAGCCGGTTGTTGACGAGGTCGAGCTTGGTGACGTGCGCCGCCGTGGTGAACACGTTGTCGACCGCCGCCTTGTCGCCCAGCGCCCACTTGTAGCACTGGTTGTCGGGCGCCTCGTCGTGCAGGGTGACGCCGCTGGCCTTCTTGGCGGCGTCGGCCACGCTCACCAGGGCCGGCAGCACGTCGTAGTCGACCACCACGGCCTCGGCCGCGTTCTTGGCCTGCTCGACCGTCTCGGCCACCACCATGGCCACGTGGTCGCCCACGTAGCGCACCTTGTTGATCGCCAGGATCGGGTGCATCGGCTCCTTCATCGGGGTGCCGTCGGGGTTGTTGATGAGCCAGCCGCAGGGCAGCCCGCCCATCTTTCCTTCGATGTCCTTGCCGCTGAAGATGCCAACCACGCCGGGCATCTTCGAGGCCTCGGCGATGTCGATGGACTTGATGACGGCATGCGCGTGCGGCGAGCGCACGAAGACCGCATGGCTCTGGTTGGCCAGCGTGATGTCGTCGGTGTAGTTGCCCGCGCCGGTCAGGAAGCGATAGTCTTCCTTGCGCCGCAGCGCCTCGCCGATGTGCGGCAGGTTGGAGAAGTCGGAAGCGCCCATGTCGCTCTCCTCAGGCCGTGACCGTGGTTTGCTGGGTCGGCACCGGATTGCCCGATGCCATGGCCTCGCCGCCCATCTTCACGGCCTTGACGATGTTCTGGTAGCCCGTGCACCGGCACAGGTTGCCCTCGAGCAGCTCGCGGATCTCCGATTCGCTCGACTTGGGGTGGTGGGTGCACAGGTCGATGGCGCTCATGACCATGCCCGGGGTGCAGAAACCGCACTGCAGGCCGTGGCATTCCTTGAAGGCCGCCTGCATGGGATGCATGGTGCCGTCGGCGGCGGCCACGCCCTCGATGGTGGTGACGTCGGCGCCGGCCGCCTGCGCGACCAGGATGTTGCACGACTTGACCGCGCGGCCGTTCAGGTGGACCGTGCAGGCGCCGCACTGGGCGGTGTCGCAGCCGACGTGGGTGCCGGTGAGGTGGAGGTGCTCGCGGATCGCGTGCACAAGGAAGGTGTTGGGTGGGGCGTCGACCGTGACCGGCCGGCCGTTGACCTTGAAAGCGACCTGCATGTGGCTGTCTCCGTGAAAGGTGATGGCTGGTTCAGCGAGGCATCTTGGATGCCGCCCTTTCGCACTATCCTAGGCAAAAACCCTTGACACTTGCACAGAGCGCGGGAAATTCTCAAAATGAAACAGCTTGCCAACCGGCCGGCCCGCAAAAGCAGCCCTCCCCGCGCGAAGAAGAACTTTCACGATGATGTCCGCTTCCGCCGTCCCCCCTCCTGCTGAGCGCTCGCTGGCCATTGCGCAGGCGCGCCGCGAGCTGATCGACGGCGACGGCCCCCGCCCGCGCGGCAGCGTGCGGGTCGACCCGGGCATCACGCGCTCCTGGCAGCGCTGCCTGGAGGCCGGCCGCCGGCCCCAGCAGCGCGTGAGCTTCGAGCCCGTGAGCCGCACCGCCAGCCGCGAGGTCACGGAATGCAACCGGGCCCTGGTCACGGCGGCGCGTCCGGTGATCGAACGGCTCTCGCGCGCCATTGCCGACACCCGCTATTTCGCCATCCTGACCGACGCCCGCGGCATCGTGGTCGACGTGGGTACCTTGCCCGACGGCACCGACCCCGCCGCCCGCTATGCACGCGACATCGGGCGCATCGGCGTCGACCTGTCCGAAAGCGCCATCGGCACCAGCGCGATCGGCACGGCGCTGGCCGAGCAGGAATCGGTGTGGCTGCACCGGGGTGAACACTTTTTTGACGACACCAGTGTGTACAGCTGCGCCGGCGCCCCGCTCTTCGGCCCCCGGGGCGACTGCATCGGCATGCTCGACCTCACGGGCGTGCAGGTGGTCGAGCGGCCCGAACTGCGCCACCTGGCCACGCTGTCGGCGCGCAGCATCGAGAACCTGCTGGTGCAGCGCGAGCCCTGCGAGTTGCTGCTGCGCCTGCTCTGGCCCGGTTGTCCGAGCAGCGAGACCACCGAAGGCCTGCTGTGCATCGACGCCGCCGGCCACGTCACCGGCGCCAACGCGGCGGCGCGGCAGATGCTGCACCAGCCGCTGGTCTGCCACGCCGGCGGCCTGCATTTCAACGACCTGTTCGCGCTGCCGCTGCACATGATGTTCGACGCCGCCCGGCGCGGCGACGCCATGCTCGAGGTGCCGCTGTGGTCGGGCCTGCGGGTGCAGGTGCGGGCCCAGCGCGGCGGCAGCGAGCACGGCGGCGTGCCGGGCATGCCCGGCGACGCCACCGATGGCCGCCCCCGCCTGCGCGACGTGGAAACCGCCCTGATCCGCAAGGCGGTGAGCGACGCGCGCGGCAACGTGGCCGAGGCGGCGCGCACGCTGGGCATCAGCCGCGCCACGGTCTACCGCAAGCTCTGGCGCGGTCGGCCGGCGGGCGACTGACCCGCCTGCTTCATCACGCGCCTGCGGGCACGCGGTCGAGAAAACCCGTCACCACGCGCAGCTTGCCTGCGTCGACCTGCGCGAAGTCGGTGCCCTGGATCAGGTCGTCGGTGCCGCTCGGGCCCAGGGTCCACGAGAAGCGCAGGTTGTCGCCGTGCGCCTCGGCCTTGCCCAGCAGGTGGAAGCGAAAGCCCGGGTAGCGCTGGTGCACTGCGCCGACCAGCGCGCTGATCTGCTCGCGGCCGCTGGCCTGCGCCATCGGGTCGACATAGCGGGCGTCGGCGGTCCAGCCGGCGTCGATGAGCGCGGCGCGGCGCGCGGCGTCGGTCTCGTTCCAGACGGCGATGTAGCCCGTGGCGATGGCATGGGCGTCGTGGGCGGCGGTGTTCATGGCGACTGTTCCTTTCGAGGGTTCGACCCGCAACAGCGCGGGGTGAAGGAATGGTCGCGGGGCACGCGCCGCGCGTCGATGACGTGGCAGGTTATGCCGGCGCGTCCATCGCCGCGTTCGCATCGAGCGGAAACACCGGCCGGCGCACCTGGCTGAACGGGAACAGGCTGTAGTCGGAGCTGGTCACGCCCGGGCTGTCGCACTCCACCAGCGCCGCCGACAGCGGCTCGAACACCGGCCGGCAGTACATGCGCGACTTCAGCAGCAGGAAACGCTCGGTGCGCGGGTCGAGCCCGGCGCATTCGAACACGCCGATGTCCCACGGCTCCTGCGTGCGCTCGGTGACGACGATGCGCGCCGCGCCGATGTCGAACAGCACGGTGCGCCCCATGCTGCTGCGCTGGCCGGTGTAGGTGGGGCCGGTGATCACGTACTCGCCGTCGCTGACCGTTCGCACGACGCCCGTCAGCTGCACCGGTGTCTTCTTCAGGCCGATGCCTTCAAGCGACACCTTGTTGCCCAGCGCCACCGTCACCTCGGCGCCCTCGCCCGCCGCGACCAGCGCGGCCACCGCCTCGGGGTCGCACAGCGGCCCGACGCCGATGCCGTCCAGGCCCTGCGCCAGCGCTTCCTGCAGCACGTCCATGGTGTCGCAGCTGCCGCCCGACATGCAGTTGTCGCCGTGGTCGAGCAGCAGCACCGGGCGCGTGGCACCGCCCGCGATGAGCTTCGCGCGCGCCACCGACGCGGCCAGCGGCTCGCTGCGGTAGATGAAGGCCTCGCGCTCGGCCCACATCTGCGCCGCGATGCGGTCGGCCGTGGCCTGCGCGCGCGCGGGCGATTGCGCATCGACCGCGATCACGCTCATGCACGGCGCCGTGATGTCCGACAGCGAGAAGCCCGCCAGGATCGACACCGCCAGCGACTCGGAGACTTCCGCCGCGCGCGCCGCCTCGATGGCCCGCTGCATCGCACCGGTGAACGAGGCGCTGCGCAGCGTGTGCGCCATCAGCGGCAGCTGCCGCCAGCGCATGTGCGGCTGGCTGCGTCCGGCCAGCAGGTCGAACAGCAGGCGGCCGGCGTGCTCGCCGGTCTCGTACATGTCGACGTGCGGGTAGGTCTTGAAGCCGACGATCACGTCGGCGTTCTCCACCATCGCGGGCGTCACGTTGGCATGCAGGTCCAGCGCCACGCCGATCGGCACGCCGGGCGCGGCAGCGCGCAGGCGCACCAGCAGGTCGCCTTCGCCGTCGGTGCTGTTCTGCGCCACCATCGCGCCGTGCAGGTCGAGCAGGATGGCATCGCAGCCCGGCGCCGCATCGACGATGCATTGCGTGAGCGTGGTGTAGGCCTGCGCATCGACCGGCCCGCTCGGGTTGGCCGAAGCCGACACCGGCGTGACGAGCTGCGCGCCCGCCGCTTCGGCCAGCTCGATGAAGGCCGACATCGCGGTGCGCATGCCCTTGTTGTCGGTGTAGGCCTGCGCACCGAAGGTCGGACCGTCGGGCCCGAAGGCCGCGAGCGGCGTGGGCACGGGCGAGAAGGTGTTGGTCTCGTGGTTGAGACGTGCGATCAGGACTTTCATTGAGCAAACTTTCCGGCACTTCCCAGCATGGTGATGTCACCAAAGCTGGAGCCGTTGCGGTTGTCGGGACGGAACGCGACCGTGAAGCCGTTCAGGTTCATGGGCGGCGAGTTCTCGATGGTGCGGCGCAGCGATTCGGTGGTGATCGGCCCCTTCACGCGCTGCAGCGATTCCGCAAAGGCCTTGGCCGTGATGTAGCCCTCCAGCCCCAGGTAGGAGCCTTCGCCTTCGCTGCCCGCGGCCTTCCTCGCGCGCTGGTATTCGTCGACGATGGGAAAGCGTGTCTTCCAGAACGGCGGCACCACCTGCGACAGCACGATGCCGCGGCTCTTGTCGCCGAGTTCCTTGTACAGAAGGAACGAGCTCGCCACCGAGTTCGTGTAGATCTGCGGATGGATGGGCGCGGCCACCAGCGAGCGGATGATGTTGATAGCCGGCGTGCCGGCCGCGATGACGTACACCGCCTGCGCCCCGCTCGCGATGACCTGTTGCGCGATGGCGGGATGGTCCTTTTCCTTCGGATCGAAGCGCAGCGACAGCAGGGCCGGCCGCTTGTTCTTCTCGAGCGCGGCCACCGCGTCCTTCTCGATGCCCTTGCCGTAGGCGTCATCGCTGGAGACGATGGCAATGCGCGTCAGGCCCACGGTCGTCAGGTGGTTCATCACACGCGAGACCTCGTCGGCATACGACTCCCGCACGTGATAGATCGGCACCTTCGGCCCGCGCAGCACCGCCGCGCCGGTCAGCCCGCCGAAGATGAAGCTGTCGTACTTCGCCGCCACCGGCACCATGGCCGCGCCGATGCCCGTGCCCATGGTTCCGAACAGGCAGACGACGCGGTCCGTGCCGAGCAGCTTCTCGGCATTGGCCGCGGCCTTCTCGGGGATGTAGGCGTCGTCGTAGGTGATCATCTTGACGGGCCGGCCACCGACGCCGCCCGCCTTGTTCAACTGGTCGAGGAACAGTGTCTGGCCTTCCATGAACGCGAGGCTGTTCGGCGTGAACGGGCCGGTGAGCACCGCGGACTGGCCGACCAGGATCGGTTCTCCAGCCGCCAGGGCCGCCGTCGACACCGCGACCATGCCCATCGCCAGCACGCAGTGCAGGCCGATGCGGCGAAGCGCCGCCTTCACGCGGCCACTCCCGCGCTCTGCAGCATCGCCTGCAGCAGCACGTTGCAGCCGGCCTCGAGGTGATCCGGCTGCGCGTCCTCGATCTCGTTGTGGCTGATGCCGTCCAGACAGGGCACGAAGATCATCGCCGCGGGGCACACGCGCGCGAGGTACACGGCGTCGTGGCCGGCGCCGCTGATCACGTTCATCCATGTCATGCCCTGGTCCTGCGCGGCCTCGCGCACGGCCGACACCAGCGCGGGCGTGAACGGCTGCGGCGGGAAGTACACGACCTGCTCGGCCGTCGCCTCGACCTTGCCCTTGGTGGCGATGCGCTGCACGGCTTCCTTCAGCGCCGCGTCCATGGCCGACAGCACCACGTCGTCGGCCGCGCGCAGGTCGACGCTGAGCTTCACGCGGCCCGGGATCACGTTGCGCGAGTTCGGGTAGTTGTCGATCCAGCCGACCGTGCCGCGCCCGTGCGGCGCATGGGCCAGCGCGATGCGGTTCACCTCGACCACGAGTTCGGCGGCGGCCAGCAGCGCGTCTTTTCGCAGTTCCATCGGCGTGGGGCCGGCATGGGCTTCCATGCCTTGCACCACCACGTCGTACCAGCGCTGGCCCAGCGCGCCCTCGACCACGCCGATGACGCGCTCGTTGGCTTCGAGCACCGGGCCCTGTTCGATGTGCGCCTCGAAGTAGGCGCCGACCGGCGACGCCGCCGCCGAGGCGGGCACGGCGCCGGCATAGCCGATGGCCGAGAGCGCATCGGCCACGCTCACGCCTTCGGTGTCGCGCTGCGCGAGCGCGTGCTCCAGCGTGAAGGCGCCGGCGAACACGCCCGAGCCCATCATCACGGGCACGAAGCGCGAGCCTTCCTCGTTGGTCCACACCGCCACCTCGACCGGTGCTTCGGTTTCGATGCCGGCGTCGTTCAGGCTGCGGATCACTTCGAGCCCCGCGAGCACGCCGTAGTTGCCGTCGAACTTGCCGCCCGTGGGCTGCGTGTCGATGTGGCTGCCGGTCGTGATGGGCGGCAGCGCGTTGTTGCGGCCCGCGCGGCGCGCGAAGATGTTGCCGATGGCGTCCACGCGCACCTCGCAGCCAGCCTCGCGCGCCCAGCGCGTGAAGAGGTCGCGGCCCTGGCGGTCCAGGTCGGTGAGCGCGATGCGGCACACGCCGCCCTTCTCGGTGGCGCCGAGCTGTGCGAGCTGCATCAGCGAGTCCCAGAGACGCTGGCCGTTCACGCGCAGGGCGCGCACGTCCGTTGCGGTGGAAAGTTCGTTCGTTGTGTTCATGGTTTTTGCGACGAATGAATGGCGGGTTCAGGCAAGGCCAACACCCAGATAGCGGTCTTTCACGTCGTGGTCGGCCATGAAGGCGGCGTTGCCGGCCTCGTGCACGATCACGCCCTGCTCCACGATGTAGTGGCGGTCGGCCAGCTGCACGCAGACCTCGAGGTTCTGCTCGACCAGCAGGATGGCCACGCCCGCGGCCTTGATGGTCTTGAGCTGCGCGACGATCTCTTCCACGATCACCGGCGCCAGGCCTTCCACGGGCTCGTCGAGGATCAACAGGCGCGGGTGGTTCATGAGGGCGCGGCCGATGGCCAGCATCTGCTGCTCGCCGCCCGACAGCTGCCCGCCGCCGTTGCGCCGGCGCTCCTTCAGGCGCGGAAAGATGCGGTAGATGTCGGCCAGCTGCCAGGGCGAATCGCGCCGCAGGCCGAGCAGCAGGTTCTCCTCCACCGTGAGCAGCTTGAAGATGCCGCGGTGCTCCGGCACCAGGCACACGCCGCGCGTGGCGATGCGGTGCGGCGGCTGGCCCGCGATGTCCGCGCCCTGGAAGCGCACGCGCCCTTTCGTGGGCGTGACGGCGCCGGCAATGCTCTTGAGTGTGGTCGACTTGCCCGCGCCGTTGCGGCCCAGCAGCGTGACCAGCTCGGCCTCGCCCACCGTGAGCGACACGCCTTGCAGCACATGGCTCTTGCCGTAGTGCGCGTGCAGGCCTTCGACTTCGAGGATGTTCTTCGCGGCGCTCATGCCTTGCCTCCGGTGATCATGTTGCCCAGGTACGCCGTGCGCACGCGCGCGTCCGAGCGGATGTCGCCCGGCAGCCCCTCGGCCAGCACGCGGCCCAGCTGCATGACGGTCACGGTGTCGGAGATGTCCATCACGATGTTCATGTTGTGCTCGATCAGCACCACGGTGTGCGCGTCGCGCAGGCCGCGGATGAGCTGCTTCATGTCGTCGAGGTCGTCGATGCCCATGCCCGAGGTCGGCTCGTCCAGGAAGATGGCCTTGGGCTTCGCAGCCAGCGCCATGCCCACTTCGAGGCGGCGCTGCTGGCCGTGCGAGAGCACGCTGGCGGGCGTGTCGGCCAGCCGTTCGAGGCCGACGCGCGCGAGCACCTCGGCCACCGTGTCGGCGCAGGCGCGCTCGCCGATGGGCGCGCGCCAGCAGTTCATGGCCTGGCGCGGCGCAACGCCCTGCGCCGCCACGCGCAGGTTCTCGCGCACCGACAGGCTGGGGAACAGGCTGGTGACCTGGAACGAGCGCGCCATGCCGCGCTGCACGCGCTGGTGGTCGGGCTCACGCGTCACGTCGTGGCCGTCGAACAGGATGCGCCCGCCCGTGGTGGTGCCGGTGCCCGTGAGCATGTGAAACAGCGTGGTCTTGCCCGCGCCGTTGGGCCCGATCACCGAGTGCACGGTGTTGCGCTTGATCTTCAGGTCGACCCCGCCGAGCGCGGCGAACTTGCCGTAGTGCTTGGTGACGCCGATGGCTTCGATGAGGATGTCGCTCATGCCTGTTCTCCTTGCACGGTCGGCGCCTTGGCCGCGGCCGACGTCTTGCGGAACACCCGGCGCCAGGCGCTTTCACCCAGGCCCCAGAGGCCGCGTTGCATGCCGATGCTCACGCCGATCAGCAGCAGGCCCAGCAGCAGCAGCCAGCGCGGCCACAGCGTGGAGAGCCAGTCGGCCAGCAGCACGTAGAAGGCCGAGCCCAGCACCGAGGCGAAGAGGTTGCCGGTGCCGCCGATCACGGTGATGACCAGGATCATTTCGCTCGTGTGGTACTCGGCGTTGGACAGCGGCGCGATGCCGGTCATCATCGCGTGCAGGCCGCCGGCCAGGCCGGTGACGGCGCCCGAGATCACGAAGGCCAGCAGCTTGAAGCGCTTCAGGTCGTAGCCCACGGCGGCGGCGCGGTCCTCGTTGTCGCGGATGGCGAGCAGCGTGCGGCCGAAGACCGAGTCGGTCACCTTGAGCAGCAGCGCGAACGCGGCCAGGAAGATCACCGCCACGAAGGCGTAGTACTTCCACGGCGTGTCCATGAAGGCCGGGCGCGGCACGTCGAGCAGGCCGTTGTCGCCGCCCGTGAGCCCCGAGGCCGTGTAGGCGATGAAATAGAACATCTGCGCGAAGGCCAGCGTGAGCATCACGAAGTAGGTGCCGCGCTGGCGGATGGCGACCCAGCCGACCACCGCCGCGCCCAGTGCGCCCATGCCGATGGCGGCAAGCAAGGCGAGCGGCATCGGCAGTTGCAGCCGCGTGAGCAGGATCGCGATGGTGTAGCTGCCCAGCCCGAAGAAGATGCCCTGGCCGAACGAGAGCAACCCCGTGTAGCCCAGCAGCAGGTTGCAGCCCAGGGCCGCGAGCGCGTAGATGAGCACTTCGCTCGCGAGCGAGCCCGAGCGCATGAACAGCGGCAGCGCGAGCGCGACGATCAGCGCCAGCAGGAAGGTGTATTTCTTTGGCATGGCGGCGTTCATCCTCTGCGGCCGAGCAGGCCATGCGGGCGCAGCAGCAGCACGGCGCCCATCGCGATGTAGATCATCAGGCTCGCCCCCGGCGGCCAGATGGTGCTCATGAGGCTTTGCACGATGCCGATCAGCACGCCGCCGACCAGCGCCCCGCTGAAGCTGCCGAGCCCGCCGATCACCACGACCACGAAGGCCACGCCCAGCGCCTCGACGCCCATGAAGGGCTCGGCCCCGCGGATGGGCGCAGCGAGCACGCCGGCCAGCGCCGCCGTGGCCGCGCCGAGCGCGAACACCAGGCTGAACACGCGGAACACGTTGATGCCCAGCAGCGAGACCATCTCGGTCGATTCGCTGCCCGCGCGCACCGCGCTGCCCAGGCGCGTGCCTTCGAGCACCCACCACAGCCCCACCGCGAGCACGGCGGTGAAGCCGATCACGAAGAGCCGGTACTTCGGGTAGATGAAGCTGCCCCACATCACCACGCCCTGCAGCAGGTCGGGCGTGGGCACGCTGTTGCCCAGCGGGCCCCAGAACACGATGACGATCTCCTGCACCGCGAGCGCCAGGCCCACGGTCACGAGGATGTGGAACTCGTGCGGCTTGGCGTACACGCGGCGCAGCAGCAGCTTCTCGGCCAGCCAGCCGAGCGCGCCGACGAACAGCGGCACCAGCACGAGCGCGGCCCAGAAATTGAGGCCCCACTGCATGGCCTGGAAGCACAGGTAGGCACCCAGCAGGTAGAAGGCGCCGTGCGCGAAGTTCACGAAGCGCAGCAGGCCGAACACGATGGACAAGCCAACGGCCAGCAGGAAATACAGCATGCCGATGCCGATTCCGTTGATGGTCTGGAGCAGGTAGACGGACATAGGTGTCGTGGGGGTGGCAAACGTGCAGGCGGCACGCGCCCTGCCCGCGCCCAAAAACGGCGCGGGCGCGGCGCGAAGCCGGGCGGCGTCAGGCCAGCTTGCAGCCGGTCTTGTCGATCGGCAGGAACGACTTGCCGGAACTCACCACGTCCACGTAGTCGGCCGGGTTGGCCATCTTCGACTTCGCCTTGCCCTTGAGCAGGTAGTAGTCCTTGATGACCTGGTGGTCGGCCTTGCGGATTTCTTCCACGCCCGTGAGGCCGTCGAACTTCATGCCTTCGAGCGCCGCGACCACCGCCTTCGGGTCGACCGTGCCGGCCTTCACGATGCCGTCGATGAGGATCTTGGTGCAGATGTACGAGCCGGCCAGGCTGTAGTTGGGCACGATCTTCAGCTTGTCGGCGGTGCGCTTCACCAGGTCCTTGTTGAGCGGCGTGTCGACCGTGTGCCAGTACTGCGCACCGAAGTAGACGCCGTCGCACAGGTCGGCGCCCAGCTCGTCGAACTGCTCCAGGCCCGAGGCCCAGGCCATGAGGATCGTCATGTTCTTGTGCATGCCGAAGCTCACCGCCTGGCGCAGCGCGGCGGACGACTGCGCGCCGAAGTTCAAGAGCAGCAGCACGTCGGGCTTGGCGGCCATGGCGTTGGTGAGGTAGCCGCTGAACTCCTTGTCGTTGAGCGAGTGGTAGCTGTTGCCCACGTGCTCGATGCCCTTCTCCTGGAAGATGGTCTTGGCCGCGCTCAGCAGGCCGTCGCCGAAGACGTACTGCGGCGTGATCGTGTACCAGCGCTTGGCCTTGGGCATGGCCGCGATCAGCGGGCGCACCGTCTGCTCGATGGCACCGAAGGTGGGCACCGACCAGCGGAAGGTGGCGGGGTTGCAGTCCTTGCCGGTGATCTCATCGGCGCCCGCGGTGGTGATGAACAGGCCGCCGGCCTTCTCGGCCTCCTTGCCCATGGCCAGCGCCTCGGACGACAGGATGCCGCCGACGAAGAACTTCGCGCCCTGCTGCTGCGAGGCCTCCTGCACCTTGCGCACGGCCGTGGCCGGCTTGCCCTCGGTGTCGAGCACCGTGTAGGCCAGCGGCCGGTTCAGCACCTTGCCGTACTGCTCGATCGCCAGCTTGGTGCCCAGGTCGGCGAACTTGCCGTTGGCCGCGAAGGCACCCGACATGGGCACCGGTGCACCGAATCGGATCGCGTCGGTGGCCTGGGCGAAGACCGAGCGGCTCATCAGGAGCGAAGCCGGGGCGGCCGACAGGGCGGCCAGCTGAAGGAGTTGTCTGCGTTGCATGGGGTTCTCCGGTCGTGGTGTGGGAAGTGGGGAAGAAAACACAGTGCCTGCGATCGCCGGCAATTTAAGCGGATAAATAGGATTAATATGTTGGTAAAAACCCGTTAGCAAGCCCCGTGCCCAAACCCAACCCGACCCTGCCGATGACGCCGTTAAGATCGCGCGCTGTTGCGCATCCCGCGCATCTCCCGATGTGCATGGATGGAGCGTTTTGATGAGAGTGGGGCACAACCCTCCGAAGCGGCAAAAGCTCTCGGACGTCATCGTCGAAGACGTCAAGCGATGGATCGTTGCCGAGCGCAAGCAGCCCGGCGACCGGCTACCGAAC
Organism: Variovorax sp. BGA-UO-ETr-C22; assembly: GCF_059567965.1. Taxonomy (NCBI): domain Bacteria; kingdom Pseudomonadati; phylum Pseudomonadota; class Betaproteobacteria; order Burkholderiales; family Comamonadaceae; genus Variovorax; species Variovorax sp. BGA-UO-ETr-C22. The sequence continues at coordinate 2,600,724 of NZ_JCAQPA010000011.1, forward strand.
GAGAAGGAACTGATCGAGCTCTTCGGCTATTCGAAGAGCACGGTGCGCGAGGCGCTGAAGGCGCTCGAGGTGCGCGGGCTGATCTCGATCCGCACCGGCCCGGGCGGCGGCGCGTACCTGCAGCAGGTGTCGGTCGACCATGCGTCGGAGCCGCTGCGCAACTTCCTGCACTTTCATCACCTGGACGGCCACCACATCTACCAGCTGCGCAAGGCGCTGGAGCCCGAACTGGCCGTGAGCGTGGTCGGGCGGCTCACGCCCGAGCAGTTCGCGCGGCTCGAAGACAACGTGCGCCTGTGCACCGTCGAGCCCACCAACGAGGACGAACTGCGCACGCAGCGCGAGGCCGAGCTGGCCTTTCACACGATGCTGGCCGAGGCGTGCCCCAACCCGGTGCTGTCCTTCATGTGCCGCTTTCTCAACGACCTGCTGCGCGATCTCGTCGTCTACAAGAAGGCGCTGGACCACCACCACTTCGGCGAGACCAACGTGGACTACCACACGCAGCTGCTGGCGGCCTACCGCAAGGAAGATGCGGACGAGGTGCGGCGGTTGATGGTGGAGCACATGGTGGATGCGGAGCACCACATGCATGAGATGGAAGCGCACATCGGGGCGAAGCACTTGTTGCTGCCCAGCGGACAGCGATAGCACCACAAAGGTCTAGAAGACCTTGCGGAACCGCTCGGCCCTGCCGAAGCGCACGGCGACAGTGCCGTTCGCCTCGAATCCGCATCGAAAGTAGAACGACCCGGCGTGTGGATTGCCGGTGACGTGGAGTGCCGATGCACGCTGGCGCCGGGAAAGCTCGACACAGTGCGCGACCAATGCCTTGCCGATGCCGCGACGCCATGCCTCGGGCTCGACGAACAACCCATCGAGTTCGGCGCTGCCGTCATCGTTGGGCAGCACGACAGCGAACCCCGCCGTCACGCCATGGATCTCTGCCACGAACACCCGGCCATCGACGATCTGGGCCAGAGGCAGTTCGATGGCGTCCGGGTCGGACTGAATCGCCTCGCGATCGCCGGGGTTCGCGAGCGATGCGCGCCGCTGCAAGTCTTCGAGTGCCCGGTGTTCCGACGCAAGTGCAGGGCGAATACGCAGTGGTGTTTCGGTCATCTTGGGTGGTTTCGGTGCCTTCAGATCTTCGCATCGCCATGCGCCTTCTCCAGGCACGCCTGAAACGCCAACACCGCCCGTGAAGGCTTCGGCGACCGCCGCAGCAGGCTCACAAACCGGCACGCATAGTTGAAACGCGCCGGCAGCACCGCCTTCATGAGCCCGCGCTGCTCGAACACCTGCGCGTAGTGGTCGGGCAAGAAGCCCAGGAAGCGCCCCGACAGGATCAGCGTCGCAATCGCCTCCTGGTCGAACCCCGTCGCCTTGCGCGACAGCCTCGCCCGGTGGCTCAGTTCCATGTTCGGCGAGTGGTATCCCAGCCCCGCGAAATGGTGTTCGCCCAGCTTCGACCAGGTGAGCTTGCCGTGCGGGCTGTCGAACAGCGGATGCCCCACGCCGCAGTACAGCAGCATGGTCTCGTCGAACAGGTCGGCATACACCAGGCTCTTCGAGCTGCGGTGCGCCGGGATGATGCCGATCTGGAAGTTGCCCTCCAGCACGCCCTGCTCGATGGCGTTGATGGAGCCCACGTGCACCGCCAGGTTCACCTCGGGCGCGATCTCGGTGAAACGCGCAATGGCCTCGCCGATGCGCGCCTTCGGGTTGGTCGCGGTCTTGTCGAACAGCGCCACGTCGAGCTGCCCGCCCATGCGGTTGTGGATGTCGTCGATGCTGCCGCGAAAGGCGTCGACCGAGGCCAGCAGGCGCAGCGTCTCGTCGTACACGCGCTGGCCCTCGGCCGTGAGCGCAAAGCCCGCCCGGCCGCGCCGGCACAGCACGAGGCCCAGGCGGGTTTCCAGGTCTTTCACGTGGCGGCTCACGGTGGAGGTGCCGATGTTCAGCTCCAGCTCGGCGGCCGCCATGCCGCCGCAGTCGACCACGCTCTTGAACACCTTGAGCAGGCGCAAATCCATGTCGCTGAGCTGCCCCAGCACGGCGCGGTTGCGGGTGCCCTGGGCACTGGTTTCGGTGGCGGGCGAGGCCTTGGCCTTTACTTGCATGGATCGTCAAGTGAACATTGATATTGCGCCATTCTCCACACTGAAGGCGTTGCGAACAATCGGCACATCCCTTCACCCCCGGAGCCCGCCTTGCGCGGGATGCGCCATGACCCTCGCCACACCCGCCATCGAACCCACGCCCACCGCGCGCACCGACGCCGCCTGGCTCGAGGCGCACTGGATGCCCTACACCGGCAACCGCAACTTCAAGGCCGATCCGCGGATCATCGTGGAGGCCAAGGGCGCCTACTTCACCGACAACGACGGCCGCAAGATCTTCGACGGCCTGTCGGGCCTGTGGTGCTCGGGCCTGGGCCACGGCCGCCCCGAGATCACCGAGGCGGTGAGCCGCCAGATCGCCAGGCTCGACTACTCGCCCGCTTTCCAGTTCGGCCACCCGCTCTCGTTCGAGCTGGCCAACAAGATCAAGGAACTGACGCCTGCCGGCCTGGACTACGTGTTCTTCACCGGCTCGGGCTCCGAAGCCGCCGACACCTCGCTGAAGATGGCGCGCGCCTACTGGCGCACCAAGGGCCAGGCCGGCAAGACGCGCCTGATCGGCCGCGAGAAGGGCTACCACGGCGTGAACTACGGCGGCATCTCGGTGGGCGGCATCGCGGCCAACCGCAAGCTGTTCGGCCAGGGCGTCGAGGCCGACCACCTGCCGCACACGCAGCTGGCCAGCAATGCCTTCTCGCGCGGCATGCCCGAAAGCGGCGCCGAGCTGGCCGACCGCCTGCTCGACCTGATTGCGCTGCACGACGCCTCGACCATCGCGGCTGTGATCGTCGAGCCCTTCGCGGGCTCAGCCGGCGTGGTGATTCCGCCCAAGGGCTACCTGAAGCGCCTGCGCGACATCTGCACGGCGAACAACATCCTGCTGATTTTTGACGAAGTGATCACCGGGTTCGGCCGCTGCGGCGCGCTCACGGGCGCCGATGCCTTCGGCGTCACGCCCGACATCATGAACATCGCCAAGCAAGTCACCAACGGCGCGCAGCCGCTGGGCGCGGTGGTGGCCAGCAAGGACATCTACGACACCTTCATGGCCGCCGGCGGCCCCGAGTACATGCTCGAGTTCCCGCACGGCTACACCTACGGCGCGCACCCCGTGGCCTGCGCCGCCGGCATCGCCGCGCTCGACGTGCTCCAGAAGGAAGACATGATCGGCCGCGTGCAGACGCTGGCCCCGCACTTCGAGAACGCCGTGCACAGCCTGAAGGGCAGCAAGCACGTCGCCGACATCCGCAACTACGGCCTGGCCGCCGGCATCACCATCGCCGCGCTGCCGGGCGAGCCCGCACGCCGTCCCTACGAGATCGCGATGAACTGCTGGAAGAAGGGCTTCTACGTGCGCTACGGCGGCGACACGATCCAGCTCGCCCCGCCGTTCATCGCCGAGAAGGCCGAGATCGACCGCATGGTCAACGCCCTCGCCGACGCCCTCGCCGAAACCAACTGATCCCCTTTCGAGATACCAAGACATGCAACACGACAAGAACGTCACCGCCACCATCGGCCACTTCATCGACGGCAAGCACGTCGGCGGCGGCAGCCGCGTGCAGCCGGTGTTCGACCCCGCCACCGGCCTGTCGGCCAAGAGCGTGGCACTCGCCGACAAGCTCACGGTCGAGCAGGCCATCGCCTCGGCGCAGGCCGCCTTCCCGGCCTGGCGCAACACGCCGCCGCTCAAGCGCGCCCGCGTGATGAGCCGCCTGAAGACGCTGCTCGAAGAAAACGCCGACACCATCGCCGCGCTGATCACCGCCGAGCACGGCAAGGTGCTGGCCGACGCGCACGGCGAGCTGCAGCGCGGCATCGAGAACGTCGAGTACGCCAGCTACGTGCCCGAGCTGCTCAAGGGCGAGCACAGCAAGAACGTGGGCCCGTCGATCGACTCGTGGAGCGAGTTCCAGGCCATGGGCGTGGCGGCCGGCATCACGCCGTTCAACTTCCCCGTCATGGTGCCGCTGTGGATGTGGCCGATGGCCGTGGCCTGCGGCAACACCTTCGTGCTCAAGCCCTCGGAGCGCACGCCCTCCTCCACGCTGTTCATGGCCGAACTCGCGCTGCAGGCCGGCCTGCCGCCGGGCGTGCTGAACGTGGTCAACGGCGACAAGGAAGCGGTCGACACGCTGCTGACCGACCGCCGCGTGAAGGCCGTGAGCTTCGTGGGCTCCACGCCCATCGCCGAATACATCTACACCACGGGCACGGCCCACGGCAAGCGCGTGCAGGCACTCGGCGGCGCCAAGAACCACGCGGTGGTGATGCCTGATGCCGACATCGGCAACGCCGTGAGCGCGCTCATGGGCGCGGCCTACGGCTCGTGCGGCGAGCGCTGCATGGCGATCCCGCTGGTGGTGGCCGTGGGCGACGCCACGGCCGACGCGGTGGTCGAAGGCCTGAAGGTCGAGATCGCCAAGATGAAGGTCGGCCCCGGCACCGACAACGGCAACGACATGGGCCCGCTGGTCACCCAGCCGCACTTCGAGAAGGTCAAGGCCTTCGTCGACGCGGGCGTGGCCGCCGGCGCCAAGCTGGTGGTCGACGGCCGCGGCATCCAGGTCGAAGGCCACGAAGGCGGCTACTACCTGGGCGCCTGCCTGTTCGACCACGTCAAGCCCGGCATGACGATCTACCAGGAAGAAATCTTCGGCCCGGTGCTCGGCGTGGTGCGCGTGAAGACGCTGCAGGAAGCCATGGACCTGATCGACGCGCACGAGTACGGCAACGGCACCTGCATCTTCACGCGCGACGGCGAGGCCGCGCGCTGGTTCAGCGACAACATCCAGGTCGGCATGGTCGGCATCAACGTGCCGCTGCCGGTGCCCGTGGCGTACCACTCGTTCGGCGGCTGGAAGCGTTCGCTGTTCGGCGACCTGCACGCCTACGGCCCCGACGCCGTGCGCTTCTACACCAAGCGCAAGACCGTCACGCAGCGTTGGCCCTCGGCCGGCGTGCGCGAGGGCACGATGTTCTCGTTCCCCTCGAACCGTTGATGTGGTCTCCGCAGGTCAGGCCTTATCAGCCTTGCCTGCGGCGTTCGCGAGCTTGCTGAGCATGCGGTCCACCAGCCATGGCTGGCGGTCCTCATCCTCAGCGCGTTCCTTGCGGCGGATCGCGTTGCGCACGACGATCGAGCCCACATAGCGCATGGGCTCCGGCGGAAAGTAGCCCAGTGGCCCGCCCGTGATCGGGCTGCGCGTCCATGCGTTGTCCTGGTCGAGCACCAGCGACGACAGGATCTGCCCGCCCATGTAGGTCGGCCCCACCCCATTGCCCGAGTAGCCGAAGCCGTAGTAGATGTGCGGCGCGCCATCGAGCTTGCCGAAGAACGGAAAGCCGGTCACCGAGCGGTCGGACGGGCCGTTCCAGCTCGCGGTGATCGGCGTGTTGCTCAGTGCCGGGAAGAAGGAATGCAGCGCCTGCGTGAGCTCGGCCTCGTACGGCGAGCGCTCGTCGAACACCTTGGCCATGCGGCCGCCCCAGGCGAAGGTGTTGCCGCCCTTGCCCAGCATGATGCGGCCGTCGACCGTGCTGCGGTAGTAGTACACGAAGGTGCGCGAGTCGAGCACCGACACGCCGTCGGTCAGCCCGATCTGCTGCAGCAGCTCCGGGCAGCGCTCGGTGATGATCATGTCGCTCGACACGATGGCGATGGTCCGCTCGAACTGCGGAAAGCGGCTGGCCATCCACGCGTTCATCGCGAGCACCAGTTTCTTCGCGCGCACGCGCCCGGTCGGCGTGCGCACCAGCACGGGCTGGTCGGTGCTGAAGTCGAGCATGGGCGTGCGCTCGTGGATGCGGATGCCCATGGCCAGCGCCACGCGCCGCAGCCCGCGCACCAGCTTGCCCGGATGCACGGTGGCGGCGATCGGCGAGTACACGCCGGCCAGGTTGCGCGCAGAACCCGAGCGCCGCGCCACCTCGTCGGGCGGCAGCGCGTGGTACGAGTGGATGCCGCGCGCCTCCAGCGCCTGCATCATCGGATCGAGCGTGCCGATCTGCGCCTGCGAGGTCGCCGTGTAGAGCGTGCCGTCGCGCCGCAGCTCGGCGTCGATGCCGTGCGCCGCGCAGAAGTCGGCGATGTGCCCCACCGCCGCTTCCGACGCCTTCACGAGACGCACCGCCTCGTCTTCGCCGAACAGCCGCCGCAGGGTCAGGAACTTGGCCGACCAGGTGAGCAGGCAACCGCCGTTGCGCCCGCTGGCGCCGGCGCCGCACAAGTCGCTTTCGAGAATGACGATGTCCAGCGCGGGCGCCTGCAGCTTGGCCTGGATGGCCGTCCACAGGCCGGTGAAGCCGCCACCGACGATGCAGACGTCGGCGCTGGTTTCACCTTGCAGCGCCGGTGCCAGATCGCCATCGTTGAAGAGCGCTTGTTCGATCCAGAAGGGGCGCATCCGTGTGCCTTAAGCGGTGGTGAGGGCTTGCCGGTGGCCGGCGGAACTGATCTCGAGGTGGCGCACGAAATGCGCGAGGCCGGGCATGTCGGCATCGGCCAACTTGGCCGTGTCGTCCCACTGCCGCAGGCGCACTGCGTCCATTGCATACGGCAGCGTCTCGAAAGCCTGGGCCTGCGCCTCGTCGAAGACGCCGCCCTGCAGTTGCAGGCTGCGCTTCGAGTCGGGCGACAGCGCCTCCAGGTAGCCGGGCACGCGCGCGCACAGGAAGCGCTTGGCGTCCACATGCAACCGGATCGGCTCCAGCGTGGCCGGGCCGAACAGCGCACGCAGGAACGGCAGGCAGCGGTACTGGTGCAGGTCGTCCAGGCCCTGCTGCGTCGGCGTGCCGCCGAAGTCGTGCAGCAGGTGGCCCAGGTCGTGCAGCAGGGCGGCGGCGATCAGCGCGCTGTCCGCCCCCTCCTGCTCGGCCAGGTGCGCGGACTGCAGCGCGTGCTCCAGCTGCGTGACCGGCTCGCCGTCGTACTGCGCATGGCCCTTGGTCTCGAAGAGGCCGACGATGTCGGGGATGCTGAGGCTCATGGTTACCAGGGCAGCGAATAGGTCTTGGTGTTGGTGAAGCTCTTCATCGCTTCGAGCACGCCTTCCTTGTAGCCCAGGCCCGAGTCCTTGATGCCGCCGAAGGGCGTGAGCTCCAGGCGGTAGCCGGGCACCTCGCGCACATTGACGCTGCCCACGTTCAGCTCGCGGATGAAGCGCGTGATGTAGTCCAGCCGGTTGGTGCAGATCGAGGACGACAGGCCGTAGGCGGTGCCGTTGGAGATGCGGATCGCCTCGTCGATGTTCTTGAAGCGGATGACGGGCGACACGGGGCCGAAGGTCTCGTGCTTGGCGACGGTCATCTCGGGATCGACGTGGTCGAGCACGGTGGGCGAGTACAGCGCGCCGCGGCGTTCGTTGCCGTACAAGAGCTTGGCGCCGGCCGCGATGGCTTCGTTGACCACGGCTTCGAACTGCTTCGCAGCCGCCTCGTCGATCACGGTGCCCATGTCGGTGTCGGGGTCCATCGGGTCGCCGTACTTCAAGGCCTTGGTCTTCTGCACCAGCAGCTCGACAAAGCGATCGGCCACGGCTTCGTGCACCAGCATGCGCTTCACCGCTGTGCAACGCTGCCCCGAGTTCTTGTACGACCCGTTGGCGGCCAGCGTCGCAGCCTCCTCGATGTCCGCGTCTTCCATCACGATGATCGGGTCGTTGCCACCCAGCTCAAGGATCTGGCGCTTGTAGGTGGCCTTGCCCGCAATGTACTTGCCGATGGGCACGCCGCCGGTGAAGGTGACGAGGTCGACATCGGCATTGGTCAGCAGCTCGTCGGCGATCTCCTTGGGGTCACCCGTGAGCACCGACAGCATCTGCGGCGGCAGGCCCGCCTCGTACAGGATGTCGGCCAGCAGGAAGGCCGTGAGCGGCGTCTTCTCGCTGGGTTTGAGCACGATGCGGTTGTTGGTCGCAATGGCCGGCGCCACCTTGTGGATCACCTGGTTCAGCGGATGGTTGAACGGCGTGATGGCGGTGATGGCGCCCAAGAGCGGCTCGCGCATCGTGTAGACCTTGCGGCTCTTGCCGTGGTGCGTGAGGTCGCAGGAGAACACCTGGCCGTCGTCCACCAGCGCCTGGTTGGCGGCGAACAGCAGCACGTCGGAGGCGCGGCCCACTTCGTACAGCGAGTCCTTGCGCGACAGGCCCGATTCGAGCGTGATGGTGCGCGACATTTCATCCAGGCGCGAAGCGATGATCTCGCCGGCGCGCATGAGGATCTTGTAGCGCTCGTAGCGCGTGAGCGTGGGCTTGTAGTCGCGGGCGATGCGCAGGGCGTTGCGCACGTCGTCCAGCGTGGCCTTGGGCACGGTGGCGATCACCTCGCCGGTGTACGGGTAGGTGACCTCGATGGTGCGGTCGCGATGGACTTTCTCGCCGGCGATGCGCAGCGCTTCGCGGTGGACGGTGCCTGGCTTCAGGATGGCTTGGCTCATGAGTGCTCCGTGCGGTGTCAGCGTGCGTGGTTCAGGGCGAGGTCGAGCGCATCGAAGTTGCGCAGCCGGCGCCCGGGTGCAATGCCTTCGACCGGGCGGTTGCAGATCAGCGGCACCTTCTGCTCCGAGACACCACCGTGCGAACGCAGCGGCACTTCGAGTGCCGACAGGTCATGGCGGCTGGCGGCGGTGCCGATGACGGTGCTCTGCTCACTCACCACCACGATGTCGCCGATGCGGTCCGGCGGCAGCTCGAAGCGCTTGGCGGCTTCGGCGCGCGAGAGCACGAGCTCCATGCCCGGAATGCCCTTGATGCGTTCGATCCAGCCCGGCACGCTGGCTTCGTCCGGTGCGTACACGGTGGCGAAGGAACCGAGCGCGCCGTGGTGCACCACGTAGGGGTCGGTGATCGGCAGGATCACGCGGGCCTTTTCAGCGCCGTACCAGCCGTCGAGCACGTCCTGCAGGTAGATCACGTTGGGCGAGCCGTCGGCGCCGTGCTTGTCGTTCATGCCGTGGTCGGCCGTGAGCACGATGGTCGCGCCCAGCGCGTCGAGCTGCGCGAGGTAGCCGTCCATCATTTGGTAGAAGGCGTTCGCTGCGGGGCTGCCCGGCGCGGCCTTGTGCTGCACGTAGTCGGTGGTCGACAGGTACATCAGGTCAGGGCGGCGCGATTCCATGAGCTTCACGCCAGCCGCGAACACGAACTCCGACAGCTCTGCGCTGTAGACCGAGGGCACGGGCATGCCGACCATGTCGAGCACGTTGTCGATGCCGTTCTCTTCCATCGTCACCTGGTCCGACTTCTCGGACGAGAAACAGATGCCCTTCATCTTGTGGCCCAGCAGCTTGCGCAGCTTGTCCTTGGCCGTGACCACCGCGAGCTTGGCGCCCGCGTCGGCAAACGCAGCCAGCACCGTGCCGGCGCGCAGGTACTTGGGGTCGTTCATCATCACTTCCTGGCCCAGCTCGCGGTCGAAGAAGTAGTTGCCGCAGATGCCGTGCACGGCCGGCGGTGCGCCGGTCACGATCGACAGGTTGTTGGGGTTGGTGAACGAGGGCACGACGCAATCGGCGAGCAGGTCGGCGCCGTCCTTGCGCATGCGGGCGATGTAGGGCGCCACGCCGGCTTCGATGGCCGCGTCGAGGTACGCCGGCTCGCAGCCGTCCACGCACACGACCACGATCGGACGCGCCATCCAGCGATAGCTCCTGGCATTGACTTCAAGTGTCTCCGGTGTCATTTCAGACTTCCTTTTGGGGTGGGTGGTTCGGGGTAGCGGTGGTGTTGCTGGAAGTGGCCGCATCGCTGTCGATGCGGCCGAAGGCCTTGTGCATGCGTGCGCGGCTGCCGGCCACGTGTTCACGCAGTGCGCGCCCTGCCGTGTCGGGGTTGCCGCTGGCGATGGCGTCGACGATGTGGCTGTGCTCGTCGGCCGAGACCCGCAGGCCGCCGCCGCTGTCGAGCGCGCGCATTCTGAAAAGGTGCAACTCCTTGACGAGCCGCTTGTAGGTTTCGGTGAGCTTCTTGCTGCCGGCGGTGTCGAGCAGGATCTCGTGGAACTGCAGGTTTAGCTGCGCGTACTGCTCCACGTCCTGCGCCTGGGCCGCCGAGCGCATGGCGTCGACCATGGCGCGCAGGCGCTCCACCGCGTCGGGCTGGATGGCCAGGGCCACGCGCCGGCCGATGATTTCTTCCAGCGCCTCGCGCAATTCGTAGATCTCGTCGGCCTCCTCGAACGCGATCTCGCGCACGAAGACGCCGCGGTTCTTCTCGTTGCGCACGAGGCCCGCCTCTTCCAGCGCACGCAACGCCTCGCGGATCGGGCCGCGGCTGGTGTTGAAGCGCTGCGAGAGCTCGCTCTCGTTGATGCGGCTGCCCACAGGGAGCTCGCCCGTCATGATCAAACGCTCGATTTCTTCCTGCATCAGCATCGGCAGCGAGCTGGACTGGAGGAACGCGAGGGCGGCGGAGTGATTGCTGGTGACCATGGGGCGTATTTTCCCGAAGGATCGTCAACTGTCAACAATTTTTTATTGACAGTCATCAATCAGCAACCTACATTGCAAACACCGGATGGCGTTGCCCACCCTCGCGCCGGCGCCAGCCCTCACCCTTCTTCAGTGACAGCCAGCCTTTCAGGAGAAACAGATGACGATGAAACAAAGCACGCGCCGTCTCACGGCCGCCCTGTGTGTTGCGGCCCTCGGCCTCATGTCCGGCAGTGCGTGGGCGCAAAAGACGCCGCTCCTGGTCTACACGGCGCTCGAGACCGACGCCATGAAGCTCTACAAGGACGCGTTCGAGAAGGCCAACCCCGACATCGAGGTGAAGTGGGTGCGCGACTCCACCGGCATCGTCACCGCCAAGCTGCTGGCCGAAAAAGCCAACCCGCAGGCCGACGTGGTGGCCGGCCTGGCCGCCAGCAGCCTGGCGCTGCTGCAGCAGGAAGGCATGCTGCTTCCTTATGAGCCCAAGGGCTTCAAGGAGCTGAACCCCGCGTACTCCGACGCAGCCCGCCCGCCCGCCTGGGTCGGCATGGACGTGTGGGCCGCCACCATCTGCTTCAACACGGTCGAGGCCAAGAAGCTCGGCCTGCCCAAGCCCGAGAGCTGGAAGGACCTGACCAAGCCCATCTACAAGGGCACGATCTCGATGCCGCACCCCGCCTCCAGCGGCACCGGCTACCTCGACGTGTCGTACTGGCTGCAGAACATGGGCGACGCCGAAGGCTGGAAGTACATGGACGCGCTGCACCAGAACATCGCGCAGTACGTGCACTCGGGCTCCAAGCCCTGCAAGCAGGCGGGCGCGGGCGAGTTCCCCATCGGCATCTCGTTCGAGTTCCGCGCGCACCAGGTGAAGAAGTCGGGCGCGCCGGTCGACCTGATCTTCCCCAAGGAAGGCCTGGGCTGGGACATCGAGGCCACCAGCCTCATGAAGACCAGCACGAAGCTGGCGCAAGGCAAGCGCTTTGCCGACTGGATGGCGAGCAAGGAAGCCAACCAGATCAGCGCGCGCTGGTGGGCGGTGGTCGCCTACCCGGGCGTGGTCTCCAAGCTCGAAGGCATTCCGGACAACTACGAGAAGCTGCTGGCCAAGAACGACCTGAACTGGGCCGCCAAGAACCGCGAACGCATCCTCGCGGAGTGGAGCAAGCGCTACGAAGGCAAGGCCGAACCCAAATAAGCCCGACGGCATCCCCCGGTTTTCAATTCAAGGGTGCCGCCGCAGCTGGTGACGCCCTCCAACGACGAGTGCGAAAAATGGACATGACCGACACCCGCTTCATCGCCAGCCAGTTGACTCCCACCTCGGCCCCGCCCGCGGCCCTCGAGATCGTCGGCGTTCGCAAGGACTTCGAGACCTTCAGCGCGCTGCGCGACGTGCACCTGCGCGTGAACCCGGGCGAGATGCTGTGCTTTCTCGGCCCCTCGGGCTGCGGCAAGACCACGCTGCTGCGCATCATCGCGGGCCTGGAGACGCAGACCGCCGGGCAGATCCTGCAGAACGGCAAGGACGTCTCGTGGCTGTCGCCGGACAAGCGCGACTACGGCATCGTGTTCCAGTCGTACGCGCTCTTTCCCAACCTGTCGATCGCCGAGAACGTGGGCTACGGCCTCGTCAACAGCCGTGCGAAGCGCGGCGAGATCAAGGCGCGCGTCGACGAGCTGCTGAAGCTGGTCGGCCTGCCGACCTCGGGCGCCAAGTACCCGAGCCAGCTCTCGGGCGGCCAGCAACAGCGCGTGGCCCTGGCCCGTGCGCTGGCCACGCGGCCGGGCCTGCTGTTGCTGGACGAGCCGCTGTCGGCGCTCGACGCGCTGGAGCGCATTCGCCTGCGCGGCGAGATCCGCCGGCTGCAGAAGCAGGTCGGCATCACGACCATCATGGTCACGCACGACCAGGAAGAAGCGCTGTCGATGGCCGACCGCATCGTGGTGATGAACCACGGCGTGATCGAGCAGGTCGGCACGCCGATGGAAATCTACGAGCAGCCGGCCACGCCCTTCGTGGCCGACTTCGTGGGCAAGGTCAACGTGCTGCGCGCGATGGCGCTGGGCAACCAGCGCTTCCAGGTCGGCGACATGGAGCTGCAGTGCGACGCCTGCGACGGCGCCTTCGAGCCCGGCGACGCCGTCAACCTGTACCTGCGGCCCGAAGACCGTGCGGTGGAACACCTGCGCGAGGACACGCCGAATCGCCTGCAGGCCAAGGTCACGAAGGTCGAGTTCCTGGGCGGCCTGTGCATTGCCGAAGTGACGGCCGACGCGCTGCACGGCCAGACGCTGGGCCTGCACTTCTCGCTGAACCAGCTGCACGACCTGGACATCCGCGAGGGCAACACGATCGACATCGCCCTGCGCGCCAACCGCATCCGCGCCTTTGCCGCGCGCACCGCCAAGCCATGAACACGCTGGCACACCCCCGCCCTGTGCTCGCCGCACGCCCAGCCTTGCGCTGGAGCCGCGACGAGACCATCGCGCGCGCCATCCTTTTCGTGGTGATGGCGATGCTGTTCGTGTTCCTCATCGCGCCGCTGCTGACCATCCTGGCCCACGCGGTGCAGGACAAGAACGGCCGCTTCGTCGGCCTGGCCCATTTCATCACCTACTTCCAGACGCCGAGCCTGCTGCGCGCGGCCTGGAACTCGGTGTGGGTGTCGGCCGCGGTGGTGATGATCTCGGTGCCCACGGCCTTCGTGTTCGCCTACGCGCTCACGCGCAGCCGCATGCCGGCGCCGCTGAAGGCGGTGTTCCGCCTCATCGCGCTCATTCCGCTGCTCGCGCCCTCGCTGCTGTCGGCCATCTCGTTCGTGCAGTGGTTCGGCAACCAGGGCGCGCTCAAGTTCCTGCTGGGCGGCGCCTCGATCTACGGCGCGCCCGGGATCATCCTGGCCGAGGTCTACAACACCTTTCCGCACGCGCTGATGATCCTGGTCACCGCGCTGTCGCTGGCCGACGGCCGGCTGTACGAGGCGGCCACCGCGCTGCGCACGCGGCCCCTGCGCCAGTTCATGACGATCACCCTGCCCTCGTGCAAGTACGGCCTGATCAGCGCGGCCACCGTGGTCTTCACCTACGTGGTGAGCGACTTCGGCGCGCCCAAGGTCATCGGCGGCAACTTCAACGTGCTGTCGGTCGACGTGTTCAAGCAGGTGGTGGGCCAGCACAACTTCTCCATCGGTGCGGTGGTGGGCATGCTGCTGCTCGTTCCGTCGATCATTTCCTTCGTGATCGACTACGTGGTGCGGCGCAAGCTGAAGGCGCAGCTCACGGCGCGCTCGGTGCCCTACACGCCCAAGCCGCGCAAGGTGGCCGATGCGCTGCTCACGCTGTTCTGCACCGTGGTCTGCAGCCTGCTGCTGGCCACCATCGGCATGGCAATCTACACCTCGGCGATCTCTCTGTGGCCCTACGACCTGTCGTTCACGCTCAAGCACTACCACTTCGTGCTGGTGGAAAGCGACATGGCCGCCGCCTACGGCAACAGCCTGCTCGTGGCCATGGTCACCGCGGTGGCCGGCTCGCTCATCGTGTTCGTGGGCGCCTACCTGATCGAGAAGACGCGCAACCTGGGCCTCATGCGCAAGGGCATGCACCTGATGGCGGTGCTGTCGATGGCGGTGCCGGGCCTGGTGCTGGGCTTGGGCTACGTGATGTTCTTCAACCATCCGGCCAACCCGCTGAACTTTTTGTACCAGACGATGGCGATCCTGGTCATCTCGATGGTGGTGCACTACTACACCTCGAGCCACCTCACGGCGGTGACGGCGCTCAAGCAGATCGACAACGAGTTCGAGGCCGTGTCGGCGTCGCTCAAGGTGCCGTTCTTCAAGACCTTCCTGCGCGTGACGGTGCCGGTGTGCCTGCCGGCCATCCTGGACATCGGGCGCTACTTCTTCGTGGTGTCGATGGCCAGCCTGTCGTGCGCCATCTTCCTGTACACGCCGGAGACCATCCTGGCGTCGGTCGCGATCATGCACCTGGACGACGCCGGCGACATCGGCCCGGCCGCCGCGCTGGCCAGCCTGATCGTCGTCACCTCGACGCTGGTGTGCATCGCCTACGCGCTGCTCACCCGCGTGCTGCTCGCACGCACGCAGGCCTGGCGCAACCTCGGCCGCGGCTGAACGAACGCTTCACCCTTCGCCCCCTTTTGCCCCTCATTCCCTTTCCCTGCCTGGAGACACCATGAGTCAAGCCGCCCACCCCATCCTGCTCACGCCCGGCCCCCTGACCACCTCGGACCGCACCCGCCAAGCGATGCTGCGCGACTGGGGTTCATGGGACGCCGACTTCAACCAGATCACGGCGCGCATCCGCAAGGAAGTGCTCAACATCGTGCACGGCACGGGCACGCACGAATGCGTGCCCCTGCAAGGCAGCGGCACCTTCTCGGTCGAAGCAGCCATCGGCACGATCGTGCCGCGCAACGGCCATGTGCTGGTGCCGAGCAACGGCGCCTACTGCCAGCGCCTGGCCAAGATCTGCAAGGTGCTGGGCCGCAAGCTCACCACCATCGACTACACCGAAGAGAAACAGGTCTCGCCCGCCGACGTCGACCGCGCGCTCGCAGCCGACCCCAGTATCACGCACGTCGCGGTGGTGCACTGCGAAACCGGCGCCGGCGTGCTCAACCCGCTGCACGAGATCGCGCTGGTCGTCGCCAGGCACGGGCGCGGCCTGATCATCGATGCAATGAGCTCCTTCGGCGCGCTGGAGATCGATGCGCGCAAGACGCCCTTCGACGCCGTGGTCGCCGCTTCGGGCAAGTGCCTCGAAGGCGTGCCGGGCATGGGCTTCGTCGTCATCAAGCGCAGCACGCTCGAAAAGTGCGAAGGCAACTGCCACTCGCTGAGCATGGACCTGTACGACCAGTGGGTCTACATGGAGAAGACCACGCAGTGGCGCTTCACGCCGCCCACGCACGTGGTGGCCGCGCTCGACACCGCCATTGCGCAGTACATCGAGGAAGGCGGCCTGCCCGCGCGCGGCGGGCGCTACACGCGCAACTGCAAGGCGCTGGTCGACGGCCTCGCCACGCTGGGCTTCCGGCCTTTCCTCGACCCGGCCATCCAGGCGCCGATCATCGTCACCTTCCATGCGCCCGACGATGCCAACTACGACTTCAAGACCTTCTACCAGGAGGTGAAGAAGCGCGGCTACATCCTCTACCCCGGCAAACTGACGCAGGTCGAGACCTTCCGCGTGGGCTGCATGGGGCACTTCGGCGACGCGGGCATCCCGGGCGCGGTGGCGGCCATTGCCGACACGCTGAAAGCCATGGGCATCCGGCAGGTGACGGCGGCCGTCGCGGCCTGAAGCACCTGTGAGCGGACCGGCGCATTGCAGCACCGGTCCTACAGCGAGGGGGTGATGCGCTTCGCATAATGCCCCGCATGACGGTTCTGCGCAGCGACATCCCTGCCCGCCTGGACCGCCTGCCGTGGTCGCGCTGGCATTGGCGCGTGGTGATCGCGCTGGGCGTGGCCTGGATCCTCGACGGCCTCGAGGTCACGCTGGTGGGCTCCATCGGCGCGGTGCTGGAGCGGCCCGACACGCTCGGGCTCACTGCCGCAGAAATCGGCTGGTCGGGATCGATCTACATCGCGGGCGCGGTGATCGGCACGCTGGTCTTCGGCCGGCTCACCGACCGGCTCGGGCGCAAGAAGCTGTTCCTTCTCACGCTGGTGGTCTACACGCTGGGCACGCTGGCCACGGCCTTCTCACCCAACTTCGCCTTCTTTGCGCTGTGCCGCTTCGTCACCGGGCTGGGCATCGGCGGCGAGTACGCGGCCATCAATTCGGCCATCGACGAGCTCATTCCGGCGCGCGTGCGCGGGCGCGTCAACCTCGCGATCAACGGCAGCTTCTGGATCGGTGCGGCGCTCGGCGCGGCGCTGAGCCTCGTGCTGCTCGATGCGCGCGTGATCGGCCCCGTGTGGGGCTGGCGCGCGGGCTTCGCGCTGGGCGCGGTGCTGGCGGTGGCGATCCTGCTGGTGCGCCGCCACGTGCCCGAGAGCCCGCGCTGGCTCATCGCGCACGGACGCGCGGATGAGGCCGAGCGCATCGTCGCGGGCATCGAGGCCGAGGTGGCGGCGCAGCACGGGCCACTGCCCGCCGCGCACGGCCACGTGATGTACACCGCCGCGCGCCCCAAAAGCCCGTCGATGCGCGAAGTGGCGCGCGTGCTGCTGCGGCGCTACCCGGCGCGCAGCGTGGTGGCGACGGCGCTGATGGTGTCGCAGGCCTTTTTCTACAACGCGATCTTCTTCACCTACGCGCTGGTGCTCACGCGCTTCTACGGCGTGGCCGAGGGCCGCGTGGCGCTGTACATCTTTCCGTTCGCGCTTGGCAACGTGCTCGGGCCGCTGCTGCTGGGCCCGCTGTTCGACAGCGTGGGCCGGCGCAGGATGATCGCGCTCACCTATGTGCTGGCCGGCGTGGGCCTGGCGCTCACGGGCTGGGCCTTCATGCAGGGCTGGCTCGACGCGCGCAGCCAGGCGCTGTGCTGGTCGGCGGTGTTCTTTCTTGCGTCGGCGGCGGCCAGCTCGGCCTACCTGACGGTGAGCGAGGTGTTCCCGCTCGAGATGCGCGCCATGGCCATCGCGATCTTCTATGCCATCGGCATGGGCGCGGGCGGCTTCGTGGCGCCGGTGCTGTTCGGGATGCTGATCGAGACCGGCAGCCGCGGCGCGGTGATGGTGGGCTACCTGATCGGCGCCGTGCTGGTCATCGTCGCGGGGCTGCTGGCGCTGCGCTACGCAGCCGATGCGGAGCGCAAGCCGCTGGAGGAAGTGGCGCCGCCGCTGTCGTCGGAGGCTGGCGGCGAACGGCCCTGAAGGCGGCTACAGCGCGCAGGTGCGAAAACCGTAGAAGCCGTCGTCGGCATCGGGAAGCGCAAAGCCACGGCGACGCGGCGAGCGCAGGCGCGCACGCGTCGCGAACGAGGCGCCGCGCAGCACGCGCGCACGGCCGAAGGCGGCCACCGGATCGAACTCGCCACCGGCGCTCCACGGATCGGCCCGGAAGCCCGGCCAGGGCT
The DNA here is from genome assembly GCF_059567965.1 of Variovorax sp. BGA-UO-ETr-C22. Taxonomy (NCBI): domain Bacteria; kingdom Pseudomonadati; phylum Pseudomonadota; class Betaproteobacteria; order Burkholderiales; family Comamonadaceae; genus Variovorax; species Variovorax sp. BGA-UO-ETr-C22. The sequence goes on from NZ_JCAQPA010000011.1 coordinate 2,618,332, forward strand.
GCAGCGTGCCTGCGGTCCACTCGTGCACGTCGGCCCAGCGAAAGCCGCGCCGCGCCGCCGTGTGGGCCGCGATCTCCCATTCGACCTCGGTCGCGATACGGCGGCCGGCCCAGCGCGCCCAGGCGTCGGCCTCCCACCAGCTCAGGTGCACGGCGCTGTGGTGCCCGGCCGCGCGCACGGTGACGCCGAAGCGCTGTTGCAGCACCGAGCCGCCGGTGCCGTTGCGCGCCACGCCGATCTGCTCCACATGGCGCGGCCCGCGCCGGCCTTCGGTCTGCGCGGCGAGCCAGCGCCAGCCGTCGCTGTGCCACAGCTCCTCGCGGTCGTAGCCGCCGTCGTCGACAAACTCGATGTACTGGTCCCAGGTGACGGGCTGGGCGTCGATCTCGAACTCGGGCACGTCGACGCGGTGCGCCGCGCCCTCTTGCGCAAACAGGAAGCCGCTGTGCTCGGGCAGGCCGAGCTCCCAGCGTGTGGCCGGCAGCAGCAGCGGCTCGCGCGTGACGGCGGTGGGCGGCTGCTCGATGTTCAGCGGCAGGCCCAGCGTCTGCGCCAGCACCACGAGCTGTTCGCCGCGCAGGTCTTCATGGAACAGCGCCAGCCGGTAGAAGTACAGGCCGGCATCGGTCTCGGCGGCGTTCTCGAGCAGCTCGAGCGTGCTCTCGAGGGTTTCGAGCAGGTAGGCCTTGGTCTGGCCCAGGCCCGGCAGGTCGGGCGACCAGCAGCGATCGGCCGCGCCCTGGGCCGGGTTCCACCAGTCGTCGGCGTCGGGGTCGATGGCGGCCAGCCGCGTGGGGCGCACGGGGCAGTCGATGCCGAAGGCGCGCTGGGTGTTGCGCCCGATCCACCATTCGGCGAACCAGCCGATGTGGCCCGCCAGCCAGACCGGCGGCACCACGCCCGGCTGCGGCGGCACGCGCATGGCTTCGCCCAACGCCTGTTCGAACAGGGACAGCAGGTGCAGCGTGTGGTTGCGCGCATCGATGAGGGCCAGCGAGAGCAGGTCGCGGCCGGCGCGGCGCATGTCGGGGGAGTCGATCGACAGGGGCGGGCTCGCCGCACCGAAGGGCGTCGAAGGCGGCGGGCTCGAAGACATGGGCCATTATGGCGACCGCCCGACAGGCCCTCTGCCGACGCGGATTCCGGGTAAACCCGAGTTTGTGTCAAGGCAATACTAAGGTTCACCGAGATACCATTGCGGGCTTTGCGCGCAGCCCCCACCAGGGGCCGGCGCTTCACCTTGGGCTTCGCGGGAGACACCCCTTGTCTGTATTCCTCAAATTCGCGGCCGTCATGGACTGGGTCAGCGAAAAACTCGGCAAATTTGCCGGCTATGCCGTTCTGGCCGCGTCGCTCATCTCGGCCGCCAATGCCTTCGTCCGGTACGGCTTCGACTTCAGCAACAACGCCTTCCTCGAGATCCAGTGGTATCTGTTCGCCGCCACCGTGATGCTCGGTGCGCCGGTGGTGCTGCGCTTCAACGAGCATGTGCGCGTGGACATCATCTACGGCAAGCTCAAGGGCCACGGGCCGGTGTATGTCGACCTGTTCGGCCTGACCTTCTTCCTGCTGCCGGTGATGGGCCTGCTGACCTACCTCACCTGGCCGTTCTTCTGGAACACCTGGGTGTCGGGCGAGATGTCGGGCAACATCGGCGGGCTGATCCGCTGGCCCGCCGCGCTGCTGATGCCCGTGGGTTTCTGCACGATGTTCCTGCAAGGTGTCGCCGAGATCATCAAGCGCATCGCCTACCTGCGCGGACTGATCGAGATGAACACGCACTACGAGAAGCCGGTGCAGTGATGGCGTTCGTCGCGCTTCGCCAGACCGCCCCGACCTTTCCCGCACAGCAGGACACGTAGACATCATGCACATGGAAAATTTCGCCCCGATCATGTTCGCGGGGCTCGTGGTGATCATGCTGATCGGGTTTCCGGTCGCGTTTTCGCTCTCGGCCCTCGGCCTGATCTGCGGCTTCTTCGCCATCGAGATGGGCTGGTTCCCGGCCGGCTTCATGGCCAACCTGCCGCTCAACGTGTTCGGCATCCTGTCGAACGAGACGCTGCTGGCCATTCCGTTCTTCACGCTCATGGGAGCGGTGTTAGAGAAATGCGGGCTCGCCGAGGACATGCTCGACTCGATGGGCCAGCTCTTCGGCCCGATCCGCGGCGGCCTGGGCTACTCGGTGATCATCGTGGGCTTCATCCTCGGCGCCATCACCGGCACGGTGGCCGGCCAGGTGATCGCGATGGCGATGATCTCGCTGCCGGTCATGATGCGCTACGGCTACAACATGCGCTACTCGACCGGCGTGCTCGCCGCCTCGGGAACCATCACGCAGCTGGTGCCGCCCTCGCTGGTGCTGATCGTCATGGCCGACCAGCTCGGCACCGACGTCGGCCAGATGTACAAGGGCGCCTGGGGCCCGTCGATCCTGCAGGTGGTGATCTTCGCGATCTACACCTTCCTGGTCTCGCGCATCCGTCCGCACTACGTGCCCGGCCTGCCCGCCACGGCGCGCACGCTGCACGGCTGGGCGCTGTGGGGCAAGTGCCTGCGCGGCATCATTCCCTCGGCCATCCTGATCTTCGCGGTGCTCGGTTCGATGGGCGGCCTGCCCTTCATGGACAAGGCCATCGCCACGCCGACCGAGGCCGGTGCCATGGGCGCGGTGGGCGCGCTGGTGCTGGCGCTCATTCACCGGCGCCTGAACTGGGCGCTGATGAAGGACGCGATGGAAGGCACCATGCGCCTGACGGCGATGGTGGTGTTCATCCTGATCGGCTCGCGCGTGTTTTCGCTGGTGTTCCAGGGCGTGGACGGTGCCAAGTGGATCGAGCACATGCTCTCGGGCCTGCCGGGCGGCCAGATCGGCTTCCTGATCGCGGTCAACATCTTCGTGTTCTTCCTGGCGTTCTTCCTCGACTTCTTCGAGATCGCCTTCATCATCCTGCCGCTGCTGGGCCCCGTGGCCCACAAGCTGGGCATCGACATGGTGTGGTTCGGCGTGCTGCTGTGCGTGAACATGCAGACCTCGTTCATGCACCCGCCCTTCGGCTTCGCGCTGTTCTATTTACGGGGCATCGCCGACACCCTGTTCAAGAACGGGGCGCTGCCCAAGAAGGTGGAGTCGCGCGACATCTACCTGGGCGCCGTGCCCTGGGTCGTGATGCAGCTGCTGCTGGTGGCCATCGTGATCTTCTTCCCGCAGACGGTGACCGTGTTCCTCGAGAAGGAAAAGGTCGTCGACATCGACAAGGTCAACCTCGACATGCCGGTCGACCCGAACGCGCCGCCCGCCACCGACAACGGCGTGAACATGGAAGACCCGTTCGGCAACCAGAAGACGCCCGAGGAAACGCCGGCGCCGGCGGCCCCGGCGGCGGGCGAAGCCTCCAAGCCGTGAGCGACGCCCGCCCCGGCGACGCCCCGAAAGACCACCCCGCAACGACCGAAGGCGGCCCGCTCGAAAGCGCCGCCTTCCCGCCGCTGCTGCGCACGCTGGCAGTGGTGCTGGTGGTCGATCTCTTCGCCTTCGCGCTGTGGAGCCTGCCGTCGCTGCGCACCACCAGCTGGTCGGCCACCAGCCTGTTCGTCTTCGGCGTGGCGGGCCTGTGCGTGATCTGGGTCGGCTACTGGATCGTCTACAGCCGCACCCGCCTCGAAGGCGACGTGCTGACGCAGACCTGGCTGTGGAACAAGCGCGTGAGCGCGCAGGACGTGGCGCAGCTCAAGCTGGTGCACATCCGCATGCTCGAGCGCGTGATCGCGCCGCGCCTGCTGGTGCGCCGGCGCTTCGGCGGCATCACCTGGTTCCATGCCTACGACCCGCAGGTGCTGATCGCGTTCGGCGAGCAGGTGGCGATGCGCACGCTGCCCTCCGCGCCACCGCCCTCCCCCGAACCCGCGTCCAAATGAAAAAGCCCCGCCGAAACCGGCGGGGCTTTTTTCTTGAGAGGTGCGAAGCGCCGGGTTGCGGCGCCGCGTGCCTTACAGCTTCTGCTGTTGCATGAAGCGGTCGAAGGTGCCTTCGGTGTAGCGGAACCAGGCGTTCTGGTCGGCCAGGAACTTGGACCAGTCGCTGTAGATCTTCTTCCACTCGGGGTTGCTGTTGTTCAGGTCCGAGTAGATCTGCTGGGCCGACTTGAAGGCGGCGTTCATCACGTCCTGCGAGAACGGACGCAGCTTGGTGCCCGAGCCCACGAGCTGCTTGAGCGCGATCGGGTTCTTGGCGTCGTACTTGGCCGTCATCGTGATGTTGGCGTGCGCGGCAGCCGCTTCGACCACGGCCTTGAAATCGGCCGACAGGCTTTCCCATGCCTTGGTGTTGATGTAGAAGTCGAGCTCGGGGCCGCCTTCCCACCAGCCGGGGTAGTAGTAGAACGGGGCGATCTTGTTGAAGCCCAGCTTCTGGTCGTCGTACGGGCCGACCCATTCCAGGCCGTCCAGCGTGCCCTTTTCGAGCGCGGGGTACAGGTCGGCACCGGGGATCGATTGCGGGATCACGCCGAAAGGCTCGAGCACCTTGCCGGCGAACGGGTTGGTGCGGAACTTCAGGCCCTTCAGGTCGGCGACCGACTTGATTTCCTTGCGGAACCAGCCGCCCATCTGCGCGCCCGTGTTGCCGCCCGGCAGGTTGATGATGTTGTACTTGGCGTAGAAGGCGCGCATCAGCTTCAGGCCGTTGCCTTCGTACATCCAGGCGTTCTGCTGGCGGGTGTTCATGCCGAAGGGCACGGCGCAACCCAGGCAGAAGGTCGGGTCCTTGCCGTAGAAGTAGTAAGGCGCCGTGTGCGCCATTTCGACCGCGCCGCTCTGGATGCCGTCGACCACGCCGAAGGCGGGCATCAGCTCGCCGCCTGCATGCACGGAGATCTGGAACTTGCCGCCCGTCATGTCGCTCACGCTCTTCGAGAACACCTCGGCGGTGCCGAAGATGGTGTCCAGCGACTTGGGAAAGCTCGATGCGAGACGCCAGCGAACGGTGGCTTGCGCGTGAACCGCGGGCGCGATGCCGGCAGCCAGAACGCCCGCGATGCCGGCGTTTTTGATGAGGGAACGACGATCCATTGAATTCACTCCGAGTGCTTTGGAAAAAACAAAACGCGGCTTGTGACCGCGTCAGGGACTTTTGTGAGTCCTTTTGATTGTAAAAACGCGCTTACAGGTGGCCGGCGGGGGTTTACCCTGCGACCTCTTGTCAAACGAAGCGTTTCTTGATCGCGGCGGCAATGCCGTCGGCATCGAGGCCGATCGATGCGAGCAGCTTGGCCGGATCGCCGTGCTCGATGAAGCGGTCGGGCAGGCCCAGTTGCAGCACCGGCTTCTGGATGCCGGCGGCCTGCAGGGCCTCGACCACCGCACTGCCCGCGCCGCCCATGATGGCGCCCTCTTCGAGCGTGACGAGCGCGTCGTGCGTGCCCGCCACCTGCAGCAGCAACTCGACGTCGAGCGGCTTGGCCCAGCGCATGTTGACCACGGTGGCATCGAGCGACTCGGCCGCCGTGAGCGCCGGGTACAGCAAGGTGCCGAAGGCGAGGATGGCGATGCGCTGGCCTTCGCGCCGGACTTCGCCCTTGCCGAAGGGCAGCGCGTCGAGCGTGAGGTGCGGCGTGGTGCCGGCGCCCGCGCCGCGCGGGTAGCGCACGGCCACCGGGTGGTTCTGTTCGTAGGCGCTCGTCAGCAGCTGGCGGCACTCGCGCTCGTCGGCCGGGCAGGCGATGCTCATGTTGGGAATGCAGCGCAGGAACGGGATGTCGTACGCGCCCGCGTGCGTCGCGCCGTCGGCGCCCACGAGGCCTGCGCGGTCGAGCGCGAACACCACGGGCAGGTTCTGGATCGCCACGTCGTGGATCAGCTGGTCGTAGGCGCGCTGCAGGAAGGTCGAGTAGATCGCCACCACGGGCTTCAGGCCCTCGCAGGCCAAGCCGGCCGCGAAGGTGACGGCGTGCTGCTCGGCGATGCCGACGTCGTAGTAGCGATCAGGAAAGCGCTTCTCGAACTCCACGAGCCCCGAGCCTTCGCGCATCGCGGGCGTGATGCCCACGAGGCGGCCGTCGTGCGCGGCCGTGTCGCACAGCCACTGGCCGAAGACCTGCGTGAAGGTCTGCTTGGCGGCCGTGGTCGACTTGACCAGGCCAACCTGCGGATCGAACTTGCCCGGGCCGTGGTAGGCCACCGGGTCGGCCTCGGCGAGCTTGTAGCCCTGCCCTTTTTTCGTGACCACGTGCAGGAACTGCGGGCCGTCCAGGTGCTTGAGGTTCTCGAGCGTGGGCACCAGCGAGTCGATGTCGTGGCCGTCGATGGGGCCGACGTAGTTGAAGCCGAACTGCTCGAACAGCGTGGCCGGCACGACCATGCCCTTGGCATGCTGCTCCAGGCGCTTGGCCAGCTCGAACAGCGGCGGCGCGTTGCGCAGCACGCTCTTGCCGACGCTCTTGGCGGCGGCATAGAAGTTGCCGCTCATGAGCTGCGCGAGGTAGCGGTTGAGCGCGCCCACCGGCGGGCTGATCGACATGTCGTTGTCGTTCAGGATGACCAGCAGCTTGCAGTCGCACACGCCCGCGTTGTTGAGCGCCTCGAAGGCCATGCCGGCCGTGAGCGCGCCGTCGCCGATGATGGCCACGGCATGGCGCTTCTCGCCCTTCTGCTTGGCGGCCATGGCCATGCCGAGCGCAGCCGAGATGCTGGTCGACGAGTGGGCGGTGCCGAAGGTGTCGTACTCGCTCTCGGTGCGCTGCGGAAAGCCCGAGATGCCGCCGAGCTGGCGCAGCGTGGGCATGCGCTCGCGCCGGCCCGTGAGGATCTTGTGCGGGTAGGTCTGGTGGCCCACGTCCCACACCAGCCGGTCGTGCGGCGTGTTGAACACATGGTGCAGCGCCACCGTCAGCTCGACCGTGCCGAGGTTGGAGCTCAGGTGGCCGCCGGTGCGCGAGACGTTGTCGAGCACGCAGGCGCGCACCTCGTCGGACAGCTGCTTGAGCTGGGCCCGGTCGTACTGGCGGATCGGCGAAGGGTCGTGGAGAGTGGGAAGCAGCGGAGCCATGGAGGTGGGTTCTTTTTTCTTCTCAGCGGTCGCGGTCGACCACCATGTGGGCCAGGGCGCGCAGTGCCGAGGTGTCGGCCAGGCCGCTCTTGTTCAGCGCGGCGATGGCGTCGGCAAGCAGCTGGCTCGCCTGCGCGCGCGCGCCGTCCAGGCCGAGCAGCGACACGTAGGTGGGCTTGTCGGCCGCGGCGTCCTTGCCGGCGGTCTTGCCCAGGGTTTGCGAGTCGGCGGTGACGTCGAGGATGTCGTCGACCACCTGGAACGCCAGGCCGATGGCGGCGCCGTAGTCGCGCAGCGCCGCCAGCGCGGCCGGCGACACGGTGCCGCAGGCGGCGCCCATCTCGACGCTGCCCTGCAGCAGCGCGCCGGTCTTCAGGCGGTGCATTTCGCGCAGCTGGGTTTCGTTCAGTGCGATGCCGACGCTGGCCAGGTCGATGGCCTGGCCGCCGGCCATGCCCTGGCTGCCGGCGGCGCGCGCCAGCAGGCGGCACAGCAGGGCCTGCATGGCTGCGGGCACCTCGTCGCCCTCGGGCGCGAGCAGCTCGAAGGCCAGCGCCTGCAGCGCGTCGCCCGCCAGCAGCGCGTCGGCTTCGCCGAACTTCACGTGCACGGTGGGCTTGCCGCGGCGCAGCACGTCGTTGTCCATGCACGGCAGGTCGTCGTGCACCAGCGAATAGGCGTGGATGAGTTCGGTGGCGCAGGCCGCACGCAGCGCGGCGTGGGCGTTGCCGCCGACCGCTTCATTGGCCGCGAGCACCAGCAGTGGCCGCAGCCGCTTGCCGCCGTCGAGCACGGCATAGCGCATGGCGTCGCCCAGCAGCACCGGTGCATCAACGCCGACCCAGCGCGACAGCGCCGCTTCGACCGTGGCCAGGTGGGGCTCGGCCCAGCCGGCCAGCGTCTTCGCGTCCCAGGGGGTGGTGGCGGTGGAGGTCATCGGGACGGCGCTCATTCGGCCGTCCAGGGCTTGAGGCTGCCTGCGTCGAGCACCTTGATCTGGTCCTCGACCGCCTGCAGCTTGTCGCGGCAGAAGCCGAGCAGTGCGGCGCCGCGCTGGTAGCTGCCCAGCAGCTGGTCCAGCGGCAACTGGCCCGCTTCGAGTTCTGCAACCAGTTGTTCCAGTTCCTGGAGCCCGGCTTCGTAGCTGGCGGGCAACGGCCCGGTGTCGGGCGTGGCCGCCGGGCTGGTCGTGGAAGGAGAAGGCACCTTGGGCATGCAACGAATCGTGGATGAAACGGAACATTTTAGGGCGGGGGCGCAACGAACCGCCGGGCAGCCTGCGCACGTGTGCGCGACCCTTTGCAACACCCTGTAGGACGCCCGGCCATGCGAGGCAAAAACCCGGCGGGCGCAAAAATGCCCCCCGGGTACAATCCCCGCTTCCCCCGCCGGTCGCACCGGCACACCTCTTCGGGCCGTCACCCTTGCAGACGGCGCCTTCCGTTTTTTTCTTTTTTTCTCCCTGTGGGGAGCTTGGTCAGGTCCTCCATGTCTGATTTAAGTCTTCAACTGCAGCAGGCCGCGAGCCAACTTCCAGTTACCGCGTATTTCGACGAGGCCTTGTACGCCCGCGAAATGCAGAACCTTTTCGCGCGAGGGCCCCGCTACGTCGGGCACCGACTGGCCGTGCCCGAGCCGGGTGACTTCCACACCCTGCCGCAAGAGCACCAGGGCCGCGCGCTGGTCCACACGCCCAAGGGCGTGGAGCTCATCTCGAACGTCTGCCGCCACCGCCAGGCCCTGATCCTGCAGGGCCGGGGCCAGCTCGACGCCCAGACCGGCGGCAACATCGTCTGCCCGCTGCACCGCTGGACCTACGCCGCCAAAGACGCGCGCACCACCGGCACGCTGATCGGCGCCCCGCATTTCGACCAGGACCCGTGCCTGAACCTGCACAACTACCCGCTCACCGAATGGAACGGTCTTCTGTTCGAGAAGAACGCCGACGGAAGCGGCCGTGACGTGGCGGCCGACATGGCGGGCCTGGGCCCGCAGGCCGACCTCGACTTCTCGGGCTACGCGCTCGACCGCGTCGAGCTGCACGAGTGCAACTACAACTGGAAGACCTTCATCGAGGTCTACCTCGAGGACTACCACGTCGGCCCATTCCATCCCGGCCTGGGCAGCTTCGTCACCTGCGACGACCTGCGCTGGGAGTTCAAGCCCGAGTTCTCGGTGCAGACGGTGGGCGTGGCCAACCGCCTGGGCCGCGCGGGCAGCCCGGTCTACCAGAAGTGGCAGGAGCAACTGCTCAAGTACCGCGACGGCAAGCCGCCGAAGTACGGCGCGATCTGGCTCACCTACTACCCGCACGTGATGATCGAGTGGTACCCGCACGTGCTCACGGTGTCGACGCTGCACCCGGTGAGCCCGACCAAGACGCTCAACATGGTCGAGTTCTTCTACCCCGAGGAAATCGTCGCCTTCGAGCGCGAGTTCGTCGAGGCCCAGCAGGCCGCCTACATGGAAACCTGCGTGGAAGACGACGAGATCGCCGAGCGCATGGACGCCGGCCGCCGCGCGCTCATGCTGCGCGGCGACAACGAGACCGGCCCCTACCAGAGCCCCATGGAAGACGGCATGCAGCAGTTCCACGAGTGGTACCGCAACGCGATGCAACAACCACGCGCCTGAACGCCGCCCCGCCCCGCACCCGCCGGGGCTTTCTTTTTTCTGATCTGGATGTCAATCGATGCAAGCGCTGTGGATGGTGCTCGGGGCCTTTCTGTTCGCCACCATGAGCGTGGTCGTGAAGGTGGCCTCCGAATGGTTCAACAGCGGTGAGATGGTCCTGGGGCGCGGCCTCATCGGCATCGTGTTTCTCTGGCTGCTGGCGCGCAACCGCGGCACCTCGCTCGCCACCAAGTACCCCGGCATGCACGCCTGGCGCAGCACCATCGGCGTGGTGTCGCTGGGCGCGTGGTTCTACGCCATCGCCCACATGCCGCTGGCCACGGCCGTCACGCTCAACTACATGAGCAGCGTGTGGGTCGCGGCCTTCCTGGTCGGCGGCGCGCTGCTGGCCTGGGTGCCGGTGCCCGGGCGCGACGGCCGCATCGAGCGCCCGCCGCTGCAGGGCCCGCTGGTGATGACCGTGCTCGCGGGCTTTGCCGGCGTGGTGCTCATGCTCAAGCCCACGGTGGGCGGTGGCGACGGCTTCGCGGGCATGCTGGGCCTGCTGTCGGGCGTCACGGCCGCCTTTGCCTACATGCAGGTGGTGGCGCTGTCGCGCATCGGCGAGCCCGAGCTGCGCACGGTCTTCTACTTCGCGGTCGGCTCGGCCGTGGCCGGCGCCTTCGCCACGGCCGCGACCGGGTTTTCGGGCGGCAGTTCGTGGACGTGGCAGCATGCGCTGTGGCTGCTGCCGATCGGCCTCTTGGCCGCCCTCGGACAGCTGTGCATGACCCGCGCCTACGCCACCGCCAAGACCCAGGCCGGCACACTGGTGGTGGCGAACCTGCAATATTCGGGCATCGTGTTCGCGGCCTTCTACAGCGTGGTGCTGTTCGACGACCGCATCGACGCGGCCGGCTGGGGCGGCATGGCACTGATCATCGCCAGCGGCATCGCGGCCACCGTGCTGCGGCAGCGGGCCGTGCCGAAGGCGCCGGCCGAGGAACACTGAACGCAGCAGCCACGGCACCCATCGCCGAACCATTTTTCGAAGGAGCTCCCGCCATGTACACCACCCTCATCTCCGTCGAACAACTCAGGCAGCTGCGCGAGGGCGACTCGCCCCTCATGGTGTTCGACTGCAGCTTCGACCTCATGAAGCCCGAGGCCGGCGCGCAGCTGTATGCCGCCGCGCACATCCCGGGCGCGCAGTACGCCAACCTCGACACCGACCTCAGCGCCAAGCATGGCCTGCCCGGCGCGCGCGGCGACGTGGTGGTGGCACAGGACGACGGCGTGCCCGCCTCGGGCGGGCGCCATCCGCTGCCCAGCCGCGAGAAGTTCGCGGCCTGGCTCTCGTCGGTGGGTTTCTCCAACACGATGCAGGCCGTGGTGTACGACCGCAACGGCGCCAACTACTGCGGACGCCTGTGGTGGATGCTCAAGTGGATGGGCCACGACGCCGTGGCCGTGCTCGACGGCGGCCTGCAGGCCTGGCAGGCCGCGGGCGGCGAAGTGACCGACCGCGAGGAGCCCGCGCGCTTCCAGTCGAATTTCGTACAGGGCGAGCCGATCGCCAGGCTCGTGACCACCGACACCGTGGTGCGCCGGCTCGGCCAGCCTGACCAGAACCTGATCGACGCGCGTGCCGGTGCACGTTACCGCGGCGAGGTGGAACCTCTGGACCCGATCGCGGGTCACATCCCCGGGGCCCTGAACCGGCCCTTCGCCGACAACATCGGTCCCGACGGCAAGTTCAAGCCCGCCGCGCAACTGCGCGCCGAGTTCGAAGCACTGCTCGCGGGGCGCGATGCGGCGACCGTCGTCCACCAGTGCGGCAGCGGCGTGAGCGCCGTGCCCAACCTGCTCGCGATGCAGATCGCGGGGTTCGGGACGACCGCGCTCTATGCCGGCAGCTGGAGCGAATGGAGCAACACGCCGGGGCTGCCGACCCGGCAAGGCGCAGAACCATGATGCACACCCTGCACACCCGACTTCGACGCACGTCGTCCGGCTTCGCACTGACCGCCGCCGCGCTGTTCGCGGCCGCCATCCTTCCCGCACAAGCGCAACAACAGCACGCGCATGTGCACGGCCAGCTCAAGCTCGACGTGGCCATCGACGGGCCCACCATCGTGATCGCCATGGAATCGCCGCTGGACAACATCGTCGGCTTCGAGCGCGCGCCCAAGACCGACGCCGAGAAGAAGACCGTCGAAGCCGCCATCGCCCAGTTGCGCGCGGCCGACAAGCTCTTCACCATCGACCCCGCCGCCAACTGCAAGCTCGGCCCCGTCGACCTGCGCTCCGGCGCGCTCGGCCTGGGCAACCCCGACCCGGCCGAATCGAGCGGGCATGCCGACCTCGACGCTTCCTTCTCCTTCAACTGCACACAGGCCGCCGCCGCGAAGTTCATCGACCTGAACCTGTTTACGGCCTTCAAGGGCGCACGCCAGATCGACGTGCAGATCGCCAGCGCGCAAGGCCAGTTCAAGCGCCAGCTGAAGCGCCCGAGCGGCGCGCAGGCGGCGCAGCCTTCCCGCCTGACGCTGGGCAAGTGACAGCGTGAGCACCCTCCCGCAGGCCGAGACCACGCACTTGCGCGTCGTGCTCGCCGCCGAAGCCCTGCGCTTCACCTGGCCCGGCGTGAAGACACCCTGCATCGACATCGAGGCCCTGCGCATCACGGCGGGTGAATCCGTGTTCCTGCACGGCCCGAGCGGCTGCGGCAAGAGCACGCTGCTGTCGCTGCTGGCCGGCGTGCTGGTGGCCGACGAAGGCCGCGTCACGCTGCTGGGCCACGACTGGGCCAAGCTCTCGGGCACGCAGCGCGATCGCGCCCGCGTGGCGCACGTGGGCTACATCTTCCAGCAGTTCAACCTGCTGCCCTACCTGAGCGTGCTCGACAACGTGCTGCTGCCCTGCCGCTTCTCGGCGCGCCGCGAGGCGCAGGCCGCGCGCAACGGCAGCTCGCGCGACGAAGCCGAGCACCTGCTCGACCAGATGGGCCTGGACCGCGCGCTGTGGAAGCGCCAGGCGCTGCAGCTGTCCGTGGGCCAGCAGCAGCGCGTGGCCGCGGCGCGCGCGCTCATCGGCCAGCCCGAGGTCGTCATTGCCGACGAGCCCACCTCCGCACTCGACGAAGACCGGCGCGAAGCCTTTCTCGACGTGCTGCTCACGGCCTGCGCCGTGAACCACAGCGCGCTCGTGTTCGTGAGCCACGACCAGCGCATCGCGCCACGCTTCGCGCGGCACGTGCTGCTGCCGGAGATCAACCGTGCGGCATCGAGCGCGATGGCGGTGGACGCATGAGAGCTCTTTTCTCGATCGCATGGCGCAGCGCCTGGAACCGCCGCTTCACGCTCGCGCTGACGGTGTTCTCGATCGCGCTGTCGACCTTCCTGCTGCTGGGCGTCGAGCGCATCCGCACCGAGCTGCGCGAGAACTTCGCCTCGTCGGTCTCGGGCACCGACCTCATCGTGGGCGCGCGCACCGGCTCCACGCAGCTCTTGCTGTACTCGGTGTTCCGCATCGGCGCGGCCACCAACAACATCTCGTGGAAGAGTGTGCAGGCACTGCAGGCGCACCCCGGCGTCGACTGGGTGGTGCCGCTGTCGCTGGGCGATTCGCACCGCGGTTTCTCGGTGCTCGCGACCACGCCCGAGTACTTCACGCACTTCCGCTACGGCGACCGCCAGACCTTGAAGCTGCGCGAAGGCAAGCCCTTCGACGCGCTGTTCGACGCCGTGGTCGGCGCCGAGGTGGCCGACAAGCTCGGCTACCACGTGGGCCAGAAGATCACGCTGGCGCACGGCAGCGGCGAGCTCAACGTGGCCGAGCATGCCGACAAGCCCTTCACCGTGGTGGGCGTGCTCGCGCGCACCGGCACGCCGGTCGACCGCACGGTGCACATCGGCCTGGCGGCCATGGAAGCCATCCACCTCGAATGGGTGGGCGGCGCGCCGATGCCGGGCGTGAAGATTCCCGCCGAGCAGGTGCGCAAGTTCGACCTCACGCCCAAGAACGTGACGGCCGCGCTCGTGGGCCTGAAGAACCGCGCCGCCGTGTTCGGCGTGCAGCGCTGGATTTCGACGTACACCGGCGAGCCGCTGATGGCCATCCTGCCCGGCGTGGCGCTCGACGAACTGTGGAGCGTGATCGGCATCGGCGAAAACGCGCTGCTGCTGATGTCGGCCCTGGTCGCGCTCGTGAGCCTGGCGGGGCTGGTGTCGGTGGTGATGGCGGGTCTGAACGAACGCCGCCGCGAGCTCGCCGTGCTGCGCGCCGTGGGAGCGGGCCTGCGCCACGTGCTGGCGCTGCTGGCGCTCGAAGGCGCGCTGGTCACCGTGCTGGGCGTGCTGCTGGGCGTGACGATGGCGGTGCTCGGCATCGCCCTGCTCTCGCCATGGCTGCAGGCGCAGTTCGGGCTGACGCTGAGCCTGTCCGAACCTACACTGAACGAATGGCTGCTGACAGCGAGCCTGCTGGTCGCCGGCTGGCTCGCGAGCCTGCTGCCCGGCATCCGGGCCTACCGCCTGTCGCTGGCCGACGGCCTTTCTCCGAGAATCTGACCATGACGAAGACCTCCACACCCCGCGTGCTCACCGCCCTGTCGATGCTGCTGGCCGGCGCCGGCCTCGCAGCCGCCGCCTGGGCCGCCGAGCCCGCACCGAAGGACACCACCGCGACCAACCCGCTGGGCGGCAAGCCGGCCGCCACCGCGCCCCAGGCCGCGGCGGGCCAGCCGCGCCAGATCAGCTGGGAAGAGCTGGTGCCCAAGGACTGGGACCCGGCCAAGGCCTTCAAGGGCATCGACCTGAGCACGCTCGACGACGGTGACCCGCGCGCCAACGAGCTGCTGATGAAGATGCAGGAGGTGTCGAACAACGCGCCCACCAACCCCGCGCTCAACGGCGTGGAAGTGAAGATCCCTGGCTTCATCGTGCCGCTCGAAGAGGCCAAGGGCGAGGTCACCGAGTTCCTGCTCGTGCCCTACTTCGGCGCCTGCATCCACACGCCACCGCCGCCGGCCAACCAGATCCTGCACGTCATTCCGCAAAAGGGCGCCAAGTTCCGCGCCATGGACACCGTGTGGGTCACCGGCAAGCTGCAGACGCTGCGCAACGACTCGATGATGGGCGTGAGCGGCTACCACGTGAAGGCCAGCAGCGTCACCAAGTATTCGGGCGGCGCCAAGTAACGACAGAGGTTCTTCCCCGGGCGATCGCCACGTCGCCCGGTGGTCTCGTGGTCCTGCGCCGACAGGACGGGCGGCGCACCGCCGACACAGACCGTTGCATCCGGGGCGCAGGCTGTGTCATCGCCTGCTCTGGCCCGCCGTTGAAGGAGTTCCGGGCACCATGCCGGCGTCTTCAGGACATGCCAGATGACACCCTCTCCCCGCCTCCCCCGCCTTCAGCGGCGCCTCATGGCTTCGCTGTGCGTCGCAGCGTTGTTCGTTGCAGGCTGCGACAAGCCCGCACCACCACCTCCCGCCGCTGAAGCACCGGCCACCCAGGCACCAGCCCCCGCGCCCGTCGCCGCGCCGGTGCCGGCCGCCTACACGCCGCCTTCGGCCGAGCAGCTCTACCAGCTGGTCGCACCGATTGCGCTGTACCCCGACAAGCTCGTCGCGCAGATCCTGGCCGGAGCCACCTACCCCGATCAGATCACCGCGGCCCACGGCTGGCTGCAGCAGAACCCCACGCTCAAGGCCGGCCCGCTCGCCGATGCAGCCAACCAGCAGCCGTGGGACCCGAGCGTGAAGTCACTCACCGCGTTCCGGCCCGTGATGGACCAGATGGCCGGCAACATCGCGTGGACCACCTCGCTGGGCAAGGCCTACTACAACGACCCGGCCGACGTGATGAACGCGATCCAGGTGATGCGCCAGCGCGCGTCGAAAGCCGGCCGCCTCAAGAACAACGACAAGCTGCGCGTGGCGCGCGCCGCGACGCCGCCCAACTACACGCCCGCGCCCGACATGCAGCCGATGTACGCGGGCCCCCTGGTGATCGAGCCGCCCGAGGAACTCATCACCATCGAGCCCGTGCAGGCCGACGTGGTGTACGTGCCGCGCTACGACCCACAGGTGGTGTACGACACGCCCGTGGCCGTCTACCCCGGCTATGCCTATGCACCGCCGCCGGTGGTGGTCGAGCCCGGCTACAGCCGTGGCCAGGTGGCCGCGGTGGGCGCGCTGGCCTTCGGCAGCGGCGTGATCGTCGGCTCGGCGCTGGAGCGCCACGGCTGGGGCTGGAACGCCTGGAACATGAACTGGGGCGCGCCGCGCTGGCGCGACCGCGCGGCACCGCCGCCACCGGCCTACCGGCCTGCGGTGGTCTACAACAACAGCACGTATGTCTCGCGCTCGACCACGGTGGTCAACAACGTGCGCAACGTCTACAACAACAACTACGCAGGCGATCGCAGCGGCCCGCCGACCGGTGCGGCGGCATGGCAGGCAGCGCAGCAGCAAGAGCAGCTGCAGCAACAGGCGCGTGCCCAGCAACAGCAACAAGCGCTGGTGCAGCAGCAGGCAACCCAGAACCAGTTGCGCGAACAACAGCAGGCGCAACAGGAACAGGCACGGCGCCAGCAACAGGTACAGCAGGAACAGGCCTTGCGCCAGCGCCAGGACCAGCAGGAGCAGGCCCGTCGACAGCAGATGCAACAGCAACAAGCGGCGCAGAACCAGCAGCGTCAACAGCAGGCGCAGCAGGAACAGGCGCGCCGTCAGCAGCAGATGCAGCAGGACCAGGCCCTGCGCCAACGCCAGGATCAGCAGGAACAAGCCCGTCGCCAGCAGATGCAGCAACAGCAGGCCACGCAGGACCCGCAGCGTCAGCAACAAGCCCAGCAGGAGCAGGCACGACGTCAACAGCAAGCGCAACAGGAACAGGCACTGCGTCAGCGGCAAGACCCGCAGGAGCAGGCCCGTCGACAGCAGATGCAGCAACAGCAGGCCGCGCAAGACCAGCAGCGTCAACAACAGGCGCAGCAGGAACAGGCACGGCGTCAGCAGCAAGCGCAACAGGAGCAGGCACTGCGTCAACGCCAGGACCCGCAGGACCAAGCCCGTCGCCAGCAGATGCAGCAACAGCAGGCCGCGCAAGACCAGCAGCGCCAACAACAGGCCCAGCAAGAGCAGGCGCGTCGCCAGCAGCAGGCGCAGCAACAGGAACAGGCGTTGCGCCAACAACGCCAGGACCAGCAGGAGCAGGGCCGCCGCCAACAGATGCAGCAACAACAGGCGCAACAGGAGCAGCTACGTCGCCAGCAGGAACAGCAGCAGGCCCAGGCCGCCCAGCAACAGCAACGGCAACGGCAGGCGCAGCAGGAACAGGCCCAGCGAGCGCAGCAGATGCAGCAACAGGCTCAACAGGAGCAGGCCCGTCGCCAGCAGCAGCTGCAACAGCAACAACAGGCACAGGCGCAAGCCGCGCAACAGCAACGCCAGGCCCAGATGGAACAGGCGCGCCAGATGCAGATGCAACAGCAGCAGGCCGCCCAGGCCCAGCAACGCCAGCAACAGGAGCAGATGCAGCGCCAGCAGATGCAACAACAACAGCAGGCGGCGCAGAACCAGGCGCGCCAGCAGCAGCACCAGCAGGAACAGATGCAACGCCAGCAGGCGCAACAGCAGCAAGCCCAGGCTCAGGCCGCCGCGGCGGCAGCTGCCGCCCATCGCCGCCGCCCGGGCGATCCCAACGCACCGCAGTGAACCCGCGGCCCCTGCCGCGGGCGCACTGCGCGCTACAAGCTCAGTTCTTGCCGATCTCGGTCAGCAGCCGCGTCACGAGGTACAGGCGCGGCACGATCGAGTCGACCTCGATGTACTCGTCGCGCGCGTGGTAGCCGAAGCCCGCGAGGCCGAAGCTCTCGACCACCGTGGCCTTGCCCGAGCGGCCCGCGAAGCCCGCGTCGGTGCCGCCGCCGGTCATCGGCGTCAGCGCCAGTTCGCGGTCGAGCTCCTTGTAGATCGCCTGCGCCTTCTCGGCCAGCGCGCGGCCCTTGGCGCCCGCGACGAAGGCCGGGCGGCCCACCTCGACCTTCACCGTGGTCTCGGTGTCGGGAATCAGCTTGCCGCTGGCGATCTTGGCCTGCAGCGCCTCGGTGAGCTTCTTCTCGGCACCGGGCTGCGTGATGCGGATGTCGCCCAGCGCCTGCGCCTTCTCGGTGATCTGGTTGATCGGGCCGGTGGCGCGTGCCACGGTCCAGTTCAGCGTCACGCCAGGGATGTCCTTGGCGAGGTCCTTGGTCTGCAGCATCTGGTACGACAGCTCGTACAGCGCGTTGCGGCCCAGCTCGGGCGCGGCGCCGGCGTGCGCCGCGCGGCCCTTCACCTCGAGCGTGGCCTGCGCGATGCCGGCCGCGCCGAGCAGCAGCGACTCGCCCTTGGCCACCGCCTTGGCAGCCGTCGGCTCGAAGGACAGCACGGTGTCGTGCAGGTCGGCCGTGGTGGCGATGAGTTCACCCGAACCCACCGAGCCCACCTCTTCGTCGGGGTTCACGAGCACGGTGAGCGTGTCGTAGTCACGCCAGCCCGCGTCGGCCAGGATCTTCAGCGACGCCATCATCACCGCGAGGCCGCCCTTGTCGTCGGCGATGCCCGGGCCGTAGATGCGATTGCCGTCCACCTTGTAGGGCTGGCTGTTCAGGATGCCCGGCGCGTACACCGTGTCCATGTGGCCCTGCAGCATGATCTTGCGCTTGCCTGTGCCCTTGATCGTGCCGATGACGATGTCGGCACCCGCACCGGCCGAGGCCTTGCGGCGCTCCGTCTTGAAGCCGGCCGCCTTCAGGCGCCCCTCGATCACGTCGGCCATCTTCATCAGGCCCTCGACGTTCAGGCTGCCCGACTCGATGGACACCATCTCCTTCAGGTTGTCGATGACGGCGGGCTGCGCCTTCTCGGCAGCGGCGAGCAGCTTCGCATCGGGCGCCGCCTGCGCGGTGGCCACGGCGCCCAGCGCCAGGCCGCAGGCCAGGGCGACGGAACGCAGGGAGAAGAAAGACGAGGTACGCATGGTCATGAGAGTCTCTTTTCCTGGAGTGATTGGCGGGCGCCAGCATAGCGACATGGCGGGCGAAGCGGTGCAAATCGGCGACAGCACCCAGGCGGCGGTTTACAGTGCGCCGCACCCTTCCACACACCGCGCATCGAAGACCATGAGCCTAGCGAACGACGCCAGATTCTGGGACCGCAGCTCGCGCCGCTACGCGAAGAGCGCCATCGCGGACGAGGCCGGCTACGCGCGCACGCTCGAGCGGACCCGCGCCCTGTTCAAGCCCGACGCGCGCGTGCTCGAACTGGGCTGTGGCACCGGCACGACGGCCCTGCGCCTCGCGGGCCACGTCCGCGCGTACCTGGCGACGGACATCGCCGACGGCATGATCGCCATCGCCGAAGAGAAGCACACCGCCGCTCCGGTGCCCGGCCTGGCGTTCCGCGTGGCGACCGCCGAGACGCTGGCACCGGACGAAGGCCTCTTCGACGTCGCCCTGGGCTTCAACTACCTCCACCTGGTGCGCGACCTGCCCGGCACGCTGCGCCGCATCCACGCCCTGCTCGCGCCGCAGGGCCTGTTCGTCTCCAAGACGCCCTGCCTCGGCGACATGACCCCGCTCTTGCGGCTGGCCTTGCTGCCCGCGATGCGCGCGATCGGTCTGGCACCGCATGCCGGTGTGTTCCGGGCTGCAGAACTCGGGGCGCATCTGCAGGCGGCCGGCTTCGAGGTGCTTGCCAGCGAGAACCACGCGACGAAGGGTGGCGAGAACCGCCCCTTCATCGTGGCGCGCAAGCGGTGACCTGCACTTCGGCGCGTGGCGTCGCCCTGACCCGATCCGCTACCATCCGGGCCGCGGTGCAAGCCGCGCCCGGGCCCGCGGGAAGGGTTGAACCCACTTGCCTTCTTCATGACGATCCACAGCCTTTTGTGCAGCCGGATTTGCGGGTCATCGGCGCCTGATGCACGGAGGTTTCCATGAAGCGCATTCCCGCCCGGCCCGACATCGGCCACCTGAAGAAGCAAGCCAAGGAACTGCTGGCGCTCTACCGCGGCAACGATCCCGCGGCCTTTCACCGATTTCGCAGCGCGCTGCCGGCTGCGTCGGGCAAGACTGACGGCACCCTCGCAGCCCAGGGCTTGCGCCTGCACGATGCCCAGTCGTGCGTGGCGCGCGAGTACGGCTTCGCGTCGTGGGCCGACCTGCAGGGCTTTGTCCTCGCCCGCAGG
This sequence comes from Variovorax sp. BGA-UO-ETr-C22, assembly GCF_059567965.1. Lineage (NCBI taxonomy): Bacteria > Pseudomonadati > Pseudomonadota > Betaproteobacteria > Burkholderiales > Comamonadaceae > Variovorax > Variovorax sp. BGA-UO-ETr-C22. The sequence continues at coordinate 2,638,228 of NZ_JCAQPA010000011.1, forward strand.
GCGCAGGTCGATGAGCCGGCCCAAGCAGTGCTCCATTGGCTGCGCCTCGTGTACGCGGGCGACATCGCTGGTGGCACGAACCGCGCAAGGCCCGCGGCGGCCTTGCGCATGCGCGACGAGAACCCTGCCCTTACGGCGGCTGGCGACCCTTGGGTGGCCTGCGCCATCGGCGATGAAGCCGCGCTGCGCCACGCCACCGCGCAAGACCCGACATGGGTCCATCGCGCGGGCGGCCCGCTGCAACTGCCGCCGCTCGTCGCCGTCACGCATTCCGGCCTGATGCGACTGCCGGGCCATCGCGAACGCCTGCACGCGTGCGCGAAGTTCCTGCTCGAGGCCGGCGCCTCGCCCGATCAGTCCGCCGGCAACCGCTGGCCTCCCGCATCGCTCGAAGCGCCGGCCGACACCGAGCGGCTTTCCGCGCTGTACGGCGCGGCCGGCCAGAACCACGACCCTGAGCTGACGAAGCTGCTGCTCGACGCCGGGGCCGACCCGAACGACGGCGAGTCGCTGTACCACTCGCTGGACCAGCCCGCCTGCACGAAGCTGCTGCTGGAAGCCGGCGCGCGCGTGACGGGCTCCAACGCGCTGTACCGGGTGCTCGACCTGGACGACGTCCAGACGCTGCTCCTCCTGCTCGCACACGGCGGCGACGCGAACGAGCCGCCGCAGGGTCCGCCCATCTCGGACTGGGGTTCGCCGCTGCTGTGGGCCCTTCGCCGCCGCCGTTCACCGGCGCACATCGAGGCCTTGCTGGCCGCTGGCGCGCACCCCAACGTGTTCACGCAAGACGGCACACCCGCCTACATCGTCGCCCTGCGCTTCGGGCTGACGGAGGTCGCGCAACTGCTGCAGGCCGCGAGCGGCGACCCGACGCCACTCTCCATCAGCGAAGCCTTCATCGCCGCATGCGCGCGCGGCGACGAAGCCACGGCGCGCGAGCTGCAGGCGCGGCACCCCGGCCTCCTCGGCTCGCTCGACACCACGCAGCTTCGCCTGCTGCCCGAGCTCGCCGCCCAGGGCTGCAGCGACGCGGTGAAGGCGATGGTCACGCTCGGCTGGCCGCTCGAAGTCCGTGGTGGCGACTGGGACGCCTCGGCGCTCAACCATGCCGTGTTCTGCGGCGATGCGGCGCTCACCCGGTTCCTGCTCGCACACGGTGCCGACTGGCAGGCGCCGCACGGCTTCGGCGACAACGCCTGCGGCACCTTGTCGTGGGCCTCGCTCAACGAGCCCGTCGAAGGCGGCGACTGGGTCGGCTGCGCCCAGGCCCTGGTGGCCCACGGCATGCCCCCTGCGCGGCCCGACCCGCAGGACGCGGACGGCGTGCTCATCGGTGCGCGGCGCAGCGTGTTCTCGGACGAGGTCACGGACTTCCTGCTGGGCGCATCGATGGCGTGAAGCGGGACGGTGCCGTGCGCTCAGCGCACCACCATCGCCCCGAACACCACGATCAACAAGGCCAGGTAGACCTTGGCGTGGACGCGGTCCGGAATGCGCCCGATCCACAGCGCGGCGACGCGGATGCCGATCCACGAACCCACCACGAGCGCCGCCGCCGCGCGCACGTCGACATACCCCACATGCCACGGTCCGAACGCCGGCGTCGAGGTGGCGGACAAGGCCACGTAGGTGGCCGTGCCCGCCAGCGCGACCGGCAGCGACAGCGGATTGGCCATGGCCGTCGCGCGACTCATCTCGATGCCGCGACGGCGCATGAGCGGCACCGTCATCACGCTGCCGCCGACGCCAAGGAAGGCAGCAATCCAGCCGATCGCCAGGCCCGACAGCGTCGTGGCCGTGAGAGAGGGCGCAGCCTTGCCCGCCACGGCCGGCGAAAGAAAGCCGGGGCGCAGCCAGCAGTCCACGATGGTCAGCGCGAGGTACGCGGCAAATGCCCGGCGCAGCCATTCCCCGTGGACCGCGGTGGCTGCCAGCGCCCCCAGCACCGCGCCGGCGCCGATCACGCCCAGCAGCGGCCGGATGTGCGACCAGTCCAGCGTCCCCGCTCGCTGATGGCGCCACGTGGCCAGCAGCGCGCCGAAGACCATCACGCAGGTGGACGTGGCCACCGCGATCTGCATGGCCGACTGCCCGACGGCGCTGTCGGCCGCATTCAGCTGGGACAGCAGCTGGTAGAGCAACGGGACCACGACGAATCCACCGCCGAAACCGAACAGCACGGTGGTGACGCCCGTCAGGCATCCGCACACCACCAACATCACATACAACGACACAAGGCACTCCATCGACACGGAAAGAAGCCTCGAGGCTAGAGTCCGAGGGTCTGGCGCGCTTGCGATGTTCGGTCAACAATATTTGCGTTCCGGCCAACCCACTGATCCGCTGCCGTGCGCAACCAGCCTCTCGACACCCTCGACCCCACGCCCCGCGCCGTGCTGGCCATCGGCACCGACTACGCGCCCGGCACCCTGCTGGAAATGCACAGCCACCGCCGCGCCCAGTTTCTCTACGGCGCGACCGGGCTGATGGAGGTGGGCACGGACGACGGCGCCTGGGTCGTGCCGCCGCACAGCGGTGTCTGGATTCCGGCCGGCAAGCCGCACCGGGTGCGGATGGTGGGCGTCAGCACGCGCAGCCTCTACATCGAGCCGGCCGCCGCGCCGCGCGGCGGTCCGCAGTGCGAAGTGCTGGCCGTGTCGCCGCTGCTGCGGCAGTTGCTGATCGAGGCCATCGACGTGCCGGCGCTGTACGACGAACGCGGCCGCGACGGCCTGTTGATGTCGCTGGTGCTGCAGGAGGTCGGCCGCGCGGCGGCCCTGCCCTTCTTCGCGCCGCTGCCGGGCGAGCCGCGGCTGGCGGCGCTGTGCATCGCCTTCCTGCACGCGCCCGACGTGCGCACCTCGCCCCTGGCCTGGGCGCAGCAACTGCACCAGAGCGAGCGCACCTTCAGCCGGTTCTTCCGCCTGCACACCGGGATGGCGTTCGCCGAATGGCGCAGCCAGGCCTGCCTGCTCTCGGCCATGGCCCAACTGGCAACGGGCCGTTCGGTGACCGCGGTGGCGCTTCAGCTGGGCTACGACAGCCCGGGCGCCTTCTCCACCATGTTCCGCAAGCGGCTCGGGCAGAAGCCTTCGGCGTTCATCGCGACGTGAGGCGCAGGTTCTCGCTCGCGGCGATGCATGGCATTCTTCGCCTGCTTGCCCACCGATTCACAGGGAGTGAAACCAATGAAGCCTCGTCTGCCCAAGCACCGCGCCGTGCTGGCATGCCACCTCGTCGCCTCCGCCTGCGCTGCGGCGACCTTGCTGACTGCAGTCCCCGCACAAGCCGCCGACACCTGGACCGAAATCGCCACCACCCCTCGCAAGCAGGTGCTGCTGCAACGCGACTCGATCAAGCCGCATGGCGATGCCGTGGAAGCGTGGACGCTCTACCGCTACGACGAGCTGCAGACCGACGTGGGCAAGACCCCGTTTCGCACCTCGCGCTATCTCTACGACTACGACTGCAAGGGCCGGCGCGAAAAGATGCGCCGCGTCATCAGCCACAACGGGCCGCTGGAAGTGCACGACATCGACCTCGCCCGGCGCAGCGAGTGGAAGGCCGTGGGCGGTCCGACCACGGTGAGCGGGATCGTGTTCAAGCGCGTGTGCGCGCAGGTGCGCTGACCGAAAAGACGCACGGGTGCGTTCCAGCAACGTGAAGAGGGCCTGAGGGCCCTGCGTTGCCAGCAGGAACGGCCACTGCTACGATGCCCTTCCGCGGGAAAACAGCCTCCCGCGCTGCAAAGCAAGACGGTGTCCCGTCCAAGCGCTGGTGACCCTCAACGGAGTTTTCCGTGGACACCGCCTTGCCTGACGCCCCCTCCGCGCTTCCTGCGCCCCCCACGCCCATTTCCTTTGCCGAAGCGTTTCGCTTCTGGCTCAAGCTCGGCTTCATCAGTTTCGGCGGGCCCGCCGGGCAGATCGCGATCATGCATGCGGAGCTGGTCGAGCGGCGGCGCTGGATCAGCGAAAAGCGCTTCCTGCACGCGCTGAACTTCTGCATGCTGCTGCCCGGCCCCGAGGCGCAGCAACTGGCCACCTACATTGGCTGGCTCATGCACCGCACGCGCGGCGGCCTCGTGGCCGGCACCCTGTTCGTGCTGCCCTCGCTGTTCATCCTCATCGCGCTGTCGTGGGTCTACCTGCGCTTCGGCAACGTGCCGGTGGTGGCCGGCATCTTCTACGGCATCAAGCCGGCGGTCACCGCGCTGGTGCTGCATGCGGCGCATCGCATCGGCAGCCGTGCGTTGAAGAACCGGTGGATGTGGGGCATCGCCGCCGCGGCCTTCGTCGCCATCTTCGCGTTCGATGCGCCGTTTCCGGCGATCGTGCTGGCCGCCGGCCTCATCGGCCACTTCGGCGCGCGACGGGCGCCCGAGGTGTTCGCGCTCGGCGGCGGCCATGGCAGCGCGCAGCAGCACTACGGCCCGGCGCTGATCGACGACGACACGCCCACGCCGGCGCACGCGCGCTTTTCACGCGCGCACCTGCTCAGGATCCTGGGCATCGGCCTGGGCCTGTGGCTGCTGGCCATGGGCGTGCTCGTCGCGACCCAGGGCCTGCATGGCACGCTCACGCAGATGGGAGGGTTCTTCACCAAGGCCGCACTGCTGACCTTCGGCGGCGCCTATGCCGTGCTTCCCTACGTGTACCAGGGGGCCGTCGAGCAGTACCACTGGCTCTCCGGCACGCAGATGATCGACGGGCTGGCGCTGGGAGAAACCACGCCGGGCCCGCTCATCATGGTCGTGGCCTTCGTCGGCTTTGTCGGCGGCTGGCTGACGCAGGTGCTGGGGCCCGACTCGCTGTTCCTCGGCGGCGCGCTGGCGGCGACCGTCGTCACCTTCTTCACCTTCCTGCCCTCGTTCATCTTCATCCTGGCCGGCGGGCCCGCCATCGAGGCCACGCACGGCCGGCTGGGCTTCACTGCGCCGCTGTCGGCGATCACCGCGGCGGTGGTGGGCGTGATCCTGAACCTGGCGCTGTTCTTCGCGTACCACGTGCTCTGGCCGCACGGCTTCGCAGGCCGCTTCGACGCGATCTCGGCGGTGATGGCCGTGGCCGCGGCCATCGCCCTGTTCCGCTTCAAGGTCGGCGTGATGACGTTGCTCGGTGCCTGCGCGGCCATCGGGTTGGCGCTCACGTGGCTGTCTGCCCTGCCGCGCTGAAGGAGTTCCCATGGACGCCCGGCCCCAACCATTGCCCTTCGACCCCGCCACGCTGCGCGGGCTGTCGCAGAAGCTTCTGAACAGCCATCACCAGAACAACTATGGCGGCGCCGTCAGGCGCCTCAACGCCATCCGCGCGCAGCTCGCCACGGCATCGTTCACCGCCATGCCCGGTTTCGCGCTCAACGGCCTCAAGCGCGAAGAGCTCATCGCCAGCAACTCGATGCTGCTGCACGAGCTGTACTTCGCCTCGCTCGGCGGCGATGGCCGGTCGATGGAGCCCGCCATGGCGCTCGCCCTGGCGGCAAATTTCGGCAGCGTCGATCGATGGCGCGAGGAATTCGCAGCGATGGGCAAGGCGCTTGGCGGCGGTTCGGGCTGGGTGCTGCTCACCTTCCAGCCGCGCGAGGGCACGCTGGTCAACCAATGGGCTGCTGACCACACCCACGCGCTGGCGGGCGGCACGCCGCTGCTGGCGCTGGACATGTACGAGCACGCCTACCACCTGGACCACGGCGCCGCCGCCGGCGCGTACGTCGATGCCTTCATGGCCAACATCGACTGGGCCCCGGTGTACGCGCGCTACCAGCAGGCGGTGCACGCCGCCAGCGAGCCCTTCGGCGCGGCGCAGGACGACGTGGCCGGCTCGATGCTGCTCGACGTGCGCCGTGCCGGCGTGTTCGCACAGGCCGCGTCGATGCTCCCCGGTGCCCGCTGGCGCGACCCGGCGGCGGTCGATCGCTGGGCCGCCGAACTGCCGGCCGATCGCGCGCTGGTCGTCTACTGCGTGTACGGCCACGAGGTGGGACGCAGCACGGCCCTGCGGTTGCGCGCCGCGGGCCTGGACGCCCGTTATCTGCGCGGCGGCATCGACGGCTGGCAGGCCGCCGGCCGGCCGCTCCAGCCCAAGCCTGCCGACCCAGGAGCCACGCCATGAAATGGATCACCCGCGAACGCCCGAAGATCGACCGCATCGCCTGCCCGTGGCTGATCCTGCGCTTCATCGACCGCGAGGCCGAGTTTCTCTACGTGCCGCCGGCCGACGTGCTGGCCATGGCGCAAAGCACCGGCGCCACGTCCTACGACATTCCGGGCGTGGAGATGAGCCACGTCGGCGAACGCTGCAGCTTCGACGCCTTCCTCGCGAAGTACCGGCTCGCCGACCCTGCGCTGCACCAGATGGCCGACATCGTGCGCGGCGCGGACACCGCGCGGCTCGACCTCACGCCGCAGTCGGCGGGGCTCTACGCCATCTCGCTGGGCCTGTCGCGCGTGTTCGCCGATGACCACGCCATGCTGCAGCATGGGCTGGTGATATACGACGCGCTGTATGCGTGGTGCAGCGAGGGCCGCGGCGAGACGCACAACTGGCCGCCGAAGATGCCGGCGTGAAGCGGGTCGGAGGACGATGGCCTGCCTTGCCGGAAGCGCGCTAACATTTCGCCCGGCTCCGCCGCACCACCCGGGCCGGACCCTTGAGCGCACAGCGACAACCCAGGGTGTCACCGCAAATGGAGCGTCCCGATGTGGAGCATCCTGGCCGACCTTGTCGTCGGCATCTTCGATTTCGTTCTCGATGTCCTGCTGTTCCGAGGCCTGCGCCGCAAGCACGGCCAGCGCAACCGCAGCGTGGCGGAAGACGCCGTCGAGGTCGCGCGCTTCGACTTCGTCACGCTGACGTTCATCGCGCTGGTCAGCGTCGGCTTGATGCTGATCCTGGCCATCGGATTCGATGTGCCGGCGGGCTGGAGCGTGGGCATCGGCATCACCTTCGGCGCAATCTGGGGCCTCTGGCGGTACGCCCAACTGGTTCGTGAGTGAGCGATGCGCACATGAAGCATTCAAGAAGGTCAACGATGCCGGGTGTGACTCGTTTCACACGCCTGGCCACCGGGCTGTCGATCGCAGCCGCAGCCCTGCTCGCTGCCGGCTCCGCCTCGGCCCAGTCCCTCGCCTGTAACGGCTACCTCGTCGGAAAAGGAGCGTCGCCCGCGACCTTGCTCCAGACCTGCGGCGAGCCGGTCTACCGGCAGATGGTCTGCGTGCCGATGGTGCAGCTGGGCTGGGTCCTCACGCCCTATCGGCCGGGCAGCCCCGAGGCGGTGCTGGCCAATCAATGCGTACCGATGGAGGAATGGACCTACGACCGGGGTCCGGGCACCTTCTTCGGCATCGTGCGCATCTACAACGGCACGATCGAATCGGTGCGCGATGGGGACCGCGGCCGTTAGGGGGTCGACCGATCGGCGCGCCCGAAACGCCCGGCAACATCTCCGGTACCCACTACAGGGGAGGACGCCCGCGCAACGGCGTTGACGACGATGCCTGGCAGGGCCACCATGGCCCATCGTCCCCGTCACGCATGCCCGAACAGGCAACGGACTCGTTGGAGCAAGGGAGCAGGCCCGCTCTGTTCAGAGCTTTCAAGGAGTTCCCATGGCCGACGAAAGCGACAAGGTGTTCGCGGGCTCGATCCCGAAGTTCTACGACACGCTGATGGTCCCCCTGATCTTCGAGGGCTACGCCGTCGACGCGGCCGCCCTGGTCGCTGCGTTCTCGCCCGGCGCGGTGCTGGAAACGGCGGCCGGCAGCGGCGCGGTCACGCGGATGCTGGCACCCCAGCTCGGCGCCGGTGCGCGCTACGTGGTGACCGACCTCAACCCCGCCATGCTCGACTACGCGGTCACGCGGCAGGCGAGGGACAACCGCATCGAATGGCGGCAGGCCGATGCGCTCGCCCTGCCGTTCGAGAACGCCTCGTTCGATGTGGTCCTGTGCCAGTTCGGCGCCATGTTCTTCCCTGACAGAGTTGCCGGCTACAGCGAGGCGCGTCGCGTGCTGAAACCCGGCGGGCGCTTCGTGTTCAGCGTCTGGGACCGCATCGAAGACAACGCCTTCGCCGACGACGTCACCCGCGCCGTCGCCACCGTGTTCCCGGACGACCCGCCGCGCTTTCTCGCGCGCACGCCGCACGGCTACCACGACGTCGCACAGATCCGCGACGACCTGCGCCGCGCGGGGTTCACCGACATCGAGGTCCAGACGCACGAGAAGCTGAGCCACTCGCCCTCGGCACGCGAGGTGGCGGTGGCCTACTGCCAGGGCACGCCGCTGCGCAACGAGATCGAGGCGCGCGACGCAAGCCTGCTCCAGCTCGCGACCGACCGCGCGGAGGAGGCGATTGCCAGCCGGCATGGCACCGGCCCGGTGGCTGGGAAGATCCAGGCGCATGTCATCGTGGCGACCGGCTAGGCAGGCCCCATTCGCACTACGTCCGCAGGATCTTCTCGATCGCCTTGCCCTTGGCCAGCTCGTCGACCAGCTTGTCCATGTAGCGGATCTTCTGCATCAGCGGGTCTTCGACTTCCTCGACGCGCACGCCGCACACCACGCCCTTGATCAGCGCGCGGTTCGGGTGCAGCGCCGGGGCCTGCGCGAAGAAGGTCCTGAAATCGTTCTGCTGTTCGATCTGCTGCTGCAGCCCCGCCGCGTCGTAGCCGGTGAGCCAGCAGATGACCTGATCGACTTCGTCCTTCGTGCGCTGCTTGCGCGCCGCTTTCTGGACGTACATGGGGTACACCTTGGCGAACGGCATCGCGAAAATTCGGTGCTCTGACATCGTCATGTCTCCTTCATGTCGGTCGGAATTTGCGATTCTGGCGAGGTGCTCGCTCGGGCTCAACCTTCAAGCTCTTGAAGTGAAGGCCCTTCCGTCTACTGGCAGCTAGGGATACCAGACGATCGAGCACCCCTCCTCGAATGCGCCTTCGTAGTGTTTCCGGAACGCGTGCATCCGAGGATCGTTCAGCGCCTCGACATCCACCGGGCGCCCTTCCCAAAGGCGAAGGTCGACGAATCCGAATTTCGCGAGCTCCGACGCAGCATCCTCTTCGCGAGGGACGTCTTCACTTTGCGCCAGGAAGAGCATGAGCTTGTGCCTGCCACCCACGGCCGGTGCATCCCACTCGAAATCGCAGACGCCGCTGTAGGTCGCTTCGGCGCCGTAGACATAGACCCGGACCATGCCGGCCGGCGACGAGCTCACCCCTTCCCGCCCCGACCGGTCTTCTTCGCCGCCACGGTCTTGCGCGCCGGCTTCATCGCAGGCGCCTCGCGCGCCGACTTCATGTGCCCGCTCTCCCCCGAGGTCATGCCCACGATCTTCGCGAGCTGGCGGCTCACGCTCACGTAGGCATGGCCGAGGCGGCTGTCGAAGTACAGCGAGTCGCCGCGCGCCAGGCGCACCACTTCGCCGTTGTCGAAGTACACGTCGATCTCGCCCGACAGCACGTAGGCGAACTCTTCGCCCGTGTGGCGCACGAAGTCCTCGGGGCCGTTGATGCGGCGCGCGTGCACGGTGCCGACGATGGGGCTCATCTGCTTGCCGGCGGCGGTGGTGCCCAGGAACTCGTAGGCGATGGCCAGCCCCTTGTAGACCACGCCCTTGCCCGCGCGCGTGACGACCGGGCCGTCGAGTTGCTCGGGCTTGACGCCCGCGCCCGCGAACATGGCGTTCATGTCCATCTCGAGCGCGCGGCCCAGCGCGGTGAAGTTCTCGTAGCCGAGCGCGAGCTGGCCGCGCTCGGCGCGCGAGATGGTGGTGATCGACACGCCGGAGCGCTCGGCCAGTTGCGCCAGCGTCCAGCCGAAACGCTTGCGCGCGGTGCGCAGGCGATGGCCGAAAGTGGTGCGGTCCAGCGTGGGCGGCTCTTCCTTCGGCTTCGCCCCGCCCCGGTTCCCTGTGTGTGGAGTCACGCTTGGCTTTCTCTAGGTATGCCGGGTGATTCTGCCAGCCCCGCGCCCGGCCGGCCACGCACGGCGCGACAGCCCCGGCATGCGTTTTGCGTATGCGCAAATTGCGTGTACGCAAATTTCACCTCGGTGGTGCACCCATGGTTTCCCCTTGGTTGGCGCAAATCAATTTGCGTATCCGCAAATTTCTACCTACACTTTTCGGCGATGACAACAAGCACAACCACTCCCGTCGTGGCCGACTACCTCGTGATCGGCGGCGGCATCGCCGGGGCCTCGGTGGCCCACTGGCTCGCCCCGCATGCCCGCGTGATCCTGCTCGAACGCGAAGCCCAGCCGGGCTACCACTCCACCGGCCGTTCGGCCGCGCTCTTCATGGAGAGCTACGGCACGCCGCAGGTGCGTGCCCTCACCATGGCCAGCCGCGCCTTCCTCGAACACCCGCCCGAAGGCTTTGCCGAGCACCCGCTGCTCACGCCGCGCGGCGCGATGATGGTCGCGGGCACCGAGCACCTGCACGAGCTCGAAGCGCACTGGGAACTGCTGCGCGCCATGAACGTCGGCGCCCAGCGCCTCGATGGCGAGCAGGCGCGCGAGATGGTGCCGGCGCTGCGCCCCGAGCAGGTGGCTGGCGCGGTGTACGAACCCGACGCCTCCGACATGGACGTGCACGCCATCCACCAGGGCTACCTGCGCGGCATGCGCCAGGCCGGTGGCAAGCTGGTGTGCGACGCCGACGTCACGGCCATGGAGCGCGTGGGCGACCGCTGGCGCGTGACGGCGGGCGGCGCGGTGTACGAAGCGCCCGTGGTGCTCAACGCCGCCGGCGCCTGGGTCGACACGATCGCGCAGCTGGCCGGCGTGCGCCCGCTGGGCATCGAGCCGCGCCGCCGTTCGGCCTTCATCTTCGCGCCGCCCGAGGGCCAGAGCGTGGCGCACTGGCCGATGGTGTTCGCCGCCGACGAGGGCTGGTACATCAAGCCCGACGCCGGCATGCTGCTGGGCTCGCCGGCCAACGCCGACCCGGTCGAGCCGCAGGACGTGCAGCCCGAAGAGATGGACATCGCCATCGCCATGCACCGCATCGAGGAGGCGACCACGCTCGCCATCCGCCGGCCCACGCGCACCTGGGCCGGCCTGCGTTCCTTCGTGGCCGACGGCGACCTGGTGGGCGGCTTCGCGCCCGACGCGCCCGGCTTCTTCTGGGTCGCGGCGCAAGGCGGCTACGGCATCCAGACCTCGGCCGCCATGGGCGAGGCCTGCGCCGCGCTGGCACGCGGCCTGCCGCTGCCCGAGCGCATCGCGGGCTTCGGGCTCACGGCCGAGATGCTCGGCCCGCAGCGCCTGCGTACGGCCGGCTGATCCGCGTTCCCTCCCCACCAATCTTCCCCACGAGAAATCACCATGCGTGTCTTCAGTGCCTCCCTCGCGACCGAAACCAACACCTTCGGCCCGATGCCGACCGGCATCGCCTCCTTCAAGGACCGCGGCTACTTCCCCGCCGGCCAGCATCCCGATGCGCTGACGATCTACTCGGGCCCGCTGTGGGCCGCGCGCATCCGCGGCAAGGAAAAGGGCTGGACGCTGCTCGAAGGCATGGTGGCGGGCGCGCAGCCCAGCGGCATCACCACGCGCCATGCCTACGAAACCCTGCGCGACGAAATGCTGAACGACCTGCGCGCCGCGCTGCCGGTGGACATGGTGCTGCTCGGCCTGCACGGCGCGATGGTGGCCGACGGCTACGACGACTGCGAAGGCGACATGCTGGCGCGCGTGCGCCAGATCGTGGGCCCTGACGTGGTGATCGGCGCCGAGCTCGACCCGCACAACCACCTCACGCCCGCCATGGTGGACAACGCCAACGTGATGGTCTCCTTCAAGGAGTATCCGCACACCGACGTGCTCGAACGCGGGCTGGAGCTCGTCGACATCTGCGCCGCGGCCGTGGAAGGCAAGGTCAAGCCGGTGGTCGCGATGGTCGACTGCGACATCATCGTCACCGTCCACACGTCGCGCGAACCGGCGCGCAGCTTCGTGCAGCGCATGCAGGCGCTCGAAGGCAAGGACGGCGTGCTCTCGGTCTCGCTCACGCACGGCTTCTCGTGGGGCGACGTGCCCGAGATGGGCACCAAGGTGCTGGTCTACACCGACGGCGATCAGGCCAAGGCGAATGCGCTCGCACGCCAGCTGGCCGACGAAGTCATCGGCATGCGCGACGGCCTCACGGTCAACTACCCCAGCATCGACGACTCGCTCGACGAGGCCCTGGCCTTCGACGGCGGCCCCGTGGTGCTGGCCGACGGCGCCGACAACCCCGGCGGCGGCGCGGCGAGCGACTCCACCTTCATCCTGCGCCGCATGCTGGAGCGCAGCATCACCAACGCGGCCCTGGGCCCGATGTGGGACCCGATCGCCGTGCGCATCGCCTTCGACGCCGGCGTGGGCGCGAAGCTGCAGATGCGCATCGGCGGCAAGATCAGCCCGCTGTCGGGCGACCCGCTGGACCTCGAATGCACCGTGAAGGCGCTGCAGGAAGACCTGGTGATGACGGGCCTGTCGAACACGCCCACCGCCATGGGCGACTGCGCGCTGGTCGAGGTGAACGGCATCGACATCGTGCTGATCACGCGGCGCAACCAGGCCATGGGCACCGACCTGTTCACGCAGCTGGGCTGCGACCTCGCGGCCAAGAAGATCGTGGTCGTCAAGTCGTCGCAGCACTTCTACGCGTCGTACTCCCAGGTGGCCAAGCACGTGATCTACGCCGGCGCACCGGGCGCCGTGACGCTCGACCTCACCACCCTGCCGTACCGCAAGGCCCGCCTGCCGAAGTGGCCCATCGGCGTCGCCGCCTGAACTCCCTCTTCTTTTTTTGTTTCGCCCCACCGACCGGAGAACCGACGATGACCCGACGAACGCTTGCTGCCCTCGCTGCCCTGGCCCTTTCGGCCGCCAGCCTTCCCGCGCTCGCCCAGACGCCGCCCAAGACACTCAAGGTGGTGGCGCATGCCGACCTGAAGATCCTCGACCCGACCTTCACCACGGCCTACATCTCGCGCAACTTCGGCCACATGGTGTACGACACGCTGTTCGCGCAGGATGCCACCGGCAAGCCGCAGCCGCAGATGGTCGAGAAGTACACGACCTCGAAAGACGGCAAGCAGTGGAGCTTCACGCTGCGCCCCGGCCTGAAGTTCTCCGACGGCGCCGCCGTGACCTCGGCCGACGCCGTGGCCTCGCTGCAGCGCTGGGCGGCGCGCGACAGCCTGGGCCGCGCCATGACGGCCGTCGGCGCCGAGTGGAAGGCGACCGACGCACGCAACTTCACACTCACGCTCAACGAGCCCTTCGGCATGGTGCTCGACGCGCTGGCCAAGCCCTCGGGCTTTCCGCCGGTGATCCTGCCCGAGCGCATCGCCAAGCTGCCGGCCACCGCGCCCCTCACCGAGGTCGTCGGCTCGGGGCCCTTCATCTTCAAGCGTGACGAATGGGTGCCGGGCAACAAGACGGTGTTCGTGCGCAACCCGAACTACGTGGCACGCAGCGAGCCGCCCAGCGGCCTGGCCGGCAGCAAGAAGACCAGCCTCGACCGCGTCGAATGGCTCTACCTGCCCGACGCCAACAGCGCGATCTCGGCGCTCAAGCGCGGCGAGGTCGACTACATCGAGCAGCTGGCGCCCGACTACATCGCGCCGCTGCGCACCGACAGCAACATCAAGATCGGCTCCGGCGGCGCCTACCAGGGCTTCCTGGTGATGAACCAGCTGCACCCGCCCTTCGACAACCCGAAGGTGCGCCAGGCGCTGTTGCAGGCCGTGAACCAGGAACGCTTCGTCGCGGCCATGGGCTTCCCGCTGGACATGCGCATGGCCTACTGCGCCACCTGGTTCATCTGCGGCAGCCCCAACGACACCTCGGCCGGCGCGGAACCCTTCCGCAAGGCCGACGTCGCCAAGGCGAAGAAGATGCTCGCCGACGCCGGCTACAAGGGCGAGAAGGTGGTGCTGATGGTGCCCAGCGACGTGCCCTACCTCAATGCCGAGGCGCTGATGGCCGCGCAGACCATGAAGAGCATCGGCCTGAACGTCGATGCGCAGACCATGGACTGGGCCTCGATCGGCGCGCGTCGCGCCAAGCGCGATGCGGCCGACGCCGGCGGCTGGAACATGTACGTCACGGTGGCCGGCGAGTTCGACGTGAACTCGCCCATCAGCAACGCCTACCTGGGCGCGGCCTGCGGCAACACGCTGCCCGGCTGGCCCTGCGACAAGAAGCTCGACGAGCTGCGCACCGCCTGGCTGAAGGAAACCGTGCCGGCCAAGCGCAAGGAACTGCTCGACGCCTTCCAGTCGCGTGCCTATGAGGCCGTGCCGTACATCAACGCGGGCCAGTACTCGGCCGCGTTCGCGGCGCGCGCCAGCATCAAGGGGCTGGACAAGATGTGGGCCGGCATGCCCACCGTCTGGGTGCTCGACAAGTAAGCCACGCGCACCGCCATGGGCTACATCGTTCGACGCTTTCTTTCCACGCTGCCGGTGATGGCGGTGGTGGCCGTGGTGGTGTTCCTGCTGATCCACCTGTCGCCCGGCGACCCGGCCGCGCTCATCGCGGGCGACCTCGCCACCACCGAGGACATCGACAAGCTGCGCGCCGCGCTCGGCCTGAACCTGCCACTGTGGCAGCAGTTCGGGTTGTGGATCGGCAAGATCTTCACCGGCGACCTGGGCACCTCGATCTTCACGCAGGTGCCGGTGACGCAGCTGCTCGGCCAGCGGCTGGAGCCGACGGTGTCGATCGCGGCGCTGACCATGCTCATCACGCTGGTGACGGCCGTGCCGCTGGGCACGCTCGCGGCCTACTGCGCGGGCACCTGGATCGACCGCCTCGTGATGCTGTTCGCGGTGCTGGCCTTCTCGGTGCCGGTGTTCCTCGTGGGCTACCTGCTGGTCTACACCTTCGCGGTGCAGCTGCCGTGGTTTCCGGTGCAGGGCTACGTGAACTTCTCCGAAGGCCCCGGCGCCTGGCTGCGCGCGCTGGTGCTGCCCTGCGTGAACCTGGCGCTGGTGTACATCGCGCTGGTGACGCGCATGACGCGCGCCACCGTGCTCGAGGTGCTGCACGAGGACTACATCCGCACCGCGCGCGCCAAGGGCCTGGGCGTGCTGCCGGTGCTGGGCCATGCGCTGCGCAACGCGGCCATTCCCATCGCCACCACCATCGGCGCGGGCATTGCGCTCCTGATCGGCGGCGTGGTGGTCACCGAGACGGTGTTCGCCATTCCGGGCGTGGGCCGGCTGGTGATCGATTCGGTGCAGCGTCATGACTACCCGGTGATCCAGAGCGTGCTGCTGCTGTCGGCGGGCGTGTACGTGCTGATCAACCTCCTGATCGATCTGAGCTACCGCCTGTTCGATCCGCGCATCCAGTACTAGAACAAAGAACGAGCCCCACGACGCCATGTCCACTGCCCTGCCCTTGCGCGAGGTCGATGCGCCGGTGCCCAGCACCGCCGTTGCCGACGCCGCCGAAGACCCTCCTTTCGTACCGCCGCGCTGGCGCTGGGTGCGCAAGCACCCGACGCTGATCGTCGGCGCGCTGCTGCTCCTCGCGGTGGCCGCACTGTCCATCGCCGCCCCCTGGATCGCCACCCACGACCCGCAGGACATCGACCCGCTGGCGCGCATGCAGCCGGCCTCGGCCGAGCACTGGTTCGGCACCGACGCGCTGGGCCGTGACGTGTTCAGCCGCGCCGTGTGGGGCGGTCGCGTGTCGATGATCGTCGGCGCCTCGGTGGCCGTGCTCGCCACCTTCTTCGGCATCGCGCTGGGCCTGGTGTCGGGCTTCGTGCGCTGGGCCGACGGCCCGATCATGCGGGTGATGGACGGCCTCATGGCCATCCCCGGCATCCTGCTGGCCATTGCGCTCATGGCCGTGACGCGCGCCAGCCTCACCACCGTGATCATCGCCATCACCGTGCCCGAGATTCCGCGCGTGGTGCGGCTGGTGCGCTCGCTGGCGCTCACGCTGCGCGAGCAGCTGTTCGTGGAGGCCGCGCATGCAGTGGGCACACGGCTGCCGGTGATCCTCGTGCGGCACGTGCTGCCGAACATCGTGGCGCCGCTGGTGGTGCAGGCCACCTTCGTCGCCGCCGCCGCCGTGCTCACCGAGGCTGCGCTGTCCTTTCTTGGCGTGGGCGTGCCTTCGCAGACGCCGAGCTGGGGGAACATGATGGCCGAGGGCCGCAACTTCGTGACCGTGGCGTTCCACATCATCCTGTACCCGGGCCTGCTGCTGGCGGCCACGGTGCTGGCCATCAACCTGCTCGGCGACGGCCTGCGCGATGCGCTCGACCCGCGCCTGGCGCGGCAGCTGTGAAGAGGAACGCGCCATGACCATTCCCATGTCCCAGGTCACCCTCGCCCCCGGCGAGCCCTTGCTCGAGGTCGACAACCTGCGCACCTACTTCAGCACGCTCGCCGGCACGGTGCGCTCGGTCGACGGCGTGTCGTACACCGTGCGCGCGGGTCGCACGCTCGGCGTGGTCGGCGAATCGGGCTGCGGCAAGAGCGTGACGGCGCTCTCGATCCTGCGGCTGGTGCCCACGCCGCCCGGGCGCCACATGGGCGCGGTGCGCCTGCGCGGCACCGACCTGATGCAGCTCAGCGAACGCGAGATGCGGCAGATCCGCGGCAACCGCATCTCGATGATCTTCCAGGAGCCGATGACCTCGCTGAACCCGGTGCTCACCGTGGGCCGGCAGATCGCCGAGACGGTGCAGCTGCACCAGAAGGCCAGCCGCGCCGAGGCGCTGCAGCGCGCGGTCGAGATGCTGCGCCTGGTGCAGATTCCCGAGCCCGAGCGGCGCGTGAACGAGTACCCGCACCAGCTCTCGGGCGGCATGCGCCAGCGCGTGATGATCGCGCTGGCCCTGGCCTGCAATCCCGAGGTGCTGATCGCCGACGAGCCCACCACCGCGCTCGACGTGACCATCCAGGCGCAGATCCTCGACCTCATCAAGCGGCTGCAGAAGGAGCTGGGCATGGGCGTGGTGATGATCACGCACGACCTGGGCGTGGTGGCCGAGAGCTGCGACCGCGTGGTCGTCATGTACGCCGGCAAGAAGGTGGAAGAGGCCGACGTGGTCGACCTCTTCGACCGCCCGCTGCACCCCTACACGCGAGCGCTGATGGCCTCGATGCCCGCTATGAGCACCTCGAGCGCGCGGCTGCACGAGATTCCGGGCATGGTGCCCGCCGCGCACGAGCTGGGGCGCGGCTGCGCCTTTGCCGCGCGCTGCGCGCAGGCGCGTGAACGCTGCCGCCGCGAGACACCGCCGCTCTCGACGCAGGGAGACGGCCACGTGGTCGCCTGCTTCGCGGTGCAGGAACAATGGACCGACGAGGCTGCCGAGGTGAGCGCATGACAACAACAACGACAACAACATCCACCAAGGCGCCGCTGCTGCAGGTGCGCGAGCTGCGCAAGCACTACACCTCGCCGCGGCGCTGGCTGCGCCCGGCCAAGCCCGCGATCCAGGCGGTCGACGGCGTGTCGTTCACCGTGGGGCACGGCGAGACGCTGTCGCTGGTCGGCGAATCGGGCTGCGGCAAGACCACCACGGCCAAGTCGGTGATGCGGCTGGTCGAGCCCACCTCGGGCTCGGTGCGGCTGAACGGCGAAGAGCTGCTGACCCTGCCTGCGAACGCGATGCGCCAGCGCCGGCGCGACCTGCAGATCATCTTCCAGGACCCGTACGCCTCGCTGAACCCGCGCCTCACGGCCGGCGACATCGTGGCCGAGCCGCTGCGCAACTTCGGCGACGTGTCGGTGGCCGAGCGCCGCGAGCGCGTGCAGTGGCTGTTCTCGCGCGTGGGCCTGCGGCCCGAGGCGGCGAAGAAGTTTCCGCACGAGTTCTCGGGCGGCCAGCGCCAGCGCCTGGGCATTGCGCGCGCGCTGGCGCTCAACCCCAAGCTGATCGTCTGCGACGAGCCCGTGTCGGCACTCGACGTGTCGGTGCAGGCGCAGGTGGTCAACCTGCTGATGGACCTGCAGGCCGAGTTCGGCATCGCCTACCTGTTCGTGGCGCACGACCTCGCCGTGGTGCGCCACATCAGCCACCGCGTGGCCGTGATGTACCTCGGCCACATCGTGGAGATCGCCGACCGCGACACGCTGTTCTCGGCGCCACGCCATCCGTACACCGAGATCCTGCTGTCGGCCGTGCCCGTGCCCAACCCGCGCACGCCCGCGCGCCGCCTGCTGCTGCAGGGCGATCCGCCGAGCCCGGCCAACCCGCCCTCGGGCTGCCGCTTTCACACGCGCTGCCCGATGGCGCAGGCCGTGTGCAAGGAGAAGACGCCCGAACTGACGGAGCGCCCTTCGTCTTCCCAGGGCGGCCATTGGGTCGCCTGTCACTTCCGTTGAAAGCATTGCCCCCATGACCGACAAGACACCCCACTACGACCTCTTGATCCACGGCGGCACCGTGATCGACGGCACCAAGGCCCCGCGCTTCGACGCCGACGTGGGCATCGTCGATGGCCGCATCGCCGCCATCGGCAAGCTCGCGGGCCACACGGCCGACCAGACGCTCGACGCCACCGGCCGCATCGTCGCGCCGGGCTTCATCGACTCGCACACGCACGACGACCAGGCCGTGCTGTCGCACGCGCAGATGCCGTTCAAGGTGTCGCAGGGCGTGACCACCGTGGTGGCGGGCAACTGCGGCATCAGCGCTGCGCCGCTGCGCGCCGACATGGACCTGCCGATGCCGCTGAGCCTGCTCGAGACGCCGCCGGAAGACCGCTTCACGACCTTCGCGGCCTACCTCGACGCGCTGCGCGCCACGCCCTCGTCCGTCAACGTGGCGGCGATGGTCGGCCACTCGACCCTGCGCGCCGTGACCATGTCCGACCTCGACCGCCCCGCCACCGCGCAGGAGATCGCCGCCATGCAGGCGCTGGTCGAAGAAGCGATGCAGGCCGGCGCCATTGGCCTGTCGACCGGCACCTTCTACCCGCCGGCCGTGAAGGCGACGACCGAAGAGATCATCGAGGTCGGCCGTCCGCTCACGGCGCGCAAGGCGCTGTACGTGACGCACATGCGCGACGAGAGCGACCGCGTGATGGAGTCGCTGGAAGAAACCTTCCACATCGGCCGCGCGCTCGACATTCCGGTGGTGGTGTCGCACCACAAGGTGCAGAACACGCAGAACTTCGGCAAGACCAAGGTCACGCTGCCCTTCATCCAGGAAGCGATGAAGCACCAGTGCATCGGGCTCGACTGCTACCCGTACACGGCCGGCTCCACCATGATCCGCACCGACCGCGGGATGATGGACGGCCGCGTGCTCATCGCTTCGAGCGTGCCGCACCCCGAATGCGCGGGCCGCGACCTGAAGGACATCGCGGCCGAATGGGGTGTGTCGGGCGAAGAGGCCGCGCTGCGCCTGTCGCCCGGCAGCGCCATCTATTTCATGATGGACGAGGACGACGTGCAGCGCGTGCTCGCCTTCGACGAAACCATGATCGGCTCCGACGGCATTCCGCTGGGCGACAAGCCGCATCCGCGCCTGTGGGGCACCTTCCCGCGCGTGCTTGGGCACTACAGCCGCGACGTGGGGCTGTTCCCGCTGGAGACGGCGGTCTGGAAGATGACCGGGCTCACGGCGCGCAACTTCGGCCTGCACGAACGCGGCGCGCTCAAGGTCGGGCACCACGCCGACGCGGTGGTCTTCAATGCCGCCACCGTGCGCGACACCGCGAACTACGAAACGCCGACCGAACCGGCCGAAGGCATCGACGCGGTGATCGTGAACGGCGCCGTCACCTGGCGCCACGGCGTGCACAGCGGTGCGCGCAACGGGCAGGTGATCGTGCGCCAGGACGCGGCCTGACAGCGCGCACCTCGGCGGCGCCTGCACGGCGCCCGCCTTCGCATCCTGGTGCATGCGCAGCACCGGATCGGTGAACACGCCGGGCCTCATGGGCCCGGTTTTTCTTTCTCCCTTGCGCTCTTTCCCTCTGGCGGCGCACCCCTAGGGGATTTCCCTCGACAGCTGGCCCGGAGCTTGCGTAGTTTGCCCACATAGTTGAACATTTCAACTATTGAAGACTTCTACCAACCCGCCATGCACGCCCCGCTTCGCCTGAAAGACGACTACCTCAACGTCCTGCTCGACCTGGCGTCGCAGCGCACGCGCGACCGCGGCTCGCGCATCTACGAGATCGAGCTCGGCCTGTCGATCCGCGACGTGCGGCTGCTGCGCATGATCGGCGCCGCGCCCGGCATCACCATGGGCCAGCTGGTGCAGACCTGCGCCATCGAGAAGACGCTGGTCTCCAAGCTGGTGAGTTCGCTGGTGCAGCGCGAGCTGGTCGAGCGCCAGATCGGCGCCGAGGATGCGCGGCAGATCCGCCTGTGCCTCAGCCAGGCCGGCATCGACATGGTGCTGCGCGCCGAGCCCATCGGGCATGAGATGGAAGCGCGCTTTCTCGACTGCCTGAGCGTCGCCGACATCGAGAACCTGCGCCGCATCATGCACAAGCTCATCGACGCCGAAGAAGGCTCGCGCGACATCTTCGAATTCCTGCTGGTGCAGCTGCGCGAAAGCAAGGAATCGCCCCCGTCTTCCTCCCCCTCGTCTTCCGCTCCCTCCCGAAAGAAGTAAGGCTCCATGGCAATCCACTTTTCACCGCGCCGCGTCGCGGCGGCTTCCCTGTCGGCGCTCGCTTTGTGCTTCGCCGCCACCGTGTCCGCCCAGACCGTGCTTCGCACCGTGCCCTCGTCGGACCTGAAGATCGTCGATCCGATCTGGACCACCGCCAACATCACGCGCAACCACGGCCTGATGATCTACGACACCCTCTTCGCGATGGACGAGAAGGGCGTCATCAAGCCGCAGATGGTCGACAAGTACAGCGCAAGCGCCGACAACAAGGTGTGGAGCTTCACGCTGCGCCCGGGCCTGAAGTTCCACGACGGCGCCCCGGTCACCTCCCAGGACGTGATCGCCTCGCTGGCGCGCTGGGCCAAGCGCGACACGCTGGGCCAGAAGATGTACGAGGCGATGGACAGCATCGCCGCCGACGGCCCCAACGGCTTTCGCATGGCGTTCAAGCAGCCCTTCGGCGTGGTGCTCGACGCGCTCGGCAAGCCCAACCCGCTGGTGCCGTTCATCATGCCCAAGCGCGTGGCCGACACACCCGCCGACAAGCAGATCGACGAGCTGGTGGGCTCCGGCCCCTTCACGCTCGCCAAGGAAGACTTCCGCCCGGGCGACCGCGTCATCTACCGCAAGAACACCGCCTACGTGCCGCGCAAGGAGCCCGCTTCGGGCCTGGCCGGCGGCAAGGTGGTGCACGTCGACCGCGTCGAATGGGTGATGCTGCGCGACCCGCAGACGCAGGCCAATGCGCTGCTCAACGGCGAGGTCGACATGCTCGAGACCGTGCCGTCGTCGGGCTACACCGGCATGCGCACCAACGACAAGATCGAGCTGGTCGACGTGATGCCGGCGGGCCCCTTCACGGTGCTCTACAACCACAAGGTGCCGCCCTTCAACAACCCGAAGGCGCTGAAGGCCGCGATGCTGGCCATCAACCAGGAGGCGATGCTGCGCGCGCAGGTCACCTTCCGCGACTTCTACAAGCCCTGCGCCTCGATCTACCTGTGCGGCTCGCTCTACGCGAGCGACAAGACGGGCTTCTACACCGGCAAGCCGCAGTTCGAAGAGGCGCGCAAGCTGCTCAAGGAATCGGGCTACGACGGCAAGCCCGTGGTGATCCTGCTGCCGGGCGATGCGCCCGCGCTGAACAAGCTGCCCGCGGTGTACGGCCAGCTGCTCAAGCAGGTGGGTTTCAACGTCGACGTGCAGACCACCGACTGGGCCACGCTCGTGACCCGGCGCGCCAAGAAAGACCTGCCCGAGAACGGCGGCTGGAACGCCTTCATCACCTTCTGGGGCGGCGTGGACGCGAGCAGCCCCATCGGCTACAGCCCGCTGACCGGCAACGGCGACCAGGGCTACTTCGGCTGGCCCGTGGTGCCCGAGCTCGAGGCGCTGAAGACCAAGTTCATCGCCACCGCCGACCTCGCGCAGCGCAAGGAGATCGCCACGCAGATCCAGCAGGTCGTGCTCGAGCACGGCGTGCTCGCCCCGCTCGGCGAAGGCAAGGCGCCCACGGCCGTGCGCCGCGGCACCATCACCGGCCTGCTGCCGTCGCCGGCGGTGCTGTACTGGAACGTGCGCAAGACGTCCGCGCCATCGCCATGACCGCGACATAGGCCGGCCCGCGCGCCCGCCCCTCTCCCCTTTCTGATCGCCACCCCTGACCGGCTGCGCCTCGCGCGGCAGCCGGGCGGGACTTCCTTTGCCCGCGCCACACGCCCGGCCCCTCGTCAAGGACCTGATTCACATGCTCCACTTCCTGTTGCGCCGCGGACTGGCCACCGCGCCCGTGCTCCTGATCGTGGCCGTCATCGTCTTCCTGCTGCTGCGCATGACGCCCGGCGACCCCGCGGCGGCCATCGCCGGTGACGCGGCCAGTGCGCAGGACATCGCACGCATCCGCGCCCAGCTGGGCCTGGACGCATCGATCGTGACGCAGTTCGTGCACTGGCTCGGCCAGGTGCTGCGCGGCGACCTCGGCTACTCGTTTTTCTACCGGATGCGCGTGACCGACCTGATCGGCCAGCGCCTGGAGCCCACGCTCTCGGTGGCGGCGGTGACGGTGGTGCTCACGGTGCTGATCGCCGTGCCGCTGGGCGTGCTCGCGGCCTCGCGGCGCGGCGGCCGGCTCGACCGCTTCATCATGGGCGCCTCGGTGCTCGGCTTCTCGGTGCCGGTGTTCGTGGCCGGCTACGTGATGATCTGGCTGTTCTCGATGCAGCTCGGCTGGCTGCCCTCGCAGGGCTACCAGCGCATCGGCGACGGCATCGGCCCGTGGCTGCGCCACCTGGCGCTGCCCTGCGTCACGCTGGCCGTGATGTACGCGGCACTCATCGCGCGGGTCACGCGCGCGGCGGTGTCGGAGGCGCTCACCGAAGACTACGTGCGCACCGCGCGCGCCAAGGGCATCGCCGAGTGGCGCATGCTGCTGCGCCACGCGCTGGCCAACGCGGCCGTGCCGATCGCCACCGTCATCGGCCTGAGCGTGGCGGGCCTCATCGGCGGCGTGGTGGTCACCGAGACGATCTACGCGATCCCCGGCCTGGGCCAGCTCACGGTGGACGCCGTGCTCTCGCGCGACTACCCGCTGATCCAGGCGATCACCCTCTTCTTCTCGCTCGTGTACGTGGTGGTCAACCTGCTGGTGGACCTGAGCTACCTGCTGCTCGATCCGCGCATCCGGTACTGACCTTCCTTCGAAAGCCCCGCCATGACTTCGATCTCCCTGCGCGACGACGCGCCTGCCTCTGCCGCGGTTCCGCCCGCCGCACCCCGGGCCCCGGCCCGCTCGCTGCTGCGCCGCCTGCTCGCCAACGGCGGCGTGCGCATCGGCGGCGTCCTGCTGGCCGCGATGCTGCTGCTGGCGGTGGCCGCGCCCTGGCTCGGCACCATCGACCCGAACGCGATGGACCCCGCGAACTCGCACCTGCCGCCCGGCGCGCGCGCCGAGTTCACCACGCTGGCGGGCGACAGCTTCGATCGCTTCTTCCCGCTGGGCACCGACAGCATGGGCCGCGACCTGTGGAGCCGCACGGCCTACGGCGCGCGCATCTCGCTGTCGGTGGGCGTGGCGGTGGCGCTGGGCTCGGTCGCGTTCGGCCTCGTGGTGGGCATGGTGGCGGGCTACTTCCGGCGCCTGGACGGCGTGATCATGCGGGTGATGGACGGGATGATGGCCATCCCCGGCATCCTGTTCGCGATCGTGCTGGTGGCCGTGTGGCGACCCAGCCTGCT
Source organism: Variovorax sp. BGA-UO-ETr-C22 (assembly GCF_059567965.1). Classification (NCBI taxonomy): domain Bacteria; kingdom Pseudomonadati; phylum Pseudomonadota; class Betaproteobacteria; order Burkholderiales; family Comamonadaceae; genus Variovorax; species Variovorax sp. BGA-UO-ETr-C22. The sequence continues at coordinate 2,662,059 of NZ_JCAQPA010000011.1, forward strand.
CACGGTGATCCTGGCCATCGTGGTGCCCGAGACGCCGCGCGTGGCGCGGCTGGTGCGCTCGGTGGTGCTGTCGGTGCGCGAAGAGCCGTACGTGGAAGCGGCCGTCGCGCTCGACACGCCGACCTGGAAGCTGATGTTGCGCCACATCCTGCCCAACACGGTGGCGCCGCTGATCGTGCAGGGCACCTTCATCTGCGCGGCGGCCATGCTGGTGGAGGCGGTGATGTCCTTCCTGGGCATCGGCCTGCCGTCCGAAGTGCCGACCTGGGGGAACATCATGTCCGAAGGCCGCACGCACTTCACCTCGCACCCCTCGACCGTGCTGCTGCCCGGCCTCTTCCTGGCGCTCACGGTGCTGGCCGTGAACATGCTCGGCGACGGCCTGCGCGACGCACTCGATCCCAAGTTCAAGGCACGCGGAGGCTGAGCATGACATCCACCCCTTCCACAACCTCCGCCGCGCCCTGCCTCGTGGTGCGCGACCTCGCCATCGACCTGCCCGCCGGCGCCGACCGCGCGCACGCGGTGCACGGCATCTCGTTCGACGTGATGCCCGGCCAGGTCGTGTGCCTGCTGGGCGAATCGGGCTCCGGCAAGTCGGTCATCGCGCAGGCCGCGATGGGTCTGCTGCCCGCGTCGCTGCGGCCCTCGGCCGGGCGCATCGAGGTGCAGGGCGAAGACGTGCTCGCGGCCAGCCCGGCGCGGCTGCGCGCCCTGCGCGGCGCGCGCATGGCGATGGTGTTCCAGGAGCCAATGACCGCGCTCAACCCCGTGATGCGCTGCGGCGCGCAGGTCGACGAGATCCTGGCCGAGCACACGACGCTGGGCGCCGCCGCGCGCCGCGCGCGCGTGCTGGCCATCTTCGAGCGCGTGCGGCTGCCCGAGCCGCAGCGCATCTACGACGCCTACCCGCACCAGCTCTCGGGCGGGCAGCGCCAGCGCATCGTGATCGCCATCGCGCTGATCCTGCGCCCGGCCCTGCTGATCTGCGACGAGCCCACCACCGCGCTCGACGTGACCACGCAGGCCGAGATCCTCGCGCTCATCCGCGAGATGCAGCAGGAGAACGGCACCGCCGTGCTGTTCATCACGCACGACTTCGGCGTGGTCGCGGACATCGCCGACCAGGTGGTGGTGCTGCAGCTGGGCCGGCAGGTCGAGAGCGGCCCGAAAGACGACGTGCTGCGCCGACCGAAGGAGGCCTACACGCGCATGCTGCTCGACGCCGTGCCGCGTCTGGCCCCGGTGCTGCGCGCGCCCATCGACGCCCAGGCGCCGCTGCTCGATGCGCGCGGCGTGGGCAAGGTCTACCGCACGGGCAGCTGGCCCGGCAAGCGCCGCACGGTGCATGCGGCGGCCGACGTGTCGCTGAAGCTGCACGCGGGCGAGACGGTCGGCATCGTGGGCGAGTCGGGCTCGGGCAAGTCGACCGTGGCGCGCTGCATCGCGCGGCTGATCGAGCCGACCGACGGCGACATCCGCGTGCCGGGCATCGAGGGCTCGCGCGGCGCACAGCGCTCGGCGTTCCGGCGCATGGTGCAGGTCGTGTTCCAGGACCCGAACCGCTCGCTCAACCCGCGCCGCACGGTGGGCCAGTCGATCGTCGAGGGGCCGGTGAATTTCGGCGTGCCGCACGCCAAGGCCTGGCAGCGCGCGGAGGAGCTGATGGCGCTGGTGCGGCTGCAGCCCGAGGTGCTGCACCGCTACCCGAGCGAGTTCTCGGGCGGCCAGCGCCAGCGGCTGTGCATTGCGCGCGCGCTGGCCTGCGAGCCGCGCGTGCTGATCGCCGACGAGGCCGTGTCGGCGCTCGACGTGTCGGTGCAGGACCAGATATTGAAGCTGCTCGCGGAGATCCAGCAGCGGCTGTCGATCGGCATCCTGTTCATCACGCACGACCTGCGCGTGGCCAGCCAGATCTGCGACCGCCTCATCGTGATGCACAAGGGCCGCATCGTCGAGCAAGGCAGCGCGCACGACGTGCTGCTGTCACCACGCGAGGCCTACACGCGCACGCTGCTGGCCGCGGCGCCGGGCCAGGGCTATGCGTTCGGGGGCGGCTGAGCGCCGTCCTCTTCCTCTCTTTCAACCCACCTTCATCCCACCACCCAAAGAAGAAACGAAGACATGACCACACCCCTGTACGAACTCAGTGCCCTCCAGTTGCTCGAACGCTACCGTGACCGCGCCTTGTCGCCGGTCGAGGTGACACAGGCCGTGCTTGCGCGCATCGAGCGCTGGGAGCCGCACATCCACGCCACCTACGGGCTGGACGCCGAAGCCGCGCTGGCATCGGCGCGCGCCTCCGAGGCACGCTGGGCCCAGGGCAAGCCGCAGGGCGATCTCGACGGCGTGCCGGTCACGCTGAAGGAGAACATCGCCACGCGCGGCACGCCCACGCCGATCGGCAGCGCAGCCACCGTGCTGGCGCCCGCCACGGCCGACGCCCCCGCCGCCGCACGCCTGCGCGAAGCCGGCGCGGTGATCGTGACCAAGACGACGATGCCCGACTTCGGCTTCCTCGGCGCGGCGCCGTCGAGCTTCCACGCGCTCACGCGCAACCCGTGGGACCTGGGCCGCAACACCGGCGGTTCGAGCTCGGGCGCCGGCGCCGCCGCCGCCGCGGGCTACGGCCCGTTGCACCTGGGCACCGACATCGGTGGCTCGGTGCGCATTCCGGCCAGCTTCTGCGGCGTGTTCGGCCTCAAGCCCAGCCAGGGCCGCATTCCCGTCGACCCGCCCGCCGCGGCGCGCGTGATCGGCCCGATGACGCGCACCGTGGCCGATGCCGCGCTCTTGATGCAGGTGGTGACGCGCCCCGACGCGCGCGACTACATGAGCCTGCCGCCGAACGACTTCGCGTGGCAGCGGCTCGAGCGCAACGTGAAGGGCCTGCGCATCGGCTTGTGGACCGAGACCATGGGCGGCTGGCCCATCGATGCGGAAGTGAAAGAAGCCGTGCTGGCCGCGGCCCGCCTGTTCGAGCAGGCCGGCGCCATCGTCGAGCCGCTGGCCGACTGGACCACGCTGGACATGCGCATGGGCATGGCCCACTTCTTCACCATGCGCTGCCGCGTCGACCTGGCCGCGATGCCGCCGGAGCGCGCCAAGCTCGCGGCCGGCTACATCCACCAGGCGGCCGAGTTCGCCGCCTCGCTCACGCCCGAAGACACCTTCCGCGCCTTCACGCGCATGCAGGCGCTGCGCGCGGCCACCGTGGCGGCCACGCAGCCCTTCGACTACGTGCTGTCGCCGGTGTCGCCGGTGCTGCCGTTCGCGGCGGAGGCCATCAACAGCGGCTCGGAAAACCTGCTGAAGGACTCGCACTTCACGTCGGTGTTCAACCAGTCGGAACAGCCGGCCGCGTCGATCAACTGCGGCCATGCGAAAAATGGCCTGCCGATCGGCTTGCAGATCGCGGGGCGTCGCTTCGACGACCTGGGCGTGCTGCAGATGGCGCGCTTCTACGAATCGGTGCGTCCGGCACAGGCGCGCTGGCCTGAACCGGCCTGACCGGGCTGGGTCAGGCGAATCAGTCCGGCGCGTTCATCACGCGGTCGAACTCTTCGTCGGCCGGCACGTTGTCGGCATCGAGCTCGCTGGCATCGGTGAGGTCGATGCCCGTTTCGTCCGACAGGTCGTCGGACGCATCGGCTTCGAGTTCGTCGAAGTCGTCGGCAGGCGTGCTGTCGTCATCGTCGTCTTCGGACGATGAGGCGGAGCGCGCGGTGGCATCGGCTTGGGGCGTCATGATCGAATTCCTCGGCAGATGAGTAAACGGCCCTCTATGGTGCGCCTGTTTTGCCCCTTGCGGTGGATCGACGGGCTGACGTCGGTGTCGGAAAGTTTCCCGTCTCCCGAGGCTGCCCACACTCGTTGTCGTCAGTCCTTGTGGACGTGGCCGTGCTCGCCGTGCCCTTCATCGTGGCCATGCTCATGGCCATGCTCGCCGTGCGCCAGGCGGCTCACGAGCGTGACCAGCAGGATGCCCGCCGCGAGCCACGCGATCTGCGCCGCGGTCTGGCGCGCGGGCAGGCGCTTTTGCAGTTGCGGAATCAGGTCGGCCAGCGCCACGTAGACGAAGCTGCTGCCCGCCAGCACCAGGAAGTACGGCAGCCAGCCGTGCAGTTGATCGACCAGCCACCAGCCCGCAATGCCGCCGAGCATGGTCATCGTGCCCGCGAGCGACACCTTCACCAGCGCAGCGCGTGAATTGGCAGAGCTCTGGCGCAGCACGACGAGGTCGCCGATGTGGTGCGGCACCTCGTGCGCGAGCACGGCCAGCGCGGCCACGAGACCCAGGCGGATGTCGGCGACGAAGGCCGAGGCGATCAGGATGCCGTCGCCGAAGCAGTGCACGCTGTCGCCGGTGAGCACGGCCCAGCCGCCGCCGCCCGTGGGCGGTGCGTGGTGGTGATGAGCGTGCGAATGGTCGTGATGATCATGGCCGTGGTGGTCATGCGCGCCCTCTTTCGCCGGTGCGGCATCGCCGTGATGGTGCTCATGCCCGTGGTGCCACAGCTCGGCCTTGTCGAGCAGGAAGAAGAACACCAGCCCGAACAGCAGCACCGCGAACAGCAGCGCGGGTTCGATGCGGCTTTCGAAGGCCTCGGGCAGCAGGTGCATGAAGGCGGTGGCCAGCAGCGCGCCGGCCGCCAGGCTCAGCAGGTGCTGCGGGTTCACGCCGCCGCCGCCGCTGCGCACGCCCACGCGCAGCAACAGGGCCGCGAGCCAGACGCTTCCGATGCCGGCGACCAGGGTCGCCACGAGAATTACTATCAAATTCATAGCTGCTTGCGCAAGAGGGACGGCCGTTATGACCTTGTTCCGTTCATAAAAAGAGAAAGGCCGTCACTTCGGACGGCCTTCGGCGGCAGGTGGCTACGGGCGCCGTCTTCGGTCAGGCGACACCATTGGCTTTGAACCAGGCCGTGGCACGCTGCCAGCCGTCTTCCGCGGCGCTCTTGAGGTAGCTGGGGCGGTAGTCGGCGTGGAACGCGTGGCCTGCTTCGGGGTACACGACGAAGCTCGATGCCTTGGCCGCCGGAGTCCCACCGGCCAGAGCAGCTTTCATCTTATCAACCGTGTCAAGGGGGATGCCCTGGTCTTTTCCGCCGTACAGGCCGAGCACCGGCGCCTGCAGGCTGGCGGCGATGTCGACGGGGTGTTTCGGCTGCAATTCGCTGGCCTGCCCGACCAGCCGGCCGTACCAGGCCACGCCGGCCTTGACCTTGCCCGTGGCCGCATACAGCCACACGATGCGTCCGCCCCAGCAGAAGCCGGTGATGCCGGCCTTGCTGGTGTCGCCGCCGTTGGCCTTGGCCCAGGCCAGGGCGCCGTCGAGGTCGGCCATGACCTGCGCATCGGGCACCTTGGTGACGATGTCGGCCTGCAGCTTGGGAATGTCGGTGTAGCCGCGCGGATCGCCCTGGCGCGCGTACAGCTCGGGCGCGATGGCCAGGTAGCCCAGCTCGGCGAAGCGGCGGCAGGTGTCGGCGATGTACTCGTGCACGCCGAAGATTTCCTGGATCACCAGCACCACGGGCAGCCCCGTCTTGCCAGCCGGTGCCGCGGCATAGGCGGGCACCCCGAAGCCGTTGACGGTGTACTTGATGGGGCCGGCCTTCAGGCCGTCGGCCGGGGTGGTGATGGCCGTCTGCGCGGCCACCGGCAGCACGGCGGCGGCGTAGCCGACACCGAGGGCGGCCTTGAGCGCGGTGCGGCGCGTGGCCCCCTGCTCGGTGCTGTCGCCGGGGCGCAGCGAATCGAATTCGGAACGGTTGTCGTCGAAGGAGGTCATGCAAGGGCTCCGGTTGAATCGTCTGACAAGGGGGTGTGGCGTAGAAAAACGCACGCCGCAATGTAGGCGAAATCGGGCCGGGCCGTGTGACCGGACCGTAAAGCAGCCGAGCCGCTTCGGGCTGCGGTCAGGTGCCGTAGGCCCGCCGTGCCAGCGCCTCGGCCAGCACCTGCGCCGGATCGACGAGGCGCAGCCCCGCCACCGCGGTCGAGCCCTGCAGGCCCAGCGGCACCTCGGTGCAGCCCATGATGATCGTGACCGGGCCGTGCCGTTCGGCCAGCCGCAGCGCGACCTCGGAGAAGCAGCGTTCGGCCAGCGGCAGGTTGCCAGCCTTCACGCCGTCGAAGATGCCGCGCATGATGGTCTGGCGCTCGTCGGCCGACGGCACATGGCAACCCAGACCGGCCTCGGCCAGCGCCTGCTCGTACAGCCGCACGCGGTAGGTGCCTTCGGTGGCCATCAGCGCCACCTCGCTCGCGCCCTGCGCGGCCAGGTGCTGCGCGGTCTCGCGCGCCATGTGCAGCAGCTCGACCTGCGGAAAGCGCTCCTGCAGGTTGGCGTGCCACGCATGCGCGGTGTTGCAGGCGATGGCCACGGCGCGGCTGCCCAGCGCGGCCAGCCGGCCCAGCGCCTGCAGCATCGGTTCGAGCGGCTGGTGCGCGCCCTGCGCGTCGGAGGCCAGCGCGCCGGTGCGGTCGGGCACCGGCACCTGCGCCAGCCAGTGCTCGGGAAAGGACTGGTCGCGCACCGGCTCGCCGCGCGCACGCATCTGCTGCGCGCAGGCCTGCACGAAGAGCCGGACGAAGTCGGCGCCCGCCGCGGGGCCCATGCCCCCGAGGATGCCGACGACCTGTGTGGCTGCGACCATGTCTTTTCTCTCTTGCCTTCGATCAGGTGGCCGGCTTGTCGCTGAAGGCCTTGAGGTTCTCTTTGAGCTGGTCGCTCATCGGCAGGTTCAGCGGCACGTTCTTCGGCGGGATCGGCTGCATGAACCACTTGGTGTAGAGCTTCTCGAACTCGCCGCTCTTCATCATGGCGGTGAAGGTGTCGTCCACCAGCTTCTTGAAGGCCGGGTCGTCCTTGGGCAGCATGCAGGCGTAGGGCTCGACCTGCAGCGACTCGCCCACCACTTCGTAGTCGGCCGGGTTCTTCGAGTTGGCGATGAGGCCGAACAGCAGGATGTCGTCCATCGCGAAGGCCACGGCGCGGTCGCTCTCGACCAGCAGGAACGCGTCGGCGTGGTCCTTGCCGAGCACGATGTTCATGTCGAGGTTCTTCTCGGTGTTGTACTTGCGCATGACCAGCGCGTTGGTGGTGCCGGTGGTGCTGGCCACGGTCTTCTTCGCCAGGTCGGCGTAATCCTTGATCTTGGAAGACTTCTTCGTCAAGAGGCGCGTGCCCGTGTAGAAGTGGTTCACCGCAAAGGCCACGTCCTTGCCGCGCGCGGTGTTGTTGGTGGTGGAGCCGCACTCCAGGTCGATGGTGCCGTTGGTGATCAGCGGGATGCGGTTCTGCGAGGTGACCGCCATCAGCGAGACCTGCAGGTTGGGCTTGTTCAACTTCTTCTTCACCGCCTCGACCACGGCGTTGGAGAGTTCCACCGAGAACCCGATCGGCTTGTTGGGGCCGTCCAGGTAGCTGAAGGGCACCGACGACTCGCGGTAGGCGAGCGAGATCTTGCCGGACTCGGCGATCTTGGCGAGCGTGTCGGCAGCCTGTGCGGCCGGTGCAGTGAAGAGGACCGCGGCAGCCAGGGACGCCATCAAAACGGAGAGTTTCATTCGAGCCTTCATCGGTTGGATTGAACAGACAGCCAGTGTAAGAAGGAGTGACACATCGGGACAATTCCAATTAACCCCGGGGTCATGCCCAAAGGTTATGGGCTGGGTTCTTTTGGCATTTCCGGGCACGGCGAGGGGCCTCTACAGTCGCACGCTGTCTCTTCTGTTCCCTTTTTTCTTCACTTCCGGAAAGTTGCCTCCATGCATGTGTGCGTGCTCGGCGCCGGCATCGTGGGCCTGGCGACCGCCTGGCAACTCGAGCGCCAGGGCCACCAGGTCACGGTGATCGACCGCGCGGCGCCCGGCGCGGGCGCCAGCGGCGGCAACGGCGCGCAGCTGAGCTACTCGTACGTGCAGCCGCTGGCCGATCCGTCGATCTGGACGCAGCTGCCCAAGCTGCTGTTCTCCCCCACTTCGCCGCTGAAGCTGCGCCCGCAGCTCGACCCGCTGCAATGGCGCTGGGGCCTGGCCTTCCTGGCCGCATGCAACGCCGCGACCTCGCGCGACACCACCGCGCAGCTGCTCGCGCTGGCGGCCGCGAGCCGCACCGGCTTCGAGGCCATGCAGGCCGACATCGCGCCCGACTGCGATTTCTCCGCCACCGGCAAGCTGGTGCTCTATGCGAGCGCTGCCTCGCTGGCCGGTGCGCGCGCGCAAGTCGAACTGCAGCGCACGCTGGGTAGCGAGCAGCGCATCGTCACGCCCGACGAGTGCGTGGCCATCGAGCCCGCGCTCGCGGACTACCGCGGCCAGATGGCGGGTGCGGTCCACACGCCGAGCGAGTGCGCGGCCGACTGCCTCAAGGTGTGCGCCGAGCTGATGCGCGCACTGAGCGCACGCGGCGTGCGCTTCATGCTCGGTGCCGACGTGCACGGCTTTGCGCGCAGCGAGGGCCGTGTCGCCGCCGTGCAGACCAGTGAAGGCGACATCGAAGCCGATGCCTTCGTGATGGCGCTGGGCTCGGCCTCGCACAAGCTGGGTCGCGCGCTCGGCGCCTACCTGCCCGTGTACCCGCTCAAGGGCTACAGCATCACGGTCGACGTCGACCCCGCCCCCGGCGCGGCGCCGCGCGTGAACGTGACCGACAGCGCGCGCAAGGTCGTCTTCGCGCGCATCGGCTCGCGCCTGCGCGTGGCGGGCATGGCCGAGCTCGTGGGGCACGACGCGAGCATTCCGGCCACGCGCATCGAGACGCTGGCCGACGCCACGCGCGCCGTGTTCCCGCGCGCGAGCCGGCTGGCCGAACTGCACCCCTGGACCGGCATGCGCCCGGCCACGCCGAAGGGCCTGCCGATCATCGGGCGGCTGCCGCATGCGCCGTCGAACATGCTGTTCAACACCGGCCACGGCGCGCTGGGTTTCACGCTGGCCTTCGGCTCGGCGCAGCGGATCGCGCAGGCGCTGGACGCGGCCCCGCCGCGCTTCTGAGCTTGCGGCCGAGGCGCCGCCAGCCGATCACCACGCCGGTCAGGCTCAGCAGCGCACCGCCCACGCTGAGCGCGACCAGCAGCACGTCCCACAGCGGACGGTGTTCGAGCAGCGGCAGCCAGTCCCAGCTGTGCAGCATCGCGAACAGCCAGCGGCTCCACCGGCGCGTGCTGTCGCTGCGACCGAGCACGGCGCCGGTCTGCGGGTCGACGTGGACCCAGGTGGCATGCGCGTCGGCGAACACCACGCGCCAGACGGGCAGCGGCTTCTCGCTGCCGCCGGTCATGGTGTGCGCTTCGCGCGTGTAGTAGTGGCTGTCGTAGGCGGTGAGCACGTCGATTCGCGCGACCGGGTCGGGCAGCAGCTGCGCGACGGCGCTGCGCAGCGCCTCCGGGTCGATCTGTTGCGGCTGCGCGCTGGCCGCGTCGCGCACCAGCGGCCGGCCGCCGACGGTGCTGGCGAGCACCAGCGTCCGCCCCGCCGCGCGCACCCAGCGCAGTTCGCGGATGTCGCCACGCGTTGAAGCCAGCAATGCGGCGGGCGTCGCATCGCCCATGCCTACAACGAGCGGCCCACCCTGCATCGCCGCCATGCGCAATGCCGGCGCCCCGCTGTCGAACACACGCCAGGGGTTCATCGACATCAGCCCGCTGAAGATCCACGTCAGCGTGACGAGCGCGAACAGCAGCCCGCTGATGTGATGCCAGCGCATCATGAAGCCCTGGTACGGCGAATGCGAGCCGCTCTTGTAGGTGCGCCGGAAGCGCCAGCGCATCACGCCCACCACCGTGCCCGTGAGCGTGACGGCGATGCCGACGATCGACAGCCAGTTGACGATGTCGGCCCAGTAGCGGTCCAGGCCCGTGCCGCGCAGCGGATACAGCCAGTGGATCCACGCGCCGGCGTAGTTCCACAGCCGCTCGGCACGCGGCGCATCGCGCACCACCTCGCCGGTGCGGCCCGAGATGTACAGCCGCGTGGCCTGCGCATCGGCCAGGTCGACCACATGCAGCGGGCGGTGCGCGTCGAGCCCGCGCGAATGGGTGAAGGCGTCTTCGTCGATGGTGCCCCGGTACCTGAGCACCACGCCCTCGCCCCCATAGGCCTGCGCGCTCACGAGTGCGCGGGCGCGGTCGACCTGGCGCAGCACGGCGCCGGTCTGCGCATCGACGACGACCACGCCGCGCCCCGGCGGTGATCGGCGCGCGCCGGGTTCGGCCGCGCTCGCCGGCACCGCGAGGTACACCGCCTGCCCGCCGCTGGCCACGGCCAGCCGCAGGTCCTGCAACGGCCCTGTGATACCCGCCGCATCGAGCGCCTGTCGCGGTCCCAGCAAGGGCGTCGACGCATCAAGCGGCGGCAGGTGCTGCAGACGCTCGGCCTCGGTGAGCTTGGGGTAGCCCACGTACATCATCACCACGCCCGAGACGAACCACATCGCGAAGAAGGCGCAGACGACCACGCCGAGCCAGCGGTGGACCAGGAACAACCAGCGTTTGGCATGCATGGCGGCGCTCCCTGGGTTCAGAAGCTCACGCGCACCGACACGTCGGCCGTGCGCGGCGCACCGAGATAGGCGAAGCCGGCGCCGACGTTCGCGGCGTACACGCGGTCGGTCGCGTTGCGCACGCGGCCCACCAGCGTGACGTTGCGGTTCACCTGCCAGCTCAGCCCGAGGTCGAGCAGCGTGTAGCCGGGCCAGTGCATCGTGTTGGCCGCATCGGCATACACCTTGCCCACATGCCGCACGCCCGCCGTGGCCTGCAGGCGCGGCGTGATGGCATACGACACCCAGAGGTTCGCGACCACCGCCGGCGTGTTGGTCGGCGTGCGGCCCGCGAGCGACACGCCGCCCTGGCGGAACTGTTCGTAGCGCGCATCGACGTACGTGAGGTTGCCCTGCAGCGACCACTGCGGCGTGGGCTGCAGCCCGAGCGCCAGCTCCACGCCCTTGGACGATTGCTCGCCGACCAGCACCGTGAGCGCGCTGTTGGCCGGGTCCTGCGTCGCGATGTTGGTGCGGCGGATGCTGTAGGCCGCGAGCGTGGCCGTGCCCTTGCCCTGCCAGAAGTCGAGCTTGGTGCCGACCTCGACCTGCCGGCCGGTGGTGAGCTCGCTGTTGTTGCGCACGTCGGCGAACGAGGCGGTCGAGAGCACGCCCGAGGGTGGATCGGCCGCCGTGGCGTACTGCGCGTACAGGTTGGCGCCGGGCGCGATGTCCCACACCAGGCCGATGCGGCCGGTGGTGGGCCGGTAGCCGCGATGGAAGGTGGCCGGGTTCGCCGCGTCCACGGTGCGGCGGTTGACCAGGTCGAGGTCGATGCGCTCATGACGCATCGCCGTCACGAGGTGCAGCGACGGCTGCAGCGCGATGCGGTTCTCCAGGTACAGCGCGGTGGTCCGCACCTTGTTGTCGCGGTCGGGCCGGAAGCCCGGCGTCATGCCCGGCACGTCGAAAAAGCGCTCGGTGGCGAAGACGTACGGGTTCACCGTGCTCACGGTGCCGGGCAGGCTGTTGGGAAAGCGCGTCTGCCGGTTCACGCTGAAGTCCAGCCCGAAGGACCAGTCGCTCTTCAGCCCGCCGAGCTGCCCCTTGTAGAGACCCTCGACGCGATTGCCCCACACGTCCTGGTCGTGCCGCTGCAGCAAGGCGCCCGAGCGGATGACGGCCGTGTTGCGCGCGTTGTAGCGGTAGTTCTCGACGTTGCGGTAGTCGCGCAGCGCGTCGTAGGCATAGAAGGTGTTCTTGAACTGCAGCGCGTCGCTGGCCTGCCATTCGGTGACCGAGCGCAGCCACTGCACGCGCTGCGCGTAGAGGCCGTCGGCGCTGTTGTAGTTCTTGAAGCGCGCGGCGCGGTCGATGCGCATCTCGCCGCCCGCCGGGTTCAGCACCGGCGTGCCCCAGTAGGGCCGCGTGACGTCTTCGTCCTGGTATTCATAGGCCAGCGTGTGCTTCAGGCCGCCGCCGAAGTCCGACAGCAGCGAGGCCGCGAGCTGCGTCGATTGGCTCTTGGTGCCGTCGGTCCAGCCGTGGGCGTCGCGGTGGTTCACGTCGATGCGCGCGTAGTGGCTGCCCGCGCCGCCGTCGCCGGCGATGCGGCGGTTCAATCCGAACGAGGCCTCTTTCAGGTTCTGCGTGCCCAGGCGCAGCTGCGCCTCGGCGAAGTCGCTGCGCTCGGGCGCCTTGGTGATGTAGTTGATCGAGCCGCCCAGCGCACCCGAGCCGAACAGGAAGCTCGACGGGCCGCCGATGGCCTCGACGCGGTCGTAGATCCAGCTGTCGACCGGGCGCGCCGCGATCGAATACTGCAGGTTGATGCCGTTGAACAGCTGCGCGATCGAGCCACTGCCAAAGCCCCGGTAGCTCACGCCGACGTTGCCGGGTGCGTCGTGCGCGGTCACGCCGGGCACGGCGCGCAGCGCCTCCTGCGTGTTCTGCGCGCCGCGCGCATCGAGCACCGCGCGGTTCACCACCGTGACGGAAGCGGGCGTCTCGCGCGGCGTGAGGCCCAGGCGGCTCGCGGTGTCGGCGGGCGTGTCGAGGTCGAGCCGGCCGTTGGGGCGCGGGGCGTCGTCGGCCACTTCGATCAGGGGCAGCGACGACACGGCGGTCTGGGCATGGGCAGGCGCATGGACGGCGCCGAACAGGGCAAGCAGCCCCAGGGCAGGGGCACGGGAAAGGGTGGGCATGGCATCTCTCTTGCGACGGCGCTGGCGAAAACAGATGAAGCGCAGCGCCGGCCGCACAACGACCGGGAACGCACCGCGCGGCCCGTTCAGGCGGCGTCAGGTGCAGGAACGACGAAGCTCAGGAGAGATGCGTGGGCGGCCCGCGCGCCGGCAGCGGCGAGGCCGTGGCTGCCGCGAGGCGGGCAGCGGGAATCGATTGCAGCGCACGGCCCAGCGGCAGCGGCGTGGGCAGCGTCACCTGCACGGTGGCGGGCGGCGGCCCGGAGACCATGCACAGCGGGCAGTCCATGGCTGCCATGCCGACTTCGGTCGCGCCGTCGTCGCCCTGCACGATGAGCTTGACGGTGCCCGCGGCGGAACACACGAGTTCCATCGCCTGCGGGTTCACGAGCGGCGACGCGCCCGCGATCAGCAGCGACGCCATGAACCACGCCAGCACCAGGCGGTGCATTGCGCAGAAGGTTCGAAGGGCGTGCATGGGCGCGGATTATGGCGCGAGGCGAATGCCCCGCATCTTTCTCAGGCGGTCTGCTCGATCGCTTCGCGCATGCAGCGCGTGATGCCGCGCACGGCCACCGAATCGGGCCGGCCCGCGAAGCGCAGCGCGCGCACCGGCACCGGAATGTGCGGCTCCAGCGTGAGCACGTCGACCTTGGCGCGGTCGGCCGAGCGCGCCGTGCAGCCGTCGACCAGCGCCACGCCCAGCCCGTGGTGCGCCATGGCCAGCGCCGCGTGGTAGGTCTGCACCGTGACCACGGCCTGCTGGAAGCCCACGCCCGCCTGCCGGCAGGCCTGGCTCAGGCTGGTGCCGACGGGGTCGCGGCCATCGAGGCCGATCACCGGGCGGTCGATGAGGTCGTGCAGCGCCACCGAGCCGTTGCGCACCAGCGCGCGCGGCAGCATGCCCTTGGGCGCCACGCACACCATGCGGCTGTCGGCCAGGGTCTCCTGCGTGAGCGAGGGATGCACCGCGGGGCTGAAGGCAAAACCCACGTCGGCCTCCTGCAAGAGCAGCGCCGACATGATCTGCGGCGAGTGCAGCGACTCGACCGTGATCGCATAACCCGGATGCATCTCGCGAAAGGCCTTGAGCGCGCGCGGCAGGATTTCGTAGCTCAGCGCGAGCACGCTGAGGATGCGCAGCTCGCCCGTGTCGTTGCCCGCGCGCAGGTTCGCCGCCAGCCGCTGCACCTCGTCGAGCTGCGCGAACAGCCGCTCGATGTGCGGGTACAGCGTGAGCGCCTCGGTGGTCGGCGTGAGCCGCCCCTTGGCGCGCTGGAACAGCGGAAAACCCAGCTGCAGCTCGGCATGCTGCAGCGTGCGGCTCACGGCCGGCTGCGTGATGTTGATGAGCCGCGCGGCCGCGCTCACGCTGCCCGCGAGCATGATCGCGTTGAAGACCTCGATGTGGCGCAGCCGCATGGCCGACAGTCGTCGGAGGCGGTCAGCGGACGGTGGTCTTGCCCGTCGCGATGTCCATCACCATGCGCACGCCCAGATAGAGACGCGGCTCGATGGAGTCGATCAGCACGTACTCCGCGTCGGCCGTGTGCGCGCCGAAGCCCTGTAGGCCGAAGCGCTCGATGACCGGCGCCTTGGTCTTGAGCGAAGCGAACGCCGCGTCGGTGCCGCCACCGGCGGCCTTATCGTCGGCGCCCAGCGGGCGGCCCAGCTCGTCCTTGTAGATGGCCTGCGCGTGCTTGGCCAGCGCGCGCGACGCGTCGGTGGCCTCGAGCGGCGGACGGCGGCGTTCGAACTTCAGCTCGACCTTGGCGTCGGGCACCAGCTGCTTCTTCACACGCTCGTTCACCTGCTGCTCGATGCGGTCGTAGTCGGCCACCTTGAGCACGCGCACGTCGGCGCCCGCGGTGGCGCTGGCCGGAATCACGTTGCGGTTGGTGCCCGACTTGGAGATGGTCCAGTTCATCTTCAGACCCGTGGCCGGGTCGGACAGGTCGCGCATCTGCAAGATTTGATGCGACAGCTCGTACAGCGCGTTCACGCCCAGCTCGGGCGCCGAGCCCGCGTGCGAGGCCTTGCCCGCCACGTTCAGCGTGACCGAGGCGATGCCCGCGGTGGCCAGCGAGAGCTTGTCGTCCTTGATGGAGGCGCCCTCGAACGACAGCACGGCATCGTGCTCGCCGCCCAGCTTGGTGAGCAAGGCGCGCGAACCGGGCGAGCTGATTTCTTCGTCGCCGTTGATCAGCACGGTGAGCGTGCCGTAGTCCTTGAACTTCAGCGCCTGCAGCATCGACACCAGGTGCGTGATGACGGCCACGCCCTGCTTGTCGTCGGCAATGCCCAGGCCGTAGGCCTTGTCGCCGTCGACGCGGAACGGCTGCTTGTTGAGCATGCCCACGGTGTAGACCGTGTCCATGTGCGCGATGAGCATGATCTTCTTGGTGCCCGTGCCCTTGAAGGTGGCGCGCACCACGCGGCCGATTTTCTCGGGCGTGTCTTCCATGCGGTAGGCGTCGGCGCTCGGGTCGATGAGCTCGACCTCGCCGCCCAGCGCCTTGAACTTGGCGGCGATGAGGTCGGAGATTTTCTCGAGGCCTTCGATGTCGCGGCTGCCCGACTCGATGGAGACCAGCTCCTTCAGCGTCTCGAGCAGGGCGGGCTTTTCCTTGGCGGCCAGCGCGGCGATGCGGGCATCAGGGGCAGCGGAAGCGGTGCCGAGGAAGGCCGCGCAGACGGCGGCGAGCAGGAAGGTGCGGGGCTGGAGTTTCATGGAGGTGCTTCTTCTTTCTTCGGGATGTCTCGTTGGGTCGTGCGAACGTGGATCAGCGGGGATCAGTGGGCCTTGTCCCAGTTGGGACCGACGCCGATCTCGGCGAGCAGCGGCACCTTGAGCGCCGCCACGCCGGCCATCAGGCGCGGGATTTCGGTGCGCACCCATTCGACCTCGGCCTCGGGCACTTCGAACACCAGTTCGTCGTGCACCTGCATGATCATCCTGGTGGCGCGCTTTTCTTCGTCAAGCACGTTCTGTACCTTGACCATGCTGAGCTTGATGAGGTCGGCGGCCGTGCCCTGCATCGGCGCGTTGATGGCCTGGCGCTCAGCCGCCTTCTTGCGGGGGCCGTTGCCGCCGTTGATCTCGCTCAGGTAGAGGCGCCGGCCGAACACGGTCTCGACATAGGTGTGCTCGCGCGCGAACTCCACGATCTGGTCCATGTAGGTCTTCACGCCCGGGTAGCGCGCAAAGTAGCGATCGATGTACGAGGCCGCGGCCTTGGTCTCGATGCCCAGGTTCTTCGCCAGGCCGAAGCTGCTCATGCCGTAGATGAGGCCGAAGTTGATGACCTTGGCATAGCGGCGCTGCTCGCTGGACACCTGGTCGGGCGTGGTGCCGAACACCTCGGCGGCCGTGGCACGGTGCACGTCGACGCCGTCGGTGAAGGCGCGCAGCAGCGACTCGTCGCCGCTGATGTGGGCCATGATGCGCAGCTCGATCTGCGAGTAGTCGGCACTGGCGATCACGCTGCCCGCCGGTGCCACGAAGGCCTCGCGCACGCGGCGGCCTTCGGGCGTTCGGATCGGGATGTTCTGCAGGTTGGGGTCGTTGCTGCTCAGGCGGCCCGTGACGGCCACGGCCTGCGCGTAGTGCGTGTGCACGCGGCCGGTGCGCGGGTTGGCCAGCTGGCCGAGCTTGTCGGTGTAGGTGCCCTTGAGCTTGGAAAGGCCGCGGTGCTCGAGGATCTTGGCGGGCAGCGGATAGTCTTCGGCCAGCTTCTCCAGCACTTCTTCGTCGGTGCTGGGCGCGCCGCTCGGCGTCTTCTTGACCACGGGCAGGCCCAGCTTGGTGAAGAAGATCTCGCCGATCTGCTTGGGCGAACCGAGGTTGAAGGGCTGGCCCGCGATGTCGTAGGCCTCCTGCTCCAGCGCCATGATGCGCGTGCCCAGGTCGTGGCTCTGCGCGGCCAGCGTGGGCGCGTCGATCAGCACGCCGTTGCGCTCGATGCGGTACAGCGCCTCGCTCGAATCCATTTCGAGCTGGTAGATGTAGGCCAGCTTTTCTTCCTTCTGCAGCAGGGGCCAGAGCGTGCGGTGCACGTCGAGCGTCTGGTCGCTGTCTTCGCACGAGTACTCGGCGGCCTTGGCGATGTCGACCTGGCTGAAGGAGATCTGGTGCGCGCCCTTGCCGCACAGGTCCTCGTAAGAGATGCCGCTGCGTCCCAGGTGGCGCTCGGCCAGGGACGACAGGCCGTGCGGCTTGTTCACTTCGAGCACGTAGCTTTGCAGCATGGTGTCGTGCGCGTAGCCCTGCACCTCGATGCCGTGGTTGGCGAACACGTGGCGGTCGTACTTGATGTGCTGGCCGAGCTTCTTCTTGTCGGCGTTCTCGAGCCAGGGCTTGAGCCTGGCGAGCACCTCGTCGATGGGCAGCTGCACGGGCGCGTCGGGGTAGTTGTGCGTGAGCGGAATGTAGGCGGCCTCGCCCGGCGTGACGCTGAAGCTGATGCCCACGATCTGCGCGACCATTTCGTCCAGCGAGGTGGTCTCGGTGTCGATGGCCGTGAGTTCGGCGGCCTCGAGCTTGGCGAGCCAGGCGTCGAACTGCGCCCACTCCATGATGGTGTCGTACTTGAGGTTGCTCGCGGGCGCGGCGGCCTCTTGCGCGTCCAGCTCGGAAGGCTCATCGAACAGGCCGCCCTGGTCGCGATCGGCCTTGGACGCGGCCTTCTTCTTGGCGTTCTCTTCGATCAGCTCGGGCGGTACTTCCTGCGCTTCGAGCGACTTGACCAGGCTCTTGAAACCGAACTTCTCGTAGAAGGGCTTCAGCTCGGCCGTCTGCGGCGCACCGACAGGCAGGCCTTCGAGCGAGGGCAGGCCTTCGACAAAGCCGTTCAGGTCGCAGTCGGTGCGGATGGTGACGAGGCGTTTGCTCAGCGGCAGCTTGTCGAGCGCCTGGCGCAGGTTTTCGCCGGCGGCGCCCTTCACTTCGGCGGCGCGTTCGACCAGCGCATCGAGCGAGCCGTATTCGAGCAGCCATTTGGCCGCTGTCTTGGGGCCGACCTTGGGCACGCCGGGCACGTTGTCGACCGTGTCGCCGATGAGCGTCTGGTAGTCGACCATGAGGCTGGGCGGCACGCCGAACTCGGCCGTCACGCCCGCGATGTCGCGCTTCTTGCCGTTCATCGTGTCGATGATGGTGATGTGCTCGTCGACCAGCTGGCTCAGGTCCTTGTCGCCGCTGGACACGATCACTTCGACGCCCTGCGCGGCCGCCACCTTGGCAAGCGTGCCGATCACGTCGTCGGCCTCGACCTCGGGCACGGTGATCACCGGCCAGCCCAGCAGCCTGACCACTTCGTGGATGGGGTCGATCTGGCTGCGCAGGTCGTCGGGCATCGGCGAGCGGTTGGCCTTGTACTCGGGGTACCAGTCGTCGCGGAAGGTCTTGCCGGGGGCGTCGAAGATGCAGGCCGCGTAGTCGGCGCGCACCTCGCGGCGCAGCGCGGTCATCATGTTGATCATGCCCCGGATCGCCCCGGTGGCCGGGCTCTTCGGGTCGCCGGGCACGGCGCGCAGATCGGGCATCGCGTGGAAGGCCCGGTACAGGTAGCTCGAGCCATCGACGAGCAGCAGCGTTTTCTTGTCGGTCATCGGGGCATTTTGCCGTGCCCGGACCGGCGCCCCGAACGACACCAGGGTCGGCTGGCGGCCGACACGCCGCCAGCGGGTGCACGCCTACAATCCGTGCATGCCTAGCTCCCCACTCCTGGTCGCCCGCCGCATCCTGCTGGCGCTGGCTTTCGCCACCCCCGTTGCCGCCCTCGCGCAGGCGCCGGCCGCGCCCGCTGCCAAGCCGGCCCCGGCGGAACCGCTACAAAATCAGGAGCAGGCCGACGGCCGGCGCAACCAGAAGGTCGAGCACATCCACACGGAAGACAGCGGCGCCTCGGTCGACGAGGTGCGCTATGGCGGCCGCACGCAGAGCATCAACGTCAAGCCCAAGTCGAACATGCCCGGTTACGAAGTGCTGCCCAACGACGGCGGCAGCGCCCGCCCCGGCACGACCGGCGACGCGAACAGCGGCGGCAACGGCCCGCGTGTCTGGAACGTGCTGAAGTTCTGACCGTGACGCTGTCGTTCTCCTTCCCGCCCTCCCTCTTTTCTCCCGCAGCCGCCGTCCGGCGCTGAGCATCGCCATGGCAGTTTTTACCGAAGTCCAGTTCGGCGAGGCAGACGCGCTCGTCCAGCGCCTTGGCATGGGCGCCCTGCGCGAGCTACGCGGCATCGAGGGCGGCATCGAGAACACCAACTACTTCGCCACCACCGAGTCGGGCGAATTCGTGCTGACGCTGTTCGAGCGCCTGAGCGCCGAGCAGCTGCCGTACTACCTTTGCCTCATGAAGCACCTGGCCGGTGCCGGCCTGCCGGTGCCCGCGCCCGTGGCCGACCCGGCCGTGGCGCCGCCGACCGGCCATGCGCTGTCGATCCCCGCACAGGCGCCCTGCGAGCTGCTGCACCGCGTGGCCGGCAAGCCCGCGGCGCTGGTGCAGAAGCTGTCGGGCCGCAGCGAGCTGGCCCCCACGGCCGCCCACTGCGCCGAACTGGGCGCCATGCTGGCCCGCATGCACCTGGCCGGGCGCGACTACCCGCGCATCCAGCCCAACCTGCGCGGCCTGCCCTGGTGGAACGAGACCGCCCCAGTGGTGCTGCCCCACATGGACGAGGCGCAGTCCGCGCTGCTGCGCGCCGAGCTGGCCTACCAGAACCATGTCGCCGAATCGTCGGCCTATGCAGCGCTGCCGCGCGGCCCGGTGCATGCCGACATGTTCCGCGACAACGTGATGTTCGCGACCGACGGCGGGCCCGATGCGCCGCCACGCCTCACCGGCGTGTTCGATTTCTACTTCGCCGGCACCGACACCTGGCTGTTCGACCTGGCCGTGTGCTTGAACGACTGGGCCATCGACCTGGCCAGCGGCCGGCATGACGCCGCCCGCGCCGACGCCCTGCTCGCCGCCTACGAAGGCGTGCGCGCGCTGAACGCCTCCGAGCGCGCCCTGCTGCCCGCGATGCTGCGCGCCGCCGCGTTGCGCTTCTGGATTTCGCGCCTGTGGGACTTCCACCTGCCGCGCGAGGCCAGCATGCTCAAGCCCCACGACCCGACGCACTTCGAGCGCGTGCTGCGCGAGCGCGCCACCCACCCGCACGCCATCGCCCACGTCCTCGAGCCGGCGCTGGCAGCCTAAAGAAGGTGTGACCGAACCCGCCATGCCCGCTCATCCCGCCCAGACACACCCACTCTGCGTTGCAAATGCTCGCCATAGCCCAAGCTATGGCTGCGCTTTGCGCCTTGATTGGGCGCGTCTGGGCGGCCTGCTCGGCCACGCCGGATTCATTCACACCTTCTGACCCCCCACATGAAACTCCACCTCGTGCCGGCGCGCACCGGCTTCGACTGGGTCCGCCTCGGACTCAAGACCTTCTGGCGCCAGCCGCTGGCCTTCATCTCGCTGTTCTTCCTGCTGATGGCGATGATCTCGACGGTGTCGATGCTGCCGCTGCTCGGCAGCGTGCTCGCCCCGATCCTGCTGCCCTTCATGACGCTCGGCCTGATGGTCGCGACCTCGGTGGCCGCAACCGACAACGCCGATGGCCTGGGCAACGCGGGCGATCTGGGCCGCCCCACGGGCTCGGCCATGTTCATCGCGGTGTTCGACGCCATGCGCACCGAATGGCGCTCGCTGGTGGTGCTGGGCGTGATCTCGGCCGTGTACTTCGTGCTGGCCGTCACGCTGACGGCACTGGTCGACGGCGGCCAGCTCATGCGCGCCTACCTGTTCGACGAGGTGGTGACGCCCGAGGTCATGAAGAGCAGCGAGTTCCTCACGGCGCGCACGCTGTTGATGTGCCTGAACCTGCCGCTGTCGCTGGCCATGTGGCATGCGCCGGCGCTGGTGCACTGGCACCGCGTGGAGCCGGTGAAGAGCGTCTTCTTCAGCATCGTCGCGCTGTTCCGCAACTTCGGCGCCTACGCGCTGTTCGGCCTGGCGTGGTTCGGCGTGTTCATGCTCGCGGGCATCGCCATCGGCCTGCTCGCCACCGTGCTGATCGGCGTCGGCGCCATGGGCTCCGACGGCGCAGCCCTGGCGATCGGCAACATCCTGATGATCGGCACCGCGCTGGTGCTGGCGGCCATGTCGCTGGCCTCGACCTGGTTCACGTTCCGGGACAGCTTCGACGCGAACTGAAGTCGGCATCGCCCGCTGCCCTTTCGGGCAAGCGGGACCGCCGGACTCAGACCGGCGTGAGCTTCGCCACCGACAGCGCCAGCCACTTCACGCCGTGGCGCGCGAACTTCACCTGTGCCCGCGCATCGTCGCCGGTGCCTTCCAGCGCGGTCACCGTGCCCTCGCCGAACTTGTTGTGAAACACCTGCATGCCTGAGCGCAGGCCGTGCGACGGCGCGGTCTTCTGCGGCGGCACGGGCGGGCTGGCGAAGGTGTCCTTGCTCGCGCTGCCACCGCCTCCGCCGTAACGGTTGCCGCCGCCTCCCCCACCACCGTAGCCACCGGCACCGCCGCGCGTGCTGCCGTAGCCGCCGCCATAACCGAAGGCCGAAGGCGCAAAGCCCTGGTTCTTCGGCGTGAGCCACTTGAGTGCGCCTTCCGGCAGCTCGTCGAAGAAGCGGCTCTTGACGTTGTAGCGGGTCTGGCCGTGCAGCATGCGCGTCTGCGAATGGCTCAGGTACAGGCGCTTGCGGGCGCGCGTGATCGCCACATACATCAGGCGGCGTTCTTCCTCGAGGCTCTCGAAATCGCTCATCGAGTTCTCGTGCGGGAACAGGCCCTCTTCCATGCCGGTGATGAACACGCAGTCGAACTCCAGGCCCTTGGCGGCATGCACGGTCATGAGCTGCACCGCGTCCTGCCCGGCCTGCGCCTGGTTGTCGCCCGACTCGAGGGCCGCGTGCGTCAAAAAGGCCGCGAGCGGGCTCAGCGTTTCGCCGGTTTCGGCATCGGGCGCCAGCGGCTCGTCGAGCACCGGCCGGCTGGGGTCGAGCCCCTGGCTGGCGGGCGACTGGCGCAGCTCGTCGACCGGCAGCGCCACGGCGTCGCGGCCGAAGCCTTCCTGCGTGACGAAGCTTTCGGCCGCGTTCACGAGTTCGTCCAAGTTCTCGAGGCGGTCGGCGCCTTCGCGGTCGGCCTTGTAGTGTTCCATGAGGCCGCTGTGGTCGAGCACCAGCTCGATGATCTCGCGCAGGCTCACGCCTTGCGTCTGCTCGCGCAGCACGTCGATCTTGGCGACGAAGGCCGTGAGGTTCGAGCCAGCCTTGCCGCCGACCGCGCTCACCGCGTCGTGCAGCGAACGCCCGGCGGCGCGCGCCGCGTCCTGCAGGCTTTCGAGCGTGCGTGCACCGATGCCGCGCGGCGGGAAGTTGACGACGCGCAGGAAGCTGGTGTCGTCGTCCTTGTTCTCGAGCAGGCGCAGGTAGGCCAGCGCATGCTTGATTTCGGCGCGCTCGAAGAAGCGCAGGCCGCCGTACACGCGGTACGGCACCGAGGCGTTGAACAGCGCCGTTTCAATCACCCGGCTCTGCGCATTGCTGCGGTAGAGCACGGCCATTTCCTTGCGGTCGAAGCCGTCGCGCGCCAGCTGGCGCATTTCCTCGACCATCCACTGCGCTTCGGCGAGGTCGGTGGGCGATTCGTACACGCGCACGGGCTCGCCTGGGCCTTGGGTCGTGCGCAGGTTCTTGCCCAGGCGCTTCTTGTTGTGGCTGATGAGCTCGTTGGCCGAATCGAGGATGTTGCTGTAGCTGCGGTAGTTCTGCTCCAGGACGATCTGGCGGCGCACGTCGAACTCGCGCACGAAGTCGGTCATGTTGCCCACGCGCGCGCCGCGGAAGGCGTAGATGCTCTGGTCGTCGTCGCCCACGGCGATCACGCTGTTGTGCTCGCCCGGCGTGAAGTGGCCGCCGATCGCCGTGTGGCCCGCGAGCATCTTCAGCCATGCGTACTGCAGGCGGTTGGTGTCCTGGAACTCGTCGACCAGGATGTGGCGGAAGCGCCGCTGATAGTGCTCGCGCACGGGCTCGTTGTCGCGCAGCAGCTCGTAGCTGCGCAGCATCAGCTCGCCGAAGTCGACCACGCCTTCGCGCTGGCACTGCTCTTCGTACAGCTGGTAGAGCTCGACCTTCTTGCGGTCGTCGTCGCTGCGGGCCTCGATGTCGCCGGGGCGCAGGCCGTCTTCCTTGGCGCCGGCGATGAACCATTGGGTCTGCTTGGCCGGAAAACGCTCGTCGTCGACGTTGAACTGCTTCATCAGGCGCTTGATGGCCGAGAGCTGGTCTTGTGTATCGAGGATCTGGAAGGTCGAGGGCAGGTTGGCCAGCTTCCAGTGTGCGCGCAGCAGGCGGTTGCACAGGCCGTGGAAGGTGCCGATCCACATGCCGCGCACGTTCACCGGCAGCATCGCGGTCAGCCGCGTCATCATTTCCTTGGCGGCCTTGTTGGTGAAGGTGACGGCCAGGATGCCGCCGGCGGACACCTGCCCCGTCTGCAGCAGCCAGGCGATGCGGGTGGTGAGCACCCGCGTCTTGCCGGAGCCGGCACCGGCAAGGATGAGGGCATTGCCCGCGGGCAGCGTGACGGCAGCAAGCTGCTCGGCGTTGAGGTTGTTCAGCAACGGCGAGGCAGGGCCGCCCGTATCGGCTGCGGACGCGCCGGAAAACAGGTCGTGAGGGAGCATGGGTGCCATTGTAGAAAGCTGCCCCGCCCCGGGCCCCGCCGGGCGCGCTTGCCCCTGCGGGCATGACCTGGATCAAGGCGGTGCCCACTCGCGTGCGCCGGCCCGCCGCGCTTGCGGCAGATCAAGCGAGGCGGCTTTGCTCGGCAGGAGACTGCCTTCCAGTTGCCGGCCCTGCGCGCCGGCCGTCATTGGAGAACCCATGCCCAAGAAACTCGCCCCCGCCTGCCTCGCCGCCCTGCTCGGCGCCATGGCGACCCTGCCGGCCGCGGCACAGGAAGCCCAAGGCAACTGGCTGGTGCGCGCCCGCGCCGTGTACCTGAAGCCGGCGAACCACTCGGCCCCGGTGGCCGACCTGTCGATTCCGGCCGATGCCATCACGGTCAACAGCAAGACCATTCCCGAGCTCGACGTCACCTACTTCTTCACGCCGAACATCGCCGCCGAACTGGTGCTGACGGTGCCGCAGAAACAGACGGTCACCGTGCAGCAGAGCGCGCTGGGCGGGCCCGTGGACATCGGCAGCTTCAAGCACCTGCCGCCTTCGCTGATGCTGCAGTACCACTTCATGCCCACCGCGAAGATCCGGCCCTACATCGGCGCGGGCCTGAACTACACGCGACTGAGCAGCGTCAACCTGCAGGTGCCGACGGTCGGGCGCCTGCAGCTGCAGAACGAGAGCTTCGGCCTCGCGCTGGGCGCCGGCGTCGACATCGAGGTGGCGAAGAACACCTACCTCAACCTCGACGTGAAGAAGCTGCGCATCCGCAGCGCAGTGAACATGAATGGCGTGCAGCTGTCGACCGTGAAGGTCGACCCGTGGCTGTTCGGCGTGGGCATCGGCTACCGGTTCTGAGGAAGAGGCGCACTGCGGTCGTCGGGTATACGCAGCAACCCATAGGGTCAATACGCTCCGGCAACTTGCGCATCATCGCCATGGCCGTAAAATCAATCACCGGGCCCAAGTTTCTTGCGTCCGGTTTTTTTTGGCCGTCATTTTCATGACGCGACCACGAGAACCGGCCGGACCAAGCGCTCATTCGTTCCACTCAACGATTCCTTTCTGGAGCCTGGTCATGCAAATCTTCGATTACGACAACATCCTTCTGCTGCCGCGCAAATGCCGCGTGGAAAGCCGCTCGGAATGCGACGCCAGCGTCACGCTGGGCGAACGCACCTTCCGCCTGCCGGTGGTGCCTGCCAACATGAAAACGGTGGTCGACGAGTCGATCTGCCTGTGGCTCGCGCAGAACGGCTATTTCTACGTGATGCACCGCTTCGACCTGGACAACGTCCAGTTCGTGAAGGACATGCAGGGCAAGGGCGTGTTCGCCTCGATCTCGCTGGGCGTGAAGAAGCCCGACTACGACACCGTCGACCAGATGGTGGCCCAGGGCCTCGTGCCCGAATACATCACCATCGACATCGCGCACGGCCATGCCGACAGCGTGAAGAACATGATCGGCTACCTCAAGGCCAAGCTGCCGAAGTCGTTCGTGATCGCCGGCAACGTCGGCACGCCCGAAGCCGTGATCGACCTGGAAAACTGGGGCGCCGACGCGACCAAGGTCGGCATCGGCCCGGGCAAGGTCTGCATCACCAAGCTCAAGACCGGCTTCGGCACGGGCGGCTGGCAGCTGTCGGCGCTCAAGTGGTGCGCGCGCGTGGCGACCAAGCCGATCATTGCCGACGGCGGCATCCGCGACCACGGCGACATCGCCAAGAGCATCCGCTTCGGCGCGTCGATGGTCATGATCGGCTCGCTGTTCGCGGGCCACGAAGAGTCGCCGGGCAAGACGGTCGACGTCGACGGCACGCTCTTCAAGGAGTACTACGGCTCGGCCAGCGACTTCAACAAGGGCGAGTACAAGCACGTCGAAGGCAAGCGCATCCTCGAGCCCATCAAGGGCAAGCTGGCCGACACGCTGGTCGAGATGGAGCAGGACGTGCAGAGCTCGATCAGCTACGCGGGCGGCCGCACGCTGATGGACATCCGCAAGGTCAACTACGTCACGCTGGGCGGCGACAACGCCGGCGAACACCTGCTGATGTGAGCGCGACGGGCGGCCTCCCCGCCCGTCTCTTTTCTTTCAGGCCTCGAGCAGTTGCACCGCGTAGCGGTGCAGCGCGTGCGCCGGATCGGCCAGCGCATCGACCACGCCGAAGTGGTCCAGCCCCGGCAGCACCTCGCACACCGGCACGGTGTGGCGGCCCCAGGCCTCGCGGATCATCGCGTTGTGGCGGATGAACTCCGCGCTCTCGTTGCCCCCCACCGCCGCATAGAGCTGGCCGCGCGCCGGCGCGGGCCACAGCGCAGGGCTTGCGCGCCGCGCGTCGGCATCGGTGAGCTTCAGCGTGTGCTCGAGGAACGGCGTGCGCTGCAGCGGCCGCAGGTCGAACAGCCCCGACACCGACAAGGCATTGCGCACGAGCTGCGCGGGCAGGTCGGGCGCGACCGCCTTCCAGTCGCAGGCCAGCAACGCGGCCGCCATGTGGCCGCCCGCGGAATGCCCGGCGACGGTGATGCGCGACGGATCGCCGCCATACGTTGCCACGTGACGCCACGTCCATTCGAGCGCCCGCACCATCTGCAGCAGGATGCCCGGCACCGTCACCGGCTGGTCGACCGGGCCCGGGCACAGCGCGTAGTTGGGCTGCACCACGCAGATGCCGCGGTCGTGGAAGGCGGGGCTGATGAACGAGTGGTCCTTCTTGTCCATGGCGCGCCAGTAGCCGCCGTGGATGAAGACCAGCACCGGCGCATCGGGCACAGGCGCCGGAAAGACGTCGAGCGTTTCGTTCGGGCCGGTGCCGTAGGGCACGTCGATGCGGCACGGCAGCGTGTCGCGCGCCACGGCGGAATCGCGCCCCCAGCGCGCGAAGTACGCGGGGTGTTCCTTCACCCGCGCCAGGTTGTTGTACATGCCTTCCAGCCAGGCGGGGTCGTGCGCTTCCATGCGGTGCTTGCTCCTTGTTTTTCCGGGGCGCATCTTGGCACGGCCGCGTGCATGGAAATGCGCGGCTGGATAAAATGTGGGCTGTGTTGGGGGGGTAGCTCAGCTGGGAGAGCGCCGCGTTCGCAATGCGGAGGTCGGGAGTTCGATCCTCCTCCTCTCCACCAACCGACCCAGCAAAAAGGCCTTGGCAATCGCCAAGGCCTTTTTCATTTGCAGCTGTGCACTGCGGCCGGGAAATGTCAGGCGTCGAGCGTCAGGTGCTGGCCGTGCAGCGCCGCGGCGCCTGGCGATGCCAGGAAGCCGATGGTCTGCGCCGCGACCGAGGTCGACACCCACTCGGCCGGGTTTGCGTCGGGCATCGCCTGGCGGTTGGCCGGCGTGTCGAGCACGCTGGGCGCCACGCTGTTGATGTTCACGCCGTGCGGCGCGGCCTCGGCCGCCATCGATTCCACCAGCCGCTGCAGCGCGCTCTTCGACGCGATGTACGCCGCCATCGCCGGCAGGCCGCGCGCCGCCACCTTGGCCGTCACCGCGACGATGCGACCCGCGCGGCGCTCGATCATCGAGGGCAGCACGGCCTGCGTCACGGCGACGAACGACCAGGCGTTGAGGTTCATCATCCGGTCCCAGCTCGCGCGCGAGAGCGCGTGCGTCGCCTCGCCCATCTCGAAGCCGCCGGCAATGTGCACCAGCGCATCGACGCGGCCGAAGGCCTGCAGCACCTGGCCGGTGAGCACAGCCATGTCGGGCGCCGAGGTCACGTCGCCGGCAAGCAGCAGGTGCTGCGAGTTGTCCAGGCCCGGGAAGACTTCGGCCAGGCGACCGGCGTGGTGATCGACCAGCGCGAGCCGCGCGCCCTGGTCAAGAAAGTGCTGGGCCACGGCCCGGCCCAGCGCGCCCGCGGCGCCGGTGATCAGGACATGGGGCGTGTTGCTTGCATCGCTCATCGAAAACTCCTCGGATAGGGGTGGGGCGGGGCCCCGACGGTCGCGCATCCTAACGCTCTCGTACAAATGTGCAGAAAATTTTTGAAGTCCCAAAAAGATTGGTATATACTCGTGGTCTTGCCAGAAAACACTAACGGTTTTCAAAGCAAGGGCTCTTAGCTCAGTTGGTAGAGCAGCGGACTCTTAATCCGTAGGTCGAGTGTTCGAGTCACTCAGGGCCCACCACCAACAAGCGCAGTAATGCTGAACCGCCCGCTATCCAAACGATAGCGGGCGTTTTTCATTCTGGGTCCAAATGAGACGATGTATGCGACACGTCTCATATCCAGTGCTTCGCAACGCGGCACGCACGCCATACGATGCGGCCATGTGGAAGCCCCTCATTCCCATCGTGATCGCCGGCCAAACCCTGAGCGATGAAGAGGCATGGCGGCACGAGTTCAGGGACGAGCTCCACGAGCAATGCGAGGGCGCGATCGACTGCGACCTGCTCACCATGATTTGCGACGTCATCTACCCGCTCGCCGACAACGACGATCCAAGGTACATCGCCCGCCTGGCCCAGGCGCTGCTGATTTTTGAGCGTCCGGAATTCACCGAGGGCACGCGCAAGGCACGCGCGCATCTGCCGCGCACGGCCGCGCCGCGGGCGATGCGGTGCACCTGCTGCCGCCGGCCGCGGCGGTAGATCAGAAGAGGCGCATTTGCGCCTTCGGGATCGGCTCGCCGACCATGCGCAGCTTCTCGGCGGGGTACTGCCTCACAAAATCCATCGAGCGCTCGGCGGGCGCATCGAGCCATGCCGCGTACAGCCCCGAGGGCAGGATCACGACCATGCGCTTGTCCTGCTGGTCCGGCGGCCGCGTCCGATCCGGCTTGTGCATCAGGCTGAACATCGGGTGGTCATCCGCGTTCACCGTCAGCATTGCGAAGGTCAGCTCTTCCTGCCGCGTGACCGGGTTGCGCCACGGGGCCCAGATGCCGGCGACACCGAGCGTGTCGTCGTTGGCCGCCGTGAACCGTGTCGGGACGTGCTCGCCCGTGCGCCAGTCCGGCTCGTAGATCGCCTCGCACGGCACGATGCAGTGCCGCGCGCGCTCCCAGGACTCTTTGAAGGTGTGCAGCTCGGCAACGGTTTCGGTGCGCGCGTTGTAGGTCCGGTAGGTGGTGCTGTAGGCCAGGTCCTTGGCGAACCGCGCCAGCATGCCGAAATGCCCGCCGACCACCTCGAAGTCGGGCACCACGTCATCACCCGAGCTGCGCTCCAGCGGACGGCGGATGATCGGCGCCATGTAGGTGGGATGGATATCCAGGTGGATGCTGCCGCGCGGCGGCTCCCAGTTCGGGGGCAACGTGATCCCGAATCGCTTCTCGATCTGACGGCGTCGCTTCTCCGCTTGGTAGTGGCTGCACATGGTCGAATTTTGCGCTCGGCTATCTGTTGACGGGCGGATTCCCGAGTCCGATACTGTATTTTCATACAGTAATTGGAGAGCCCCATGGAAACCATCACCATCCCCGGTTTCGACCCGTCTTCCGCCATGCCGGCGGCGCCGAAAGAGCCCGAACTGTCGCTGCTCGAGCTGAACCGTCGTGAGGCCAAGAACGACTGGGTTTCTCGCTACGTCCAAGAGTGGGCGCGCCTCGCAGGTGGCCGCGTGGATCACGAGATCGCCGACTTCGAAGGCCATGCGCTCCACCATGTGGTCGGGCACCGGCCGCCCGAAGAAGTGGCACGCCAGCACTTCAACTCTTGCACGGGCGCGGCGGACTCGCTAACCAGCGCCGAACGCAAGTTCCAGAAGCTGGCGGCCGAGATCGGCCTGGTGCATCAAACCCAGACGCTCTCGCCTGACTTGACGGCGTTTGCCCACGGCGTGGCGGAACTGTGTGCGGCGGTGGGAGACCGCTTCCGAGATGCTCGCGACGGCAGTGCCGGCGACCAGATCC
Source organism: Variovorax sp. BGA-UO-ETr-C22 (assembly GCF_059567965.1). Classification (NCBI taxonomy): domain Bacteria; kingdom Pseudomonadati; phylum Pseudomonadota; class Betaproteobacteria; order Burkholderiales; family Comamonadaceae; genus Variovorax; species Variovorax sp. BGA-UO-ETr-C22. The sequence goes on from NZ_JCAQPA010000011.1 coordinate 2,691,313, forward strand.
GCGCGAACTATGGGCCGGTGCCGTTCTGAGGTGCGAGCGAGTGAGCCAGCATGCGAGTGAAGATGCGTCGTCGCTACCGTGGCGGGACGAGACTGAGCAAGCGCGAGTTTGTCGACCAGGAATGGGCGAGCGGCATGCTGCAGCTGCAGAGCATAGAAGGTCGCTTGCAACTTGGCCTCTGGCATGCCCGCCCGGGCGATCAACAGCCGCCGCTGGGAATCTTGTGGCGCCCTGAACTCGTCGCCTGCTTCAACGACACCATCAGTTTCGCGGGCACTGAGCATGTCGCGGACCGATGGTGCTACCAGGTCTGGTTTTGCGAGGTCCACTCGCTTCCCTCGGAACAGTCCTTGAGGTTGCTGCAGGCCGCTTCTGAGGCGAACCATGACCCGCACGGGGTCGTGGCAGATACCACCCACAGGCAGTAATTGCGAAATACAACCCAGGGGTGGTATCGCCGCCCCCTACAGGCCGCCAGCGACAATCCCGACCATGAGCCAGACCGACTTTTTCCCCGCATCCACCACGATCCTGCGCATGCCGACCTGGCTGGGCCGCGACGTCACCCAGGACCACCCTCTCCCGCACTCGATCGGCGACTACAAGGTCACGCCGGGCGCAGCCGACGAGCGCTGGACCGTGACCTCCCTGAAGACCAGCGACGTGGTCTACAGCGGCATCGGCCCGGTCGAGATCCTGCGCGAGCGAGGCTGAGACCATGAAGAGCCTCTACCTTCCGATGACAGAAAAGCTGATCGCCCACTGGCGCGCGAACGGCAACGCCTACCCGCAAAAATTCATCCTCACGCCCGAGCAGCACACGGTGTACGTGGAGACGCGCAAGAACGGCATCGGCGGCCCCAACATCGACGGGTTCGAGCACATGGGCGTGCGCGTAGAAGTTTCCGACAGCACGCCGGGCGTCATGATCGCCGCCGATGGCACCGAGGTGTCGCTCATCTCAACTGAGGAATGAAGACCTCGGAGCTGGCGGGCGCCGCCCTGCACGCCTGGATTGCCAAAGCGCTGGTCGAAGAGCCCGGCACGGCGTACACCACCTCCTGGCCAGGCTTCGATCAACTGCTCGAGCGCGAGGCAATCCACATCGCGCCCATGCCCGGCAAGAGCTATCAGTGGTGCTCCATCGTGGTGGGCCGGCCGGGTGGTCGCCTGCCGGAAGGCCGCGGGCCGTGGCAGGAAGGACCGAACCCGCGATTGGCCGTCGGCCGCGCCATCGTGGCCGCACGATTCGGACCTGAAGTTGCCGACCTTCCTCTAAGCTGATGCCCCAATGATTCGAAGAAGCCTGCGCCCTCTCCTGCTCGCCGCCCTGCTCGCGCCTGCATGCGCCGCCGCGGCCGAGTCGCGCGAGTGCCTCGTGGTGGGCGTCAGCGACGGCGACACCATCACCGCGCGCTGCGGCGAGCCAGGCGCCTACGAGCAGGTGAAGGTGCGATTCAACGGCATCGACGCACCGGAGAAGAAGCAGCCCTTCGGCCAGCGCTCAAAGCAGGCGCTGTCCGATCTGGTCTACATGAAGGACGTTGAGCTCGACTGCCCCAAGACCGATCGCTACGGCCGCAGCGTGTGCCGCGTGCACGTCGCACCGGCGTCAGCGCCGAACGGCCCCATGACGGTCGATGCCGGGCTGGCCATGATCACGCTCGGCATGGCCTGGTGGTATCGCGACTACGCGCGAGAGCAGACGCCGCAGGCGCGGGGTCAGTACGAGTTCGCCGAGACCGAGGCGCGGGCCAAGCGCGTGGGCCTGTGGCGCGATGCAGATCCGGTGCCGCCGTGGGCGTGGCGCAAGGAACAGCGCGCCGAGGCGAAAGCTACGCGCGAACGAGTCGATTGAGCGGCTTTTTCAGGTCGCCGCCTTCCAGCCAGGTACGCAGCTTCGACACCGACATCTCGGTGATCTTTCCGACCTTGAAGCTCGGCGGAAAGTGTTTGGCGTAGGAGCTGCGGGCTTCCTCGCGGCTGGTGTAGCCCAGCATGATCTTGTGCTCATCGAACTTGCTGCGGGCGTCCACCTGGTCGACAACGAAGGCGCGCAGCGACTTGTGGCTCGGGCCGATGTAGACGTCGACGTGCTCGTCGTCAGCGCCTGTCGTGCGCTTGATGTAGCCGTAGTGCGCGTGCATCTGGCGCATCCAGGACGTCCCGTCCTTGGCCACGCCCTTGCGCACGGAGCCCTCAGGGAACTCGACAGTGACGTCCAGCCCGGCAATGCGCACGTGTCCCTTCTGGAAGTTGCCGGCGGCGATCTGCGCGGCCGTCGGCTCCGGGCGCGGGCTGTGCGGCGAGGTGGCCGCCTCGTGAGCGCCGGTGTCGAGGTTCGAGGTGGTGGTCATCGTGGGCCCCAGTCTTCCCGGTGCCGGGCACCTGGGCCACCCCTACCGGGGGCTCCGGCGTGCTGCTACATTCCGGGCATGGCCAAGGACCCCAAGAACTTCACTGGCGAGAACGTCCCCGCACTGCTGGCGGAGTACGACCGCCATCAACGTGCCAAGGACGACCGGTCAATGCTCGGCCACGCCGGCTTGCTGCTCGTCGCCATCGCTGTGTTCGTGCTGGGGATCATCGCCCTTGTGGCGTCCTGGCTTCGCTGAGGCGGGCCGCCCTTCCTTCCCTCATTCGCCGTAGGCCCGGACGTTCGTCCCCGGTCGGCACCCGACTCGCCTCCGCTGCGACAGCCGGTGCAGTAGCACCTGACAGCTCGGTGCGTCTTCCAATCGCTTTCACGATACGGCTGCTCGTCGCGAGTCGTGCGCCAAGGTTGCCCACGACTGGGGCAGCGAGCACCGCAGTGATCGCACCTGAATTGCCGGTGGCAAGCGCCGTCCCGAGGCCTGCGGCCCACCCGATCATGGCGCCCTGCCGCGCGGTGCCCGAAGGATTCGCGAACACCTTGCTGCCCTCGCGCCGGTTGGCAGCCATGCGCCCCATCAGCGTCACCCTGTTCTCCAGCCCGGGGAAGCCCGAGGTGTTGAACAGCGCCTTGCGCGCGGCCGGCGACAGGTTCGCAAGGTTGGTGAGGAAGGTCTCGCTCGAGAACGCATCGCCCAGCTCGTTCTGCTGGCCCGGCTTCGCGCGGCCGAGGCGCTGCAGCACAGCAGCGGCCACCTCCCGCCGGTTCTCAACGGGCATCGACTTCATCAGGCGGTTGATCTGCGTGCCGCCGTCGGCCAGACCACTGGTGGCCGCCTTGAAGATCTTCTCTGGCGCATCGCGGTTCACGATCGAGGAGATCTGCTCCATGCGCTCGCTGGCCAGGCGCGTGAAGGTGTTGGCGCGGGCCCACGCCTGCTCTGCCTGCGGCCCGGCGGCGCGCGCCGTGGTGCCGAGGTCTTCGCTCAGCGCGGCGTAGAGCTTCGACCACTTGTCGCGGTTGATCTCCGAGGTGAAGTTCGCGTCGCTCATCTCGCGCCCGACCAGCGTGCGCATTTTCTTGATGCTCTCGTAGGGCAGCGCGGCAGTATCCAGATTGAGGGGCGGCGCATTCATCACGCTGCTTCGCGAGCCGGCCGGTGCCTGCTTTGCCGCTGCGGCCTCGAGGTCTGCAACCAGCGACTTCTCGAGGTCGCTGAGCTTCGCATTCCGGAACCACTTCGAGAGATTCTCCGCACCGTCGATGCCTTCATTCAGGTCCTGCAGTGCGGCGCGCGTGTTGCTCACCGTGATCGGTGCATCGGGAGCGATGTGACGGTCGAGCGAGTTGTAGAGCCGCTCCTGTGTCGTGCGCACGTTGTCGCGGAAGACCTTCACGCCGCGCGAAATTGCCTCGCCGGCATCTGCACCGGTGGCGGTGGGCGCAAGCCGCGCTGTCAGGTCCTCGACGCTCTTGGCCAAGGCATCGGCCTGCTGCTCGCCGCGCCGCACCATGACGCTCGAGCCGCCCACGACGTTCGACAATCCGGTCTCCGCCGCCTGGAGAGTGCGCGACTGGGTGGCCTGGCCAAGGGTCGGCGTGGTGCCTGCAGCCTCCTCGAAGGTCGCGATGTTGTCGGCCACGCGCTGGCGCCCGGCTTCACCACCGCGCAGAGCGCCTCGCATGCCGGCCTGGGCGGCGAACGGAGCCACGGTCGGCGCCAGCGCACCGGCGAGGCCTGCAACGCCCTGCGCCACTGCGCCGCCGCCGCCTTCGCGCGTCAGCCCCGCAGCGCCCGCGCCGGTCGCACCACTCACCGCCTGCATGCCGGGCGCGGCGGACAGCATGGTCCCCACAGCCTTCGAGATCGGGCCTGCTGCCTTCGTGAGTGCCTGCCCAGCTCCCACGCCGGTGACCGCCGTGGCCACGCCCGTGGCAGCGTCCTGCACGACGCGCTCCGTGGCGTTCTCCGGCTGGGCCACGCCCGCCTGGTCCATGATGTTGCCGAGTGCGCTGGAGACCTTCTGAAAGCGGAAGCCCTTTTCCTTCTGGCCCGTCACGAGTTCCGACACGGTCGGCGCGCGCGTCTCGGTGTAGGCGTCCAGGCCGGCATTGACCAAGCCCGTGGCGGCATCGGAGACCATGCCCGGCAGCGCAGCAGCGCCCTGCACCGCAGCGCGCGCGGTCAGCCCCACCTGGTGGCCGAGCTCACCGATGACCGATCGCTCGGGCTTTGCGGGTTCGGTGGCCGCAGCGGCAGCAGCTGGTGCTGGCGCCGCGACGGGTTCGGCTGGCGTGACCTCGGGATACTGCTCCCACCAGTTCGCGGCGGCCGGGGCAGTCGCGCTCGCTGCCGGCGGTGGTGCGCTCGCAGTCTGCGCCACGGGCGCAGGTGCCGAGATCGGAGCCGCTACTGCGGGCGCCGCCGGCGCGCGCGCGGCGGGCTCGGCGCCGACCTCGGGATAGGCTTCGTACCACTCAGCCATTACAGCTTCCTCCGGGTCTTGCCATCGGGGCCAATGAAGGTCGCGCCGGACGGCAGCGCCGCAACGTCGGCGGCCGAATTGATCTTCGCGGGCGGCGGCGCCGTGCCGCGGACATCGGCTACGCGACGCTCGGAATCGGGCACCTCGGCCAGGATGCCGCGCGTCGACAGCAGGCGGTTCTCCCGCTTCTGCTTGATGACCTCCTCCGAATCGCCCACGGCGGGGAAGTACTGCTTGGCACCGTTCTCGAACTCGGCATCGCTGATGACTGCGCCCGACTCGCGGCGCAGCACGGCGTTCAGGAAGTTGCGCTTCGCCTGGTCGAGCTGCTGAGCCTCGGCCGAGTTGAACTGATTCACGACGGCACCGGTGACGGCGTTGTTCGCGCCAACGGTTGAGAACAGCTTCCCCTTCGATGCGAGGTCATCGAAGATGGCATTGGCCTCCTGCATGCGGCTGCCGAACTGCAGCGCCTTGCCTTGCGTGTCCGTCAGGTTGTTCTTGCCCTTCGGGGTGTCCGGATCTGCTGGCCCGCCTTTGATGAAGCGCAGGTTGCCGTCGGCGGTGCGCTCGTAGCCCGCAGGTGCCGCATGCCCCAGCAGCTCCTTGCCTTCCATGCCGGCGATCTGCTGCGCGGCAGCCTGGCGTTGCGCCGGCGTGCTGTTGGCGTCAGCCACCACCGCCTGCAGGCTGGCCTTGCGCTGGGCCAGCGCCAGTGCCGGCTCGGCCGCGGCGGCCGCGCGATCGTCGCGGTTTGCGTCAAGCGCGACCTTCCTGGTGTCGAGAGCAAGTCGCTGCTGATCGACGCCGAGCGCCTGCTGGGCGCGCGCATTGGCGCCACGCTCCTGGATCGTCGCGCGCTGGGTGTCGCCCGCTTCCTTCGCGGTTACCTGCGCCATGCGGGCTCGTGCGTCGATCGGCAGCAGAGCCGCTTGCACCGCGGCCTCGTTCTGCACTGCGCCGCGGCGCGTCATCACCGAGCCGTTCAGGGCGTTGCGCAGGTTCGCCTGTTCGTTGAATTGCGCCCGGCGGTCGGCCTCGGACGCTGCGTTGTCGATGATGGTTGCGCCGCCCTGTGGCACTGCGGCGTTCGAGGCCTGCAGGCTGGCCAGCTGCGCATTGGTGTCGGCCAGGCCGCCCAGCGGATTCGCGCGCGCCGACGCTGCTGCAGCAGGCGCCGGTACTGTGGCCAGCCGAGCTTGCGCCGACTGTGCGGGCACGGCGGCCGGTTCGACGACAGGCGCCGCGGCCGTTGCGGCAGGAGGCGCAGCAAGGGCAGCGGCCGGTGCTGCGACAGGGGCTGCAGCCTGAGCTGCCGGTGCCGGTGCGGGGAACGGAGCCGCCGACTCGTAGCGGCCGCGCGGGATCTCGGCCACGTAGGGCGCTGGCGATGCAGGGGCCGCAGCGAGCACCTGCGCGGGTGCAGGCATCGCGCCCCCAGCGGCATCGACGACCGTGGCCATGACTTGCTGCGCATCGCGCTTGCGCGGATCTTCGACCTCGCCGCCATCGGCATATCCCACGACGCCCTGCACGGGGCGTCGAGCCAAGGCGTCAGCAGCCGATGCAGGGAGCGGCGAAGCGGCCGGAGCCGTAGCAGACGGCGTCGCTGTTCGCAGCGTGGTCGCGGGGCGAGACAGTGCCGCCGTGCGCTCTTGCGCGGCGGCGTTGAAAGCCGCATTGCGGTTCGCGTAGTCGAGGGAAGCCGCCGCCGGCGCAGCCATCGAGATCTGGGCGGGCGCTGCGGGCACAGCCGCCGGTACCGCAGGCTTCGGAAACACCGGCATCACCGAAGACGGCGCGCCAAGGACAGACGCAGCGGGAGGTGCTGGCGGCGTGCGGATGGAGTCGGTGGTGCTCACGGTGCCGCCCGGCGCCTGGCCGTTGACGGTGATGCTGCCGGCGACATTGCCGCCCGTGTACGAGTTGCCCACCCGCGTCACGGCGCCAGGATCGACCAGCCCGCCGTCGGCGCGCGCCAGGCGCCCCATCTTCTCGCCCGCGCTCTTCGTCGGCGTGTGCGTGGCATCCACCAGCGCCTGCAGCTGGTCTTTGCCGACTGCCGCGGTCGTGTCGGCCGGGAGCATGAACTCGCCGGCGGAGCCCCACAGCGGCACAGAGTCACTCGTGGGCCCGCCCGGCCCATTCACCGGGCCGCCGTGCTCGATGTTCTTCGCACCGGCATGCGACGCCGGCACCTGGGCCAGCTGCGCGGCCGCGCTACCGGGCTTGCCGAAGTCGCGGACGGTGGTGCGTCGCACCGTGCCGCCGTCGGCGAAGTGCTGGATCTCGATGCGCTTGGTGCGTGCCAGCGTGGCAGCTGCGCCGCCCTGCGTGGTGTTGGTCATGCATGCCTCTCAGAGTGCTGAGGCCGCATTCTTCGCGCGCGCACCGCGCGGGTCGAACCCTACTGGGTGGGCAGGCGAGATCGCTTGATTGAATGATTACTTGGAGAAGAACGTTGGCCAGAAATAAACCAACAACGCTCCAATCACAATCAACAGAACGCCAGCAATTACTTGCGTCAAAAGATTTCCGCAGAATGCGCGGAATTTGGAATGCTCCGTCTGAGTCTCAGCGACGCTCTTGACACCAGCTTCATTCCCAGCGGCGTGCAGACTCTTGACATTTTCGGCTTTGAGAAGCGTTGGGTCGGCGGACTTGTTGTCGTTCAGTCTGACTTTGTCACTGTCTTTTATATCGAACATTGCCATGCGACTATGACCCGTAAAGTTGGTGATACTCATGAGGGCTTAGTTCGGTCCGTCGCCATACTGGCCGACAGTTCTCGAAACTTGTTTCGGGCAATAGAAGGTCAGGACGCCCCCTTGAAGCGTCGAGCTGCACATTGCCAGAGGCTTCAAAATTTCTCGCCCGCTCGACGCGCACAGTCCCTGTGAACTGGGAATCTCGCAACGCGACATCGCCAGTATCTAAAAACGCGAATGCGTCCTCGAAACCGCTTGCATGGACTGAATCGATGATGACCCCTGTGGCGCCTCGAACCAGTATTGCAGGATTCATTGTGAAATTCCGCTCCTGGTTCACATTCTGCACGGCGTAGCACGACCAGAACTAGTGGTTAACGTTTAACAGACTGAGTCGACAGGATCGATATGCCGCATTGATCGTCTCCACCTCAGTCAGGGCGTCTGCAAGGCGTCGAGCACCAGCTTCCGAAAGTACCCCACTGGTCGTGCCGGCGTGTCCTGCACCAGCTTCGGAGGTGGCGGCTGCACCACCTGGGGCGCCTCCACTACCGCCCCCGGCATCACGGGCGCAGTCGAGCACCCGGACACGAACAGGAGCAGCACGCAGCTGCCGATCATCTGCAGCAATCTGCTGGGTCGCTTTTCCATCGGTTATCTCCTGCGCCGCGGCGCGTTCATTGAGCTTCTTCTGCGCCGCATCGCGCTCGGCGGTGCGTGTCTTCAGCAGTGCAGCCGCTGCCAGGTTCTGCTGCACGATGGCGGTGCTCTGCGTGGCCAGGGCGAACGCCGTGGCCTTGGCCTGCGTGCGGTAGCTCCATGTCGACAGGCCCAGCACGAACACCAGGACTCCCATCACCCACAGCGCGGCATTGCGAAGATCGGGCATGGTCACTGCGCCGCCATGCACTGCTTGTGCACGCGCTGCCGGTCTGTCCACACACCCGCGCAGCGCCGGTTGCCAGGCGTGGAGCAGTCGAAGCCCGCGGCGTAGCGATACAGCAGGATGGCATCGCATGCGCCGGCGTAGTCGCGCGCCTGCAGCTTGCGCACGATGACGCTGGGCCCGCCGGTCTTCGGGTTCGTGCAGAAGTTGCGCGTGCCGATGTTGTAGGCCAGGTCGACGTATGCGTCGTACTCGGCCTGGTGCAGGGGCACGTCCTCACCGATGCAGCGCTTGAGCGCGCTCTCGTCCTTCTGGATGTGCGACAGCGAGCGCTGGGCCGCTCGCACCGGCGTCGTGGTGTCGCCCATGCGCACCGGCGAACCGTCTTCCTTCACCGTGCTGCCGAAGCCGACGGTGGGCACGTCGCCCTTCGTCGGGATCATGGCGGTGCCCACGTAGTCCTCGCGCGTCAGGATGCCGACGAACGCAGCCGCGCTGAGCGTGAGCGCGCCGGCGGCGAGGCGCAGCTTCGTGCTCATTTCGGCGCCCCGCCGCGGTAGATGGTCCACGCCGTCGCGATGGCAACGAACAGGCCGACGATGGCGGCCAGCGGCTTGGCCAGCTTGCCCAGCCCTTCGAGCACCTTGAAGGCGCCCTTGCCGCTCGCGAAGAGGTCGACCAGCTCAGCGGTGTTGCCTTCCACGCGCGCCGTTGCCGCCGTGTTGGCCGCCAGGCTCTTCTCGATGCGCTCCATGCGCGCATCGCCTTCGTCGAGCCGTGCGTGGATCGCGGCGACCTCGGGATGCGTAGGTGCGGTGAGCGTGCTGTTGTCGGGCATGGTTTCTCCGGCGTTAGGCCTGGGCTTCGGGATTGGCGGGCGCCGGGTGCTCGGACTCCCACACCGCGCAGGCGTTGCTGATGTCGGCGATGGTCACGTTCAGTGCATCGCGCTCGATGGTCTGGCGGTGCACCTGGTCCTTGCAGCGGACGTACTCGTCCTCGGTGGTGATGACGGTGGGTTCGGTCATGGCATGAGTTCGTTGATGGTGGCGAGCGGGGCGAGGTGAATGCCCGGGTCTACGTAGCCGAGGAAGAAGCCCGGCAGAGCGAGCTGCCACTTCTGGCCCACTTCGGTGTAGACGTACGGAAAGGCGTTGTCGTAGCCGATGGCCGACGGTGCCACCACACGGACGTGAACCCAGCCCATAGCAGGTGTGATGACCGCCTCACCGCCAGTAGCGCGCGTGCCGTTCAGCCACACGCTGCCGCCCCGGATGACCAACTGGTTCAGGTCGATACACCGGAGCCAGCCAACGAAGGTGCAGGTGTTGCCTGCACCGAACATCGCCGCGCCTCCATTGGTGGTAGCCAAGTAGTTGTTAAGGTACGTCGTGGACGGGAGGGACGTGCCGGTGCCCGCCGTACGTTCGACGATGTAGAACTCGACGCCGTAGCGGGCGGAGGTAGACGTGCGACCCATGGCCGCAAGCAGATCGCTCGTAGTCGCCGTGAGCACGCCCATGCCACCGCCGTTGGTCGTGTTGTCGTGGATGAACTTCCCGACTTCGGCCCAGGCGCCGGCCCCGTTGTTCGCGGCCAGGAAGGCCTCGATACGTGCAGCATTGAAGGCCCCCACGGCGCGTGACAGCGGGTTGGCCTTGACCGTGCCGCGCCCGCTGTCGCTCATGATGTTGACGACGGGAGCCTGCTGCGAAATTGCCAGCGGCTCAAACACCGCCTCGGTGACCCACCGGGTGCCGGTAGACCGCAGAACAACTCCACTGTACTGGCGCGTCAGCTGGTAAGGCCGGTTCGAGGCGTCGATCAGCTCGGCACCATTCGGCACGATAGTGTGCGCCCCGAGGACACCATCGAGCCGTTTGATGGGGTACACACGCCCGGGGCACGTAGAGACGGCAGGCAGCGTGATGACGACCGGCGTGGTCGTCGGATTCAAGAGAATGGAACCGTGGGTGATGCCCAATGTGGTGTCCACCGTGAGCGTGGTCGGCGCCACAGCGAACGAACCGAGCGCACTGAGGTACGACGTTCCCGTGGTCAGGCCATCGACACTGCCGGCAGTGACGAGTCCTCGCGTGGAGAGGTGTCCGTTACTGCGCATCGAGCCGTACACCACAGAGTTCACGGCCCAGCGTTGGAGCAGAGGCACACCGGAGCCCACCGTGGTCTGCGTGACGCTCACGTCGAGCGCGGTGTAGCCCGCCGTGCCCGTCTGGGTGACCGTGGGGGCCACGGACCAAGCCACTGCAGTACCAGAGGAGCCGGCAAGTGGGACGGAGACAGTCTTGAGGCCCGTGATGCTCTGGGCGCCCGTCAGCTTGACGTTCTGCGAATCCAGCGCGGAGACGTTCGAGGCCGCCGTACTGAGTGCGGTGGATGTCGAGGTCGACAGGCTGTTGATACCACTGGTCGCTGTGCTCAACCCCGACGACGCCGAGGTGGACAAGCTGCCCACACTGCTGCTGGTGCTGCTGAGCGACGTGGACAAGCTCACAATGCCGCTCGTCGCGGTGCTGAGCCCAGTCGAGGCCGACGACGACAGGCTGGCGATTCGGCTGCTGGCGGTGCTCAAGCCGCTCGACGTGGAGGTCGAGAGACTGACAATCGAACTCGTGGCCGTGCTGAGACCCGACGACGAGGAAGTCGACAGGCTCACTACACCGCTGTTCGTGGTGCTCAGGCCGGAAGACAGCGCGGTGCTTAGGCCCGTCGATAGGCTGGCGATGCCGCTGGCGGCGGTGCTCAGACCTGACGAGGTGGACGTGGATAGGCTGTCGACATTGCTGTTGGTAGTGCTGAGCGCGGGCGCCTGCACCGCCGAGTCGGCCTTGGCGCCCTGCGCCGCGGTGGCGAAGACCTCGACGTTCTGCGCAGCGGCCGTGCCGAGCGTCGGCTTGTTGGTGAGGTCGTTGTAGTCGGTGGTGCCGGGTGGACCTGGCTCACCAGGAGCGCCGGGAGGCCCAGGTGGGCCCTGCTCTGCCACTTCCAGCAGGACGGGCGCCTCCACCTCCAGCACCAGTGTCTCGCAGCCATCGACCTCAAGCGATTCGCAGCTCATCGCGTCACCTCGAAGGACACGCTTACAGAGCCGGACATCAGGCGCCGCACGGTGCCGTCGGCGAAGATGATTTCGAGGTCGTAGACGCCAGCGCGCCAGGTGTAGGCGGCCGTGGCGTCAGCCTCGATGCGCAGCGTCACAACGCCATTGACGCCGCCTAGCAGGATGCCGCCGTTCTCGGTGGTGAGTTCGACCAAAACGGCCAGCGCATCCAACTTCTCGCGCACCTGCATGCGCGCCGTGCAGCCGGTCAGATCGACGGGCACGGCCGGCTTTTTGCCGGTCTTCCACGTCACCAGCTGGGTGAACGTGGCGCCCTGGTCAATCCGGAGGTTGAGCTTGTATGCAGCCATGGGGTGGGATGCTGCCGCCCACCCCTAACAGCGTCGAACCCTACTGGGGTGCGATCACCCCGATGTGCTGTCACTGCCGCTGATGGATGCCGAGGCGTTGACAGCGTTGATGCCCGCGCTGGCCTGCGAGGCCAGCATCGTGGCCGCAGCCTTGGCCAGGTCCGCCTTCGACTGGGCCGTGGCCACGATGGAGCGCTGGTTTGCCTCGTTCGTGCCAGCCTGCAGCCGGGCATCCTCGATCGCGAGCTGCACGCGCGGCTGCAGCGCCTGCACCTCGGCCGAGTACAGCGCCACCATCGAGCGGTTCACATCCAGCTCCAACCCGGCCAAGCCGGTGGCCAGCTGCATTGCCGTCTGCGGTCCCATCATCAGCGTGCGGATGTAGTCGGCCATCGCGCTCATTGCCTTCGAGCGCAGGTCCAGCGTCTGCGCCACCGCGAAGCGCACGTTCTCGAGCTCGGTGTCGAAGCTCTTGATGGCAATGTCGCGGCTGATCTCGGCCAACTTGCGGCTGCGGTCCAACTGGATGCGCTGCAGCCCGTGGACCAGCGCGCCGGGCGGCAGTGGGTAGCCGCGTGCGGCCCATCCCGCCGTCAGGTTGTCCTCGGCCTCCATGCTCTCTTCCAGCACGCGGGCCTTGCCGCGCTGCCAGAGCTGCTGCTCGACGCCGGCGTTGATACCGGTCCCGCCATCCACGATGGCCTTGCGAAGCCACTCCACAGCCTGGTCGTAAGGTCCGAGCGGGAAGTAGTTCTGGAAGAAGTCGGCGATCCCCTGCCCGATCAGGTTCACCAGCTTCTGCAGCTGTGTGTTGTACATCGCCTCACCGTTCGCGATGTTCGGGTCCTGCAGCTGCGGCGCGAGCGGCGGCACGTAGCTCTTGTCCAGCACCGGCACGCCGATGATCGGTGCCGGGCCAATGTCGCCGAGCCCGGCGGCGATGCGTGCGTTCGATTCGTTGGTGCGCGTCTGGGAGTTGTCCCACATCGCGTTGATGACCTGCGTGGTCGTGACCGCGGCGCCGGCACCGCCGGTGATCGGATCGGGAACTGTGACGATCGGCATTGCTAGATCCTCCGTTGAAGGTCGGCCACGAGAAAGCTGACCGTGTCGATTTCAAAGTCGGCGCCGTCCTCGTTGAAGAACTGCACCGTGACGTAGTTGGTCTTCAGGCCCTTGCCCGGAGTGATGCGCTGCTGCTGCATGTGCTCGGAGAAGCTGCGCGTCTTGTAGATGAACTCGCGGCCCTCGGCGATGACCTTGAGGAACAGGTTTCCCTTCGCCGACATGCCCACGTAGCACTCGGTGATGGTCTTCATCGCGGCCGAGCCGAAATCCATCTCGCCGAGGTCAAAGCTCGCGTGGATCGGCGCGCCGGCGTCGTCGTCGCCCTCCAGCAGGAACAGGCCGTCAGCGCTGGCGCCGTAGTGCTTGCCGTCGATCACCGCGAAGCTGTTGAACGGATAGCTGCGGTACACCGTGCTGCCCTTGGCATCGGCATGCCAGACCCAGGTGTCCTGATCCGTGCGCCCCGTGGCGCCTTCCAGCACGCCGGTCGAGCCCGCCTGAATGAAGGTGCGCGCCACCACCTCGAGCAGCTGCTCGACCGCGACCGACGGCGCAGCGCTAATGACCTCCCGAATCACTGCATCCAGCAGGGTCGAGGGCACGGCCGTGCACCCCAGCGTGACGTGCTCCAGCACCGTGACCAGCAGCGTGGCGTTGGCGGCCGCCGCGGTGCTGGTGGCCAACGTCTCCAGCGCGTAGGCCTCGTCGTTGCCTTCCGTGAAGGCAAACACCGTCATCAGCGGCAGCGTGGCCTTGGCCTCGCCGTAGGCGCCCTCGGCCACCAGGCCGGCCAGCGCCGGCAGGTTGACCTCGGCAGAGCCAGTGCCGCCGGTCAGCCCCACCGCCGAGCCCATCAGCACGGGCAGCGAGATGTCGCATGCATTGGCGCCGGCCCCGGGCGCCATGCCGCCGTAGCTCATGCCCGTGATCGCGGGCAGCGAGCCGATGACGGCGCCGTACACGCTGGCGCTACCCGATAGGCCCACCAGCGCGGGAAGCGTCGCGTGCGCGTAGTCGGTGCCCGAGCTGGCGTCGACCGTCAGCGCCGGCAGGACCGTGACGGCCTGCGCATAGTCGCTCTCGAAGGCAAAGGCGGCCAGCAGCGGCAGTGTGCTTTCGCTGCGCCCGTGGCCTTCCTCGACCAAGCCGGGGTTGTCCACCATGTCGCCCACGTCGTACATCGTGGCCGTGAGGTACAGCGGCTCGGCGCGGTAGGTGGACGGCTCGGCGTCGATCTCGTCGCCGTTCTGCAGGAACACCACCTCCGAACCGTCGTAGGTGATCTCGAATTCGTCATCGTCGAGGAACTCGCCCAGATCGACGCCGGTGCGCGCGTTGTAGACGCGATCGCCACCGAACCGCAGGCCGTGCCGGATGTGGCCGTAGCCGCCGTTGGGTACGGAGTACTCGGCCAGGCCGATCACCACCCCGCTGACGCCCACAGGGACGGTGAAGCGCGCCACGCCCGCGGCGATGCCCTTCATCGACCGGGCCAAGGCGGTCCAGCCAGCCGGCGGCACCGAGATGCGTCCACCTGGCGCGCCGGGTTGTTCCGGCTGCTCCGGCACCGTGACGATGCTGTAGCCGACGATGCCGTACGTGGGCTGCGTGCCTCCGACCGGGATGGTGACCCCGACGCCCGGTGTGTTGGGCGGCTTGACCCCCTTCACCACGACCGAATAGCCTGCGGGCAGCCAAGTGCCGTCGGGCAGCAGGATGCCGGAGCCGGAACCTTTCCCGCCGTTGGAACTGGCGCTGGGCGAGCCCACGTCCATGCTCCAGCCGTTGGGCTGGGTGTAGCCGAAGATGGGGTCGAGGTAGGTGTACGCCGGCCGGTAGGGGACGTAGGGCGTCGCCGGGATCGTGTAGCCGTAGCCTTCCCGCTTGAGTGCGTTGGTCATGGGGGTGTGATCCTGTCGTCGGACAGCCAGGGGGCGCCGGGCGTCGCATTCTTGGCGCGGCCGTCATCGCGCAGGTACACGACGGCGCCGAAAGAGCGCGGGCCCGTGTTGGCGCCGGCGGGCCCCGGCAGCGCCTCGGTGGCCTTCGTGGAGATGGTCGCGCGCTTCGACCATGTGAGCCCGCGGTTCTTCGACTCGAAGAGCACGTGCGTCTCTTCGTCGTAGACGGGCATGAAAAGCTGGGTCGGCGAGACAGCCAGCGGCACGCCCGCCCTGCCCGCCTGGAAGGGCATGCTGCCCACGAGCTCGAGCGGGCCGCCGTTGGTCTGGTAGATCGTCGGCTGCGCGGTCCAGTTGGCGCTGTAGTCGGCGTCGTTGAAGAACACCAGCGCACCGCCGCCGGGCGCGATGTGGGCGCCCCGCTCCCAGCGCGGAAACGCCTGCGCGAGGTAGTCGGTGCCCAGTGCGGCGAACGGCGGATCGAAGAGCGTGCCGAGCAGCGAGACGGTGCCAGCCTCGAGGTCGGCCGCGCCCACGCGCACGCGCGCATTCGGGTATCGGGTGCCTGGCGTCCACGGGCCGGGCGGCGCCTCGTCCGGCGACGACAGCACGGCGTACACCAGCGCGGTGGTGCGCGACAGCGGCACGATGGTCGCGCCGGTGTTCATCGCCGTCCGGTTGCACAGCTCCCAGGCACCCAGCGGCCCGGTGTTGGCCAGGTACTGCGCCTGTTCGTGCGCCGTCATGGCTGGCGCGGGGAACGTGGCCCAGGTGTGGCCCCCGTCGGTCGACGCGAAGAAGAACAGGCCCGGGTGCGCGGTGCGGTCGTAGCCTGGCACGACAGCGCCGCGCCAGAAGAACGCGCCGCCGAGGCCGAGGAAGGTGCTCGGGCCCAGGCGGTTGAAGGCGAGCGGGAAGATGATCTGGCCCGCCACCTTCGCACCGATCACCACCCGCTGGGTTTCTCTGTCGTCGAAGGCCACGCCGATGACGTGATCGCCGTCCTCATCCAGCGCAGAGAACGCCATCGCGTGCTCGTGGCGGCCGTCGCGGCGCGCGCCGATGGTCGAGAACACCGACGCCGTGCGCGTGCCAGCGCCATCCGACGCACCGACAGAGGCCAGCGGCGGGCGCACGGTCGGCGTCCTGCCGTCGCGCGTGATGTAGGTGTCCATGCGATAGAGCCGGTTCAGCCCGAACGCGCTGCTCACGTCGCCCACGTAGGTGAACGCAGAGAGCGTCCAGGCCGTGCCGTCACCGCGCGCGAGCAGCTGCGGAATGCCCAGCTCAGACGCCGGCGCCGGGCCGCGCAGGAAGAACGAGCCGCGGGCATTCGTGGAGCCCCGCACCACCGTCGCCCCCTCTTCAATGCCGAGCGAGTAGAACCCGTCCACGGCGTTGGCGTCGACCTTGACGGTGAGGTGCCCGCCCTTGTTGCGCGCCTCGGCGCCGAAACGCCGCTTGCGGCTCCAGCTCAGGCTGTTGTCACCCTCGCCGGCGAGCGAATAGGCGGCCGTGCGGCCTGGGCCGCTCCAGCCTCCCCGGTTCTTGGGAAACTCGTCGGTCATGCTGCATCGACCACAAGGACCGTGCCTGCTGGCACATCCGTTTCACCGGGGCTCAACTCGAAATCGTCGTTGGCATTCCCGCCGTAGCTCGTGATCGCGAGGTAGTACGTGCCAGCCGACAGCGCCGCCACGATCTCCGATCGAAAGTCGTCTTCCGTCACGTCTTCGTTCTCTCCGACAACCACGCCTGCAGCGTCATAAAGCGCGAGATAGGTGTCGTAGTCCTGAGGGTCCGGCGACGTGACCGTCGAGAACTTCCAGTTGCCAGCACCAAGGGTCATTCGGTACCAGATCGGCGTTCCACCGTCGATGGCTCCAAGCGTGGATTCGAACGGCGCGGTGATGTCGATCGGGTTCAGATGTGACTCCCCCGGATCGCCACCCGGATCAGGCCCGGGACCGCCGGCCCCGCCAACCTCGTAGCAATTCACGAAGCCAGTCCAGAAGGGCGCCGCCTGCGGCTCGGGCGGCGTCGAGGTCGCAATGTCCTCGCCGAAGACGTGGATGTACTCAACCCATGAGCCGTTTCGAATGCTCAGGAGGATGTTCTCGCGCCAGTTGATTGCAGGCGCTGTGCGCGTCCCGAGCAGCACGCCGTCGCAGTAGAACTCGACGGTGAGCCTGTCGATGACGACGATCTTGAAGATGTGCGAGCTGGCCGACGGAAGGGCAACGGTCTCAAGATTTTCATAAAAGCCGAACTGCACGCTGTCGTCGTTCCAGAAGTGCATTTCCGGCGAGAGAACGACGGAAAAATCGTCGTTCCACGCCTCAATGCGCATCACGTTCGAGTTCGACGCCGGGCGGCCACACTGGATCTCGACCGTCATGGACTTCACCACCCGCGAATCGAAACCTACCTCCGACGGGTTGACGCTGAGAGTTACGTTCGCAGTCAGGACGTCGCTGATGAACCGACCTCCCGACAAGGTGTAGTCCGGGAAGTTCGCGTTCCAGAATGGCGCGACCGCCAGCCCCGTCCACGACGACACCGGCGGCGGATCGTCAAGCTCCGTTCCGTTGAAGTCGTCGCGAACGTCGTAGGTGGCGGTGATCGTGGCCATCGGCTACCTGTGCTCCGTGGTGGCGACTCAGCCCGCCGGCATCGCGACCGAGTAGAAATTCAGGCTCTGCGTGGCGCCGCTGACCAGCGCCACCGACGACAGGTTCATGTCGGCGCCGGCCAGGCCCACCGTGCCCTGGATGCGCACCGCCGCCGTCGATGCCGTGCCGTCGTCGGCCGACAGCACGTGCCGATAGAAGCGCGCGTTGCCGGTTGCGGCGTTGACGCCCGACCAGACCTCACCGGACGCCTTCTGCATCACGCCGCCGGCAGCCGCGGCGAAGGTGATGCCCGCACCGCTGTTCTTGATGACCACCAGCAGCGTGGCGCCGCCGATCGCATCGTCAGCAGACGCCGGCACGGTGGCCGTGTCGTAGACGCGGATTTCGCCGCCATCCAGCAGCGCCTTGAGAGAGCCGCCGGACAGCAGTCCGTTGCGCAGGCCAGTCGAGAGTTTCATGGGTATCTCCTTAAACGGAAGCGAAAGCGAAGCCCGCGACCACGCGCAAAGTGCTGCCTGCGTCGACGGTCTTGGGGGAGGCGAAGCGCACCACCGAGATCAGCGTGCCGGTGGTGGCCGCCTTGGGCGATGCCGACACGAGGAACACGCCCCGAATGGTCTTGGCGGCGTTGAAGACGAACTCAGCCTTGTTCGCCGAGTTGTCGACCGCGCCGGAGGCCACAGCACCCTCGACGAACTCGAGGCGCGCAGCGGCGTCGTAGGCAGTGCTCTCCTGCGCGGCCGCGGCGATGGTCGCGGCGGTGTCGCCAGGCGTGGGCGTGTAGTCGCCCTCGAAGGGCGCAATGAACCACGGGTTCACCTGCGTGCCGCCCTTGAAGATGGCGGCGGCCATGTGGTTCAGGCCTTCGGTGGGCACGAGGTTGTGCTCGACCGAGCACTGCGACACGGTGCCGTCGGGTGCTACCACCTCGACGGTGTAGGTCGCGCCGCTCTTGATTTCAGAGGTCATTGCTGGTTTCCTTTCGGATGACATCGGCGTCGGCCCACGCGAGGGCTGCGGCACGGTTGGGTTGAACACCGCTGCGGGTGGTGACGACGCTGGAGCGGCCGTCGCGCATGCGGTACAGGGTTGCACCGAAAGCGGCGGGCGGCAGGCGCAGGTCGTTGGCCTGCAGCAGCTCGACGTTGCCGATGGCGTCGCCGGCGGCCAGGCCCTGCGGCGTCTGCCAGTACGCCTTGATCTCTTCGGGCGAGAAGACACCGGTGCCGAGCACGGCGCCGAAGGGGAAGCGCGGCACGAGGGCCGCCTCGCCGAAGAAGTCGGTGATCCAGTAGGTTTTCTGCTCGGTGCACACGTAGACGCCGCCCTCGACTGGCTCCAGCACCGTGACCTTCGAGGGGAACGGCACGTAGCCGCGGGCCGGCTGGTAGATGCCGATGGCGTAGGGCACCGACACGAACAGCACGTTCTCGTGCGCCACGAGCAGGCTGCCGTTGTGCATGCGCACGATGTGGCCGGCCGGCATCGGCGCGGTGTTGAGGGTGCGCGAGACGCGGCCACCTGTCGAAAGCACGGCCACCGACGTGACCACGCCGTAGCTGGTGACGTGATGGCCGTTCGGGCCCGACACCCACACGGTGGCGCCAGCGGCGTCGGCAATGTCGATGCGGCCGTTGGCGGGCACGTCGACCTGCACCGCGTGCGTCGGGGCGCTCTCGCCCTGCGGCCCGGTCCATGTGAAGGCGACGATATACAGCCCCTCGGGAAGCGCGCCGCCGGCGCTGGCCAGCACTTCGGGCGCCAGGGCCGGCGCGGCCGACATGGGGTAGTCCACGCCGTCGACGATGCAGCGCAGCTCGAGGCCGTTGCTCCACGACACGATGCCGTTGCCGGCACGCGCGTAGCTCAGGGGCAGCTTGGGCAGGCCGGCGCGCAGCACCGTCGACGCGATGCCGCCATTGCTCGGGGCCAGTGCGCACAGAGCATCGTCGACGACAGCGTAGGCGCCGTGCGCATCGCCCCACAGCGAATGCCAGTTGCCGGGCAGCTGCAGGCCGAAGCCCTCGCGGCGCCGGGGCATGCCGCGCGCCGTCAGGTCGACGTTATCGGCACCGCCAAGGTAGCGAGCATTCGGCCGCTCCCGCGTGCCGGCGCTCAGATCGGTGTCTGACAGCCGGTTGTTCAGGCCCAGGAAGGGGCCGACGGGGATGGGGCGGGAAGGCATGCCGGGGAGTGTTCCCGGCGTGCGCAAGAGCGTCGAACCCTAATGGGTGGTCACCACCACGCAGCGACCCAGCCGGGCCGCCGCATGCTCAGAACCGCATGCGAACGACAGGCGGGCGCTTGTCGCGGCGCTTGCGCTGGACGTTGGCGTCGGGGCGCTGGCCGAAGCTGGCAATGAACGACGCTTCGTGCTTGGCCGCGGCGTTGGGGTCGAAGGTGTCGGTGTCCTGCTTCAGGTAGGCACAGCGGTACATCCACTGCATCAGCCGGTCGTGATAGAGCGTCTTGACCTCGGGCACTACGCCCAGGTCATCCACGGTGTAGGGCACCAGCGGCGTGCGGTAGACGGTCAGCGCGAGGGTCGGCGCGGCCGCGATGTCTTCGGCCCGCGGGATGCGATACAGCCGCAGCGTATCGGCGCCCGTGTGGATGAACTGGCACGGCCGCCCTGCGAGTGTTTCCCACGCCACGTGCTCGCAGTCGAGCTCCTCCGTGCTGGTCTCGTGCAGGGGGCGTCCGTTCCAGGTCAGGCGCTTGACCTTGATCACCGACGGGTGCAACGAGTACTCGCCGACACCCGCCTGCAGGGCGATCGAGCATGCCGCCGGCGTGGTGTGATCCTCGATCAGCAGCGCACGCTCGGCGACCTCGTTCACCGCCTCGTTCAGGTAGCTGACGATCTCCTCGTCGCACCAAAGCACGTCCTGCTGGCCACCGCCAACGCTGTTGGCCTTGTCATTCAGGACGATGCGGAACGCGGCGATGAACTGCTCGACGTTCATCAGGCGTCCAGGTTTTCTGCGCTGACGGCCGCGAAGATCTTGTCGGCCTCTTCGCGCTGGACCTGGAAGCCCACGCGCTTCTGCAGGGCGTTGAGGTTCGGCGTGCCGTCGGTCTTGAAGTCACCCTCGTTGTCGCCGTCGAGCATCGCGCGAATGGCGTCGGCGATCACCTTCGCGCGATCGAACTCGGGTTCGTGCTCGGCGTCGACGATCTCGTCGGGGGACGTGAGGCAGCCGCGCGAGATGGCTTCGCGGCGAAACATCGGCGGGACCTCGGTGCCGTCGCGCACGATGACGAGCATGTGGCCGCTGGTGAGGCCGATGGAGACGGCCTCGTCGGTGGGAGCGTAGAGCTTCATGGCAGATTTCCTTTTGTGCAAAAAACCCGGCGGGGATCAAGCCGCCGGGGGTTGAAGAGCCCTTGCGGGCCCAGTCCACTTCACCAGGAGAAAGGGTGGTCAGCCTTGATTGGAGAGGCCGCGGCCCTGCACGACGTACTCGACCTCGAGGCGGGCGGCGCCGGCCGTGGCAGCCGCGCCGGTCTGGGCGATGAGGGCCTTGAGCCACTCGCCGACCGTGTGCTTGTAGCCAGTGACGGTGAGCGCCGTGCGCGCGGCCGTCTTCAGGTCAACCGCGTTGGCGTAGCGCGTGGCCACGCTCGCGTCGCCCAGCGACAGCGTGGCGGTGGTGGCCGAGTTCCAGGCCGTCAGCACCGTGAGCGCGCCGCCCACGACGATGGCATTGCCGGGCAGGTTCACCGCGTTCTCGGCGGTGCCATAGGCGGCGGGATCGGCGAAGCCGATGTCGAGGATCGCCACGAGCCGAGGCTGGCGATCCGATTTGCGTTGCAGAGCCATGATCTGTCCTTTCAGTGACAGGGGGAGCGAAGAAGGTGGTGGGTGTGAGGGCGGAGCCGAAGCCCCGCCCTCGCCTGCTTACTGCAGGTAGTGGTCGACGGTGACGATCCCGAAGTCCTCGACGGACTTGTTGTAGATCGAGAAGAACTTCGGCTTGAGCAGGCCGAACATCTTGTCGACGTTGATACCCTGCTGGCTGGCGTACTGGAAGGTCTTCTCGTCCCACTCGGGGACGCCGATGTCGGCCATGCCGAGCGCCTGGGAGCCGCACAGCAGCGTGCGGGTGCCGTTGACTGCACCGGCCGCGCCCCACTTCGCGCCGGAAGCCGCGCCCTTGGTGTTGTAGACCAGGCGGTGCTCGTGGATCACGGCGCCGTCGACGGTGATCGTCGCGCCGGTGAACCACGGGCTGTCCAGGCCCGACTTCGTGGCCACGCCCACCACCGCGCGCTGGTAGTCGGGGTCCTTCTTCAGCTGCGCCAGCGTGCCCGGTTGCACGAAGAGCACGTAGTACTCCTTGCCCTCGGACATGAGCGGCTTGACGTAGTTCTCCTTCGCGTAGGCGATGAGGTCCACGATCATGCGGTAGCTGACCGTGTAGGCGTTGGTGATCGAGGCCGTGTTCGACGTGGCCAGCGAGGTGCCGTCCCACATCAGCGCGCGCTTCGCCGAAGGTGCCGACACGTCGGCGGCGAACGCCAGCGTCGGGAACGCAGAGCCGACCCGCGGCGCGCCGTTGTTCATGAAGGCATACGAGATGCCCGACATGGTCAGCAGCACCAGCTGGTCGACGCGGTTGGCCAGCCAGTAGCTCAGGCGGCTCTTGCCGGTCTCGCGGAAGTTGATGACCGTCTTCTGGTCGGCCAGCTTGCCCTTGTTGCGAACGCCGTGGTTGATGAGGTCGATGTTCAGCACCTGGCTGTACGACTTCATCTCTTCTTCGTTGCCTTCGCGCTCGTTGTCGCCGACGCCGCCGTCTTCGACCAGGTCGGCCACCAGATGCATGAGCACCTGTTCGCCCTTCTCGGTCTTGGTCAGCTCGGTGATGCGCTGGATCACGGAGTTTTCGCCCGTGCCCATGAAGCGCTTGACGAACATCTGGTCGCGTGCGGCTTGCCACACGTCGCGAGACCAGACGATCTTCTGCTGCGGCGTGAGTGCCGCGAAATTGGTTGCAGCCATTGGCATGCTCCTTTTGCTTGGGGTTGAAACGTCGGTTCAGGCGTTGCGCTGCCAATGCGGGAACATGTCGTTGGGGGCGGACAAGGCGCCAGGCTGCTTTACCGTCCAGCCGTGCGGACGAGGTCACCAGGTGACGCCCGGGGGGTGGTGACTTCCCCCGGGCCTTCCACTACGCGGCTCAGTCGCCGCGCAGCTTCTTTTTCTCGGCGTCCGGGAGAGCCTCGAACTGCGCCTCGGTCATGGTGGTGACGTCGATGCGGCCCTGGGTGGCCCGGTTGCCGATGCCGTTCAGGATCGCGGGGGGCTGCAGGTTGGAGTCCTGTGCACCACGCTTTACTGCCTCGGCGGAGCGAGTGTCCGCCGCAGGTGGCGCCGCCGGCAATTCCCTACTGGGGGTAGCGACCCCGGGGGCTGCTGCCGGCGCGAACTTCGGCGCCACTTCGGCCACGGCCTTGTTCAACGCGAGGTGCGGCTTCATGCCGTCTGCGATGTAGGCGTCGCGCGTGGCCACGACGATGCGCAGCGCTGTGGCGCCCTCGGTGGTGTTGAGGTAGGGATAGGCCACGATGGCCGCGTCGGACGCATCCTGCAGCGCGGTGGCCTGCTGCTCGGCAGTGAGCTCGCCGCGGATGCGCGTGCTGGCGCGCTGCTCGGCGGTGGTCAGGATGTGGTCGTTGATCTCGCCGCGGATCTTCAGCGCCTTGTCGGTGTCGCCGTCGAGCAGCGCCTCGGTGTAGGCACGCTCCTGTGCCTGGATGTCGAAGGTGGGCGCGGCCGGCGCAGGCGCTGCAGCTGGTGCTGGTGCCGGCGCACCAGTGGGCGCAGCGGCCGCGCGCAGGCGCTCGTTCTCGGCCTGCAGTTCGGTCGCACGGGCCTCGGCGGCCTTGCGCGCCGTGTTCACTTCGTTGAAGCGGCCCTTCGGGATCTGGCCGCCGTTCTGGCGCGCCACTTCTTCGGCTTCATCGGCTGCTGCTGCCGGTGCCGGCGCGGGCGAAGCCGCCGGCGCACCGGTGGCGCCATGCTCGGCACCATCGACGAGGGCCTGCAGCGTGCTGGCGTCGAGATCCGGCTGGTCGATGCTGTTGCCGTCGTTGTCGAGCAGCGGCGGATCGTCGTTCGGGATGAAGTTGTCGCCGCGGTCCTCGGCGGTCTTTGGGTCGACGGTCACGGGGACGTCGGTCACGTTCACAAGCTCTTCGGTAGCCATGCGTTCTCCTGGTGGTTGCGGATCTGGTGGGGGCCGACGGCTGTATCAGCCGTTCTTCTTGGGTGCGGCGGCCTGCACGTCCTGCAGGGCGGCGATCTTTTCCTTGGCCTTGGCCAGGGCGGCCTTGTATCGCTTCGGGTCGTTCTTGATCTCCTCGGCGCGCGCGAGTGCGCGAAGGTCGTCTTCGGCCTGCCATTCGTCCGGGCCTTTGGATGCGTTCAGGGATGCCATGTGGTCCTTTTGCGGTGGTTGAAAAGTCAGCGGAATTCGCGGATGTACGAGAACACGGCCAGCCCAAGCACGCGCCACGTCATGCGGGCTGTCTCGCTGCCTGCGGTCGAGATGCCGATCGGCTCCATCTCGCAATGAATGAGTGCTTTCATGAAGGTGTCCTCCGGTCTGATCAGGCGGGCACAACGACCCAGTCTTCGGCCAGGCAGTCGCTCACGCTGGGCGCCCAGGTGCTGACCGACCCGCCCACGGTCTTCAGGGCGAGATACGCGTCGTAGGGAACCATCGCGCCTTCACCGAAGTGCGCAGTGGCGGCGCCCGTCTGGACGGGGTAGGACGCGGGCGGGACGAAGTAGACAAACTGGCCCCGGCCGTTCCAACCGAGGCGGGCCACCCGGCTGCCATCCTTCAGGTGTCGCAGTGCCTCGCCGAACGTCAAGACGCCGGGCTGCTCGGCGCCACCGCCAATGAACCGACGAAGAAAAGGCGCAGTGCGACCTGCACGATCTGCGTCTTCTTTCCAGCGCTCGCTGAGTGCGCCCGAGACCGTTGCGAAGTCGGCCTTCGGTTGCTCCTCGATCTGCGACGGCACCGGCGCGTAGCCGCCCTCGAACGCCCATGCGGGGCTGAAAGATGCGTAGCCGTCCTCGTAGACCACGTAGTAGCCGCCGGGCTGCGGGTTGTGCTTACACACATAGGCCGCATCGACCTTGAACGCACCGTAGCCCTCCTCCGCCGGCACGATGCGCGCGCCGTGCGACGACGCCCCACTCTGGCCGGTGGCATCCGGGTTTGGGTTGTGCAGGACCTCTGCGATCTTCAGCGCGTAGACGCGCTTGTGGCACTGGTACAGGGGCATTTCACGGGCAACGGACATGGGGTGGCTCCTTGGTGGTGGTTGTGGATCAGTCGTTGGGGATGGGCTCGGTCACGGCGCGGTGGGCCTCGACCTGGGCGTAGATCGCGCGGAGTGCTTCGACCGAGAGGTCGTGCTGCAAGCGACGGGACTCGTCGCGCGTCACCTGGCGCAGCTCACGTCGCGCGGTAGCCTCGAAGGTCGGCCCGCGGGTGATGTAGACAGCGGTGACCCGGGCCGCGTAGGTGCCCGCCTCCTGCACCGCATAGAACGTGACATCGCGCGACGGCACACGGGGCAAAGTGATGCCTTGCGTCATGCCGACATCCCCTCAGGCATGCGCGCCATCGGGTTTGGACGCACGCCATCGTTCGCAGGTGTCTCGATGCCGGCGTTCACGCCCAGCTCTGGGCTGGCCGGCGTGAGCGGGTTGGTGTTGTTCGGGATGAGGCCCTCGGGCGCGGCGGGCAGCACCTGGGCGGGCTCCGGCACCAGCGCGCCGCCATCCATGTCCTGGAAGCCCTGCGAGCCCAGCAGCGTGTCGGCCAGCACCGCAGTCGCAGGCGTTTGCGCGATGACCTGCGCGGTCTGCAGGGCGGCGTACATCGTGCGCCCCTTCGACTCGACGGTCTCGGCGTCCACCTTCGAGGCCTGGGCCTTGGCGACGCTCGCCTGCGCGATCGTGAGCGCCGCCTTGGCCTCGGCCAGCGGGTCGGCCGGCGCCTTGGCGTTCGTCATGCCTTCGATGATTTCCTGCTTGTCCTGCAGGTTCGAGTAGCGCACCGGGATCTGGTCGGGGATCGCGATGCCGGCCTTCTTCATCTCCATGGCCTGCGTGAACTGGCTGTTGTTGAAGGTCACCTGCATCGGCTGCTCGCTGACCACCACGTCGTACTCGCCGACCGTGATGTCGTTGAAGTAGGAGCCGTCGGGCATCGGCTTGTTGATCTCAAGCGTCTGCTCGACCTTGTTGCCGAACTGGTCGGTCTCGGTGATGCGGAAGATCCGGTGGCTGTCGTAGTAGCGCTGGATCATCTTGTAGATGCGAACGGCCAGCAGCGCGCGGGTGTAGCTCAGGTTGTCCAGCGGCACGGCGAGCTGCTGCTGGCTGGCGTACTGCTTCGACTGGATGGCCACGCCAGCGATCTCGGGCCCGTCGTTGCCGCGCATGGCATCGGGCACCGTGACGTCTTTCAGCGCCTGGGTCGAGCGATCGATCAGGCGGTCGATGCCCGAAGGCACCTGGTTCGGCTCGATCTTCTTCGGAGCCGTGGAGCCCTTGGCGTACTCGATGTGCAGGCCGGTCTGTCCGCCCACCTTCTCCAGCTCACCCTCTTCCAGGTTGGTGATGGAGTCCTCTTCGGTGATCCACCCGCTGTTGGCCGCCGTGTTGACGATGGCCACGAACTGGCTCACGCCCTTGTTCAGGGCCTCCTGCGGGCCGATGGCGTTGTCGACCATGCCGCGCGTCTTGCCGCGGCGGAAGTAGGCGAAGTACGGCACCACCGTGAAGTGCTGGTGCGGGCTGTACTGGTCGAACAGCAGCGCGCAGTAGGTGCTGACGGTCCACTTGATGCGCCGGCGCATGCGCGTGGCCTGCACAGCGCCCTTCTCGGTCGCGGCCGCCACCTGGTCGGGCGTCATGTCGTCCACGGCCTTAACGTCACCGGTGTCGGGGAAGACCACGCACTTCGTCTTCTCGAACACCCACTTCTGCCGATCGACGATGCGGTACCGGCGCAGGAGCTTGCCCTCGAGCGTGTTGTAGGCGTCGAAGGTGCCGCTGCTGGTGCGCAGGCGGTCGCCGAAGCGGTTGCGCCGCGTCTCGTCGTCCATCTCGCCCCAGTCGCCGCCGTCATCGCCCGAGTCCTCGGCCTTCGTGCGCGCGTCAGCGCCGTAGAGCTGCTCGATCTCGTCGAGGGTGAGCCAGCGCGTGATGATGACGTCGCCCCAGCTGTCGGGGTCGTAGGACTTCGCGTCCGGGTCCGGCACGACGTCCAGTGGGTCCAGGGTCTCGATGTCGATCTCGCCCTTGATGTTCTGGTCGAAGTCCATGCGCAGGTTGAAGTACCCGCGCTGCTGGATCACGCCATCGCCGAAGACCTGGGTCTCCTTCCAGTGCAGCTTGGCCTGGTCGGCGATCTGCATGGTGACCTTCGAGAGGATGCCGGCGGTCTGCAGGTCGCCCTTCTCGCCGCGCGGCTTGAACGCGATGTCGAGCCGGTTGTGGATCTGGTAGCCGATGGCACTGTTGATGCTCGGCATGATCTCGTTGAACTCGTAGAACGGGCGGCCCTCCTCCTTCAGGATCGCCTTGTCGTCTTCGCTCCACTGCTCGCCGCCGCCCAGGTACATGCCCTCGCACTTCTGCGCCTGCGCCATGTAGTCGAGGTGGCCTTGGTCGCGGCCGTAGAGGTAGCGATACCAGTTCTCGCGCGCCAGGGCGTCGCCCTTTGGCGCGGGGGTGTTCTTCGAGGGGTAGACAGCAGAGGCCATGGTTTATGCGGCTTGCGCCGAGCGGTTGCGGGTGGCGTGCGTCTTCAGCCGGTCACGCCAGCTGCCTGGCTTCTTGCCGCCCTTGTAGATTTCTCGGTAGCCCTGCGCGAACTGGCGGAAGGCGTCGGCGGGGTTCGAGGCCCAGTCGTGAAGCGGCTCCTGCTTGTAGTCGCCGAGCTTCTCGTCCCACTCGCGGCGGTAGGCCTCCAGGCCGGCGATGCCGTTGGCGCAGCGGTCCTCGTCGAAGTAGCAGGACGGGATGACGGCGCGCGTCTGGTTGATGGCCGAGACGAGGCTGTCGGTGCGCGGCACCACCTCGAACTTGTGGGCCGGCAGCAGCTTCTGCAGGATCATCCGCACGCTCTTGCCCCCACTGGCCAGCGTCTTGTTCTCGGCGTCGTGCGGCAGGTAGTGGCGGTCGAAGGTGTAGCCCTTGCCCTGGATCTCGGCGGCGAAGAACTGCAGGTCCTTGCCGCTGGCTTCGATGTAGTCGATGAAGCGGTGCTCCATGCCCACGCGCTGGTGGAACCACACGGCCGTGGTGTCGTTCCAGCCCAGGTCCCAGAACGTGTTCACGGGCACGTGCGGCAGCTTCGGGATCTTGCGCACGCGCCCCTCGAGGCGCGCGGCCTCCATCTGTTCGGCGTAGTAGGCGCCCTTGATGTTGGGCGTCTCCCAGCGACCCATGAGCAGCGCGCGCTGTTCCTCGGCCGAGAGCAGCAGCAGGGTCTGCCGGTAGCCGCTGTCGGCCAGATGGGGGTTGTCGCTCAGGCGCGCCGAGATGAAGCGGCGGCCGTGCTCGTGCACCTCGCCAGTCTCCGGGTCGGTCACCGACACCTTGAAGCGCGTCGACACGCCCTCGGTCTGGATGCGCCAGTACTCCTTCACCCAGCGGAAGCCCGGGCCATCGGGGTTCGTCGTCGCCCGCACGTAGCAGGCGATCGCTGGGTCCTTCGACCGCAGGCGCGACAGCATGTACCGGTAGGGGATGTCGGTCGGGAACAGCGTCAGCTCGTCCCAGCCGATGTACTGGAAGGCGCGGCCGCGGTATTTGAAGCGGTCGCTGTCGTACTGCATGTGCCCGAACTCGATGCGCGCACCGCTCGGGAACGTCCAGATGTGGGCGCCCTTGTCGTACTTGCCGCCGAAGGCCGGGTAGAGGTCCTGCGAGCGGTCGATCAGGTCTCGCAGGTCGGGGAAGGTGCGCCGGAACAGGATGGCCTGGTAGTTCCGGTTCTCGATGGCCTTCTGCTGCAAGCCGAGCGCATCGATCAGCAGGCAGTCGGACTTGCCCGCGCCGGCCGCGCCGCCGTACAGCACCTCCAGGTCGATAGCCGACAGCAGCAGCGCCTGCTTGGGCGCAGGCTTCCACAGGATCTCGCTGTCGATGACCGGGGGCATCTTCACGAGGCGTCCTTCGCCGGCACCACGACGACGTGCGCCGTCGGCTTCGACTGCTCGTGGTCCTTCTCGTAGAGCCCGAGGATCTTCGACGCCTGGTCGAGCGCCACGTTCTTGTTGGCGATCTTGTATTTCTTGACGTAGCCGCGCAGCACGCGGTTCTCGCCCACGCCCTCCCACTCTTCGAGGATGTCGAGGCCGACGATCGCGGCAGCTGTGTCGTCATCCAGTTCGGTGACCTCGAGAGGCGTGCCATCGGCGCGGAACATCTTGCGAGGGTCGAAGTAGGCGACGCGGGCGATCTCCCGCTGCACGCGCTCCCTCGTCAGCTCCATCGCCGCCAGCCGCTCATCTTGGCGCGCGGCGACCACGGTTTGCTTCTCCTGCAAAAGACTTGCGATTGCAGGTTTTCTTAGGTTTTCCAACCCGATCACATGGGCCGTCTTTGGGCTGTAGCCCGCACGGATAGCGGCTTGTGTGGCGTTTCCGTCCACCAGGTATTCCGCAACGAACTTCGCTTGCTTGGGCAGCAACCCGTCCACGCGCTTGGTCGGCGCGGCCTTCTTGGCCTGTGGCTTCTTCTTCGGGATCGGGTGGGCCTTGGCCCGTGCTGCTGTCATGGCGGCGATGGTCGCTGCGCACCTCTCTACGGCCAACCTCTACTGGGGTGACGCACCAGAAGCGACAACGCCACCCGAAGGTGGCATTGAAGGACCCGATTTCCGCGCAGATCAAACCTTCGGGGCATGGTGTCACCCGCTCGCGCGGGCCGCTTGTGAAGCTATCGAGTCAAACCAGCGTTTCAGTCCCTGCGCGTCATGCATGTAGATGGTGGTCCGGGCTACCTTCGCTGCTCGTGA
Organism: Variovorax sp. BGA-UO-ETr-C22; assembly: GCF_059567965.1. Lineage (NCBI taxonomy): Bacteria > Pseudomonadati > Pseudomonadota > Betaproteobacteria > Burkholderiales > Comamonadaceae > Variovorax > Variovorax sp. BGA-UO-ETr-C22. The sequence continues at coordinate 2,720,857 of NZ_JCAQPA010000011.1, forward strand.
TTGCGCGCGATCTCTCAAGCTGGGCGGGGCCATGCTGTCGTCACGTCTTCCGGGCTGGGTGCAAGCCAGCCGGCTCCAGTCATGCGGTCACCATCATCGAAGCGGGCCGGGCTCGATACCGGCTCAGTGAAGGTCACGATTCGTGAGCGCCCAACGCAACCCGGCTCCCTCGCAGGTCCGGACGGTGTCGTCTACTACGTGGCATCAGCGCGTGTCCTTCCACGCCGCCGCTTCGATGATGGTCCTCAGCGATGCGAGGTGGGTGGGCGCCGCTGGCCGCGCCCTGTGGGATCAATATCCCTGCCATTCCCCTTTCGCCAGACCGCAGGTTCACGGCCGATACTTCCGACCCACTACACCCTGGGCCGCGCGCTGGCGCGCGAAATGGAGGGTCCGCTGGCGCTGCCTGTTCGGGCCATCAGTCCGACCTAGGCGTGGAGGAGCAGCGCTGCGCTTGTCATCGATCTACTGACGGTGCCGGTTGCCCCCGGCGGCTGCTCTTGCGACAGCGGCTTGCGCCACGTGGGCGTGAAATTGCCGAATTGCGAAATTTCGCAAGTTCGATCAGGTCGACGGGCACATGCGCCAGCCGGGCGTGACGCGCGGGCGCTGTCGCTTGGCCAGGCCCACCGCGTAGGCACAGGCCTGTACCAGCTCGACCGGGCGGGCGACCAGCTGCAGCACGGGCTCGGCGAACTTCGCCGGCACGCTCGCCACGAAGTCGCAGGCGAAGCGGTAGGCGGCGCGGCAACAGGTGGCCACGCGATCGACGACCGCGTCCACGGAACTGGATGCGAAGGCCAGCGCGGCGAGCGCGAAGGCGGCGAGACGAGAGCCGGTGAACTGCATGGGGATTCCTCTGGGTTGGTTGCCGCGGCTACCGGCGGGTGCCCCTTGCCATGACGGGGAAGACGGTGGCCACCGGCCAGGTCGGGCACTGCCCGCTTAGCCACCGCGCGGTGCGCACGCGGCAGACCCTGCCGGTGTTCAGGGTGCAGGGGTGAAATCGACGTAGAACTCTTTGCCGATGTCGAACTGGGCGGCCACGGCGGGCACCACGCACGAGAATTCGACATTGCCGCCCGGCGTGGCGGCGAAGAACTTGGCGTTCTCGTCGCTGCCGCTGGTGACGGCGTGCAGCTTGATGGTCTGCACCTCCGCGTGGCCGTTCCAGCCAGGCATGCGGGTGATCGAAGCAACTTTGAATTTGGCGCGGACGGTCATGGGATGGGGCCTTGGTGTGTGAGCAGGGCCGCATCTTCTGGCCGCCCTGTTGGGCGACCAATCCCTACTGGGGTGAGGCCTCCAACGACCAGCCGCCGCGGTCGGCGCGAATGTGCGTTCCCAGGGCACCACAGACCGGGTGCCCGACCTGCCCGAGGCCCATGCGCTTCGCCAACCGCTCGCTGGGAAGTGGGCCCGTAACGAAGCTGCTGCATTCATCGAATCCGAGCACCTGCCAACGGCGCGCGGCGAGAAGGTAGGCGCGCATGCCCGCCGCAGGGTCAGTTGCCTCCTCCACCGTGACGCACGGCCCCTGCCGATCGGCGTGAGCCCGTACCCGCTCCTGCAGCGCAGCCTCTACCGCGGCCTGATGCCCGGGCAGGCGGACAGCCGCGACCAGTTCGCCGTGGCTGTATTCGATGAATTGCCAACCGTCTGGAGTGCGGACGGCCATGCCGCCGCGATCGGGGCCCGAGGCCAGGTCGATGCCAATGGTCATCATGGCGTCGGCTCCTCAAGCGTCAGCTCGTCGATGCCGTTCCCGCAACCGTTGTCCAGGGCACAGGCGACTTCCACCGCGCGGCGCGCATCGTGGCCCAGGTACATCGCGGCCAGCGCATAGTCGCGCCCTGAGCCGATGGCGTCGAACCGGTCCATGTGCACCTCAGGATACGGGGTGTAGAGGTAGCCGAGGTTCTCGCCCCGCTCGCCGACGAACATGCAGCCCACGGCATCGTCCCCTCGTTGGAACGCCGGATAGGTGGCAGGGTCGCGGCCGCTCCGGAACCATTCGAGCAACGCCATCGCGCGTGAGCCGTCGCCTGCGAACCCGACCAGTCCGCCCGGCACGCGGAAGATCTTGGTCAGCGTGCGACGGTAGCCACAGTTCGTCGCGGCCCTGTCGGCCGCCAACGTCTTGCCGTCCCAGGCAATGATCGTCATCGTTTGCGCCTCTGCAGGGTGTCGATGAACTCGCGCGCCAGCACGTGCGCGACGCGCGCCGTCGCCTCGGGAGTGGAGATCTGCGCCAGGCTTTCCAGGTTGCAGCGGTACATGATCGCGCCCTGCTTCGTGGTGATGTAGGCGTGAGGCACTGTGTGCAGCCCCTTGCGGTCGAGGTGCTCCAGTCCGGCCTCTATCACGTCGGCCGTCAGCGTCTCGAACGTGGTCATCAGGTCTTCCATCGGGTCTGCCGAAGGAGTGAAGCTGAAGTCGTCATCCCGCAGCCGATGGATGCGCTGCACCTGCCAACCCGCCTCCGACATCAGGCGAAAGTCGCGGCTGTCCACCAGCTGCTCGACTGGCGGCAGTGCGATGCTGTCGCCCAGCACCTTGCGACACGCGGCCATCTGTCGCTCGTACACAGCGGCCACGTTGCGCAGGCGGCGCGCCTCTGCCTCGTGGCGGTCGCGGTCGATACGCTGCAGGCGCACGAGGTCATTCAGCTGTGCCACCTCGTTCTCCAGGCCGGCCAGCTGCTCGCGCGCCTTGCGGCGTTGGTTGCGTCCAAACCGGCGGCTCATGCGTGAACTCCGATCTTGGCAAGCAAGCGTGCGACGAAGGTGTGCGATGCCGGCTTGGCCAAGGCCGCATCGGCTGCCGCGGGTACGGCCTGGTCCGCTTGTTCGGGCGTTGGCGTCGAGCTGATGTGATGCAGCTCGTAGTCGCGCCAGTAGTGCGGAGCGCCCTGCCAGTTCTTCTCGTCCCAGTGGGCAAGGATGCGCATGCGGTCTTCCAGCTGCAGCAGCTGTGTGAGGCGATCTGTCGGGGTCTCGTCATCGTCCGCCGTCATGACGACGCTACGCAGCTCGACCCGGGGCTTCGGCAGGCTCGGTGACGACTTGACCATGATCGCCATGATCCGGTGGGGCCACAACATCGCGGCCAAGCGTTCGGCGCGCTTCATGCAGCCTCCCCGGGCTGCGCCCACCGCGCCATGTCCTCGTCGGCGGCTGCCGCCGGGTCCGGCCACTCGGCGTACGGCTTCGGCCGGTAGTTCCCCGGTGTGCCGGTCATGCAGTTCAGCGAGTAGCACGCCTGGGCGCATTCCTCGGCCGCTTCGTTCGGGATGCTGTCGCCGCAGCGCTCCTGGTACCGCGCCTTGGCTGCGGTGAGCCAGGCCGTCAGCTTCTCCTCGGCCTCGGCGCGGACCGGCACCAGCGCAGCGTCTTCCACCGCTCGCAGCAGCACGCCGACGGCAAATCCGCTGGCAGTCAGTTTCTTCCTGGGCATCATCGGTCGCGGGCCTCAGGCAATTTCGAGGGTGTCGATCGCGTGGTTCACCGTGCGGATCTGCTGCTCGACCTCGCGGGCCAGCTGGTCGAGGACGCTGCCCAGCGGCGTCTGGGGGATGCCGTAGGCCGGCGCCGGCGAGGTGCCGTTGGCGCTCCTTTCGCTACCGACAACATCCGGCACCGGGGTGCGGCGAACGCTCTCAAGGCGTCCGAGCAACGCATCACTGCGGCGACTGAGTTCCCCGAGGCCTTCCTGCAAGCGCGACAACTGGGTCGGGATCTCGTGATTGAGCCGGGTCTCTGCGCTGGCGGCCTTGGCGTGGTTCGAATGGATGGATTGCATGGTCTTCTCCTGGTGGTGGGCCGGAGCCCGGGTGATGGCCTCGTGGCCGGTTATGTGAAATCGATCTCGGCCTGCTCGGGGATGCCCTGCAGCACGCGGATGGCGTCGTCGCGGTCTTTCTCGCGCGCGGTGGCCGCGACCTGGTAGCGCCGCAGCTCGGCCACGCTGTCGGTGAGCTCGCGGGCGTTCTGCAGGCCGGCCAGCTCCTCGGCGCTACCGCGGAACAGGCTGCCGATGCGGCGGCAGTCGGCAGGGTTCAAGTCGAGGCACATGTCGCCGACCTCGAGCTTGGCCATGCCGCTGGGCAGCACAGTCAGCGAGATGGCCTGCGCCGGCGGCAGCTCCTCGACGGGCTCGAACACGCCCGGCAGCACGCGGCGCAGGCGCCCGTCTTCGAGCATCCGCTTCACGTGGTCGTCCACCACGCTGTAGCTCTGCCCGGTGACTTCCTTGACCACGGTGCGCGTGGCAATGCGCCCTGCGTTGTGCAGGTCGAGGATGGTCTGGTAGACCAGCTCACCAACGCCGCGGCGGATGGGTTGTGGTGGCTTCTGGCTCATCGGGCTCCTGTGTGTGGTGCGACGGCGCCGATGCACACCTTGACGCTGGGGTGAGCGCCGCGGATTCGGTTGGCAGTGCGGACGATCGCGGCCTCGTAGACCGAGCGCGCGACGCTCGTGCGCTGCAGGTGGTGCCACTCCTGCAGCTCGCGCATGGCGTGCAGGCCCGGGCCGGTGGTGCCCATGCGGCCAGTGGCGGCGTGGCGCTGGTGCGCCTCGCTCAGCACGCTCTCGACCTGCAGCGCGGCCGGCATCACCTCGGGCCCGACGCCCATGTCGCACATGGTCTGCGCGAGGTTGGTCAGGTCGGCCACGGTGCGCCAGTCCTCGACCGTGGCCGCGCCGGTGGCGAAGGCCTGGATGGCGGACAGCTCGAGCAGCCGCAGCTTGTCGAGGCGCCCGTCATCCGTGACGCGCGCGCCGTCGATCGCCAGCGCGATCGGGTTGGTCAAGGCGTAGTGCTTGCGGCGGCATTGCTTGCGCATGCATTCCTCCGTGCGAAGCGGTACTTCCCCACCGCGTTGTGTTCGATGTGGCCCTTCTTGGCCAGGGTCTGCAGGTAGCTGGCGGCCGCGTTGTCGCTGGCCCAGCCGAAGCGCGTGCGCAAGGCACTGGCCGGCGGCAGCTGGTCGTTGAGCGCGAAGAACTCACGCATGAAGGCCAGCACCTCGGCCTGTTTGGTGGTGAGGTCCGATGTCATAGGGGCGAGTCCAGGGCCACGGGCGTGGCGTTGATGTGGTCCAGTGCCCACTGCGCCGCGAGGCGGTCTTTCGGGCGCTGGGTGGAATCGGCGACGATGGCCCGCCACTCCAGCACCTGCCGGAGGAAGCCCATGTCAAAGGCGGCGGTCTTCTGCGCGCGCGTGGCGCCGCCGTAGGCGTCCGTGTAGTGGTTGCAGCCGTAGCAGCCCCAGGCGGTGCGCCAGTCGCCCACCTTGTAGCCAAGGCCCTTTCCACTGGCGACGCCGCCGCCGTGGCAGGCCACCGTGGTTTCGGTGCCGCCCACGCAGATCGGGCTGCGGATCAGGCAGGGCTTGCCGCGCGCCATGTCGAGCAGGTGCCGGTTTTCGGCGCGCGGCTGTTTCGGGATCGATGTCCGATTTCGAACTTCGGTTGTGGCGTAGGTGCCTCGGCGCTCGGCGGGCCTGAGCTGGTGCTCGGACGGGGCTTCATCGGGCTGGAGCCCGCATCCAGCCTCAATTTCAGCTGGTGCCCGGCCGGGCCACACCTTGCGCTTGAAACCCTTGCCTCGGGCCATGGGCGAGCGCTTCATGGCTGCGCCCCCATTGCGAACTCCACGTGCGCCACGGTCGCCGCCTCGATCGCTCCGTCGATGTCGAACCGGCGCGCGCGATCACCCTTGATCGGGCACCAGAGCACGCCGCGAAACACATCCAGTGGAATCGCTCGATCGCACGGGAACGGCCAAATGCCATCGGACACCCGCACGTGCAGCAGCGCGTCCATGGCTGGAGTGATCTCGACGCGCTGGAACGCATACCGCTGGCCATCGAGGACGCCGCCCTTGAAGACACCGTGCACCGGGCACATCGGGTTGTGCTTCTTCACGCCAGCACCTCCACGCGCGCGTCGGCGCGGTGGTAGGCCTCCCACATCCGCAGGTTGGCCAGGCGCGCGATGTCGATCACCTGCTCGGGTTTCAGCCGAATGGCATCCCGGTTCGGCGCGGCGCGGCGCACGCAATCAACGCGCATGATCTGGCTCAGGCCGCGCGGGTAGCCAGCGTCGTCGAGCAGCAGTACTCCGCTGGCTGTGCTCGGCAAGGAGTCGAGCAATTCGGGCTTCCAGATCTCCTTGGGCAACGCGTAGTAGTGCTTCCACACCTTGCGCGGCCACACGAGAGGCTGGTTGTCGTAGAGGCTGGGCTGCCGAACTGCGACTAGGCGTCCGTCCTTGAATTCCTCGACGCGCGGTCCATAGCCCATGAATGTGCGATGCCACCACTTGTCCTTCTTGGCATCTGCTTTCAAGTCGGCGCGGCTGATCTTGACCTCGACGTCGATGATGCGCAGGTCGGTGGTCACGCCGAGGACGTCGCACTCATGGCCAGTCCAGTTGCAGTTGTCGACCAGCACTACGCACTTCCGCGCCAGGGTCTGCAGCGCGATCGCGCGAGCGATGGTGTGCTCGGTCCACTTCATGGCTGTTCGTCCTGCTCTGTGAAGGCCACGCCCCACTCGGTGACGGCATGCGCCTGAACCTTCAGCAGGAACTCGGCGAATTCGTCATCCGTCAGCGCCTCGGTGCTGCGCCGCCGCTGGCGCACCTTGATCTCGCCGGTGCCGCGCACCTTGTATTCCTCGAAGGTCGGCTCGATGAACAGCTCGGCGAAGTAGTGCTTCCAAGCCAGCGGCACGTAGCGATACCGCACGCCGTTCTTCTCGTCCACGATCCAGACCTGATGCGCAATGTCGCGCAGCACCGGGCCGTGGAAAGCCTTGCGGAGCTGGTGCCGGTAGTACTGGTTCGTGCTGACCAGCTGCATCAAGAGCCGCGCGCCGGTCTTCGTCGCTTCCTTGGCGATGCCGTAGAGCTCAAGGGCGGCCTCGTGCGCGCTGCGCGGGCTGCTCAGCATGCGTTGTTCCATCATGGTGTCGCCTCGCTGAAAAGGTCGCCCTGCCGCACATCGGCGCGCGGGCGCTGCAAGTTGAAGAGCCCGGATCGCCGCGGACGCGCGCCAGCCACTGCTGTGGCGCACTTCGGGCCCATCGGCATCCCGCCCACATAGACGGGCGCGCGCAGCAAGGTGCGACGGCAGCGGGCGCACGTCATGCCTTGTTCCTCAGGCCCCAGTGGGCGATCAGCACCGCCTCGGCGCGGTTGTGGTGTTTCACGAGAGACAGCGGCGCATCCGGGTAGAGCCCGCGCGCAGTGGCCAGCGCCTTCTTCTTGTCAGCGTCGAGGCCGTAGAAGCGCTTCCACTTCTGCGGGCCGAGCATCGTGGGCTTGTAGCCAAGGCACTCCAGCACCGTCTCGACGGCGCCCAGCGTGCGCATCAGCGAACCCTGCGTCTGCACCGCGTTGTTCTTGCCACCCATCGTGTTCACCTGCTCGAGGTACGCCTCTGCCTTCTCTCCGATGGGCACGTTCTTGCGAATCAGCGCGACCAGCGCGCGGCCGTCGATCTTCTTGGTGATCAGGCCGTCGCCTGGGAGCGGCATAGTGGGGAGGTCTTCGACGACACAGCTGCGCTCGGTCACGAAGCTGATTGCGCCGCTCAACCCTGGATCTACGCCAATGAAAATGGTCATGCGTGCCCCCACGTTCTGCCGCGGCTGATGTCGTTGACGATGTGCTGCGAGATTCCGAGCTGCCGCGCTGCCGCAAGGCCGCTGCAGCCGGATCGCAAAAGACCCTTTACAGCGGTGGCGACGCCCTCGTCGATCTGGGCACGCGGGTGACGACTGCCGCTCTGGTGCGTGCCGTGCAGCAGCTTGTCGGCCACGTTCCCGGCCTGCGTATCCCACCGAAGATTGCCGGGGAGGTTGTTGCCGGGGTTGTTGTCCCCGCGGCAGCAGATCGGCTTGTCTGCGGGCGCGGCCCCGTTGAAGGCGGCGCAGACTCCGCGCGACACCAGCAACTTCGAGTAGCCCTTGCCGACCCTGAGGCGAACGTACAGGTAGCCGTCCTTGTCCACCTGCGGTGTCAACAGGCGCGCGTTGGTCCAGCGCAAAGAGCGGATGCGACCCCAGTTGGAAACCTCGTACCCCGTGAAACCCGCGACAGCGCGCCACTCTTCTTCGGTCGGCCATACGAAGGCGGCCCATTTCTGGATTGGCTTCGTCACAGGTCACCGCCTTTCGAGCTGCCGCGGGCGACGCTCACCTGGCTGGTGGGAATCGGCGTCTCGGCGGGCCAGTTGGCGAAGCGCGTGTTCTCGCCGACGTACATCAGATCGATGAGGCCGGGCTCGCCGTCGCGCAGCTTCGCCACCGAGACCTTGGCGTAGTACTTCCACTCGTCGGCCAGCTTCGGGTTGGCCTTGATCGGGCGGTGCACGAACATCACGATGTCGGCGTCCTGCTCGACGGAACCAGAGTCGCGCAGATCGGACAGCACCGGCATCTGGTCGACGCGCTCCTCGACCTTCCGGTTCAGCTGGCACAGCAGGAAGATCGGGCAGCCCAGCTCCTTGGCCAGGGACTTGAGGCCCTTCGTGATTTCCTCGATCTGGTAGACCCGCGGCATCTTCGGGTCGGTGCCCGCCATGAGGCCGAGGTAGTCCACGATCAGGCAGGCCAACTTGCCGTGGCGCCGGCGCAGGCTGCGCGCGCTGGCGCGCACCTGGTTGATGTTCAGGCCGCTGCGGTCGTTGACCTGGAAGTTCACCTGCCGCAGCCGGTCGGTCGCCGCGGTCAGGGCGGGCCAGTCGTAGTCTTTCAGCCGCTCGCCTCGCTTGATGCGGCTGAGGTGGATGCGCGACTGCAGCGACATGGCGCGGGCCACGACCTGCGCCTTCGGCATCTCCATCGAGAACATGCCGACGCCCTTCCCGCTTTCCATCGCCATGTGCATGCCCATCGAAAGCGCCAGCGCGGACTTGCCCATGCCCGGCCTGGCGCCGATCACGATCAGTTCGCCGTCGCGCGGGCCCCCGTCGAGGCGCGCGTCGATGTCATTCAGCCCGGTGGGCGTGAAGTCATCGACGGCCGTGCCCTCGGCTTGTGCAGTGATCCGGTCCAGCAGCTGAACGACGCCGGCTTCCATGCCCTGCCACTCGTCCGTCTTCCCCTCATCGAAGAGGCTGGTGACCAACGCGCTCGCCTGCTCGAGCGTCTCCTCGAAGCCGACGCCGCGCTGGCATGCCAGCTCGTGGATCTCGCTGCTGGCCGCCATCAGCTTCCGACGCAGGGCGAACTCGCGCACGATCAGCGCGTACTGGCGCACGCTGGAGGCGCTGGGCACGTACTGGGCCAGCGCGTTGAGCGTCTGCAGGCCGACCAGATCGTCCTTCCGGATCCGCTTCATCTGGTCGTGGACCGTGAACACGTCGGCGTGACTGCCAGCGTTGACCAGCGCGCCGATGGCGCCATAGATCAGCCGGTGCTCTTGCCGGAAGAAATCGCTGTCGGCCAACAGGTCGCCCACGCGGTCCCACAGCCCGTTGTCCAGCAGCAGCGCGCCCAGCAACGACGCCTCGCTCTCTGCGCTCCACAGCACCACGGGTGCCAGGAGAGTTTCATCGACTCGATCGTTCATGCGTTTTCCTCAACGGTGGTTTTCTCCAGCACCTGCTTCAGTCCGCCGGACTTCATCAAGTACTCGATGTCGGGTTTCCAGTTCGCGTGCTCACCGGTGCGCGGGGTGCGCCCCATGAGAAAGTCGTTCTCGCGGGCGCGTCGGAAGTAGCTGCGAAACCACTCCAGCGCCTCTTCCTCGGTGGTGGCGCGCCGTGTGCTGTCAGGCTTCGTCGAGGTCAGAACCCACTGCCAACGGTCGCGGATGGCCTTCTCGCGAGCCTTGTCCATGACCCGGACGCCCGGCAGCTCGGGCAGGACCTCGTGGTAAATCGCCACGATCTGGTCGGGCTTGCAGGTCGGCAGCCTCGCTGTCGACGAGGAAGCGTCAGCTTCCGGAAATAACCCCGAAGGTGAAGATGAAGAAGAAGATGAAGGGGGGGGTTTCTGTGAAACATGGAGGGGGGTTTCATTACCCCCCTTCGGCTGCTTTGGCCTCCCCCCCTTAGAACCCGCCTCGGCACCCTTGATGCCGTGCTCAGCACCCTCTTTTCCGCCGGCTGCGCGCCGGTTGCGCAGGTCCTCATCGCGCACCATGCGCCGGCTGAAGATGGCGCCGCTGTCGGCTCGCGAAAGCACGCCGTTCTCTTCCAGTTCGGCGATCAGCTTGCGGCACAGGGCAGCCCCGATCTTGCAAAGGTTGCCCAGTTGCTGGGGTTCCATGGGCTTCCCGTTGGGCATCGTCAGGTGCCCGTACGGCTCGCCTTGGTGCATCAAGCAATTCATTTCGTGCCAGAGGCCGCGCGCCGGCAGCGAACACGTCTGCAGGGCCACGTCCTTGAACCAGTCGCCCCAGTAGTACTGGGACGCCGGCCGCTTTGTCTTTTCAGCTGAGTCGGTCACGCGCGCACCGCCCTCCGCGCTTCCGCCTGAATGCCGGCCACGGTGCCAGCGACAGCGAAGTAGTTCTCGCCCTCCTCCTCCGCTTGCTGGATGGCAGCATGGCGCGCAGCGATCAAGGCTTCCATCTCGCGGCGGTGCCTGTCTGCCTCATCGCGCGCACCCAAGTCCATCGCAATCTCTATGGCAATGCCTTCAGCGAGGATCAAGTGCTCGCGACGGCGGGCGATCTTCAATTGAACTGGCGTCATGGCATTCCCCACACAGTGGCCAGCAGCGGGCGGCGCTGAATGGCGCGCTGCACCGTGGTCTGAGCCACGTAGGGCTCGACCTCGGGCGCCGGCACGTTGCCGACCTGCTCGTCGCCGACCGTCGTGCGCCGGAAGTACGCGATCACGCGGGGTGCTTCACCGTCGTTCACGCGCTCGATGTAGCCGCGGCGCTTAAGGTTCGCCACGTTGGACATGAGCAACTTCACGTCGATGCCGGTTGCCGAGACGATGTCGTCGTACGTGGTGCTCTGGCCGATCGCTGCCAGGGTCTGCATCAGCTTGGTGTCGGTGCTCATGCGGCGGCCCCGCGCAACGCCTCGACCAGCACGCGCTTGTCGTGCTGCAGCTGTGCGACCTGTTCCTGCGCCACGCGCAGCTGGCGCTCGAGTTCGGTTTCACGGCGGCGGATACTGGACAGGTCGTAGCCGCGATCCAGGTTCATCCACAGCAGCGGAGCGTCGTTGCCGCAGAAGTCCATGACCGTGCGCAACTTCGGCCAGATCACGCCCTCCTGCCCCGACTCCCAGCGCGACCACTGGGCCTTGTCCATCGGCTTGCCGTCGACGCGCACGGCATCCATCACTTCCTTGGGCTCGTAGCCAGCGGCCTTGGCGCACAGGCCGATGGCCCCGCCGAGGGTCTTCTCGCGCGTGATCTCCTGAATGGTCACGGCAGAGGGGAAACCGAGTTGGTTCACAACGGTCCTCGAATCAGTTGAGTGGTGTTGAGAGGCTTGCCGGCTCAAAACTGAGAGCCATGCGAAACACGAATTTCCGAAGCGACGACGGCGACTGGCTGCACATCGGCGACCTCGCCGTCGACCTGCTTGAGCGGCTGCTCGTTGAGCGCCTCCTCGTCGAAGGGCTCGATGAAGGCCAGCACCACGCCAGCGGCGATGGCGAATGCGGCGAGCACGAGCAGGGCCTGGACGACGAAGGGGATGGCCGGCGCGGTCATTCGCGACCTCGACGACCGCACGACGAGGAGAAGCACCAGCTGAGGGCGTCGGCTTCTTTCGCGTTCAAGCGAAGCAACTGGTCCCCGACGTCGATGCGGGTGCCGCCGTCTGGCAGCACCGTCACGGAAGTGGTGCGCATCGCGCCGCCTGCCGGACACAGCGGCGGCTTCGGGACGATCTGGGTGGTGGGCTCCGGTTCGGGCGGCTCACGGCGTTGCGAGTTGTCCCACATGGCATTGATCACCTGCGTCGTGGTGAATGCGGCTAAGCCCGCAGACGCCTGCGATGCCAGCATCTGCGCTGCGGCCAGCGCCAATTTCGCCCGCGTGGTGGTGCTTCCCGGCCGCGCCGCGTGCATCAGCTTCACGGCGCGCGTGCGCGGGCCCTTCTTCTGGGTGCTGCGCATCGTCATACGTCGGTCTCCGGCAGAGCCATGGGTTTGACCATGACCAGCTCGAACACAACGCTTTGCATCGTTGCGTCCTGCTGCCGGTGCAGCGTGGCCCCGGCGACATCCAACGCCCACTCAGCGTCGTGCAGCGACAGGCCAACGACAGCGGCGAGCACCTTGTTCGAGGCCTCGACGATGTGGGAAGGGGGAATCAGACTGCGCATGTCAGGCCCCCTGCTTTTCAGGATCGGCGGCGTCGTTTCCCGACTGCATGCGGAGAACGTCCCATGCGACATCAGGGCGGAGACGTTCGCAACGAACACCGGTCTCACGTTCGATTGCCGGACAGTGCTCGGCGGGCACGCGCCCGCGCTGTTTCCACATGCTTGGTGCGCTCGGCGCAACACCGATGCGGGCAGCTAGCGCGCCAACGCCGCCGGCTGCGGTGATGGCTTCTTCGAGCGGCGAAACGAGTTCAGAGGCGATGGCCATTGGTTTTCCTAGTTGTCACGTTCGTGATTATCGTGACAACACCAACGTGACGCAAGCAACATGTCCAATCACATGCGTGAATACGATTGGCGAACGAATAAAGAAGGCCCGCACCAGCCGTGGCATGACGCAGGGCGAGCTCGCAAGGGCCGCCGGGGTTGCCACGAGCACCATTGGCAATCTGGAATCAGGGCTGCGCGACAAACCCCGTGAACTGAACGCGATTGCAAAGGCCCTAGGAGCGTCCTCTGCTTGGCTGGAAACCGGAAAAGGTCAGCAGGAGGAATCCACGAGCTGGCCCCCTGCACCTGACGCCCCCCGACCAGACAAGGACGATTCCGGCACCGAGCCTGCTGGGACGATGTCTCGCCTTAGGCGGGTTCCCATCGTCGGTACTGCTCGAATGGGAGATGACGGGTTCTATGAAGAGCTCAGCTCTATTCCTGGCGCCGGAGATGGTCACATCGAGATTGCGGTCGATGATCCCAACGCGTACGGCTTGAAAGTGCGGGGCCAGAGCATGTTCCCAGCCATCCGCGATGGCTGGTATGTGCTCGTGAAGCCGAATGGCACGCCCCACGAAGGAGAGTACGTGCTGCTGAAGCTGCGCGACGGCCGAAAGATGGTGAAGGAACTGCTCTTCAGGCGCGCCACCTCCATCGAAGTCATGTCCGTCAACGGTGGGCAACGACTGACATTCGAGATGTCAGATCTTGATGGCATCCAGGCCATTGGAGCCGTGGTCTCGCCCAGTCAGTGGCGCCCGGACTAAGTCAACTTCGGAGGGGATTTCTATGTTGTGGACTCTGGTGGTCGCAGCGCTTGTGGGCGGCTTCGCCTTCATGTACGCGCAGAGTAACGAGATCAAGAAGCTGGAATCCCTCACCGCCAAGCTAAGCGCGAGGGTCCATGAGCTGCAGGAAACTGTCGGCCAGGTCGAGGGGCTAAAGCCCGGCGATCGTGCGGCGATTGATGCTGTCCACGAGGTCATGTTCAGGGATCGGCTGCACAAGATCCTCAAAGAAACCGGGACGGAAAGCTTGCTTTCATGAGCATGCTCAAGCGCAGCGCGGCCGCAGTAATCCTCCTTGCGGCATGCGTTGTCGCCAGTGCCCAGGATTGCCAGCGCGCCACGCGCAACTATGAGGTGTCGCGAAACTCCTTGAGGCCCGACCGGGGCATGGTCGACAGGGCATGGCAGGAAATGCAGGCGGCATGCGGTCCCACGTCCGCGCCAGCTCAGCAACAGCAGTACTACCAACCTGCCCCACCCGCTCGCCGAGGGCCTGGTCAGCTTGTGAACTGCGACACCGCTGGGTGCTGGGGCGCTCAGAACGGGGTTCGCTACAACTACGGTGCCGGCGGCAACCTCCACGGCACCGACGGATCGTTCTGCGCGCGCGGCGCAGGCAACACCTTCAACTGCAACTGACCACTACCAAGTAGCCCTCATGACCTTCAATTTCAAAGGCCTCGAAATCAACGGCGAGATCGTCAGAACGGAGGTTCAGCACCTTGATGCAGGCGAGCCGCCGATCCGCTTCATCGCACTTCGACTCACTCACGAGACGATGGAGGGGACGCAGGTGACGGGTCCTTGGCAACTTCTTGCTGTTCCGATCGCTCAACGATTCGTCGAATTGCTGCAAAACAGCTTGGGCGCCCCTCCGCCACCAATGGACCCGACCACTCCCCTGCATTGACAGTCTTTTCGCCTTCCATATCGCTCCTTTGGCCCGCCGCGCGAGCGTTCTGAACTCGTAGCGTAGACACCGCCTTTCCCCTGGCGAACCCCTACCGGGGGCCTCGCCACCAAGCCCGCCACGTGCGGGCTTTTTTGCGCCTGGCCTGGCGTCGTGACAAAAATAATCACGGCTTTGTCACGTTTGTGTTGACACGTTGAATCACGAACGTGACAATAAATCCCATCGACAAGGAGATGGGCATGAACAACGCAGAACAGCGCGAGGTGCAGAAGGCGGTGAACACCGCCAAGGCTGCACCGCATTACGCGGCCGCCACGCTCGCAGGCGTGATGCGCTCGGCCACGAAGAAAACCCTCGGTGAACTGATCGCCGTGATGGATGACCTCGGCCTGCGTGACCACATGGAAGTGATCAACGGCTGCTACGTCGCCAAGACTCCGGAGGCCGCGTGATGGCCAGCGCAAAGCAGGACTGGAGCGCTGGCGCCACCGTCAAGGTGGGCTTCCTGACGCTGACGGTGATCGCGAAGATTCCGACGCCGGGAGACTTCAAGCCCGACGCCTACGTGCTGGCCAACGCGATCAAGGGCACGTTCTACGAATTCGTGCCGCACAACGGGCTGAACAAGATCGAGGCGCACGAAGCGTGTGAGCTGATCGCCGAGGGCAAGCGCATTGCCCAGCAGCAGGCCGCCGCCGCGATCGCGAAGGCTTCGACCACCGCCGCACACGCTGCTGTCATCGCTCAGCTGCTCGAGGTGGCGTGATGGGCGCGCTCTTCTTCCTGGAAGCGCACAAGAGCTTCCTCTTCGACAACGCCCACGACCTGCCGCAAGGCGCGGCAGCGATCGAGGTGGTGTACAGCGACGGCGTCGCGGCCCGCGCCATGTTCAACAAGTTCTTCGCCCAGCGCGATCTGGAACTGGCATGAGCAAGTTCTCGCAATCCAACCTCTCCAGCCGGCGCAATGCACGCCGCGAGCGCGTCGAGGTCAAGCACCACCCCGAGGTGTTCGAGCCCACGGAAGAGCAGGCGCTGGTCATCGACCGCGCTGGTGCCGTGATCAAGACGACGCAGGCGCACTACGCCCTGCCCGACCACTTCACGCTCGAGCAGCAGAACCGAGGTGCCTTGTGAGCACGCTCAGCAAGCGCGACGCGGCCAAGCTGGTCGAACGCATCCGCACCGCCAAGGTCAGCGGGTACGCCATCGCCGTGCGCACTGGTGGCGGCGACGCCGCCGCGATGGCCGGCTTCCTCGGCGGCCTTGAAAGCGTGCTGCGCTACTTCCTCACGCAGAACGGGTGCTTCGAAGCGGCGAGTGCGTTGTCGGCAGCCATGAACGACATGCCGACTGATGCCGAGGTTGCCGGGCGCAACAGCGAGATTGCACAGCTGGGCAAGGCGAGGGCTGCATCGTGAGCCGTTCCATGCGCGATCAACTGCGCGCCGCTCTGCCACCGCGCACCGAACCTGTGACGCCGTGGGCGCCTTCGCGCCGCGCCGTGGCCCGTGTACGCAACCCGCTGCCGGTGCCGGAGAAGTGCCCGCACTGCGGCGCCCCGGTCTTCATCGACTCGAACGCCTGCATCTACGGCCGCGAATACGGCGAATGGCCGTGGGCGCTGATGTGCACCGGCTGCGACTCCTACGTGGGCCTGCACCCGTTCACCGGCATTCCGCTCGGCACGCTGGCCACGCCCGAGATGCGGCGCGCGCGCAGCGCGGCGAAGGATGCCTTCAACCCGCTCTGGCAGGACGGTGCCATGACACGCAGCGAGGCCTATGCGTGGCTCGCCGGCGCGCTGGGCATCGCTGATGTCGAGCAATGCCACATCGCATGGTTCGACGTGGCGCAGTGCGCCGCCGTCATCGCAGCCGTGCAAGCGAGGACCGCATGAACAGCCTGATCCACACGCCTCTGACCGCGCCGCGGCAGTTCGTCGGCACCGTCGACGCAACGCGCGACACCGGCCGCGCCACCGCTCGCACGCTCGAACAGCTGCAGGGCAACCAGCGCAGCGCAGTCGCTCGGATCGAGCCCATGCCCGACCCGGCGCGCGTGCACCGCGCGGCCGACGTGGCGCTCTACGTCGTCGCCGTGATCGGCATCGCCGCGGCCCTCGTCTTCAACAACTGGAGCCCGCTATGAGCCGCGCCCGACCGCACTACTTCCCGCACGACACGCCCGAGCCTGTCGCGCAACCCTACAGCGCCATCGACGAGCTGCTGCAGCTGATCGAGGTGTGGCTCGCCTTCGCCGCCGTGTGCGCCGCGCTGGCCGCAGCCATCGCCTTCTTCTGCCCCTCCTTCTTCACCCTCTTCCGCTGAAAGGCTATCCGTGAACGCAACCACCACCGCAGAGCACGAGGTGCTCGAACTCGAAACCATCAGCCGGCCGGCCACGGCGCCGGTGCCCGCCACGCAGCCGAGCCATGGCCTCGCCACGGGCATGCCCACCGAGGCCTCGCCCTTCGGGATGATGCTGACCGCGCTCGGTCGCGGCGCATCGCTCGAGCTGGTCGAGAGCGCGATGAAGCTGCAGGAGCGCTGGGAGGCGAACGAGGCCCGCAAAGCATTCGTGCAGGCCATGGCCGACTTCAAGGCCGAGCCGCTCGAGATCTTCAAGCGCAAGAAGGTCGGCTACGACACAAAGGACGGCGGGTTCGTCGGCTACAAGCACGCCGAGCTGTCGCACATCACCGACGTGGTGGTGCCAGCCATGGCGCGCCACGGGCTATCGCACCGCTGGGACCTGCAGCAGGGCGGTGGCCGCATCGTGGTCATCTGCACGATCACACACCGACTCGGCCACAGCGAGTCGGTTTCGCTCGACGGCACGCCAGACAACAGCGGCAAGAAGAACAGCATCCAGCAGGTCGCGTCGACCATCACCTACCTGCAGCGGTACACGCTTCTGGCCGCAACAGGGCTGGCCACGAAAGATGACGCCGACGATGACGGCAAGGGGGCGGGCCCGGACGGGCGCGACGACGGCAACCCCGATGGCCGCACGGGCGCGCCGCCGCCTCCGCCCGCGACCTACCCCGACGCCCAGTTCCGCGAGAACCTGCCCAAGTGGCGCGAGGTCATCAAGGCCGGCCGCAAGTCGCCGGACCAGATCGTCGCGATGGCGCAGACCAAGCACCCGCTCACCGACGAGCAGAAGCGCGCCATCCACGAGTCGCCCCGCGCCGCGGGCCCGACCTACGCACAGATCGCCGACCAGCTGAACAAGGCGGCCGACGAAGACGCTCTCAACGTCGCCGCCGACCTCATCAAGGCCGTGGCCGATGCCGCCCACCGCACCGAACTCAACGCGCTCTACGACAAGCGCCGCGCCGAACTCAACGCCTGAAAGACCACCACCATGAAGCAAACACACGACCTGGTGCAAGGGACCGCGCCTTGGGACCAATTCCGCCTCGACCATTTCGGCGCCAGCGAGGCCGCTGCGATGCTGGGCTTGTCGAAGAAGACCACGCGCAACGAGCTGCTGCGTATGAAGAAGACCGGCATCGCGAAGACCTTCAGCGACTGGCTGCAGGTCAACGTGCTGGACCACGGGCACGAGGTGGAGGCGCTGGCGCGGCCGCACATCGAGAAGCTGGTCGGCGAAGAGCTCTACCCGGTCACGTGCTCCGACGGCAAGGAGTCGGCTTCCTGCGACGGCTTGTCGATGGACGACCGCATCGCGATGGAGCACAAGCAGTGGAACGAAGCGCTCGCCGCAATCGTCGCTGCTGGTCAGGTGCCGGATGAACACATGCCGCAGTGCCAACAGGTCCTGAAGGTGACTGGCGCCGAGAAGCTGATCTTCGTGGTGTCCGATGGAACGCCAGAGAAGATGGTGTTCGTCTGGGTCCTGCCGGATCCGGTCTGGTTCCAGCGCCTGAGCGCCGGCTGGGCCCAGTTCGAGAAAGACCTCTCCGACTACGTTCCGACGGAGGTCGCACCCGTCGTAATGGCCGCGCCAGTCGACTCATTGCCTGCCGTCTCTGTGCGCATGGACGGCACGCTGACCGTAGTTTCGAACCTCCCAGACTTCGGCGTCGCCTTGCGCGCCTTCATCGCCAAGATCCCGTCGAGGGCATCCACCGACCAGGAATTCGCCGATACCGATGCAGCCTGTAAGGCGCTGAAGAAGGCCGAGGAAGCACTCGAAGCGGGCGAGAGCAGCGCTTTGGCAAGCATGTCGAACGTCGAAGAGATGCGCCGCCTCATTGCGGACTATCGCAACCTCGCTCGCACCACTCGGCTCGCGAAGGAGAAAGAAGTCGAAGCCCGAAAGGTGCAGATCCGCACCGACGAGGTCTTGCGCGGGCGTGCTGCGCTCGATGAACACGTCGCGGCGCTCAACAAGCGGCTTGGCAAGCCCTACATGCCAACAAACTTCAATGCCGACTTCGCTGCTGCGATCAAGGGCAAGCGCACGGTGGAGAGTCTGAAGGAAGCGATCGACACCACGCTGGCCAACGCCAAGATCTCGACGAACGAAATCGCTGATCGCATCCAGATCAACCTGGGCACGCTGCGCGAACTCGCCGCCGAGGTGCCGCAGCTGTTCCCCGACACGGCGCAGATCGTCCAGAAGGCGCCGGATGACCTGACCACGCTGGTCAAGCTCCGCGTGGCCGAGCACCGCGCCGCCGAAGCGAAGAAAGAGGCAGACCAACGCGAGCTCATCCGCCAAGAGGAACTCACGCGCATCGCAAGCGAACAGGCTGCCGCCGCTGCGACGCCGCCCGCATCAACACCAATTACAGCCTCCGCCGCTGTCACGCCGCTGTCGACGAGCCCAAGTAGCGCCCCCGCCGCGGCGTCGCCCGCAGTCATTCCGATCCCTCGGCGCGTGCAGCCCACCGCCGGCGCGCTGCCCACGCTGAGCATCGGCGCCATCAACGAACGGCTGCAGCACTTCACCGTGACCGAGGCGGGCCTGCGCGGCCTGGGCTTCGAGCCCGCCGGCCGCGAGCGCGCCGCGCCGCGCTACCACGAGAGCGACTTCCCCCACATGTTGGCCGCCATCGTGGCCCACGTGCAGGGCATCCAGGCCAAGCAGGCCGCCTGATCAACCACCACCAGAGGAGCACCACCATGCCCAAGACCTACGCCGCACCCCAGCCCTTCTCCGAAGCCAAGTACGAGCCCATCGCGATGACGCCCGTGGAGTCCAACCAGGTCGCCGCCGTCGGCTACGACGCTGCCCGCAAGACCCTCGCCGTGACCTTCACGCGCGGCATCGGCTCGATTTACCACTACCCGAACGTCGAGGCCAAGCTGCACGCCGACTTCATGGCGGCCGAATCGAAGGGCAAGTTTTTCGGCGCGCACGTCAAGTCGCTGCCATTCAACAAGTTCCCGGCGCCGGTCGAGGCCTGACGTGAGCGAGCAGCAGTTCTGGCTGGTCTGGAGCCCGGAGGGCCAACGCCCGCCGACGCGCCAGCACCTGAGCGCCGAGAGCGCCGGCGACGAAGCCGAGCGCCTTGCCGCGCACGCGCCGGGTCAGTCGTTCTACGTGCTGCACGCCGTGGAGGTGCGCCGCACCGCCCAGGCGCCGGTCGAGACCATCGCGCTCGCAGAGCCCGATGAGCCCGACGACGAGATCCCCTTTTAACCACCCCTTTTCGGGCGCTGCTGGCGGGACTCCCTCCTCCTCCCTCCTCCACTTTCCCCGTCAGCGCTGCGCAAGCAGCCGCCCTCTTTCTTCATCCTCATCGGAGCAACTACATGCCGTTCCAGATCGAAAAACCGACCCAAATCACCGTCACGAACGCCAACCCGCGGCGCGAACTGCACGGCGAAGACCGCGTGCGAGCCATCGACATCGCCTTCTCGATGACGGGCGAGAACACCCTGCTCGACCTCATCGAGCCGGGCCTGCGCGAGCACCACTACTGCAATCACGCGCTCAAGGCCGGCCAGGAAGTGTTGCCCGGCACCGTGATCCCGCTGCCGAACCTGCGCCACCCCCGGCTGCCGGCCGCCTACCACTACGCCAAGGGCGAGAAATGGCGCGGCTACCGCTTCATCTGGGACTGGGGCACCGAAGAGGCCCACGTCGACTTCACCGACGTGGTGCTGGCCAACCTGCACTACGAGCTCAGCGAAGGCGGCAGCGTCACCATCATGGGGACCATCCAGTACAACGGCGACGAGCTGCAGGACAACGACCTCTACGGCGAGCTGTCGGGCCTGGCATCCGATGGCGAGATCTCTGTGATGCTGCTGGCTCCCGCCGATCTGATGCCGGCGAAGAAGGGCTACCGCGCGGGCAAGCCCGACACCCCCGTAGTCCAGGAAGGCGACGGCAAGAACGCTGGCGACCTCTTCGCCGAAGCGCACGGCGACGGCACCACCGCTGACACGGACGCCGATGCGGACGCCGACGAAGAAGAACCCGGCAGCGTGGCCGCCAGCCAGGACGCCTGACGCATGGACTTCACCGTCATCCCCATCGAGAAGGTGACGGCCGCGTTCGCGCGTGCCCTCGCCCTCAACGCTGACCGCGAGGCTGCCGCACGCGCGGCGGCCCAGGCCCTCGGCATCACCGTCGAGGCGGTGCGCGAGGTCGTCGAATCCACTTCGGAAGCCGCTGCATGAACACCCAGCAGTGCGCGCTCAGCCCGGCATTGAAGCCGCGGAAGCGAGCGACGCGGGCGCACGGCTTGTCATATACGCCCGAGTACCGCGCCTGGCAGACCATGCGGCTGCGCTGCACCGAGCCGACCAACCCGGCCTTCAAGGATTACGGCGGCCGCGGCATCAAGGTGTGCGCGCGCTGGCTGGACTCCCCCGAGGCATTCCTGGCCGACATGGGCCCCAAGCCCAGCCCGGCGCACGAACTCGACCGCTACCCGAACAACGACGGCGACTACGAGCCAGGGAACTGCCGCTGGGCGCTTCGGAAGGACAACTGCCGGAATCGACGATCGAATCGCGAGATCGAGTGCGACGGCGAGACGCTGACGCTCGTCGCTTGGGCAGAACGCAGCGGCGTGCGTGCGGAAACCATCGGAGCGCGCCTCGATCGAGGATGGGAAACGCGCGTTGCCATCTTCACCGCGGCCAGGCCCAAAGCCCCGACGGGCCAGGGTTTCAAGGACGTGGGCAACGCGTGCACCGAGTGCGGCGGCAAGACCTTCGGCGTCCGGTGCCGCCGGTGCGAGAACCGCCGGCGCCCGCGTGATGCGAAAGGACGGGTCGCAGGATGAGCACGACTTCCTGCGCTCACCACAACTTCGATGCCACTTGCCGCGTGGCGCGGCTGGAAGACACGGGCCGCTTCGTACTCGAGGTGGTCGTGAAGTGCACCGACTGCGGGCGCCCTTTCCAGTTTCTCGGCCTGCAGCCGGGCTTCAATTTCGACGGGCCCACCGTGAGCCTCGACGGACTGGAAGCGAATCTTCCGATCTGCCCTGAGGGTCAGCGCCCGAACCCAATGCAGCAGCTGATTGGCTACACGATTCGGGGGACAAACTGATGCGGTTCTTCACAGGCCTGCACCAGCCCAGCGACGCGCGCCACTTTGACGGCGCCTTCGTCAGTGTGAATCGTCTGCGCACGCGCAAGTCGGCGATGCATGTCGGTGACTGGATCATGGACAGCGGGGCGTTCACCGAGATTTCGCGCCACGGCGGCTACCGGCATGACGTCTCGAGCTATGCCGCCGAGATTCGGCGCTGGGCCGCGAACGGCTCGGGCCGGCTGCTGGCTGCCGCAGCGCAGGACTTCATGTGCGAGCCGTTCATCGTGAAGATCACCGGCCTGTCGGTGGCTGAGCACCAGCGGCTCACGATCGAGCGCTACGACGCGCTGCGCGCCGAGGACACCGGCGGGGTGTACATCCTGCCGGTGCTGCAGGGCTTCGACCCGGCCGACTATGTTCGCCACGTCGAGGCCTACGGCGCCCGGCTGGCGCACGGAGCCTGGGTCGGTGTCGGCTCGGTATGCAAGCGCAACGGCTCGCCCGACCAGGTGGCCGCGGTGCTCATGGCGATCAAGGGCGCACGGCCGGATCTGCTGCTACACGGATTCGGTCTGAAGACCACAGCGCTGGCGCACCCGTTCGTGCGCTCGATGCTGCATTCCGCCGATTCGATGGCCTGGAGCTTCGCAGCTCGCAAGCAGGGCCGCAATGCCAACGACTGGCGCGAGGCCGTACGGTGGACCGATGCCATCGAGAGCCGCCCAGTGCAGCACATGCTCGACTTGGAGGCCGCACGATGACCCGCCGCCGCAATGCACAGCAGGAACTGCGCCCCGTCTACGTTCGCCCTGCGTTGGATCGGCGGGAGCGCGCGGCCCAGCGCGACTGGTGCGGCGCCGTGTTTCGCGGTGAGCGCTACAGGGCCAAGCCGGGCGACTTTGATCCGCTGTGGCTGCGCCTCGGCCTGCGTGCGTTTCTCATCGAATCCCGTGCCGGCTGGGTAGTCAGCAACCCCATCTACGACCAGTTGCTGCGCAGCAGCCCAGCGGCCGATCCTTCACTGCCCGGGCCGAAGTGGTTGTGGGAGGTCTACCACTGGCATCGCGGCCGCGGCCTAGTGACGCTACCGGGCGTGGCGCGCGTCCTCGAACTCAGGAGCGCGGAGCGACGTGCCGCCGAGACCTTCGATTGCCCGTCTCCGCAGCCATCTGTGCCCGTGTCCAGCCCAGAGCAAGGCCTGCTGTTCAGCGCGGAGGACGCGTGATGTCAGCCAAAAACTTCCTTCAAAAACGCGTCACCAGCCGCCTTGGCGTTGTCGAGATCACGCTCAAGCATGGCGATGCCGATCAAGTCATCGTCGGTCGGGCCCGGTCCTCGCCCCTTTGCGGCAGCCATGAACGCGGCCGTGGCCTCGTGCTGCCGCTCTCGCAGGAGTGCACGCAAGCGCGTGTACGTGTCGTCAAGTTCTTTCCACTTAGCGCGATCTGCCTTCTGGTCTCGCATTTCCACCTCCACAGTTTGGGAGTCGCATTTTGAACCCCATCACCATCCAGCCGGTTGAAGTCTGCGGCGCCATCGGCAAGTGCATGGCCAGCCCATCGAGCTATGCAAGCTACGTGAACAGCTACGCGCGGGACAACCCGCGCGCGGTTGCCGGGCATGCCATGCGCGAACTGAATGCTGCCCGCGCCCGTGACGTCGCCACGCACGAGAAGAACCTGCCCGCGATCGAGACGAACAAGGCGGTGCGCGCACGCATCGAAGTACTCATGGCCGAGGTCGGCATGCCCACCTCGTACAGCGAGCGCGACACGAAGTCGCGGGCCCGGTACCCGAAGACCATCCGGCACGATGCCGGCTACCTGGGCGACCTGCGCCGGCACTGCCCGACAACCGACGGTTTCGAGTCGGCCACCAGCACCTACGAACGCCTGAAGAAGGACTACGACGCCTACGCCGCGCGGGCCGAAGAAGAGGCCAAGCAGGCCGACGCCAAGCGCGAGCGCGAAGCCGCGGCGCTGGTCGAGAAGCGCAAGGCCGACATGGAGCTGGCAGCTGTGCTGCTGCGCTACGAGCTGCCGCTGGAATCCAGCTGGTCGGACGTGCTGGACGCGCTATGCGAGAAGGACCAGCGCCTCGACCTGGCCGTGGCCATGCAGCGCACGCGCGGAGACTGGAGCGAGGGCCCGTACCGCGTGAAGAACGCGCTCGACCGCTTCCAGATCGAGACCACCGAGGACAAAGACATTGCGAACGACGTGCTGTCATGCCTCGACGACTTCGAAGACGGCCGCGTGTTCCGCGACACGAACTGGAACTACGGCCGCTTGTTCGCCAGCGTCAAGGACGAAACCCTTTCTGCCGACGTGCAGAAGGCGCTGCAGCACTCGGGAGACGAATGATGCATCTCCTCGACACCTCCCCAGAGCGCGTGCGCGCCAAAGAGATCCAGGCCTTGCAGATGGCCGCCCAGCAACTCGTCGACGCGGCCCGGGCGCGCGGCCTGGTGGTCACCATCGACCTCGAGTCGCGCATGCCGCCGACGATGGGCTCCTACGACATGGTCTTCGACGTTCGGGAGGCCCGCAATGGCGCCGCCTGAAGTGGTCAGCATGAAGCCGTGCCCGTTGGTGCCGGTTTTCAAGGAGCGGCCGATCCTGTTCTCGGCGCCCATGGTGCGCGCGCTGCTCGACGGCAGCAAGACACAGACACGGCGCGTAGTGAAGGGTCTGACCGACAAGATGTGGATCGAGGCCACTGCTGCCAGCAGCTTCGCGGTCTGCTACGACAGCGAGCCCAGCTGCGGGACTGGCGTGTGGGAAGTCACCGAGCACTCGCACCCCATCGCCTGCCCCTATGGTCAGCCAGGCGACCGGCTCTATGTGCGAGAGACGCATGCCAAGATCATCGGCCAGTCGGGCGGCTGGATCGAGACGGACTACCGTGCCACCTACACGCACGGCGACCGCCTGGGAGACAAGCTCGGCATGAAGAAGAAATGGACGCCGGCCATCCACATGCCGCGCGCTGCCAGCCGCATCGACCTCGAGATCACCGGCGTGCGTGTCGAGCGCCTGCAGGACATCAGCGAGGCCGACGCGCGGACAGAGGGCGCGCCGGGGTACGAAGAAGGCGTCGATGAGCCGCCTCCAAGCGACGACTACGAATGGTCCTACCGCGCATCGTTTCAGCGGCTGTGGGAGCAGATCAACGGCGCCGGCAGCTGGGCGGCCAACCCATGGGTATGGGTGGTCGAGTTCCGGAGGAACCGGCCATGACCCTAACGCCTAAATCTATGGGCCGCCAAACGAAGCTCGAAGTTCTCTTCGACCTCTTTGCATGCCCTGACAAACACATCGGTGTTGAGCTCATCAGCCACGAAATCAAGACCGGAAATGTCAATGCCAATTGCGCCAACAGGCACGCTGATGACCTGCATGCCTTCCTTGAAATCTTCTTGGCGCCGCAGCGCCTTGTTGCACTCGGCGATGTAGGTCGCCTCGTCTACCAGCGTCTTCGGCATTTCGGACTCCTTGAGAAAAGGTCTCCAGTATGACCACGCCGGGCTTCGGCGCCTTCTCCAGCGCGGTGGCGCGCGCAATGGCCGAGGTGCGACGCCAGCACTGCCAGCCTCCTACTTATCGTCCTGCCGAGACGAAGCGCGGAACGATCCGCTGCACGCGCTGCGGCGGGAACCTCACCTACTCCGCCAGCGCGATCGACGGCCGCACGACTGGCCGCTGCTCGAGCGCTGGCTGCCTGAAATGGAGCGACTGAACATGCGGATCGAAGGACCAACATGCTCAGTCAGCTGGGGCGATCGCTCGGCTCTTTCTCGCTCTCAATGTGCGCGATCAGCTTCTCCACGCCCCCATCGATTCCATGCGCATCAATCGCTTCGCGCGCCTGCCCTTCACTGCACCCAGTACGACTGCACAAATACGCGACGAGCGCGTCGAGCGCCGTTTGGTATTGCGCCCACGCAAATTGCGCTTTGGCGAGCGGGTTGTCTTCCTCTTCCATCTGACGTTCCTTCTGAGCATTGAATGACAGCAACAGCATACCCATTGACCTGGCCGAGCCAGTTCCCGCGCAAGCAGTACCCGGAGCGCGGCGCCTTCAAGACCGCGCTGCCGGCCGCCCTCAAGAACGTGCAGGACAGCCTGCGCCTCTTCGCCGCCGACAGCGGCAAGAAGATCGACGGCCTCGTCATCAGCAGCAACGTGACGCTGGGTGTGCAGAAGCCTGCCGACGCGGGCGTGGCCGTGTGGTTCACCTGGGACGGCCTGCAGGTCTGCATTCCCGTCGACCGCTACCTCTCCGTCGAGTCGAACCTGCAGGCCATCCACCACATCCTCGAGGCGCGCCGCGTCGAGCTGCGCCACGGCACGCTGGCGCTGGTGCGCGCGACCTTTCAGGGCTTCGTGGCGCTGCCGGCGCCCAGCAGCAAACGCCATTGGCGCGAGGTGCTGGGCTTCCCGGGCGACTATGTGATCCACGCCGAGCTGGTGAAGGAGCGCTATCGCGCGCGCGCCAGTTCAGCGCACCCGGACAAGGGCGGCAGCTCTGCCGAGATGGCCGAGCTCAACCAAGCCCGGGATGAAGCCCTGCGGGAGATCGGTCCGAAATGACGCCGGCATCCCTGGCCATCGTCGGCCACATCGACATCCCCGCGACCGTGCTCGAGCACCGCTTCGTGCGCGAGGCCCTGGCCAACGCGATGCTGCTCACGAAGAAGGAAGACCCGAGCACCCAGGTGGTGGGCACCGAGAACACGCGGTCCTGCGAGCTGTACGGCTGGGCACCCAACGTCGACAGCCACCGCGACTGCACCGGCTGGGTCTACCTGGTTGCGCTCAACGACGGCTTCAGCACCGTGCAAGCCTGGGCCTCGGCCTTGCCTCGTTCCCGCAAGCTGCACAGCGTCAAGCTGAACCGCGGCGACGTCGTGCGCCTGTGGGACTTCTGCGAGCACTGGACCGAGGACCGCGCGCCGCGCGTCGCCGCATTCGTCGGTTCCTACGAGCGGCCCAACGACAAGCACGCGCTAGCCGCCCTGCAGCGCGGCATCGACAGCCTGGCGGCCGGCGCGTATTACGGCGCGCCGCGCGTGCGCTCGGCCTTCCGCGCGCTGCTCGACGATGAGTGCTTGGCCGCCGATGCCGACATGACCGAGCTGCAGCCGATGCTGCTGGCCGACGCACGCCGCGAGGACCGCCTGATCGAGATCTGCGCCCACTGCGACAAGCCTGCCGTGCGGCCCGACGAGAAGTGGCCCTACTTCTCCTCCATGTCGGTGTGCCGCGCTCACCTGCGCAACGCCGAGCACCTCACATCCACCCTGGAGACCCTATGA
Source organism: Variovorax sp. BGA-UO-ETr-C22 (assembly GCF_059567965.1). Classification (NCBI taxonomy): domain Bacteria; kingdom Pseudomonadati; phylum Pseudomonadota; class Betaproteobacteria; order Burkholderiales; family Comamonadaceae; genus Variovorax; species Variovorax sp. BGA-UO-ETr-C22. The sequence continues at coordinate 2,747,917 of NZ_JCAQPA010000011.1, forward strand.
GCACCGACAGCGCGGCCTGCGCGCACCACGATTTCAACGCCACGTGCCGCGTGGCTCGCCTGGAAGACAGCGGGCGCTTCATGCTGGAGCTGAGCGTCGTCTGCACTGGGTGCGGCCGCCCCTTCCAGTTCCTCGGGCTCCAGCCCGGGCTGAACTTCGACGGCGCCACGGTCAGCCTCGACGGCCTGGAAGCCAATCTCGCCATCTGCCCGCAAGGGCAGCAGCCCAATCCGATGCAGACGCTCATGGGCTACACGGTGAAGGGAACGAACAGATGAGCAGCATGCCCTTCCTCTCGCAGGTCGAGATCGACGCCATCTGCGAGCCCCTGAAGCAGCCCGGCGCCCAGCGCAAGTACCTTTCCAAGGTGCTGAAGCTGCAGGTGCACGAAAAGCCCAACGGCCGCCCCCTGGTGGCCCGCAGCGAGTTCGAGCGCGTGCTGGGAGCCGAGCGCTTCGGCGCGGCGCCGTTGACGGCGCAGAACTCGCCCAACGTCCTCGGGATGATGGCCCACCTGGAACAAAGAAAGAAAAATGGGACGAAAACGCAAGGACGGTGACCCGATGGGCTTGGCTGGCACCCGGCTGAGCTTCAAGAACGGCGCCTTCTACTACCGCCATAAGGATGGCCGCTGGGAGCGCGTGGGCACCGACGTGAAGGCCGCGAAGACGCGCGCCGCGCTCTACAACGACCCTGAGGGCGTGTTCGGCACGACCGGCTACTGGCTGGACCTATTCCTCGTGGACTGCGAAGCCCGGGTGAAGGCCGGCACGCTGTCGGCGCGCACGCTGTCGGACTACCGACAGAACGCGGTCCACCTGAAGATCTACTTCGGGCTGATGCTGCCCGAGGCCATCACGCCCAACAGCGTTCAGGCCTACCTTGAGCTGCACGCGCGCGCCGGGCGGCCGGTGCGCGCCAACCGCGAGAAGGCCTGCCTCTCCAGCATGCTCAGCTGGCTGCTGCGAACCCACCAGACCGGCCTGCAGGTGAACCCCTGCATGCAGGCCTCGGGCACCCAGAGCAACCCCGAACGCAAGCGGGAGCGCTACGTCACGCACGAGGAATACCGGATCGTGCATTCGCTCTCAGGGCGCGCGGTGAAGCTGCTGATGGACCTGACCTACCGGACGCTCCAGCGCCCCGAGAGCGACATCCTGAAATGGACGCCCGCGAACGTGACGCGCGACGAGAACGGCAAGCGAGTGATCAAGCACCGCCAGCACAAGACCGGCGTGCTGCTGAAGATCGAGATGACGCCGGACCTGGCCAGGTTGGTGGACCAAGCCATCGGCGAGGTTCCGATCCTGCACCAGCCCATCGTCCACACCCAGAAGGGCAAGGCCTACACCTACCAGGGCATCCACTCGATGCTGTTCAACCAGCTCGCGCGGGTGAACCTGAAGCGCGAGAAGAAGGGCTTGCCTCCCATCGAGAACTTCGGGTTCCGCGACCTGAAGGGCAAGGGAGCAACCGACATGTGGCGCGACGGCGTGCCCATCGAACAGATCCAGCTCCTCTGCGGCCACGCGGACAAGTCCACCACCGAGAAATACATCAAGGCCAGATGGTCGGAAACGGCCTCTCCCAACCGCGTGGCGATGGTATAGAACAGGCTCTCATATCCAGTACTTTTCCCGAAATGCTCCGAGGGGGCTGCCGCGGCGGGACAACACCGAATTTGAGACAATGGCGGCGCTGTAGCAAGCAACGACGGGCCCTGGAGCCTGATTGACGTGTCGGCCTCTTAATCCGTAGGTCGAGTGTTCGAGTCACTCAGGGCCCACCAACCAACATCGCGGCAACGCTGGAAAGCCTGCTACCCACAAGGTAGCAGGCTTTTTTCATGGTGCGTTCACTTGTACGTTTGATCGCGCCGACGCGACCCTTCGCAAGCCCCTCCCCGACATCCCGTGAAGAAATCCAAACCCGCGCCATCGCCGAAATCCTTCGACCTCAAGCAGCACTGGCATTGGGGCCGCGGCATGCGCCAGTTGCGCATCGCCGACTTCCTGAAAGACGGCCGCCTGCTTGTCCCCGGCGACCTCACGGGCGAAGGCCCGGCCACCGATGACGGCACTGGTGCATTGCGCACCGTCGGCGGTGTCCAGGTCGGCAGCGCCGACTATGAAACCGGCCTGATGTGGGTCGGCCGCAAGCTGCGCGAAGGCGACCTGCCGAGCAAGCCCCAGGGCTGACCTAGCTACGGCGCCGTGACGCGCCGCAAGAACTGCAGCGAGCGCTCCAGCGCCAGCCGCCCCGGCGCATCGTCGAGGTTGAACTGGTACTCGTGCGGCAACGCCGGCGTTTGATCGGCGGGGAAGAACAGGCTGTCGACCTGCACGCCCTTGGCCGCCAATGTTTCGGCCATCGACCGCGACTGCCCTTCGAGCGGATCGCCGTTGCCCGCGGTGATGAACGACGGAGGAAAAGCCTCGGTCACATAGCGGCGCACCGATGCAGTCTCGAAGGCCGGTGCGCTCTGGAAATCCTTGCTGCCGCTGTACGACCAGAACACAGTCCGCAGGAAGCCGCCGAAGGCACCGTCGAGCTTGGCCTGCGCCGCGTCGTAGGCGCCGCAGTGCAACAGCATGCCGCGCAGTTGCTCACGCGCGATGACGGGCGTGAGGCCGACGGCCTTCGCATAGCTGGGCACGGCCACCGCGTTCGCAACCTGCGCGGCGATGTGCGCGCCCGCCGAGTCGCCGGCCAGCACGAGCCGCGCGGGGTCCACGCCCAGCCGCACCGCCTCGCGCACGAGATAACCCAGCGCCGTGTTCACCTGCCGCACCGGCACCGGATAGCCTTGGTCGGGCGCGATCGAATAACCGACGGCCACGACAGTGAAGCCCTGCCCCGCCAGCACGCGCGCGTAGTTCGCCACGTCGCGCCGGTGGCCCGAGACCCAGGCGCCGCCGTGCACCCACACGATGGTGGGCAAGGGCTGGGCGCCCGCCGAGGCCGGGCGGAACACGTCGAGGTAGGCATCCGGATCGGCCTCGTCGTAGTGCTGGTCGAGCACCGCCGCGATACCGGGCGGCACGTGCTTCTGCAGCGACTGCGATGCAGCGTCCGAGCCCTTGCCGAAGGCGTAACGAATCATCAGCACCGAAGGCCACGGGCTCCACTGGAACGCGGCATAGCCCACGACGACGAGGCCGGCGATGACGCCGAGGATTCGCAGCAGGATGGTCTTGAGCTTCACGGTGGGGCGCCTGCACCGGACGGTCCGGCGCTTCAGGGAGCACCCCGCATTCTGCTTGCCACGGGCAGTGCCCCGCTATGCTCGCCTCACATGTCGCCACCGCCCGTCATCGCGCCCTCCTCCGCGCTCACACAACCGCTGCGCCACGCCGCGCGCACGCTGTGCGCGGCCCTGGTGTTCGCGGCGGCGCCCACCTTCGCGTCGGCAGCGTCCGGCTGCCTTGCCACGGCCTCCTACATTCCGCCGCCACCCCGTGCCCTCGCGATGGCCACGCTGGCCCGACAAGAGCACGTTGCCTTCGGCAGCCAGACGATGGACGCCGAAGGCCGACTCACCGAGTCTGGCTATTCGGAAGCAGAAGACACGCGCCATCCGATCGACGCGCTGCCCCCATGGCAACGCGTGCTGCGCTACTGGCGCGCGGTCGATTCGTCGAGTGACCGGCTGCCGTCTCTCGTGCGCTTCGGCGCCCCGCACGCGGCCGACCGCACGCGGTTGACCGACGCGCTGAACCAGGCGAGCGCGGCGCGCCTGCAAGGCCTGGGTGTCGGCCCCGGCCAGGGGCTGGACGCGTCAGACCAGCGCGCCCTCGAAGTGGCCCTGCAGCGCGTCGCGGTGATCGACACGCCGTGGTCCGCCGCGTTCATCAGCTGGGTCGCGCGCGAGGCCGGGCTCGGCGCCGACGAGTTCGTCCTTTCCGAGGCCCACGTCGACTACGCCGGCGCCGCGTGGCAGGCCGGCATCGATGAAGCGGCGGGCCGCGCGACCCCGCAAGCCTTGCGCGCCTGCGACCTGATGCGCACGCCGCCACGCCCGGGCGACCTGGTCTGCCATGCACGCGGCGCGCGCGGTGCCGCTCTCGACGGCTTCGGCAAGATCGGCGAGTGGCTCACTGGGCGCCCGACGGGCGGCGCACCGCTTCCGATGCACTGCGATGTGGTGGTGGGCGTGGACGGTGCGGGCTTCGATGCCGTGGGTGGCAACGTGCTGCAGTCGGTCACCTTGCGGCGCCTGGCCTTTGCGCCCGGCACGCGGCTGCTGGACCCGAGCTACCTGCCTGAAGGCTGCGCGGCGAGCGGCAGCGCCTGCATCGATCGCCACATGAGCCGGCAGCCGTGGTCGCTGCTGCTGCAGTGGCGCTGAAAGAAAAAACAGGAACGGTGGGGGCGTGTGCCCCCCCGGGCCGTCAGTCGCGGTAGTACACCTCGACAGCGCCCTTGAGCTTGATCAGCAGCGGATAGCCCTTGCGGTCCAGCGTGCGGCCGGCGGGCACCTTGATCCAGCCTTCGCTGATGCAGTATTCCTCGACGTCCAGGCGGTCCTTGCCGTTGAAGCGGATGCCGATCGGGTGCTCGAACACGGCGGGAATGTGGTGCGGGCTGCGCGGATCGGTCGAGAGATGGTCGGGCAGCGTGGGCTTGGAGGTGGCTTCTTCGGTCATGGGGAAACGGGTGTCTGAATCGACCCGAATGATAGAACCTGCCGCATGCCCCTTCGCGGGCGCTGCTAGCGCCGCTTCTTCCAGGCCTTGGGCGGCGGCTTCGGCCCGAAGCCCAGCGCGGCCCGCGCGAGCGCGTCGGCCTCGCCGTTGCGGTGGCGCGGAATCCATTGCACGCGCGCCTCGTCGAAGCCCTGCAACAGCGCGCGCGCCTCGTCGAACAGCGGCGCCATCCGCACGATCGGCCGCACGTCGGCAGCGTCGCTCAGCTGTTCGACCAGCGTGCTGTTGTCGCTGAAGGCCTGCACGCTCGTGGCGCCGCGCGCCTGCAGTTCGCGCAGCGCGAGCGTGAGCGCCCGCAGCTCGGCCTCGTTGTTGCAGCCCGTGGTGTGCGTGGCCTGCGAGAAGGTGTGGCGGGTGCCGTCGGGCTGCGTGATGACGACGCCGACGCCCATGCGCCCGGGGTTCGGCATGGCGCTGCCGTCGCAATGGACGACCCACGGGGGAAGGCGCTCGGGCGCGGCAACGGTCATGAAGAAGCAGGAAGCAGAGGAAAGAGGACGAACGCGCTCAGCAGTTGCTGCGCTTGATGCCCGCGAGATTGCACGGCCGCTGGCCGGGCGGCGGCCCCGGATCGCGCGGCGGACGCGGCGGCCGGGGGTGATACCCCGGTCGCGGTGGGCCGTAGTACGGATCGCCGCCCCAGATGTAGGTCGGCCCCGGGTCGGCCGCGGGCGCCTCGCCCACCGGGTAGCGCGGAATGATGGCCGGCCCCGAGGGCGCGGGCTGCGGCGGTGGGGCGGACGGTGCCGCGTAGTCCGGCCGGCGCGGCTCGGCTTCCTCGCTGGAGGCACGCGGCGGCGCAGGCGGCGGCTCGTCGATGCGCAGCTGCCGCGACTGCCGCGTGCCCGGCGGGCAGGCGCCGTCGGTGTAGACGATGCGGCCGTCGGCGTCGGTGCAGCGCACCACCTCCGCCTGCGCGGCCGGAGCGGCCACGACAAGCCAGAGCAGCGAAACGAAAAGAATGGTGGGCGAGCGCATGGAGACGCCCTTTGTAACAGTGCGCGGCCGCTCGAACAAGCGTGCACGAAGAAACGGGTGGGGGCTGAGGTTCGCAGCAGAGGAAAAGTCGATGCCGGCCGGCGCGTCAACGCGACTTGGCTCGCGCACTTTTCCTAGCCGGAGGACTAGCCTGCGTGGTGATGCGCGGGTAGTGCTCGAAGGTATGTTTCATCACGTCGCGCAGCCAGACCACGGCCGGGTCGTGGTGAAAGCGCGGATGCCAGTGCTGGTTGAGTTGAAACTGGGGCACGGGCACCGGCGGCTCGAACATGCGCACCGTGCCCATGCGGGCGAAGACCTCCGCCAGTTCGCGCGGCACCGTCGCGAGCAGATCGGCGTGCCGGTCCATCAGGAGCGGAACCATCAGGAAGTGGGGCGTCATCACGGCCACGGTGCGGCGGATGCCCTGGTCTTCCAGCACCTTGTCATAGCTCTCCGCCGAGTGGCCGGTGAGCGAGACCACGATGTGCCGCATCGCCTCGAAGCGCTCGCGCGTGAGGGTGGCACCGATGTCCTTGTTCCGCGCGCTGGCGATGGTCACGAAGGAGTGCAGGAACAGGCGCTGATGAAACAGCCCCTCGGGCGCCGCACGGATGGACCCCACCGCCAGGTCGGCCTCGCCTGACGCAAGCAGCCCTTCGACCTGCTCGAGCGGCACCTGCAGCGTGCGCAGCGAGCATCCGGGCGCCTCCTTCTTGAAGCGCTCGAGCAGCGGCGGCAGGAACACCAGTTCGCCCATGTCGGTCATGCACAGGGTGAAGGTGCGTCGCGCCAGCGTGGGCTCGAACCGGGCGCCCGCCAGGATCTGCTGGCGCACGGTGGTCATCACCTCCACCACCGCAGCACGCATGCCCTCGGCCTTGCGCGTCGGCTCCATGCGGCTGCCGACCTTGACGAACAAGGGGTCGTCGAAGAAAGCACGCAGCCGGTTGAGCGCATGGCTCATCGCGCTCTGCGTCAGCCCGAGGCCCTGCGCGGCCTTCGTGACACTGGCCTCGCGAAACATCGCGTCGAAGACCGCCAGCAAATTCAGGTCGAGGTTTTCCGCATGCATGCCGCACATTCTAGGAATGACTGAAATGACATTGATACATGAGAACCCTCGTCCTACGCTCTCCCCATGCCGTGACTCGGACGCGGCGAACAACAAAGGAGACGCCCCATGTTCATCAAAAACACCTGGTACGTGGCTGCCTGGGACAACGAGCTCACGCCGCAGGGCCTGTTCGCCCGCACCATCATCGGCGTGCCCGTTCTCATGTACCGCAAGGACGACGGCGAGATCGTCGCCATGGAAGACCGCTGCTGCCACCGGGGCGCGCCCCTGTCGGTGGGACGGCGAGAAGGCGACTGCGTGCGCTGCATGTACCACGGCCTGAAGTTCGACGCCTCGGGCCAGTGCATCGAGGCGCCGGCCCAGAAGCGCATTCCCATCCAGGCCAGGGTGCGCACCTTCCCGGTGGTGCAACGCCACCGCTGGATCTGGATCTGGATGGGCGCCCCCGACAAGGCCGACCCGACGCTGATCCCCGACACGCCCTGGCTGGACGACCCGCACTGGCGCAGCCTGGACGGCTACATCCACTACGACGTCAACTACCTGCTGATCTGCGACAACCTGCTGGACTTCTCCCACCTGCCCTTCGTGCACCCGACCACGCTGGGAGGCAGTGCGGACTACGCCGCCGCCCAGCCCAAGGTCGAACGCCTCGACAACGGCGTGCGCATCACCCGGTGGGCCCTCGACACCGAGCCGCCGCCTTTCGCCCAGGCGGTCAAGGACTGGGGCAGCAGGGTCGATCGATGGAACATCTACAACTTCACCATCCCGGCCATCCTGCTGATGGACTCCGGCATGGCGCCCACCGGCCAGGGCGCCGCCGAAGGCAACCGCGAAGCTGCGATCGAGTTTCGCGGTTGCCAGGCCATCACGCCCGAGACGGAAAACTCCACCCACTACTTCTTCGCGCATCCCCACAACTTCGCCATCGACCAACCCGAAGTCACGCACTCGATCCACCAGGCCGTGGTGGATGCCTTCGACGAAGACCGCGACATCATCACCGCGCAGCAAAGGAGCCTGGCGCTGGCGCCCGACTTCAAGATGATGGCCTTCGGCATCGACGCCGCGCTGAACCAGTTCCGCTGGATGGTCTCGCGCCGGCTGGAAGAAGAAGCGCTCGAGGAAGCCGCGGCCCGCCCTGCCGCCACAGCAGCGCCCGAACCCGTCAAGGCCTGAGCCATGAAGCTCCTCGTCACCCGCCTCACGCAAGAGGCGCAGGATGTGCTCGGCTTGGAATTGCGTGCGCAGGACGGCACCGCGCTGCCGCCCTTCACCTCGGGCGCCCATGTGGACCTGCTGCTGCCCGGCGACATCCGCCGCCAGTACTCGCTGGCCAACTCGCCGCTGGAGCGCCACCGCTACGTGCTCGGTGTGGGCCTGGCGCCAGCTTCGCGCGGCGGCTCGGCCTTCGTTCACCAGCGCCTTGCCGTGGGCGATGTGCTCGAGGTGGGCGCGCCGCGCGCCCTGTTCGGCATCGACCCGGCCGCCACCGAGCATCTGTTCGTGGCCGGGGGCATCGGCATCACGCCCATCCTGAGCATGATCCTCTGGTGCGAGGCCAACGCCAGGCCCTGGAAGCTGTTGTACTGCGTGCGCACGCGGGCCCGTGCCGCCTATGCGTGGACGCTGGCGCGCCACCATGACCGCGTGCAGCTGCACGTGGACCAGGAAGCGGCGGGCGCGCCACCCGACCTGGCGGGCTGGCTGGCCGGTGCGGCCCCGGGCGCCCACGTCTACTGCTGCGGCCCCGAAGGGTTGATGAACGCGGTCGGTGCGGCCGCAGGCGTTGTCGGCATCGACAAGGCGGCCACCCATTTCGAACGCTTCGCACCGCCGGAACCCGCCACGCCCGCAGCGCCGGCCGGCACCTTCACCGTGGTGCTGCATCGCAGTGGCCAGAGGATCGAGGTCGCACCGCGGCAGAGCCTGCTCGACGCACTGGAAGGCGCCCACGTCAGCATTCCCTTCTCGTGCCGCGAAGGCATGTGCCGCAGCTGCGAGGTGCCGCTGCTCGAGGGCGAGGCGGATCACCGCGACTTCGTGCTCAGCGACGAAGAGCGCGACAGCCACGCCTGCATCCTGCCCTGCGTGTCTCGCGCGCGCAGCGCCGTGCTCGTCCTCGATCTCTGACGCCCCCAACAACAAGCAGACAACCCAACCCCACCACTGGAGACAACCATGTTCAAGCAAATGACTGCCGCATGCGCAGCGATCACGCTGGCGCTGCCCATCGCCGCGCAGGAGAGCTACCCCTCGCGGCCGATCCGCCTCGTCGTGCCCTACGCCGCCGGCGGCGCGACCGACTTCGTGGCACGCACCCTGGGCGATCGCCTGTCGAAATCGATGGGGCAGCCGGTGGTGGTCGACAACAAGGCGGGTGCGGCGGGTGCCATCGGCGCCGGCGAAGTCGGCCGCTCCAAGCCCGACGGCTACACGCTGCTGATGACCATCACCGATTCGCAGATCAACAACACGGCGCTGTTCAAGACCCTGGCCTACGACCCGCAGAAGGACTTCGTCGGCGTCACGCAGGTGGTGCGCAGCCCGGCGCTGATTTCCACGCACCCCGGCACCGGCATCAAGAGCATCGAAGACCTGAAGGCCAAGGTGGCCAAGGGCGGCGCGAAGCTGAGCTACGGGTCCTGGGGCGTGGGCGGGCTGGGCCATCTGGCCGGCGAGAGCCTCAACCGCGGCCTGAATGCAGGCATGGTGCATGTGCCGCAACGCGGCGAAGGGCCCGTGGTGACCGACCTGCTGTCGGGCACCATCGACCTCGGCCTGTCGTCGGTGCCCAGCGCGATGCAGCATGTGCCAACAGGCAAGGTCGTGCCACTGGCCGTGCTGGGGCGCCAGCGCTCCACCACGCTCCCGCAGGTCCCGACCATGAACGAGCTGGGCTTCAAGGATCCGCTCTACGACACCAACGTCTGGATCGGGCTGCTGGCACCGGCGAAGACGCCGCAGCCCATCGTCGACAAGCTGGCCCGCGAAGTGCGCGCCATCGTCGGCTCGCCCGACGTCAGCCAGCTGTTCGTGGGCCGTGGCTTCGAGGTGATGAACAGCACGCCCGAGCAGTTCGCGGCGTCGTACAAGGAGGAGTTCAACGTCATCACCCGGCGGATGCGCGACCTGGGCGTCGAGGCGCAATGAGGCAGGCGACCACCCGGACCGTCATGCAAGGACGACCGATGCATCTGCCGTGCGCCGACCGCCAGTGACCGTGTGGCCGGCTGCATCAGGCGTTCCCTAGGCGACAGGCGCGGCGCGGAGACTTTGCCATCATCGCGAACTCGACTGGCGCCCGCCGCCGGCTACACGGAGCCCTCCCCCATGACCTCGCCTTTCACCACCACCGCCCTGGGCCTGTGCGGCCCGCTGCGCCAGCCGCGCCAGATGCTGGCCGACCAGACCTACGACGACCACAAGTCGATCCACGACGACGCGACGGCGGAAACGCTGGGCCTGCGCGCCGGGCCGATCGAAGGGCCGACGCACTTCAGCCAGTTCGACCCCTTGCTGTTCCATGTGTTCGGACAGGCCTGGTTCGAGACCGGCTGCATCAGTGCCCACTATCAGAACATGGTGGTCGAGGGCGAGTCGGTGCGCGCCTTTGTCGACCTACCCGCGCCTGGCGCCACCTTCGTGCGCCTGCGCGCCGAGAAGGCCGACGGCACGCCGGTGCTGACCGGCACTGCGTCGGTGGGCGATGCCGGCCAACACCCGCACGAGCTGCCCCAGCGCATCGCGAAGCTGCGCCCGCCCCAGGGCCTGGTCATCAACCGCGACCTGCGCGTGGGCCAGCGCGGCGCGGTCGTCGAGAAGATCCGCATGGGCTTCGACCAGCACATGGGCGACCACTACCCCTTCACGCTCGCCGACAAGCTCAAGGTCATCACCGAGCCCTGCGACTGGTACACGGCCGAAGGCGGCAAGCGCTCGCCGTGGGGCCGGGCCATCATCCCGACCGAGATGATCAGCGTGCTGCTCGGCGCCACCAGCGCCGAGGCGCAACTGAATGGCCGCAAGCCGGCCGTGGGCCTGTTCGCCGGGCAGGAGATTCGCCTCATCAAGGGCCCGCTCTTCGTCGACCAGGACTACGAACTGGAGCGCGAGATCGTCGCGCTGAGCGAGAGCGCGCGCACCGAGTCCGTGTGGGTGCGCACCCAGGTCTACGAGATGCCCTCGCGCACCCTCGTGGCCGAGATGATCCTCAACGGCGCGACGATGAAGGCGTCGTACCCCCGCTACGAAGCCGAGGCCAAGGAGCTGGGGCTGGCCTGAGCGCGCGGTTCGCGCAGCTGCATCGAACGCCGTCGATCGAGGGGCAGAATCCCCTCTTTTTTCCGGGTGCCGTATGCCAGCTGTACTTGAAGGGGGTTGCCTCTGCGGCAAGGTCCGATTCAGCACGACCCAGCCGCCGCTGCGCACGTTCGCGTGCCATTGCACGTTCTGCCAGCGCATGACCGGCACGTCTTTCTATGCCGAGTCGCTTTTTCCGATGGACGCCGTGCAGTTCAACGACGGCGAACTGCGGCAGTACGCGCACCGATCGGACGGCAGCCACAAGCAGGTCTTCGTTCATTTCTGCCCCTCGTGCGGCACGACGATGGGCCTGACCTTCGAGCGCTGGCCCGATGTGCGCGCCATCTCGCGCGGTTGCTATGACGACCCCAATGCGGTCGAACTCACGAGCCACATCTGGACCCGCTCCGCCCAAAGCGGCGTGGCCTTGCCGGCCGACGTGGATTGCTTTGCCAGGGCGCGGGCCACGCTCGATGGCCAGCCGGAGCCGGCCTCGCGGCATGAGGCGCCCGTATTGGCTCGACAAGACGGCGGGGCCTGAACTCTCGCTTCAGCCGGCCATCAGCGGCCATTCGCCCGACGACGGCGAAGCACGACACCCAAGTAGTAGATGGAGAGGCACGTGAAGAGGCCAGCGACCACGGACCAGACGGCGCTCCCGCCGATCAGATTGGCGCCGTCGGGCGTGATGCAGCTGGATGCGGATGCTTCGATGCAGTCCCTGTGCCTGTAGTACCGCTCATGGAACGCCCACCAGAAGAACCCCGCCGCGGCGGCGCATGCGACGCAGAGGATGGCGGGCCGGGTGATTGGAAGAGAGTCTGTGGTCATGGGCTTGGATCGCTAAGCCGCGCAGCCTGGGAGCATCGCGGCGCACGATGCGAATGAGCGCTTCGGAAGAAATCCTCGCGGCGGACGTTCAGCGCGGTCGAGACGCCACACGGAGCGCCTCTTCCCTGATGTAGGAAGAAGCCGCCGTGTTCGCCAGATCGTGCAGCGTCTGCAGCAATGAAACGCCGCCGATCTCCGTCGTGCCGGCGTTCAGGATGCGCCCGATCATCGTGATGCCGAGTTCGCTGGGCTGCCGCGCGAGGGAGCGAAGAAGCTCTGGCTGGTAGTTGGGCAAGCTCTCCAATCCGTGAACGATGGTCCACATGACCCCGTAGCCGTCTTCCTCGGGGTAGCGCTCGAAGACGCTCAGCATTTCGGGCATGGCTTGCTCCGGACTGCCTGCCCGCCAGAGTTCATCCAGAAGCGAGTCCAGGTGGCGCCAGCTGCCGTCCTCCGGAGGTTCGAAGTTGGCGATGTCGTGAGCGATTTCGGAAGTGGTTCGAGGCATTGAAAGTCTTGTGCGCGTGGCTGCTTCTGGCCGACTCTAGCGGCTCAGGCAGCCTTCCGCTTTTTCTGTACCGACCTCGGCGCCTCGCTGCGCGCCAGCCACAGTCCGCTCGCAACGATCAGCGCCCCGCCGCCCAGCGTCCACGCATCGGGCGCGGCCTGCCAGAACACCCAGTCCATCACGAGCGCCCACGCGAGCGCGCTGTATTCGAAGGGCGCGATGGCCGCGGCCTGGCCGTGGCGGAAGGCCTCGGCGATGGCCAGCTGGCCCAGGAAGCCGCTGAGGGCCAGGCCTGCCAGCGCCCACGCGTGCCCGGCCTGCAGCGGCACCCATTGCGGCGCCGCGAACAGGCTGCCGCCGACGGCCATGCCCGCCGTGGTCCAGAAGACCAGCGCGGCGCTCGGCTCGGTGCGGCTGATGAGCCGGCCCAGCATGTTCGACAGCGCATAGCAGACGGCGGCCACCAGGATCGCCAGCGCACCCGTCGAGAGGAAGGCCCCCTGCTCGGGCCGCAGCGCGACCACCACGCCGACGAAGCCCAGCCCGATGGCGATCCAGTGCCGCGGCTGCACCGATTCGCCCAGCATCGGCACGGCGATGAGCACCATCAGCAACGGCGCGATGAACGTGAGCGTGTAGGCCTCGGCCAGGCCCAGGGTCTTCAGGCCGTGGACGAAGAGCACCAGCATCGTCATGTTCAGCGCCGTGCGCAGCAGGTGCAGGCGCCAGCGCAGCCGGCGGTTGAAAACCCCGGCCGCCTCGCGCCGCCAGGCGATGTACAGGCACACCAGCGGCAGCGCCGTGAGACCGCGCAGCGCCATCACCTGCACCGGCGGGTAGTGGCCGGCCAAGGTCTTGAGCAGCGCGTCCATGCAGGCGAAGAAGGCGCAGGCCAACAGCATCGCGGCGATGCCGCGCAGGGTTCCGGTCGGGTGCATGGTCAGGCTGTGGTCTCGCGGCAGTGGCCGGGAGGGACGGGGTTTGTTCTTGAACGCCGAGCATAGGCGCTGCGAACGTCGGGGTCTTGGCCAGATGCCGCCGGCCCCTGCCTACCGACACTCGTTCCAGTACCCATCCGGGTTCGCCTCCAGCGGCGTGGCGACCCGCTTGAGCGACACGCGGCCCTGCGCGTCCTTCGCGACCACGAAGACGTGCCCGTCCTGCACCGGGAAACCGTTGCGCAGAAACTTGAAGCCACTGCGCACCGACGAGAAGTCGGCCTCGTTGAGCGCGTTGCGCAAGGCACCGCGATCGGCGACGGAGCCCTTCGTCTCCTTCAGCGCACTGTCGATCAGGAGCGCCGCATCGAAACCTTGCGCCGCGTACTGCGAGGGGATGCGCCCGTGCCTCTTTTCGAAGGCAGCAACGAAAGCCCTGCTCGTCGGGCTCGGCAGGTCGGGGCCCCAGACCGCGCCGGCCACCACACCAAGCGCTGCATCCTTGAGCAGCGGCAGCGTCGTGCCGTCGACCGTGCCCACCGTCAGCAAGGGCACCTTGTTCAGCAGGCCCGAGCGGTTCATCTGCTGGATGAAGTTCACGCCCATGTCGCCCGGCAGGAACGCCACCACCGCATCGGGCGCCACGCGCTGGATCTGCGCCAGCGCTGCCGCGTAGTCGGTCTGGTCGGGCTTGACGTTGATTTCGCTCACCACCTCGCCCGAGTAGTAGCGCTTGAAGCCGCGCAGCTGGTCTTTGCCCGCTGCGTTGTCGGGCGCGATGAACAGCGTCTTCCAGTAGCCCTTGTCGACGGCGTAGCGTCCCACGATCCCGGCCTGGTACTCGTCCTGGTACGAGGCGAAGACGAACCTGGTGTTGCACTGCTTGCCGGCGATCGGTGCGGGGCCGGCATTCGAGCCGACGAACAACATTCCCGCTCGGGCCATCGGCTTGGCCATGGCCATCATCACGTCGGAGAAGGTCACGCCGGTGATGAAGCTCACCTTGTCCTTCTCGATCAGGCTCTGCACCAGCTGCGCCCCGCGCTCGGGGTTTTGCTGGTCGTCTTCCTTGAGGACCGCCACGGGAACACCGCCGAGCATGCCTTGGCGTTGCTCGACCGCCAGCATGAAGCCGTCGTACTGTTCCTGCCCGAGCGCGGCCCCGGGTCCGGGTCCAGAGAGCGTGCCGATGAAGCCGATGTTGACCTGCGCGGAAACGGCCAATGCCGCGGCGCCCAAGGTGCAGGCCACGAGGGCCGTGCGGATGCGGTGGATCAAGATGTTCCTTGTGATTTCGCTCGCGATGCTCGCGGTTCGACTACCCGACCTTCAAAGGGCCGACGACCCTGTAGGCGCTGAGGAGGATGCCCGATGGCATTGCTTTCGTGGTGACGAGCTCGAAGGCGCGTGGTGGAGTGCCCTGTGCGAAGAAGCGCTTTCCTGCGCCCAACAGCACCGGATAGACGAGCAGCACGACGTCATCCACCAGGCCATGCGCGAGCAGCGTCGATGTCAGCGTGGAACTGCCCCAGAGGATCAGGTTCGGGCCCGCCTGCGACTTGATGCGGCGAACGCCCTCGACGATGTCCGGCCCTACGCTTTCGAACGGGCCCCACGAAAGGCTTTCGGGGCGGTGGGTCACGACATGCTTGGTCGCTGCATTCAGGCCGTCTGCCATCGCACCGCTCGGTGCCTTGGGCCAATAGTCCGACCACATGTCGTAGGTGCGACGCCCGAGCAGCAGGTCGAAACGCCCGCCATGCGCGGCGAGCACCTCATCCCGGCCGGCGGGGCTGCGGTAAGGCGCGGTCCAGTCCACATAGGGGAAACCATCTTCGCCTGAGGTCTGGATCACGCCGTCCAGCGAGATGTGCTCCATGATTTTCAGCGTTCTCATGCGGGTCTCCTTGCTTGGGGTTGGAGGGTGCGGTTCTGTTGCTTTGAGCGGAGCAGTCGCGGTGTGCGCAAGTACGTTGCGAATGGTAATGGCCTCATCTCCCTAGCCAAACGGGCGCAGCGGAGGGTGAGGCAGCTCCGAAGGCGCATCGGTGGCCAACGAATAGACCTCGATCCCACCGAGCAGACCTCCGCTCTCGAAAATGAAGGCGCCTGCCGGTGCGTCCGCAGGACCGCAGAGAAAGTCTCCGAGGATGTGCACGCCCGGGGGCGCAGGGGGATGGCCCTTGATCTGCAGATTGATGCTTGCGCAGCCACAGGGACACCGCCACGGGGTCACTTCCGCCTCCTCCAGCTGCGCCAGAAATGCCCGAGCCTCGGGAAGGCCGTTCTCCAGCATCCACCGGGCGAGCACGCGCTCAGAGTCGGTCAACGCGCGGTTGTTTTCGGTCGAATTCATGGCATGACAGTACCGTGGCGTTCACGACCGTCCACTTCGGGCCGCTCCAATGCACTGCTCAATGGGCCTGCGCATCAAAGTACGCCGTCCACGACAGTGGCGAAGCCTGGAGCTCTTCGGCCCCACGGAATGCAGACATCGCTTTCGCGCGCGTGCCGAAGTTCATCGTTGCGACGCCGAGGTTGAAGAAAGTGTTCCGATCGGTGGAGCCGAGTTCGACCGCGCGCTTCAGAGCGGATGCGGCCTCCTCGTGCTTGCCTTGATCGGAAAGCACGGCGCCCAGGCACGTCAGGGCAAGGACATTGTCGGGAGATTCAACAAGAACCTTCGAGAGCATCGCTTGCGCAGAGGCAAGGTTCGCTTCCCATTTTTCGGGTTTTTTCCATGCGTCCTCGACCAGTGATCGGCTGATGGAGATGAAATCCTCGCTCATAGGCTGTTCAAGCTTTTCTCGACTCTATTCCGTCCAGCACTCGACTGACTGGCCCCGGTCAATTCAGGTTGCAAGCAGATATTGAAGCACCGCTCTTTGCACCGGCAAGAGGAGCTTCTTCTGCTCGTAGCCGGCGAAGTGCGGATAGCGACGAGGGTCCACCGAAAGTTCACCACCGACAGTGGACGGTGGCGTCGGCAACAGCACGGGGTTGCCCATCCGAGCCAGATCTTCAACGGACAGCGGACGGCTCAACTGCTCCGTGCCTCGAGGCCAGCCATCGGTGATGACCACGTCTGTTGCTTCTGGGGAAGCCGATGAAAAGGCTACGTTGGGGGCCATCTCGTGGAAGCTCTCGTGGCATACATGCATCAGCGAAAGGCCCATCACACCGGCCAACTCGTGCCATGAACGAAACACGTTTGTCGGCGGACCCCAAAGGCAGATGCGCACCTTCTGGATCGGACCTATGGTCGTTTCGATGAAGTAGGCGTCCGTAAGAACTTCGCACGGATGGCCGGCATTCGACATCGCGTTGACGACCGGCCTGCGGGACGAAGCAGCGAACTCCGCGAGGCGCTCATGGTTCGATTCCCGGATGACGTAGATGTCATAGAACGGGTCGAGATAGCCTGCGAGATCGCACACGCGTTCGCCGGTTTTCAGGAGATTCGGCAGTTCGATGACGGACAGGTTCAGTTCGCGGAACGCCTTGAGGAACGTCGTGCGCGTGCGAATGCCATTTCCTTCGAACGACCAGGCGGCGGTGCCTTGAACATCCACAGCGGGCGATGCGGCCAGGCGCCAGATCGCGTGAACATCCTCGGGGGCAAGTACTGACAGGCTGACTAGGTGCATGGCTGGGGATACGGCAGAGACTTGAGATTGGAGGCTGCGATTGCACGTCCGGTTCTGGTCGACTTTCTGTCGGACGCGCTCACAACGATCGGGCCATAAGCGGCTCCACATTGCGGCCCTGAACGTACTACCTGTTCGAGCTGCACTGCACCTCGACCAGCCAAGTTCCGTCGCTATGAACCGGCTCGCGCGAAACGTGTAATCACAATGATGTCGGTCTGCTGACTGGTACCAGCCGACGGCGGCATGATCTTCGCTAGCTCAGCGGCTGTCTGCTCAACAATCAACTGCAATTTCCCTTGATCAAATTCCACGCGCTTCCTGGAAACCATTCCAAGCTGAATTGCCAGATTCGACTCAATGATGGTCGTTTCGATGGTTTGATCGTCAATCCACCTGTAGGTCCCGGCAGATCGAAAGTTTGGGCCGGTTGAAGACCATGTAGTTGGTCCGAACTCCGCAAAACTTTCTCCGTTGCTGGGCTGCGGTACAAGCCGCGTCCCGTTCACGATCTTCACCAGATCAATGTGACGCCATTTGCCCAAGAGCAATTGCTTCGAGGCGAACGCAGCTGCTCCCTCTCGCAAGTCGGCCGCAACGTTCGCAGACGCGGAAGCCGTCGACGGTTGTTTTGGGACGGAGCACGCAGCACAAAGCGCAAAAACAAGTGGCACAAGAAGATGTCGCATGTCTGACTGTAAAACACAGAGTAGGAACAATCGCGCAGCTCATCGAGAGAACGTCGCCAACAGCCTTTGTGCCGAAGCGCGCCGCGCAGTGCGCCCTCTGCGCGGAAGCCTCTCTACCGACCTTCGCCAGGAGCGGACACAATCACCCCATGGCCAAAGGAAAACGAATCTCTTCCGACATTGGGGACGACGCGATCGAAGCGATCAAGGCGTTCGGGGCTGCCGCCAAGCTGGCGCGCACCACCGCTGGCGAGGGCCAGGCCGCTGCTGCCGCGCGCCTGGGCGTTCACGTCCAGACGATCGCGCGGATCGAATCGGGGGAGCCGGGCGTTGCCATCGGGCACGTGCTCGGCATGCTGGCGCTCTACGGCATCTCGACGACGCTGCAACAGCGACAACAGCAACCACCGGCGGAGAACGGCGAGCGCCCCGCCTGAGCCGTCAGCTCCGCTGGGCATCACCGACGGCAGCACGCAGCGACTGCAGCGTGGCCTCGGCGGTTTCGATGCGCCGCTGCAGCTCTTCATTGACCAGCCGCACGAGCGCGCCGAGTTCGGTGCGCGTCGGGTACACGTCATCGGTGTCGTTCACGTGTTGCGGCACGATGAGCTTCTCGATGCACGCATACGCGCGGCGCACCGTGTGAAAGCTGTCGAGGTCGTCGCAGGCCTGAAGGGCGAGCGATTCGGCGCAGAGAGTCGCCGAGGATTCGGGTAACGAGGGAGCGAGCGCCATGCATGGCCTCCGAGAGGTGGGCGCAGAGGTGTTTCGGGAGACCAAGCCCGGCCGCGCCTCCTCAGGCGCAACGGGCCGCAGTATAGCCACGCACCCCCACCCCCTTCGCAGCGCAAAACCGGGATGCCCCTACGACCCGTGCCCCCTCCCCCGATGCTGGAACAATGCGCCGATCTATGGATGGTCTCGATCTCATCAAAACGTTCCGCGAAGTCGCGTTCCGGCGCAGCTTCTCCCGCGCGGCCCTGTCGCTGGGCATGTCCAAGGCGACGGTCAGCCGCTATGTGGCCGAGCTCGAAGCGCGCAGCGGCGTGCGCCTGCTCAACCGCTCGACCCGCTCCCTGAGCCTCACCGACGCGGGCGAGGTGCTGCTGGAACGCAGCACCGAGCTGGTGACGATGGCCGAGAACACGCTCAACGACCTGCAGGCGCACGGCTCGCACCCGCGCGGGCGCCTGCGCATGAGCGCGCCGCACGGGCTCATCGCGGGCTGGCTTTCGGACGTGATCGCGGAGTTCATCAAGCTCTACCCCGACGTGTACGTGAGCCTGAATTTCACCAACCACGACATCGACCTGATCGAGGAAGGCATCGACATCCACCTGACGGGCGGGCGCATCGACGACATGAACCTGATCGTGCGCCGGCTGGTGCGCTTCGACATGGTGGTGTGCGCGTCGCCCGCCTACTGGGCGCAGCGCGGCATTCCGCAGGTGCCCGAGGATATGGCCCGGCACGACGTGCTGAGCTATTCGCCGATGCCCACCACGCACCTGCCCTTTGAAACCGACGGCCAGCCGCACGACGTGGCGGTGCACAGCCGCATGGAGGCCAACGACGCGGTGGCGCTGATCGAGCTGGCGCTGCGCGGCGTGGGCGTGGCCTACGTGCCCGAGCCGCTGGCGCAGTCGCACCTGGAGCGCGGCGCGCTGGTGCCGGTGCTGCGCGACCACATGCCGCACGAGCACTGGCTGTATGCCGCGTACTCGCAGCGCCGCCACAACAGCGCGGCGATGCGCGCGATGCTCGACTTTCTCGAAAAATCGATGGGACCGGTGCCCGAACCGATGCCCGCGGCAGTGCCGGTGGCGTTGCCGGCCTGCCCTGTCAACGCCGCGACCACCGCCGCTGCCATCGCGGCGCGCAACACATCCGTGCCCAATGGAAAGGCCCCCTGACCTCATGACCACGCCCGCGCTCCTGATCCGCCCGCCCACGCCCGACGACTTCGCCGCCTGGAAGCCGCTCTGGGACGGCTACAACGCCTTCTACGGCCGCGAGGGCCCCACGGCCCTGCCCGAGGCGATCACGCAGGTCACGTGGCAGCGCTTCTTCGATCCGTACGAACCGGTGCATGCGCTGGTGGCCGAGCGCGAGGGGCTGCTGGTGGGGCTGGTGCACTACCTGTTCCACCGCAGCACGACGCGCATCGAGCCCAACTGCTACCTGCAGGATCTGTTCACGCAATCGTCCGAACGCGGCCAGGGCGTGGGCCGGCAGTTGATCGAGGGCGTGTACGAACAGGTGCGACGCGCGGGTGCACACCGCGTGTACTGGCAGACGCACACGACCAATGCGGCGGGGCGGATGCTCTACGACAAGGTCGCGAAGCACGAGGGCTTCATCGTCTACGCGACGATGGTCTGACCGATCAGTACTTGATGGTGATGCCGGCCTTCACGCCGGTGTTGGCCTTGCCGTCCGAATGCGCGCCGCCCGAGAAGGAGACGTCGCCGCCGGTCTTGGCACCCACCGAATAGGTGGGCCGCTTGCCAGACGTGTCGGTGCCGGCTTCCAAAGCGCTGCCGTCGGGGCGCTGCACGCCGACCGTGGCGCCGTTCGTTCGGGCGGAGGTTTCGGTGGAGTTCACATTGGGCGCGATGTAGGCCGTGCCCTTGTCGTCGCTGTCGACGGGCACTTTGACGGGCTCCGCGATGGCCACCACGGCGGCAACGCAGGCAACCCCACCCAGGAACGCAAGAATCACTCTGTTCATGGGGACCGATGGTGGATGCAGCGCGTCGCGCGGGCTGTGGGCGCGGCCTCACCGCGCGCGTAGGACGAAGGCGGCATCAGTGCCATGACAGGTTGAACAGGAAGAACGCCGCCAGCACCCACAGGAGCAGCACGAGGTGCGTGAGCTGCAGGCCCTCCTGCCGTATCCAGTAGCCGAACCACAGGCCTCCCAGGTGCATGGCGAACAGGAAGGCGGCAAAGCCGGCCAGCCCCAGGTTGAGCCACGGCCGGGCGGCCGCCAGGTCGCCGCCGAGCACCAGCATCGCGCTGCCGGCCCAGAACGCCAGCGCCGCCGCCAACTGCAATGCCAGCACCACGCACAACGCCGCGCGGTGCAGCGCCACCGAGCGGATGGCGCGCGTCAGCAAGGGCGTGTCGATGGCCGGATCGACGCGCAACGGCGCCATCGACATCGTGCCCCCGACCGCAAACACCGAGCCCGCGAAGCCGCGCCAGTTGTTGCGCACGGCAATCGACAGCCACAGCGCCATGCCCAGCGCGTGGAGAGACTGGAACAGCCAGACGGAGGTAGGGAGATTCATCGGGGCGCCTGCGTTTTTAAATATCAAAGATTATTCTTTGATATTGACACCACCGCCGGCCGGCGCTCAAAGTCCCTCAAGGAAGGTCGAACGAATGCCATGAACACCGCCACCACCCCACCCGGCCCCTCCCCCGAGGCGCTCGAACGCCTGCTGGCCGCCGGCCGCGACGGCGCCCTGCTGCGCATGAGCCTAGCGCTGGCGCACCACCGGCGCGACGACGCGCCCACGGCGCTGATGCATGTCGAAAAGGCGCTGGCCTTCGACCCCGAGTTCACCGCCGCATGGCGGCTGCAGGGCCTGCTCGCGCTGGCGCTCGGCGACGCCGCGAAGGCCGAAGCCTCGTTCGCGCAGGCGCTGGAGGTGGCGCAGCGGCGCGGGGAGCTTCAGCTGGTGAAGGAGCTCACCGTGCGGCTGCGGCGCCTGCGCACGCCGAAGCCGCCCGCCGCTTGAAGGGCCTCAGGCCATCTTCGCCAGCGGATTGAGCCCGGGCTCGCCGACGCGCGTGAGCGTGTTGCGGTCGGTGTGGTGGAAGGGCTCGGCCTGGCCCAGGATCTGCATCACGGTGTCCTGGTCGTACGACCAGGTGCCGTCGGCGTTGATCTTCACCGTGATGTTCCACGCCAGCGTGGTGAAGGCGCGTTCGAGGAACGGGTTCGACACGATGCCGTTCACCAGGCTGCCGTGCTCGGCGCTGAGCGTGAACTCGGTGTCGCCGGGCTTCACGTGGCCGCTGGCCATGGCCACCTGTCCGCGCGGAATGGCCAGCGTGAGAAACACAGTGCTGGTGGCCGGCTCCCACAGCCAGTAGCCGACCTGGTCGTGGTACATCTTGGTGAGGCCGGGCTTGTGGATGTAGGTGTGGTAGCGCAGGCCGTACAGCAGCTGCGGACCGTTGGTCTGCGCGTCGATGGGCTCCAGCTCGTAGTGTTCGACGTACACCTGCGTCTTCGGGCCGTCTTTCTTCGGCTTGACGTCGACGCCCTTCATGCCCTCCCAGATGCCGGCCAGCGGCCGCAGCGGGCCCAGGTTGGCGAGCGTGTCGGGATCGGCGGGGGGTTCGGTGTAGATGTCTTCGGGAGTGGTCATGGTGTGTGTCGTGGGGGAAGGAAAACGGAGAGAAGCTTTTCGGTTCTGATTCTGCTTGAGTGCCGCGGCGGCCAGGTCGTCAGAGCGTGTCCCAGACCCGCACGAGCCCGACGAGGTGCACCACGCCGTACACGAAGCACACGAGCGAGCTCCACACCCAGAAAGCACTGAGGCGGCGCCGGTCGAACAGCCACATCGCGACGGCGACAAGGCCGCGCAGCAGGTACACGGCGGTGATGGCGGGCAGCACCAGCGCCTGCAAGGGCAGCGGCTGCAACACGCCGGCGCCCGCCAGCGCGTAGGCGGCCCACACGCCCAGCATGCCGGCGATGACCAGCGTGACGGCCACGGGGTACAGGTGGCCGGCCTCGGCGCTCGCGGCCATGCGCTCGCCTGCGCCGAAGAAGCGGTACCAGGACGGGCCGCCGAAGATGACGCAGATGTGCAAGAGCGCGGCAATGGCGCTCAGCACGGCACCGGCGATCAGGAAGAGGTTGGGGGTCACGCGGGCTTTCTCATCAGGTCAGCGCAGCAGGTCGCGCGCGCGGACGGCCTCGCGCACTGGACCGAACGCGCCGAAGCGCACGGGCAGGCCGCTGAGGGCTTCCACGCGCCGCACCCACTCGGGTGCGTGGGCGACGGGTTGCGGGTCATACAAAGGTTGGGCGCCCTCCAGCAGGCGGGTGAGTGCGTGTTGGTGGTCCAGGTCGGTCGCATCGCCGAGCGGCAGCGATGACAGCGTGTGCCCGTCGGCATCGCGGTAGCTGGTGCACCAACGCAGGTTCGCGTGCGTGAGCGCATCGAGGTGGCTGGCGAGCAGCCCGTCGAGTGGCCCGGCGGCGGCGAGCGCGTAGCGCAGCAGCACCGCGTCGGGGTGGCCGCGACGGAACGCGCCCTGCCAGCCGTCGTCGGCGTTGTGCGGCTCGGCCAGCCGCGCATCGAGCGCGCGGTCGTGCGTGGGCAGCGGGCCGGCGCCGTGCCGCGTGAGATGGCTGCGCAGCACGCCCAGGTGCTGCACGGGTGCGGCAATGCCCGCGTCGCGCAGCACCGCCTCGACGGCGGCGGTGGAGACGGTGCTCCAGGTCGTGTGCGGATGAAAGCCGCGCCCTTCGTCGAGCAGCACGCCCTGCGCGCCTTCGAACAGCACGGTGCCTTGAAGCGCGAGCCGTTCGCCGATGGTGTCGGCGCTCGCGGGCGGCGACTGGCGCAGGCTGGGCTGCACGGCGTCGAGCCAGCGTTGTGCGAGCGAGGCATCGGCGAGCACGGCCAGCTCTTGCTCGGCACCGGCCGACGAAGGCTGCTCGTTCGCGAACTCGCGGTGCAGCGCGAGGCGCAGGGCTTCGAGTTTGTCGAGCGTGCGCGCGGGGTGAACCAGGTCGCCGTAGTGCAGCGTCATTTCAGGCGCGGCCAGCGCCTGCCGCACGGTCTCGCCCATGCCGACGCCGCAGCTGCCGTGCGCAGCGGTGCCGCGTGCCCATTCGCGCAGGCGGCCAGCAGCCTGGTGGAACGGCGTGGTCACGCGGCAGCGCGCATCGATGAACAGGCGCGCAAAAGCGTCAGACACGCCCGCGCGCTGCAACACCTCGGCCTCGACACGCAACGCCGTCGGGTGCACCACCACCGGGCTGGCGAGCACGGTCGCCACGCCGGCGTGGAAGCTGCCGGCGCCGAACTGCGAGAAGGTGTGGTGGCGGCCGTCGGCCAGCACCACGTTGTGGCCGGCCTGCGCGCCGCCGTTGAAGCGCACCACGGTGTGCGCGCCCCAGGCGCCGCACAGGAAGTCGGTGAAGCGGCCCTTGCCGCAGTCGCCGAAACCGAGGCCGAGCAGCGAGACGTAGCGCGTCGAAGTCAACGGCAGGCCGTCAGCCGAAGAGTCGCTTCCACCACGAGCTGCGCGCCCCATTGCCTGCGGCGGGCGTGGCACGGCGCGGTGCGGTCGGATCGAGCAGCGCGGCGTAGCCGTCCAGCGCATGCAGCACGCCGCCCACGCGCTCCTTGGCCATGCCGGTGGCGGCCATCACGCCGGCCAACGCGTCGAGGCTGGGCACGGCCTTCTCGGTGAGCGCGACGATGCCGGCGGCCACGGCGCAGGCGTCGTCGGGCGAGTCCATGCAGATCACGTGGTCGCCCAGCAGCTCGCGCCAGCGCGGCTCGCAGCGGCGGCGGCGTTGCGCGTCGGGGATCAAAAAGAACAGGTGCGTGGTCTCGGCCGCGGCGGCGATGACTTCCTCGATGGGAATGTCCTCGTCGAGCTTCTCGCCGATGAGCCCTTCGACCTGGTGGCGCGACACGGCCGGGTACGGCAGCTCGTCGCCCGTGACGAACAGGTAGCCGCGCTTCTTGCGCTTGACCCAGCAGTCCATGTCGGTGTGCTGCGCCATGACGTAGAAGGCCAGCTCGTAGCTTTCTTCGCCGCTGCCCCCGCCGCCGCCTTCGAGGTAGCTCCAGGTGAGCCACTGGTCCATGAGGTTGGCGGTCGATTCGAACTGGCCCACCTGCAGCGGCGCCTGGTCGGAGGTGGCGTCGCCGATGGCCATGAACAGCAGCTGGGGGTCGGCCACGCCGCAGTCCGTCAGGAGCTTCATGAAGGTCGGCAGCTCGCGCCGCGCCAGGGTCTGCGGGATGTCGCCCATCGAGCCGGTGACGTCGAGCGCGAAGGCGATGCCCAGCGAGTTCGGGTGGTCGGCGTTGTCGCGCGACTCGCGCACCTTGAGCCCCTGCGGGTTCATGAGCGCGTGCGTGGCGGTCTGCGTGAAAACCTCGCTGCCGGACTTGGCGGCGCGGTCGGCCACGATGGCCGCGTGGGCGGCGTGCGAATAGTTTCCGTAACCCATGGACGTGCTCCTTCGTGGGGAAAAAGTGAAAGGCTGGCGGCTAGCCGGCTGGCGCGGGGTCGAAGTGAACGAAGCGCGGCGGCCCGAAGGCCTCGCGCGAGGCCACCGAGAGCGCCTGCTCGATGCCCTGCGCGCCCAGGCGCTCGCAGGCCACGGCGTCGTCGCTGCACTCGCGCAGCAAGGCGGCCAGCGGCGCGGAGGTGGCGCTGTCGGACAGCAGCGCGCGCACGCTGCGCGCCGACGCCATCAGGTCGCGCCCGATGGCGCCGCCCGACACGTCCTGCCTGGCCTGCGACCAGCCGATGAGCAGCACGCCGTGGTCGCGCGGATGCACGAGCGCATGCGCGGGCGCGAGCGCGCGGTGCGTCCAGCCGACGCCGTGCACGAAGGCCAGCACCTCGAGCATGCGCCGCCAGAGCCAGACAGCATGGCGCGCATCGATGCCTTGCGGATTGGCCTGCTGCACCTCCTGCAGGCTGCCCCAGAAACCGGTCGGGTGGCGCAGCACCAGCGCCTGCCGTTCGCCGTCGCCCAGGCCTTGCGCCACGCCCAGGCCCAGCGGCTGCGGCAGCCGCCGCGTGAAGTAGGCCGCGCCGGGCACCGACAGGGCTTGCAGCGCCTGCAGCACGGCGGCCTCGCGCGCCAGCACGGCGTTGCCGGCCGCGTCGCGCGCGAGCTTGATCGTCACACGCTCGGGCACGGCGCCGAGCCGTTCGGCCAGCAGCACCTCGCTGTGCTCGCCGTGGCCCAGTGGCGCAAGCACGCGGTAGTGCGCGCCGCGCCATTGCAGCAGCCGGCCGGTGTCCGACAGCTGTGCCGCGTTGGCGCGGCGCCAGGCGGCGCGAAAGCTCTCGCGCTCGACGGTCTCGGTGCCGCGCGTGATGGTCGCGCCGCAGTAGCCGCAGTTGACGGTGCGCCAGCGCGCCGCGCGCGGCAGCGGGGCCGAGCATTGGGGGCAACTCAGTGCAAGCAGCGACAGCATGGCCGCGCCCTCCTCTTCAGTCTTCTTGCGGCGCGGCCGGGTCCGGCGACGCCAGCACGCGGTCGATGCGGCGCCCTTCGAGCGCCACGACCTCGAAGCACCATCCGGCGCAATCGATGTGCTCGCCCACGGCGGGCAGGTGGCCCGACACGGACATGAGCAGGCCGGCCACGGTGTTGTAGCGGCCGCGCTCTTCATCGGGCAGCTCGCGGATGCCCAGGCGCGCGCGCAGCTCCGACACGGGCATGAGGCCGTCGAGCTCCCACATGCCGTCGGCGCGCTGGTGGGCCCACGCGTCGGCCTGCATGCCGGGCTGCAGCTCGCCGGTGATGGCCTCGAGCAGGTCGCGCGGGGTCATGAGGCCCTGCACCACACCGTACTCGTCGACCACGAACACGAGCCGGCCGGCGCGCGTGCGGAACTGCTCGAGCAGCTCCATGCCGGTGAGCGTCTCGGGCACGAACACGGCGGGCGTGGCTTCCTGGCCGAGCACGCCCTTGTGGCCGGAACCCAGGCGCAGCAGGTGCGCCACGCTGATCACGCCGACCACGTCGTCCAGCGAGTTGCGGCACACGGGGTACCACGAGTGCACGAGGTTGAGCGCCGCGGCGTCCGCCACCTTCTGCAGCGCCTGCGCCACGGTGTTGGAGGCGTCGAGCCATTCGATGTCGGCGCGCGGGATCATGAGCGACGACAGGCGGCGGTCGTCCAGGTGGAACACGTTGCGCACCATTTGGTGCTCGTGCTGCTCGATCACGCCGGCGTCCACGCCTTCTTCGAGGCTGGCCGAGATTTCTTCTTCCGTCACCGAGCGCGCGGCGTTGGCGTCGATGCGCAGCAGCTTCAGCGTGGTGGCGGTGGCGCCGGCCAGCAGCCACACGAAGGGCTTGGCGCCCTTGGCCAGCCCGCGCATGGGGCGCGACACGAAGCGTGCCACCGGCTCGGGGTACAGCTGGCCGATGCGCTTGGGCACCAGCTCGCCGAAGATGATGGTGAAGAAGGTGATGCAGGTCACCACCACCGCGGTCGACACGATGCTGGAGGTGCCGGCGCCCATGCCCAGGCCTTCCATCCACACCGCGAGCGGCGCCGCGAAGGCGGCCTCGCCCACGATGCCGCTGAGCATGCCGATGGAGGTGATGCCGATCTGCACGGTCGAGAGGAATTGCGTGGGCGATTCCATCAGCTTCAGCGCAGCCTCCGCCCCGGTGTCCCCCGTTTCGGCCAAGGCCGCGAGGCGTGCGCGGCGGCTGGTGGAAAGGG
The DNA here is from genome assembly GCF_059567965.1 of Variovorax sp. BGA-UO-ETr-C22. Taxonomy (NCBI): domain Bacteria; kingdom Pseudomonadati; phylum Pseudomonadota; class Betaproteobacteria; order Burkholderiales; family Comamonadaceae; genus Variovorax; species Variovorax sp. BGA-UO-ETr-C22. The sequence continues at coordinate 2,775,061 of NZ_JCAQPA010000011.1, forward strand.
CCATTTCGGACATTGCGAACACCGCATTGAGGGTGGTCAGCAAGGCCAGCAGGAAGACATCCATGAACGGGGGGAGAGAATGAGGGAATGTCACTTTACTGTATCGGCGACGTCCAGGGCTGCGATGTCCCCCTGGGCCGGCTGCTCGACAAGATCGATTTCTCTCCCAGCCGCGACACGCTCGTGGTGCTCGGCGACCTGGTCAACCGGGGCCCCGATTCGGCCGCGGTGCTGCGCCGCCTGCAGGGCTACGGCGCCTCGGCACGCAGCCTTCTGGGCAACCACGACCTGCACCTGCTGGGCGTGGCGCACGGCGTGCGCAAGGGCGGCCGCAAGGACACGGTGGCCGGTCTGCTGGCCGCACCCGACAGCGAGGCGATGCTCGACTGGCTGCGCCAGCAGCACATGGCGCTGCACATGCAGATCGGCGGCGGCGACCTGCTGATGGTGCATGCCGGTGTGCTGCCGCAGTGGACGGTGGGCGACACGCTGGCGCTGGCGTCGGAGGTCGAGTCGGTGCTGCGCGGACCCGCGCTGGGCGACTTCCTGCACGAGATGTACGGCAACACACCCGACCACTGGGACGACGCGCTCACGGGCCACGCGCGGCTGCGCGTGATCGTCAATGCGCTCACGCGCCTGCGCTACTGCACGCCAGAGGGCGTGATGGAGTTCGAGAGCAAGGACGGCGCCATTCCCGGCCCCGAGGGCTACCTGCCGTGGTTCGACGTGCTGGGCCGCAAGACGGCCGCGGCCACCGTCGCCTTCGGCCACTGGTCGACGCTGGGCTGGCTCTCGCGGCCCGACCTGCTCTCGACCGACACCGGCTGCGTGTGGGGCGGCTGCCTCAGCGCAGTGCGCTTCGGCGCCACGCTGGACCAGCGCGAACTGGTCCAGGTGGAATGCGAGCAGGCGCAGAAGCCCGGCAAGGGGGCCTGATGGGCGCCCGGGCTCAGAACCCGTGCGTCATCAGCGCGTAGACCGTCTGCACGCCGGTCACGTAGTTGCCCATGCGCAGGTTCTCGTTCGCCGCGTGCTGGTTGTTGTCGGCGTTCACCAGCGGAATGATCGCAAACGGCACCTGCAGCACGCGCACGATTTCCGCCGTCGGCACGGTGCCGCCCATCATGCGGATGCGCACCGGCTCGGGCGTGGTGCCGAAGGTGTCGGTCAGCGCCTTGTAGGCCCACTGGCCGATCGGTGAGTTGATCGGCGAGCCCGCCGCGTCGGCGCCCTCGCTGCGGTAGCTGAAGCTGGCGAGCTTGTCGTAGCGGGCGCGCTCCTCGTCGGTCGGCGCGCCCTTCACGAGGTGGTAGCCCTGCTTGACGATGTGCGCCTCGATCAGCTTGCCCAGGTAGGGCGCGTCGGAGTCGGGCGTGGTGCGCAGGTCCATCTCGGCCTCGGCCTTGTCAGGCACGATGTTCGCCACCTTGTCGCCCACGGCCGCCGAGGCCATGCCGCGCACGTTCAGCGAGGGGTACTGCATCGCCTCCTGGTAGTTGGCGCCGACCCGGTCGGTGCGGGCGATGCCCAGGCGGCGCTTGAGCGCGGCCTCGTCGTCGGGCACGGCGGCCATGATCTTGCGCTCGGCCTCGCCGATCTTCACGCGGTCGTAGTAGCCGGGCACGGTCACGCGACCCGTGTCGTCCTTCATCGTGGCCAGCAGGCTGGCCAGGCGCTGCGCCGGGTTGGGCGCGTAGTTGCCGTAGTGCCCGCTGTGCAGCGGCACCTTGGCGCCGTACACGGTGAGCCGCGCATCGGCCGCGCCGCGGTTGCCGAACACCAGCGTGGGCCGGTTGGTCGCGTGCATGGGGCCGTCGTGGATCACGATGGCGTCGCTGCGCAGCAGCTCGCGGTGCGCCTGCATGACCTGGCTGATGGACGGCGAGCCTTTTTCTTCCTCGCTGTCGAGAATCACCTTCACGTTGACCGCCGGCTGGCCGCCGCCGGCCTTCAGCGCGTCGATGGCCGCCAGCAGCATCATGATCGGACCCTTGTCGTCGGCCGACGCCCGGCCGAACACGCGCCACTCGGGGTCCAGCGGGCCGCTGAAGAGCGGGGCCGCATCGATCTCTTCCCACTCGCCCTTCTCTGTCTTGCGCTTGAGCACGGGCGTCCACGGGCTCTTTTGCGCCCACTGCGCGGGGATCACCGGCTGGCCGTCGAGGTGCATGTAGAAGAGCACCGTCTTGCGCGCGGGGTCGCTGCCCGGGAACTCGGCGAAGAGCATCGGCTTGCCGCTGTTGGGCAGCTGCTTCGTCGTGAAGCCGCGCTTGCGGAAGGCCTGCTCCAGCCAGTCGACGTTCTTGCGGATGTCTTCCGGCACGGTGGCGTCGTTGGGCAGGGCCAGCAACTCGAAGTACTCGCGGTAGGTGCCCTGCGCATGGCGCTCGGCCTGGGCCGGCGAGAGTTCGGCGGACTGCGCGAGGCCGTGGCCGAGCAGCAGGAAGGCCGTGGGCACCAGCGCGATCAGGCGGCGGGAAAAGCAGGGGGAACGAGTGGGCATGGATGGCAGCGCAGAAGGGAGCAGGACGGGGAACGGGGTGTCTGCGCAGCATAAAAAGCGGGCACCTTTTCAACAATTGCTATTTTCTTGAGCTACCTTTGCATTCCTTGCAAACCTCACACTCCCCCATGCCCAGCCGCCGCCTGCAGGAAACCTCGCTGCGCTACTTCCTCGAAGTGGCCCGCACCGGCTCGCTCACCGAGGCGGCCGCGCGGCTGAACGTCAGCATCTCGGCCATCAGCCGCCAGGTGGCCACGCTCGAAACCCTGGTGGGCGCGCCGCTGTTCGAGCGCCGCCCGCGCGGCATGGTGCCCAGCGCCGCGGGCGAACTGCTGGCGGCACACGCCCTGCGCGGCGCGCTGGAGGCCGAGCGCGTGCTGTCGGACATCCAGGCGCTGCAGGGGCCGCTGAGCGGACGCGTGCGCATCGCCTGTTCCTCGGGCTTTGCCAACGAGTTCCTGCCGCGCACCATCGCGGCGTTCCGCGAACAGTACCCGGGCGTGCGCTTCCGGCTCGATGCCACCGGCCCGACGCAGGTGAGCGACGCCGTGCTGCTCGGCGAAGCGGACATCGGCCTGACCTACAGCCGCGCGGCGGTGCGCGGCATCCGGGTCGAGCACCGCCAGCCGGCGTCGGTGTTCGCGATCATGCGGCCCGACCATGCGCTGGCGAAGTCGCGCAGCGTGACGCTGGCGCAGATGCATCCCTTCCCCATCGCGCTGGGCAGCCCCGAGAACACGGTGCGCCAGCTGTTCGACGTGGGCTGCAGCAACCGCGGCCTCGTGTTCGAGCCCGTGCTGGTGAGCAACCGTTTCGAGGCGCTCGCCAACTTCGTGCTGCAGGGCGGCGGACTGGCCATCACGGGCGAGATCACGGTGCGCGACCGCGTGCAGCGCGGCGAGCTGGTGGCGGCCGAGATCCGCAAGCCCGGCATGCGCGGGCGCTCGGTCGAGCTGCAGACGCTGGCCGACCGCACGCTGCCGGAGGTGGTGCGCACCTTCCTGGCCTACCTGCGCGAGCAGTTGCCGCCGGCCGGTGGCACGCCCAGGGCACGCACGCGCAAGGCCGCCTGAGCTCAGCCGCGCGCGGGCCCGGGCCCCGGGAAGCTGATCACCCGGCGCTGCGTCGCGCCCGAGGAGCGCAGCAGCCCGCGCCGCGTGGCCTCGTGCACGGCCTGCGTGCGCGAATGGACCGACAGCTTGCGGTAGATGCTCTTGATCTGGCTGGCGACCGTGCTGTCGGAGCGGTGCAGCGCCTCGGCCACGCGCCGGTTGCTCCAGCCCTGGGCCACGAGTTCCAGCACCTTCAGTTCGCGCGGCGAGAGCAGGCCCTCGTCGCCGGTTTCTTCGTGCGCCCTGTCGAGCCCGTGCGCCTCCAGCGCGGCTTCCTCGATGTCGCACAGGATCTGCCGCGCCGTGCGCGCAGCCGCCCACACGTCGCCGCGCTCGACCGCCGCCATCAGGTTGGCCAGCTCCAGCTGGTTGGCCTGGGCAAAGAGCCGCGCTGCGGCATTCGCGGCCACGGCGGGGCTCAAGGGCGGTGCGTCGTCCAGTTCCGAAATGGCACGCAGCTCGGCGCTTCCTTTGGACATGTCAATGCTCGCTCGGTCGATCAACGCTGGGAGAAAAGTAAACCCGGTGTCCCTGTGCAATGAAATTGCCATGCAGGACGCCTGCTGCGAGCCTGAGGGCGCTTTGTAAACAGCCTTGACCATCCGTCTCAGTTCTTGGGAGAATTCCGCGAAATCTGTGATTTTTTAACGCTTAGTTAGTACTATTTGGCGGAAAAGCCCGCCACACGCCCTGGCGCTGTTCCGACCTCGCCCATGACATCCAGCGCCGCCGCGGCCTCCGAACGCCCCCTCTCTCCCCCGGGCGTGGCGCACAGCCATTTCGACGTGCACGCAGAGCCGCCCGACCGGCAGTTCCTGGCCTGGCGCGCACGCGTCGGCCATGTGATGGACGCCCTGCCCTCGCGCGACGCGCTCGAGCGCCCCTTCCACGCCGCGATCGACCGCTACGACGTGGGCGGCCTGGTCTTCACCGAATGCCGCTCCGACACGCTGGTGCTGGAGCGCTCGCTGGCCCGGGTGTCGACCGACAGCGTGCGCGACTTCGTGTTCCATGTGTTCGAGGAAGGCGGCGTCGACGACCTGCGGGTGCGCGCCACACCGGGTGCACGCCGCAAGGGCGAACCGCCGCCCGCCCCCACCGGCACGCCCACCATCCTCGCGCTGGACATGAACCAGCCGGTGCGCATGCGGCGCCACGACTGCCGCGTCCACACCTTCTTCGTGCCCGGCGCGCTGGTGCAGGAGAGCTTCCCCGACCCCGAGGCCCTGCACGGGCGCACGCTGGCCTGCACCACGCCGCTGGCGCGGCTGGCGGCCGGGCACGCGATCTCGCTGGCGCGCCACATCGGCGGCATGACGCCGGCGGCGGCCCAGAGCGCGGTGCGCACGGGCGCGCAGCTGGTGGTGTCGGCCTTCGGCAAGCAGGCCGGCTTCGACGGCAACGCGCGCGCGGCGGCACGCGCCGCCATGTTCGACCGGGTGCGCCGCCACGTGCAGACGCACCTGCACCGCGCCGACCTCACGCCCGAGAGCGTGCTGGCCGCGCTGCAGCTGCCGCGCCCCACGCTGTACCGCATGTTCCAGCACGAAGGCGGGCTGGGCAGCTACATCCGCAGCCTGCGGCTGCGCCAGGCGGCGAGCGACCTGGCGCGCTACCCGCATGTGATGGTGACCGACATCGCCTACGGCGCGGGCTTTCGCAGCGCCTCGGACTTCAGCCGCGCCTTTCGCCGCGCCTACGGCATCGCGCCGCAGGACTTCCGCGTGCAGGCGCTCGAACGGCGGTTCTAGGCCGCCGTGCCGAAGCCCGTGTCGAACGTGCCCTTCACGTCGAGCGGCTGCTTGATGAGCCCCACCTGGCGGTAGAAATCGGCCGTGCCCTGCTGGTCGGCGATGACCTGCGCGTCGATGGCGACCCACTGCTGCTGGCGGCGCTCGAACTGCAGCTTCGCCGCCTCGGGCGGAATGCCGATGATGCGTGCGAGCGTGGCCGAGAACGCATCGACGTTGCGGTACGACCAGCGCTGCGCCTTCACCACGCGCTGCAGAAAGTCCTGCAGCACCGGCCGCTTGGCGGCAATGGCGGCATCGGTCGCGGCGAGGTAGCTCAGCCCCGGCAGCAGGCCGCGCCCGCTGACCAGCACGCGCGCATGGCGGCTGATTTCGGCCAGCGCGGTGTAGGGCTCCCAGGTGGCCCAGGCATCGACCGAACCTTGCGTGAGTGCGAGCTTGGCATCGGCTGGCGCGAGGAAGCGCAGGTTCACGTCCTCGGGCTTGAGGCCCGCCGCCGTGATCGCCTTGAGCGTGACGTAGTGGCCGATGGAGCCGCGGTTGGTGGCGACGCTCTTGCCCTTGAGCTCGGCAGCAGTCTTCAGCGGCGAATCGGGCCGCACCAGCACCGCCGTGCCGTACGCGTCCGAGCGGTTCGCGCCGATGGCCTTGACGCGCGTGCCGGCCGCGAGCGCGAAGATCAGCGGCGCATCGCCGATCGGGCCCGAATCGACCGCGCCCGCGTTGAGCGCCTCGGCCAGCGGCGCGGCGGCCGGGAACTCCGACCACTGGATGTCGTAGCCCAGGCCTTCGAGCCCGCCCGCCGCTTCGAGCAGCGCGCGCAGCCCGCCCTTCTGGTCGCCGGCCTTGAGTACCGGACGACCTTGTGCTCGCACGAAGGCGGGCAAGGTGGCGGTCGTGGCAGCGGCAAGGCCGCCGGCAAGCAGCTGGCGGCGCGATCGGTCGAGGTGCGAGGTCATGGGTTCGTTCTCCGTGGAAGCAGTGAAAAAAGAAATCAGTGGATGAAGCCGCCCTTGACGAAGCGCACCGGCTCGGCGTCCATGCGGGCGATGAGCGCGCTCAGGCCATCGGGTGGCAGCACGGCGCCTTTCGCCGAGGCCGCTGGCGGGCTGTCGCTGCGGCACAGCAGGTCGTCGTCGGACCAGCCGGCCTGCCCCGGCAGGCCGCGCACGCGCAGCCAGCCGTCGCGGTCGGCGATGAGCTGCATGCCTGCGAGCCGGTCGGTGCCCGCGATGAGCGCCAGCGCCTCCCACGCGGCCGGTGAATCGGCCACGCAATCGGCGGTGACATTCCCTGCGTTCGACGCAGAGGGCAGCAGCTGCACCGTCACCAGGCGCGGGTCTTCGCTCGGCGCGACGGCGCCCGCCACGACGCGCACGCGCTGCCCGCGCCACTGCGCGAGCGACCGGGGCGCTTGCGCGCCGCAGCGCACCGCCATGTCGGGCAGGCCGACGGGCTGCGGCCAGTGGCCCAGCGCACGCAGGCTCTGACCCGCGCCCTGCGCCTTCATGTAGTCGATGAGCGCCCAGGCATCGGCCGCGTCGAGCGTGCCGCCGAAGCCGGGCATGGCGGCGGTGCCATGAAGCACACGCCAGAGCAGGTCGCCATCGGCGCGGCGCCACAGCAGCGGGCCCGTGAGGTTCGGCGGCCACACGGCCAGCGAGGCGGCCAGCGGCCCTTCGCCCTTGCCGTCCGCACCGTGGCAGCTCACGCAGTGCTGCGCGTAGAGCACGCGGCCTTGCGCGATCGACGTGGCCGTGAAGCCGGTCGGTGACGCGTGGAAGCTCGCCGGCGTCGCAGGCACCAGCACCACGTTCGCATGGGGCCAGGGCACGGCGATCAGCAGCATCGGCACCAGCGCGAGCAGGTACCAGCGCGGGCGCCGCCAGAGCAACGCGATCAACAGCAGCAGCAAGGCAACGCCGACGCACGCCAGCGTCCACGCGAGGCTGCGCGCCTGCCCCAGGTCGATCAGCAGGTTCTCGCCCGACAACCGGTGCGCCCACGGCCACGCCGGCTGGCCGTGCACATGGCGCACGAGGCCAAGCGCATCGAGCACGCGCAGCAGTTGCACCTGGGCGCCCTGGAGCAGGTCGATCAGAAAATTGAGCCAGTCGGCTTCCGGCAGAGCGTTCATATCTGTTCAAGGGGGCCGCCGCGCACGGCCGCCCGAAGCGGCCGGCCCGCCCCCGGTAGGGGGTTGGCGAAGCGACACGAAGTGCGCGCAGCCTGGGGGCGAGCTACATCTACCAGGTGGCGTCGAGCCCCAAGTGGCGCAGCGCTTCGTGGCGCAGTTCAGCCAGACGCGCGTGCCCGCGATGGCGCGGGTACGGCAGGTCGACCACGAGCTCCGCCGCGATGCGCGCCGGCCGGTCGCTCAACACGATCACGCGGTTGGCGAGGAACAGCGCTTCTTCCACGTCGTGCGTCACCAGCAGCGCCGAGAAGCCCGCGCGCTGCCACAGGTTGACCAGCTCGCTCTGCATCGCGATGCGCGTGAGCGAGTCGAGCTTGCCCAGCGGCTCGTCGAGCACCAGCAGCTGCGGGTCGTTGACGAGCGCACGCGCCAGCGCCACGCGCTGCGCCATGCCGCCCGAGAGCTGGTGCGGAAAGGCCTTGGCGAAGTCGGTGAGGCCGACGAGCTTCAGCGCCTCGTCGACGCGCCCGCGCTGCGCCTTGAGCACGCCGCGCGCCTGCAGGCCGAGCGCCACGTTGTCCCACACGCTGCGCCAGGGGTAGAGCGTCGGGTCCTGGAAGACGACGATGCGCGACGGGTCGGGCCTCGTGATGGGTGCGCCGTCCTGCGTGATGCGCCCGGCCGTGGCGGGCTCCAGCCCGGCCACGAGGCGCAGCAGCGTCGACTTGCCGCAGCCGCTCGGCCCGAGCAGCGCGACGAACTCGCCGGGCTTCACCGTGAGGTCGATGTCGTCGAGCACCTGCAGCGGACCCGCCGGCACGTCGAACCAGTGGCTCACGCCGTGGATGTCGATCTGCGCGCCAGCCTGGCGCACCTTGGCTTCAGCGGTGGCTACCATTTCACGGTCCCCTTCTGCCACGACAGCACGCGGTCGCGCACCTTGAACAGCAGCGTGATCAGGCCCGAGCACAGCAGCGCCATGACGATCAATGCCGCGTACATGTTCGAGTACGAGGCCCAGCCCTGCGCCCACGACAGGTAGAAGCCCAGCCCGGCCTTCACGCCCATCATCTCGGCCGTCACCAGCACCGAGAAGGCGGCGCCCAGCCCCATGAACAGGCCCACGAACACCTGCGGCAGCGCGGCGGGAATCGCCACGCGCAGCACCAGGAAGCGTTCGCTCGCGCCCATGGTGCGCGCCACGTCGTAGTAGTTGCGGTTGACGCCCGCCACGCCCGACCACGTGAGCACCGCCACCGGAAAGCCCGTGGCCAGCGCGATGAGGAACACGGCCGCCGCGTAGCTCGACGGAAAGAAGAAGAACGCCAGCGGCAGCAGCGCCGAAGCAGGCACCGGCCCCACGAAGCGCAGCACCGGATGCACCCAGTAGCCCGCGATGCGCGACCAGCCGATGGTCACGCCCGTGAGAAAGCCGGCCAGCGCGCCCAGCACGAAACCGTGGGCGAGCAGCCGCGCCGAATGCGCCAGGCTTTCGCCGAGGCGGCGCCAGTCGTCGATGTAGGTCTCGATGAGGCTCTGCGGCGGCGCGAAGAACGGCGTGGGCAGCAGCGCGAGCTTGGCGGTGGCGATCTCCCAGAGGGCGAACAGCACCGGCAGCGCGACCAGCCACGGCCCGGCCGGGCGCAACGTGCGTGCCACGCGGCCCGCGCGCGCGCCGAGCAGCGCCACGAGCAGCAGCACCGCGCCGATGGCGATGGCCGCAATGCCGAACTCGTCGGTGTAGGCCCAGTCGCTGAAGCCCACGGCCTTGTTGGGCCAATAGACGGTGAGCAGGCCCAGCGCGATCCAGCCCGCGCTCGCGAGCGCGCCGGTGCGCCAGAAGCCTTCGGCGGGGCGCGCGAACACGGCGGCCGGCGCGGCCTTCTCGATGCCAGGGCGGCGCCAACTGCCCGGTGCCGGTGGCGGTGCCTCGAGCACCCGGTCGATGACGGCGCTCATGCCAGCGGATCGAAAGACACGTGCTCCGCGAAGCGCACCGGGTCGGTGGTCTTCTTGAGCACGCCGACGCCGCGGAAGTCGCGCGCGTAGAACTCCACCTCGTCGCGCAGCTTGCGGCCCAGCGGGTGGTGGTTGTGCGTGAGCGTGCCCAGCAGCGCGCGCAGGTCTTCGACCGGCACCTTGGGCGAGTACTTGGCGAAGAGCTTGGCCGACTCGTTCGGGTTCTCGGCCACGTAGTCGGAGGCTTGCGCAATGGCGCGCACCAGCGAGGCAACGGTCGCCTTGTCCTTGCGCACCAGCTCGCCGCGCGCGCCGACGATGCAGCAGACCTTGTCCTTGTACTCGCCCGAGAGGTTGCTCGCGAGCTCGACGAAGGTGCCCTGGTTGCGCTTCTCGATGAGGTACACGTTCGGGTCGCCGTCGGCGATGGCGTGGATCTCGCCCTTCTTCACCGCGATGTCGAGCAGGTCGGCCGGGTACTGGCGCCAGGTCACGTCGCGGTCGGCGTCGATGCCGTTCTTGGCCAGCAGGATCGAGAAGAAGTTCTTGCCCGGGCTCGCGATGTCCGACACGCCGATGATCTTGCCCTTGAGGCTGGCCAGGCTGGTGGCGCCCGCGTCCTTGGCGCCCACCAGGCGCACGCAGCCGCCGTGCGAGCTGCCGACGATCTTCACGTCGAAGCCCGATTCGAGCGGCTTGAGCCAGCGGTGGATCATGCCCACGGCCGCGTCGGCCTTGGCCGTGGCGAGCGATTCGAGCAGCTGGTCGGTCGAGCCCGTGTAGTTGACGAGGTCCACCTGCAGGCCGTTGCGCTCGAAGTAGCCGCGCTCCTGCGCCACCACCACGGGCGAGAGGCAGAACGCGGCGGCGTTCCAGGCAAAGGTGAGCTTGCGCGCCTGCTGCGAGAAGGCCTGCGAGGCAATGAGGCCGCCCGAGGCGACCACGGCGGCGGCGGCGCCGGTGCGCAGCACGCTGCGGCGGGAAAGGGATGCGTTCATCGGGGAAAGGCTCCGGGGGTTCATCGTCAAAGCAGGAGTTCGGGTTCGGCCTCGACCAGGCCTTCGTACAGGCTGTCGAAGGAATGGATCGCGCCTTCGGGCCCGCCGATCTGGCCGTGCGTGTGGCGCGCGGTGGCCTCGTCGATCGGCTGCGGCGTGCCCGCCGCCTCGGCCAGCAGCTGCGTGTGGCAGGCGTTGTCCAGCGCGATGTACCACCACGCGGCGGCCTCCACGGTGGGGCCGGCCGTCAGGATGCCGTGGTTCTTGAGGATGGCGCCCTTCCTGTCGCCCAGCGCGCGGGCGATGCGATCGCCCTCGCTGGTGTCGACCACCATGCCGGTGAAGTCGTCGAACAGCGCCACGTCGTCGTGGAACACGCAGGCGTCCTGCGTGAGCGTGTCGAGCTTGCGGCCCAGCGTGGACCAGGCCTTGCCGTAGGTCGAGTGCGTGTGGGCGGCGGCCACGATGTTCGGGTTGTGCTCGTGGATCGCGGCGTGGATCGCGAAGGCGGCCTTGTTGAGCGGCCGGTCGCCGACGACGGTTTCACCCTTCGCGTTGACGAGCAGCAGGTCGGACACCTTGATGCGCGAGAAGTGCACGCCCAGCGGGTTGACCCAGAAGTGGTCGGTCAGCTCGGGGTCGCGCGCCGTGATGTGGCCGGCCAGGCCCTGCGCGAAGCCGAAGCGCGCGAACAGGCGGAAGGCGCCCGCCAGGCGCTCCTGCCGGTGGCGGCGCTCGGCCTGCACGGTGGGGCGCGGCGGGATGGGGTCGAACCAGTGCTTCTGCTGCGGGTTCGCGTGCAGCTTCAGCGGCTGGGCCGCGTGGCGGTCGATCGAAAGAACGGCGCTCATGGCTCAGGCCGCCTTGCGCTGCGACTGCAGGCGCTGCGCGACGAGTTCGCGCGTGCGCGGAATCAGTGCGCGGCCGTAGTCCGTCGCGTCTTCGAGCGGATCGAAGCCGCGGATCAGGAAGGTGGTCACGCCGAGGTCGTAGTAGTCGAGCAGCGCATCGGCGACCTGCTCGGGCGTGCCGACCAGCGCGGTGCTGTTGGAGCGCCCGCCGATCTCCTGCGCGACCGCGGTCCACAGGCGCTTGTCCAGGCGCGAGCCCTTCTCGGCCGCGGCCAGCAGGCGCTTGGCGCCTTCGCTTTGCTGCGGGCCGCCGCGGTTGTAGCCCTGCACCACGCGCAGGCGCTTCGTCTCCGCCAGGATGTTCTCGGCGCGCGCCCATGCCGCGTCTTCAGTCTCCGCCAGGATCGGGCGGAACGACACCGAGAAGCGCACGCTGCGCCCGTGCTTCGCGGCTTCGGCGCGCACGCGCGACGTGAGTTCGCGCGCCTGGTCGAGCGACTCGCCCCACAGCGCGTACACGTCGGCGTACTTGCCCGCGACCGGGATCGCCGCCTCCGACGCGCCGCCGAAGTACACGGGCACGTGCGGCTTGCCGTGGCGCGTCTGCACCGGCTTCACTTCGGAGAACGCGTTCTGGAAGCGGTAGTGCGCGCCTTCGTGGTCGAAGGGCTTCTCGGCCGTCCACACCTTGTGCAGCACCTCGAGGTACTCGTCGGTGCGGGCGTAGCGCTGGTCGTGGTCGAGCCAGTCGCCGTCGCGCTTCTGCTCTTCGTCGGAGCCGCCCGAGATGTAGTGCACGCCGAGCCGGCCGCCGCTGAACTGGTCGAGCGAAGCGAACTGGCGCGCCGCGAGCGTGGGCGCCACGAAGCCCGGGCGGTGCGCGAGCATGAAGTGGATGCGCTCGGTCACCGAGGCCGCGTAGGCCACGGTGAGCGTGGCATCGGGGCTGGTGGAATGGTGCGGCACCAGCACGCGGTCGAAGCCGGCGTTCTCGTGCGCCTGCGCGAAGGCGCGCACGTAGTCGCGGTCGATGGCCGGGCCCTTGGCGGCGTGGATCTCCGAGACCTTCTGGCCCTGGATCATGCCGATGAATTCAACGTCGTTCTGGCTCATGGTGTCCTCGTGGATGCGGATGGAATGAAGAGGTCAGGCGGCAGGAAGCCGCAGCAGGTTTTCGAAGCGGCGGTCCCACAGCGGCTTCACGTCGGCGGGGCCGTCGAGCACGCCGATCTTCTGGAAGGTGTCGGCCACGTCCTGGTGGCTGCGCACCACGGCGTCGGTGACCGGGCCCAGGCTGTAGTCGCCGCTGCGGCCGTTGAACAGCTCGACCAGGTCGCCCACGGGCACGCGCGTCTCGGCCGACTGCGCGCGGGCGTAGGCCAGGAAGTTGCCGTTGATCCAGGCGAACGCGCGCTGCAGGCGCTGCAGCAGGTCGCCCAGCGCCGCGCGGCGCAGCGTGTCGTCGAGCGCGCGCGGGTTGGCGTAGATGGGGAAGTTGCCCGACAGGTAGCCCACGCCGGTCTTGAGCGTGCGCGCGCCGTACTGGGTGCGCGCGAGCTGGCCGTTGTAGCCGTAGATGGCCCAGGCATCGAGGTCGCCGCGCGCAAAGGCCGAGAGGCCGTCGGCCGGCGTGAGGCTCACGGGCTGGATGTCGGCGAACGACAGGCCCGCTTCGGCCAGCTGCTTGGCCAGGTAGTAGTGCGAGGTGGTGGCACGCACGTAGCCCACGCGCTTGCCCTTGAGGTCGGCGATGCTGCGGATGGCCGAGTCCTTGCGCGCCAGCGTGGCCTGGTTGTTGAGGTCTTCGTGCGTCACGGCCACGAGCCGCACGCTCGACTTCTGCCGCGCCGCGAACACCGGCGGAATCTCGCTGCCCGAGCCCAGGTCGAGCGCGTCGCCGTTGATGGCCTCGATGTGCAGCACGCCGTTGTTGAGTTCGCGCCAGTCGATCTTGTAGGGCGTGTCGGCCTGGCCCGAGGCCGTGAGCAGCGGGCGCCACAGGCCCTTGTAGGTGCCCACGCGCAGCGTCACGCCCGACAGGTCGCGCGACGGTGCGGCGGCCTGCGCCACGCCCGAAGCCGCCACACCCCATGCGGCGGCGGCCTGCAGCAGGCGGCGTCGGTCCAGCGGGAAATCGGGTGTCATGCCTTGTGTTCTTTCTTCTTCACTCACTCACGAGGAGAAGCGAGACCGTACCGAGGTGGGCCCCGAAAACGAACGCAGAAAAACGAATTTGGATATGCGCGATGCATCCTTCGCGCGCTGGCAGCGGGCCTTTACCGTGCGGACACCATGAGTGCACTCCCCTTGCGCCGCGCGCCGGCCGTTCCCGACACAGACACCCCGCCCTCCGTCGATCCCGCCGTGCTGGCCCGCCTGTCGGACCAGTTCGCGTCCACGGCGGAAGACCACGACCGCAGCGGCGCCTTTCCGCGCCAGAACTTCGAGGCGCTGCAGGCGCACAGCCTGATCGGCCTCGTCGCGCCCGCCGCATACGGCGGCGGCGGTGCCACGCTGGCCACGGCGCGCCGCGTGATCGCGGCGGTGGCGCGTGGCGAGCCCGCCACCGCACTGATCCTCACCATGACCTACCTGCAGCACCAGGCGCTCGCGCGCCGCGAGAGCCGCTGGCCCGCGCACGTGCGCGAGCGCGTGGCACGCGACGCGGTGGCGCACGGCGCGCTCATCAACGCGCTGCGCGTGGAGCCCGCGCTGGGCTCGCCGGCGCGCGGCGGCCTGCCCGGCACCGTGGCGCGGCGCACGCCCGAGGGCTGGCGCATCGACGGCCACAAGCTCTACACGACCGGCATCGAGGGCCTGTCGTGGCTCGCGGTCTGGGCGCGCACCGACGAGCCCGCGCCGCGCACCGGCGTGTTCCTGGTGCCGCGCGACGCACCCGGCATCCGCGTGATCGCGAGCTGGGACCACCTGGGCCTGCGCGCCTCGGGCAGCCACGAGGTGGTGTTCGAGGACGTCGCCATTGCCGCCGACCACGCCGTCGACCTGCGCGCGCCCGCCGACTGGGCGCCCGGCGCCGGCAGCCAGACCGACATCGACGCCCATGCGGCGCAGCAGGCCTGGATGGTCGTGCTGCTGGGCAGCCTCTACGACGCCGTGGCGCACGCCGCGCGCGACTGGCTGGTCGACTTCCTGAACCGGCGCGCGCCCGGCAGCCTGGGTGCGCCGCTGGCCAGCCTGCCGCGCGTGCAGGAGCAGGTGGGCGAGATCGAGGCGCTGCTGCGCACCAACCGCGTGCTGCTCGACGACGCGGCTTCCGCGGTCGACAGCGGCCACACCCCGCACGCGACCGACAGCGGCCTGCTCAAGCACACCGTGACCACGCACGCCATCCGCGTGATCGAGCTGGCGCTGCAGCTGAGCGGCAATCACGGCCTCACGCGCCAGAACCCGCTCGAACGCCATTACCGCGACGTGCTGTGCAGCCGCATCCACACGCCGCAGAACGACGCGATCCTGGTCGCGGCGGGCCAGCGGGCGCTGCAGGCATCGGGAGCTGCAGCATGAGCGCGCTGCCAATTTCTCGCCGCGCCTGGCTCGCGCAAAGCGCCGCGCTGTCGCTGGCCACGGCCGGCCCGCTGCGCGCGATGGCGCAACCCCAGGCCACGCTGGTGCTCGGCGACCAGGCCGGCGGCCTGCGCTCGCTGTTCGAGGCCTCCAAGGCCCTCGACGACGCGCCCTTTGCCTACCGCTGGGCCAACTTCCAGGGCGCCGCGCCGCTGTTCGAGGCGCAGCGCAGCGCCGCCGTCGACACCGCGATGGCCGGCGACCTGCCGGTGCTCGCGGCGGCCGTCGGCAAGACGCCGCTGAAGATCGTCGCCACGCGCGTGGGCAAGGCCGAGTCGCTGGGCATCGTGGTGCAGCCCGACTCGCCGCTGCGCCGCGTGGCCGACCTGCGCGGCCAGACAGTGGTCGTCTCGTCGGCGCGCGGCAGCATCTCGCAGTACCAGCTCTACGGCGCGCTCGAAGAGGCCGGCGTGCGGCGCGACGAGGTCACGGTGAAGTTCGTGCTGCCCACCGACGCGGCCGCCGCGTTCGCGTCGAAGCAGATCGACGCCTGGGCCATCTTCGACCCTTACTACGCCATCGCGCTGCAGCAGGGCGGGCGCATCCTGCGCGACGGGCGCGGCATCAACACGGCGCTGGGCTTCATCACCGCGAGCGAGCATTCGCTGGCCGATGCGGCCAAGCGCGCGGCCATCGTGCAGTTCCTCGAGCGGCTCGCCCGCGCGGGCGACTGGGCGCTGGCCAACCCCGAGGCCTATGCGCAGGCCTACAGCCAGCTCACGCGGCTGCCGATTGCCTCGGCGCGCCTCATCACGGCGCGCGCCTCGGTGGCGGGGCGGCCCGTGAGCGAGGCCGACATCGCCGCGCTACAAACTGTGGCCGACCGCTCGGCGCGTGACGGTATCCTTCCCACACGCGTGGATGTGCGCGCGATCACCGACACCCAACTCTGGAAACGCCCCGCATGATTGCTCCGCTGCGCGATTTCGTCGGCGCCTTCGGCCGGCTGCTCGACAGCCGGCCCGACGAGCCGCGCATCCTGTCCGAAGGCGGCGCGCTGCTGCGCACGCTGGTGGGGCGCGACGACTGGCTGCCCGACGCCTTCGCCGTGGCCGACCCGACCTACTACCAGCAGTTTTTGCTGCACGCCGACAGCACCGAGCGCTTCTCGGTCGTGAGCTTCGTCTGGGGACCAGGCCAGGCCACGCCGATCCACGACCACACGGTGTGGGGCCTCATCGGCATGCTGCGCGGCGCCGAGTACAGCCAGCCCTACGCGCTCGACGCCGACGGCACCGCGCGGCCCCAGGGCGAGCCGGTGCGGCTCGACGCGGGCCATGTCGAGGCCGTGTCGCCCACCGTGGGCGACCTGCACCGCGTGCACAACGCGCACGCCGACCGCGTGTCGATCAGCATCCACGTGTACGGCGCCAACATCGGCGCCGTGCGCCGCCACACCTATCCGGCCGAAGGCGGGCGCAAGCCCTTCGTCTCCGGCTACTCCAACACGCTGCTGCCCAACCTGTGGGACCGCTCCGCCGAACTCCGAAACACTGCCGCATGACGACGACCACGACCGCCTCCTTTCCCCTGCTGCCCTTCGCCGCGCTGCGCGAACGGCTGATCGCGCGCGAGGAGACCGCGCTGCTCGACCTGCGCGAGGAAGACCCGTTCGCGCAGGAGCACCCGCTGTGGGCCGCCAACCTGCCGCTGTCGCGCATCGAGATCGAAGCGTGGCGACGCATTCCGCGGCGCGACACCTTCATCGTGCTGTACGGCGCGCACGACGGTGTCGATCTCGCGCCGCTGGCCGCACGCACCTTCGCCGCGCTGGGCTACACCAACGTGCACCTGCTCGACGGCGGGCTCGAAGGCTGGCGCGCGGCGGGCGGCGAGCTGTTCCGCGACGTGAACGTGCCGAGCAAGTCCTTCGGCGAGCTGGTCGAGCACGAGCGGCACACGCCCTCGCTGTCGGCGCCTGAGGTGAAGGCGCTCATCGACAGCCGCGCCGACGTCGTCGTGCTCGACGCGCGCCGCTTCGACGAATACCAGACCATGAGCATCCCCTCGGCCACCAGCGTGCCCGGCGCGGAGCTGGTGCTGCGCGTGCGCGAGCTCGCACCCGACCCGGCCACGCGCGTGATCGTGAACTGCGCGGGCCGCACGCGCAGCATCATCGGCACGCAGTCGCTCGTGAACGCAGGCATCCCGAACCCGGTGGCGGCGCTGCGCAACGGCACCATCGGCTGGAAGCTCGCGGGCCAGGTGCTCGACCACGGCGCGGGCCGGCAGGCGCCGGCTGCAGTGTCTGAGGCGAACCGCGCGCAGGCGCAAACCGATGCGCGCCGCGTGGCCGACGCCGCGGGCGTGCACCGCATCGCCCTCGACGCACTCGGCACGCTCGAGGCCCCGGGCCGCACCGTGTACCGCTTCGACGTGCGCACGCCCGAGGAATACACCGCCGGCCACCTGCCCGGCTTCGCGAGCGCGCCCGGCGGGCAGCTCGTGCAGGAAACCGACCACCAGGTGCCGGTGCGCGGCGCACGTATCGTGCTGGCCGACGACGACGGCGTGCGCGCATCGATGAGCGCCTCATGGCTCGCGCAGATGGGCTGGGAGGTGTACGTGCCCGACGCGGTGCCACCAGCCAGCGCGCTCAGCGAGACCGGCACGCCGACGTCGGCCTACCCGCCCGTCGCGGCCACGGTCGCCGAGATCGCGCCCCAAGCCTTGGCCGAGTTGCTGAAGCAGCAGCCCGCCACCGCCGTGATCGACGTGACCACGAGCGCCAACTACGTGAAGCGCCACATTCCCGGCGCCTGGTACGCGATCCGCGCGCAGCTGGCGCAGGCGATCGACAACAACGCGATCCCGTCCGCGCCGCGCTACGTATTGACCTGCGGCAGCAGCCTGCTCGCGCGCTACGCCGCAGCGGACCTGCGCACCCTGCTCGACGCGCGCGGCCAGCGCGACGTGAAGGTGCAGGTGCTCACGGGCGGCAACACCGCCTGGTTCGCCGCCGGGCTGCCGGCCGAGACCGGCGAGACCCGGCTGGCCACCGCCCGCACCGACCGCTACCGCCGGCCCTACGAAGGCACCGACGCGCCCGCCGAGGCCATGCAGGGCTACCTGGACTGGGAGTTCGGACTGGTGGAGCAACTGGGGCGCGACGGCACGCATCACTTTCGCGTGGCCTGATCGCGCGCAGCGCAGACGTAAAAAAGCCGGGCATGCCCGACTTTTTTACTTTCGCTGTCGCGCAGCCCCGGTTCAACCCGGCTCGGCCGCCTTGAACAGTGCCGCGACCTTGCGCTTGCTCTTGATGTTGCTCGAGATGCCGCGTGCGGGTGCGGCCTTGGCCGACGCTTCCCAGGCCGGGGCGGCTTCGCGTTCGCCGGATTCGTAGGGCTTGTCGAAGAACGGATCGCGCGGCGCGGACGGCGCACGGTGCGGGCGGCCACCACCGCTCATGCTGCGGCGGGTGTCGGCTTCGCGGCGTTCGCGCGGCTGGTCGAGCACGTCGCGTGCGTCGCCGGCTTCGCCTTCTTCACGCCAGTGGCGGCGTCCGTCGTTGATGCGGCCACGCGGGCGGTCTTCTTCGAACTCGACGGGTTCAAGCTCGATCTTCTTCTTGATCAGCTTCTCGATGTCGGCCACCAGGCGCGCATCGTTGCCGCCGCTGGCGAAGCTCACGGCCAGGCCCGAGGCGCCGGCACGGCCCGTGCGGCCGATGCGGTGCACGTAGTCTTCGGCGTTGAACGGGATGTCGAAGTTGAAGACGGCGGGCACGTCCTTGATGTCCAGGCCGCGGGCCGCGACGTCGGTGCACACCAAGAGGTCGACTTCGCCGGCCTTGAACGAGGCGAGCGCCTTCAGGCGTTCGTCCTGGCTCTTGTCGCCGTGCAGTGCGGTGGTACGCAGACCGTCGCGCTCCAGCGAGCGTGCGAGGCGCGCGCAGCCGAGCTTGCTGTTGACGAACACGAAGGCCTGCGTAATGCCGCGCTGCTTGACGATCTGCTTGAGCGCACGGCGCTTGTCGTCGTCGGAGACGCTGTAGAAATGCTGTTCGACGGTGGAGGCCGTTTCGTTCGGCCGCGCCACTTCGATGGTGACCGGGTTCTGCAGGTAGCTGCTGGCCAGCCGCTTGATTTCGGGCGAGAAGGTGGCCGAGAACAGCAGCGTGGTGCGCTGCTTGGGCAGGTAGCTCAGGATGCGCTGCAGGTCGGGCAGGAAGCCGATGTCGAGCATGCGGTCGGCCTCGTCGAGCACGACGTATTCGACCTGGTTGAGCACCGCGTTCTTGGCCTCGATGTGATCGAGCAGCCGGCCCGGCGTGGCCACGAGCACTTCGACGCCCTTCTTCAGCTCCAGCGTCTGGGGCTTCATGTCGATGCCGCCGAACACGACCGTGCTGCGCAGGTTGGTGTACTTGGCGTACAGCTTGACCTGTTGCGCGACCTGGTCGGCCAGCTCGCGCGTGGGCAGCAGCACCAGCGCACGCACCGGATGCCGCGCGGGCGAGGTGGAGGCGTTTTCGTGCTTGAGCATGCGCTGCAGCAAGGGCAGCGAGAACGCCGCCGTCTTGCCGGTGCCGGTCTGCGCGGCGCCCATCACGTCCTGGCCTGAAAGCACGACCGGAATGGCCTGTGCCTGGATGGGCGTCATGGTCTCGTAGCCCATTTCGGCCACGGCGCGGGCCAGCGGTTCTGCCAGCGAAAGATTGGAGAAGGACATTGTCATTGAGCCTTCTATTGTCGCACTGCCGCAAAAAACGGCAGTGACAACGAAACGACAACATCCGCGCAGGCCGAATTGCTATTTATTCAATAGCAAAGACCCCAATGAATCCGGGGATCTCGGGAGACAATCTTTACAGATTGCGCGCGTTGAAGGTGTCGCAGGACTTCATTTCACCCGTCTGGTAGCCCGTGCCGAACCAGCGTTGGCGCTGTGCACTGGAGCCGTGGGTGAAGCTGTCGGGCACCACGGCGCGGCCCGCGGAACGCTGCAGGGCGTCGTCGCCGATCTTCTGCGCGGCGTTCATGGCGGCCTCGATGTCGCCCGGGTCGAGCCACTTCTTCGACTCCTGCGAGTGGTGCGCCCACACGCCCGCGAAGCAGTCGGCCTGCAGCTCGACGCGCACGCTGATGGCGTTGTTCTGCGACTGGCTCAGGCGCCCGCGCATGCCGTCGACCTTGGCGGTGATGCCGAGTTCGTCCTGCACGTGGTGGCCGACCTCGTGCGCGATGACGTACGCCTGCGCGAACTCGCCGGGCGCGCCGAGCTGGTTCTTGAGGGTGTCGTAGAACGCCAGGTCGATGTAGACCTTCTTGTCGCCCGGGCAGTAGAACGGCCCCATGGCCGATTGCCCGGTGCCGCAGGCCGTGGGCGTGGCACCGCGGAACAGCACGAGCCGGGGCGCCTGGTAGCTGCCGCCGCTCTTGCGGAAGAGATCGGTCCAGACCACCTCGGTGTTCTTCAGCACGGTGGAGACGAAGGCCGCCTCGCGGTCGCCGGTGGGTGGCTTGGGCGCGGGGCCTTGCTGCTGTTGCTGCACCTGGACCGGGTCGCCGCCGCCGCTGAGCAGGCTCAGCACGGTGAGCGGATTGATGCCGAAGACCCAGCCCGCGATGAGCGCGACCGCGATGGTGCCGATGCCGATGCTGCGCCCGCCAAACAGGCCGCCACCACCACCGCCGCCGCCCCCACCATCACGGCGGTCTTCGACGTTGTCGGATTGTTCGTTGCCTTCCCATCTCATCGCAGTCTCCTTGCCGGCTTGCTGAACGGCGTATTTGCCGGAACGTCGCAGGATGGTACTTGGCCCGGCCGCCCGGAACGTAACCGGCGGTCAGGATGCCTGTATCAGGCTGTCAGGTCTTGGGCAGCGTGACGCCGCGCTGGCCCTGGTACTTGCCGCCGCGGTCCTTGTAGCTGGTCTCGCAGACCTCGTCGCTCTCGAAGAACAGCACCTGCGCGCAGCCTTCGCCCGCGTAGATCTTGGCGGGCAGCGGCGTGGTGTTGCTGAACTCCAGCGTCACGTAGCCTTCCCACTCGGGCTCGAACGGGGTCACGTTGACGATGATGCCGCAGCGCGCGTAGGTGCTCTTGCCCAGGCAGATGGTCAGCACGTTGCGCGGGATGCGGAAGTACTCCACGGTGCGCGCCAGCGCGAAGCTGTTGGGCGGGATGATGCAGTAGTCGCCGTGCATGTCGACGAAGCTCTTCTCGTCGAAGTTCTTCGGGTCGACCACCGTGCTGTGGATGTTGGTGAAGACCTTGAACTCGGGCGCGCACCGGATGTCGTAGCCGTAGCTCGAGGTGCCGTAGCTGATGATCTTGTGGCCGTCGTTCTCGCGCACCTGGCCCGGTTCGAAGGGATCGATCATTCCTTCGTTCTCGGCCATGCGCCGGATCCATTTGTCGCTCTTGATGCTCATATGCGCTCGCTGATGCTGCTGCGGGGGAAATCGGGGCCGAATTGTGGCATGGGCGCCTGCGCACCCTCCCCCGCAGGCGCCGCTCAGCCCGCCTGCGAAATCACCGTGCGCTCGACCAGCCGGTCGTCGCCCAGCACGATCATCGCGAACAGCAGCTCTTCGAGGTTGTTGGCCAGCGAGGTCTTGCGCGCCAGCAGCGGCGTGGCTGACGGGTTGAGCACCAGGAAGTCGGCTTCGCAGCCCGGCTGCAGGTTGCCGACCACGCCGTCGAGCCCCAGCGAACGCGCGGCGCCGCCGGTGTGGTGCCACCACAGCCGCGAGGGCGCGATGCTCAGGCCGGTCTTGGTCTGGCCCTCGCGGCCCACGTAGTACGCGGCCAGCATGGTGTGGAAGGGGCTGAAGCTGGTGCCGCCGCCCACGTCGCTGGCCAGGCCGTAGGGTTGTTCGAGGCGGTCGGCCGCGCCGAAGTCGAAGAAGCCGCTGCCCAGGAACAGGTTGCTCGTGGGGCTCACGGCGGCGGCCGTCTTCGTCTCGTGCATGAGCGCACGGTCGGTGTCATCCAGGTAGATGCAGTGGGCGTACACGGCGCGCTCGCGCAGCAGGCCGAAGTCGGCGTACACGTCCAGGTAGGAGCGCGACTTGGGGTACAGCTCGCGCGCCCACTTCACCTCGTCGCGGTTCTCGGCCACGTGCGACTGGATCCAGGTGTCGCCGTACTTCGCGGCCAGCTCGCCGGCGCCGCGCATCTGCGCGTCGGTGCTGGTGGGCGCGAAGCGCGGCGTGATGGCGTAGCCCAGGCGATCGACGTTGTGCCACTTGCGGATCAGCGCCTCGGTGTCGACCAGGCTCTGCTCGGTGTCGTCGCGCACGCCGTCGGGCGAGTTGCGGTCCTGCAGCACCTTGCCGGTGATCATGCGCAGCTGGCGGCGCTGCGCGCTCTCGAAGAAGGCGTCGACCGAGGCGACGTGCGAGGTCGCGAAGGTCAGCGACGTGGTCACGCCGTTGCGCAGCAGCTCGTCGAAGAACACGTCGGCCACCACGCGCGAGTGCGCGGGGTCGGCGAACTTGCTTTCGGCCGGGAAGGTGTAGTTCTCGAGCCAGGGCAGCAGGCCGGCGGCGGGCGCGCCGATGATGTCGGTCTGCGGGTAATGCACGTGCATGTCCACGAAGCCCGGCGCCAGGATGCGGCCCGGCAGGTGGGTGGTGTGGGCGCCGGCATGGCGCTGCGACACGTCGGCATGGCTGCCGGCGTCGAGCACGCGCTGGCGGCCGGTGCTGTCGGGGGCGACGACCAGCAGGCCGTCCTCGTCGAAGACAGGCAGGCCGGCGGCGTCGAATCGCAGGAGGGAGGCGCGGTAGGCTTTTTTCATCGTGGATGCGGAGGGTAATCCAGCCCCGGACGGCGGGAATTGCCCTGCGCGTATGAGTGCTATATGCGCAACGCTCTCTTCAGGCGGGGCAAAAGGCCACGCTCAGCGCGTCACCCGCCCCTGCACGCCCTCGGCCAGCCAGTTCATCTGCAGGATCTGTTCGACGCTCAGCTGCGCGCCCTTGGCGATCGCGACGCGGCCTTCGTTGTCGCGCACATCGGCCGCCACCGCGCGGAACGGCTGCAGCTTGCCCGCTGCGATGTCCTTCTGCCGCGCCAGCACCTCCTGCTGCACGGCCTTGGGCACCTTCGTGCCGAAGTCGCCGACGCGGATCATTCCTTCCTTCACGCCGCCCCAGAGGTTGCCGCTCTTCCAGGTGCCGTCGAGCACGGCCTTCGCGCGTTGCGTGTAGTAACCGCCCCACTGGTGCGTGACCGCGACGATCTGCGCGTCGGGCGCGATCTTGCGCATGTCGGAGTGGTAGGCCACGGCCATCTTGCCGCGCTCCTGCGCGGCGGCCATCACGGCGGTGGAGCCGGTGTGGAAGGCGAGCACGTCGGCGTTCTGGTTGAACAGCGCCATCGCCGCGTCGCGCTCCTTCGGCGGATCGAACCACTCGTTGAGCCACACCACGATCACCTTGGCCTTCGGGTTCACCGAGCGCATGCCGAGCGTGAAGGCGTTGATGCCCTGCAGCACCTCGGGAATCGGAAAGCCCGCGACGTAGCCGGCCACGTTCGTCTTCGTCATGCGCCCGGCCGCGATGCCCGCGAGGTAGCGGCCTTCGTAGTAGCGGGCGTTGGCGGTGGCGACGTTGGGCGCGGTCTTGTAGCCGGTGATCGACTCGAACTTCACGCCGGGGAAGTCCTTCGCGACCTTCAGCGTCGGCTCCATGTAGCCGAAGCTGGGCGTGAAGATCAGCTGGCTGCCCTGCTGCGCAAGGTCGCGGATCACGCGCTCGGCGTCGGCGCCCTCGGGCACGTTCTCGACGAAGACGGTGTTCACGCGGGGGCCCAGCGCGGCCTCGACGGCCTTGCGGCCTTCTTCATGCTGGCGCACCCAGCCGGCATCGGTGACCGGCGTGACATAGACAAAGCCGACCTTCAGCGCGTCCTTGGCGGGGGGCGGCTTCGGCGGCGCGGTCTGGGACAGGGCGGGAGATAAAAAGCAAGCGGCTGCCAGCGCCAGAACGGCGCGGCCCGCGAGGTTTTTGTACATGGTGGTCCTCTACATGGCCCCGGAAAAGCAAAACCCCCGCAGCAGGCCGGGACGCCCTGCTGCGGGGTGGAGATTTTAAGCGTCGGGGCTCAGCGAGCCCTGCTCGCCGCCCACAGCCACGCAGGCACAGGTGTCATGCCCGCGCCGCCCCGTTCGCCAGGTAGCGCGCGGCGGGAACCGTGCTCGACAACCGGCCCGACATCGCACGCCGCGCCGCATCGAACGCATCCCACTCTGCGAGGTCGGGCAACGCCGGAATCGTGACCTGCTCGCCCTGGTCGAGCCCCGCAAGGGCCGCGTCGACCATGTCCTGCGCCGTCATCACGATCTCCTTGGGCAGGTGCGCCATCGGCACGCCCGCAACGCCCCAGAACTCGGTGGCTGTCGCACCGGGCAGCACCGCCTGCACGCGCACGCCCTTGTCCTTCAGTTCGTGCTGCAGCGACTGGCTCAGCGCCAGCACGAAGGCCTTGGTGCCGCCGTACACGCCGTTGAGCGTCTCGGGCGAGATCGCCACGATGGAGGCGATGTTCACCAGCGTGCCGCCGCCGCGTTCGACGAAACCGGGCACGGCCGCATAGGTGAGCCGCGTGAGCGCGCTCACGTTGAGCTCGATCATGTCCTCCATCTTGTCGATGTCCGAGCCGAGCAGCGGCGCGGCGGCGCCGAAGCCGGCGTTGTTCACCAGCAGGGTGATGTCGCCGCGGGTGCGCAGCACGGCTTCCACGGACGCCATGTCCTTCCGGTCGGACAGGTCGGCCGGGAGAACCTCGACCTTGCGCCCGGTCTCGTCCGAGAGCTTCGCGGCCAGCGCGGCGAGGCGTTCGCGGTTGCGCGCCACCAGGATCAGGTCGAAGCCGCGCCGCGCGAGACGGTCCGCATACACGGCGCCGATGCCCGACGACGCGCCGGTGATGAGGGCCGTGCCCTTGTTCGGATTTGCTTGGGTTGCAGTCATGGAGTTTCCTTCGTCGCCACGGATGCGTGGCCGTGGGGAGAAGTTTCTTCCTGCAAGGCGATGGCGTAAATGTCATATAAACCACCTTTCAGGACATGCACTGCTCAAGCCGCCGCGGCCTCCCGCCGGGCCACGCGGCGCACGCTCTGGGGCGGATGCCCCAGCGTGCGCAGGAAGGCGCGGCGCATGCGCTCGGGGTCGCCGAAGCCTGTTTCACGCGCGACCACGCCGAGCGCGAGGCTGCCTTCGTCGATCAGCGCGCGTGCCGCCTCCACGCGCAGGTTCTCGACCGCATGCGCCGGCGACTGCCCGGTCTCGGCCTTGAAGGCGCGGCTGAACTGGCGCGGGCTGAGGTGCGCGACCTCGGCCAGTTCGTCCACCGACAGCGTCTCGCGCAGGTTGGCGCGCGCATGCACCAGCGCCTTCTGGATGCGGTCGGACTTGGGCGCCAGTTCGAGCAGCGCGGAATGCTGCGACTGCCCGCCCGCGCGGCGGTGGTACACGACCAGCTTCCTCGCCGCGAACCGTGCCGCCTCCACGCCGAGGTCTTCCTCCACCAGGGCCAGCACGAGGTCGATGCCCGCCGTCATGCCGGCCGAGGTCCACACCGGCACGTCGTTGATGAAGATGCGGTCGGGCTGCACCTTGACGGCGGGATGGCGCTTCTGCAGTTCGCCCGCAAAGGACCAGTGCGTGGTCGCCCGGCGTCCGTCGAGCAGGCCCGCATCCGCCAGCCCGAAGGCGCCGGTGCAGATGCTGGTCACGCGGCGCGCGTTGCGCAGCCCCGCGCGCAGGAAGCGGCACATCTTCTCGGACGTGGGCGCGATGAAGAGCGCGCCGCTCATCACCAGCGTGTCGAACTTCCCCGTGCCGAAGCGCTTGCTGTCGGTGACCACGCCCGACGAGCTGGTCACGGGACCGCCCTCTTCCGACAGCAGCTCGACCTGGTAGACCTGCTTGCCGGCATGGAGGTTCGCGAGCTCGAACGCGGCAATGGCAGCGAGGTCGAGGATCTGGAAACCGGGGAAGACGAGCATGCCGATGCGTTTCATGGCCATGTCCTGAAAAGAGGGTTGTTCAAGGTAGCAGACGCAAGGCTAGACCAACCCGTCCCACCGTGCCAGCGGAAGGGATACGGCCTGCGCCCTTCCCGCGCCGCGATGGGTGCCCCCACCAATCGGCAAGCGCCAGCCCGCGCGGGTCGTCCCACAATGGGCGTTCCCCACCATGACCAACCCGACGACAACGACAACAGGCGCCCCTGCAGCCGAACCGGGCGCCCACGCACACTGGCAGCGCAACCTCGCCGTCTGCATGTTCGGCTCCTTCACGACCATCATCGCGATGACGCTGCTGCTGCCCTTCCTGCCGCTGTACGTCGAGCAGCTTGGTGTGAAGGACCACGCGGCCATCGTGCAGTGGTCCGGCGCGGCCTATGGCGCCACTTTCCTGAGCGCCGCGCTGGTCGCGCCGCTGTGGGGCCGGCTGGCCGACCGCTACGGGCGCAAGCCGATGCTGATCCGCGCGAGCCTCGGCATGGCCGTGGCGATGGCACTGATCGGTCTGGCGGCCAACGTGTGGCAGCTCGTGGGCCTGCGGCTGCTGGCGGGGCTGCTCGGCGGGTACGCCTCGGGCTCGATGGTGCTGGTCGCCACGCAGACGCCCAAGGACCGCACCGGCTGGGCGCTGGGCACGATGTCGTCGGCCATCATGGCGGGCAACCTCGTGGGGCCGCTGGTGGGTGGGGTGCTGCCGCCGCTGGTCGGCATCCGCAACACCTTCTTCGCGGCGGGCGCGATGATCTTCATCGCCTTTCTCGCGACGGCCTTTCTCATCCGTGAAGAGAAGAAGGCGCCTTCCGCATCGAAGCAACGCGGCGCCTCCGACGACACCGGCTGGGCCGCCGTGCCCGACAAGCGCCCGCTGGTCGCGATGCTCTTCACCGGCATGCTGCTGATGCTGGCCAACATGTCGATCGAGCCGATCATCACGGTCTACGTCGCCACGCTGCTCGACGACCCGCAGCGCGTGACGATGATGGCCGGCCTCGTGATGTCGGCCGCCGCGCTCGGCAGCATCCTCTCGGCCTCGCGGCTGGGCAAGCTGGCCGACCGCGTGGGGCACTGGAACGTGATCGTCGGGTGCCTCGCGGTGTCGGCGCTGCTGCTGGTGCCGCAGGCCTTCGTCACGGCAGGCTGGCAGCTGGTGGCGCTGCGCTTCCTGATGGGGCTGTCGCTCGGCGGGCTGCTGCCCTGCATCGCGAGCGTGATCCGCCACAACGTGCCCGAGCGCGTGGCCGGCAACATGCTGGGCTACTCGACCTCGGCGCAGTACGCGGGCCAGGTGGCGGGCCCGCTGCTGGGCGGCTTCGTGGGCGGGCACATCGGCATGCGCGCGGTGTTCCTCGGCACCTGCGTGCTCATGGCCGCAGGCGCCGGGTGGAACTGGCTCGCGCAGCGCGCGGCCGCGTCCACCACGGCGCCCGCTACTCGCTGATCTACTCGCTGACGACGGCGCTGCGGTAGGCCGCGTCGCCCTTGATCTCCGCTTCGGAGAACGGCACCTTCAGCCACTGCCCCGCGCTGTAGGCCCGGGTGTAGTCGGCGTTGTGCGCCGAGGCCGGGTCATCCGACAGCGAGAACGTCAGGAAGGTGTGCGCCTCAACGCCGCCCTCGGGGAAACGCACGATCTGCATGTAGCTGTTGCCGTTCGGGTTGCCGTCCATGGTGTAGCCGCCCTTGTCCAGACGGTTCTCGGAGCACGCGATGGTGAAGTAGCCCGGGCCGTGGCAGCCGCCGTACAGCGGGATCTTCTGGCCGCCGCGCGTGGCGAACAGGTAGTCGCCGCGCTGTGCATCGAGTGCGAAGCCGCTGGCCTCCACGCGCGCGACGGCCGCGCCGAAGGCCTGCTGCAGGGCACTCGCGGCGCCTGCCTTCAGGTCACGCGGCGTGTGGATCGGATCGCTCGCGCTGAACGGCACGTTGTAGAGCGTGGCCGCGGATTGCAGCGACGCGCGGTTCCAGAACTCGTCCCAGATGTGCGCGCCGCGCGCGCCGATCGTGCCCGTGTTGTTCCAGGCCTTGAGCACCGCGCAGGCCGGGCCGGTGTCCACGTCGCGCCCGATGGCGGCGCCGCCTTGCGGATCGGTCGCCACGTTGATCGTCGGCGTCGCGCACACCATGGCCAGCGCCTGGTCCTTGAACAGTTCAGCCGTCAGCACGCGGCTGTTGAGCACCATCTGCTTGACGGTCTCGGGCGTGGCCGCCTTGCCGGCGTAGCTGTCGGTGCCGTCGATGCGCGCCTGCGCCATCAGGTTGCCCAGGCGCGTGCGGAAGCTCACGGCCTCCGTGCCCGCGGGCCCCATGATGGCCGGGTAGCCGGTCATCGGCGCCTTCGGGTTCGCGAGCCAGTAGCTGTCGTTCGAGTTCTCGACGTAGTCGTCGCGCAGCAGGCTCGGCAAGCGAGCCGCGCCGATGGCGCCCTTCTGCGCCGAGTCGGCATCGGTCTGCCAGTCGCATTCGCTCTTCGAGCCGTCGAAGAAGGGCACGCGCGGCAGCGAGGCGCCGGCCGCCGCGCCCAGCGGCGTCGTGCAGCTGGCCACCTGGGCGGGCGACACGTTGGGAATCGCGCCGATGTCCGCATACCAGGCCTTGGCCGCGCCGCGGCCCACGGCCACGGTGTTGACCCACGGAATGGCCGCTTCCTCGCGCTGGATGGCAATGAACTCATCGAGCGACTTGGCCTGGTTCCAGCGCAGCCAGTTCTTGAAGGTGCGGTAGTTCTCGCCGTTGATGTCGCGGATCGCGAAGGCCGTGGTCTGGCTCCAGGCGAACGGCGCACCGAAGGTCGTGAGGTTGACCATCGGCCCGTACTCCGACTTGTAGAGCGTGCGCGTCACCGGCGCCACGCTGCCGTCGGTCTGCTTCACGTTGACGGTGATGTTGAGCGCCTGCATCTTCACGGGCTTGCCGTCGCGCATGTAGCTGGTCGGGTCGCCCGCCGCGAGCTTCAGTTCGTAGAAGCCGAAGCGGCGCGCGGTCGACACCGTGTGGCTCCACGCGATGTTGTCGTTGAAGCCGATGAGGATCACCGGAATGCCGAGGAACGAGGTGCCGCTGATGTTGAGCTGGCCCGGAATCGTGAGTTGCGCCTGGTAGAAGCGGTCCGGCCCGCGCCAGTACCAGTGCGGGTTGCCGAAGAGCAGCGGGCTGCTGTCACCGGTGGCGGCGGTGCCGAAGCCGATCATGTTGCTGCCCACGCCCTCCTTGCCGCCGACCTGCAGCTCGGGCACGTTGACGAGCGCCGCCACCTGCAGCGAGGCCTTCTTCGCGCCGCCGCGCGCAGCCATCTTGGTGGGCGCCGCCGGTGCGGGTGCGATCGCATTGGCGATGTTCGCCAGGAAGTTGCTGTAGCCGCCCGCGAGGTTGGCCGCGTACATGCGGCGGTAGATGTCCTCGGCCGTGATGGGCTTCACCCAGGCTTCGTTGCGGCAGGCCTGGTGCGCCGTGCCGCCGGCCTTCACGTCGCGCACGTAGCGGTTGTAGCCAGCGGCGAAGCCCTCGACCAGCTGCTTCAGGTTGTCGGGCTGGGCCGCGATCATCTTCGCGAGCACGTCGGCCGAGATCACCTGCTTGTGGAAGAAGTCGGAGTCGATGTTCTTCGGCCGCGCGATGGTGCTGCTGGCCACGAGCTGCGCATCGCCGCCGAGGTACTGCGAACGCTCGCCGCGGTAGGTGAGGAAGGAGTCGGCCATCGTGCACAGGTCGTCTTCCGCCTGCGCAAAACCGTAGCCGTAGCCCACGCCGGGCCAGTTGTCGGCCTTGATGTGCGGCACGCCCAGGGCGGTGCGGCGGATCTCGGCCTTGTAGCTGCCTTCGGCCGGCGGGTTGGTGGGCGGGTTGCCGCCGATGGGAAAGAACGGGAACCCGTTGCCGCCTCCACCACCGCCACCGCAGGCGGTGAGCGTGGTCGCTGTGACCAACGCGAGCAGGGACAGCGGCATGGCGCCGCGCGAGGATGTCTGTCTCATGGATGTCTCCGGTTGATGCTCTCTTGATGGAGCACCGCCAGCTTAGGCAGGCAGGCCGGCTGCGGCTTGAACGCAGCCGCTGTCCTGCGCCGCGCCTGGAGACCTTCGAAGGCGCCTCAGTGCGCGAGGCCACGCCCCCACGCGTGCGAGGCCTGCTCGTCGGCCGTCACGCGCACCTGGTTCGACAGGAAGGACGGCGACAGGCCGAAGTAGCGCTGGAAGGTGCGGCTCATGTGCGCCGCGTCGGTGAAGCCGCTGGCCAGCGCCACGTCGGTCAGCGGGCGGCGCGCGGTGAACTGCTGCACCGTGCGGCGCACCTTGGTCCACAGCGCATAGCGCTTGATCGACACGCCCACCTGCTGCGCGAACAGGTGCGTGAGCCGGTCGGGCGAGAGAAAGGCCAGCGCCGACAGCTCGCGCAGCGGGATCTGCCCCGCATGCGTGCGGATGGCCTGCAGCACGCGCTCGATGCGCGGGTCGATGGCGGCCTCGATCTCGGGGCACTCGGTGATCGCGGTGACCAGCCTGGAGCTCAGCACCTGCAGGCGCCGGTCGGACAGCGCGCCGTGCTGTGCCGGTTCGAAGTCGTCGCGCGCGCGGCCGAAGCGGCGCGCGTCGATCGGCTGGATGCCGTGGCCGCCCATGTGCCGCGCGAGCATTCGGTAGGCGCTGGAGGCCGGGTCGAGGTTGAGCGACAGCAGCCCGCAGCCGTCGACGTCGAGCCGGCGCGACACGTGCGGCCCCACCAGCGCGGCGGTGCAGCGCACGCGCGTGCCGTCGACTGCCTCCAGCGTGAAGGGATGGCCGCTCACCGACGCCAGCAGCGTGGCCGACGAACGCGCCGTGAGCCCCGACTGGAT
Organism: Variovorax sp. BGA-UO-ETr-C22; assembly: GCF_059567965.1. Taxonomy (NCBI): domain Bacteria; kingdom Pseudomonadati; phylum Pseudomonadota; class Betaproteobacteria; order Burkholderiales; family Comamonadaceae; genus Variovorax; species Variovorax sp. BGA-UO-ETr-C22. Next base: position 2,805,775 of record NZ_JCAQPA010000011.1, read on the forward strand.
CGCCGGTGTGATGTAGAGGAACCTGTCGTCCCACAGGTGCAGGGAGTTGTGCCGCGTGGTGGTCATGCCGTCTCGCTTGGGTCTTGTCTCTTGTACTTGTCTCCAGCGGCGGATTCTCACGCATCGCGGCGGCGGCCCGCGCAAGGGCCTGCGCTCAGCGGGGTTGCACGGTCTCGAGCTGCAGATGCTGGCGCACGGCCTCCAGCAGCAGCGTGGCCAGCCGGCTCGCCGGGGCCTCGGCGCGGGCCTGCGCGCGGTACAGCACGAGCGAGATCTGCGGCAGCGCCGGCAGCGAGAGCACCGCGCGGTCGAGCGCGCGCACATGCGCAGGCAAGCCGAACGGCGTGCGCACGGTCAGGCCCAGCCCGGCCGAGGTCGCGGCCCACAGCGCCGCCAGGCTGGCGCTGCCGAAGGCGCGGCGCCACGGCAGGCCGGCGCGGTCGAGCGCGGTGATGACGATCTCGCGCAGCGGGCACGGAGCGTCCAGCATGATGAGCGGCAGCGGCTCCTTGCTCTTCACGGCGCGAACGCCCGCGCGGTGCTCGCGCTCGGTCCACCAGGGCGCATCGACGCGCTCGGGCGCCGTGGGGCCGATCCACAGCAGCGGCATCCGCGCCACGCGCTCGGCATGCGGCGACAGCGGCTGGTCGCCCGCATCCCAGGCCAGCGCCAGGTCGAGCTGGCCCAGCTCGAGCCGCTCGCGCAGCTCGCCGCTGCGCGCCACGCAGGCCTCGATGCGCACCTTGGGATGGGCGCGCGCGAAGCGGCCGAGCACGGCCGGCAGTAGCGTTTCGCCGAAGTCTTCCTGTAGGCCCAGCCGCACCCAGCCCTGCAGGTCCGCGCCGCGCAGGGCGGCGCTGGCCTCGTCGTTGAGCTCGAGCATGCGGTGCGCGTAGGCCAGCAGCGTCTCGCCCGCATCGGTGAGCGCCAGGCCGCGGCCCTCCTTGCGGAACAGCACGGTGCCGGCCTGCGACTCCAGCTTCTTGAGCTGCGCGCTCACGGCCGAGGTCGAGCGGCCCAGCTTGTCGGCCGCGCGCGCGTAGCTGCCGAGGGCCATGCCGGTGGAAAAGGTGCGCAGCACGTCGAGATCGAACATCACCTGGGTCATCGCGGGTCCTTGCATGAGGCTTTTCGATCATCCTGAATTTCAGGACGATCTGCTCATTATTTTCTGATTTTCAAAACCTTTGCAGCGGCGGACACTGCGCTGCAACATGACCCATTCGCCCTCCTCCACCCCGCTGTCGCCCCGCCACCGCTGGAAGGTGCTCGCCGCCGGCGTGGCCGCCAACGCGGCCTTCTCGGTCGCCTTCAGCGGCATTCCCATGACCGCCGTGCTCATGCGCACCGGCTACCAGCTCGACAACGCCGCGCTCGGCCTGGTGCTCGGCCTCATGGGCCTGGGCATCGCCGTGAGCGAGCTGCCCTGGGGCCTGCTGACCGACCGCTGGGGCGACCGCCCCGTGCTGCTGGCCGGGCTGGGCAGCACGGCGATCGCGCTGGTGGCGATGGCGCTGTGGGCCGCGCCGGGCGCCGGCCATGTGCCGGGCCTCGGCGTGCTGGGCGCGGGGCTGCTGCTGGTCGGCCTGCTCGGCGGCAGCGTGAACGGTGCCAGCGGGCGCGCGGTGATGACCTGGTTCGACGCCGGCGAGCGCGGCCTGGCCATGAGCATCCGCCAGACCGCCGTGCCGATGGGCGGCGGCATCGGCGCGCTGGTGCTGCCCTTCGTGGCGCTGCACTTCGGCTTTGCCGCGCTGTACGGCCTGCTGGCGCTGCTGTGCGCGCTGAGCGCGGCGATGAGCTGGGCCTGGGTGCACGAGCCGCCCATCGTGCCGCACCCGAAGACCACCGAGGCCGCCGCACCGAAGACCGGCCCGCTGCGCGACGTGCGCGTGTGGCGCATCGTGGCCGGCATCGGCATCCTGTGCGCGCCGCAGTTCGCGGTGCTGTCCTTCGGCACGGTGTTCCTGCACGACTTCGGCCACGTGGGCCTGGGTACGATCACCGCCGCCATGGTCTTCGTGCAGGTCGGCGCGATGGCGATGCGCGTGTGGAGCGGCCGCTGGACCGACCGCCGCCGCAACCGCCCGGCCTACCTGCGCGCCTGCAGCGCGCTCAGCGTGCTGCTGTTCGCGGGCCTGGCCGCGCTGGTGATGGCGGCAGGCACCGAGCCGCCGTCCATGTCTTTACGCTTGGCGCTGATCGCGCTGCTGGCCGTGAGCGGCGTGTGCGTGTCGGCCTGGCACGGCGTGGCGTACACCGAGCTGGCCACGCTGGCCGGCGCGGCGCGCGCCGGCACCGCGCTGGGCATGGCGAACACCAGCGTGTTCCTCGTGTGCTTCGTCACGCCGTTCTCGATTCCGCACCTGCTGGCGCTGCAGGGCTGGCCGGTCGTGTGGCTGGCGGCCAGTGCCTGTGCGCTGGTGGCGATGCCGCTGCTCGTGCCGCGCCGCGACGCCGGTCCCGGCGCCTGCGCGGCCGAGCTGGCTCAGAAGGTCGCGAAGACGGCGTTGAGCCGGTCGACGTAGGCGCGCTTGGCCGCCGCATCGATGAAGCTGCCCTCGAAGCTGTTGGCCGCGAGCTGCCAGGCCTGCTGCACGCCCAGGCCAGTGGCGGCGAAGGTCTGCGTGAAGTTCTGGTTCATGTAGCCGCCGAAGTAGGCCGGGTCGTCCGAATTGACGGTGGCGACCAGCCCCGCGTCGAGCAGCGCGCCCAGGTTGTGCTGCGACAGGTCGGGGAACACGCACAGCTTGAGGTTCGACAGCGGGCACACGGTGAGCGGAATGCGGTCTTGCGCCAGCCGCTTCATCAGCGCCGGGTCTTTCGCGCTTTGCACGCCGTGGTCGACGCGCTCGACCTTCAGCACGTCGAGCGCGCTCCACACGTAGGCCGGCGGGCCCTCTTCGCCCGCGTGCGCGACGAGGTGGAAGCCCAGTTCGCGGCAGCGCGCGAACACGCGCGCGAACTTCTCGGGCGGGTGGCCGACCTCGCTCGAGTCGAGCCCCACGCCGATGAACTTGTCGCGGTACGGCAGCGCCTGCTCCAGCGTCTCGAAGGCCTCTTCCTCGCTCAGGTGGCGCAGGAAGCACAGGATGAGCGAGGCGCTCACGCCCAGCTTGGGCAGCGCATCGACGCAGGCGCGGTGCAGGCCGTTGACCACCGTCTCCATGGCCACGCCGCGCGCCGTGTGCGTCTGCGGGTCGAAGAACATCTCGGTGTGCACCACGTGGTCGGCGGCGGCGCGCTCCAGGTAGGCCCAGGCCATGTCGTAGAAGTCCTGCTCTTTCAGCAGCACGCTGGCGCCGGCGTAGTAGATGTCGAGAAAGGTCTGCAGGTTGGTGAAGGCGTAGGCCTTGCGCAGCTCTTCCACGCTGGCATACGGAATCGAGACACCGTTTCGCTGCGCGAGCGCGAAGATCAGCTCGGGCTCGAGCGAGCCTTCGATGTGCATGTGCAGTTCGGCCTTGGGCATGGCACGCAGCAGCTCGGGCAGGCGTTCGGCGGGGATGCGCTGCGCGAAGCTGGGGTCGAAGAGGGGGCGGCTGGAATCGGTCATGGGGCGTGGGAAATCGACGTTGTGATCGCGCACAGCATAAGGGCAGACACCCTGCGCGGCATCCCCGAAAACGTATACGCTGCCAGCCCCATTTCCCCCAAACTGATCTGGGTCAAATCGGGCCATGGCGGATGCGCTAGGCTTGGACCCCGGCAGGCCCGGCATCGGGCGTGTTCCCTCCAATCCGCGCGCAGCGTGCATTCGTGCCCCTGGCGCCGTCCTTGATCGACTCGCATGACCCTACAAAACGCCTTCACCCGCGAAGACCTGCTGCGCTGCAGCCGCGGCGAACTGTTCGGCCCCGGCAACGCACAGCTGCCCGCCCCGAACATGCTGATGGTGGACCGCATCACCCACATCAGCGCCGAGGGCGGTACCTACGGCAAGGGCGAACTCACGGCCGAACTCGACATCACGCCGGACCTGTGGTTTTTCGCCTGCCACTTCGAAGGCGACCCGGTCATGCCGGGCTGCCTGGGCCTGGACGCCATGTGGCAGCTGGTGGGCTTTTTCCTCGGCTGGCAGGGCCTGCCGGGCCGCGGCCGGGCCCTGGGCTCGGGCGAAGTGAAGTTCACGGGCCAGGTCCTGCCGACCGCCAAGCTCGTCACCTACAACATCCAGATCAAGCGCGTGCTCAAGGGCAAGCTGAACCTGGCCATCGCCGACGGCTCGGTGAGCGTCGACGGCCGCCAGATCTACACCGCCGAGGGCCTGCGGGTCGGCGTGTTCACTTCCACCGACAACTTCTGAGGGTTTCGCCATGCGACGCGTCGTCATCACCGGTCTGGGCATTGTTTCGTGCCTGGGCAACGACAAGGAGACCGTCTCCGCCAACCTGCGCGCCAGCCGCCCCGGCATCCGGTTCCAGCCGGCCTACGCCGAAATGGGCCTGCGCAGCCAGGTGGCCGGCTCCATCGACCTTCCCCTCGAAGACCTCATCGACCGCAAGCTCTACCGCTTCGTCGGCCACGCGGCGGCCTACGCCTACCTGGCCATGAAGGACGCCATTGCCGATGCCGGCCTGACCGAGGAGCAGGTGTCCAACCCGCGCACCGGCCTCATCGCCGGCTCGGGCGGCGCCTCCACGCTGAACCAGATGGAAGCGCTCGACCTGCTGCGTGAAAAGGGCGTCAAGCGCGTCGGTCCCTACCGCGTGACGCGCACCATGAGCAGCACCGTGTCGGCCTGCCTGGCCACGCCCTTCAAGATCAAGGGCCTGAACTACTCCATCGCCTCGGCCTGCGCCACCAGCGCGCACTGCATCGGCAACGCCATGGAGCAGATCCAGATGGGCAAGCAGGACATCGTGTTCGCCGGCGGCGGCGAGGAAGAGCACTGGACCCAGTCGTTCCTGTTCGACGCCATGGGCGCGCTGTCCACCAAGTACAACGACACGCCCGAGAAGGCCTCGCGTGCCTATGACGCCGAGCGCGACGGCTTCGTCATCGCCGGCGGCGGCGGCATGGTCGTGGTCGAGTCGCTCGACCACGCACTGGCGCGCGGCGCAAAAATCTACGCCGAGATCGTCGGCTACGGCGCCACCTCCGACGGCTACGACATGGTCGCGCCCAGCGGCGAAGGCGCGGTGCGCTGCATGCAGATGGCGCTGTCGACCGTCGACACGCCCATCGACTACCTGAACACCCACGGCACCTCGACGCCCGTCGGCGACGTCATGGAAATGAAGGGCGTGCGCGAAGTCTTCGGCGACAAGGCGCCGGCCATCAGCTCCACCAAAAGCCTGTCGGGCCACTCGCTGGGCGCCGCCGGCGTGCACGAGGCGATCTACTGCCTGCTGATGATGGAAGGCAGCTTCATGGCCGGCTCGGCCAACATCGAGGCGCTCGACCCCGAAGTGGCCGACATGCCCATCCTCACCGCCACGCGCGAGAACGCCACCGTCGACACCGTGATGAGCAACAGCTTCGGCTTCGGCGGCACCAACGCCACGCTGGTGCTCAAGCGCTGGCAAGGCGCGTAGCCCGGCCGCCTGCCGGCCCCGTCGCGCCCGCGACGACGGGCCCGCAGGCGCTTCGCTAGACTGGGTTTTCCGTTCTTCCATCCATCCACCGCGCGAGGAGACCCATGGCGATCGACACCCTTTCCACCTGGCACCGGCTCGTCAAGACACGCGACGTGGCGGGGCTCGACGCCCTGCTGGCCGACGACGCCGTCTTCCTCTCGCCCGTGGTGCACCGACCGCAGGTCGGCAAGGCCATCACCAAGCAGTACCTCGCCGCGGCCTTCCAGGTCTTCTTCAACGAGAGCTTTCGCTACGTGCGCGAACTCCAGGGCCCGACCGATGCCGTGCTCGAGTTCGAACTCGAACTGGACGGCATCGCCATCAACGGCGTGGACATGATGAAGTGGAACGCCGAAGGCCGGATCACCGAGTTCAAGGTGATGCTGCGGCCATTGAAGGCGGTGAACCTGATCCACCAGAAGATGGCGGCGCAGCTGCAGGCGGCTGCGCAGTAAGCCGACTCAGGGGCAGGCCAGTTCCGTCTTGGCCACGGCACACAGCCGTGCCTTCTCGGCCGCGGGCAATGTGAGCCCCGGCATCAACCCGTCCAGCCGCAGCACCGCCGGGTAGAGGCGTGTGTCCTGCGGGTTCTTGCGGTAGGCCCGCAGCACCAGCTGCTGGCCTTCCTTGCCGCAATGCTGGCGCTGTTGGCGCGCCACTTCCTTGTCGTGCGCCGAACCGTCGCCGTTGAATTCGCCGGCGAAGTAAAAGCACATTTCGGCATCGTCCACAGCCTTGCGCAGGCGCTGCTCCTCTGTCGAGAACGTCGGCGGTGCGGCGAACGACATCGACACGGCCAGCAGTGCCGCGCCTGCCGCCATGACCCTCTGCAGCTTCATGGTGTGAATCCCTTTCCTGAATGAAAAAAGGGCCGTCCGCAGACGACCCTTCTCGTGGCAATCGCCGAAGCGATCGATCGATCGATTACTTCTTGTCGCCGCCCGGCACCTTGCCTTCCACGCCCTTGACGTAGAAGTTCACGCCCGACAGGAACTTGTCGTCGGCGACCGCGTCCTTGGCGATCAGCTCCTTGCCGTCCTGACCGACGATCGGGCCCTTCCAGATCGAGAAGCTGCCGTCCTTCAGGCCCTTCTTGATTTCCTCGACCTTGGCCTTGGCTTCGGCGGGCACGTCTTCGGCGATCGAGACGATGTCGATCGCGCCTTCCTTCACGCCCCACCAGGTCTGGCCGGTGGCCCACTTGCCGTCCAGCGCGTCCTGCGTGGTCTTGATGTAGTACGGCGCCCAGTTGATGATGGCCGAGCCCAGGTGGGCCTTCGGGCCGTAGGCGGTCATGTCGGAGTCCCAGCCGAAGGCGCGCTTGCCCTTCTCTTGTGCTGTCTTCAGCACGGCCGGCGAGTCGGTGTTCTGGAACAGCACGTCGGCGCCGCCGTTGATGAGGGCGGTGGCGGCTTCGGTTTCCTTGGGCGGGCTGAACCACTCGTTCACCCACACGACCTTGGTCGTGATCTTCGGGTTGACCGACTGCGCACCCAGCGTGAAGCTGTTGATGTTGCGCAGCACTTCAGGAATCGGCACCGAGCCGACCACGCCCAGCGTGTTGCTCTTGGTCATCGAACCGGCGATCACGCCGGCCATGTACGCGCCTTCGTAGGTGCGGCTGTCGTAGGTGCGCATGTTCTCGGCGGTCTTGTAGCCGGTGGCATGCTCGAACTTCACGTCCTTGCTGTCGTTGGCGACCTTGAGCATGGGTTCCATGTAGCCGAAGGTGGTGCCGAAGATCAGCTTGTTGCCCTGGCCCACGAAGTCGCGGAACACGCGTTCGGCGTCGGCCGACTCGGGCACGCTTTCGACGAAGGTGGTCTTGATCTTGTCGCCGAATTCCTTCTCGAGCGCCTTGCGGGCGTTGTCGTGCGCGAAGGACCAGCCGCCGTCGCCCACGGGACCGACATAGGCGAATGCGATGTTCAGCGGGGCCGCCGGTGCGGGGGCCGGGGCGGCCGCGGGGGCCGGCGCCGGCGATGCTGCGGGGGCGGCCGCCTCTTCCTTCTTGCCGCAGCCGATGAGGGCCGCCGAAGCCACCGCGGTGAGGGCGGCGAGCTTGAGAAGGGAACGCTTGTTCAGATCATTCATTGTCGAAATCCTCGGAAGAAAAGGACGGGTTGGCAAAAAAACGAGAACGCGATTATGAGCCGGGGTAGAACGGTTTCCCCATCGATGCCGGCATGTTGATGCGGATGAAGGCGGGGTTGCGCGAGATCAGCGCCAGCACCACGATCGGCGCGATGTACTGGGCCATGCTGAGGAACTGCGAGGGCACGTCGACGCCGCTGCTTTGCAGGTGGAAACCCAGCATCGAGACGCCGCCGAACAGGTAGGCGCCGAGCAGCACGCGGATCGGGCGCCAGGTGGCGAAGGTGGTCAGCGCCAGCGCGATCCAGCCGCGGCCGGCGACCATGCCCTCGACCCACAGCGGCGTGTACACGGTCGACAGGTACGCCCCCGCCAGCCCGCACAGCGCGCCGCCCGCGATCACCGCCAGGAAGCGGATGCGCCGCACCGGGTAGCCCAGCGCATGCGCCGACTCGGGCGACTCGCCCACCGAGCGCAGCACGAGGCCGGCGCGGGTGCGGTACAGGAACCAGATGAGCCCGATGGTCAGCAGCACGGCCACGTACACCATCGGGTGGTGCCGGAACAGCGCCGGGCCGGCCAGCGGGATGTCGGCCAGCACGGGAATGGCGAAGGGCGTGCTCTCGGGCAGCTTGGCCTGCACGAAGCTGATGCCCGCGAAGGCCGAGAAGCCGACGCCGAACAGGCTCAGCGCGAGCCCCGTCGCGTACTGGTTGGTGTTGAGCCAGATCACGAGCACGCCGAAGAAGGCCGCGAGCAAGGCACCGGCCGCCATGCCGGCCAGGAAGCCGAGCCAGGGGTTGTGCGTGATGACCACCGTCGCGAAGCCCGCGATGGCGGCGCACAGCATCATGCCCTCGGCACCGAGGTTGACGACGCCGGCCTTCTCGTTGATCAACAGGCCCAGCGCCGCGATGGCGAGCACGGTGCCCGCGCTCAGGGTCGAGCCCAGCAGGAGTGCGTAGCTTTCCATGGTTCAGAGCCCTCCTTCGGTGGCACGCGCGGTCGGCGCAACGGGCGCGGTCGGCGCGGTGATCGGCGTGCTGACCTGCAGCGAACTCGTGGTCAGCGTCGCGGCCTTGGCGCCGGCCTTGCGGCGGATGCGGTAGGCGATGAGCGTGTCGCAGGCCAGCAGCGTGAACAGCAGCAGGCCCTGGAACACGCCGGTGAGCGACTTGGGCAGGCCCAGGCGCGACTGCGCGAGTTCGCCGCCGATGTAGAACATGCTCATCAGGATCGCCGAGAAAATCATGCCCACCGGGTGCAGCCGCCCGACGAAGGCCACGATGATGGCCGCGAAGCCGTAGCCCGCGGGCACGTACGGCGTGAGCTGGCCGATGGGACCCGCCACTTCGAGCGCGCCCGCCAGGCCGGCCGCGCCGCCCGAGGTGAGCAGCGCGATCCACACGGCGCGGCGTGCCGAGAACCCGGCATAGCGCGCCGCCGCGGGCGCCAGCCCGCCGACCTGCTGCGCGAAGCCCGCGCGCGTGCGGAACAGGAACACCCACAGCGCGCCCGCGCCGACCAGCGCAATGATCAGCCCGATCGACACGCGCGAGCCCTTCATGAGCCGCGGGATCTGCGTCACCGCCTCGAAGGTCTTGGTCTGCGGAAAGTTGTAGCCCTGCGGATCTTTCCAGGGGCCGAAGACCAGGTAGCTCAGCATCAGCGTAGCCACGTAGACCAGCATCAGGCTCACGAGGATTTCGTTGGCGTTGAACTTGTCGCGCAGGAACGCGACGATGCCCGCCCACACCATGCCGCCCAGAATGCCCGCCAGCAGAATGGCCACGACGATCCAGCTGCCGGTGCTCTTGTCGGCCAGGAGCGCCACGCCGCCCGCCGCGATGGCGCCGCACACGAACTGCCCTTCGGCGCCGATGTTCCAGACGTTGGAGCGAAAGCACACCGCCAGGCCGAGCGCAATGATAAGCAGCGGCGTGGCCTTGACCATCAGCTCGCCGATGGCGTAGCCGCTCTTGATCGGCTCGTAGAAGAACACCTGCAGGCCCTTGACCGGGTCCTTGCCGAGCGCGGCGAACAGCGCCACGCCGATGAGCACGGTGATCAGCAGCGCCAGGATCGGCGAGCCGTAGCTCCAGAAGCGCGACAGCTCCGGGCGGGGTTCAAGCTTGAGCATGCGCGCCCTCCTTCTTGTTGTTCTGGTGGGGCTGTGCCTGCGGCCACAGGCCGCTCATCCACTCGCCGATCTGCGGCAGCGTGGCCGCCGCGCGGTCGATCGAGGGCGACAGCCGCCCCTTGGCGATCACGTGCAGCCGGTCGCAGATGTTGAACAGCTCGTCCAGCTCCTCGCTGATCACGAGCACGGCGCAGCCGACATCGCGCAGCGCCAGGATCTCGGCATGGATGAGCGCCGCCGCACCCACGTCCACGCCCCAGGTCGGCTGCGAGACGATGAAGAGCTTCGGGTTGGCGTCGATCTCGCGACCGACGATGAATTTCTGCAGGTTGCCGCCCGACAGCGAACGCGCCGCCGCGCCCGGGCCGCCGGCCTTCACCTTGAAGCGATCGATGATGGAACGCGCCTGCTTGTCGAGTTCGGCGGTGCGGATCCAGCCGCCCTTGCCCACCGCATTGCTGCGCGTGAGCAGCAGGTTGTGCGCCAGGCCCAGCGTAGGCACGGCACCGCGCCCCAGCCGCTCCTCGGGCACGAAATGCAGGCCCAGCGCACGCCGCGCGCGCGGGCGCAACCGGCCGGCCGGCTGGTCGAACACGCGCACCATGGCGGGCTCGGCGCGCACGTCCTCGCCCGAGAGCGTGTACAGCAGTTCCTTCTGGCCGTTGCCCGAGACGCCGGCGATGCCGACGACCTCGCCGGCGCGCACGTCGAAGGAGATGCCGTCCAGGTCGACGCCGAACTGGTCTTCGCGCGCCAGCTTCAGGCCCTGCACGCGCAGCGCCACCGCGCCGGCATGCAGCGGACGGTGCTGCAGCGGCGGCGGCTCGCTGCCGATCATGAGGCGCGAGAGCGATTCGGTGCTCTCGTTGCGCGGGTTGCACACACCCGTGACCTTGCCGCCGCGCAGCACGGTGCAGGCCGTGCACAGCTCCTGGATCTCGTGCAGCTTGTGGCTGATGTACAGGATGCTGCAGCCTTCCGAGGCCAGCTTGTTCAGCACGCCGAACAGGCGGATCACGGCCTGCGGCGTGAGCACCGAGGTCGGCTCGTCCAGGATCAGCAGCTTGGGGTTGGTGAGCAGCGCGCGGATGATCTCCACCCGCTGCATCTCGCCCACCGACAGCGTGTGCACGGGGCGCGAGGGGTCGATGTCCAGCCCGTACTCGCTCGCCTTGGCCGTGATGCTGCGGGCCACCTCGGCCAGCGCGAGCGACTTGTCCAGGCCCAGCCAGACGTTCTCGGCCACGGTGAGCGTGTCGAACAGGCTGAAGTGCTGGAACACCATGCTGATGCCCAGCGCGCGCGCCTGCTGCGGGTTGCGCAGGTACACCGCCTGGCCGTCGAAGGTGACGGTGCCTTCGTCGGGCTTGACCGAGCCGTAGATGATCTTCATCAGGGTCGATTTGCCCGCGCCGTTCTCTCCGAGCACGGCATGGATTTCGCCGGGCTGCACGGCCAGGGAGATGTCGCTGTTGGCCACCACCGCGGGATACCGCTTGGTGATGTGCGCCAGCTGGAGTCTGGGGGTTGTCATGCCGGGTTTCGTGGGTTTGTCTCGTTCAACATCAACAAGCGGGGACAGCTATAAGTTTAATAGCGTCCCCGCGACCATCGGCGCCCGACGGCGCGTCCTTCAGTGTCCGCCGATGTAGGCGAACTTGAACAGGAAGATCGCCGCGATCACCCACACCATCGCATGCACTTCCCGTGCCCGGCCGGTGCACAGCTTGAGCACGGCGTAGGTGATGAAGCCGAAGGCCAGGCCGTTGGCGATCGAGTAGGTGAAGGGCATGGCCAGCGCCGTGACGGCGGCGGGGATCACCTCGGTGGTGTCTTCCCAGTCGAGCTCGACCAGGTCGCGCAGCATCAGGCAGCCCACGAAGAGCAGCGCCGGTGCGGTGGCGTAGGCCGGCACCGAGCCCGCCAGCGGCGAGATCATCAGGCAGGCCAGGAACAGCACCGCCACCACCACGGCCGTGAGGCCGGTGCGGCCACCGGCTTGCACGCCGGCCGCGCTTTCCACATACGCCGTGGTGCTCGACGTGCCCAGCAGCGAGCCCGCGAAGATCGCGCCGCTGTCGGCGAGCAGCGCCTTGTTCATGCGCTCCATCTTGCCCGGCACCAGCAGGCCGGCGCGCTTGGCCACGCCCATCAGCGTGCCGGTGGCATCGAACATCTCGACCAGGAAGAACACCAGCACCACGTTCAGGATGCCGCCCTTGAGCGCGCTCAGGATGTCCAGCTGCATGAAGGTGGGCGCGATGGACGGCGGTGCGTCGAACACGCCGTGGAACTTGTTGCCGCCGAAGAAGAACGACAGCACCGTCACCGTGAGGATGCCGATCAGGATGGCGCCGCGCACCTTGAGCCGGTCGAGCGCCACGATCATGAGGAAGCCGATGGTCGCCAGGATCACGGGAGCCGAGTGCAGGTCGCCCAGCGTGACGAAGGTGGCCGGCGAAGCCGCGACCACGCCCGCGCTCTTGAGCGCGATGAGCGCCAGGAACATGCCGATGCCCACGGTGATCGCCGTTCGCAAGGACTGCGGTATGCCCGCGATGAACAGCTCCCGCAACCCGGTGACCGTCACGATCAGGAACAGACAGCCCGAGATGAACACCGCGCCCAGCGCGGTCTGCCACGTGTAGCCCATGCCGAGCACGACCACGTAGGCGAAGTAGGCGTTCAGGCCCATGCCCGGCGCCATGGCGATCGGGTAGTTGGCGTACAGGCCCATGATCAGCGTGCCGATGGCCGCGATCAGGCAGGTGGCGACGAAGACCGCGCCCTTGGGCATGCCCGCGTCCCCGAGGATCGACGGGTTCACGAAGATGATGTAGGCCATCGTCAGGAAGGTCGTCAGCCCTGCGATGACTTCGGTGCGCACGGTGGTGTTGTGCTCGGTCAGCTTGAAAAAGCGTTCCAGCAGACCGGCGTTGGCCGGTGCGGTGGCCGCACGCAACGGCGCCGCCTCGGTGGCCCCGGCGGCCCGGGGAGTGGTGGCCTTGGGCACCTCTTCATACCTGTTCATTTCGCTTGTCTCCAGCTGTTGTATGTGGCGGTTCGTTCATCGTTGCCTCGGTCGCGACGCCGGCGCGACGGAGGGCTCAGGGAGGATCGGAAAGCGGCTCAGCCGGCAGGGCTCGGGCAGTGGCGGCGGGCGCGGCGTCGAAGCCGGGCCGCAGCGACGCCGCCACGCCCTTGATGCATTCGCGCAGCCAGCGCGCGGAGCTCGACGAATGCGTGCGTTCGTGCCAGAGCTGGTAGTACATGAGGCGCGGCAAGGCAGCCGGGCACTCGAGGATCTTCACGGGCAGCCGTGCGGCGAAGCGCTCGCAGTACTGGCGCCCGGTGGTCAGCACCAGCAGGCTCGAGGCCACCATGTCCGGGATAAGGCTGAAGTGCGCGCAGCGCGCCGTGATGTTGCGCTGCCGGCCCAGCTCGTCGAGCATCTGGTCGATGATGCCGCGCCCGCCCGGGTGCATGGGCGTGGGCGCGATGTGCTCGGCCGCCAGCCAGGTTTCCAGGTCCCACCCGCGCCGCACCGCCGGATGGTCCTGGTTGACCAGCGACACCACCTCGTCGCCGAACAGGCGCGCCATGTGCAGGTCTTCCGGCGGCTTGAGCCAGTTGCCGATCACCAGGTCGACCTGCCCGAGCGCCAGGTGCCCGTGGTAGTCCGAGTCGGGCGAGAGCGCATGGATCTCGATCTGGCACAGCGGCGCCTCGCGCTTGACCTGCGCCACCAGCATCGGCAGGAACAGCGGGTCCATGTAGTCGCTGGCCGCGATGCGGAAGGTCGTGGCCGCCGACTGCGGCTCGAAACCCCGCGCATCCGAGAACAGCATCTCGGCCGCCCGCAGGATGCTGGCCGCGGGCTCGATCATGCGCAGCCCCGCGTCGGTGGGCACCATGCCCGAGCCCGAGCGCACCAGCAGCGGGTCGCCCGACAGCTCGCGCAGGCGCTTCAGCGCGGCCGAGACGGCCGGCTGGTACATGCCCAGGCGGATGGCGGCGCGCGAGACGCTGCGGTCGGTCAGCACGGTATGAAGCACCCGAATCAGATGAAGGTCGATCTTGTCGAAAAGCGCCTGGTCTCTCATGGCTGTTCACACCTTTCTTGTCTGTGCGAACAGTTATACAGCGCAGCATTTGGAGAACGGAAGGACGCTCGGACCGTGCGAGCACGGCCGGTGCTCATTCGCCAGAGGCTGCCTGCACCGCGGTCAGGGCGCGGAGGATGGATTCGCTCGTGGCCGGCGCCTTCAGCGGCGGATCGACCCGGTGCCCGCCCGCGGCCGACACGGCATCGCGGATCGCGAAGAACACCGAGAACGGCAGCAGCAGCGGCGGTTCGCCCACGGCCTTGCTGCGGTGAATGGAGTCTTCGAAGTTCTGGCCCTCGAACAGGCGCACGTTGAACACCGGCGGGCAGTCGTTGGCCGTCGGGATCTTGTAGGTGCTCGGCGCGTGCGTGGTGAGCTTGCCGCTCGCCGGGTGCCACACCAGTTCTTCGGTCGTGAGCCAGCCCATGCCCTGGATGAAGGCGCCCTCGACCTGGCCGATGTCCACGGCCGGGTTCAGCGACTTGCCCGCGTCGTGCAGGATGTCGGCACGCAGCAGCTTCCATTCGCCGGTGAGCGTGTCGACCACCACTTCGCTCACCGCCGCGCCGTAGGCGTAGTAGTAGAACGGGCGGCCCTGCATCTTGTCCTTGTCCCAGCTCAGGCCGGGCGTGGCGTAGAAGCCGTCGGACCACAGCTGCTTGCGGTCGAGGTACGCCTCGCCCACCACGGTGCTGAAGGCCAGCGTGCGGCCGTTCACCTCGACCTGGTCGTTGGCAAAGCGCACGTCGGCGGCGTTGCCGCCGTGGCGCTCGGCGGCGCAGGCGGCCAGGCGTTCGCGGATCTGGCGGGCGGCGTCCTGCGCGGCCTTGCCGTTCAGGTCGGCGCCGGTCGAGGCCGCCGTGGCCGAGGTGTTGGCCACTTTCGTCGTGTCAGTCGCGGTGACGCGCACGCGCTCGAAGCTCACGCCCAGCTCGTGCGCCACCACCTGCGCCACCTTGGTGTTCAGGCCCTGGCCCATTTCGGTGCCGCCGTGGTTCACGAGGATCGAGCCGTCGGTGTACACGTGCACGAGCGCGCCGGCCTGGTTGAAGTGCTTCACGTTGAACGAGATGCCGAACTTCAGTGGCGCCAGCGCCAGGCCGCGCTTGAGCACCGGGCTCTTGGCGTTGAAGGCGGCGATCTCTTCGCGGCGCAGGCGGTAGTCGCTGGTTTCTTCGAGCTCGGCCACGAGTTCGTGGACGATGTTGTCGGTCACGGTCTGGCGGTACGGCGTGACGTTGTTCTCGCCCTTGCCGTAGAAGTTGACGCGCCGCACATCGAGTGGGTCGCGCTTCAGTTCGCGCGCCACCGAGTCCATGATGTTCTCGATGGCGATGGCGCCCTGCGGGCCGCCGAAGCCGCGGAACGCCGTGTTGCTCTGCGTGTTGGTCTTGCCCGAGAAGCCGTGCATGCTCACGTTGGGCAGCCAGTAGGCGTTGTCGAAGTGGCACAGCGCGCGCGTCATCACCGGGCCCGACAGGTCGGCCGAATGGCCGGCGCGCGAGACCATCGTGATCTCGGCGCCGAGGATACGGCCCTCGTCGTCGTAACCCACCTCGTACTCGTACCAGAAGCAGTGGCGACGACCGGTGACCATGAAGTCGTCGTCGCGGTCCAGGCGCAGCTTCACGGGGCGCTGCAGCTGGCGCGCCGCGATGGCCGCCACGCAGGCGAACAGCGCCGACTGCGATTCCTTGCCGCCGAAGCCGCCGCCCATGCGCCGGCATTCCACATGCACCTCGTTCGAGGACAGGTGCAGCGCGTGCGCCACCAGGTGCTGCATCTCGCTCGGGTGCTGCGTCGAGCAGTGGATGTGCAGCGTGCCGCCCTCCTTCGGGATGGCGTAGCTGATCTGGCCTTCGAGGTAGAACTGTTCCTGCCCGCCCACGTCGAGCGTGGCGGTGTGGCGGTGCGGCGCCTTCGCGATGGCGGCGCGCACGGCGGCCTCGTCGCCGCCGTTGGCGGCCCCGCCGCTGCGCACGATGTGCATCGGCGGCACCACGTACTGGCCGCGCGCATGCGCGTCCTGCGGTGTGATGACGGGCGGCTGCGCCTCGATGGTCAGCGCGTCCTTGGCCTTGGCGGCGGCGCGGCGCGCGGCATCGCGGGTTTCGGCGATCACGGCGAACACGGGCTGGCCGAGGTAGCGGATCTCGCCGCCGTCGTTCACGGGCAGCAGGATCGGGTCGTCGTGAATGATCGAGCCGCAGTCGTTGGTGCCGGGAATGTCGTCGGCGGTGAGCACCGTGACCACGCCGGGCATGGCGCGGATGGCGTCGAGCGACAGCGCCGTCACGCGGCCGTTGGCGACCGGCGACAGGCCCAGCGCGCAGTGCAGCGTGCCGGCGAGTTCGGGAATGTCGTCGATGTAGGTGGCCTCGCCGGCCACGTGCAGGTGCGCCGACTCGTGCGGGCGGCTGATGCCCACGCGCATGCCGCGGCCGTGCGCCAACGCTTCGGCGCCCACGTCGATGCGGGCGGCGGTGTTCTTCAGGTAGTCGGCAAAGGCCTCCGCGGGCTGCAGCAGGCGGGCGTCGATGGGTTTGTTCATGGTCAGAGTCCTTCCGCCGCAACCTTGGCAACGACATGGGGCATCACGCTCCAGACGCTGGTTTCTTCGATGGACAGCGCGTCCTGCGTGCGGGTTTCGAGCCACAGGCGCTGGATCAGGTTCTGCGCCACCTGCAGGCGGTAGTCGGCCGAGGCCCGCATGTCGGAAAGCGGCTTGAAGTCCTGTGCCAGCGCCAGCTTGGCGGTGGCCACGCTGGCCTGCGTCCAGGGCTTGCCCACGAGCGCGGCTTCGGCGTTGGCGGCGCGCTTGACGGTGGCGGCCATGCCGCCGAAGGCCAGGCGCACGGCCTTCACCGTGTCGCTGCCGGCTTCCAGTTCGATGGCGAAGCCCGCGCACAGCGCGGAGATGTCGCAGTCGAAGCGCTTGCTGATCTTGTAGGCGCGCACCTGGCGGCGCATGGCAGCCAGCGGCACGGCCAGGCCCTGCACGAACTCGCCGGGCTGCAGCTCGTTCTTCATGTAGTCGAGGTAGAAGTCGGGCAGCGGCATGCGGCGCACGACGTCGCCGCGGCGCAGCTCGATCTCGGCGTCCAGCGACATCAGCACCGGCGGCGAATCGCCGATGGGCGAGCCGTTGGCGACGTTGCCGCCCATGGTGCCGGCGTGGCGGATCGGCGGCGAGGCAAAGCGCAGCCACACGTCGGCCAGGCTGGGCACGCGCTCGACCAGCGCGCCGAAGGCGGCTTCGAGCGAGGCGCCGGCGCCGATGTAGAGCTCGTCGGCGCGCTCTTCCACGGTCTTCATCTCGGCCACGTCGCCGACATAGATGATGTCGCCGAGGTCGCGGAACTGCTTGTTGACCCACAGGCCGACGTCGGTCGAGCCGGCCAGCAGCTGGGCGCGCGGCTTCTGCACGCGCAGCGCGGCGAGCTGGGCCAGGGTCTTGGGGGCGTGGAAGTGGTCGATGCGGGCGCCGAGCGGGGCCGCGTAGTCCAGCCCGTCGTTCTTCAGCGCGGTGAGCGCGGCCACCACGGGGGCGGTGTCCAGGCGCACGGCCGGCAGGTCGAACATGCGCTGGCCGGCGTCGAGGATGGGGCGGTAGCCGGTGCAGCGGCAGAGGTTGCCCGACAGGTCGTCGGCCAGCTGCTGGCGCGTGGGCTGCGTGCCCTCGGCCTGGTGGTGTTCGTAGGTGGCCCACAGCGACATCACGAAGCCCGGCGTGCAGAAACCGCACTGCGAGCCGTGGCAGTCGACCATGGCCTGCTGCACGGGGTGCAGCGGGTGGACGGCGTGCTTGGCCGGGGCTTCCGTCTTGGGCTTGCACTGCGACGCGCACTGGCCCTTGAGGTCTTCGACCGTGAACAGCGCCTTGCCGTGCAGCGTGGGCAAAAACTGGATGCAGGCGTTGACGGTCTGCAGCTGCAGGCCGTCGACCGCGCCGGGCGCGTGGGCGTCGGTGGCCAGCTCGCCGATGACGACGGTGCAGGCGCCGCAGTCGCCTTCGTTGCAGCCTTCCTTGGTGCCGGTGCAGCGCGCGTCTTCGCGCAGCCAGTCGAGCACCGAGCGGGTCGGATGGACCCCGCTGACGTCGACGATCTTTCCGCGATGGAAGAAGCGGATCGGTTGAATCGGTGTACTGCTGCTCTCGGTGCTCATGCTTTTTCTGGCTCGTGGGCGGCCCGTCATGGGCCAGTCATGGACGTTAGCGGCTTGCGTGGGGTCTTGCATACGGGCACGCCCATAACGCGTATGTGAGGGTCGGTATGCCACGTCCGGGGAAACCCTTGGATTGACGTTGCAATTCCCGGGCCACGCCGGAAACCGAGGGTTTTCAGCCGTTTTTCAGCCGTGTGCGATGGCGGTCCAGGCGGTGGCCAGCAGCGTCACGCCGGCCACGAAAAGCAGCCCGGCGACCAGCCATTGCAAGGTGCGCGGCTGCAGCTTGTTCGGCAGGCGATGGTGCAGCCGCGTCGCGGCGTAGACCACGGGCATGGCGCAACCGGCGAGCAGCGCCGAGTGCCACGAGAAGTGGCCGGTGGGCACCACGATGACGAGCCGCACGAGCGAGTTGAAGGCGAACATCAGCAGCAGCGCGCGGCGCACGAGTTCGCGGTCCAGCGGCTGGCGGTACATGTGGAAGACGATGGGCGGGCCGGAGGCGGAAAACAGCCCGCCCAGCACGCCCGAGAGCCCGCCGATGAGGGCGAAGCTGGTGCGGCCCGACACGGCCGGCAGCGGCTTGCCCTGCAGCAACAGCAGCACGGCGCAGACCAGGATCGACACGCCCAGCAGGCCCCGCAGCCACGACACGGCACTGCCGCTGAGCCACACGAGCAGCATGAGCCCGACGATCACGCCGACGGTGCTGCCGTTGAGCGCGGGCTTCATCAGCTGCCAGGGCACGGGGCCGGGGCGCGCGCGGAAGTAGGTCCAGGCGTTGAGCAGGCTCAGCACGGTCGCGGCATTGGCCGCGTCGTTCACGCTGGCGATGTCGAACACCGACACGAGGCCCAGCAGGATGAGGCTGAACGCAAAGCCCGTGAGGTTCTGCGCGTAGGTGGCCAGGCCCACGCAGGCCATGAAGATCAGGACCGGGACGGCCCCGGAAAGAATCGCTTGCACCGGGGGTTTCGTCAGCGCACGCCGAAGCTTGCGGGACGGTGAAGGGAGACGGGGGAAAGGGGATGCGGGACGGACATTCGGACGGGGATCGGGGGACTTAGGCGCGAGGCGGGAACGTTTGAGAATAACGCGTGTGTCCGGGGTGCGTGCCCAGGCCACCGGGTACTTCCCTCCGCGAATGTCCCCCGGGCTTCGCCCTCCTCCTTGATTTCGCTGCGGGAAGCACCCAGTGCCCTGGTCACGGGGCACGCTGCGGGTGTTCGGCGGTCGCGGTCAGCCGCGCTCCGAGAACAGGGCCACGATCACCTGCCGCAACCAGCGGTTGCCCGGGTCGGCCTCGAAGCGCTTGCTCCAGTGCAGCGACACGGTGAAGTCGCGCAGCGGAAACGGCGGCTCGACGATGGCGTAGCCGCCCTCGGCCGCGAAGCCGCGCGCGATGTTGCGCGGCATCACGACCGCGAGGTCGGTGGCGCGCACGATGGCCGGCAGCACCATGAAGTGCTCGGTCGTCAGGCGCAGGCGGTCTTCGAGGTTCAGCAGCTGCAGGATGCGCAGCGTGTCGGCGTGGGTGCGCACGGCCACGTAGTCGAGCTCGTGCAGCGCGGCCAGCAGCGCCTGGCCGCTGCGCCGGCGCTTCACGAAGGGGTGGTCGTGGCGCAGCAGCACGATGTAGCGGTCTTTCAGCAGCTGCGTGCGCTGGGTGTCCTCCACGTGCGGCAGGAAGCCGAAGGCGAAGTCGACCCTGCCGCTGTCCAGCGCGGTGGCGATCTCGCCCGGGGCGAGCGGCATGGTCTCCACGCGCACGCCCGGTGCCAGCTCGCGCAGCCGCGCCATCAGAGCGGGCAGAAAGCGGCCCTCGCCGATGTCGCTCATGTGGATGCGAAAGAGCTTGCGCGACGCGGCCGGGTCGAAGCGCTCGGGCTCGCTCAGCGCCTGCTGCAGCATGGCCAGTGCCGACTGCACGGGCACCGCCAGCCGCTCGGCGCGCGGCGTGGGCGCCACGCCGCCGAGGCTGCGCGTGAACAGCGCGTCGCCCAGCAGCAGGCGCAGCCGCGTGAGGCCGTGGCTGGCCGCCGGCTGCGTGAGGCCCAGGGCCTCGGCGGCGCGGCTCACGTTGCGGGTGCGGTAGACGGCGTCGAACAACCGGAGCAGGTTGAGGTCGACCGAATCAATATGCACCCCATTCATATTCGATAGCTGGCTCATTGCATTGAAGTATGACGCAGGCCCGCCCACACTCCCGCGTTCTCCCCACGACAAGAAGCACGAGACACGATGGAAGTTTCATTCAGCAAGGAAGTGGAAATGCTGCGCCTGGGCGCGGGCGACACCTTCCACGGCGAGGGCATCCTCGCGATCACCAAGGGCCTGCTGCAGTCGGGCGTGGCCTACGTCGGCGGCTACCAGGGCGCGCCGGTGTCGCACCTGCTGGACGTGATGGTGCAGGGCAAGGCCTACATGGACGAGCTGGGCGTGCACGTCGAGGCCTGCTCCAACGAGGCCTCGGCCGCGGCGATGCTCGGCGCGTCCATCCACTACCCGCTGCGCGGCGCCGTGACCTGGAAGTCGATCGTCGGCACCAACGTGGCGGCCGATGCGCTGTCCAACCTGTCGTCGCCCGGCGTGACCGGCGGCGTGCTGATCGTGGTGGGCGAGGACTACGGCGAAGGCGCCAGCGTGATCCAGGAGCGCACGCACGCCTACGCGCTCAAGTCGAGCATGTGCCTGCTCGATCCGCGGCCCGACCTGGGCGTGATGGTGCGCATGGTCGAGCAGGGCTTCCAGCTGTCGGAGGCGTCGAACATGCCCTGCCTGATGGAGCTGCGCATCCGCACCTGCCACGTGCGCGGCAGCTTCGACTGCAAGGACAACATCGCGCCCGCCGTGTCCACGCGCGCGCTGATGGACGAGCCCGCGGGCTTCGACTACATGCGCCTGGCGCACCCGCCCGTCACCTTCCGCCACGAGAAGCTCAAGGGCGACGAGCGCATGCCGGCCGCGCGCCGCCACATCGTGGCGAACGGCCTCAACGAGCTGATGCCCGGCCGGCGCCACCCCGACCTGGGCATCGTGGTGCAGGGCGGGCTGTACAACGCGCTGATCCGCAGCCTGCAGCAGCAGGGCCTGGCCGATGCCTTCGGCGACACCGACATCCCGATCCTGGTGCTCAACGTGACCTACCCGCTGGTGCCCGAGCAGGTGGCCGACTTCTGCATCGGCAAGCGCGCGGTGCTGGTGGTGGAAGAAGGCCAGCCCGAGTACATCGAGCAGGACATCGCCACGCTGCTGCGCCGACGCGACATCCAGACGCCGCTGCACGGCAAGGACCTGCTGCCGCAGGCCGGCGAGTACGGCGTGGAGGTGCTGTCGGGCGGCCTCGCGGCCTTTGCCGAGCGCTACCTCGGCGCGAGCGAGGCCGCCGCCTCGGCGCAGGCCTGGCTGGCCGGCAACCGCGAACGCCGCGAGGCGGTGGCGCGCCGGCTCGACGCGCCGCTGCCCAACCGCCCGCCGAGTTTTTGCGTGGGCTGCCCCGAGCGGCCGGTGTTCTCGGCCCTCAAGCTCGCGCAGCAGGAAACCGGGCCGGTGCACATCGCGGCCGACATCGGCTGCCATGCCTTCGGCACCTTCGAGCCGTTCTCGATGGGCCACTCGATCCTCGGCTACGGCATGAGCCTGGCCAGCCGCGCGGGCGTGGCGCCGATGATGAACCGGCGCACGCTGTCGATCATGGGCGACGGCGGTTTCTGGCACAACGGCCTGCTCACGGGCGTGCAGAGCGCGCTGTTCAACGACGACGACGCGGTGCTGCTGATCTTCAAGAACGGCTACACCTCGGCCACCGGCACGCAGGACATCATCTCCACGCCCGACGACGAGATCAAGGAACGCGCCGTCGACAAGCAGCAGAGCTTGGTCGACAAGAACCAGACCATCGAGGCCACGCTCACGGGCCTGGGCGTGCAGTGGATGCGCACCGTCACCACCTACGACGTGGAGCGCATGCGCAAGACGCTCACCGAGGCGCTCACGAGCGACTTCAACGGCCTGAAGGTGGTGATCGCCGAGGGCGAGTGCCAGCTCGAGCGGCAGCGCCGCATCAAGCCGTGGATCGCCGGCCTGCTCAAAAAGGGCAAACGTGTGGTGCGCGTGAAGTACGGCGTCGACGAGGACGTGTGCAACGGCGACCACGCCTGCATCCGCCTGTCGGGCTGCCCCACCCTCACGCTCAAGGACAACCCCGATCCGCTGAAGGTCGACCCGGTGGCCGTCGTCATCGACGGCTGCGTGGGCTGCGGCCTGTGCGGCGCCAACGCGCACGCGGCCACGCTGTGCCCGAGCTTCTACCGCGCCGAGGTGGTGCAGAACCCGAAGTGGCACGAACGCCTGCTGCACGGCCTGCGCAGCGCGATCGTCGGCGCCCTGCGGCCGGCATGAAAGAGAACCGAGACATGGAACAGAACCGTCCCACCACCCTCCTCGTCTGCGCCCTCGGCGGCGAAGGCGGCGGCGTGCTCACCGAATGGCTGGTCGATGCCGCACGGCACGCGGGCTACGCGGCGCAGAGCACGTCGATCCCCGGCGTGGCGCAGCGCACCGGCGCCACCACCTACTACCTCGAAGTGTTCCCGGTGCCGATGGCGCAGCTGGGCGGCCGGCGCCCGGTGTTCAGCCTGGGCCCGGTGCCGGGCGCGCTCGACGCGATCGTCTCGTCGGAGCTGCTGGAGACCACGCGCCAGATCGGCAACGGCATGAGCGCGCCGCTGCGCACGCTGGTCATCAGTTCGTCGGCGCGCGTGCTCACCACGGCCGAGCGCATGGTGCCCGGCGACGGCCGCGCCGACGCGCAGCGCCTGCTGGACGTGGTCAAGGCCTTCAGCCGCGAGCACCACGTGCTCGACATGGGCGCCATGGCGCGCGAGGCCGGCACGGTGGTCAGCGCCGTGATGCTGGGCGCGATCGCGGGCAGCGGCCTGTTCCCATTCCCGCGCGAGGCCTACGAACGTGCGGTGCGCGGCGGCGACGAGGCCGCGCCCGACAAGCTCGGCAAGATGGCCGCCGCCAGCCTGCGCGGCTTTGCCGCCGCCTTCGAGGCCGTGCGCGCGCCGCGCGCCCAGGCCGCCTTCGTGCAGGGCGTGCTGGCCGGCGACGACACGCGCGACGCGCCCCCGCCGCCGCAGGCCCTGCCCGACGACGTGGCGCGCCGCTTTCCGCCGGCCGTGCACGACATGCTGACGCTGGGCCATGCGCGGGTGCGCGACTACCAGGACAACGCCTACGCCGCGCTGTACGCCGATCGCCTCGCGCGGGTGCTCGAGGCCGAGCGCGCCGCCGATCCGTCGGGCGCGCAGGGCTTCGCGGTCACGCGCGAAACGGCGCGCTGGCTGGCGCTGTGGATGGCCTTCGACGACATCGTGCGCGTGGCCGCGCTGAAGGGCCGCGCCAGCCGCGCGCAGCGCGTGCGCCAGGAAGTGCGCGCGGGCGACGACGACCTCGTGAAGGTCTTCGACCACTTCAAGCCCGGCGCGCCCGAGTTCGCGGCGCTGCTGCCGCCGTCGCTCGCGCGCCGCGTGACCGCCTGGGACCGCGCCCGCCAGTCGCGCGGACTCGCGCCGTGGGCGCTGCCGCTGCAGGTGGGCAGCCATTCGGTGCTCGGCATGGCCTCGCTGCGGCTGCTGGCCTCGCTCACCTGGCTGCGCCGGCGCGGCAGCCGCTTTGCCGAAGAGCAGGCGCTGATCGAGCGCTGGCTGGCCGCCGTCGAGACCGGCACGCGCGCGCACTGGGCGCTGGGCCGCGAGCTGGCGCTGTGCGGCCGGCTCATCAAGGGCTACGGCAGCACCAACGAACGCGGCAAGCACAACCTGCTGCACGTGATCGACGAGCTCGCGGGCCGCGCCACGCTGCAGCCCGCGGCGCGCGCCGAGGCCATCGCCGCGGCCCGCGAGGCCGCGCTCGCCGACGAAGGCGGCAAGGCGCTGGACGCCGCGCTCACGCGCCACGGCGCCGCGCCGCGCCCGGTGCAGGCGCAACCCATCCGCTGGATGAAGCGGCCCAAGACAACGACCACGACCTGAGGAGACAAAGAACCATGAACCCATCCACCCCCGCTTCCTCGCGCCGCCTGCTGCTGGCGCTCGCCCTGGCCAGCACCGCCTTGTGCGCGCCTGCCGTGCACGCCGACACGTGGCCCTCCAAGCCCATCAAGGTGATCGTCAACTTCCCGGCCGGCGGCGCAGCCGACCAGCTCGCGCGCGCCGTCTCGCAGCCGCTGCAGGAGGCGCTGAAGCAGCCCGTGGTGATCGAGAACCGCGGCGGTGCCAACGGCAACGTCGGCGGCGAGGCCGTGGCGCGTGCGGCGGCCGACGGCTACACGCTGCTCATGAGCTCGGGCGGCATGGTGTCGGTGAACCCGCACCTGTATGCGCGCATGAGCTTCGACCCCGCGAAGGACCTGGTGCCCGTGGCCGCGGCCGCGCGCGTGCTGGTGTTTTTGGTCACACGGCCTTCGCTGCCGCCGACCGACGTGAAGTCGTTCATGGCCTACCTCAAGGCCAACCCCGGCAAGCTCTCGTACGGCTCGCCGGGCAACGGCAGCTCGCCGCACCTGGCCGGCGAGATGTTCAAGAGCCAGGCCGGCCTGTTCGCGCTGCACGTGCCGTACCGCGGCGCGGCGCCCGCCTTGCAGGACCTGCTGGCCGGCCAGATCGACTACGCCTTCGACCCCGGCATTGCCCTGAACCAGGTGCGCGCCGGCAAGCTCAAGCTGCTGGCCGTGGGCAGCCCGCACCGCTCGTCGCAGTTCCCCGACGTGCCCACGCTCGACGAGGCCGGCCTGCGCGGCTTCGACGCCGACACGGTCTTCGGCTTCTACGCACCGGCCGGCACGCCGCCCGAGGTGGTGGCTCAGCTCAACACGCAGGTCAACCGCGCACTCGCGCTGCCGGCGGTGAAGGAGCGCATCGCGGCCATCGGCGGCGAGCCGGCGCCGGGCACGCCGGCCGACTTCCAGCGCCGCGCGGCGGCAGACTCGCAACGCTTCGGCGCGCTGATCCGCGAGCGCGGCATCAAGGCGGACTGAGCAGCCGGGACAATCGACGGATGAGCAGCACTCCCTCTCCCACCGACGCTTCCGGCAAGGAAGTCGTCTACACCGCACGCGTCGAGTTCGGCGACTGCGACCCCGCCGGCATCGTCTGGTTTCCCAACTTCTTCCGCTGGATCGACGCGGCCTCGCGCCACTTCTTCGCCGAGTGCGGCGTGCCGCGCTGGGAAGACACCGCCCGCACCCTCGGCGTGATCGGCACGCCGCTGGTCGACACGCACACGCGCTTCGTCAAGGCGGCCAGCTACGGCGACACGCTGCAGATCGCGGTGCGCATCACCGAATGGCGCGACAAGAGCTTCGTGCAGACCTACCGCGTGACGCGCGGCGACGACCTGATCCTCGAATGCGAAGAGGTGCGGATCTTTGCCGCCAAGCGCGAAGGCGGCGGCATCCGCGCGGTGCCGATTCCGCCGACGATCCGGGCGCTCTGCACGGGCTGAACAAGGCCTGCCCGTTCAGGCCGCGTCGCGACGCAGCTGCGCGAGCAGGCCTTCCACGCCGAGGTCGATCAGGTCGAAGGCCTCGATGAAGGCCTGGTGGCCGCCGTACCACGGGTCGGGCACGTCGCCGCCGATGGCATCGGCGAACTCCGAGAGCAGGCGCACCTTGCGCGCCGCCTCGGCGGGCGCGCGCCGGCGCAATGCGGCGCAGTGTTGCTGCGTCATGCCGATGAGCCAGTCGAAGCGTTCGAAGTCGGCCGCATGCACCTGGCGTGCGCGGTGTGTGGGCATCGCGATGCCACGCCGCAGCGCCTCGGCCACCGAGCGTGGATCGGGCGGATTGCCGCGCTCCTCGTCGGAGATGGCGGCGCTGTCGACCTCCACCGCGAAGCCCGCGCGCTGCGCCTTGTGGAGCAGCAGTGCGTGCGCGGTCGGCGAACGGCAGATGTTGCCTGTGCAGATGAACAGGATGGCGGGGGTGCTTGGGTTCATGCGCGTCGACTATAGGCACAGAGGGCAGGCATTCGGCATAGGCCACCCTACCCCTGGCATCCCCCGGTCGGGGGATGCCACGAGGGAGCGAGGGCGAATCGCACCCCCTCTGTCCAATGGACAGCTCCCATATCTTCGGTATCGCCTGA
This sequence comes from Variovorax sp. BGA-UO-ETr-C22, assembly GCF_059567965.1. Taxonomy (NCBI): domain Bacteria; kingdom Pseudomonadati; phylum Pseudomonadota; class Betaproteobacteria; order Burkholderiales; family Comamonadaceae; genus Variovorax; species Variovorax sp. BGA-UO-ETr-C22. The sequence goes on from NZ_JCAQPA010000011.1 coordinate 2,832,011, forward strand.
CACAACTCCTTGCGCTTCACTACGTCCCATGGTCAGTGCAAAGGAGGTCACGATGCCCCGACCCAGTCTTCACAGCGCGAGCATCACGCTGAAACTTCCCTTCGACATGAGTGCCGCGCAAGAGGTCGAGGCCCTGCGCGCCGCGGGCATTCCGGTGGACGACCTGGGCAATGCCATGTCGGGCTTCCTGTTCGTGCGCTTCAGCAACGGCTGGCGCAGCGACTCGAACATCTTCCGCTGGTTTCCGGCCCCTATCGAACGCAGCGCGAACGAGGCCCGGCTCCACGCCACGCAGCCCCGACGCAGCCTGTTGCTTCATGCCAAGGGTTGACGCTGCCAATGATGCGGTGCAACAATCCGGAGATCATCATTTCGGAGCCCCGTGCGTGGACAGTGCCAGTTGGATCAGTGACAAGACGCGTGCCTCGGCAGGCGTGACACCCCCGGCCCTCTAGCGCAGGCAGCTCCCGCGCTGGCGGCCGCCGTGTCCGCAGCGCGAACCCCTTGCCCCACGGGCAAGCGGCTCTCCCTACCGATTCCCGTTGTTCTTCGTCGCTGACTTTGTCAGTCAGCTTGCGTGCGTCCGTGCGCGAGGCCCTTCAGCGTGAAGGAGCCTTGTCATGCGCCAGTTTCAGATTCGTCCGTTGCATCCGCAGGTGCGACCGTCGCACGGTCGTCCGTCGGCGCACGCCGGTGCGCCAACGCGCGTGAGCCCGGCCCCGCACGTCGACGACGAGCAGGCCCTGGACCGCGCCGCCGCGCTGTGGACCACGCGCCGCATCCGCAGCTTCTTCCTGCTGCTCGACCCACCCGGCCACGGCACCACGCGCCGCTGAAGCCCGCCCCTGCCACCCCACAGAACAGGAGGCCCTCATGGACCCGGACCCTTGCTTGCGCCGCTGTGCGCCGCCTTCCTTGCCCGATCGATCCCCCATTCACCTCGCAGCCTGCCGCGCTGCGGAGGAGCCCCGCCGGCTGACTGCTGCTGAGTAATTAAGCAAGTCGTCACGGGCGTTTCCTTCCTTCGCGGCGCGCCGCACCCGAAGGAGAAACACCCATGACCCGCGAACGCCTGCGGCGTGTCGTGCGGACGGCCACGGCCGCCCGTTCCAGCGCCCGCCCCTTTGCCTCCCGCCGCCCCGCGCCAAGCCGCGCCTGGCTGGCCACCCTCTGCGGCCTGGCCGCCACGCAGACCCACGCCGCGGGCGGCCACCACTCGGTGGACGACGCCGCCATCCTCGATCCGGGCCAGTGCCAGATCGAGACCTGGGCTGGCCAGCGCCTCGTGCACCTCGGTCCGGCCTGCCGTGTCGGCCCCATCGAGCTGGGCCTGAACCTCGAACGCGAGCGCAGCGCCGACGGCCGCACCCTGCGCGCCGGCCCGCAGATCAAGTGGGCCTTCGCGCTCACCGACACGCTGAGCACCGGCGTGCTCGCCTCGGCCACGTGGCAACGCAGCACAGGCGACCGCGCCTCGTTGCGCCTTGCCGACAGCAGCGTGGTGATCCCCGTCACCTGGCAGTTCGACGACCAATGGCGCGCCCACCTGAACCTGGGGCGCGACTTCCATCGTGCGCGGCCGAGCACCAGCCACTCGGGCGCCGCGCTCGAATGGGCCGCCCTGCCCGCGCTGTCGCTCGTGGCCGAGCGCTTCCGCGAAGGCGGGCGCAACGCCTGGCGCGCCGGCCTGCGCTGGACGGCCACGCCGGCCGTCAACGTCGATCTCAGCCACGCCCGCGACCTGCGCCACGACGGCCCGCGCGGCTGGACGCTGGGCCTCACCTGGGCGTTCGCTCGCTGAGCGCCCCCACACAGGAGAAGAACAATGAAGAACGTCCTGAAGTCCTTTTTCGAAAGCTTCCTGCGCAGCCGCCACATGCGGCACCACTTCGAGCGCTGGCAGACGCTGCTGAGCGCCAAGCCCAGCAGCCTCGGCTCGGCCGCGATGCCACCCGAGATCGCCAAGGCGCTGGCCGCCGCCTCGCACACCGACGCGGGCGAGGTGCTGGTGCGCCTGAACAGCTCGTCGCAAGGCCTGACCGAGGCGCACGCGCTCGCGCTGCGCAAGCGGCTGGGCAGCAACGAGGTGCGCCACGAGCAGCCGCTGCCGTGGTGGAACCACCTGTGGCAGTGCTACCGCAACCCCTTCAACCTGCTGCTGACGGTGCTCGCGCTGGTCTCGTACGTCACCGAGGACACGAAGGCCACGGTGGTGATCGGCAGCATGGTGCTGCTGTCGACCGTGCTGCGCTTCCTGCAGGAGTCGCGCTCCAACAAGGCGGCCGACCGGCTCAAGGCGATGGTGAGCAACACCTCGACGGTGCTGCGCCCCGCGCCCGGCGAGAAGGCCGGCCGCGCGGGTGACGACGGTTTCGACCTCGCGCACGCCGGCACGCAACGCATCGAAGTGCCGATGCGCGACCTCGTTCCGGGCGACGTGATCGCGCTGTCGGCCGGCGACATGATCCCGGCCGACGCGCGCCTGCTCTCGGCGAAAGACCTGTTCATCAGCCAGTCGGCGCTCACCGGCGAATCGATGCCGGTGGAGAAGTTCGCCGCCACAGCCGCCGACCACCAGGCCGGCGTGCTGGAGCGCGACAACCTGCTGTTCATGGGCACCAACGTGATCAGCGGCACCGCCACCGCGGTGATCGTGCACACGGGCGAGCGCACCTTCTTCGGCGCGCTGGCCCAGCGCGTGAGCGCGACCGACCGCGGCACCACCGCCTTCCAGGCCGGCATCAACCGCGTGAGCTGGCTGCTGATCCGCTTCATGCTGGTGATGGCGCCGCTGGTGCTGGTGATCAACGGCGTGACCAAGGGCGACTGGTGGGAGGCGGCGCTGTTCGCGCTGTCGATCGCGGTCGGGCTCACGCCCGAGATGCTGCCGATGATCGTGACCGCCACGCTGGCCAAGGGCGCCGTCGTGATGTCGCGCCGCAAGGTGATCGTGAAGCGCCTCGAAGCCATCCACAACTTCGGCGCGATGGACGTGCTGTGCACCGACAAGACCGGCACGCTGACGCAGGACCGCATCGTGCTCGAACGCCACACCAACGCCTGGGGCGAAGACTCCGACCACGTGCTGCAGCAGGCCTACCTCAACAGCTTTCACCAGACCGGGCTGAAGAACCTGCTCGACAAGGCCGTGCTCAGCCACGCCGAAGTGCAGCTCGACACGCAGCTGCAGACCGGCTGGCGCAAGGTCGACGAAGTGCCCTTCGACTTCTCGCGCCGCCGCATGTCGGTGGTGGTGGCGCACGGCGAGGACGAGCACCTGCTGATCTGCAAGGGCGCGCTCGAAGAGATCCTGTCGGTGTGCACCTCGGTCGAACGCGGCGCCGAGGTGCTCGCGCTCGACGCCGACGTGATGGCGCGCATCCACCGCGTGGCCTCGGAGCTCAATGCCCAGGGGCTGCGCGTGGTGGCCGTGGCCAGCCGCACGCTGCACGCCGGTGCACGCAAGCCGGCCTACGGCGTGGCCGACGAGGCGGGGCTCACGCTGCTGGGCTACGTGGCCTTCCTCGATCCGCCGAAGGAATCGACCGCGCCCGCGCTGCAGGCGCTGGCCGCGCACGGCGTGGCAGTGAAGGTGCTGACCGGCGACAACGAATTGGTCACGCGCAAGGTCTGCGGTGACGTCGGCATCGACGCCGGGCGCATGGTGCTGGGCCATGAGGTCGAGCGCATGAACGAGGCCGAGCTGCGGCAGGTGGTGGAGATGCGCCAGGTGTTCGCCAAGCTCACGCCCGCGCACAAGGAACGCATCGTGCAGGCGCTGCATGCCAACGGCCACGTGGTCGGCTTCATGGGCGACGGCATCAACGACGCGCCCGCGCTGCGCGCCGCCGACATCGGCATCTCGGTGGACGGCGCAGTGGACGTGGCCAAGGAATCGGCCGACATCATCCTGCTCGAGAAGAGCCTGATGGTGCTGGAGCAAGGCGTGGTCGAAGGCCGCCGCACCTTCGCCAACATGCTCAAGTACATCAAGATCACGGCCAGCTCGAACTTCGGCAACGTGTTCTCGGTGCTGGTGGCCAGCGCCTTCCTGCCCTTCTTGCCGATGCTGCCGCTGCACCTGCTGGTGCAGAACCTGCTGTACGACGTGTCGCAGATCGCGATCCCGTTCGACAACGTGGACGAGGAATTCCTGAAGACACCGCAGCGCTGGAACCCGGCCGACCTGGGCCGCTTCATGGTGTTCTTCGGGCCGCTGAGCTCGGTGTTCGACATCCTGACCTACACCGTGATGTGGTTCGTGTTCGCGGCCAATTCGGTGGAGCACCAGACGCTGTTCCAGTCGGGCTGGTTCATTGAAGGCCTGCTGTCGCAGACGCTCATCGTGCACCTGATCCGCACGCGCAAGATTCCGTTCCTGCAAAGCCGCGCGGCCTGGCCGCTGCTGGCCATGGGCGCGGCGATTGCGGCCGTGGGCATCTGGCTGCCGATGGGGCCGCTGGCGCACTACTTCAAGCTGCAGGCGCTGCCGCTCGCGTACTTCCCGTGGCTGGTGCTGATGCTCGTCGGCTACGCGACGCTGACGCAGGCCGTGAAGGGCTGGTACGCGCGCAAGTACGGCTGGCAGTAAGACAAGAACCACCCGGCGAACGCAGGGTCGCGGCTGTCACACAAGGCCGCTACCCTGCTTCGCACACAGAGGATCAGGAGGATCACTCATGGAAGCCATTCGCCACATCAACCTGCCCTCGCTGCTGGACACCCTGGTCAGCGTGGGCGCGGCCTTCCTGCTCGGCTCGCTGATCGGCTTCGAACGCCAGGTGCGCCAGCGCACCGCGGGGCTGCGCACCAACACGCTGGTGGCCGTGGGCGCGGCCGTTTTCGTCGACATGGCGGCCCGCCTGGGCGGCCCCGACGGCGCGGTGCGCGTGGTCGCCTACGTGGTCTCGGGCATCGGCTTTCTCGGTGCCGGCGCGATCATGAAGGAAGGCGCCAACATCACGGGCCTGAACACGGCGGCCACGCTGTGGGGGTCGGCCGCGGTGGGCGCCTGTGCGGGCGCCGACCTGCTGGGCGAGGCGTTGATCGCCGCGCTCTTCGTGCTGGCGAGCAACACGCTGCTGCGGCCGGTGGTGAACCGCATCAACCGCCGCCCGGTGCACGAGGAATCGAGCGAGGCGACCTACACGGTGCGCGTGATCTGTTCGCGCGCGGCGCGGCCCGAGGTGATGGACCAGCTGCTGGTGCAGCTGGAAGCCGCGAACTACCCGGTGCGCGACATCGACCAGCACGCCTTCGGGCAGGCCGACACGGAGATCGCCGCAACGCTGTACGCCACCGCGGTCGAGCCCGAAGAGCTCGACCAGGTGATCGCGGAGCTGGAGACGCTGGAAGGCGTTCAGCAGGCGTTCTGGAACGCCTCCGCCGAAGACTAGTTAGACGCCGAGGATCGAAACGGCCTTGGTGTTCAGGTAGGCCTCGATTGCCTCCGGGCCACCTTCCGAACCGTAGCCCGAATCCTTCACGCCGCCGAACGGCATTTCCGGCGAGGGCGTGGCGGGCTGGTTGATCCACAGCATGCCCAGCTCGAGCTTCTGGCTCAGCAGGTGCGCGCTCTTGATCGACTTGGTGAAGGCGTAGCCGGCCAGGCCGAACGGCAGGCGGTTGGCTTCGGTGATGGCCTCTTCGAGCGTGTCGAAACCGCGGATCGCGGCGATGGGGCCGAAGGGTTCGTTGTTGAACACGTCGGCGTCCAGCGGCACGTCGGTGATGACGGTGGGTGCGAAGAAGTTGCCGGTGTCGCCGACGCGTTCGCCGCCGGTCGCGACCGTGGCGCCCTTCTTGCGCGCGTCTTCCAGCACATGGGCCATGGCCGTGAGGCGGCGGGCGTTGGCCAGCGGGCCGAGGTTGGTGCCTTCGGCCAGGCCGTCGCCCATCTTCAGGCCTTCGGCGTGCTTGACCAGCAGGCTCGCGAACTCATGACGCAGGCTGTTGTGCACCAGGAAGCGAGTCGGCGAGATGCAGACCTGGCCGGCGTTGCGGAACTTGGCGGCACCGGCGGCCTTGACGGCCAGCGCCACGTCGGCGTCTTCGGCCACGATCACCGGGGCGTGGCCGCCCAGTTCCATCGTGACGCGCTTCATGTGCGAACCGGCCAGCGCGGCCAGTTGCTTGCCGACCGGGGTCGAGCCGGTGAAGGTGACCTTGCGGATGATCGGATGCGCGATGAGGTAGCTCGAGATCTCGCCCGGGTTGCCGAACACCAGGCCCACCACGCCGCCCGGAATGCCGGCGTCGACAAAAGCCTTCAGCAGCGCGGCCGGCGAGGCCGGGGTTTCTTCGGGCGCCTTCACCAGGAAGGAGCAGCCGGTGGCCAGCGCGGCGCCGAGCTTGCGCACGATCTGGTTGACGGGGAAGTTCCACGGCGTGAAGGCCGCGACCGGGCCGACCGGCTCCTTGATGACCAGCTGCTGCGCGGCCAGGTTGCGCGAGGGCACGATGCGGCCGTACACGCGGCGGCCTTCGTCGGCGAACCACTCGATGATGTCGGCGGCGGCCATCATTTCGACCTTGGCCTCGCCCAGCGGCTTGCCTTGTTCCTGCGTCAGCAGCTTGGCGATGTCCAGGGCGCGTTCGCGGATCAGGCCGGCGGCGCGGCGCATCACGGCGGCGCGCTCGTTGGCGGGCGTGTCGCGCCAGGCTTCGAAGCCGCGCTGGGCGGCGGCCAGGGCGCGGTCGAGGTCGACGATGCTGGCGTGCGCCACCTTGCCGATGGCCTTGCCGGTGGCGGGGTTCAGCACGTCGAGCGTCTTGCCGTCGGCGGCGTCGACCCATTGGCCGTCGATCAGCAGGCGGGTGTCGGTGTAGGTGGCGGTCATGGCGAACTCTTTCCTTCGAGGACTGGATGGTGAAAACGAAACGGGAAATCGGGCGCGCGGCGCGGCACCCCGTGGGGGTGCGCATGCGACAACGGCGGCCAAGCGCCGCCGGGGCCGTAGATTAACCTGAGTTCACAAAGCTTGCCGGCGGCCCCCGCCAGGGGCCGGGGCGCGCCTACAGCACGAGGATCGCGCGGAAGTCGTTGACGTTGGTGTTCGTCGGACCGGTCACGAACAGGTCGCCGATGGCGTCGAAATAGCCGTAGGCGTCGTTGCGGTCGAGGTGGTCGGACAGCTTCCTGCCCTGCGCCGTGGCGCGCGCCAGGGTGTCGGGCGTGACGAAGGCGCCGGCGTTGTCTTCCACGCCGTCGATGCCGTCGGTGTCGGCCGCCAGCGCCCAGACCTGCGGCTGGCCCATGAGCGCGCCGGCCAGGCCCAGGCAGAACTCGCCGGCCCGCCCGCCGCGGCCCTTGGCCTGGCCGGGTTGGCGCGGACGGATGGTGACGGTGGTTTCGCCGCCCGACAGGATGACGCAGGGCCGGGCGAAGGGCTCGCCGCGCAGGGCCACGGCGCGGGCGAGCGCCGCATGCACCTTGCCCACTTCGCGCGATTCGCCTTCCATTTCGTCGCTCAGCACATGCACGCCGATGCCGGCGGCGCGTGCGGCCGCGGCGGCGGCTTCGAGCGACTGCTGCGGCGTGGCGATGAGGTGGGTGCTGTGGCCGGCGAACACGGCGTCGTCGGGCTTGGGGGTTTCGAGCGCGCCGCTTTCGAGTTGCGCGCGCACGGGCGCCGGCACCTCGATGCCGTAGCGGTCGAGGATGGCCAGCGCGTCGGCGCAGGTGGTGGCGTCGGGCACGGTGGGGCCGCTGGCGATCACGGCCGGGTCGTCGCCCGGCACGTCGCTGATGGTGAGCGTGACCACGCGCGCCGGCGCACAGGCCGCCGCGAGCCGGCCGCCTTTGATGCGCGACAGGTGCTTGCGCACGCAGTTCATCTCGCCGATGTGGGCGCCGCTGTCGAGCAGCTGCTTGTTGATGCGCTGCTTGTCGGCCAGCGTGAGGCCCTCGGCCGGCAGCACCAGCAGCGACGAGCCGCCGCCGGAGATGAGGCACAGCACGAGATCGTCGGCCGTGAGGCCCTGCGTGAGCGCCAGGATGCGCTCGGCCGCCTGCTGGCCGGCCGCGTCGGGCACGGGGTGCGCGGCCTCGACGATCTCGATGCGCTGCGGCACGCCTGCGGGGCGCGGCGGAATGTGGTCATAGCGCGTGACGACCAGGCCCGACAGCGGGGCGTCGGCCGGCCACAGCGCCTCGAGCGCCTGCACCATCGAACCGCCGGCCTTGCCGGCGCCCAGCACCACGGTGCGGCCCTTGGGCGGTTTCGGCAGATGGGCGCCCAGCGTGGACAGCGGCAGTGCGCGGTCCACCGCCACGCGGTACAGGTGTTCGAGAAAAGCGCGCGGGGCTTCGCGCGGGTCGGGAGCTGTTGCTGAGGGCGAGGTCGATGCGGTCATGGCTTGCGTGTTGTCTCCATTCGGCGATTGTGCGACGACCGGCGGCCCGCCCTCGCAGGCCACGGTCTGCTAGTTCGTCTTGGCGCCGGCCTGGAACCAGCGGCTGATCAACGCCCGCTCTTCGTCGGTGATGTTCGTCGCGTTGTTCATCGGCATGATCTTGGTCACCACGACCTGCTGGTAGATCGCCTGCGCATGCGCCGTCACCTGGTCGGGCGTGTCGACGCGCACGTTCTTCATCTGCACGGCCGCGCCGTGGCACATGAAGCAGCGCTGCTCCAGCACCTTCTGCACGTCCTGGTAGGCCACGGCGGGCGCGGCCTGGGCGGCGGCGGCGACGGGCGCGGCCGGCTCGGGCTTCATCCACACGATCGTGAGGCCCAGCACCGCGATGCCGACCATGGCGTAGGGCAGCGGGTTGCCCGCGTTGCCCAGCTTGAAGCGGTGGCGCACCACGAAGAACTGCCGGATGGCCGCGCCGCCGAGCATGATCAGCAGCAGCACGATCCAGTTGTACTTGTGCGTGTAGGTGAAGCTGTAGTGGTTGCTCAGCATCGCGAACAGCACCGGCAGCGTGAAGTAGGTGTTGTGCACGCTGCGCTGCTTGCCGCGCTGGCCGTGCACCGGGTCGACCGGCCGGCCTTCGCGCAGCGCCTTCACGTTCTTGCGCTGACCCGGGATGATCCAGAAGAACACGTTGCCGCTCATGGTGGTGGCCATCATGGCGCCCACCAGCAGGAAGGCCGCACGGCCCGCGAACCACTGGCAGGCCAGCCAGGTCGCGAAGACGATGAAGATCGCGATCAGCACGCCGACGATGGTGTCGCCGTTCTTGCGGCGCCCGAAGATCTGGCAGATGCCGTCGTAGACCATCCAGAACACGACGAAGAAGGCCAGCGCCACGGCAATGGCGGCGCCGGGCTGCCAGTCCATCTTGCTCTTGTCGATGAGGTACGTGCTCGCGTTCCACAGGTACGACATCGTGAAGAGCGCAAAGCCCGTGAGCCAGGTCGAATAGCTCTCCCAGTACGACCAGTGCAGGTGATCGGGCAGCTTCTTGGGCGCCAGCGCGTACTTCTGGCTGTTGTAGAAGCCGCCGCCGTGCACGGCCCATTGCTCGCCGCCCACGCCCTTGTCGAGCGACTCCTGGTCCTGCGGCTTCTCGAGGCTGTTGTCCAGCATCACGAAGTAGAAGGAGGCGCCGATCCAGGCGATGGCGGTGATGACGTGGACCCAGCGCAGCAGCAGGTTGGCCCAGTCGAGGTAGTAGCTTTCCATATAGCGCTCTCTCAACCCTGTTGGCGCGTGGGGGCGCCAAGGAGGGGTTTCAGCCTGCTCACCACCGCGGGCGCTGTAAGCAGAGAAAGTGCCGCGAACGCAGGTCCGTTGAAATGGACCTCGCTCCGCTGCGGCTTGTTGTGGACCGAAAGTGTATACAGTTTTCGCACGAGGCGGGATGCTATTTGCGGCGTCGCCGCCAAGGGAAAACCCTGTTCAGCCCAGCGATTGCAACAACTGTGCCGCCACGGCCACCGCGATCACCTCGGGTTCCTTGCCCGTGATGCCGGGCACGCCGATCGGACAGGTGACGCGCGCCAGCTCGTCGGCCGTGAAGCCGCGCGCCTCCAGCCGGTGGCGGAAGGTGGCCCATTTGGTCTTGCTGCCGATGAGGCCGATGTAGGGCAGGTCGTTGCGCGTGCGCAGGCGCTTCAGGCAGGCGATGACGATGTCCAGGTCTTCGGCGTGGCTGAAGCTCATGATCAGCACGCGGCTGCCGGGCGCGAGCGCGGCCACCGCGTCCTGCACAGGCTCCGAGTGCTCGGTGTCGATCTGCGCGGGCAGTGCGTCGGGGAACACGCCGTCGCGGCTGTCGATCCAGCGCACCGAGAACGGCAGCACGGCCAGCAGGCGCGCCAATGCGGCGCCCACGTGGCCGCCGCCGAACAGCGCGACGGGTTCGAGTTGCGCGACCAGTTCTTTTTGCAGCGCGGGCGCGTCGGCCGCACCGATGCGCCGGTAGGTCAGGAACATCACGCCGCCGCAGCACTGGCCCAGGCTCGGGCCCAGCGGGTAGCGCTGCACGCCCTCGAGGCTGCGCGTGCCGGCCAGGATCTCGCGCGCTTCCTGCGTGGCCTGGAACTCGAGCTGGCCGCCGCCGATGGTGGCCGTGAGCCCGTCGGCCCACACGGCCATCCACGTGCCGGCCTCGCGCGGGGCCGAGCCCTGCGTCGATTCGACGCGCACCAGCACGGCGTCTTCATGGCGAAGACGCGCCAGCAATTGATCGACCGCACCGTTCATGACCGAAACCTTCGGTTGCCGAGGCAGCAACAACTCACGGTATAACCCCGGCGATGATGACGAACCGCCAGCTTACGCCGCGCCGCCTCGCCTGGGCCGCCACTGTTCTTTCCGCCTTGTGGCTCGCCGGCTGCGGCTCGACGGGCTCGGTGCCCGGCCAGCTGAGCGGCGCCGGCAGCGCACAGGGCAGCGGCCCCGCGCCGCGCGCCTCCAGTGCGGCCACCGCGCGCGAGTACCGCCGCGACGCCGCACGCCACATCTACAACGCCAACCCCTCGCGCATCTACAAGGGCCAGATGCCGCCGCTGCTGTACGCGGTCGGCACGCTGCAGGTGAACCTGGACGCCGGCGGCAAGGTGGTCTCGATGCACTGGCTGCGCGCGCCCAAGCACGCGCCCGAGGTGATCGCCGAGATCGAGCGCGCCGTGCTGCAGGCCGCGCCCTTCCCGCCCGCCCAGCGCCTGGGCGCAGTCACGTGGACCGACACCTGGCTGTGGGACAAGAGCGGGCGTTTCCAGCTCGACACCCTGACAGAGGGACAGCAACAAGGGGACTGACCTCAGGAGCCCCGATAGGTGGAGTAGCTCCACGGGCTCACGAGCAAGGGCACGTGGTAGTGCTGGTCGGTGTGCGCCACGCCGAAGTCCAGCGCCACCTTGTTCAGGAAGTTCGGCTCCGGCAGCGTCACGCCGCGGGCCTTGAAATAACCCGCCACGTCGAACACCAGCCGGTAGGTGCCGACCTTGATCGAGTTGTTGTCGTAGAGCGGACCGTCGCTGCGGCCGTCCGAATTCAGCGTGAAGCGCTTCACCAGCGTCGCGGCGTCGCCGTCGGTGGTGTACAGCGCCACCTCCATGCCGGCCGCGGGGCCGCCGTGCATCGTGTCCAGTACGTGAGTGCTCAAGCCCATGGGGCGCTCCTTCAAAGGGTGTCGGATCGGTGAGATCGGGGTGCGGGAAATTCCGGTGGACAAAAGTGTATACAGTTACCGGCTTTGGGTCTATCATGAAAAACATGGAGTCCTCCACCACCCGTTCGATCGTCGATGCCCTCACGAAGGCCATCGTCGAGCACCGCCTTCAGCCCGGCACCAAGCTCGCCGAGCAGAAGCTGGCCGATCACTTCGGCGTGTCGCGCACCTTGGTGCGCCAGGCGCTGTTCCAGCTCTCGCAGAACAAGCTGATCCGGCTCGAGCCGGCGCGCGGCGCCTTCGTGGCCGCGCCCGCCGTCGACGAGGCCAAGCAGGTGTTCGCCGTGCGCCGCATGCTCGAGGCCGAGATGACCCGCGCCTTCGTGCGCAGCGTCACGCCCGCCAAGATCAAGGCGCTCAAGGAGCATGTGGCGCTCGAGAAATCGGCCGTCGGCGGCGAAGACGTGTCGGGCCGCACCGAACTGCTGGGCGACTTCCACGTGCGCATGGCCGAGCTCATGGGCAACCAGGTGCTGGCGCAAATTCTGGGCGAGCTGATCTCGCGCTGCGCCCTCATCACGCTCATGTACCAGAGCACCAGCGCGGCCGAGCATTCCAACGACGAGCACGCCGACATCGTGAAGGCGCTGGCCGCGCGCGACGAGGAACTCGCCGTGCGCCTCATGACCGAGCACCTGGAACACGTCGAGGCCAACCTCACCTTCGACCGCAAGGTTCCCACCAACGACATCTCGCTTGCACTGTCCTGAACGAACGCCCATGACCGTCTACGACACCACCCTGCCCTACCCGCGCGACCTGATCGGCTACGGCCGCAACCCGCCCCACGCCCGCTGGCCCGGCGGCGCGCGCGTGGCGGTGCAGTTCGTCCTCAACTACGAAGAAGGCGGCGAGAACGCCACGCTGCACGGCGACGCGGGCTCCGAGCAGTTCCTTTCCGAGATGTTCAACCCGGCGAGCTTCCCCGACCGGCACATCAGCATGGAAGGCATCTACGAGTACGGCTCGCGCGCCGGCGTGTGGCGCATCCTGCGCGAGTTCGAAAAGCGCGGCCTGCCGCTCACCGTCTTCGGCGTGGGCATGGCACTGCAGCGCTACCCCGAGCTCACGGCCGCCTTCAAGGAACTCGGCCACGAGATCGCCTGCCACGGCTGGCGCTGGATCCATTACCAGAACCTCGATGAAGCCACCGAGCGCGAGCACATGCGCCTGGGCATGGAAGCCATCGAAAAGCTCACCGGCGAGCGCGCGCTCGGCTGGTACACCGGCCGCGACAGCCCGCGCACGCGCCGCCTCGTGGCCGACTACGGCGGCTTCGAGTACGACAGCGACTACTACGGCGACGACCTGCCCTTCTGGATGAAGGTGCAAAAGACCGACGGCTCGGTCGTGCCCCAGCTCATCGTGCCCTACACGCTCGACTGCAACGACATGCGCTTTGCGCTGCCGCAGGGCTACTCGCACGCCGACCCGTTCTTCCAGTACATGAAGGACACCTTCGACGCGCTGTACGCCGAAGGCGACCCGAACGGCGACGACAGCCCCAAGATGATGAGCATAGGCATGCACTGTCGCCTGCTCGGCCGCCCCGGCCGCATCACGGCGCTGCAGCGCTTTCTCGACCACATCGCCACGCACGACAAGGTCTGGGTCTGCCGCCGCGTCGACATCGCACGCCACTGGAAGCAGGCACATCCTTTCGAAGCCGGAGCCGCATCATGAGCACCCCTCTCCTCACCCTTGCCCAACTCAACGCCGCAGGGCCAGCCGCTGCCGTTGCCATGCTCGACGGCGTGTACGAACACTCGCCCTGGATCGCGCAGCGCGCGCTGGTGCAGCGCCCCTTCCGCTCGCTCGCGCATCTGAAGCACGCGCTGGTGCAGGCGTTGGCCGCGTCGTCGGCCGACGAGCAGATCGGCCTGATCCGCGCCCACCCCGAGCTCGCCGGCAAGGCCATGGTCAGCAAGACGCTCACCGCCGAGTCGACCAACGAGCAGAACAAGGCCGGCCTGACCGACTGCACGCCCGAAGAGTTCGCGCAGATCCAGAAGCTCAACGCCGACTACAACGCGAAGTTCGGCTTCCCGTTCATCCTGGCCGTGCGCGGCCCGCGCGGCACGGGCCTGGCCAAGCGCGAGATCATCGAAACCTTCGCGCGCCGGCTGCACAACCACCCGAGCTTCGAGCTCGGCGAGGCGCTGCGCAACATCCACCGCATCGCCGAGATCCGCCTGAACGACAAGTTCGGCGCCGACATCACGCTCGGCAACGACGTGTGGGACTGGCAGGAGCAGCTGTCGGTGCACACCGACCCCGGCTATGCCGAGAAGGGCCAGCTCACCGTCACCTACCTGACCGACGCGCACCGCGCCTGCGCCGCGAACATCTCGGGCTGGATGCGCGACTGCGGCTTCGACTCCGTGCACATCGATGCCGTGGGCAACGTGGTCGGCCGCTACGAAGGCGCCACGCCCGACGCCAAGACCCTGCTCACCGGCTCGCACTACGACACCGTGCGCAACGGCGGCAAGTACGACGGCCGCCTGGGCATCTTCGTGCCCATGGCCTGCGTGCGCGAACTCAAGCGCCAGAACCGCCGCCTGCCCTTCGCCTTCGAAGTCGTCGGCTTCGCCGAAGAAGAGGGCCAGCGCTACAAGGCCACCTTCCTCGGCTCGGGCGCGCTCATCGGCCACTTCGACCCGCGCTGGCTCGACCAGAAGGATGCCGACGGCATCACCATGCGCGAGGCCATGCAGCACGCGGGCCTGAAGGAAGAAGACATTCCGAAGATCCAGCGCGACCCGGCGCGCTACCTCGGCTTTGTCGAGGTGCACATCGAACAGGGCCCCGTGCTCACCGAGCTCGACCTGCCGCTGGGCATCGTCACCTCCATCAACGGCAGCGTGCGCTATGTGGGCGAAGTCATCGGCATGGCCAGCCACGCCGGCACCACGCCCATGGACCGCCGCCGCGACGCCGCCGCCGCCGTGGGCGAGCTCATTCTCTACACCGAGCAGCGCGCCGCGAAAGACGGCGACTCGGTCGGCACCGTGGGCATGCTCGAAGTGCCCAGCGGTTCGATCAACGTCGTGCCCGGCCGCTGCAAGTTCAGCCTCGACCTGCGCGCGCCCAACAACGCACAGCGCGACGCGCTGGCCAACGACGTGGTCGCCGCACTGAAGGACATCTGCGAACGCCGCGGCGTGCGCTACGAACTCGAGGAAACCATGCGCGCCGCCGCCGCGCCGAGCGAACCCGCCTGGCAGCAGCGCTGGGAACAGGCCGTCGACGCGCTGGGCATTCCGCTTTTCCGCATGCCCAGTGGCGCCGGCCACGACGCGATGAAGCTGCACGAGGTGATGCCGCAGGCCATGCTCTTCGTGCGTGGCATCAACTCGGGCATCAGCCACAACCCGCTCGAGTCGAGCACCAACGACGACATCCAGCTCGCCGTGCAGGCCTTCCAGCTCCTGCTGGACAACCTCGCCACCGAACAAGCCCACTGACCGACCCCACAAGAACAACCACCATGACCGACTACGCCAAACTCGACGCCTGGATCGACGCCCACTTCGACGAGGAAGTGCAATTCCTGCAGCAACTGGTGCAGGTGCCCACCGACACGCCGCCCGGCAACAACGCGCCGCACGCCGAGCGCACCGCCGAGCTGCTGAAGGACTTCGGCCTCGACGCCGAGAAGCACGCCGTGCCCGCGCAAGAGGTGAAAGACTACGGCCTCGAGTCGATCACCAACCTGATCGTGCGCCGCAAGTACGGCAACGGCGGACGCACCGTGGCGCTCAACGCCCACGGCGACGTGGTCCCGCCCGGCGAAGGCTGGACGCACGACCCCTACGGCGGCGAGATCGTCGATGGCAGCCTGTACGGCCGCGCCGCCGCCGTCAGCAAGAGCGACTTTGCCAGCTTCACCTTCGCGCTGCGCGCGCTCGAAGCCGTGGCCAAGCCCACCCAGGGCAGCATCGAGCTGCACTTCACCTACGACGAAGAGTTCGGCGGCATCCTCGGCCCGGGCTGGCTGCTCGAGAAGGGCCTGACCAAGCCCGACCTCATGATCGCGGCCGGCTTCAGCTACGAAGTGGTCACCGCGCACAACGGCTGCCTGCAGATGGAAGTGACCGTGCACGGCAAGATGGCGCACGCCGCCGTGCCCACCACCGGCATCGACGCGCTGCAGGGCGCCACCAAGATCCTGAACGCGCTGTACGCGCAGAACACGCTCTACCAGAAGGTCACGTCGAAGGTCGAGGGCATCACGCACCCCTACCTGAACGTGGGCCGCATCGAGGGCGGCACCAACACCAACGTCGTGCCCGGCAAGGTCGTGTTCAAGCTCGACCGCCGCATGATCCCCGAAGAGAACCCCGTCGAGGTCGAGGCCAACATCCGCCAGGTGATCGCCGATGCCGCCGCCGAGAGCGCGGGCATCACGGTCGAGATCAAGCGCATGCTGCTCGCCAACTCGATGAAGCCGCTGGCCGGCAACAAGCCGCTGGTCGACGCGATCCAGAAGCACGGCGGCGAGCTGTTCGGCGAACCCATCAAGGCCATGGGCACGCCGCTGTACACCGACGTGCGCCTGTACGTCGAGGCCGGCATTCCCGGCGTGATCTACGGCGCCGGCCCGCGCACCGTGCTCGAGTCGCACGCCAAGCGCAGCGACGAGCGCGTGGTGCTCGAAGACCTGCGCCGCGCGACCAAGGTGGTGGCGCGCACGCTGAGCGACCTGCTGGCCTGAGCGCCCTGAACTGCGGCTGAAAGCGCATGCCTTCGGGCATGAACTTTCATCGCAGTTTCATCGAAGCGTCACGACAGGATTTCAGACTCCGGGGTTCTCCGGCGGATGCGCTTTCACGCCGTCCGCCTCGTTGAAATCCCGATGCGACGGCCAGCCATGCGCTGGCCGTCGCCGCTTGTGTCGCCATGAAAACCCTGTCTCCCGCACCCCGCTTTCGCACCACGCTTTTCTCGTCCCTCGCGCTCGGCGCGGCCCTGCTGACCGCCTGCGGCGGCGGCTCCGGCGGCGGTGCGCCGTTCGCCGGCCTGCCCATCGCGCCGCCGGCCCCCGCACCGGCGCCCTCGCCCGCCACACCACCACCGGCCGCGCCGACCGGCCGCTGGACCGTGGGCGACCTGCATGTCCACACCATCCAGTCGGAGGACACGCAGCAGATTTCCACGCTCGACCAGGTGCTCGCCAAGGCCTTCGACACCTTCGGCCTCGACTGGGTCGCGCTCTCGGACCACCTGCGCATGTCTTCCTATGACAACGACGGCCGCAAGCTGGACCCAGCGATTCCGTTCTCGCGAGGCATGGCCCTCTACCAGGTGCCGCGCATCAAGGCGCTGCAGGCCGGCGGCAAGTACACCGACAAGACGATCTTCGCGTCCTTCGAGTGGGACATGGCCACGCACGACCACGGCAACGTCGGCATCCTGACCGACAGCCCCATGTCCGACGCGGCGCTCAAGGCCGTGAGCCAGTTCGAATACCTGTTCACCAACCGCGACCCCGCGCTGTTCCCCGCCGCCGACGTGGCCGCCTGGAACGCCAAGGACGCCCGCGCCTTCACCACGCACGACGACGTGATCAAGGCCATCGCCTGGCTCAAGAAGAACTACCCCGATTCCAGCTACCTGCAGATCAACCACCCCTCGCGCAACACCGGCAAGTACACGGCCGCCCAGCTGCGCGAGATGAACGACACCGCGCCCGACATCGCGTTCCTGCTCGAGGGCATGGTCGGCAACCAGATGGAGCCCGACCGCGGCGGCTACGCCAGCGACTACACGCCGGCCAACCTGCCCTCGCGCACCTACGGCGGCGTCGACTACCTTGTCGCCAAGCTCGGCGGCACCTGGGACGCCCTGCTGTCCGAGGGCCGCCGCATCTGGAACGTGGCCGATTCCGACTATCACTTCACCACCTCCAAGGGCCTGTACAGCAGCGGCTACGCGCCCGGCGAGTACGCCAGGAACCACCTCTGGGGCGACATCAAGGATCCGAAGTCGCTGCTCACCGCGATGCGCTCGGGCAAGCTCTTCGCGGTCAACGGCGGCCTGATCGACGCGCTCGACTTCAAGGTGCAAAGCGCCAAGGGCGCGGGCGAGATGGGCACTGAAGTGAGCGCCAAACCCGGCGAAGACCTGAAGATCACCATTCGCTTCAAGAGCCCCGAGCGCAACAACTTCGAGTACCAGCTCGGCAGCGGCGTGTACGCCAACGTGAAGCCGGTGGTCGACCACATCGACCTCATCGCAGGCGACGTGACCGGCCGCGAACTCCCGGGCACGCCCGGCTACGCACGCGACACCAACCCGACGACCCGCGTGGTCAAGCGCTTCACCCGCGCCGACTGGACGCTCGACACCGAAGGCTACTTCGCGGTGAGCTACACCGTGAAGGCCGGCAACAACCAGTACTTCCGCCTGCGCGGCACCAACCTGGGCACCGACGTGCCGAACGAAACCGCGGGCGGCGAGCCGCTGTTCGATGCACGCACGCCCACGCCGGCCGGCGACGACCCGGTCACGCGCTTCAATGCGATCAATGCGCGCAACTACAACGACCTGTGGTTCTACTCGAATCCGGTGTTCGTGAAGGTGGCGGCGCAGTAGGCCGCGCCCCCATCCCCCCGGCCTCCAAGGCGCCATGTCCCTCGCTGGGCATGGCGCTTTTTCTTTGCCCCGGCCCGCCTCGCATCAGGGAATCTACGGATATATGATTCCCCGCATGGTCTTGATTGGGTTCAATTTTTGTATACAAATAACGCACCCATAAAGACGGCGCGAAATTTGCGTCAAAAAGTCCCTCATCCCAACCAAGTACGAGGAAAGACCATGAGCACAGTCGCCAGCCATGCCCCCGCCGGGGCCAGCGAAGCCGGCATCGCGCCGCACGCGGAATCGAATGCCCTCATCAAGCCGGGCTACGACCCGCGCCTGACCAACGAGGACCTCGCCCCGCTCAAGAAGCAGACCTGGGGGCAATACAACATCTTTGCGTTCTGGATGTCCGACGTGCACAGCGTGGGCGGCTACATCACGGCCGGCAGCCTGTTCGCGCTGGGCCTGTCGAGCTGGCAGGTGCTGGTGGCGCTGCTGGTGGGCATCGTGATCGTGCAGGTCTTCTGCAACCTGGTGGCCAAGCCCAGCCAGGTGACGGGCGTGCCCTACCCCGTGGTGTGCCGCGCCTCGTTCGGCGTGCTGGGCGCCAACATCCCGGCCATCATCCGCGGGCTGATCGCGGTGGCCTGGTACGGCGTGCAGACCTACCTGGCCTCGGCGGCCTTCATGGTGCTGGCGCTGCACATGGCGCCGGGCCTGGCGCCGTATGCCGACGTGGCGCAGTACGGCTTCGTCGGCCTCTCGGCCCTGGGCTGGGTGGCGTTCATGGTCATGTGGGTGCTGCAGGCCTTCGTGTTCTGGCACGGCATGGAAGCCATCCGCAAGTTCATCGACTGGGCCGGCCCGGCGGTGTACGTGGTGATGGCCGTGCTGTGCGGCTGGCTGGTGTGGAAGGCCGGCTGGAGCAACATCGACCTGAACCTGGGCGGCATCAAGTTCCAGGGCTGGGACGCGCTGCCGGTGATGCTCTCGGCCATCGCGCTGGTGGTGAGCTACTTCAGCGGCCCGATGCTCAACTTCGGCGACTTCTCGCGCTACGGCAAGAGCTTCGACGCGGTGAAGAAGGGCAACTTCTGGGGTCTGCCCATCAACTTCGTTTTCTTCTCGCTGCTCACCGTGATCACCACGGCGGCCACGTTGCCCGTTTTTGGTGAACTGATCACCGACCCGGTGCACACCGTGGGCAAGATCGACAGCACCACGGCCGTGGTGCTGGGCGCGCTGACCTTCATGATCGCCACCATCGGCATCAACATCGTGGCCAACTTCGTGTCGCCAGCCTTCGACTTCTCGAACGTGGCGCCGCAGCACATCAGCTGGCGCACGGGCGGCATGATCGCCGCGGTGGGCTCGGTGTTTCTCACGCCCTGGAACCTTTACAACAGCCCCGAGGTCATCCACTACACGCTGGACGTGCTGGGCTCGTTCATCGGCCCGCTGTTCGGCATCCTGATTGCCGATTACTACATCGTGCGCAAGCAGCAGATCGACGTCGACGCGCTCTACACCATGAGCAAACAGGGCAAGTACTGGTACAGCGGCGGCTACAACCCGAAGGCGATCCAGGCGCTGGTGCCCTCGGCCCTCGTGCCCATCCTGTGCGTGATGGTGCCGACGCTGCGCGGCGCCGCCAACTATGCGTGGTTCATCGGCATGGGCCTGGGCTTCGTGCTCTACGTGCTCTTGAACCGCAACAACAAGACTTGAAAAACTGACCGAAGAAGGGACCGCGCCGTGCGCATCAAGATCATCAACCCCAACACCACCTGGAGCATGACCGAGAAGATCGGTGCCTGCGCCCGCTCGGTGGCGCACGCCGGCACCGAGATCGTGGCCGTGAGCCCGGCCATGGGGCCGGTCTCCATCGAGAGCCACTACGACGAAGCGCTGGCCGTGCCGGGGTTGCTGCAGGAGATCGCCGCGGGCGAGCGCGACGGCATCGACGGCTACGTGATCGCCTGCTTCGGCGACCCGGGCCTGAAGGCGGCGCGCGAGCTGGCGCGCGGCCCGGTGGTCGGCATCGCCGAAGCGGCGATGCACCTGGCCAGCATGATCGGCAGCCGCTTCAGCGTGGTGACCACGCTGGGGCGCACCATGGGCCAGGCCTGGCACCTGGCCGAGATCTACGGCATGGAGCGCTTCTGCGCCAACGTGCGCGCCTGCGAGCTGCCGGTGCTCGAACTGGAAGAGCCGGGCTCCAACGCCCGCGAGCGCATCGTCGACGAATGCCGGCGCGCGCTCGAAGAAGACGGCGCCGACTGCATCGTGCTCGGCTGCGCCGGCATGACCGACCTGTGCGCGCACATCGAGCAGGTGCTCGGCGTGCCGGTGATCGACGGCGTGGCCGCGGGCACCAAGCTCATCGAATCGCTGGTGGCGCTGAAGCTGCGCACCAGCAAGCGCGGCGAGCTGGCAAGGCCCCTGCCCAAGCCCATGATCGGCGCGCTCGAGGCCTTCACCCTCACGCGCTGAGCCACAATCGACGGATGCCCCGCGCCAGTTCCAAAACCTCCGTCCCTTCCGCCGCCCCCGTTGCCGCACCGGCCGAGAACGGCGCGGCGCCGGCCGACAAGAACAGTTCCATCGAGAGCATCGCCAACGACATCGCCACCGCGATCGTCGAGAAGCGCCTGCCGCCCGGCACCTGGCTGCGCGAAGAGGCGTTGGGCCGCGTCTACTCGGTGAGCCGCACCAAGGTGCGTGCGGCGCTCTTGATGCTGTCGAAGGACAAGCTCATCGAGATGATTCCCGACAAGGGCGCCTTCGTCTGCCAACCCACGGTCGACGAGGCGCGCGAGGTGTTCGCGGTGCGCCGCATTCTGGAGCGCGAGGTGGTGCGCCTGTTCATCGCCAACGCCCGGCCACGCGACTACCAGACGCTCGAGCAGCACATCAAGTTCGAACGCACCGCGCTGCGCCAGAGCACCACCATGGGCACGGTGCGCGAGAAACTGCTGGGCGACTTTCACGTGGCGCTGGCCGAAGCCACCGGCAACCACACGCTGGCCGAGATGGTGCGCGAGCTGGTGGCGCGCAGCTCGCTGATCGCGATGCTCTACCACTCGTCGAACGACCCGCACTGCTCGTCCGACGAGCATTCCGACTTCCTGCGCCTGTGCCGCAAGGGCGACGTGGAAGCGGCCGTGACCTGCATGATCGAGCACCTCGAACGCATCGAGGCGAGTCTTGAGCTGGGCACCGAGAAGCCCGACCGCCAGCTCGACCTGGTCAAGGCACTGCTGGCCTGAACCGCTGAGCCCACGCGTCGCTGACGCACCCCACTCCCGATACCTGAGAGCCGGCCGAAACGCCGGAGGCGTCGGCGCGCGCCTCCCACAGCGCTTCTTCGCCGGATTCGGGTTTACCTGAATCCGGATTGCCGCATAAATTGTATACAGTTTCGCGTACACAACTGGTGTGCGCGACGGCTCTGCGACGCGCATCACTGCTCCGTTCCCCTCGCCGCGCCAGGAGACAACGATGACGGCAGATTCCCTTTCCAGCAATGTCCATCCCGTGGACCAGCGCCTGCCTTCGGGCAAGCTCGCGGCCCTCGGCCTGCAGCACGTGCTCGTGATGTATGCGGGCGCCGTCGCGGTGCCGCTCATCGTGGGCCGTGCGCTCAAGCTCTCGCCCGACGAGGTCGCGCTGCTGATCTCGGCCGACCTGTTCTGCTGCGGCATCGCCACGCTGATCCAGGCGCTGGGTGCCACGCAGTGGTTCGGCATCAAGCTGCCCGTGATGATGGGCGTGACCTTCGCCTCGGTGGCGCCCATGGTCGCCATCGCCAACGCCAACCCCGGGCAGAACGGGGCGCAGCTGCTGTTCGGCGCCATCATCGGCGCGGGGGTGATATCGATACTGATCGCGCCGCTGGTGAGCCGCATGCTGCGGTTCTTCCCGCCGGTGGTGACGGGCACGATCATCGCGGTCATCGGCATCAGCCTGATGCGCGTGGGCATCAACTGGATCTTCGGCAACCCCGTGGGCCCGACGGCGCCCGCGCTGGTCGACCCGGTGTACGCCAAGTGGCTGGCCGAGGTCACCTCGCCGGGCAGCTCGATCCCCGCGGTGCCCAAGGGCTTCGCGATCATGCCCACCGTGCCCAACCCCAAGTACGCCGACCTGTCGGGCTTCGGCGTGGCCGCACTGGTGCTGGTGTCGATCCTCCTGATCGTGAAGTACGCCAAGGGCTTCATCGCCAACATCTCGGTGCTGCTGGGCATCGTGATCGGCGCGGTGGTGGCCTCGCTCACCGGCCTCATGACCTACGAGAAAGTTGGCAAGGCCGCCTGGGTCGACGTCGTGCTGCCCTTCCACTTCGGCATGCCGCTGTTCGACCCGATCCTGATCCTCACGATGACGCTCATCATGATCGTCGTGATGATCGAATCGACCGGCATGTTCCTCGCGCTGGGCGAAATGACCGACCGCAAGATCAGCCAGCAAGACCTGGCCAAGGGCCTGCGCACCGACGGCCTGGGCACGCTCATCGGCGGCATCTTCAACACCTTCCCGTACACCAGCTTCTCGCAGAACGTGGGCCTGGTGGCCGTCACCGGCATCAAGAGCCGTTATGTGTGCGTGGCCGGCGGCGTGATCCTGATCGTGCTGGGCCTGCTGCCGAAGATGGCCGCGCTGGTCGAGTCGCTGCCCACCGTGGTGCTCGGCGGCGCGGGCCTCGTGATGTTCGGCATGGTGGCCGCCACCGGCATCCGCATCCTGTCGGGCGTGGACTTCAAGACCAACCGCCACAACGCCATGATCGTCGCCGTGTCGATCGGCGTCGGCATGATTCCGCTCATCGCCCCCAACTTCAAGCAGTGGATGCCGCACTCGATCCACTCGCTGATCGAGTCGGGCATCCTGCTGGCGTCGATCACGGCCGTGCTGCTGAACCTGTTCCTCAACGGTGCGAAGCACGACGAAGAGGCGGTGATCGCGGCGGCCAAGCACGCCGACGCGCACTGATGAACTAGATCATCGCCAACGGCGTCTTGCGCTGGGGCACCGGATAGATCCGGTCCAGCGCCGCCAGGGTCGTCGCATCGAGCTGCAGCTCGGCGGCGGCCCTGTTTTCTTTCAGGTGCGCGCTGCGCACCGCCTTCGGAATCGCCGCCACACCCGGGCGCGCGATGACCGCGGCCAGCGCCAGTTGCGCGGCGCTCACGCCGAGCTCGGCCGCCAGCCGGCCCAATGCCTCGTCGCCCGCCAGCGCGCCCTGGTCGATCGGGCTGTAGGCCATCAGCGGCATGCCGCGTTCGCGCTGCCAGGGCAGCAGGTCGAACTCGGGGCCGCGCTCGCCGAGCGACAGGTACACCTGGTTGGCCGCGCAGGCCGGACCGTTGCCGATGACCTGCGCCAGCTCCTGCATGTCGTCGGTGTCGAAGTTGCTGACGCCCCAGTGGGCGATGCGACCGGCCGCGACCAGTTCGTGCATCGCCTCGACCGTGTGCGCCAGCGGGTGGTTGCCGCGCCAGTGCAGCAGGTACAGGTCGATGCGCTCCAGCCCCAGCCGCGCCAGGCTGCGCTCGCAAGCCTGGCCCGTGCCACGGCGGCTCGCGTTGTGCGGGTAGACCTTGCTGACGATGAAGAGGTCTTCGCGCCGCACATCGCCCGCGCGCAGCGCCTCGGCCACGGCCTGGCCGACCACGGTCTCGGCACCGCCCTCGCCGTACATCTCGGCCGTGTCGATCAGGCGGTAGCCCAGGCCGATGGCCTCGCGCACCGCGGCCACCTCGGCCGCGCGGCGGGTGGCGTCTTCGCCCATGCGCCAGGTGCCGAGACCGAGAACCGGCATCTCGCCGCCGGTGGGGAGTGGAAGTGTTCGCATGGGCACGATGGTACGCAGGCCCTTTCGGCGGGTGCCCGGGTGCGGGTTTTCCGCCCCCGGTGCCTTCTAATTTTTCGAAGCTCAAGTCAGTTCGATGACCATCAATTGCTTATCTTCCGCCGTGTTCTGGCGTTTTGGCCTTCGCTTTTTGTCAATGCCCGGTGGGTGCCAACCCCCATCGCGCGCGCCCCACCCGCTCCTAGAATTTTTTGACGGCCCGGTGTCACAAGCGTCGGCGCTCTTATCGAAACGGTTCAGGAACAGGTTGAGTCAATGCAGCAGAAGCAAAAGCACAGGATTGCCGTCATTCCCGGAGACGGCATCGGCGTCGAAGTCATGCCCGAGGGCCTTCGCGTGCTCGACGCGGTCAGTCGGCGCTTCGGCATCGATTTCGCGTACGACCATTTCGACTGGGGTTCCGACCACTACGTGCGCACCGGCCTGATGATGCCGGCCGACTGGGCCGACAAGATCCAGGGTCACGACGCCATCTACTTCGGCGCCGTGGGCGATCCCGCCAAGGTGCCCGACCACATCGCCGTGTGGGGCCTGCTCATCAAGATCCGCCGCGACTTCGACCAGTACGTCAACCTGCGCCCCGTGCGCCTGATGCCCGGCGTGCCCGGCCCGCTGGCGCACCGCAAGCCCGGCGACATCGACTTCCTCGTGGTGCGCGAGAACACCGAAGGCGAATACACCTCGGTGGGCGGGCGCCTGTTCGAAGGCACGCCGCGCGAGATGGCGATCCAGGAAGCCGTGTTCACCCGCGTGGGTGTCGACCGCATCATCGACTACGCGTTCCAGCTAGCCAACCGCCGCAAGCGCAAGAACCTGGTGGCCGCCACCAAGTCGAACGGCATCTCGATCACCATGCCCTACTGGGACGAGCGCCTGGCCGAGATCGCCACGCGCTACCCCGACGTGGCCACGAGCAAGTACCACATCGACATCCTGTGCGCGCACTTCGTGCAGCACCCCGACTGGTTCGACGTGGTCGTGGCCTCCAACCTGTTCGGCGACATCCTCTCCGACCTGGGCCCGGCCTGCACCGGCACCATCGGCATCGCGCCCTCGGCCAACCTGAACCCCGAACGCAAGTTCCCGTCGCTCTTCGAGCCCGTGCACGGCTCGGCGCCCGACATCGCGGGCAAGGGCATCGCCAACCCCATCGGCCAGATCTGGTCGGCCGCGCTCATGCTCGACCACCTGGGCGACAACGACCCCGTGTACGCACAGGCCTCGGCGGCCGTGCTCTCGGCGATCGAGACCGTGCTCAGCGAAGGCCCGCGCACGCGCGACATGGGCGGCACCGCCAACACGGTGGACGTGGGCCGCGCGATTGCCGAGTGCATCGCTTCGGCATGACACCTCCCGACCCTCTTTTTCGCAGGAAGCGAAACGCGCTGCGCACACCCGCAGCGTGCCCTCGTGCTCAGGGCACTGGGTGCTTCCCGCAGCGAAATCAAGGAGGAGGCCGCAGGCCGGGGGACATTCGCGGAGGGAAGTACCCGGTGGCCTGGGCACACGCCCCGAACAGCGACAAAAAACGGAGCCACTGAACCATGGGCCTGTTCCTGCTCAAGCGCACCTTGACGCTCATCGGCACGCTGATCGGCGCGTCCGTCATCGTGTTCCTGGTGCTCGAAATTCTCCCCGGCAACGCCGCGCAGATGCTCATGGGCCCCGACGCCTCGCCCGACGCCGTCGCCGCCCTGGCCACCAAGCTCGGCCTCGACCAGCCCGCGTGGACCCGCTACTGGCACTGGATCGGCGGCCTGCTCACCGGCAACCTCGGTGACAGCTATGCCTACAGCTCGCCCGTCATCGACCTGATCCTCGAGCGCCTGGCCCTCACCGTGCCACTGGCCGTGATGGCCATGGCCCTGACCGTCGTCATCGCATTGCTCGTAGGCGTGACCGCCGCCGCGCGCCACAACAAGCTCGGCGACGTCGGCCTCATGGGCATGGCCCAGGTCGGCATCGCCATTCCCAACTTCTGGTTCGCGATCCTGCTGATCCTCGTGTTCTCGGTGCAGCTGCAGTGGTTCTCCGCCGGCGGCTTCGAGGGTTGGGGTGAAGGCATCTTCGCGGGGCTCAAGTCCCTGCTTCTGCCCGCGCTGTCGCTCGCAGTGGTGCAGGCCGCGATCCTCGCGCGCATCACGCGCTCGGCCGTGCTCGAGGTGATGCGCGAAGATTTCGTTCGCACCGCACGCGCCAAGGGCGTGTCCCAGCGCATGGTGCTGTGGACCCACGTGCTGCGCAACGCGATGATCCCCGTCATCACCGTCATGGGCATGCAGTTCTCCGAGCTGCTGGCCGGCACCATCGTGGTGGAGAACGTGTTCTACCTGCCCGGGCTGGGCCGGCTGATCTTCCAAGCCATCAGCAACCGCGACCTGATCGTGGTGCGCAACTGCGTGATGCTGCTCGCGGCGATGGTCGTCATCGTGAACTTCGTGGTCGACGTGCTCTATGCCGTCATCGACCCGCGCATCAAGGCGAGCGACATATGAGCGCCATCCTCTCCCCTTCCGTGCCCGCATCCGCCGCGCCCCTCGCGCCCGGCTTCTGGCGCCGCGCGGTCAAGCACCGCAGCTTCGTCATCGGCGGCGTGTTCGCGCTGCTGCTGTTGCTGGCGGCACTGATCTCCTTCGTCTGGACGCCCTGGTCGCCCTACGCGATGGACATGGCGAACAAGATGCAGGGTCCTTCGGCCACGCACTGGCTCGGCACCGATGCCTTCGGGCGCGACGTGGCCTCGCTGCTGCTGGTGGGCGCGCGCGCCTCCATCCTCGTGGGCGTGATCGCCGTGGGCATCGGCCTCGTGGTCGGCACAGCGCTGGGCCTGCTGGCTGCCGCAAGACGCGGCTGGGTCGAAGAGGCGGTGATGCGCCTGTCGGACTTCACGCTCGCCTTCCCCGCGATCCTGTCGGCCATCATGATGACGGCCGTGTTCGGCGCCGGCATCGTCAACGCGATCATCGCGATCGGCATCTACAACATCCCGACCTTCGCGCGCATCACGCGCGCCTCGGCCAACGCGATCTGGTCGCGCGAGTACGTCGCCGCGGCACGCGCCTGCGGCAAGGGATCGTTCGCGATCACCATGCAGCACGTGCTGCCGAACATCTCGGCCGTGCTGATCGTGCAGATCACCATCCGCTTCGCCATCGCGATCCTGGCCGAAGCAGCGCTGTCGTACCTCGGCCTCGGCACGCAGCCGCCTCAACCGTCGTGGGGCCGCATGCTCAGCGAAGCCCAGACCCTCATGTTCCAGCAGCCGCTGCTGGCCGTCTTCCCCGGCATGGCCATCGCCTTCGCGGTGCTCGGCCTGAACCTGCTGGGCGACGGTCTGCGCGACCTGCTCGATCCGCGCCTGGCCCGCGCAAGGTAGACCGCCATGCCCCTCCTCGAAGTCAACGACCTCCACATCGGCCTGCAGACCCAGCGCGGGCCGGCCGAAGCCGTGCGCGGCATTTCCTTCTCGCTGGAGCGCGGCGAAACGCTGGGCATCGTCGGCGAATCGGGCTGCGGCAAGTCGATCACCGTCATGTCGCTCATGGGCCTGCTGCCCTCCACCGCCAAGGTCACGGGCAGCATCAAGCTCGACGGCCAGGAACTCGTCGGCCTGCCCGAAAAGCAGATGTGCCAGCTGCGCGGCAACCGCATCGGCATGATCTTCCAGGAGCCGATGACGGCCCTGAACCCCGTGCACACCATCGCGCGCCAGGTCGGCGAACCGCTGATGCTGCACCGCGGCCTCACCAAGGCGCAGGCGCGCAGGGAAGCCCTCGACCTGCTCGACCGCGTTGGCATTCCCGATGCCGCTTCGCGCCTCGATGCCTACCCGCACCAGTTCTCGGGCGGACAGCGCCAGCGCATCGGCATCGCGATGGCGCTGGCCTGCGGGCCCGACCTGCTGATTGCCGACGAGCCCACCACCGCGCTCGACGTGACGATCCAGAAGCAGGTGCTCGACCTGATCCAGGGCCTGGTCGCCGAAATGGGCATGGCGCTGATCCTCATCTCGCACGATCTCGGCGTGATCGCCAGCAGCGTGCAGCGCATGCTCGTGATGTACGGTGGCAGCGCCGTGGAAAGCGGCCCGACCGAGACGGTCTTTGCCGACCGTGCCCACCCCTACACGCGCGGCCTGTTCGCGGCGCGCCCCGCGCTCGGCACCGTGCGCGCGGGCCGGCTGCCCACCATCCGCGGCAGCGTGCCCGAGCTGGTCGACATTCCGCGTGGCTGCGGCTTCGCGGGCCGCTGCGACTTCACGACCGACGCCTGCCACACCACGAAACCGCCGGTGGCGCGCCAACCCAACGGCCACGCGGTGAGCTGCCTGCACCTCGACGCCGTCGCCGCGCACGCCACGCTGGCCGCCGCATGAGCCCCTCGATGACTTCGACGCCCGCTTCTTCAACCCCGCTGCTGCAGGTGACCGACCTCGTGCGGCACTACGCATTGCCGCGCGAAAAACTCTTCGGCCCGCCGCCCACCGTGAAGGCGCTCAACGGCGTGAGCTTCGAGGTGCAGGCAGGCAAGAGCGTGGGCATCGTCGGCGAATCGGGCTCGGGCAAGTCCACCATCGCGCGCCTCGTGATGGCGCTGGACACACCCACCTCGGGCAGCGTCGCGCTCGAAGGCCGCAACCTGCACGCGCTCTCGAAGGCCGAGCTGCGCACCGCGCGGCGCGACTTCCAGATGGTCTTTCAGGACCCGTACGGCTCGCTCGACCCGCGCCAGACCGTCGCGCGCATCGTCGCCGAGCCGCTCGAAGCGCTGGCCGAAACGCGCCGCGCCGAGCAGCGCGAGCGCGCCGCCGAAGCGCTCGCCGCCGTCGGCCTGCGCACCACCGACCTCGACAAGTACCCGCACGAGTTCTCAGGCGGACAGCGCCAGCGCATCGCCATCGCACGCGCGCTCATCACGCGCCCCAAGCTCATCGTGGCCGACGAGCCCGTGAGCGCACTCGACGTGTCCGTGCAGGCCCAGGTGCTCAACCTCATGCAGGACCTGCAGCAGCAGTTCGGCATCAGCTACCTACTCATCAGCCACGACCTCGCCGTGGTGAACCACCTGTGCGACGAGGTGTGCGTGGTGTTCAAGGGCCAGATCGTGGAACGCGGCCAGCCCGCCGAACTTTTTGCCCACGCGCAACACCCATACACACGCACCTTGCTATCGGCCGTGCTGCACACGCCATCGCGGTAGGCCCGAACGGGTCGAACCGGCAGCCCCTTTTTTCTTCCAGGAGAACCCCCGAATGTTGAAGCGACGCACCCTCATGGGCACCGCCATCGCCGCCGCGATCCCCGGCGCCTTCCCGCTGTTCGCGCAGGCCCAGACCGGCAAGAACATGCTGACCATCGGCATGCCGCTGGAACCGCCGGGCCTGGACCCGACCACCGCCGCCGCCTCGGCCATTGCCGAAATCGCGCACTACAACATCTTCGAGACGCTGACCAAGATCAACGCCGACGGCAGCGTGACGCCGCTGCTGGCCGAGAGCTGGACCGTGTCGCCCGACCTCAAGACCCACACCTTCAAGCTGCGCAAGGGCGTGAAGTTCGAGAACGGCGAGGCCTTCGACGCCGCTGCCGTCAAGTTCAGCTTCGAGCGCGCGGCCGGCGAGAAGAGCACCAACAAGGACAAGCGCTTCTTCAGCGAGATCAGCCTGAAGACGCCCGACGCCGACACGGTGGTCATCACCACCGCACAGCCCAACCCCGACCTGCTGTTCATGCTCGGCCAGGCCACCGCCTGCATCGTCGAGCCCAAGAGCGCCGACACCAACGCCACCAAGCCCGTGGGCACCGGCCCCTACAAGCTCGACAGCTGGCAGCGCGGCTCGGCCTGTTCGCTGGTGAAGTCGCCGACGTACCGCAACCCGGCGCTGGCCAAGGTCAACAAGTTCGTCTTCAAGTTCATGTCCGACTCGGCCGCGCAGACCGCGGCGCTGATGGCCGGCGACATCGACATCTTCCCGCGCGCCGGCACGCGCAGCGTGGGCCAGTTCCGCGCCAACCCGCGCTTCCGCGTGCTGGAAGTGGGCACGCGCAGCAAGGTGATCCTGGCCATCAACAACAAGCGCAAGCCGCTGGACGACGTGCGCGTGCGCCGCGCCATCCTGGCCGCGGTGGACCGCAACGTGGTGATCCAGGGCGCGGCCGACGGTTTCGGCAAGGCCATCGGCAGCCACTACCCGATCGGCGCGCCGGGCTATGTCGACACCACCGGCATCAACCCCTTCGACATCGCCAAGGCGAAGAAGCTGCTGGCCGACGCGGGCGTGAAGACGCCGCTGGAGCTGCGCATGACGCTGCCGCCGCCTTCGTACGCGCGCCAGGGCGGCGAGGTGATCGCGGCCCAGCTCGCGGCCATCGGCATCAACGTGAAGATCCAGAACGTCGAATGGGCCCAGTGGCTCAGCGGCACCTTCGGCGGCGGGCATGACTTCGACCTGAGCATCGTCGCGCACGTGGAGCCCTTCGACCTCGTGAAGTACACCGAGCCCGACTACTACTGGGGCTACGACTCGAAGAAGTTCCGCGACCTGTACGCCTCGGTGCAGAGCGAGCCCGACGAGAAGAAGCGCAACGCGCTGCTCGGCGAGGCGCAGAAGATGCTCGCCAACGACGCCGTCAACGGCTTCCTGTTCCAGGCCGTGTTCCCCACGGTCGCGCGCAAGGAAGTGAAGGGCCTGTGGCCGAACATGCCGATCGTCGCGAACGACCTGGCTGCCATTTCGTGGGGTTGATGCGGCGATGACGAAGCCTCTTTACGCCCTGGGTGTGCAGGAACTGCACGCCGCCTATGCCGCCAAGGAACT
Source organism: Variovorax sp. BGA-UO-ETr-C22 (assembly GCF_059567965.1). Classification (NCBI taxonomy): domain Bacteria; kingdom Pseudomonadati; phylum Pseudomonadota; class Betaproteobacteria; order Burkholderiales; family Comamonadaceae; genus Variovorax; species Variovorax sp. BGA-UO-ETr-C22. The sequence continues at coordinate 2,862,911 of NZ_JCAQPA010000011.1, forward strand.
CTCGCCGGTCGAGGTGACCCGCGCGGTCAACGAACGCATCGCGGCCTGCGAGCCGCAGCTGCGCGCCACCTGGCTGTTCCGCCCCGAAGCCGCGCTCGAACAGGCGCGCGCCTCCGAGCAACGCTGGCTCGCCGGCACGCCGCGCGGCGCGCTCGACGGCGTGCCCGTGACCGTCAAGGAAAACCTCGCGACCGAGGGCGACCCGATGCCGCTGGGCACCGCCGCCTACGAGCTCGTGCCGGTGACCTACGACTCGCCCCCCGCCGCGCGCCTGAAGGCCGACGGCACGGTGATGGTGGCCAAGACCACGATGCCCGACCTGGGCATGCTGTCGTCGGGCCTGTCGAGCTTTCACGACCTCTCGCGCAATCCGTGGGACACCTCGCGCACGCCGGGCGGTTCCAGCGCGGGCGCCGGTGCGGCTGCTGCGGCTGGCTACGGCCCGCTGCACGTGGGCACCGACATCGGCGGCTCGCTGCGCCTGCCGGCCAGCTGGTGCGGCATCTTCACGCTCAAGCCCAGCTTCGGCCGCATTCCGCTGAGCTCGCCCTACATGGGCCGCTGCGCCGGCCCGATGACGCGCACCGTGGCCGACGCGGCGCTGATGATGGCTTCGGTCGCGCAGCCCGACGACCGCGACTATTCGGAACTGCCGCCGCCCGTGATCGACTGGAACGCCTTCGAGGTCGATCCGTCGTTCCTCAAGGGCAAGCGCGTGGCGCTGCACATGGACGCCGGCTGCGGCCTGCCGCTCGATCCGCAGATCGCACAGGCCATCCGCGATGCCGCCAAGCGCATCGAGGCCGCTGGCGCTCACGTCGAGGAAATCCCCGCCTTCATGACGCCGCAGATGCTGCAGGGCATGGACCACTTCTGGCGCATGCGCTCGTGCCTGGACATGCAGGCCATGAGCGCCGAGCAGCGCGCGAAGATCCTGCCGTACATCCGCGAATGGGCCGAGAGCGCCGCCGGCTTCTCGGGTGCGCACGTCTTCGACGGCTACAGCCAGTTCGTCGCCACGCGCGCGGCCACGGTCGCCGCCACCAAGGCCTACGACTTCGTGATCTCGCCGGTGTCGCCGAACATGCCCGCGCCCGCGGACCATGCCTCGCCCACCAACGACCCGATGCGGCCGCTGGAGCACATCGGCTTCACGGTGCCCTACAACATGTCGGAGCAGCCGGCTGCGTCGGTCAACTGCGGCTACTCGGCCGAAGGCCTGCCCATCGGCCTGCAGGTGGCCGGCCGCCGCTTCGACGACCTGGGCGTGCTGCAGTTCAGCCGCGCCTTCGAGCAGATTCGCGACGCCCAGAAGCCCTGGCCTGAGGCCGTCTGACCCGCCACACGGAGACACACCTTCCCATGAACGCCACCCACTACATCGACGGCCGCCGCGTGGCGTCCGAAGGCAACGCCACCATCGACGTGATCGACCCGAGCGACGGCCAGAAATTCGGCGCCATCGCACGCGGCACCGCCGCCGACATCGACGTCGCCGTGCGCGCCGCGCGCCAGGCCATGGGCGAGCATTTCGACGGCCCCTGGGGCGCCACCACTGCGCTGGAGCGCGGCCGGTTGCTCGCCAAGCTCGGCGCCGCCGTGATGCAGCACCACGAAGAGCTGGCTCAGCTCGAGGCGCGCGACACCGGCAAGGCGCTGCGCGTGGCGCGCAACGACGCGACCGCGCTGGCGCGCTACTTCGAGTACTACGCCGGCGCCTGCGACAAGCTGCACGGCGACACCCTGCCCTACGAGCGCGGCTACACCGTGCTCACGGTGCGCATTCCGCACGGCGTGACGGGCCACATCATTCCCTGGAACTACCCGATGCAGATCGCGGGCCGCAGCGTGGGCGCCTCGCTCGCTGCTGGCAACGCCTGCGTGGTGAAGCCGGCGGAAGACGCGAGCCTGTCGCTGCTGCGCCTGGCCGAGATCGCGACCGAGGTCGGCTTTCCGGCCGGTGCGCTCAACGTGGTCACGGGCTACGGCAAGGAAGCCGGCGCCGCGCTGTGCGCGCACCGGGGCATCGACCACATCTCGTTCACCGGCTCGACCATGACCGGCCGCAGCGTGGGCCTGGCCGCGGCCGAGCGCCACTGCCCCGTGACGCTGGAGCTGGGCGGCAAATCGCCGCAGATCGTGTTCGCCGACGCCGACCTCGACGCGGCCGAGCCCGTGCTGCTCAACGCCATCATCCAGAACGCCGGCCAGACCTGCTCGGCGGGCAGCCGCGTGCTGGTGGAGCAGTCGATCTATGAAGAAGTCGTGCAGCGCCTCGCCAAGCGCTTCACGGCCGTGCGCGCGGGCACGCCCGCCGAAGACCTGGACATGGGCCCGCTCATCAACGAGAAGCAGTTCCGCCAGGTGCGCGACATGGTCGCGACCGCCGAGGCGAGCGGCATGAAGGTGGCGGCGCGCGGCACGGTGTCGCCGCAGGCACCGTCCACCGGCTACTACCAGGAGGCCGTGCTGTTCCGCGACGTGCCGCACGACAGCGACCTGGCCCAGCGCGAAGTCTTCGGCCCGGTGCTGGCCGTGATGCCCTTTGCCGACGAGGCCGAGGCGGTGCGCCTGGCCAACGGCACGGACTTCGGCCTGGTGGCCGGCGTGTGGACGCGCGACGGCGCGCGCCAGCTGCGCATGGCGCACAAGCTGCATTGCGGCCAGGTGTTCGTGAACAATTACGGGGCGGCGGGTGGTGTAGAACTGCCCTTCGGCGGCGTGAAGTCGAGTGGCTTCGGCCGCGAGAAGGGCTTCGAGGCCCTGCTCGGCTTCACGACACTCAAGACCATCGCCATCAAGCACGGATGAATTCATGACCACCACTGAACAGCAACCACAAACCTCGCGCAAAGTCGGCCTCGTCGGCGTCGGCCTCATGGGCCACGGCATCGCCAGCAACATCGTCAAGCACGGCCACCAGCTCACCGTGCTGGAGCATGCGGGCAACCAGCCGATCGACGACCTGCTGAAGGCCGGCGCCACGTCGGTCAAAGACGTGGCCACGCTGGCCGCGCAGGTCGATGTACTGATCCTGTGCGTGACCGGCACGCCGCAGGTCGAGGCCGTGATGCTCGGCGACAACGGTGCGCTGAGCACGCTGCGCCCCGGCACCGTGGTGATCGACTGCTCCACCGCCGTGCCCGCCTCCACCGCCAAGGTCGCGCAGGCCGTGCTCGCCAAGGGCGGCCGCTTCCTCGACACGCCGATGACCCGCACCGCCAAGGAGGCCGCCGAAGGCCGCCTGAACCTGTTGGTGGGCGGCGACGCCGAAGTGCTGGCCTCGTGCCTGCCGCTGCTGCGCTGCTTTGCCGAGAACGTCACGCACGTCGGCGATGTGGGCGCGGGCCATGCGATGAAGCTGCTGCACAACTTCGTGTCGCTGGGCACCGTGGCGCTGCTGTGCGAGGCCGCGGCCTGCGCGCAACGCGCCGGCGTGAAGCCCGAGGTGTTCGTGGACGTGCTCGCCAAGGGCGGCGGCAACGGCGTGGCGCTGGAGCGCCTCAAGCCCAAGCTGCTGACGGGCAGCACCGATTCGCTGAAGTTCTCGATGGCGAATGCGAAGAAGGACCTGGGGTACTACAACGACATGGCGGAGCAGTCGTCTTCGAGCCATGGCATTGCGCAGGCTGTCGATGCCTTGCTGGCGCACGGTGTCGAAACCTTCGGGCCGGATCGCATGGTGCTCGATCTGGTCGAAGCGCTGCGCTGACATTCTTCAGGGCGCGTGCGCAGGCCACCGGGTACTTCCCTCCGCGAATGTCCCCCGGCCTTCGGCCTCCTCCTTGATTTCGCTGCGGGAAGCACCCGGTGTCCTGCGCACGATGAGCGTGGCTGTGGTGCTGGCCGTTCAGGCGCTGCGGCGAAGTGCCAGTCCCGACCCGACCGACCGCTTCAGTGTTATTGGATGGCGGTAGCCAGTTCTGCGCGCACGGCCGCGAACACGGCCGCAGGATCTGGGGCACGCGATATCGGGCGGCCGATGACCACGTGCGTCGCGCCAGCCCCGATGGCCTGCGAGGGGGTCGCAGCCCGCGCGTGGTCATTCTTTTCATCGCCTGGGAGCTGCGTGCCTGGCGTCACGATCAGGGCATCGGGCGGCAGGATCTCGCGAAGCAGCCTCACCTCCAACGGCGACGAAACAACGCCATGGCAACCGGCCGCAGCGGCCAGGCGGCCCAGCCGTGCGACCTGCTCTGGAACCGTCGAGGCGACGCCCACCTCTTCCAAGTCCTGGTCACGCATGCTGGTGATGACCGTGAGCGCAAGCACCTTCAGTTGAGGGAACGGGCTCGCGGCCTGGACGGCCGAGCGAAGCACGGCGGAACCGCCTGAGGCGTGCACCGTCACCATCGACGCCCCCAGGTGTCCGGCTGCGGTGACTGCGCCCGCCACCGAGCTGGGAATTTCCAGCAGCTTGAGGTCGAGAAAGACACGCTTCCCTGCATCTACGAGCTCGCGGACGACCGAAGGTCCTGCCGCCGTCAGCAGCTGCAGGCCGACCTTGTAGTGCGTGGTCGCTGCGCCCAGCTGCTTCACGAGGTCCGCCGCCAATGCGGCGGCTGGGAAGTCGAGCGAAACGATGATGCGGCTGTCCGTACTCATTGGCTTGTCCTCCATGCCGACGCCCCGTGCTCGGAGGGAACTCAGGCCTCCGAACGCTCCACGACCACCTCGCTGATCTGCACCACGGGTTGAATGTCCGTGTAGTTGGCGATGTCGCCCCGGATCTCCTCCTGGTGCTGGGCAGAGGCTGCGCGGTAAGCGTCGACGGAAGTGCAGACGAAATCGCACTTGGCGATGTACGCAGGGTCGGTGCCCACACCACGCCCCGAGATGCCCTTGTCCACCATGTAGTACAGGCACGCAGCGCCGAGCAGTCGTTTCATCATGGGCATGTGCCTCTCACGGTAGTACGCGTGATCGAAGCGCGCGCCTGCGGCGTAGGGGTACATGACACTGACCTTGATCATCGAGATTTCTCCTGGGGTTGCACGCTGGTTGATCGCCTCAAGCGGGGAATCGCGCGCCCGACGCTTCCAGGGGCAGGCGCAGCCCGTTCGTGAGGTAGCTGACGGTGCGATAGAAGCCCGCCAGCATCAGCAGTTCGATGATGGCTTCTTCGCTGAAGTACGTTCGCAACGCGTCCCACAGGCCATCGTCGATGTCGGCGTGCGCGTGCAAGGCGTCGCACAGGCGCAGAAGCACCTGGTCCTCGGCCGACCAGCAGGCGTCGTTCGCCGAAGCCGTGACGGTCGCTTGAACCTGCTCTGGCGTCAGGCCGGCGAGCTTCGAGAAGACCGCGACGTGGACGCCCCATTCGTATTCGGATTTGCACAATGCCGTCGTGCGGTGAATCACGATCTCGCGCTGTCGGATGCTCAGGTGGCCTTTGTCCAGCAACCCGCCGGCAAAGAACTTCTGGAACAGACGCGGGTCGCGTGCCAAGGTCGTGAACAGCCGCAAGGGGGGCCGTCCCTTCATCACCCTGTCGAGTGACCTGGAAATGTCTTCACCAAATGGTGGCGTTGCTGGCTCGATGCGTGCGGGCATGCAGACTCCTGATTCAAGGGCCACGCCATCGTAGGTCCGTTGCTGTATAAAGTAAAGCATGACGACACCTCGCATCGGCCACCCAGTTCGCGGTTCCACCACCGGCCGCCCCCTCATGGTCGCGCTGGACCTGCTGGGCCGGCGCACGGCGCTGCGCGTGCTCTGGGAACTTCGGGAGGGCTCGCTGACCTTCAGGGCCCTGCAGGACGCGTGCGAGACGAACACCCGGTTGCTCAACACGCGGCTCACCGAACTGAGGGAAGTCGACCTGGTCGAACATGCCGAGGGTGGCTATCGACTGACGGACGAAGGGCGGCGGCTTTCGAAGGCGCTGAAGCCGTTGTCAGCCTGGGCGGACCAGTGGGGGCAAGGAAAGCGATGAGAAGGTGACTCGCGCCATGGCGTACCACCGCGGAGCATCCGCGGCGAATGGCTCCGCCTATGATCAGAAACGTTTTTGTGGAGGAGCCCGTGACCGGCATGTTCGCGCTGCCCAGCCTGTCTCGCAGATCGTGCGGGACACATCGCGTCAGTGCCTTGGAAAACCTATGAGAAAAATCTTTCCTCTCTGCACCCTCGTGTTGCTGTCCGCCCTCTCGGGTCAGGCCCTCGCAGGTGCCAATACGGCGCGACTGAATTGCACGGGCAGTCACGCGGGGCAGGCACTCACCTTGGTGGGTGATGTTCCCGCCTCCATCGTGGAGGTCGATCTGAAGCTCTCCTACGGCGGGCAAACCATGCGCCTGGTTTCACCCCAGGCGGAAACCTCCGAGTCCACCGATTTCCGCCATGGCGTCTTCAGGTTGGAAGCTGCGCTGTCCGGTTCGAACAAACTCCAGCTTCAAGCCAAGCCCAAGAGCATCAAGTACAAAGGCAGCATGGGTGCCGGCAAACTCAACGCCAGCTTTGGCGCCATCCTCAAGAATGCGCCTGAGCCCTTTCAATCCGCGCTGAAAGGGGCTGAGCTCACTTGCATCTATGCATACGAAGTTTGAGCGTGGGCCCACAAATCGTTCAAGCAGGCAAACAGCCGCCGCGCGTTCAACCGCGAGCGCCTCGGCGAACCGCGATGCCTGCGATGGAATGGCATCCATCTGCGGCCACGACCCGAGGCTGAACCCTTGTTTCTCGCTCGCCCGATGAAGCGGCTGCGTCCCTTTGCCGCCCTGCTGTGGCTCGGCATCGCCCTCGGTCCGGCCCGCGCAGCGCCACCGACCTACCAGGCGCTGTACGCCAACCCGGAACGCGCGTTGCCGATGCAGCCGACCTGGCAACTGCAGCCAGTGGATGCACAGGCGCCACCGTGGGAAGACATCTTCACCTTCACCATCGGCATCGCCCCCAACCTGATCGAACGGGCGCGTTGGCTGAGCCTGAATCCGGGCAAGCACAGCGAGCGCGCCCCCGCGTTGTTCGACGCCCTCGACGGGCGCGTGCTTTTCCTTTCACCGACGGCGCGCAGCTTCTGCGACGGACGCTGGCAGGTCGTGCGGCAGGAATACATCTCCGTCAATCCCGCACTGCAGCCGCTGCACCGGGTGTGGCTGGTGGAGCGAAAGCCCGGCGGCGGGCTGCGCACCACCACGGCCAACGGGCGCATCGATGCGCAAGGCCAGTGGGCCGTTCCGCCCGTGAGTTGCGATGGCAAGGACACGATCTCCCTCGACTCCCCCGCCGCCCTCTCTTACCTGATGCCCGACGGATCCAGGCCCGTGCCTTCCGAGCTGCAGGTGGACACGGTGTTCGCACAGCCCGGCTTGCGCGATGCACGGGGACAGTGGCGCCCCCCCGCCCCGCCGCGAGACATCACCACTGCACGGTGGATGGACTACAAGCGGCAGATGGTGACGCCCGGCTCCACCGGCTCGGGCCTGATCGACGCGCGCGGACGCATGGTGATCCCGTTCATCTTCGGCGAGCGGCCCGACGCCACAGCCCAGCGGCGCATCCAGCTGTGCACCGCCACCGGGCTGGATCTGCAGCGCAACGCCGGCACGCCGCAGGTGTGTCACTGGCAACGACTGCATGGCAGCAGCAATGCCGGCGCCGCGCTGCGGCCGGTCAAGGACGCGGCCACCGGCCGATGGGGCTACCGGAACGCGCGGGGCCAATGGGCGATCGCGCCGCAGTTCGAATCGGCGCGCCGGTTCCGTCATGGCTACGCCGTCGTCTCGGGTGCGTTCCCGCAGGACTGGCGGCCGCCCGGGTGGCAGGACGAACGGCCGATCATCCGGCAGTTCCACCGCGTGGGCCGCCATTGGGTGGCCGAAGCCCTGGTGCGCAACGCGTCCACGGGCGGCGCGTGGGAATTACGCTATGGCCTGATGAACGATGCAGGGCAATGGCTTGCCGCCGTGCCGCAGCCCGCGCTGCACCTCACCGTGCTGGTTCCGCCCGGTGGCCGCAGCGGCCACTATGCCGAGATGCTGGCCAGCCACTTGCCCACCCTGCTGGGACGCAGCGTGCAGGTCGATCACGTGCCGACAGCCACCGAGGCCGACTATCGCCGGCTGATGACGGAGGGCGGCAACGAGAAGGTCCTGCTCGCGGCGTTGCGGCTGCCGCGCGGAGGCATTGAGGGCGTGCACCAGGCCGCGCCGATCGATGCGCTGATGCATTCCCTTCGCCCCGTCACGCTGCTGGCATCGGAGCCTCTGGTGCTGGCCATCGACAGCACGAAGGCCGACGCGCTGGGCATCCGCAGCACGGACGACCTGCTGGCCTACGCACGGGCCCACCCGGGCAGCCTGCGCATCGGCACGGGCGACGACGGCTGGACGGGCCACCTCGCCTTCGGCCAGTTCCGCACAGCGAGCGGCGTCGACGTGCAGCGCGTGGTCTTCAAGGGCATGTATCCCGACTCGGACGTCATTACCAAGGAGCACGCGGTGGACCTGCTGTTCGCGCCCGTGAACGGCGTGGCGGTCGCCGTGCGGCGCGGCCAGTTGCGTGTGCTGGGCACCACCGCCGACCCGGCGCACCCGCAAAGCTTCGAAGGTGTGCCGTGGCCGACGCTGGGCTCGAGCGCGCCCTTGGCCGGCTACACGACCTACGACCACTTCAGCCTCTGGGCGCCCGCGAATTCGGAGGCCGCGTCCAATCGCATAGTGCAGGAAGCCGTGGCCCAGGTGCTTGCCAAGCCCGAAGTGCAGAAGCATTTGCAAGACCTTCGCGTGGTCGGCGGCGGCGGTTCGCCCGAGAGCCTGCTGGCGCTGGAAGACGAAGAGCGCGAACGCTGGATGCGTGCGCTTTCATCACCGGCGCGTTGAGGGCGTTGAGGGCGTTGAGGGCGCTGTCCCCCACCATCACTCGAACCGTATCTCGGCCACGGTCGGCGCATTCGGCTCCCTGGTCCTGGCATTCGCAATGGCACCGTCTTTTTCGTTCCTGAACCAGTAGCGGCACCCGGTTCGAGAAATCATCGTCACGCACATCGAGCCGTCGGCGTTGAGAACCCATTTGCCCGACGCCTTGCCCGGTCCGCTCTGGTTGACAAAGTCGACGCGGCCATCCGTATAGAACTGCCAGCGCGAGACCATGCCGGTCGACAGATTGCTCGAGACGATGGGTTTGCCGATCAAGGTGCTCTCGACCTCGGCTTTGCTCAGGAACACGCGGCCATGAATGGGTGCGGGCTCCTCGGAGATGGCCGGCACGACGGCGATGCACAGCAGCGCGCGGATGGCGTAACGGGTGAACATGACATGCCCCTCTGACGTCGCGCAATCGGCATGCGTTCAGCCGAGCGCGTGCGTCCAAGCGCCTGGTTGGCCTGTCGGTAACGCCCGATGGCGTTACATGGCATTAACTAAAAAGCGCTACTTTTCTGCGCGCCAGATCCAGCCGGCGTACGCGAACGAGGCCTGCTTCTTCCTGCACGCCACGGCCACGCCGGGAGGCGGTGGCCCGAGGTCGAGACGAGGAAGGCGGCGTTCTTTTTCTGCGACGACACGGCTTGTGCTCCGATGGCCCCTCGGCAAGGTGGCCGAAGGGCGTTGTGGGTGGCCTACGCAAACTCCGTGGCAACGGCGCCGGCGACGGCGGAAGAGCACTGTGAAGGCAGCTGTGCAATGGCTTGTATGGCACTGTGTCGTGCGTACGGTGCCTGTAAACGGCCTGTCGATTTCGCGGGCCCGTTTCTTCTGCCTGCTGCCGCGGATCACAGGCGCTGCTTGCGTGCGAAGCGCGCCGGCCCCTGCACCGTCCAGCCACCGCCGGCCGGATCGAGCTCGCGAAGGCACTGCGTGAGCCCGTCGTCCAGGTCGAGGGTGACGCCGATCCGCCAATGCCCGGTGGCACCGCGCTCCACCTGCAGCACGGCGAAGCCGTTGCCGGTGCCCACGGCCGCCGTGACCATGGTGGCGCCGAAGGCACCCCGCACGGCGCCGAGCTCGACCTGGCCGTCGAGCCAGAACGCGTCGGGCCGCGCATTGACGAAGGTCCAGGGTGCATACAGGCCCGAGGACACGACCGAGATCACCTCCACCGGTCCGCCCGCCGCCTGCAACCAGAGGCTCGACACGCTCGACATGTGGCGGTCGCCCGACAGCACCACCACGTGGCGCGCGGTGGTGTCGCGCAGCAGTTCGAGCAGCGCGCGCTGCGAGGCCGGGTAGCCGCTCCAGTCGTCCATCCCCAGGCGTTGCGCCGGGTCGCCGAAGACCGCCGCGCGCGGCATCGGGAACAGCGCCACCGGCGACACGATGAACTTGGGCAGCCCGGCGGGCGCGGCCTCGAGCCACTTCTTCAGGTCGCCCATGCCGGCCTCGGCGCGGATCGCCGCCTGGTCCAGCGGCGCGGCTTGCGCGTCCGTGCGCAGCGCCCGCCGCTGCCGCGTGCTGCGCGTGTCGAGCATGTAGAACGGAAAGCCAGCCGGCGCCATGCGGTAGTCGAAGGGACGCGGGTCGCGGTGCGGGCCGATGCCCCGCACCAGCTTGTGCTGCTGCGCGACGTAGCCGTCGAGCGCGGCGCGCACGGCCGGCGTTCCATAGGGGTCGGGGCCCGGCTCCCAGTCGTCCATCACCTCGTGGTCGTCGAGCAGCGGACAGGTCGGCAGCGAGGCCATCACCTGGCGCAGCGCCTCCAGCCTGAAGGTGAGCGCATAGGCCTGGCCGACGTCGTCGCCGCCGGCCGGAACGAAGAGCCCGGCGGTCTGGTCGACATACACCTGGTCACCGGCCAGCACCAGCAGCTGCGGCTTGTGCGGCGGCGCGAGCACCTCGAGCCGCTGCGCGAGCCGCCGGTACGACGCCTGCGCGGGCACCCGGTCGACCAGGCCCGGCACGTACTGGCAACTGGCGAGCACGAAGCACAGCGAGGCCTGTGCGGGCTCGCCCTCGCGCTGCACGGCGCCCATCCATGCGGGGTCGAGGCGCACCACGGCGCGCTCGCGCTGCGCGTCGGTGGCTGCGTCCAGTGTCTTCATCACCTGGTCGCGGATGGGCTCGATGGGTTCGTCCTGCGGCTGCGCGAACAGCCCGGCCGACAGCCTCCGGCCCAGCACCTCGAGGGGGCCGCGCGCCATGGGCAGGTCGTCGTGCGCTGTCAGCACCGCGAAGCCCTGGTAGTCGGCGAGCCGGTCGTCGAACAGGTCGATCTCCACCGCCTCCTGCAGGAGCTTTTCGCGCGTGGTCTCCAGGCCCACCATCCATGCGAAGTCGAAGCACCAGCGCCCGTCGCGGCGCCACGCGGGCACGAAGACCACGGCGCGCGCCGACACATGCGCGGGCGGCGGGCGCAGCGCCAGCCGGCAATGCAGCCGGCCCGCGTTGTCCGCCGACCGGCTCGCAAGGCCGAGCCACGGGCCGGTCCACGGCAGGCTGGCCCGCCAGTCGGGCGGCACCGGATGGCCGCGGCCGGGCTTGTGGTCGAAGGCTTCGAGGAAGCGCACGATGTGCGGGAACACGTCGATGCAGGCCTTCTCGCCGATCAGCGTGTCCTGGTGGCCGTAGTCACCGAGCACCAGCAGCTGGTGCGGGGTACCTTCGCCGAGGAACAGTTCGCCCCCGGAAGGCTTCGAAGCGTCCGACGGTTCCGGCAGCTGCGGAGGCTCCCGCGGCAGGCCTTCGTCCTTGCCGAACACGCGCTTGAGCAGCCAGAAGCTGTCGTACGAGCCGCGCCAGTCGAACACCGCGTTGCGCTGCCCGTGCAGCATGAACACCGGAAAGCCGAAGCGCTGGCCGACCTGCTCGAAGCCCACTGCATGGCCCTGCCCGCCGGCATCGGTCAGCACTTCTTCGCGGGCGTAGTTGCCGACCTGGGCGAGGCCGCGCACCTTCACGAAGCCGTAGATCGAATCGAGCGCATCGAGCGTGTCCTTGCCGATGTTGTGCAGCCGCATGGTCTGGCCGAAGATGGCGTCGGCCCGGTGCCGCACGGCCGCGAAGCCCGGCGCCTCGCGCAAGCGCTGCGCCTCCCCGTCGTCATCGGGGTAGGGAAAGGTCGCCAGCAGGCCGTCGACGAGCAGGCGCTTCATGCGCGTGAGCGTGGGTCGCGTGTCGAACTCGTCGATGCCGATGAACTGCTGCAGGTAGCCCGCCACATAGCCCCGGAAGCGGTTGAAGGCCGTGGCGCGCAGCAGCGGTCCCACCTGCGACAGCACCACCGCGCCGATGGAGGCATGCAGCCCCGGCAGGCGCAGCACCGCCACGCTGAACATGGCGGCACCGATGCAATGCGCCACCACGTCGACCTGGATGGGCGCCGCTTCGTCGGGCGTTGCATGCGCCGCCTGCACGGTGCGCAGGGCGTCCGGAATGTCGGTCTCGGCCACCTCGTCGAACGACCAATAGCGCCAAGGCCGGTTCGGAAAGCCGATGCTGGTGCGCAGGTCGAGCACCCAGACCTCGCGCCCGGCCGCGAGCAGGCTGTACACCAGGTTGCCGGGAATGCTCTTGTGCGCGAAGGTGGAACCGCTCGCGCCGTAGCCGTGGATCAACATCACGGGCCGCGTGCCCGCGCGGCGCACCGGCGGGTGGTAACGCGACAACAGCCGCGGCGGCGCGCTGCCCGGGCCCGCCGCGGTGACGAGCTCGACCGGCTCGGGCCGCACGCCGTACACCTCGCCCGGCAGGCGCTCCCAGTCGTGCTGCGGCGAGTCGGGCGGCGGCACGAAGTGCAACAGGTGAACCTGCAGCACGATGCGCAGCACCCACAGCGCCAGTTCGGCCAGGTCCGCCAGCTGGTTGGGCATGTCCTGCTGGTGCTCGACGCGCAGCAGGGGTTGCAGCGTCTCGACGAAGTAGGAAGGGTCCAGCACCAGCCGGCCCAGCGACTTCGGCGCATCGGGGCCGAGCTGCTGCAGCTCGCCCTCGCTCAGCTGCCGCCACGGGTTGCCGCCTTCGACGAACGCGATGCGCTTGGTGAGCCGCAGCCGGTCGCCCTCCTTCAGCGGCGCGCCGTGCGCGACCCGCGCCACCGTCCAGTCGTACTCGATGAGGCGCACCTGCCCCAGGTGCGAGCACAGCGCCAGCAGGTCGGCCATCGCGGGGCCTTCGAAGACGGCATCGTCCTCATCGATCGCGCCGCCGGCCGATGCGGCGCGCGCGTCCAACAGGCTTTGCACCAGCGCCAGCAATTTCTTGCGGGCCAGTCCGTGGCTGCGCAGGATGCGTTCGATGCTGTCGCTCTTCTCGCGCACCAGCATCGATGCGGTGCCGGTGCAATGCGCGACGGGCGCGTCGTCGCCCTTGCCGAAGCGCAGGACCACCACCGGCTGGGACAGCACGCGCGGCGCCGCGCGCAGGGACGGCACGTCGAACGGCTCGAATTCGACTTCGGCGCTCAGCGCGAAGGCCTGGCCGTCGATGTGCACGCGGCCCGTCATGCGCTCGCGCAGCGAGACGCGCGTGGGCGCGGGCGCATGGGGACGGGTCAGGTCGCGGCGCAACGGGCGCTGCGACGGCGGCGGCTGCGGCGAACCGGCCAGCGCCAAGCCCCAGTCCTCGGCCAGCACGGGCACCGCGCGCTCGGCCAGCGCGGCGATGGTGAGCGAGGGGTTGATGCCGAGCGACACCGGCACGATCGAGCCATCAAGCACCGCCAGGCCCGGCAGCAGCGACGGCACAGCAGAAGCACCCGCAGCGCCGTCGTAGACGCGGCCCCAGCTGTCGACCACGCCGCGCTCGCACCCGTCGGCCATGCGGCAACCGCCCAGCGGGTGCACGGTCAGCACCGAGCCCACGCCCTCCAGCTGGCCGACCAGGTCGGCGAGGCTGCCGAACGGCGGTATCGGTTTCCACAGCGGGTTGGCCAGCACGCGCCCGCCGAGTCCGCCCACGCCATCGTGGGCCGCATGCAGGGCGCGCATCTGCGCCTCGAACACGGGCAGCGCGGCCACCTTCGGCCACGTCACGCGCACCTGCGCGTCGGCCAGCACGGCGCCCTCGCCGCCATGACCGACGAAGCGGATCTGGCCGGCCGCCCCGTCGTCGCCCATCATTCCGTAGACCGGCGTGCGGCGCAGCATGTCGTCGTCCACGGCCAGGGGATCGCGCCCTTCGTCTGGCGCGTGCAGGTCGAGGTCCATGTGCGCGAGCGCCTGCAGCGCGTCGGTCGTGGTCACCACCTCGGCCAGCAGGCGGCGCAGCGGCGCGGGAATGGCGAACTCCTCGATCACCAGCGGGCGCTCGCCCTGAGTCGCGCAGGTGCGCAGCAACCCGGTGATGGTCGGCCCGATGCCGCGCTGCGCCGGCGCCTCGCCTTCGGGCGCGCTGGACAGCGCTTCGTCGTTCTGCGCCGCCGCCACCGCGATCATGTCGCCGTTGGCCGAGAAGCCGCGGCCCACGGCCTGCGATATGGGCAGGCCCGGGCCCCTGGAGCGCAGCAGCAGCTCGGTGGAGCCCAGCGTGCCGGCAGCCACCACCACCCGCCGCGCGCGCACCACGTAGGGCCGGGCGTTGTCGGTGCGTGCCTTGCGCCGGTCCGTGAAGAAGAACTCGACGGCATAGCCGCCCCCTCCCGGCAGGGCCGCGATGCGGTGCGCGGTGCCGCCGGTGAACAGGCGCGCGCCCCGTGCGTGGGCCAGCGCCAGGTAGTTGGTGTCCAGCGATTTCTTGGCGCGGTGGTTGCAGCCGCTCACGCAGTCGCCGCAGCGCAGGCAGCGGTGCATCGCCACCTGGGCCGGCGTGCGCGTGCCGTCGTCGAAGGCGATGGCGACATGGGCCTTGCCGCCCGCCGCATGCAGCCGCGCGCCGGCCTTCAGCAGGGAGTCGAGCTTCGACACGCTCTCGGGAATCTGCTCCAGGCCCAGCATGGCCTCGGCCTTGCCGTAGCCTTGCGCCAGCGCGGCAAGATCGAGGCCCCCGGGCCAGGCACCGCCCTCGAAGGCATCGGACGTGGCGCGCTCCATCACCGCCGCATTGATGAGCGACCCGCCGCCCAGCCCGTTGCCGAGCAGCGCGTTCACCTCGCCGCCCAGGCGCAGGTCGAACAGCCCCGAGGCGTTGCCGCGCGCGGGCCGGCCGTCCTGCATGCTGAAGCGCACGTGCCCCGGCAGTTCGGCGAAGGTGGCCGGAAACTCGCCCGGCAGGTATTCGCTGCCGCGCTCCAGCACGTAGACCTTGATCGGCACGGCGCCCGGTGCGATGCCGGGCGTCGCGTCCAGCGACAGCGCGCCCGCCAAGCGTGCCGCCGCCACCGCGCCGCCGTAGCCGCTGCCGATGACCAGCACATCGCAGTGCAGCGCGTCGGGCGGCGCCGCGGCGATCTCGCGCACCAGCACCTCGGCGCCCTGCGAGAGCAGGCGGTCGCCGGGGTCATCCTCGTCGTCGCGGCCACCGTCGTTCATGTTCGGCTCCTCGCGGAATGGATCGCGGATTCAGGAATGCTCGATGGCTGCGGCCAGCGCGCGGCCGAGCGTCTGGTCGTCGACAGGTTTGCGCAGCAGCGGCAGCGCCTGCCGCCGCGCCGCCTCGACCACCGCGGGGTCGGTGTCGGCCGTGACCATGACGATGGGTAGCGCGGGGCGTGCCGGCTGTGCACTGCGCCGCGCCCGCAGGCGCTCGGCGGCATCGAAGCCCGAGACGCCGCCGCCGAGCCGGCAGTCGAGCACCACCGCATCGGGCTCGTCGACCTGCGCCAGCGCCTCGTCGAGCGTGGCGGCGGACAGCACGCGGCAGCCCATCGCGCCCAGCGCGTTGAGGTAGGCGCCGCGCACCATCGGGTCGTCCTCCAGCACCAGCACGCAGCGCCCTGCCAGGCTCCACGGTGCACCGGTGCCGTCGCCCTCGCAGCCGTCGGCGCCGACGGGCGCGGCGCGCGGCAGCCGCAGGCGAAAGCACGCACCCGCGCCGAGGCGGGACTCGAGCTCGACCGGCACGCCCAGCAGCTCGGCCATCCGCCGCACGATGCCCAGGCCCAGGCCATGTCCCGCGGCAGGCGCGGTGCCGGAGCTCGACGCCTGGAGTTGCACCAGGTCCTCGAACACGAGCCGGTGGTTCTCGGGTGCGATGCCGGGGCCGCTGTCCTGCACGGTCAGCTCGACCCCGGCATCCGATGCGTCCGATGCGTCCTGCGTGCGGACCCGCACCTCGACCTGCCCGCCCGCGGGCGAGAACTTGATCGCGTTGTCCACGAGGTTGGCCAGCATGCGGCGCAGCAGGTCGGGGTCGGTGCGCACCGCCAGGCCGGGCGGACAGTCGGTGTGCAGACCGACCCGGCGCGCCGCCGCCGCGGCGCCGAAGCTGGCCATCACGGCGGTCAGCAGCCGGTCGATCTGCACGCGCTGCGGCTGGGCCACCACCACGCCGGCGTCGAGTTTCGAGACGTCGAGCAGCGCGTCGAGCATGGCGCGCAGCTGCTCCAGGCTGCTGTCGACCACCTCGACGATCGCGCGCGCATCGGGCGCCATCGCCACGTGGCGCAGCGCCCCTACGTTGAGCGCCATCGCCTGCAAGGGTTGGCGCAGGTCGTGGCTGGCGCCGGCCAGGAAGCGGCTCTTGTCGTTGTTGGCGCGCACCGCCTGGTCGCGCGCGATGGCCAGCTGCGCGCGCTCGAACTCCAGCGAGGTGGCCAGCGCCTGGTTCTCGGCGCGGATGCCGAACGACTCCTCGAAGGTCTGCAGGTTGCGCCGGGCAAAGCGCGTCTGCACGCCGAAGAACATCAGCACCAGCGCGGCCACGCCCCCGCCGAGCCAGCCGCCGGCCACCAGCCACATGGCGGCCGTGGGCACGAAGAGCAGCCCTGCGTAGGCCAGGAAGGCGGGCATCACGGTCGCGCTGGTGGACACGGCGCCCGCGCCCCAGGACACCAGGATCATCGTGAGGACCGCGTCCAGCGTCGGGTCGAGCCGGGCCATGAACAGCGCCGCGGAGCCGTTGCAGGCACCGATCAGCACGTTCCAGTGCACGGTGGCGCGCAGCCGCGCGGCGATCGGACGGGCGCGGTCGGCGGCCATGCGCGCGAGTGCGGCGGCGCGCCACTCGCGGCTGGCGATCACCGCCGCAAACCAGCCGAGCACCCAGGGCGTCGGCACGTCGCGCCAGACGATGGCCGCGACGACGACGGCGGTGAGCAGGATCTGCCAGCGCAACCCCACGGCCTGCTCGGCGACCACCTGCAGGCGCCGCTCGTCCAGTTCGTCCAGCGCGGCCGGCATGCTCACGCAGCCTCGAGCGCCCATGCCGCCTGCGCGTCGAAGACGCGGCACATGGCATCGGTGCGGTTGCGCGCGCCCAGCGCCCGG
The DNA here is from genome assembly GCF_059567965.1 of Variovorax sp. BGA-UO-ETr-C22. Taxonomy (NCBI): domain Bacteria; kingdom Pseudomonadati; phylum Pseudomonadota; class Betaproteobacteria; order Burkholderiales; family Comamonadaceae; genus Variovorax; species Variovorax sp. BGA-UO-ETr-C22. The sequence goes on from NZ_JCAQPA010000011.1 coordinate 2,880,147, forward strand.
TAGACCATCGACAGGTGCACCTTCACCGTGCCCTCGGCAATCAGCAGCTGGCGCGCGATCAGCTTGACCGGCATGCCCCGCATCGCCAGCGCCAGCACCTCGCGCTGGCGCGGCGACAGCTCGACGCGCAGGAAGCCGGCGAGGTCCTCGCGCGGCAGCTCGTCGGGGTCGCGCGCGCGGGTCACGTCGTCGGCCAGCACGAACTCGGCCGGCAGGTAGATCTTGTGGCGCAGCACCACGCGCAGGGCCGCCTCCATGTCCTCGAGCCGGTACGACTTGGGAATGAAGCCGGCCGCGCCGGCCTCGATGACCTCGCGCACGCGCTGCGGCGAGCTTTCCGCCGACTGCATGCACACGGGCGTGGCCTCGAAATGCGCCTTCACGGCCTTGAGCGCCGCCAGCCCGGACAGCTGGGGCAGGTGGTAGTCGAGCAGCAGCAGGTCGATGCCGACGGGGTCGCGCTGGCAGGCCTGCTCGGCGTCGCGCACGGCGTCGAAATGGAAGGGACGGCCGGGTTCGATCTCGGCGGCCATGCGCTCCAGCAGGAGGCGCGTGCCGTTCCAGACGATCTCGTGGTCATCGACCAGCAGAACCTTCATACAGGCCTCTCGTCTACGGTGACCCTCCCCGTCCTGAATGCAGATTAGCGCAAAGCCCCCCAAGAAGCGAGCGTGCGCACCTACACCAAAGGCCTAGTCGGATGGCCACGCCGGGGACTAGGCGCTGCGCGCAATGGTTGCGGCGCGCGCCCCGCGGAAAACTGGCTGCATCGATCGCCACTTCCCATCCGATGCACCGAGGTCCGCCATGAACACCCCTCAATCTCTTGCCGCGCTGCGTGCCGCATGGGAGCCCCTTGCGTGCCGCTTGTGCATCCTGGCGCTGCAGCATGCGGCGCTCGCCCGCTGGCTGTGCGCCGCGGCCATGCTCGCCGTCTCGCTGCTCGCGGGCTGCGCCGCATTGCCCGGCGAGGTACCCCGTGTCGCGTCGCACGCGCGCACCGACCTCGGGGACAGCCCCCTGGCGCGCATCGCCGCCGCGTCGCTGCCGGCTGCGGACAGCGCGATGTCCGATGCATCCGGCGTGCGCCTGCTGCCGGGCGGCGACCAGGCCTTCGACGCACGCATCGCACTCGCGCAGGCCGCACGGCACACCGTCGACGTGCAGTACTACGTGGTGGCCCCTGACAGCGCGGGGCGGCAGTTCCTGCGCGAGCTGCGCGACGCGGCGCAGCGCGGCGTGCGCGTGCGCCTGCTGGTCGACGACCTGTACACGGGCGGAGACGACGAGATGCTGGCCGGGCTGGCCGCGCACGCCAACGTGGAAGTGCGCGTCTTCAACCCGCTGCCGGTGCGCAGCGGTGGCCTGCGCACGCGCGTGCTGCTGTCGCTGCACGAGATCGGCCGCGTGAACCGGCGCATGCACAACAAGCTCTTCATTGCCGACAACAGCTTCGCCATCACCGGCGGACGCAACATCGCCGAGGAGTACTTCGGGCGCGGCAAGCCGGCGAACTTCATCGACATGGACGCGCTGGTGGCCGGGCCGGCGGTGCGCGCGCTGTCGGCGAGCTTCGATGCTTTCTGGAACGGACCGCTGTCGTACCCCTTCGAGGCCATCGCGGCCGACAGCGCCCCGGCACCAGCCCCTGCGCGCGAACGCTTCGCCGCGCTGGTGCGCGACCTCGACCGCTTCATGCCGCCTGCCGACGAACCCGATGCACTGGGACGCGGCCCGGTCGGCACGCAGCTGGCACAGGGGCGCGTCGCGCTGGTGCCTGCGCAGGTGCGCGTGGTTGCGGACGCGGCGGTGCCAGGCCGCTTCGCTGATGATGCCGGCGGCAACGTCGAAGAAGCCGCAGCGCCGCAAGGCCGCGAGGGCGCGGTCATGGCCGCGAACCTCGACCTCTTCCGGACCGCGCGCTCGGAGGTGCTCGTCGTCTCGCCCTACTTCGTGCCCATGCCCCGCATGATCGAGGCGCTGCGCCATGCGAGCCGCGAGGGCGCGCGCGTGTCGGTGATGACCAATTCGCTCGCCACCACCGATGAGCCGCTGGTGCACTATGGCTACGCGCGCTACCGCAGCGCCCTCTTGCAGATGGGCGCCATGCTGTATGAGCTGATGCCGGCCAGCGAAGCGCATCCCGCCTGGAGCGACACCGAAAGCAGCCGCGGCTCGCTCGGTCGCCTGCACGCCAAGCTGGCAGTGGTCGACCGGCGCTGGTTCTACGTGGGGTCGATGAACATGGACCGGCGCTCGGCGCACTGCAACACCGAACTGGGCCTGATCGTCGACAGCCCCGCGCTGGCCAGCGAGCTGGCCGACCTGATCCAGCGCGTGCGCATGCCCGCGAGCTTCACCGTGAGCGAGGTACCTCTGAGAGGTGGCCTGCAATGGAGCTTCCTGCGCGACGGACGTCGCTGGGTGCTTCACCGGGAGCCCGAATCGAACTGGGCCCAACGACTGCGCTGGTCCGTGTTGTCGCTGGTGGTGGACGAAGATTTTCTGTAACCCGGCTTACGCAAACTGCCACATGACGCTCTTCGAAAGAGCGGCGCTTTCGTGCAAGAAATAGATCACTGCACGCGTGGCCCAGGACTACCATTCCATCGTTCACGTGCGGTTCGGCACGAGACTGCCGCGGACTGTTTGCTCACTCGTGTCGCAAGGAGAGTCGCGATGGCAAGTCCGATGAACGTCAACAAGCTTCAGACGAAATCCCATGACGAACCGGATGAGGTTCGGGAGCCCGAGAAGACCCGGGTCGAAGTGGTCCGCCTCGAGGGCTACACGCTCGGACGCTTCAAGTTCGAGCCCGGGTGGCGCTGGTCGAAGTGCATCAAGCCGGTCGTGGGCACGGACAGTTGCCAGGTGGCTCACGTCGGGTACGCGGTCTCCGGCCGGGTCACCGTGCAAATGAATGACGGCTCGCAGACCGTCATCGAGGAAGGCATGTCGTACACCATTCCGCCGGGTCACGACGCATGGGTCGAAGGCAACGCGCCGTTCGTTGGCCTGGAGATGATGAGCGCAGAGGAATTCGCAAAGCCCCAAAGCTGAGCCGAGGTGAGAGGCCTCGGGAAGAGACTTCTTCGGGATGGTCGAACGGGGCGTGACACCCGCGACCATCCGGCTCACGCGCCCGGGTCTACGGATTGCCCGGGCGGCGAGCCGGACGCCGGGGGCGTTTCAGCCCTTTCGCATGGTGATCGCATGAAAAGGGCAAGTCACTGCGCAATCGCTGCAGCCCGTGCACCGATCCGCGTCTTGAAGCGTCGACAACTTCTTCCATTGCTCGACTTCGAGACTGAGAAGGTGAAGGTCGCACGCAGCGACACACCAGCCGCAGCCCGTGCAACGCGCGGCGTCGACAACGGGCAACCAACCGGGTCGGTGCGGGCGGCGAAGCTGATGTACGTCCATCTGTGATTCCAACGAGCCGTATCGGTCCGGAAGGTAGCATGCTGCTGGCTCCAGTCGGCCACGACCGGACATTCACTATGAATATTCAGCGTTCGGTTTTCTACCTTAGGCATCTTCAGCGCAAAACAGCCGGTACGATCTAGAGATCGATCCGCGCTGGCAGCGTTCGCGAGAACTCACCGATTTCTGAGGTCAGTACCATGACTTACGGCATCCACCCTTCAGCGGTCCTGCGGGAATACTTCGAGGCGAAGCCGTATCAAGGCGCGGCGCCGGCTTCGGCACGCTTCCTCTTCTTCGGCATTGATGCGAACTTCGATCACGAGGTCGAAAGCTCGGAAGCTTTTCCTGATATCTGCGCATATCTGAAGGACGGCGTGAGGTTCTGGAAGGCGAACAGGCAGCACCATCACCCATTTCTGCTTCCCTACTACCGTGGAAGCGGTCGTCCCTACCATGAACGATTTGCCCGTATCGGGTTCGGCTACGAGCACGCGGACCAAGTGTCGTTTGTCGAGCTTCTGCACTTGCCGACATTCGGCGCAGGATGTCCTGCGGCAGCACAGCTGAAGTCGGCCCATCTCTCTTTGCTTGAGGAATGGGTTGAAGATGGATCTGCGAGGTACATATTCATCCCCAAGACTGTGCTGTCGATGCTGCAGCGTTCAAAGCGATTTCGCTGGCTTCCGTCCAAACCTATCAAGCACCTCGGCTCACTACCAGTGCTTAGTGATTCCAGTCACAAGACAATCTTCGCGCCGTTTCACTTCTCATACCGGTACGCCTCGAAAGAGGAACGAGACCGTCAGCTCTCAGACATCGGTGCACTGATCGACACAGCGTAGCCACCACACGAACAGAGGAAGTTCGAGAGAACGCTCAAACAGGATGTCCGCTGTAGGCCGCTCAGTAACCTTGACGAAGTTCAGGTTCTCTTGATGCCGAAGGACGGCATCGGGCCTTTCGCGACAGTATCTCGACCGACTACAGTCGGCCAGAGCCAGACATACACGCCCTGAGCCCAATGAATACCGTCTTTATCGTTCAGCACGTCCACCTGCTTTTGCCGCAGGAAGATGAGGACGTAAAACTGATCGGAGCCTATCGGTCGCTCCAAAGCGCCCATGCAGCCATTAAGCGGATGGCGAGTGCTCCGGGATTTCGAGATCATCCCAACGCCGTCGACTCAACCTACATCGGTGTTGGCGCAGGCGAAGGTTTCCACATCAGCGAATACCGGCTCGATGAGGACAACTGGACCTCTGGCTATGTAACTCAGACCAATTGAGCCACCGGGAGCCGGCAATCCGCCTTTTTTCTCGCCGGCACGATTCGGCCAAGAGCGGGCATCTAAGTGTGTTAGTCCGTTTGGGTCGCAAACCCACTAAAACAGGTCGGATCCACCGCGAGATTTCACTCGGACTTCATCAAGCTCGAACCCACCCGCGATAGCCTGCGGCAGCAATGTCGCTTTTCGTACGTAGGCTCAAACCAAATGGCACAAGCTCGGCAAGTTGAGGGCAACCGAACGCCGATCTTGGCACGCCTGCTGGAGTTCCTTTGCGTGGCGATCTCTTGGTTCGCTCTGATCCTCGCGGCACCGATTTCTTTTATCGCGTGTTTTGATGCCACGCACCTGACGCATCGAATCAGCCCCTCCGAGCAAGATCACATCGAAATCGTTTCCCGTTACGCACGGACTTTCATCGATCAGAACAAAAGGCTCCCGGACCACGACGAGTACCGAAATTGGGTGGTCGCCACTGACAAACAGCAAGGGACGCATCTCGATGGGCTCGGGTACTCCTTGCACACGGAATGCGCGAAAGAGGTCGGGGACTTCTGTGTGGGCTTCTTGGCCGACGATGTCTGGGTGACCTACAGGTCAGAGCAGGCAAGCCTTGCGGAGGTGGCGATCGATGGCCGTCTGGGCGAGGCATGGCTCGAAGGAGTTGGCTTTGCGGGATTTCTGGCCACCGCCGTCTTCTTCAGGCGGGCAGCCAGTGTCAGGCGGACGTCCCCGCAAATTGAATGACTTCTTCAGAGATGCTATGTCTCTTGTGGGCCCTTTGCGCGAGTCGCACGCGAGGCTACAGTCGGCCAAAAGGTGACGGCCCCGTATTGCAGAAGCGGCCATCCAACGTTCGACATTAGCGGCGGGGAAAGCGGCGGAAAACGGACCTTTGCACGTCCGCTCGACGGAAGGGCTAGGTCACATACGTAGACAGAGCCTCTTGCCCGGTGTGGCCGCGAGCCTTGCCGGCGTTCAAGTGCGGTTGCAGATAGCTGCGCAGAACGGACTCCATCCGAATCGCAGTTTGCTTCGATCTTACTCCGACGAGCACCAGCCGCAGCGACAAGCCAAGGGCGTGAGCATCGGTGTATTCGGCGATTGAACACACCGCCATGATGCGCTTGGGTAGTGTGTTGAACCAGGCATCTTTCCGTTGGTCGAAGTGCGACGGCACTCGCTCAATAAAGCTGCGGCTCGTGGACTTGCCGACATACCAAAGTACATCCTGATCATCGAAGTAAAAGTAGAGCCCGTTGGGGTGGTCGGCCATCGAGCAGAGCTCGGATAGCTGGACGGTTCCGACGACCTTCTTCGGCATGGATCGCAGATGCGCGGCAAAGGCCTCGAGCGTGGAACCCAAATGGTCTTCGAAGGCGACGAAATACTCAGGGTGTGCCATCGGGGTCCTCACATTTGGCGTGAAAGGCAGGCCCCAGTACCCTGCGTTCGCTTGATGGAAGTGATATCCCGCATTGGAGACGCGCCAAAGCAGGCCTGCGCTCGCCGTCACACGATTTGAAGATGTGCTTCCATCCGCACATGAATCTGGGGCGCATGATGGCGACCTAGTTGCCCTGCAACTTCCAAGTCTAGCGCCGGCCACCAAGCTCCGTGATCAGGTCTTCAACGCCTCCATAGATCGGCTCCAGAGGGTGATCTCGGCAGTACTTGTCCAGGTACGCCAACACCTTTGTAGGGGCGAGGGTCTTGTTCGGCGTCTGTACCCGCGCCACGTTGTTGAAAGCACTGATGAAGCCCCACGACCACTGAACAACGCCGTCTTCATAGATGATGTTCTTGTTTCTTCGCCATGCGATGTGCTTATCGCAGCCTTCGGCACCAAGACCGTGGAAATAAACCAATTCATCTTTGGCGACAGCGGCCAACGATGTCGTTGCGCAAGCGATGAGAACCGCAAGGATGGGGAGTCGCATTCTTCCTCCAGGATTTTTCGACCCACCATTGTCTTTCGACTCGGACCGGTCTCAACCCGAAGTCTTGAACTCCCAGACACCTCTGAATTGCCTGCTGCAAGATATCTCACTGGCGCATGGACTACTGTCGGCAAGAGCGCTGTGCGATGGCGGTAGACGCGTCTATAGGAAAACGAGAGCGAGTACCTACTCAACATTCCCGGCAACGCACGCTAGTCTTACTGTGTCACAGGAGTAGTCTCGCGCTTGTTCTTCCGCAGCCGGGACACTACCCGGGCCGCGTGATCGGCTGGTAGCTCAGCCGAACATCAGCAGCCCGCCCCCCGCAAGAGCCTAGCGAACTCCTCCATACGGCTTGCGCAATCGACGAGCCCATAGCCGTTGTTGGAGTCAGGAATTTCCATAGGAAACTTTTCGGTCAATCTGAGCTGCCTGCAACCGTCCGGTTGTCGCCGGGTGTTGCCTCAGATCGAGACCATCTTGGCGCACCCACCACCAAGATTTCGCCCTCCCCAATTCAAAACCACACATCCGCGTGTCCGGCAGCCCCACAGAATTTAGTGGGAATCGACCCTCTTTTCAGGCCAATGAATGGCATCTGCCGGTTCTACGAACAGCGACTCGGCGGCTCGGGTTCAGAAAGGAGTTTCACGTCGGCACTTACCCGCTCGGTAGGCATGGAGCATCAACCGCCCCGCGCGGAACGACCGCTTTGCGGCAGAGCGCATGTCTGCTATGGGCCCGTTGCGGCCATTCCCGGCCCCCAGCTCCTTGCGAAGAATCCGTCATTCAACCCGCCATCATCTGCATCGACCTGCACCACGGCGCCACGAACGTGACCTGTCGGCATCTGCGACGAAGTGCTGCGCAACCATTGCTGCATGCGTGCAACACCTCTGTTGCCTCAGCCGAGCTGCTCGGCAAGCCCGACGATGATGCCCTCGGGCCCCCGGATGTACGCGAGCCGGTAGGACGTCTCGTACTGCATCTGGCCGATGAGTTCCGCGCCATGGGCTTGCATCCGCGCAACGACCGCATCGATGCCATCGACGGCAAACATGATGCGACGAAGACCCAAGGTGTTCACCGGTGCATTCACAGGCCCGAACCGGACCGCCTCCGGCGTGTGGAACTTGTCCAGTTCGATTCCCTGCCCATCGGGCGTTCGCAGCATGGCAAGGCTGGCCCGGACATCTCCCAGCCCGATGAGGCTGCCGACAGCAGGCCCTTCCACCGTGGTCTGGCCCTCGAGCTGCAGGCCCAGCTCGACAAAGAACGCCTTCACCGCTTCCAGATCGTCGACAACGATCAGGATGTTGTCCATTCGCTTGAGTGTCATGTCCTTCGGCTCCTCTTTCAACGGTGTTGCAAGGTCTACACTGCGGCTCCGCTTTTGCAGGAGACGACCCCATGCCTCGATTGCTTGTGCGCAGCTTCGGTGTTTCGCTCGACGGCTTCGCGGCCGGCCCGGACCAGAGTCTGGCGCATCCGCTGGGCGTTCGCGGCCCCGAACTCATGGACTGGTTCATGCCCACGCGCGTCTGGCTGCAGATGCTCCAGACGGGCGAGACCAATGGCGAGACCGGCATCGACAACGAGATGGCCGAGCAAGGCTTCGCCGATATGGGGGCCTGGATCCTCGGGCGCAACATGTTCGGGCCGGTGCGCGGTCCCTGGCCCGACGAGAGCTGGAAAGGCTGGTGGGGCGACGAGCCTCCCTACCACGTGCCGGTCTTCGTGCTGACCCACCATGCCCGCGCACCACTGACGATGCAAGGCGGCACCACCTTCCACTTCGTCACCGGCGGCATCCACGATGCGCTGGCGCAGGCACGGGCCGCCGCGGGTGGGCGTGACGTGCGGGTGGGCGGTGGCGTGGCCACCGTGCGCGAATACCTGAAGGCCGGCCTGATCGACGAACTGCACCTGGCTTTGCGGCCGGTGCTGCTGGGCCAGGGGGAAGCGCTGTTCGCAGGCCTGGATCTGCCGGCGCTGGGTTACCGCTGCGAACGGCAGGTGGCGGGCGAGCGCGCCATGCATGTGTTCCTGCGTCGCTCCGAATGAACCCGCGCCCTACGGCATCCCGCGCGCCAGCAGATGATCGACCAACCGACGCTGCGGAAAGCTCAACGCCTCCTGCCGCGTACACAGGTACATCCGTCGTGACGCCCACGCATCGGTGAGGTTGATGAAGCGCAGCTTCATCTCCTTGCGGTAAGTCACCGCCGCCCCCTCGGGCAGGATGCCCACGCCCATCCCCGCTTCGATCATCCGGCACACGGCCTCGAAGCTCTTCACGCGCACACGCAGGCGCAGCACCTTGCGCGCGCTCATCGCGGCGTCTTCCATGGTGCGGGAGATGGCCGAGTCGTCTTCGAGCCCGACGAAGTCGAAGTCGAGCAGTTCTTCGAACGACACCTCGCGCCCGCGCCACGGATGCTTCTGGCGCACGATGGCCACGAGCCGGTCGGTGCGGTACGGAATGAAGTGCAGCGCCGGGTCGACCGCCTCGCTGGTGATCACACCCACGTCGGCCTGACGGTCGCGAATCGCCTGCACGATGTAGACGCTGCGGTGCTCTTCCACGCTCACGCGGATCTCGGGGTAGCGCAGCCGAAAGCTCGCCACGTCGTCGGGCAGGAACTGGCCCATGGCCGACGCGTTGGCGTGCAGCCGCACGCGGCCGGTGGCGCCCTGTGCGTAGTCCGACAGGTCGGCGCGCATGCGATCCACGTCGCGCAGGATCTGGCGCGCGTGCATGGCCAACGACTCGCCCGCACCCGTGGGCGTGACGCCCTTCGAAGTGCGGTTGAGCAGCCCCACGCCGAGCTGGCTCTCGAGGATGGCCAGGCGCCGGCTCGCGGCCGACAGCACCATGTGGCTCTCGGCGGCCGCCTTGGACAGGCTGCCGTGCTCAATGGCGCGCAGGAACAGCGCCAGCGAATCCAGGTCGGGTCTCATCGGGTCCTCGGTCGATCGGGCGGACATTGTCGGGCCTGCGCGGTTGCGGGCGCGCAGCCGAAGGCCTTTCGGCGAATCGGCGGCCGCGGCGATGGCTCTTCCGGAATGCGGGTTTCCCCGTCGAAACGAAGAAGCACTTTCGGGCCGCAGTGCGAAAGAATCGTCGCTGTCTCGGCGGCAACCCCGGCGAGGCGTTTCGCGGGCCGGCCCTCTACCGGGGCCACGCCCGCATTCCACGAGTCCTACCCGGAGTCTTTTTTCTCATGGCAACCCACGAACTCGCCAGCGTTGCGCTGGACGACAAATACACGGCCACCGAAGGCCGGATCTACCTGAGCGGCATCCAGGCGCTGGTGCGCCTCATGCTCGTGCAGAAATGGCGCGACCAGCAGGCCGGCCTGAACACCGCGGGCTTTGTCTCGGGCTACCGCGGCTCGCCGCTCGGCGGCCTGGACGAAGCGCTGTGGAAAGCCCAGCCGCAGCTCGAAGCCAACGCCGTCAAGTTCCTGCCCGGCGTGAACGAAGAGCTGGCCGCCACCGCCGTGTGGGGCACGCAGCAGGTGCACCTGACCGGCGAGAGCGCGGTCGATGGCGTGTTCGCCATGTGGTACGGCAAGGCGCCCGGTGTGGACCGCTGCGGCGACGTGTTCAAGCACATGAGCCACGCGGGCACCTCGCCGAAGGGCGGCATCCTGCTGGTGGCGGGCGACGACCACGGCGCGTCTTCCTCTACCCTGCCCAATCAGAGCGATCACCTGTTCGCCGCCTCGATGATCCCGATGCTCTACCCGCAGAGCGTGGAGGAATACATCGAGCTGGGCCTGCACGGCTTTGCGATGTCGCGCTTTGCCGGCCTGCCGGTGGGCTTCAAGGCGCTGGCCGACACGGTGGAGTCGTCGGGCTCCATTGCTGCGAGCGCGCTCGACGTGCACACGCGCCTGCCGAAGAACTTCGCGTTCCCGTCCGGCGGCGTGCATGCGCGGCTGTCGACCGACACGCTCGGCGTACAGGCGCGCAAGCAGGAAGCGCTGATGCAGGACTACAAGATCTACGCCGCCATCGCCTACGCGCGCGAGAACCGCCTGAACCGCGTGACCATCGACTCGCCCCAGGCGCGGCTGGGCATCGTGGCCTCGGGCAAGTCGTACCGCGACGTGCTCGAAGCGCTGGAAGAACTGGGCATCGATGCCGACGAGGCCGCGCGCATCGGCATCCGCCTGTTCAAGGTGTCGATGCCCTGGCCGCTGGAGCCCGACTCGATCCGCGAGTTTGCCGACGGGCTCGAAGAAATCCTGGTGGTCGAAGAGAAGCGCCAGATCGTCGAATACCAGCTCAAGGAGCACCTGTACAACTGGCGCGAGAACGTGCGCCCGCGCGTCATCGGCAAGTTCGACGAAGAGGGCGAATGGGGCGCGCACCCGCGCGGCCAGTGGCTGCTGCCTGCCACGGCCGATTTCTCGGTGGCGCAGATCGCGCGCGTCATTGCCGGGCGCGTGGCGCGCTTTCACACCAGCGACCGCATCCGCATGCGGCTGGCGATCCTCGACGCGAAGGACGTGGTGCTCGGCAAGGCCGTGGCCACGCCCTCGCGCCCGGCCTGGTACTGCGCGGGCTGCCCGCACAACACCTCGACCAAGGTGCCCGAAGGCAGCCTGGCGCTCGCGGGCATCGGCTGCCACGTGATGGCCACCGCCATCTACCCCGAGCACAACCGCACCACCACGCACATGGGCGGCGAAGGCGCGCCGTGGCTGGGACAGGCCTGGTTCTCCAAGCGCAAGCACGTGTTCGCGAACCTGGGCGATGGCACCTACTACCACTCGGGTTCGCTCGCGATTCGTGCGGCCGTCGCGGCGGGCGTGAACATCACCTACAAGATCCTCTACAACGACGCGGTCGCGATGACGGGCGGCCAGCCGGTCGACGGGCCGATCACCGTGCCGCGCATCGCGCACCAGGTGGCGGCCGAAGGCGTGAAGCGCATCGCGCTAGTGGCCGAAGACCCGACGCGCTGGGCCGACCGCAGCCTGCTGCCGCCCGACCGCGACGGCCTCTTTGCGCTGAGCGTGCACCACCGCGACGACATGGACGCGGTGCAGCGCGAGCTGCGCGGCTTCGAAGGCGTGTCGGTGCTGATCTACGACCAGGTGTGCGCGGCCGAGAAGCGCCGCCGTCGCAAGAAGGGCGAGTTCCCGCCCGCCGCGCGGCGCGTGTTCATCAACGACGCGGTGTGCGAAGGCTGCGGCGACTGCGGCGAGCAATCGAACTGCACCGCCCTGCTGCCCAAGCCAACCGACCTGGGACTGAAGCGCAGCGTGGACCAGAGCGCGTGCAACGCCGACGAATCGTGCATCAAGGGCTTCTGCCCGAGCTTCGTGACGGTCGAAGGCGTGAAGCCGCGCAAGCACGCGCCCGTGGCCGTGAAGGCCGCCGAGGAAGCCGCCCTGCCCGCACCGGCGCCGCTCGCGCTCGAAGGCATGCACAACATCCTCATCACCGGCATCGGCGGCACGGGCGTGATCACCATCGGCGCGCTGATCGGCATGGCGGCGCACCTCGAAGGCAAGGGCGTGAGCGTGCTCGACATGACGGGCATGTCGCAGAAGAACGGCTCGGTCACCTCGCACGTGCGCATCGCGCGCGACGCGGCGCAGCTGAAGGCGCAGCGCATTCCCACCGGCGAGGCCGACCTGATCCTGGGCTGCGACATGCTCACGGCCGGCGCACCCGACGCCATCGCGCGCATGCGGCCGGGCCGCACCTACGCGCTGGTCAACACCTTCGAGCAGCCGACGGGGCACTTCGCGCAGCAGCCCGACTGGCAGTTCCCCGCCGCGCAGGTGCGCGCGCTGATCGAGGAATCGGTGGAAGGCCGCGCCGACTTCATCGACGCCACGCAACTGGCCACGCGCCTCATGGGCGACGCCATCGCCGCCAACCTGTTCCTGCTGGGCTTCGCGTTCCAGAAGGGTTTCGTGCCGCTGTCGGCGCAGGCGCTCGACAAGGCCATCGAGATCAACGGCGTGGCCGTGAAGGCCAACCAGGCCGCGTTCCGTTGGGGCCGCAAGGCGGCGCTCGACCTCGCGGCCGTCACGCGCCAGGCCGCGCCGACGCAGGTGGTGTCGCTGCAAAAGCCCCAGAGCTTCGAAGCGCTGGTGGCCGACCGCACCGCGTTCCTGACGGCGTACCAGAACGCGGCCTATGCGCGCAGCTACGCGGACCTCGTCGAACGCGTGCGCGACGCCGAACAGCGCACGCGCGGCAGCACGGTGCTGGCCAAGGCCGTGGCCTCGGGCCTGTTCAAGCTCATGGCCTACAAGGACGAGTACGAGGTGGCGCGGCTGTATGCCGACCCGCGCTTCATGGAGAAGCTGGGCGAGCAGTTCGAAGGCAAGCCGGTGCTGCGCTTTCATCTGGCACCGCCGGTGCTGGGCCGGCGCAACGCCGAAGGCCGTGCGGTCAAGACCAGCTTCGGCCCGTGGATGCTCGGCGCCTTCCGCGTGCTCGCCAAGCTGCGCGGCCTGCGCGGCACGGCGCTCGATCCGTTCGGTCGCACCGCCGAGCGCCGCATGGAGCGCCAGCTGGTTGCCGACTACCGCGCGATGGTCGAAGACCTGCTCGCACGCTTCGAGCGCATCGATTTCGACACCGCCCTGTCGCTGGCGCGCCTGCCGGAGCAGATCCGCGGCTTCGGGCACGTGAAGGAAGAAAGCATCGTGTCGGCGCGCGTGCGGTGGGAGATGCTGCGCGGGCAGCTCGACAGCGCAGCGCCTGCGCGGGCGGTTCGGCCGGAGCCTGTGGCCGCTTAGTCGATGGGGCGGCCGGCGCGGCCCGCTACAGCAGGCCTCTGGCAGAGGCCTTCAGCGTGGCGGCCGCGCGGGTCGAGCAACCGAGCTTGCGGAACACGCGTTCGACGTGCGTGCGCACCGTGCTCGCGCTGATGCCCAGCGCACGCGCGACCTGCTTCGTGTTGTCGCCCTGGCTGATGCAGCGCAGGACGTCCAGCTCGCGCTGGGACAGCGACGCGTCGTCCTGCGCGGGCACCACGGGCTTCGCAGGCGTGCCCGATAGCGCACAAGCGAGCAGCGCACTGATGACCTCCGCGTCGAAGCGACCGGCCCCGACGTCCGCCTGCATGCGATCACGCGCCTGGTCGTCGGTCAGTTCGGGCCGCCACGGGCGGCGGGTGCGGTGCGACACCCACTGCTCGGCCGCCGCGACGACCTGCCCTTCGAGCGGCATCGACGCGCCGGAGCGGCCACGGAAGTAGCCGGAGCCATCACGCCGCTCGAAGGCGAACGAGGCGATCTCTGCTTCTGCCGCAAGGCCGTCGATCTGCCCCGCCGCGCGCGACGTCCAGTACGGCACGAGCCGCAGGCGCTCCATCGACGCAGCCGGCAGCGGCTCGGGCGCATTCCAGATGGCGTTGGGCACCGCGGCCCGCCCGATGCCGTGGATCAGGCCGGCCCGGTGGATGCGATGGCACATCGCCTCGCTCATGCCCAGTTGGGCGCCGCAGTCGCGCGCCAGCCGGGCCACGCGCCGCGAGTAGCCCGTCATCCACGGCAGCTTGAGGTCGCTCACGTCGCCGACGAGTTCCAGCCCGACACGCCGACGCATCGACACCGGCGGATCGGCGGCATCGGCCCACGGCGCGGGCGACGCATCCAGCCGCCTCATCCACGCCGCAGCGTGCGGTGCGCAGGCGTCGACCAGGAAGCCGGGGTAGAGGCTGTCGGCGCGCCCCCGCGCGAGCGTGAGGGCTTCATCGAGCCCGTAGAGGCGGCTGAAGATCTCGAGATCGCTCGCCAGGGCCACGACGTAGGTGGCCAGCGGCACGCCCTCGCCCTGCAGCAGGCCGGGGACGCCACTGCCGTCGTAGGCCTCGAAGACGGCGCGCAGTGCGGCTTCGGCCTCGGGCCCCAGGCCGAGCATGTTCGCGATGTCGCCGGCAATCTCGCAATGGATCTGGGCCATCGCCACGACGGCCCCAGGAATGGACGCCTGGTGGGGCTGGCGCAGGCGCGGTTGCGCGGAGGCCAGAAGGGCTCGCCGGCCCAGCACGTCGTCTTCCAGGAAGTCCGCGAACTCCTGCGCGTTCGCCGTGCAGCCCGACCAGCGCAGCAGCGCCACGTGTTGCGCGACCTCGGCCTGCGCCGCGTTGCAGCCGGCCTGCGCCGCGATCATGCCGGCCAGCCAGGCGGTGCGCGGCGAATGGTCGATGGGCTGGCCCATGCTCAGGTCGCCGATGAAGGCGAGCGCGCGGGCCGCGTCGAAAGCGGTGAGGGTGGTGTCTTCGGGCATGGGATCGCGGGGGCGAGCGCACAGCATCGCACAGCCGCCGGTTGGGCGCCTGTCGGTCATTCGACCGATACCGGGGCCCGGGGGAACGCAGAAGAATCGTTGCACCCGCCTCGTGCGAGGCGCGCCCTCTCCTCCTACCCACACCCTTTCATGCCCGACATCATCCAACCCCCTTTGCAGCCGGCCGCCTGGCTGCGCAAGCTCTACTTCACCCGTGCGGCCTTTTCCTTCGTGTGGGTTGCGCTGGCCTTCAGCGTCGCCAGGCAGTCGCCGGTGCTGACGACGATCCTGCTGGTCGTCTATCCGGCGTGGGACGCGCTGGCGAACCTCGTGGACGCCCGGATGACGGGCGGCCCCCGGGCCAACCCCAGCCAGATGCTGAACACGTGGATCAGCGCGCTGGTCACCGCGGCCGTGGTGGCCTCGCTGGTGCTCGGGCTCCAGATCGGCCTGGCGATCTTCGGCGTCTGGGCCATCGTGTCGGGCCTTCTGCAACTGGCGACGGCCGTTCGCCGCCGAAAGAGCCATCGGGGGCAGTGGGTGATGATGCTGAGCGGCGCGCAGTCCGCGCTGGCCGGCGGCCTCTTCGTCGCACGGCAAGGCACCGATGCCCCGGTCCTGCAGACACTCGCAGGCTATGCGACGGTGGGCGCCGTGTACTTCCTGATCTCCGGCCTCGTGATCCTGCTTCGCAAGCCGCAGGAGCGGCCCGTGAACCCGCTCACCGCCACGCCTACAGCATCTTCCACTTCTTGCGGTCGATGACGCGGCGGCGCGTGTCCATGTTCAGCTGCGACAGCTCGATGTTCACCTGGTCCTTCGTGATGTCGACCATCCCCCAGTTGCGCTGCAGCGCGCCGACGGTGACGGCCGTGCGCAGCGCGGCGCCGGAGGACGTGGCTTCGAACAGGCTCCAGGGGCCCGCCGGCCACGGCACGGCGAAGCGGTTCTCGTGCACGTCGCCGCTGAGGATGAGGATGCGGCGCTTCTCTGCGAGCTTGAGGATCGCGGCGTGCTCGGCCGCGCAGTCCATCCAGGTCTCGCCGTGGCGGGCTTCGAAGGTGAGGCCGCTGGCGATCAGGTGCACGGTCCTCTCGTCCGAGTCTTCGATGGCCTTCTTCAGCTTGTTCATCTGCTTCTTTCCGAGCACGGCGTCCTCGCCGCCCTTGGTCTTGTAGCTGCGGCCGTCGGTGAGGTGCAGCATCACCGGACCATCCGCATCGCCGACATTGCTCAGCATGAGGGGCCGGTAGCCGGGTTCGGGAACGCCCGAAGCCCAGGGATCGCCGGCCTTGGGAAAGGTCTTCGGATCGTTTGAATCCAGCGCCTTGCGGTATTCCTGGAACGCGGCGCGGGTCGGGTCCAGCAGGTGCCGGTAGGAAGGCTGGCCCTCGATCTGCGCACCGCAGGCGCCGTTCCACAGAAAGTCGTGGTCGTCCCAGATCGGATGGATCTGCAGGTCGGTCTTGCGCACGAGCTTGGCGAACTCCTTCTGGTTCAGCTGGTCGCGCAGCCGGCCGAAGGCGTGGATCGCGAAGTCGTTGGCGCCCATGGCCTTGACCGCGCCCATGCTGGAGCCGTCCGCGTCGTAGTAGGCCGAGTCGCCCAGCAGCACCAGGTGCGTGGCGCCGGACGCGCCCACCTGGGTCCAGACAGGTTGTTCTTTGAAGGTCTGGGCGCTGAAGCAGGAAGTAAAGGCGATCTTCATCGGGAGGCTCCTCGTTGTGGGTGCGCGGATGCTAGGAGCCGCCCCGAAACGTCGCCTCCCCCATCCATGGGAGGCGCGTGCCGCGACCCGCAAGGGCTCAGCGCCCCTCGTCTTCCCAGTCGACCCACTCCACCGGATGGGTCTTGAGGTATCCGCTGACGGCGGCACCGACGGTCGGAAAGAACGCGGCTTCGCCCAGCCGCGCGAAGAGCCCGAAGCGCTTCAGCTTGTCCTTGACGGGGTCCTTCATCTCGGCAAAGCACAACTGGATGCCGGCGTCGCGCAAGCTGTCGACCAGCTCGGCCAGCATGTCGGCGGAGGTCACGTCCACGCTGGTGACGGGCTCCGCCGCGACGACCAGCCACCGCACCGGCGCGGGCGACGACGCCATGGCCTCGCCCACCCGGTCGCGGAACAGCTCGGCATTGGCGAAGAACAGCGGCGCATCCCAGCGAAACAGGACCAGGCCCGGGATGAGGCGCGCGTCGGGATAGCGCGTGATGTCGTGGTAGCCCTTGACGCCGTCGGCACGCCCCAGCACCGCGGAATAGGGGCGCCAGGCATCCCACAGGAATTCGATGACCGCGATCACGATGGCCAGGCCGATGCCCTCGACGGCGCCCAACACGACCACGCCGACCGTGCAGGCGATCGACAACCAGAACTCCCAGCGCTGGATGCGGTAGATCCGCCGCAGGTCGGCAATCTCGATCAGGCCGATGGCCGATGCGATGACGACCGCGGCCAGTGCGCTGGTGGGCAGGTTCTTCAGCAGGTCCGGCGCCGCCACCAGCAGCAGGGCAACGGCCAGCGCGCCGACGACGCCGGTCAGCTGGGTCCTGGCGCCCGCGGCCTCGGCCACGGGGGTGCGCGACGAACTGCTGCTGACGGCAAAGCCCTGGAAAAATCCGGCCGCCAGGTTGGCGGCGCCCAGCGCCACCATCTCCTGGTTCGGGTCGACGTGGGTGCGGGTGCGCGCCGCATAGACCCGGGAGAGCACGCTGGTGTCGGCGAACGAGACGAGCGCGACGGCGCAGCCGCCGATCAGCACGGGGCCGATGTCGGCGGCCGTGACCCACGGGATGCCGAATGCCGGCAGGCCCTGCGGGAGGGCGCCGAGCACCGGCACTCCCTCGCGAGCTGCCAGGCCCAGCACGCCGACGGCCACGGTCGCGCCCACCACGGCGATCAGGATGCCCGGCACGCGCCGGCGGCCCTTGAGCAGCAGGATGACCGCCAGGGTGCCCGCGCCGACCATGAGCGTGGTCGCGTGGGTCTTGCCCTCCATCACCGACACGGCGATGGCCTTCAGGGTCGCCAGCGGTGCGTCGCCCTCGACCGAAAAACCCAGCAGCCTGGGCAGCTGGCTGATCAGCACGGTCAACGCGATGCCGTTCATGTAGCCGTAGCGGATCGGCTTGGAAAGTAGCTCGGTGACGAAGCCCAGGCGTGCAACGCCCGCGAGGATGCACACCGTGCCCGACACGATCGCCATCAGGCCCGCCAGAGCGATGGCGCGCTGCGGGTCGCCGCCCGACAGCGGAAGGACGACGGCCAGGATGAGGGCCGCCAGCGAAGAATCCGGGCCCAGCACCAGGATCCGGCTGGGGCCGAACACGGCGTACGCGAGCAACGCGACGATGGTCGCGTAGAGGCCGTGGATGCCGGGGACACCCGACGCCTGCGCATAGGCGATGCCGACGGGCACCAGCATCGTGGTCAGCACCAGCCCGGCCACGATGTCGTGCCGCAGCCAGGCCAGCTCGTACCCGCGCAGCGTGCGCAGTCCCGGCAGCCAGCGGCGCCATCCGGCCGCATCGGCGGCCTTCGCCCGCGGCGCACTGCGGCCGGGTTCGAAAAGAGGGGGTGGAGGTTCCAGGTCGTTCATGCGCCGCGGGCCACAGGGTGGACGGACAGTGCAGAGGCGCGCCGGGAAAGGCAAGGGGGAAGACACGGGTGCCCGCGGGGGCCGCGCGCCCCTCCCCGCCCCTGCGCCCCGGTCGCCTGCGAAACACGCACTTGACCGGCTGCGCCCGCGCCCGAAATTCGCTAGGCTGTGGTGGCGCGCGATGCCATCGAGCGCGGAGACAACGCGATGAGCCAAGGCACATCTCTTCGTCTGCATGTACCGGAGCCCACCGGGCGGCCGGGGCACGAGACCGATTTCTCCTACCTGCACCTGTCGCGCGCCGGCGAGGTGCAAAAACCCCCGGTCGACGCATCGCCGGCCGACACCAGCGACCTGGCCTACACGCTGGTGCGCGTGCTCGACGACGACGGCCGCGCCGTCGGCCCGTGGGCGCCGCCGGCCGACCCCGAACTGCTGCGCCGCGGCCTGCGCGCGATGATGAAGACGCGCGCCTTCGATGCCCGCATGCTGATCGCGCAGCGGCAGAAGAAGATCTCCTTCTACATGCAGTGCCTGGGCGAAGAGGCCATCGCCACCGGCCACGCGCTGGTGCTGCAGCAGGGCGACATGTGCTTTCCCACCTACCGCCAGCAGGGCCTGCTGCTGGCGCGCGACGACGTGACGCTGCTGGAGCTGACCTGCGAGCTGATGTCCAACGAGCGCGACCCGCTCAAGGGGCGGCAGCTGCCGGTGTGCTATTCGATGAAGCGGGCCGGCTTCTTCTCGATCTCGGGCAACCTGGCCACGCAGTTCATCCAGGCGGTGGGCTGGGGCATGGCCTCGGCGATCAAGGGCGACACGCGCATCGCCTCGGGCTGGATCGGCGACGGCGCCACCGCCGAGTCCGACTTCCACACGGCGCTGACCTTCGCGCATGTCTACCGCGCGCCCGTGATCCTCAACGTGGTCAACAACCAGTGGGCGATCTCGACCTTCCAGGCCATCGCCGGCGGCGAGGCGACCACCTTCGCGGCGCGCGGCGTGGGCTGCGGCATCGCCTCGCTGCGCGTCGACGGCAACGACTTCCTGGCGGTGCTGGCGGCCTCGCGCTGGGCGGCCGAGCGCGCCCGCGGCAACCTGGGGCCGACGCTGATCGAGTGGGTCACCTACCGCGCCGGTGCGCATTCGACCTCGGACGATCCGTCGCGCTACCGTCCGGCCGACGATTGGGCGCATTTCCCGCTGGGCGATCCGGTCGCGCGCCTGGCGCAGCACCTGACGGCGATCGGTGCCTGGTCGCAGCAGGAGCACGCGCAGACGCAGGCCGACATGCAGGCGCAGGTGAACACCGCGGTGAAGGAGGCCGAGCGCTTCGGCTCCATGGCCGACGGCCATGTCGCGGGCGACGCCGCCCTGTTCGAGGACGTCTACAAGGACATGCCCGAGCACCTGAAGCGCCAGCGCGAACAGCTGGCGTCCGAGGGGTGACGGCCATGGCCTCGATGACGATGATCCAGGCCCTGCGCTCCGCCATGGACGTGATGCTCGAGCGCGACGACAACGTGATCGTCTACGGCCAGGACGTGGGCTACTTCGGCGGCGTGTTCCGCTGCACCGAAGGCCTGCAGGCCAAGTACGGCCGCTCGCGCGTGTTCGATGCGCCGATCAACGAGGGCGGCATCGTCGGCTCGGCCATTGGCATGGGCGCCTACGGCCTGCGCCCGGTGGTGGAGGTGCAGTTCGCCGACTACGTCTATCCGGCCTACGACCAGATCGTGTCGGAGGCGGCGCGCCTGCGCTACCGCTCGGCGGGCGATTTCACCGCACCGATCACCATCCGCATGCCCTGCGGCGGCGGCATCTACGGCGGCCAGACGCACAGCCAGAGCCCGGAGGCGCTGTTCACGCACGTGTGCGGGCTGCGCACGGTGATGCCTTCCAATCCGCGCGATGCCAAGGGCCTCTTGATCGCGTCGATCGAGAACGACGACCCGGTCATCTTCCTGGAGCCCAAGCGGCTGTACAACGGCCCCTTCGACGGCCACCACGACCGGCCGCTGGTGCCCTGGTCGGCCCATCCGCTGGGCGAGGTGCCCGAGGGCTACTACACGGTGCCGCTGGAGTCGGCCACGGTGTTCCGCCCCGGCGCCGACCTGACGGTGATCAGCTACGGCACCATGGTCTTCGTCTGCGAAGCGGCCGCGCGCGAGACCGGCATCGATGCCGAGATCATCGACCTGCGCAGCCTGTGGCCGCTGGACCTGCAGACGCTGGTCGCCTCGGTGAAGAAGACCGGCCGCTGCGTGATCGTGCACGAGGCCACGCGCACCAGCGGCTTCGGCGCCGAGCTGACGGCGCTGGTGCAGGAGCATTGCTTCCACCACCTGGAAGCGCCGATCGGGCGCGTGGCCGGCTGGGACACGCCCTACCCGCATGCGCAGGAGTGGGCCTACTTCCCGGGCCCGGCGCGCGTCGGTGCGGCCTTGCGTCGCGCCATGGAGAACTGAATGGGCACGCTCACGATCAAGGTGCCGGACCTGGGCGAAGGCATTGCCGAGGTGGAGCTGGTGGCGTGGCGCGTGCAGCCCGGCGACACGGTGGCCGAAGACCAGGTGCTGGCCGACGTGATGACCGACAAGGCCACCGTCGAGATTCCCTCGCCGGTCGCGGGTCGGGTGGTCGCGCTCGGCGGCGAGGTGGGGCAGCAGATCGCGGTGGGCGCGGAGTTGATCCGGATCGATGTGACGGGCGGCGGTGAGGCACGGGAGGAGGCGCCGGTCGTATCGGCGGCGGCGCCTGCACCGGCACCGGCACCAGTCGAACGCGCACGCCCCTCGGGCGGCAAGCCGCTCGCCGCGCCCGCGGTGCGCCATCGGGCGGCGGTCCTCGGCATGGATCTGCGGCAGGTGCCGGGCAGCAGCGCGGACGGCCGCATCCTGCACGAGGACCTCGACGCCTGGCTGCTGCGCCGGCCCGGTCCGCCGGCGCCGGATGCCGCGCGCTACGCCGAGCGCCACGACGAGGAGGCCGTGCCCGTGACGGGCGTGCGCCGCCGCATCGCGCAGCGCATGCAGGACGCGATGCGCCGCATCCCGCACTTCACCTACGTCGAGGAGGTCGACGTGACCGAGCTGGAGCTGCTGCGCGCCCGCATCAACGAACGCTGGGGCGGCGAGCGGGCGCACCTGACGCTGCTGCCGCTGCTGGTGCGCGCGGTGGTGCTGGCGGTGCCGCGCTTCCCGCAGATCAACGCCCGCTTCGACGACGAGGCGGGCGTGCTCACGCGCCACGGCGCGGTGCACGTCGGCATCGCGACCCAGACGGCGGCCGGCCTCATGGTGCCGGTGCTGCGCCATGCGGAAGCGCGCGACCTCTGGTCGAGCGCGACCGAGATCGCCCGCCTGGCCGACGCCGCGCGCGCGGGCCGGGCCACGCGCGACGAGCTGAGCGGCTCGACCCTCACCGTCACCAGCCTGGGCGCGCTGGGCGGCATTGCTTCCACGCCGATCATCAATGCGCCCGAGGTGGCGATCGTCGGCGTCAACCGCATCGTGCAGCGCCCGGTGATGCTGGGCGACGCGGTGGTCGCGCGCCGCATGATGAACCTGTCCTCCTCCTTCGACCACCGCGTGGTCGACGGCCAGCTGGCGGCCGAATTCGTGCAGGCCGTGCGGGCTTCGCTCGAATGCCCGGCGCTGCTTTTCATCGAGTAGCCGCCCCGCACAGGCCTCACCGCCCCGGCGCGCGGCGGGGGTACCCCGTCGACCGGAACGCCCCGGGAATACCCTCTGAACCCCTTGCAATCTTCTTGCCTACAGTTCTTGTATGCAAGAAAAAGCGATCCTTGCATGCAAAACCTCGACACGACAACGACAGGAGATTTCCATGCCTCGCTTTGCCAAATCGCTCTTCGGACAGGTGGTCATCGCACTGGTGATCGGCGTGCTCGTCGGCCTCTTTGCGCCCGAGTTCGCCGCCAAGCTCAAGCCGCTGGGTGACGGCTTCATCAAGCTGATCAAGATGATCATTCCCGTGCTGGTGTTCTGCGTGGTGGTGCATGGCATCGCCGGCGCGGGCGACCTCAAGCGCGTGGGCCGGGTCGGCGTGAAGGCGCTGATCTACTTCGAGGTGCTGACCACCATCGCGCTGGCGATGGGCCTGGTGCTGGCCTTCGTGTTCGAGCCGGGCGTGGGCATGAACGTCGACCCCAAGGCGCTGGACGCCAGCGCCATGAGCGCCTACGCCTCCAACGCCGACAAGCTCACCAGCGGCGGCACGGTCGAGTTCCTGATGAAGCTCATTCCCACCACGGTGGTGGCCGCCTTCGCCACGGGCGACGTGCTGCAGGTGCTGCTGTTCGCGGTGCTGTTCGGCTGCGCGCTCTCGCTGCTGGGCGATCGCGGCGCACCGGTGGCAGCCGTGGTCGACGCGCTCTCGCTGGTGCTGTTCAAGATCATGGGCATCATCATCAAGCTGGCGCCGCTGGGCGTGCTGGGCGCCATCGCCTTCACGGTCGGCAAGTACGGCATCGGCTCTCTCAAGCAGCTGGGCATGCTGGTCGCCCTCTTCTACGGCGCGGTGCTGGTCTTCGTGTTCGTGGTGCTCGGGCTGGTGATGCGCATGTCGGGCTTCAGCCTCTGGAAGCTGCTGCGCTACCTGCGCGAAGAACTCGCCATCGTGTTCGCCACCACCTCGTCGGACAGCGTGCTGCCGCAGATCATGGCCAAGCTGCGCCGCATGGGCATCCGCGATTCGACGGTGGGCCTGGTGATTCCCACGGGCTACTCGTTCAACCTCGACGCCTTCTCGATCTACATCACGCTGGCGGCGGTGTTCATTGCACAGGCCACCAACACGCCGATCTCGATGGCCGACCTGCTCACGATTCTTGCGATCGCGCTGGTCACTTCGAAGGGCGCGCACGGCGTGCCGGGCTCGGCGATCGTGGTGCTGGCCGCCACGCTGCACGCGATTCCGGCGATTCCCGCCATCGGTCTGGTGCTGGTGCTGTCGGTCGACTGGTTCATGGGCATCGCCCGCGCGCTGGGCAACCTGATCGGCAACTGCGTGGCCACCGTGGCGATCGCCGCGTGGGAAGGCGACATCGACCGTGAACGTGCCCATGCCGTGCTCGACGGCACCTATTCGCCCGACGACGAGCCGCTGGCCGAGGCGCCCGTGGTAAACACCGGCACCGCCGCTTCCACCGCCCACTGAAAAAAATGCCCGCCGACGTCAGCCCCACCGCCATCGCCGAACGCGTCGTCGAGGCCATCCTCGCGCAGAAGCTCGCGCCCGGCGACCGGCTCGGCGAGCAGGCGCTGGCCGAGAACTTCTCGGTCAGCCGCACGATGGTGCGCGAGGCGCTGATGCAGCTGCAGGCACGCGGTTTCGTCGAGGTGCAGTCGCGCCGCGGCTGGTACGTAGTGGAACCCTCGGCCGAGGAGGCGCGCGACGCCTTCTCGGCACGCCGCATCGTCGAGGCCGGCATCCTGGCTGCCAGCGAAGGCCGGCCGCTGGGCCAGGTGATCCGCAAGCTGCGCGACCACATCGCCGACGAGCAGCGCGCCATCGAAGGCGCCGACGCCGCCACGCGCGCCTTCCTGCTGGCCGACTTCCATGTCTGCCTGGCCGAGCAGATGGGCCACCAGCTGCTGGTCGACGTGCTGCGCGACCTCACGGCGCGCACCACGTTGGCGGCCACGCTGTACCAGTCGAAGCACGAGGCCGGGCAGTCGTGCGCGGAGCACGGCGCCATCGTCGCGGCGCTCGAGGCCGGCAACATCGAGCAGGCGCGCCAGCTCATGCTCGACCACATCGGCAATGTCGAACGGGCGCTGGAGGTCGACGCCACCGCCGAGCCCGACGCGCCGAGCCGGCTGCGCGCCACACTGGCGCCGGTGGCGCTGCCGCGCGCCGCCAAGCGTTGAAGCTGTGCATTTGTGCCACGATCAGCTATCGATTGCATAGCTGACACCCGCCGCCGGCCCTGCGCCTGCGGCGTTTTTCCTTGGCAACCCTGTTGCGCCGCACAAGGGCGCGCCGGCTGACACGGCGGCGGGTTCCGGCTCGGCTACAGTCCGAGACACTTATGAACTCTCCCCAACTCCAGCGCGGCGTCTTCCTCGCCCTGCTTGCCGCCGTCACCGTCGCCTTTCTGTGGGTGCTGATGCCGTTCTTCGGCGCGGTGCTCTGGGGGGTGGCGCTGGCGATTCTGTTCACGCCGCTGTTCAAGTGGCTGCTCAAGAAGATGCCCGGCCGGCGCAACGTGGCCGCGATGTCCACGCTGGCGATCTGCCTGTTCATCGTGATCCTGCCGCTGGCGATGGTGGGCGTGTCGCTGGTGCAGGAGATCGCGCTGATCACGCAGAGCATCCGCTCGGGCCAGATCAACTTCGCGGCCTACTTCCAGCAGATCCTGAACGCCACCCCGCAGTGGCTGCTGAACATCGTGGAGCGCTTCAACCTGGGCGACATGGCGGCCTGGCAGGCGCGCGTCTCGGCCATCGCGGGCCAGGCCAGCCAGCTCATCGCCAGCCAGGCGCTGGCCATCGGGCAGAACACCTTCGACTTCGTGGTGAGCTTCTTCGTGATGCTGTACCTGCTGTACTTCCTGGTGCGCGACGGCACGTCGCTCTCGAAGACCATGCGCGACGCGCTGCCGCTGGCCAAGCCGCACACGCACTACCTGCTGAACAAGTTCACCACCGTGATCCGCGCCACCGTGAAGGGCAACGTGGCCGTGGCCATCGCACAGGGCACCATCGGCGGGCTGGCCTTCTGGTTCCTGGGCGTGCAGGGCGCGCTGCTGTGGGCGGTGCTGATGGCCTTCCTGTCGCTGCTGCCGGCCGTGGGCGCGGCGCTGATCTGGGGCCCCGTGGCCATTTACTATCTGGCCACCGGGCACTTCTGGCAGGGCGGCGTGCTGATCTTCATCGGCGTGTTCGTGATCGGCCTGGTCGACAACATCCTGCGCCCCGTGCTGGTGGGCAAGGACACGCAGATGCCCGACTACATCGTGCTGATGTCCACCATCGGCGGCATGGCGATCTTCGGCATCAACGGCTTCGTGATCGGGCCGGTGATCGCGGCGCTGTTCATGGCGGCCTGGAGCCTCTTTGCGGACTCGGGCCATGTGGGCACGGGGCACGCGGTCGAAGAGGCCGCGCAGGCCCCGAAGGACGGGCAGGACAAGGCCTGACGCCGCGCCGGGCCTCTCTCGGGCCCCGGCGTTCACTCCCTCTGCGCGCATTTCGCGCGCGCAATCACGCATTCCGTCGCATGACGCTGGGCACCGCCCGGCGACTGCGGGATCGTCGGGCCCTCCACCCACCACGAGGCCTGCCATGCACCTTCCCGCTTTCCTCTCCCGCCCCGCCGCGCGCGGCCTGATCGCCGCTGCCGCGCTCGCCCCGCTCGGCACCCTGGCCGCCGACCTGAACCTGCGCATCGCCGACGGCCCGGCCGCCGGCGCCACGCTCTACGTCGCGCTGTACAACGACGCCGCCAGCTACGCCGAGAGCAAAGCCCTCGCCTCGCAGACCGCGCCTCTGCGCGAAGGCAAGGCCCGCTTCGTCTTCACCGACCTGGCGCCGGGCCGCTACGCGCTGCGCGTGTTCGCCGACGAGAACGGCAACGGCAAGCTCGACACCAACCTCGTAGGCATGCCGATCGAACGCTACGGCTTCTCGAACGACGCCAAGGGCAACCGCGGCGCGCCCGACTTCGAGGCCGCGGCGCTGCGCATCGACGCCGACGCCCAAGCCGTCATCCACCTGCGCTGAGGAGACACGGCCATGGAACGACGCGAACTCCTGCGCCTGCTGGCCACGGCCGGCGCCCTGCCCCTGCTCGCCCCGCTCGCACGCGCGGCCGGCACCACCGACGACTGGCAAGCCCAGTTCGAAGCCGCCGACGCCCCCTGGAAGATCGGCTTCGCCACGCCCCCGGGCGACCTGCCGCTGACCCGCGCCACCGTGCGCGGGCGCTTCCCCGACGCCGTCGCCGGCACGCTGTTTCGCATCGGCCCGGCCGGCCACGACCTGGGCGGCGAGCGCTACCACCACTGGTTCGACGGCGACGGCATGGTGCATCGCTTCGTCATCGAGGGCGCCGACGTGCGCCACCAGGGCCGCTACGTCGCCACGCCCAAGCGCGTGGCCGAGGTGAAGGCCGGCCGCCACCTCACCGAAGCCTTCGGCACCATGCCGCCGGGCGTGGAGCCGCCCACCTCGGCCGACGCCATCAACGTCGCCAACACCAGCGTGCTGCCGATGCAGGGCGAGGTGCTGGCGCTGTGGGAAGGCGGCTCGGCCACGCGCATCGATGCGCGCACGCTCGACACGCTGGGCGTGAAGACCTGGCGCGCCGACCTCGCGGGCATGCCCTTCTCGGCCCACCCCAAGGTCGACCCGGACGGCACGGTGTGGAACTTCGGCGTGAGCTCGGGCCAGAGCCTGCTGGCGCTGTACGAGATCGCGCCCGGCGGCGCGCTGCGCCGCGCGGCCGTGGTGCCGGTGCCCGAGCTGCCGATGGTCCACGACTTCGCCGTGACCGCGCGGCACCTGGTGTTCCTCATGCCGCCGCTGGTGTACGACAGCAAGCGCAAGGAGGCCGGCGCGAGCTTTCTCGACGCCCACGTCTGGCGGCCCGAGCTCGGCATGCGCGCGCTGGTGGTCGACAAGCAGGACTGGGACAAGCGCCAGCTGCTCGAGCTGCCGGCCGGCTTCCTGTTCCACGTCGGCAATGCCTGGGAAGAAGACACGCCGCGCGGTGCGCGCATCCACATCGACTACGTGCGCACGCAGAACGCCGAGTCGGTGTTCACCAGCAACCGCGAGGTGATGCGCGCGCGCCGCGTGCGCCGCAACGAGCCGCGCCTGACCGTCGCCACGCTCGACCTGGGAACGGGCAAGGCCACGCAGCGCGAACTGCCGCTGGAAGCCGAGTTCCCGCGCATCGACCCGCGCCGCGTCGGTCTGCGCCACCGCCAGGTGGTGCACGCCACGCAGACGCGCGCCGATGTGCCCGGCTTCGGCGCCGTCGCGCGCACCGACATCGAGAGCGGACGCAGCCAGCGCTTCAGCTACGGCGCGCAGGCCATCGTGGAAGAGCACGTCTTCGTGCCCGACGGCGCAAAGGCCGGCTGGGTGCTGGGCACGGCGCTGGACTTCGGCCGGCAGCGCACGGTGCTGTCGTGCTTTGCCGCCGACCACCTGGCCGCCGGGCCGGTGGCGCAGGCGACGCTGCCTTACGCGCTGCCGCTGGGGTTGCACGGCGCCTTCGTGAAGGCCTGAGCGACTGACCGCTGCGGCCACGCGCACGCGGGGCCTGCAGCGGTCTCCCGCTCAGGCGGCCTTCGCGATCGGGATCGTCATGCCCCGGTGCACCTCCGCCTCGCCGTGCCTGGCCAGCAGCTGCATCAGGTGCTTGCGGATCAGCATGCCCGGGCGGTCGGACTCCATCGAATACTCCACGCCGCGCCGGCGCGTGTCGACCAGCGCGTCGGGGTCGGTCGATTCGAGGATGTCCTTGTCCTCGCGCGTGATCTCCTCGTCGAAGTCGATCAGCATCTGCGCCGCGCAGTCGGCCTCGGTGTCGTTGCGGAACAGCCACTGACACAGCTGCATGCGCCCGTCGTCGATGGGCGTGAAGCAGTTGATGATGATGTGGCGGATGCCGCTCGGGTACTCGATGTCGAGCCGGCGCGCGAACGGCAGGAAGTAGGCGTTGCGCATGTGGCGCGTGGTGATCGCGTCGGTCACGCCGCTGATCGCGTGGAACTTCACCGGGTTGGTCGCTTCGATCACCGTTTCGGCATGGAAGCCCGACTCGTTTTCCACCAGCTCGTACTTGCTCGGCTTCGGGCTTGCGGCCACGCCGAAGGTGGCGCGATGCACGAAGCTGAAGTGCGAGTTGTCGAAGGAATTTTCGAGCGCGCGCATCGGGCTGGTCTGCCACTCTTCGTAGAACTGGAAGATGGTGCGGTAGCCCGGGTCTTCGAACTCGGGAATGGCCGGGATGTCGGCAATGGGTTCTTCCAGTGCCACCCAGGCGTAGCCGTAGCGCGCGGTGCAGGGGTAGGCCGTGGTCTTGTACTCGGGCGAGATCTTGCGGTCCGGCTCGTACTGCGGGATGCGCACCACCTGGCCGCTGCGGTCGTAGGTCCAGCCGTGGTAGCCGCACTGGATCGCGCCCTGCCCGCAGGCCTTGCCTTCGCCGTCCACGCACCAGCCCTTCGAGAGCTTCGCAGTGCGGTGGCAGCAGCGGTCGCGCAGGGCAGCCGGCTGGCCGTCGGCGTCGAGAAACAGAACGATGTCTTCGCCCAGCAGCCGGAAAGGCTTGGGGCCGTGGGCCAGTTCGGTGAGCGGCATGACGGCATGCCAGAACTTGCGGAAGACGGGTTGTCGGGTGACGAGCATGGGCGAACTCCTTCGTTGTTGCGTGGGGGAACGAACGTGAAAGAGCAATTTCCTGCTTCGTCGGCATGCCTGATGAAAGGCATGCGCGAGGCTGAACGCTTCTACTCTGCGCCGATCGACTTGCAATTAGCGCGCCCGGATTGTGGCGCGCCCTTGTCGCACGTCCAAGCCCCACGCTGCGATGCCCGAGCGCCGCACCCTGGCATGCCTCATGCAAGACAGCCGGCAAGAGTAGAAGCGTTCAGCAGCGCACGCACCAACCCCGTGCGCCCGCCCGGAAATTGCTCTTGAGGCGCCTCCCGCCCGCGGTGGGAGGCATCCGTCAAGACCACCGACTCCGAGGCCCCACCATGCAACGCCGATCCATTCTTGCCGCCGCTGCCGCCACCCTCGCCGCCCCTGCCGTGTTCGCGCAGGGTGGCAAGCTCACACCGCTCAAGTTCACGCTCGACTTCCGCATCAACGGCCAGACCGCGCCCTTCTTCCTGGCGCAGGCCAAGGGCTACTACCGCGACGAAGGGCTGGACGTGACGATCGACACCGGCGCCGGCTCGGTCGCGTCGATCACGCGCATCGCCAGTGGCGTCTACCAGCTGGGCCTGGGCGACATCAGCTCGCTGGTCGAGTTCAACGCACAGAACCCGGGCACGCCGGTGGTGCAGGCCGTGTACCAGTACTACAACCGTGCACCGTTCGTGATCATCGGGCGCAAGGACCGCGGCGTGACGACTGACTTCAAGAGCCTCACCGGCAAGAAGGTGGCGGCCGCCGCCGTCGAGTCCACGCGCCGCGCCTGGCCGATGGTGGCGCGCAAACAGGGCATGCGCGGCGACGCCTTCCAGTGGCAGACCACCGACTTCAGCGCACGCGACAACGTGATGGTGCGCGGCGACGTCGATGCCGCCACCTACTTCCACGACTCGGCCGTCTCGCTCTTCGCGCGCATGAAGGCCGACGAGCTCTCGGTGCTCAAGTACGCGGACGCGGGCGTCAACCTGTACGGCAACGCGATCCTGGCGAGCAGCAACCTCATCGCGCAGAACCCGAAGGTGGTGGCGGCTTTCTTGCGCGCCACCAACCGCGCCATCGTCGAGACCTTTGCCAACCCGGTGCCCAGCATCGCGGCCATGCGCCAGCGCGAACCGATCCTGGACGAAAAGGTCGAACTCGAGCGCTGGGGCCTCACGGCGCAGTACGTGGGCGCGGCGGACACGCGCGGCCACGGGCTGGGCGACATCCGCAAGCTCACGCTCGAACAGCAGGTCGACGAGGTGGCCGACACCTTCGGCCTGAAGACGCGGCCCTCGGCCGACGCCCTCTTCAATAGCTCAATGCTGCCTGCGCGCAGCGAGCGCCTTCTTCCCGCACCCAAGGCATGAACCTTCCTGACCCTTCCATTCCCGCCCTCCCCGAAGAAACCACGCTCGACGAGCGCGACGGCCGCTACCTGCGCAAGGCCATCGTGTGGTCGCATGCCGCGCGCCGGCGCGGCAACCGGCCCTTCGGCTCGGTCATCGTCTCGGCCGCCGGCGAAGTGCTGGCCGAGGCCGCGAACAGCAACGCCGAAACCGGCGACTGCACCGCGCACGCCGAGGTGAACGCGCTGCGCGCACTGGCCGGCCGCGGCCTCACGCGCGAAGAGCTGGCCGGCGCCACGCTCTATGCCTCGGGCGAACCCTGCGTGATGTGCGCGGGCGCGATCTTCTGGTCGAACATCGGCCGCGTGGTGTTCGGCATCGACGCGCAGCGGCTGCGCGTGTTCCGTGGCGAGCGGCAGGACCAGCGCGACGCGGAGTTGTCGTGCCGCGACGTGTTCCGTGCGTCGCCGCATCCGATCGAGTGCATCGGGCCTGCGCTCATCGATGAAGCGGCTGCCGCGCACGACGGCGCCTGGAAGACCTGAGCCAGCGCACTAGACTCGCCGCATGCCCTGGCACGCCCGTCTCCACCTCGCCTACCAAAAAGAAGCCGACCGCAGCGTCGCCCGTTTCCGCCACGACGGCCCGCTGCGCATCCTGCAGAGCCTCTACCCCGAGGGCGATGCGGTGTGCCACAACGTGCTGGTGCACCCGCCCGGCGGCCTCGTGGGCGGCGACACGCTCGACATCGACATCGAAGCCGCCGACGGCAGCCACGGCCTGATCACCACGCCCGGCGCCTCGCGCTTCTATCGCTCCGAAGGCGAGACCGCGCTGCAACGCACGCGCATCCGCCTCGCACCGGGCGCGCGGCTCGAATGGCTGCCGCTCGAAGCCATCTGCTACAGCGGTTGCCAGGCCGAGAACCGGCTCACGCTCGAAGTCGCACCGGGCGCCGAGATGATCGGCTGGGACGTGTGCGCGCTCGGCCTGCCCAACGCCCACCAGCCCTTCGAGCGCGGCACCTACCTGCAGCACATCGAGGCGCCCGGCGTGTGGCTGGAGCGTGGGCGCATCGACGCGAGCGACCACCGCCTGCTGCAAAGCCCGCTGGGCCTGGGCGGCCACCGCTGCCTCGCCTCGCTGTTCGTCGTGGCGGGTTCGCCGATGACCAAGGCACGGCGCGAAGCCCTGCTGGCGCAGGCGCGCGAGCTGCTCGACGTGCACGAACTGCACGAGAGCGCGGGCGCGACCAGCCCGCATGCAGAAGTGGTGGTGCTGCGCGTGCTCGCGCCGGTGGTCGAGCCCGCGATGCAGCTGCTGCGGCAGGTCTGGCAGGCGTGGCGCGGCGAGCTGTGGCAACTGCCGGCGGCCACGCCGCGCATCTGGGCGACCTGAGACGCAGCCGGCAGTCGCCGCTACTGTCGTGTCTTCAGGCGGTAGGTGCCGTTGAACGGATACGGGGACGAACCGTTCTGCCCCACCGCTTGCACGTCGACCGTCAGCGTCTTGCCCGAGAAAACGAGCGCGCCCGTGAGGCGCGGCCTGCGCTCCTTCTCGTAGTGCTCCCGCAGCCGGAGGTCGACAGAGTGCGTGGAAGGCGCCTTCTTCTCGGCCGCCTTGTCGAATTCGCTCACCTCGTACACCGAGGCGTCGGCTGCGTCGACGCGCCCTTCGATCGACGGCACCCGGATGCGGGATTCGAGTTCGTAGCTGCGGTGGAAGATCAGCGACACAGGGTCATGCACCATCAGGCCCCGGGTGGCGTAGAGCGTGACCTCGTAGCCGTCGGCGGTCCGGGTGACGGTCGCGTCGGGCTTGTTGCCTGTTGCCGTGCACCCGGCGAGCGCGAGCGCTGACAGCAGCCAGGACACGGTGCGCATGCGTCGGTTCGCGAGAGAAGGAGTGGGCATGCAACGGCGCGCTCGTGAAGGAGCGCCGAGTATGGCCGCACAGCCCCCGCCATCAACCGCAGGCGATCTTTCCGGACGGCGCGCTGCGCAGCCTGTTGAGAAACGCCAGCTGCACCCGGGCCGTTTCGCTGCCCTGCCCGGCGGCGCGCAGCATCCACGTGCGCGCCTCGCAGCGGTCGGCCTTCACGGCCGATCCGTACAGCGTGGGCCCCGTCAGCAGCACCATGCCCAGCATCTCCTGCGCCTCGGGATGGCCTTCGGTGGCGGCCTGGCGCAGCTGCTCGAGCATCGTGCGGTAGTCGCGCGCGGCCTGCGCTTCGAGGGCGAGCTGGTAGCGCTGCTCGGTCTGCAGGTCGACGTTCGCGTCGAAGGGCTTGGCCGCAGCGATGGCGGCGACGAGGCACAGCGTGCCTGACAGAAAGATGCGCCAGCGCAGCGACCAACTGGCGATCTGGTTGAGTTCGGATGACATCGGTTTTTCTCCACGGGTTGCGTGGCACCGATGGTCCCGCGAAGGCGCGCGCAGGAGAAACTGGAATTCACGCAGGACGCCTCAGGCGCCGCCTGAGCCCTGCGCGAAATTCGTTCAGAACATCGCCAGCACGGCCGCGTTCACCGCATAGCCGCCGGCCGTCAGGAACACGAACAGCAACGCCCCGAGCTTGAGCGGTTGCGCCCCGGCCTTGCGCAGGCTGGCGGCGCTGGTGCGCAGGCCCATCGCGGCCATGGCGGTGGCGAGCAGCAGCGTGTCGAGCTGCACCAGCGCGGCGACGAGGGCATGTGGCAGCACGTCGAGCGAATGCACGGCGCTCACGGCGATGAACAGCACCGCGAACCATGGCACGCGCACCTGGCGCCAGCAGGAACCCAGGCTCGCCGCGCCCGGCGTCGACGCCGCCACGCGGAACGACAGGCCCATGAGGAACGGCGCCAGCATCATCACGCGCAGCATCTTCTCGACCACGGCCGCGTTGGCCGCGCCAGGGCTGACGGCCTCGCCGACCGCGACCACCTGCGCCACCTCGTGGATGGTGGAGCCCGCGAAGAGACCGAAGGCATGTTCCGTGAGCCCGAGGTACGGATAGACCAGCGGGTACGCCACCATCGACAGCGTGCCGAACACCACCACCGTGGCGACGGCGATCGACACCTTGTGCTCCTCGCCGCGCACCACGGGCTGGGTCGCCATCACGGCGGCGGCACCGCAGATGGCGCTGCCCGCGCCGATGAGCGCGGCCGTCTCGCGGTCGAGCCCCAGCCAGCGCGTGCCGATGCGCACGGCGAGGCCGAAGGTCAGCGCCACCATCGCCATCGCGATCAGCACGCCGGGCCAGCCGACGGCGCCGATGTCGCTCAGCGAGATGCGAAAGCCGTAGAGCACGATGCCCGCGCGCAGCAAGGCGCTGCGCGCGAAGTCCACGCCGGCGCCGGTGCGCGCCGACACCGCGGGGAACACCGTGTTGCCCGCCACCATGCCCAGCGCGATGGCCAGCGTCAGCGCGCTCAGGCCCAGGTGCACCATCGGCGGCCATTCGGCCAGCAGCGCGGCGGCGGCCGCCAGCAGTGCAGACAGCAACACGCCGGGGCCGCAGCGGCGAACAAAGGAGAAACCGGGCAAGGAGGCGGCAAGGGAGGACATGGACCCGAGCTTAGGAATCGACACCACATGAGTCAAAGACATAAACTTCACCGATGCATGAAGTTAAGTTATGACCCTGAACCTGCACCTGGTGCGCCTGTTCGTCGCCGTGGCCGAGGCGGGCAGCTTCTCGCGCGCGGCCGAGGGCCTGTGGATCAGCCAGCCGGCGGTGTCCAAGGGCATCCGCGAGCTGGAGCACCAGCTCGACCTGACGCTCATCGAGCGCGGCGCAGGCAAGGGCTTTCGGCTCACCGAGGCGGGCGCGTCGCTGCTCACGCACGCGCGCGGCATCTTCGCGATGGAGCGCGCGGCGCTGGACGACGTGCGTGCGCGCGTCGGCGTGCAGCGCGGCAGCCTCACGCTGGGCGCCAGCACCACGGTGGCGAGCTACTGGCTGCCGCCGCAGATCGCGGCCTTCTGCGCGGCTTATCCGGCGGTGGTGCCGCGCGTCACGGTCGGCAACACGCAGTGGGTGTGCGAGCAGCTGCTCGAATGCCGCATCGACCTCGCGCTGGTCGAGGGCCGGGTGGACGAAGAGCGCGTGGAGGTGCGCGAATGGACCACCGACCCGCTCGCCATCGTCGCGCCGCCCGACGCCGCGCTGCCCCGGCGCGGCGTGACGGCCGCGCTGCTCGGCCGGCAGAACTGGATCCTGCGCGAGCCGGGCTCGGGCACGCGCCAGGCCACCGAGGCGCTGTGCGCGGCGCACGGCATCGACGCGCCGCCGTGGATGGAAATGGCGAGCAACGAAGCCATTGCGCGCACCGTGGCCAGCGGCGTCGGCATCTCGATGCTGCCGCGCGTGGTGGTGGCCGACATGCTCGCGCTGGGCACGCTGCGCGAGCTGAAGCTGCCGGGCGCGGTGCTGTCGCGGCCGCTGTACCGGCTGGCGCTGAAGAACCGGCCGCTCTCGCCGGCGGCGCTGCGGATGGCGCAGATCCTCGACGCCTCGTGACATGAAAAAGGGCGCACCGTGTGCGCCCTTTGTCGTTGTTGTCAGCCGACTGCCGCTAGCAGCAGCGGCCCTTGCCCGCGCCGTAGCGCGCCTCGAGCCGCTCGCGAAAGAACTCCTCGTAGCTCATCGGCGCCCGGTCCGGGTGGGTGGCCGCCATGTGCGTCAGGTAGACGTCGTAGTCGGGCAGCCCGACCATGAGCCGCAGCGACTGCTTGATCGAGCGGGCGATGTAGCGCCCGGCTTCCGGCATGGCAAGGCCCATGGCGTGCTTCCGCTCGGTCAGTGGGCGGCGGACGAGGCCGCGCCCATCGCCTCGAACGGCGTCTCCTGCGTGGTCGGCCGGTTGGCGGCGCGGGCCGCCAGGCAGGCCTTGATGCTGTAGACCAGCACGCTCAGCACCACGAAGATGAAGAGCGCGCACAGCGCCGCGTCGAGCCGGTCGTTGAAGACGATGCGCGACATGGCTTCGGGCGTCTTGGCCGGCGCGATCAGCACGCCGTTGGCCAGGCCGTCGGCGTACTTGGCTGCGTGCGACAGGAAGCCGATCTTCGGATCGCTCGAGAAGATCTTCTGCCAGCCCGCCGTCAGCGTGCAGGCCAGCAGCCACACGGCCGGCGCCGCCGCCACCCAGGCGTAGCGCTCGCGCTTCATGCGGAACAGCACGACCACGCCCAGCATCAGCGCCACCGCGGCCAGCATCTGGTTGGAGATGCCGAACAGCGGCCACAGCGTGTTGATGCCGCCCAGCGGATCGACGACGCCCTGGTACAGGAAGTAGCCCCAGGCCGCCACGCACAGCGCGGTGGCGATCAGGTTGGCCGGCAGCGAGTCGGTGCGCTTGAGCGCGGGCACGAAGCTGCCCAGCAGGTCCTGCAGCATGAAGCGGCCGGCGCGCGTGCCGGCGTCCACTGCCGTGAGGATGAACAGCGCCTCGAACAGAATCGCGAAGTGGTACCAGAAGGCCATCATGGCCTGCCCGCCGATCACCTGGTGAAGGATGTGGGCCATGCCCACGGCCAGCGTCGGCGCGCCGCCGGTGCGCCCGAGGATGGTGGTCTCGCCCACGTCCTTGGCCGTCTGCAGCAGCATCTCGGGCGTGACCACGAAGCCCCAGCCGGAGATCGTTGCCGCGGCCTGTTGCACCGTGGTGCCGACCAGCGCGCCCGGGCTGTTCATCGCGAAGTAGATGCCCGGCTCGATGCACGAGGCCGCCACCAGCGCCATCACGGCGACGAACGATTCGGCCAGCATGCCGCCGTAGCCGATGAAGCGCGCGTGGCGTTCGTTGTCCAGCATCTTGGGCGTGGTGCCCGAAGAGATCAGCGCGTGGAAGCCCGAGACGGCACCGCAGGCGATGGTGATGAACAGGAACGGGAACAGGCTGCCCGACCAAACCGGGCCGTTGCCTTGCGCGAACTGCGTGATGGCGGGCATCTGCAGCGTGGGCATCACGACCACGATGCCGATGGCCAGCGCGATGATCGTGCCGATCTTCAGGAAGGTCGACAGGTAGTCGCGCGGCGCCAGCAGCAGCCACACCGGCAGGCTGGCGGCCACGAAGCCGTAGCCCACGAGCATCCAGGTGAGCGCCTTGCCGTCGAAGGTGAAGGCCGGGCCCCACACCGGGTGCTGGCTGACCCACTGGCCGCCGAAGATGGCCGCCATGAGCAGCACGAAGCCGATCACCGACACCTCGCCGATGCGGCCCGGGCGGATGTAGCGCAGGTACACGCCCATGAACAGCGCCACCGGAATCGTCGCGGCCACCGTGAAGCTGCCCCACGGCGATTCGGCCAGCGCCTTCACCACGATCAGGGCCAGCACCGCCAGGATGATGATCATGATCATGAAGGTGCCGAACAGCGCGATCATGCCGGGCACCACGCCCATCTCCTGCTTGACCAGGTCGCCCAGCGAGCGACCGTCGCGGCGCGTGGAGATGAACAGGATGATGAAGTCCTGCACCGCCCCCGCGAACACCACGCCCGCCAGCACCCACAGCAAACCGGGCAGGTAGCCCATCTGCGCGGCGAGCACCGGGCCCACCAGCGGGCCGGCGCCCGCGATGGCCGCGAAGTGGTGGCCGAACAGCACGTTCTTGTCGGTCGGCACGTAGTCCAGGCCGTCGTTGTGGCGGTGCGCGGGCGTCTTGCGGTTGGCGTCCAGCCCCAGCACCTTGTCGGCGATGAACAGGCTGTAGTAGCGGTAGGCGATCAGGTAGGTGCAGAGCGCGGCGGTCACGACCCAGAGGGCGTTGATGCTTTCCCCCCGGCTCAGGGCGACGGTGCCCAGCGCAAAAGCGCCGAGCACGGCCACGGCCAGCCACACCAGATGGCGGCGAATGTTGGGCATGCGGATGTCTCCTCGATATGAACCGGGCGAGTGTTCCCCGCCCGCCGCCGGGCCGCATCCGTCGCACTGCGCGGGCTGGCCGGGTGGAATTGCCTAATGGATAACCCCTATCTGCGCCCAAATCGCCTCCGCCCGACAGCCATCAGAAGCGCCGCAAAACCGTTGCGCTCACATTAGATGTGATAAATTCACATTCACTAACAATGTGAAACATCTCTGACGAGTCCACGATGACCCAGCATTCGCAGGCGCGCGCCCCCCGCGGCTTCACATTGATCGAGGTCATGATCACGGTGGCCATCGTGGCCATCCTGGCGTCGATCGCCCTGCCCAGCTACCGGCAGTACATCGTGCGTTCGAAGCGCTCGGCGGCCCAGGCGCAGATGATGGACATCGCCAACCGGCAGCAGCAGTTCCTCATTGCCAACCGCGGCTACGCCGACAAGACGGCACTGACTGCCAGCGGCTACAGCCTGCCCGCCGAAGTCAGCAGCAACTACAGCTACGACGTCGCGCTGCAGGAGTCCGGCCCGCCCACCTTCGCGATCACCTTCACCGCAATCGGCAGCCAGGTGGGCGACGGCAACCTCGGGCTCACCAGCGAAGGCGTGAAGACGCCGTCCAACAAATGGTGAGCCCCGCCTTGCGGCGCCAGCGCGGCGCCACGCTGATCGAGGTGCTGGTCACCCTGCTCGTGCTGGCCTTCGGCCTGTTCGGCCTCGTGGGCCTGCAGGCCCGGCTGCAGGCCTCCGAGATGGAGTCGTACCAGCGCTCGCAGGCGCTGATCCTGCTCAACGACATGGCCAACCGCATCGCCATCAACCGCCGGGTGGCGGCCAGCTACGCCACGAGCGCACCGCTGGGCGGCACCGATGCCTGCCCTACCGGCACCGGCACGCGCCAGCAGATCGACGCCAGGGAGTGGTGCAACGCGCTGCAGGGCGCGGCCGAGTTCTCGGGCAACGACAAGCTGGGCACCGTCATCGGCGGGCGCGGCTGCGTGCAGGACATGGGCAACAACGAGTACCTCGTGACCGTCGCCTGGCAGGGCTTGGGCCCGATCTCGGCGCCACCGGCCGGCGTGGCCTGCGGCAAGGACCTCTACGACGGCGGCACCGGCTCCAAGTGCATCAACGACCTGTGCCGCCGCACCGTGACCACGCTCGTGCGCATCGGATCGCTCTCATGAACCCGCGCCTCACCGCACGCCGCGCCCAGCGCGGGCTGACGCTGATCGAGCTGATGGTGGCCATCACCATCATGCTCATCGTGATGGCCGCGCTGCTCACGCTGTTCCTCAACGTGAGCGGCTCCCAGCGCGAGATGGAACGCGTCAACCGCCAGATCGAAACCGGGCGCCTGAGCATCTTCGTGCTCGAGAACGAGATCTCGCACGCGGGCTTCTGGGAAAACTACATGCCCGAGTTCGACGACCTCACGGTCAGCGCCGCGCCCACGCACGTGCCCACCGGCAACGTGCCCGACCCGTGCCTGGCCTACTCGGCGGCGAACTGGACCGAGGACTACAAGCGCCAGCTGCTCGACCTGCCCGTGCAGGTCTACAGCAGCGTGCCGGCCACCTGCACCGACTTGCTGACGCACCACAAGACCGGCACCGACATCCTCGTGGTGCGCCATGCCGAAACCTGCCTGCCCGGCACGCCCCATTGCGACGCCGACGTGGCCGGCGCGATGTACTTCCAGTCGTCGCTCTGCGGTACGCAAAAGCCCTCGTCGTTCGACCTCTCGACCGGCGCCTTCGACCAGATGTTCCTCAAGGACTGCACCAGCGCCTCGCCCAAGCGCAAACTGGTGGCCGACATCTACTACGTGCGCGACTACGCCGAGGCCGAAAACGACGGAATTCCCACGCTGGCGCGCTCGCGCTTCGACCTGGTGGGCGGCACGCTCGCGCAGCAGCCGCCCACGGCGCTGATCGAAGGCGTCGAGGGCTTTCGCGTCGAGCTCGGCCTGGACACGCTGAGCAAGACCGGCGCCGCCGTCAACTACACCCAGGCCATCGCCTGGGCCGACCCGGCGAACAAGTCCACCCCTTCCAACCGCGGCGACGGCAGCCCCGACGGCGCCTTCGTGCACTGCGGCGCGACCTGCACCGCCGACCAGCTGGTCAACGCGGTGGCCGTGAAGCTGTATGTGCTCGCGCGCGCCACCACCATCTCGCCGGGCCACACCGACACGCGCAGGTACCAGATGGGCGCTGCGACGCTCGCGCCGTTCAACGACCACTACAAGCGGCACGCGTTCGCGACCACCGTGCGCCTGACCAACGTCACCGGCCGGAGGGAAACGCCATGAAGCCACGCGTGCACGCCGGCCGCTCCACCCAGACCCAGCGCGGCGCCGCGCTGATCATCGGGATGATCATGCTGCTGCTGATCACGCTCGTGGTCACCGCCGCCTTCAACCTCAGCGGCGCCAACCTCAAGGCCGTGGGCAACCTGCAGACCCGCAACGAAGCCGTGGCCGCCGCCAACCGCGCGATCGAGGAGGTCGCGGCCAGCCTGCTGGTGCCCGGCAGCGACGGCACCCCGTCGCTCGCGCCGCCGCAGGGCACCGTGAGCATGGTCGACATCAACAACGACGGCGTGGACGACTACAAGGTCACCGTCGCCCCGCCCGTGTGCGTGCGCGCCACCAAGGCCGTCGACAGCGGCGGCGGCGGCAGCACGGGCCCAGGCGGCATCACGGGCGGCGCCTCCAGCAGCGGCTCGGGGCTCGCGGCCCTGCCCGACCAGTACAACGCCGTGTGGGACATCAGCACCACCGTGACCGACACCACCCCCGGCGCCACCGGCACCACCACCTCCGTGCGCCAGGGCGTGCGGGCGCTGCTCAACAAGGCGCAGTTCGAAGCGCTGTGCGCGCCGCCGCCGGTCGCGCCAGCCGAACCCGCGCCGGCCGCCTCTTGAACCACGACGATGAACGGGTCCCCGCCATGACAAGGAAACTACTCACCACGCTGTGGGCCGCCGTGCTGCTCGCGCTGCCGATACAGGCTGCGCAGGCGGAGGACATCGATCTCTTCGTGGGCTACAACCCCGTCGCCGCGCAGTCCCCCAACGTGCTGTTCGTGCTGGACAACACGGCCAACTGGAACCAGCCCTTCACGGCCGAGATCGCCGCGCTCTCCAACGCATTCGCCAGCCTGAAGGACGCCCGGTTCAAGGTCGGCCTGATGATGTTCACGGAGACCGGCCAGGGCAACTCGAACACCGACGGTGGTTACGTGCGCGCCGCAGTCCGCACGCTCGATGCACCCACCAAGGACAAGTACAGCGCCATGATCAGAGGCCTCGACAAGGTCGGCGACAAGTCCAACGGCGGCAAGGCCGGCAAGACCATGGCGGAGGTCTACCGCTACCTGTCCAGCGGCGCGCCGATCGCCGGCAACGGCAAGGTCAAGACCGACTACGCCGGCAACGTGAGCGGCACCGCGGCATCGAAGGCCATCTATGCGCTGCCGCGCAACGCGCTCGCCAGCTTCAACGCCAACGCCTACGTCGGCCCGAGCACCGAGAACTGCACCGGCACGTTCGTCATCTACATCAGCAACGGCGCGGCGCAGGACAACAACAACGACAACCAGCTGTCGAACGAGGCGCTGCGCGCCGCCGGCGGCAGCACCGCCCAGATCACCCTGGGCACCAGCGGCTCGCAGGACAACACGGCCGATGAATGGGCGCGCTTCCTGCAGACCAACATGGGCGTGAAGGTCTACACCATCGAGGCCGCCAAGGCCGACCAGGGCCAGGGGCCGGGCTGGACCGCGCTGATGCAGAGCGTCGCCAAGGAGAGCAAGGGCGAGTACTACGACATCACCGGCAAGCCCGAACTCGGCGCCGCGCTCGGCGAAGCGCTGGACGACATCTTCAGCAAGATCCAGTCGGTCAACAGCGTGTTCTCCTCGGTGAGCCTGCCCGTGAGCGTGAACACGCAGGGCACCTACCTGAACCAGGTGTTCGTCGGCATGTTCCGCCCCGACCAGGACGCGTTTCCGCGCTGGAACGGCAACCTCAAGCAGTACAAGCTCGGGCTGGACAGCAGCAACCAGTTGGTCCTGCAGGACGCCGTTGGCGCCAACGCCATCAACAACCAGACCGGCTTCGTGGCACCGTGCGCGCGCGCCTTCTGGACGCCGGCCCCCAGCACCACCGACACCTACTGGAGCTTCCGCAAGTCCGGCGACTGCATTGGCAAAGAGGCCGCAGACAGCCCCGACGGCAACGTGGTGGAGAAAGGCGCGCAAGGCTACATGCTGCGCGGAATTTTGCCGGACAGCCGCAACATGAAGACCTGTGCGCCTGGTGGCTGCACGGCGCTCACAGCGTTCAACGCCGGCAACACCGACATCACCCGCGCCGCCCTGGGCACGGCCGACGCCACCGAGCATGCGAAGCTGATCAACTGGGTGCGCGGCCTGGACAACCTGGGCGACGAAAGGCCCAACGCCCAGGGCAACCCAGTGCCCTCGAGCGCCATGCGGCCTTCGGTGCACGGCGACGTGGTGCACTCGCGCCCGGTGGCCATCAACTACGGCACCGACGCCGCACCTCAGGTGGTGGTGTTCTACGGCGGCAACGACGGTGTGCTGCGCGCCATCAACGGCAACCGCAACACGGCCATCGGCGGGGCCGCCGCAGGCTCCGAGCTGTGGTCGTTCATGCCGCCCGAGTTCTACGGCAGCCTCAAGCGCCTGTACGACAACAGCACGCGCATCAACTTCCCCGAGCTGCCCGTGAGCATGGGCGCGGTGGCGCCCAAGCCCTATGGCATGGACGGTCCCGTGGCCGCCTACCGCCAGGGCAGCAACACCTGGCTCTATGCCAGCATGCGCCGCGGCGGCCGGCTGATCTACGCCTTCGACGTGTCCTCGCCCGCAACGCCCACGCTCAAGTGGCGCAAGGGCTGCCCGAACCAGAACGACGACACCGGCTGCGACACCGACTTCGACGGCATCGGCCAGACCTGGTCGGCCCCGAAGGTGTTGCGCGCCAACGGCTACGGCAGCGCCAACAGTCCGCTGCTGATCTTCGGCGGCGGCTACGACAAGTGCGAAGACGTCGACACCAACAGCGCCGCCCAGGCCTGCGGCAGCGGCGTGAAGGGCAACCGCATCTACGTGCTCGACGCCGACACCGGAGCGCAGCTCAAGATGTTCACCACGGCACGCCCCGTGGTCGGCGAAGTGACGGTGGTCACCGACGCGCTCGGCGTCGCCAAGATCGCCTATGCCGCCGACCTGGGCGGCAACGTGTACCGCATCGCCATCGGCAGCGCGGCACCGTCCGCCTGGGGCATCACGAAGATTGCTTCGCTCGGCTGCGACACCGTGACCACCTGCACGCCCAACCGCAAGTTCATGTTCGCGCCCGACGTGCTGGAAGACAACGGCGCGTACGTCGTGCTGCTCGGCTCGGGCGACCGCGAGAAGCCGCTGCGCTACTACAACGTCGCGCTCGGCGTGTCCAACCGCTTCTACATGCTCGTGGACAAGCCCACCGCCGGCACCTGGCTGACCAGCGAGGCCGACCGCTGCGGCACCGGCAACGAGGTGCTGTGCCATGCCTCGCTGCAGGCCATCACCACCGCCGAGAACCCGACGTCCACCGACCTCGCCACCAAGAAGGGCTGGTACCTTGCACTGGCCGCGGGCGAGCAGGTCGTGACCGGCTCGGTCACCGCCTACGGCACCACCACCTTCAACACCCACACGCCCACCGCCCCCAACACGCAGACGTGCAAGGCCGACCTCGGCACCGCACGCGTCTACAACGTGTCGTATGTCGATGCCGCCGCCCAGGGCACCAACGGCCGTTTCCAGAACGTGGTGGGCGGCGGCCTCGCGCCCTCGCCTGCCGTATTCCGCGTGCAGCTCGATGGCAACGGCGGCATGCGCGACGTGGTGATCGGCGCCAACCCCGACTCCTTCCTCAGCCCCAAGGGCACCGCCCCCAAGGCCGCCTTCAAGCAGCCCAAGGGCCGGGTCTACTGGTTCATCCAGAAGTAAAGCCGTGCACCCGCGCATGCGCAACCACCACCCCAGGCAGGCCCGCAACCGGCCGCGCGGCTTCACGCTCATCGAGCTGATGGTCACGCTGGCCGTGCTGGTGGTGCTGATCGCCATTGCCGTGCCCTCGTTCGACGGCATCCGGCTGTCCACCCGCCTGAGCAGCTACAGCACCGCGCTGGTCGCCGGCAGCCAGCTGGCGCGCAGCGAGGCCATCAAGCGCAACGCGCCCGTCACCCTGTGCGCCTCGGCCAACGGCACCAGCTGCAGCACCAACGGGCAGTGGGAAGCCGGCTGGATCGTGCGCAGCGACACGCAGGTGCTGCGCGTCGAGCCCGCGGCCGCCAGCGGCTACCGGCTGCGCGAGGCCGATGGCGCCAGCGCCATCGTGTTCCAGGCCACCGGCCTGGGCGCCGGCCGGAGCAGCATCACCATCTGCCGCGCCACCCCGAGCGCCGACCAGTCGCGCGCCGTGAGCATCAGCGCCACGGGACGCACCACCGTCACCCGGTCCAGCGGCGGCACCTGCGCCGCGACCTGACCCCGGCCGGCCGAGGGGGTCCGCCGGACGAACGACAATAGGGCCCTGTGGCAAGCCCGGGCGCCGGTCCCGCCTCTCTTGCCTTGACGACCATCACCAGGAACAACGCTCCCGCATTCATGGAACACCGGCTGGACTGGGCCCTTGCCGCCTGCGCTCGCATCCTCAGGCCCGTGGTCCGGCTGGCGCTGGGCATGGGCGTCAAGCACCCGCACCTCGAAGCCCTGCTGCGCGACCTGCTCATCGAGGAAGCCCAGCGCACCTGGCGCGCCCAGGGCGTGACCAAGCCCAACCTCAGCCAGATTTCGGTCACCACCGGGCTGAACCGCAAGGTCGTCACCGCCAAGGTCCGCGCCACCGTCGACCCGCTGCCCCACACCGAGCTGTCAGCGGCCGCCAAGACTTTTACGTTGTGGTTACAGATGACCACCGACGACGACACCCTGCGCCGCCTGCCCGTCGTCACCGAGGGTGACGGGCCCTCGTTCGAGCGCGTGGCCCGCCTGGCCAGCCGGGGCAACGTGCACCACCGCACCATCCTCGACGAGCTGGTGCGCCTGCAGATGGTGGCCGAGAGCGACGGCAGCGCCGAACTCACGGCCGACGGCTTCGTGCCGGTGGAAGACCTGCAGTCGATGCTCGCCTTCCTGGGCGACAACGGCCGCGACCACCTGCTGGCCGCCGTCTCCAACACCCTGGGCGAGACGCCCCGCATGCTCGAGCGCGCCGTGTACGCGCGCGGGCTCACGCTGGCCGACTGCACGGCCATCGAACGCCTCGTGCGCGAACGCTGGGCCGGCCTGCACCACGAGCTGGCCCGCGAGATGACCGAAGCCGTCGACCGCGTGCCCCCCGAGGCCAAGGCCACCGCGAAGGC
The DNA here is from genome assembly GCF_059567965.1 of Variovorax sp. BGA-UO-ETr-C22. Taxonomy (NCBI): domain Bacteria; kingdom Pseudomonadati; phylum Pseudomonadota; class Betaproteobacteria; order Burkholderiales; family Comamonadaceae; genus Variovorax; species Variovorax sp. BGA-UO-ETr-C22. Next base: position 2,924,704 of record NZ_JCAQPA010000011.1, read on the forward strand.
ACGCATCCGCGTCGGCATCTACACGTATTACGAAGACGAAGAAGGCGCGCCCGCCCCCGGCGCGCCCCAGCACAACGAGTCCCCCCGATGAACACGCCTCCCCTCTCCTTGCGACTCGTGCGCGGCCTGCTGATGGCCGGCGCCATGGCCCTGCTTCTGTCCTGCGGGGGAGGCGGCGGTGGCAGTGGAGGCGGCGGCACACTGGGTTTCGGCACCGCCGGCACCACGGCCACCGGTAACGGCAACGGCGGTGGGGGCGGCGACGGCGGCTCGGGTGACGCCGGCTCCGGCAGCGGCACGGGCAACGGCAGCACCGGAAGCACCGGCGGCGGCGACAGCACCGCCGGCAACACCAACGGCGACGGCTCGGGCGTGGGCTCCGGCGGCACCGGCGTGACCGCCGACGCCGCCGGCATCGGCGCAGCCGACGGCCTGGGCAGCGTGATCCTCAACGGCCTGCGCTACAACACCGACAGCGCCACCTTCAGCCTCGAGGACACCACCGAGCTGCAGATCGGCATGAGCGCGCGCATCGCCGGCAAGGTCGACGCCGACTTCAACAACGGCATCGCCGCCACGGTCGTCTCGGCCGCCGAGCTGCGCGGCGCCGTGTCGGCCATCGACCTGAAGGACGGCAGCTTCACCGTGATGGGCGCCCGCGTGAGCACCGACAACGCCACCGTCTGGGGCGACGCCAAGGGCGCCACCGACCTCGTCGACGGTGCCGTGGTGCAGGTGTGGGGCCTGCCCGCCGCCCCGGGCATCCTGCGCGCCACGCGCGTCCAGGTGGCGCCCGCCACCACCGCCCCGCTGGTGACCGGCACCGTGCAGAACCTCGACCGCGGCGGCCAGCAGTTCACGCTCGGCCTGCTGACCGTCGACTTCGCCAGCGCCGCCTTCGGCCCCGGCATCGACGCCGCCAGCCTGGCCAACGGCGCCATCGTCCGCGTGCGCGGCACGGCGGCACCGGCCGCCGGCCGCTTCACCGCCACCCAGGTGCAGGGCTGGTACGCCATTCCCTCGGCCGACGGCATCGCGCTGCAGCTGGCCGGCGTAATCACCGACTTCGCCGCGCTCGGCGACTTCCGCGTCCTGGGCAACAAGATCGACGCGCGCAACGCCCAGATCACCGGCGGGCCCAGCGGCTCCATCGGCAACGGCGTGAAGGTCGAGGTCGACGGTTTCCTCTCGGGCCAGGTGCTCGTGGTCAAGAAACTGCGCATCCGCCACGTGCCCGGCACCGGCGGTCCGGTGTCGTTCACCGTGATCGGCGCCATCGGCGGTTACGTGTCGGCCGCCGACTTCACCGTGCGCGGCCAGCGCGTGGATGCCGGCGGCTCCGGTACCATCTTCGAAAACGGCACCGCCGCAGACCTGGGCAACGGCAAGCGCGTGACCGTCGTCGGCGACCGCGTGGTCGACGGCGTGCTCATCGCCCAAAGCGTGAGCTTCATGCAGCCCTGAGGTCCGGGCCCCGGCGGGTCCGGCCGCGCAGTGCATGCACCGCGCACCCCACAGGCCACGCCACCCATGGCGCGACCGGATCGATCGGAGCCATGGACACCCACACCACCTCTGCGCCCGCTCCCACCACGTCGCCCCGCTGCTGCATCGCCGGCGGCGGCCCGGCCGGCATGGTGCTGGGCCTGCTGCTTGCGCGCGCGGGCGTGCCCGTCGTCGTGCTCGAGAAACACCTCGACTTCCTGCGCGACTTTCGGGGCGACACCGTGCACCCCTCGACCCTCGAAGTGCTGCACGAACTCGGCCTGCTCGACGCCTTCTTGCAGCGCCCGCACAACCGCATCGAAGAACTGCGCGGCACCTATGAGGGCCGCGGCGTGACCATTGCCGACTTCAGGCGGCTGCCCACGCACGCCCGCTTCCTCGTGCTCATGCCGCAGTGGGAGTTCCTGGACTTCATGTGCGACGAGGCGCGGCGCTACCCCGGCTTCGAGCTGTGGACCGACGCCGAGGCCATCGGCCTGCTGCAGGACAAGGGCCGCGTCAACGGCGTGAAAGTGCGCGTCGGCGCCCGCAGCCCCGACAGCGGCGGCCCGAAGGACATCGAGCTGCACGCCTCCCTCATCGTGGCCGCCGACGGCCGCCACTCCACCTTGCGTGACGCGGCGGCGCTGCCGCACATCAGCTACGGCGCGCCCATCGACGTGCTGTGGATGCGCCTTCCCAAGCTCCCCGGCGACCCCGAAGCCACCGGCGGCCACATCGCCGCGGGCCACCTCCTGGTGACGCTCAACCGCGGCGACTACTGGCAATGCGCCTTCGTCATCCGCAAGGGCGGCAGCGCCGAACTGCAGTCGCGCGGCATTGCCGCCTTCCACGCCGAGATCGCGCGCATCGCGCCCTTCTTCGCCACGCGCCTGCCCGAGGCCCTGCCCGACTGGGAGGCCGTGAAGCTGCTCGAAGTGACCGTCGACCGGCTCGAATCGTGGTCGTGCCCCGGCCTGCTGTGCATCGGCGACGCCGCGCACGCCATGTCGCCCGTGGGCGGCGTCGGCATCAACCTCGCCGTGCAGGACGCCGTGGCCGCCGCCAACCTGCTGGCCGCGTCGCTGGCCGGCAGCGCCACCGACAAGGAAATCGACAACCTGCTGCCCCAGCTGCAGCGCCGCCGCGAATGGCCCGTGCGCGTCACCCAGGCCGCGCAGCGGCTCGTGCAGGACCGCGTGCTGATGCCCGTGCTCAGCCGCAAGGCAGCTGCATCGACCGCGCCCCGCCCCATGCCCTGGCCCCTGCGCCTGCTGGGGCGCTGGCCGTGGCTGCGCACCCTGCCGGCGCGCGCCGTGGGCATCGGCGTGCGGCCGGAACACGTGCAGTCGCCGCGCGCGTAACGCGCGAGCCGGGTTCGCCGGATCAGCCGGGCCGGCGCGCCTGCGTCGGCTGGCGCGACCAGTACACGCCGTCGAGCCGGTCGAGCCGCACCTCGCCGCCCGTGGACGGTGCGTGCACGAAACGCCCGTCGCCCACATAGATGCCCGCATGCGTGGGCGACGCCGAGCCGAACAACACGAGGTCGCCCGAGCGAAGCTCCGACATCGGCACCGGCCGACCGAAGCCCGCCATGCGCGACACCGTGCGCGGCGGCACCTGCCCCACGCTGTGGCGGTACACGTAGCCGATGAGCCCGCTGCAATCGAAGCCGCCCTCGGGCGAGTTGCCGCCATAGCGGTACGGCGTGCCGACCAGCCCCAGCGCATGGATCGTGATGCTGTTCGACTGCTCCGACGTCAACGGCGGGATGTTGCTGCTCGGAACCGAACCACCGGGCGCACGCGTCGACGGCGGGCTCGCGCAGCCGATGGCCAGGAGGCAGGCGGTGACGGCGGGAATCAGTCGGAACAGGAGCCGCTGCTGCAGCAGCGACAGCGATGCGGGGGAATGGGGAGGCGTCGGCAATGGTGTGTCGAGCATGGGCGCAGGCCGGTCTTGTGGACGTGGCCCGACTCTAGCGCGAGTGGGCCGGATCGCAATGCAGAGCCCCTTGGCGGGCGACAATGCCCTCGCCCTTCATCGCCATCAACTGAAGCCGAAGACCAGCAGCAGGTTGTTCGCAGGCATCGCGTGCCGCTCGCGCAATGCGAGACCGACGCGACGCGCCTCCGCCACCACGTCGTCGAGACGACGAATGCCCCACGCGGGATTGCGCGCGCGCAGGTCTTCGTCGAACGCCAGATTGCTCGGTGCCGTGGGGCCGTGCTGTGCTTCGTCTTCGAAGTAAGGCCCGTAGGTGATCAGCACGCCGGTGCCGGCACGCAGATGCCGCGCGGCACCGGCCATGAGCGCGGCGCAGGTGGGCCAGGGTGCAATGTGCAGCATGTTGGCGCAGTAGATGGCGTCGAACTTTTCTTCCTCTTCGCCTTCCTGAACGAACGCGGGGCCTTGCGAGGGCCACTGCGGCGCCATCACGTCGAGCAGCAGCGGTGGACGCAGATTGGGCAGCGCGGCTTGCTCGACGCGACTGGCGATCGCGGGGATCGAGCGGGCGTCTGCGTCGGTGGGCTGCCAGGTCCATGAAGGCATGGCGGCGGCGAAACAGGCGGCGTGTTGGCCTGTGCCGGAGGCGATTTCCAAGGCGGTGCCGCGCTCACCGAGGATGTGAGTCAGGGCATCGAGGATGGGTTGTTTGTTGCGGTCGGCGGCGGGGCTGAAAGGGAGGTCGGGCATCACGAGAAGCTTCGGGCAGGTACAACTTACAGGGTATCAAAGCAAGATCGCTCAGATCCGTTTCGTAGTTCCGCAATGTCGGCAATGCAGCGATTGCCGTCGTTGGCGCCTGCGAGACGAATAGGTACTATCGGCCACAACCGGACATTCACCTGGTCGCTTGAATGAACCCTGTATCCCTTGATCGAGGGCAGGGCTTATCAGTTTGCGCGTTTCGCTGCCCGCCAGCCTGCTCCAAGTACTCGACAAACCCGTCGAAGGCATTCAACAAGGGCTGGAACCGCGCCGCACCGCCTTCCAGTTGGCACAAGGCGTAGCAGGTCGCCTCCAGCGTGGACAGTTGGTCGGGCCCATGGGCTTTGCGGATACGGTAGTGCGAAGGCGGCAGGTTGTGCAGGGCCAAGCGGGGCAACTGTTGCAGTGGCGGGCTTTGGTAGAGCATCTTTCGGCTTTTGCGCCAAGTGCCGTCCAGCACGACCAGGCGCAGGCGCGATGGGGCTTGCGGCCACTCGGGCGGTAGCGGGGGTGGGACTCGCAGGTCCGGGGCGGTATCTTGCAGACTGTCCGGGTACAGCAGCAGCGTGTGCTTGCCGTCCTCCGGCCAGACGGGTACGGCAAATGCCTCACCCACCACCAAGCGGCAGTGCGCCAAGCTGAGGTGCAGCAGGCGGGCACTGCCTTTGGCCTGGTGTACCTCCAACGGGTGCTGCAGCACTAGTACCTCCACCGTGTGGGCAGTGGGCGCGACCCAGCGGCAAATGCAGGCGCTGAGCGGGCGCAGGCAAGCGGTGCACTGGGGGCGTGGGACTACAGCGGCGGACATGGTTGGGTTTTATTCAGCGTGCCTGGCTAGACAATGCGTGGAAGGAGATGTCTCTTAGTGGCGCGACGACCGGCAGCTTTGGACAATGTCGGAAGACCGCAGTGGGCCCTATGCCGTCCTACAACCAGCAGTCGAGAAAGTCCGCTTCGCAGCGATTGTAGAAATCGACCGCGAAGCGACGGACGTCTGCTTTGAGTTCAATGGCGCATCGCACTCGCATGAGCCCATGTGGCCCCCCCAATCAAGATCGCCGGCCGTAAGCAAGGGGTAGCCTCCCGCGTCAGAAAAATCTACCCCCGAAAATCCCTGCTGCCATTCGCCGCCGACGTAGAGATCAATGCAGCCTCTCAGGGTTTTGAGAACTTCTTGTTGGGAAACCACCGGAAGATGTTGTCGCAGCGGTTGTTGGCGAGCCTCACGAACAGGTAGCCAGACTCTGCGTTGCCGAGCGCATCAACGGGGATTCCTGCGCCGCGAAGGGCTGCGACTTCGGCGTCCGCGTCAATGTCGAAGGGCAAGCTGAGAGTCACCGTCGCTGTGTGCACGAGAAGCTTGGCCATGCTACGGGCTCAATGCGCTTGTTCCGATGCAGCATGCCTTTTGGGCGTCACGCGCATCACGGTGGCCCGGCCTGAACAGACGACTCGCCCACGTGGGTACAGCGGGGGACGGAGGTTCGGCCTCGTTCAGCCCCGCGCTGCGCAGCACTCCGCGCATTCGAGTCTCCTCCAGATCATCGGTCGGCACAGGCGGTCGCGCGCGGCAAAAGCGGCGAAGCAGATGTATAGGCATTGGATTTCCCGGGTCTGTGTTGGGCGGCAGCGTTGACTGCTGAGAACGTGCGGCCACCCAACCATGCGCCCGAAACCCACGCACCGGTCGGTACAGGATTCGGGGCAATTGACGGCCGTACAAGCAAGTGCGCGCCAGGTTCTCGGTGTCGATTTCCGCGGGGCTCATGGCGTACATGGGGTTGCTCTCCAAAGCGAGGTTCTGGGGGGGCCCACGCTAGCCAGAAAGTGAGTCCCTGACTGTTCGCTGGCGCACCAAGCCCCCCAAAAAAATGTCCCGACGATTGGTACGCCAGCGCACAGACGCCGGATTTCAGTCGCAGAATCATGAAAATTTGGAAGCAGATCTCGCCCATGGCATTGCCTCCTCGTTCTTCTTCGTTGCGTCGGGCCGCCGCACACAACGAACTGCTGGATGCCATCCCTCTCGAGGTGATGGCCCGAATGGAGCCGTTCCTGGAATTGGTGCCGCTGCGTCTCGGGGAGGTGCTCTACGAGTCGGGGGTGGTGCAGCGACACGTTTTCTTCCCCGTCGATTGCATCGTCTCCCCGCTGTACGTGCTGGAGAACGGGCAGTCGGCGGAGATCGCGGTCGTCGGCTTCGAAGGCATGGTGGGCGTGTCGCTCCTGATGGGCGGAGGTAGCACCCCCAATCGTGCCGTGGTGCAAAGTGCAGGCAAGGCCTTCAGGCTGAGTGCCACCCACGTTCAGGAGCTGACGGACAAGGGGGGGCCGTTGCTTCACCTCTTGCTGCGCTACACCCAGTCGCTCATCACCCAGATGTCGCAAACGGCGGTGTGCAACCGGCATCATTCGCTCGAGCAGCAGCTGTGCCGCTGGCTGTTGTTGAGCCTGGACAGATTGCCGGGCAATGAACTGGTCATGACGCAGGAGCTGATCGCCAACATGCTCGGCGTGCGACGCGAAGGCGTCACGGAGGCGGCAGGCAAGTTGCAGCGCCTGAACCTGATCAAGTACGCCCGAGGTCACATTACGGTGCTCGACCGCCCGGGCCTGGAACAGCAGGTGTGTGAATGCTATGAGGTCGTGAAGCGCGAAACGGATCGGCTGCTGCCTCGCCAAGTGGCAAGCTGATTCGCCGCGCCGACGGTCACGCTCGGTGCGCCGCCGCACAGACGTGAGCCATCGCATCGGCAACAATGCGGCGGGTCACGCATTTTCGCGCTGGCCCCTCTCACCAGGGGCTCTGTGACATCCCATCCGACCCGCCCCATTCACAACCGTCTGCTCGAAGTGCTGCCGCCGATGGTGAGGGCGCGTCTGCTCGAAAAATGCGAGAGCGTGCCATTGGCCGCGGCCCAGACGCTCTACGAGCCGGGCGATGCCATCCACCACATCCACTTCCCCACGAGCGCCTTTGTTTCGCTGGTTTCCACGGCGGACGGCCACGACGGCCTGCAAACAGGCTTGGTGGGCAACGAGGGCGCCTTGGGCTACGAACTGTCGCTGGGTGTTCAGAGCGCACCGTTGCGAGCGTTCGTTCAAGGCGGCGGTCTGGCCTGGCGCCTGACAGCGCAGTCCTTTGCTCAGGAACTGGAGCACAACACGATGCTCAGGCGTGTTCTCAACCGCTACGTCTGTGTGCTGCTGATGGAACTGGGCCGCTCGGGCCTGTGCAACCGCTTCCATCTGATCGAGGAGCGCCTGGCGCGGTGGCTACTGACCACGCAGGATTGCGCGCACTCCGCACACCTGGCACTGACTCATGAAGTACTGGGTCGCATGCTGGGGGTGCGCAGGGTCGGCATCACCAATGCAGCGACGGCACTGCACGAGCGTCGGCTGATCGAATACCGCCGTGGCGCCATCACGATCACGGATCGCCAGGGACTGGAAAATGCGGCGTGCGATTGCTATCGGGCCAACCAGCGCAACTACGCACGGTTGATCTCATGACAAGCGGCCTTCCTGCCATTCACACGGCAGGAACATGAAGATCGTTCTCCCGCAGCATCACCGGCTCCATGGCCCCCTGTGAGAGACGCCGCCGCACCGCAGCTTCAATCTCTTCGACATGGTGGCCGAAGGTTTCAAGCGGATCGGCGCTCTCGGATGTGTGAAAGTGATAGCGCAGCGCTTGGCTCCCGACGCTGGCACTCACGAACCGGTTGCCTTCCAGGTCCACCCAGAAGCGGACGGAGCCAGAGGCATCATGAAAGTAGGGAGCATCGGACATTGCGAGAATCTTTCTTGGGGGCGGCTGTGCACTATCACACGCTTGGCGCTTCGCGGCCGTAAGACAACGGGAGTTGATCGCTCCGCAGGCCCAAGTGCTTGGCCTTTGCCATGAAATCCAGCGAGGTGACGGCCCGCCGGCATCGAGGTGCCGCTCTTGATGGGCGGGTGCTTAAGCTTCCTCTACCAGCGCCGGATGGCCGTCAACCAGATCATCGCGCGCCTTTTGTTTTCGGTCTGTGCGCCAGCGCACGGTCAAAAAATCTCCTGCGCGGTAGTGTGGCGACTTCAACTTCTTCAACGGAGGGGCCCATGACACCTTCCCAGTTCACCGCCGAGTCGCTGCTTCGGACTTACCTCAGTGGGCGCAGCATGCCGAAAATCCTTCGTGACGCAATTGTGTGGTCGATCGAAGTTCGACTGGCCAGGGGCGACACGCCAACGCTCGACGAGACGCTGCGAACTGACATCGACAACCATGCTGTAGAGCCTCCTGGGCAACCGACCGTATGTGCCTTGTTGCGTCGCTTTGGCGAGACTGAAGACACAACGCATGCGAGCAGTCGCCCAAGCCACAGAGCGTTTGGAACCTCCGTTTATTGACACGCGCGCACCGGCTGGTTCGTGTCTACTTCAGTCAGACGGCTCGGGCAGATTTGCGAGGCGGAAGTCCCCGCCGGGTCGCAAAGCCGCCCTCGACGCATATCGCCCCGAGCGGCAGCAATCAGTCTGAAGCAGCCACCCCGGTATCCAATACCGGCGCCAAACTCTCACCCTCCCCCACTCTCCTGAAACAACGCCGCCGCATCCCGCGCCAAATCGGAAGCGATCCACAGCAGGTTGTCCCGATGCCCTGCCCCCGCATCTTCAAACCAGCCATCGCCGGCGCCGTAGCAGCACCACAGCAGTGAGTTCAGTTGTTCCAGCTTGCACTCCAGCAGGTCTGCTGCGCTGGGGGTGGTTGCTTGGGGAGAAGTCGGCCGGGGAGCCCGAGCCATAATTCGATCAGCCATTGGTGTGCTCGCTTTCCAAAGTTTGTGCACGTCATTTGGTTAGACGGTCATGGTGTTCGCGCACCGTGGCCGTCGCCTTTTGTGCCTCACGTTCGCATCGATCGATCTGCATCGATGGCCCGCCGTGAGGCGACGCGGTTCATTCATTCACTCAATCAGTCAGTGGTCCGTGGTGTGGTGTGTGCTGCCCTCCTCGCCCCCATAGCGGGTCGTTTCATCACAGGGGCATTCACTGTAGAGAAGTCCCGCCCGGCGCAGAGAGATATTTCGCCGAGGAATGCGCGGTTCGCGCAAGTAATCGCACTGCGGCAGCGGCGATTCACAAAGCCCTGACAGTCAGGCCCTGAAAGCAGGGCCCGAGCCCCGCATCGACAGCAGCGCCTCAGCCCTGCCCGCCGAATTCCCGCGCGTGTTCCACCGCGTACTTGATGAGCTCCGCCTGCCCTTCGATGCCCAGGCGCCGCTTGATGCTCTGGCGGTGCGCCTCCACGGTGCGCACGCTCAGGCCGAGGTCGCGCGCGATCTGCTTGCTCGATTCGCCGCGGCCGAGCGCGCTCAATATCTCGCTCTCGCGCGGCGTGAGCAGCGGGCGCGGGGTCTGGTTGCGAAAGAGTTTCTTCGACACGGCCGGGCTCAGGAAGGTGCCGCCCGCCGACACGGCCTCGATGGCCGCCACGATCTCCGCCGCCGGCGCGTCTTTCAGCACGTAGCCGCGCGCGCCGACCTGCAGGGCCTTCTGCACGTACTCGGGGTTGTCGTACATGCTGAGCATCACGATGTGCGGCGCGGGCTTCTGGTGCTGCGGCTGTTGTTGCAGCAGCAGCGCCGCCAGCTCGATGCCGTTCATGTCCTTCATGCCCACGTCCATGAGCACGAGGTGCGGCTGCGCGGGGCCGATGAGTGCCAGCGCCTCGGCCGCGCTGCCGGCCTCGCCCACGATCTCCAGGCCGGGCATGGCGCCCAGGCGCGCGCGCAGGCCGTCGCGCACCAGCGGGTGGTCGTCGACCAGGAACAGGCGCACGACAACAGGAGCAGCAGCGGCGGGGTCTTCTTTCATGGCCGCTATTCTGGCTTTGCGCGCCGCACGGGCACTTCGGCCACGATGGAGGTGTGGCCCCGGCCCGAGCGCATGCGCAGCCGGCCTTCGATGGACTCCATGCGCTCGCGCATGTTGCGCAGGCCGATGCCGCGATGCGGGTCGAGCTGCATGGCCTCGACGTTGAAGCCGACGCCGTCGTCGCTGATCTCCAGGCGCACCGCCTCTTCGTCGAAGCCCAGTGCGATGTGCACCTGCTGCGCACGCGCGTGTTTGCGCACATTGGTCAACGCTTCCTGCGTGACGCGAAAGAGCGCGGTCTTGGCTTCTTGCGACAGCTCGAAGGGTTCGCCCTCGACCATGATCGATGCGTCGACGCCGCCTTCTTCACCGAACTCGGCGCCCAGGCGCTCCAACGCGGCGGGCAGGCCCAGGGTGTCGAGCAGCGCGGGGCGCAGCCGGTGCGAGATGCGGCGCACCTCGGTGAGCGAATCGTTCAGCCGCTGCAGCGCCTTGCCGAGCGCGGGCGGCGGCGACTGGTGCGCGCGGTCGAGCTGCTCCACGGCCGATTCGATGAGCAGCTTGGCCGACACCAGCGTCTGGCTGGTGCCGTCGTGCAGTTCGCGCGCGAGGTGGCCGCGCTCTTCTTCCTGCGACTGCACCACGCGGCGCGCGAGCAGGCGCAGCTTGGCCTCGGCGGTGCGGTGCTCGCTGAGGTTGAGCAGCAACCCGGCCGCACTGACCACGCCCAGGCACAGCGCGGCGATGCCGGCGATCCACAGCAGCGTGGCGGTGACGTTGGCGTTCATCTGCCGGTCGAGGGTGTCCATGGTCGACTGGATGTCGTCCAGGTACAGGCCGGTGCCGACCATCCAGTTCCAGCGCGGCAGCGCGGTGACATAGCCGAGCTTGGGCGCCATCTGCGCGCTGGAGGGCTTGCGCCATTCGTACTCGACGAAGGCACCGCCCTTGTCGCGCGCGCCCTTGATCAGCTCCTGGATGGTGAAGCGGCCGTGCGAATCGCGCAGGTTCCACAGGTTCTGGCCGACCAGCTCGGGCTGGCGCGAGTGCATGAGCGAGTTGCCGTCCATGTCGTAGACGAAGAAGTAGCCGTCGTCGCCGTAGTTGAGCGTGGCCAGGCGGCGCAGGGCCTCGGTGCGCGTGGCCTCGTCGTCCAGCCCCGACTCGTACAGCGGCAGCAGGTTGCTCACGGCCAGGTCGACGTAGCTGCGCAGCTCGCTGCGGCGCTGGGCCATGTAGCTGCGCTCGATGAGCGCCCGCTCGCGCTGGGCCAGGTCGTGTTCCTGGTGACGCACAGCCAGGGCCACGAGCACCAGCGCGACCAGCAGGGGCGCAACGGCCAGCGCGACGATCTTGGTGCGGAGGTTCATCGGGGAGGGAGACTACCACTGGGGGTGGGCGGGGAGCTGACCTCGCGGCTTCGCGGAGAAATTCCGGGGAAGAAGGACCGGGTGACGTTGGGTGACAGTGTGCAGCGCCGAACCGGCCTACAACACGGGGACATCAACAAACGGAAGAGGGAGCACGTATGCGCAAGACGCAAAAGACGACGGCAGCCGAGACAGAGAATGAAGGCTGGAAGCGCGGCATCGACAACGCCGACAACAAGTGGAACAGCCACGACTGCGAGATCCGCTCGGCCGTCCATGAATACGACATGCACCTCTCTCGAACCAAGGGCTACGTCCCGTTGGACTGGCGCCTGGTGAAGGCCATGCTGTGGGTCGAAACGGGGGCCAAACGGCCGCAGTGGAAGACCCGCCCGATGCAGATCGGCAATACAGGAGATCTGGGCCTCCAGGCGCTGTTGGGTGGCAAGGACGGCGGTGACCTGATCCTCCCGCCCTCTTACCGCAGAAGCCTCTCCGTCGACGGCGTGCGCCGCGCGCCTGCCGACAACATCCGGGCGGGCATCGGCTATCTGCTGCTGCGCATGGCCAATTTCTCCTTTCAGAGCGTGCCCGATGCAGACACCCGCACCCATCAGGTCGTCGTGAAAGCTGGCGATACCCTGAACAGCATCGCCAGAGCGAAAGGCAGCACGCCAGAGGTGATGAAGCGGCTCAATCCGTTCGCACACATGCTTCAGCCCGGCGAGGTGCTGCACTACCAGAGGGCCTCGGTTCAGAGGGTCATCACAGGCTGGAAGCCCATCACGGTATCGGGAGCGGCAACTTACTACAACGTGGATGGCGATGCGACGTATGCAGACAAGCTCGGCTATGCCTTGGCGGCCGTTCGCAGAGGCTCCGAGGCAACCGCATGCAAGTAGGCCGAAACATCGGGCGGCGTCTCCTGGCACTCGCCTGCTCAGCAGTTATGGCTGGTCCCGCGCACGCCCACACATTCACCGGGAAGTTCACCGGCACGGGCCGGGCATGCAACGGTGTGCTCCACGTGCGCAGCCAGACCATCGAATGGCGGTCGAGTTTCAGCCGCTGCGCACGCAGCAGCTATGAGGTGCTGGACATGAGCCGCCCCGGCGAACCCCGGCGGATGGCCTTTCGCTTCAAGGCACGCGGCGACAAGTGCTTGTATGAAGTCGTCGCGCTCGAACAGGTGGATGGCACCGACTGGACGGCCGATGGCTATCCGTCGCTCGAGGCCTACCGAAAGAAGGACGTCCCCGGCTGGCAGGACTCACCCCTGCCCGCCCGGCTCGTTCTCCAGTGCCCGATGACACAACAGCTGCGATGAGCAGCAGCGAAGCGGGTCAGTGCAGGCTCGTAGGCCGCCCCGACGCCACCCACGCATCAAGCCCGCCCGTCAGTGGCAGCGCCCGCCGCGCCCCGCGCGCCAGCAGCACGCGCGCGGCCTGCGCGGCCGAGACTTCGTTGGGGCAGTTGCAGTACAGCACCACGTCGCGGTCGGGGTCGATGGTGAGGTCAAGGTTGCGCTGCTGCAGCGCCTTGAGGGTGTACGACAGCGCGCCCGGAATGCGGCGCGGGTCGACCTGCACGCCGGCTTCGCCGCGCACGTCGATCACCAGCGGCGGCACGTCGCCGCTCATCAGGTCGAACAGCTCGTCGACGCTGATGCGCGGCATGCCGGTGAGCCGCGCGAAGGCGCGGCGGCGCCAGTAGCGCACGGCGAGCATCACGAGCAGCACCACGCCCAGCGCGGCGGTGGCGATGCCGCCGGCCTGCGCCAGCACGGCGAGCACCTGCTGGATCTGGTCGCGAAAGAGCCAGCCCAGGCCGAGGAACAGGCCCGTCCAGACCAGCGCGGCCACGATGTCGAAGCCGACAAAGCGCCGCACCGACATGCCCAGCGCGCCGGCCATGGGCGGCGCCACCACGGACACGCCGGGCACGAACTTGGCGGCCACGAGCGACATGCCGCCCCAGTCGGAAATGAGCGATTCGCCGCGCCGCACGCAGGAGTCCTGCGACAGCGAGATGCGGCACAGCAGCCGCATGAAGCGGTAGCCGAAGCGGCGCCCGGCATAGAACCACGCGCCGTCGCCCAGCAGGTTGGCGACCACGGCGGCCAGCACCACGCCGACCACCGACACGTCGCCCGCCGCCAGCAGCGCGCCGGTGACGACCAGCACGGCCGCGGCCGGCACGGGCAGGCCCAGGCGCGCGGCAAAGCTGGCGGCAAACACCACCAGGATCGCGTTCTGCACCAGCAGCGACATCAGCTGCGCCATGCGGGCCGCCATTCGGTCGTTGCCAGGGGCCGCAGGGCGGCGCGCCGGGAAGGGGTGTGGGATGTGGTCATGCCGGGCGCGATTCTCCCGCATGGCCCAAGCACGTACTGCGCGCAGGCCATCCGGGCGCCCGCACGCCCGTTCGCTCAGCGGGGCGCGTCGCCCTTGCGGTACTCGGCGGTGAGCGCGTCGAGCTTCTGCTTGAGCGCCGGGTCGAGCACGTAGCTGGCGGCGGCCACGGTGGCGTCAAGCTGTTCGGGGCGGCTGGCGCCCAGCAGCGGCGCGGTGATCAGCGGGTTGGCCATGACCCACGCCACGGCCAGCGTGGCCAGCGGCACGCCGGCTTCGTCGGCCAGCGCGTGCAGCTGGGTCACGGTGTCGAAGCTGCGGTCGTTCCAGTAGCGGTCCTGGTACATGCCGCCGGCGGTGCCGAGGGTGAAGCGGGTGTTTTCCTCGGGCTTGGCGCCGGGCTTGTACTTGCCGGTGAGCAGGCCGCCGGCCAGCGGGTTGTAGGGAATCACGCCCAGGCCCTCTTCCGCGGCGAGCGGCAGCAGTTCGCGCTCGATCTCGCGGAACAGCAGGCTGTAGCGCGGCTGCACCGACACGAAGCGCGTGAACCGGTGCAGCTCGGCCTTGCCCAGCGCGCGGGCCAGGCGATAGGCCAGGAAGTTCGACACGCCGATGTAGCGCGCACGGCCCGACTTGACGATGACGTCGAGCGCCTCGAGGCTTTCTTCGAGCGGCGTCTCGCGGTCGTCCATGTGCAGCTGGTACAGGTCGACGTGGTCGGTCTTCAGGCGCTTGAGCGACAGGTCGATGGCGTCGAGCAGGTGCTTGCGCGAGGCACCCTGGTCCCAGGGGTTGGGGCCGACCTTGTTGACGGCCTTGGTGGCGACCACGAAGCGGCGGCGGCCCGCGGGGCCCTGCTTGTCGAGCCAGTTGCCGATGATCTCTTCGGTGCGGCCGGTGGTCTCGATGGTGCCGCCCAGCGGGTACACGTCGGCGGTGTCGAGGAAGTTGATGCCGGCGTCGGCGGCCTTGTCCAGGATCTGGTGCGACACGGCCTCGTCGGTCTGCAGGCCGAAGGTCATGGTGCCCAGGGCCAGGCGGGACACGGTGAGGCCGGTACGGCCCAGGCGGGTGGTGGGGATGCTCATGCAGGCTCGCTCCGAGAAGATGGGAGAGGGAGGAAAAGAGGCGGCGGCCATCATAGGCACGGCCGCGCATTCCTGCAGGCGCTGGAGATTCAGGTGGATTCGAGGTGCACGCCGGGCGCGCCGCGTTCGACCGAGAAGCGGGCCATGGCCGCGACGGCGGAATCGGCGTTCTTCTCGTCGTCCACCGCGCGGAACTCGACGGCGCAGCCGCGCGCGTCGAGCGTCATGAGGCCGTAGCCGCGCTTGTCGGCGCGGCCGTAGCGCAGGTGTTCGTTCTTCGCGCGCATGTGGGCCACGCTGGCGGCGCTCGGCCCTTCGGAGGTGATGGCGCCGCCGACGAACTCGGTCGCGACGACGGGCCCCTGCGGCTCGCGGCGCAGGTCGGCGGCCCAGAAGGCGTGCACATCGCCGCCGAGCACCAGCGCATCGCCGCCGCGCGACGGGTTGGCGGCCAGCGCGTCGAGCAGGCGCGTGCGCGCGGCGGCGTAGCCGTCCCAGCCGTCCATCCAGTAGCCGTGGCCGGGGCCGCGCTGGCGGTCGGTTTCGGCGAGCAAGGTGGGTTGGGCGATGACGGTCCAGCGCGCCGGCGGCGTGGCGAGTTCGTTCGCGAGCCAGGCTTCCTGCTGCATGCCGAGCAGGCTGCGCTCCGGGGCCAGCCGGTCGGCGCAGTCGGCCAGCGGCTTGGTGCTGCGGCCCGGGAGGCAGGCGTGGTGCGAACGGTACTGGCGGCCGTCGAGCAGCATCACATCGAGCATGCGGCCGAAGCGGTGACGGCCGTAGATGGTCGCGCCCGCGCCGCGCGGGCGCATGTGGGCGGGCACGGGCATGTGCTCGTACCAGGCCTGGTAGGCGGCGGCGCGGATCGCCAGGAACTGCGCCGGGTCGGGCGTGCGCGGCGAGACGTCGTCGGTGTAGTCGTTGGCGACCTCGTGGTCGTCCCAGGTCACGAGCCAGGGAAAGGCGGCGTGCGCGGCCTGCAGGTGCGGGTCGGTCTTGTAGAGCGCGTAACGGTTGCGAAAGCCCGCCAGGTCGGTGGGAATGCCGCCCTCGTGCCGGCGCACGTTGTGCGAGCCGCGCGAGCTTTCGTAGATGTAGTCGCCCAGGTGCACGACGAAGTCGAGCGGCTGCGCGGCCATGTCGCGGTAGGCGGCGTAGTAGCCCTCCTCGTACTGCTGGCACGAGGCGAAGGCGAAGCGCAGCGGCTGCACGGCGGCGTCATCGTCGGCCGGCGCGGTGCGCGTGCGGCCGACGGGGCTGCGCACGCCGGCGGCGGTGAAGCGGTACCAGTAAGGGCGGCCGGGGCGCAGGCCCTGTACTTCGACGTGCACCGAGTGCGCGAGGTCGGCCTCGGCGCTGGCGATGCCCTTGGTCACGATGCGGCGAAAGCGCTCGTCCTCGGCCACCTCCCATTGCACCGCCACAGGCGCATCGCCCATGCCGCCGCCCTGCACCGGCTCGGGCGCGAGCCGCGTCCACAGCACCATGCCGTCCGGCCGCGGCGCGCCCGAGGCGACGCCCAGCGTGAACGGGTCGCGCGTGGCCGAGGACTGGGCGTGCAGGTGCAGGAAGGGATGGCCGAGCGCGGCGGCAGCGAGGCCGGTGTGCAGGAGGCGTCGGCGGGTGAAAAACGGAGTGGTCATCGGGCGTCCTTCTTGGCGCGTCGCTCGGCGATCTCGAGGTCGATCGATGCCTGCAGGCGCGCTTGCCGGTCGAGCTCCCTCTGCCGGGTGTCGACGCTCGTGTACTCGCGGTCGATCAACGCCTGCAGGCGCGCCAGCTGCGTGAGATCCATCTCGCGGGTGTTGGCGCTCGCGTGCTCGAAGTCGATCGACGCCTGCGGGCGCACTGGCCGCTCGGGCTCTTTCGGATGGGTGTCGACGCCACTCGTGCGCAGGTCTTCGCTCGACTGCGAAGAAGCACCACCGGAGCGTCCCTCCCAGATCACCAATGCGCCTACGAGAAAGAGCACCGCGAACATGAATTCCATGGCGACGGGGTTCAGGTCGTCCTTGAGGATCGGCTTGAGCGAGCCGTCCAACCGATCTTTCGGGGGCAGCAGGACCGCGACCTTCTTGCCCACGGGGCGTGGATCGAACTTGCCGCCGCTGCGTGCGTACAAGACAGCCCGTCGGCCGTCGGGCCGGACGTAGTCGACCCGGACCTCTGTGTTGCCGGCGCCGGTGACGACACCCTCGACCTTGTCGTAAGAAAAAAGAATGACCGCGGCATCAAGCGCCGACAGCAGCGCGACACACAGCATGGCGACGCCCATCGCCGCGAGGCACACCGCCACAAACACTCGAAGGATCTGCATGGACTCCAGCCGTCAGGAACGTGCCTGATTCTGGCGCCCTTCTCTTACAGCACCGCTGCCGCAGACCGGTGTCTCAGCCCGCCGACCCTTCACAAACCACAGCCACCGGCCGCCGCGCATCCGCGCGCGCGCTCGCCACGGCCCAGGCAAAGATGCCCACGCCCGCCAGTGCCAGCAGCGCGCCGACCCAGCCGGTCGAGGTCCAGCCCAGGCCGGCCGCAATGGCGACGCCGCCGAGCCAGGCGCCGAGGGCGTTGGCCATGTTGAAGGCCGAGTGGTTGAGCGCGGCGGCGAGCGTTTGCGCGTCGCCGGCCACGTCCATCAGGCGGATCTGCAGGGCCGGGCCGATGGCGACGGTGGTGCCGATGAGGAACACGGTGAAGGCCGCCGTCACGACGTGGTGCGCCGCGAAGGTGAAGCTGGCGAGCACGAGCGCCGCGTAGACCAGCACGCCGCCGATGGTGCGCATGAGCGACTTGTCGGCCAGCCGCGAGCCCACGAGGTTGCCGGTGACCATGCCCAGGCCGAACAGCGCGAGCACAAAAGGCACGCCGCCCAGCGGCAGGCCGGCCACCTCGATCAGCGTGGGCTTGATGTAGCTGAACACGGCGAACATGCCACCGAAGCCGATGGCGCCGATGCCCAGCGTGAACCACACCTGCTTGCGCTTGAGCGCGCCGAGTTCGCGCCAGGGGCTGGCGCCGGCGGCGGGTGCGATATCGGGCACGTCGCGGCGCAGCAGCACCACGGCAACGAGCGCGATGACGCCCACGAACACGAAGGCCGCGCGCCAGCCGAACAGCTGGCCCAGCCACGCCGCAATGGGCACGCCGACCAGCGTGGCGCCGGTGAGCCCCAGCATCACGAGGCCGACGGCGCGTGCGCGCCGCCCCGGTGGCGCGAGCGTGGCGGCCACGAGCGCGGCCACGCCGAAGTAGGTGCCGTGCGGCAGGCCGGTGGCAAAGCGCAGCAGGTTGAGCGACAGGTAGCCGGGCGCCATCGCGCTGGCGAAGTTGCCGGCCGCGAACACGGCCATCAGCGCGATCAGCAGTGCGCGTCGGCCCCAGCCGGCGGCCAGCACCGCGAGCACGGGCGCGCCGATGACCACGCCCAGCGCGTAGGCGCTGATGACGTGGCCGGCCTGCGGGATGGTGACGGCGATATCCTTCGCGACCTCGGGCAGCAGGCCCATGATGACGAACTCGCCGGTGCCGATGGCAAAGCCGCCGACGCCCAATGCGAGCACCGCGCGCAGGAACTGGGCGGACGAGACGGACGGTGCAATGGCGGTGGTTTCCGCGCCTTCGCGGGCGGACGGTGAGGCGTTCAAGGCCGGGCTCCTGGGGGGGTGCCCGGCGGACGCGGGCAAGGCCCGATTCTAGGGTAAACCCTTAAATTGTGAAGATGCTCTCGTGCGGCGCGTCGGTACCGTCTTGCAATTCAGATCGCAACCAACTGCCGCACGCCCTGCGCTTCCATGTCCTTGCCCAGGCCGCGCGCAATGACTTCGCCGCGCTCCATCACGAGGTAGTCGTCGGCCAGCTCCTGCGCGAAGTCGTAGTACTGCTCGCACAGCACGATGGCCATGTCGCCGCGGTCGGCGAGCATGCGGATGACACGGCCGATGTCCTTGATGATGCTGGGCTGGATGCCTTCGGTGGGCTCGTCGAGGATCAGCAGCTTGGGCTTGGGCGCGAGGGCGCGGGCGATGGCCAGTTGCTGCTGTTGCCCGCCTGACAGGTCCCCGCCTCTTCTGTTGATCATCTGCTTGAGCACGGGGAACAGTTCGAACAGCTCCGCAGGAATCGGCGT
The DNA here is from genome assembly GCF_059567965.1 of Variovorax sp. BGA-UO-ETr-C22. Lineage (NCBI taxonomy): Bacteria > Pseudomonadati > Pseudomonadota > Betaproteobacteria > Burkholderiales > Comamonadaceae > Variovorax > Variovorax sp. BGA-UO-ETr-C22. Next base: position 2,943,701 of record NZ_JCAQPA010000011.1, read on the forward strand.
GCCGCCGCTCTTGTAAGCCAGGCCCATGCGCAGGTTCTCCTCGACCGTGAGCCGCGCGAAGATCTCGCGGCCCTGCGGCACGAAGCCGATGCCGGCCCTGGCCCTGTCGTAGGGCGTGGCCTTGTGGATCGGCTTGCCTTCGAGTTCGATGCTGCCGCTCTTGATGGGCACCAGGCCCATGAGCGACTTCAGCAGCGTGGTCTTGCCGACGCCGTTGCGGCCGAGCAGCACGGTGACCTTGCCCAGGTGCGCCTCGAAACTCACGTCCCGCAGGATGTGGGAGCCGCCGTAGTACTGGTGGATGTTCTTGACTGTCAGCATTGGCTTGCGCCTTCCATAGCATTGGCAAGAGGTACCCGGCAGGCGGCACGGCGCGGTCGGCCCCACTGTGCCGGCCCTTCGGGCTGCCCTGCGGTGCTCGCGTTTCGCGGGGTCTCGCAGAACTCGCTTCGCTCAGACAGCTGCGAGCCCTGATCCGCGAAACGCTGTGCTCCTCGGCGGCACAGAGGGGCCGCCCACACCGTACCGCCCGCCGGGCACTTGTCGTGGGTTGAGCGTCGGCCGCTTCGGCGTCGAGTGATTTCAGCGGCCAAGGTAGACCTCGATGACGCGCTCGTCGGCCTGCACCTCGTCGAGCGTGCCTTGGGCCAGCACCGAGCCGTCGCACAGCACGGTCACGATCTCGGAGATGGTGCGGATGAAGCTCATGTCGTGCTCCACCACCATCAGCGAATGCTTGCCCTTGAGCGTGAGGAACAGCTCAGCGGTGCGCGCGGTTTCCTCGTCGGTCATGCCGGCCACGGGCTCGTCGAGCAGCAGCAGCTTCGGGTCCTGCATGAGCAGCATGCCGATTTCGAGCCACTGCTTCTGGCCATGGCTCAGGTTGCCGGCCAGGCGCGACACGCTGTCGGCGAGGTGGATGGTTTCCAGCACTTCGGCCAGGCGATCGCTCTGCGCCGAGTCGAGCTTGAACAGCATCGAGGCGCGCACGCCCTTGTCGGTCTTCAGTGCGAGCTCGAGGTTCTCGAACACGGTGAGGTGCTCGAACACCGTCGGCTTCTGGAACTTGCGGCCGATGCCCAGCTGCGCGATGTCGGCCTCGCGATGGCGCAGGAGGTCGATGGTGCTGCCAAAGAACACGGTGCCCGAATCGGGCCGGGTCTTGCCGGTGATGATGTCCATCATCGTGGTCTTGCCCGCGCCGTTGGGGCCGATGATGCAGCGCAACTCGCCCGGCGCGATGTCCAGCGAGAGCTTGTTGATGGCCTTGAAGCCGTCGAAGCTCACGCTCACGTCTTCGAGGTACAGGATGCGGCCGTGGGTGATGTCGACCTCGCCCGGCGTGACATGGCGACCGAAGTCGGCGGTGCGGCCACCCGATTCGGTCTGGCCCGTGGCCGCGTGCAGGCCGGCTGCGCGTGCGGCGCGCTCGGCGCCGGCTTCCATCAGGTCGGGCGTCATGCGCGGGCTCCCTTCACATCGGCGACCAGGGGCGCCTGCACCGTCGCTTCGGGCTCGGCATGCGAGGCGACGGGCTCGCGCCGCGCTTCCTTCGCGGCCGGCGCCGCGGCCTTCTGCGTCTTCTCGCGCGACAACCACTTGCGCACCAACCCCACGATGCCGTTCGGCAGGAACAGCGTGACAGCAATGAACAAGGCACCCAGGAAGTACAGCCAGTACTCGGGGTAGGCCACGGTGAGCCAGCTCTTGGCGCCGTTGACGATGAAGGCGCCGATGATCGGACCGATCAGCGTGGCGCGCCCACCGACTGCGGCCCACACCGCGATCTCGATGGAGTTGGCCGCGCTCATCTCGCCCGGGTTGATGATGCCGACCTGCGGCACGTACAGCGCGCCGGCCACGCCGCACATCACGGCGGAGATGACCCAGATCGTGAGCTTGTACGGCAGCGGGTTGTAGCCCGAGAACATCACGCGCGTTTCAGCATCGCGAATGGCCTGCAGCACGCGGCCGAACTTGCTGCCGATGAGCCACTTGGCGAACAGGAAGAAGCCCAGCAGCGTGAGGCCGGTGAGTGCGAAGAGCGTCATGCGCATCTCCTGCGTGGCGATGGGAATGTTCAGGATGCGCTTGAAGTCGGTGAAGCCGTTGTTGCCGCCGAAGCCCGTCTCGTTGCGGAAGAACAGCAGCATGGCCGCGAAGGTCATGGCCTGCGTGATGATCGAGAAATACACGCCCTTGATGCGCGAGCGGAAGGCGAAGAAGCCGAACACGAAGGCGATGAGGCCGGGCACCGCCACGATGAGCAGCAGCGTCATGCCGAAGCTGCCGCTGAAAGTCCAGTGCCAGGGCAGTTCCTTCCAGTCGAGGAACACCATGAAGTCGGGCAGGTCGCTCTTGTAGTTGCCGTCGCGGCCGATCTGGCGCATGAGGTACATCCCCATCATGTAGCCGCCGAGCGCGAAGAACAGGCCGTGGCCGAGCGACAGGATGCCGGTGTAGCCCCAGATCAGGTCCATGGCCAGCGCGCAGATGGCGTAGCACATGATCTTGCCGACCAGCGCCACCGCGTAGTCGCTCATGTGCAGCGGGCTGTCGACCGGCACCCACATGTTGAGCACGGGTGCCACGGCGCACACCACGATGAGCGCGACGAAGAAGGCCGTCCAGCCTTTGCCGCTCAGCAGCGGCCCCTTGGTTGGCAATGTGACCTTGCTCATGCTTCTGCGCTCCGGCCCTTCATGGCGAAGATGCCCTGAGGTCTCTTTTGAATGAAGATGATGATGAAGACAAGCACCGCGATCTTCGCGAGCACCGCGCCCGCCCAGCCTTCGATGAACTTGTTGAGAATGCCCAGCCCCAGCGCCGCATACACGGTGCCCGCGAGCTGGCCGACGCCGCCCATCACGACCACCATGAAGCTGTCGACGATGTAGCTCTGGCCGAGGTCGGGGCCGACGTTGCCGATCTGGCTCAGCGCGCAGCCCGCCAGGCCCGCGATGCCCGAACCGAGCGCGAAGGCATAGGTGTCGATGCGCGCCGTGTTCACGCCCATGCACGAGGCGATCGGGCGGTTCTGCGTGACGCCGCGCACGAACAGGCCCAGGCGCGTCTTGCCGATGAGCCAGCCCATCGCAAGCAACACCAGAGCGGCAAAGACGATGATGCAGATGCGGTTCCACGGCAGCGTGACGTTGCTCAGCATGGTGAAGCCGCCGCTCATCCAGCCGGGGTTCTCCACACCGACGTTCTGCGCGCCGAACAGCGAGCGCACCAGCTGCTGCAGCATCAGGCTGATGCCCCAGGTGGCGAGCAGCGTCTCGAGCGGACGGCCGTAGAGGAAGCGGATCACGCCACGCTCGAGCACCGCGCCCACGAGCGCCGAGGCGAGGAAGGACACGGGAATGGCGGCCACCAGGTACCAGCCGAAGGCCGCCTCGGGCATGTACTTCTGGAAGATGCCTTGCATCACGTAGGTGGCGTAGGCGCCGATCATCATCAGCTCGCCGTGCGCCATGTTGATGACGCCCATCAGCCCGTAGGTGATGGCCAGGCCGAGCGCGGCGAGCAGCAGCACCGAGCCCAGGCTGATGCCGCTGAACACGGCGTTGATGCGGTCGCCCCAGACCAGCGCGCCGTCGATGTTGGCGATCGATGCGGTGATGGCCGCCTTCACGTCGGCTTCGGTCTCGTCGGCCAGGCGCTGGTTCAGCAGCAGCTTGGTGTCGGGGCTGCGGTTGTTGCCCAGCTCCTTGGCCGCGGCCAAGCGCTTGGCCTTGTCGGCGCTGGTGAGCATGCTGGCGGCACGCACGAGTTCGAGCTGCGCCTTGATCTTCGGATTCGTCTCGGCGGCCAGCGCCTTCTCGACCATCGGAATGCGCGATTCGTCGGGCTCCTTGAAGAGCGCCTGCGCGGCTTCGGCGCGCACCGCGTCGTCGGTGCTCGTGAGCTTGAGTGCGGCCTGTGCGGCATCGAGTGCGCCGCGCATGAGGTTGTTGTTGACGACGTCCTCGGCGGTGTCGGGCACCTTCAGCTCGGAGCCGGTGACGGGGTCGAAGCCCTTGTCGTCCTTCATCACGAAGACCTTGTCTTCGGTGTACTTCACGGCGTCGTCGGACATCGCCTGGATGAACGCGGCGGTCTTGTCGTCGGCAGTGAGGACGGCCTTGTTGAGTGCGGCGATGCGGGCTTCGGATTCGCCGGAGGCGATGGCCTTGGCTTCGTCGGCGGTCAACGCATGGACGGGCGCTGCTGCCAGCAGCAACAGCGCCGTCGTGCAGGAAAAAATTGAGCGCAGTAATGGATGCACAGCGTTTCTCTCATTCGGGAACACCGAGGAACCGGCTTTGCCGGCCCTCAGGTGTTGCCCCCGGGTAGGGGGTTGGCGAAGCGACACGAAGTGCGCGCAGCCTGGGGGCGAGCCCCAGTTACATCGACTTGCCAGCGGGGTAATCCGGCTTCTTGTCGTTGCCTTCGATGTACGGGCTCCACGGCTTGGCCTTGACCGGGCCCGGCGTCTTCCACACCACGCTGAACTGCCCGTCGGCCTTGATCTCGCCGATGAACACGCTCTTGTGCAGGTGATGGTTCTTCTCGTCCATCTTCGAAACGATGCCCGACGGTGCCGTGAAGGTCTGGCCGGCCATCGCCGCGATCACCTTGTCGGTGTCGGTGCTCTTGGCCTTCTCGACCGCCTGCTTCCACATGTGGATGCCGATCCAGGTGGCTTCCATCGGGTCGTTGGTGAGCGGCTTGTCCTTGTGGCCGGCGATGTTCTTGGCCTTGGCGTAGTCGCTCCACTGCTTGATGAACGCCGTGTTGGTCGGGTTCTTGATCGACATGAAGTAGTTCCATGCCGCGAGGTGGCCCACGAGCGGCTTGGTGTCCACGCCGCGCAGTTCTTCTTCGCCCACCGAGAAGGCGACGACCGGCACGTCCTTGGCCTTCAGGCCCGCGTTGCCCAGTTCCTTGTAGAAGGGCACGTTGGAGTCGCCGTTGATGGTCGACACCACCGCCGTCTTGCCACCGGCCGAGAACTTCTTGATGTCGGCGACGATGGTCTGGTAGTCGCTGTGGCCGAAGGGGGTGTACTTCTCGTCGATGTCCTTGTCGGCCACGCCTTTGCTCTTGAGGTAGGCACGCAGGATCTTGTTGGTGGTGCGGGGGTACACGTAGTCGGTGCCCAGCAGCACCCAGCGCTTGGCGCCGCCGCCTTCCTTGCTCATCAGGTAGTCGACGGCCGGAATGGCTTGCTGGTTGGGCGCGGCGCCCGTGTAGAACACGTTCTTGGAGAGCTCTTCACCCTCGTACTGCACGGGGTAGAACAAGAGGCCGTTCATTTCCTCGACCACCGGCAGCACCGACTTGCGCGACACCGAGGTCCAGCAGCCGAAGATCACCGAGACCTTGTCCTGGCCGAGCAGCTGCTTGGTCTTTTCAGCGAAGAGAGGCCAGTTGGAGGCCGGGTCGACCACCACGGGCTCCAGCTGCTTGCCCAGCACGCCGCCCTTCTTGTTGATGTCGTCGATGGCCATCAGCACCGTGTCCTTCAACACGGTTTCCGAGATGGCCATCGTGCCCGACAGCGAGTGCAGCACGCCGACCTTGATGGTGTCGGCGGCGAATGCAGGCGCAGCAGAAATGCTGGCCAGCGCGACGGCGGCGGTGAGCGCCTTGAGTGTGAAACGACGTTGCATGTGGACTCCTGCTCCGGGTGGGTTGAACCTTGTCGACAGCGCGGGGCTGGCGATGGAGAGGAGTCTGCGGAACGCACCACAAAGGGGAAATACGCCGGGTGGCGTACACGGAGGTACTCAGGCGGGTGGCGGGGCCGGGTACTTCACCGCGTTGGCGAGCATCTTGTGCTTCGCCGCCTCGACCGGGTCGATGCCGAGCTTGTCGGCCAGCTGCAGCAGATAGAGCAGAACGTCGGCGATCTCGGTACCGATCTCGGCGCGCTGGTCTTCAGGCAGCGCCCGGCTTTGCGCTTCGGTGAGCCACTGGAAATGCTCGAGCAGCTCGGCCGCTTCGACCGACAGCGCGGCGGCGAGGTTCTTGGGGAAGTGGAATTGCTCCCAGTCGCGGGCTTGTGCGAAGTCGCGCAAGGCCTGGGTCAGTGCTTGAAGTTCGGTGGCCATGTCAATCCTGCGGGGGTCTGCCGCGAGTTTGGCATGGCCGCCCGGCTACGCCATGCGACCTCCCCGCCCATGCAGCACCGCCACCAGCAGCGCCGACACCATCAGATAAACCAGCGCCACACCGAACGCGGCTGTGTAGTCCCCCTCGCCCCCCAACTGCCCATAGAACAGGATCCCGACCAACGCCACCCCCAGCGCATTGCCCGCCTGCTGCACCATCGACAGCACGCCCGAGGCCACGCCCGCGTGCTGCGGCGGCAGGCCGGCCAGCACGGTGGACACCAGGGGCGCCATCACCATGCCGAGCCCCGCGCCCTGCACGAACAGCAGCGGCACCATCCACGCCACGACATGCGTGTGCCCCGGCCAGCCGGCCACGTTGGCGCACTGCAGCGCATGCCCCGCCGCGAGCACGAGGGCGCCGAGCGCGATCGGTGGCGTGCCGCCGAAGCGGCGGGCGATGCGGGCGCCGGCCATCGAGGTCGCGAAGAAGCCGACGGCCAGCGCCGTGAAGACGATGCCCGAGTGAAGCGCGCCCAGCCCCATCCCCTGCTGCAGATAGAGCGCGAGCACGAAATAGAACGAGGCGTTGCCCGCATAGAAGGCCAGCGTGGTGAGCAGCCCGGTCACGAAGCGGCGGTTGGCGAGCAGCACGGGCGCCACCAGCGGCGCACCGCCGCGTGCCGCAAGGCGGCGCTGCTGCCCCGCGAAGAAGCCCCACAGCGGCACGGCGGCGGCCAGGCACAGCCAGCTCCACAGCGGCCAGCCCTGCTGGCGCCCTTCGACCAGCGGCAGCACCACGGCCACCGACCCGGCCGCGACCAGCGCCATGCCGGCGAGGTCGAGCCGACTGTCGCCGCGGCCCTGCGCCAGCGGCGGCACCACGCGCGGCGCGAGCACGAGTGCCAGCAGGCCGATGGGCACGTTGATGAGAAAGCAGCTGCGCCAGCCGAGGCCCGCGAGGTCGGCATGGATCAGCGCGCCGCCCACCAGCTGCCCCAGCGTGGCCGCCAGGCCCAGCGTGAGGCCGTAGGCCGCGAAGGCGCGCGTCCGGTCTTCGCCCGCGTAGGCCAGGCCGATCATCGCGAGCACCTGCGGCTGCAGCAGCGCGCCGGCCAGGCCCTGCAGCAGGCGCGCGGCCACGAGCAGCCCGGCGTTCGGCGCCACGCCGCAGGCGGCCGAGGCGAGCGTGAACAGCAGCAGGCCGAGCATGAACATGCGGCGTCGACCGAACAGGTCGCCAAGCCGCCCGCCCGTGACCAGCCCCGCGGCGGTGGCCAGGCCGTAGCCCGCCACCACCAGCTGCAGGGTGCCCGCGCTGGCCTGCAGGTCGTGCTGCATCGATGGCAGCGCGACGTTGACGATGAAGAAATCGAGCACCACCAGGAAGGTGCCACTGAGCATGACCCACAGGCCCAGCCGGCCCGGTGTGGCGGACGTGATCGATGGGGCAGAAGAAGCGGCAGGGTTCGACGAGGTCATGGCCCCCACTGTCGGCACCGGCCGGCATCGCGGCAATGACCTGCGAGGTCATGCGCGCAGGGCGCCGCGCGCTCAGCGCTTGTCGAATTGCGCGGACGCAAAGGCCCACGTCATGCGCGTGGCGTCGGGCCCGAGCGGGTCGCTGAACAGCTGCCCCCGCGACCCGCCGCTCCACGAGTGGCCGAGCCCCGCGATCTCGCACAGCGTGACCAGGGTGCGGCCCTGGCGCTTGAAGTCGGTCACGCGCATGGCGCGGCGCTGGCCGCGTTGCAGGTCGCGCGCCATGCCTGCGTGCGCGCCCACGGCGGTGGCCCAGACGGCCGCGCTGCTCATGGCGTTGCTGGGCGCCACCACGGCGTCGGCGTCGCCGTGCAGCACCAGCATCGGCGGCAGCGTCGTGAAGACGGCCGCCGCGCCCATGGCCTTGCCGACCGCGGTGACAGGCATCGGCGGCACGTGCTGTCCGCGCATGGCGCCGAGCGCGGTGGCCGACGACTTCGCGGCGCCGGGCGCCACGCCCGAGTGCATGACCACCGCGCGAAAGCGGTTCGGGTAGCGCGTGGCCAGCAGCGCCGCCATGCTCGCGCCCGCCGACAGGCCGGCCACGGCCACGCGGTCGCGGTCGACGGGGTACAGCATGCAGGCCTGGTCGACGGCGGCCATCAGCGTGGCGGCCTCGGCGTCGGCCTTGCCGGAGCGGCGCTCGTACCAGTTCCAGCAGCCCTGCGGATGGGCGATGCGGTCCTGCTCGGGGTAGAGCACCAGAAAACGCTGGCGCACCGCGAGCGCGTTCATGCGCGTGCTGGCCGCGAAGTCGCGACCGCTCTGGCCGCAGCCGTGCAGCATGACCATGAGCGGGAGTTTCTCGCCGGGCTGCAGCACCAGGTCGGCCGGACGGAACAGGTGATAGCCGCGCGCCCCACCCGCGCCCATCGCCATGCCGCTGATCCAGTCGCCCTTGCCGGGCGGCGGCTTGAGCCGCTTGGCGGTCGCGCGTTGCACCTGGCCGGCCACGCGCTTGCCGTTGCTCAGCGTGAGCTTGGTGAGCGCCTTCAGGTTGCGCTCATAGGCGCGGGCAAAGAAAGAAGCGGTGGAGCGACGGGCCATGGCGCAGTGTGCAGGCAAAGCGCCGGGCGGCCAAACGGCCGCGAAGCCTTCAGTAGATTTCCGGCACGATCATGCTGGCAGGGACGGGCTGGCGAAGATAGTCGTCATGCCGCTCGCGCGCCGGCAACTCGACCGGCGCGTGCGCCACTTCCTGGTAGGGCAGCTGGCCCAGCAGGTGGCTGATGCAGTTCAGGCGCGCCTTCTTCTTGTCGACGGCCTGAACCACCCACCACGGCGCCTCGGGGATATGGGTGCGCTCCAGCATGATCTCCTTGGCCTTGGTGTACTCCTCCCAGCGGCGGCGGCTCTCGAGGTCCATGGGGCTGAGCTTCCACTGCTTGAGCGGGTCGTGGATGCGGCCCAGGAAGCGCATGTGCTGCTCGTCGTCGGTGATGGAGAACCAGTACTTGATGACCTTGATGCCCGAGCGCACGAGCATCTTCTCGAACTCGGGCACGGTGCGGAAGAACTCCTCGTACTCGTCGTCGCTGCAAAAGCCCATCACGCGCTCGACGCCGGCGCGGTTGTACCAGCTGCGGTCGAACAGCACCATCTCGCCGGCGGCCGGCAGGTGCGCCACGTAGCGCTGGAAGTACCACTGCGTGCGTTCGCGGTCGTTGGGCGCGGGCAGCGCGGCCACGCGCGCCACGCGCGGGTTCAGGCGCTGGGTGATGCGCTTGATGACACCGCCCTTGCCCGCCGCGTCGCGGCCTTCGAAAAGAATGACCACCTTCTGCTTGCTGTGCTGCACCCAGTCCTGCAGCTTGACCAGCTCGCCCTGCAGGCGAAAGAGTTCCTTGAAGTAGGCCTGGCGCGCCGCCTTGTCGGACACGGAAGACGCTGCCGAGCCGGGGTCGAGCCCGTCGAGGTTGCGGTCTTCGATCTCCAGCTCGAGCTCTTCGTCGTAGCTGTCGATCAGGTCGCGGGCGATGCGTTGCATCAGGTCTTCGCGGTCGGGAAGTGCGCTCGTCAGCATGATGAAAAGGGGCAAGAGTGGCGGGTAGACAAAAAGCATGCTGCACCCGCCGCATGACGGCGGCGTGACGGTTTTGCGGCTGTTTTCTGTAAGCCGACACGCCGTTGTCACATGGCACGAACACCATCCGGGGCATGCTGGCAGCCCGCCAAACGGGCGTCTGCCTGTTCACATGTCTTTTCTGACCACGCACCTTGTCGGTATTTCATGACCTCGCCGCGCAGTCCTATGGCGGCGACGAAGCCGGGCTGATCTGCGGCTACCTGTTCGACGCCGCGGCGCCGGAGCCCGCGCGGGCCATCGATTCGGCGCAGGCCGCCGCGTGGCTGGCGGATGCCGGCCAGCTCGGCGACAGCAACGCCTACGTGTGGCTGCACTTCAACCTGAGCCATGCGCACGCCGAACGCTGGCTGGTGCGGCATGCGGCCCTGTCGGACACTTTCTACGAGACGCTGCACGAAGGCCTGCCCTCCACGCGCATCGAACGCGCGGACGACTCGCTGATCGCGGTCATCAACGACGTGCACTTCGAGTTCAGCTTCGAGCCCTCGGACATTTCGACGCTGTGGATCAGTGTCGGCCCGCGCCTGGTGGTCACGGCGCGCACCAAGCCGCTGCGCTCGGTCGACGCGCTGCGCACGGCCGTGAAGGCGGGCGAGGCGCCGCGCTCCAGCACCGAGCTGCTCGAGCACCTGCTGCGCGCGCAGGCCGACGTGCTGGTGAAGATCGTGCGCGGCGTCACCTCGCGCATCGACCGCATCGAAGACGAGCTGCTGGCCGGGCGCCTGGACCACAAGCGCGCGCGGCTGGGTGTGCTGCGCCGGCTGCTGGTGCGGCTGCAGCGGCTGCTGGCGCCCGAGCCGGCCGCGCTGTTCCGCCTGCTGCAGGGCCCGCCGGCCTGGATGGCCGAGCCCGACGTGCAGGAGCTGCGCGGCTCGACCGAGGAGTTCTCGGTGGTGCTGCGCGACATGCAGGCGCTGCAGGAGCGCATCAAGCTGCTGCAGGAAGAAATCGCCGCCAACGTCAACGAGGACAACAACCGCAGCCTGTTCGTGCTGACGGTGGTCACGGTGCTGGCGCTGCCGATCAACATCCTGGCCGGCCTGTTCGGCATGAACGTGGGCGGCATTCCGCTGGCGGAGCACAGGCACGGGTTCTGGATCGTGGTGGCGATCGTCGCCACCTTCACCGCCGTGGCCGCCTGGACGGCGTTTCGCAAGAAGCGCTGAGGCGCGGCCGCGTCCGCCCAGTCAATCCGACGGCAGCGGTGCGGCGGCCGCGTCCTGCATGCATTGCAGGAAGACGCGCGTGGGCGTGTTCATCGCCTCGCTGCGCAGGCGGAAGGCGCACATGGGGCCGCGCAGCAGTTCGCCCGGCATGGCGATGCGGCGCACGAGCCCGCGCCGCTCGAAGTCTTCGGCGTAATGGTTGGCAGTGGCCCACAGCAGGCCCGAGCTGCGCACGAGGTGCAGCGCGAGCGGGGCCGAGTCGGCCTGGATGTCGGCCGGATGCGGCCCGCCCGGGCGGCGGTGCACCGACAGCATGCGGTCCAGCTTGGGCCGCAGCGGCGTGCGGTGCGGCGGCAGCACCCAGCGCTCGTTGGCGGCCTCGGCCCAGGTCGGCGCGCGCTTGAGCGCCAGCCGGTGCCGCGGCGCCGCCACGATGCTGCTGAACTCCTCGTACAGCGGCGTGACCTCGACGCGGTTGAGGTCGACCGTCCACTCCGCGTGCGCGAGCATGAGGTCGATGCGCCCGTCCTGCAGCGCGCCGTGCAGGTCCTCGATCTCCAGCGTCTGCACCATCGGGCGCACGTGGGGCAGCATCTGCGAGGCCTGCAGCAGCGCGGCCGCGAGCCGCTGCGCCGAGAACACCGGCAGCACGCCCAGGCGCAGCTCGCCGCTCACGCCCACGCGCAGGTCGCGCAGCGACTCCTCGGCCAGCATCAGCTCGCCCAGCACGCGGTCGGCGTGCCGGACCATGCTCAGCCCCGCCGCCGTGGGCGCGATGCGCTTGGTGGTGCGCTCGAACAGCCGCACCTGCAGCGTGGCCTCGAGCTGGGCCAGCGTGCGCGACAGCGCGGGCTGGGTGGTGTTGAGCAGCTCGGCCGACTTGCTCAGGCTGAGCGTGCGGCCCAGCTGGCTGAGCAGCCGCAGCTGGCGCAACGTGAGGTTTCGTTCCAGGAAGGAGGCCATGGCCATTTATATCGGCAACGGTATGAGTACGCTCGGATTTCTCATTTGTCGCCCTCCCCCGGCCTGCCCAGAATCCGCCCACCGCCCTGGCACCCCGGAGACCCGCGATGACCGAACCGACGAAGCGATCCCTTTGCGCCGCCCTCATGGCTGCCGCCCTGCTGGCCGGCCTGCTGCCCGCCGGCGCCGCGGCCCAGGCGTACCCGTCCAGGCCTGTGCGCCTGATCGTGCCGTGGGCGCCCGGCACGCCGGCGGACGTGGCAGGCCGCGTGGTGGCCGAGCGCATGGCGGGCGGGCTGGGCCAGACCGTGTTCGTCGAGAACCGGCCGGGCGCGGCCGGCACCGTGGGCCTGGGCGAGGTGCTGCGCCAGCCGGCCGACGGCTACACGGTCTACATGCTGTCGTCGGCCTCGCTGGTGGCGCCGCTGCTGTTCCCGGGCCAGTCGCTCGACCTGCTCAAGAGCCTGGAGCCGGTCGGCATGACGGCTTGGAGCTACAACGTGCTGGTGGCGCCCGCCGCCTCGGCGCTGGGCTCGCCGCGCGAACTGGAGGCCGCGGCCAAGGCCCGGCCGGGCACGCTGAGCTTCGGCTCCGGCGGCAACGGCACGCCGGCGCACCTGGCCGGCGCGCTGTTCGCCCAGCAGACCGGCAGCCAGCTCACGCACGTGCCGTACAACCAGTTCCCGATGGCGGTGGGCGACCTGCTGGCCGGGCGCCTGGACACCATGTTCCTGACCGCGTCGGCGGCGCTGCCCCACATCCAGGCCGGCAAGCTGCGCGCGCTCGCGGTGACCGGCGCGCACCGCCTGCCGGCCCTGCCCGCCGTGCCCACGATGATCGAGCAGGGCTACGCGGGCTTCGAGCTGCGCTCCTTCGACGGCATGACGGTGCGCAGCGGCACGCCGCGCGAGATCGTCGAGCGGCTCGGCGACGCGCTCGCCAAGGCGCTGGCCGCGCCCGAGGTGCGCGAGCGCCTGGCCACGCTGGCGCTCGAGCCGGAGCCGATGACGCCGGCGCGCTTTCGCACCGTGCTGGCGGCCGAGTCGGACAAGTGGCTGCGCCTGGGCCGCAACGCCGGCATCAAGGCCGACTGAGCGCGCGATGCAGGCAGACATCGTGATCGTCGGGGGCGGCTCGGCGGGCTGCGTGCTGGCCGCCCGCCTGAGCGAAGACCCCGCGCTGCAGGTGGTGCTGGTCGAGGCGGGGCGGCCCTCGCGCAACCCGTGGCTGCGCATTCCCATCGGGTACTTCAAGACGGTGGGCCACCCCCGGCACGACTGGCGCTTCGAAACCGACCCCGAGCCGGAAATGACGCAGCGCCGCCTGCCCTGGCCGCGCGGCCGGGGGCCGGGCGGCTCCAGCCTCATCAACGGCATGCTGTACCTGCGCGGCCACCGCGCCGACTACGACCAGTGGGCCGCGCTGGGCAACCCGGGCTGGGACTGGGACAGCGTGCGCCCCTACTTCGACCGGTCGCAGCCCGCGGCCGATGGGCCGCTGTGGGTGTCCGAGCTGCCGCGCGATGCGCTGTCCGATGCCTTCATCGCCGCGGCGGCGCATGCCGGCATCGCGCCCACGGCCGACTTCAACGGCGGCGACAACAGCGGCGCCGGCTACTTCCGGATGACGACGCGCCACGGCCGGCGCATGGACACCGGGCGGGCCTTCCTGGCGCCGGCGCTGGGCCGGCCCAACCTGCGCGTGCTGTCGGGTGCGCAGGCGACCCGCGTGTGCTTCGAGGGGCGGCGCGCCGTCGGCGTGGAGTGCGTGCGCGACGGCAAGGTCGAACGCGTCTCGGCGCGGCACGAGGTGATCCTCAGCGCCGGCGCCATCCAGTCGCCGCAGCTGCTGCAGCTCTCGGGCGTGGGGCCGGCCGGGCTGCTGGGCCGCCTGGGCCTGCCGGTGGTGGCGCCGCTCGAGGGCGTGGGTCGCAACCTGCAGGACCACCTGCAGGTGCGGCCCAGCTACCGCTGCCAGGGCATCGAGACGCTCAACGACATCGCCCACAGCCGCTGGCGCAGCGCGCGCGAGTTCATGCGCTACCTGCTGACGCGCGGCGGCGCGCTGAATGGCGGCGTCTACCGCGCCGGGGCCTTCTTTGCGGCGAGCGACGAGGCCGCGGGGTGGCCCGATGCGCAGATCCACTTCGGGCTGGTGAGCTTCGAACGGCCGCACCAGCCGCCGCATCCGTTCCCGGGCGTGACGCTGTCGGCCTGCCTGCTGCGCCCGCACAGCCGCGGCGAGATCATGCTGCGCTCGGCCGATCCGCTGGCGCCGCCGTCGATCCAGCCGCGCTACCTGTCGCACGAAGCCGACCGCGCGCTGGCCGTGCGGCTGGTGCGCAAGATGCGCGAGATCGCCGCCGCGCCGCCGCTGGCGCACTACCTGGCGCAGGAGCACGAGCCCGGGCCCGCGCTGGCCAGCGACGCGCAGCTGCTGGACTGGGTGCGCCGCCGCGGCGGCAGCATCTTCCATCCGGTGGGCACCTGCGCCATGGGCCCTGCCGACGACGGCGACGCGGTGGTGGATGCCCGCCTGCGGGTCCACGGCCTGCAGGGGCTGCGCGTGGTGGACGGCTCGGTGATGCCGCGGCTGGTGTCGGGCAACACGAACGCGCCGATCATCATGATTGCCGAGCGTGCCGCCGACCTCGTCAGGAACGACCTGCGCGCCTGAGCGCCCACGGGACGGCGCGCGCCAAGCCGCTTGGGCGATGAGGTTAATGCTATTTATCTAGTAGCACCGCGAAGCATCCACACGCCGGTGTCGGCGGGCGAGAGCGCCTAGAATCGGCCGGTGTCTTCTACTCTCAATGCCGATCTTCACTGCCACTCCGTGGTCTCCGACGGCACATTGACGCCCGAAGCGCTGGCCGCCCGCGCCGCCGCCAACGGGGTCGAGCTCTGGGCCCTCACCGACCACGACGAGGTCGGCGGCCAGCACCGCGCCGCCGCGGCCGCGCGCGAAAACGGCATGCGCTACCTCACGGGCACCGAGATCTCGGTGACCTTCGCGAACGAAACCGTGCACATCGTCGGCCTGGGCTTCGACCCCGACGACGCCGCCATATCTCAGGGCCTGTACGACACGCGCGGCGGCCGCGGCAAGCGCGCGCAGGAAATGTCCGAGGGGCTGGCCAAGGTCGGCATCCACGGTGCCTACGAAGGCGCGCTCAAGTTCGTCGGCAACCCCGAACTCATTTCGCGCACGCACTTCGCGCGCTTCCTGGTCGAGCAGGGCCACTGCCGCGACACCCCCGAGGTGTTCCGCAAGTTCCTCACCGAAGGCAAGCCGGGCTATGTGCCGCACCGCTGGGCCTCGCTGAAGGATGCCGTGCACTGGATCACCGCCGCCAAGGGCATGGCCGTGATCGCGCACCCGGGCCGCTACAAGTTCACGGCCAACGAGGAGTACGCGCTGTTCCTCGAATTCAAGGCGCACGGCGGCCAGGCGATCGAGGTCGTCACGGGCAGCCACACGCCGGCCGAGTTCGTCGAGTACGCCGACAAGGCGCTCGAGTTCGATTTCGCCGCCTCGCGCGGCAGCGATTTCCACAGCCCCGACGAGAGCCACTGCGATCTCGGCAAGCTGCCACCGTTGCCCGGCAGCCTCACGCCGGTGTGGGAACTGCTCGGCCACCGCATCCAGCAGTGAGCCAGAGCCCCGGGCCCGGCATCGACAGCGCGGCCACCGCCGCGCTCGCCCAGGCACGCGCCGCAGCGCAAACCCGCCGCCGCACCGAATCCGAACGCATCCTCGCGGGCATCGGGCTGGTCATCCTGGCGGTGGCCTGCTTCGCCACGCTCGACACCGCCACCAAGTATTCGACCCTGGCCGTGCCGATCCTCATGGGCGTGTGGTTCCGCTACGCCTTCCAGGCCGTGGCCACCACGCTGGTGCTGCTGCCGCTGCGCGGCACGGCCCTGCTGCGCACGCAGCACCCGCGCTACCAGGCGCTGCGCGGGGCGCTGCTGCTGGGCTCGAGCCTCTTTGCCTTTTTGAGCCTGCGCTACATGCCGCTGGCCGAGTTCACGTCGATCGTGCTGATCGCGCCGCTGGTGATCACGCTGCTGGCCGCCACCACGCTCAAGGAGCAGGTGTCGCCGCTGCGCTGGACGCTGGTGGCCGGCGGCTTCATCGGCACGCTGGTCATCCTGCGGCCGGGCGGCGGCAGCTTCAGCTGGGCCGTGCTGCTGCCGCTGGGGCTGGTGCTGACCAACGCCTGGTTCCAGGTGCTCACGAGCAAGCTTGCGCAGACCGAGAACCCGCTGACCATGCACTTCTACACCGGCTGGGTCGGCACGCTGCTGGCCTCGGTGGCCGTGCCCTTCGCCTGGACCGCCCTGCCCTCGTGGGAATGGTGGGCGCTGCTGTGCCTCATGGGTTTCATGGGCACGGTGGGCCACTTCATGCTGATCCTGGCCTACCAGCGCGCGCCGGCGTCCACCCTCACCCCGTACCTGTACGCGCAGATCGCCTTCGCGATGCTGGGCGGCTGGCTCATCTTTTCCCACGTGCCCGACCGCTTCTCGCTGATCGGCATGGCGATGATCGCCGTGTGCGGCGCCGCCGGCGCGTGGCTCACCGTGCGCGAGCGGCGTGTGCCGATCGAGCCTGCGGAATCCTGATCAGGAGCAATTCACCATGGCCCAGTACTTCGAAGTTCACCCCGAGAACCCCCAGCAGCGCCTCTTGAAGCAGGCCGTGGCGCTGCTCGCGCGCGGCGAAGTCGTGGCGGTGCCCACCGACTCCAGCTACGCGCTGGCCTGCCACCTGGACGACAAGGACGCGGTCGACCAGCTGCGCCGCATCCGCCAGGTCGACGACAAGCACCACCTCACGCTGCTGTGCCGCGACCTGAGCGAGCTGGCCAACTACGCGCGCGTCGACAACAAGCAGTACCGCCTGCTCAAGGCCGCCACGCCCGGCCCCTACACCTTCCTGCTCGAAGCCACCAAGGAAGTGCCGCGCCGCGTGAGCCATCCGCAGCGCAAGACCATCGGCCTGCGCGTGCCCGACCACAAGGTGCTGCTGGAGCTGCTGGAGCTGCACGGCGCGCCACTGCTGGCCACCACCCTCATCGCGCCCGGCGAGACCGAAGCGCTGAACGACGCGCAGGAAATCCGCGAGCGCTTCGAAAAGCAGATCGGCGCCGTCATCGACGCCGGCGCCTGCCCGTCGCAGCCGACCACCGTGGTCGACCTCACGCCCATGGGCACGGGCGACGACCCGGTCGTGGTGCGCCAGGGCCGCGGTGCGCTCGCGGTGCTTGGCCTCTGACGAACGGCTCGGCCGCCCCATTCCTCTCTGACACAATCGCGCAGTGGATATTTCCAATCTGATACAGACGGTTCTGATTTACGCACTGCCGGTGATCTTCGCGATCACCGTGCACGAAGCGGCGCATGGCTACGTGGCACGCCACTTCGGGGACAACACCGCCGCCATGATGGGCCGCGTGACGCTCAACCCCATGAAGCACATCGACCCCATCGGGACCATCCTGATGCCGCTGATGCTGTACTTCGCGACCTCGGGCGCCTTCCTGTTCGGCTATGCCAAGCCGGTGCCGGTCAACTTCAACCGCCTGCGCCATCCCAAGCGCGACATGGTGTGGGTCGCGCTCGCGGGCCCGGCCTCCAATTTCATCCAGGCCATCCTGTGGGCCGTGCTGCTCATCGTGATCGTCGCGGCCGGCGTCAGTGAAACCTTTTTCATCAAGATGTGCCAGGGTGGCGTGCTGGTCAACCTCGTGATGTGGGCTTTCAACCTGTTCCCGCTGCCCCCGCTCGACGGCGGCCGCGTGCTGGCCGGCCTGCTGCCCAGCGGCCCGGCGCAGAATTTCCTGGCGCGCATCGAGCCCTACGGTTTCTTCATCGTGATGGCGCTGGTGCTCGCCGGCATCGTCAGCAACTACTGGCTGCGCCCGCTGATGGATGCCGGCTACTTCGTGGTCAACCTGCTCATCACGCCGCTCAAGGCAATGCTGCTCTAAGTTTCTCCTTCCGTCACATGGCTTCGTCTTCTCCAGCTCCCCTGCGCGTCCTGACCGGCATCACGCCGTCGGGCACGCCCCACCTCGGCAACTACGTCGGCTCCATCCGCCACTCGGTGCGCCAGAGCGTCGCGGCCGGCGTCGAGAGCTACTTCTTCCTGGCCGACTACCACGCGCTCATCAAGGTGCAGGAGCCGGCGCTCATCCAGCGCTCCACGCTCGAAATTGCGGCCAGCTGGCTGGCCTGCGGCCTCGACCCCGAACGCGTCACTTTCTATCGCCAGTCGGACATCGCCGAGATCACCGAGCTCACCTGGTTCCTGACCTGCGTCACCGGCAAGGGCGTGCTCAACCGCGCGCATGCCTACAAGGCCCAGCTCGACAAGAACATCGCCAAAGGCGAGGAGCCCGACGCCGACGTGACGGCGGGCCTGTTCATGTACCCCGTGCTGATGGGCGCTGACATCCTGATGTTCAACGCCCACAAGGTGCCCGTGGGCCGCGACCAGGTGCAGCACATCGAGATGGCGCGCGACATGGCGCAGCGCTTCAACCACCAGTACGGCGAGCACTTCACGCTGCCCGACGCCGAGATCGACGATGCGGTCGCCACCTTGCCCGGCCTCGATGGCCGCAAGATGAGCAAGAGCTACAACAACACGATCCCGCTGTTCGCGCCGCGCGCGCAGCTGCAAAAGCAGATCGCCAGCATCGTCACCGACTCGCGCGCGCCCGGCGAGCCCAAGGACACCGAGGGCTCGGCCCTGTTCCAGATCTACCAGGCCTTCGCCAGCGCCGAAGAAACCGAAGCGCTGCGCAAGGCGTACGCCGACGGCATCGCCTGGGGCGACGCCAAGCAGGTGCTGTTCGAGCGCATCGACCGCGAAGTGGCGCCGCTGCGCGCGCGCTACGAGGCGCTCATGAACGACCCGGCCGAGATCGAGCGCATCCTGCTGCTGGGCGCCGAGAAGGCGCGCAAGCTGTCGCGCCCCTTCATGACCTCGCTGCGCCATGCGGTCGGCCTGCGCAACCTCGCGGCGGGCCGCGACGGCGCCGGTACCAAGGCCGCCAAGGTGGCGAAGCCCAGCTTCAAGCAATACCGCGAGAAGGCCGACGGCCTGTTCTATTTCAAGCTGCTCGATGCGCGCGGCGAAACCCTTTTGCAAAGCCGTGGATTCGCGTCACCGCAAGAAGCCGGCCGTACCATCGCCGACTTGCAGGCGCAACGCGGCGCGGCGCTCACGGCACTGGCCGCGCAGCTCGAACCGGTCGACGCGCAACAGGCTCGCGCCGCCACCGAGGCGCTGGAGGCACTGGCGGAGGCAACGTCCACCACCCAGGGACATTGATCCGGCAACAACCCGCGGGCCATCCGTCGGCGGGTGTGACAAGAGAGAAGACGGTGCGATCACAAAGGAAGAAAACATGAGCATTTATGTCATCGACGACCACCCCCTGATGCGCGACGCGATCGTGATGGTCCTGCGTCGCCTGCGCCCCGCCGAGAACATCGTCGAGCTCGAGCGGCTCGACAAGCTCGCCAGTTCGGTCCAGCAGCGTGGCGCGCCCACTCTTTTCTGCCTGGACCTGAAGCTGCCGGACACCAATGGCGTCTCGGGCGTGATCGCGGTCAAGCAGGTCTATCCGAACGTACCGATCGCCGTGTATTCGGCAGCCCCGGCCGCCGACATGGAAGACGCCTGCATCGAGGCTGGCGCTGATACCTACATCGAGAAGTCGGCCAGCTCCAACGAGCTGGCAGCCGCCCTGCGCGGCCTGCTGATGGCCGGATCGGAAGACGACACCGAGGAGATGCCGGCCGCCAACAGCGGCAAGCTCTCCAAGCGCCAGACCCAGCTGATCGCCATGCTCGACAAGGGCATGAGCAACCGCGACATCGCCACCGACCTGGAGATCAGCGAACACACGGTGAAGGTGCACCTGTGGCGCCTGTTCCGCCGTCTGGGCGTGAAGAGCCGTACGCAGGCCTTGCACTATGCACGGACGAATGGATTGCTCTCTGGCTAACCCTCAGGCTTCGCGCACTTCGTGTCGCTTCTCCTCCCCCCTTGCAGGGGGCAACACCTGAGGCCCGGCAGAGCCGGTTCCTCGGTGTTACTGGAAGGAAAAAACCGCGCAACAGCGCGGTTTTTTTATGGGCGCGTCGCTCTTGCGCTCAGCCGCCCGACGCACTCACCCGCGCCTGCGCCACCGCTTCGTCGGCATCGTGCAGCGCCACGCGGAACACGCTGCCGCTGCCCAGGCGCGAGCGCACGCTGACCGGGTGGCCCAGCACGTGCGACAGCCGCGCCACGATGGCCAGGCCGAGGCCGAAGCCGTCGGAGGTGCCGGCGTGGTCGGCAACCTTGTAGAACTCCAGGAACACGTCGCGCAGGTGCTCGGGCGCGATGCCGATGCCGGTGTCCCACACCTCCACGCGCATGCCCTCGCGGGTCTGGCGCGCGGCCAGCAGCACGCCGCCTTCGGTCGTGTACTTGATGGCGTTGGCGAGCAGGTTGCCGATCATGCGGCGCACGCGGATCGGGTCGGTGAGGAACGAGCCCTCGGTCACGTGCACCCGGAAGTCCAGGCCCCGGCTCTCGGCCACGGGGCGGTACTGCAGCTCCAGGTCGTGCAGCAGTTCGGCCACGTCGACGCGCTCGATGTGCAGGCGCACCTGGCCCGCGTCGATGCGCGCCAGGTCGAACATGGAGTCGAACAGCGCGTTCACCGCGTGGGTGGCGCGCACGATCTTCGGCGCGAGTTCCAGCACCAGCTCGGGCTCGTTGCGCAGCCAGTCGGCGTACAGCGACAGCGCCAGCACGGGCTGGCGCATGTCGTGCGCGGCGCTGGCCAGGAAGCGGTTCTTCATGGCCACGGCCGACACCGCTGCCTGCCGCTGCTGCGTGAGCGACTTGATAAGAATGTGGTTGTGGAACAGCAGCTCCAGGCTGTTGCGCGCGGTCTCATGGATGTTGCGGCCGGCGCGCAGCAACAGGAACCAGTGCAGCGCCGGCAGCAGCGGCATGAGGTAGCCGTACTGGAAATGCGGGTGCTGCATGGTGACGGCCACGAGGCGCACCAGCACCGCGCCCAGCATGGTGATGAACAGCGTGTTGACGTAGCGCTTGAGCAGCGGCGGGTGCAGCGCCAGCCCGTTGAGCGGGAAGGTGCCCACGCCGGCCACGATGAGCCAGCTCATGAACTGGTTGACCTGCGGCGTGCGCTCGAAGAACAGCAGCACCGAGCAGCCCCAGACCACCGCGCTCGTGCTCCACACGAAGCCGTAGCGGTCGGTGAACTGCTGCTGCGCGACGGCGCTGCGCCCGGCATAGCGCACGGCGTACACGCGCGCGCCCCAGGCCCGGCAGGCGGTGGCGATGATGCCGGCGGCCAGCCAGGTCAGCAGCTCCCAGCGGGGCACGTGGCCCCAGCTCAGGCCGACCATGGCGGGCATGAGCGCCGCCGAGACGAGGTAGGAGCCGCGCGCCGAGCGCATCAGGCTGCGGATGAGTTCCCCGCGCACCCACGACTCGGCCTCGTCGGCCGACGCCGGAGCGGGTGTCACGCTTGCGATCGACGCATTCGCCATGGATGCATGACCGTGGTGGATTCGGCCAAACCAGAGAAAGATGGAGACAGGCGCCTGCGCAGGCGCCGGAAGTTCGCGATCTTAACGGCCTGTCGGCCATGGTTTCGGGAAGTAACCGCAGAAAATCCGCCCGCCCCGCGCAGCGGTCCGCCGCGACGCCCCGTTTACCATGCGGGCTGCCGACACACACCGCACGCCATGCTGAACAACATCACCCCTTTCCTCGTCCACTGGGCCATCACCGGCATCTCGCTGTGGGTCGCCAGCCACCTCTTCAAGGGCCTCAAGTTCGACAGCACCGCGGCGCTGATCGTGTCGGCGCTGCTGCTCGGCCTGGCCAACGCCGTCGTCAAGCCGCTGCTGATCTTCCTGACGCTGCCGCTGACGCTGCTGACCTTCGGCCTGTTCCTGCTGGTCATCAACGCGCTGATGATCCTGCTGGTGGCGGCGCTGGTGAAGGGCTTCAAGGTGTCGGGCTTCTGGACCGCGCTGTTCGCGAGCATCTTCGTCTCGCTGCTGAGCATCGTCATCGGCTCGTTCGTGACGGGCGGCGACCCGGCCGAGCAGATCCAGATGCCGCAGGGCGGCAACTGGCTCTGACGGGCTCGGGCCGGCCTGAGCGCAGCGCCTAGCGCTGCGCGCCCGCCATGTAATCCACCGTCAGCTGCGTCAACGTGCGCACGCCCACCAGCAGGCTGGCCTCGTCGACGAAGAAGCGCGGCGAGTGGTTGGGCTCGGCCTTGTTCGCGTCGCGGCCGGGCGGCGTGGCGCCGATCATCACGAACAGGCCGGGCGCCTTCTGCGCGAAGAACGAGAAGTCTTCGCCGCCCGTGCCCTTCGGGATCACAATCGGCGTGGCGCCGGGCACGCGCTGCAGGCTGGGCACCATCTTGGCGGTCAGGGCCGGGTCGTTCACGGTCGGGGCGTAGCCGTCGGCCTCGACGCGGACCTCGGCCGTGCCGCCGCCGCTTTGCGCGATGTGCGAGGCGGTCTCGCCCATGCGCTTGATGATGAACTGGCGCATCTCGTCGTCGTAGGTGCGCAGCGTGCCGCTCATCTCCACACTGTCGGGAATGATGTTGTAGCGCGTACCCGCGTTGAAGGTGCCCACGCTGAGCACCGATGGCTCCTTGGTCACGTTGACCTGGCGGCTCGCGATGGTCTGGAAGCCCAGCACGATCTGCGAGCCCAGCACGATCGGGTCAACCCCGCTCCAGGGCTGCGAGCCGTGCGTCTGGCGGCCCTTCACGCTGACCTTGAAGGTGTCCGAGCTCGCGGTGATGGGGCCGCTCTTGTAGCCGATCTGCCCGGTGTTCAGCGCCGAGACCAGGTGCAGGCCGAACACGGCGTCGGGCTTGGGCGCGTCGAAGGCGCCTTCGGCCAGCATGCGGCGCGCGCCGCCGATCTCGGCATTGGGCAGCTTTTCTTCGGCCGGCTGGAAGATCAGCTTCACGGTGCCCGGCAGCTGCGCCTTCATCGAGGCCAGCACCTCGGCCACGCCCATGAGGATCGCCACGTGGCCGTCGTGCCCGCAGGCGTGCATGACGTCGACCGTGGCAAAGCCCCACTGGGCGCGCGCCTTGGAAGCAAAGGGCACGTCGACCTGTTCCTTCACGGGCAGCGCGTCCATGTCGGCGCGCAGCGCCACCACCGGGCCGGGCTTGCCGCCGCGCAGCGTGGCGACCACGCCGGTCACGGCCACGCCTTCGCGCACCTCGTAGCCCAGCGCCTTCAGGTGGGCCGCGACCAGCGCGGCGGTGCGCTTTTCCTGGTTGCCCAGCTCGGGGTGCTGGTGGATGTCGCGGCGCCAGTCGATCACCTTCTGCTCGATGGCCTTGGAGCGCTCGGCGATCAGCGGGTACAGCGGCACGGCGGCGGCCGGCGCGGGCGATGCGGCAGCAGCCGCAGCAGGCGCCTCCTGCGCCGAAGCGCACAGGGACGAGACGGCAAGGACGATGGGCAGGCACAGGCGCGCGGCCGGACGGAATCGGTGGGACATGGTGATGTGTTGTCAGAAAAGCAAGAAAGGGAAGGACCCGCCGGGCGGGAGCCCTTCGTCCGCACGGCCCCCTCGGGCCGGCAGCCGATGCGCCCTTGTCTGCCGCCCGACCCCGTGAGCGTAGGAAGGCCACCGATTGGCGTCCAATCGCTTTTGCATCGACTGATAATGATTGCCTATCGATGGCCGCCGACACGCCCACACCCTCTTCCGTGCTGCACGAGCGGCTGCTCGCGCGGCTGCGCCTGCGCCACCTGAAGCTCATCGACGCGCTGGCCGCGCACTCGCACCTGCGCCGCGCGGCCGAGGCGATCCACATCAGCCAGCCGGCGGCCACGCAGATGCTGCAGGAGGTCGAGGGCCTGCTCGACACGCCGCTGTTCGAGCGCCACGCGCGCGGCATGCGCATCACCGAGGCCGGGCGCCTGCTGGCGCTGCACGCGCGCATGGTGATCGACGCCATGCAGGTGGCCAGCGACGGCCTCGCGGCGCTGGCCGCGCAGGAGACGCGCGCGCTGCGCATCGGCGCCATCGAGGCGGCCATCGCCAGCGTGCTGCAGCCCGCGCTGAACCTGCTGCATGCCCAGCACCCCAAGCTGCGCCTGTTCATCGAGGAAGGCAACATCGAGCGGCTCACGATCGGCCTGCGCGCGGGCGCCTTCGACGCCGTGCTGCTGCGCCAGCCGGCGCGCGTGCCCGACGCCCACCGCTTCGTGCCGCTGCGCAGCGACGAGGTGGTGGTCATCGCCGGCATCGGCCACCCGGCTGTGCAGCGCAAGCGCCTGCGGCTGCGCGACCTCGCCGATTCGCGCTGGGTGCTGCCGCCCGCGCACTTCGCGGTGCGCCAGGTGATGGAAGCGGCCTGGGCCGCCGAACGGATCGTGCCGCGGCCGCATGCCATCCAGGTGCTCACGCCGCAGCTGGTGCGCGCCCTGCTCTCGCAGCCCGACGTGGTGGTGCCGGTGCCGCGCACCGTGCTCGACCAGCTCGACCGCTCGGCCGTGGCCGAGCTGCCGCTGCGCATGAACGCGCCCATCGCGCCGCTGGGCATCCTCTACCGCACCGACAACGAGGTCGGCCCGCTGCAGCTGCTGGTCGATTTCCTCGTCGCGCAGGCTAGGAAGAAACCGTAGCAGGCGGGTTTTTCATGCGGGCAATGCCCCGCTTCACACCCGCTTAACTGTGGGGCCGCACACTCGACGCCACCCGCCAGTCCCCTCCGGACATGGCACGGTTTCCGCTCTGTAAAGTTCGCCGCCCTCGCGCCGCGGCATTGAACTCGACGGCGCGAGCCCGCTCCATCTTTGGCTTTCGTTACTTCTGCCTGTCCATGCCCGTCCACTTCGCCTCCCGCTCCGCCCCGCTCCTCACGGCCCTGTGCATCGCCGCCGCCCTCGCGGGGTGCTCGCGCACCAATGTGGAGGCTCCCGGCGCAGCCAAGGCGGCCAACGCCTCGGCGAAGGAAGTCGGCATCGTCACGCTCAAGTCCGAGGTGCTGGCCCTGAGCACCGAACTGCCAGGTCGCACCGCGGCCCCGGTGATCGCCGAGATCCGCCCGCAGGTCGGCGGCATCCTCAAGGAGCGGCTCTTCACCGAAGGCTCGCAGGTCAAGGCCGGCCAGGTGCTCTACCAGCTCGACCCCGCCTCGCTGCAAGCGGCCCACGCCAGCGCGCAGGCCAGCGTGCGCAAGGCCGAGTCGGCCCTGGCCACGGCGCGCACGGTCGCCAAGCGCAATGCCGAGCTGGTGAAGATCGATGCCATCAGCCGCCAGGTGTTCGACGAGACCCAGGCCGCCGAGCAGCAGGCCGAGGCCGACCTCGGCGTGGCCCGCGCCGCCGAGCAGACCGCGCGCATCCAGCTGGGCTACACGCGCATCACCTCGCCGATCACCGGCTGGGCCGAGCTGTCCACCGTCACGCCGGGCGCGCTGGTCACAGCCAACCAGGCGGCGGCCATGACCACCGTGCAGCAGCTCGACCCGATCCACGTGCACGTCACGCAATCGAGCAGCGAGCTGCTGCGCCTGAAGCGCGAGCTGGCCAGCGGCCGGCTGCAGCGCGCCAGCGAGGCCGAGGCGCGCATCCAGCTGCTGCTGGAAGACGGCAGCCCCTACCCGCACGCCGGGCGCCTCACCTTCAGCGGCGTGACGGTCGATGCCGGCACCGGCAGCGTCACGCTGCGCGCCGTGGTGCCCAACCCCGACAAGCTGCTGATGCCCGGCATGTACGTGCGCGCCGTGCTGCAGGAAGGCGTGAACGACGCCGCGCTGCTGGTGCCGCAGCAGGCCGTCACGCGCGCGCCCGACGGCAGCGCCTCCACGCTGGTGATCGACGCCGAAGACAAGGTCCAGAAGCGGCCCATCCGCATCGGCCGCGCCATCGGCACGCGCTGGCAGGTGATCGACGGACTGGCCGCGGGCGACCGCGTGCTCATGGAAGGCTCGCAGCGCGTGAAGGTGGGCGACAAGGTGCGCACGGTCGACCTGGGCGCGAAGCCGGCCGGTGCTGCCGTCGCGAGCGCCACGCCCGACGCTGCTTCCACCACCCTCGCGCGCTGAGGCCCCGCCATGGCCCAGTTCTTCATCGACCGCCCCATCTTCGCGTGGGTGCTTTCCATCGTCGTCATGCTCGCCGGCCTGATGGCCATCCGCACGCTGCCGCTGGAGCAGTACCCCGACATCGCGCCGCCGCGTGTGTCCATCAACGCCACCTACACCGGCGCCTCGGCCAAGACGGTCGAAGACTCCGTCACCCAGGTCATCGAGCAGCAGATGAAGGGGCTGGACAACCTGCTGTACATGCAGTCGACCAGCAACTCGTCGGGCGTGGCGCGCCTGTCGCTCACCTTCAACGCGGGCACCAACATCGACGTGGCCCAGATGCAGGTGCAGAACAAGCTGCAGCAGGCCATGTCGCGCCTGCCGCAGCAGGTGCAAAGCCGCGGCGTCACCGTCACCAAGGGCGGCAACGACTTCCTGCTGATCGTCTCGATGTTCTCCGGCGACGGCAGCGCCTCGGCGGTGGACGTGGGCGACTACATCAGCAGCAACCTGGTCGACGTCATCAGCCGCGTCGACGGCGTGGGCGAGGTGCAGACGCTGGGCACCGGCTACGCCATGCGCCTGTGGCTGGACCCCGACAAGCTGCGCAAGTACGCGCTCATGCCCGCCGACGTGGGCAACGCCATCACCGCGCAGAACGCGCAGGTGTCGGCCGGCCAGCTCGGCGCGCTGCCGGCCGGTGCGCAGCAGCAGCTCAACGCCACCATCACCGCGCGCAGCAAGCTGAAGACGGTCGAGGAGTTCGAGAACGTGGTGCTGCGCGCCACGCCCGACGGCGCCGTGGTGCGCCTGCGCGACGTGGCCCGCGTGGAGCTGGGCGCCGAGAACCTCACGGTGCGCTCGGTGCTGGGCGGTCGTCCGGGCGCCGGCATGGGCATCGTGCTGGCCGACGGCGCCAACGCGGTGCAGGTGGCCGAGGCCGTGAAGGCCAAGGTGGCCGAGCTGCAGCCGCTCTTTCCCAACCAGATGCAGACCTTCGTGAGCTACGACACCACGCCCTTCGTGAGCGCGTCCATCGACGAGGTGGTGAAGGCGCTGGCCGAGGCCATGGTGCTGGTCGTGCTGGTGATGTACATCTTTCTGCAGAACTTCCGCGCCACGCTCATCCCGGCCATTGCGGTGCCGGTGGTGCTGCTGGGCACCTTCGGCGTGCTCTCGGTGGCGGGCTACTCGATCAACACGCTCACCATGTTCGGCATGGTGCTGGCCATCGGCCTCTTGGTGGACGACGCCATCGTGGTGGTGGAGAACGTCGAGCGCGTGATGCACGAGGAAGGGCTCTCGCCCAAGGAGGCCACGCGCAAGTCGATGGCCGAGATCACGCCCGCGCTCGTGGGCATCGCGCTGGTGCTGTCGGCGGTGTTCATCCCGATGGCCTTCTTCGGCGGCTCGACCGGCGTGATCTACCGCCAGTTCTCGATCACCATCGTCTCGGCCATGGCGCTGTCGGTGTTCGTGGCGCTCACGCTCACGCCGGCGCTGTGCGCCACGCTGCTCAAGCCGGTTGCCAAGGGCGGCCACGCAGCCCCGCGCAAGGGCGTGCTGGGCGCGGTCGACCGCTTCTTCGCGGGCTTCAACCGCCGCTTCGACCAAGGCGCCGACCGCTACCAGGGCATCGTCGGCGGCATCGTGCGGCGCGGCAAGCGCAGCCTCGTGGTGTACCTGCTGATCGCAGCCGTGATGGCGCTGCTGTTCATGCGCCTGCCCACCTCCTTCCTGCCCGATGAAGACCAGGCCTTCCTGCAAGTGCAGGTGACGCTGCCACCGGGCGCGTCGGATGCGCGCCTGCAGCCGGTGGTCACGCAGATGCAGGACTACTTCACGAAGCAGCCCGAGGTGGTGAGCGTGAACGTCATCACCGGGCAGAACGGCGACCAGAGTTCGGCGCGCGCCTTCGTGAAGCTCAAGGACTGGGCCGAGCGCGAAGGCGCCGGCCAGTCGGCCGCCGAACTCGCGCGGCGCGCCAACAAGGAGCTCTCGACCATCCGCGACGCGCGCATCTTCGTGCTGCTGCCGCCGGCGGTGCGCGGGCTCGGCGCCAACGCGGGCTTCAACTTCCACCTGAAGGACATCAACGGGCTGGGCCACGACGCGCTGGTGAAGGCGCGCGACCAGCTCATCGACCTGCTCTCCAAGCGCCCCGAGGTGGCGAACGTGCGCAGCAACAACCTGGACGACACGCCGCAGTTCGCGGTGGACATCGACGACGCGCGCGCCGGCGCGGCCAGCCTGGCCACGTCCGACATCGACAGCACGCTGTCGAGCGCCATGGGCGGCACCTACATCAACGACTTCCTGGACAACGGCCGCGTCAAGCGCGTGTACATGCAGGGCGACACGGCCTTTCGCATGCTGCCCACCGACATCGACCGCTGGAGCGTGCGCAACAGCCTGGGCCAGATGGTGCCGTTCCCGGCCTTCTCCAGCTCGCGCTGGACGTATGGCTCGCCGCAGCTGCAGCGCTACAACGGCAGCCCCAGCTACGAGTTCGTCGGCGATGCCGCACCCGGCGTGAGCTCGGGCGACGCCATGGCCGCCGTCGACGAAGTCATGAAGCAGATGCCCGCCGGCATCGGCTACGAATGGACCGGCGCCTCGTTCCAGGAGCGCCTGTCGGGCGCGCAGGCGCCCGTGCTGTATGCCATCTCGATCCTGTTCGTGTTCCTGTGCCTTGCGGCCCTGTACGAGAGCTGGTCGGTGCCGTTCTCGGTGATCCTGGTGGTGCCGCTGGGCATCGTGGGCGCGCTGCTGTTCACCAGCCTGCGCGGCCTGAGCAACGACGTGTACTTCCAGGTCGGCCTGCTGACCACCGTGGGGCTGTCGTCGAAGAACGCGATCCTGATCGTCGAGTTCGCCAAGCAGCTGCAGGAGCAGGGCAAGGGCGTGATCGAGGCGACGCTGGAGGCCGTGCGGCTGCGGCTGCGCCCCATCCTCATGACCTCGCTGGCCTTCGGCTTCGGCGTGCTGCCGCTGGCCATCGGCACGGGTGCAGGTGCGGGTGGGCGCCAGTCGATCGGCACCGCGGTGCTGGGCGGCATGGTGGTCGGCACGGCGCTGGGCATCTTCTTCGTGCCGCTGTTCTTCGCGATGATCCGCGGCTGGCTGGAAGGCCGCCGCAAGCCGGTCGACACGCCGCCGGATGCCTTGCCCGCAGAGCAGGGAGCCCAGTGATGACGCGCACCACCCTGCCCCGCCTTCCCCTGCGCGCACTGGCCTGCGCCGCCCTGGCCTCGGCCGTGCTCGCGGGCTGCGTCAACCTCGCGCCTGCCTACGAAACGCCCGCCTCGCCCGTGCCATCGGCCCTGCCCTCGGCCGGCGTCGCCACGGCCACGCCGCTGGACATCGGCTGGCGCGACTTCTTCGTCGACAAGCAGCTGCAGGGCGTGATCGAGCTCGCGCTCGCCAACAACCGCGACCTGCGCGTGGCGGCGCTCAACATCGAGCGTGCGCGCGCCCAGTACGGCATTGCGCGGGCCGACCTGTTCCCCACTGTCAACGCAGGCGCGGCCGGCACGCGCTCGCGCACGCCGGGCAGCCTGTCGACCAGCGGCGAATCGCGCATCGCCTCGCAGTACAGCGCCAACCTCGGCATGACGGCCTACGAGCTCGACCTGTTCGGGCGCGTGCGCAACCTCGGCGAATCGGCGCTGCAGGGCTACTTCCAGACCGAGGAGACGCAGCGCAGCACGCAGATCAGCCTCGTGGCCTCCGTCGCCACGGCGTGGCTGCAACTGGCCGCCGACGAGCAGCGCCTGCAGCTGGCGCGCGGCACGCTCGAGAGCCAGCGCAAGTCCTTCGAGCTGGTGCAGCGCAGCCATGCGCTCGGCGCGCAGTCGGGCCTGGCGCTGGCGCAGGCGCAGAGCACCGTCGATGCCGCGCGCGCCGACGCCGCGGCCTTCGACAGCCAGGTCGAGCAGGACCGCAATGCGCTCGCGCTGCTGGTCGGCGCCACGCCGCCGCCCGAGCTGCTGCCGACCGCCGCCACGACCGCCGACGTCGCGCAGCTGCTCGTGCCGCCGGCCGGCCTGTCGTCGAACGTGCTGCAGCAGCGGCCCGACGTGCGCGCCGCCGAGCACGCGCTGCGCGCGAGCAACGCCGACATCGGCGCGGCGCGCGCAGCCTTCTTCCCGCGCATCGCGCTCACCGCCTCGGCCGGCACCGCGAGCAGCACGCTCTCGGGCCTGTTCGCGAGCGGCAGCAAGGCCTGGAGCTTCGCGCCGTCGATCAGCGTGCCGATCTTCGACGGCGGCGCCAACCGCGCCAACCTGCAGGTGGCGCAGGCGCAGCAGAAGATCCAGATCGCCACCTACGAGAAGGCCGTGCAGACCGCCTTCCGCGAAGTGGCCGACGCCCTGGCCGAACGCCGCACGCTGGCCGAGCGCCTCGACGCACAGCGCTCGCTGCGCGCCGCCACCGCGCGCAGCTTCGAGCTCTCGCAGTCGCTCTTCAAGAGCGGCGCCGCCAACTACCTCGACGTGCTGGACGCGCAACGCAGCGACTATGCGGCGCAGCAGACGCTGATCGGTTTGCAGCTCACGGAGCAGACGAACCGGCTGGCGATCTACAAGGCGCTGGGGGGTGGGTGGAGCGAGGCGTCCGGCACGCAGCAGCCTGCGCAAGGCGACTGATACGCCGCCGCCCTACGCACCAGCCACGGCGTAGGGCGTGAACCTGCTTTCGTTCTCGTTCACATCCAGCGGCCGCCCGATGAACGGAAACGCCCGCTGCGGGCAGGCTACGCGTTCGCACACCTTGCAGCCCATGCCGATGGGCGTGGGCACGTCGGGGTCCTTCAGGTCCAGGCCCTTGGCGTAGACCAGGCGCGGGGCGTGGCGGATGTCGCAGCCCAGGCCGATCGAGAAGGTCTTGCTCGGTGAGCCGAAGCCGCGCTGGCCGTGCGACACGGTGCGCGCGATCCACAGGTAGGCGCGGCCGTCGGGCATGCGCGCCAGCTGCGGCAGCACGCGCCCGGGCTGCGCGAAGGCCTCGTACACGTTCCACAGCGGGCAGGTGCCGCCGGTCTTCGAGAAGTGGAAATGCGTGGCCGATTGCCGCTTGGAGATGTTGCCGGCCCGGTCCACGCGGATGAAGAAGAAGGGCACGCCCGACGCACCCGGGCGCTGCAGGCTGCTCAGGCGGTGGCAGACGGTTTCGAAGCCGACGCCGAACTGGCGCGCGAGCAGATCGATGTCGTAGCGCAGCGCTTCGGCCGCCTGCAGGAACGGGCCGTAGGGCAGCAGCACGGCCGCCGCGAAGTAGTTGGCCAGCCCGATGCGCGCGAGCGCGTGGGCCGGGGCGTCGCCGAAATCGGCCTGCACGACCAGCGACTCGATGAGCGCGGCCTGCTCCAGCAGCGCGAGTTGCGTGGCCAGCTGGAAGGCCTGCTGGCCCGGCTCCAGGCCGGCCGACAGGCGCAGCACGCGGCGGGCCGGGTCGTAGCGGCGCTGGCTGTCGAGCGCGCCCTCCCCTTCGTCGCCCGGCACCACGCGCACGCCGTGCGCCGAAAGAAGCCGCTGCTGGAGCCATTCGGCGAGCGGTCCACCGTGCGCGCGAGCTTCGGCGGCGAGCGATTCGGCGGCCGTGTCGAGCGGGTCGAAATGGTTCTGGTGGGCAAAGAAGAAATCGCGCACCACCTCGAAAGGCATCGGCCGGCTGCGCGAGATGTCGCCGCGCCCGTCGCCCAGTTCGGCGGCCATGAGCTCCAGCCGCTCCTGCGCCTCCTGGTGGCGGCGGTGCAAGGCGAGCAGCGCACGCGCCACGGCGGGCATCTGCGACGCCACCTCGCGCAGCTCGGGCAGCGCCACGGCCTCGCCGCCGGGGTTGTCCGCCAGCGCCTCGCGCATGCGGGCCACGAGCCGCGCCTCTTCGTCCTCGGAGAACTGCTGCACGTCGACACCGAGCGTCTTGCTGATGCGCAGCAGCACCGCCACGGTGAGCGGGCGCTGGTTCTGCTCGATCTGGTTCAGGTAGCTCGGCGACAGGCCCAGCATCTGGGCCAGCGCCACCTGCGTGAGGCCGCGTTCGGCGCGCAGCGTGCGCAGGCGCACGCCCATGAAGGTCTTGCTCATCGGGTCACCTCGTGGGTCTTTGCGATATTCGCAATATTTGCAAAATCAGTCGTCTTCATTCGCAATGATTTGCCAATTCAGGCCTTCATTATGGGCGTTCGATTGCGTAAATTGCGAAGCATGACAAACCGATCCGCCGCCATCGAGCTGACCGACATCGTGTTCCCCGAGCACGCCAACCACTACGGCACGCTGTTCGGCGGCAACGCACTGCTGC
This sequence comes from Variovorax sp. BGA-UO-ETr-C22, assembly GCF_059567965.1. NCBI lineage: Bacteria > Pseudomonadati > Pseudomonadota > Betaproteobacteria > Burkholderiales > Comamonadaceae > Variovorax > Variovorax sp. BGA-UO-ETr-C22. The sequence continues at coordinate 2,975,987 of NZ_JCAQPA010000011.1, forward strand.
TGATGTCGAAGGCTGCGTTCCTCGCCGCGCGCGCCTTCGCGAAGTCCGACGTGGTGATGGCCAGCCTGGGCGACGCGCAGTTCCTCGCGCCCGTGCCGGTCGGCCATGTGCTGCGCCTGCGGGCCTGGGTGACGCGCGCCGGGCGCAGTTCGCTCACGGTCTGCGTCACCGGCGCAGCCGAGCCGCCCGACGGCGAAGCACGCCCGTCGCTGAAGGGCCTGTTCGAGATGGTGGCCGTCGACGGCCGCGGCCGTCCGGCGCGCCTGCGCAACACCTACCTGCACCCCGTGCCCACAGACAAGGAACCCGCATGAACGACACCGCCACCCCCATCGGCTTCAAGCCCAAGAAATCCGTCGCCCTGTCGGGCGTGACCGCCGGCAACACCGCCCTGTGCACCGTGGGCCGCACGGGCAACGACCTGCACTACCGCGGCTACGACATCCTGGACATCGCCGAGGTCTGCGAGTTCGAGGAAATCGCGCACCTGCTGGTGCACGGCAAGCTGCCCACGGCCGCCGAACTGCGCGCTTACAAGGCCAAGCTCAAGGCCATGCGCGGCCTGCCCGCGAGCCTGAAGGAGGCGCTGGAGCAGCTGCCCGCCAGCGCCCACCCGATGGACGTGATGCGCACCGGCGTCTCGTCGCTGGGCTGCCTGCTGCCCGAGAAGGAAGACCACAACCTGCCCGGCGCGCGCGACATCGCCGACCGCCTCATGGCCTCGCTCGGCTCGATGCTGCTGTACTGGTACCACTGGTCGACGCAGGGCCGGCGCATCGAGGTCGAGACCGACGACGACTCCATCGGCGCGCACTTCCTGCACCTGCTGCACGGGCGCAAGCCCAGCGCGCAGTGGGAGCGCGCGATGCACACCTCGCTCAACCTCTATGCCGAGCACGAGTTCAATGCCTCCACCTTCACGGCGCGCGTGGTCGCGGGCACGGGCTCCGATGTGTACTCGGCCATCACCGGCGCCATCGGCGCGCTGCGTGGCCCCAAGCACGGCGGCGCGAACGAGGTGGCCTTCGAGATCCAGAAGCGCTACGACGCACCCGACGAGGCCGAGGCCGACATCCGCCGCCGCGTCGCCGCCAAGGAGGTCGTGATCGGCTTCGGCCACCCCGTCTACACCGTGAGCGACCCGCGCAACGTGGTCATCAAGGGCGTGGCGCGCACGCTGTCGCAGGAGGCCGGCTCGACCAAGATGTTCGACATTGCCGAGCGGCTCGAGACCGTGATGTGGGACGTGAAGCAGATGTTCCCCAACCTCGACTGGTTCAGCGCCGTGAGCTACCACATGATGGGCGTGCCCACCGCCATGTTCACGCCGCTGTTCGTCATTGCGCGCACCTCGGGTTGGGCGGCGCACATCATCGAGCAGCGCATCGACAACAAGATCATCCGGCCGAGCGCCAACTACACGGGCCCCGAAGACCTGAAGTTCGCGCCGATCCAGGATCGGAAGTAAAAACACGAGAAGAAGAAAAGCGCCCGTGCCTGCGCGCGGGTGCCGAGCGACAAGCGCCCCATGAACACCGACTACCGCAAGAACCTTCCCGGCACCGCGCTGGACTACTTCGATGCGCGCGAAGCCGTCGAGGCCATCCAGGCCGGCGCCTGGGCCCCGATGCCCTACACCGCGCGCGTGCATGCCGAGAACCTCGTGCGCCGCTGCGACCCGGCGATCCTCGTGCAGAGCCTCACGCAGCTCATCGAGCGCCGGCGCGACCATGACTTTCCGTGGTTTCCCGCGCGCGTGGTCTGCCACGACATCCTCGGCCAGACCGCGCTGGTCGACCTGGCCGGCCTGCGCGACGCCATCGCCGAACAGGGCGGCGATCCGTCGCAGGTGAACCCCGTGGTGCCGGTGCAGCTCATCGTCGACCACTCGCTGGCGGTGGAGTGCGGCGGCTTCGACCCCGATGCCTTCGCGAAGAACCGCGCCATCGAGGACCGGCGCAACGAAGACCGCTTTCACTTCATCGAATGGACGAAGCGGGCCTTCCGCAACATGGAGGTGATCCCGCCGGGGAACGGGATCATGCACCAGATCAACCTGGAGCGGATGTCACCCGTCGTGCATGCGCAGGACGGCGTGGCCTACCCCGACACGCTGGTGGGCACCGACAGCCACACGCCGCACGTCGATGCGCTGGGCGTGGTCGCCGTCGGCGTGGGCGGGCTCGAGGCCGAGAACGTGATGCTCGGCCGAGCCTCGTGGATGCGGCTGCCCGACATCGTCGGCGTGCGCCTGGCGGGCCGGCCGCAACCGGGCATCACGGCCACCGACGTCGTGCTGGCGCTCACCGAGTTCCTGCGCGCGGCGAAGGTGGTGGGCGCGTACCTGGAGTTCCACGGCGAAGGCGCGGCCAGCCTCACGCTGGGCGACCGCGCGACCATCTCCAACATGGCGCCCGAGTACGGCGCCACCGCCGCGATGTTCGCCATCGACACGCAGACGCTCGACTACCTGCGCCTCACGGGCCGCGCCGACGAGCAGGTGCGCCTGGTCGAGGTCTATGCGAAACAGGCGGGCCTGTGGGCCGACACGCTCGCCGAGGTCGTGTACGAGCGCGTGCTGCAGTTCGATCTGTCGACGGTCGTGCGCAACATGGCCGGCCCGTCGAACCCGCATGCGCGCGTGGCCACCGCCGACCTCGCGGCGCGCGGCATCGCCGCACCGTGGGACGAGGTGCCCGGCCAGATGCCCGACGGCGCCGTGATCATCGCGGCCATCACCAGCTGCACCAACACCAGCAACCCGCGCAACGTGATCGCCGCGGGCCTGCTCGCGCGCAACGCCAACCGCGTGGGGCTGGCGCGCAAGCCGTGGGTCAAGACTTCGCTGGCGCCCGGCTCGAAAGCGGTCACGCTGTACCTGGAAGATGCGGGCCTGATGCGCGAGCTCGAACAGCTCGGCTTCGGCGTGGTCGCCTATGCCTGCACCTCGTGCAACGGCATGTCGGGCGCGCTCGACCCGGCCATCCAGCAGGAGATCGTCGATCGCGACCTGTACGCCACGGCCGTGCTCTCGGGCAACCGCAACTTCGACGGCCGCATCCATCCGTATGCGAAGCAGGCCTTCCTGGCCTCGCCGCCGCTGGTGGTGGCCTACGCCATCGCGGGCACGGTGCGCTTCGACATCGAGAAGGACGTGCTCACCGTGGTCGATGGCAAGGAGATTCGCCTCAAAGACCTCTGGCCCAGCGACGAAGAGATCGACGCCATCGTGAAGGCCAGCGTGAAGCCCGCGCACTTCCGCCAGGTGTACGAACCGATGTTCGCGATCCAGCCCGACACGGGCGAGCAGGTCGCGCCGCTGTACGACTGGCGCCCCGCCTCCACCTACATCCGCCGCCCGCCGTACTGGGAAGGCGCGCTGGCGGGCGAGCGCACGCTGAAGGGCATGCGCCCGCTGGCCATCCTGCCGGACAACATCACGACCGACCATCTGTCGCCGTCGAATGCGATCCTGCTGGACAGCGCGGCCGGCCAGTACCTGCACCGCATGGGCCTGCCCGAGGACGACTTCAACTCCTACGCCACCCACCGCGGCGACCACCTCACGGCGCAGCGCGCCACCTTCGCCAACCCGACGCTGAAGAACGAGATGGTGCGCAAGGCCGACGGCACGGTGCGCGCCGGATCGCTCGCGCGCGTGGAGCCCGAGGGCGAGGTGATGCGCATGTGGGAAGCCATCGAGACCTACATGCTGCGCAAGCAGCCGCTGATCATCGTGGCCGGCGCCGACTACGGCCAGGGCTCGTCGCGCGACTGGGCCGCCAAGGGCGTGCGGCTGGCCGGCGTGGAAGCGATTGCGGCGGAAGGCTTCGAGCGCATCCACCGCACCAACCTCATCGGCATGGGCGTGCTGCCGCTCGAATTCAAGCCGGGCACCAACCGCCTCACGCTCGGCCTGGACGGCACCGAGACCTACGATGTGACCGGCGCGCGCACCCCGCGCGCCGACCTCGTGCTGGTCGTGCACCGCCGCAATGGCGAGCGGCTCGACGTGCCCATGACCTGCCGCCTCGACACCGCCGAAGAGGCCTCCATCTACGAAGCCGGCGGGGTGCTGCAGCGCTTCGCGCAGGACTTCCTCGCCGCCACGAAAGCCGACTGACGATGCCGCACATTCCGCAGATCAAGATCCCCGCCACCTACATGCGCGGCGGCACCAGCAAGGGCGTTTTCTTCCGCCTGCAGGACCTGCCCGAGGCCGCGCAGGTGCCGGGCCCCGCGCGCGATGCGCTGCTGCTGCGCGTGATCGGCAGCCCCGACCCCTACGGCAAGCAGATCGACGGCATGGGCGCCGCGACCTCGAGCACCAGCAAGACCGTGATCCTCTCGAAGAGCGAGCGGCCCGGCCACGACGTGGACTATCTGTTCGGCCAGGTGTCGATCGACCGGCCTTTCGTGGACTGGAGCGGCAACTGCGGCAACCTCTCGTCGGCCGTCGGGCCGTTCGCGATCAGCAACGGCCTCATCGACGCAGCACGCGTGCCGCGCGACGGCGTGGCCGTCGTGCGCATCTGGCAGGCCAACATCGGCAAGACCATCGTCGCGCACGTGCCGATGGCCGGCGGCGCGGTGCAGGAGACCGGCGACTTCGAACTCGACGGCGTGACCTTCCCCGCGGCCGAGGTGCAGCTCGAATTCATGGACCCCGCCGCCGAAGAAGACGGCGCAGGCGGCGCGATGTTCCCGACCGGCAACCTCGTCGACGACCTCGAGGTGCCCGGCCTCGGCACGCTGCAGGCCACGATGATCAACGCCGGCATCCCCACCGTCTTCGTGAACGCCGAGGCGCTTGGCTACACCGGCACCGAGCTGCAGGACGCGATCAACGGCGATGCCGCCGCGCTCGCCCGCTTCGAGGCCATCCGCGCGCACGGTGCGCTGCGCATGGGCCTGATCCGCACGCTCGACGAAGCCGCCAGCCGCCAGCACACGCCCAAGGTCGCCTTCGTGGCGAAGCCTGTGGGCTACACCGCATCGAGCGGCAAGGCGGTGGCGGCCGGCGACATCGACCTGCTCGTGCGCGCGCTGTCGATGGGCAAGCTGCACCACGCCATGATGGGCACGGCGGCCGTGGCCATCGGCACGGCCGCCGCCATTCCCGGCACGCTGGTGAACCTCGCGGCCGGCGGCGGCGCGCGCGAGGCCGTGCGCTTCGGCCACCCCTCGGGCACCTTGCGCGTGGGCGCGCAGGCCAGCCAGGTCGATGGCGAGTGGCAGGTCACCAAAGCCGTCATGAGCCGCAGCGCCCGCGTCTTGATGGAAGGCTGGGTCCGTGTGCCCGGCGACACCCTTTGAGCTTTCAGATCCATTCACAGGAAATCCCGATGTCGACTCGCAAGACCCTCCGTTCCCTGGCCGAGGCCCGCCGTGGCGTGCTCGTGCCGGGCGCCTTCAACGCGCTGTCGGCGCGTGTCATCGAAGACCTGGGCTTCGAGGCCATTTACGTCACCGGCGCGGGCGTCACCAACATGTGGTTCGGCCTGCCCGACCAGGGCTTCATGGGCCTGCATGAGATCGCAGACCACACGGCGCGCATCCGCGACGCGGTGAACCTGCCGCTGATCGTCGATGCCGACACCGGCTTCGGCAACGCGCTGAACGTGCGCCACACGGTGCGCGTGCTGGAGCGCGCGGGCGCCGACTGCATCCAGTTCGAGGACCAGGTCGCGCCCAAGCGCTGCGGCCATTTCTCGGGCAAGGACGTGATCTCCGCCGAGGAGGCGGTCAACAAGATCAAGGCCGCCGTCGATGCCCGCACCGACCCCGACCTGCTCATCATGGCCCGCACCGACGCGGCGGCGACGCTGGGTTTCGAGGCCGCGATCGAGCGCGCGCAGAAGTTCAGCGAGGCCGGCGCCGACATCCTGTTCGTCGAAGCCGTCACCACGGCCGACGAGATCCGCGCACTGCCGCAGCGGCTGGCAAAACCCCAGCTCATGAACATGGTGATCGGCGGCAAGACGCCGATCTTCGGCGCCGAGGAACTCGGCGGCCTCGGCTACGGCATCGTGCTGTACGCCAACGCCGCGCTGCAGGGCGCGCTGGCCGGCATGCAGAAGGCGCTCACGGTGCTGCGCGACACGCGGCGCATGGACGAAGACCCGTCGCTGGTCGCGCCCTTCGCCGAACGGCAGCGGCTGGTGCGCAAGCCCGAGCTCGATGCGCTCGACGCGCGCTACGCCAGCTGAGCTTCTCTACAGAGAGTCCTTCAGCTTCGCGCGCAAGCGGCTCACCGCCTGGCCGTGCAGCTGGCACACGCGCGACTGGCTCACCTCGAGCACCGCGCCGATCTCGCGCAGGTTCAGCTCTTCCTCGTAGTAGAGCTTGAGCAGCAGCTGGTCGCGCTCGGGCAGCGCGCCAATGGCGTCCACCAGCTGGTGGCGAAAGCCGCTTTCGAGCAGGCGCGCCAGCGGGTCGTCGAAGTCGCCGCGCCCCTTGCGCGCCTCTTGCGCATGCAGGTCGAGAAAGGGGTTGTCGGGGTCGCCCTTGGCGAAGTCTTCCACGTACAGCAGCTGGCAGCCCTGGATGTCCTGCAGCATCGACTGGTAGGTGTCCAGGTCGACCTTCAGCTCCTTCGCGATCTCGCCTTCGGTGGGCGCGCGGCCCAGCCGGTGGCCCAGCGCCTGGATCGCTTTTTCAATGCCGCGCGCCGACTGGCGCAGCCCGCGCGAACCCCAGTCGCTGGCGCGCAGCTCGTCGAGCATGGCACCGCGGATGCGCTGGCTGACGAAGGTCTCGAACTGCGCGCCGCGGTGGTCCTGGTAGCGGCTCGACGCATCGAGCAGGCCGAGCATGCCAGCCTGGATCAGGTCGTCCAGCTCCACGCTGGCCGGCAGCCGCGCCATCATCTGCAGCGCGATGCGGCGCACCAGCGGCTGGTGCTGTTCCAGCAGATGCGATTTCTCGATGGTGCCCTGTGCGGTGTACACGGCCGTCCGTCCTCGTGGTCGTGTCTCAGGCCGCGAGCGCCTGCGGGAACACGGCCGGCCGCGCGGGCGTGCGCCAGGTCCAGCGACCCATGTCGTCGGCGATGGCGCGGAAATCGACCGCCGCCGCGCTGGCCGCAAAGGCCTCGACCACGGTCTGGCGCAGCCGCGCCGCATCAGCCAGCCAAGGATCGGTGCGCACCCAGCCCACGGGCAGCAGCGACAGCGCGAGGTAGCGGCTGGCGGCTTGCGCGAGGTTGTGCATGACCTGCTGCGCGGTGCCTGCATCGGCCACGCCGTTGAGCAGGAAGCGCAGCTGCTTCAGCGCATGCGCGCGGTGCAGGCGCTTGATGCCCGCATAGGCCGAGGTGATGGCCGCCGGGTGCGGTTGCAGCACCAGCAGCAGTTCGTCGGCGCCCTGCGCCAGCGGCGACAGGCGGCCTTCGTCGTCGAAAGCCGCATCGACCAGCACGATGCCGCGCGGCCACAGCGTGCGCGGGTCGATGCTCGCGCCGGGCGATGCGGGCAGCACCTGCACGCCGCACACCGCGCTCGCTGCGGCCTGGTCGATGCGCAGCCGCCGCCCCGCCACATCGGCCAGCGTGCCGCGTGGGCCGAGCGCCCACACATCACACACCGAGCGCCCCTTCGGGTGATGTTCATCGAGCAGCAGCACATCCTTGCCCTGCTGCGCCAGCGCCGCGCCCAGGCTCATCGCGGCCGTGGTCGCGCCTGCGCCAGGGCCCATGCCCGCCACGGCGACGACGCGCACCGGCGCCTGCCCCAGCAGTCGCCGCAGCCCGTCGGCCTGGTCCGTGACGCGTGCACTCATGACGTTCAGCCCTGGCGTTCCAGCGCGCGCGGCGCTTGCGCGGGCCCGGCCGACTCGGTGCCCAACGCATCGAGCAGCAGGAACAGCTTGCCCACCCCCGCGTACAGCGCACCGCCGGTCATCGCGCGGCCGGCGCGCGGGGCGCGGCCCGTGAGCTGGCCCAGCAGCAGGCGCGTGCGATCGGCCCATTCGCCCTCGGCCTGCAGCAGGCGCCACACGGTGGTCGTGACCTGGCCGGCGACGAGCAGGCGCTTCATCATGTGCGGATCGCCGGGCTCGCCCATGCCGCCCACCAGTTGCACGCCGTCGCGCAGCAGGCGGAAGCACGGCTCGGCGTCGGCGGCCCAGCCCTGCCATTGCGCGAGCTGCGGTGCGTCGACCTCGCCGCCCAGGTTGGTAAGCACGCAGGTCTGCGACAGCAGCTTGCGGCTGCGCGCATCGACCACGCGCACGGCCACGCAGCGCAGCATGGGCAGGGTGTCGCGGTCGATGGCGGTGCGCGGCAACACCTCGACCTGCGCCTCGCATTGCAGCGCGGCCTTGCCGCGATAGCTCACGGGCCGCTCGGTCGTGTCGTCGAACGCGAAGGCCAGGCGCGCGAGCGTGGTCGCGGCGCCGGTGTGCACATCCGTCACGGCCGTGCCGCCCGGCGCGCGCGCCAGCCACTGCGAGCCTTCGGCCTGCCACGCCAGCATCTGTTCGACCGCGGGCGGCTTGCCCAGCACATGCACGAGCCGCTTGCCGAAATCCTGTTGCTGCAGCCACTGCGACTGACGCTGGCCCGGTGCGGCCGCCTGGCGCGCCGCAGCGGTCGAAAGCCACTGGTTCGGTGCCGCCAGCGGCAACCCGCTGCGGTCCGACAGCAGCAGGCTGCCGTGGCACACGTAGGCATCACCGCTGTCGGTCGCGCGCAGGCCCACCTGCCCGGCCAGCGCGAGCACATGGGTGTCGCATCCCGCAGCCACCTCGCCGCGCGCGAACACCGACAGGTCGTGCAGCACGGCCTTGGCATCGACGGCCTCGTCACCGGCCCGGCGCCACAGCGTGCGCGCACCATCGAAGCCGATGTGCGCACCGGCCAGCGCGCCAGCCGTGGTCGCCAGTTCCTGCGCGTCGTGCGCCATCGCACGGATCAGGCTCTGGTAGCGCAGGCGCAGGCGATCGGTCTCGCCCTGTGCCTGCGGCGAAGGCGCGACCTCGTCGGGCAGGTCGGCTTCCGCCGGCACGAACAACGGGCTGTGCTGGCGCGGCTGGAACACGCTGTCCACCAGCTGCACGCGGTCGGCGCGCAGCAGGTTCTCGGGCACCTTCTGCCCGCCCGAGATGTAGTGCACCGGCAGACGGTGGCGGATCACGGTGTCGATCAGCGCGCCCGGGTGCGTGGCCTCGTCGACCTTGGTGAAGATGCAGCCGGCCAGCGCATGGCCCTGGCGGTAGGCGTGCACCACCTCGTTGAGCGTGTCGCCGTGGCTGGTGGCGTTGAGCAGCAGCAGCCGCTTCACCGGCCGCTGGCTGCTGCCGAGCATGGCGATCTGCTCGGGCACGGCGCGGTCGCGCTGGCTCATGCCGACGGTGTCTATGAGCACCATGTGGCGGTCGCGCAGGTCGTGCAGCACCAGCTGCAGGTCGGCCGCGTCCTTCACGGCATGCACCGGCACGTTGAGGATCTGGCCGTAGATGCGCAGCTGCTCGTAGGCGCCGATGCGGTAGCTGTCGGTGGTGACGAGCGCGAGCTTGTCGGCGCCGAAGCGCATCACGCAGCGTGCGGCCAGCTTGGCGGTGGTGGTGGTCTTGCCGACGCCGGTCGGGCCCATCAAGGCATAGACGCCGCCCTGCGCGAACAGCGCGTCCTCGTCTTCATGCACCGGCACCGCGCGCACGAGCTCGGAGCGCACGAAGGCCATGCCGTCGGCGTAGCTCTGGCCCGTGGGCAGCTTCTCGAGCATGGCCTTCGACAGGCGCGCGCTGAAGCCGGCGCCGAGCAGCGTGCGCAGCAGGCGACTGCGCACCGGGTCGCGGCGCTGGCTGTCGTTCCAGACCACGCTGGCGAGCTGTTCCTCGATCATGCCGCGCATCGAATGGAGTTCGCTGAGCACGGTGGGGTCGGCGGGTGCGGCCGTGGCAGGCGCGACTGCAGGCACCGCGGTTTGCACCGTCTGCTGCACATCGCCCTCGGCCATGGCGACGATCTCGACGCCCTGCGCGGTGGCGCGGTGCGTGAGCACGATGGCCTCGGCGCCGAGCGATTCGCGCACCAGGCGCAGGGCCTCGCGGCCGGTGGCGGCGACGAATTTGCGTGCGGTGGTGCGCACGTCGGTCTGTGGATTCAAACGGCTCGTCCTCCAATGGCGGCGGTGATCTTGATGGTCCGGGCGTCAGGGATCTCGGCGTGCGAGAGCACCTTGAGCTGCGGCAGGCTGCGCCGCAGGAAGCGCGACAGCAGCACGCGCAGCGCGTGCTGCACGACCAGCACCGGCGCCAGCCCCATCTGCTCCTGGCGCACGATGGCGGCCTGGGCCTGCTTGAGCAGGTTGTCGGCAATGCCCGGCTCGATGCCGCTGCTGTTGTTCAGGGCCTGCTGCAGCACGCTGTCGAGCGAGCCGTCCAGGCCGATCACCTGCATCTCCTCGTCGCCCGGGAACAGCTGCTGCGTGATGGCGCGGCCCAGCGCCAGGCGCGTGAGCGTGGTGAGCTCGGTCGGGTCTTTCACCGTGGGCGCGTGCTCGGCCATCACGTCGAGGATGGTGCGCATGTCGCGGATCGGCACCTCTTCGTCGAGCAGGTTCTGCAGCACCTTGTGCAGCGTGCTCAGCGACAGCACCTTGGGCACCAGGTCTTCGGTGAGCTTGGGCGCGGTCTTGGCGATCTGGTCGAGCAGCTGCTGCACTTCCTGGCGGCCCAGCAGTTCGGCCGCGTGGGTGTGGATCAGGTGGTTCAGGTGCGTGGCCATCACGGTGCAGGCATCGACCACGGTGTAGCCGTACACCTGCGCCTGCTGGCGCAGGCTGGCGTCGATCCAGGTGGCCTCCAGGCCGAAGGCCGGGTCGCGCGTGGGCGTGCCGGTCAGCGTGCCCGTCACCTGGCCGGGGTTGATCGCCATCCACTGGTTGGGGAAGGCCTCGCCGCGGCCGATCTCCACGTCCTTCAGGCTGATGACGTAGGCGTTGGGCTTGATCTCCAGGTTGTCGCGGATGTGGACCACCGGCACCAGGAAGCCCAGCTCCTGCGCGATCTTCTTGCGAATGCTCTTGATGCGGCCCAGCAGCTCGCCCTGCTGCGACTGGTCCACCAGCGGGATCAGCCGGTAGCCGACCTGCATGCCCAGCGGGTCGACCATGGCCACGTCGTCCCAGGTGGCTTCGGCCTGCTCGGCCGAGGCGGGCACGCCTGCCCCCTGCGCGGCGGCGGCAGCGGCGGCCTGCTGCGCGGCCGCCTGCGGCTTGCGCTGCAGCAGCCGCTTGCCGAGCCACACCAGGCCGCCCGCGATCAGCAGGAAGGCCAGGTTCGGCATGCCGGGGATCATGCCCAGCAGGCCGACGATGCCGGCCGTGAGGAACAGCACCTGCGGGTTGGAAAAGAGCTGGCCCGTGAGCTGGCTGCCCACGTCCTCGTCGGTGGTCACGCGCGAGACGATCACGCCGGCTGCGGTGGAGATCACCAGCGCCGGAATCTGCGCCACCAGGCCGTCACCGATGGCCAGCAGCGTGTAGGTCTTGCCGGCCGTGGAGAAGTCGAGCCCGTGCTGCAGCATGCCGACCACCAGCCCGCCGATGATGTTGATCACCATGATCAGCAGGCCCGCGATCGCGTCGCCGCGCACGAACTTGCTGGCGCCGTCCATCGAGCCGTAGAAGTCGGCCTCCTGCGCCACCTCGGCGCGGCGCTTGCGGGCGATCTCCTCGCCGATCAGGCCGGCGTTGAGGTCGGCGTCGATCGCCATCTGCTTGCCCGGCATCGCGTCGAGCATGAAGCGCGCCCCCACCTCGGCGATGCGGCCCGCGCCCTTGGTGATCACCATGAAGTTGATGAGCACGAGGATGATGAACACCATCACGCCCACCGCGAAGTTGCCGCCCACCAGGAAGTGGCCGAAGGCCTCGATCACCTTGCCGGCCGCGTCGGGCCCGGTGTGGCCGTGCATGAGCACCACGCGCGTGGAGGCCACGTTGAGCGACAGGCGCAGCAGCGTCGAGAACAGCAGCACCGCCGGAAAGGCCGCGAAGTCCAGCGCCTTCATGGTGTACATGCTCACCAGCAGCACCATCACCGACAGCGCGATGTTGAAGGTGAACAGCAGGTCGAGCAGGAAGGGCGGCAGCGGCAGCACCATCATGCTCAGGATGAGGATGATGAGGATCGGGCCCGCCAGGCCCTTGAACTGCGAGCCGGAGAAGATCCGCGCCGGCAGGCGCATCAGGTCGTTCAATCCGTTCATGCCACCGCCGGCGAGTACTGCAGGTCGGCCGGCACCGGCAGGTCGGTCGGCGTGCGCGGCGCCTCGCCGCCCTCGCTGTTCCAGCGCTTGAGCTGGTACACCCAGGCCAGCACCTCGGCCACGGCCGTGTACAGCCCGGCCGGAATTTCCTCGCCCAGCTTCGTGTGGCGGTAGAGCGCGCGCGTGAGCGGCGGCGCTTCCAGGATCGCGACCTTGTGCTCCCTGGCCATCTCGCGGATGCGCGCGGCCACCAGCTCGGTGCCCTTGGCGACCACGCGGGGCGCGCGCATGTCGCTGTCCAGGTACTGCAGCGCGACGGCGAAGTGCGTCGGGTTGGTGAGCACGATGTCGGCCTTGGGCACCTCGGCCATCATGCGGCGGCGCGCCATCTGCTGCTGTTGCCGGCGGATCTGCGCCTTGATGTGCGGATCGCCTTCGCTTTCCTTGTGCTCCTGGCGCACGTCCTCGCGCGACATGCGCAGCTTGCGGTAGTAGTTCCAGAGTTGAAACGGCACGTCGACGAGCGCGACGAGAAAGAGCGTGGCGGCGATGAGCGCGCAGTGCTTGGCCACCAGCACCAGCGCATGCGGCAGCGCCTCGTGCGCGGGCTGCGACATGAGCGCCATCACGGCCTCGATGTCGTCCACGATGACCCACCACGCCACGCCGCCGATCAGCGCCGACTTGGCCAGCGCCTTCACGAGTTCGGCCAGCGCCTGCGCCGAGACCATGCGGCCGATGCCGGCCAGGGGATTGAGTTTTCCGAAGTTCGGTGCAACGGCCTTGCCGGAGAACATCCAGCCGCCGAGCATCAGCGGCGCGGCCACGGCGGCCACGACCATCATGGCGAACAGCGGGCCGATGGCCATGAGTGCATGCAGCACCATGAGCCCGCTCTGCGAGAGCATGTGCGCGGGATCGAAGGCGCTGGCGCGTTCGAACTGCAGGCCGCGGCGCAGCGCGCCGCTCAGGCTCGCGCCGAGCGACTCGCCCGCCAGCCACAGGCCGGCGCTCGCGGTGGCGAGCATGACGAAGGTGGTGAGCTCGCGCGAACGGGCCACGTTGCCTTCCTCGCGCGCCTTCTCCAGGCGCCGCTCGGAGGCGGGTTCCGTTTTCTCGAGATCGCTTTCCTCAGCCATTCATGCTCCGAACCAGCACTGGCGAAGTACGCCTTGCCCAGAACCAAATTATTGGTTCCGGTGGTGCGGAACAATCTGCCGATCAGGGCCGGTATCGCCCTGCAATTCGGCCAATCAAGCAGGCTGCAAGCGGCTCAGAAACCGAGGCTTTCGAGCAGGTCGTCGACCTGCGCCTGGTCGGTCACGGCATCGGGGTTGCCGGGCTTCACCTGCGGCCCGTTCTGCAGGCTCTGCACGGCCTCGTGGCGCTTCTCGGGCGGCGAGTTGTCGATCAGCACCTGCAGCAGCTGCGTCTCGACGTCGTTCACGACTTCCATCATCTTCTTGATGACCTGGCCGGTGAGGTCCTGGAAGTCCTGCGCCATCAGGATCTCCATGAGCTGCGTGTTGATGGCGCTGGCGCGCTGGGGCACGTCGTTCAGGTAGCCGCGCGTGTCCAGCACGAGCTCGCGCGCCTGGTCGAGCTCGATCGGGTTCTCGAACCACTGGTCCCAGCGCTGCGTCAGGGCCTTGGCGTCGGTGGCCAGGGCCTCCTGCAGCGGCTGCGCCACGTCGATGGCGTTGAGTGCGCGGTGCGCCGCGCGCTCGGTGGTGGCCGCCACGTAGTTGAGGCGGTCGCGCGCATCGGGAATGGCCTGCGCGGCCTTGGCCACCTGCTTGTCCAGGCCCAGCTCGCGCAGGCCTTCGCGCAATTGGCGCGTCAGGTGGCCGATGCGGCCCAGCAGTTCCTCGGTGGTGTTGTTGGTGGCGTCTGCAGCGCCGGGGGTGTCCTGGCTCATGCCTTGGCCAGCTTCTCGAAGATCTTGGTGATCTTCTCTTCCAGCGTCGCCGCGGTGAAGGGCTTCACCACGTAGCCGTTGGCGCCGGCCTGCGCGGCCGCGACGATGTTTTCCTTCTTGGCCTCGGCCGTGACCATCAGCACCGGCAGCGTCTTCAGCTCGGGGTCGGCGCGGATGGTCTGCAGCATGGTCAGGCCGTCCATGTTCGGCATGTTCCAGTCGGACACCACGAAGCCGAAGCTGCCGCCGCGCAGCTTCTCCAGGCCGGCCACGCCGTCCTCGGCCTCGTCGACGTTGAGGAACTCCAGCTCCTTCAACAGGTTGCGCACGATGCGCCGCATGGTCGGGAAGTCATCCACCACCAGGATCTTGATGCTCTTGTCGATCACGATTTTTTCCAGCTCCACAGGTCGTTGTTCAAACTCGTCATACCCGGTTCGCACGTTCACCGAACGTGCGAAGGTGCGCCATCACGCGGCGACTGATCTCGTTCAGCGGCGACACCTCGTCCACCGCGCCCAGCGCCACCGCCTCGCGCGGCATGCCGAAGACCACGCAGCTGGCCTCGTCCTGCGCCAGCGTGTGCGCGCCCGCGCGCCGCATGCGCAGCAGGCCCTCGGCGCCGTCCTTGCCCATGCCGGTGAGGATGATCCCGATGGCGTTCTTGCCCGCGTGCTTGGCGGCCGAATCGAACAGCACGTCGATCGACGGCCGGTGGCGGTTCACGGGCGGCTCCTGGTCCAGGTGCGCCACGTAGTTGGCGCCGCTGCGCGCCAGCGACAGGTGAAAGCCGCCCGGCGCGATGTAGGCATGGCCCGGCAGCACGCGCTCGCCCTGCTCCGCCTCCTTCACGCGGATGCGGCACAGGCCGTCCAGACGCTGCGCGAAGGAGCGCGTGAAGCCGGCCGGCATGTGCTGCGCGATGAGCACCGCGGGCGCGTCGGGCGGCAGCGGCTGCAGCACCTCTCGGATGGCCTCGGTGCCGCCGGTGGAGGCGCCGATGATGAGCAGCTTCTCGGTGCTCAGCAGCGGGCTGCGCAGCAGCGCCTCGGGTGCCGCCTCGTGCGCGGGGCGCGCCGCCGTGGCCGCTGGGCGCGCGGGCAGCAGCCGCGCACTGGCGGCCGTGCGGATCTTGCCGGCGATGAGTTCGGTGTAGTTGAGCAGGCCGTCGCGCACGCCCAGGCGCGGCTTGGTCACGAAGTCGATGGCGCCCAGCTCCAGCGCGCGCAGCGCGATCTCCGAGCCGCGCTCGGTGAGCGAGGACACCATGACCACCGGCATCGGCCGCAGGCGCATGAGCTTCTCGAGAAACTCCAGGCCGTCCATGCGCGGCATTTCCACGTCGAGCGTGAGCACGTCGGGGTTCGTCACCTTGATGAGGTCGCGCGCCACCAGCGGGTCGGCCGCGGTGCCGACCACGGTCATGTCGCTCTGGCTGTTGATGATCTCGGTCATCACGCTGCGGATCAGCGCCGAATCGTCGACGCAGAGCACCTTGATCTTTTTCTTGCTTGGCAGGCTCACCGGCTTCCTTTGGTTCTGTCGATCTCGTGCGGCGCGGCGGGCACCGACAGCCGGCGCAGCAGCTCGCCTTCGTCGCGGCGCACCCGCAGCACCTCGGTCTGTGCGCGCAGGCGGCGCACCACGGCCTTGCCGCTCTCGGGCAGGAAGCACACGCGGCGCGCGTGCGGTCCGCGCAGGTCCTGCGCCGCCACTTCGATGCGTTCCGCCTCCAGGTAGCGCAGCACGAAGTCGGCGTTGCGGTCGCCGATGTTGAGCGTGGTCATGCCGGCCAGCACCGCGCCGCCGCCGAACACCTTGGCCTGCAGCCGCTCGCGCCGCGCGCCCGCGCGCACCAGCTCGCGCACCAGCACGTCCATGGCGTAGGCGCCGTAGCGCATCGAGCCGCCGCCGGGCTCGCCGTCGTCGGGCAGCATGAAGTGGTTCATGCCGGCCACGCCCGCCTGCGCGTCGTGCAGGCAGGCGGCCACGCAGGAGCCGAGCACGGTGCTCAGCACGGTGTGGTCGGTGGTCACGTAGTACTCGGAAGGCAGCAGCTTGACGGCCATGCGCCCGACATCGCGGTCGAAGTAGTGATGGCTCGCCAGGCTCATGCGAGGCCCGGCGTGCGCGACAGCTCGTACACCGTCTGCCCCAGCGGGCGGAAGGCCGGGTTGACGAGCGAGGCGTTCTCGGAATGCCCGGCGAACAGCAGGCCGCCCGGCTTGAGCAGCGGCGCGAAGCGGTCGAGCACCTTCTTCTGCGTCGGCTTGTCGAAATAGATCATCACGTTGCGGCAGAAGATCGCGTCCACCGGCTCCTTCACCGACCAGGCGCTGTCCAGCAGGTTGACGCGCGAAAACTTCACCAGCGTGGCCACCTCGGGGCGCACGCGCACCTTGCCGGCGTTGGTGCCGGTGCCCTTGTTGAAGAAGCGCCGCAGCCGCTCGGGCGACAGGCGCCGCACCTGCTCGGTGGTGAAGACGCCGGTGGCGGCCTTGGCCAGCACCGCCGTGTCGATGTCGCTGGCGATGACGCGGGCCGAGCCGGCGCGCTCGCCCAGCGCTTCCATCAGCGTGATGGCGATCGAGTACGGCTCCTCGCCCGTCGAGGCGGCGGCGCACCAGACGGTGACCGGGCCCGGCCGCTTGCGCACATGGTCGGCCAGCGTGGGAAAGTGGTGCGCCTCGCGAAAGAACGAGGTCAGGTTGGTGGTGAGCGCGTTGATGAACAGCTGCCACTCGTCGCCGTCGTGGCGCGCCTCGAGCTGGTCCAGGTACGGCGCGAACGCCGGCAGCTGCAGCTCGCGCAGGCGCCGCGACAGCCGGCTGTACACCATCTGCCGCTTCTGCTCGCCCAGGGCGATGCCGGCGCGGCGATGGATGAGGGTCCGGATTCTGGAGAAGTCGTGGTCGGTAAAGTGGAACTCGGTCGTCACAGCCAGCCTGGAAGCGTGACTTTCAATGGTCACGGAAACCGCCGTTTCCAATCGGCCGATCAGACGCGCAAAAGCCTTGCATTTCCGGGGGTCAGGCGGGTGGTGCGGTCACAGCCGGGCCGGCGTCGAGCGCCCACACCAGCGCCGACAGCTGCGCGGCATTGACCTGCGCGGCGCTCAAGAAGAGCGCCTCCGACAGGCGCGCGGCGCGGCCGTCGTCGGTCTCGCAGCTTTCGGCCAGCGCCACGAAGGGGCCGTAGACGCCGCTGCGCGACAGAATCGCCTGCTGCACGGCCTCGGTGAGCTGCACCTTGCGCAGCACGCCTTCCATCGGCACGCCCAGCAGCTGGTCGAGCAGCGAGAACATGCCCGCGACGAACAGGTTGTCGGCCTCGCTGGGCGGCAGCATGCCCTGCCCCATCAGCTCGACGAAGCGCCCGCGCAGGATGGCCTTCTTCATCATGAAGGGCGAGCTGACCTTGTTGCTGGTGGCCAGCAGCAGCGACAGCCAGCGGTACAGCGGCGAGTAGCCGAGCATGGCGACCGCATGGCGCAGCGAGTGGATCTCCACCGCCAGCCCCACCGAGGGCGAGTTGATGTAGCGCAGCAGCCGGTAGGTGAGCGCGGCATCGTGCTTGAGTGCGCCCTCGATGGCGCGCACGTCCTCGTTGCGCAGGATCATCTGCATCAGGTGCACGATGAGCTGCGACTCGGGCTGCAGCGCGTCGGCGCTGTCGCGCGCCGGCGGCAGGCGCACGGCGCCGTCGACGAACACTTGCACGCCGCGCGCGGCGCAGGCCTCGAACTCGGCCCAGTTCGCCACGCGCGCGGCGATGGGCGCGGGGCCAGTGGGCAACACGTCCGCCAGGTGGGAGGGCAGCACCTCGCGGTGCGTGACGATGGCGCGCAGCTCGTCGTCGTCCGGCAGCGCGACGCCGCCGCACAGCATGAAGCCGAAGCCCTGCTCGCGCAGGAACAGCAGGATGGAACGCATGTCGGCGTCCATCAGCTCGTCGGCCTTCATGCACAGCACGACGTTGCGCGGCGGCAGCGACTGCAGCTCGCTCTGGAACAGCGCATCGACCGTGACGTCGACGAACACCATCTGCCCGCCCAGCAACCAGCCGTGGCCGCCCGGGTTCAGGTGCAGGCCCAGCGTGTCCATGAGCGCCTTGACGCCGGCCGCGGCACCCGCGTCGGTGCCCTGCCCGGCCGCGCGCCAGGCCATGCGGTAGCCGACCACGCGGCGCTTGCCGTCGAGCAGCATGGCGTAGGCCACGTGACCATCGGCACCCACGGCGGGCGTGATGGCGGGCGTCGTGTCGGCTTGCGCGCCGTTGCCGTCGACGCCGGGGCGCCGGAAGAAATCGAACCTCATGCGGCCGTCCCTCGCGTCGGGATCAGGAAGCCAGCGCGTCGGTGCGGCGCGCGGCGCCCGCCAGGGCCGCCGCGCTGGCGGCCTGCGCGCGCTGGATGCGCGGCATCGCGCCCACGTCGACGATGAAGGCCACGCTGCCGTCGCCCACGATGGTGGCGGCCGAGATGCCCGGCACCTTGCGGTAGTTGGTCTCCAGGTTCTTCACCACCACCTGGTGCTGGCCGAGCAGTTCGTCGACCAGCAGCGCGAAGCGGCTGTCGTCGGCCTGCACGATCACCAGGATGCCCTGCGTGGGCTGCGTCTGCGCGCCGGCCACGTCGAACACGCGGTGCAGCTCGATGAGCGGCAGGTACTCGCCGCGCACGCGGATCACGTGGCCGTCGGCGGTGATGGAGTGCAGGTGCTCGGGCAGCGGCTGCAGCGACTCGATGACGTAGCTCAGCGGCAGGATGTACGCCTCGCTGCCCACCCGCACCGACATGCCGTTGAGGATGGCCAGCGTGAGCGGCAGCACGATGCGCGTGGACGTGCCCTGCCCGCCGCGCGAATGGATCTCCACATGGCCGCCCATCTCCTGGATGTTGCGCTTGACCACGTCCATGCCCACGCCGCGCCCCGAGATGTCGGTGACCTGCTCGGCGGTGGAGAAGCCGGGCGCGAAGATCAGCTGCCACACCTCTTCGTCGGGCATGGCGTCGTTCACCGGCAGGCCCTGCTGGCGCGCCTTGTCGAGGATGCGCTCGCGGTTCAGGCCCGCGCCGTCGTCGCTCACCTCGATCACGATGTTGCCGCCGTGGTGCTGCGCCGACAGCAGCAGCTGGCCGGTGGCGTCCTTGCCCTTGGCCAGGCGCACCTCGGGGGCCTCGATGCCGTGGTCCAGGCTGTTGCGCACGAGGTGCGTGAGCGGATCGACGATGCGTTCGATGAGCCCCTTGTCGAGCTCGGTCTCCTTGCCGTAGGTGTCCAGGCGCACCTGCTTGCCGAGCTTGGCGCTCACGTCGCGGATCACGCGCGGGAAGCGGCTGAAGACGTAGTCCATCGGCATCATGCGGATGGACATCACCGATTCCTGCAGGTCGCGCGCATTGCGCTCCAGGTGGCCCAGACCGCTCAAAAAGCGCTCGTAGGCCACGGGGTCGAGCACGGTCGCGGCCTGCGTGAGCATCGACTGCGTGATGACGAGCTCGCCCACGAGGTTGATGAGCTGGTCGACCTTCTCGACGTCGACGCGGATGGAGCTGGATTCCTTGGCGCTGGCGGGCACGGGCGCGGCGGCGACCGGTGCAGGCGCGGCGGGTGGCTGCACGACCGGTGCTTCAACTGCGACCACAGGTTCGGCAACGTCGGCCACCTCGCGCGTGATGTCGATCTGCGATTCGTCGATGACGAAGCAGCACACGGCCACGATGTCGTCGGGGTCGCAGGTGGTGGCCAGCCGCACGGTCAGCTGGTCGTTGCTGCGCGTGCGCGTCAGCACGGTGCCGAGGTTGGCCAGCTCGCCGGCGAGCAGATCGCATTCGCTGTCGGACAGGCGCGCGAAGCGCACGACCAGCACGCCGTCGCTGCTGCCGCCTTCCTCGGCCGGCGCAGCGGCTTGAACGACAGGCGCCGGTGCGGGCGCGGGTGGCGGCACGGGCGCGGCGGCGGCGTTGTTCTCCATCGCCAGCTGCTGCAGCACGCCGCAGATGTGGGCGACCCTCTCGGCGTCCGGCTCCTTGCCGGCCTGGTAGGCGGTGAGTTGTTCTTGCAAGGCGTCCTTCGTTTCCAGAAAGGCATCGATCATCGGAGCGCTCAGGTGCAGCTGCCCGTGGCGGGCCCTGTCCAGCAGCGTTTCGAGCACGTGCGTGGTGTGGGTCAAGGCGGTGAAACCGAACGTGGCCGCGCCGCCCTTGATGGAGTGCGCCGCGCGGAAGATGGCGTTGAGCTGCTCGCCGTCGGGCGCCTCGACGTCGAGGTCGAGCAACAGCTGCTCCATCTCCGCCAGCAGCTCGATGGCTTCGACGAAGAAGGCCTGGGTGAATTGACTGAGGTCCATCTGTGGTGCTCCGGGGCCCGCACTCTTGCGCGAAGCCGCTTCCTTGTTCTTGTTATCCCGCCGTGTGTCCTGCCGCGGTGCGCGCCTGCGCGGCCGGTGGCGGCAGGCCGATGCGCGTGGCGCCGGCGTCGTTGCTGTTCTCGCGCTCGATGCGCTCCTGCGTGCGGTGGTTCAGCAGGATGATGCTGATGCGGCGGTTGATGGGGTTGCGCGGGTCGGCGCGGTCCAGGTGCATGCTGTCGGCCAGGCCGATCACGCGCAGCACCTTGTCCTCGGTCATGCCGCCCGTGACCAGCTCGCGGCGCGAGGCGTTGGCGCGGTCGGCCGAGAGCTCCCAGTTGCCGTACGAACGGTCGTTGGTGTAGACGATGGCGTCGGTGTGGCCCGACAGCGTGAGCTTGTTGGGCAGGCCGTTGAGCACCGGCGCCAGCTCGCGAAGAATGGCGCGCATGTGCGGCACCACGCGGGCGCTGGCCAGCTCGAACATGGGGCGGTTCTCGCTGTCCACGATCTGCAGGCGCAGGCCTTCGGTCGTGATGTCGATGAGGATCTGCGAGCGGAACTGCTGGAACACCGGGCTCTTCTCGATCAGCTCGTCGAGCTTCTTTTTCATCTCGGCCAGGCGGCTGGCGTCGGCCGCGTCCTCGCTGTCGGCCTCGGTGTGCCGCACCTCGCCCTCGGCGTGCATCACGTCGGCGCCGCCGCCGGGAATCATGCTGGTGCTCATGCTGCTCTTGTCGCCGCCGGCCAGCGCCACGCGCAGCGGCATGCGGAAGTGCTCGGCAATGCCTTCGCGCTGCTTGGGGCTGGAGATCGACAGCAGCCACATCACGAGGAAGAAGGCCATCATGGCCGTCATGAAGTCGGCGTAGGCGATCTTCCAGCCGCCGCCCGCATGGCCGCCGCCGTGCCCGCCGCCGTGGGCGCGCTTGATGATGATGCGGGGCTTCGCGTCGCTCATGGCCGTGGGAGGGTCAGCGTGCCTTGACTTCGCGCACGTGGTCGTCCAGCTCGGTGAACGAGGGGCGCTCGGTCGAGAACAGCACCTTGCGGCCGAACTCCACGGCCAGCTGCGGCGCGTAGCCGTTCAGGCTGGCCAGCAGCGTGACCTTGGCGCACTGGTAGATCTTCATGCCCTCCTCGACCTTCTGCTCGATCAGCGAGGCCAGCGGCGACACGAAGCCGTAGGCCAGCAGCACGCCCAGGAAGGTGCCGACCATGGCGTGCGCGATGAGCGCACCCATTTCCGACGGCGGCAGGTGGGCCGAGCCCAGCGCATGCACCACGCCCATCACGGCCGCGACGATGCCCAGCGCAGGCAGCGCGTCGCCCACGCGCGAGAGGCTGTGGCCGGGCACGGCGGCCTCGTGGCGGATGGTGTCGATCTCGTGGTCCATGAGGGCCTCGATCTCGTGCGCGTCGGTGTTGCCGCTGATGACCAGGCGCAGGTAGTCGCACAGGAAGACGGTGATGCCCTCGTGCGCCAGGATGGTCGGGTAGCGGCCGAAGATCTCGCTTTGCTCCGGCGCTTCCACGTCGGACTCGAGCTTCATCATGCCTTCCTTGCGGGCCTTGGCGAGCAGCTCGTACAGCAGCGCCAGCAGGTCCATGTAGAGCTGCCGGTTGTGCTTCGAGGAACGCAGCAAGAGCGGCAGCTCCCGGATGGTCGCCTTGATGGTCTTGCCGTTGTTGCCCGCGATGAATGCGCCGAGCGCAGAGCCGCCGATCATGAGCAGCTCCACGGGCTGGAACAGCACGCCGAAATGCCCGCCCATGAGGCCGTAGCCGCCGAAGACGGCGCCGATCACCACCAGATATCCCACCAGAACCAGCACGCGCTTCCCCTATGCCCTGAGGCGTCCAAAACAAAAAACCCGCGCCGGGCGCCGGGGCACTTTCACGAGACGGCGCCGCCGATGTCGAGCACCGGGCCGCCGGCAATGAGGCCGCCGCGGCGCACCGGTTCGAGCTTGGGCTTGCGCGCCTTGCCCGCGCGCGAGGGCGGGCGGCACAGCACGCACACGTAGCCGTGCTTGTGGTCGTGGGCATGCGCCACGAAGTGGCCGCCGCAGCGGCTGCACGGGCTCAGCTGCAGCATGTCGCTGTCGAAGAAACGCACCATGGTCTCGGCGCGCGTGAAGTCGAGCACGACCTCGCTGCCCTGCGACTCGACCTGCTCGGTGTACAGGCGGTAGGCCTTGATGAGCGCGGGCAGCTCGCCCTCGCCGGCCTCGTCGCGCATGAAGCGGTAGATGTTGTAGAACATCGACGAGTGGATGTTGGCCAGCCAGGTCATGTACCAGTCGGTGGAGAACGGCAGCAGGCCCTTGGGCGGCGAGACGCCCTTGAGTTCCTTGTACAGGCGGATCAGGCGCTCGCGGCTGAGCGCGACCACGGCCTCCAGGAACTGCAGGCGCGCACCCAGGCCGATGAGCTCGACCGCGAGCTGCACCTGCCGCACCTCGCCCAGGATGCTCTTGGCAGTCATGCGCTGGCCGAACCTGCTTTGCGCATCTGCGGCTGGGCCTGGGCTTGTGCCTGGCGCGCGCTCATCAGGATCGACATGTGGGCCTGCTGCAGCGCGGGCTCCTTGCCCTCGCCGACCACCGCGAACATGGGCCGGTCGTCCAGGCGGAAGCTGCACAGCAGGAAGTTGGACGCGGCCAGCTTCACGATCTGGCTGAGCGACATGTTCATGAGCAGATCGGCCAGTTCGCGCCCCACGCCGAGGCGGAACATGGCTTCCGCCCGGTCCCGCTTCACGAGCTTCTGCGCGAGCAGCATGTAGGCCAGATTGATCTCGCCGATTTCCTTCGAAATCACGCCGCCTGCGTTGACATTGCAATTTTCCACGTCTACTTCCATTTCCGATTCCATGTCGACTCCGCACGTCCATCCAACATGTATACATTATATACACACTTATTTACACTTCGAAGACAAAGTAGACCAAAAAGTAAAAGGGTTTCGACGCGGTTTCCGACGGAAGGCTTCAGACCTCCCTCTGGCGAAGCGGTTTCAGTCCTGGCACCGGCGCGCGGTCACATAGCGCAAGCAATTGTTACGAGCGTGCGTATTCCGGCAATTGGCAATCCCCTCGCCAATTGAATTTATAAAGACTATCGAACGCAGCCGAGCGTTAATCGGCGGCTTTATTCAGGGTCTTTCAATAGGTCAATGACTTTCCATAGAACAACCGCCGATCAAGGCGCCGCAGCCTCGGCGCCGCCTTCCAGCCGATGGATCCAGGCCATCACTTCCGCGACCGCCTGGTACAGCTGCGGCGGGATCTGGCGGTCGAGGTCGATCTGCATCAGCAGCTTCACGAGGTCGGCCGACGCATGCACATACAGCCCGTGCGCGCGCGCCTCGCGCAGGATCGATTCGGCGACCACGCCATAGCCCTTGGCGACGACGACGGGGGCCTTGCGCGTGTCCGCATGCGAGAGCACGACGGCGCTGTGGCGGTTGCGAAGGTCATCGGTCATGCCGGCGCCTTCTCCGTGACCTGCAGCTGCTGCAGTTGAAGCCCGACAGCCTCGAAGCGTTGCGCGAGCCGGCCGGCGTCGCCGCGCAGGCGGGCCACGGTGGCGTGCTCGCGCGCCTGCAGCTGCGCCTGCACGGTCGGGCCGCTGAGGCTCAGGCGCAGGTCGACTTCGCCCAGGCGCGGCAGCACGAGCGACACGGTGGTCGACCAGCGGCGCGCGGCTTCTTCCTCGGCGGGTTCGCCTTCGCGTGCGTTGGAGCTGGCGGGGTCTTCCTCGATGGTCCACGCCATCGGCACCTCGGGCCAGGCGTGGCCGCTCCAGCGGAAGGCGGCGCTGGCCAGCAGGTCGAGCTGCTGGTGCACGACGGTGACGGCTTGCGGATGGATCACTTCGGCGCTGCGCGGGGCCGACGTGCTGGTGACGTCGGCTGCAGCGCGTGCGTGTTCTGCGAGGCGGGGCGCGGGCATTTCCGGCGCGGCATCGGAGAGGCCGTAGGCCGCCTGCACGCGCGCCGCATCCGGTGCGGGCGCGGCGGCGGTCTCGCTGCGCGCAGCCCCACGCGCTGCTTGTGCGATGTCGGCTTCCGGCGCGTCGACCTGCGGGGCCTGCACCGGCGCATTCGGCGCGGGCGGCGTCGCGACATCGACCGCAGCCAGCGCCGTCGCCGCAACCACCACGCCCTGCACTGCTGCCGCCGCTGTCGTCGTCGCCACCATCACCGGACTCGCCCAGCGCGCCTGCGGCTCCCGCGCCATCTGCGCGAGCGTGCGCGTGCCGGCCGCGAACTCGGCCAGGTGCGATTCGTAGAAGAGCCCACTGTCCGCCACCGTCTGCGCCAGCGTGCCCGCGAGTGCCACGGTGTTCGTGCCCTGGCGCGCGACGGGCAGCAGCAACGGCGCCTCGCCCCGCACCGGCCCCGGCGCGGCCTGCAGGTCGGCCAGCACCGCGCCGATCACGCGCGCGGCCAGCGACAGGCGGGTGTCGATCGAAGGCGGCGCGCCACCGGCAGGCGGCGCAGCCACCTCGCCACCGGACGCGCCCGAGGGCACCAGCCGGTCCAGCGCCGCGCGCGACGGCAGGCGCACGTCGTTCGCCGTCTTCGGCACGGCCACCGCCGCACCGGGCGCGCCCACCGTGGTCTCGGGCCGGAGGCCAAGCAGGTCGAGCGGCGGCGTCAGGCGCGCGGCCCTCAGTGCATCGATCAGTCCGGTGAGTCCCAGCATGGCCACGGTGGTGTCGTCCTGTCGGTTCGCGTCAGTGCGCGAGGCCGTAGGCCTTGCCCAGGTTCTTCTGGTGGTTGAGCGAATCCATGCGGCGGATCAGGTCGTCGAGTTGCGGCTTGATGAGCCCCGACAGCTCGGCCTGCTCGGTGCAGATGCGTTCGAGCAGGCGCAGCACCAGGTCGCGCTGCGCGGGCTCCAGCGACGCCAGCGGCTGGATCGCCTTCAGGCGCTCGACCGACGCCGAGCACCGGGCCTCCAGCTCGGGCAGCTGCCCCCACTCCTTGGCACGGGCCAGCGCCAGCATCGTCGAGATGCACGCAGCCAGCTGCTCGTAGCAATGGACGATCTCGCTGCGCACGGCCATCTGTTCCTGCCCCCAGGTCACGCTCTGCATCATCAGTTGGAAGGCCTGTCGTCGATCTCGCGCCAGGCGGACGCCAGGTGGTCGAGCAGGCGGTCGGCCTCGTCCAGCGCCTGCACGTCGTTGCGCAGGTTGGCCAGCAGCAGGCGCTGCACCACGTAGTCGTACAGCGACGAGAGGTTGCCGACGATGTCGCCGCCGGCCTCGCCGGCCGCCTCGGCATCGAGGCTGGCCTTCAGGCCGTTGTCGACGATGTTGATGGCCTTCGAAATGGCCTGGCCCTTGGCGCCGATGTCGCCGGCCGTCATGTGCAGACGCGCCGCGCCGATGGCGGTCTTCGCGCCGTCGAACAGCATGTGGATCAGTTGCAGCGGCGACGCGCTCATGGCGCGCGTCTCCACGCCGACGCGCGCGTAGACGCCGGCACCGGTGCGGGAGTGGTGAGAGCTGTACATGTCGCTTCCTGTCCTCAGCCCTTGCTGGCGTTCATCGCGTCGAACTGCTGCGCGAGGTATTTCAGCGTGCCGTTCATCTTGTTCATCGCCACGTCCAGCTGCACGAACTGCTTGCGATAGCGCTCCACCGTCGCGTCGGCGCGCTCCTTCATCGCGGTGTACTGGGTGTCCAGCTGCTTGAGCGAGCTCGTCACGCCGTCGGTGGCGACCTTGAGCGCGCCCTTGGTGCCGGTGAGGTCGTCGACCAGCGCCGTCAGCTGCTTGCCGTAGCCGGCGGTGCTGCCGGTGCCGCTGGAGAACAGCTTCGCCACGCCCTCCAGGTTGGTGTCGATGGCCTTGTCGAGCTTGTCGTTGTCGATCGCCAGCGTGCCGTCCTTCTGGAACGAGATGCCGATGGACGTGAGCACTTTCAGGTCGTTCGGGCCGCCCACCTGCGGTGCGACCAGCGCCTGGCGGATGCGCGTCTGCAGGTTGCGCAAGGTCGAGTCGCCCACCAGCGGCGCGGCGGCCTTGGCGTCGGTGTCGAAGGCCGTGAGCGACTTCGCGGTGCTCTGCAGCGCGTTGTAGGCCTTCACGAAATCGGTGATGGCCGTCTTCACCGACGTCGTGTTGGCCTTCATCACCAGGCTGAGCTTGCCGGTCTGCACCAGCGTGAGCGTGGTGCCCTGGATGGCGTCGGTCACCGAGTTGCTCGTGCTGGTGACCGCGATGTTGTTGACGGTGAGCTTGGCGTTCTGCGCCGCGGCCGTCTGCTTCAGGTTCTGCGTGCCGGCGGGGTCGTTGCCCAGCAGGTTCTGCAGCGCGGCGTCGCCGTCCACCGAGATGCGCATGGCCGAGGCCTCGCCGGTCTGCGTGGAGGTGAGCACCAGCCGGTTGGGCGTGCCGCTGCCGTCGTTCACGATGGTGGCCGACACGCCCGCGTTGGCCGCGTTGATCGCATCGCGGATGCCGCCCAGCGTGTTGTTGGTCGCATCGATGGTGATCGGCTTGGCCGTGCGCGTCGCGTCCTTGTCGAAGGTGGCGCCGGTGTACTGGCCGGTCGCCGGGTCCAGCGTGCCGCCGGACACCTTGCCGAAGTCGATGGTGATCTTGCCGCTGCCGATCGCGGCGGTGGTGCTGGCCTGCCCCTTCGCGATGACCGACTGCGCCTGCGCGAGCTGCGAGATGTCGATGGCATAGGTGCCGACCGAGCGCGGATCGGTGCCGCTCGCCGCCAGGATGCCGCTCACGCTCGGCGTGCCGGTGATGGCCTGGAACAGCGCCGGGTCGCCCAGCTTCTTGGCTGCGGCCTGGATGCCGGTGAGCGCGCTTTGCAGCGTGCCGTAGGCCGAGAGCTTGCTGTTGTAGCTGGTCTGCTTGGCCTTCAGGGCCACGAGCGGCTGGTTCTCCGCGGTCTGCAGCTGGGTGAGCAATGCGCCCAGGTCAAGGTTGGCGCCAACGCCGATGCTGCTGATCGATGCCATGTCGGGGGTGTCCTGAAATGCGAATGAAATGAAGAGGTCTGGAGCGGGTCGTGATCAGGCTTGCTGGCTCACCAGAAGCCCGGCCTGCCGGTCCATGACCTTGGCGATGCGAACGACCTCTTCGGTCGGAATCTGGCGAATGACTTCGCCGTTGCTGCGGTCGACCACCTTGACGATGAGCTTGTCGGTGTCGCGGTCGACCTCGAACTGCAGGCTGATCGAGCGGCTCTCGAGCGACGCATTGACGGACTTCACCGCCATCTCGATCTGCACCGGTGTCGCCTCCTCGACTTCGGCCTCGGCCTTGCGCAGTGCGGCGGCCTCGGCGGCGGCCGCAGCGGCACCGCCGGTGCGGCCGGCAAGCAGTTGCTGCAGCCAGGGGCTTTCCACGGCGGAGGCGGCGGGTACGGGCTGGGACATGGTCTGCGTTCTTCTTCTGGAGTTCGTTGTCCTGTGCGGCCTCGCCACAAGCGTGGCCGCACAGGACAACGCAGGCGGCTTCGGGTCGCCCCGAAGGCCTGCGAGCAAAAAAGCAAGACACCGGGCGCCACCCTCGTGAGGGGCGCCCGGCGGTCTCAGCGAATCAACGCAGCAGCGACAGCACGCCTTGCGTGGTCTGGTTCGCCTGGGCCAGCACCGAGGTACCAGCCTGCTGCAGGATCTGCGCGCGCGTCATGTTCGACACTTCCACGGCGTAGTCCGAGTCTTCGATGCGCGAACGCGACGACGACAGGTTGGTGATGGTGGTGCCGAGGTTGGCGATCACCGAGTCGAAACGGTTCTGCACCGCACCCAGCGAGGAGCGCAGCTTGTCGACCTTCGACAGGGCGGCGTCCAGGGCCTTGAGCGGGTCGACCGTCGAGGTCTTGCCGCTGCGGGCGTTCAGCGTGAAGGCGCCAGCCTTGGCCGAATCGGCGTAGACCGCATTGCCAGCGCCGTCGGTCACTGCGCCGTTGCTGTGCACGCTGTAGGTCGACACGGTGGTGAGGGAGTTGCCGAGCGAGCCGTCGGCGCCCACGTAGGCGCCAGCAACCGTGCCGCCAGCAGTGATCGTGACACCTGCCACGCCGCCGATGGTCGATGCCAACACGGCGGTACCAGCACCTGCGGCCAGCTTGTCGTTCAGCGCAGCGGCCGAGATTTCGTCGCCGGTCACGTCGAAGTTGGCTGCACCGGCGGTTGCCGTGTAGGTGGTGCCGCCGACCTTGATGGTGCCGCCCGTGCCGGTAGCCGACGCCATGCTGGTCGTCAGGCTCGTCAGCGTGGCTGCCTGAACGCCAGCGCCAGCGCTGTTCTGCGTCAGGTTGCCCACGTTGTCGACAAACAATGCAGAGCCGTCGGTCGCCGTGATCGTGCCGGCGCTGTCGATCTTGACGTCCAGCGAGGTGCCGCCGATCGTGACCGTGGCGGTCTTGCTCGAGCCCGCTGCGGGCTGGAGCGAAGCGATCGTGGCAGCGTTCGTGCGGCCCGTTTCACCGAAGGTGAAGGCGGACTTCGCAGCGTTGTAGGTGTAGGTGGAACCTGCGGTGACGACCGAGTCGCCCGCCTTGGCGCCCGCCAGCAGCTGGCTGCGCGTGGCCAGCGTGTTGGTGGCCGTGACGTCGTACTTCTGCGTGCCGTTGACCGGTGCGCCGTTGGCGACAGCGCCAGCCAGCGTCAGGTCGTCCTTGGTGGCGGCCTTGTTCAGCGTGCCCGTGCCGTTCACGTTGAAGCTTTCCAGGCCCAGGGTCTTGGCGCTGATTTCCTGCAGGTCGATGTCGATGGTTTCGCCATCGTTCGCACCCACTTGCACCGTCAGCTTGCCGGCGTTGGCCGACAGGACCTTCACGCCGTTGAACTGGGTCTGCTCCGAGACGCGGTTGATTTCGTCCAGGCGCTGGCCGATTTCCGACTGGATCGAGTCCAGGTCGGTGGCCGAGTTGGTGCCGGTGGCGGCTTGCACCGACAGGTCGCGGATGCGCTGCAGGTTGTTGTTGACTTCGGTCAGCGCGCCTTCGGTGGTCTGCGCGATCGAGATGCCGTCGTTGGCGTTGCGCGCGGCTTGCGTCAGGCCCTTGATGTTGGCGGTGAAGCGGTTGGCGATGGCCTGGCCGGCGGCGTCGTCCTTGGCGCTGTTGATGCGCATGCCGGACGACAGGCGCTCGATGGCCGTGTTCAGGGCCGATTGCGACTTGTTGAGGTTGTTCTGCGTGAGAAGAGAAAGGCTGTTCGTATTGATGACTTGCGCCATGTTCGACTCCTGATTGACAAAAGGTTGTGGACTCCGGCCATCGGCCGTAACGCTGGACCCGCTTCCACGGTGAGACTCAAGCCATCGTTGAAGGGGATATCGGCGGGTGTCCGCAAACCTTTAGGGCTGCAACGAAAAAAGTTCTACGTTGCCGCCCTCTGCCTCGTCATGCCTGCATGCTCATGATTTCCTGGTAGGCCGTCACCAGCCGGTTGCGCACCTGCAGCCCGGTCTGGAACGCCACGTTGGCCTTCTGCAGGTCGACCATCACGTCGTTGAGCGCCACGCCGGGCTTGCCCAGCTCGAAGGATTCGGCCTGCGCGTAGGCCTGCTGCTGCGCGCCGCTGATGTTGGCAAGCGAGCGCTGCAGCTCGGCCGCGAAGCCGCCCGCGCCGGCCGGCGCAGAGGTCGCGGGCCCCATGCCGCTGGCCAGCGCGGTGGCGCGCATCTGCTGCAGGACGGATTCGATGGCATTGATGGACATGGGGAAAAGTTCACTTCCAGCTGACTTGACACGGAGCGCGCGAGCGCTCCAACCGGCAGGCAGCGTATCAAGGGAAGACCCCCATTCAAACGCGCAACTGAGGGCAAAACCCCCGGCTGTTCGACCGATCGAATTCCACATCGCCTGCTGACAATCGTTCGCGAAACCACAGGCCGCGCACGACGTCGCCGGCCACCGGCATGACATCCCAACACCGAATCCCCTCTCTCACTCCGGCGCCGGCCCTGCAGGGCGCAACGGCCCCGGCGAAGGCGCGCCGATGAGCACGGCCGCGCCCACGGGCGGCCTGGCGGCGGGCGCCAACGGCCTGCCCCCGATGCTGGAGCGCATGCGCGCGCAGCCCCGGCTGCCGCTGATCCTTGGCGCCGCGGCGCTGGCGACGGTGGCGGCCGCCTTCTTCCTGTGGAGCCGCGGCCCCGACTACAAGGTGCTCTACACCAACGTGTCGGACCGCGACGGCGGCGCGATCATCGCGTCGCTGCAGCAGATGAACGTGCCCTACAAGTTCGCCGAGGGCGGCGGCGCGATCCTGATCGCGGGCGACAAGGTGGCCGAGACGCGCCTGAAGCTCGCGGCGCAGGGCCTGCCCAAGGCCGGCGGCGTGGGCTTCGAACTGATGGACAACCAGAAGTTCGGCACCAGCCAGTTCGCCGAGCAGGTCAACTACCAGCGCGGGCTCGAAGGCGAGCTGGCGCGCTCCATCGAATCGATCGGCAGCATCGAAGCGGCGCGCGTGCACCTGGCGCTGCCCAAGCCGTCGCTGTTCGTGCGCGACCAGAAGAAGCCTTCGGCCTCGGTGGTGCTCACGCTGATGCGCGGGCGCAGCATCGACGAAGGCCAGGTGAGCGCCATCGTGCACATGGTGTCCGCCAGCGTGCCCGACCTGGACGCCAAGAACGTCACGGTGGTCGACCAGCGCGGCAACCTGCTGTCGTCGGCGCGCGGCACCAGCCAGGGGCTGGACGTGAGCCAGCTCAAGTACGCACAGGAGATCGAGCAGGGCTACGTGCGCCGCATCGAAGCCATTCTTCAGCCGCTGGTGGGCGCGAGCAACGTGCGCGCGCAGGTCGCGGCCGAGATCGACTTCTCGGTGGTGGAACACACCGACGAGAAGTACCGGCCCAACCAGGACCCGGCGCAGGCCGCGATCCGCAGCCAGCAGTCCAGCGAATCGGCGCAGCACAACGGCGCGCCGCCGGGCGGCGTGCCGGGCGCGCTGTCGAACCAGCCGCCGGTGAACCCGACGGCGCCGATCACCGCGCCCAAGCCACCGAACGCACCGGGCGCACCGAACACGCCGAACGCATCTCCCACCGCCGCACCGGCCGGCCCGAGCAACACGCGCAAGGACGTCACGACCAACTACGAGCTCGACCGCACCATCCGCCACGTGCAGCAGGCCGCCGGCGGCGTGAAGCGCCTGTCGGTCGCCGTGGTGGTGAACCACCGCGACACGGTCGATGCGGCTGGCAAGACCAGCGCCCGCGCGCTCGCGCCGGCCGAGCTGGAACAGATCCGCAACCTCGCCAAGGAAGCGATGGGCTTCAGCCAGGAACGCGGTGACTCGCTCAACGTGGTCAACAGCGCCTTCGCCCGCGACGGCGACAGCGAGGCCGGCCCCGCGCCCGACGTGCCCTTCTGGCGCGACCGCGACACCCTCGCGTTCGGCAAGACGCTGGTCCCCTACCTGCTCATCGGCCTGCTCGCGCTGTTCGCCTGGTTCGCCGTGGGGCGTCCGCTGATGCGCCGGCACCTGGCCGCGCCGCCGCCCGCGCCGCCCGTGACCGATGCAAGCGCCGTGGCCCCCACCGGCACGGCCCCGGCCGAGCCCGAAGAAACCCTGCAGCAGCGCGAGTCCGCACGCCAGAAGGCCGACATGGACTACGCCCAGCAGACCGCCGACAAGGACCCCAAGCTCGTGGCCGCCCTGATCCAGCACTGGATGCACACCGATGACTAGCAGCGAAGCAGGCACCCGCAAGAGCGCCATCCTGCTCATGGCGCTGGGCGAAGACCGCGCCGCCGCCGCGCTGCACCTGCTGCCCACCTCCGAGGTGCAGGCGCTGGGCCTGGCCATGTCCAAGCTGAGTGCGGTCTCGCGCGACGAGCTGGCCTCGGTGCTGGCCGAGTTCCGCCAGGAGACCGAGCAGCTGTCGGCGCTGCACCTGGGCTCGACCAGTTACATCCGCGCCGTGCTCAAGAAGGCGCTGGGCGACGACCGCGCGAGCACCCTGCTCGAGGACATCCTGCAGCCCGACGAGCCGCACGGCGGCATCGAGCGCCTGAACGAACTCGAGGCCGGCGAGGTGGCCGAGCTCATCCGCGACGAGCACCCGCAGATCCTTGCAACGCTGCTGGTGCACCTGGACCGCATGAAGGCCTCGGAGGTGCTCGAGAAGCTGCCCGCGCGCCTGCGCCACGACGTGATCATGCGCGTGGCCACCTTCGGCGGCGTGCAGCCGTCGGCGCTCAACGAACTCACCGAGGTGCTGACCGAAATGCTCGCGGGCCAGGGCCTGCGCCGCAGCCGCCTGGGCGGCGTGCGCACCGCGGCCGAAATCGTCAACCTGATGAGCACCACGGTGGAAGAAGAAGCCATCGCCCATGTGCGCGAGCAGGACGAGGCGCTGGCCCAGCGCATCGTCGACGAGATGTTCGTGTTCGAGAACCTGCTGGGCCTGGAAGACCGCAGCATCCAGCGCCTGCTCAAGGACATCGAGAGCGACTCGCTCATCATCGCGCTCAAGGGCGCGCCGCTGGAGCTGCGCGACAAGTTCCTCAGCAACATGTCGCAGCGCGCCGCAGAAACGCTGCGCGAGGACATGGAGTTGCGCGGCCCCGTGCGCGTGTCGCAGGTCGAGACCGAACAGAAGGCCATCCTGCAGGTCGCCCGCCGTCTGGCGGACGCCGGCGAGATCGTGATCGCGGCGCCTGGCACCGATGACTTCGTCTGACCCCGGCGCCTTCGGCGCCTCCAACAGTTCGCGCGAGCGCCTCGCCGCCATCCATGCGGCCGCACGCCAGGCGGGCGCCGGCACGCCCGCGCTGTCGGCGTGGGAGCGCTGGGAGATGGGCACGCTCGATGGCAAGGCGCCCTCAGGCACGACCCTCTCGCGTCAAACAGCACAGCGCCTTTCCCCGCCTCCTGCGCCTCCCGCGCCCAAGGTCGACCTCGCCGAGCTGGCCCGCATCCGCAAGGAAGCACGCGCCGCGGGCGAGGCCGAGGGCCGCGCTGCCGGGCTGGCCGAAGGCCGCCAGGTCGGCCACACCGAAGGCCTGGCCACCGGCCTCGCCGCCGCCAGCGTGCACGCCGAACGCCTGCGCGCGCTGGCCCGTTCGCTGCCCGAAGCCTTGCGCGGTGCCGAGGCCGAGCTGGCCGAGACCGTGCTCGCGCTCGCACTCGACGTGGCGCGCCAGGTGGTGCACCGCACCTACCAGGCCGAGCCCGAATGGGTGCTGCCGCTGGTGCGCGACCTGCTGCACGCCGAACCCGCGCTGCGCGGCGAACCGCGCCTGCTGCTGCACCCCGACGACATCGCGCTGGTGAAGAACAGCCTGGGCAACGAGATCGAGGCGGCCGGCTGGCAGCTGCGTGCCGACGACAGCCTGGCGCGCGGCGGCTGCCGCGTGCAGTCGGCCACGGGCGAGCTGGACGCCAGCCTGGCCACGCGCTGGGAGCGCGTGGGCGCGGCGCTGCGTGGCGACGCCTCCTGAGCCGATGCAGACCGCGCCCACCAACCCTCATCTGAACAGCGTGCGCGCCGTGCTGGAACAGGCGCGCGCCGCCGTCGCCCGCAGCACGACCACCACCGCCTCGGGCCGCCTCACACGCGCCGTCGGCCTCGTGCTCGAAGCCGTGGGCCTGCAGCTGCCCGTGGGCAGCGACTGCCTGATCGAACTGCCGCCCGGCCATCCGCAGCGCCATGCCGAGGCCGAAGTGGTGGGCTTCGCGGGCGACCGCCTCTTCCTCATGTCGCAGACCGAGGTGGCGGGCCTGCTGCCCGGCGCGCGCGTGTTCGCGCGGCCCGGCCTGCGCGAACCCGGTGCGACCGGCGACGCCCACACCAAGCGCCTGCCCGTGGGCGAAGGCATGCTGGGCCGCGTGGTCGATGCGGCCGGCCGCCCGCTCGACGGCCTGGGCCCGCTCGACGTGGCACGCCAGGTGCCGCTGGCGGCGCCGCCGATCAACCCGCTGTCGCGCGCGGCCATCGACTCGGTGCTCGACGTGGGCGTGCGCGCCATCAACGCGATGCTCACCGTCGGCCGCGGCCAGCGCATGGGCCTGTTTGCCGGCTCGGGCGTGGGCAAGAGCGTGCTGCTGGGCATGATGGCGCGCTACACCAGCGCCGAGGTGATCGTGGTCGGCCTCATCGGCGAACGCGGGCGCGAGGTGAAAGACTTCATCGAGAACACGCTGGGCGAAGAGGGCCTGGCGCGCGCCGTGGTGGTGGCCGCGCCGGCCGACAACTCGCCGCTGCTGCGCCTGCAGGGCGCGGCCTACGCCACCTGCCTGGCCGAGTACTTTCGCGACCAGGGCAAGGACGTGCTGCTCATCATGGATTCGCTCACGCGCTATGCGATGGCGCAGCGCGAGATCGCGCTGGCCGTGGGCGAGCCGCCCGCCACCAAGGGCTACCCGCCCTCGGTGTTCGCGCGGCTGCCTGCGCTGGTGGAGCGCGCCGGCAACGGCGCGCGCGATGCGCAGGGGCGCGGCGGCTCGATCACGGCCTTCTACACCGTGCTCTCGGAAGGCGACGACCAGCAGGACCCGATCGCCGATTCGGCGCGCGCGATCCTGGACGGCCATGTCGTGCTCTCGCGCACGCTGGCCGAAGCGGGGCACTACCCGGCCATCGACATCGAGGCCTCGATCAGCCGCGCAATGACGTCGCTGATTGCGCCCGCGCAGTTCGACACCGTGCGCCGCTTCAAGCAGATGCTGTCGCGCTACCAGCGCAACCGCGACCTGATCAGCGTAGGCGCCTACGCGCCAGGGCACGACCTGCAGCTGGACCAAGCGATCGCGATGTACCCGCGCATCGAGGCCTTCCTGCAGCAGTCGATGCACGAACGCACCGGCTACGAGGAGGCCATCGCCCACATGGACAGCCTGTTCACGAACACACCTTCCCCAGGACGCCCATGAGCAGCAGCAAGCTCCCCCTCGGCATGCTCATCGACCTGGCGCAAAGCCAGACCGACGACGCCGCGCGCCGCCTGGGCGCCTTGCAAAGCGCGCACCTGAGCGCGCAGCAGAAGCTCGAGCTGCTGCTGCAGTACCGCCAGGACTACCACGCGCAGCTCGACACGTTGATGCGCGGCGGCCTGCCGTCGTCGCAGTGGCGCAACTACCGCAACTTCCTCGGCACGCTCGACCATGCGATTGCGCAGCAGCGCGCCATCGCCGAGCGGGCCGGGCACCAGCTCGACCGGGGCCGCACCGACTGGCAGCGCGAAAAGCGCCGCCTCAGCTCCTTCGACACGCTGGCCGATCGCGTGCGCGCGCAGGAGCTGATGGCGCAGGCCAAGCGCGAGCAGCGCGACAGCGACGAACGCGCCGCCCGCCAGTTCTTCGACCGCGCCTCGCACCCCACCCACTGAACCTCCTCCAGGAACCGACATGCCTCCCAT
Source organism: Variovorax sp. BGA-UO-ETr-C22 (assembly GCF_059567965.1). Taxonomy (NCBI): domain Bacteria; kingdom Pseudomonadati; phylum Pseudomonadota; class Betaproteobacteria; order Burkholderiales; family Comamonadaceae; genus Variovorax; species Variovorax sp. BGA-UO-ETr-C22. Next base: position 3,011,826 of record NZ_JCAQPA010000011.1, read on the forward strand.
GATCCCGCCGTCCGTCACGCCTGCCGCCACTTCGCCGGTGGCGCAGGGCGGCGCACGTGGCCGCAGTGCCGACGAAGCGCAGGGCCGCGCGTTCGGTGCCGCGCTCGAACGTTCGCGCGCGAGCCAGGCTGAGAAGGCGTCGGATGCCGACACCGTGGTGGCGGATGCCAAGCCGCTGCGCAAGACGGACCTTGCGGAAGAGGTGCGGGATGCGCAGCCTGCGGAGCCGGATCTCGCTTTTCTTGCGGCAGCCGTCACGCCGCAACAGGCACCGGTGCTTGCGGGCGGTGCGGCCACGCAGGGCAGCGGTGCGCCAGAAACTTCATTGGCGCCGGTCACGCCCGACGCGCAAGCCGGCCTGCCTGCTAGCACGGTCCGCCTGAGCAGCGAAGCCGCCACCACGCCCGCGCCCGCCATCGCCACCGAAGACGCTTCCGCGCCCACCGCCACTGCCGCCGCACAAAGCGCAGCGCCTGAAGCCGACAACGCGGCACCGCCCTCGCTGTACGAGATCGTGCGCGCCGCCGTGGCCGCGCAGCCGATGGCTGTCGATGGCAAGAAGCCGGCCACCGCACCCGCAGGTCCGCCTGTCGGCACCGCCGCACCGGGCCGCGCGGGCGCACCGCGCACCGTGAGCGCCACCACCACCGAACAGCTCGCAGCCGCCGCGCAGGCCCAGCCTGCCGGCGACGCGAAACCCGCGACAGTGGACGCCGCCCCCGTCGTCGCAGTGTCGGCCAGCACCTCGGGCGACGACGCGACGACTCCGTCCACCACCCCGTTCGCGCTTCAACAGCCCGCGACCGTCTCCACTGAGCGCACGACCGAAAGCCCCGCCGCACGCCCCGCCGTGCACACGCTCGCGCCCGAAGTCGGCAGCGAGAAATGGGCACCCGCACTCGGCCAGCAGCTCGCGCGCATGAGCCTCGGCGGCACGCACACCGCCGAGCTGAACCTCAACCCCGCCGGCCTCGGCCCGCTGAAGGTCACGCTGTCGGTCGGCGAGCACCAGGCGCAGGCCGCATTCGTGTCGGCGCACGAGAGCGTGCGCAAGGCCGTCGAGGCTGCGCTGCCGCAGCTGCGCACCAGCCTGTCGGAGCAGGGCATCACGCTGGGCCAGACCTCGGTGGGCGCGGACACGCGCGCGCCGTTCGGGCAGGACGCGGCGTTCGCGCAGCAGCAACAGCAGCAACACCAACGACAGGGCGCGTGGCGACCGCAGGGCACTTCCGCGGCCACCGACATCGCCCGCACGACAACGGCAGCACCCCGCCCCGTTGCCACCCCACGCACGGGCCCGGGCGTCGACACCTTCGCCTGAAACCGCCCCGCCCGCCTCCCGCAATGAACGGATGTGAAGCGCCTTTGTGCGCTTGTTCGGCCGTTCGCCGGCGGGCGACTTCGCAAAGAATAGATCGGACCCGTCCACCGTTTCACCATGGCTACCTCTTCTCCCGCCGCCACCGCGGCTGCGTCGGTCGCGACCGACCCGCCGGCCTCGCGCCGCACCTCGAAACTGCTGATCGGGCTCGTGACCGTCCTCGGCCTGGCCGTGGCCGGCGCGGCCGCGTACGTCTTCGTGCTGCCCCGCTTCACCGAGCACGCCGCCGCCGAGACGGCCAAGGCACCGGTGCCCGAGAAACCCATCTTCCTGCTGCTGGAGCCGCTGACCGTCAACCTGCAGTCCGAAGGCCGCTCGCGCTTCCTGCAGATCGGCATGGCGCTGAAGGTGCGCGACGAGCAGGCCAAGGCGCAGATCGTGGAGTTCATGCCCGAGCTGCGCAGCCGCCTGCTGGTGCTGCTGTCGAACCGCCCGCCCGAATCGCTGGTCACCTCGGAAGACAAGGCCCGGCTGGCCACGGAGATCCACAGCGCGCTGAACGCACCGCTGGCCGAGGGCCTGCCCGAGCTGGGCATCGCGAGCGTGTCCTTCAACTCCTTCGTCGTGCAGTGACGACGATGCCCGTTTGCGGACCCGCGATCCATGGCGTATGAACAGGTGCTCTCCCAGGACGAGGTCGATGCGCTGCTGCAGGGCGTCACCGGCGGCGACCTCGACCAGGCCGCCGCGCCCGCGCCGCCGCCCGACGGCCTGCCGGCCTACGACCTCGGTGCGCCCGACCGCGTGGTGCGCAACCGCATGCACACGCTGGAGGTCATCAACGACCGCTTTGCGCGCGGCCTGCGCAGCGCGCTGCTGAACTTCATGCGCCGCAGCCCCGACATCTCGGTGGGGCCCGTGCAGATCCAGCAGTTCGGCGAGTTCGTGCGGCACCTGCCGGTGCCCGCGAACATCAACATGGTCCACATGAAGCCGCTGCGCGGCACCGCCCTCTTCGTGTTCGACCCGAAGCTGGTGTTCCTCGTGGTGGACAACCTGTTCGGCAGCGACGGGCGCTACCACGTGCGCGTGGAAGGGCGCGACTTCACGCGCACCGAGCAGCGCATCATCAAGCGCCTGCTCGACCTGTCGCTGCAGTGCTACGGCGACGCATGGCAGCCGGTGTTTCCGCTGGCCTTCGACTACGTGCGCGCCGAGATGCACGGCAAGCTCGCCAACATCGTCGCGCCCAACGAGGTGGTGATCAACACCACGCTGCAGATCGAGTTCGGCCCCATCGGCGGCTTCCTGCACGTGTGCCTGCCCTACTCGATGATCGAGCCGATCCGCGACCTGCTGTCCAACCCGATCCAGGACGAGGTCGAAGTCGACAAGCGCTGGGTCACGCAGATGTCGCGCCAGATGCAGGCCGCCGACGTCGAGCTCACCGCCGACTTCGTGACCATGCCCTCGACGCTGGGCGAGGTGATGAAGCTGCGCGTGGGCGACGTGATTCCCATCGAGCTGCCGGCGACGGTGGTCGCCAAGGTCGGCGGCGTGCCGGTGATGGCCTGCGGCTACGGCACCTCCAACGAGCGCTACGCCCTGCGCGTGCAACACATGATCTCCCACCAAGACAGCGATTCGAAGAACGACCATGACTGACAACACCTCTGCCGCCAGCGACGCGGACGACTGGGCCAGCGCACTGGCCGAGCAGACCGCGGCCAGCGCGCCCGCGCCCGACCCGGCCGTGGCTCCCGCAACGGCGCAGGTCTTCCAGCAGATCCAGGATGCGCCGGCTGCCTCGTCCGCCACGCCCGTGGACATCGCGCGCGTGCTCGACGTGCCGGTGCAGCTCACCGCCGAGATCGGCCGCACGCGCATCACCATCAAGAACCTGCTGCAGCTGTCGCAGGGCTCGGTGGTGGAGCTCGACGGCCTGGCCGGCCAGCCGCTGGACGTGCTGATCAACGGCTACCTCATAGCGCAGGGCGAGGTCGTGGTGGTGAACGAGAAGTACGGCATCCGCCTGACCGACATCGTCACGCCCTCCGAGCGCATGCAGAAGCTCGCGCGCGCATGAACCTGGCGCGGGTGTCTTCGCTGCTTGCGCGGAGCGCCGCGCTGCTGGCGCTGGGCTTTCATGCGGCGCATGCGGCCTTGCCCACCGTGCCCACGCCGGTGCGTGAAGCCGCGCCGCCCGTTGCGGTCGGCGGCGCGGGCCTGCTGCAGGCGGGCTTCGGCATGGCGGCGGTCGTCGGCCTGATCTTCCTGTGCGCGTGGCTGGCGCGGCGCTTCGGCCTGCAGCGGCTGGGCGGCGGCCAGGTGGTGAAGGTGGTGTCCACCGCCATGGTCGGCCCGCGCGAGCGCGTGGTCGTGGTGGACGTGGCCGGCCAGTGGCTGGTGCTGGGCGTCACCAGCAGCCAGGTCCGCACGCTGCACACGCTGCCGGCCCAGGCAACGCCTGCGACAGTCACACCCATGTCGCCACAGAACCCGGTGGGCCTCTTCGCCCAGAAGCTGCGCGATTCGCTCGCCGGCAAAGCGCGCACCGCGCCATGACGCGCCCTGCCCTGCACCGCGGCCTGCGCACCGCCTTGCTGCTGCTCGCCGCCACGCTGCCCGCCGCCGCGTGGACACAAGGGCTGCCCGGCCTCACGAGCACGCCGGGCCCCGGCGGCAGCCAGACCTGGTCGCTGAGCGTGCAGACGCTGGTGCTGCTGACCTCGCTCACCTTCCTGCCCGCGCTGCTGCTGTCGATGACCAGCTTCACGCGCATCCTCATCGTGCTGGGCCTGCTGCGCACCGCCATCGGCACGCAGACCTCGCCGCCCAACCAGATCCTGGTGGGGCTGTCGCTGTTCCTCACCTTCTTCGTGATGTCGCCGGTGTTCGACAAGGCCTACACCGAGGCCTACGTGCCCTTCTCCGAAAGCAAGCTCAGCGCCGAAAAAGCGCTGGAGCGCGGCATCGCGCCCTTCAAGACCTTCATGCTCAAGCAGACGCGCGAGACCGACCTGGCCTTGTTCGCACGGCTCGCCAAGGCGCCCGAGATGCAGGGGCCCGAAGACGTGCCGCTGCGCATCCTGCTGCCGGCCTTCGTCATCAGCGAGCTGAAGACGGCCTTCCAGATCGGCTTCACCATCTTCATTCCCTTTCTCATCATCGACCTCGTGGTGGCGAGCGTGCTGATGTCGATGGGCATGATGATGGTGCCGCCCGCGTCCATCGCGCTGCCCTTCAAGCTCATGCTGTTCGTGCTGGCCGACGGCTGGCAGCTGCTGATCGGTGCGCTCTCGCAGAGCTTTTATTTATGACGCCCGAATCCGTCATGACCATGGGCCACCGGGCCATGGAAATCTCGCTGCTGCTGGGTGCACCGCTGCTGCTGGTGGCGCTGGTGATCGGCCTGGTGGTCAGCATCTTCCAGGCGGCCACGCAGATCAACGAGGCCACGCTGTCCTTCATTCCCAAGCTGCTCGCGGTGTTCGCGACGCTGGTCATCGCCGGGCCGTGGATGCTCGACCGCATGCTCGACTACATGCGCGCCCTGTTCGCCAGCATCCCGCAGATGCTGGCGTGACGCCCTCGGTTTTCTCCGTCACCTCGGGCCAGCTCGAGGCCTGGCTGGTGGCCTTCCTCTGGCCCTTCGTCCGCATGCTGGCCATGGTCTCCACGGCGCCGGTGTTCGGCGAGCCCTGGGCGACGCGGCAGGTGAAGGTGGGCATCGCCGCCGTGCTGACGCTGGTGATCTCGCCCACGATCGGGCCGCTGCCGGCGGTGCCCGTGGTGTCGGCGGGCGGCTTCTGGATCATCGTGCAGCAAGTGCTGATCGGCGCCGCCATGGGCTTCTCGATGCGCCTCATCTTCACGGCCGTGCTGGCCGCGGGCGAGTACATCGGCCTGCAGATGGGGTTGTCGTTCGCATCTTTCTTCGACCCCATGAGCCACGGCAGCACGATGGTGGTGTCGCGGTTGCTGAACATGCTGGCGATGCTGATCTTCATGGCGCTGGACGGCCACCTGCTCATGCTGGAGGCGTTGGCCGCGAGCTTTCACACGCTGCCCATCGCCGATGCGCCACTGGCGGCCGGCGGCTGGATGTTCCTGGTGCTCGCGGGCGGCGACATCTTCGCGAGCGGCCTGCTGCTGGCGCTGCCGCTGATCACCGCGCTGCTCACGCTCAACCTCGCCATGGGTATCCTGAACCGCGCCTCGCCGCAGTTCAGCATCTTCGCAGTGGGCTTTCCGCTCACGCTGCTGGCGGGGCTGGTGATGCTGCAGCTGCTGATGCCGCACCTGGCGGCGTTCCTGGAGCCGCGGTTTGCGGAGTCGCTTTCGAACATGCTGCGGTTCACGCAGGGGTTGCGGCGCTGAGGGGATGGCGCGCCACTCCCACTAAGATGATTCCGGCCGCAACACGGAAGGTCGCGCATGTCACACCCCATTTATCTGTCCAGCTCCTCCCTGCCCCGGATGCCGGAAGGCAGCCGCAACGAATGGCGCAGCTTCTTCGGCGACGGCGCCGAGCTGGAGGCCAACGCGTTCTTCCCTCTGTTCTGGCGGGCACTCTTCAGCACCAGCGACATCCGGTACGCGCGCTTCATCGACGAATACGACATCGACGACGAAGCCTCGGCCGTCGACCGCGAGGAATGCATCGAGGATTTCGGCGCCGACGCGACCTACCCCTACCTCGTCATTGACAAGGCCGCAGCGGTTGCGCGGCTGGCGACACGGCGTGAAGCGATCCTCGGCGCCATCGGAGAGCGCTACCGCCCGATCTACGCGTCCTTTGAAGCACTGATTGCGCAGCACTTCGGGGACTACCTCCTGCTGCGCACCTCCGGCTTGCCAGATGCGGCCGACGCCGAGCCATGGCTGCGCGCCGATCTTGGGGACATCGACGGTCTCCACGACAGCAAGGCGCTCGAAAGCCTGATGTCGGATCTTGCGAGGCAAGATGTGGACCCGGTCTGGACCTTGAGCGGCCTCGCGTCATCCAGCGATGGCGCCTGGCCCACGCCGGCGGTGCGAGAACACTTCCCCGACCCGCGACAACGGAAGGCCCGCAGATCGCCGACAACAACACAGCAGATCGACGAACACGATCGCGCGTTCGCGGAACCCAAGGCGCACGCGGCCAAGAGCTGGCTCGACCCCGCCCTGGAATGGCTGGGCGCCTTCGTGGCGGCGGGTGCGGCCTTGGGCGCCTACTACTTCACCCAATCGACCTGGCTGGCCGTGCTGGCATTCTTGTGCGTCGCCGTGGCCTTGGGCTTCGGCATCGCGAGGCTGCGCGCCCCGAGACGATGACCCCGGCCCCGGCCATCAACAAGCCTGCTCCCGCTACATCGCGCGAAACAGGTGCCCGAACGCCCGGCTGACCTTGAGCGATCGCGCCAGGCCCCGCACCGACAGGCTGTAGCGCCCGTTCTCGTCGCGGGTGGCGCTCACGACGCAGTGGGTGTTGACGAGCACGCCGCGATGCACCTGCGTGAAGTCGGTGGCGTCGATCCGCGACACCAGATCGCGCAGGCTCATGCGCACCAGCGCCTCGCCCTGGGCCGTGACGACATTGACGTACTTCTCGGCGGCTTCCAGGCAGATCACCTCCGAGACCGGAATCATCCGCACGGTGTTGCCGACGCCGGCGCGGATGACCTTGATCTTTTCAGGCACATCGGCCGGATCGGTGATCGACTGCACGCGCTCCATCAGGGCCGCCATGCCACCGGCAGCCGGTGTCCGGGCGCGCTCGTGCAACCTGTGCTTCAGGCGTTGCACGCAGACCTGCAGGCGTTCGAGCGTCGCCGGCTTGAGCATGTAGTCCATCGCCGCATGCTCGAACGCCGAGATCGCGAAATTGTCGTACGCGGTGATGAAGACGAAGAGCGGTTCGGCCTGGTCGTCGGGCCACTCGTCGGCGACGGCCTCGGCGACTTCCAGGCCGGTCTTGCCCGGCATCTTGATGTCCAGGAACATCACATCGGGCGCCAGGGTCTGGGCCAGTTCGATCGCCTTCAGGCCATCGTCGGCAACGCCCACGATCTCCAGCTCGGGCCAGGCTTCGTGCAACAAGCGCTGCAGCGTTCTGGACAGCACCGGTTCATCTTCGGCAATCACGCCGCGCCACGCGCTCACGATGGAATCCTCACGACCGCGCGCACGCCGCACGGCGATCGGGCCTGCAGAGACAGGGACGCACGCAAGCCATAGCGGGTCTGGAGGCGGTCACGCACATTTTTCAGTCCGGCCCCGCAGACCTCGTCGCCACCCGAAGCGGGCAGGTGCGGCGACAAGCCCAGACCGGAATCGTCCACAGCGACCTCGATGCCGCCCTCGATCGAACGTGCCAGCACTTCGACGCCCCCTGCGCCCAACTTCGGCTCCAGGCCGTGCCTGATGGCGTTCTCGACCAGCGGCTGCAACAGCATCGGCGGGATGGCGATCCGCTCCAGCTCGGCGGGCAAGTCGAGCCGATAGGCCAGCCTGGGCCCCATGCGCAAGGACATGATGTCGAGGTACGCCCTCAGCTGGGCGAACTCCGACTGCAGCGTCGTCACCTCGTCGCGTGACGCGGCATGCGTGCTGCGCAGGTAGACGATCAGCTGGTCGATCATGCGCTCGGCCTGTCGCGGGTCTTCGTCGACGAGCGAGCGCAGAGTCGCCAGCGTGTTGAACAGCATGTGAGGCTCGAGTTGCGCGCGCAGCAGCCGCAATTCCGATTCGGTGGCCAGGCGCTGGGCGTCGGATCGGGCGACCGCCTCCTTGGCAAGCTGGTCACGCGTTGCAGCGACGTAGAGGACGAACATGGCCAGCACCAGGCCGAAGGCGAACGCCACCATGTAGTCGCTGTCATGACCCACGACGCGGCCGATCGGTTCGTCCAGGATCAGGAGCGCGACCAGGTGCCCCCCGAAGTACCCCGTCGGGATGGCGATCGCGCCGGTCAGAAGCCAACGGGGCAGCGCCTGCATTCGCCGCAGCCGTCCAAAGCGGCCCAGCACCGCGACGCACGCAACGAACACCATGCCGACACATTCGACGAAGACGAACAGGCGCGCCGGTGTTTCGAGCGCAGGAGCGGCCCAGAAGAGCAGCCCGGCCGCGATCGCGCACAGCAGGAACGCGCCGGCCGTCAGCCGCACGGCGCCCAGCCATCGGGCGGGAATCGGTGAATCAACGCGGATCACGGGTGGCCGTCGGCTGCATGCATCGCGCCACTGTAGAGGTTGGCACGCCATGCCGCCACCGATCGAGGGCTCGTGGGGGCGAGTTTGTCCTCGAGCCGTTGTTTGAGGGGACCGAACGGCGACCGCTCGATGCCGCCTCACGACCGTTGATGCCCTCCACCGGGCGTTTGGGCACCAAACCGGATGCGCGCCTGGCTGCGGCCGCCGACAGTGCAGACCTCACCACCCGGGAGTCCCCATGCAACGATCTTCTTCTCTTTCGCACACGCTGCTTTGCGCCGCGGCCGCCGTCTGCGCGGCCCTCGTCACGACGAACGCACAGGCCTACGACGGCATCGTGGAAAAGCAGGTGTTCAACCTGCCCACCTACACGACCGTGAACGGCCAGGTCATCAAGGGCGTGCGCATCGGCTATGAAACCTATGGCCGCCTGAATGCGGCGCGAGACAACGTGATCCTCATCAATCACTTCATCACCGGCACCTCGCACGCCGCCGGCCGGTATGCGGCGAGCGACGCCGCGCCGGGTTACTGGGACACGATCATCGGCGCCGGCCTGCCGATCGACACCGATCGATTCTTCGTCATCGCAACCGACGCGTTGTCCAACCCCAATCGCGCATCGGCCACCGTCGTCAGCACCGGCCCGGCCAGCATCGACGCCGCTACCGGCAAGCCGTATGGCCCGCGCTTCCCGGTGCTGGCTGCGCGGGACACGGTGGAGGTGCAGAAGGCCCTGCTCGATGCGTTGGGCATTCGAACCATTTACGCCGTGGCGGGCGCTTCGGCCGGCGCCTGGATGTCGGTGGAATGGGCCTCGGCCTACCCGGAGCGCGTGCAACGCCTGGTGTCCATCGTGGGTCCTGGCGTCAACAGCCCGGCCTACGCCATCGCCAAGATGAGCTCGTGGGGTGCGGCCGTGCGGCTGGACCCGAACTGGGCCCACGGCGACTACCACGGCAAGGCCGAGCCGCTGGCCGGCATGACGCAGGCCATGCGTCTCGTCACGCTCGACGCGCTCAGCTTCGCCTGGGCCGACAAGGCCTTCGGCCAGAAGTGGGCCGACCCGGGCAAGAACCCCGGCGAAGCGGCTGCGAACCAGTTTGCGGTCGATGCCACCCTCGAGAAGATCGGCGAAGCGCGTGCCAAGGGCATGGACGCCAACAGCTGGCTGTACACGCTGAAGGCCTTGCAGCTGCCCAGCGCCAAGCCAGAACGCATCAAGGCCAGGTCGCTGTTCGTGGGCATCAGCTCGGACCAGATCTTTCCGCCGCTCCTGTCCAAACGCGCCGTGGAGATCCTCAAGGCGCAAGGCACGCCGGCAGAGTATGTCGAGATGAACAGTCCCAATGGCCACGCCGATGCACTGGGTGCCACCATCGGCTTGGCCGGGCCGGCGATTGCGTCGCTCCTGGCGAAGTAGGCACGCGGTCTGTGGCGTTGTCAGCAAGCGTCCGGTCGGGAAGAGGAAGCCGGCCTCTTTCAAATTCCGTCCGCCAGTTTTCTGGGATCGCGCGATGGATGCAGGCTTTCTTTTGGAGGCTGAAGGAGCCATTCCTCAGGCAAATTGCGCCAACCCATGTCCGACGGACCAGTTCTCCCTGGGTGCATCGGCAAGGGTCACGAACACGTCCTCCGGGCGTATCCCCGGACTCTCGGCCAGCAGCTGCGCGATGCGCTGGAACAGCGCCTTCTTCTGCTGCGCGGTGCGCGTGTTGAAAACGGTGATCTGGATGTACAGGAGATCGTCGCTGCGCGCGACGCCGAAGGCGCCTCCATATCGGAAGTTGGCGGCCTCGTGCTCGGTGATCGTCATGAACTGGTCGTCTTGCGGCACGTTCAACGTGTCGCGCAGGGCGCGATAGAGGCTGTCGAAGATCGCCTGCCGGTAGGCCTCTGGCTTTCCCGCGCGCATCGAGATGTGAATGGTGGGCATCGCTGCTCCGGGTCATGGTGGAACAGCGGATGTTATGTATTCAGATTTGCTATTGATACTTATCTCAATAACAATCTTTTGTCATGACTGATCGCCCGCTGGATCTCGACGCCGTTCAGGCCTTCGTTCGCATCACCGAGCTGGGCAGCTTCACGCGCGCCGCGGAAGTCATGCAGACCACGCAGGCAGGGATCAGCCTGAAACTGAAGCGCCTGGAAGACAGGCTGGGCTGCCGGCTTCTGGAGCGAACGCCCCGGCACGTGGAGCTGTCGGCGCGCGGTGCCGCCTTCCTCGGACATGCCCGGGAACTCCTGGCGGTCCACGATCGCACGCTGGCGGCCTTTGCGAGCGCCCGCCAGCGGCTGACCATCGGCATCAGCGACCACGTGGCAGGCCCGGAGTTGCCCGCGCTGATCGCCCGCATGAACGCGCAAGACGCGCAGCTGCTGATCGACATCCGGATCGGCTCGTCGGGCGATCTGCTCCAGAGCTACGACCGACGGGAACTCGACACGGTCATCGTCCGGCTGCACGCCGGACGCACGGACGGAAAGCTTCTGACGCAGGAGCGCTTCGGCTGGTTCGCTGCCGCAGGCTGGCAGCACCGCGTGGGTGAGCCCCTGCCGCTGGCCACGATGGCGCAGCCCTGCGGGGTGCGCGCGTTGGCGGAGCAGCTTCTGGACACGGCCGGCATCCCGTGGACCGAGGTGTTTGTGGGGGGCGGCGTCGCGGCCGTGGCGGCGGCGGTGATGGCCGGCCTGGGCGTCGCGGCGTTGGCGCCGCGCATGCTGCCCTTAGGCTGCGTCGACGTGGGGCCCAAGCTGGGCCTGCCCGACCTGCCCCGCCTGCCGGTCCTGCTGCACTCCAGGGTCCGGGAGGGTCGGGCGCGCGAGGCCGTGGACGCACTGTCTGCGGCGTTCAGGAGCGTGGCGAGAAACTGATCCGACTGCGTCAGGGCGCGCGTTCGTCCACCACGAAGCCCCAGAAATCGTCGTCGCAGTGGATGCAATGGTCCAGGAAGGACTGCATGCCGCTGGCGTGGAACCACACCAGGCCCTGCGCCTCGTCGCACAGCGCATCGGCCTGCGCGTCCAGGCTGAGCGATGGGAGGTGGGCCAGTTCCATGTCGGCCAAGAACTCCTGCGTGTCCAGCTTGCCTGCAAAGAGGTCGTGGTCGAGGCTGGCGATACGGCCCTTGTGCCGGCCGTGCAGCACCTCCACGAACGGGTTGCCCGCGGGGTCGCTGCCGATGTCCAGAAACCAGGCGGCCAGCAGGCTCTCGGCCTGCAACGTCTCCAGGTCGCAGTGGGGGTCCGATGCGCCGAAGCTGTTGAGCACCCGGAAGTTGGCGTGCGAGGCGCTGCTCGCCGTGCCGTCTGGCTGCACGTAGGCCGCGATGTCGCCTGCCTGTTCCATCTCGTACAGCGAGAAGCCGTTCTGGGTTCGCAGGAAGGTGGCGTAGGCGTCGGAGAAACCGAGGCGGCGCTGCAGCGCGTCGACCGCCTGTGCGGAGGCCGGTGCGCGGCCAAAGGGATTGGGGAAAAGTACTTTCATGGCGTTCGCTGCAGCCTAACGCGGATCACGGTGCGCCGGCCCCGCTTCGCTTTCGTGCACCGCCCCTATCGGCCAGGCAGGTTCAGGCCAGGGCCCATTCTGGGCCAGAAGCCGAACCGCGAGAATGCGGGGCAACAGACACTTCAGAGGAGCTCGCCTTGACCACCGTCGCCATCACCCCCGCCATCCACGTCAGTAACAGCAACGGCTTTGTCCTGTTCGGCGGCGTGAACGTCCTCGAGTCGAAAGACATGGCCCTGCGTGCCGCGGAAGAGTACGTGCGGGTCACGCAGAAGCTCGGCATCCCCTATGTCTTCAAGGCGAGCTTCGACAAAGCCAATCGCTCGTCGATCCATTCCTACCGGGGTCCGGGCCTGGAAGAGGGCCTGAAGATCTTCGAGGCCGTCAAGGCGGCGTTCGGCGTGCCCGTTCTCACCGACGTGCACGAGCCCTGGCAGGCGAAACCCGTCGCCGAAGTGGTGGACGTCCTGCAGCTGCCCGCGTTTCTCGCCCGCCAGACCGACCTGGTCGTCGCGCTGGCCAAGACCGGTAAGGTCATCAACGTCAAGAAGCCCCAGTTCCTGAGCCCGACGCAGGTGCTCAACATCGTGGAGAAGCTCAAGGAGGCGGGGAATGCCTCCGTCATCCTGTGCGACCGCGGCACCTGCTTCGGCTACGACAACCTCGTGGTCGACATGCTCGGCTTCGGCACCATGAAGAAGGTCACCGGGGACCTGCCGGTCATCTTCGACGTGACGCATTCACTCCAGCAACGCGAGGCCAACGCCATCGCCTCGGGCGGGCGGCGCGAGCAGGTGGCCGAGCTGGCGCGTGCGGGACTGGCGGTGGGCCTGGCGGGCCTCTTTCTCGAAGCGCACCCCGACCCGGCGCAGGCGAAATGCGACGGCCCCAGCGCCCTGCCGCTGGACCAGCTGGAGCCTTTCCTCACGCAGCTGAAGGCGTTGGACGACCTGGTGAAGTCGTTCGCGCCCTTGCACATCCGCGCCTGAACAAGGCGCTGCGCCGTCGCGCACGCACGGGCCTCTAGCGGCTGTCGAGGCGCGCCTTCATGTAGCAGGCCCGCAGCAGCGCCTGTTCGCGATGGGGATCGTGCAGGCCATTGCCCATCGGCCGGGTCCGGCTCGCCGCCTCCTGCAGCGCTCCCGCGTGGTACTCGGCCAGCGACTGGGGCGGAACCGCCAGCGCGCCTGCGGCGTATTCGACCCTGGCTTTTTCCGTCATCCAGCCCTGCACGCGCTCGCGAGACCCGGTGTGCGTGCGGCGGTAGTAGCGGTCGGCCTCCACCTCCGATTGATAGAAGGTGTCGATGGCGGTCCGCAGGGCGTCCGAACACCGCGACATCAGCATGTCCACGGAGGGTTCGCTGCGCGAGGATGCTCTCGCTGCGGGGACGCTGCCCGCCTGAACCGTCGGACGTTCCGGCGCCGCGGCCTCGTTCGGCATGGCGGCCGAGTCGCAGTTCCTCGCGCCCGAATGCCTGCATTCGGAGACGAGCCGCACGTACTCCTGCTGATAGACCTTGCGCGTGGCCACGCGGTCGTCGGGCGTCAGGTTGCCGCAGCTGCGGTCGAGGTACTCGATCATCGTGTAGTTGTGGACCCGGTCCGCGCTGGGGCCCGAGGCCTGCGTGGCGCGTTGCTGCAGCGCCTTGCATTCTTCGGAGGAGGCGCGCGTTCGCTGCGAGGGCGCCGGATTCGCAGCCTTCGCCTCCTTCTCGGAGAAGCAGTACCCCCGGTAGCCCCGTCCTTCCACGTACCGCCAGCGGCCCGTGCCCCGGTGCTTGGTCGAGCAGGCCCACCAGTGCACGGTGCCGTGCAGGAGGTTGCCCTCCTTCTTGCCGGGGCCCAGCGTGCTGAGTCCGCCGTTGGGGCACTGGAAGGCCTCGGAGCTGTCGAAGAAGTGCTTGGTCTGCCGCGGGTTCTCGACGCAGAAGCCGACGTCGACGCTGTAGTTGCACTGGTTGAAAAGCGTGCTGTCCTTGCCGATGACGCAATGGCTGTCGGTGCCGTCGTTCGCAGCCAGGGCGGGCAAGGCCGTGCCCAGCAGGAAGACGCTCAGGGCCAGGGTGCGAACGATCGGCATGCTTTTCTCCTCCAGGATGGCGCCTGAATCTAGCCCGACGATTCGCAAACGAAATACCGCTTTTGTGGGAGGCCACGGGAACCGGTGGCCCGCCTCGCAAGACGCAAGTGGAGAAGCAATCCCACGCCAACGGCAGGTAGCTTGCTTCCTGCGGCGGGTTCATCGCACCCGCGCTGTCTCGTTTCTATTCCTCCGGCCTGACGTCCATTCCCAGCGCCTCGGCGATGGTCAAGGCTTGCACGGCGGTGATGACTGCGCCTTGGAGCTGCACGTGCTGCGGTTCGAGTGCGCTCAGGTCACTGCCACGCAGGTCGCACCGCGAGAGGTTGGCGCTGTGCAGCCAGGCCCCCGACAGATCGACATCGCGAAGCACGCCGCCGTCGCATCGTGCGCCCGTGAGGTCGACCTCGCGCATCCGTGTGCCGTTGAACGACGCCTTGCGCAAGTCGGCACCCGGAAGGCCGGCAAACGACCAGTCGCCGCCGACCGCTTTCATCACCTCGAACATGCAGCCATCGAACATGCTGCCGATGAACTTGCAATCGACGAAGCTGGCGTCGAAGAACTTGCAGGCGACAAACGTGCAATTGACGAAAGCCGCATCCGTGTGGACCGACGAATTGAAGCGCGCGCTCCGGAACGTGCAGTCGGTGAACACCGAGCCGGTGTTCCTGGCCTCCGTCATGTCCAGATCGCTGAACAGGACGGCGGTGTAGGTTTGCCGGTCGATGTCCTTCCCGTACCAGCGCTCTCCAGCCAGCGTGGTCCGGGTCGCAGGTGCCGGTGCCCCATATGCACGTTCGGCCATGGATCGATTCTCCGAGGAAGGTGGGCGTGGTGCGCTGCTGCCAGGCGGACGACCGACGGCAGCCAGTCGACGCATTCTGCCCGCGTCCATCGCGACGATCGGCTTCCCCCTCCAGTGGCCAGCACGCAGCCGCTGGCCACCCCACCCTCACAGGTAGTTGAAAAGCGAGATGCTGTTCAGCTTGGCAAACGTCATCTGCGTCGCCTGCAGCGAAGACTGCCGCTGGTAGAACTCGGAAATCGCCGTGTACGGATCGAGGTCCTCGATCGACGACAGGTAGCTTTCTTCCTGCAGCTTGTTCATCGCACCCGCGCTGTCGAGCGCCTGCAGCTCGACCTGGCGCGAGCCCACCGACGACAGCACCGTGAGCACGTTGTCGTGCGCGTTCGTGACCTTCACGTTGGCGGTGCTCAACGCATTGCGCAGCTGCGCCTGGGCCGCCGCGCCGCCACCGTTGAGCGGTGCGCGCAGCGCTGTCACCAGCTCGCCCAGGGCCGCGAAGATGTCGGTGCCGGCGTTCTGCGCGGTAGACACGTCGAAGCTGTCGCCGTTGGCCGGCGTGCCGCTGATGGCGATCTGCACGCCGCCGAACGAGATCGGGGTGCCGGCGGTGAACGGGCCGCTCGCGGCCACCACGGGCGGCGTGTCCTTGGTCATCACCGTGTAGTCGGTGCCGGTGAAGCGGATGGTGAAGTCCTTGCCGTAGTTCGGTGCGGTGGCGTCGGTGATGCTCACGGCACCGAACACGCCCGAGCCGGTGTTGGCAGGCGAGCCCGAGGTCACGTAGCCCGCACCGCCCTGCACCGACTGGAAGATGCTGCGGCCGTCGTCCGAGGTCGACATCTGGCGCGCCACGTCGATCTGCATCAGCCGCTCGCCCTGGTCGCCCACGTACTGCACGCCGCCGCCGGCAGCCATCACGAAGGGCGGGCTGCCGCTCTTGTAGCCGGCGAACAGGTACTGGCCGCTGCCGTTGTCGCTGTTGGCCACGCCCACGAGCTGCTCCAGGCTGCTCTGGATGGCCGTGGCAAGCGAGCCGCGGTCGGCGTCCGACAGGCCGCCGCCGCCGGCTTGCACGACCAGCGTCTTCACGTGCTGCAGGATCGACGTCACCGAGTCGAGCGCGTTCTCTTCGGTCGACAGCGCCAGTGCCGCGCGCTGGCGGCTGGTGGCGAACTGGGCGCCCTCCGCCAGCGTCTGGCTCACGCCGAGCGCGCGCGCCGCGCCCACCGGGTCGTCGCCGGCCGACAGGAACTTGGAGTTGGTCGCCAGCTGCTGCTGGACCTTGAACAGCTTCTGCTGCTGCAGGCCCATCGACTGCAGGCTCTGTTCGTAGAAGGATTGGGTGCTGATGCGCATCGCGGGTCCTGGAATCTGTACAAAAGGGTTCAGCTACGGATGCCGAGGATGGCGTCGAACATCGCCGAGGCGGTCTGGATCACCTTGGCGTTGGCCTGGTACATCTGCTGGAACATCAGCAGGTTGCCGGTTTCCTCGTCCTGCACCACGCCCGAAATCGCGCGCTGGCTGGCCTTGATCTGGCCGGTGACGCTGTCCTGCGTGACGGCGGCCACCTTGATCGACATGGCGCGGTTGCCGACGTCGCTCACCAGCTGCGAGTAGGCGCCGTTGAAGGTCGCGGTGCCGTTCGACATCGTGGTCTTGCGCTGCAGCGCGCCCAGCAGCAGCGCGTTGCCGCCGTCGGAAACACCGCCGGTGTTCTTGCCGATGGTGAAGGTGTCGCCCTGCGCGGGCGCGCCCGTCATGGCCACGGTGATGCCGTCGAAGCTCATCTTCGCGCCGGCCGTGTAGGGCACGGGCGTGCCGGCCGGGTAGCTGGTGGCGGTGCCGTCGGCGCGCGTGACGGTCACGGCCGAGCCGGCCGGAAAGCCCGACAGCGTGCCGGTGCCCGCGTTGAAGCTCAGCGTGACGTTGCCGGCCAGCGGCGAGCCCGGGTAGGCCGCGTCGACGGTGGCCGCGCCCAGTGCGCCGCTGCCCTTGTTGCCCGCGGTGTTGCCGGTGATCACGGGCGAGGCGGCGGCCACCTTGGCCGGGTCGCGCACCAGCACCTCGAGGTCGCGTGCGCCGGTGCGCGTGGGCTGCACCAGGAACGAGTCGCCGGCCTGTGCCGTGCCGCTCGCGGCCGTGAGGCTCACGCCGTCGAAGCTGATCGGGAAGGTGGTGAAGCTGCCCATCGGCGTCTTGTCCGAGAGCCGCGTGACCGTGTAGGTGAGCGTGCCCCCGACGTCGGTCACGCTCACGTTGTAGTCGCTGGTGGTGAGCTTGGACGCATCGGTCAGCGTGGCGCCGAGCTCGAGGTTGCCGCTGTTGCCGGCGTTGGCGATCGTGCCCGGCACGGCCTGTGAGAAGAAGTTCTGGCCCAGCGCGCCGTTCAGGTCCACGCCCAGCTTGTGTTGCGCATTCACCGCGTCGGCCACCGACATGGCGAGCCGGCCGACGGCGTTCTGCGTGGGGATCAGCGTGTCCTTGCGGAAGGCCATGAGGCCGCCGAGCACGCCGCCGGTGAAGGCGCTGTCGTCGAGCTCGACGGTGTTGCCGGCAAAGCCCGACAGCGCCACCACCTGGCGCGTGGGGTCGGCCGACGACGTCACCGCCGCCATCTTGGAGGCGTGGTCGCCCACCACCAGCGACTGGCCGGTGGCGATGAACACGTTGTACTTGCCGTCGTCCTGCTGCAGCACGCGCACGTCGACCACCTGGCTCAGCTCGCTCACGAGCTGGTCGCGCTGGTCGAGCAGGTCGTTCGGCGCCTGGCCGCCGGCCACCGCGCTCATCTGGCTGATCTGCTGGTTCAGGCTGGCGATCTTGGCGGCGTAGGTGTTGATCTGGCTCACGCTGCCCACGATCTGCTCGTTGACCGAGGTGTTCAGGTCCGACAGGTACTGGTCGGTCGCGCGGAACTTGCTGGCCAGCGACTGCGCCGCGCTGATCATCTGCTGGCGCGCCGCCGGGTCGGCCGGCGTGTTGGCCACACCCTGCACGCTGGTGAAGAAGCTCTGCATCAGCGGCGCGATGCCCGAGGTCTTGTCGGCCAGCAGCTGGTCGATGCGGTTGACCTGCACGCCGTTGGTGGCCAGCGCGGCCGACTGCGACTGCGCGGTGGCCAGCTGCGCCGTGAGGTAGCGGTCGTAGCTGCGCGACACGGTCGTCACGTTGGCGCCCGAGCCGATGAAGCCCGAGCCGCTGGCAATGCCGCCGGCGGAGGCGATCTGCGCGATCTGGCGGCTGTAGCCGGCCGTGTACACGTTGGCGGTGTTGTGGGCCGTGGTCATCAGCGCGGTGCGGGCGACCGCGAGGCCGCTCAGACCTGTGTAGAACATGCTTCCGGACATAAGGCTTTACCTGTCAAAGGGGTGTGGGGGAGCGGCATCACGCGATGCCTCCCCATGGTTATCGGCAGCGCGCGCCCGAAGTTGAGGGCGCGCGGTGTCATTGCGCCTGGCTCAGAACTCCGACCAGTCGCCCTTGGCGTCGCCAGCCATGGCCAGCTGCGGTGCGCCGGTGGGTTCACGGCGCGTGGGCAGCGCCTTGGCACGTGGCTTGGGCGCCGGCTTCGGCGGCTTGGGAATCGGCGTGATGCGCGTGAAGCTGGCGCGGGTCGTCGCGACCGCGTTCGCGTCGAGCTTGAAGACGCTCACGGCTTGCACGAGGGCGCCGGCCTGTTCCTGCAGCGACTGCGCGGCGGCCGAGGCTTCCTCGACCAGCGCCGCGTTCTGCTGCGTCACCTGGTCCATCTGCGTGATCGCCTGGTTGATCTGCTCGATGCCGGAGGTCTGTTCCTGGCTCGCCGCCGTGATCTCGCCCATGATGTCGGTCACGCGCTTGACGCTGCCCACGATCTCTTCCATCGTGCGGCCCGCTTCGGCGACCTGCTTGCTGCCTTCTTCGACCTTCTCCACCGAGTCGCCGATCAGGGTCTTGATTTCCTTGGCGGCTGCGGCGGAGCGCTGTGCGAGGCTGCGCACCTCGGAAGCCACGACTGCGAATCCGCGACCTTGCTCACCCGCACGCGCTGCTTCAACAGCGGCGTTCAAAGCCAGGATGTTGGTCTGGAACGCGATGCCGTCGATCACGCCGATGATGTCGACGATCTTCTTGGAAGATGCATTGATCGAGCCCATCGTGTCCACGACCTGCGACACGACCGCGCCACCCTTGACGGCGACCTCAGAGGCCGACACCGCCAATTGATTGGCTTGCCGCGCGTTGTCCGCGTTCTGCTTCACCGTCGAAGTCAGCTCTTCCATCGACGCCGCCGTCTGCTCCAGCGAACTCGCCTGCTCTTCCGTGCGCGACGACAGATCCTGGTTGCCCGAAGCGATCTGCCCCGAGGCCGTGGCGATCGTCTCCGTGCCCGTGCGCACTTCGCCCACCACCTTCGCCAGGTTGGCGTTCATGTCCTTCAGCGCCTGCATCAGTTGGCCCGTCTCGTCGCGGCTGTCCACGCGGATGTTCGCGCTCAGGTCGCCGGCCGCCACCGTCTCGGCCACGCCCACGGCCTTGGCCAGCGGGCGCACGATGCTGCGCGAGATGAAGAAGGCGAACAGGCCGCCCAGCAGCACCGTGAGCGCCGTCAGCAGCAGCCGCAGGTTGAAGCTCTTCGCATTCGCCGCGTCGATGGCGTGGCTCATGTCGTCGATGGCGCGGCGTTCGATGGCCAGCAGCTCGAGCACGCGGTTCTCGTAGGCCTTGGCGGCCGGCTGGAACGACAGCTGGTAGGCGCGCACGGTCTCGACCGTGTTGCCGCTGGCCTTGGCGCGGGTCACCTCGTCCTTGGCGGCCTGGTACTTGGCGCGCAGCTCGACGATGGACTTGTAGGTCGCTTTTTCTTCGTCGGTGACCAGCAGCGCCTCGACCTTGGCCATGGTCTCGCTGCCCTTCTTCACGCTCTCGGAGATCACGTCGGCGAACAGCATCGGCAGCGCCTCGTCGGTGGTGCGCGCGATCATCGAGGTGCGCGCGATGGCCGAGTAGGTCAGCACGTACCAGTCGGAAATGAGCCGCTCCTTGGCCAGCGGGCTCTGCATCATGATGCGCGTGGCTTCGGCGTTCTTGTGCGCCGACATCAGGCCCACCGCGCTGGAGATGAGCGTCAGCCCCAGCACGATGGCGAAGGCAAGGGTCAGGCGGGTGCCGATGCGAAGGTTCGAAAAGAATGTCATGGGGTGGTCCTCAAACGGTGGCGGCGGCTTCGATGAGGCCCATCTCTTCGCTGGACATCAGCCGGTCGATGTCCACCAGGATCAGCATGCGTTCGTCCAGCGTGCCCAGGCCGATCAGGTAGTCGGTGTCGAGCACCGAGCCCATCTCGGGCGCCGGCTTGATCTGCTCGGCCGTGAGCGTGATCACGTCGGACACGCTGTCCACCACCATGCCCACCACGCGGCCCGCGATGTTCAGCACGATCACCACCGTGAACTGGTCGTAGGTGGGCGCGCCCAGCTCGAACTTGATGCGCATGTCGATGATCGGCACGATGATGCCGCGCAGGTTGACCACGCCCTTGATGTAGTCCGGCGCGTTCGCGATGCGCGTCACGGCGTCGTAGCCGCGCAGCTCCTGCACCTTCTGGATGTCGATGCCGTATTCCTCGTCGCCGAGCTTGAAGGTCACGACCTCCAGGCGGTTGGCCACGGTGGACGCGGACGGCGCCGCGCCATTCGATCGCGGCGATGTGGTGTCTCTGGTGTTGTTCAGCATGTGTTCTTCTCCTCGTTCAATACGCATCCCGGGCGCCGGCACCCTCGCCCGCCCCGGTCCTGAATACCCCTGCGGCCCGGACCAGGCCCTCCGCCTGTTCCTGCAGCGACTGCGCCGTGGCCGATGCTTCTTCGACCAATGCGGCGTTCTGCTGCGTCACCTGGTCCATCTGTGCGATGGCCTGGTTGATCTGCTCGATGCCCGAGGTCTGCTCCTGGCTCGCCGTCGTGATCTCGCCCATGATGTCGGTCACGCGCTTCACGCTGCCCACGATCTCCTGCATGGTGCGGCCGGCTTCGGCCACCTGCTTGCTGCCCGCCTCGACCTTCTCCACCGAGTCGCCGATGAGGGTCTTGATTTCCTTCGCGGCCGCGGCCGAGCGCTGCGCGAGGCTGCGCACTTCCGACGCGACCACCGCAAAGCCCTTGCCCTGCTCGCCCGCACGCGCGGCTTCCACGGCCGCGTTCAGCGCCAGGATGTTGGTCTGGAACGCGATGCCGTCGATCACGCCGATGATGTCGACGATCTTTTTCGACGAGGCGTTGATCGAGCCCATCGTGTCCACCACCTGCGACACCACGGCGCCGCCCTTCACGGCCACTTCGGATGCGGAAACGGCCAGCTGGTTCGCCTGCAGCGCGTTGTCCGCGTTCTGCTTCACCGTCGAGGTCAGCTCTTCCATCGACGCCGCCGTCTGCTCGAGCGAGCTGGCCTGCTGCTCGGTGCGCGAGGACAGGTCTTCGTTGCCCGAAGCGATCTGGCTCGACGCAGACATCACGCCGGCGACGTTCGCGCCCACGTCCGCGACGATCGCGAAGAGGTTGGCGCTCATCTGGTTCAACGCGCGCAGCAGCCCCGCGATCTCGTCGCCGGGCCGCACCGTGAAGCGCACGAGGTCGCCGCCGGCGATGGTGCGTGCGACCTCGATCGCTTCGTCGAGCGGATGGAACACCGTGCGCCCGAGGAACGCACCGAGGCCCAGCCAGGCCAACGCGGCGCCGAGGCTGCCCGCTGCCACGGCGGTGGGCAGCCAGCTGTGCGCGCCCGACGCAGCGGCCAGGCGGGACGCCTCCATCCAGCCCATCGCGCCCAGGCCCGCTGACAGCGCAGCCGCCGCGACGGTAACGCCGAACACGCGGCGGCGCACCGGGATGCGCCGCAGCCGCGCCAACGGATTGACCCAGCCGCTGCGCACCACCTCTCCCTGCAACAGCTCGAGGCCCTTGGCCTCGCCCTCGCGCATGCGGCGATAGAGCGCATCGGCGGCGGCCACGTCCTCGCGCGCGGGACGGCTGCGCACGGACATGTAGCCCTCCACGCGGCCCTGGTGGCGGATCGGCGTGACGTTGGCGAGCACCCAATAGAAGTCGCCGTTCTTGCGCCGGTTCTTGATCAGCCCGGTCCAGGGCAGGCCCTGGTCGAGCGTGCGCCACAGGTCTGCGAAGGCCTCGGGCGGCACGTCGGGGTGGCGCACGATGTTGTGCGCCTTGCCCAGGAGTTCGCCGGCCGTGAAGCCGCTGGCCGCGACGAAGGCCGGGTTGACGTAGGTGATGCGGCCCTTGAGGTCGGTGCGGGACACCAGGGCCTCTTCCTTCGAGAGTTCGTATTCGATGTCGGTGACGGGCAGATTGACACGCATGGCCGGTGCGTCGCCTTCAGGCCAGGGCCAGTGCGTTGCCGTGGCTGCTGCTGCCGCCGAGGCGGAACACGCCAACGACCTGCGACAGGCTGCCGGCCTGCTCCTGCAGCGACTGCGCGGCGGCCGAGGCCTCTTCGACCAGTGCCGCGTTCTGCTGCGTCACCTGGTCCATCTGCGTGATCGCCTGGTTGATCTGCTCGATGCCGGAGGTCTGCTCCTGGCTCGCGGCCGTGATCTCGCCCATGATGTCCGTCACGCGCTTCACGCTGCCCACGATCTCTTCCATCGTGCGGCCGGCTTCGGCAACCTGCTTGCTGCCTTCTTCGACCTTTTCCACCGAGTCGCCGATCAGGGTCTTGATTTCCTTGGCGGCGGCTGCGGAGCGTTGGGCGAGGCTGCGGACTTCAGAAGCCACGACTGCGAAGCCACGACCTTGCTCACCTGCACGAGCCGCTTCAACGGCCGCGTTCAGCGCCAGGATGTTGGTCTGGAACGCGATGCCATCGATCACGCCGATGATGTCGACAATCTTCTTGGACGAAGCATTGATCGAGCCCATCGTGTCCACGACTTGCGACACCACAGCGCCGCCCTTCACAGCGACTTCCGAAGCGGAGACCGCCAGCTGGTTCGCCTGCCGTGCGTTGTCCGCGTTCTGCTTCACCGTCGAAGTCAATTCCTCCATCGACGCCGCCGTCTGCTCCAGCGAGCTGGCTTGCTCTTCCGTGCGCGAAGAAAGATCCTGGTTGCCCGAGGCGATCTGTCCCGACGCCGTGGCGATCGTCTCCGTGCCCGTGCGCACCTCGCCCACCACCTTCGCCAGGTTGGCGTTCATGTCCTTCAGCGCCTGCATGAGCTGGCCCGTCTCGTCGCGGCTGTCCACGCGGATGTTCGCGCTCAGGTCGCCGGCGGCCACCGTCTCGGCCACTTCGAGCGCATGGCCCAGCGGGCGCACGATGCCCAGCGTGAGGCGCCAGGCGAACAGCGCGCCCAGCGCCAGCGCGATGGCCGACAGCACGAGCAGCGTGGTGCGGCCCTCGGTGTGGTCGGCCGCGATGCCCTTGGCGGCGGCGTCGATCTTCTCGCGCTGGTGGTTGGCCAGGTTTTCGACGGCGCCGGCATAGACGGCGAGCGCCGCGCTGAACTTGGTGTCGACCAGCACATTGGCTTCGTCGATCTTCTTCTCGTCCTTGAGCTTGTTGAGCGTGCCCACGGTCTCGAGCACCACGACGCGCGCCGCGACCACCGCGGCATAGAGCGCCTTTTCTTCCGGCGTGGCGAGCATGGCTTCCAGCTGCTTCTGCGCCGGCGTGATGCGCGCCGAACCCGCCGCCTGGAGCTTGGCGAAATAGGCCGCCACCTCGGGGTCGGTGGTCTTGACCATCGCATAGTTGGCCACCGTGTTCGACTTGAGCAGGCTGAGCCATTCGGCCGCCAGCCGTTCCTTGACCAGCGCGCCCTGCACCATCTCGTCGGTCGCCTGCCCCACGTTCGTCAGGCGCAGCACGCCCGTGCCCGCAATGAACGCCATCAGCAGCAGCAGCACCGCGAAGCCGAGCCCCAGGCGGGTGCCGATTTTCAGATCCTTCAAACTCATTGCGCTTCTCTTCCTTCAATAACGGGGGACGGTGGCCGCATCGCGCGGCGGACCACCGGCATGACATGACGGCATGGCGGGACGGCGGCCTGCGCCACCCCGTCTCCCTGTTATCGGCAGCGCGCCGCCAGACTTGAGTCTTTTTTCTGAATATCGGTGCGGATCGGGGCGCGGGCGCATGCGTTCCCTGTCAGGCGTCGGTGGCGTTGACGTGCTGGAACACCCGGTCCAGCCGCTCGGCCACCTTGGCGTCGTGGTGGCTTGCACGGGCTCGTGCGTGCGCCGCGACGCCCGCGAGACCCAGGCCCGTCAGGCCGGCGGCGCCAGCCAGCGCCCACACGGCATGGAGCGCCCAGGCGCAGCCGGTGCCGACATGGAAGCCGAGGAAGAGCGCCAAGGCCAGCAGCAGAAGCAATGCGGCGAAGCCCATGCCGACGCGGCGCAGGGCTTTCGGATGGAAATGCGTGGACACGGGGCGTTCAGGCCGCAACGGCTTCGTCGGCGTCGAGCTTGAAGGTGCTCACGGCCTCGACCAGAGCGCCGGCCTGCTCCTGCAACGATTGCGCCGCCGCCGAGGCCTCTTCGACCAGCGCCGCGTTCTGCTGCGTCACCTGGTCCATCTGCGTGATCGCCTGGTTGATCTGCTCGATGCCGGAGGTCTGCTCCTGGCTCGCGGCCGTGATCTCGCCCATGATGTCGGTCACGCGCTTGACGCTGCCGACGATCTCTTCCATCGTGCGGCCCGCTTCGGCGACCTGCTTGCTGCCTTCTTCGACCTTTTCCACCGAGTCGCCGATCAGGGTCTTGATTTCCTTGGCGGCTGCGGCTGAGCGTTGAGCGAGGCTTCGCACTTCGGAGGCTACGACGGCGAATCCGCGACCTTGCTCACCAGCACGCGCAGCTTCAACCGCTGCATTCAACGCCAGGATGTTGGTCTGGAACGCGATGCCATCGATCACGCCGATGATGTCGACGATCTTCCTGGACGACGCATTGATCGAGCCCATCGTGTCCACCACCTGCGACACGACCGCGCCACCCTTCACTGCCACTTCAGAAGCAGAGACGGCCAGTTGGTTCGCCTGCCGTGCGTTGTCCGCGTTCTGCTTGACCGTCGAGGTCAGCTCCTCCATCGACGCCGCCGTCTGCTCCAGCGAACTCGCTTGCTCTTCCGTGCGCGACGACAGGTCCTGGTTGCCCGCCGCGATCTGCCGCGACGCCACCGCGATCGAATCGGTCGAGGCCTTGATGCGCGTCACGAGGTCGGTGAGCGTGTCTTCCATCTCGCCCATGCCGCGCAGCAGCCGGCCGAAGTCGCCGCCGCGCTCGGTCTCGAACTCCTGGCTCAGGTCGCCGGAGGCCACGGTCTCGGCGATCAGCAGCGCCTCGGCGACCGGATCGGCGATGCTGCGCGTGAGCAGCCATGCCAGCACCGCGCCCAGCGCCAGCGCGGCCACGGCCAGCGCGACGATGTAGAGGAGGCCCGTGCGGTACTGCGCGTCGATGGCGGCGGCGGTGCTGTCGATGTGCTTCTGCTGGTGCGCCACCATGGCGCGGATGCCCGCGTCGTAGCCGTCGAGCATCGGCAGCAGCTGCGTGTCGGTGCGCGTCGCGGCCTCGTCCTTGCGGCCTTCGGTCTTCAGCTGGAGGATCTGCTGGCGCAGCGCGATGTACTCGCCGCGCCGCTTCTGGATGTCGGCGCTCAGCGCCAGCTCTTCCGGCGACACGAGCAGCGCCTCGAGCGCCTTCTGTGTCTCGGAGATGGTGGCGCTGGTGGCGGCGATCTGCTTTTGCAGGTGGGCCTGCACCTGCGCGTCGTCGCTCTTGAGCAGCGAGAAGGTGCGCACGCTGTTGGTGGCCGTGCCCAGCTGCCAGGCCGTGGCCAGGCGCTCCTTCGACAGGGTGCGCGACGCCATGTCCTGCGTGGCCTCGCCCACGCCCTGCAGCCGCAGCACGCCGATGCCCGCCACGGCCACCAGCAGCGCCAGCACCAGCGCAAAGCCGGCGCCCAGCCGCATTCCGATCGTCCAGTTCTTTATCGTCATTCGCTTGTCTCCTCTCGGGGCCTCTCGTGTCGTTGTTCTCGGGTCCGGGCAGTCAGGCTGTGCGAAGGGCTCAGCCGAACTTCTGCATGATGCGAACCAGCTTCTCGCCGTAGCGCGGGTCGGTGGCATAGCCCGCGCGCTGCAGGCCGTGCGCCGCCTGCGCCGGGTCGGCGGTGGCCAGCACGTTCGCGTAGCGCGGGTTGCGCGTGATGAAGCGCGCGTAGTCGGTGAAGGCCTCCTCGTACGAGGCGTAGGCGCGGAACTTCGCGCGCACCTTCTGCGGCTCGCCGTCGATGTATTCGGTGGTCGTGGTCTCGACCGTCGCGCCCTTCCAGCCCTTGTCGGCCTTGATGCCGAAGAGGTTGAAGCTGGGCGTGCCGTCGTCGGCGCGGATCTCGCGCTTGCCCCAGCCCGATTCGAGCGCGGCCTGCGCCAGGATCAGCGGCGCGGGCACGCCGCTGGCGGCGCTGGCCGCTTGTGCCGAAGCGCCCATGCGGTCCACGAACGCATCGACCTGGCCTTGCAGCGAGGCGTTCGCGGCTGGTGCGGGTCCGCTCTTGACTTGATAGACGCCCAGATCGGCAGCCGTCGACACGCGCGCACCGGGCGCCGAGCCGATGGGGATGCCCGCGCGCGGGCCGTACGGCAGGCCGGGGGGCGGCTCCAGCGACATCGCCCGCGTGCCGATGCCATCGTCGGCTTCGGTCGCCGCCGAGGGCAATTGCCGCCGCAGCTGCGCCAGCATCGCCTCGGCCAGCCCCACGCCGCGCCCCGAGAGGTTCTGCGTGAGCTGCTGGTCGAACATCGAGAGGTAGACCTTCTGGTCCTGGCTGTCGAGCAAGCCGCTCGAAGGCGTCGCCTCTCGCATGCTCTTGAGCACCATGTTCATGAACAGCGCCTCGAACTGGCGAGAGACCTGCTGCAGGCCCTCTTCGGGCGAGGTGCGCACGGTGCGCCGCAGCGCATCGACGCCCTGCACGTCGAGTGCAAAGCGCTGGTCGAGCGCGCCGCTGCGGCTGGCCGCGTCGGCGCCGGTCCATGCTGTGTTGGCGGAGATGGTCATGACTGCGGCCTCAGATGATCTCGAGCTCGGCGCTCAAGGCGCCGGCCGACTTCATGGCCTGCAGGATCGACACCAGGTCCTGCGGGTTCGCACCCAGGCTGTTCAGCCCCTTGACCACATCGGCCAGCGAGGCGCCGCCGCGCACCATCTGGATCGCGCCGCCGCCCTGGTTGACGGAAATCTGCGAGGTCTGCGCCACCACCGTGCTGCCGCCCGAGAACGCGCCCGGTTGGCTGATCACCGGCTCGGTGTTGATCACCACCGACAGGTTGCCGTGCGCGATGGCGCAGTCTTTCACGCGCACCGCCTGGTTCATCACGACCGAGCCCGTGCGCGCATTCACCACCACCCGCGCGCCGGCCTGCGTGGGCGTGACCTCGAGCTCCTGCAGCTGCGCGAGAAAGCCCACGCGGCGCTGCGGCTCGGGCGCCTGCACGCGGATCACGCGCGCGTCCATGGCTTCGGCGGTGCCGGCGCCGAACTGGCGGTTGATGGCGTCCGTGGCGCGCTGCGCGGTGCCGAAGTCGGAGCGGTTCAGCTCGATGGTGAAGGAGCCCTCCGCGCCCACCGGCGCCTCGACCGTGCGCTCCACCAGTGCCCCGGCGGGAATGCGCCCCGAGCTCAGCTGGTTGACCTGCACCTTGCTGCCGTTGGCCGCGGCGCCCGCGCCGCCCACCACCATGTTGCCCTGCGCCACCGCATAGGTCGCGCCGTCCACGCCCTTGAGCGGCGTCATCAGCAGCGTGCCGCCCCGCAGGCTCTTGGCATTGCCCATCGACGACACCGTGACGTCGATGTTCTGGCCCGGCCGCGCGAACGATGGCAGCGTGGCCGTCACCATCACGGCCGCCACGTTCTTCAGCTGCATGTTCACGCCCTGCGGGATCGTGATGCCCAGCTGCTGCAGCATGTTGTTCAGGCTCTGCGTGGTGAACGGCGTCTGCATCGTCTGGTCGCCCGTGCCGTCCAGGCCGACCATGAGGCCGTAGCCGATGAGCGGGTTGTCGCGCACGCCCTGGATGCTAGCGAGCTCCTTCAGGCGTTCCGCATGCGCGGGCGCGATGAACAGGAGCGCGCACAGCGCCGCGATGCGCCAGCGATTCGAAGTAGGTGAAGCCTGGAGGTGTGCCATCAGAACGGCATCACGTTCAGGAAAATTCTTTGCATCCAGCCCATGTGCTGGGCTTCATCGATGTAGCCCTTGGCCGAGTACTCGATGCGCGCATCGGCCACCAGCGTCGAGGGCACGGTGTTGTTGCCCGACACGGTGCGCGGGTTCACCACGCCCGAGAAGCGGATGTACTCGGTGCCCTGGTTGATGCCCATCTGCTTCTCGCCGCTCACGAGCAGGTTGCCGTTGGCCATGACGTCGGTCACGGTGACGGTGATCACGCCGTTGAAGGTGTTGTTGGCGTTGGCGCCGCCCTTGGCGTTGAGCGTGTTGGTGCCCGACAGCTTGGTCTCCTGCCCGTCGAGCAGGCCGCCGATGAGCTTCGGAATGGCCGCGAACACGCTGGTCGTGTTGCCCGTGCGGCTGGCATTGGCGCCCGAGTTCTTGGTCGCGTTGACCTTCTCGCTGATGAGGATGGTGAGGATGTCGCCGACGTTGCGCGGACGGCGGTCTTCGAACAGTGCGTTGGCGCCGGGTCCGTCCTGGAAGATCGCGCCCGGCGCACGCCGCGCCTGCACCGCCGCGTACTGGTCGGCACGCGCCGTCATCGGCTGGTGCACCAGCGGCTCGCGCGGCACCTGCGCGCAGCCGGCGGCCAGCGCGGCCACGAGCAGCAGCGCCGCCGCCCGGCGAAGAAGACGCACCCCCGCCCGCATCACAACTGGGCCAGGCGCTGCAGCATCTGGTCCGAGGTCTGGACCGCCTTGCTGTTGATCTCGTACGAACGCTGGGTGGCGATCATGTTGACCAGCTCTTCCACCACGTTGACGTTGGAGGCCTCCACATAGCCCTGGCTCAGCGTGCCCGCGCCGTCCACGCCGGGGTTCACCTGGTTGGGCGCGCCCGAGGCGTCGGTTTCGGCATACAGGTTCTCGCCCTTGCTCTGCAGGCCCGTGGGGTTGACGAAGGTCGCGAGCTGCAGCTGGCCGACCTGCACGGTGTTGGTGCCGCCCGCCTGCACCACCGACACGATGCCGTCGCGGCCCACGGTGATGCTGGTGGCGTTGGCCGGGATGGTGATGGCCGGCTGCACCGGAAAGCCGCTGGCCGTGACCAGCTGGCCGTCGCGGTCGGTCTGGAACGAACCGTCGCGCGTGTACGAGGTGGTGCCGTCGGGCATCAGCACCTGGAAGAAGCCGCTGCCGCTGATGGCCACGTCGGTCGGCTTGTCGGTCTTGGTGAGGTTGCCCTGCGAGTGGATGCGCTCGGTGGCGACCACGTGCACGCCGGTGCCCACCTGCAGGCCCGAAGGCAGGCGCGTCTGGTCGGAGCTCTGGCCGCCGACCTGGCGCAGGTTCTGGTAGACCAGGTCTTCGAACACGGCGCGGCTGCGCTTGAAGCCGGTGGTGCCGACGTTGGCCAGGTTGTTGGAGACCACGTCGAGCTGCGTCTGCTGCGCGTCCAGGCCGGTCTTGGCGATGTAGAGGGAGCGGATCATTGAAAGGAGTTCCTGGAAGAGGGTCAGCCGTAGGCCAGCAGCTTGTTGGCGGTCTGCGCGTTGATGTCGGCGGTCTGCAGCGACTTCATCTGCATCTCGAAGCTGCGGGCGTTGGCGATCATGGCCACCATGGCATCGACCGGCTGCACGTTGCTGCCCTCGATGGCGCCCGAGATGAGCGTGACGGCCTCGTCGGCCTCGGCCGGCGGCAGGTCGGCGCGCATGCGGAACAGGCCGTCGTCGCCGCGCACGAGGTCGGTCACGGGCGGGTTGACGAGCTTGAGACGGCCCACCTCGGCGATGCCGGTGAGCGTGGTCGAGGCCGCGTCGCGCGAGCCCACGAGGCCGTTCGACGCAATGCTCACGGCCGACCCCGGCGGCACGGTGAGCGCGCCGTTGTCGCCCACCACGGGGCGTCCGCCCATCGTCGTGAGCTGGCCGTCGGCGCCGATCTGCAGGTTGCCGACGCGCGTGTAGGCCTCGCCGCCGTCGGCCGCCTGCACCACCAGCCAGCCTTCACCGCCCACGGCCACGTCGAGCGCGCGGCCGGTCTGCGTGAGCGGGCCGTGCGTGAAGTCGGCGCCGGGCGTGGTGGCGGCCACGAAGGCGCGCGTGGGCGCTTCCTCGCCGACCACGGGCACGGCGCGGAAGGTCGCGATCTGCGCACGGAAACCCGGCGTCGAGACGTTCGCCATGTTGTTGGCGACCACGGCCTGCTGCTCCATGGCCTGCTTGGCGCCGCTCATGGCGACATACAGCATTCGATCCACGCAATGCTCCCGATCAGCGGATGTTCATGAGCGTCTGCATGACCTGGTCCTGCGTCTTCACGGTCTGCGCATTGGCCTGATAGTTGCGCTGCGCGACGATGAGGTTCACCAGCTCGGAGGTCAGGTCGACGTTGGACGACTCCAGCGCGCCCGAGGCCAGCGAGCCGGCCTTGGTGCCTTCGCCCGGCGTGCCGGTGAGCGCGTTGCCCGAGGCCTGCGTCTCGGCCCACACGTTGTTGCCCTTGGGCTCCAGGCCGTTCGGGTTGGCGAACGACGACAGCACGACCTGGCCCAGCAGGCGCGTCTGCTCGTTGGAGAACTTGCCGGTGATGGTGCCGTCGGGGTTGATCGAGAACGCGGTGAGCTCGCCCGACTTGTAGCCGTCCTGGCCCAGCTTGCTCATGCCGTTGGCGCTGCCGAACTGCGTGGTGCCCGTGAGGTCGACCGAGGCGGTGAGCGGCGAGGCGCCGTTGGTGAAGGTGAGCGGCCCGATGTTGAACGCGCCCGAAGCCGGTGCGGTCATGACGCCCTTGGCGTCGAACGTGACGTTGGACAGCGCGGCGCCGCCGTTCAGCGGTGCGCCGTCGGAGGTGCCGTACACGTTCCAGGTGTTGGCCGCCGTCTTCACGAAGTACACGGCCACGTCGTGCGGATTGCCCAGCGAGTCGTAGATGGGGCCGATGGCGTTCGGGTAGTTGTAGGTGGCGGCGTCGGTGGGGTTGAACGGCGTCTTGGCAGGCACCGTGCTGCGCGCGTCGAGGTTGAACTGCGCGTCGATGTTGGCCGTGGGCTTGGGCGGCATCATGCCGCCCTGCACCTGGATCGGGCCCGGCGTGCCGCCGCTGATGCCGCCGCTGGCATTGGCGCCGTAGCCGGTGAGCTGCAGGCCCTGCGCGTTGACGATGTAGCCGTCCTTGTCGCGCGTGAACTGGCCGTTGCGCGAGTAGAAGACCTCGCCGCTGGGGCTGGCGAGGCGAAAGAAGCCGTCGCCGTTGAGGATGGCCACGTCCAGCGGGCGCGTGCTCGACTGCGTCACGCCCTGCGTGAAGTTCTGCGTCACGCCCGACACCGAGGCACCCAGGCCCACGCGCGAGCCGGCGTACACGTCCTGGAAGGTGGCGGCGGCCGACTTGTAGCCCACCGTGCCCGAGTTGGCGATGTTGTTGCCGATGACGTCGAGGTTGGCCGCGGCCACGCCGAGTCCGCTGATGCCTTGGGAGAAACTCATGAGGGGGTCCTTGTTCGGTGCGAGGAAGAAGAGTGCGAAGGGCGCGGCCCGCACGGACCACGCCGAAGACGAAGACGAAAGCTCAGAGGAACAGGCGCACGTCGCCCAGCCCGATGCTGGCGCCCGAGGCCAGCTCCAGCGTGACGCCGCCGGCGCCCTGCTTCACGGCGGCCACCTGCGAGAAGGTGAGCGCGGTGGCCTTCACCGTCGTGCCGTTGTTGCTGGCATCGACCGTGAAGCGGTAGGCGCCCGGCGGCACCGCCACGCCCAGGTCGTCCTTGCCGTCCCAGGTGACGGCGTTGACGCCTTCCTTCATGGCGCCCGCGTCGAGCGTGCGGATCACCTTGCCGGTGCTGTCGACGATCTTGATCTCGACGTCGGCGGCGGTGCCCGGCAGCTGCACGGCGAAGGCCTGCGTGGCGGGGTCCTTGCCGTCCTCGGGCTTCTTGGTGGTGAGCACGTCGCCGGGCGACAGCACGTTGTAGCCGATGAGCGAGGTGGCCTGCAGCAGCTGGTTGGCGCCGGTCTGGTTGACCAGGCCGGAGAGTGTGGCGTTGAGCTTCTCGATGCCGCTCACGGTGCTCATCTGCGCGAGCTGCGAAGTGAGCTCGGCGTTCTGCATCGGGTTGAGCGGGTCCTGGTTGTTCAGCTGCGTGACCAGCAGCTTGAGAAAGCGCTGCTCGCTGTCGGCGCTGGAGACGTTGTTGTTGCTGTTCGCCGCCGTGGGCGCGTTCAGCCCGCTGATGGACGAGGTGTCGGAGAGGGCCATGGGGTCGGTGTTCTTCCTGCGGGAGGCGCGTGTGCGTGCGGGGGTTACTGGCCGATGGTCAGCGTCTTGACCATCAGCGTCTTGGCGGTGTTGAGCACCTCGACGTTGGCCTGGTAGCTGCGCGAGGCCGAGATCATGTTGGTCATCTCTTCGACCACGTTGACGTTGGGCATCGCCACGTAGCCCTCGGCGTTGGCGTGCGGGCTCTTGGGGTCGAACACCAGCTTGGCGGGCGACGGGTCTTCGATGACACCGGCCACCTTGACGCCGCCGATGTCGCGCCGGCCCGAAGCCGCCACCTCGAACACCACCTGCTTGGCGCGGTAGGGCTGGCCGTCGGGGCCGGCCACGCTCTCGGCGTTGGCGAGGTTGCTCGCGGTCACGTTCATGCGCTGCGATTGCGCGGTCATGGCGGAGCCCGCCACGTCGAAGATGTTCATGGCTGTACCGCCGACAGGAGCGACTTGATCTTGGCGTTGATGAGGGTGAGGTTCGACTCGTAGCGCAGCGCGTTGTCGGCGAAGGCCACGCGCTCGACGTCCATCTCGACCGTGTTGCCGTCGAGGCTGGACTGGTGCGGCACGCGGTACAGCAGGTCGTCGCCGGCCGTGGCCTGCGCCTGGCCCGCGAGGTGGCGCGACGAGGTGGTGGCCATCGACACCGACGATGCGGCGCGACCGCGCTCAACGGCCTCGCTCAGGCGCGCGCCGAAGTCGAAGTCGCGCGCCTTGTAGTTCGGCGTGTCGGCATGGGCGATGTTGGCCGCGAGCACCTCCTGGCGCTGGGCCCGGAGATGGAGCGCTTCGCGGTGGAAGCGAAACGCCGCATCCAGCTTGTCGATCATCTTTGTTCCATCTGTTGAGGCGTCGCCAGTGCACGGGGCGCAGCGACCGATGGAAAGCAAGTCTATGCATGCGGCGCGTTGGCAATCGCCCGAACAAAGGGGGGTTTCGCCTGCTGCTCGCACCTTCGCCTGCGGGGCGAATTCATAAGAATCCAGGGGCGCCGGTTGCGGCTTTCCTGCATCGGCGTCCTCATTTTTCTGGCCCTCTTCTTTCGCTTTCGATGACCCTCTCGCCGCTTCGCCAACGCCTGCTGCGCACTGCCTGCGCAGTGGGGCTGTCGTGCGCGATGTCGACCGGTGCGATCGCAGGCGACGCGGCCGCGAAGGCGGTCGAGACCTACCTCCAGGTGCAGAGCGCCGGCCTGCCGGGCAAGGTGACGGTCAGCCTCGAAGGGCGCGGCACCGAGGCCCTGCCCACGTGCGAAGCCCCCGAAGTGTTCCTGCCGCCGGGCGTCACGCCGTGGGGCCGCATCTCGGTGGGTGTGCGTTGCCATGCCGAACGGCCGTGGACGCGCTTCGTGCAGGCGCGTGTCGCGGTGGAAGGCCGCTACCTGGTGGCGGCGCGCGCCATCGACGCGGGCCGGGCGCTGGGCGCCGGCGACGTGGTCGAGCGCACCGGCGACCTCACGCGGCTGCCGCGCTCGGTGGTCACCAGCGCGGCCGAACTGGTCGGGGTGGTGAGCGCCAACCGCGTCGCGCCCGGCGCTCCGATCCGCAAGGAGCTGCTGCGCGGCGTCGCCGTGATCCAGCAGGGCCAGGCCGTGAAGGTGGTGGCGCAGGGGCCGGGTTTTGTCGTCAGCACCGAGGCCAAGGCCCTGAGCGGCGCCGCGGTGGGCGCGGTGGTGCAAGCCAGGACGCTGGACGGCCGGGTGATCCGCGGCGTGGCCGACGAGGAAGGACAGGTCCGGCTGGTGCAGTAGCGGCCGCCGCGTTGGCGCAGGCTTCACTTCATGCACGCCCTTCCTAAAGTTCTTGCACCGGCTGCCGATATACGGGTCAGCCCCTGAGGAATCACCTTGAAAATCGATCCCACCGCCCCTTCGGCCACGCCCCTGCACCGCACGCCCGCACCGGGCGCGCCGGCTCCGTCGACGCCCGCCGAGGCCGTGCAGCGCCCGAAGGAAGCGGCGCCCGTTTCCGCGCTCGTCCATGCAATGCCCGCCGCCGTGGGGGGCAGCGATTTCGACGCCGCGCGCGTGGCCGCGATCCGCGAGGACATCCGCGCCGGCCGCTACGAGATCCGCCCCGAGCGCATCGCCGACGGCCTGCTGGCCAGCGTGCGCGAGCTGCTCGCGCCGAAAGGCCAGGCATGAGCACCTTGCTGGCGCACCTGCGCGCGGAAGCAGGCTGCATCGGGGACTTCCTTGTCACGCTGGACCAGGAGGCGCAGGCCATGTCCGCCAGCGACTTCGACGCGCTGAACGCCATCGCCGGCCGCAAGACCGCGCTGCTGGATCGCATGGCCGAACTCGACCGGCAGCGCGAATCGCTGCAGGCGGCGCTGGGCTTTGCGCCCGGCCGCGCGGGTGCGGATGCCGCCGCGGCCGCGGGCGGTGCGCCGACGCGCCAGGCCTGGAGCGAACTGCTCGCGCTCGCCGAAGACGCGCGCAACCGCAACCTGCACAACGGCACGCTGGTGTACGCGCACCTCGACTTCACGCAGCAGGCGCTGCACTTCCTGCAGGCCCGCGCCCAACCTTTCTACGGCCCCGACGGTGTGCGCAAGACGCAGGCCGGCACGGGCACCCGGCTGGCCGCCGGCTGAACAGCAGCCGTGAACGCGTCCGCACGTTTCGCTCCCCGACGCACCGCGATCCTGCGGGTGCTGATGCTGTGGCTCGCGTGCACCGGCGCCCAGGCCTTCGAACTGGCGCCCGCCGTGCGCCCGGACGACGCCATCAACCTGGGCCAGCTGCACCCGGTGCGCGCGGCCGTCGGCGAGACGGCGCGTATCGCCTACTCGGGCGCGGCCATGGCCATCGCGATGTCGGCCGCCTACGTGCCGACGTACCGGCCCGGCGAACAGTCCATTGGCCTGGCCTTCGGCAGCTACCGGGGCTATTCGGCCGCGGCGCTGGGCTTCAAGCGCAGCTCGGACGACGGCGACATGGCCTGGGGCATGGGCGTGTCCAGCACGGGCCGGGACTGGGGCTTCAACGCGGGCATCGGCTGGAAGCTGCCGCGCAGCACGGCCGCCGCCCGCCCCTGAGCCCATGCCATCGCCCCGGGACGCCCTTCACCACCTTCGCATGGATGCCACCGACATGAAGACCTCTCCTGCCACGCCAACGCCCCGCCACGAGAAGGTCGCACGCCGGGGAGCCCGCGCGTGATGGCCGCGCAGCAGGGCGCGCGCCGCATCGCGATGGTGGGCTGCGACGAGGCGCAACAGGCCGGCTGGGGCAACCGCCTGCGCCTGATGGGCTGCGATCCCGTGTGCTTCGACGACAGCACGGACTTCCTGCTGGCGATCACCCAGGGCCTGCAGTTCGGCCTGCTGCTGGTGGTGCTGAAGGACGAAGGCGCCTGGCCGATCCTCACGGCGATGTGCCGCGCGCTGCGCATTCCCATCTTCCTGGTGGCGCGCGCCTCGCAGCGCGACCTGCTGGTCGACGTGCTGTCGGCCGCGGGCGGCGAGACGCAGGGCGCGAGCATCGACTTCGCGGTGCTGCCCGTCGACGAGTTCGAGGTGGAGTTGCGCGTGCGCGAATCGCTGCGGCGCAACCGCACGTTGCTGCAGCCGCACGCCACGGCCGCGTGCTTCGGCGACTACCAGTTCCTGGGCGAGCGCCGCGTGGTCGTGTGCCACGGCACCGAGGTGCGCCTGAAGCCGCGCGAGTTCGAACTGGCGCTGCTGCTGTTTCGCAACGCCGGCCGGCTGCTGGAGCGCGACTGGCTGTTGGCCTCGCTGTGGGTGGATGCGCGCATCGAACGCACGAGCCGCACGCTGGACTGCTGCGTGGCCAGCATCCGCCGCAAGCTGTCGCTGCACAAGGGCGGCGAGTTCGTGCTGGTCTCGGTGTATGGGCGCGGCTACGAGCTGCGGCACATGGCGCCGGCCGCGCGGTGTGCCTCTGACGTCGACGAGGCGCCGCTGATCGACACCGCGGACTTCCCGGACACCTCGAACGAGCCGGTGTGGCTCGGCGAAAGCGCGCGGGCCTGAGCATGCGCCCGCGCGACAAGAAAACCGTGACGACCTCCGGCCTCGAGGAACCACCCCGAAGGGCGGGTGCCGAAGCGTCCTCTACCAACGCCAGAAGACCGTCGCCGCCAGTATCCGCGCCTTAGCTGAAGACAGGCTGAAGCCCCGCATAAAACCCTTCTGCTTCCGCACTCAGCCGACAGTCAGTGAACGCACGTTCAATGGCGGGCACATCGTGAGGGGGAGATTCATTGCAGGACACCATGAGACTACTCGCAGAGGCATCGCTGATTCTTGCCCTGGCCATCGTCCTCGGCGGGTTGGTGCTCGGGCTGCTGGCGGGCCCGCAGGATTCCGACGACTAGTGGGGTGTCCGGGGTCGTGAAGGGTTAGCGGGCCAAGCCCTCCCTGAGACAAATCCGCACGTCCGCGCAGATCGACATGCTCCGGCGTGTCGAGGTACCTCTTCTGCCGCACGGCGGAAGGGCATGACTCCGGCCGATTGCGTCGTCGCACGCATGCCAAATCGCCTCAAAAAGCGCATCATCGTCACTGACGAACCCATGGTGTGGACTGTTCGCGAGGCAGAGCATGACTTGGTTCAAGAAGCTTGTCTGGATCGGCGCGGGACTCGCCGTGGGAGGCGGGCTTGCCCTGTTCGTGCTGGACGAACTGAAGACGTCCCGGCTGCAATCGGCCCTGTGGCGCGACCTGGCCGAGGGCGCCCGCTTCAGCGTCGAAGACGGTGCCAGCGACGCCATCCGCTTTCCCCGGACCGGGCCCTACGACGAGCGGCTGGGCTACCACCAGCTGCCGGACTACATCGAGCGCCTGGCGCCGCAGGGCTATGTCGTCACCCGCCAGGCCCGCATGTCGCCACGGCTGATCGAACTGCAGGACTACGGGCTCTTCGCGCCCTACCGTGAGAAAAACCAGGCCGGCCTGACCGTGCGCGACTGCCGGGACACGGCGCTGCTGCACACCCGCGTGCCGCAGCGCGCCTACGAGCGTTTCGAGGAGGTGCCGCCGCTGCTGGTGAGCGCCCTGCTCTTCGTCGAGGACCGCCACCTGCTGGACGCGCAGCCGCTGCAGCGCAACCCCGCGATCGATCCGGAGCGCTTCGCCAAGGCGGCGCTCGAACAGGCGCTGCGCGCGGTCGGCCTGGGCCAGACGGCGACGGGCGGCAGCACGCTGGCCACCCAGCTCGAGAAGTACCGCCATTCGCCGCAGGGCCGCACCGGGTCCGTCGGCGACAAGCTGCGCCAGATGGCGTCAGCCTCGCTGCGTGCCTACCAGGACGGCGACGACACGCAGGCGCGGCGCCGCCAGATCGTCGTCGACTACCTCGACACCGTGCCGCTGGCCGCGCGCCCGGGCATGGGCGAGGTGCACGGGCTGGGCGACGGCCTGTGGGCTTGGTACGGGCGCGACTTCGGTGAAATCAACCGCCTGCTCGCCGACCAGGCGGAAGAGGCGGCAGCGCCCACGGACGAGGCGCTGCGGCAGCAGGCGGAAGCCTTCAAGCAGGCGCTGTCGCTGATGATCGCGCAGCGCCGCCCGTCGCAGCACCTGCTCGGCGACGGCGCCAGCCTGGCGCGGCTGACCGACAGCTACCTGCGGCTGATGGCCGAGGCCGGCCTGATCTCGCCCACGCTGCGCGACGCGGCGCTGCCGCTGTCCTTGCACCTGCAGCCACCGCTGCCGCCGACGCCCCGGCCCGACTTCGTGCAGCGCAAGGCCGCGACCGCGCTGCGCACCCACATCGGCACGCTGCTCGACGTGCCGCGGGCCTACGACCTGGAGCGCCTCGACCTCGAGGCCGAAACCAGCCTGGACGGCGAAGCGCAGGCGCTCGTGGCGCGCGTGCTGGCCGGCCTGCGCACGCCCGCCGCGACGAAGGCGGCGGGGCTGGTGGGCTCCCACATGCTCGACCCGGGCGCCGACCCCAGCCCGCTGATCTACAGCTTCACGCTGTTCGAGCGCAGCGCCGGGAGCAACCTGCTGCGCATCCAGGCCGACAACATCGACCAGCCGTTCGACGTGAACCAGGGCGCGCGGCTGGACCTGGGCTCGACCGCCAAGCTGCGCACCCTGGTGAGCTACCTGGAGCTCGTGGCCGAGCTGCACGCGGGCTGGGTCGACCTGAGCCCGGCCCAGCTGTCGGCGCTGGCGCCGAACCCGCGCGACCCGCTGGGCACGTGGGCGCGGCAGTACCTCCTGCGCGCCAAGGATCGGCGTCTTCAGCCGATGCTGGAGGCGGCGATGGAGCGCAAGTACTCGGCAAACCCGGGCGAGGCCTTCTTCACCGGCGGCGGCCTGCACC
The DNA here is from genome assembly GCF_059567965.1 of Variovorax sp. BGA-UO-ETr-C22. Taxonomy (NCBI): domain Bacteria; kingdom Pseudomonadati; phylum Pseudomonadota; class Betaproteobacteria; order Burkholderiales; family Comamonadaceae; genus Variovorax; species Variovorax sp. BGA-UO-ETr-C22. The sequence continues at coordinate 3,050,500 of NZ_JCAQPA010000011.1, forward strand.
AGTTCGAGAACTTCGAGCGCTCGCGCAACAGCAGCTCGATGACCGTGCGCGAAGGCTTCAAGCATTCGGTCAACCTGGTGTTCATCCGCCTGATGCGCGACCTGGTGCGCCACCGCATGTTCGGTGGCGCGTCGGGCGCCGAGCGCCTGCTGAAGGACCCCGCCGACCCGGGCCGGCGCGAGCTGCTCGCGCGCTTTGCCGACCGCGAAGGCTCGGCCTTCCTCACCCGCTTCCATCGCAAGTACCAGCACCTGCCGGCCGCGGACGCCGAGGCGCTGCTGCTGCGCGGCCTGAGGCCATCGGCACCGCGCCTGGCGAGCGTGCTCTTCACCATCGAGCCCGGGGCCGACGACGCACGGCTCGACGCGCTCCTGGTGCAGCGGCTGGGCCGCGGCGCCGGCTCGCCGCGCGCCTTGGGCGCGCTGCGCAGCACCTACGCCGGCCTGTCGCTGGCCGATCGCGGCTACGTCGCGCGCGTGCATCCGCTGGAACTCTGGCTGGTCGGTTACCTGCGGCGCCACCCCGGCGCCTCGCTGACCGAGGTGCTGGACGCGAGCACGCGCGAACGCCAGGAGGTCTACGCCTGGCTCTTCAAGACGCGCCACAAGAGCGCGCAGGACAGGCGCCTGCGCGAGCTGATCGAGCTCGACGCCTTTGCGCAGATTCATCGTTCATGGCAGCGCGTGGGTTACCCGTTCGCGTCGCTGACGCCGTCGTATGCGAGCGCGATCGGCGCATCGGGCGACCGGCCGGCCGCCCTGGCGGAGCTGATGGGCATCCTCGCGAACGACGGCGTGCGGCTGCCCACGCAACGGGTCGGCGCCCTGCACTTCGCGCGCGACACGCCCTACGAGACACGGCTGGAGCCGCGCCATGCGAGCGCACAGCAGGTGCTGCCCGCCGAGGTGGCCGCCACGGTGCGCCGTGCCTTGGTCGAGGTGGTGAACGACGGCACCGCACGGCGGCTGAAGGGCGCGCTGGTGGACGAGAGCGGCCGCGCCCTCGAGATCGGCGGCAAGACCGGCACCGGCGACCACCGCTACGAACAGACCGGCCGCGGCGGACGGGTGATTTCGCAGCGCAAGATCGACCGCTCGGCCACCTTCGTGTTCATGATCGGCGACCGCTACTTCGGCACGATCCTGGCCTACGTGCACGAGCCCCACGCCGCGCGCCATCGGTTCACGAGCGCGCTGCCGACGCAGCTGCTGAAGTCGCTGGGGCCGCAGTTGCTGCCGGTGCTGCAGCGCAGGGGGTGTGGGGAGCCGCAGCAGCGGGCGCCATGAGGCGACATGGGCGGCCCAAAGACAAAGCCCCTGTAGCAGGGCTGCTACAGGGGCTTGAATCTGGAGGAGAGGGAGGGATTCGAACCCTCGGTACTATCGCTAGTACGCCTGATTTCGAGTCAGGTACATTCGACCACTCTGCCACCTCTCCGGTGCTGTCGAGCCTCAGATTATAGCCAGAAAAATCTGACTTTTGACGCCCTGCGCTTCAACCGCGCAAAACTTCGAGGCCGCCGAGGTACGGACGCAACGCCGCCGGCACGTTGATCGAGCCGTCTTCGTTCTGGTGGTTCTCCAGCACGGCGACCAGCGCGCGGCCCACGGCCAGGCCGGAGCCGTTGAGGGTGTGCACCAGCTCGTTCTTGCCCTGGGCGTTCTTGAAACGGGCCTGCAGGCGGCGCGCCTGGAAGGCTTCGCAGTTCGACACCGAGCTGATCTCGCGGTACGTGTTCTGCGCGGGCAGCCACACCTCGAGGTCGTAGGTCTTGGTGGAACCGAAACCCATGTCGCCGGTGCACAGCAGCACCACGCGGTACGGCAGCTCCAGCGCCTGCAGCACGGCTTCGGCGTGACCGGTCATCTGCTCGAGCGCGTCGTAGCTCTTCTCGGGGTGCACGATCTGCACCATCTCGACCTTGTCGAACTGGTGCTGGCGGATCATGCCGCGCGTGTCGCGCCCGGCGCTGCCGGCTTCGGAACGGAAACACGGCGTGTGGGCCGTGAGCTTGATGGGCAGTTGCGCCTCGGGCACGACCTCGTTGCGCACGAAGTTGGTCAGCGGCACTTCGCTGGTCGGGATGAGGTACAGCGCCGAATGGTCGGGCGCGGGCTCACCGTCCTGGCCGCCCTTCTTCGCGGCGAACAGGTCGCCTTCGAACTTGGGCAGCTGGCCGGTGCCGCTGAGCGTGGCCGCGTTGACCACGTAGGGCACGTAGCACTCGGTGTAGCCGTGCTGTTCGGTCTGCAGGTCGACCATGAACTGGGCCAGCGCGCGGTGCAGGCGGGCGATCGGGCCCTTCATGACGGTGAAGCGCGAGCCCGAGAGCTTGGCGCCCATCTCGAAATCGAGCCCCAGCGGCGCGCCGAGGTCGACGTGGTCCTTGGGCGCGAAAGCCAGCGGCGTGGCGTTGGCGCCGGCGCCACCCTGAGGCGCCCAGCGGCGCATCTCGACGTTGCCGGCTTCGTCTTCACCGAGCGGCACGCTGGCGTGCGGCAGGTTGGGCACGGCCAGCAGCAGCGCGTGCAGCTCGGGCTGGATCTCTTCGAGGCGTTTGGATTGCGATTCCTGCTCGGCCTTGAGCGCGTTCACTTCGGCCATGAGCGCGTCAACCGACTCGCCCTTGGCCTTGAGCGGGCCGATCTGCTTGTTCAGCGTGTTGCGGCGCGCCTGGATTTCCTCGGTGCGGGTCTGCAGCGTCTTGCGCTCGGCCTCGAGCGCGGTGAACGCCGAGACGTCGAGGTAGGGCTGGTTCTTCTTGCGTTTTTCGAGGCCGGCCACAGCGGAGGCCAGGTCTTTGCGGAGCAGGGTGATGTCGAGCATGGGGAGATTTTAGGTGGGCGCCCGGCCCGCGCCCGCCCTCCCCGCTCGCACGCCTGCGGCGACTCAGGCGACCGTGGCCGGATCGACGTTCGCCCCGCAGATGATCAGGCACACCTTCTCGCCCTCGCGCGGCACGTAGGCGCCGGTCTGCAGCGCCGCCAGCGGCAGCGCGGCGGCCGGCTCCACGGCGAGCTTCAGTTCTTTCCACAGCCACTGCTGGGCGGCGCGGATCGCGTCGTCGGACAGCAGCAGCGCGTCGCGCACCTGCTGCTGCGTGATCTCCCAGGCGATGGCGCCGATGCGGCGCGCGCCGAGCGAATCGGCCGCGATGCCGCCGACGTCCACGTCGACCGGCTCGCCGGCCTCGCGGGCGCGGAACAGCGTCGGGGCCTTTTCGGGCTCGAGCGCCACCACGCGGGCGCGCTGCTCGAACCAACCGGCCAGGCCGCCGATCAGGCCGCCGCCGCCCACGCTCACCAGCACGGCGTCGGGCAGGCCGCCCTGCGCCTCGATCTCGCGACCGAGCGTGCCGGCACCGGCCACCACTTCGGGCTGGTCGTAGGCGTGGGTGAGCAAGGCGCCCGTTTCCTTCTGGCGCGCCAGGCAGGCGGCCAGCGCGTCGGGGTACAGCTCGCCGACCACGACCACTTCGGCGCCCAGCGCCCGCAGGCGCGCGCGCTTGGCTTCGGGCGACACGCCCGGCAGGAACACCTGGCAGGGCACGCCCAGCGCCTTGGCGGCGGCCGCCGTGGCAATGCCGGCGTTGCCGCCCGAGGCCACGATCACGCCCGCGGCGGGGATGTCGTTGGCCAGCAGGCGGTTCATCATGCCGCGGGCCTTGAAGCTGCCGCTGACCTGCATGTGCTCCAGCTTGAGCCAGACTTCGGCGCCGGGCGCGGCCACGCCCAGGGCGGCGGCCGGCAGCTTCCACAGCGGCGTTTCACGCAGGAAATGGCCGGCGCGTTCGCCCAGCCTGCGGGAGGCGCTCTCGATGTCGGAGCGCCAATCGGTGTTTGTCATGATGTTCAGGAGATGTGCCCAGGGGGCGGGATGTCGTCGAGCTTGAGGCCCTTGGGAAGCGGGAACTTGATGGTTTCCTCGATGCCGTCCATCTTGCGCACCGACACGGCGCCGAAGGCGCGCACGCGCTCGATCACCTCGTGCACCAGCACCTCGGGCGCCGAGGCGCCGGCGGTGAGGCCGATGCGCGACTTGCCCTCGAACCATTCGGGCTTGAGCTCGTCGGCCGAATCGACCATGTAGCTCTCGGTGCCCAGGCGCTGCGCCAGCTCGCGCAGGCGGTTGCTGTTGGAGCTGGTGGGGCTGCCGACCACGATCACGAGGTCGACCTGCGGGCTCATGATCTTCACCGCGTCCTGGCGGTTCTGGGTGGCGTAGCAAATATCTTGCTGCTTGGGCTCGCGCACGTTCGGAAAGCGCGCGCGCACGGCGGCGGCGATCTCCGCGGCGTCGTCCACGCTGAGCGTGGTCTGCGTGACCACGGCGAGCTTCTCGGTCTGCAGCGGCGACGCATTGGCCACGTCGGCCACGTCTTCCACGAGGTGGATGCCGCTCGACAGCTGCCCCATCGTGCCTTCGACCTCGGGGTGGCCCTTGTGGCCGATCATGATGAATTCGTAGCCCTCTTTGGCGAGCTTGGCCACCTCGACGTGCACCTTGGTCACGAGCGGGCAGGTGGCGTCGAAGATCGAGAAGCCGCGGTCGCGCGCCTCCTGCTCCACGGCCTTGCTCACGCCGTGCGCGCTGAATACCAGCGTGGAGCCGGGCGGCACGTCGGAGAGTTCCTCGATGAAGATCGCGCCCTTGGCCTTGAGCTCGTTCACCACGTAGGTGTTGTGCACGATCTCGTGGCGCACGTAGATCGGCGCGCCGAACTTGGCGAGGGCGCGCTCGACGATCTCGATGGCGCGGTCCACGCCGGCGCAGAAGCCGCGCGGCTCGGCCAACAGGACTTCTTCGATGTTCGGGTTCATAGCACGCCGATCAGCTTCACTTCGAAGGTGACCGGTTGCCCTGCGAGAGGGTGGTTGAAGTCGAAGCGCACGCCGGTCTCGTTCGACTCGACGACCGCGCCCGCGTAGCTGCCCGAGCCGTCGGGCGTGGGGAACTGCACCACATCGCCGACGGCGTACTGCTCGTCGGGGTCGCCCATCTGGGCCAGCAGCTTGCGCGCCACCCATTGCTGCATGTCCGGGTTGCGTTCGCCGAAGGCCTCGCCGGCGGGCAGCTCGAAGGTGGCGTGCGCGCCCTCTTCCATGCCCATCAGGCGCTGCTCCATGGCCGGCGAGAGCTCGCCGGTGCCCAGCGACAGCGTGGCGGGCTTGTCGGCGAAGGTGTTGATGATGTCGCCCGCCGGACCGGCCAGCCGGTAGTGCAGGGTCAGGAAGGAGCCGGAAGTCACAACTTGGGACATGGGTGCAGCGAAGGTGGGCAAAGACGAGGGAGGTGTCCCGATAAACTGACCCTCATTTTAAGGATCGGGGCAACATCTCGCCCCGGCCCAGGTTTCTGCAGGGTTTCATGGCATTCAAGGATCTCCCTCTCGACGCCCGGCCGCGCGAAAAGCTCATCGCGCGGGGCGCCGCCGCGCTGGCCGACGCCGAGCTGCTGGCGCTGCTGCTGCGCACCGGCGTGGCCGGCAAGAACGTGCTCCAGCTGGCCCAGCAACTGCTCGAGCGCTTCGGCGGGCTGTCGGGGCTGCTGCACACCGCGCCCGATGACCTCAAGGCGGTCAAGGGCATGGGCGGCAGCGCCAAGCGCTCCGAACTCACGGCGGTGCTCGAGCTGGCGCGCCGCGCCATGGGCGAGCGCCTGAAGGAGCGCACGGTGTTCGACTCGCCCGAGGCGGTCAAGCAGTACCTGCAGATGCACATCGGCTCGCGCCCGCACGAGGTGTTCGCGGTGCTGTTCCTCGACGTGCAGCACCGCCTGCTCACGCTCGAGGAGCTGTTTCGCGGCACGCTCACGCAGACCAGCGTCTACCCGCGCGAGGTCGTCACCCGCGCGCTGCACCACCAGGCCGCGGCCGTGGTGCTGGCCCACAACCACCCCAGCGGCAGCATCGAGCCCTCGCGCGCCGACGAATCGCTCACGCAGACCCTGCGCGCCGCGCTGGCGCTGGTCGACGTGCGCGTGCTCGACCACGTCATCGTGAGCCCGGGCCAGAGCTTCTCGATGGCGGAACGGGGGCTGCTCTGATGGCGTCGTCTTCTTCGCGTCCCCCGGCCCTGAAGAACCTGGCCGACCTCAAGCAGGTGCAGCGCGTGCTCGCCGAAACCCGCGAGCGCGAGGCCGCCGAGGCCGCCGCGCGCGCCGCGGCCGAGCGCAAGCGTGCCGCCGAGAAAGACCTGTTCACGCGCGCCATCGGCGCCACCGAGCCGCTGCGCCGCAAGGCCGCCGTGGCGCTCGCGCCCGAGCCGCCCGCGCCCATTCCGTTTCAGCACCAGCTCGACGAGCAGCGCGTGCTGCGCGAGTCGCTGTCCGACGAGTTCGACGTGACCACGCTGCTCGATGTCGACGACGCCATGAGCTTTCGCCGCCCCGGCATCGGCACCGACATCACGGCGCGGCTGCGCAAGGGCGACTGGGCGATCCAGGGGCAGGTCGACCTGCACGGCCTGCGCAGCGACGAGGCGCGCGAGGCGCTGGGTGGCTTCATCCGCAACGCCCACAAGCAGGGGCTGCGCTGCGTGCGCGTGGTGCACGGCAAGGGCCTGGGCTCGCCCGGCAAGCAGCCGGTGCTCAAGACCAAGACGCAGCGCTGGCTGATCCAGAAGAACGAGGTGATCGCCTTCGTGCAGGCCAAGCCGGCCGAAGGCGGGGCCGGGGCGCTGGTGGTGCTGCTGGCGCCCGTGCGGCGCTGACACGGCGCCGCACGGGCCCTGCCCTTACTTGCTCAGATCGACCTTGTAGACCGAGCGGCCCTTGCCGTTGCCGTCATCCGCGGTCAGCAGCGAGATGTTCGTCAACCCCGCGTCCGTGGCCGCGCTCAATTGCCCCTGGCCCGACGTGATCGTCACGTTGCCCGCGGTCGTCACCTTGGTGAAGCGCCAGCTGCGCGCCGCGCCGTCGGCCGCGCGCGTGATCGTCTTCTTCGCCTTGATGTACGCGATCAGCACGTCGCGGTTCGCATCGGGCGAGGCGTAGATCGTTGCGCGCCCGTCCAGCGCCGGAATGAAGCTCGCACCGCTGGTCGCGCGGTAGTTGTTCGTCGCAATGACGAACTCCTTCGCCGGGTCGATGGGCGCGCCCAGGTACATGAGGTTCTTGATGCGGCTGCCCACGGCCTGCGTCACGTCGATCTCGTACTGCATGTCGGGCGTGGTGAACATGTCGAAGTTGTAGCCCGGGAAGGGGCTGATCAGCGACTGGTCGGTCGTGAGCGCCGGGTCGATCTTGTTGAAGCGCTTGACCGCGGCTTCGAGCCAGCCCTTGATCTCGGCACCCGTCACCTTCACCGCGTACACCGTGTTCGGGTACAGGTACAGGTCGGCCGCGCTGAAGATCGCGAGGTTGCCCACGGCCACGTCGGTGTAGTCGCGCCCGCCCTCGAAGCCCGACTTGAAGGGCGCGCTCACCGACAGCACCGGCAGGCTCGCGTACTGCGGCAGGTTGGCCTGGAGGTAGGTCTTCACGTAGTCGGCCTGGGCCTGGTTCACGATCTGGATCGCGCCCGGGTCGCCGACGTCGGCAAAGAAGGTGTTCATGCGGAAGTCGGTGCTGCCGATGGGCGTCTTCACGTAGTCGATCGCGGCCTGGTGCTGGGTGTCGACCATCGGTGCCACGCTCGGGTCGGCATCGACATACACGCCCTTGCCGATCAGGGTCGAACGCGCCTCGACCAGCGTCTTGCTCTTGTCCACGCCCCAGGCCTTGCCGTCCCACACGAGCTCGAGCTTCACGAGGCCCAGCGCCTTGCCCCACGAGCTGGGCATCACGGCCGGCACGCCGTTGACGGTGCCGGCGGCGTTGTCCACGCCGGGCTGGGTGTAGCCGGGCTTGGCGCCGCGGTCGGGGAACAGGCCGTGCTGGTGGCCCATCATCAGCACGTCGATGCCGGGCACCTTCGACAGGTACAGGCCCGGGCTTTCCATCGTCGGCGAGTACGGCGAGGCATCGAGGCCGCCGTGCTGCAGCGCCACGACGATGTCGGCGCCCTTCTCGCGCAGCTCGGGCACGTAGCGCTTGGCGGCTTCGACCGCGCCTTCGGTGCGCAGCTTGCCTTCAAGAAAGCGCTTGTCCCAGTTCATGATGCCGGGCGTGGTGAAGCCGATCACGCCGACCTTCACCGGCACCGTCACGCTCTTGCCGTCCGGCGCAGTGGCGGTGAACTGCTTGGTGACGATGGTGTAGGGCGCCACGAGCGGCCTGCCGCTCTTGAGGCTGTGCACGTTGGCCACCACCATCGGGAAGCTGGGGCCCGCGCACTTCTTGCTGCCGTCCACGCCCTCGACATCGAGGCCGCCGCCGAGCACCTGGTTGAGAAAGTCCAGGCCGTAGTTGAACTCGTGGTTGCCCAGCGTGCCGGCGTCATAGCCGGTGGCGTTCATCACCTTGTACATCGACAGCGGCTGCGTGCACGGGATGCGGCTGACCAGCGCTTCGTAGTCGGCCAGCGCGGTGCCCTGGATGGTGTCGCCGTTGTCGAACAGCATCGTGTTCGCGAACTCCTTGCGCGCGGCGTTGATGAGCGTGGCGGTGCGCTCGTAGCCGTACGACTTGTCTTCGGCGAGCTTGAAGTAGTCGTAGCTGCGCACGTTGAAATGCAGGTCGGTCGTTTCGAGCAGCGCGACCGTGGTGCGCGTGCCGGCGGCCACGGGCGCCGGGGCGGGCGCGGGCGCAGGGGGCGGAACGATCGGAGGGAACGTGGTGCCGCCTCCGTTGCCACCGCCACAGGCGGTGAGCACGGCGGCCAGGACGGCGGCACAGGTGGACATGGGGGCGAGGCGCGCCAGCGACGCGGCCACTGCGTTGTTCATCGAGAGGTCTCCCTGCGGATATGAGGAAAGACCAGTCTCCGAAAGCCGGGTGACAGACCGGTGAATCCGGGCCTGTCGTGCAGCGCCGTTGCGACAGCGGTTACGCGAGGTGATTCTTTAGTGGTACCGCCGCGTCCGCCACCGCCTCGGGCGCGGGGCTGCGGCCCGCTTCGAGCAGCTTGCGGCTCATCATGTGATCGACCGGCGCGTTCACCGATTCGACGCACACGAGCTGGCCGTCGACGTAGTGGAACAGCGAAAACGCCTCGGGCTTCGGCCCCGCGCGGCGCACGCTCACCAAGCCCGGCGTGCCTTCGGCCGGCATGAGGCCCGCCATCTGCAGACGCAGGCCGCCCTGGTCGGACCAGAACCACGCGACCGCGTCGTGATCGCGCGCGGCGCCGGTCAGCGTGGCCACGGCCGTGCGCGCCTGGTCGTTCGCGTTCTGCACCGATTCGAGCCGCAGTGCGCGGCCCGCGCGGCGGTCGGGGAAGCGCGTGCAATCGCCCACCGCGAGCACGTCGGCCGCGCTGGTCTGCATGTGGCCGTCGACCACGATGCCGTCGGCGCACTCGAGGCCCGCGGCCTGCGCGAGCGCGGTCTCGGGCACGGCGCCGATGCCCAGCAGCAGCAGGTCGATCGGCTGCTTCGTGCCGTTGACCTCGACCGACACGAGCCGGTCGCCCACGACTTCGAAGGCGCCGGTCTGCGCGCCCAGCACGATGTCGATGCCGGCCGCGCGGTGCGTGGCCAGGACGTGCGCCGACAGCTCGGGCGACACGGCGCGGCCCAGCAGGCGCGGCGCGCATTCGATCACCTGCACGCGCTTGCCCAGCGCCTGTGCGGTGGCTGCCACTTCGAGGCCGATGAAGCCGCCGCCCAGCACCGTGACCTGCTGCGCATCCGCCAGCCGCGTGCGCAGGCGCTGCGCCTCGTCGGCGGCGCGCAGGCTCGCGACGTTTTCGAGGCCGGCCTGCAGGCCGGGCATCTGCCGCGCGCGCGTGCCGGTGGCCAGCACCAGGCGCTCCCACGGCAGCACCGCGCCCGAGCGCAGCGTGACGGTGTGCGCCTCGCGGTCGATGGCCACGGCCGCGTCGCCCAGGTGCAGCGTGATGCCCGCTTCGCGGTACCAGTCGGCGGCCTTGTGCGGCTGCGTGGTTTCTTCGGCGCTCTTGAGGAAGGCCTTCGACAGCGGCGGACGGTGATAAGGCTCGCAGGCCTCTTCGCAGACCAGGTGCACGCGCGCGCCCTGCCCGGCTTCCGCCAGGCCCGCGCACAGCTGGGCCGCGGCGTGGCCGCCGCCGATGATGACGATGGAATTCATGGAGAACAGTCTTTCGGGAATCGTTGTCGGGTCACTCGCCGCGGTTGCGCATCCAGTCGGCAGTTTTGAAGAAGGAGTCTCTGAGGCGTGCGCGCAGGTCTTCAGGCACGCCGGTCTCGCCCATCGCCTGGTCCATGCACGCCAGCCACTGGTCGCGCTCCTTGATGCCGATGGTGTGGCCGCCGATGGCCTGCGGCAGGTGCCGCGCGCGCAGCATGGGGTGGCCGAAGCGGTCGGTGTAGTGGGCGGGCCCGCCGAGCCAGCCGCACAGGAACCAGAACAGGCGCTGGCGCGCGTTGTCCAGGTCGGTGCCGTGCACGGCGCGCAGTTGCGCGTAGGCCGGCTCGAGGTCCATCAGGTCGTAGAAGCGCTCGACCAGCGCCTCCACCTTCGGCTCGCCGCCGATCCACTCGAAGGGCGTGCCGGCGGGCGGTTTGTCTTGAATCTGCATGGGCGGGAGTATCCCCTCGGGTCGCTCTAGAGTTGGATCAGATCGGGAATGCCCACATCGGTGCTCACGTCGGCCGTGTAGTCCACGCCGTCGACGGCAAAGCCGAACAGGCGCAGGAACTCGGTCTTGTAGCCCGCGAAATCGGTCAACTCGTTGAGGTTCTCGCCGGTGACCTGCGGCCACAGTTCCTGCACGCGCGCCTGCACCTGCGGCGCCAGTTCCTTGTAGTCGGCGCGCAGGCGGCCTTCGTCGTCCAGGTGCGGCGTGGCGCCGTACAGGCTGTCGGCGTACAGGCCGTGCACCTGCTCGATGCAGCCTTCGTGCGTGCCTTCGGCCTTCATCACCTTGAACAGCAGCGACAGGTACAGCGGCATCATCGGGATGGCCGAGCTGGCCTGCGTGACCACCGCCTTCAGCACCGACACGCGCGCGTCGCCGCCCTTGGCGGCCAGCTGCGCGCGGATGTCCAGCACCTTCTCGTCCAGATCCTTCTTGGCGGCGCCGATGGAGCCGTTCCAGTAGATGTCGTGCGTGATCTGCTCGCCCAGGTAGGTGAAGGCCGTGGTCTTGGCGCCGTCGGCCAGCACGCCGGCCTGCTGCAGCGCGTCGATCCACATCTGCCAGTCTTCGCCGCCCATGACGGCGACGGTGTTGTCGATCTCTTCCTGCGTGGCGGGCTCGAGCACCGATTCCTTCACGGTCCCGCTGTCGGTGTCCAGGCCGCGCAGCGTCACGGCCTTGCCGATGGGCTTGAGCACGGAGTTGAAGACCTGGCCCGTCTTCGGGTGCGTGCGGCGCGGCGCGGCCAGGCTGTAGACCACGAGGTCGACCTGGCCGAGGTCGGCGCGGATGGTCTCGATGGCCTGCTGCTTCACCGCGTCGGAAAAGCCGTCGCCGTTGATCGTCTTGGCGTAGCGCCCTTCGGCCGTGGCGGCGCGGTGGAAGGCGGCGGTGTTGTACCAGCCGGGCGAGCCGGGCTTGGTCGCGCTGCCCGCGCGCTCGAAGCACACGCCCAGCGTGTCGGCGCCGCTGCCGAAGGCCGCGGTGATGCGCGCGGCCAGGCCGTAGCCGGTGGACGCGCCGATCACCAGCACGCGCTTGGGGCCACCCGCGATGGGGGGTTTGGCTTTGACGTACGCGATCTGTTGCCGGACATTGGCTTCGCAGCCCACGGGGTGGGTGGTGACGCAGATGAAGCCGCGCACGCGGGGTTGGATGATCATGAAAAGCTCGCTCGGTAAGACATTCGGGGGACGGCGGCGGGGCACGTCGCGGCGTCGCGAATTTAACCCAGCCGGCAACAGGCCGATTCATCAGCCCCATATGCATATGTCGATTGACGATTTAATAATCTTGGGTTTTATTGATATGGTTCCGGCCTGAATTTCACTCTGGAGAGAGGACGATCCCCACCATGCGCCACACCCTGCTTGCCGCGGCCCTTGCCGCTTCCGCCCTGCTGACCGGCGTTGCCGCCCATGCGGACCAGCTCGCCGACATCAAGAAGAAGGGCGAACTCGTGGTCGGCGTGCTCGGCACCGACGAGCCCGCCACCTTCATCGATCCGAAGACGCGCCAGATCGTCGGCTACGAGGTCGACCTGGTGAACGCCATCGCCAAGAAGATCGGCGTGAAGCCGGTGCTCAAGCAGATCGCCGTGGCCGCGCGCATTCCCGAGCTGCAGCAGGGCCACGTGGACCTGGTGGCTGCCGGCCTCACGCACAACAAGGAGCGCGAGGCGCAGATCGACTTCTCGCTCACCACCTTCGTCACCGGCCAGAAGGCCATCGTGAAGAAGACCAGCGGCATCACCGACGTGCCGCAGCTCGGCGGCAAGAAGGTGCTGACCATCCGCGGCGGCACGCAGGAACCCAACATCCGCAAGGCCGTGCCCACCGCCGAGGTCGTGACCTTCGACACCAGCCAGCAGGCCTTCCAGGCGCTGCAGCAGGGCAAGGGCGTGGGCTACGTGGACGACGAGGCCGCGCTGCTGCGCAGCTACGCCAAGCTGGGCCCGCAGAAGGCGCAGTACGTGGTGCTCAAGCAGAACCTGAGCACCGAGTCGCTGGCCATCGGCATCAAGAAGGGCGAGAGCGGCCTGAAGACCGTGGTGGACGACACGCTGCGTGAACTCGAGAAGTCGGGCGAGGCGCAGAAGATCTTCCTCAAGTGGTACGGCCCGAGCACGGCCTCCGGCTTCCAGACGCGCGACTTCAAGCTCGAAACTGACAAGATCGACTGAGTCCCCACGCTCGGCACACCAGGGGCGGGCCGCCATGCGACCCGCCCTTCGCTTTTGAGCGGCACGGCGCGCATGCGTACCATGTGCGCCCCGGCGCCTTTCGCCGTGCCTCCCGTTTCCCATGCCCCTGTTCGACTATTCGCTGCTGCTCACCGGCCAGTACCACGACATGCTGGTCGCGGGCCTGTGGCTGTCGCTGCAGCTGCTCGCGGTCTCGCTCGTCCTTGCGCTGCCGCTGGCGCTGGTGGTGGCGCTGCTGCGGCTCTCGCCGCTGGCGCCGCTGCGCTGGCTCGGCTTTGCGTACGTGGAATCGATCCGCAACATCCCGCTGCTGGCCCACATGCTGTTCTGGTATTTCGGCGCGCCCGAGCTGCTGCCCGAAGGCATCAAGACCTGGCTCTATGAAGGCCACATCGAGGCCTACAGCGCGATCGTTGCGCTGTCGCTGTACACGGCCGCCTTCATGGCCGAGGACATCCGCAGCGGCATCCGCTCGATCCCGGCCGTGCAGTTCGAGGCCGGCCGCGCGCTGGGCTTCAGCTTCCTGGCCACCATGCGCCGCGTGGTGCTGCCGCAGGCGCTGCGCGTGACCGTGCCGCCGCTCATCTCGCAGACGCTGAGCCTGTGGAAGAACACCTCGATCGCCACCGTGATCGGCGTGGCCGAGCTGATGTATCAGGCCGGGCAGGTCGAGAGTGCGACCTTCCGCAGCTTCGAGTCGTTCGCGTTCGCGAGCGCGGCTTACCTGACGGTGTCGCTGGCCATCACCGGCCTGGCGACCTGGTACCACCACCGCTTCCCGGTGCGGACCATCTGAGGCGTTGATGACATGCTAGAGATCATCCACGACTACTGGGTCTACTTCCTCATCGGCCAGTACCCGAACGGCCCGCTCGGCGGCCTGGTGCTCACGCTGCTGCTGGCCTCGTGCGGGCTGGTGCTCGCGCTGCCGCTGGGCATCGTGCTCGGGCTGGCGCGCGTGAGCCCGTGGCGCTGCGTGCGCTGGCCCGTCACGGCGCTGGTGTTCGTGGTGCGCGGACTGCCGCTCTTGATGGTGATCTTCTGGGCCTACTTCTTCCTGCCCAGCGTCACGGGCGTGAAGACCGACCAGTTCACCACCATGCTGATCGCGCTGGTGATCTTCGATGCCGCCTACCTCGCCGAGATCGTGCGTGCCGGCATCCAGGGCCTGCCGCGCGGGCAGATGGAAACCGCGCGCGCGCTCGGCCTGAGCTACTTCGGCGCGATGCGCCTCGTGGTGCTGCCGCAGGCGCTGCGCAGCATGCTGCCCTCGCTGGTGAACCAGTTCGTCTCGACCATCAAGGAGACCTCGCTGGGCTACATCATCGGGCTGGCCGAGGTGTCGTTCATCGCCACGCAGATCAACACGCAGGTGTTCACCAAGCCGGCGCAGATCTACCTGATCCTGGGCCTGACCTACTTCATCCTGTGCTTCGGCCTCTCGCGCTTCGCCTACTGGCTGGAGCGCCGGCTCGCGCGCCGCGGCCTGCCCGCCGCGCCTCTCAAGGTGCCCGCATGATCGAACTCCAACAAGTCAACAAGTGGTACGGCAGCTACCACGCACTGGTCGACGTGACCGAGACCATCCACAAGGGCGAAGTGGTCGTGGTGTGCGGGCCCTCGGGCTCGGGCAAGTCGACGCTGATCCGCATCTTCAACCGGCTCGAGCCGATCCAGTCGGGCCGCATCACGCTCGACGGGCAGGACATCCACGCACCCGGCCTGGACGTGAACGCGTTCCGCTCGCGCATCGGCTTCGTGTTCCAGCAGTTCAACCTGTTCCCGCACCTGAGCGTGCTGCAGAACTGCACCATGGCGCCGATGCAGTTGCACGGCCTGTCGCGCAAGGAGGCCGACGCGCGCGCGATGGCGCTGCTGGAGCGCGTGGGCCTTGCCAACAAGGCCAATGCGTGGCCCGGCGAGCTGTCGGGCGGCCAGCAGCAGCGCGTGGCCATTGCGCGCGCGCTCGCCATGAAGCCGCCGCTGATGCTGTTCGACGAGCCCACCAGCGCGCTCGACCCCGAGATGGTCGGCGAGGTGCTGCTGGTGATGCGCGACCTCACGCGCGACGGCATGACCATGGTGTGCGTGACGCACGAGATGGGCTTCGCGCGCGAGGTGGCCGACCGCGTGCTCTTCATGGACCAGGGCCAGGTGCTCGAACGCGCCACGCCCGACGATTTCTTCAACCGCCCGCAGCACCCGCGTGCGCAGCAGTTCCTGTCCGACATCCGTTCGCCTTTTTCGAGAGACGCATGACCGACCCATCTCTTCCCCTCATCGACGTCGCGCCGCTCGTGGCCGGCACGCCCGAACGCGAACGCGTGGCGGCGCAGATCGGCGACGCCTGCCGCGCGCACGGCTTCTTCTACGTCACGGGCCACGGCGTCGACGCCGCACTGATCCAGCGGCTCGAAGACCTGAGCCACCAGTTCTTCGACCTGCCCGAGGAAACCAAGATGCAATGGCGCATGGCCCTCGGCGGCCGTGCCTGGCGTGGCTTCTTCCCGCGCGGCGGCGAGCTGACCTCGGGCCGCCCCGACTGGAAGGAAGGCCTGTACCTGGGCACCGAGCTGCCCGCCGACCATCCGCTGGTGCTGGCGAAGACGCCGGTGCACGGGCCGAACCTCTTTCCCGACGTGCCGGACTTTCGCGAGACCATCCTCGCGTACATGGACGCCGTCACGCAGCTGGGCCACCGGCTCATGGAAGGCATCGCGCTGAGCCTCGGCCTGCCCGCGGACTACTTTGCCGAGCGCTACACGGCCGACCCGCTGATCCTGTTCCGCCTCTTCAACTACCCGACACAAGCCGTGCCCGAGGGCTTGGACGTGCAATGGGGCGTGGGCGAGCACACCGACTACGGCCTGCTCACGATCCTGCACCAGGACACCGTGGGCGGCCTCGCGGTGCACACGCCGGGCGGCTGGATCGATGCGCCGCCGGTGCCCGGCGCCTTCGTCTGCAACATCGGCGACATGCTCGACCGCATGACCGGCGGGCTCTACAAGTCGACCCCGCACCGCGTGAAGCGCAACACATCGGGCCGCGACCGGTTGTCGTTCCCGCTGTTCTTCGACCCGAACTTCGAGGCCCGCGTGCAGCGCATCGAGGGCCTGGCCGGCGCCGACGCGCTGGACGACAGCGCCGAGCGCTGGGACCGCGCCAACGTGCACGCCTTCAGCGGCCGCTACGGCGACTACCTGCTGGCCAAGGTGTCGAAGGTGTTCCCGCAGCTGCGGGACGAAGTGCTCTGAACTGAACTGAACACGGGCCCTGACTTCGTCAGGGAAACCAGCGCGGCACGTGCGGCATCGCGTCGTGCAGCGAATCGAGCACCTGGAAGGCCTGCGCGACGATCGCCTCGGGCGGGTGCTTGAGGTCGGGCACCACCACCACGCGCATCCCGGCGGCCAGCGCGGCCTTGGCGCCGTTCTCGCTGTCCTCGAAGGCGACGCACGCCGCAGGGTCCACGCCCAGGCGCTCGGCCGCGAGGCGGTACAGCGCCGGGTCGGGCTTGGCGCGCGCGACTTCGTCGCCGCCCGCGAAGGCCTCGAAGTGATGGAGCACGTCGAGGCTGCCCAGGCAGGCCGCGATCTGGCCCCGCGTGGACGACGAGGCGACCGCGCAGCGCGTGCCCCGTCCGCGCAAGGCGGCGAGCAGCTCGGCCGCGCCGGGCTTGATGGGAAAGAGCGGTCGGGCGTCGCCGTCGGCACGCTCCAGCTGCAGCGCGGCGGTCACCTGCGTCGCCGCGTGCTGGTAGGCGGCGGGGCCGCCGAGCAGCGCGGCGAGGATCTGCTTCGACTCGCTCATGGCCAGCCCCACGCATTGCAGGTACTGGGCGTGCGAAAGCTCGACATCGAGCGTGCGGGCCGCGGCGATCCAGGCGGCCATGATGGGGCGCTCCGAATCGATCAGCAGCCCATCCATGTCAAAAATGGCGGCGGTGAACATCGAGGCGAATCCTAAGCGAGCGACGCGGCGGCCATGAAAAAAGGGGCCATCGGCCCCTTCTTTGAAGACACAGCGGCAACGCCGGTCAGTCCCGCGCCAGCGCCCGGTTCAGCCCCAGCGCCGCCAGCGTGCCGAGCGCGCCCGACAGCAGGTAGATGCTCACGAAGGCCAGGCCGAAGTGCGCCGACAGGCCCAGGGCGACCAGCGGGGCAAAGGCCGCGCCGATGAGCCAGGCCAGGTCGGCCGTGAGGGCCGCGCCCACGTAGCGGTACTTGGGCGCGAAGTTGGAGGTCACGGCGCCGGCCGCCTGGCCGTACGACAGGCCCAGGAGCGCAAAGCCCAGCACGATGAAGATGTCCTGGCCGATGCGTCCGCCGTCGAGCAGCGTGGGCGCGAAGCCGCTGAACACGGCGATCATGGCGGCCAGGCCGCCGAGCGTGAAGCGACGGCCGATGCGGTCGGCGATCAGGCCCGAGGCCACGATGCCGATGGCGCCGAACACCGCGCCGACCATCTGCACGATCAGGAATTCGGTGATCGACTGGTCGGAATACAGCGAGATCCACGACAGCGGGAACACCGTGATCAGGTGGAACAGCGCGTAGCTGGCCAGCGCGGCGAACGCGCCGATCAGCAGGTTGGCGCCCTGCGAGCGGGTCAGCTCGACCACGCTGGTGGGCTGCAGCTCGCGCTCTTCGAGCAGGCGCGCGTACTCGTCGGTGGCCACCAGGCGCAGGCGCGCGAACAGCGCCACCACGTTGATGGCGAAGGCCACGTAGAAGGTGTAGCGCCAGCCCCAGTCGAGGAAGTCGGCCAGCGGCAGGCTGGAATACAGGTACGCGAACAGCGCGCTGGCCAGGAAGAAGCCCAGCGGTGCGCCCAGCTGGCCCAGCATGGCGTACCAGCCGCGCTTGTTGGGCGGTGCGTTCAGCGCCAGCAGCGACGGCAGGCCATCCCACGAGCCGCCCAGTGCCAGGCCCTGGGCAAAGCGGAAGATCGACAGCAGCACGATGGCCGTGAAGCCGATGCTCGCGTAGCCCGGCAGGAAAGCGATGCCGGCGGTGGAGGTGCCCAGCAGGAACAGCGCGATCGTCAGCTTGGTCTCGCGCCCGAAGCGGCGCTGGATCGCCATCGAGATCACGGTGCCAAAGGGGCGCGCGATGAAGGCGAACGAGAAGATCACGAAGGCCCAGAGCACGCCTTCCAGGCGCTGCTCGAACGGGAAGAACACCGCCGGGAACACCAGCACCGAGGCGATGCCGTAGACGAAGAAGTCGAAATACTCGGAGGCGCGGCCGATGACCACGCCGACCGCGATCTCGCCCGGGGCGATGTGCGAATGGTCGGCGTCTGCGGCGCGAGCGCCGCCTTCGGTCGGGTGCGACACAGGCTGGGCGCCTGGTGGACTGATGCTGGACGTCGTCATCTTGCTAGCTGGCTGGCTGTAATTCGGGTGTCATGCCGGGGCACGACACAGGGGAAATTCTGGACACCCTGTAGCGTCTCACCGAATTGCGTTTACCGCCATAGGACAAAACGTCCAATAGGCGGAATCCCTTGGGCGGCGTAGATTGCAGGGTCATTTTTGCGCGGCCTTCGCACTTTCCTCTCCCGGCATGCACATCCTCAAGACCCTTCGCCGAGCGCTTCTGCTGCTCTCCGCCATTTTCCTGGCGGGCTGCAACACGGTGCTGTTGAACCCCTCCGGCGACATCGCCAACCAGCAGGGACGCCTGATCGTCGTCTCCACGGTGCTGATGCTGATCATCATCATCCCGGTGATCGCCCTGACCATCTTCTTTGCCTGGCGCTATCGCCAGTCGAACAAGGAGGCCACCTACAGCCCCGACTGGGACCACTCCACGCAGCTCGAGCTGGCGATCTGGGCCGCGCCGCTGCTGATCATCATTGCACTGGGCGCGATCACCTGGATCAGCACCCACACGCTGGACCCGTACCGCCCGCTGAGCCGCCTGGACGCGCAGCGCCCCATTCCCGCCGAAACCAAGCCGCTGGTGGTCGAGGTGGTGGCGCTGGACTGGAAGTGGCTCTTCATCTACCCCGAGCAGGGCATCGCCACGGTGAACGAGCTGGCCGCCCCGGTGGACCGCCCGATCAGCTTCAAGATCACGGCCTCGTCGGTCATGAACTCCTTCTTCATCCCCGCGCTGGCCGGCCAGATCTATGCCATGCCGGGCATGGAGACCAAGCTGCACGCGGTGATCAACAAGCCGGGCGAGTTCGACGGCTTCTCCGCCAACTACAGCGGCGCGGGCTTCTCGGGCATGCGCTTCAAGTTCCACGGCCTGAGCCATGACGGCTTCGACCAGTGGGTGGCCAAGGTCAAGACCGGCAAAGAGGGCGAGCTGACCCGCGAGCAATACAAGAAGCTCGAAGTGCCGAGCGAGCGCGAGCCCGTGCGCCACTACGCCGCGGTCGACCCCGCCCTGTACGACGCCATCCTGAACCTGTGCGTCGACCGCAACAAGATGTGCATGAAGGAAATGATGGCCATCGACGCCGACGGCGGCCTGGGCAAGCCCGGCGCCTTCAACGTCGCCACCAAGCAGGCCTGGCAGGCCGACTCCCTCGACACGCCCAAGCGCAAGTACGTCACCGCGATGTGCACCACCGAAGACTAAGATGTTGCAGAACCTAGACCTGACGAAGCTCGTCTTCGGCCGCCTCTCCTGGGAGGCGATTCCCCTTCACGAGCCGATCCTGCTCGTGACCTTCGCGGCCGTGATCCTGGGCGGCCTGGCGCTGCTGGGCGCCGTGACCTACTTCAAGCTGTGGGGCACCTTGTGGAATGACTGGATCACCAGCATCGACCACAAGAAGATCGGCATCATGTACATCATCCTGGGCCTGGTGATGCTGCTGCGCGGCTTTGCCGACGCACTGATGATGCGGGCCCAGCAGGCCGTCGCCTTCGGCGACAACGCGGGCTTTTTGCCGCCGCACCACTACGACCAGATCTTCACCGCCCACGGCGTGATCATGATCTTCTTCGTGGCGATGCCGCTGGTCACGGGCCTGATGAACTTCGTGGTGCCGCTGCAGATCGGCGCGCGCGACGTGGCCTTCCCGTTCCTGAACAACTTCAGCTTCTGGATGACCACCTTCGGCGCCGGCCTCGTGATGGCGTCGCTGTTCGTGGGCGAGTTCGCCAAGACCGGCTGGCTGGCGTACCCGCCGCTGTCGGGCATCCTGTTCAGCCCTGACGTGGGGGTCGATTACTACATCTGGTCCTTGCAGATCGCGGGGGTCGGAACGCTGCTCTCGGGCGTGAACCTGCTGGCCACCATCGTGAAGATGCGCGCGCCCGGCATGACCATGATGAAGATGCCCGTCTTCACCTGGACCGCGCTGTGCACCAACGTGCTGATCGTGGCCGCCTTCCCGGTGCTCACGGCCGTGCTGGCCCTGCTGTCGCTGGACCGTTATGTCGGCACCAACTTCTTCACGAACGACATGGGCGGCAACGCCATGATGTACGTGAACCTGATCTGGATCTGGGGCCACCCCGAGGTGTACATCCTGATCCTGCCGGCGTTCGGCATCTTCTCGGAAGTGGTCTCCACCTTCTCGGGCAAGCGCCTGTTCGGCTACGCCTCGATGGTGTACGCCACGGTCGTGATCACGATCCTGTCCTACCTCGTGTGGCTGCACCACTTCTTCACCATGGGCTCCGGCGCCAGCGTGAACTCGTTCTTCGGCATCACGACGATGATCATCTCGATCCCCACGGGCGCGAAGATCTTCAACTGGCTCTTCACCATGTACCGCGGCCGCATCCGTTTCGAGCTGCCCATGATGTGGACCATCGGCTTCATGATCACCTTCGTGATCGGCGGCATGACCGGCGTGCTGCTGGCCGTGCCCCCGGCCGACTTCGTGCTGCACAACAGCCTGTTCCTCATTGCCCACTTCCACAACGTGATCATCGGCGGCGTGCTGTTCGGCATGCTGGCGGGCATCACCTACTGGTTCCCGAAGGCCTTCGGCTACAAGCTCGACCCGTTCTGGGGCAAGTGCTCGTTCTGGTTCTGGATCGTAGGCTTCTGGATGGCCTTCATGCCGCTGTACATCCTGGGCCTGATGGGCGTCACCCGCCGCATGAGCCACTTCCAGGACATGTCGCTGCAGATCTGGTTCCAGGTCGCCGCCGTCGGCGCCGTGCTCATCGCCCTGGGCATCGCCTCGTTCCTGATCCAGCTGGTGGTGAGCTTCATCCGCCGCGAGTCGCTGCGCGACACCACGGGCGACCCGTGGAACGGCCGCACGCTGGAGTGGTCGACCTCGTCGCCGCCGCCGGCCTACAACTTCGCGTTCACGCCGCGCGTGCATGACAACGACGCCTGGACCGACATGAAGGCCCGCGGCTACCAGCGTCCGCTGGACGGCTTCAGCCCCGTGCACATGCCCAAGAACACGGCCGCCGGCTTCATCATCGCGGCGCTGAGCGCGGTGTGCGGCTTTGCGCTGATCTGGCAGATGTGGCTCGTGGCCGGCATCGGCTTCGTGGCCATGCTGGTCGCGATCATCGCCCACACCTTCAACTACAAGCGCGACTACTACATCCCCGCGGAAGAAGTCGTTCGCACCGAAGAAGCACGCACGCGCCTCTTGGCCACCGCCCATGTCTGATACCACCGCCCTCCCCTCCCGGAACGCGAACGCACCGGCGTTCGACCTGTTCCACGTCCGCAACGAGGACCACCACCCCGAGAACGGCACGCTGCTGGGCTTCTGGCTCTACCTGATGAGCGACTGCCTCATCTTCGCCTGCCTGTTCGCGGTGTACGGCGTGCTGGGCCGCAACTACGCGGCCGGCCCCTCGGGCGCCGACCTGTTCGACCTGCCGCTGGTGGCGATGAACACCTCGCTGCTGCTGCTGTCGTCGATCACCTACGGCTTCGCCATGCTCGAGATGCAGCGCAAGCGCATGGGCGGCGTGCTGCTGTGGCTGGGCATCACGGGCCTCCTGGGCCTGGGCTTCATCGGCCTGGAGCTGTACGAGTTCGCGCACCTGCTGCACGAAGGCGCCGGCCCGCAGCGCAGCGCCTTCCTGTCGTCGTTCTTCGCACTGGTGGGCACGCACGGCCTGCACGTGAGCTTCGGCATCATCTGGCTGGTCGTGCTGATGGTCCAGCTGCCCAAGCACGGCTTCACCGCCGCCAACCGCCGCCGCCTGATGTGCCTGTCGATGTTCTGGCACTTCCTGGACGTCGTGTGGATCGGCGTCTTCACCTTTGTCTACCTCATGGGATCGATGGCATGAGCGCCCCCGCACACACCGCCACCGCCGCGCACGGCCACGGCGCACACGACAGCCACGGTCACGGCGACCACCACGACGACGGCCCCGTCAGCCACAGCACCTTCAAGGGCTACATGACCGGCTTCGTGCTGGCCGTGATCCTGACCGCGATCCCGTTCTGGCTCGTGATGGGCAAGGTGATCGCCAACCCGAGCACCACCGCGCTCGTCATCCTCGGCTTCGCCGTGGTGCAGATCGTGGTCCACATGGTGTACTTCCTGCACATGGACGCCAAGTCCGAAGGCGGCTGGAACATGCTGGCGCTGATCTTCACGCTGGTGCTCGTGGTCATCACGCTGGCCGGCTCGCTGTGGGTCATGTATCACATGAACACCAACATGATGCCGGCCATGGTCCACGACATGAAGAACATGCCCTGATGGCCCCGGCCGCCCGCCCGCGCTCCGTTGTCACGCGTGCGGCGCTGGCGGTCTGCGCCGTCCTCGCCTTTGCCGGCTTTCTTGCGCTCGGCACCTGGCAGGTCGAACGCAGGGCCTGGAAGCTCGATCTCATCGCCCGCGTCGACCAGCGCGTGCACGCCCCGGCCGCCGACGCGCCGGCGCGATCCGAATGGCCCACGGTCAACGCGGCCAATGACGAATACCGGCACGTGCGCCTTCGCGGCACGTTCCTCCATGACAAGGAAGCGCTGGTGCAGGCCAGCACCCGGCTCGGCGCCGGCTTCTGGGTGCTGACCCCGCTGCGCAGCGCCGACGGCAGCGTCGTGCTCGTCAACCGCGGCTTCGTGCCGCCTGAAGCGCGTGAACGCGCGGCGCGCACTGCCCCCGAGCCCCAGGGCGACACCACCGTGGCCGGCCTGCTGCGCCTGACCGAACCCAAGGGCGGCTTCCTGCGCACGAACGACCCCGCGGCCGACCGCTGGTTCTCGCGCGACGTGCAGGCGATTGCCGCCGCGCGCGGCCTGGCCGACGTGGCGCCGTACTTCGTCGATGCCGAGGCCGGGCCAGCGCCCGCACAGGCCGCGCCCACGTGGCCGGCAGGCGGCCTGACGGTCATCGCCTTTCCCAACAGCCACCTCGTCTATGCCCTCACCTGGTACGGGCTGGCGCTGATGGTGCTCGGCGCCTATGGGTTCGTGTGGCGCGACGACCGGCGCCGACGGGCATCGCAAGACGGTAGCGGCGAAAATGCACCGCATGCCGACGCCGCACGCCCCGACCCCGCCGATGCCCGCCGCGACTGACAAGCTCGCCGCGGTGGCCGGCGAGCTGCACGCCCCGCGCGCGGGCGTCGCGAGCCTGGACAACGCCATCGGCCACCAGAACATGCAGCAGCTGATCCAGCTGCGCTGGTTCGCCGTGGTCGGGCAGGTGGCCACCATCCTCGTCGTGCACTACGGTTTCGGCATCCGCCTGCCGCTGAACCACATGCTGCAGGTGCTCACCTGCCTCGCGCTGTTCAACATGGTGAGCCTGCTGCGCCTGCGCATCCATGGCCGCGTGACCAACGAAGAGCTGTTCGTGGCGCTGCTGGTCGACGTGGCCACGCTCACGGCCCAGCTGTACCTCAGCGGCGGCGCCACCAACCCCTTCGTCTTCTTGTACCTGCTGCAGGTGATCCTGGGCGCGGTGCTGCTCAAGGCCTGGTCGACCTGGACCATCGTGGTCATCACCGGCCTGTGCTTCGCCGGCCTGGCGCTGTTCTCGCGCCCGCTGCCCTTGCCGCTGGACCACGACCGCGGCCTGTGGAGCCCCTACGTGCAGGGCATGCTGGTGTGCTTCGCGCTCAACGCGGCGCTGCTGGTGGTCTTCATCACCCGCATCAGCCGCAACCTGCGCGTGCGCGACGCGCGGCTGGCGGACCTGCGCCAGCGCGCCTCCGAAGAAGAACACATCGTGCGCATGGGCCTGCTGGCCTCGGGTGCGGCGCACGAGCTGGGCACGCCGCTGGCCACGCTGGCCGTGATCCTGGGCGACTGGCGCCGGCTGCCGCACTTCAGCTCCGACCCAGAACTGCTGCAGGAAGTGGCCGAGATGGAAGTGCAGATCCAACGCTGCAAGAGCATCGTGAGCGGCATCCTGCTGTCGGCCGGCGAGACGCGCGGCGAGTCGTCCGAAGAGACCACCGTGCGCACCTTCCTGGACGACCTCGTCGAAGAATGGCGCACCACGCGCCCGGTCGAGGAGTTCGACTACGAGAACCTGTTCGGCCAGGACCTGCCCATGGTGTCCGACTCGGCCATCAAGCAGATGGTGTGCAACGTGCTCGACAACGCGCTCGAGGCCTCGCCGCACTGGCTGCGCCTGGAAGCCACGCACGACGCCGACGCGCTCACCATCACCGTCACCGACGCGGGCCCCGGCTTCATGCCGGCCATCCTCGCGGAGTTCGGCAAGCCCTACCAGTCGAGCAAGGGCCGGCCCGGCGGCGGACTGGGCCTGTTCCTGGTCGTGAACGTGGCGCGCACGCTGGGCGGGCGCGTCGCCGTGCGCAACCGCCCCGAGGGCGGCGCCATCGTGACCATCACGCTGCCGCTGGCGGCCATCGTGCTCGAAGAGGACGAGGACGACACCGCCACCGCCCTCGCGGACACCGCCGCCCCCAAGGCCCCCACCAGCCCATGACGCCCACCCCCGACACCGCCGAAGTCCGCCAGCTGCTCATCGTCGAGGACGACGAGGCCTTCGCGCGCACGCTCGCCCGCTCGTTCGAGCGGCGCGGCTACGTGGTGCTGCATGCGCGCAACCTCGAGGAAGTGGAAGCGCTGCTTGAAGAAGGCGACGGCCCCTCGCCCGGCTACGCCGTGGTCGACCTGAAGCTCAACGGCGAGGCCTCGGGCCTGGCCTGCGTGCAGATGCTGCACCGGCACGACGCCGAGATGCTGATCGTGGTGCTCACCGGCTTCGCGAGCATCGCCACCGCCGTCGAGGCCATCAAGCTCGGCGCCTGCCACTACCTGGCCAAGCCCTCGAACACCGACGACATCGAGGCCGCCTTCGGCCGCGCCGCCGGCACCACCGAGGTCGAACTGACCAACCGCTCCACCTCCATCAAGACGCTGGAGTGGGAGCGCATCCACGAAATGCTGGCCGAGACCGGCTTCAACATCTCGGAAACCGCACGCCGGCTCGGCATGCATCGGCGCACATTGGCACGCAAACTCGGCAAACAGCAGGTCAAGTAACATGATCTGCCGGTTTCGCGATTTTTGCGGAACCAACACCGATCCCGGAGGCTCTGTTCCTGATGACGAATAGCCCGCCGCTGCAGCTGCAGCCCGCCCGTTCCACCGATCTGCAGAAAAAGCAGGCGTCCGCCGCGCGCGACCAGACCGCGATGGAAGAGCTCTTCAACGCCCTGAGCCACGGCCTGGGGCTGTTGCTGGCGATCGCCTCGCTGCCGATCCTGGTCTACAGCGCCGCCCAGAAGGGCCAGGCCGCGGCCGTGGTGGGCGCCTCGCTCTTCGCGGGCACGGCCATCGTGCTGTACCTGATCTCCACGCTGTACCACGCGCTGCCCATCGGCCGCGCCAAGGCCTGGTTCAACCGGCTCGACCACGCGGCCATCTACCTGTTCATTGCGGGCAGCTACATGCCCTTCCTGTTCGGTGTGCTGCGCGGACCCTGGGGCTGGACGCTGTTCGGCGCCATCACCGCCGCCGCCGTGCTGGGCGTGAGCGCCAAGCTGTTCAACCGCCTGCAGCACCCGCTGTGGTCCACCGGCCTGTACGTGGCGATGGGCTGGATGGCACTGATGGCGGCGGTGCCGCTGTACGAGCGCATGTCATCGGCAGGGCTGGCCTGGCTCGTGGCCGGCGGGCTGTTCTACACGGCCGGGGCCGTGGTGTTCCTGTTCGACAACAAGGTGCGCTACGCGCATTCGGTGTGGCACCTGTTCGTGCTCGCGGGCAGCACCTGCCACTTCTTCGCCGTGCTCTGGCACGCGCACGGCTGATCGCTCTTCCTCAATAGTGGGGAGGGAGTTCGTCGCGCAGATTGCGCGCGCCCCCGTCCTGCCCTGCGTTCTGGCTTTGCAGCCGCAGCTGCGCAACCTGCAGGATCAGGCTGTCGATCTGCTGCTGTTGCCGGTAGATCGTCATGTTCAGCTGCTCGAGCAGGTCTTCGGCATAGCTCGACTTGATCTCGAGGTCGTTCAGGCGCTCTGTCACGTCGTTCGGTGAATGTTCCATGCCGCTATTGGACAGGAAGATCCACCGCCTTTCTTGACAGCGCGCCGCTCAGCGCCGGACCTTCGCCTCGAGCAGGTCGCCCATGCCGATGCGCCGGGCGAAGTCGATGCGCACGCGCTCCGACACCTCGAAGACCTCGGCCGCACCGTCGCCCACGAAGTCGATCAGCGAACGCATCGGCCGCGTGCCGGCCGGCAGGCCCACGATGCGCACGATGTCGTCGGCCACGGCCTGCGGATCGGCATGCTCGGGCGTGAGGGCGGACAGGCGCTCGCCGATGCGGTCCATCACGCCGTCATAACGGCCGTAGGCGGCGGCAATGGCCGCATCGGAGGGCTTGCCCGCGCTCGGGAAGTGATCGGTGCCCCGGGTGAACGCACCCGGCACGACGATCGAAGTCTCGATGCCGAAGCGCGCGATCTCGTAGGCCAGCGTCACCGCCAGCGAATCCATGGCCGCCTTGGCCGCGCCGTACGGGCCCATGAACGGCGGAAAGCCGCCCTTGGTGGTCGTGCTGCTGATCCACAGCATCAGCCCCGCCTCCTGCTGGCGCAGGTACGGCAGCACCGCGCGGTTCACGCGCTGGGCGCCGAGCACGTTGGTGTCGAACACCCGGGCGATGTCTTCCGGCGTGAAGGCCTCGGTCGGCCCGACCACGAGATGGCCCGCGTTCTGCATCACCACATCGAGGCGACCCTGCGCCTGGACGATGGTCGCCGCGGCGGCGTCGGCGGAGGCCTGCGACAGCACATCGAGTTCGAGCGGATGCAGCCGAAGCCCCTGGGCCGCGGCCAGCGCGCGCAGTTCGGCCGCACGCGCCTCGTTGCGGCCTGCGATGTCGCGCATGGAGGCATAGACGATGTGGCCCGCTTCGGCGAGCGCCTGCGCGCTGAGCTTGCCGATGCCGGAGCCGGCGCCAGTGACGAGGATGACGGATTGCATGAGGGAACCCCTTGAACGAAGGTGAGAGGGAAGAAAGGAAAGTCCGGTGGTCAGTGCACGCGGCGCTGCAGCAGGTGGGCCACCCACGCCGCCATCGATCCGAGTGCCGCCGCGCCGGCCAGCGTGGCGAACAGCGACAACGAAGGGGGCTGGTGGACCGCGAAGAACGCGATCAGCCCGAGGAAGTAGCACAGCAGGTTGTTCAGTCGCGGCACGCTGCGCATCGACACCACGAGGAGCGCCACGAACAGCACCACCACCGGCAGCGCCGCGGCGCCCGCGATCGGGGCCAGCGCGGCGATGGCGAGCGCCGCGCCCTTGCCGATCAACAGGCCCAGGCTCACGCAGACGAGGTTGAACACGCCGTCACGTGCGGTGGCGCCGCGGGTGTAGAACGCCACCCAGCCGACGAACATCGCCCACACGGGCAGTTCGAGCACGAGCGCCATCGCCGAGGCGACAGCGGCCACCACGGCCGCGGCGGCCGTGAACGCCGCGTAGGCGAGGCTGAAGAAGCGCGGGGTGGCCGCGTGGGGTGAAGGCGGATGCATGGTGCGTGCTCCGTGGATGTCGTGGGAGGCGGCCATTCAGGCCACGCCGCCGTTGGCCCGCAGCACCTGCCCGTTGACCCATCCCGCATCCGGCCCCGCCAGGAACGACACCACCGAGGCGATGTCTTCCGGCTGGCCCAGGCGCTGCAGCGGCGGCATCTGGGCGAAGGCCTGGATCTGTTCGTCGGTCTTGCCGTCCAGGAACAGCGAGGTCGCGACCGGCCCCGGCGCCACGGCGTTCACCGTGATGCGTCGGCCGCGCAGCTCCTTGGCGAAGACGTGCGTGAAGGCCTCGACCGCCGCCTTGGTAGCGTTGTAGATCGCGTAGCCGGGCATGTGCAGCGCGAGCGTGGTGCTCGAGAAGTTGACGATGCGCCCGCCCTCGGCGAGGCGGGTCGCGGCCTCGCGCAAGGTGTTGAAGGTGCCGCGCACGTTGATGTCGAAGGTCTGGTCGTAGAGCGCGTCGCTGTGCGCGGCCAGCGGCGCGGTCTGGAGCACGCCGGCGTTGTTGACCAGCACGTCGACCGGGCCGAGCTGCGCTTCGACGGTGTCGAACATCGCGCGCACCGCTTCAGCGTTCGCCACGTCGGCCTGCACCGCGAGGGCACGGGCGCCGGTGGCCTTCAGTTCAGCGACCAGCGCTTCGGCCGGCGCGGCGCCCGCGGCGTAGTTGACGGCAATGGCGAAACCGTCGGCGGCGAGCCGGCGGGCGATGGCGGCGCCGATGCCGCGCGAGGCGCCGGTGACGAGGGCAACGCGGGTGGGCAGCGAAGCAGAAGTGGCGATGGTGTTCATGGCGCGATTCCTAGGGGTGGTGAGTGGATGAAGCGAATGGTCGGCCATTCCAACCAAAAGATAATCAGCGCCAATTCGTCAATAAAATTCCATTTACTTAAACAATAGGCGCGAAAGGCGACCCCATGGACCGCTTCCAGGAAATGCAGGCCTTCGTGCGGATCGCCGAGCGCCAGAGCTTCACGCAGGCCTCGGACGACCTGCAGATTCCGCGCGCCACCCTCACCACGCTGATCCAGCGGCTCGAATCGCGCCTGCGCGCCCGGCTGCTCGAGCGCACCACGCGCACGGTGCGCCTCACGCAGGACGGCGAGGCCCACTACCAGCGCTGCGTGCGGCTGCTGGCCGACGTTGAGGAAGCCGAGGGCGCCTTCACCCACGCCGCGCCCCAGGGCCTGCTGCGCGTGAACCTGCAGGGCACGCTGGCGCGGCACTTCGTGGTGCCGGCGCTGCCCGCCTTCCTCGCCCGCCATCCGGGCCTGCAGCTGCACATCGGCGAGGACGACCGGCTGGTCGACCTGGTGCGCGAAGGCGTCGACTGCGTGCTGCGCGCCGGCCCGCTTCAGGACTCGTCGCTGGTCGCGCAGCGCGTGGCGCTGCTGCCGCAGGTGACGGTGGCGAGCCCCGGCTACCTCGCGGCGCACGGCGAGCCCGTCGACCTCGCGGCACTGGCCTCGCACCGCGCGGTGCACTACGTGTCGAGCAGCACGGGCAAGCCGCTGCCGCTCGAATTCACGGTCGACGGCCAGGTGCGCCCCCTGCAGCTGGCCGCCACCGTGTCAGTCACAGGCGCCGACCTGTACACGGGCGCCGCCGTCGTGGGCCTCGGGCTGGTGCAGGTGCCGCGCTACCGCGTGGCGGCCGAGCTGGCGGACGGCCGTCTGCAGGCGGTGCTGCCGGGCTTCGCGCCGCCGCCGATGCCGGTCTCGGTGCTGTATCCGCAGAACCGGCAGCTGTCGTCGCGGGTGCGGGTGTTCACGCAGTGGTTGCGCGGTCTCTTCGAGCAGGACACCGCGCAGGGCTGAGCACCGCGCCCGACATGCTTCAGGAAACCGGGCACTCCAACGTCGCCTCCGGGTGATGCGACGGCGCCTCCCCGCGCAGGAAGACGAACACCACCACCGCCGTCAGCACCGTCACCCCGGCCAGCACGCACAACAGCGTCCCGAACGCCACGCCATACGCGTGCAGCAGCCCCGCGCGATCCATGCCCGGCAACAAGGCCAGCGCCTGCGCCAGGTCGCCCGTCGCCACGCGCTGCGCCGCCTGCGACACCGCCACGGACGAAGGCGACGATGACGCCTTCAGCTGCAGCGCCACGAGGGCCGCGAGCCCCGCCCCCACCAGCGCCAACGCGATGCCCTCCCCCGCGACCCGCACGGTGTTGAAGATGCCCGACGCCATGCCCGCCCGCTCGCGCGGCACCACGCTCACGGCCAGGCCGTCCATCAGCCCCCAGGGCAGGCCGATGCCCGCGCCGATCAGCAGCAGCGGGCCCACGAGGCCGTGCAGCGACGTGCCCGGCGCGCAGCGGGCGAGCCACACGAGCCCCGCTGCGCACACCAGCAGCCCCACAGCTGAAATCACGCCCGCAGAGAACCGGTGCGCGAGCCACGCCGCCAGCGTCGGCACGATGAGGATCGGCCCTGACAGCGCGAACATGAAGCCGCCCGCCTCCAGCGCGCTGCGCCCTTCGAGCCCGATGAAGCGGATCGGCAGCAGCACCAGCAGCACGACAAAGCCGTAGGCCGGCGCCGCGGCCAGCAGTTGCACGCCGACGAAGCGCGGAAAGCGGAACAGCGACAGGTCGAGCATCGGATGCGCGACGCGCCGTTCGATGGCGATGAAGGCCGCGCCCATGGCCAGCGCGCCGGCCAGCGCCGCGAGCACCCACGGGCTGGCCCAGCCGCTGTCGGGCGCCTGCAGCACGCCCAGCGTGAGCAGGCTCAGCGCGGCCGTGAAGCTGAGCGTGCCCGGCACGTCCAGCCCCATCGCCTGCGGGTTGCGCGACTCACGCATACGCGGCGCGGCCAGGCACAGCGCGACGAGGCTCACGGCGCCGGGGCTCAGCATCACGGCGTGCCAGCCGATGGTGTCGGCCAGCCAGCCCGAGAGGATCGACCCGCACGACAGCCCCACGCCGAACGAGGTGCCGATGAGGCTGAACGCCCGCAGCCGCGCCGGCCCGTCGAACAGCTGCGCCAGCGCGGCCGTGCCCGCCGCGAAGGCCGCCGCCGAACCCAGCCCCTGCACGGCACGCGCGAGGTCGAAGGCGACGATGCCCGGCGCCAGCGTCAGCAGCGCGCTGCTCAGCGCCACCACCGCCAGGCCCAGCAAAAAGACGCGCTTGCGCCCGTACGCATCGGCCAGCGCGCCGGCCGCCATCAGCGTGGCGCCGAAGCTCAGCATGAAGGCGTTGGTGACCCAGTTGAGCTGCACCGGCGTGCCGCCCAGCGCGTCGCGGATCGCGGGCAGCACCACGGCCGGGCCGGTGAAGCTCAGCGGCATGCCGAGCGCGGCCAGGCAGACGGCGGCGAGCAGCCAGGCCTTGTTGGAATCGGGAGAAGACATCGGGAGGGCTTTCACGCGGGAGAAGGAAAAGGAAGGAAATGCGTGAAGCGAAGATAAAAAGGATTCAATGAAACGAAAATTGGCCCTCAGCTCCTCACACTGCCAACCCCAGGTTGCCAATCAAGCCCATGGACAGCTTCAGCGGACTCGAATCCTTCGTGCGGGCGGCCGACCTGCTGAGCTTTGCGCGGGCGGGCCGCGACCTGGGCATCTCGGCCTCGGCCGTGGGCAAGAACGTCGCGCGGCTCGAGGCGCAGATGGGCGTGCGCCTGTTCCACCGCACCACGCGGCAGGTGCGGCTCACGGCCGAGGGCGCGATGTTCCACGAGCGCTGCCGCCGCATCCTCGACGAGCTCGGCGATGCGCGCGCCATGCTGCAGGACGCCGTCGCCACGCCGCGCGGCCGCCTGCGCGTGAGCCTGCCGACCATCGGCTACCGCTTTCTGCTGCCGATCCTGCCGGCGTTCAAGGCACGCTTTCCCGAGATCGAACTCGACCTCGACTTCAACGACCGGCTGGTCGACGTGGTGGCCGAGGGCGTCGACGTGGCCATCCGCAGCGGCGAGCTGGTCGATTCGCAGCTCGTGGCGCGCCGCCTCGGCCCGTTCAGCTTCGTGCTCGCGGCCTCTCCGGCCTACCTGGCACAACACGGCGTGCCGCAGGTGCCGGCCGACCTCGCCCGACACAGCTGCCTGCGCTACAAGTTCGTGACCGGCGGAAAGATCGAGGACTGGGACCTGCCCGGCCTGCCGCCCCAGCTGCCGCCGGGCCTGGTCTGCAACAACATGGAAGCCATGCTGGGCGCCGCCGTCGCGGGCCTGGGCATTGCGTACATGCCCGACTTCCTGGCGCGCGACGCACTGCGCCGCGGCGAGTTGCAGCGCGTGTTGGCCCCGCACCTCGTGCGGCAGGGACAGTTCTCGGCGCTGTGGCCTTCGAGTCGGCAGCTGTCGCCGAAGGTGCGGGCGTTCGTCGACTTCGCGAGTGAACACATGTTCACTGCGACCGCCGACGAAGAAGAGAAAGACAACCGCCCGCCGCGCCGCTGAACGGCGGGCGGGGCGGGTGCGTCAGGCCGTGACCGCGAGGGCGGGCGCTTCGACCGGTTGCGGGGCTGGCGCAGCCACCACGGGGGCCGGCTGCGATTGCACCGGCGTGGCCGTGCGGCCCCACAGCGCCGCCAGCGCGTCCAGCGGGAACAGCGTGCGTGCATCTTCCGGCGTCGCCGCGCGCACCGTGGTGCCCGCCACGTCGTCGATGTGGGCCGCGCGCACGGCATCGGGCCGGTGCGCCGGCACCATGAACGGCGAGTGCGTGGTGTAGAGGATCTGGTGGCCGAAGTCGTTCTCCAGGTGCGCGAGCAGGTCGGCCTGCGAGCGCGCATGCAGGTGCAGCCCGGGCTCGTCGAGCAGCAGCACGACCTCACCGGATGCAACGCCCCGGGTGCCGGCGAAGAACGCGATGTAGAACGAGAAGAACCATTGGAAGCCGCGGCTGCGCTCGTCCAGGTTCACCTCGACTTCATACGCGCCGTTCGGGTCCGACACCAGCGTCTCCAGATGCTGCCCGTCGAGGTTGAAGCGGATCTTGAGCGGGCGGTCCTTCCACAGCCGGCGGATCTCGGCGGTCACGACGGCACCGGCCCGGTTCACCAACTGATTGCGCGTCGCCAGGTCGTTCTTCGCCAGCAGGTCCTGCAGCTGCTGCGGATCGAGCCCCGCCACCTGGCACAGCTTCTCGAAATTGCGCTCGCCCGCCGTGCGCTCGCCCCAGCCCTTGCGCGTGAGGTATTCGGCGATGTTCTGGCGGCCGGGCAGCGAGGCGTAGTCCTCGACGTAGATGAAGCGCGGCAGTTTCTCCAGCACCCAGGCGCGGGCGCGGGCCAGTGCGGGCTGGTCGTTGTCGATCGTGCGTGCGAGCTCCTCGATCTCGGTCAGCATCTGCGCCTGCTTGTCGGCGATCTCGGCGCCGGCCGTGGCCAGCGCCTGGCGCAGCGCCTGCAGCGCCAGCAGCGCGCCGGCCGACCACTTGACGAAGTCGGGGCTCGGGATCATGGCGGCGTCGAAGGCGTCGGCTTCCTGTTCGAGCGGCGCCTTCAACTCGTCGGCGACCTTCTCGGCCGCGGCCTTCACGGCGGGCACGATCTTGCGCACCTTGGCCTTGATGTCGCTCACGTCGATCGACAGCGGGCCCAGGCCCTCGAAGCCGGTCGTGCGCGTGGCGCCGTAGCCGCGGCCGGCCGTGACCTGGCGCACGCCGGCCGCGCGCGGCAGGATGGCTGCGAGCGCCAGCTGTTCGGAGGCATCGAGGTCCCAGCGCGTGTGGACCACCGGGGTGTCGTCGGTGCACTCGTCCAGGCGGCGGTGCCGGGGAAAGTCCTTGATGGGGCTGAGTGCCGTGAGCCCGTCGGTCGGGTTCAGGCTGTGCAACGCGCGCAGCAGGTTCGACTTGCCGCTGTCATTTCGGCCGAGGATCGCTGTGATCTGGGAGGAATCGATGGAGCCGCTGTCGTGGATCGAGCGATAGTTGGTGATCTGGAATGACGCCAAGCGCATGCAGGAATTTCTCTTCTGAATTGAATACGGGGCCGGGGAATGTATTGCATCCCCGGCCCCGTCCTGCCGATCGCGGAAGAAAAAAACTGTACGGGGCTGCGCTGCCCTACTCGGCCGCGCGGCGCAGCGTGTCGACCACCGGCCGGCGCAGCACGTCGCGCAGGCCCCACCACCCCGCCGCCAGCGCGAGCACCGCACCGGCCAGCGCGCCCGCCACCGGCACGAGCGGCGAGGCGGTCCAGGTGAACTCGAAGACGTAGCGCGCCAGCCCCCAGCCGATCACCGAGGCCACGATGCTCGCCAGGAAGCCCGCCAGCAGGCCGACGCCCACCAGCTCGGCGCGCTGCACCTGCCGCAGCAGGCTGGCGCGCGCGCCCACCGCGCGCATCACGGCGAACTCGCGCGCACGCTCCTCGCGCGTGGCGGTGACGGCGGCGAACAGCACCACCAGCCCGGCCGCCAGCGTGAAGCCGAACAGGAACTCGACGGCGCGGATGACCTGGTCGAGCACGCGCTGCACCTGGTTGATGGTGGCGCTCATGTCGACGTTGGTCACATTGGGGAAGCTGCGCACCAGCGCGTTGTCGAAGCCGCGCGTCTCGGGCGCGCGGAAGGCGCCCATGTAGGTCACGGGCACGTCGGCCAGCGAGGCCACGGTGTACATCACGAAGAAGTTGGCGTGCAGCGAGCCCCAGTCGACCTTGCGCAGCGAGGTGATGCGCGCGTCGTTCTGCATGCCGCCGATGTCGAAGCGCAGGGTGTCGCCCAGCTTCAGGCCCAGCGTCTGGGCCAGGCCTTCTTCCACGCTCACCTCGTTCTTCGCCTCGGGCGTCCAGGCGCCGGCGGTGACGCTGTTGTGCGCGGGCGCCTCGGTGCTGTTGCTCAGGTTGAACTCGCGGTCCACCAGGCGCTTGGCGCGGTCCTCGGTGTAGTCGTCGGGCGTCACGGGCTTGTCGTTGATCGCCACCAGCCGGCCGCGGATCATCGGGTACCAGTCGAACTTGGCGACACCCGCGTCGCGCAGCGTCTTCTGGAACGCCTCGCTCTGCTCGGGCATCACGTTGATGACGAAGCGGTTGGGCGCGTCGGGCGGCGTGGCCTTGCGCCAGCTCGCCACGAGGTCGGTGCGCAGCAGCACCAGCAGCACCAGCGCCAGCAGGCCCACGGCCAGCGCGCTGACCTGCACCACGGCGTAGGCCGGGCGCGCCGAGATCTGCCGCGTGGCCAGCACCAGCCAGCGCGGCGCGGTGGTCTCGCTGACGCTGCGGCGCAGCACCTTCACGGCGAGCCAGCTCAGCAGCGCGAACACGGCCACGGCACCGGCAAAGCCGCCGACCGCAATGAGGCCCAGCTTGAGGTCGCTGCTGGCCGCCATCAGCAGCGCCGCGAAGCCCGCCACGCCGATGCCGAGCACGGCGAGCGATGCAGGCTTGAGCCCGCCCACGTCGCGACGGATCACGCGCAGCGGCGGCACGCGCGCCAACTGCAGCACCGGCGGCAGGCCGAAGGCGAACAGCAGCGTGAGCCCCATGCCCAGGCCGAAGGCCACGGGCCACAGCGTGGCGGCGGGCAAGGCGGTCTCGACCAGCCCGGCCAGCAGCAGCACGAACACATAGTGGACGGCGAAGCCGATGGCCACGCCGATCGCGCTGGCCACGGTGCCGATCACGGCGAACTCGAAGGCGTAGGCCGCGGCGATGGTGCGCTGGCTCTGGCCCAGCACGCGCAGCATGGCGCAGTCGTCCAGGTGGCTGGCCGCGAAGCCACGTGCGGCCAGCGCCACGGCCACGGCCGACAGCAGCGCCGCGAGCAGCGCGACCAGGCTCAGGAATTTCTCGGCGCGGTCCAGCGTCTGGCGCATCTCGGGCCGGCCGCCTTCGAAGGAGTCGAGCCGCACGCCGCGCAGCTCGCCCTTCTTGATGGTGGCGTCGGCCCATTCGGTGAAGCGCTTCACGGCGGCGTCGTCGCCCGCCACGGCGTAGCGGTAGCCCACGCGGCTGGCCGGCTGCACGAGGCCGGTGCGCGCCACGTCGGCCTGGTTGAGCATCACGCGCGGCGAAAAACTCATGAAGCCCGCGCCCCGGTCGGGCTCGAGCGTGATCACGCGGCCCACGCGCAGGCCGGTGTCGCCCAGCAGCAGCGTGTCGCCGACCTTCAGGCCCAGCGAGTCGAGCAGCGAGGCATCGACCCAGACCTCGCCCGCCGCCGGCACGTCGCGCGTCACGGTGCCCGCGCCCTCGGCCGTGGTGGCCGTCTGCAGGTTGCCGCGCAGCGGGTAGCCCGGCGTCACGGCCTTCAGGGCCACGAGCTTGCTGGCGCCGCCCTGGGCGTCCTCGGCCCGCGCCATGGTGGGAAAGCCGAAGGTGCCGGTGCCCGCAAGGCCCAGCGACTTCGCCTGTGCGATGAAAGTTTCGGGCGTCGGGTTGTCGCTCACGACCACCGCGTCGCCGCCCAGCAGCTGGCGCGCGTCGCGTTGCAGCCCGCCCTGCAATCGGTCGGCGAAGAAGCCGACCGCCGTGAGCGCGGCCACGGCCAGCACCACGGCCACGATCAAGAGGCGCAGCTCGCCGGCGCGCAGGTCGCGCCAGAGCGTGCGCCAGCCAAGGCGAAGGGAAGCGTTCATGGCGCGAACGATAGCCGACGCCTACCGGCACCGGCGGACTCAAGGGTTATTGCCGGACCCGGTCCCTTGGCTGGCCGGACGCGGGCGCGATTGCCTCGACCGGCCCAAGGGCCTGCGAGTCATGGGGGTGGCGCCAGCCATCGCCAAGACGGGTTCGACTCCCTCCGTTTTGCCCGCCATATCGAGCGTTAGGATGCAGACTGGATCACCCCGATCGGCCGAAAGCCGACACCCATGGAGAGAGGTAAATGAAGAAGACGATCGCTGGCGCGCTGGCATTGACCGCGCTCATCGCAGGCTGCGCAGGACAACAAAAGCTCGTGGAAATGCAGAACCGGTTCAACCCTGCTGACTATGCCGACTACATGAAACCGGGCACCAACCGTGTGACCGGTCAAGCATTCCTCAGGCAACAAGGCGGCGGTACCGTCACCTGTGGCGGCGCACGGGTTCTGTTCCTTCCCGCAACCCCCTACGGCAGGGAATCGACCGACATCCTCGCCCGCGGCGAGCTGCCCAACGTGGCAAACAACAAGCCGACGCCGGAATATCACTCGGTGATGCGGCACAGCCAATGTGATGCGCAAGGCAATTTCGAGTTCGAAAAGATCCCTCCAGGCAAGTACATCGTCATGTCCGAGGTGAAGTGGACGGTTGGCAACTCCCGCCAAGGCGGACTCCTCAAGCGAGAAGTCAATGTGGTCGACGGCTCAACGAATCGCTTCGTGCTGTCCGACCTCGACCGCTAGGCGGCGCCGCTCTTCAGGGCAACACGACGAGCCCCGGCGCACCAGCTTCCACGCGGCCGATGACCGCCGCCTGCCCGAAGCCTTCGTTGCGGAAGATCTCCAGCACCGCCTCGACCGCCTCGGGCGCGCAGCTCACGAGCAGGCCGCCCGAGGTCTGCGGATCGGTCATGAGCGCCTGCGCGGTGGCCGGCAGGCCCTCGTGCAACTGCACGTCGGCGCCGTAACCCGCCCAGTTGCGGCCCGACGCGCCGGTGACCAGCCCGCCGCCGGCCATGGCGATCACGTTGTCGAGCAGCGGCACGCGCGACCATTCGACCACCGCCGCGAGCCCCGCGCCGCGCGCGAGTTCGAGCGCGTGGCCGGCCAGGCCGAAGCCGGTGACGTCGGTCAGCGCATGCACGCCGTCGAGTGCCGACAGCGCGATGCCGGGCGTGTTGAGCTTGGTGGTGTTCTCGATCAGCTGGCGGTAGCCGGCCTCGGACAGCTGCTGCTTCTTGAGCGCCGCCGACAGCACGCCCACGCCCAGCGGCTTGCCCAGCACCAGCACGTCGCCCGCCTGCGCGTCGGCGTTGCGCCGCACGCGCTTGGGGTGCACCAGCCCCATCGCGACCAGCCCGTAGATCGGCTCGACCGAATCGATGGTGTGGCCGCCCGCAATGGGAATGCCGGCCGCGCGGCACACGTCCTGCCCGCCGCGCACGATCTCGGCGATGACTTCCACCGGCAGCTGGTTGATCGGCATGGCGACCAACGCCAGCGCCATGATCGGGCGCCCGCCCATCGCGTAGACGTCGCTGATCGCGTTGGTCGCGGCAATGCGGCCGAACTCGTAGGGGTCGTCCACGATGGGCATGAAGAAATCGGTGGTGGCGATCAGCGCCTGCTCGTCGTTGAGCCGGTAGACTGCCGCGTCGTCGGCGGTCTCGATGCCGACCATGAGCTCGGGCGGAATCAGCCCGCCCGCATGGTTCTTGAGGATCTGCGACAGCACGCCCGGCGCGATCTTGCAGCCGCAGCCGCCCCCATGCGAGAAGCTGGTGAGCCGCAGCGGCGCCAACGGATTCAGGAGCTTGGAAGGTGCGGCTTCGATCATGGCGGCAGGTCGGTCGAATGGAACAAGCCGCGATTATCGAAGCCTGCACCGCCGTCTGCCCGAGTGCCCCGACACACCCTTTTCTTTTTCCACTGAACGCGTCATCACACCATGCAAACGAAACAAACCGTGTCCCGGCTCGCCCTCGCGCTGGCCCTGTCCCTCACCGCCGTGGGCGCCTTCGCCCAGGGCGTGCTGCGCGTGTCGGCCATTCCCGACGAGGCGCCCACCGAGCTGCAGCGCAAGTTCACGCCGCTGGGCGACTACCTGAAGAAGGAAACCGGGATGGACGTGCAGTTCACGCCCGTGACCGACTACGCCGCCGTGGTCGAGGGCCTGGCCACGAACAAGATCGACATGGCATGGCTGGGCGGCTTCACCTTCGTGCAGGCCCGCATCCGCACCAACGGTGGCGCGGTGCCGATCGTGCAGCGCGCGGAAGACGAGGTGTTCACCAGCAAGTTCATCGTGCCGATCGACAGCCCCGCCAAGACCCTGGCCGACCTGAAGGGCAAGACCTTCGCCTTCGGCGCGCCCTCGTCCACCTCGGGCAGCCTGATGCCGCGCTACTTCCTGCTGCAGGCCGGCATCAACCCCGAGAAGGACTTCAAGACCGTCGCGTTCTCGGGCGCGCACGACGCCACCGTGGCCTTCGTGGCCGCCTCGCGCGCCGAAGCGGGCGTGCTCAACGCCTCGGTGTGGGACAAGCTGGTCGAGGCCAAGAACCCCAACGCCGCCAAGGTGCGCGTGCTGGCCACCACGCCGACCTACTACGACTACAACTGGACCGTGCGCCCCGGCCTGGACGCCGCCGTGACGAAGAAGCTGACCGACGCCTTCCTGAAGCTCGACCCGGCCAACCCGGCGCACAAGGAGATCATGGCGCTGCAGCGCGCGAGCAAGTTCATTCCCACCAAGTCGTCGAACTACGACGGCATCGAGACGGCGGGCAAGTCGGCCGGCCTCATCAAGTGAGCGGAATGCGCGGATGAGTTTTTCGCTCGACAGCGCGGGCGTGGTGCACCCCAACGGCCAGCGCGCGCTGGCCGGCGTGACGCTGGCCGCGCGCGACGGCGAGCGCATCGCGGTCATCGGGCCTTCGGGCGCGGGCAAGACCACACTGCTGCGCGTGCTCGGCGCGGCGCTGCGGCCCGGCGAAGGCCAGGTGCAGGCGCTGGGCCAGCACCCGTGGCGGCTGCCGGCGCGTGCGCTCAAGCAGCTGCGCGCGCGCATCGGCACCGTGCACCAGGCGCCGCCGATCGCACCGCGCCTGCGCGTGGTCACGGCAGTGCTCGCGGGCCGGCTGGGCCAGTGGTCGACGGCACGCGCGCTGGGTTCGCTCTTCTACCCGTCCGATATCGCGGGCGCGCACGCGGCGCTGGCCCGGCTCGCGCTCGAAGACCGGCTGTTCGACCGCTGCGACCGCCTCTCGGGCGGCCAGCTGCAGCGCGTGGGCATCGCGCGCGTGCTGTACCAGCGCCCCGCGCTGCTGCTGGCGGACGAGCCGGTGTCGGCGCTCGACCCCACGCTGGCGCACGCGGCCGTGGGCCAGCTGGTCGCGCAGAGCGAATCGACCGGCGCCACGCTGGTCGCGTCGCTGCACGCGGTCGACTTGGCGCTGCGCTGGTTCCCGCGCATCGTGGGCATGCGCGACGGGCAGGTCGCCTTCGACCTGCCGGCCGCGCAGGTGACGCCGGCGCTGCTCGAGGCGCTCTATGCGAGCGAAGGCGGCGTGGCGACGCAAGGACCGGTCGCCCTCACGGCAGGCACGGTCGAACCGGCCTTCCATCGGCCGGACTGCCCGTGACGGCGACACTCGCCCACCCCGCCCTGCGCGATCCGCACGCGGGCCGCCGGCTGGCCGGCTGGCTCGCGGCGCTGGCCGTCGCGTGGCCGGTGCTCTCGCTCTCCGAATTCAAGCCCTGGGCGCTGTTCGGCAGCGGCAACCTCGCGGTCATCGGCGGCTTTCTTGCGGGCTTCTTTCCACCCGACAGCTCGCCCGCGTTCCTCGCGCTGCTCGCCAAGGCCACGCTCGAAACCCTGGCCATGGCCACGGCCGGCACGGCCATGGCGCTGCTGATCGGCGCGCCGCTGGGCTTCGTGACCACGCGCGCGCTCTCCATCTCTCGCATCGGACCCGGCCCTGGCCGGCTGCAGGCCGGCGTCGTCCGGCAGGCGGCGCGCTGGCTGCTGATGGTGCTGCGCGCCATTCCCGAGATCGTGTGGGCGCTGCTGTTCGTGCGTGCGCTCGGGCTCGGCCCCGCGGCCGGCGTGCTGGCGCTGGCCATCACCTACGGCGGCATGCTGGGCAAGGTCTACGCCGAGATCCTCGAATCGACCGAAACGCGCCCCGCGCGCGCCCTGCTCGAAAGCGGCAGCGGCCGGCTCGCGGCGCTGTGCTACGGCCTGCTGCCGCACACGGCGCAGGAGCTGGCCTCGTACACCGTGTACCGCTGGGAATGCGCGGTGCGCGCCTCGGTGGTGATGGGTTTCGTGGGCGCGGGCGGCCTCGGGCAGCTGATGGACCAGTCGATGAAGATGCTCAACGGCGGCGAGGCCAGCAGCATCCTGCTGGTGTTCCTCGCGCTCGTGCTGCTGGCCGACATGCTGAGCAACGCATTGCGAAAGCTCCTGGCATGACGACGCTGCCGCCGCGCCCTCCTTTGTGCCTGCGCTGCTGGCTCGCCGTCGCGCTGATCGCCGCGGCGGTGATCGCGAGCTTCGTCTACCTGGGCATCGACTACGGCGCGCTGGGCTCGGCCGAATCGCTCAGGCTCATGGGCAAGTTCATCGCCGAGTTCTTCCCGCCCGACGTGTCGCCCGAGTTCCTGGCCAAGGTCGGCCACGGCGCGCTGCAGACGCTGGCGGTGTCGGCGCTGGGCACCGTGCTGGCCGCCGTGGCGGGCGCCGTGCTCGCGCTGCCGGCGTCGGGGCGCATCGGCGGGCCGCTGCGCCATGGCGCGCGCTTCGTGCTCAACTTCTTGCGCAGCGTGCCCGAGCTGGTGTGGGCCGCGCTGATGGTGCTGGCCGCCGGCATCGGGCCGTTCGCGGGCGCGCTGGCGCTGTCGCTGCACACGACCGGCGTGCTCGGCCGGCTGTTCGCCGAAGCACTGGAGAACGCGCCGCGCGAGCCCGAGCAGGCACTGGCGCTCTCGGGCGCCGGCCCGGTCGCCGCCTTCAGCTACGCCAGCCTGCCGATCGTGCTGCCGCAGTGGGTGGCCTACACGCTCTACCGCTGGGAAATGAACATCCGCATGGCGGCCGTGCTGGGCTTCGTGGGCGGCGGCGGGCTGGGACAGCTGCTGTACTTCCACCTGTCGATCTTCCAGCAGCAGCAGGCGATGACGGTGCTGATCGCGATGTTCGTGCTGGTCACCTTTGTCGACTTGGCGAGTGCTCGCTTGCGAAAAGGCCTAGGTCCCGCCTACGCCTGAGTGGCCGACAATCGAGGCATGAGGTCCCTTCAGCCATGAGTCATCGCCAGCCCGTCCGGGTGGCCGACCGCCACGCCTTCGATTCGATCATCGACGCCCGCTCGCCCGCCGAGTTCGCGCTCGACCACATCCCCGGCGCCATCAACTGCCCCGTGCTCAACGACGAGGAGCGCCACATCGTCGGCACGGTCTACGTGCAGACCGGCGCCTTCGAGGCGCGCCGCATCGGCGGTGCCATGGTGGCGGCCAACATCGCGACGCACCTGCGCGACACGCTGGCCGACCGGCCCGAGAAGTGGAAGCCGCTGGTCTACTGCTGGCGCGGCGGCATGCGCAGCGGCTCGATGGTCACCTGGCTGCGGCTCGTGGGCTGGGACGCCCAGCAGCTCGCGGGCGGCTACAAGAGCTTTCGCCGCCACGTGATCTCGCAGCTCGACGCGCTGACGCCGCAGCTCGACCTGCGCGTGGTCTGCGGCGCCACCGGCAGCGCCAAGACGCGCGTGCTGCACGCGCTGGCCGAACGCGGCGCGCAGGTGCTCGACCTCGAAGACTTCGCCAACCACAAGGGCTCGCTGCTCGGCGCGCTGCCGGGCGTGCCTCAGCCGTCGCAAAAACACTTCGAGACGCGCATCGCGACCGTGCTCGAAGCCATCGACCTCTCGCGCCCGCTGTATGTCGAGGGCGAGAGCGTGCGCATCGGGCGGCTGTCGCTGCCCCTGTCGCTCGTGGCGCAGATGCGCGCCGCGCCGTGCATCGAGGTGGAGGCCACGCCCGAGGCGCGGCTGGCCTACCTGCTGCGCGACTACGCCTACCTGGGCAACGACCGCGCGGCGCTCGCCGAGAAGATGGGCGTGCTCAAGGAACTGCAGG
The DNA here is from genome assembly GCF_059567965.1 of Variovorax sp. BGA-UO-ETr-C22. Lineage (NCBI taxonomy): Bacteria > Pseudomonadati > Pseudomonadota > Betaproteobacteria > Burkholderiales > Comamonadaceae > Variovorax > Variovorax sp. BGA-UO-ETr-C22. The sequence continues at coordinate 3,092,973 of NZ_JCAQPA010000011.1, forward strand.
GCAAGGAAACGGTGACGCGCTGGCAGCAGTGGGCCCACGAGGCCGACCTGCCGCACCTGTTCGCCGAACTCATGTCCTTGCACTACGACCCGCACTACCAGAAGTCGCAAGAGACGCACTTCCGTGCGTGGACCAAGCGCCAGCGCGTGGGGGCGTCCGACCTCTCGGATCAGGGCATCGAGGCCGTGGCCGATGCGGTGCTGGCGCTCGGCGCACCGAGCCCGTCGGCGTAAAGCACGCCGCGCGGCGCGCGGCACAGCCCCCAGAACCGCAGGCCGCTGAGCTCGGCCATGCGCACGCCCATCGCGGTCGGCGCCGAGATGGTCGCCATCGCCGCGATGCCCAGGCGCGCGCACTTGCGCACCAGCTCGTGGCTGCCGCGGCTGGACATCAGCACGAAGCCTGGCTCCTGCAGCCGATTCGCACGCGCCAGCGCGCCGAGCAGCTTGTCGAGCGCGTTGTGGCGGCCCACGTCTTCCATCAGGTCGGTGAGTTCGCCGTCCACCGTGGCCCAGGCCGCCGCGTGGATCGCGCCGGCTTCGGCATTGAGCACCTGGCGCGGCGGCATGGCGGCGAAGGCGTGCAGCACGGTGGCCAGGTCGATGCGTTCGATCCAGTCGCGCGGCGGCACGCGCTGCGGCGACAGGTCGAGCCCCGCGAAGCTTTCAACACCGCACACGCCGCAGCCGGTGCGGCCCGCGAGGCTGCGGCGTCGGTCCTTCAGGCGTTCGAAGCTGCGCGTGGACACTTCGAGCTGCACCTCGATGCCGGGCATGCCTTCGGGCAGGCCCGCGTCGAGGGCCTCGACCGTTCGCACGTCGATGCCGCGGCAATCGGCGGCGCTGTCGAGGATGCCTTCGCTGAGTGCAAAGCCCAGCGCGAAGGCCTCGAGGTCTTGCGGCGTGGCCATCATCACCGCGTGCGAGACGCCGTTGAACACCAGCGCCACCGGCACCTCGGCGGCCAGCGTGTCGTCGCGCACCACGCCCTCGGGCGCGAGGCCGCGCTCGCCGAAGACGTGCACGGCATGTCGCGCGAGGGGCGGCAGGGCGTCGGGTTCGGGGGTGTTTTCCATGGCCGCGGCCATTGTCCGCTCAGTCTCGGCTGTCGTCAGCCGGCAGGCTCTCGGCGACCGCGCGCCCGGCGTCGGTGAGGTGCGCGACCCAGCGATCGTCCAGCTGCACCACGCGCACCCAGCCGGGTCCGCGCACGCCGCCCAACGCGGCATCGCCCATCAGCGTGAGCTGGCGCATGACCACGCTCGCGCCCTGCCCCAGCCGCTTGCCCAGGCGCGGCAGCGACATGCCGCCCTCGCCCGGTGCTTCGGCGAGTGCGCGCAGGATCGCGATGGAAAAGGCGTCGGCGTCGAACCCGGAATCGCTCATGCCGCCACGGCGTCGGCCTGCGCCGCAACCGGCGCCACATGCAGCGACAGCACCACGGGGATCGACTTGGAGGTCGGCGTGCCCGCGTTCTCGGCCACCGACGACAGCGGCACCAGCGGGTTCGTCTCGGGGTAGTAGGCCGCGAGGTTGCCGCGCGGGATGTCGTACGCGACCAGCTTGAAGCGATCGGCCCGGCGCTCCTGCCCGTCGCTCCACACGGTCTGGATGTCGACCCAGTCGCCGTCCTTCATGCCGAGCTGGCGAATGTCGTCGGCGTGGATGAACACCACGCGGCGCTGGCCGAACACGCCGCGGTAGCGGTCGTCCATGCCGTAGATGGTGGTGTTGTACTGGTCGTGCGAGCGCGTGGTGAGCAGCGTGAACACCAGCGTGTCGCGCTGCGACGCAAAGCGCGCGCGGGCCCGGTGCGCGTGCGTGTCCAGCGGCACGGCGTGCGTGAAGAACACGGCCTTCTTCGACGCGGTGGCCCACACACGCTCGCTCGCCGTGTTGCGCAGGCGGAAGCCGCCGGGGTGCGCCACGCGCGCGTTGAAGTCCTTGAAGTCGTCGAACACGGCTTCGATCTTGTCGCGGATGCGGGCGTAGTCTTCGACCAGCCAGAGCCACGGCGTCTTGCTGCGCGCGCCGATGGTGGCTGCAGCAAGGCGCGCCACGATGGCCGGCTCGGACAGCAGGTGCTCCGACGCGGGCGGGTTGATGCCCACCGAGATGTGCACCATGCTCATCGAGTCCTCGACCGTCACGCCCTGCGGGCCGTTGGCCTGCATGTCGATCTCGGTGCGCCCCAGGCACGGCAGGATGAGCGCCTCGCGCCCGTGGATGATGTGGCTGCGGTTGAGCTTGGTCGTCACGTGCACCGTGAGGTCGCACTGCTGCAGCGCCTTCCAGGTCTGGTAGGTGTCGGGCGTGGCGGCCGCGAAGTTGCCGCCGAGCGCGAAGAACACCTTGCCCTTGCCGTCGAGCATCAGCTGGATCGCCTCGACCGTGTCCACGCCGTTCTGGCGCGGCGGCTCGAAGCCGAACACCTGCTGCAGCCGGTCGAGCAGCGCGGCCGGCGGCTTCTCCCAGATGCCCATGGTGCGGTCGCCCTGCACGTTGCTGTGGCCGCGCACCGGGCAGGCGCCCGCGCCTTCACGGCCCATGTGGCCGCACAGCATGAGCCAGTTGCCGATCATCTGGATCGTGGCCACCGAATGCTGGTGCTGCGTGATGCCCATGCCCCAGCAGGCGATGACGCGCTTGGCGCCCAGGTACACGTCGGCCGCCGCGCGGATCTGCGCTTCGCTCAGGCCCGACTCCTGCACCAGCAACGGCCACGATTCGGCGCGCAGGTCGTCGGCCAGCGCCTCGAAACCCAGGGTGTGCTCGGCGATGAACGAGTGGTCGAGCACCGAAGGCTCGCCGCGCGCCACCGCCGCGTCTTCGCGTTCGATGACGTGCTTCATCATCCCCTTCACCGCCGCGAAGTCGCCGCCCACGCGCAACTGGAAGTAGTGCGTGCTGATCGGCGTGGAGCCCAGCGTGGCCATCTCCAGCTTGTCCTGCGGGTCGGCAAAGCGCTCCAGGCCGCGCTCGCGCAGCGGGTTGAAGCTCACGATGCGCGCGCCGCGCTTGGAGGCCGCGCGCAGCTCGCCGAGCATGCGCGGGTGGTTGGTGCCCGGGTTCTGGCCGAAGATGAAGATCGCGTCGGCCTTCTCGAAGTCTTCCAGCGTGACCGTGCCCTTGCCCACGCCCAGCTGCGGGCGCATGCCGCTGCCACTGGGCTCGTGGCACATGTTCGAGCAGTCGGGAAAATTGTTGGTGCCGTACTCGCGCACGAACAACTGGTACAGGAAGGCCGCCTCGTTGCTCGCGCGGCCCGAGGTGTAGAAGACGGCCTGGTTCGGGTCGGGCAGCGAGTTCAGGTGCCGCGCAATGCGCGCGAAGGCGTCGTCCCAGTCGATGGGCACGTACCTGTCGCTGGCCGCGTCGTAGGCCATGGGGTGCGTGAGGCGGCCCTGGTCTTCGAGCCAGAAATCGCTCTGCTGCGCCAGCTCGGCCACGGTGTGCTTCGCGAACAGCTCCGGTCCGGCGCGACGCGCGGTGGCCTCGGCGGCCACGGCCTTCACGCCGTTCTCGCAGAACTCGAAGGTCGAGGCATGGTTGCGGTCGGGCCAGGCGCAGCCGGGGCAGTCGAACCCGTCGGGCTGGTTGGCCGAGAGCAGCGTCTTCGCGCCCTTGACCGGAATGTCCTGCCGCAGCAGCGCATTCGTCACGCTGCGCAACGCGCCCCAGCCACCGGCGGGGCCCTTGTAAAACTCGATCTTCTGCTCGCTCATGGCGGCAGTGTTGGCCTGCGGGGGCGTGGCGTCAAATTGAATTGCGACATGCGGCGATTCAAAATGGAAATGACGAAGGCTCAGGCCTCGCGCGCGCCGCCCATCAGCAAGCCCCGCAGCTTGCTGCGCAGCGGCGTCTCCTCAACCTCCTGCACACCCGCAATCTCGCGCAGCGCAAAGTCGCGGCTTTCGGCGTTGTGCAGGTCGATCTCGCGCACCACCTGCCCGTCCTTGTAGACAAAAGCCACGTCGGCCAGGGCGAGCACGTCCTCGATGTCGTGCGTGATCATCAGGACCGGGATGCCCCATTGCTTGCGCACCTGCGCCAGCTCGTTGCGCAGCTCGGCGCGCAGCATGGGGTTGAGCGCGGCAAAGGGTTCGTCGAGCAGCAGCACCTGCGGCTCGCAGGCCAGCGCGCGCGCCAGGGCGACGCGCTGCTGCTGGCCGCCCGAGAGTTTCTGCGGCCGGCTGTCGGCCAGCGCGGCGAGGCCGAAGCTGGCCAGCAGCGCCTGCACGCGCTCGGCGTCGCGCGCCGGCAGCGTGCGCCGGTGCCACGCGGTGAGCCCGAAGGCCACGTTCTCGCGCACCGTGAGGTGCGGGAACAGCGCGTAGTTCTGGAACAGGTAGCCGATGCGGCGCGCCGGCGCGGGCACGTCGATGCGCTGCGCCGCGTCGTACAGCGTGCGGCCATCGAGCCGCACATGGCCCGCCGACGGATGCAGCAGGCCGGCAATGGCCTGCAGGGTGAGCGACTTGCCGGCGCCCGAGGGGCCATACAGCGCGGCGAAGGGAACGTCGGTCTGGAAGCGCACGGCGAGGTCGAAGCGCCGGGCCCCGTCCTTCACCGTGAGCTGCAGATCGACATCGATCATGGCTTGCCGAAACCGTAGCGCGCGAGCACTTCCTGGGCGGCGGGGGTCGACAGGAAGGCGATGAAGTCGCCGGCCAGCTCCTTCTGCTTGCTCTCGGCCACCACGGCGATGGGGTAGGTCACGGGCGTGTGGCCGGTGGGCGTGAAGGCGACCTTGACCTTGTCGCCGGCCACGGCCGCGTCGGTGCGGTAGACGAAACCGGCCTCGACCTCGCCGCGGCTCACGTAGTCGAGCACCTGGCGCACGCTGTCGGCCTGCACGAACTTGGGTTCGAGCACGGTCCAGAGCTTGGCGTTGTCCAGCACCTGCTTGGTGTAGCGGCCGACCGGCACGGTGGCGGTCTTGCCGACGGCGATCTTCTTCACGCTGGCGCCGCTCAGGTCCTGCAGCGACTTCAGGCCGACGGCGCCCTGCGCAGGCTCGACCAGCACGAGGCTGTTGGTGACGAAGTCCTTGCGGGTGGCGGTGTCGATGAGCTTCTGGTCGTTGCCGCGGTTCATCGTCTCCTGGTCGGCGCTGGCGAACACGTCGACCGGCGCGCCCTGCCCGATCTGCTGCAGCAGCACGCCCGAGGCCGCGAAGTTGAAGCGCACGGTGCTGCCCGCCTTGGCGGCTTCGAACTTGGGACCGATTTCCTTGAACGCATCGGTCAGGCTCGCGGCGGCGGACACGGTGATCTGCTGCGCGGCGGCCGCAAGCGGCAGGGCCAGGGCAAGCACGACGGACAAAAGACGCAACGGACGCATGGGCACAGTCTCCTGGAAAAGGGGGGATCAACGAAGCGAAAAGAAGCGGTTCGACACGACCAGCACGGCAATCGACAGCACCGACGTGACGACCACCAGCAGCAGCGCCAGGTCGTCGTGGCCGGCCTGCACGGCGTCGTAGATGGCCATCGACAGGGTCTGGGTCTGCTTGGGAATGGAGCCGGCCACCATCAGCGAGGCGCCGAACTCGCCCATGGCGCGCGCGAACGCGAGCAGCGTGCCGGCCAGGATGCCGGGCCAGGCCAGCGGCAATGTGACGCGCAGGAACACCGAGAACGGCGACTGGCGCAAGGTGCTCGCGGCGGCCTCGAGCGAGCGGTCGACGTTCGAGAACGCCGCGCTGGCCGACTTGAGCACCAGCGGCAGCGCCACCACGGCCGAAGCCACCACGGCGCCGTGCCAGCTGAAGATGATGGTGTAGTCGAAGTGCTCGCGCAGCCACGCGCCGAGCGGGCTGCGGCGCCCCGCCGCCACCAGGATGGCGTAGCCGATCACCGTGGGCGGCAGCACCAGCGGCAGCATGAACACGGCCTCGAGCACGCCCGAGCCGGTGAACTGCTTGCGCGCGAACACCCAGCCCAGCGCCACGCCCGCGACCAGCGCCAGCAAGGTCGCGACCGCCGCGACCTGCAGCGACAGGACCAGCGGCGACCAGTCGGTGGTGGCGATGAGCGAAGAGGTGGTCGTCGTGTTCATTGAGATACGGCGTAATTGTTACATGAGCGGCCTTCTGGTTCCCACGGGGATGCACGGATGCGCCGGTCTTCATATACTGGCGAATACAGCGTTGGAGACTTTGTCCATCCGCCCCATGCGCCTTTCCCCTCATGACACCGTTGTCCGCTCGACCTCCGGCAGGCCCGAGCTTCGCCATGTGACGCAGGTGCACGAATGGCGCATCGAGCGCACGCTGGACGCCGGCGGCTTCGTGCTGTCGATCATCGCGCCGGGCGGCGAGAGCCAGTCGTTCCTGGTGGCCCCGGGCGACGCGCAGGACATCGGCGAGGTGCTGCGCCGCAGCGCCGCGTGGACCGACCGGCGCGAGCAATGACAGCGATGTGGCGCCACATGACGGGTGCGGAACGCATCCTCGAAGTCCTGCTGACACGGCGATCGGTCTCGCCGCGGCGGCTGCAATCGCCCGGCCCGAACCCCGACGAACTCGACGCCATCATTCAGGCCGGCCTGCGCGCGCCCGACCACGGCGGGCTGCATCCGTGGCGCGTGATCGAGTTCCGCCCGCAGAACCGCGAGGCGCTGGCCTGGTGCTTCGAACAGGAAAAATTGCGCCGCGATCCGCTCGCCAGCCCCACCGACCTGCGGCGCGCCCGCGAGCACGCCACGCGCCCGCCGCTGCTGCTGGGCTTCGTGGTGTCGCCGCGCGAGCGCAGCAAGATCCCCGCGCGCGAGCAGTGGCTGGGCGCCGGCGCGGCACTGGGCAACCTGCTGGCCGCCGCGCACCAGCTGGGCTACGGCGCCATCGTGCTCAGCGGCGAACGCTGCTTCGACGAGACGCTGGTGCGCCAGGTCGGCGTGCAGCCGGGCGAGTACCTGGCGGGCTTCATCAGCATGGGCACGATCCGCGAGGCACCGCCGCAGGCGCGCGAGACGCTGTCGCAGGACGTGTGGTCGTGCTGGCAGGGCGACCTGCTGCCGGGCGCGGCCGGCGAGGCGTCAGGCGACGGCGATCAGTCCATCCGGCCGTCGGAGCGCGTGCGCGGCAGCTGATCGAGCCGCGCGCCGAACCAGCCCACGCGCTCGGTCTCGCGCACGTCGAAGCGCGGCACGTAGGGCTTGATGTCGAGCACGGGCGTGCCGTCGATCATGTCGTTGCCGCTGAAATGCAGCGTCGTGCCTTCCACCGCCGTGAGCCGCACGATCGACAGGCCCAGCCGGTTGGGCCGCGCGGGCGCGCGCGTGGCGAACACGCCGTGCGTGGCGTCGTCGAGAAAAGGCACCACCTCGAGCCGCTCGTGCGCGCAGCGGTGCAGGTGCGTCACGAGGATCAGGTAGTCGAAGCCTTCGATGTCGCGCAGCCCCGGCGCGAACTCGGCGAACACCTCCAGGCGCCCCGTTTCGTCGGACGCACCGGCCGTCTGGATGGGCATGCCCGAGGTCTCCGTGAAGCGGCTGCGCACGATGCCGACCGGGCGGCAGACGACAGGGTCGATGTCGGCGGCGTTCATGGCGCGAGCAGCCGCGTGAGCGCACGCACGTCCGCCGCCGTCGCCAGGCGCGCAGCGTTCTCGATGGCCCGGTAGCGCTTCACGATGTCCTCGCCCACCGGCGTGAGCGCCGTGCCGCCGCCGCGCGAGCCGCCGGCGGCGGTGTTCACGGCCGGCGAGGCCAGCGTCTGGTTCATCTCGTCGATCAGCATCCACGCGCGGCGGTACGACATGCCGAGCAGGCGGGCCGCCGCCGAGATCGAGCCGGTCTCGGCCACGGCTTCGAGCACGGCGATCTTGCCGGGGCCGATGGCGATGGTGTCGTCCCGGTAGATGCGCAGGCGGAACTGGGCTTTGGATTTCATGATGGCGCGAAGGGTAAACCATCCAGGTGCCGCCGGCACCCGTGCGCCGGGCTACGCGGCGTCGAGCGCGCCGCTGTGCTGGCGCGCCTGCGCCTGCCACTCGGGCGTCTGCAAGAAGGCCAGCGCCGCATCGAGCGCCCGCGCGGGCCGCACACCCTCCTGCGTCATGAAGCCGATGGGCGTGCGCACCTCGGGCGCCACCAGCGGCAGCGCCTCCAGTTCGCGGTGGCTGCGCACGGCCGCCACCATGGCGCCGGGCAGCACGCTGCTGACGGTGCCCGCGCTCACGGCCAGCGCGAGCGTGAGCACCGAGTTGGTCTCGATGGCCGGCGCCACCGCGGCCACGCCGGCCTCGCGCAGGGCCTGGTCGATGATGGCGCGGTTGTGCATGTCGGGCGTGAGCAGGCACAGCGGTAGCTTGCCGGCCTCGGCCCAGGCGATGGGACGGCCGATGCGCAGCCGGTCGGCCGAGGGCTTCTTCGCGCGCCGCAGCAAGAAGTAATGCTCGATGCTCTGCGGCCAGGCCTTGAGCTTGACGCCCGGCAGGTGCATGCGCTCGGTGTAGCCCAGGGCGAGATCGACCGAGAGGTTTTCCAGGCCCGTTTCCAGCTCCTGCGAACTCATGGACAGCACGGCCGGCACGATGCCCGGATGGCGCTGCTGCAGCATCGCGGCAAAGCGCGACAGCATCGGGATCGCGGTGGGCACGGCGGCCATGCGCAGCCGCCCGCGCGGGTCGCCGGCTTCGCTGCGCAGCTCCTGCAGCAGCACCTCGTTGTCGCGCAGCATGCGCTGCGCCGTGGCCAGCACGCGCTCGCCTTCGTGCGTGAGGCCCACGTACACGCGGGAGCGCTTGACGATGACGACGCCGAACTCGCCTTCCAGCGCGCGCAGCGCGTTGGACAAGGCCGGCTGCGTGATGTGGCAGGCCTGCGCGGCGCGGCCGAAATGCTTGTGCTCGCTGAGTGCGACGAGGTAGCGCATCGAGGCGAGCAGGTTCATTGCGTGCGTCCTTTTTCTTCTTGCGGGCTCGCGTCCGGGGCGCCTGCACAGGCCCTCGCCCTGCCCCGCCGCGGCCTCAGGTGTTCTTGCTGATCGAGATCGTCGGGAACTTCGCGGAAAAGTCCTTCGCCTTCTCCGCGATCCCCACCGCCACGCTGCGCGCCACGGCCTTGTAGAGCCCGGCCACCTCGCCGTCGGGGTCGGACACCACCGTGGGCGCCCCGCTGTCCGCCTGCAGCCGGATGTTGATGTCCAGCGGCAGCGCGCCCAGGTAGGCCATCTGGTACTCGGCCGCCATCTTCTTGCCGCCGTCGGCGCCGAAGATGTGCTCGGCATGGCCGCAGTTCGAGCAGATGTGCACCGCCATGTTCTCCACGATGCCCAGGATCGGCACGCCGACCTTCTCGAACATCTGGATGCCCTTGCGCGCGTCGAGCAGCGCGATGTCCTGCGGCGTGGTGACGATCACCGCGCCCGTCATCGGCACGCGCTGGCTCAGCGTGAGCTGGATGTCGCCGGTGCCCGGCGGCATGTCGACGATCAGGTAGTCGAGGTCTTTCCAGTTGGTCTGGCGCAGCAGCTGCTCGAGCGCCTGCGTGGCCATGGGGCCGCGCCAGATCATGGCCTGGTCGGCGTCGACCAGGAAGCCGATCGACATCACCTGCACGCCATGGCGCTCCTTGGGCTCCATGTTCTTGCCGTCGATGCTCTCGGGGCGCCCGTCCAGGCCCATCATCATGGGCTGGCTCGGGCCGTAGATGTCGGCGTCGAGCAGGCCCACGCTGGCGCCCTCGGCGGCCAGCGCCAGCGCCAGGTTGGCGGCCGTGGTGCTCTTGCCCACGCCACCCTTGCCCGAGGCCACGGCCACGATGTTGCGCACGTTGGGCATCAGCTGCACGCCGCGCTGCACCGCATGGCTGATGACCTTGGTGACGATGTTGACCGACACGTTCTCCACGCCCGGCACGGCCTTGGCCGCGGCCACCAGCGACTTGCGGATGGCCGCGTGCTGGCTCTTGGCGGGGTAGCCGAGTTCGAGGTCGAACGAGACATCGCCCTCGGCGATCTGCAGGTTTTTGAGCGAGCGGGTCGCTGCGAATTCTTTGCCGGTGTTAGGGTCCGTGACGCTCTTGAGTGCGTCCATGAGCCCGTCGGGGGTGAGTGCCATTGATCAAACTCCTGAATGGCGGGTAGTCTATTCCGCCCGCCAAGCCCGTACCGGGACGCGCTCATTTCCCGTCCGAAAAACGCCGAAGAAGAAAAGACACCGACGCAATGCCCGAGACAAGCCCCGCCACCGGCCTGCTGCTGACAGGCGGCGGCGCCCGCGCCGCCTACCAGGTCGGCGTGCTCGAAGCCATCGCCGAGATCCGGCGCGACGCCGTGGCGGCGGGTGCGGCCATCGGCGGCGGCAACCCGTTCCAGATCATCACCGGCACGTCGGCCGGTGCCATCAACGCCGCGGCGCTGGCCTGCGGTGCCGACGACTTCGACCGCGTGGTCGCGCACATCGCGCAGGTCTGGGGCGAGTTCCGCGCCGAGCAGATCTACCGCGCCGACTCGCTCTCGGTGCTCGGCAGCGGCGCGCGCTGGCGCATGCTGCTCGGGCTCGGGCGCTTCGCGGCCAACTGGATGCGCATCAAGCCGAAGTCGCTGCTCGACAACTCCCCGCTGGCCGGCCTGCTGCAACGCCTGGTGCCGCTGGACCGCCTGCCGACGCTCATGCAGCAGGGCCACGTGCAGGCGCTGGCGGTCACGGCCTCGAGCTACAGCTCGGGCGAGCACGTGACCTTCTTCGAGGCGGCCGTGCCGATGGAACCCTGGGTGCGCTCGCAGCGCCTGTCGGTGCGCGACCGCATCACGCACGCGCACCTGATGGCCTCGTCGGCCATTCCCTTCGTGTTCCCGGCCGCCGCGCTGCCGATGCCGCCGGGCCACACCGAGTACTTCGGCGACGGCTCGATGCGCCAGTCGGCGCCCATCGCGGCGGCGATCCACCTGGGCGCGCAGCGCATCGTGGTGATCGGCGCGGGCCGCATGCACGAGCCGCGCGACGAGGCCGCGCCCAACACCCACAGCGGCTACCCGACCATGGCGCAGATCGCCGGCCATGCGCTGTCGAGCATCTTTCTGGATGCGCTCGCGGTCGACATCGAGCGCCTGCGCCGCATCAACCACACGCTGGGCCTCATTCCCGAAGAGGCGCGCGCGGCGAGCGCGCTGCGCCCGCTCGACCTGCTGGTGATCTCGCCGTCGGAGCGCATCGACATGATCGCGGCGCGCCACGTCGACGCGCTGCCGGGCGCCGTGCGGCACCTGCTGGGCGGCTCGAAGGTCGCGGCCGACGTGAAGGGCGGCGCGCTCGCCAGCTACCTGCTGTTCGAGTCGGCCTACACGCGCGAGCTCATGGCGCTGGGGCGCGCGGACGCGATGCGCCAGCGCGACGAGGTGCTGCGGTTCTTCGGGTGGGTGCCGAAATGACGGCGCACGCGGCCGGCTGACCGCGCGCCGCTCAGTCCGCCTCGTCCAGCAGCCCCAGCACCACGTCCAGCAGCACGTTCGCGCCCTGCGCCAGGTCGGCGCTCGCCGTGTGCTCCTTCGGGTTGTGGCTGATGCCGCGCACGCTCGGCACGAAGACCATGGCGGCGGGCGCGATGCGCGCCATCATCTGCGCGTCGTGGCCCGCGCCCGAGGTCATGCGGCGGTGGCTCAGATTGCGTGCATGCGCGCTGGCCTCGACGAGGCGCACCAGCCGTTCATCGAACTGCACCGGCTCGAAGCGCGCCAGCGTGCGGGCTTCGATGGTCACGCCTTCGGTTGTTTCGAGCTGCCGCAGGTAGTCGGCCAACTCGCCTTCGGCGTCCTTCAGCGTCGCCTCGTCGGTGTGGCGCAGGTCGACCGTGAGCGTGGCGCGTGCCGCAATCACGTTGATGAGGTTCGGGTGCAGGTCGATGGCACCGACGGTCGCGACCTGGCTGCCGCCGTAGCGGCGTGCCAGCTCGCGCACGAACACCGCGATAGCCGCGGCGCAGTAGCCGGCGTCGTGGCGCAGTTGCATGGGCGTCGTGCCCGCATGGTTCGACTGGCCGGTAACGACGATCTCCTGCCACGAGATGCCCTGCAGGTCGGCCACCGCGCCGATGGTGACGCCTTCGGCCTCCAGCACCGGGCCCTGCTCGATGTGCAGTTCGACGAACGCATGCGGCACCAGCGCGCCGCAGGCCATGTCGCCCGCGTAGCCGATGCGCGCGAGTTCGTCGCCCAGCCGCGCGCCGTCGGTGGCGACGGTGTCGAGCGCCGCGTCGAGCGCGAGGCCGCCGGCATGCACCAGCGAGCCCATCATGTCGGGCATGAAGCGCACGCCCTCCTCGTTGGTGAACGCGGCGACCACGAAGGGGCGCAGCGTCTGGCGCTGGCGTTCGTTGAGCCAGCGCACCACCTCCAGGCCGGCCAGCACGCCGTAGTTGCCGTCGTAGCGCCCGCCCGTGGCGACGGTGTCGATGTGGGAGCCGGTCATCACGGGCTTCGCATCGGGCAGCTGGCCGGGGCGGATGCCGAAGATGTTGCCGATGCGGTCGATGCGCACGGTGAGGCCCAGGTCCTGCATCCACTGCACGAGCCGGTCGCGGCCCGCGCGGTCGGCGTCGGTGAGCGCGATGCGGCAGACGCCGCCTTGCGCCGTCGCGCCGATGGCGGCGTGGTCGTCGATGCGCGCCATCAACGCGGCTTCGGCGATGCCTTCGCGCTGCAGCCATTGCGCCTGCGCCGCCACGACTTCTTCGCCCGAGCGGCCAGTCAGCGCGCGGTACACGCCAGGCGCGGTCGCGCCTTCGGTGCTGAACAGCAGCACGCGCGAGGTGGCGTCAAGGCCGGCGGCGCGCGCCAGTTCGGGGTCGGCCGCGAGCACCTGCAGCGCGGCGAGGCCGGCCGCGCCGGATTCGCCGACCAGCACCGGCACGTCGCCCGCCTCGCCGGTGGCGAAGGTGCGCATCGCGTGCTCGGCGTCGGCATCGGCGACGGTCATGAAGAGGTCGACCGAGGGCTGCAGGAAGCGCCACGCGAGCGGCGAGGTCTCGCCGCAGGCCAGCCCCGCCATCACCGAATCGACGCTGCCGGTGGCGCGGTCGGGCCGGCCGCTGCGCGCGCTCTGCAGCAGGCAGTCGGCCTGTTCGGGCTCGACGACGATCAGCGTCGGCCGCGCGGCGCCGTAGCGCTCCCAGAAATGGCTGGCCACACCGGCCGCGAGCCCGCCGACGCCGCCCTGCACGATGACGTGGGTGAAGGGGCATGGCGCACCGGGCGCGGTGTTCTCGAGCAGCTCGTCGACGAGGATGCCGTAGCCCTGCATCACGTCGCGCGGAATCTCTTCGTAGCCTTCGTAGGAGGTGTCGGAGACGACCTCCCAGCCGTTCACCCGGGCCAGGCGCGCGGCCTCTTCGACCGAGGCGTCGTAGTTGCCGGCGATGCGCACGATCTCGGCGCCGAGCGCGGCGATGGGCGCCTCGCGCTCTTCGCTGACCTGCGCGTGCAGCACGATCACGCAGCGGCAGCCCATGCTCTGCGACGCCGCGGCCAGTGCGCGGCCATGGTTGCCGTCGGTCGCGCTGATGACGACGAAGTCGCGCAGCGCCTCGGCATGCCGGCCCGCGAACAGATCGGCCGGTGTCCAGCCTCGCTCGGGCCAGCGGCGCAGCACGAGCCGCAGCAAGGCCACGGGCGCGCCCAGTACCTTGAAGCTGCCGAGCGCGGAGCGGCGCGATTCGTCCTTCACGACCACCTGCGCGATGCCCAGTTGTGCGGCGAGCCGGGGCAGCGGCCACGCCGGCGTCGGCTGCGGCGAGAGCCGGTCCCAGGTGGACAGCCACTGGCGGCTCTCGCGGCCGCGTGCGATGTTCATGACGGCTTGCAGGGCCGCGTCGTAGCCGCGCCGTTGCGCGTGAGGGTTGGAAAAAAGCATGGGAAGAAAACCGGAAAAGAAGAACGGATCAGGCGGCAGTTCGCACGGGAAGCCGCAGCCGCACGATCTGCGCGAAGTAGCGCGCGCCCGTGGTCAGCACCGCGTCGTTGAAGTCGTAGCGCCCGTTGTGCAGCGGCGTGCCGCCGGGCTCGCCCTCGGCGCCGTTGCCCAGGAAGACGAAAGCGCCCGGCACGGCGCGCAGGAAGGCGCCGAAGTCTTCCGAGATCATCATCGGCGCGACATTCGCATCGACCTTCCCGGCGCCCACCACGGCCGTCGCGGCGGCCACCGCGGTCGGCACGCATTCGGCCCAGTTCACGGTGGGCGCGAACTCGTGCGTGTAGCTGAACGTGCACTCCGCGCCGTGCATGCGGCAGATGCCTTCGCTGATCTCGCGCATGCGCGTCTCGAGCATGCGCTGCACGGCCGGGTCGTAGCTGCGCGTGTCGCCCTTGATGACCACGTTCGACGGAATCGCGTTGCGGATGCCGTCGGTGATGAACTCGGTGCACGACACCACGGCCTGTGCGCCGGGGTCGAGCGTGCGCGACACGATGGTCTGCAGCGCCAGCACGATCTGCGCGCCGATCACGATCGGGTCGATGCCCATGTGCGGCCGTGCGGCGTGCGCGCCCCGGCCGTGGATGTGGATGACGAAGTTGTCCTCGCTCGCCATCAGGCCGCCCACGCGCGTGGCGAAGGTGCCGGCGGGCAGGCCGGGCATGTTGTGCAGGCCGTAGATCTCGTCGACCGGAAAGCGTTCGAACAGGCCGTCGTCCATCATGGCGCGGGCGCCACGGCCGTGTTCTTCGGCGGGCTGGAAGATGAAGCGCACGGTGCCGTCGAAATCGCGCCGCTCGCGCAGCAGCTGCGCGGCGCCGAGCACCATCGCCATGTGGCCGTCGTGGCCGCAGGCGTGCATGCGCCCGGGCGTGCCGGAGGCGTAGGGCCGCTCGGTCGCGAGTTCGGTGATGGCCAGCGCGTCCATCTCGGCGCGCAGGCCGATCACGCCGGTACCGCTGCCGACCGTGAGGCTGGCGACCAGCCCGGTGCCGCCGATGCCCGTGTGCACCTCGAGCCCCAGCGCCCGCAGCGCGTTGGCAATGAAGGCCGAGGTCTTCGCCTCCTCGAAGCCGGTCTCGGGCATCGCATGCAGCTGGTGCCGCCAGCCGGCCAGCTGGTCGCGCAGGGGTTCGTCAGGAAACTTCATGGCGAGATGCTATTGACAACGCAGCGGGACAGGTGCGCAAAATGAGCCGCTGCCACGCAACGTTTTTGCGTGAAGCTTGGCCTTTCTCATGACACCCCTCGACGCCCTCGACCTGCACCTGCTCGAACTGATCCAGGCCGACAGCCGCCTCTCGCAGGGCGAGCTGGGCGAGCGCATCCACCTGTCGACGGCGGCGGTGAACCGCCGGCTCAAGCGCCTGCGCGACGAGGGCGTGATCCAGCGCCACGGCGCCGTGCTGTCGCCCGCCGCGCTCGGGCACCCGCTCACCATCGTGGTCGAGGTCGAGGCCGAGAGCGAGCAGATCGAACGGCTCGACGCGATGAAGCAAAGCTTTCGCGACTGCCCGCAGGTGCAGCAGTGCTACTACGTGACGGGCGAGTGGGACTTCATTCTCGTGTGCGTGGTGCGCGACATGGCGCAGTACACGGCGCTCACCCGCCAGCTGTTTTTCCAGAGCAACAACGTCAAGCGCTTTCGCACGCTGGTGACGATGGACCCGGTGAAGGTGAGCCTGGATGTGCCGGTGTCGGCGGGGAGCTGAGGGCGCGGGCTCAGGCGGCGCGCGGCGTCACGAGCCCAGGCCGAACAGCGCCAGCAGGCCCAGAACGAACCAGCCGGCCTTCTTGGCGCTGTCGGCGCTTTCCTTCGAGATCGGCCACAGCCTGGCGCGGCGCCAGGCCCGGAAGTTGTTCGCCACCGCCAGGCCCACGCCAAGCAAGAGCAGCGGCGCCATGTCCCATGCGGCCGCTGCGATGCCCGACAGCACGATGATCAGCAGGCCCGCCACCCCGATCCCGCTTGAGGTGCTGGCCAGCACATGCGAGAGCTTGCCGCAAAGTCCGCACGCCGCGGGCGTTTCGCGGCTGGACCAGCGCTTGGCAACGGCGGCGATGCCCGGCTGGCGGCAATGGGGACAGGCGTAGGTCATGCGGCTCCCGCGAACGACGTGGAAGCCGACGATAGCCTATGGGCTCAGCGCGCCGACAACATCGACCGCAGCATCAACAGCACCGCGCCGACGATCGGCGCCAGCGCCAGCAGCCGGCCGGGTTCGAAGGCCAACCCTGCGACAGCGCCGACAAGGCAGCCAGCCTTGACCCACATCGGCACCGCGCCCCAGCCACGCCCATGGGTCACGGCGAGCGCGAGCAGCGCGACCCAGCCGATCGCGCCGCCAAGAACAGACAGCGTCCAGCTCAGCAGGTAGAACGCCGAGTCGGCGTCGCGGAACGCGAGGGCCGTGCCCAGGCCGCGCCAGGTGTGCCACCAGCCGTCGAACAGCAGGAAGCCGGTGGCCGAGGCGGCCCACCAGAAGAAGGCGTAGAGGCTGGCAACGCCGGCAAGGGCCGCCAGCCCGCCCAGCAGGCGGCGGGTGATGTCGTCGAAGGGCGCGGGGTCGCGCCAGGTGGCCGTTTGTCCGTGGTCCATGCTCGGAGCTCCATTGGTTCGCAATGGGTCCGACGGTAGGCAGCGAATGTGCGGGCTGGATGAAGCCTGTGTGAAGCGCGGTATCAGGCTGTCGGCGCGTCGGGCGCAATGCCCAGTTCCGCGCACACGCGCCCCAGCAGCGCCTTCAGCGACGCCACCTCGGCTTCGAGCCGCGCCACGTTGGCCTTGAGCGCCGCGACTTCGCCGAGCGAATCGCCGTGCGTGGCGAAGGCGCCGTCGCCCGAGGCGCCCGGCCCCGCCACCTCTTCCGCGGGCGGCCCGCTCAGCAGGTGCGCCCAGCGGCTTTCGCGCGCGCCCGGCAGGCGCGCCAGCTTCACCACCAGCGCACCGGCCGGCCGTTCGGCGAGTTCGTTGAGGAAGCCCTCGACCGACGAGATGTCGGCGAAGTTATGCATGCGGTCGCAGGCGATGCGCAGCTCGCCGGCCGTTTGCGGGCCGCGCAGCATCAGCACGGTGAGCAGGATCACCGACTGCGACGGAATGCGCAGCACGCGGTCGGTGTTGTGCTCGTAACGGAAGGCGCGCCCGCCGCTGGTCTCAGCCACGAGGCTGTAGCCCTTCAGGCTGTCGATGGCGGCCTGCACCTGCGACTCGCTGAGTTCGAGCACCGGGTTGCGGCTCGTCTTCTGGTTGCAGCCCGACACCAGCGAATTGAGCGTGAGCGGGTAGCTGTCGGGCACGGTGCGCTGCTTTTCGGCCAGCACGCCGAGGACGCGGGTTTCGAGGAGGGACAGGACGGGCAGCGGTGTGGTGGACATGGCTCGGGAAGAAGAGACAGAAGTTAGAAAGCAGCCGGGCCTCAGGGCGCCACCACGGCCAGCATCGGCCCGAGGTCGCGCACGAAGTCGTTGCGCTGCAGTGTCTTCGAATAGATCGCCGACACGGTGCCGTCGAGGTACAGCGCGTCGCGGCAATGCAGCACGTCGCGCAAGTACAGCGCGAAGTCGTAGAAGTTCACCGGCGTCTCGGCAAGGACGAAGATCGCGGTGGTGCCCGACACGCACACGCCGTTGCGCGTCTTGCGCGAATCCGAATTCGGAATGAGCGCCGGGTGCACCGCGCCGTGGCGCAGCAGCAGCGGGCCCGACTGGGTCGCCAGCTGCACGCCGCCTTTCGCGGCGATCGCCGGGTACTCCGACGCCTCGACGATGCGGGGCCCCTCGGCCGTCACCAGGAACACGCCATTGGGCTTGCGAAAGAAATTGCCGACGCCGTCGGCCAGGTTCAAAGGCGCTTCTTCACGGCTTTCGCGCACCAGCAGCCCGACGGGTGCGAAGTCGGCGTGGTACATGCCGGCGTTCACCGCGAACAGCAATTGCTTGTGGCGCGCCTTCAGCCAGGCCTCGAGCCGGTCGAAGCGCTTGAAGGCGGCGCCGGTGTCGTCGTTCAGGAACAGCGAGAGCTTGTCGGTGCGCAGGTCGACCTTGACGACGGTGTAGCGCGGCGGCGCGTCCACGGCGCCGGCGGCGGACCACGCCAGGCCGGCGAGCAGGAAGACCAGCGCAGGCAGCAGCAGTTTCTTCATGCGACGACCTGCGCTGCTTTTTTTCTCAGCCGCCGTGGATGCGTGCGACCAGCGCCTTCGTGAAGGCCGCCGTGCCGGCGCTGCCGCCGAGGTCGCCGGTGCGCACGTTGTCCAGGTTGAGCGTCTGGTCGATGGCGGTGCGCAGGCGCGTGGCCAGCTCGGGCCGCTTGACGTGATCGAGCATGAGCGCGGCCGCCAGCATCAGCGCGATCGGGTTGGCGATGCCCTTGCCGGCGATGTCGGGCGCCGAGCCGTGCACGGCCTCGAAGATCGCGGCGTTGGTGCCGATGTTGGCGCCGGGCGCCATGCCCAGGCCGCCGACCAGGCCGGCCACGAGGTCCGAGAGGATGTCGCCGAACAGGTTGGTGGTCACCAGCATGTCGAACTGCCAGGGGTTGAGCACCAGCTTCATCGCGCAGGCGTCGATGATCACGGTGTCGAGCTCGAACTGGCCCTTGTACTTCTCTTCGTACAGGTCCAGGCCGGTCTCCAGGAAGATGCCGGTGAGCGCCTTCATGATGTTGGCCTTGTGCACCAGCGTGACCTTCTTGCGGCCGGTGGCCACGGCGGTGTCGAACGCGTATTCGAGGATGCGGCGGCTGCCCTTGCGGGTGTTGACGCCGGTGGCCATGGCCACGGCGTGCGGGTCGCCGTCGATGGGCACGTAGTGCTCGTGGCCGATGTACAGGCCCTCGAGGTTCTCGCGCACCACGGTCAGGTCGATGTTGTCGTAGCGACCGCCCGGGATGATGGTGCGCGCGGGGCGCAGGTTGGCGTACAGCTGGAACTCCTCGCGCAGGCGCACGTTCGACGAGCGGTAGCCCCCGCCCGAGGGGGTTTCCAGCGGGCCCTTGAGCGCCAGGCGGGTGCTGCGGATGCTGTCCAGCGTGGCCTTGGGCAGCGGGTCGCCCGAGGCCTTGACGCCGCCCAGGCCGGCGATCTGGGTGTCCCACACGAAAGGCGCCTTCAGCGCGTCGAGCGCCGCCAGGGTCGCGTCGACGATCTCGGGGCCGATGCCGTCGCCGGGGATGAGGGTTGCGGGAATCGAGGTGGTCATCGGCGGCGGCTCACTTTCAGTAAAGAGGCTGCGAGCATACGTCGCACGGGCGACACCCCCGTGGGCTCAGGGGTCACTCCGGGTACCCCGCCGGCGGGGTGAGCAGCCCCATGGCGGCGGCTGCGGGACGCGCCGCCTAAAATGCCCGGTTTCCGGACGCGGCCCTGGCCGCCTCCACGGGCCCCGCGCCCCTTCCGTTCGTCACTCCCGAAAGCGCCCTCCCCGATGTCCGCCCCGCGCAAGCTCTTCGTCACCACCGCCCTGCCGTATGCCAACGGCAAGTTCCACATCGGCCACATGATGGAATACATCCAGGCCGACATCTGGGTGCGGAACCAGCGAATGAATGGCGCCGACGTCAACTTCGTGTGCGCCGACGACGCGCACGGCGCGGCCATCACCATCGCGGCCGACAAGGCCGGCGTGACGCCGCAGGCCTTCGTGGCCGAGATCGCCGCGGGCCGCAAGCCCTACCTCGATGGCTACCACATCGCCTTCGACAACTGGCACTCGACCGACGCGCCCGAGAACCACCAGCTGGCGCAGGACATCTACCGCGACCTGCGCGCCAACGGCCTCATCGAGACCAAGAGCGTCGAGCAGTTCTACGACCCGGCCAAGGGCATGTTCCTGGCCGACCGCTTCATCAAGGGCGAGTGCCCCAACTGCCATTCGAAGGACCAGTACGGCGACAACTGCGAGGTGTGCGGCGCCGTGTACGCGCCCACCGAGCTGATCAACCCCTACTCGGCGCTGTCGGGCGCCAAGCCCGAGCTGCGCAGCTCGGAGCACTTCTTCTTCAAGCTGTCGGACCCGCGCTGCGAGGCCTACCTGAAGGAATGGACCGCCGCCCCCGGCCACGTGCAGCCCGAGGTGCAGAACAAGATCCGCGAGTGGCTCTACAAGGACGACGAAGGCAAGGGCGGCCTGGGCGACTGGGACATCAGCCGCGACGCGCCCTACTTCGGCATCGAGATCCCCGATGCGCCGGGCAAGTACTTCTACGTGTGGCTCGACGCGCCCGTGGGCTACCTCGCGTCGCTGAAGAACCTGCTGGACAAGCGCTGCATCGAGCTGGGCGGCGACGGCATCTCGTACACCGAGTACATGGCCGACCCCGAGCTGGAGCAGGTGCACTTCATCGGCAAGGACATCATCACCTTCCACACGCTGTTCTGGCCCGCGATGCTGCATTTCAGCGGCCGCAAGGCACCCAACGCCGTGTACGTGCACGGCCACCTGACGGTGAGCGGCGAGAAGATGAGCAAGAGCCGCGGCACCGGCATCGACCCGCTCAAGTACCTGTCGATCGGACTCGACCCCGAATGGCTGCGCTACTACATCGCCGCCAAGCTCAACGGCCGCAACGAGGACATCGACTTCAATCCCGACGACTTCGTGGCGCGCGTCAACAGCGACCTCGTGGGCAAGTACATCAACATCGCCAGCCGCGCGGCCGGCTTCATCGGCAAGCGCTTCGGCGGCCAGCTGGGTGCGGTGTCGGCCGACGGCGAAACGCTGCTGTCCACGCTGCGCGCCGCCGCCACGCAGGTGCAGTCGCTGTACGACGGCCGCGACTACGCCCGCGCGCTGCGCGAGGTGATGGCACTGGCCGACAAGGTGAACGAGTACGTCGACCAGAACAAGCCCTGGGAACTGGCCAAGAAGGAAGGCGCCGAGGCGCGCCTGCACGACGTGTGCACGGTGTGCATCGAGGCCTTCCGCCTGCTCACGCTGTACCTGAAGCCCGTGCTGCCGGCGCTGGCCATGAACGTCGAGGCCTTCCTGAAGATCGCCCCGCTGACCTGGGCCGACGCGGCGCAGGCCCTGCCGGCCGGCCACGCCATCGGCGACTACAAGCACCTGATGCAGCGCGCCGACCCCAAGCAGGTCGACAAGCTGTTCGACGTGCCCGAAGCCGCGGCTGCCGCACCCGTCGCCACCGAAGCGCAGGAGCTGCCCGGCGGCGAAGCCATCGCGCCGACCATCACCATCGACGACTTCGCGAAGATCGACCTGCGCATCGCGAAGATCGTGGCCTGCGAGAAGGTCGAGGGCTCGACCAAGCTGCTGCGCCTGACGCTCGACGCGGGCGAAGGCAAGACGCGCAACGTGTTCAGCGGCATCGCCTCGGCCTACCAGCCCGAGCAGCTCGTGGGCAAGCTCACCGTGCTGGTCGCCAACCTCGCACCGCGCAAGATGAAGTTCGGCGTCAGCGAAGGCATGGTGCTGGCCGCGAGCCACGGCGACGAAAAGGCCCACCCGGGCATCCACGTGCTCGAGCCCTGGGCGGGCGCGACACCGGGCATGCGCGTGCGCTGACCCGACGACGCAAAGAAGAACTAGCCGAACTTGTTGTTCAACACGAGGTCGGCAAACACCTTGCCGCCCACCGAGATGTGGTCGCGCATCGCCTCCGCGGCGTTGTCCGCGTGGCCTTTCAGAATCCACTCGACCACCCGTTCATGCTCCCGCTGTGAAGCGGCGAGCCGGCCGGGCTTCTCGAACATCCGCCCGCGGTAGGCCGAGATGCGCAGCCGCACGGTCTGCGCCTGCTCCACGATGAAAGGGTTGCCGCTGGCGCGGTAGATCACGTCGTGCAGCGCGGCGTTGGCCTGCTGGTAGGCCTCGGCATCGTCCGCCTGCGCCTGCGCGGCGGTGCCGGCCAGGGCACGCAGCAGCTCCTCGCGCAGCGCCGGGCCGATGCGCAGCGCGGCCAGCCGCGCCAGCACGCCTTCGAGCTCGCCGAGCGCTTCCATCATCGCCACCAGTTCGTTCGCCCGCAGCTGGCGCACGTATATGCCGGTGCGCGGAACGATGTCGACCAGCCCGCGCGCACTCAGCAGCAGCAGCGCCTCGCGCACCGGCGTGCGCGAAGTGTTGAAGCTCAGGGCCAGGGCCTTTTCGTCGATGGCCATGCCGGGCGACAGCACGCCGCCCAGGATGTCTTGTTCGAGCCGGGCGCGAATGCGGTCCTGCAGGCTGTGGGTGTCGAGGGTTTTCGCGGGTTGCATGGCGATCTGGATATTAGCTAACCTTACAGATATATCAATTCATCTGTTTGGTACATCAATGTCTCCCACCCTTGCGATCGACGGCCACGTGGCCTATCTGACGCTGCACCGTCCCCAGGCCGCCAACAAGCTCACGCCGGACGATCTTCCTGTGCTGATCCAGCATGTGGACACAGTGAACCGCACGCCCGAGGTGCTGGTGCTGGTCCTGCGCGCCGAGGGCAAGTACTTCTGCAGCGGGTTTGATATATCAGAGGTGGCCACCCAGAGCCAGACCGAGGGCCGCAGCTTCGGCGAGATGGTCGATGTGTTCGAAAACTGCCGCGCCGTCACCATCGCGGCGGTGCACGGCGGCGTCTACGGCGGCGCGACCGACCTCGTGCTGGCCTGCGATTTCCGCGTGGGCGCCCGCGCCGCCGAGATGTTCATGCCGGCCGCCCGGCTCGGCCTGCACTACTACCAGAGCGGCATGGAGCGCTACGTGTCGCGGCTGGGGCTGGACACGGCCAAGCGCCTCTTTCTCACCGCCGAGAAGCTCGACGGCGCCGCCATGCGCGACTGCGGCTTTCTCACGCAGCTGGTCGACGACGCCGCCGCGCTCGACACCGAGGTGCAGCGCCTGCGCACCGTGCTCGCCGGCATGGCGCCGCTGGCGCTGCTGGGCATGAAGAAGCACCTGAACCAGATCGCGCGCGGCACCGCCGACGCCACCGAGATCTCGCGCGAGGTGCAGCGCACCGTCGCCTCCGAAGACCTCGCCGAGGGCGGCCGGGCCTGGCGCGAGAAGCGCACGCCGGTGTTCCAGGGCCGCTGAGCGCGCCCGCCCTTCCCTACACAAGACCCAGGAGACAAACCCATGAAGCAAGAACTGCGAGCCCTCTCGTTCGCCGCCGCCGCGCTGCTGGCCTCGGCCGGCGCACTGGCCGACACCTATCCCTCGCGCCCGATCACGTTGCTGGTGGGCTTCCCCGCCGGCGGCGGCGCCGACACCGTGGCGCGCATCGTCGGCGACAAGCTGGGCAAGCTGCTCGGCCAGCCGATCGTCATCGACAACAAGCCGGGCGCCGGCACCACCATCGCATCGGACCAGGTCGCGCGCGCCGCGCCCGACGGCTACACGCTGCTGCTGGGCAGCGCCAACCTCTACGGCAGCGACAAGCTGCTCTACAAGAGCGTGAAGTACGACGGCGCGAAAAGCTTCGTGCCGATCTCGCGCTGGAGCTCCGCGCCGATGCTGCTCGCGGTGAACAAGGACGTGAGCGCCAAGACCGTGCAGGCGCTGATCGCCGAGGCGCGGCAGAACCCCGGCAAGCTGGCGTACTCGTCGTCGGGCGCGGGCGTGGTGACGCACCTGGCAGGCCTGTCGTTCGAGAAGGCGGCCGGCGTGCAGATGCTGCACGTGCCGTACAAGGGCGGCGCGCCGTCGATCCAGGCCGTGGCTGCGGGCGACGTGCAGCTCACCTTCGGCACGCCGCCCTCGGTGCTGCCGATGGCGCAGGGCCAGAAGCTGCGCGTGCTGGCCGTCACCTCGGGCCAGCGCTCGCCGCTCTTTCCCGACGTGCCCAGCGTGGCCGAGGCCGGCGTGAAGGGCTACGACTACACCTTCTGGTTCGGCCTCTTCGGCCCGGCCGGCCTGCCGCCGGAGGTGGCGCAGAAGCTGTTCGACGCCAGCGTGGCGGCGCTGAACGATCCCGAGGTCAAGGCGCGGATGGAGAAGTCGGGCAACGAGTCGGCGCCCTCGAAGTCACTGGCCGAATTCCGTGCCTGGGCCTTGGCCGAAGGCGCGAAGTCGAAGGAACTCACCGAGCGCTCGGGCGCGAGCGTCGAATGACCGCGCACGCACCCAAGGCAGGCCCGCTGCAGGGCTTCACCGTCATCGACCTCACGCGCGTGCTCGCGGGCCCGTACTGCACGCTGCTGCTCGCCGACCTGGGCGCGCGCGTCATCAAGGTGGAACAACCCGGCCTGGGCGACGACGCGCGGCAGATCGGCCCCTTCGTCGAGGGCGACTCGGCCTACTTCATGTCGGTCAACCGCAACAAGGAGTCGATCGCGCTCGACCTGAAGGCGCCGGCCGACCGCGCGGTCTTCGAGCAGCTGCTGGCCACGGCCGACGTGCTGGTCGAGAACTTCCGGCCCGGCACGATGGAAAAGCTGGGCTACGACTGGCCGACGCTGCATGCGCGCTTTCCGAAACTCGTGTTCACCTCGGTCTCGGGCTTCGGCCAGACCGGGCCTTACAGCAAGCGCCCCGCCTACGACATGGTGGTGCAGGCGATGGGCGGCATCATGAGCCTCACCGGCCACCCGGGCGCGCCGCCGACGCGCGTGGGCGTGTCGATCGGCGACCTGGGCGCCGGGCTGTACGCGGCCGTCGGCACGCAGGCCGCGCTGCTGCAGCGCGGGCGCACCGGGCTGGGGGACCGGGTCGACGTGGCCATGCTCGACTGCCAGGTCGCGCTGCTCGAGAACGCGATCTCGCGCATGGAGGCCGAGGGCCGCGCGCCGGGGCCGATCGGCTCGCGGCACCCGTCGATCACGCCCTTCGACGTGTTCCGCGCGGCCGACGGCTGGTTCGTGATCGCGGCGGGCAACGACGCGCTGTTCCAGCGCCTGTGCACTGCGCTCGAGCTGCCCGCGCTCGCCGGGGACGCGCGCTTTGCCACCAACCCGGCGCGCTGCCAGCACCACGAGGCGCTCAAGCAACTGCTCGAAGAGCGCCTGTCGACCGCGCCCTGCGCGCACTGGCAGGCGCTGCTGATGCAGCACAACATCCCCACCGGCGACTACAACGACGTGGCGGCGGTGGTGAACGACCCGCAGGTGCAGGCGCGCGAGATGCTGGTGCAGGTGCGCACGCAGGGCGGCCAGCCGCTCACGGTGGCGGGCAACCCGGTGCACGTCGGCGGGCTGCGCACGCAAGTGCGACGGCAGCCGCCGCGGCTGGACCAGGACCGCGAGGCGATCCTGGCGTCGCTCGCCCGATCCAGCGCTGCGGGTGCAGAATCCGCCCATGCAACGCAGTGACCGCCCCCGCCCCTTCGTCCTTTCCGCGCTCGGCCTCGCGAGTGCGCTGCTGCTGAGCGGCTGCGCGGTGGTCAGCGTCGCGAGCACCGCCGTGAGCGTGGGCGCCGGCGCGGTCGGCCTCGCGGCCGATGCCGCCATCGGCACCGCGCGCATCACCGGCAAGGTGGTGGGCGCGGCGGCCGACGCGGTGATTCCCGACAGCAAGGACTGACGGCCGCTCAGCGCGGCAGGCCCAGCGCCGCGAGGTGCGCGGGCGTGTGCTGCGCTTTTTCCTTGCGCACGAAGGCCGAGCGCAGCGCCGCGTGCGGCTCGGCCGGATCGAAGAAATTGCGCCGCATGTGCGCCAGTTCCTCGTCGCGGTAGGCCTGCAGCGGCTTGGCTGCTTCATCGCGGGCACGCGCCGCCTGCTTGTCCGCCAGGCGCGCGGCCAGGTCCGGCGATGCCGCCAGTTGCGCGGCCAGCCGGCCGACCTCGTCACCCAGTTCTTCCGGCGCGGCCTGCAGCACGCGCTGCGCCAGGCCCAGCGCCACCGCGCGCTTGGCGCTCACGGGCAGCGCCGACTGCGTGAGCCGCGCGGCCTCGTCGGCGCCCACGCGGCGCGGCAGGCTGTAGGTCCAGTACTCGGAGCCGTGCAGGCCCATGAGTTTGTAGTGCGGGTTGAGCACCACGCCGTCGCGGCACCACACCTCGTCGGCCGCGAGCGCGAGCATCACGCCGCCCGCCGCGGCATTGCCGCCAAGCGCGGCCACGGTGAGTCGGTCGGTGGTCGTGAGCACAGCCTCGACCAGGTCGTTCATGGCGTGGATGTTGGCCCACGACTCCTCGGCCGGATCGGCCGCCGCCTCGATCACGTTCAGGTGGATGCCGTTGGAGAAGAAGTCGCGCAGCCCGCCGAGCACCAGCACCGAGGTCGGCCGGGTGCAGGCGAAGCGGTAGGCAGCCAGCAGACGCCGGCATTGCGCGGTGCTCATGGCCCCGCCCGCGAACGAGAAGTTCAGCACGCCGACCGGCCCGTGCTCGCGGTAGCGGATGTCGCTCCAGGTGCGGCGACTGGCCGGCAGTTCGAGCGGCGCGGGCATCTCGGGCAGGCCGGCAGGCAGCCGCGCGCCCAGCGCCTCGACAGCCGGCAGCTTGTAGCTCGGCAGGCCGGAACCCGGCTCGCGCCAGGGCCGCAGCTGGGTGAGCCAGACCGCGCCGTCGACGGTGGCGCGGCAGACGGCGCCGGCGCGGGTGGCGATCAGTTCGCCGGGCGTGCCGCGCAACTCGTCCTCGGCATGGCCACCGTGCAGGAACCACGCCGTGCCCAGCAGCTCGTCGAGCACGCCGGGCTGCGAATCGGCCGCGCGCAGCTGCCGCAGCACCGATTCGGTGGTCTGCGTGGCCCAGTCGATGCGGCGCTCGGCCTGCTTCATGAACGGCCGCCAGCCGGCGGCGAGGTCGGCCGCCTTCTGCCGCTTCGGCTTGTACGTGCCCGAGGCGAAGCGCTCGACGGCCAGCAGCACGGCGTCGACGGCGGCATCGGCCACCTCGCCGCGGTACAGGTCGCTCTTGCCGGCCTGCGGCGGCACCTTCAGCGGCGACCAGGCCCAGACATCGCCCGCGTCCATCTCGGCCACGGCCTCGAGCACGGTGACGCCCCAGCTGTCGACGCCGCCCTGCAACGTCCGGTCGAGCGAGGACGGGCCCCGGTCGCCGGGCGGGCCCGGGTGCACGATCAGGCAGGTGTGGGCGCGCCAGACGT
Source organism: Variovorax sp. BGA-UO-ETr-C22 (assembly GCF_059567965.1). Lineage (NCBI taxonomy): Bacteria > Pseudomonadati > Pseudomonadota > Betaproteobacteria > Burkholderiales > Comamonadaceae > Variovorax > Variovorax sp. BGA-UO-ETr-C22. Next base: position 3,119,869 of record NZ_JCAQPA010000011.1, read on the forward strand.
CCTCGGGAATCGCCGTGGTCAGCATCGGCGCAACGACCAGTGCCGGCGCGTGCTGGCGCACGGCTTCACGCAGCGCCTCGTCGTCACCGAGCGCCAGCACGAGGCCCGCGGTGTGGCCCCGGTCCTGGAGCTCGGCCAGCACGCGCTGCGTGAGGCTGTTGAACGCGCTCGCGACGAGCAGGATGTGCATGGGCGACCTCATTGACGTTTGTTTCAAAACGTCAAAAATGTATCTGCCAGCCTCGCCGCCGATAAGCTGACTGAAAGTACTCACCGCCGGGACATCGCGGGGCCGCCGCGACGGCCGGGCCACAATGACCGCACATGTCGTCGCCGCTGCACCTCACCCGCTTTCGCCCCCGCCTGCTGGACACGATGGCCGGCTACGACCGGGGGCGGTTCCTGGGAGACCTCGGCGCGGGCGCCACGGTGGGCATCGTGGCGCTGCCGCTGGCCATGGCCTTTGCCATCGCCTCGGGGCTCAAGCCCGAGGCGGGCATCTGGACGGCGATCATCGCGGGCTTCCTGATCTCGCTGCTGGGCGGCTCGGCCGTGCAGATCGGCGGCCCGGCGGGCGCGTTCATCGTGATCGTCTACGGCATCGTCGAGCGCTACGGCGTGGCCAACCTGCTGATCGCCACCGCCTGCGCGGGCGTGCTGCTGTTCATGGCGGGGCTGTTCGGGCTCGGGCGGCTGGTGCGCTTCGTGCCGCTGTCGATCGTGGTGGGCTTCACCAACGGCATCGCGGTGCTGATCCTGCTGTCGCAGCTGAAAGACCTGCTGGGCCTCACGGTGGAGCGCATGCCAGCCGACGTGTTCTCGCAGCTGCACGCGATGGCGCTGCGGCTGGACACCTTCAACCCGCATGCCTTCGCGCTCGGGCTGGCCTGCGTGCTCGGGCTGCTGGCGTGGTCGCGGCTGTTTCGCGGCGACTCGGCGCTGGCGCGGGCGGTGCAGCGCGTGGGCGGGCGCTGGGTGCAGACGCGCCCGGTGCAGATGGTCGGGCGCATCCCCGGGCCGATCGTCGCGCTGGTGTCGCTCACGCTGGTGTCGTGGGGCTTCGCGCTGCCGGTGGAGACCATCGGCACGCGCTTCGGCGGCATTCCCGAGGGCGTGCCGGCCTTCGCGCTGCCCGATTTCTCGTGGGAGACCGTCAAGCAGCTGGTGACGCCGACGCTGACCATCGCGCTGCTCGGCGCCATCGAGTCGCTGCTGTGCGCGCGCGTGGCCGACCAGGTCAGCGGCCAGCCGCGCCACGACCCCAACCAGGAGCTGATGGCACAGGGCATCGCCAACCTGGTCACGCCCTTCTTCGGCGGCATGCCGGCCACGGGCACCATCGCGCGCACCGTGACCAACATCCGCTCCGGCGGCAGCTCACCGATTGCGGGCATCGTGCATGCGGTCACGCTGCTGGTCGTGGTGCTGCTGGCGGCGCCGCTGGCGCGCCATGTGCCGCTCGCGGTGCTGGCGGGCATCCTGGTGTTCGTCGGGCTGAACATGGGCGAATGGCGCGAGTTCACGCCCGGCCAGCTGCGCCACTTCAGCCGCCACTACCGCCTGCTGATGCTCGGCACCTTCTTCCTCACGGTGGTGTTCGACCTCACGGTGGCGGTGCAGGTGGGCATCGTGCTGGCGTGCGCGCTCTTCATCCGGCGCATGAGCGGGCTGTTCAGCGTCGAGCTGGTGACGCTGCAGCCGCCGGTGCTCACCTACCGGCTGTACGGCGCGATGTTCTTCGGCGCAGCGGCCAAGCTCGACGAAGCAGTGAACGCCGCGGAGCGCGCGCCGCGCGGCATGACGCTGGTGCTGGACGCCACGCACCTGATCTACATCGATGCCACCGGCGTCGATGCGCTGCGGCAGTTGCACCGGGCAGTGCTGGCGCGCGACGGATTGCTGCGCATCGAGTCGCTGCAGCCGCAGCCGCTGGAGGTGCTGGAGCGTTCGGGCTTTGCCGAGGAATTGACGACAGGCCAGCCCGGCGCGTCGCACGGCGCGTAGCTGTCAGGGCGCCTCGGTGCCCCGGTCGGGCGACGACCCGCTGCGCACCACGCGCTGGTCGTCGTTCAGCGTGGCGGTGAAGACCATCGACGAATTCGGTGGCTGCACCCAGCGCCATTCCCATTCGGTCTCGCGCTTGAGCGCATAGGGCGTGACCTTGGCCGGCTTGCCCAGCAGCTTGCGCAGGTCTTCCATCATCATGCCGGGCTGCACCTTGGCGAAGTTCTCGGGCGTGAGCACCTGGCGCAGCGCGCTCATCTTGCCGTCGGCGCCGATGGTGATCATGTAGTTCTTCTGGCCCTGCGGCTGGCGGTTGAACTCCAGCACGCGGCCGTTGGGCACGTCCCAGACGTTCTCGGGTTCGCCGAAACGCGCACGCACGTCGGCCTCGGTCGAGACGCCTTCTTCGAGTTCGCTGATGCGCTGCGGATCGCAGCCCGCGAGCCCGATCAGCGCCGCCAGCAGTCCTGCCACGAGGCCGATCCGGCCCTTCTGAAATCGTTGCATGCCGTCCCCGGTAAAATTCGAGCGATAAAGGTCCAGTCTATGTCCATCTTCCGCCGCCCCCACTACACCTCCGAGATCACGAACTTCATCGAGGAGATGAAGCAAAAGAAGCCGACGCTCGAGGCCGAACAGCGCGCCGGCCGCGCCCTGCTGTGGGACAAGCACCTCGACCGCAGCCTGCTCGAGGAGTACAGCGAAGCGCGCGTGCCGATGCAGCCGTACGTCTACCAGACCCAACCCAAGTGAATGGTGCCCACCCGGCATCCCGCCGCCCAGCCTGCGCGCACAGCTATTAAGTTGATAGCAACCTCCTCATGAGCGCAGACGAGGACAACGGCACGATCGTGGCCAGCATGCCCGAGGTCGTCGACCAGGTCGCCCTGGCCCGGCTCTATGGCGAGCCGCTGTTCGCGATGCCGAAGGACCTGTACATCCCGCCCGAGGCGCTGCAGGTCTTCCTGGAGGCCTTCGAGGGCCCGCTGGACCTGTTGCTGTACCTGATCCGCAAGCAGAACTTCAACATCCTCGACATCCCGATGGCGGGCCTGACGCGGCAGTACCTGAGCTACGTCGACGAGATCCGCCAGACCAACCTCGAGCTCGCGGCCGAATACCTGCTGATGGCCGCGATGCTGATCGAGATCAAGTCGCGCATGCTGTTGCCGCCCAAGAAGGTGGCCGACGGCGAAGAGGCCGAAGACCCGCGCGCCGAGCTGGTTCGCCGGCTCATGGAGTACGAGCAGACCAAGCTGCAGGCCGCCGCCATCAGCGCGCTGCCGACCTACGGGCGCGACTTCTGGAAGGCCCAGGTCTACATCGAGCAGTCGATCAAGCCGCGCTTTCCCGACGTCGACGTGGTCGAGCTGCGCGACGCCTGGGCCGACATCATGAAGCGCGCCAAGCTCGTGCAGCACCACAAGATCTCGCGCGAGGAACTCAACGTGCGCGAGCACATGAGCATCGTGCTGCGCCACCTGCAGGGCCAGCGCTTCGTCGAGTTCGAGAAGCTCTTCGACGTCTCGCGCGGCGTGCCGGTGCTGATCGTCACCTTCATCGCGATGCTCGAGCTCGCGAAGGAGACGCTGATCGACATCACGCAGGCCGAGGCCTTCGCCCCCATCTACGTCCGACTGGCCTACTCGCCGGCCTGACCCAACCGGTTCCCACGCCTGTGACTTCCGCCGTTCGCGACTTCGACGTCCTCATCGTCGGCAGCGGCCTTGCCGGCCTCTCCGCCGCGCTGCACCTGGCCCCCACGCACCGCGTGGCCGTGCTCACCAAGCGCGCGCTGAACGACGGCTCCAGCGCCTGGGCCCAGGGCGGCATCGCGGCCGTGCTGGCGGCGGGCGACAGCTTCGACGCCCACGTGGAAGACACGCTGGTGGCCGGCGCCGGCCTGTGCGACCCCGAGGCCACGCGCTTCGTGGTCGAGGGCGCGCCGCAGGCCATCGGCTGGTTGCGCGAACTGGGCGTGCCCTTCTCGGAAGAAGGCGGCGACCTGCACCTGACGCGCGAAGGCGGCCACAGCCAGCGCCGCATCGTGCACGTGACCGACGCCACCGGCGCGGCCGTGCAGCAGGTGCTCATCGAGCGCGTGCGCCGCACGCCGAACATCACGCTGTTCGAGCACCACACCTTGGTCGACCTGGTCACCGGCACCAAGCTCGGGTTGACCGATCCGTCGTGCCAGGGCCTGTACGCGCTGGACGACGAGACCGACGAGGTGCTGGCCTTCCGCGCGCCGCACACCATCCTGGCGACGGGCGGCGCGGGCAAGGTGTACCTGTACACCACCAACCCCGACACCGCCACCGGCGACGGCATTGCCGCCGCCTGGCGCGCGGGCTGCCGGGTGTCGAACCTGGAGTTCATCCAGTTCCACCCGACCTGCCTGTACCACCCGCACGCCAAGTCGTTCCTGATCAGCGAGGCGGTGCGCGGCGAAGGCGGCCTGCTCAAGTTGCCCGACGGCACGCGCTTCATGCCCAGGCACGACGAACGCGCCGAACTCGCGCCGCGCGACGTGGTGGCCCGCGCCATCGACTTCGAGATGAAGAAGCACGGCCTGGACTGCGTGTACCTCGACATCTCGCACCAGCCGCCCGCGTTCCTGAAAGAACACTTCCCCAACATCCTGGCGCGCTGCCTGGAGCTGGGCATCGACATCACGCGCGAGCCGATTCCCGTCGTACCCGCCGCGCACTACACCTGCGGCGGCGTGCTCAGCGACCTGGCTGGTCGCACCGACATCCCGGGCCTGTACGCCATCGGCGAAACCGCCTGCACCGGCCTGCACGGCGCCAACCGGCTGGCCAGCAACTCGCTGGTCGAATGCATGGTGTTCGCACGCGCCGCGGCCGACGCCATTGCGCAGGCCCCGTCGCGCGAACGCGCCGCGCTGCCCGCTTGGGACGAAAGCCGCGTCACCGACGCCGACGAAGCCGTGGTCATCTCGCACAACTGGGACGAGCTGCGCCGCTTCATGTGGGACTACGTCGGCATCGTGCGCACCAACAAGCGCCTGGAGCGTGCGAGCCACCGCATCGCGCTGCTGCAGGCCGAGATCCAGGAGTTCTACGCGAACTTCCACGTCACGCGCGACCTGCTCGAACTGCGCAACCTGGTGCAGGTGGCCGAGCTGATCGTGCGTTCCGCGCAGGCCCGCCACGAGAGCCGTGGCCTGCATTTCAGTCGCGATTACCCTTCGCTGGCCGAGCCCACCGCACCCACCGTGCTGGTGCCGCCGGTCGACTGAGCCCACCCTTCGTCACCTTTCGATCACCCTCAGGATGCCCGGCCACCGACGCCCGCAGGGAGAAAGCCAACCATGTCGAACACCCCTACCCCACCCACCCCACCGTCCGAAGCCCCGCCCGCCTCGCCCTACGGCACGCTGCCGCCCGCCTCGCCCCTGGCGCAGCGCAAGCCCGTGAGCCTGCCGCGGCTGGCCGACATGCATGCGCGCGGCGAGAAGATCGCCATGCTCACCGCCTACGACGCCACCTTCGCGGCCATGGCCGACGCGGCCGGCATTGACTGCCTGCTGGTCGGCGACTCGCTGGGCATGGTCTGCCAGGGCCTGAACAGCACCGTGGGCGTGAGCCTGGAAGCCATGCGCTATCACACCGACAGCGTCTCGCGCGGCCTGCGCCGCGTGCAGGGCACGATCTGGCTCATCGCCGACCTGCCCTTCGGCAGCTACCAGGAGTCGCGCGAGCAGGCCCTGGCCAGCGCCACCGTGCTGATGCAGGCCGGCGCGCACATGGTCAAGCTCGAAGGCGGTGGCTGGACCACCGAAACGGTGCGCTTCCTGGTCGAGCGCGGCATTCCCGTGTGCGCCCACCTGGGCCTGACGCCGCAGACCGTGCATGCGCTCGGCGGCTACCGCGTGCAGGGCAAGGGCGACACCGCCGGCGCGCTGCTCAAGCAGCAGGCCCACGCGCTGCAGGACGCGGGCGCCGCCATGCTGGTGCTCGAGATGGTGCCGGCCGCGCTGGCCGCCGAACTCACCACGGAGCTGAAACACTGCGCCACCATCGGCATCGGCGCCGGCAAGGCCACCGCGGGCCAGGTGCTCGTGCTGCACGACATGCTGGGCATCAACCTCGGGAAGATGCCGAAGTTCGTGCGCAACTTCATGGCCGATGCGCCGGGCGTGCTGCCCGCGCTGCAGGCCTACGTGCAGGCCGTGAAGAACGGCAGCTTCCCCGACGACCGGCTCCACGCCTGGTAAGCACAGAAGGACACCGACCATGTACATCGCCAAGACCATCGACGAACTGCGCCAGCACCTGTCTTCCAGCCAGCGCCCCGCCTTCGTGCCCACCATGGGCAACCTGCACGAGGGCCACCTCGCGCTCGTGCGCCAGGCCAAGCCGCTGGGCGACGCCACCGTGGCGAGCATCTTCGTGAACCGCCTGCAGTTCCTGCCGCACGAAGACTTCGACACCTATCCGCGCACCTGGGACAGCGACTGCGAGAAGCTGCGCGCCGCCGGCTGCGACGTGCTGTTCGCGCCCGACGAGAAGGCGCTCTACCCCGAGCCCCAGACCTGCAAGGTGCACCCCGACCCGGCGCTGGCCGACCTGCTCGAAGGGCATTTCCGCCCCGGCTTCTTCATCGGCGTGTGCACGGTGGTGATGAAGCTGTTCCAGTGCGTGCAGCCGCGCGTGGCCGTGTTCGGCAAGAAGGACTACCAGCAGCTCATGATGATCCGCCACATGGTGCGGCAGTTCGCGCTGCCGATCGAGATCGTCGGCGGCGAGACCTTCCGCGCCGACGACGGCCTGGCGCTCTCCTCGCGCAACGGCTACCTGAGCGCCACCGAACGCGCCGAGGCCGTGCAGCTGTCGAAGGCGCTGCGAGACATGGCAGAAGCCGTGCGCGCCGGCGAGCGCGACGTGGCCGCCCTCGAGGCGCGCGCCATGCAGTCGCTCGCGCAGCGCGGCTGGCAGCCCGACTACGTGGTGCTGCGCCGCCGCGCCGACCTGCAGGCGCCGCAACCCGGCGATGCGCTCGTGGCCCTGGCCGCCGCGCGGCTGGGCAGCACGCGGCTCATCGACAACCTCGAAATCGACACGCCGCTCGCCGCATGACCTACAGCGTCAAGGAAATCTTCTACACGCTGCAGGGCGAAGGCGGCCAGGCCGGCATGCCGGCCGTGTTCTGCCGCTTCGCCGGCTGCAACCTCTGGACCGGCCGCGAGGAAGACCGCGACACGGCCGTCTGCCGTTTCTGCGACACCGACTTCGTCGGCACCGACGGCACGCTGGGCGGCAAGTTCAAGAACGCCGACCAGCTCGCCGACACCATCGCCGCGCAATGGCCCGCCGGCGACACCGCGCACCGGCTGGTGGTGCTCACGGGCGGCGAGCCGCTGCTGCAGGTCGATGCGGCGCTGGTCGACGCGCTGCACGCGCGGCACTTTCGCATCGCGGTCGAGAGCAACGGCACGGTCGCCGCACCCGCGGGCATCGACTGGCTGTGCATCAGCCCCAAGGCCGGCGCGCCGTGGGTGCAGCAGCGCGGCCAGGAGCTGAAGCTGGTGTGGCCGCAGGCAAGCATCGACCTCGATGCGATGGCGCGCACGGGCGAATTCACGCACCGCTTCCTGCAGCCGATGGACGGGCCCGACCGGCTCGCCAACACCGAGCTGTGCATCGCCGAATGCATGAAGCAGCCGGTGTGGCGCCTGAGCGTACAGACGCACAAGATCACGGGCATCCGCTGACGCGCGGCCCCTTTCAGTTTCGAGTTTTCTTTTTCTGACGATGCGCTTCACCATCAGCCAACGCTTCTTCTTCGACGCCGCCCACACGCTCAAACGCGAGATCGAGGTCGAAGGCAGCCGCCGCATTCACGGCCACACCTACCACGCGGAGGTGTGGCTGGCAGGCGAGCGCGACCCGGTGACGGGCATGGTGATCGACCTGGGCCTGCTGCGCCGCCGGCTCGAGGACGTGCGCGAGCAGCTCGACCACCACCTGCTGGACGACGTGCCGGGGCTGCATCCGCCGACGCTGGAGAACCTGTGCGTGTTCATCGCCGACGCACTGCCCGACCTGCGGCCGTCGCTGGCGCGCGTGCGCGTGTGGCGCGAGGCGCTGGGCGACAGCTGTACGGTGGAGTTCTAGCCGCCGGTCAAGCGGCGCCGATGCCGGCCACCAGGCTGCCCGGCGCCTGGCCGTTCTTCAGCCCGGCGGTGAACGCCAGCATGCGGTCGATCGGCACGCGCGCGCGCACACCGAGCGCCGGATCGACGTGGATCTCGCCTGCGCCGGTCTCCAGCGCGTTCGCCAGTTCGACCAGCCCGTTCATCGCCATCCACGGGCAGTGCGCGCAGCTCTTGCAGGTGCCGCCGTTGCCCGCCGTGGGCGCTTCGATGAAGGTCTTGCCGGGGTTCAGCGTGCGCAGCTTGTGCAGCATGCCGGTGTCGGTCGCGACGATGAACTCGGTCGCGTCGAAGCGCTGCGCCGCGTTCAGGATGGCCGAGGTGGAACCCACCGCGTGCGCCAGCGCGATCACGTCCGAGGGCGACTCGGGGTGCACCAGCACCTTGGCCTTCGGGTGTTCCTTCATGAGCAGCTCGAGTTCGAGCGCCTTGAATTCGTCATGCACGATGCACGCGCCGTTCCAGCTGACCATGTCGGCGCCGGTCTGGCGGCGGATGTAGTCGCCCAGGTGGCGGTCGGGGCCCCAGAGGATCTTCTGGCCGGCCGCATGCAGCGCGTTCACCACGTCGAGCGCGCAGCTGGAAGTGACGAGCCAGTCGGCGCGCGCCTTCACGGCCGCGCTGGTGTTGGCGTAGACCACCACGGTGCGGTCGGGATGCTCGTCGCAGAAGGCGCTGAAGGCGTCGACCGGGCAGCCCAGGTCGAGCGAGCAGTTGGCGTCCAGGTCGGGCATCAGCACGCGCTTTTCGGGCGAGAGGATCTTCGAGGTCTCGCCCATGAAGCGCACGCCCGACACCACCAGCGTGGTGGCGGCATGGTCGCGGCCGAAGCGCGCCATCTCGAGCGAATCGCTCACGATGCCACCGGTTTCCTCGGCCAAATCCTGCAGGTCGGGGTGTACGTAGAAGTGCGACACCATCACCGCGTTGCGTTCGCGCAGCAGGCGGCGGATGCGGTCCTTCAGCGCGATGCGTTCATCGGGCGAAGGCTCGGGGGGCACGCGGGCCCAGGCGTGGCGCGTGTCGCAGACCGCGCCTTGCGCGGGCTGTTCGTAGTCGACATCGATGACGGAAGCGGTCGTCATGGCGGTTCAGTGGGTCAGGAAGCGCATCGAGTAGTCGATGGCCTTCACGTCCTTGGTCAACGCGCCGATCGAGATCCGGTCGACACCGGTCTCGGCCAGGGCGCGCAGGCCGTCGAGCGTGACGCCGCCCGAGATCTCGAGCACGGCCTTGCGGCCCTCGCCCACGGCGTCGTTCAGGCGCACGGCCTCGCGCAGCGTGGGCAGGTCCATGTTGTCGAGCAGCACCATGCGGGCGCCGGCGTTCAGCGCTTCCTGCAGCTGGGCCAGGGTCTCGACCTCGACCTCGACAAAGGCGGCCTGCGCGGCCACGGGCGCCACCGCGCGCAGGGCGGCGGCCACGCCACCGGCCGCGGCGATGTGGTTTTCCTTGATGAGCACCGCGTCGTACAGGCCGATGCGGTGGTTCAGCCCGCCGCCGGTGCGCACCGCGTACTTCTGCGCCAGGCGCAGGCCCGGCAGGGTCTTGCGGGTGTCGACGATGCGGGCACGGGTGCCCTTCACGGCGTCGGCGTACAGCGCGGTCTTGGTGGCGACCGCACTCAGCAGCTGCAGGAAGTTGAGCGCGGTGCGCTCGGCGGTCAGCAGCGCGCGGGCGCCGCCTTCGATTTCCAGCACGGGCTGGTCGGCGGCGCAGCGCTGGCCCTCGCCGCACAGCCAGGTGATGCGCGCCTGCGGATCGAGCCGCCGCACGGTGGCCTCGACCCAGGGCGCGCCGCACACCACGGCGGCTTCGCGCGCGAGCACGCGGGCATGGGCGGTGCGGGAGGCGTCGACCAGCGAAGCGGTCAGGTCGCCGTCGGCGACGTCTTCCTGCAGGGCGCGGGCGACGTCGGACTCGGCCAGCGCGGCGACGGCCGACGCCGAGAAATCAAAGCGAGGGCTCATGTCTCTGGAATCTCTAATTTTTCAGGAGGAGTGGCGGGGAGCCGAACCGGCTTGCACCGATTCCGGCACCGGGTCGCGCCCGGTCAGCGCCGCGACGGCGTCGCGCGGGCTCACCTGGCCGTCGAGCAGCGCGACCACGCCTTCGGCGATGGGCATCTCGATGCCCAGGCCGCGCGCGCGCTGCACCACGGTGCGGGCGCAGTACACGCCCTCGGCCACGTGGCCCAGCGAATCGACGGCCTGCGCGAGCGTGCGGCCCTGGGCCAGCAGCAGCCCGACCTTGCGGTTGCGCGACAGGTCGCCGGTGGCGGTCAGCACGAGGTCGCCCAGGCCCGACAGGCCCATGAAGGTGTCGGCGCGAGCGCCGAGCGCCAGGCCGAAGCGGGTCATCTCGGCCAGGCCGCGGGTGATCAGCGCCGCGCGGGCGTTGAGCCCGAGCGCGAGGCCGTCGCACAGCCCGGTGGCGATGGCGAGCACGTTCTTGACGGCACCGCCGACTTCGACGCCGACGATGTCGTCGTTGGCGTACACGCGCAGGGCCGGGCCGTGGAAGGCGTCGACCAGCGCATCGCGCACGCCGGCGTGCGGGCTGGCGGCCACCAGCGCGGTCGGACGCCCTTCGGCGACCTCCTGCGCAAAGCTGGGGCCGCTGAGCACGCCCGCCTTCAGTTCGGGGGCGACCTGGGCCCAGATCTCGTGGGCGAGCAGGCCGTAGGTGGTGGGAGAGGCATCGAGCGCGGGCTCGACGCCCTTGCACAGCCACGCCACCTGGGCGCTGGTGCCGCGCAGGGCGAGCAGCTGGTCGCGCAGGGCGGCCATGGGCGTGGCCACGATGACGAGGTCGGCCCCGGCCTGCGCCTGGGCGATGTCGCCCGCGCGCACGGTCAGCGAGGCCGGCAGGGCCAGCCCGGGAAGGTAGCGGGTGTTTTCACGCGCGGCCGACATGGCGTCGGCCTGGGCGGCGTCGCGCGCCCACAGCGTGACCTCGTGGCGGGCCGCCGCGTTGACTGCGACGGCCGTGCCCCAGGCACCGGCGCCATGAACGCAGATCTTCATCGTGCGCTGGCGGCGTCGTGCGGCCGGTTTACTGGGCCAGGGTCGGGGCAGCCTGGCCGGCGGCCTGGGCTTGCTGCTGCTCGTACATGGCCTGGAAGTTGATTTCGGCCAGGTGCACGGGCGGGAAGCCGCCGCGCTGGATCACGTCGGCCACGTTGCCGCGCAGGTACGGGTAGACGATCTGCGGGCAGGCGATGCCCAGGATCGGGCCCATCTGGTCTTCCGGCAGGTTGCGGATCTCGAAGATGCCGGCTTGCTTGGCTTCGACCAGGAACACGGTGCGGTCTTCGATCTTGGTCTGCACGGTGGCCGACACGGTGATCTCGAAGATGCCGTCGGCCACGGGCTGGGCGTCCACGCCGAGCTGGATGTCGACGGTGGGCTGCGTCTGCTCCAGCAGGATCGCGGGCGAGTTGGGTTGTTCGAGCGACAGGTCCTTGAGGTAGACGCGCTGGATCTGGAACACGGGATCTTGGGCTTGCTGGTCGGCCATGGCTGAACTTTCGAGGATCAAAACAATGCCCGCCGGGGAGAGGGTCCCGCAGCGGGCTGCAGATGAGGGAACAAACGATTATCGCCCGACGGCCCGCGCACTTTCGTGACGCCCGGCCGCGTGGGACTTCAGGCGCCTTGCAGCAGCGGGACCAGGCCGCCGCGGCTGTCCAGGGCCATGAGGTCGTCGCAGCCGCCCACGTGGGTGTCGCCGATGAAGATCTGCGGCACCGTGCGGCGCTGGGTGATCTCCATCATGGTGGTGCGGGCTTGCGGGTCGGTGTCGATGCGGATCTCTTCGATCTGCTCGACGCCCTTGGCCTTGAGGATCTGCTTTGCACGCGTGCAGTACGGGCAGACGGCGGTGGTGTACATCTTGACGGCTTGCATGCGCTCTACCTTGGGAAGAATCAGGCTTTTTCAACCGGCAGGTTAGCCTCTTTCCAGGCCTTGAGCCCGCCTGCGACGGCTTGGGCCTGCTCGTAGCCGAGCTTCTTGGCCGTGGCCACGGCGCGCTGGGCACGGGCGCCGGTGGCGCACACCAGCAGCAGCGGCACGTTCTTGTTCTTGACCGTGCTGGCCAGCTTCTCGTCCAGCAGGTTCAGGGGCACGTTCTTGGCACCGATCATGTGGCCGGTCGCGAATTCTTCGGGTTCGCGCACGTCGACCAGCACCGCGCGTTCGCGGTTGATGAGCTGCACGGCGCCCTGGGCCGTGAGCGTGCCGCCGCCCGCACCCCGGAGCATCGGCCAGGCCAGCATGCCGCCCGAGGTGAGCGCCATCAGGATCAGCATCCAGTTCGCGGTGACGAATTCGATCAATTTCACGGGGGTTCCTTGGATGGCAAACCCGGGATTTTAGAATGCTGGTTTTCCCACGCGCTGCCAAAGGCCTCCGACATGCACAAACTGGTACTGATCCGCCACGGCGAATCGACCTGGAACCTCGAAAACCGCTTCACCGGCTGGACCGACGTCGACCTGACCGAAACCGGCGTCGAGCAGGCCAAGCAGGCCGGCCGGCTGCTCAAGGCCGAGGGCTACGACTTCGACGTGGCCTACACCAGCGTGCTCAAGCGCGCCACCCGCACCCTCTGGCACACGCTCGACGAACTCGACCGCACTTGGCTGCCCGTGGTGCACTCCTGGCGCCTCAACGAACGCCACTACGGCGGCCTGCAGGGCCTGAACAAGGCCGAAACCGCCAAGAAGTACGGCGACGAGCAGGTGCTGGTCTGGCGCCGCAGCTACAGCACCCCGCCGCCGCCGCTGGAAGCCGACGACCCGCGCAGCGAGCGCTCCGACGTGCGCTACGCCAAGCTGTCGCCCGAGCAGATCCCGCTGACCGAATGCCTGAAGGACACGGTGGCGCGCGTGCTGCCGTTCTGGAACGAATCGATGGCCCCGGCCATCCGCACCGGCCGCCGCCTGGTCGTGGCCGCGCATGGCAATTCGATCCGCGCGCTGGTGAAGTACCTGGACGGTATCTCGGACGACGCCATCGTCGGCCTGAACATCCCGAACGGCATCCCGCTCGTGTACGAGCTGGACGACGACCTCAAGCCCCTGCGCCACTACTACCTGGGCGATGCCGCGGCCGCCGAAAAGGCCGCCGCCGCGGTGGCTTCGCAGGGCAAGGGCTGAAGACGTAAGCAAAAGAAGAAAACCCCGCCTGCCGGTTCCTCCGTGGAACCCCGGCAGGCAATTTGCTTCCAAGCTGTGTATATTGGTTCGACAGCCGTCGACATACAGGACATTTCACTCATGATGGGCCAGAAACTGAAGATCACCGGCTGGGTCGCCGCCGGCGCCGTTGCTGGCGTCCTGACCACCGTCTCGCTGCAGACGGTCGCGCGGGGTTCGCTCGCGCCGCTCCCACTCGAGGAGTTGCAGCAACTCGCGGCCGTCTTCGGGATGGTCAAGAGCGACTATGTCGAGGCGGTCGACGAGAAGAAACTCATCTCGGACGCCATCTCGGGCATGGTCGCCGGGCTCGATCCGCACTCGCAGTACTTCGACAAGAAGTCCTTCAAGGAATTCCGAGAGGGCACCACGGGCCGCTTCGTCGGCGTGGGCATCGAGATCTCGCAGGAAGACGGCCTCATCAAGGTCGTCTCGCCCATCGAGGGCTCGCCGGCCTTCCGCGCCGGCTTGAAGCCGAACGACCTGATCACCAAGATCGACGACACGGCCGTGCGCGGCCTGTCGCTGAACGAAGCCGTCAAGCGCATGCGCGGCGAGGCCAACACCAAGGTGCTGCTGACCATCTTCCGCAAGGACGAGAGCCGCACCTTCCCGGTCACGATCACGCGCGAGGAAATCCGTACCCAGTCGGTGCGCGGCAAGATGATCGAGCCGGGCTACGGCTGGATCCGCCTGTCGCAGTTCCAGGAGCGCACGGTCGACGACTTCGTCAAGAAGATCGAGGAGCTCTACAAGGAAGACCCGAACCTCAAGGGCCTGGTGCTCGACCTGCGCAACGACCCGGGCGGCCTGCTCGACGCGGCGGTGGCGGTGTCGGCGGCCTTCCTGCCCGAGAACGTCACGGTGGTCACCACCGACGGCCAGCTGGCCGAAAGCAAGTCGATCTACAAAGCGGCGCCGGAGTACTACCAGCGCCGTTCGGGCAGCGACCCGCTGCGCAACCTGCCGGCCGCACTCAAGAACGTGCCGCTGGTGGTGCTGGTGAACGAAGGCTCTGCCTCGGCCAGCGAGATCGTGGCCGGCGCGCTGCAGGACCACAAGCGCGCCACCATCATGGGCAGCCAGACCTTCGGCAAGGGCTCGGTGCAGACCGTGCGCCCGCTCGGACCGGACACCGGCCTGAAGATCACCACCGCGCGCTACTACACGCCCAGCGGCACCTCGATCCAGGCCAAGGGCATCGTGCCCAACGTGCTGGTCGACGAAAGCGCCGAGGGCAGCCCCTTCGCCGCCCTGCGCATGCGCGAGGCCGACCTCGAGAAGCACCTGGCCAGCGGCCAGGGCCCCGAGGTGAAGGACCCCGAGCGTGAAAAGGCCCGCGACGAAGCCCGCAAGCGCCTCGAGGAAGAAGCCAAGAAGCCGCCGCAAGACCGCAAGGTGCCCGAGTTCGGCACCGACAAGGACTTCCCGCTGGTGCAGGCGCTCAACCGCCTGAAGGGCCAGCCGGTGCTCGTCAGCAAGACGCAGGTCATCGTCGACAACAAGGACGAGAAGAAGGAAAACTGATCCCGGCGAGCGGACCGCACGCACCGTGCGGTTCGCGCCACCGGCGTTTTCCCCTCCCCCGCACAGGCCCAGGCAGGCGCGCATGGACGATCACGACCTGCTGCGCTATTCGCGGCACATCCTCCTCGAAGAATTCGGCATCGACGGCCAGGCGCGCGTCAGCGCCGGGCGGGTGCTCGTCATCGGCGCCGGCGGGCTGGGCTCGCCGGTGGCCCTGTACCTCGCGGCAGCGGGGGTCGGCCACATCGTGCTGGTCGACGACGACGAGGTCGATCTCACCAACCTCCAGCGGCAGGTCGCCCACACCCAGGCGCGGGTGGGCCAGCCCAAGGTCGCATCCGCCGCGCAGGCCATGCGCGACATCAACCCCGGCATCGCCATCGAGACCCACGCCGTGCGCGCCGACGAGGCGCTGCTGTCGCGGCTCGTGGCTGAGGCCGACGTGGTGGTCGATTGCTGCGACAACTTCGCCACCCGGCAAGCCGTGAACCGCGCCTGCGTGGCGCATGCCAAACCGCTGGTGGCGGGCGCGGCGATCCGTTTCGACGGCCAGCTGAGCGTGTACGACACGCGCGACGCGGCCTGTCCCTGTTACGCCTGCCTGTTCCCGCCCGAGGCCAGCTTCGAGGAAACGCGCTGCGCGGTGCTCGGCGTGTTCGGTCCGGTGGTCGGCACCATCGGCACGCTGCAGGCCAGCGAGGCGCTCAAGCTGCTGGCCGGCATCGGCCCGTCGCTGGCGGGCAAGCTGCTGATGTTCGACGGGCGCAGCACCGGCTTCGACACGCTGCGCGTCTCGCGCGACCCGCACTGCAGCGTCTGCGCGCAGCGGCCCCAGGCCGGCGCCTGAGCGCCCGCCTGCCCTCTTCTTTCTTTCGTTAAGGCTGGCGAGCCCCCTTGGCCCGCGCGGCACCGCGCGCGGCGGCCCCGGCCGTGGGCCGGTTCGCCAGCGCCAGCACGCCCGTGCAGTCGGCGTTCTCGCCGGGGCCGGTCTCTATGGTCGCGGCCAGTGCCAGCAGCGGGTTGATGGCGCCCAGCGCCAGCGCCGCCAGACCGCGGCCGGCCAGCGGCCCGATCTCGACGCCGCCCTTGGGCGCGCCGAAGGTGCCGCTCACGACCAGCGGCGTGCGCAGCGACAGGAAGCTCGCGCTCTTGGGCTCGGGCCGGATCACGAAGTCCAGCGTCTCGGTCGCGAGATTGGCCTGGCCGGTGGCGGTGAAGACGGCGTTGGTGGTGTCCAGCACCAGCGTGCGCCCGTTCATCACGCCCTTGTTCACGTCGAAGGCCAGCGCCGCGCAGCGCA
The DNA here is from genome assembly GCF_059567965.1 of Variovorax sp. BGA-UO-ETr-C22. Lineage (NCBI taxonomy): Bacteria > Pseudomonadati > Pseudomonadota > Betaproteobacteria > Burkholderiales > Comamonadaceae > Variovorax > Variovorax sp. BGA-UO-ETr-C22. The sequence continues at coordinate 3,136,078 of NZ_JCAQPA010000011.1, forward strand.
GCTCGACGTCGCGGTCGCCGCGCAGCAGGAACTTGAGGATGTCGCCGCCCACCAGCGTCGCGAACACGGGCATCAGGTTGCCGAACTGGCCGCGCCCCGACAGCACCGCCATGTCGCCCGACGCGCCGCCGAGCCAGCTGGCCACCGAATTGCCGGCGCCCGACAGGTTGATGCGCCCGTCGAGCCGGCCGACGCTGTTGCCCGAGTTCTCCAGCTTGGGAATGAGCCGGGCCAGCCGCAGGCCGCGCACGTCGAGCGAGGCGCGGATGTCGGCCGGCGTCTTCGTGGCGTCGATGCGGATCGCGCCCACGAGCTTGCCGTTGGCCACGCCCAGGTCCAGCGGGTCGAGCGACAGCACGCCGTCGGTCAGCCGGATCTTGACGCTGCCGCGGTCCAGCGGCACCTCGCGCACGTTGCGGATGCGCTCAGCCGTGTAGGCCACGTCGGCGTTCATGGCGTGCAGCCGCCCGAAGTCGAACGGCGTGGTCGGCAGCACCTTGCCGCCGGGCGGGCGCTTGGGCTGGGCCGAGGCGACCGGCGCCACGCCTTCCACCGCGTTGGCGGAGCGCGCCGTGGGCGGCAGGCCGATCAGCGGGCCGAGGTCGTCCATGTCCATCACGCGCGAGCGCAGCGTGCCCGACAGGCGCGGCACCTTGCCGGCCTGGTCGAACGCCATGTCGCCGCCGATGTCCGACAGGCCCAGCCGGCCGTTGAGCCCCGCGGCCTCCCAGAGCTTGCCGCGCTTGCGCAGGCCGCCGCTCAGCGCATAGGGCGGGGTCTGCGGCAGCACGATGCCCAGCAGCGGGTACAGCGCGCTCAGCGTCTGGCCCTTGATCTGGAACGTGGCGTCGATGCCGTCGAAGCCCGCGAGCTGGGCCACCGTGCCATTGGCCTTGAGCCGGGTCTGGCCGGCGGCGGCGTTGATCTCCAGCGGGAATGGCGGCGCGCCCGCGGCGTTGATCTGCAGCACGTTGCCGGTGCGCCCGTCGGCCGTGAGCGGCTGGCCCTTGTAGCGGCCCTTGATGCGGTAGTGCAGCGGCAGCTCGCCGCGGTTGCTGTCGTAGTCCAGGTCGGCGTGCACGTCGACGCCCAGGTGCGTGGCCAGGAAGTCGACGGCGCCCTTGTCGACCTGGATCAGGCCGATGGTGGGCACGGTGCCGGTGTCGGAGGTGTCCTTGCCGAAGGCCCAGGTGCGGCGCCCGTCGGGCTCCATCTGCAGGCCGACGGTGGGCGCGGTCAGCGCCAGACTCGGAATGACCACCCGCTTGTCGATCAGCGGCCACAGGCGGATCTCGAAGCTCGCGCGCTCGGCCTTCACCAGGTACGGGTCGCGCGCCCAGTCGGGGTTGGCGAATTCGATGCCGTCGAAGTGGATGGTGGCGGCTTTCCAGCCCAGGTCCACGTCGAGCCGGCGGGTGATCTCGAACTTGCGCCCGGTCTTCTCACTCACGAAGCGGTTGAGCGGCTCGCGCAGCGTGTCCCACGGAAAGAAGGCCACGAGGAGCGCGAACGCGGTCAGCAGGACGGCGACCAGCAGCACGAAGGCCGCCAGCAGCTTCTGCCAGCGCGGCCGGGTGCGAAGGGATTGGGTTGCCATGGTCGATTCTTACCCGGATGCGCGCCCGAACCGGGTCGGCGGCAGGCCGCAGACCCCGTGCGGCTTGGCCTACGGGCGGGCACGAGGCGGCGTGGAGACAGCCGCCTGCACATGCGTCAGAACCCGCCTACAACGCGCGGCCCTTGAACCCTGCATGATCCGCTGCGGGAAAGCCTCAATGTCCATGGGCAGGCTCTCTCCTCCGCAGGGCGCTTGGACACGAGCACCTGCCCACCTCAGAGGAAGCGCGGTTCGGCATGGATTCCAGATTGCAGACCTACGTTGTCGAAGACAACCCCACGATCCGTGAAAACCTCATCGGCACTCTGGAAGAGCTCACCTGCACCACGGTCGTGGGCTTTGCGGAAACCGAGCAGCACGCGCGCGACTGGCTGCACGACCATGCCGACGAGTGGCACCTGGCCATCGTCGATCTCTTTCTCAAGCAGGGAAGCGGCCTGGGCATCCTTCAGGCCTGCCAGTCGCGCAAGCCCGACCAGAAGGTGGTGGTGCTCAGCAACTATGCGACGCCCGACATCCGGCGCCGCTGCGCCGAGTTCGGGGTCGACGCGGTGTTCGACAAGTCGAACGAGATCGACGCACTGGTCGACTTCTGCATCCGCCAGGCCGCCGCGCTGCGGTCCGCACCCGGCGATGCCTAGGCGCAGCTCAATCGATGAGCTTGTTCTTCAGCGCGTAGTAGGTCAGGTCGCTGTTGGAGGACAGATTCATCTTCTCCATCAGCCGCGTGCGGTAGGTGCTCACCGTCTTCACCGACAGCGACAGCGTCTTGGCGATGTCGCCGGCGGTCTCGCCCTTGGCCAGCTTCAGGAAGACCTGGAACTCGCGCTCCGAGAGCTGCTCGTGCGGCGCGGCGTCGTCCTTGCGGTCGAGCTGGCGGGCCAGCAGTTCGGCCACGGCGGGCGTGATGTAGCGCCGGCCCAGCGAGATGGTGCGAATGGCGTTCACGATCTCGATCGGATCGCACTCCTTGTTGAGGTAGCCGCTGGCGCCCTGACGGATCAGGTTCATCGCGTAGTGCTCCTCGGGGTAGCCGCTGAGGATCAGGATGCCCACGTCCGGCGCCTTGGCGCGGATCATGGCGAGTGCATCGATACCACTTTGTCCCGGCATGGAGAGATCCATCACCAGCACGTCCAGTTCGGTGGTGCGTACCAGCTCGATGGCTTCACGGCCGCTCGCTGCCTCGCCCGCCACGCGCAGGTCCACGTGCTCGGAGAAGAACTGCCGGAGGCCCGATCGCACGATGGCGTGGTCGTCCACAATTCCAATTTTGATCATCTGTTACTTTCGTCGTTGTGCCGCAGCTTTGGAAGCCGCAGCATGCCGGTCCCTGATTGTTATCAATTATTCACGAAGTTGCATTGAATGCGACCCTAAGGGTGTCATGCACTGGTTAGCCCCCCAAAAAATGGCCGTGAGCCTCTTGCTCGCGGCACTGGCCGCACTGGCCCTCGTGGGCATCAACGAGGCAGGATACCGGCAATCGAGCCGCGCCCTGGCGGACATCGACGAGGCGCAGCAGATCCGCGGCACGCTCAACCAGATCCTGCAGAACATGCTGGACGCCGAAACCGGCCAGCGCGGCTTCCTGCTCACGGGCGAAGCCGCCTACCGCCAGCCCTACGACATCGCGGTCAAGCAGGTGGACGGCAACCTGGCCACGCTGCGCCAGCTGTACGCCGAACGCCCGGCCGAGCGCACCCAGCTGTCCGAGCTGTCCAAGCACGTGCTGCGCAAGATCGCCGAGATGGACATGAGCGTGCGGCTGCGCCACGAGGGCAACGAGGACGCCTGGAAGTTCGTCATGACCACCGACGTCGGGCGCGAGGAGATGGAAGCCATCCGCGCCACCGCCAACGAGCTAGTGAAGACCAGCAACGCGACGCTGCAGGCCGGCCAGCTGCAGGTGATGAAGTCGCTGCAGCTGGCGCGCGTCGGCACCGGCATCGTGGCGCTCGCGGCGCTGATCGCCTTCTTCCTGTACCTGCGCCAGACGCACGCGCTGCGCTCGGTGGGCGAGCGCCAGCAGGAGGCGCTGCAACGCGAACGCAACGCCCTCGAGGACGAGGTGCGCGAGCGCACCGCCTCGCTGGCCGAACTCGCCACCCACCTGCAGGACGTGCGCGAGACCGAGCGCGGCTACCTGGCGCGCGAGCTGCACGACGAGCTGGGCTCGCTGCTCACGGCCGCCAAGCTCGACGTGGCGCGGCTGAAGTCGCGCCTGGCCGACTCGCCCGACGCGATCCAGCGGCTGCAGCATCTGACCGAGCTGCTCAACAGCGGCATCGCGCTGAAGCGCCGCATCATCGAGGACCTGCGGCCTTCGTCGCTCTCCAACCTCGGGCTGGTCGCCTCGCTGGAAATCCTGGGGCGCGAGTTCGGGGAGCGCTCGGGGCTGGAGATCGAGATGGCGCTGGAACCGGTGACCATGGACGAGTCGCGCCAGCTCACGATCTACCGCATGGTGCAGGAGAGCCTGACCAACATCGGCAAGTACGCCGAGGCCAGCGAAGCCACCATCGTGCTGAAGAACTACGCCAACCACGTGATCGTGGAAGTGGCCGACAACGGCAAGGGCTTCGACGCGCAGCGCATGCGCCCGTCGACGCACGGCCTGGCGGGCATGCGCCACCGGGTCGAGGCAGCGCGCGGCAAGCTCACCATCACCTCGGCGCCCGGCCAGGGCACGCGGCTCACCGCGATGCTGCCGGTGGTGAAGCCGGCACCGCAGGCCGGCACGCCGGCGAGCCCCGACACCCCCGCGTCGCGCGGTGCCTGACGCAGGCGCTGGCATTTCTTCACGCCCCGGGCCTGCGGCGACTCGGTCGCCTCCTACGCACGCCCGCCCCGGTCGCTGACAGGGCCGATGCGGCCCTGCCCTTAAGGTGGGTCCTGTGTCATCCGGCACCGGGCCGGGTCTTCAGCGATGCGCCCGGATGCATGGTTTCAAACCACAAAGAGGGAAGCCTCGAAGGAGTTCCGCATGCTGCACTACGCCGTGGTATTTCTGGTCATCGCACTCATCGCTGCCGTGTTCGGCTTCGGTGGCATTGCCGCCAGCGCGGTGGGGATCGCCAAGGTCCTTTTCATCATCTTTGCCGTGCTCGCCATCGCCAGCTTCCTGGCCGGCTTGCTACGACGCAAGTAGCGTAGTTACGATCCACAGGCTCCCGCATTTCATCTTCCCGGAAAGGACTCTCCCATGAACACGACCAAGACCCCTTCGCAACTCGCCGACGACGTGCGCCAGACCGCCCAGGAAGCGGCCGAAACCACCCGCGCCTACGCTCAGAACGCGGTGAATGCGGCGGGCGAAAAGGTCCGCGAACTGCGCCGCGACGCCGAACCGGGTGTCGAGCAGTTGGCCGCACGCGTGCAGCAAGCTGTGCAACGCGGCCTCGACGCCGCCTCGACCACCAGCGCCCGCGCGCACCGCCGCATCGAACAGGCCGCCGACGTGACCGGCCGCTACATCTCCGATCAGCCCGTGCGCTCGGTGCTGCTGGCCGCCGCGGCCGGCGCCGCCATCACGGCGCTGATCGTGCTGGCCAGCCGCCGCAACCGCGACGACTACTGATCCGTTGCGTCGCCACTGACCGACCGACCCCGCCCGACCACCCTCGCACATGCTTCATCCGATCTTCTCGACGGTGCTCGGGCACCCGGAGCTCATTGCCGATCACATCGCCAACTACGCAGCCCTTGTCCGGCAGGAGAGTGCCGAGGCGGGGCGCGGCCTGGTTGCCCGACTGGTCGCGGGCGTCCTGGCCGTGGCCACCGCCGTGCTCGCCCTCGGGCTGATCGGCGTGGCCGTGCTGCTCGGCGTGCTGCACGGCAGCTTCCACTGGGTGCTGGTGGCCGTGCCTGCCGTGGCGGTGGTGATCGCGGCGATCTGCACCTGGATCGCCACCCGCCCGAGTCCGAACTACGGCTTCGACGATCTGCGCGCCCAGCTGGCTGCGGACCTCGACGCGCTGCATGCCGCCGGAGCCCGCCATGAGCAGCCCTGATTCCCGCCGCCCTGGCGCACCGCAACTCACGCCGCAACAGCGGCTGGCCCTTTCTCGCCGCGCGCTCGTGCGGCAACTGAACGGCGGCGAGCAGGATGCACCGGCGCCCCACCGCGCCTTGGCCGCCGGCGACGCCGACGACGATCTCGAATACGCACACACCGGCGCGGGTGATGCGCCGCCCGCCTCGCCCGGGCGCCGCCACAACGTCTGGAGCGCGATGGCGCGCGGCGTGGTGCAGCGCTGGTGGCGCCGCCATCCCGCGCACGCGGCCGGCCAGCTGGCCCGCCCCCTGCTCGAACACTACGCCCGCACGGAGCCCGTCAAGCTCATGGCCGCCGCGGCCGCCACGGGCTCGCTGCTGGTGCTCGTGCGGCCCTGGCGGCTGCTCTCGGCCACGGCCGTGATCGCGGCGGTGCTCAAGACCTCCGACGTGGCCGACCTGGTCAACACGCTGCTGCAGAAGCCCGCGCGGCCGCCTCGGCAAGACCCGCCCTGACGTCACGCCAACGCGTGGCATGCAGACAAGAAAAAGCCCGGTCGAACCGGGCTTTTTGCTGGGCGCGGCGGAAGCGCCGGTCAGCCCTTCACTTCGAGCTGGTTGTTCACCGACTTCACGCCCTGCACGGCCTTGGCGATCTCCTCGGCGCGCGACTTGGCGGCGGCCGTCGGTGCCGGGCCCTTGAGGCTCACGGCGCCGCCCTTGGTGTCGACGTCGATCTTGATCGCGCTCAGGTCCGGGTCCTTGGCCAGGCCGGCCGAGACCGAGGCGGTGATCGCGGCGTCGTCGACCGTGGCGGTCACGGCGGCGGTGGCGTCCTTGGCGGCTTCCTTCACATCGGCGGTGGCGCCGGCCATGCCGGTCTTGGCGTCGGCCGCGGCCTGTTCGGTCTTGGCCTTGGCATCGGAGGCCGCCTGCTCGGTCTTGGCGACGGCGCTGTCGAGCTTCTCGCCGGCGGTCTGGTTGCCCGGCTTGTCGCAGGCGGCCAGGGTCAGCGCGGCGCCGGCTGCGAGCACGGCGAGCCAGGTGCGCGAGGTGGCAAAGGGAGCGAGGGAACGGTTCGACGTTGTCATGGGAAATCCTCCTGCGGTCGGAAATGGGTGCATGGACCGGCTTGGTCCACGCCAGTCAATCTAGTCCCCACCGCCCGCGCCAGGGTGTCGCCGCAGGCCCGAAGCGCTGTAGGACAAGCAAGCGACGGCAGGCCGCTCAGGCGCTGACGATCCAACCTTCGAGCGGGTCCATGGCCCCCGGCAATCCGTAGCCCGGCCCCGGGCTGCCGGCGCGCTGGCGGGCCCAGGCGGCCTGCAGCAGGCACAGCACCGCATCGAGCTCGTCGCCCTTGGCGTCGGCGCGCAGCCCGTCGCGCTGTGCGGCCGTGAGCTGGAGGCGCAGGCCGAGCCGCGTGCGCCCGGCTTCCAGCGCGGCCAGCAGGTCGGTGCGCGCGGCCTCGCGCTCGGGCGACTGGCGCGCGAGGTCGTCGCTCTTGTAGCTGCGCCGGCCGATCAGCTCGCGGGCCAGCAGGCCGGGATACGCCTCCAGCGCGATGCGCTCCTTGTGCGTGCCCGCGTGCAGGCCCGGCAAGGTGGCGCCGGCGGCGAGCAGGCGCGGCACGCCGGCGTGCAGCATGTAGGCGACGGGCGGGTTCACCCACTTCATCGACGGGCTCGAGCCGGCCGGCGCGTCGGTCGCACGGTGCGCGAACTTGCCGCCGACCGGACGCGCCGCGCAGAAGGCGGCGAAGGTGTCGCGGATCTCGGCGCGGCTCAGGCCGGCGTAGTGGGCGATCAGCGCGTCCCACGCGGTCGGCCACTGCAGGTGCTCGACCAGCTCGCGCGGCAGGCCGAAGGGAAAGTCGAAACCGCCGACCCAGGCGGGCGTGCTGCTGTCGAGCCACTGGCCCCAGGCGTCGAGCGTGGCGAAGCGGTGCAGGCCGGTCAGCGCGACGACGTCCGGGCCGGCCAGCTCGCCGACCGCCACGACGATGGGTTTGCGGGCGGTCGGTGCGCTCGAGAAATCGCAGCCGAAGAGCATCGCCCGCCTTCGGTCAACCCAATGCGAGCGCGATCACGCCAGCCGCGATGAACAGCGCGCCCAGCAGCCGCAGCATGCGATCGCCTTCGCGCAGCAGATGCCCACCGATCAGCGCAGCGAACAGCATCGACACCTCGCGCGCCGGCGCGACGTGCGAGATGGGCGCCTGCTGCACCGCGTACAGCACCAGCACGTACGAGACGGGGCTGATCGCCGCCACCAGCAGCGCGTACTTCCACTGCTCACGCCACATGCGCGCGGTGGTCGCGCGGTCCTGCAGCGCGGCGGGCAGCAGCAGCACGAGGCGCACGAAGTTGCTCATGTAGTCGAGCAGGATCGGCGACATGGCGAGGAACTTGACGGCGTAGCTGTCGGTGACCGTGTAGGCCGCGATGAAGGCGCCGGTCAGCACACCGTAGCGCATGCCCTTCTGTACGCGCTCGCGCTGCACCGGGTCATGCTTCTTGTGAAAAAGGCGCGGGCCGCCGGCCACCAGGAACACGCCGAGCACCACGCCGAAGATGCCGGCCACGCCGACGAGGCTGATCTTCTCGCCCAGGAACAGGATCGCGACCAGCGACGACAGCAGCGGCCCCGAGCCGCGCGCCAGCGGGTAGACCACCGTGAGGTCCGACTTGCGGTAGCCGCGCAGCAGCACGACGTAGTAGAAGACGTGCAGCACGCCGCTCAGCACGATGAAGGCCCACTCCTTCGTGCCCCAGGTCGGCACGACGCTCCAGCCGAGCGTGATGCCCACGGGCGCCCACACCACGGCCATGAACACGCCGCTCTGGAACGCGAAGCGCGAATCGCCGTTCGCCTTCTTGGCGGCGATGTTCCAGCTGGCGTGGATGACGCCAGCCAGCAGGATCAGTGCGAAAGCGGAAAGGGGCACCCCGGTCGAACCGGGATCAGTGGCGGCCGACGATGGCCGCGGTGGCCATCAGTTCTTCGAGCAGCGCGAGCGAGACCTTGCCCGAGACCTTGTAGGGGTCGAGCTCGGGCTTCTCGGAGTACTTCAGCAGCGTCGAGGCATTGAGCTTGGAGAGGTTGACCTGCCCCATCGTCCAGCCGCCGAAACGGCGCTCGGAGATTTCCTCGTAGTGCAGCAGCACCACGTCCTTGTGGCGCGGATCGCGCTGGATGTGGCCGTAGAGATCGCTGATGGCGTCGCGCCCACCCTCGATGGCCTGCAGGAAGGTGCCGGCGCCGTAGCAGAGGATGCCGGTGATGCCGCAGGCCGGGTTGTGCGTGCGCGATTTCGCGAGGATCGCCTCGATGGCCTCGGGGCTGGTATCGACGGCGCGACTGGCATAGAGAAGTCGGACCAGCATGGCTCAGCTCTTTCGTGGCAGGAGGGAGAGGAATTCGCGGCGCAGGCTCGGGTCTTTCAGGAACACGCCGCGCATGACGGAGTTGATCATCTTGCTGTCCATTTCCTTCACGCCGCGCCAGGCCATGCAGAAATGCTCGGCCTCCATGACCAGCGCAAGGCCGTCGGGCTGCGTCTTTTCCTGGATCAGGTCGGCCAGCTGCACCACGGCTTCTTCCTGGATCTGCGGACGGCCCATGACCCATTCGGCCAGGCGTGCGTACTTGGACAGGCCGATCACGTTGGTGTGCTCGTTGGGCATCACGCCGATCCACAGCTTGCCGATGATCGGGCAGAAGTGATGCGAGCAGGCGCTGCGCACGGTGATCGGGCCGACGATCATCAGCTCGTTCAGGTGCTCGGCGTTGGGAAACTCGGTGAGCGGAGGCGCCGGCACATAGCGGCCGCGGAACACCTCGTTGAGGTACATCTTGGCCACGCGGCGCGCGGTGTTGTCGGTGTTGTGGTCGTTCTCGACGTCGATGACCAGGCTCTCGAGCACGCCCTTCATCTTGACCTCGACCTCGTCGAGCAGCGACTCCAGCTCGCCCGGCTGGATGAACTCGGCGATGTTGTCGTTGGCGTTGAAACGCTTGCGCGCTGCATTCAGTCGCTCGCGGATCTTGACGGAGACGGGCGTGCCCTCGTCATCGTCTTTTCGATCGGGAAGCGGTTCGACGTCGGTTTTCCTCAGCATGGCGGGGATCGTACCAGTGAATGGCTCCATGGGATTCGGGCTGCAACGCCCGCCCCTTCTCGGAGCAATGCTATCAATTAGGTAGCGCGAAGTCGGCTACCAGCGGAAGGTGGTCGGACATGCGGGCCCAGATCGGGCCGCGCGGCACGTTGCAGGCCAGCGGTTCGAGCTGGCGGCCGTAGACGAAATCGAGCTGCGTCACGGGCAGGCGCGACGGGTACGTGAGCGTGCGCGGGCCGCGCAGGTCGCTGGTGTCGCGCAGGCCCATGGCGTTCATGGCGTAGCGCATGCGCGCGCCCCAGTCGTTGAAATCGCCGGCCACCACCACGGCCTCGTCGGCCGGCACCTCGCGCTCGATGAACTCGCGCAGCCGGGCCACCTGCCGCACGCGGCTGCCCTTGATGAGCCCCAGGTGCACCACGATGGCGTGCACCCGCCGCCCTTCGACGTCGATCACGGCATGCAGCAGGCCGCGCTGTTCGAAGCGGTGGTCGGAGATGTCCTGGTGGCCGGTGCGGATCACCGGCCAGCGCGTGAGCAGCGCGTTGCCGTGCTCGCCGTGGCGCGTGACGGCGTTGGTCTCGTAGACGGCCGTGTAGCCCTCGGGCGCCAGAAAGTCGGCCTGCGGCAGCTCGGGCCAGCGCGGAAAGCGGGCGGCGGCCTGGCGGTTCATCTTGCGCACTTCCTGCAGGCAGACGATGTCGGCATCGAGCTGCTCGATGGCGTGGCCCAGGTTGTGGATTTCGAGCCGACGCGCCGGCCCGATCCCCTGCACACCCTTGTGGATGTTGTAGGTCGCGACCCGGAGGTTCTGCGTTGCTGCTGCTGCGGCGGCCGGTGGGTTCATCGCGCAAATTCTGGCAGCAACAGAATGGCTTCGGCGTTCGACGGGGAAAAGCAGGCGTCCGCCGCCTCGTGGTACGGCAGCCATTGCCAGTCGGTGTGCTCGCGCGGATCGAGCACGGGCGTCAGGCGCTCGGGCACGCACAGGCCGAACAGGTGCTCGGTGTTGTGGGTGACGCCGGGTTCGTAGCGCGCGCGCCAACCCGGGTAGATCTCGTAGACGTTGCGCAGCTGCCAGTCGACCAGTTGCGACGCCAGCGGCGTGCCCTCGCCGCACTGGATGCCGGTTTCCTCGGCCACCTCGCGCGCCGCGGTGAGCGCCAGCGGCTCATCGAGGGCGTCCTTGCTGCCGGTGACCGATTGCCAGAAGTCGGACTCGGCATCCGCACGCCGGATGAGCAGCACATCGAGTGCCGGCGTGTGGATCACGACCAGCACCGACTCCGGGATCTTCCAGGGTCGGGTGCCGGTCGTCATGCCGGCATCAGGCCGCGGCTTGCGGCGTGTTGCGCAGCTTGATGTGCAGTTCGCGCAGCTGCTTCTCGTCGACCGGGCTCGGCGCCTGCGTCAGCAGGTCTTGTGCGCGCTGGGTCTTGGGGAAGGCGATCACGTCGCGGATCGACTCGGCGCCGGTCATGAGCATGACCAGGCGGTCCAGGCCGATGGCGATGCCGCCGTGCGGCGGGGCGCCGTACTGCAGCGCGTCCAGCAGGAAGCCGAACTTGAGCTGCGCGTCTTCGGCGCTGATCTTCAGCGCGCGGAACACCTTGCTCTGCACTTCCTCGCGGTGGATACGCACCGAACCGCCGCCCATCTCGATGCCGTTGAGCACCATGTCGTAGGCCTTGGCAATGCACTTCTCGGGCGCGGTGTCCATGAGGTCTTCATGGCCGTCCTTCGGTGCGGTGAACGGGTGGTGCACGGCGCTCCAGCGCTGGCCTTCCTCGTCGAACTCGAACATCGGGAAGTCGACCACCCACAGCGGGGCCCAGCGGTCCTCGAAGAGGCCGGCCTTCTTGCCGAAGGCGCTGTGGCCGATCTTCACGCGCAGCGCGCCGATGGCGTCGTTGACGACCTTTTCCTTGTCGGCGCCGAAGAACAGGATGTCGCCGTTGCGCGCACCCGTGCGGGCGATGATCTCGGCCAGCGTGGCGTCGTCCAGGTTCTTGACGATCGGGCTTTGCAGGCCTTCGCGGCCGGCGGCTGCGTCGTTGACCTTGATGTAGGCCAGGCCCTTGGCGCCGTAGATCTTCACGAATTCCTGGTACGCATCGATCTCGCCGCGCGACAGGCCGCCTTCGGCACCGCCGCCGGGCACGCGCAGTGCGACGACACGGCCGCCGATCATGGTGGCGGCGTTCGAGAACACCTTGAACTCGACGCGCTTCATCAGCTCGGTGAGTTCGGTGAATTCGAGCTTCACGCGCAGGTCGGGCTTGTCCGAGCCGTACTTGAACATCGCGTCGGCGTAGCTCATGGTCGGGAACACCGGCAGGTCGATGTCCGCGGCGTTGCGGAACACGTTGCGGATCATGCCTTCGAACATCTCGCGGATTTCCTCTTCGGCGAGGAACGAGGTCTCGATGTCGATCTGCGTGAATTCAGGCTGGCGGTCGGCGCGCAGGTCTTCGTCGCGGAAGCACTTCACGATCTGGTAGTAGCGGTCGTAGCCGGCCACCATCAGCAGCTGCTTGAACAGCTGGGGCGACTGCGGCAGCGCGAAGAAGCTGCCGTCGTGCACGCGGCTGGGCACGAGGTAGTCGCGCGCGCCTTCGGGCGTGGACTTGCCCAGCATCGGCGTCTCGATGTCGATGAAGCCGTTGGCGTCGAGGAACTTGCGCGTTTCCATCGTCACCTTGTAGCGCAGCATCATGTTGCGCTGCATGGCCGGACGGCGCAGGTCGAGCACGCGGTGCGTGAGGCGGGTGGTTTCCGACAGGTTGTCGTCGTCCAGCAGGAACGGGGGCGTGACCGAGGGGTTCAGCACCTTCAGTTCGTGGCACAGCACTTCGATCTTGCCGCTCTTGAGGCTGTCGTTGGTCGTGCCTTCGGGGCGCGCGCGCACGAGGCCCGTGATCTGCACGCAGAACTCGTTGCGCAGGTTCTCGGCCACGGCGAAGGTCGAGGCGCGGTCGGGGTCGCACACCACCTGCACGTAGCCTTCGCGGTCGCGCACGTCGATGAAGATCACGCCGCCGTGATCGCGGCGACGGTTGACCCACCCGCACAGGGTGACGGTCTGGCCCAACAGGGCTTCGGTCACAAGACCGCAATAGTGAGTACGCATGGCCATAGAGATGACTTCCGGCGCCGTCGTGGCGCGTTCGTTTTTATGAGTTGGATGGCTTGATCGCCACCGAGGAGGGGCCGCCTGGAACGACCACGCCCATCGAGACGATGTACTTGAGCGCTTCGTCCACGCTCATCTTCAGTTCGACGCAGTCACTGCGCTTGAGCATGACGAAGTAGCCGCCCGTGGGGTTGGGCGTGGTCGGCACGTAGACGCTGAGGAATTCCTCGCTGCCCAGGTACTCGGCCACCTCATTGCCCGGCGCGCCGGTCACGAAGGCAATGGTCCACACGCTCTCGCGCGGCCACTGGATCAGCACTGCCGTGCGGAATGCGTTGCCGTTCTCGGAGAACAGCGTGTCCGACACCTGCTTGACGCTCGAGTAGATCGAGCGCACGACCGGAATGCGGCGCACCACGGCGTCGCCCCAGCCGAGCAGGCGCTTGCCGACGAAGTTGCTCGCAATGGCACCGACCACCAGCAGGATGGCCAGCGTGAGCAGCACACCGAGCCCGCGGATGTTGTTGTCGTAGAGCCAGCGCTGCCATGCGCCCGGCAGCACCCACAGCGTCTGGTCGAGCGTGTCGATGATCCACTTCAGCACCGCCAGGGTGATGAACAGCGGAACGATCACCAGCAAGCCGGAGAACAACCATTTGCGCAGGGCGGACATGGGAGAGGGTTCCGTCAGTCGCCGCTCTTGGCGGCAGCCGTTGCAGCGGGGGCCGGCGCGGGAGCGGGCGCCGGTGCGGGGCTGGAGGCGGGGGACGAAGAAGAAGCGTCGGCCGATTTGGCTCCGTCGCCGGACGCAGCGGGCGCGGTGGCGGCTTCGGACTTCTTGCCGCCGCCCTCGCGGAAGTCGGTCACGTACCAGCCCGAGCCCTTGAGCTGGAAGCCGGCGGCCGTGACCTGCTTTTCAAATGCGCTCGCACCGCATTCCGGGCACACCGAGAGCGGCGTGTCCGACATCTTCTGCAGAACGTCCTTGGCAAAGCCGCAGGAACTGCACTTGTAGGCGTAAATGGGCATGGGAAATCGGGGTGGGAATGAGCGACGCAGCTGCCGCTCGCAAAGCCCTCGATTATAGGGGCGCCCCCGCGCGCAGGGGCCGTGGGGGCGCGGCCCGGCCCGCCGTCAGGCCGGCTCGGTCGCCAGGAGGCGGTGCGGCGTGTGAGTGTTCGCTATCCATTGCGGCAGCAGCGAGCCGACAACCATGCCCGCGAACGAGGACAGCACGCCCGCCAGCTGGGCCGGGAAGGCGGTACCCCAAGGCATGGCCATGAACAGCAGCCAGACGCCGATGCCCCCCACGATCGAGGCGATGGCGCCCTGGGTGGTGGCACGGCGCCAGTACAGGCCGCACACCAGCGGCACGAAGGCCCCGACCAGCGGCACCTGGTAGGCGCCCGAGACCAGTTCGTAGATCGGCGTGCCCTGCATGCGGATCGCGTAGGCCAGCACGGCGGCGCTGAACAGCAGCACCGTGATGCGCATGGTCATCAGGTTCTCGCGGTCGGTGCCGGCGGGACGAAACTGGCGCCAGATGTTCTCGGTGAAGGTGACGCTGGGCGCCAGCAGGGTGGCCGAGGCGGTCGACTTGATGGCCGACAGCAGCGCGCCGAAGAACAGCACCTGCATCACGAAGGGCATCTTCTGCAGCACCAGCGTGGGCAGCACCTTCTGCGGATCTTCCTTCAGCAGCACAGCCACCTCCTCCGGCATGATCAGCAGCGCGCTGGCCACGAGGAACATCGGCACGAAGGCGAACAGGATGTAGGCCACGCCGCCGATCACCGGGCCGCGCGTGGCGGCCTTGACGCTGTTGGCCGACATCACGCGCTGGAACACGTCCTGCTGCGGAATGGAGCCCAGCATCATCGTGATGGCCGCGGCAAAGAAGAACACCATGTCGTGCCAGTTGGGCTCGGGCCAGAACTTGAAGAGGTCCTTGCTGACCGCGAAGGCCACCACCTTGTCGGCGCCGCCGGCCATGTCGCCCGCGAACATCGCGATGACCGCCAGGCCGACGACCAGGATGATCATCTGGATGAAGTCGGTCACGGCCACCGACCACATGCCGCCGAACAGCGTGTAGGCCAGGATCGAGACCACGCCGATCACCATGCCCAGCGGGATGCTGATGGCGCCGGCCGACAGCACGTTGAACACCAGCCCCAGCGCCGTGACCTGCGCCGAGACCCAGCCCAGGTAGCTCAGCATGATGATCAGCGAGCAGGCCACTTCCACGCTGCGGCCGTAGCGCTCGCGGTAGTAGTCGCTGATGGTCAGGAGCGTCATGCGGTACAGCTTGCCCGCGAAGAACAGGCCCACCAGGATCAGGCAGGTGCCCGCGCCGAACGGGTCTTCGACCACGCCGCTCAGGCCACCCTCGATGAACTTGGCCGGGATGCCGAGCACCGTCTCGGACCCGAACCAGGTCGCGAAGGTGGTCGTGATGATCATGAACAGCGGCAGGTGCCGCCCCGCGATCGCGAAGTCAGTGGTGTTCTTCACCCGTTTGGCCGCATACAGGCCGATGGCGATGGTGACCAGCAGATAGACGATGACCAGCGTCAACAACACGGCGAAACTCCTCCAGCCTCTAGAACAAACGCACGCGCACCAGCACTTGCATGGCGAGCAACCCCAGGACAAATCCGATGCCGCCATAGAGGATGGCCTGCAGCAGCCGGTTGGTGCGCTTCTGCGCGGCCAGCAGCTCCTGCAACTCGCGGCGGTGATCGGGCGGCCGATTTTCCAGGAAATCGTGCAGCAAACGCGGCAATTGCGGCAGCAATTTCGCGTAGCGCGGCGCCTCGGCCCGCAGCTGCTGGAACAGCTTCTTCGGCCCGATCTGGTCGATCATCCACTTCTCGAGGAAGGGCTTGGCCGTGGCCCAGAGGTCGAGCTCGGGGTCGATGCTGCGGCCCAGGCCCTCGATGTTCAGCAGGGTCTTCTGCAGCAGCACCAGCTGCGGCTGGATCTCGACGTGGAAGCGGCGCGAGGTCTGGAACAGGCGCATCAGCACCATGCCCAGCGAGATTTCCTTCAGCGGCCGGTCGAAGTACGGCTCGCACACGGTGCGGATCGCCGCCTCGAGCTCGTCGATGCGCGTGCCCTGCGGCACCCAGCCGCTCTCCAGGTGCAGCTCGGCCACGCGCTTGTAGTCGCGCCGGAAGAAGGCCGCGAAGTTCTGCGCGAGGTACTCCTTGTCGGACTCGGTGAGCGTGCCGATGATGCCGAAGTCGAGCGAGATGTAGCGCCCGAAGGTCTCGGGCGCCAGGCTCACCTGGATGTTGCCCGGGTGCATGTCGGCGTGGAAGAAACCGTCGCGGAACACCTGCGTGAAGAAGATCGTCACGCCGTCGCGCGCGAGCTTCGGAATGTCGACGCCGGCGGCGCGCAGCTTGTCGATCTGGGCAATGGGCACGCCGTTCATGCGCTCCATCACGATGACTTCGGGGTGGCAGAAGTCCCAGAACATTTCGGGGATCAGCACCAGGTCGAGCGAGGCCATGTTGCGGCGCAGCTGCGCGGCGTTGGCGGCCTCGCGCACGAGGTCGAGCTCGTCGTGCAGGTACTTGTCGAACTCGCCGACGACCTCGCGCGGCTTCAGGCGCTTGCCGTCGGGCGAGAGCTTCTCGATCCAGCCGGCCATCATGGCCATGAGGGCCAGGTCCTTCTCGATCACGCCGCGCATGTTGGGGCGCAGCACCTTCACAGCCACGTCGCGGATCTCGCCCTGGTTGGTGCGGATGGTCGCGAAGTGCACCTGCGCGATCGAGGCGCTGGCGATGGGTGTTTCGTCGAACTGCACGAACACGTCGCTCACCGGTCGGCGGAAGGCGCGCTCGATGGTCGCGACCGCCACCGCCGAAGGGAACGGCGGCACGCGGTCCTGCAGGAACGCGAGCTCGTCGGCGATATCGGGCGGCAGCAGGTCGCGCCGCGTGGACAGCACCTGGCCGAACTTCACGAAGATGGGGCCCAGCCGCTCCAGCGCCTCGCGCAGGCGCTGGCCGCGCGGCGCGTCGAGGTTGCGTCCGATGGAGACGATGCGCGCCACCACGCGCAGCCAGGGTTTCTGGAAGCTCGTGAGCACGAGCTCGTCCAGGCCATAGCGCAGTGCGACCCAGACGATGAACAGGCCGCGATAGAAGCGACTCATTCGGCGTGGCCCGCCGCACCGCCGGCACGGGCCGAGCGGTCGCCGACGAACTGGCGCAGCGCGCCCACCACACGCCGCACGCCGTTGCCCAGCGTGTGCGCGGGCACGTCGCCGATCACGCGGGCCAGGTCGTCCTCGACGTCCCAGCGCACGTGGTCGACCAGCCAGTTGACCTCGGCCGCGAGTTGCACGTCGCCGACGATCTGCACGGAGGGCTTGTCGCCGCGCAGCGTGGCGCGGGCGATGTCGAGGGGGGAGTCATCGATCACGGTGAGCGTGAGTTCGGGCGTGGAGCCGGCAGGTGCCAGGTCGAGCAGGCCAGCCGGCGTGGCCACCAGTTCCATCGTCACGAAGCGCCACTGGAAGCGCACCACCCGGCCCTGCTGGCGCAGCAGCCGCTGCTGCGCTTCAGGCTCCTGCTGCAGCACGTGGTTCAGGAACAGGACCGCGCGGTGCTGGATCTCGTGGACGGCCCAGGCCGGCGGTTGCAGGCGTTCGCCGATGCGGTTGAACAGGTCGCCGAGCAAAGAAAAAGGGGACGATGGTGTAGCCATGGTCCCCATTATCCCGTCAGTGCTACAGCCGGGTGACGGCTGCAGCTCAGGTTTTTGTCATTGCAGCGCTTGCACGCCTGCGACGAGCCAGCCGGCGCTGCCGGTCTTGGTCATGTTCCAGACTTCGCGGAACGGGGCCGGGCCCGCCGACGCGTCTTCGCGGATCATGCCGGAGAACTCCACGCTCGCCATGTAGGCGTCGGGCAGCTCTTCGATGCCCAGCAGCTTGGCGTCGAGCATCACGACCTCGGTCTTGTTGAGCGCACCGCCCGTGTGGCTGGCGCGATCGGCCAGCTGCGTGCGGATCTCCTCGACCATGCTGTCGGTCATCATGGAACGCAGCATCGACACGTCGGCGCGGTCCCAGGCGTCTTGCAGGGTCACGAAGTTGCGCTTGGCGGCGGTGAGGAAACCGTCGGCATCGAAGCCCGCGGGGATGCCCCAGGACTGCGAACCGGCCAGTGCCGAACCGATCATGCTGCCGCCGGCTGCGGCACCCGCGGCCGACAGGCTGCTGCCGTGCGATGCCGGCGCGGCGTCGAACGCCGTGGTGTTGCGCTCCCACGGCCGTGCCGAGGCGTCGTTGCCGACGTTGGCCGGGCTGTACTGTGCCGGTGCGCGTGCATCGGCGGGACTGCCGGCGCCCTGGAAGGCGAAAGCGCCCTGGCGGTTGGCGTTGCCCGACGACGCGGCCGAGCGCGCCTTGAAGATGCGCCACACCGCGAGCGCGGCAAAAGCCAGCAGCGCGATCAGCAGGATGTTGGCGAAGCCGGCACCCAGGCCGAGCGAATTCGCGAGCCATGCCAGGCCCAGGCCGGCGGCGAGACCGCCGAGCATCGCGCCCCATGGACGCTTCGGTGCAGCGGCGGCGGGCGTTGCGGGCTTGGGCGCCGCATTGGTCGCGTTCTGCTGCGCGGGGGCCGCGGGCTGCGTGGCCTGGCGCTGCGTCACGTTGGACGACTGGCGACCGACGGACTTGCCGCCACCCATGCGAGCAGCTTCCGCCTGAACGCTCACCAGCACCAGTGCTGCTGCCAAGAACAAAGAACCCAAACTCTTCATGCCGTCTCCTCTTGAGCGAAAAATTCGCGTCGTCATCGTGATCAACACTTGATTCCAACATGGAGGGCTGCAATTCCCCCCGTCATGTTGTGATAGTCCACATGTCCGAAACCGCCCTCTTTCATGAGGGTCTTGAGCTCCTCTTGCGAGGGATGCATCCGGATCGATTCGGCCAGGTAGCGGTAGCTCGCATCGTCGCCGGCCACGAGCTTGCCCAGGCGCGGCAGCACGTTGAACGAATACCAGTCGTAGGCCTTCGTGAGCGGCTTGGCGACCTTCGAGAACTCGAGCACCAGCAGCTTGCCGCGCGGCTTGAGCACGCGGTTCATTTCCTTGAGGGCAACATCCTTGTGCGTCATGTTGCGCAGGCCGAAGGCCACGGTGACCACATCGAAGTGGTCGTCGGGAAAGGGCAGCTTCTCGGCGTCGCAGACCGTGGTGGGCAGCACCACGCCGGCGTCGAGCAGGCGGTTGCGGCCGGTGCGCAGCATGGCTTCGTTGATGTCGGTGTGGACCACCTGGCCCGTGGCGCCGACCTTCTTCGAGAAGGCGAGCGCGAGGTCGCCGGTGCCGCCCGCGATGTCGAGCACGCGCGAGCCTTCGCCCACGTTCGCGACCATCACGGTGTAGGCCTTCCAGGCCCGGTGCAGTCCGGCCGACATCAGGTCGTTCATGATGTCGTAGCGCGAGGCCACCGAGTCGAAGACGCCGCGAACGCGTTGCGCCTTCTCGCTTTCGTCGACTTTCTCGAAGCCGAAGTGGGTTGTACTCATGCGCTGGATGTTAGGCCGGAAGGCATTCCTTCAAGGCGACGACCCCGCGGGCACGGCGGACATTTGTTGCTTTTTCCTCCAACGGAGGGCCGCCGCAACGCGCGTCTTTGCTGTGTGTAAGGCTATCTTTTCAATAGCAACAGGGTATGTTTACCCTCGGTTCCCGCGACGCTCAGTGGCTGCTGCAGGCGTGGCCGCCCTTGTCGGCCATCGGGGCGTCGCGGTCCACGCCGGCCGCGGCCAGGCGCCGCTCGTAGTCGGCCCACAGTTCGGCCTGCCGCGCGCCCAGGTCGTACAGCAGGCTCCAGGTGTAGATGCCGGAGTTGTGGCCGTCGCTGAAGGCCGGCTGCACGGCGTAGTTGCCCACCGGCTCGAGCCCGACCAGCTCGACGTCGCGCTTGCCGGTCTGCAGCACCTCCTGCCCCGGGCCGTGGCCCTGCACCTCGGCCGACGGCGAGTAGATGCGCATCAGTTCGAAGGGAATGCGGAAGGTGGCGCCGTCCGAGAAGCCGACCTCGAGCACGCGCGACTGCCCGTGCACGGTGATCGATTGGGGTGTCGGCGCGCCGGCTTGCAAACCTGCCATGGGGAATCCGTTCGAAAGAAGAAGAGAAAAGAGAAAAGGGGTGGGACTCGCGCAGTATGCCGCGCGCTGCGCGCCAGCGTGCCGGCCGCCTGCGCTTAGCATCACTGCATGCCGTCACGCACACGCTTTCCCCTCTTCCCGTCACGTTCGAACCGGGCCGCCCTCGTCCTCTGCATCGCGCTCGCGGGCGCCGCCCTCGCCCCACCGGCCCATGCCTTCTGGGGCCTGATCGGCAAGGCGGCAGGCAAGGCCGCGACCGCCGGCAAGGCGGCCGGCGTCGCGGGCAAGGGCGCGGCGGTCGGCGCCGGCGCGGTGGCAGCCGAAGGTGCAACCGGCGTGGCCGCCAAGGGCGCGATGGCGCTGGGCGACGACGCCGCGCATGCCGCCCAGGCCGGCTCGCGCGGCTTCGGCGGCGCGCATGAACTGAGCACCGTGAACGCCGCGCTGCCGCCCGAGGTCGCGGCCTACCTCGCCAAGCCGGCGAAGGAGCTCACGCCCAAGGACACGTCGTTCATGATGGACAGCTACCGGCAGATGGTCGAGCGCGCCGGCAAGAGCGGCGACTTCACCGCTGTCGAGCGCATGCCGACCTCTGCGGGCACCGCGCGCACGCTGCCTGCGGAGCCGGTCAAGGCTGTAGCAACACCGCAGCCGACGACCACTGCAGCAACCGCGTCACCCGGCAGCTCGGGCGCGCTGCCCTTCCACGCGGTGCGCCTGCTGGCCCACGCCGCACATGCGGGCAACAAGAGCGCGCAGGCCGAGCTCGATCGCGTGTGCAGGGATGGCAGCGTGGCCTCGAAGCGCTTCTCGAAGGAAACGCGCGCCACGCCGGAATTCAAACAGGCCTGCACCGACCGCAAGACGGTCGCCGCGGCCGGCTGAGCAAAAACGAGGGCCTCAGGCCAGCGTCGCCAGCCGACGGACCATATCGGCCTCCGTCTGCGGCAGCAGCGCCTGCACGGCGGCCAGCCGCTCGGCTGGCGCGGTCCGTTGCACGGCAGCCCAGACCGAACCGGGGAAATGGCTGTCCCAGTCGAAGCGCGCAATCACGTGCCAGTGCAGGTGCGCCACCATGTTGCCGAGCGCGGCGATGTTGAGCTTGGTGGGCGCCAGCGCGTCGCGCAGGCATTGCTCCACGCGCACCACGGCCTCCATGCACAGCACGCGGTCGGCCGCGTCGAGGTCGGAGAACTCCGCCGCATGGTCGCGCCACACCACGCGGTAGAAGGCCGGAAAGCCTTCTTCCTGCGCATGGATGACACGCAGCTTCGCGCCTTCGAACACGACACGCCCGCCGGGCGCATCGCACAGCGGGCAACCTGCCACCGCCGTCATACGAGCACCCGCTCGATGCCGCCCTGGTTGGCAGCGGCCACGTAGTTCGGCATCCAGTCGTCGCCGAGCAGCTTGTTGGCCATCTCGACCACGATGTAGTCGGCTTCGAGCAGGCCGTTGTTCAGGTCGTTGCCGTAGCGCGAGAGGCCTTGCAGGCAGCTCGGGCAGCTGGTGAGGATCTTCACGTTGTCGGTCGCGCCGACCTTGCCGGCATCGCGCAGCGCGGCCTCGCCCTTCTTCAGCTCTTCTTCCTTGCGGAAGCGGATCTGCGTCGAGATGTCGGGCCGCGACACACCCAGCGTGCCCGACTCGCCGCAGCAGCGGTCGTTCTTGAGCACGTTGTCGCCGACCAGCGCCTTGACGGTCTTCATCGGGTCCTGCTGCTTCATCGGCGAGTGGCAGGGGTCGTGGTACAGGTAGCCCCCACCGCCCGCATCGGCCAGCGTGATGCCCTTTTCGAGCAGGTACTCGTGGATGTCGATGATCCGGCAGCCCGGGAAGATCTTGTCGAACTGGTAGCCCTGCAGCTGGTCGTAGCAGGTGCCGCAGCTCACCACCACCGTCTTGATGTCTAGGTAGTTGAGCGTGTTGGCGACGCGGTGGAAGAGCACGCGGTTGTCCGTGATCATCTTCTCGGCCTTGTCGAACTGGCCGCTGCCGCGCTGCGGATAGCCGCAGCACAGGTAGCCCGGCGGCAGCACCGTCTGCACGCCCGCATGCCAGAGCATCGCCTGCGTGGCCAGGCCCACCTGCGAGAACAGCCGCTCCGACCCGCAGCCCGGGAAGTAGAAGACCGCCTCGGTTTCCGAGGTGGTCGTCTTCGGGTCGCGGATGATCGGCACGTAGTCGGCATCCTCGATGTCGAGCAGCGCGCGCGCCGTCTTCTTCGGCAGGTTGCCCGGCATCTTCTTGTTGATGAAGTGGATCACCTGCTCCTTGATGGGTGCAGGCCCCAGCGTGGCCGGCGGTGCGCCGGTCTGCTTCTTCGCGAGGCCGCGCAGCAGGTCGTTGGCCATGCGCTGCGCCTTGAAGCCGATGCCCACCATGCCGGCGCGCACCGCCTTGATGGTCTGCGGGTTGGTCGCGTTCAGGAAGAACATGGCGGCCGCGTTGCCGGGTCGGAAGCTCTTCTGGCCCATCTTGCGCAGCAGGTTGCGCATGTTCATCGACACGTCGCCGAAGTCGATCTTCACCGGGCACGGTGTGAGGCACTTGTGGCACACGGTGCAGTGGTCGGCCACGTCCTCGAACTCTTCCCAGTGCTTGATGCTGATGCCGCGCCGGGTCTGCTCCTCGTAGAGGAAAGCCTCCACCAGCAGCGAGGTCGCGAGGATCTTGTTGCGCGGGCTGTACAGCAGGTTGGCGCGCGGCACGTGCGTGGCGCACACCGGCTTGCACTTGCCGCAGCGCAGGCAGTCCTTCACGCTGTCGGCGATGGCGCCGATGTCGCTCTGCTGCATGATCAGCGACTCGTGCCCCATGAGGCCGAAGCTCGGCGTGTAGGCGTTGGTCAGGTCGGCGTGCAGGGTCTGCGCTTGCCCGGCGGGCGCGCGCAGCAGCTTGCCCTTGTTGAAGCGGCCTTCGGGGTCGACCCGGGCCTTGTATTCGGTGAAGGGGCGCAGCTCTTCGTCGGTGAGGAACTCGAGCTTGGTGATGCCGATGCCGTGCTCGCCCGAGATCACGCCGTCCAGGCTGCGCGCCAGCGCCATGATGCGCACCACCGCGGCATGCGCGGTCTGCAGCATCTCGTAGTTGTCGCTGTTGACGGGCAGGTTGGTGTGCACGTTGCCGTCGCCCGCGTGCATGTGCAGCGCGACCCACACGCGGCCCTTGAGCACCTGCTTGTGGATGGCGGTGCACTCGGCCAGGATCGGCCCGAACTCGGCGCCCGAAAAAATCTCCTGCAGCGGCTGGCGCAGCTGGGTCTTCCAGCTGGCGCGCAACGTGTGGTCCTGCAGTTGCGGGAACAGCGTGTCGACGTTCTGCAGCCAGCCGGCCCACAGCGCGCGCACCTCGTGCACCAGCGCCACGGCCTGCGCCACGCGGTCTTCCAGCAGCTCGGCCGCGGGAATCTCGTGCGCGTCGTCGGTCTTGCCCAGCGGCAGGTTGCCGCGCGTGAGGAACGCTTCGAGCGCGTCGGTGAGCGCCAGCTTGTTCTGCAGCGACAGCTCGATGTTGATGCGCTCGATGCCGTCGCTGTACTCGGCCATGCGCGGCAGCGGGATCACCACGTCTTCGTTGATCTTGAAGGCGTTGGTGTGCTTGCTGATGGCGGCCGTGCGCTTGCGGTCGAGCCAGAATTTCTTGCGCGCCTCGGGGCTGATGGCAATGAAGCCTTCGCCGCTGCGCGAGTTGGCGATGCGCACCACTTCCGAGGTGACACGGGCCACCGCATCGGCGTCGTCGCCGGCGATGTCGCCGAACAGCACCATCTTCGGCAGGCCGCCGTGCTTCTTCGACTTGGTGGCGTAGCCCACGGCCTTCAGGTAGCGGTCGTCCAGGTGCTCCAGGCCGGCCAGCAGCACGCCCGAGCGCTTCTGCTCGGCGAACATGAAGTCCTTGATCTCGACGATGCTGGGCACGGCGTCCTTGGCGTTGCCGAAGAACTCGAGGCACACGGTGCGCGTGTGCGCCGGCATCTTGTGCACCACCCAGCGGCAGCTGGTGATGAGGCCGTCGCAGCCCTCTTTCTGGATGCCCGGCAGGCCGGAGAGGAACTTGTCGGTCACGTCCTTGCCCAGGCCTTCCTTGCGGAAGGTCTTGCCGGGAATGTCCAGGCGCTCGGTGCGCAGTTTCGTCTTGCCGTCGGCGGCGTAGTACTGCAGCTCGAACACGGCGCTCTCGGCGTCGTGGATCTTGCCCAGGTTGTGGCCGATGCGAGTCACTTCGAGCCATTCGGCCTGCGGCGTGACCATGCGCCACGAGGCGAGGTTGTCCAGCGCCGTGCCCCACAGCACGGCCTTCTTGCCGCCGGCGTTCATGGCGACGTTGCCGCCGACGCACGAGGCCTCGGCGGAGGTCGGGTCGACCGCGAACACGAAGCCCGCACGCTCGGCCGCGTCGGCCACGCGCTGCGTGACCACGCCAGCCTCGGTCCAGATGGTGGGCACGGGCGCGGCCAGGCCGGGCAGCGCGACGTGCTCGACCTCGGTCATGGCCTCGAGCTTCTCGGTGTTGATGACCACGCTCTTCCAGGTCAGCGGGATCGCGCCGCCGGTGTAGCCGGTGCCGCCCCCGCGCGGAATGATGGTCAGGCCCAGCTCGATGCAGCCCTTGACCAGGAGGGCCATCTCGGCCTCGGTGTCCGGGCACAGCACGACGAAGGGGTACTCGACGCGCCAGTCGGTGGCGTCGGTCACGTGCGACACGCGCGAGAGGCCGTCGAACTTGATGTTGTCCTTGGCCGTGAGCCGGCCCAGCACGCGGGTGGCCTTGCGGCGCAGCGCGGCGACGTCGCGGAAGGTGTCGTCGAAGGCGGCGACGGCCTGGCTGACGAGCCCGGTGAGTTCGCCCACCAGCTGGTCGCGCGGCAGGTCGCTGTCGGGGGTGCGGCGCTTCTGCACCTCGCCCAGGCGGTGGCGCAGGGCGTCGACCAGCTGGCCGCGGCGGCGCGGGTTGTCGAGCAGGTCGTCGACGAGATAGGGATTGCGCTGCACGACCCAGATGTCGCCCAGCACCTCGTAGAGCATGCGCGCCGATCGGCCGGTGCGGCGCTCGGCGCGCAGGGTCTGGAGCAGGTCCCAGCCGCGTTCGCCCAGGAGGCGAATCACGATCTCCCGGTCGGAGAAGCTGGTGTAGTTGTAAGGGATCTCGCGCAGTCGTACAGGCTCTGCGGCCTGTGACAACAGCGTATTCAACGCGGTCGGAGCATTCATCGGGTGGGGCCCTTGGCCAGGCGCTGCGCGCCCATGTAGCCGGGGGGTCGATTTTAGGGCAGGCCCCGGGGGCTTTGCCGTGCCCGGCCGCTATTCCCTATCGCGGGGCCCGCACGGGCCCCGGCGGGCTCAGAACAGCACGCGGCTGCGGATCGTTCCGCCCACCTTCGCCAGCTTTTCCAGCGCCAGGTCGGACGAGGCGGCGTCGATGTCCATCACGACGTAGCCGATCTTCTCGTTGGTCTGCAGGAACTGGGACGAGATGTTGATGTTGTTGTCCGAGAAGATCTTGTTGATCTCGGACAGCACGCCCGGCACGTTGCGGTGGATGTGCAGCAGGCGGTGCTTGCCCGGGTGTGCCGGCAGCGCCACCTCGGGGAAGTTGACCGACGAGGTCGAGGTGCCGTTGTCGCTGTACTTGACCAGCTTCTCGGCCACTTCGAGCCCGATGTTGGCCTGCGCCTCCATAGTCGAGCCGCCGATGTGCGGCGTGAGGATCACGTTGTCCAGCCCGCGCAGCGGCGACTGGAACTCGTCCTTGTTGGTGCGCGGCTCGACCGGGAACACGTCGATGGCGGCGCCCAGCAGCTTCTTGCTCTTGAGGGCCTCGGCCAGCGGCTCGATCTCGACCACGGTGCCGCGCGAGGCGTTCAGCAGGATGGCGCCCGGCTTCATGGCGGCGATCTCGGCCGCGCCGATCATCCATTGCGTGGCCTGGGTCTCGGGCACGTGCAGGGTCACGATGTCGCTCTGGCCCAGCAGCTGGTGCAGCTCGCGCACCTGGCGGGCGTTGCCCAGCGGCAGCTTGGTGACCACGTCGTAGAAGGCCACGTGCATGCCCAGCGCCTCGGCCAGCACCGACAGCTGCGCGCCGATGGAGCCGTAGCCCACGATGCCCAGCGTCTTGCCGCGGATTTCGAAGGCGTTCTCGGCCGACTTGAGCCAGCCGCCGCGGTGCGCCACGGCGCTTTTCTCGGGCACGCCGCGCAGCAGCAGGATGGCTTCGGCCAGCACCAGCTCGGCCACCGAGCGGGTGTTGGAATACGGGGCGTTGAACACGGCCACGCCGTGCTCGCGGGCGGCTTCGAGGTCGACCTGGTTGGTGCCGATGCAGAAGCACCCGGCGGCCACCAGCTTGTGCGCGGCGGCGAACACCTCGGCCGTCAGCTGGGTGCGCGAGCGGATGCCCACGAAGTGCACGTCGGCGATCTTGGCCTTGAGTTCGGCGTCGGGCAGCGCACCCGGCAGCGACTCGATGTTGGTGTAGCCGGCGGCGCGCAGCACCTCCACGGCCGAGGGGTGGATGCCTTCGAGCAAAAGGAACTTGATCCTGCTTTTGTCGAGGGAGGTTTTGCTGCTCATGACGTACTCAAGGAAGCCCCGGCCATGGCGACAAGCTAGGCCAAAAAAGGGAGGGCGATGCTAGCATGGTGCAGCGCAGCATGAGGCCCGCAACCCGCGCCGGGCTTGACGCCAAAGGGGTTTCCCCGATTGGAGGAACCCTTCGGTCCGTGCCCCAATGTGACGCGGCTGTGTCACGCACATGCCCTAGCATTCGCGCTTTCCATTTTTTCCCTTCAGGAGTCTTCATGCGATTCAAGACGCTCGCGTTGGCATCGGCGCTGGCCGCCACGCTGTTCAATGCAGCCCAGGCCCAGACCGAGATCCAGTGGTGGCATTCCATGACCGCCGTCAACAACGAGTGGGTCAACGACCTGGCCAAGCAGTTCAATGAGAGCCAGAAGGAATACAAGATCGTCCCGACCTTCAAGGGCACGTACGACGAATCGATGACGGCCTCCATCGCGGCCTTCCGCTCGGGCAACGCGCCGCACATCCTGCAGGTGTTCGAAGTGGGCACCGCCACCATGATGGCCAGCAAGGGCGCCGTCATTCCGGTCGGCCAGGTCATGAAGGACGCGGGCGAGAAGTTCGACCCGGCCGCCTACATCCCCGCCGTGGCCGGTTACTACACCGCCCCCAACGGCCAGATGCTGAGCTTCCCGTTCAACAGCTCGACCACCATCTTCTATTTCAACAAGGACGCCTTCAAGGCCGCCGGCCTGCCCACCGACAAGGCGCCCGCCACCTGGCCCGAAGTGGTGGCCGCCGCCGCCAAGCTCAAGGCCAGCGGCCACAAGTGCCCGTTCACCACGGCCTGGCAGAACTGGACGCAGGTCGAGAGCTTCTCGGCCTGGCACAACGTCGAGTTCGCGAGCAAGGCCAACGGCCTGCAGGGCCTGGACGCGCGCCTGAAGGTGAATTCGCCGCTGCACCAGCGCCACATCGAGAACCTGGCCAGCATGTCCAAGCAGGGCCTGTTCATCTACAAGGGCCGCGGCAACGTGCCTGAAGCCTCGTTCGTGTCGGGCGAGTGCGCCATGATCAACACGTCGTCGGGCTTCTACGGCAACGTGGCCAAGAACGCCAAGTTCGCCTACGGCCTGGCACCCCTGCCCTACTACCCGGACGTGCCGGGCGCGCCGCAGAACACCGTGATCGGTGGCGCCAGCCTGTGGGTCATGTCGGGCAAGAAGCCGGCCGAGTACAAGGGCGTGGCCAAGTTCTTCAGCTTCATCTCGACGCCTGAAGTGCAGTCCGCCAGCCACAAGCGCACCGGCTACCTGCCGGTGACCACCGCCTCGTACAAGCTCACCGAGGAATCGGGCTTCTACAAGCAGAACCCCGGCACCGACGTGGCCGTGACGCAGATGATCCGCAAGGTCACCGACAAGAGCCGCGGCATCCGCCTGGGCAACTACGTGCAGATCCGCGCCATCGAGGACGAAGAGCTCGAACAGGTCTGGGGTGGCAAGAAGACCGCCAAGGAAGCCCTCGATTCGATCGTGACCCGCGGCAACGAACAGCTCGAACGCTTCCAAAAGGCGAACAAAAGCTAACGATTGAAGATCCGGGCTCCGTGTCCGGCTAATATCGCCCGCCCCCGCACGCCCTTCTTCCAGGGTGCGCCGGGCGGGATTTTTTATGTAGGGGCTTCATGGAAAAACGCGTTTTCTTTCGCTCGGGCTGGTTGCCCTGGCTGCTGCTGACACCGCAGATGGCGGTGATCCTCGTGTTTTTCTTCTGGCCGGCCGGCCAGGCGCTGTTGCAGTCGCTGCAGCAGCAGGACGCGTTCGGCACGTCGGTCGAGTTCGTCGGGTTCGACAACTTCCGCCACCTGTTCGACGACCCGGCCTATGCCGAGTCGTTCAAGACCACCGCGCTGTTCTCGGTGCTGGTGGCCGGCATCGGCATCAGCCTGTCGCTGATGCTGGCCGTGTTCGCCGACCGCATCGTGCGCGGCGGCATGTTCTACAAGACCATGCTGATCCTGCCGTACGCCGTGGCGCCCGCCGTGGCGGCCGTGCTGTGGGTCTTCATGTTCTCGCCCTCGCTGGGCGTGGTGGCCTATGCCCTGGGCAAGATCGGCATCAACTGGAACCACCTGCTCGACTCGGGCCACGCCATGACGCTGATCGTGATGGCCTCGGTGTGGAAGCAGATCTCCTACAACTTCCTGTTCTTCCTGGCCGGGCTGCAGTCGATCCCGAAGTCGCTGATCGAGGCCGCGGCCATCGACGGCGCGCGCCCGTGGCGCCGCTTCTGGACCGTGCAGTTCCCGCTGCTGTCGCCCACCACCTTCTTCCTGCTGGTGATCAACGTGGTCTACGCCTTCTTCGACACCTTCGCGATCGTCGATGCGGCCACGCAGGGCGGCCCGGGCAAGGACACGACCATCCTGGTCTACAAGGTCTACCACGACGGCTTCAAGGGCCTGGACCTGGGCGGTTCGGCCGCGCAGTCGGTGGTGCTGATGGTGATCGTGGTGGCGCTGACGGTCATCCAGTTCCGCTACGTCGAGAAGAAAGTGCAGTACTGATGAAGCAACAAGAACAAATCGAATTCGGCGGAGCGCAGCATGGTTGAGAAACGCGGCACGCAGGGCATCCTGGCCCACGTCATCATGATCCTGGGCGTGTTCATCGTCGCCTTCCCGCTCTACCTGGCGTTCGTGGCCTCCACGCACACGGCCCAGGAGATCGTGCAGGCGCCGATGCCCCTGACCCCCGGCTCGAACATCGTCGACAGCTACAAGGGCGCGCTGTTCGGGCGCGAGAGCAGCGCGGGCTCCAACGCCCCGGTGGCGCACATGATGTGGGTGAGCTTCGTGACGGCCATGGTCATCGCCATCGGCAAGATCACCATCTCGCTGCTGTCGGCCTTCGCCATCGTGTACTTCCGCTTCCCGTTCAAGAAGATCTGCTTCTGGGCCATCTTCGTGACGCTGATGCTGCCGGTGGAGGTGCGCATCCTGCCCACCTACAAGGTGCTGTCCGACCTGAACATGCTGAACACCTACGCGGGCCTGACGGTGCCGCTGATCGCGTCGGCCACGGCCACCTTCCTGTTCCGCCAGTTCTTCCTCACGGTGCCCGACGAGCTCACCGAAGCGTCGCGCATGGATGGTGCGAGCCCCATGCGCTTTTTCTTCGACGTGCTGCTCCCGCTGTCCAAGACCTCGATCGCGGCACTGTTCGTGATCCAGTTCATCTACGGCTGGAACCAGTACCTGTGGCCGCTGCTGGCGACCACGAGCGAAGACATGTACCCCGTGGTGGTCGGCATCAAGCGGATGATTGCCGGCGGCGACGGACAGAACGAATGGAACGTCGTGATGGCCACCGCCATCCTGGCGATGCTGCCGCCCGCGCTGGTGGTGATCCTGATGCAGAAATGGTTCGTCAAGGGCCTTGTAGATACCGAGAAATAAAAAATGGCAGCTCTTTCCCTACGCAACGTCATCAAGCGCTACGGCCACGGGCCGAAAGCCAACCAGGTCATCCACGGCGT
This sequence comes from Variovorax sp. BGA-UO-ETr-C22, assembly GCF_059567965.1. Classification (NCBI taxonomy): domain Bacteria; kingdom Pseudomonadati; phylum Pseudomonadota; class Betaproteobacteria; order Burkholderiales; family Comamonadaceae; genus Variovorax; species Variovorax sp. BGA-UO-ETr-C22. The sequence goes on from NZ_JCAQPA010000011.1 coordinate 3,166,153, forward strand.
GAGCGCCGAGATCGCCGACCACGAATTCATCGTCATCGTCGGCCCTTCGGGCTGCGGCAAGTCGACGCTGCTGCGCATGGTCGCGGGCCTGGAGGAAATCTCGGCCGGCGAAATCTGCATCGGCGGCAAGGTCGTGAACCAGCTCGAACCCTCCGAGCGCGACATCGCCATGGTGTTCCAGAACTACGCGCTGTACCCGCACATGAGCGTGTTCTCGAACATGGCCTACGGCCTGAAGATCGCCAAGGTGCCGACGGCCGAGATCAAGGTGCGCGTCGACAAGGCCGCCAAGATCCTCGAGCTGGGCCACCTGCTCGAGCGCAAGCCGCGCGAGCTCTCGGGCGGCCAGCGCCAGCGCGTGGCCATGGGCCGCGCCATCGTGCGCCAGCCGCAGGTGTTCCTGTTCGACGAACCCCTGTCGAACCTGGACGCCAAGCTGCGCGCCCAGACCCGCCTCGAGATCCAGAAGCTGCACCGCGAGCTCGGCATCACCTCGCTGTTCGTCACGCACGACCAGGTCGAGGCCATGACGCTGGCGCAGCGCATCATCGTGATGAACGGCGGCGTGATGGACCAGTTCGCGACGCCCGAAGAGGTGTACTCCAGGCCCGCCACCACCTTCGTGGCGAGCTTCATCGGCTCGCCGCCGATGAACCTGCTCAAGCACGCACCGGGCGTGCGCCCTGGCCAGATCCTGGGCATCCGCCCCGAGCACATGAAGCTCGACGAAAGCGGCTGGACCGTGCAGGTCGAGCAGGTCGAACTGCTGGGCGCCGAGCGCCTGGTGTATGGCCGCATCGGCGACGAGCAGATCATCATGCGCACCGACGAAGGCGACCACCCGCCGGTGGCTGGCGACACGGTGAAGATCGCCGCGCGCGAGGACAAGCTCCATTGGTTCGACGCCGGCTCCGGCAAGCGCGCCGACTGAGCGATGGCCGAACGCAGCCCCTGGCCCTACCCTCGCTGGGTCGCGCACCGCGGCGCCGGCAAGCTGGCGCCCGAGAACACGCTCGCGGCCTTCCGCTTCGGCGCCTCGCACGGCTACCGCATGTTCGAGTGCGACGCCAAGCTCAGCGCCGATGGCGTGGTGTTCCTGATGCACGACGCCACGCTCGATCGCACCACCAACGGCCACGGCATCGGCGGCCAGCAGGCGTGGAGCGCGCTGTCGCAGCTCGACGCCGGCGGCTGGCATTCGCGCGCCTTCGCGGGCGAGCCGCTGCCCACGCTGGAGAACCTGGCGCGCTTCTGCCGCGCCAACGAGCTGCTGCTGAACATCGAGATCAAGCCCACGCCCAGCACCGAACGCGAGACCGGCGAGGTGGTGGCGCGCGAAGCCGCGCGCCTGTGGCAGGGTGCGGCCGTGCCGCCGCTGCTCACCTCGTTCCAGGTCGACGCGCTGAAAGGCGCGCAGGCCGTGGCGCCCGAACTGCCGCGCGGCCTGCTGCTCGACACGCTCTGGAACGGCTGGCTCGACACCGCGCTGAGCCTGGGTTGCCAGGCCATCGTCTGCAACCACGCGCTGTGGGACGCCACCACCGTGGCGCAGGTGCATGGCGCGGGCCTGCGCTCGCTGAGCTACACGGTGAACGACGACTGGGCCGCGCAGCGGCTCATCGACCTGGGCACCGACGGCATCATCACCGACCGGGTGGACCTGTTCAGCCCCGCGGGCTGACGCTGCATTTCTTACCCGTTCTTACGTCATGGCGGCTTCTATGATGCGGCCATGAATCGGACCTCTCGCCTGGCGGGCCTGTGCCTTCCCGCCCTCCTGGCTCTGTGGGCCCTGCTGACGTGCGGCGGCGCCTTCGCGCAGCCGGACGCCAGCATGAACGCAGGCAACGGCAACCCCAACAACAGCGCCAACACCGCGGCGGCGGCCGCCCCGCCCCCCACCATCGCCGAACTGCGCGCGCAGTTCGCCCGCATCGCGCCTTCGGGCAAGGGCAACGCCAGTGTCGTTCCGGGCGCCGAAGACGACGCACGCAAGCAGCTCGCGCAGATCAACGAGATCGGCGTGCAGGCCGACAAGTTCGTCGCCGCCCGCGCCGGCGAGCTGGCCGACCTGAACGCGCGTCTCGGCGAACTCGGCAACCCGCCCGCCGCCGGCGCCACCGAAGACCCCAACATCACGCGCCAGCGCGCGCAGCTGACCAAGGAACGCAACGCGCTCGATGCGGACATCCGCCTGGCCAAGCTGCTGGCGATCGACGTGCGCCAGCGCGGCACCGACGTGGTGTCGCAGCGGCGCCAGCAGTTCGAGGCCGAACTCACCAGCCGCGCCGCCTCGCCGCTCAGCGGCGAATTCTGGGACGACCTGCGCGAGGCCTGGCCCGACGACTTCGAACGGCTGCAGGCGATCGGGGCGGCGCTCGGCGACGGCTTCGACCAGGCGCTGCAGCCCGAAAGCCGCACGCCGGTGATCGCCTCGTTCATCGGCGCGCTGCTGCTCGCCTGGCTCGGCGTCTGGGCCGCCGAGCGCGGGCTGGCGCGCCTGGCCACGCGCGTGCTGCCGGCCGGGCGGCTGCGCCGCTCGCTGCTGGTGATCGCCATCGTCGCCACGCACGTGCTGCTGGTCGCCGTGGCCGCGCACGGCGTCGTCGAAGTGCTCAAGGCCCACGCGATGTGGGACGCGCAGGCGCGCAAGGCGCTGCAATCGGCGGCGCAGACGCTGACCTTCATGGCCTTCATCATCGGCCTGGGACGCGGGCTGCTGGCCACGGGGCGGCCGTCGTGGCGCCTGCCGGCCATTCCCGACCTCACGGCGCAGCGCCTGTCGGCGCTGCCGTGGCTGGTGGCGCTGGTGGCCGCGCTGGCGTGGACGCCGGCCGAGATCAACGCGCTCATCGACGCCAGCTTTGCCGCCGTGGTGACCACGCACGTGGCGACGGCGCTGCTGCTCACCGCGCTGGTCGGCACCGTCGTGTACCGCCTGAAGGCGCTGCGCGCCGATGCACCCGACGCCGGCCTGCCGGAACGGCCGATGTGGGTCGGGGTGCTGGTGGCGCTGATCGTGGTGCTGGTCATCACCATCTGGGTGCTGGTGGCCTTCGGCTACGTGGCGCTGGCGAGCTTCCTGGCCTCGCAGCTCACCTGGAGCGGCATCGTCGCGGCGGCCTTCTACGTGCTGTTCAAGTTCGCCGACGACCTGTTCATGGCCGTGGTGTCCTCGCGCAGCGCCTCCGGCCAGCGGCTGCAGAAGAGCTTCGGCCTGGCGCCGCAGACGCTCGACCAGGCGGCCACGGTGCTCTCGGGCCTGAGCCGCGTGGCGCTGTTCTTCTACATGCTGGTGGCGCTGGCCGCGCCGCTGGGCACGGGCCCGGGCGAGGTGTTCCAGCGCGGCGGCAAGCTCGGCACCGGCGTGAAGGTGGGCGAATTCCAGCTGGTGCCCGGCGCGATCCTCAGCGCCGTGGCGGTGGCCGTGATCGGCTTCATCGTGCTGCGGGTGTTCAAGCGCTGGCTCTCGCGCAGCTACCTGCCGAGCACGCAGTTCGAGCCCGGCATGCAAAGCTCGATCACCACGCTGCTGGGCTACGTGGGCGGCATCCTGGTGGTGGCGTTCTCGCTGTCGGCGCTGGGCATCGGCATCGAGCGCATCGCGTGGGTGGCGAGCGCGCTGTCGGTGGGCATCGGCTTCGGCCTGCAGGCCATCGTGCAGAACTTCATCTCGGGGCTGATCCTGCTGGCCGAGCAGCCGGTGAAGGTGGGCGACTGGGTGGTGCTGGGCACCACCGAGGGCGATGTGCGGCGCATCAACGTGCGCGCCACCGAGATCCAGCTGGGCGACCGCTCGACGCTGATCGTGCCGAACTCGGAGTTCATCACCAAGACCGTGCGCAACATGACGCTGGCCAACGCCGAGGGCCGCGTGCTGATCCGCCTGCCCATGCCGCTGACCACCGACGCGCAGCGCGTGCGCGAGCTGATCCTCGAAGCCTGCCGCGCGCACGAGGGCGTGCTGGAAACGCCGACGCCTTCGCTCACGCTCGAAGGCATCGAGAACGGGCTGCTGATCTTCCAGGCCATCGCCTACGTGCCGAGCCCCCGGCTGGCGGGCGGCGTGCGCAGCGACCTGCTGTTCACGATCCTCGACGCGCTCAAGCAGGCCGACCTGCCGCTGGCCACGCCCACGACGCTGGTGATGGCGGCGCCCGCGCCGGTGCTGCCCGCCGAGCCCTCGCCAGCGCCCGCCACGCCGGCGTCCCCGCTGCCGGGCACCACCAGCACCTGAAGCGCCCGCTGCCCTATTCGAGCGGCAGCGCCCCCGTGCACTTGATCTCGTTCAGGCACACGCTGGAGCGCACGGCCGACACGCCCGGCATGTGCATCAGCGTGTGCATCAGGAACTGCGACAGCGCCTCCAGGTCGCGCGCGACCACCTTGAGCACGTAGTCGAAGTCGCCGGTCACCGAGTAGCACTCCAGGATCTGGCGCATGTCGGCGATCAGGTCCTGGAACTTGGGCAGCTCGTCGACATGGCCGCGCGCCATCGTGACGTGGATGAAGGCGATCACGCCCAGCCCGATGTGCCGCGCGTTGAGCCGCGCAGCGTAGCCGCTGATCAGCCCCAGTTCCTCGAGCCGCCGGTGGCGCCGCAGGCACTGCGCGGGCGACAACTGGGCCACCTCGGCCAGGTCCAGGTTGGACGCGCGACCGTGCGCCTGGAGGTGGTCCAGAATCCGCCGATCGGTCCGGTCGAGTTCGATGATCTGCAATTTCGTCTCTCCATACGCATCAATGATGCAATTATATTTCCTAAAGCGGGGAAAGCCCGAGGCATTCATGCACCTTAATTGTGCAAAGTACGATCTAGACTTCGACGCGCCCGGACGGCGTTGCGCCACGCCGGGCCGCTGAATTGCGCGCCCTGCTGCTTTGCCGGTGCCTTGCCGGCGGCTTCGAACGCACCCACCCCCCTTTCCCCACCCGGAGACCCTTACGTGAAAAACGCTTTGCTTCGCACCCCCTTCAGCGCCGTGGCCCTGGCCCTCGGCGTGCTCGCCGCCGCACCGGCCCTGGCCGCCGACAAGTCGGTCGCCGTGACGGCCATCGTCGAGCACCCGGCGCTGGACGCCGTGCGCGACGGCGTGAAGGAAGAGCTGAAGGCCGCCGGCTACGAAGCGGGCAAGAACCTCAAGTTCACCTACCAGAGCGCCCAGGGCAACGTGGGCACCGCCGCCCAGATCGCCCGCAAGTACGTGGGCGATGCGCCCGACGTGATCGTCGCCATCGCCACGCCGTCGGCGCAGGCGACCGTGGCCGCCACCAAGACGATTCCCGTCGTGTACTCGGCCATCACCGACCCGGTGGCCGCCAAGCTGGTGAAGAACTGGGAGCCCTCGGGCACCAACGTGACCGGCGTGTCCGACCTGTCGCCGCTCGAAAAGCACATCGACCTGATCAAGAAGGTCGTGCCCACGGCCAAGCGCGTCGGCGTGATCTACAGCCCCGGCGAAGCCAACTCGGTGGCCATCGTCGAGTCGCTCAAGAAGGCCGCCTCGGCCGCCGGCATGACGGTGGTCGAAGCCGCCGCCGCGCGCACGGTCGACGTGCCCACCGCCGCCCAGAGCCTGGTCGGCAAGGCCGACGTGATCTACACGCCCACCGACAACAACGTGGTCTCGGCCTTCGAGGGCATCGTGAAGGTGGCCCAGCAGGCCAAGCTGCCCGTGGTGGCCGCCGACACCGCCACCGTCGAGCGCGGCGCCGTGGCCGCGCTGGGCCTGAACTACACCGACATCGGCCGCCAGACCGGCAAGATCGTGGTGCGCATCCTCAAGGGCGAGAAGCCCGGCACCATCGCCTCGCAGACCAGCACCAACTTCGAGCTGGTGGTGAACCCCGGCGCGGCCAAGCTGCAGGGCGTGACCCTGTCGGACACGCTGCTGAAGTCGGCAAAGGTCGTCAGCACCAAGTAAACGCCGCCCCGGCGGGCCTTCCGCTCCCGGCGCAGGCCGGGCGCCGGGGCCCGCCGACTGCGCTCCCGCCGGAAGCCCCCATGTCCCTCATTGCTTCGCTGGGCGCCATCGAGATCGGTCTGATTTTCGGACTGGTCGCGCTGGGCGTCTTCATGTCGTTTCGCATCATCAACTTTCCCGACCTCACGGTGGACGGCAGCTTTCCGCTGGGCGCCGCCGTGGCCGCGACGCTGATCGTCGCGGGCTGGAACCCCGCCGCCGCCACGGCCGTGGCCTGCGTGGCCGGTGCCGCCTCGGGCTGGCTCACGGCCTGGCTCAACGTCAAGCTGAAGATCATGCAGCTGCTCGCGAGCATCCTGGTGATGATCGCGCTGTACTCCATCAACCTGCGCGTGATGGGCAAGCCCAACGTGGCGCTCATCACCGAACCCACCGTGTTCAGCATGGTCAGCTTCGGCGGCATGCCCGAGCAGTGGGCCAAGCCGCTGCTGCTGCTGATCATCGTGATCGCCGCCAAGATCGTCGTCGACCTGTTCTTTGCCTCCGAAGCCGGCCTGGCGATGCGCGCCACTGGCGGCAACGCGCGCATGGCGCGGGCCCAGGGCATCTCGACCGACTTCCAGACCATGGCGGGCCTGGCGCTCTCCAACGCGCTGGTGGCGCTGGCCGGTGCGCTGTTCGCGCAGAGCCAGGGCACGGCCGACATCTCGATGGGCGTGGGCACGATCGTGATCGGCCTGGCCGCCGTGATCATCGGCGAGACCCTGCTGCCCGCGCGCAGCATGGTCATCACCACGCTGGCCTGCGTGCTGGGTGCGCTGCTGTACCGCTTCTTCATCGCGATGGCGCTGAACACCGACTTCATGGGCCTGCAGGCGCAGGACCTGAACCTGGTCACTGCCGTGCTGGTGGCGTTCGCGCTGCTGGTGCCCGCCTACAAGCGCAAGCTGGGCGGACTCTTCAAGGGGAAGAACTGATGCTGCGCGCCCAACAACTCGAAATCACCTTCAACCCGGGCACGCCGATCGAGAACCGCGTGCTGCGCGGCCTGAGCCTGGACATTCCGACCGGCCAGTTCGTCACCGTGATCGGCTCCAACGGCGCGGGCAAGTCGACTTTCCTCAATGCGATCAGCGGCGACCTGATGGTCGACAAGGGCCGCCTGGAGATCGACGGCAAGGACGTGACCCGCCTGAACGCCTGGCAGCGCTCGGGCATGGTGGCGCGCGTGTTCCAGGACCCGATGGCCGGCACCTGCGAGGCGCTGACCATCGAGGAGAACATGGCGCTGGCGTGGAAGCGCGGCGAGCGGCGCGGCTTCGGCTTCTCGCTCAACCGCAACCTGCGCGAGCTGTTCCGCGAGAAGCTGTCGATCCTGAAGCTGGGCCTGGAAAACCGCCTGGCCGACCGCATCGGCCTGCTCTCGGGCGGCCAGCGCCAGGCCGTGAGCCTGCTGATGGCGTCGCTGCGGCCCTCGCGCATCCTGCTGCTCGACGAGCACACGGCCGCGCTCGACCCGAAGACCGCCGCCTTCGTGCTGGAGCTCACCGCCAAGATCGTCGAAGGCAGCCAGCTCACCGCGATGATGGTCACGCACAGCATGCGCCAGGCGCTGGACTACGGCACGCGCACCGTGATGCTGCACGAGGGCCAGGTCATCCTCGACGTGGCCGGCGACCAGCGCGCAGGCCTGGACGTGCCCGACCTGCTGCGCATGTTCGAGCAGACGCGCGGCGAGAAGCTGGACGACGACAAGCTGCTGCTGGCCTGATGGACGCAGCGCCTTCTCTTCTCGTGCGCGACATGCGCCCGGACGATCTCGCGGCGGTGCTGGCGATCCAGCTCGCCTGCTACGGCGCGGGGTTCGTGGAGGACGGCGTGCTCATCGCGCGGCGGCTGGCGGCCTCGCCGCACACCGGCTGGGTGGCCGAGCACGGCGGCGCCGTGCGGGCCTACCTGGCGGCCTACCCCTCGCAGCGCGGCAAGCTCACGCCGCTGCACGGCGACTTCGAGGTGGCGCCCGACGCCGACGCGCTCTACCTGCACGACCTCGCGGTGCACCCCGAGGCCTCGGGGCTGGGGCTGGGGCCGCGCCTCGTGCGCCATGCCTGGGCCCACGCGCTGCGCGCGGGCTGGCAGCATTCGACGCTGGTGTCGGTGCAGGCTTCGGTCGGGTTCTGGGAACGCCAGGGCTATGCGACCACGGTGCCGGTCGATGACCTGCAGCAGGCCCGGCTGGCGACCTACCCCGGGCACTCGGTCTACATGGCCCGCCGGCTGGACTGAGGCCGGCTCAGCGGCCCCAGCCGCGCATCACGATCCACTGCACGGTGCCGCAGACCACCGCCAGCGCGGCATAGGTGGCCATCGAGCCGTCGCGGCCCGTGAGGATCAGCCCGGCCAGCGAGGTCAGCAGGCCGGCCCCGAAGGTGATCGCCCATTGCTTCCACCAGCGCGCAATGCCGGTGCGCGGGCCGCCGAGAAAGCGCCCGACCGCCACCAGCACCAAGGCGATGAAGGCCGCAGGTGCCGCAAAATTAAGCAGGTGGTTGAAGAGGTCCAGCAGGTCCATGAGGGGCTGTGAGTGAGCGCAAGGCCATGTGGCGGCGCATATGGCTGTCATAGGGAAAGCCATTTGCCCCTCGGCAAACCTCGCCCGGCTGCTGATTTTATAATCATGGACATGTCAGTCTGGGCTCTCGGCTTGAACCACACGACCGCGCCGCTCGATCTGCGCGGTCGTTTCGCGTTCGCGCTCGACCAGATCGCCCCGACGCTGCACAGCTTGCGCAGCTCTTTCGCCGGCAACAGCAGCCACCCGCAGGTCGAGGCCGCGATCATCTCGACCTGCAACCGCACCGAGATCTACTGCGCCTCCGAGCACATCGCGCTCGACCACACCTTCGGCTGGCTGGCCCAGAGCGGCGGCGTGGCCCCCGCCCTGCTGCGCTCGCACGCCTACACCCTGCACGACGACGAAGCCGCGCGCCATGCCTTCCGCGTGGCCAGCGGGCTCGACTCCATGGTGCTCGGCGAGGCCCAGATCCTCGGCCAGATGAAAGACGCCGTGCGCGCGGCCGAAACCGCCGGCGCGCTCGGCAGCACGCTCAACCAGCTGTTCCAGCGCTCGTTCGCGGTCGCCAAGGAAGTGCGCACCGCCACCGAGATCGGCGCCCATTCGATCAGCATGGCCGCCGCCGCCGTGCGCCTGGCCGGCCAGCTGTTCGAAGACCTGCGCAAGACCCGCGTGCTGTTCGTCGGCGCGGGCGAAATGATCGACCTCGCGGCCACGCACTTCGCGGCCAAGGAACCCAAGGCCATCGCCATCGCCAACCGCACGCTGGAGCGCGGCGAAAAGCTCGCCTCGCGCTTCGGCGGCGAAGCCATGCGGCTGGCCGACCTGCCGGCGCGGCTGGCCGAGTTCGACATCGTCATCAGCTGCACCGCGAGCACGCTGCCGATCATCGGCCTGGGCGCCGTGGAGCGCGCGCTCAAGGCACGCAAGCACCGCCCGATGTTCATGGTCGACCTGGCCGTGCCACGCGACATCGAACCCGAGGTGAAGGCCCTCGAAGACATCTACCTGTACACCGTGGACGACCTCGCCCAGGTCGTGCAGCAGGGCCAGGCCAACCGCCAGGCCGCCGTGGCGCAGGCCGAAGTCATCATCGACGCCGGCGTGCAGAGCTTCATGCACTGGCTGGGCCAGCGCGGCACCGTGCCGCTGATCCAGCAGCTCAACGCGCAGGCCGACGAATGGCGCGCCGCCGAGATGGCCCGTGCGCGCAAGCTGCTCGCCAAGGGCGAATCGATCGATGCGGTGCTCGAGGCCATGTCGCGCGGCCTCACGCAGAAGATGATGCACGGCGCCATGGCCGAGCTGCACGCGGGCGATGCCGCCTCGCGCGAACAGACGGCGCAGACGCTGTCGCGCCTGTTCCTGCGCAAAGAGCGTTAGCGACGACGCGCGTCGATGGCCCCGCTCGCCGCGCGGGCCGCGGTCTCCATGCGCCCTGCCGCTGCACTGCGGCGTTCCCCTCCCCATTTTTCGAGCCCCTTCCGTCGTGAAATCCTTTCTGCGCCACCAACTCGAACGCTACGTCCAACGCCTGGGCGAGCTCGACTTCCTGCTCTCGCGCGAAGACATCATGAGCGACATGGCGCAGTACCGCACCATCTCGCGCGAGCACGCCGAGGTCACGCAGATTGCCGGCCGCTACGAGCGCTTCAAGCAGCGCGAAGCCGACATCGCGGGCGCGAAGGAGATGCTCGACGACCCCGACATGGCCGAGATGGCCAGGGAAGAAATCGCCGGTGCCGAGACCGAGCTGGTGCAGCTCGAAGACGAACTCCAGCGCCTGCTGCTGCCCAAGGACCCGGACGACGCGCGCAACGCCTTCATGGAAATCCGCGCCGGCACGGGCGGCGACGAATCGGCCCTCTTCGCGGGCGACCTGCTGCGCATGTACACGCGCTACTGCGAGCGCGCCGGCTGGCGCTGCGAAGTGGTGAGCGAAAGCGAGAGCGAGCTCGGCGGCTACAAGGAAGTGGTGATCCGCATCGTGGGCGACGACGTGTTCGGCCACCTGCGCTTCGAGTCGGGCGGGCACCGCGTGCAGCGCGTGCCGGCCACCGAGACGCAGGGCCGCATCCACACCAGCGCCTGCACGGTCGCCGTGCTGGCCGAGCCCGACGAGACCGTGGCGGTGCAGATCAACCCGGCCGACCTGCGCATCGACACCTACCGCGCCAGCGGCGCGGGCGGCCAGCACATCAACAAGACCGACTCGGCCGTGCGCATCACGCACATCCCGACCGGCATCGTGGCCGAGTGCCAAGACGACCGCAGCCAGCACCGCAACAAGGCCAAGGCGCTGCAGGTGCTGTCGGCGCGCATCCAGGAAAAAGAGCGCAGCGAGCGCGCCGCCAAGGACGCCGCCATGCGCAAGGGCCTGATCGGCAGCGGCGACCGCTCGGACCGCATCCGCACCTACAACTTCCCACAGGGCCGGCTCACCGACCACCGCATCAACCTCACGCTCTACAAGCTGCTCGCCATCATGGAAGGCGACCTGGGCGATGTGCTCGAGGCGCTGCGTGCCGCGCGCGAGGCCGAGCAGCTGGCCGAACTCGAATCGAGCCTGCCCGCGTGATGACCGAAGCCACCGCACCGTCCACCGTGGCGCAGGCGCTGGCCGCGGCCATGGCCCTGGGCATCGATCGCCTGGACGCCCAGCTGCTGCTGCTGCACGCGCTGGGCCGCCCCGTGAACGACCGCGCCTGGCTGCTCGCGCACGACACCGATCCCTTTCCCGGCGAGGCCTGGCCCGCGTTCGCGGCCCGGCTGTCGCGCCGCACGGCGGGCGAGCCGGTCGCCTACCTGCTGGGCGAGAAGGAATTCCACGGCCTGCAGCTGCAGGTCGACGCCCGCGTGCTGGTGCCGCGCCCCGACACCGAAACGCTGGTCGAGTGGGCCCTCGCCTGCCTCGACGGCCGCCCCGCCCCGCGCGTGCTCGACCTCGGCACGGGCAGCGGCGCGATCGCGCTGGCGCTGCAGCATGCACGGCCCGACGCGCAGGTCGACGCGGTCGACGCCAGCGCCGATGCGCTCGCAGTGGCCCGGGCCAACGCGCAGCGCCTGGGCCTGCCGGTGCGCTTCACCGAATCGAGCTGGCTCGACGGCGCCGCCGACGGCTACGCGGTCATCGCCAGCAACCCGCCGTACATCGCCGCCGGCGATCCGCACCTGCCCGCGCTGCGCCACGAGCCCGCCCGCGCGCTGGTCGCCGGCGCCGACGGCCTGGACGACATCCGCCAGATCGTGCGCGACGCGCCCGCCCACCTAGTCGACGGCGGCTGGCTGCTGCTGGAGCACGGCCACGACCAGGCCGAGGCGGTGCGCCAACTGCTGGCCGAACGCGGCTTTGCCGAGGTGCAAAGCCGTGACGACCTCGCCGGCATCGCGCGCTGCTCCGGCGGCATCTGGCGCGCGGTGAAATAATCCCCCCAGCCCACTTTTCTTCAGGAGTCCCCATGTCCGACGCTCAACAACGCATCGACGACCTCGTCAAGTCCAACGAACTCGTGCTCTTCATGAAGGGCAACGCCAGCTTCCCGATGTGCGGTTTCTCGGGCCGCGCCATCCAGATCCTCAAGGCCGTGGGCGTCGACACCAAGACGCTCAAGACCGTCAACGTGCTCGAAGACGACGGCATCCGCCAGGGCATCAAGGAATACAGCAACTGGCCCACCATCCCCCAGCTCTACGTGAAGGGCGAATTCGTGGGCGGCTCGGACATCATGATGGAGATGTACGAGTCGGGCGAGCTGCAGCAGGTGATCGGCGGCGGCGCGTCCGCCTGAGCCTTCCGCTCCCCGTTTGACGGGCGCCGCGCCCCGCGCGCGCCCGAACCCGGTGCCAGTCATGGCACCATGGCGGTCTACGACGTGCCGCCATGACCCTCACCCAAAGCCTGCTCATCATCGCGCTGCTGATCGCGATGAGCGCCTTCTTCTCCCTCGCTGAAATCTGCCTGGCCGCCTCGCGCCGCCTGCGTCTGCGCCAGATGGCCGACGAGGGCGACCCGCGCGCGGAAAAGGTGCTGCGCGTGCAGGAGCAGCCGGGCCACTACTTCACCGTGGTGCAGATCGGCCTGAACGCGGTGGCGATCCTCGGCGGCGTGGTGGGCGAAGGCTCGCTGAGCCCGTATTTCGCCCGCTTCTTCGAGAACTGGCTCAGCGTGGAGGTGGCGGCCAACATCGCCTTCCTGTGCTCGTTCGTGATCGTGATCGCGGTGTTCCTGGTGTTCGCCGACCTGTTCCCCAAGCGCCTGGGCATGAGCGCGCCCGAGCGGCTTGCCGTGCGCATCGTCGGCCCGATGCTGCTGCTGATCACCGCCTTCAAGCCGCTGGTGTGGTTCTTCACGCGCGCAACCGACCTCTTGTTCAAGGTGCTCGGCATGCCGATGGCGCGCGACGACAAGATCACCTCGGCCGACATCCTGGCCATGACCGAGGCCGGCGCGCAGGCCGGCGTGCTGGCGGCGCGAGAGCAGCAGGTGATCGCCAACGTGTTCGAGCTCGACACACGCCTCGTCAGCAGCGTGATGACGGCGCGCGAGAGCATCGCCTGGTTCCTGCACGACGACCCCGAGTCGGTGCTGCGCGCGCGCATCGTGGCCGAGCCCTATTCCGCCTACCCGGTGTGCGACGGCGACATCGACCACGTGCTGGGCTACGTGGATGCCAAGGACATGTTCCAGCGCGTGCTCAGCGGCCAGCCGCTGGCCTTCGACCAGGGCCTGACGCTGCACAAGGCGCTGGTGATTCCCGACCGGCTCTCGCTCACCGAGGTGCTCGAGCAGTTCCAGCAGGCGCACGAAGACTTCGCGATCATCGTCAACGAGTACAGCCTGGTGGTGGGCGTGATCACGCTCAACGACGTGATGAGCACGGTGATGGGCGACCTGGTGTCGACCTCGACGCCCGAGGAAGAGCAGATCGTGAAGCGCGACGAAAACTCCTGGCTGATCGATGGCATCACGCCCATCCAGGACGTGCAGCGCGCGCTGCACATCGACGAGTTGCCGCACGCCGAGGAATACGAGACGCTGGCGGGCTTCCTGATGGTGATGCTGCGCCGCGTGCCCAAGCGCACGGACAGCGTGACCTGGGGCGGCTACACCTTCGAGGTGATGGACGTCGACAGCTACCGCATCGACCAGGTGATGGTCACCAAGGGCTCGGCGACCGCCAAGGCCGTGGTCGCCGACTGAGCAACCGCGGCTGCCTTCAGGCCGCCGAGCGGTCCCGGTCGACGTACGCCCACAGCCGCTGGTTCGCGAACACCGCGTTCGGGTACGGCGCGCGACCCCGGCTGCCGTTGTAGCGGCCCAGCGTCATGAACAGGTCGCCCTTCTCGCGGTCGAGGTAGTGGCGCAGGATCACGCAGCCGAAACGCAGGTTGGTCTGCATGTGGAACAGCTTGGCCGAATCGCTGTCGCCGATCACGCGGGTCCAGAACGGCATCACCTGCATGTAGCCGCGCGCGCCCGCACTGGAGACCGCGAACTTGCGGAAGTTGCTCTCGACCTGGATCAGGCCCAGCACCAGGCTCACGTCGAGCCCCGAGCGCTTGGCCTCGTACCAGACGGTCTGCAGGAACTCGATGCGCGTGGCCGGGTCGGCGACCTTCTTGCGCAGGCGCTCGCTCATCTCGCCGAGCCAGCGCAGGTACGCGAGGCGGGCCTCGGTGTCGGCGAACTGCGGCACCGGCGGCGCCTTGTTGTGGATGGCCGAACTCAGCGCGGTGCGCACCGAGTCGATCAGCGGCTCTTCGATCTGCGCACCGGCCCAGGCCATTTGCGGCAGCGACAGAACCGTCAGGGCGCCTGCCGCAGCGCTGCCCAACAGGCAGCTGCGTCGCGAAAGGCCCCCCGCCACGCTCATGCCGCGAGCTTGCCGGCGATGAAGTCGGCGATGCCGGCCACGGGCACCTTGGTGGCGGCGGTGTCGCGCCGGCCCTGGTACTCGAGCTGGCCTTCCTTAAGGCCGCGGTCCGAGATGACCACGCGGTGCGGCACGCCGATCAGTTCCCAGTCGGCGAACATCGCGCCCGGGCGCTCGCCGCGGTCGTCGAGCAGCACGTCGACGCCCTTGGCCAGCAGCTCTTCATAGAGCGCTTCGGCCGCGACCTTGACCTCGGGGCTGCGGTCCATGCCGATCGGGCAGACCACGACCGTGAACGGCGCCAGCGCGTCGGGCCAGATGATGCCGCGCTCGTCGTGGTTCTGTTCGATGGCGGCGGCCGGCAGGCGGGTGATGCCGATGCCGTAGCAGCCCATCTCGAGGAACTGCGGCTTGCCACCTTCGTCGAGGTAGGTGGCGTTCATGTCCTTGCTGTACTTGGTGCCCAGCACGAAGACGTGGCCCACTTCGATGCCGCGCTCGATGGCCAGCACGCCCTTGCCGTCGGGCGAGGCGTCGCCGGCGACCACGTTGCGCAGGTCGGCCACCAGGTCGGGCTCAGGCAGGTCGCGGCCCCAGTTGACGCCGGTCATGTGGAAGTCGATTTCGTTGGCGCCGGTGATCCAGTCGGCCAGCACGGCGGCCTCGCGGTCGGCCACGAGCTTGACGGGCTTCTTGAGGTTCAGCGGGCCGAGGTAGCCCGGCTTGCAGCCGAAGTGCTCATCGATCTCGGCGGTGGTGGCAAAGCGGAAGCCCTTGTCCAGGCCGGGCAGCTTGCTGACCTTGATCTCGTTCATGTCATGGTCGCCGCGCAGCAGCAGCAGCCAGATCTGCGCGCCCTGGATGTTGCCGGCCGCGTCGAGGACATCGGTAGCCAGCACCAGCGACTTGACCGTGGTGGCCAGCGGCACGCCGAGCAGCTCGGCCACGTCGGCGCAGGTGCTCTTGCCGGGCGTGGGCGTCTTCTCGAGCGCGTTGGCGGCGGCCGGGCGCGGGCCGGCCGGGGCCAGCGCCTCGGCCTTTTCCATGTTGGCGGCGTAGGTGCTGTCGGGGCAATAGACGATGGCGTCTTCGCCGGTGGCGGCGATCACCTGGAACTCTTCGCTCAGGTCGCCGCCGATGGCGCCGCTGTCGGCCGCCACGGCGCGGTAGCGCAGGCCGAAGCGGTCGAAGATGTTGCGGTAGGCCTGGGCCATCACCTGGTAGCTGGCCTTGGCCGCGTCGAGGTCGCGGTCGAAGCTGTAGGCGTCCTTCATGATGAACTCGCGCCCGCGCATCAGGCCGAAGCGCGGACGGCGCTCGTCGCGGAACTTGGTCTGGATCTGGTAGAAATTCTTCGGCAGCTGCTTGTAGCTGCGGATTTCCTGGCGCGCGATGTCGGTCACCACCTCTTCGCTGGTGGGCTGGATCACGAAGTCGCGGTCGTGGCGGTCCTTGATGCGCAAGAGCTCGGGGCCCATCTTGTCGAAACGGCCGGTCTCCTGCCAGAACTCGGCCGGCTGGACCACGGGCATCGTGAGCTCGACGGCGCCGGCGCGGTTCATTTCCTCGCGCACGATCGCTTCGACCTTGCGGATCACGCGCAGGCCCATGGGCATGTACGTGTAGATGCCCGTGCCGAGCTTCTTGATCATGCCGGCCCGCATCATGAGGCGGTGGCTCGCGACCTCGGCGTCAGCGGGCGCTTCCTTCAGGGTGGAGACAAAGAATCGGGAAGCTTTCATCGGGATCGCGCAGGTGGGTTCGAAGTGAGGAGGGAGACAGGCACCCCGGAGAGACCCTGAGAGCCCGGAACCGGTCGCTTGCCGAGTGCAACCCGGCATGCATAATCGACTCAGTTCAAAAATTGGGGTTTGATTATGCTCGACCGGGACGGCTTCAGGCCCAACGTCGGCATCATCCTGCTCAACCAGAGAAACCAGGTTTTCTGGGGCAAGCGCATACGCACGCATTCCTGGCAGTTTCCGCAAGGCGGCATCGACCGTGGCGAAAGTCCCGAGCAAGCCATGTTCCGGGAACTGCACGAGGAAGTCGGGCTCCACCCGGAGCATGTGCGCATCGTGGCCCGTACCCGCGACTGGTTGCGCTACGAGGTGCCGGATCGGTTCATCCGCCGTGACGCACGGGGCCACTACAAAGGCCAGAAGCAGATCTGGTATCTGCTGCAACTTGTCGGCCACGACTGGGATCTCAACCTGCGTGCCACCGACCATCCCGAATTCGACGCCTGGCGCTGGCATGACTACTGGGTCCCGCTCGACGTGGTCGTCGAGTTCAAGCGCGGCGTCTACGAGATGGCGCTTACCGAGCTTGCTCGCTACCTGCCCCGGCAGGATTTCCGCAACCGCTTCCTGCGCAGCAATGTGCGCGCCCGAGAATTCGAGCGCCACACGCTGGACCATGGAGCGCCCGCGGGCCTCGATCTGCCGCCCGGCGGCAGCTTCGACCCGCATCCCGACATTCCTTCTGCGAGCGATGAACCTCCTCCCAAGAACAGCGCGCCTTCTTCTTTCCCGACGCCACGCTGAGCGTGCGCTCGTCATCGCCTGCGTCGGCCTGCTGGCCGCCTGCGCCTCCCGCGGCTACGACACCGACAACCCCGACTGGGCCCAGGCCGGCATGCCGCCAGCGCCCAAGAGCACCGAGCAGGACAAGGAGTGGGAAGAAACTGCGGTGCCGCCGCCGCCCGCCTTCAGCGAAAGCCGACTGCTGCCGATCGCGATGCCGCCCTACATGACGCTGAAGTTCGGCGTCGACCCGAACACCATCGCCATCACGAAGGACGGCATCGTGCGCTACGTGGTGGTGGCACAGAACCGGGCCGGTGGCGCCGTCAATGCGTTCTACGAAGGCGTGCGCTGCTCGACGGCGGAGATGAAGAGCTATGCCCGTTACAACAACGGCGCCTGGCAGGAAACGAAGTCGCCCGAGTGGAAGCGCGTAAGGGACATGAACTCCAGCTACGTGCCGGCGCTGGCGTCGCAGGGCCTGTGCCGGGGCAATGCGCCGCGCAGCTCGGTCAACGAGATGGTGCAGAACATCCGCAATCCGCTGCGCGAACTGCCGTGAACCGGCGGCGGGGCATGGCGCCCCGCCTTGGCGATCAACCGGGCATCAGCACCATGTTGTCGCGGTGCACCATCTCCGGCTCGGCCGCGTAACCCAGCAGCCGCTCGAACTCGGCGGAAGGCTTGCGGCACAGCAACCGGGCCTCCACGCTCGAATAGTTGGCCAGCCCACGGGCCAGCTCGACGCCGTCGACGTCGCGCACCGCGATCACGTCGCCGCGCGAGAACTCCCCCGACACGCCCGTCATGCCGATCGGCAACAGGCTCTTGCCTTCGCCGCGCACCTTCGCAGCCGCACCGGCATCGACGATGACGGCGCCACGCAGTTGCAGGTGATCGGCCATCCAGCGCTTGCGTGCCTGGTGCTTGGCGGTCTGCGCCACCAGCAGCGTGCCGATGGATTCGCCGCGCGTGAGCCGCAGCAGCGCGTCGGCTTCGCGGCCCCAGGCGATGACCGTGGAAGCACCGGAGCCCGCCGCGCGCTTGGCCGCGAGGATCTTGGTGATCATGCCGCCCCGCCCGATGCTTGAGCCGGCGCCGCCTGCCATGGCTTCGAGCGCCGGATCGCCCGCGGCGGCCTCGTGGACGAACTTGGCGTCGGGGTCCTTGCGCGGGTCGGCCGTGTACAGGCCCTTCTGGTCGGTCAGGATGATCAGGGCATCGGCCTCGACCAGGTTGGCAACCAACGCGCCGAGCGTGTCGTTGTCGCCGAACTTGATCTCGTCGTTGACCACCGTATCGTTCTCGTTGATCACCGGCACCACGCCCAGGCGCAGCAGCGTGACCAGGGTCGAGCGGGCATTGAGGTAGCGCTCGCGGTCCGCGAGGTCGGCATGCGTCAGCAGCACTTGCGCGCTGCCGATCTGGTTCTCGCGCAGCTTGGTCTCGTACATCTGGGCCAGGCCCATCTGCCCGACGGCCGCCGCCGCCTGAAGCTCGTGCACTTCGTGCGGACGGGTCTTCCAGCCCAGGCGCTTCATGCCTTCGGCGATCGCGCCGCTCGACACCATGACCACTTCGCGCCCGTCGCGCACCAGCTCGGCCAGTTGCCGGCACCACTCGCCGATGGCGCCTTCGTCGAGGCCGCGCCCCTCGTTGGTCACGAGGCTGGAGCCCACCTTGACGACGATACGGCGGGCATCCCGCAAGGCAGTGGAACCGGAATTCGAGGTCATGAAGAAAGAAGGCGTGTTTCAGGAATGCAGCCTGCGCTGCTTGCTATCCATTTTGCAGCACCGAAGGTGCCGCGACGCCCTCAGTTTCCTTCGGGCGGCAGCGGAACGAAGCGCGGATCGACCACGACGGTTTCGTGCTCGGCCACCTGCTGCGCCTTGACCTGCTGGTACACGGCCTTGATCAGGTGCTCGCAGCCTTCGCGCGTGAGCGCCGAGATCTCGAAGACCGGGCCCTTGAAGCGCAGGCGCTTGACGAAGTCCTTGACGCGCGCGGCGCGCTCGTCGTCCGGCACCATGTCCAGCTTGTTCAGCACCAGCCAGCGCGGCTTCTCGTGCAGCGCCGCGTCGTACTTCTTGAGCTCGGCCACGAGGGCCTTGGCCTGAGCGACCGGGTCGACGCTGTCGTCGAACGGTGCCATGTCGACCACGTGCAGCAGCAGGCGGGTGCGCTGCAGGTGGCGCAGGAACAGGTGACCAAGGCCGGCGCCTTCCGAGGCGCCTTCGATCAGACCGGGCAGGTCGGCCACCACGAAGCTCTGCTCGGGGCCGACGCGTACGACACCGAGGTTCGGGTGCAGCGTGGTGAAGGGGTAGTCGGCAATGCGCGGACGGGCGTTCGAAACGGCGCTGATCAGCGTCGATTTGCCGGCATTCGGCATGCCCAGCAGGCCCACGTCGGCCAGCACCTTGAGCTCGAGCTTCAGGCTCTTCTTCTCGCCGGGCCAGCCGGGCGTCTTCTGGCGCGGCGCGCGGTTGATCGCGCTCTTGAAGCGCATGTTGCCGAAGCCGCCGTCGCCGCCCTTGGCGATGGTGATGACCTCGCCGTCCTTGAGCAACTCGTACAACACCTCACCCGTTTCAGCGTCGGTGATGATCGTGCCGACGGGCATCTTGAGGACGATGTCGTCGCCGGCGGCACCGAACATGTCGGAGCCCATGCCGTGCTCGCCGCGCTTGGCTTCATGCCGGCGCGAGTAGCGGAAATCGACCAGGGTGTTGAGGTTCGAGTCGGCCACCGCGAACACGTGGCCGCCACGGCCGCCGTCGCCGCCGTTGGGGCCGCCGAACTCTTTGTACTTCTCATGACGGAACGACACGCAGCCGTTGCCGCCATCGCCCGCGGCGATGTCGATGAAGGCTTCGTCGACGAACTTCATGGGATGTCCAGTTTACAAATGAAGAAGCCCCGGCAATGCGGGGCCTCGGAAAGATCGAAGTGACTGCGGGGCTTAGGCCGCGGGCGTCACGTTGACCATGTGCTTGTTCAGCGCACCCTTGTGACCGAACGACACGTGGCCGTCGACCAGGGCGAAGAGCGTGTGGTCCTTGCCCACGCCGACGTTCACGCCGGGGTGGAACTGGGTGCCGCGCTGGCGCACGATGATCGAGCCTGCGCTGATCAGTTCGCCGCCGAAGGCCTTCACGCCGAGCATCTTGGGCTTGGAATCGCGCCCGTTTCGCGTGGAGCCGCCGCCTTTTTTCTGTGCCATGGAATGTGCTCCTTAGCCGGCGATCGCGCCGATTTGCAATTCGGTGAACTGCTGGCGATGGCCTTGACGTTTTTGATAGTGCTTGCGACGGCGCATCTTGAAGATGCGAACCTTGTCGTGCAGGCCGTGCGACAGCACCGTGACTGTCACCGTTGCGCCGGACACCAGGGGCGTGCCAACCTTGATTTCAGCGCCGTTTCCGACAGCCAGAACCTGGTCGATCACGATTTCCTGGCCTACGTCCGCAGCAATCTGTTCTACTTTAATTTTCTCGCCGGAAGCAACGCGATACTGCTTGCCGCCGGTTTTTATGACCGCGTACATGTAAACCTCTTAGAAATGAGTCTCCGCAGCGAATTCCGCAGAGCCCAAGATTATAGCGCGGTTTGCGGACACTCACCACCCTGACGTTGAGACGCTCCAGGGAATCGTGCACGGCTCCCTATAATTCGCGCGTTCCGGCCTCCAGGGCCGCCCTCATCCTCGCAGCGCCCCGCGCCTTCGCTTTGCCAGTTCCCGCCGCCGACACCTCCCCCACCGCCACTGTGCTGGACCTGATTGCCGGCGACATGGTCGAAGTCGACCGTGTGATCGCCCAACGCCTGAACACCGGCGTTCCGCTGGTCAGCCAGGTTTCGCAATACATCATCTCGGCCGGCGGCAAGCGGCTGCGGCCGGCGCTGCTGCTGCTCATGGCAGGCGCGCTCGGCTACACGGGCGAACAGCGCTTCAACCTGGCGGCCGTGGTGGAGTTCATCCACACCGCGACCCTGCTGCACGACGACGTGGTCGACGAATCGACCCTGCGCCGCGGCCGCGCCACCGCCAACGAATCCTTTGGCAACCCCGCCAGCGTGCTGGTGGGCGACTTCCTGTATTCGCGCGCTTTCCAGATGATGTTGGATGCAAACAACATGCGCATCATGCAGATCCTGGCCGAGGCGACCAACGTGATCGCGGAAGGCGAAGTGCTGCAACTGATGAACATGCACGACGCCTCGCTGGACGAAGCGGCGTACTTGCGCGTGATCCGTTCCAAGACCGCCAAGCTCTTCGAGGCGAGCACCCGGCTGGCGGCCGTGCTGGCCGGCACGACACCCGAAGTCGAAGAAGCCTGCGCCACCTATGGACAAGCGCTGGGCACCGCCTTCCAGGTAATCGACGACGTGCTCGACTACGCAGGCGATGCCCAGGAAACCGGGAAGAACGTCGGCGACGACCTGCGCGAAGGCAAGACGACCTTGCCGCTGATCTTCGCCATGCAGCGCGGCACCCCCGAACAGAGCGCGCTGGTGCGCGCCGCCATCGAGGCCGGCGACACTGCCCAGCTCGGAAAAATCGTCGAGATCGTTCGCGAAACGGGCGCACTGGAAGCCTCGCGTGCAGCGGCCGCAGCAGAGGCCGAACGCGCAATTCATGCATTGCGCGACCTTCCGTCGAATTTGCACGCTTCAGGTTTGCTACAATTGGCGGCTCAGTTGCTTGAGCGACGTGCCTGAAACACCTCCACAGAGTTGGCATCTAGGACGAGTTCTTTTTCTTGCAACCAATCGGGGTGTAGCTTAGCCTGGTAGAGCGCTACGTTCGGGACGTAGAGGCCGGAGGTTCGAATCCTCTCACCCCGACCAGTTTTTCTCGACTGGTCCAGTTAATGTCAGCCCCTGTTGCTGTGTAACGATTTACAGCACAGGCGTGTTCAGCGATGATCGTGAAGCACTTTTTCACATCTTTTGCATTCGCTGAATGGCCGCTGCCGAAATTCCCGTTAAAGAAACTACGCAGATCGCCCTTCCCGGCCTCGCGCGCGCCCTCGTGTCGGCCGGCAAGCTCGCGGCAAAGACAGCGGAAGACATTTATCAGAAGTCGCTGAGTGGCCGCACCAGCTTCATCGCTGAACTGACCGGCACCGGCGCCGTCTCGGCTGCGGACCTCGCCCACACCCTGTCGAGCGCCTTCGGCGCCCCGCTGCTCGACCTCGATGCCATCGATCACCAGCGCCTGCCCAAGGACCTGCTCGATCCGAAGCTCTGCCATGCGTACCGCATCGTCGTTCTCAGCAAGCGCAACAACCGCCTGATCGTCGCGACGGCCGACCCGTCGGACCAGCAAGCCGCGGAGAAAATCAAGTTCGCGTCGCAGATGGGCGTGGACTGGGTCATCGCGGAGTACGACAAGCTTTCGCGCATGATCGAAGCCGCCGCAGCCAGTGCTGCGGAAACGATCAACAGCATCGTCGGCACCGAGTTCGAGTTCGACGACGTCACGGCCGACACCTCGGGCGATGCCAACGAGCAGGCCATCGCCGAAGTCGAAGACGCACCTGTGGTGCGCTTCCTGCACAAGATGCTGCTCGACGCCGTGAGCATGCGAGCCTCGGACATCCACTTCGAGCCCTACGAACACCACTACCGGGTGCGCTTTCGAGTCGACGGCGAGCTGCGAGAAATCGCCAGCCCACCCACGGTCATCAAGGACAAGCTGGCCTCGCGCATCAAGGTCATTTCGCGGCTCGATATCTCGGAAAAACGCGTGCCGCAAGACGGCCGCATGAAGCTCAAGATCGGCCCCGACCGCGTGATCGACTTCCGCGTGAGCACGCTGCCCACGCTGTTCGGCGAGAAGATCGTCGTGCGTATCCTGGACCCGAGCAGCGCGCGCATGGGCATCGACGCCCTGGGCTACGACGCCGACGAGAAAGAACGACTCCTCCACGCCATCGGCCGCCCCTATGGCATGGTGCTGGTGACCGGCCCCACGGGTTCGGGCAAGACCGTGTCGCTCTACACCTGCCTGAACCTGCTCAACCAGCCCGGCGTCAACATCGCGACGGCGGAAGACCCGTCGGAAATCAACCTGCCCGGCGTCAACCAGGTCAACGTCAACGAGAAGGCCGGCCTCACCTTCGCGGCCGCGCTGCGTGCCTTCCTGCGGCAGGATCCCGACATCATCATGGTCGGCGAAATCCGCGACCTCGAAACCGCCGACATCTCGATCAAGGCCGCGCAAACGGGTCACCTGGTGCTGTCGACGCTGCACACCAACGACGCCCCGACCACGCTCACGCGCATGCGCAACATGGGCATCGCGCCGTTCAACATCGCGTCGAGCGTGATCCTGATCACCGCGCAACGCCTCGCGCGCCGGCTGTGCATGCTGTGCCGTGCGCCGATCGACATCCCGCGTGAAGCCCTGCTCGATGCCGGCTTCAAAGAGGAAGACATCAACGGCACCTGGAAGCCCTACCGCCCGGTCGGCTGCGCCGCCTGCAGCGGCGGCTACAAGGGCCGGGTCGGCATCTACCAGGTGATGCCGATTTCGGAAGCCATCCAGGAAATCATCCTGCGCGACGGCAGTGCGCTGGACATCGCGAACCAATCCGAAGCCGAAGGCGTGCGCTCGCTGCGCCAGTCCGGCCTTCGCAAAGTCATGCAGGGCCTCACTTCGCTCGAAGAAGTCGTCGCCTGCACCAACCTATAACGAACACACTGAACCGGAGATCGAATGGCAACAGTGGCATCCTCCCGCTCCCAGGTCACGCACAAGGAATTCGTCTTCGAATGGGAAGGCAAGGACCGCAACGGCAAGCTGGTGCGTGGCGAACTTCGCGCCGCCGGGGAGAACCAAGTGCAGGCGGCCTTGCGTCGCCAGGGCGTGATGGCCTCCAAGATCAAGAAGCGCCGCATGCGCTCGGGCAAGGCGATCAAGCCCAAGGACATCGCGATCTTCACGCGCCAGCTCGCGACCATGATGAAGGCCGGCGTGCCGTTGCTGCAGTCCTTCGACATCGTCGGGCGCGGCAACGCGAACCCGAGCGTCGCCAAGCTGCTGAACGACATCCGCAGCGACGTCGAGACCGGCACCTCGCTGTCGGCTGCTTTTCGCAAGTTTCCGAAGTACTTCGACAACCTGTATTGCAACCTGGTGGAAGCCGGTGAGGCGGCCGGTATTCTGGAAGAGTTGCTGGATCGCCTGGCGACTTACATGGAGAAGACCGAGGCGATCAAGTCGAAGATCAAGTCTGCGCTGATGTACCCAACCTCAGTGGTTGTCGTGGCTTTCGTGGTGGTGGCGATCATCATGATCTTCGTGATCCCTTCGTTCAAGGAGGTGTTCACCTCTTTCGGTGCCGACCTACCCGCGCCAACGCTGTTCGTGATGGCCATCAGCGAGTTTTTCGTTTCCTATTGGTGGCTGATCTTCAGCGTGCTCGGCGGTGGCATCTACTTCTTTCTACAAGCGTGGAAACGCAATGAGCGCGTCCAGAAAGTCATGGACCGCCTGCTGCTGCGCCTCCCCATCTTCGGCACGCTGATCGAAAAATCCTGCGTGGCCCGCTGGACCCGCACGCTCGCCACCATGTTCGCAGCCGGCGTGCCGTTGGTCGAGGCCCTCGACTCGGTGGGCGGCGCATCGGGCAACTCGGTCTACGGCGACGCGACCACCAAGATCCAGCAGGAGGTCTCGACCGGCACCAGCCTGACGACGGCCATGACCAACGTCAACCTGTTTCCCTCGATGGTGATCCAGATGACCGCCATCGGTGAAGAATCCGGCTCGATCGACCACATGCTCGGCAAGGCCGCCGACTTCTACGAATCCGAAGTCGACGACATGGTCGCCGGCCTGTCCAGCCTGATGGAGCCCATCATCATCGTGTTCCTGGGCGTCATCATCGGTGGCATCGTGGTGTCGATGTACCTGCCCATCTTCAAGCTTGGCCAGGTCGTCTGATGCTGGTGTCGCAAGGGTTCGACACCGCGTTGGCCGGTGTGCTGGGGCTATTGATCGGCAGTTTCCTCAACGTGGTGATCTACCGCACCCCGGTCATGATGTACCGGGGCTGGCTGAGCGATGCGGTCGCCAATCTCATGTCGTCGAAGGACATGCCTTCGCTCTGGTCGCTGGTCTTCGGCCCGAAGGCCGTGCCGCCCGCAGGGCTCGAGGCGGCCGCAGACAAGGCCGCCGAAGCGCTCGAGAAGCTCCCGCCCTTCGATCTCACGCGCCCCGCCTCGCGCTGCGGCGCGTGCGGCCACAAGATCCGCTGGTACCAGAACATCCCCGTGCTCAGCTATCTCGTGCTGCGTGGCCGGTGCGCCAGCTGCAAGACCTCGATCAGCCCCCGCTACCCGCTCGTCGAACTGATCACGGGCGCGCTGTTCGCCCTGTGCGCGCACCGCTTCGGCATCACCCCTACGGGCGCGCTCTGGGCGGCCTTTGGCGCCGTGCTGATCTGCCAGTTCCTCATCGACTTCGACACCCAGTTCCTGCCCGACGCCCTGAACTACCCTCTGCTCTGGCTCGGCCTGGTCGGTGCCGCCATGGGCTGGACCGGCGTCAGCCTGAACACTGCGGTCTGGGGCGCCGTGTTCGGCTACCTGAGCCTGTGGCTTGTGTACCATGCCTACCGCTTGGCCACAGGCAAGGAAGGCATGGGACATGGGGACTTCAAACTGCTCGCCGCTCTGGGCGCCTGGCTTGGCGCCGACTACCTCATTGCGATCATCCTCGTCTCATCGGTGGTGGGCGCGGTGATCGGCCTCACGCTGCGCTTCGCCGGCAAGCTGGCCCACAAGGACATTCCCATCGCCTTCGGCCCCTTCCTGGCCGGCGCCGGCCTGATCTGCCTCGTGGCCGGTCCCGCCGTCGTCAAGCAGTGGATTCCCTTCGCCTTCCCTTTCGGGGCCCTGGCCCTTTGAGAACGACAGCGGCATGGCGGTGAAGCGCATCGGCCTGACCGGCGGCATCGGCAGCGGCAAGAGCACGGTCGCGTCGTTGCTGGTGGCTGAAGGGGCAGTGCTGGTCGATACCGACGCCATCGCACGCCGCATCGCGCAGTCCGGCGGCATCGCGATGCCCGCCATCGAGGCCGCATTCGGCCCTTCCGTCATCGCGCCCGACGGCAGCCTCGACCGGGCCGCCATGCGCCAGCTGGTGTTCGCCGACGCGGGCGCCAAGGCCCGCCTCGAAGCGATCCTGCATCCGCTGATCGGCACCGAGACGCAACGCCAGGCCACCGCCGCCGGCGACGCCGTCGTCGTGTTCGACGTCCCGCTGCTGGTCGAATCCGGCCGCTGGCGGGCCCTCGTGGACCGCGTGCTGGTGGTCGATGCCCACGAAGACACGCAACTGCAGCGCGTGGTCGCCCGCTCGGGATGGGAGCCCGAGGCCGTGCGCGCCGTGATCGCCCAGCAGGCGCCGCGCAAGGCGCGCCGGGCCGCCGCCGACGCCGTGATTTTCAACGAGTCGTTGACGCTCGCGGAACTGGGCACCGAGGTGCGGGGTCTCTGGAAGCTGTGGGCTGCGGCCACCACGCGATAATCCGAGACCAGCCGCCCCGGCGGCTCTATAACGATTACGACAAAAAGGCGCTCGCCACTGCAGTGCCCTCCCCGAGATGCTTTTCAACTCGTATCCCTTCATTTTTGTCTATTTCCCGCTGGTCCTGATCGGGTTCTTCCTGATCGGCAAGCGCAACGCCCGCGCCGCCGCCGGCTTCCTCGGACTGGCCTCGCTGTTCTTCTACGGCTGGTGGAGCGTGCAGGCCCTGCCGCTGCTGCTGGGTTCCATCTGCGTCAACTACTGGTTCGGCCTGCAGCTGACGCCCGCGCCGGGGCGCAACGACCGCAAGCGCAAGACGCTGCTGATCGCCTCGCTGGTGATCAACCTGGGCGTGCTGGCCGTCTTCAAGTACGCCAACTTCTTCCTGGAAAACGTCGATGCGGGGCTGGTCGCCGCAGGTCTCACGCCGATCGATCTGGTGCACATCGTGCTGCCGATCGGCATCTCGTTCTACACCTTCACGCAGATCGCCTTCCTGGTCGACTGCTGGCAGGGCAAGGTGCACGAGCGCAGCTTCATCCACTACGTGCTGTTCGTCACCTACTTCCCGCACCTGATCGCGGGCCCGGTGCTGCACCACGCGCAGATGATGCCGCAGTTCGGGAACCCCGCGACCTACCGGATGGACCCGAACAAGGTCGCCATCGGCCTGACGATCTTCGTCTTCGGCCTCGCCAAGAAACTGCTGATCGCCGACCCCATGGGGCAGTACGCCGACCTGATGTTCAACGGCGTTCACAAGGGCATCGAGCCCACGCTGTACACCGCGTGGTTCGGTGCGCTGGCCTATACGCTGCAGATCTATTTCGACTTCTCGGGCTACTCGGACATGGCCGTCGGCCTCTCGATGTGCCTGGGCGTGCAACTGCCGCTCAACTTCCGCTCGCCCTACAAGTCGACCAACATCATCGAGTTCTGGCGCCGCTGGCACATCTCGCTGTCGACCTTCCTGCGCGACTACCTCTACGTGCCGCTGGGCGGCAACCGCAAGGGCCCGGCGCGGCGCTACCTGAACCTGTTCCTCACGATGCTGCTGGGCGGCCTGTGGCACGGCGCGGCCTGGACCTTCGTGGTCTGGGGCGCGATGCACGGCGCGTTCCTGATGGTCAACCACCTCTGGAACGCCAAGGTCCGCCGCAACGCCACCCCGGGGCGCATCGCGCGCGTGCTGGGCTGGCTGCTGACCTTCCTGTGCGTGGTGGTGGCCTGGATCGTCTTCCGCGCGGACGGCATGAACACGGCCATGTCCATCTACAAGGGCATGCTGGGGATGCACGGCGCGCCGGTCTCGGCGTTCAGCGAGTTCGGCAAGGTCCCGTTCCGCAAGCCGGAGTTCTTCCAGCTCATGCTGGTGGCGATCGTCATCTGCCTGACGCTGCCGCCGACCATCACCCTGGAGCGCTGGATTCCCCATCCCAAGTCGATGGCCGGCCGCCCGGTGATGGCCCGACTGTCGACCGTGGTGCTCGCCATCGGTACCTTCGCACTGTTCGCGTGGTGCGTTTCGAAGCTGGGCGGCTACAGCCCCTTCCTCTATTTCCAATTCTGATTCGACATGACGACGACCACGACGCCCGCGAAAGTCTGGCTGCGGTTCTTCCTCTTCGGCTATTTCGTCCTGATGGCCCTGTGGATCATTTCGCTCACCAGCCCGGTGCCCTACGGCGACCTCACGCGCATCGGGCGCCTGTCCGAACGCGAGTTCGGCTGGCGCGACCCGCCGCCCAAGGTCGACCCGGTCTACCTCGCCAGCACACCCATCGAACAGGCGGACGTGATGGTCGTCGGCGACAGCTTCTCCATGACGCACCGCTGGCAGTCCGTGCTTGCCAAGGCCGGCTACCGGGTCTCGACCTCGTACTGGGGCCAGTACGGCGAGTCGCTGTGCGGCGACTTCAGCCAGTGGGTCCACGACTCCGGCTTCAAGGGCAAGCTGGTCATCATCGAAAGCGTGGAGCGCCTGCTGGACATGCGCATGCGCTACAGCGAGCGCTGCAAGGACGGCAAGACCATCTTCCCCTACAGCGCCAAGGCCGAGCCCCTCATCGAGCCCGACGAGACCGTGCCGGCCTTCGCGCCCAACTGGGAAGTCCAGTACATGACCGGCGTCGTGACCTACTACCACACGTGGAAGGCCAAGAACTCGCCGGTAGACACCTATTTCGATCGTGACACCTGGGTAAGGAAAGTCCCCGACGGTTGCAAATTCTTCTCGCATCGCCAGTGCGACCGGATGCCCTTCTTCCAGGAAGACGAGGACAATGGCCCGTTGACCTCCGACACGCTGGCGCGAATGAAGAACTTCACCGCTGCGCACAGCACCATCCCGCTCCTGTGGATGGTGGTGCCCAACAAGACCACGGTCTACCTCAAGCCCGATTTCTCGAAGGACTTCGAAAGCGGCTTCCGCGACGCGAAGCTGGGCCCCGACCTGTACGCCTTCACCCGCGAAAAGCACACGCAGATCCGCGACTTCTACTTCTCGAACGACACGCACATGTCCATGCACGGACAGCTCGCACTCGGCGAGCGCATGCTGGCCGCGGTGCGCGAAGTGATGCCCACACCCCCTTCCAAATCGCCCTGAAGTTATGATTCCGCGACAGGAAACCGACAAATACGCGTGATCCTCTACGAGTACCCCTTCAACGAGCGCATCCGCACGTACCTGAGGCTGGAGCATCTGTTCCGTCGCCTCGGGGAACTGGTGCCCTCGGAATCGCCGCTTTCGCACCACTACGCCCTGGTCACGATCTTCGAGATCATGGACGTGGCGGCGCGCGCCGACCTCAAGGCCGACGTGCTGCGCGACCTCGACAAGCACAAGAACGTCTTCAACAGCTACCGGGGCAATCCGGCCATCGCCGAGACGGTGCTGAACCAGGTCGTCGACCAGCTCGAACGCAACTTCAGCGCGCTCAACGGCGTGGCCGGCAAGGCGGGACAGTCACTCACCGAGAACGAGTGGCTCATGAGCATCCGCAGCCGCGCCGGCATTCCGGGCGGCACCTGCGAGTTCGACCTGCCTGCCTATTACGCGTGGCAGCACCGCGCGCCGCCTAGCCGCCGTGCCGACCTGGAGCGCTGGTCGAACACGCTGTCGCCGCTGGCCTCGTCGATCTACCTGCTGCTCAAGCTGCTGCGCGACGCCGACGTGCCCTACAAGGTGATCGCCACCCACGGGCAGTTCCAGCAGAACCTGCCGCAGGGACGCAGCTTCCAGCTGCTGCGGCTGCGCATCGATCCCAAGCTGGGCCTGGTCCCGGAAATCAGCGGCAACCGCCTCATGGTCTCGGTGCGGCTCATGCGGCACGAGGCCGACGACCGCCTGCACCCGAGCACGGAAGACACCCCCTTCGAACTGACCCTCTGCGCGTGAGGCCCGGTGTGAGCAAGAAGAAAGAAGACGAACGCATCGTCCGCTGCCCGACCTGCGGCGGCGACAGCGTCTACGCCGAGCGCAACCCGTTCCGGCCGTTCTGCAGCGCACGCTGCAAGGGCATCGACTTCGGCGCCTGGGCGACCGAGGAATTCAGGATGCCGGCGGAGACACCGCCCGACGAAGAGCCCTTCGGCGATCCCAAGCTGCAGCAATAGATTGCATGCACGCCGCCGCAGCCCAGCCAGAGCTGCGGGGCCGTCAGTTGGCCGTCGCGGGCTGCACGCCCTCTTCCAGGAACACCTTGTCCAGGTAGGTCGCGAACTGCCGCGTGAACGCGGGCCGCAGATGGCCGTGGTCCTTGTAGGCCGGCGCGCCGTCGGGCATCGTCCGCGGGCACTGGCCGTCCTTGCACAGGGCGCCCAGCACATCGATCGCTTCCGCACCGCTGGCAGCCGCAATCTGCAGGAGCCGCTGGTTGAGCTTCACCTGGTCGGCGAGCACGGGCGCAGTCGGCGAATTTCCCACGACCGACAGCGTGCGCAGGCGGCTGCCCTCGATCATGCGGCGGGGTTCGAAACCGTCGCCCAGCGCGTTGTCCAGCAGCAGATAGACCTTTTTCTTCTGCTTGACCAGTTCGGTCACCCACGCCTGCAGCGCCACCAGCGAGGGCTCGATGCCGGCGCGGTCGCCACGGGTCAGGGAGAGCGAGGCGCCGTTCTCGCGCAGCACGTAGTCCAGCGGGAACTCGCCCGTGAAGTAACAGTTCCAGCAGCTCCCGATCAGCACGGTGTCGATCTGCGGGTCGCGCGCCATCGCCATCCACTGGTCGCGGGCCGGGCCGCAGCCGGGGTTCTGTTCGGCGAAGACGTTCGGAATGGCCGGGCACGCGCCGTAGGTGAAGAAATAGGTGGTCGCCATGCGCTCGGGCGCGATGCGTGCCAGCTCGGCGGCACGCGGGCCGTATTCGATGACGTGGCTGTCGCCGATCAGCAGCACCTTGCGGGCGCCGTTGCCGATGCGGTTCACCGCGTAGGGGCCGAAGTTTTCCGAAGAAAAGCCGCTGTAGTAGTCGCCGTCCACCGTCGCGTCGGTCACCTTCTGCAGCAGCTCGCTGTTGTGGCGCGCTGGCAGGCCATTCATCACGGCCACGCCGGCCACGGCCACGAAGGCGCCCGTTCCCACGAGCGTGCGCAGCATGCCGACGCCGACGCGGGCCCGCGTGAACCGCTCGATGAAGCGGTAGGTCAGCCAGGCCAGCAGCACGCTCGACACCACCATCGTCACGCGCGTGCCCACCGACGGCTCCGCGCCCTTGACGATCCGCGCGTACACCAGCAGCGGCCAGTGCCACAGGTACAGCGGATAGCTGATGAGGCCGATCCACACCATCGCGCGGTTCGAGAGGAAGTACTTGTTCAGCACGCCCGTCGGGCCGGCCGCAATGCAGCTCACCGCGCCCAGGGTCGGCAACAGCGCCCACCAGCCGGGGAAGGCCTTGTCGCTGCGGATCATCACGAGGCCGAGCACGATCAGGCCCACGCCCAGCACCGACTGCACATGGCTACGCCAGACGTTCGGCACCGACGGCTTCAGCCGCATGCAGGCCAGGATGCCACCCACCATCAGCTCCCAGAAGCGCGAGGCCGGCGAATAGAAGGCTGCCGTACGGAACGGGTGGATCGTCGTCACGTTGATGAGGAACGACACCACCGCCAGCACCCACAACACCCGCACGATCGGCCAACGCCGGCGCCAGGCCAGCCCGAGCAGGAGCGGCCAGAAAATGTAGAACTGTTCTTCGATGCCCAGCGACCACAGGTGCAACAGCGGCTTGGTCTCGGCGGCCGTGTCGAAGTAGCCGGCCTCGCTCCAGAAGACGAAGTTGGCCACGAAGCCCACGCCGCCCAGCGCCTGCTTGCCCAGCTCGAGAAATTCCTTGTTCAGCAGCACGTACCAGCCGAAGGCAAGCACGCCCGTCAGCACCAGCATCAGCGCCGGGAAGATGCGGCGGATACGGCGCGCATAGAAATCGCGGTAGCTGAAATCGCCGGCCGCGTGGCTCTGCATGATGATCGTCGTGATCAGGAAGCCCGAGATCACGAAGAAGATGTCGACGCCGATGAAGCCGCCAGGCAGCAGCTTCGGAAACGCGTGGAAGATGACCACCGAGGCCACGGCCACGGCGCGCAGGCCGTCGATGTCGGCACGGTACTTGGGATGCATATCTCTTACTTCTCGACCACGGTCGTGCCGTGCGTCGTCAGGCGACGGTCGACACCGCCTCGGCGGCCGACGCGGGCAGGCCGCGTTCCTCGACCAGCCACGCCAGCACCGGCAGCGCGCCCGGCAACACCGGCGCCACGTCGAGCGGCAGTTGCTGCCAGGCCATGGCCTGGCTCTCGCGCATTTCGAATTCGCCGGTCCAGTCCGTCACCTTGCACCAGTGCAGGCGCACCAGCGCGTGCGGGTAGTCGTGCTCGGTGACCTTCCAGACCTCGGCGCCGCCGATGGTGATGCCCAGTTCTTCCTGCAGCTCGCGGCGCAAGGCTTCCTCGACCGTCTCGCCGGCTTCGATCTTGCCGCCCGGGAACTCCCAGTAGCCCGCATAGGCCTTGCCTTCGGGGCGCGTGGTGAGCAGCAGCGCCTCGTCGGCCAGGCGGATCAGCACGCCGACGGCCACTTCGGTGTGCTTGCGCGCCGATTCCACAGCCTCGCTCACGCGCCGGCCCGCCCCGCGTAGTCGCGCGCGAACTGGTAGGCCACGCGGCCGCTGCGCGAGCCGCGCTCCAGCGCCCACACGAGCGCCTCGGGCCGTGCCGCCGCAATGGCCGCGTCGTCGACACCGAACGACGAGAGCCACTGGCCCACGATCGTCAGGTATTCGTTCTGGCTGAAGGGGTAGAAGCTCACCCAGAGGCCGAAGCGCTCCGACAGCGAAATCTTCTCTTCGATCACCTCGCCCGGATGCACCTCGCCGTCGTCCGTGTGCTTGTACGTGAGGTTGTCCTTCATGTACTCGGGCAGCAGGTGGCGCCGGTTGCTGGTCGCGTAGATCAGCACGTTGGGCGTCGAGGCGGCAATCGATCCGTCGAGAATCGACTTGAGCGCCTTGTAGCCCGGCTCGCCCTCGTCGAAGCTCAGGTCGTCGCTGAAGACGATGAACTTCTCGGGACGCTGCGACACCACCTCGACGATGTCCGGCAGGTCGACCAACTCGGCCTTGTCGACTTCGATGAGGCGCAGGCCCTGCGGCGCATAGGCCTGCAGGCAGGCGCGGATCAGCGACGACTTGCCGGTGCCGCGTGCGCCGGTCAGCAGCACGTTGTTGGCCGGCTTGCCTTCGACGAACTGGCGCGTGTTGCGCTCGATCTTTTCCTTCTGGACGTCGATTTCCCTCAGCGAATCGAGCGCCATCGTGGCCACGTGCTTCACGGGCTCCAGCACGCCATGGCCGGAGCTGCGGCGGCGGTAGCGCCACGCGATGGAAGCGCTCCAGTCGGTCGGCGCGGCCAGCGGCTGCGGCAGGATCGATTCGATGCGGCCGATGAGCTGTTCGGCGCGCTCGATGAGCTTCTGGAACTGCTCGTTCATGACCGGTAATCGGCGTTGATGGTCACGTATTCGTGGCTGAAGTCGCAGGTCCACACGGTGTCGCTGGCGGTGCCGCGGCCCAGGCCGATGCGCACAGTGATCTCGCTTTGCTTCATCACGCGCTGGCCGTCTTCCTCGCGGTACGACGGATTGCGTCCGCCCTTCACCGCCACGTGCACGTCATCGAGGAACAGGTCGATGCCGGTCTGGTCGAGGTCGGCAATGCCGGCGTAACCGACGGCCGCCAGGATGCGGCCCAGGTTCGGGTCGCTGGCGAAGAAAGCGGTCTTGACCAGCGGCGAATGCGCCACGGCATAAGCCACCTGGCGGCACTCGGCCCCGTCCTTGCCGCCGTCGACCTGGATGGTGATGAACTTGGTCGCGCCTTCGCCGTCGCGCACGATGGCTTGCGCCAGCAGGCGGGCCACGTCGCGCATCGCGGCCACGAGCGCCTGGCCGTCGGTCGAGTCGAGCGAGGTGATGGTGGCGTGCGCGGCCTTCTGCGTGGCGATGACCACGAAGGAGTCGTTGGTCGAGGTGTCGCCGTCGATGGTCACGCGGTTGAACGAGGCGTCGGCCAGCTGCGTGGCCAGCGGCTGGATCAGCGCCGGGTCGATCTTCGCGTCGGTCGCCATGAAACCGAGCATGGTCGCCATGTTCGGGCGGATCATGCCGGCGCCCTTGCTGATGCCGGTGATCGTGACCGTGGCGCCGCCGATCTGCACCCGGCGGCTGAACGCCTTGGGGATCGTGTCGGTGGTCATGATGCCTTCGGCGGCACGGGCCCAGTTGTTTTCCGACGCGTCGGCCAGCGCGGCCGGCAGGCCGGCCTCGATGCGGTCCACGGGCAGCGGCTCCATGATCACGCCGGTCGAGAACGGCAGGATCTGCTCGGGCGCCAGCTCCAGGTGGCGCGCCAGCGCGATGCAGGTGGAGCGCGTGCGCATCAGGCCGTCTTCGCCGGTGCCGGCGTTGGCGTTGCCGGTGTTGATCACCATCGCGCGAATGCCGTAGTTGGCCTTCAGGTGGTCGCGGCAGACCTGCACCGGGGCGGCGCAGAAGCGGTTCTGCGTGAACACGCCGCCGACCGCCGAGCCTTCGTCGATCAGCACGACAGTCAGGTCCTTGCGGTTGGCCTTGCGCACGCCGGCTTCGGCCACGCCGATGCGGACGCCGGGCACCGCGAACAGCGCGGCGGGATCGGGAGCGGACAGGTTCACGGGCATGGGATTTCTCTCAATGAAAGGGGCGGGACTTCAGCTCAGCTTGCCGTGGCACGCCTTGTACTTCTTGCCGCTGCCGCAGGGGCAGGGGTCGTTGCGGCCGACGCGCGCAAAGGCGGCGGCTTCGGCGCTCAGGGCGCCGGTGCCGACAGCCGCCAGGCGGCGCTGGTTCTCTTCGTCGACGCGCACCTCGACCTCGCCGGTCTCGGTGGGCGCGGTGTAGGTGATGTTCGAGACGTTCTCGCCGCGGCTTTCCATTTCCTCGGCCGCCTGCTCGAGCTGTTCGCCCGACTGCACGCGCACCGTCATGAGCTGGCGCGTGACTTCGTTCTTGACCGAATCGAGCAGCTGGCCGAAGAGCTCGAAGGCCTCGCGCTTGTATTCCTGCTTGGGCTGCTTCTGCGCATAGCCGCGCAGGTGGATGCCCTGGCGCAGGTAGTCGAGCGAGGCCAGGTGTTCGCGCCAGTGGGTGTCGATGCTCTGCAGCAGCACCATGCGTTCGAACTGGGTGAAGTTCTCCTGGCCGATGAGCGCGACCTTGGCGTCGAAGCTCTCGTTGGCGTAGGCCACGATCTTCTCGACCACTTCCTCGTCGGAGATGGCGTCGGCGGCCTCGACCTGCTGCTTGAGCGGCATGTCGATGCCCCACTCGGTGAACAGGCTCTTCTCGAGGGTGTCGAGGTCCCACTGTTCCTCGACCGATTCGCGCGGCACGTACTGGCGCGCGAGGTCGGTGAAGCAGCCTTCGCGCAGCGCGGCGATCTGCGCCGTGAGGTCGGCCGCGTCGAGGATGTCGTTGCGCTGCTGGTAGATCACCTTGCGCTGGTCGTTCGACACGTCGTCGTACTCGAGCAGCTGCTTGCGGATGTCGAAGTTGCGCGCCTCGACCTTGCGCTGCGCGCTCTCGATGCTGCGCGTGACGATGCCGGCCTCGATGGCTTCGCCGTCGGGCATCTTCAGGCGGTCCATGATCGCCTTCACGCGGTCGCCCGCGAAGATGCGCATCAGCGGATCGTCCAGGCTCAGGTAGAAGCGCGAGGAACCCGGGTCGCCCTGGCGGCCCGAACGGCCGCGCAGCTGGTTGTCGATGCGGCGCGACTCATGGCGTTCGGTGGCGATGATGCGCAGGCCGCCCAGCGACTTCACGAACTCGTGGTCCTTGGTCCACTCGGCGCGCACGTGGGCGATGTCGGCCTGCTTGGTGGCTTCGTCGCGGCCTTCGTCGGCCTCGATCGCCTCGATCATCTTCTCGATGTTGCCGCCCAGCACGATGTCGGTACCGCGGCCGGCCATGTTGGTCGCGATGGTGATCATCTTCGTGCGGCCGGCCTGCGCGACGATGTCGGCTTCGCGGGCGTGCTGCTTGGCGTTGAGCACCTGGTGCGGCAGGCCCGC
This sequence comes from Variovorax sp. BGA-UO-ETr-C22, assembly GCF_059567965.1. Taxonomy (NCBI): domain Bacteria; kingdom Pseudomonadati; phylum Pseudomonadota; class Betaproteobacteria; order Burkholderiales; family Comamonadaceae; genus Variovorax; species Variovorax sp. BGA-UO-ETr-C22. The sequence goes on from NZ_JCAQPA010000011.1 coordinate 3,202,206, forward strand.
CTTCTCGAGCAGGGCGTCGATGATTTCCGAGTTCTCGATCGACGAGGTGCCCACCAGCACCGGCTGGCCACGCTCGTAGCACTCGCGGATGTCCTGGATCGCCGCCTCGTACTTCTCGCGCGTGGTCTTGTAGACGCGGTCGAGCTGGTCGTCGCGCTTGCTGATGCGGTTGGGCGGAATGATCGTGGTCTCGAGACCGTAGATTTCCTGGAACTCGTAGGCTTCGGTGTCGGCCGTGCCGGTCATGCCGGCCAGCTTGCCGTACAGGCGGAAGTAGTTCTGGAAGGTGATCGAGGCCAGGGTCTGGTTCTCGGCCTGGATCTCGACGCCTTCCTTGGCTTCCACGGCCTGATGCAGGCCGTCGCTCCAGCGGCGGCCGCTCATGAGACGGCCGGTGAATTCGTCGACGATGACCACTTCGCCCTGCTGCACCACGTAGTGCTGGTCGCGGTGGTACAGGTGGCGGGCACGCAGCGCGGCATTCAGGTGATGCATCAGCGTGATGTTGGCCGGGTCGTACAGCGACGCGCCTTCGGGAATCAGCTTGAGCTCGCCCAGGATGCGCTCGGCGTTCTCGTGGCCGTCTTCGGTCAGGAACACCTGGTGGGTTTTTTCGTCGACCGTGAAGTCGCCGGGCACCGTGACGCCCTCGCCCGTGCGCGGATCGGCTTCGCCTTCCTGCTTCTTGAGCAGCGGCACCACCTTGTTGATCGCCAGGTACAGGTCGGTGTGGTCTTCGGCCTGGCCGCTGATGATCAGCGGCGTGCGGGCCTCGTCGATCAGGATGGAGTCCACCTCGTCGACGATCGCGAAATTCAGGCCGCGCTGCACCCGGTCGCCGGGCTCGTAGACCATGTTGTCGCGCAGGTAGTCGAAGCCGTACTCGTTGTTCGTGCCGTACGTGATGTCGCTGCCGTAGGCGGCCTGCTTCTCTTCGCGCGGCATCTGCGGCAGGTTGATGCCGACCGACAGGCCCAGGAAGTTGTACAGGCGGCCCATCCAGGTCGCGTCGCGGTTGGCCAGGTAGTCGTTCACCGTGACCACGTGCACGCCCTTGCCGGACAGCGCGTTCAGGTACACGGGCAGCGTGGCGGTCAGCGTCTTGCCTTCGCCGGTGCGCATTTCGGAGATCTTGCCGTTGTGCAGCGCCATGCCGCCGAGCAGCTGGACGTCGAAGTGGCGCATCTTCATGACGCGCTTGGAGCCTTCGCGCACGGTGGCGAAGGCTTCGGGCAGCAGGTCGTCGAGCGACTCGCCCTTGGCGATGCGGTCCTTGAATTCCTGCGTCTTGGCGCGCAGCGCGTCGTCGCTGAGCTTTTCGAATTCGGGTTCGAGCGCATTGATGCGCGTCACCGTCTTGCGATACTGCTTGAGGAGCCGGTCGTTGCGACTGCCGAAGATCTGGGTCAGGAAGTTGGTTGCCATGGGCGTGGAGAGGGGCGGGCACCTGACACGACAGGCACTGCGACCGGATTCCCTAAGATATGGTGAAAGCAGTTGGGCGCACCTTCTTCGAATGCAAGCTTCGCAAGTCTCGAAGTCGGATGGCCCCGTTCCGGAACAAACGCCGACGCACGCGTCGGCAAACCGGGCATTTTAGCTGTCTTGTTTCTAACCCCTGGATTACCCATGTATCGCCGACTGCCCCCCGCCATTTCACTGCACGATGCTGCGGCAGGCGCCCCCACCCTGGGGAGCCTGATGGCGCGCGCGCGGGACACGGCCGAGCGGCTGAAGGCCATCGAAGGGCTGATTCCGCCCGCCATGCGCGCGGCCATCCAGCCCGGGCCGGCCGAGGGCGACGTGTGGTGCCTGCTGGTCAAGGGCAGCGCCGCGGCCGCCAAGCTGCGCCAGCTGTCGCCGATGCTGGTCACGCGGCTGAAGAACCGAGGCTGGGACGTCGCGACGATCCGCATCAAGGTGCACACGGGGCGCTGAGCCCCGGGGTTGCACGGCACGCGCGGCTCAGGCCACGGCGCGGTCAGGCCAGCTCGGGTCGCTCGACGCGTCGGAGGTCAGCACCATCACGACATGCGCATCGGCCGCGATGGTCTCGGCCTCGCGCAGTTGTCGCACAGCCCCCAGGCCTGCCGCTGCCGCCAGTTCGGCGCTCACGCCGGCCGCGGTGAGCAGCCGCCGCGCCGCGCGGGCCTCGTCGTCGCCCACCACCACGGCACCGCCGCCGCTGGCCGTGGCGGCCTGCCATTGCAGGTAAGTGACCGTCGCGCCCGCGCTCGACAGCTGCGCCGTGCGACCGGGGTAGCTGCCGTTGAGCGCCCCGCCGCCGAGCACGCGCGACAGCCGCGGGAAGGGCTCGACCAGCCACATCCGCGGCAGCCGCGCGATGCGCCCCGCCGCCAGCAGCTCGCGAAAACCGGCGTAGATGCCCCACGCCATGTCGCCGCGCCCGGTCGGCACCACGACGTGATCAGGCAGGCCGCCGTCCTTCAGGCACTCTTCGGCAATGGCCTTGTAGCCCTCCACGCCCAAGGGCGCGCTGCCCAGCGCGGGCAGGCGGTAGTTGGAGAGCGCGAAATACCCCGGGTACTGCGAGCGCTCGCGCACGAAGCCCCAGCGGCCGGTGTTGTCGGCGAACACATAGCGCCGCGCGCCCAGCGCGTCGAGCTGGCGGGCGTAGGTGGCGGGCATCGCCTCGTAGGAGGCCACCTCGCAACCGAGCCCCGCGGCCCAGGCGTAGTGCGCCGCCGATACCGCCGTGTTGCCCGACGAGGCGAGCACCAGCGTGTGGGCGCCGGCGTCCAGCGCCTGCGCCACGCCCATCGCGGTCAGCCGGTCCTTGGGTGAGCCGGTCGGGTTGCGCGATTCGTCCTTGATGCTCAGGCGCGCGATGTCGAACTGCCGCGCGAGCTCGGGCATGTCGTGCAGCGGCGTGTTGCCCTCGCCGAGCGAAAAGCCCTGCACGTACGGCATCGGCACCACGTCCGGGCCGCCGGGCCGGTAGCTGGCGCGCAGCCCGACGTGAAAGCCGGCCTGCCGGCAGGCCGGGCAGCCGTCGTTGGCGAGCGTGACCGGGTACAGCGCGTCGCAGCGCAGGCACTGCAGCCCCTGCAGGCGCGGGTTGCGCTGCGGCGTGAACGAGCGGCCGAGCACCCCGGCCGGCCGCCCCGGCAGGAAGGTCTGCGCGGGGCTCTCCGGCGGCGCGGTGAACTTGAAGTCCAGAACGGGCGATGGGGTCACGGATCGTTGACTCGTTAATAAATGTGACGGAATCTTATTCAAAATCAACGAAATCCACGATACGGGAGTTCATCCCATTGCAGCGGATTTCAGTTTTCCTTCACTTATTTCATTTCCAGGTGAATTCGTGGTTCAGCCCGATCACCACGCCGCGCACGCCCTGCGGCCCGGTGCGCGAGGTGCTGATGTCGACACTGATCATCGGCGTCAGGCTGAAACGGCCGCCCACGCGCGAGGTCCACAGGCCCCCGGCCCGGTGGCGCTCGGCGATCAGCGACACGGCGTCGTTCAGCGCCCACTCCACGGCCAGGCCGCCGCGCGGCGTGCGCGCGCCGGTGCCCAGCGCCCAATCGGCGCCCAAGTTGGCATGAATCTGCAGGCTGGCCGTGGGCCGCCAGGTCAGCGGCACCACCAACTGGCCGCCCCAGCGACCGCCGCGCCGCAGGTCGGCCACCGCGCCCATCGACACGGCGGCGCTGAAAGGCGCGTCGGCGGCCGCGCCGGCAAAGGTCCACTTGAGCTGCGGGCCGCCCGTGACCGAATGGACGCCCTGCGCCGACAGCCGGTCGAAATTCAGCCCCAGCTCGACCGGCCCGACCCGGCAGGCAGGCCCGACATGGAAACCCGTCGTGACCGGCTCGGCACCGCTGCGGCCCCACCAGGTTTCGTACTGGCACTGGCCGGGATCGAGCGTGCCGGCGTCGTCGACATCGAAGTGGCCGGCGGCCTGCGCGCCGAGGCCCGGCAACGCCGCGACTGCGGCAAGAAGCAGGCGTGCGGTGCGGTTGTTGTTGTTCTTCATCTCGTGCTTCCCTCAGAGAGCCCTGCCTCATTCTAGGAAGCCGGAAAGTCCGCGCCATGACGCGGCAACGCCATCCCCCACCCTTCAGAGTTCGAACTGCGGCTGCAGCTCGCGGATGCGCTTGATCGCCACGCCGGCCGCTGCCGTGCGCGTCTCCACGCCCAGCTTCACGTACACGCGCTCCAGGTGCTTCTTGGCGGTGGCCGGGCTGCTGCCGAGGATCTCGCCGATGTCCTTGTTGGTCTTGCCCTTGACCACCCAGTACAGCACCTCGGCCTCGCGCGCCGTGAGCTTCAGGCTCAGGCTCATGGCCTCGATCACGGCGGTGTCGGAGACCTCGCGCATGACGATCATCCATTCGTCGCCGGTGTCGTCCTCGCCGGTCTGGCGGTGCAGCCGCAGGCTCAGGCTGCGCGCGCCCTGCGCGATGACCAGGGCCGGCGGCTCGATGCCGCGCGCGCGGGCCTCGGGCGCGTGCTGGCGCAGCCAGCCGAGCACGGCCGGCGGCGTCTCGGGCGCCTGGGTCTCGCAGTAGCGCGCGAGCAGCTCGCGCGCCAGCGCCGTCTGCCAGATCAGCCGCCCCTCGGGCAGCCTCACCGTGATGCTCGCGTAGCCGAAGGCGTCGAGCGCATTGCGCGCCTGCCCGGCCTGGTGCGCCTCCTGCCGCGCGCGGCGGGCGCCCTGCAGGTGCACGTTCATGCGCGCCAGCACTTCCTTGGGCTTGATGGGCTTGGTGACGTAGTCGACGCCGCCCGCCTCGAGCGCCGCCACGAGGTGCTCGGTCTCGGTCAGACCCGTCATGAACACAATGGGGATGTGCGCGGTGGCCGCATCGGCCTTGAGCCGGCGCGCCACCTCGAAGCCGTCGATGCCCGGCATCATCGCGTCGAGCAGCACGATGTCGGGGCGCGCCTGCGCGGCGCGCTGCAGCGCCTGTTCGCCGTTCGTGGCGATGAGCACGGTGTAGCCCGATTCGTCGAGCGCGTCGTGCAGCACGGCGAGGTTGTCGGGCACGTCGTCGACGATCAGCACCAGGTCGCCGTGGGCGCCCTGCTGCTCACGCAGCGTGCGGGCAAGCGGTGAAGCGGGCATGGTCGGTGGAGACAAGAGAGTCATGCGGCGCCCTCGGCGGCCTCGGCCAGCGCGCGGCCCATGGCTTCGAACTGGAACTGGCGGGCCAGCGCGCGCTGGGCCTCGGTCCACGCGGCGCACTCGGGCTGCGCGGCGTCGATGTCGTCGAGCTGGTTCATGATGCCCCGGAAGTAGCCCAGGCCCACGGCCTCGTCGAGCGCGCGCAGGCGTGCCAGCGACGGCGGCTGCATCGCGCGCGGCGCGGCCACGGCGGGCGCGGGCCGCGCGGCGATGTCGGTCCACTGCAGCGCGAGCCGGCGCTCCAGCCAGTCGAGCAGTTCGGTGTGGCGCACAGGCTTGACGAAGAAGTCTTCGGGCGCGATGCCCACGTCGTTGTCCAGGCCCTTGTCAAAGGCGTTGGCCGATACGATGGCCACCGACGCGTCGGCCAGCCCCAGCTTGCGCGCGCGGCGGATGGTCTCCCAGCCGTCGATGCCGGGCATCGCGAGGTCGACGAACATGGCGTCGGGCCGGTAGCCCGCGGCGATGAGGTCCAGCGCGTCGTGCCCGCTGGCCGCGCTGCGCAGCTCGAAGCCCAGCGGCGCGAGCACATGGCCCAGCAGCTCGCGGTCGGCCTCTTCGTTGTCGACCACCAGCAGGCGCCGGCGCGCGCCCTCGTAGCCGCGCCGCGCGCGCGGCGCCGGTGCAATGCGCGCACTGCCCGCCACCGCCTCGTGCACGCGCGGCAGGAACAGCCGCACGCAGAACAGCGAGCCCTCGCCCGGCGTGCTGCGCACCTTCATCTCGCCGCCCATCAGGTCGGTCAGCATCTTCGCGATGGTCAGACCCAGGCCTGCGCCGGGCGCCGACGACACCGCCGCGTGGCCGCGCGCGAAGGGCTCGAAGATGCGCTCGATGTCGGCGTCCGTCATGCCCGGCCCGGTGTCCTCGATCTCGATGGCGGCGAACTCGCGTGCGTACGAAATGCGCAAGGTCACCTGCCCCGCCGCCGTGAACTTGATCGCGTTGCCCAGCAGGTTGATGAGAATCTGGCTCACGCGTTTTTCGTCGGCGCGCACCACGTCGGGCAGCGCACCAGCCGCCTCGAAGCGAAAGCGCAGGTCCTTCTCGGCCGCCTGCAACTCGAACATGTCGGCCAGCTCGCGCATCGCGTCGGCAAAGCGCATCGGCCGCGCATCGAGCGTGAGCTTGCCGGCCTCGATGTGGGCGATGGCCAGCGTGCCCTCGATGAGCGACAGCAGGTGCTCGCCGCCGCGCTTGATCACGGCCACCGCCTGCTGGCGGTGCGGCGGCACCGAGTGGTCTTCGCCCATGAGCTGCGCGTAGCCCAGGATGCTGTTGAGCGGCGTGCGCAGCTCGTGGCTGATGGCGCTGATGTAGCGGCTCTTGGCCTGGTTCGCGAGGTCCGCCGCGCGCCGCGCCTGGTCGGCCGCGAGCTTGGCGTGCTCGGCGATCTCGCGGGCCTCTTCGGCGCTCTGCTTGGCGTCCTGCAGGGCGCGGTCGGTCTCGCGGTGCAGGGCAATCTCACGCACCAGCAGGTGGGTCTGCCGGTTCGATTCTTCCTGTGCCACCTTGCGGCTCTGGTGCGCCAGCACCAGCCACCACGCGACGATGCCCGCGATGACCAAGAGCGCCATGTAGGCCTTGAGAAAACCCGAGCGCAGCGAGGCCTGCTGCACCGCGACCAGCGCCCCGCCCACGTCGGCCTGCGCCGCCAGCGCGAGCGCGCCTTCGCTCAGGGCCCGCAGCTCCTGCTGGTAGAGCACGCCGAACACCACCGCCAGCAGCGGCACGATGACCAGCATCAGCAGCAGGAAGTGCCCGAGCCCCGTGTCCAGGTAGCGCCAGCTGCGGCGCGGCAGCAGCCAGCGCAGCACGGCGGACCACTGCGCCGACAGGCTCGCGTGCGGCTTGCACAGGTCGCCGCAGCGCGCATCGAGCGTGCAGCACAGCGAGCAGATCGCGCCCTGGTAGGCCGGGCAGTGCGCCATGTCGGGCCCTTCGTACTCGCGCTCGCAGATCACGCAGTGCTGCACCTTCAGGCGCTGGTAGCTGCCGCCCTCGTCCGACGAGGGTTCGACCCGCGCCCAGCGCACCTTGCGCCCACCCGCGGCCGGCGCGAACAGCACGGAGCCGCCGGCATCAGAGGTGCGCGCCAGGTAGTACTTGCCGCCCGTGGCCCACGCCAGCAGCGGCGACGCGACCAGCGCCGTGCCCAGCGCGATCAGCGCCGAGAACGCCTGCGCCAGCGGCCCGAACACGCCCAGGTGCGCCGTGATCGACAGCACCGACGCCAGCGCCATCGCGCCCACGCCCACCGGGTTGATGTCCCACAGGTGCGCGCGCTTGAACTCGATGCCCGGCGGCGACAGCCCCAGCGGCTTGTTGACGACCAGGTCGGCCACCACGGCCATCATCCAGGCGATGGCGATGTTGGCGAAGAGGCCGAGCACGTCGCCCAGCGCCTCGAACACGTTCATCTCCATCAGCATGAAGGCGATGAGCGCGTTGAACACCACCCACACCACGCGCCCCGGGTGGCTGTGCGCCACGCGCGAGAAGAAATTGCTCCAGGCCAGCGAACCCGCATAGGCGTTCGTCACGTTGATCTTCAGCTGCGAGACCACCACGAACAGCGCCGTCGCCGCCACCGCCCAGCCGTAGTTCGGGAACACGTACTCGTAGGCCGCCAGGTACATCTGGTTCGGGTCGACCGCGCGCTCGACCGGCACCATGTGCGTGATCGCCAGGTAGGCCAGCGCGGCGCCGCCCAGCATCTTGACCACGCCCAGCACCACCCAGCCCGGCCCGCCCGCCAGCACCCCGGCCCACCAGCGGCGCGCCGTGCCTGTGGTGCGCGCGGGCATGAAGCGCAGGTAGTCGGCCTGCTCGCCCATCTGCGTGATGAGCGCGATGCCGACCGTCAGTGCGGCACCGAACAGGTGCAGGTTGAATCCTTGTGCGCCCGGCTTCGCCCCGCCGTAGTGCGTGATGCCCGCGAACGCACCAGGATCGCGCACGAGCACGAAGACAAAAGGCACCACCAGCATCAGCAGCCACAGCGGCTGTGTCCACAGCTGCAGCCGGCTGATCACCGACACCCCGTGCGTGACCAGCGGAATCACCACCAGCGCGCACACCAGGTAGCCCCACACCGGCGGAATGCCCAGCGCCAGCTCGAGCGCATAGGCCATCACGGCCGCCTCGAGCGCGAAGAAGATGAAGGTGAAGCTCGCGTAGATCAGCGAGGTGAGCGTGGAGCCGATGTAGCCGAAGCCCGCGCCGCGCGTGAGCAGGTCCATGTCGACGCCGTAGCGCGCCGCGTACACGCTGATCGGCAGCCCCGCCAGGAAGATGATGAGCCCCGTGACGAGGATCGCCCAGAAGGCGTTGGCGAATCCGTACTGCACCAGCAGCGTGGCGCCGACCGCCTCCAGCACCAGGAACGAGGCCGCCCCGAAGGCCGTGTTGGCCACCCGCCATTCGGACCATTTGCGAAAGCGCTGCGGCGTGTAGCGCAGCGCGTAGTCCTCCAGCGTTTCGCTCGCGACCCAGCTGTTGTAGTCGCGCCGCACCTTGACGATGCGCTGGGGGGCGTCGTCGGTCAGGAGAGGTGGGTCGACTGCGTTCACACCGTTTCGGTGCAGCTTCCGTGCCACCAAGTACGGCATTTGGCGAACAGGGCACGACTGTTGCAAAGAGACAGCCTTGCCCATAATCACCGACCGCCACCCGACCCCACCCCCGCCATGGAACTGACCCCGCGCGAAAAAGACAAGCTGCTGATCTTCACGGCGGCGCTGCTGGCCGAGCGCCGCAAGGCGCGGGGGCTCAAGCTCAACTACCCCGAAGCCGTCGCGCTCATCACCGCCGCCGTGATGGAAGGCGCCCGCGACGGCAAGAGCGTCGCTGAGCTGATGAGCGAGGGCCGCAGCGTGCTCACCCGCGCCGACGTGATGGACGGCATCGCCGAGATGATTCCCGACATCCAGGTCGAGGCCAGTTTTCCCGACGGCACCAAGCTCGTGACCGTCCACCAGCCGATCGTCTGAACCTCCGCCACAAGAAGAAAGACCTTTTCATGCGCTTCGCAAAGACTTCCGCCCTGCTCGCGACCCTTCTCCTGCTGCCGCTGGCCGCCGGCGCCCACACCGGCGTCGACGGCGGCGTGCACCACGGCTTCGTCACCGGCTTCATGCACCCGCTGACCGGTGCGGACCACCTCGCGGCGATGGTCGCAGTCGGCCTGTGGAGCGCGCTGGTCGCGCGCCGCGCCTGGCCCGACCTGCTGTGGGCGCCGCTGGCCTTCGCGGGCATGCTGCTCGCGGGCGCGCTGGTCGGGCTGGCCGGCGTGCAACTGCCGGCGGTGGAACCGATGATCGCCGCCTCGCTGCTGGTGCTGGGCCTGCTGGTCGCCACGCGCGTGCACCTGCCGGCCGGCGTCGCCATGGCCGTGGTGGGCCTGTTCGCCGTCTTCCACGGCGTGGCGCACGGCCACGAACTGGCGGGCGAGCACGGCGCCGCCCTCACGCTGGCCGGCATGGTCAGCGCCACGCTGCTGCTGCACGCGGCCGGCATCGCGCTGGGCTGGGCGCTGCGCCATGCCAACGCCTGGCTGCCGCGCGTGGCCGGCGCCGCCGTCGTTGCCCTGGGCGCCACGCTGCTGGCCCAGGCGGTCTGAGGCGGCCATGACGCCCGGCGAACTTTTCACCGACGACGGCGAGCACACGCTCAACCCCGGCCGCCGCGCCCTCGCGCTGGTGGTGCGCAACACGGCCGACCGGCCGATCCAGGTCGGCTCGCACTACCACTTCGCCGAGACCAACGGCGCCCTCGACTTCGACCGCGCCGCCGCGCGCGGCATGCGGCTGAACATCGCCTCGGGCGCCGCGGTGCGCTTCGAGCCGGGCCAGCAACGCACCGTCGAGCTGGTCGACTTCTCGGGCGATCGCATCGTCTACGGCTTTCGCGGCCTGGTTCAAGGAAAGCTCTAAAACATGGCCACCATCGGGCGACGCGCCTACGCAGAAATCTTCGGCCCCACCGTGGGCGACCGGGTTCGTCTTGCGGACACCGACCTGCTGATCGAAGTCGAAGCCGACTACACGCTGCGCGCCGGCGGCTACGGCGAAGAGGTGAAGTTCGGCGGCGGCAAGACGATCCGCGACGGCATGGCGCAGTCGCAGCGCACGCGCGCACAGGGCGCCGTCGACACGGTGATGACCAACGCCCTCATCCTCGACCACTGGGGCATCGTGAAAGCCGACATCGGCCTGAAGGACGGCCGCATCGCCGCCATCGGCAAGGCCGGCAACCCCGACGTGCAACCGGGCGTGGACATCGTCATCGGCCCGGGCACCGAGATCATCAGCTGCGAAGGCACCATCGTCACCGCGGGCGGCATCGACAGCCACATCCACTTCATCTGCCCGCAGCAGATCGAGGAGGCGTTGGCCTCGGGCGTGACGACCATGCTCGGCGGCGGCACCGGCCCGGCCACCGGCACCTTCGCGACCACCGCGACGCCCGGCCCCTGGCACATCGAACGCATGCTGCAGGCGGCCGACGCCTTCCCGATGAACCTGGGCTTTCTCGGCAAGGGCAACGCCAGCCTGCCCGACGCGCTGCACGAGCAGATCGAGGCCGGCGTCATGGGCCTGAAGCTGCACGAAGACTGGGGCACCACGCCTTCGGCCATCAGCAACTGCCTGGACGTGGCCGACGCCACCGACACGCAGGTGGCGATCCACAGCGACACGCTGAACGAATCGGGCTTCGTCGAGAACACCATCGCCGCCGTGGGCGGGCGCGCCATCTGCGCCTTCCACACCGAGGGTGCGGGCGGCGGCCATGCGCCCGACATCCTGCGCGTGGTGGGCGAAGCGAACTTCCTGCCTTCCTCGACCAACCCGACAATGCCCTACACCGTGAACACGCTCGACGAGCACGTCGACATGCTCATGGTGTGCCACCACCTGGACGCCGGCATCGCCGAAGACCTGGCCTTTGCCGAGTCGCGCATCCGCAAGGAAACCATCGCCGCCGAGGACGTGCTGCACGACCTGGGCGCGATCAGCATGTTCAGCTCCGACAGCCAGGCCATGGGCCGCGTCGGCGAGGTGGTGATCCGCACCTGGCAGACCGCGCACAAGATGAAGCAGCAGCGCGGCACGCTGCCCGAGGACAGCGAGCGCAACGACAACTTCCGCGCGCGGCGCTACGTGGCCAAGTACACGATCAACCCGGCCCTCGCGCACGGCATCGCGCACGAGGTGGGCTCGATCGAAGTCGGCAAGTGGGCCGACCTCGTGGTCTGGAAGCCGGCCTTCTTCGGCGTGAAGCCCTTCACCATCATCAAGGGCGGCACCATCGCGATGGCCGCGATGGGTGACCCCAGCGCATCGATCCCCACGCCGCAGCCGGTGCACTTCCGGCCGATGTTCGGCGCCTACGGCGGCTCGCTCGCCAAGAGCTCGCTGACCTTCGTCTCGCAGGCCGGGCTGGCCGCGGGCATCAAGGAGCGCTACGGCCTGAGCAAGCACCTGAGCGCGGTGAAGAACATCCGCAACGTGCGCAAGCAGGACCTGATCCACAACGGCTACACGCCGAAGATGGAGATCGACGCGCAGACCTACGCCGTGCGCGCCGACGGCCAGCTGCTGACCTGCGAGCCGGCCAAGGTGCTGCCGATGGCGCAGCGCTACTTCCTGTTCTGAACGAAGCCGCGCTGCGGCTTCTGCGGTGACTTACACGGCCGGATGCCGGCGGTGCCAGTCCGTCGCCCGCTGGAACGCCCAGCCCGCGCGCACCAGCAGGTCTTCGCCGAAGTGCGGCGCCACGAACTGGAAGGCCACCGGCACGCCCGCCTCGGTGGCGCCGCCCGGCAAGGTGAGCGTGGGGCTGCCCGTGAGGTCGAACGGGCAGGTGTAGCGCAGCATGCCCGCCAGCAGCTCCGGGTCCACGCCGAGCTGACCGGCGCGCTCGAGCGTCGGCGCCGCGAAGGGAATGGCCGGGATCAGCAGCAGGTCGACCTGCTCGAAGAACGTGCGCACGCGGCCGGTGAAATCGGCGCGGCGCAGCAGCAGCTTCTGGTAGTCGGTGGCGCTTTGCGACAGGCCCAGGTCGATCAGCCCCGAGAGGCCCGGGCCGTACTCGTCACGCCGCGACGGGTACGTGGCCTCGTGCGCCACGGCGGTCTCGACCGCGCACAGCGGCGACCAGTCGAGCACCGCCTGCGTCGTGTCGGGAAACACCACCTCGCGCACCGAGGCGCCCAGCGATTCGACCGTGCGGATCGCGGCGGCGAGCGTGGCGCGCGTCGGTGCGTCCACACGGTCCAGCGTCCAGGCGGGGTCGATGCCCACGCGCAGGCCGGCCAGGCCGCGCGTCATCGTCGCCAGGTAGTCGGGCACCGGCAGCGTGCTGGCCGTCGGGTCGCGCGGGTCGGCGCCGGCGATGGCCGCCAGCATCGCGCCCGCGTCGGCCGCGCTGCGCGTCATCGGGCCGATGTGGTCGAGCGAGGCGGCGAGTTCGAAGGCGCCGTGGCGGCTCACCCGCCCCCATGTCGGCTTCAGGCCCGTGATGCCGTTGGCCGCCGACGGAAAGCGGATCGATCCGCCCGTGTCGGTGCCCAGTGCGCCGAAGCACAGCCCCGCCGCCGTGGCCACGCCCGAGCCGCTGGACGACACGCCGGGCCACAGCGTGGCGTCCCACGGGTTGACCGGCGACGCGATCTGCGGATGGTGGTCGGCAAAGGCGCCTTCGGTCTGCTGCAGCTTGCCCAGGATCACCGCGCCGGCCTCGCGCAGGCGGTGCACCACCGTCGCGTCCTCGGTAGGGCGGAACGCTTTGTGGATCGTCATGCCGTGCGCGCTCGGCACGCCCTCGGTCCACAGCAGGTCCTTCACGGCCAGCGGCACGCCGTGCAGCGGCCCGCGCGCGCGGCCGGCGGCGATTTCGGTGTCGGCGCGGCGCGCCTCGTCGAGCGCCTGCGCGTCCATGCGCGTCGCGTAGCTGCGCAGCCGGCCGTCGACGGCCTCGATGCGCGCGAGCATGGCGCGCGTGACTTCTTCCGACGAGCGCTCGCGCGACTGGATCTGCCGGCCGACCTCCAGCAGTTCGAGATGATGCAATTCCTTGTCCGCCATGACTGACTCCCGCGTGTGTAGGGTTGAGAAAGAAGGTCCGAATCCAAGTGGCGAAGCTGCCACCCCGGGCGAACCTTATCGGCGCGCGGCGGCCCGCGCTGGTCTCTTCCGGACATGCACTTGTGCTGGGGCGGACACCCCGCGCGCGGCGCTCAGCGCGGCTTCAGCAGCGTGTGCGGCGCGCAGCCGTAGGCCTTGCGGAAGACCCGGCTGAAATGCGACAGGTCGGAAAACCCGTGCTGGAACGCGACGTCGGTCACGCTGTGCGCGCGCCCGCCCACCAGCGCCTCGCGGCTGGCTGCGAGACGCGCCTGCCAGACCGCGCCCATCGCCGTGGCGCCCTGGCGCGCGAACGCCCGCGCCACGGTGCGCGCCGAGACGTGGTGCGCCTGCGCCAGCGCCTCGAGCGACAGCGCCGGATCGTCCAGGTGACGCTCGATGTAGGCCGTCATGCGCGCATGCAGGCCGCGCTCGGCACCGGCGTCGCCAGCCATGTCCTGCTGCAGTTCGAGCGTCACGGCCAGCAGGTCGATGAGCGCGCCGCCGAAGCGTTCGGCGGCGGCGGAATGCGGCTGCGCAAAGGCCGGGTTCGCCGTCTCCCGCAGCATCGCGTGCAGCGGCGCCGCGCCGGGACGGTCCGCGGCGATGGTGCGGGCGGTGAACTCTTCGGCCTTCGCGAAGCGTCGCAGCAGCAGCCGGCGCGGCATGCGCGCCAGGTAGACCGAACGCGCGTCCAGCGTGCATTCGAACGGCCGGCCGGCGTCGTAGAGCAGCATGTCGCCGCTGCGCAGCCGCCCCTGCCGCCCGCCTTGCACCAAGGTGCCCTCGCCCTCCTGCACGAACGCCAGCCACAGGTCGTCCAGCGGGTGCCGGCGCAGGTGGGGCGCGTCGCGCGACCAGTGATGCATCGGCGCCGACATGCGGTTGACGCTGACCGCGCCCACCTCGCGCACGTCGAGCCGCCCTTCGAACGGCTCGGCCGTCATCGCGCGGCTGGCCGCGGGAATGCAGTGGCGGCACACGACGTCGTGCCAGTAGTCGAAACGCAGCGGGGTCGCCACGTCGGTCGTCAGGTAGGCCAGGCTGTTCATGACGCGGATGCTGGGGCGGATGGGGCGCGCAAGCAAGCCCCGCGCGGGGCCCGGTACTTGCTACGGGAGGAAGAACCCTTGTTGCACCGTGCCCATGCCTGCGTTTTCACTCACCCGCGCCGCGCGCGCCACTTCAGTCGTTGCGTGGCGCCAGGTGCTCACGAATCCACTGGGCGAGCGCGTCTTCGTCCAGCCCGCCTTCGGCGAGCTTCAGCGTGATGAGCACGCAGTCATGGTCGGACGCCACCAACTCGAAGCCATTGAGGTCGAGGAACACTTCCATCGCGACGAAAGCGGTTCGCTTGTTGCCGTCCGTGAAGGGGTGGTTGCGCGCAATGCCGAAGGCGTAGGCGGCAGCCAGCGTGGCGGCATCGGGCGATTCGTACAACGCGCGGTTCTGCGGTCGGCCCAAGGCCGAGGCCAGAAGGCCCTCGTCGCGCACGCCCGCCGGCCCGCCATGCTCGGCCAGCTGCTCTTCATGCACCGCATGGATCAACTGCAGGCTGAGCCAGACCCAGGCCTGGTTGGCCGCGCTCATTTCGCCAGTTCGCGCAGCACGTTGCGCCGCTTCTTCATGACGCGCCGCGCCGCCTCCATCTGGCGTTCGAAGGCGTCGTCGTATGGCGTGAGCGTGAAGCCGCCACCCGCGGCCTGCGTGAGGTAGACCGTGTCGCCCTTGCCGACCTTCATGCTGGCCAGCACCTCCTTGGGCAGGATGACGCCGACCGAGTTGCCGATCTGGGTCAGTTTGAGTGCGGACATGGCGGACTCCCACGAGCAAAAGTTATAACAAGCGTTATATTATTCCGCCTCATCTGGAGTCGCAACCCGCCATGCTCACCGCCAACAAACTCATGCCCCAGGGCCGCGGTCTCGCGCCCGTGCTGCTCAAGCGTGCCGCCACCATCGAACTCGACTGGGACGTGCGCCAGAAAAGCCGTTTCGACGCCACCGACTCGCAGGGCCGGCAGATCGGCATCTTCCTGCCGCGCGGCACCGCGGTGCGCGGTGGCGACGTGCTGGTCGCAGAAGACGGCTCGCTGGTGCGCGTGATCGCAGCGCCGCAGCCCGTGCTGCGCATCACGCACTGCACCGCCCACGGCACGCCCTTCGACCTGACGCGCGCGGCCTACCACCTGGGCAACCGGCATGTGCCGATCGAGCTCAAGCCCGACCACCTGAAGATCGAACCCGACCACGTGCTGGCCGACATGCTGCGTTCGATGCACCTGATCGTCGTCGCCGTCGAGGAAGCCTTCGAGCCCGAAGGCGGCGCGTACGGCGCGCAAGGGCATTCGCATGGCGGCCACAGCCATGACCATGACCACAGTCACGACCACGGGCACTCGCACAGCAGCGGCCCGAAGCCCCTCGTGCTCGCCCCCGAACTGCTCGACGACGATCACGGCCACTCGCACTGAAATGAACGACGGCCTTCCCGTGCGCAGGACACTGGGTGCTTCCCGCAGCGAAAGCAAGGAGGAGGCCGCAGGCCGGGGGACATTCGCGGAGGGAAGTACCCGGTGGCCTGCGCACGCGCCCTGAACCACAGCGCTGAAAAATGCCAACCCCGCACAGCCTCCTCCAGCTCATCTGGCTAGCCTCGCCCGCCCTGCCGGTCGGCGGCTTCTCGTATTCCGAAGGCGTCGAGGCCGCAGTCGAATGGGCCGGCATCAACTCCGAAGCCAGCGCCACCGAGTGGCTCTCCGACCAGCTGCACCTGAGCTTCGCGCGCGGCGACCTCGCCCTGGCCGCCCAGGCGATCGCGGCCTGGCGCGCGAACGACGCACAACGCATCCGCACCCTCAACGACTGGGTGCTGCACACCCGCGAATCCGCCGAGTTCTTCCTGCAGACCGAGCAGATGGGCCGCTCCTTCGTCGAGTGGCTCAAGCTGCACCATGCCGACACGGCCGAGGTCTTCGCCGGCCTGCCCGCAACCTACCCCGTGGCCTTCGCGTTCGCGGCCAGCCGCACCGAAGCCACCGTGCAGGACGGCTGCCTGGCCTTCGCCTTCGGCTGGGCCGAGAACATGGTGGCCGCCGCCGTCAAGGCCGTGCCGCTGGGCCAGAGCGCGGGCCAGCGCATCCTGGCGCGGCTGGCGAACGAGATCCCTGCGGCCGTCGAGCGCGCGATGGCCCTGGGCGACGACGAGCGCCAGGCCTTCGCGCCCCTGCTGGCGGTGTTGTCGGCCCGCCATGAAACACAATATTCCCGCCTCTTCCGAAGCTGACCGAACCGGACCTTTTCGCCCATGACCTCCGCCCTGCACCACATTCCGAACCGCACCAAGAAGCTCCCGCCGCTGCGCGTGGGCATCGGCGGCCCCGTCGGCTCGGGCAAGACCACCCTGCTCGAAATGCTCTGCAAGGCGATGCGCGACAAGTACGACCTCGTCGCCATCACCAACGACATCTACACCAAGGAAGACCAGCGCCTGCTCACCGTGGCCGGCGCGCTGCCGGCCGAGCGCATCATGGGCGTGGAAACCGGCGGCTGCCCGCACACCGCGATCCGCGAGGACGCCTCGATCAACCTCGAGGCCATCGACCGCATGCTCGAAGACTTCCCGGACGCCGACATCGTGTTCGTCGAATCGGGCGGCGACAACCTGGCCGCCACCTTCAGCCCCGAGCTGTCGGACCTCACCATCTACGTGATCGACGTGGCGGCCGGCGAGAAGATCCCGCGCAAGGGCGGCCCCGGCATCACCAAGAGCGACCTGTTCGTCATCAACAAGACCGACCTCGCGCCCTACGTGGGCGCGAACCTCGACGTGATGGAACAGGACACCCAGCGCATGCGCCGCCAACGCCCCTACGTGATGACCAACCTCAAGACGCTGACCGGCGTCGCCGAGGTGGTCGCCTTCATCGAAACGCGCGGCATGCTCACCGCCGCCTGATTCTTCAACCAGGGCGGCGGCGAACGCGGCGCCCGCTCAATGCGCCACGGCCTCCGGCATCTGCCCGAACTTCCCGCTGCCGAAGTCCTTCATCGCCTGCACGATCTCGTCGCGCGTGTTCATCACGAACGGGCCGTGGCCGACGATGGGTTCGTCGATCGGCTCGCCGCTGAGCAGCAGCACCACCGCGTCGTTGTTGGCATCGATCGTGAGCGCGTCGCCCGCGCGGTCGAGCAGCACCATCTGCGCGTCGCGCACGACCGTCTCGCCGTTCACCAGCACCGTGCCGCGCAGCACCACCACCGCGGCCGTGTGGCCTTCGGGCACCGGCAGCGTCACCTGCGCGCCCTGGTTCAGGCGCAGATCCCACACGTCGATCGGCGTGAAGGTGTGGGCCGGTCCCTTGTGGCCGAGGTAGTCGCCCGCGATCACGCGCACGCTGCCCGCGCCTTCGGGCAGCGGCACCGACGGAATCTGCGCATCGACGATGGCCTGGTAGCCGGGCGCGGCCATCTTGTCCTTGGCGGGCAGGTTGACCCACAGCTGCACCATCTCGAGCTCGCCGCCGTCGCGCGTGAACGCTTCGGAATGGAACTCCTCGTGCAGGATGCCCGCGCCGGCGGTCATCCACTGCACGTCGCCGGGGCCGATGGTGCCGCCCTGACCCGTCGAGTCGCGGTGCGACACCTCGCCCTTGTAGACGATGGTCACGGTCTCGAAGCCGCGGTGCGGGTGCTGGCCCACGCCGCGCGGCTGCGCGGTCGGGGTGAAGGGGGCCGGGCCGGCGTAGTCCAGCAGCAGGAAGGGGCTGGCGTGGCGGCCCAGCGTGTCGTAGCTGAACAGCGAGCGCACGGGAAAACCGTCGCCCACCCAGTGCGGGCGCGGTGCGCTGTAGGTGCCGAGGATCTTCTTCATGGTCTGTGTTCCTTTCCATCTGGCGGCTCGCCCGGAACGGGAAAGCCATGGATCAAGGATGGGGCCGCAACGATGCTTTGAGTAGATGCCAGAATTCGCCCTCATCGTTCCATCTGGCGAACGATCAACGGCACGGAGGGCCCCCAGCCATGCGCGACCTGAACGATCTCTACTACTACGCCCAGGTGGTGGACCACGGCGGTTTTGCCCCGGCCGGCCGCGCGCTCAGCGTGCCCAAGTCGAGCCTGAGCCGGCGCATCGCGCTGCTCGAGGAGCGGCTGGGCGTGCGCCTGATCCAGCGTTCCACGCGCCGCTTCAGCGTCACCGACATCGGCCGCCAGTACTACGAGCACTGCGTGGCCATGCTGGTCGAGGCCGATGCCGCCCAGGAGGCCATCGACCGCCTGCAGGCCCAGCCGCAGGGGCTGGTGCGGCTGTCGTGCCCGCCGGCGCTGGTGTACTACCAGGTGGCCGAGATGCTCGCCCGCTTCATGACCGAGTGCCCGCGCGTGACCGTGCAGCTTGAGAGCACCAACCGCCGCGTCGACGTGATCCGCGAGGGCTTCGACCTCGCGCTGCGCGTGCGCTTTCCGCCCCTCGAAGACACCGACCTGGTGATGAAGGTGCTGGGCCACAGCACGCAGCGGCTGGTGGCCCATCCGCGCCTGCTCGAAGGCCTGACGGCGCCGGCCAGCCCCGCCGACATCGGCCTGCTGCCCAGCCTGGACCTCGGCCCGGCCCAGCCGCACCACACCTGGTCGCTCGAAGGCCCCGACGGCGCGAGCGCCGAGGTGCGCCACCAGCCCCGCCTGGTGACCGACGACATGGCCGCGCTGCGGCATGCCGCACTGCAGGGCGTGGGCGTGGCCAAGATGCCGACGATGATGGTGCGCGACGACCTGCAGGCCGGCCGCCTGGTCGACGCGCTGCCGCAATGGGCGCCGCGCAGCGGCATCGTGCACGCGGTGTTCCCCTCGCGCCGCGGCCTGCTGCCGTCGGTGCGCAAGCTGGTGGACTTCCTGGCGGTGGAGTACGAGGCGCTCGAAGCGCTTGAGCTGTCGGGCGTACCGGCCGCGTCGGGGCCGACGCGCACCTCAGTCGACTGATCCAGCGGCCACCGCCGGCGCGTGCAGCGGCAGGCGCAGCGTCAGCCCGAGCACGCCGCCATCGTCCGGCGCGGAATAGATGCGCCCGCCGTGACGCCCCGCGATGCGCTCGCAGATGCGCGCACTGGCCAGCGAGGCGGCGTCGAGCGCGTCGAAGAAGCGCGCCAGCGGCGGCCGCTCGCTGTCGGCGTCGAGGTCGCGCCAGTGAATGACGGCCTGCGTGCCTTCGATGCGCGCGCGCACCTGCAGCGTCGCGCCCGCCGCCATCACAAGCGCGGCATGCGCGGCCACCTTGGCCAGCAGCTCGCGCAACTCCGACGGAATGCCGAAGACCGGCACCGCTTCCGCGGGCAGGTCCACCGCGAGGCGCAGCGCCGTTGCGTCGCCGGGCTCGGCGCCGAGCAACGGCCGCAGGTCCTGCACGCGGCTGTCGGCCAGTTGCTGGCGCTGCTGCGTGCGGGCCTGCTGCGCGAGGCCACGGGCGTGCACGGCCGCGCGGGCGTTGGCGACAAACAGCGCGCCCATCAGCGCGAGCACGCCAGCCAGCCCAAGGCCGATGAGCGTGGCAATGATCAGGCCGAGCTGACTGCCGTACATGGTCGACAGTCCTCAGCGCATTTCGGGAAAGGCCGGCCGCGCGCAGCCGCTCGGGGCCTCGCAGCGTGACGGAGGCGGTGGCCCTTCGCCGCGAAACCCCGGCGGTGGCCCTGGCGGAAAAAGAGGTGGCGGCAGCACGATGCAGCCCGACAGGCCGAGCGCTGCCAGCACGCCTGCGAGGTGGTGAATTCGGATCATGTGGATCGATGCGTTGCGTGTTCGACGGCAGGGGACCGTTCGCATGCGCCGGCAGCGCCGACGCATGCGAAGACAGGCCGATCAGAACGCGTGGCGAATGCCGAAGTCGTAGCCCGTCGACGAACGCGGCAGGCCCGTGTAGCCCACGCCCGTGCTGCCGTAGCCCGTGGTGCTCGCGGCCGTGAGGGCACCCGTGTAGTTCGCGTCGTTGCGGTTGCTCACGCGCGCCACGGTGGCGTACAGCGCGGTGCGCTTGGACAGGTTGTGCACGTAGCCGATCGCGAGCTTGTTCGCACGCGGGTCGTCGCCCGTGACGCCGACCGCGCCTTCGTTGTAGCGCACCGTCGAGTACGACGCGCGGATCAGGCCCGCGCCCACCGGCATGCTCGCGCCGATCAGGTAGCCGTTGTAGCTGTCATGGCTGTTGCCGAGTGCCGCGAGGTCGAACTTGTTCTTCACGTTCGACAGCTCGCCGAACAGCTTGACCGGGCCGAAGTCGTACGACGCGCCGAGGTTGATGGTCTGCACCTTGCGCGTGAGCGTGGTGGTGTCGACCGCCACGTTCTGGCCCACCGCCAGCGCGATGTCCAGCGGCCCGTTCGCATAGCCGAAACGCCCGCCGACATAGCGCCCGGCGCTGCTGCTGGTGGCGGCCGTGGTGTCGGTGGCGCTGGTCTTCGTGTTCTCGTTCAGGCTGTACTGCAGCTGGCCGTAGAAGCCGCCGAGGTTGGGCGGCAGGAAGTAGCCGACCATGTTGCTGGCGCGCACGTAGTTCGTGTTGCCCAGCGCGGTGCTGCCGCTGACCGTGTTGATCACGCTCGAGCCCGAGCCGTTGGTGCCGAACGGGTCGAACACCGTGTCGTTCCAGAACGTGGCCGTGTAGTCGCGGCCCAGCCGCACTTCGCCGAAGCCGCCCGACAGGCTGACGGTGGAACGGCGGTTGAAGTTGGCGATGCCGGTGGCGCCGTCGTCGTTGCTGATCGGCGCCTCGAGCCAGAAGCTGGCGGCGAGCCCGCCGCCCAGGTCTTCCGTGCCGCGAAAGCCGATGCGGCTGGAGTTGTAGCCCGAGTTGGCCAGGCTCCATTGGCTCTGCTTGCTGGTGGTGCCCGTGACGGGGTTGCGCGACGTGGCGCTCTGGTAGCTCACGCCGGCATCGATGACGCCGAACAGGGTGACCGACGATTGGGCAGAGGCCAGGCCGGTGACGGCCAGCGCGGCGAGTGCCGTGAGGGATTTCTTCATTCAGGTTTCTCCGGGGTTTTCAGCTGCTCTTCATCGAGCCGCTGACCGGATGGTCCTGTTCAAAATTGGAGGAATCTGGTGGACGCCAGCCCTCCCCTCGCGGGTGTTGTTTTGCGTTCACGCGCCGGCCGGTGCGTGAACGCTCGGCGCCGGGCAGGCTACTCGGCCGTGCGAAGCGCAGGCGCCGGGGCTGGCGCCGCGCGGCGCGCGTAGCGCTGCGCCAGCACCGCGCACACCATCAGCTGCATCTGGTGGAACAGCATCAGCGGCAGCACGATCGCGCCGACGGCGTGCGAGGCGAACAGCACCTTGGCCATCGGAATCCCGCTCGCCAGGCTCTTCTTGGAGCCGCAGAAGACGATGGTGATCTCGTCCTCGACGCTGAAGCCGAAGCGCCGCGCCATGAAGGTCGTGAGCCCCAGCGCCAGCGCCAGCAGCACGCCGCACACCAGCAGCAGGCCCAGCAGTGCGCTCACGGGAATCTGCTTCCAGAGCCCTTCGATCACGGCCGCGCTGAAGGCCGTGTAGACCACCAGCAGGATCGAGCCCTGGTCCACGAACTTCAGCACCGCCGCGCGCTTCTGGATCCACTTGCCGATCAACGGGCGCGACAGGTGGCCGATGACGAACGGCACCAGCAACTGCAGCAGGATGCGCCCGATCGCGTCGAGCGACGACGACGACGCCACCGCGCCGCCTTCAGGCAGCACCACCAGGCTCACCAGCACCGGCGTGATGAACACGCCCAGCAAGGTCGAAGCCGAAGCGCTGCAGATGGCGGCCGGCATGTTGCCGCGCGCCATAGCCGTGAAGGCGATGGCCGACTGCACCGTGGCCGGCAGCACGCACAGGAACAGCACGCCCGTGTACAGCTGCGGCGTCACCAGCGGCCCCAGCACAGGCCGCAGCGCGAGCCCCAGCACCGGGAACAGGATGAAGGTGCAGGCGAACACCAGCAGGTGCAGCCGCCAATGCGTGATGCCCGCAAGGATCGCCTCGCGCGACAGCTTGGCGCCGTGCAGGAAGAACAGCAGCCCGATCGCGACCGTGGTCAGGCCCTCGAAGAAATGGGCCACGCGGCCGCTGGCGGGCAGCAGGCTGGCCAGGGTGACGACCACGACGAGCGTGAGCGTGAAGTTGTCAGGAAGAAAGCGTGAACGTGCCATGCCCCGCATTGGACCTTCCGGCCATTCAAAAGAGAAATGGATTTATCGGATAGATATATGATTTGAGCGCATGAACGTCACGCTGCGCCAACTCCGCGTCTTCCGCTCGGTGGCCGAGGGTCGCAACTTCAGCCGCGCCGGCGACCAGGTGGGCCTGAGCCAGCCGGCGGTGAGCCGCTCGATCTCGGAGCTCGAAGCCCAGCTCGGCCTCAAGCTGCTGGACCGCACCACGCGCGAGGTGGTGCTGACCGAAGCCGGCCACTCGTTCGCGGCCCGGCTCGACCGCGTGCTCGACGAACTCGACCAGACCCTGCAGGACGTGGCCGGCCTGGCCAGCGCGCGCGGCGGCAAGGTGCGCGTGGCCAGCAGCCCCACGCTCTCGGCCAACCTCATGCCCGACTGCATCGCGGCCTGCGCGGTGCAGGCCCCGGGCATCCAGTTTTTGCTGCTCGACCGCATCCAGCAGGACGTGCTGGACAGCGTGCGCAGCGGCGAGGTCGACTTCGGCGTGGTGATCGAGCCCTCCGAGGCCGACGACCTGCACTGCGAGTCGATCCTCAACGACCCCTTCATGGTGGTCACGCTGCCCGGCCACCGGCTGACGGAAAAGAAGGCTTCGGTGAACTGGTCGGCGCTCGACGGTCAGCCGCTGGTGCTGCTCGACCACGCCTCGGGCAGCCGGCGCCTCATCGACCAGGCGCTGGAGCGGCACGGCGCGCGCTGCGACGTGAAGCAGCAGCTGGGCCATGCGACCACCGTGTTCCGCATGGTCGAGGCCGGCATCGGCATCAGCGTGATGCCGGGCCTGTCGTTGCCGCCCGAGGGGCTGGCGCGGCTGGTGGTGCGCCCGCTGGTGCCCAACGTGCAGCGCGCGATCATGCTGATCCGGCGCCGCAACCGCGAGCTGTCGCCGCTGGCGCAGCGGGTCTGGCGCATGGTGCGCGAGACGGCGGCGCTCAGTGAGGCGACAGCGGCCCCGCCGACGAAGGCGCGCTGAAGAAGCGCTCCTGCCGCTGGCGCACACAGAAGTCGATCAGCTCCTCGACCTCGGTGGCCTTGTCGAACACCGCGTCGGCGCCGAGCTGCGCGCACTTGCGGCGCGTCTCGGGCGTGGCGTGGTTGCTCAGCACCACCATCTTCTGCCTCGGGTCGCGGTTGCGGCAGGCCTCGAGCACGCTGTAGCCGGTGCCGTCGCCCAGGAACAGGTCGACGATGGCCAGGTCCCACAGCGCCGGGTTGCGCGTGAGCCAGCGCGTGCCCTCGGCCTCCGATTCGGCCTGGCCGACCGGATCGATGCGCGCCATCTCGCGCAGCGTGCCCGCCAAGCTGGCGCGCTGGGCGGGGTTGTCTTCGACGATGAAGGCGCGGACGGTGGTCATGGCGGGCTCTGCAAAGGGACAAGTGCAGGCTACAAATTGCGCCCGCCACAAGTCGAAGGTGTGACACCCCACCGCGCGTAGGACATCACCCGCCGGCCACCCGCCCGGACTCAGAGCGTGAGGATGGTGCAGCCCGTGGTCTTGCGCGCCTCGAGGTCGCGGTGCGCCTGCTGCACGTCGGCCAGGGCGTAGCGCTGGTCGATCGGGATCTTCACCGCGCCGCTTTGCACCACCGCGAACAGGTCGTCGGCCATGGCCTGCGTGCGCTCGCGCGTGGCGATGTGCGTGAACAGCGTCGGGCGCGTCACGTAGAGCGAGCCCTTCGAGGCCAGCAGGCCGAGGTTGACCGGCGGCACCGGGCCCGAGCCGTTGCCGAAGATCGCCAGCAGGCCGAAGGGGCGCAGGCTGTCGACGGAGCCTTCGAAGGTGTCCTTGCCCACCGAGTCGTACACCACCTTCACGCCCTGGCCGCCGGTGATCTCCTTCACGCGCGCCGCGAAGTTCTCGGTGCTGTAGTTGATGGCGTGCGCCGCGCCGTGCGCCAGCGCGAGCTGGCACTTGGCATCGCTGCCGGTCGTGCCGATGAGCTGCAGGCCGAGCGCCTTGGCCCACTGGCAGGCGATGAGGCCGACACCGCCGGCCGCCGCATGGAACAGCACGAAGTCGCCGGGCTGCAGCCCTTCGGCCGGCAGCGTCTTCTTCAGCAGGTACTGGGCCGTGAGGCCCTTGAGCATCATGGCCGCGCCGGTCTCGAAGGAGATGTCGTCGGGCAGTTTGCACACGCACTTGGCGGGCATCACGCGCAGTTCGCAATACGCGCCGGGCGGCTGGCTCGCGTAGGCGGCGCGGTCGCCCACCTTCAGGTGCGTCACGCCCTCGCCCACTGCCTCGACGATGCCCGAGGCTTCCATGCCCAGTTGCAGCGGCATCTGGAACGGGTACAGGCCGGTGCGCTGGTAGGTGTCGATGAAGTTCAGGCCCACGGCCTTGTGGCGGATGCGGATCTCGCCGGGGCCGGGCTCGCCCACCTCGACCTCGACGACCTTCAGTTCCTCGGGACCGCCGTGGCGGTCGATACGGACGGCTTTGCTCAACATCGTTGCTGTCTCCACGCAGGGGAAAAAAGAATGGGACGGGCATCGTGCCACGTTTGACCATTTCTCGACGCGGCACGGTCTCCGTGCGGGCCCGGTAGAGTCGGCGGTCATGTCGTCCGCATCGCACCACCGCCTCACGCCCCTCACCGCCCTTCTACTCACCGTGCCGCCGCTGCTGTGGGCCGGCAATGCGGTGGTCGGCCGGCTGGTGCGCGCGCTGGTGTCGCCGCTGACGCTGAACTTCGTGCGCTGGGTGATCGCGTTCGCGCTGCTGCTGCCGCTGGCGGCCTGGGTGCTGCGCCGCGACAGCCCGCTGTGGGCGCACTGGCGGCGTCATGCGCTGCTGGGCTTGCTGGGCATCGGCCTGTACAACGCCTTCCAGTACCTGGCGCTGCAGACCTCCACGCCGATCAACGTCACGCTGGTGGGCTCCAGCCTGCCGCTGTGGATGCTGGCCGTGGGCACGCTGTGCTTCGGCGCGCGCGTCAGCCGGCGCGCGCTGGGCGGCGCGCTGCTGTCGATGCTGGGCGTGCTGCTGGTGCTGAGCCGCGGCGAGTGGCAGCAGCTGCTGGCGCTGCGGCTGGTGCCGGGCGACCTGTACATGATCGCAGGCACCATCGCCTGGGCCTTCTACAGCTGGCTGCTGGCGCGCACGCACGAGCCCGTCAATGTGCGCAGCGACTGGGCCGCCTTCCTGATGGCGCAGCTGGTGTTCGGTGTCGCGTGGTCGGGCGTGCTGGCCGCCGGCGAATGGACGCTGACCGACGCCCACATCGACCTGGGCTGGCCGCTCGTGAGCGCGATGCTGTTCATCGGCATCGGCCCCGCCGTGCTGGCCTACCGCTGCTGGGGCACCGGCGTGCAACGCGCGGGCCCGCAGGCGGCGAGCATCTTCATGAACCTCACGCCGCTGTTCGCGGCCGTGCTGTCGGCGGCCTTCCTCGGCGAGGCGCCGTACTGGTACCACGGCGCCGCCTTCGTGCTGATCGTCGGCGGGATCGTGGTGTCGTCGCGGCGCTGAACGCGCGCCGCGGCGTCGGTCAGTAAGTGCCCGGGTAGGCGCCGCCGTCTGCCAGCACGTTCTGCCCGGTCATGTAGCCCGCCTGCATGCTGCACAGGAACGCGCAGATCGCACCGAACTCGGCCGGGTTGCCGAAGCGCTTGGCCGGAATGTTCTTCTTGCGCGCTTCCCACACGGTGTCGAAATCCTGGCCCGACTTCTGCGCCGCGCCGGCCATCGTGCCCTTGAGGCGGTCGGTCTCGAAGGAGCCCGGCAGCAGGTTGTTGATGGTCACGCCCTGCGCCGCCACCGACGTGCGCGCCACGCCGGCCACGAAGCCCGTGAGGCCACTGCGCGCGCCGTTCGACAGGCCCAGGATGTCGATCGGCGACTTCACCGAGCTCGACGTGATGTTGACGATGCGACCGAAGCCGCGTTTCGCCATGCCGTCCACCGTGGCCTTGATGAGCTCGATGGGCGTGAGCATGTTGGCGTCGACCGCCTTGATCCACGCCTCGCGGTCCCAGTTGCGGAAGTCGCCGGGCGGCGGGCCGCCGGCGTTGGTGACGACGATGTCGAAGTCGTGGCCCAGCGCGAACACGGCCGCGCGGCCGGCTTCGGTGGTGATGTCGGCCGCCACGTGCTTGACGAACGGACCCGACGGGCCGGCCACCGCCACCAGCTGCTTCGCAGCGGCGTCAAGCGCCTCGGCGCCGCGCGCCACGATCACCACGTTGACGCCCTCGCGCACCAGCGCCTCGGCGCAGCCGTAGCCCAACCCCTTGCTCGCGCCGCACACCAGTGCGGTCCTGCCTGCAATGCCCAGATCCATGTGTTTGCTCCAGTCGATCGATCGATCGATGCTGCAAGGACGGCTACCGCCCCTTGCGTGTGAAAACGAAGATGCCCGCGATGACGAGCACCGTGCCGGCCGCGATCCACGCGGTGAACGGCTCACCCAGTATGACCACCCCCATGAGGATGGTCGACAGGGGCCCGATCATGCCGGTTTGTGCCGCAATGGCGGGCCCGATGCGCTCGATGGCCATCATCACCATGAGGACAGGCACCGCCGTGCACAGCGTGGCGTTGAGCACCGACAGCCAGATCACCTCGGGCGCCACCGCCATCGCCGCGCTCATCGGCCGCGTGAGCACGAACTGCAGGATGCACAGCACGCAGGCCACGGTGGTCGCCAGCCCCACGAGCCGCAGCGAGCCCAGCCGCTTGACGAACTCGCCGCTGTACACGAGGTAGCCCGCATAGCTCACCGCGCTCAGGAACACGAGGAACGCGCCCCATGCCGCCGCGCCGCCGCCCTTGCCGTCGCCGCCGGTCCACAGCTCGTGGCCGAACACCAGCAGCACGCCGGCGTAGCTCACGACCATGCCGAACACCTGCGGGCGCGTCGGGCGGCGCCGGTACAGCAGCCAGCCGAAGAACAGCACCAGCGTGGGGTTGAGGTAAAGAATCAGCCGCTCGAAGCTGGCCGAGATGTAGGCCAGCCCGGCAAAGTCGAGAAAGCTCGCGAGGTAGTAGCCCGAGAAACCGAGCCCGAGGATGCCGAGCCAGTCGCGCGTCGTGAGCGCGGGCTTGCCGCGCCCGGCCCACCACGCCATCAGCGCGAACAGCGGCAGCGCGAAGAGCATGCGCAGCATGATGAGCGTGATGGCGTCGACGCCGTAGCGGTACGCCAGCTTGACGATGATGGCCTTGCCGCTGAACGCGATGGCGCCCAGCGTGGCAAGGACGAGGCCGGTGGCGTAGCCCTTGCGGGCGGCCTCGTGTCCGTGCGGGGGAATGCCGGCCGATGCGGCTGCTTTGTTCATCCCCCGATCATCCCTTGATCCTCAGTAGCCTGCTGCGAGGCCGTCGCGGCGCGGGTCGCTCGCGGCGACGTAGCCTTCGACCGAAGGCTCGCCCGCGCGCCAGATGAACTGGCCGGCACCGAAGTCCTGGTAGGAGTCGTTGATCACCTCGAGGTGGTGGCCCAGGTCGCGCAGCCCTTGCAAGGTGTTGGCATTCATCGCGGCCTCGACGTTGATCTCGAGCCCCGCGTTGAAGCGCCAGCGCGGCGCATCGCACGCGGCCTGCGGGTTCTGGCCGTAGTCGAGCATGCGCACCAGCGTCTGCATGTGGCCTTGCGGCTGCATGTTGCCGCCCATCACGCCGAAGCTCATCACCGGCTGGCCGTCCTTGGTGAGGAAGGCCGGGATGATGGTGTGGAACGGGCGCTTGCCCGGCGCCACCACGTTCGGGCTCTCGGCCTTGAGGCTGAAGCCGTGGCCGCGGTTCTGCAGGCTGATGCCGAACTCGGGCTCCACGCAGCCCGAGCCGAAGCCCATGTAGTTGCTCTGGATGAAGCTCACCATCATGCCGCTCTCGTCCGCGGCCGTGAGGTAGATGGTGCCGCCCTTGACGGGGTTGCCGGCCTTGAAGTCCTGCGCCTTGTTCACGTCGATGAGTCTCGCACGCGAAGCCAAGTAGGCGTCATCGAGCATTTGCGCGGGGGTCACCGTCATCGACGATGGCTCCGACACGTAGCGGTACACGTCGGCGAAGGCCAGCTTCATGGCCTCGATCTGCAGGTGCTGCGACTGCACGGAGTCGACCGGCAGCGAGGCGATGTCGAACTTCTCGAGGATGCCCAGCGCGATCAGCGCCGCGATGCCCTGGCCGTTCGGCGGGATCTCGTGCAGCGTGTGGCCGCGGTAGTCGCGCGAAATCGGCTTGACCCATTCAGGCTGGTAGGCCGCCATGTCGGCCACGGTGAGCGCGCCGCCCTGTTCTTGCGAGAACTTGGCGATGGCCTCGGCGATCTCGCCGTTGTAGTAGGCCTCGCCCTTGGTGCGGGCGATGGCCTTGAGCGCGCGGGCCGCCGCGGTGAAGCGGAACAGCTCGCCGACCTCGGGCGCGCGGCCCCAGGGCAGGAAGGCCTGCGCGAAGCCGGGCTGCGACTGCAGGATCGGCGTGGCCGCCGCCCACTTGCCCTGCACCACCGGCGGCACGAGGTAGCCGCGCTCGGCGATGTCGATGGCCGGCGCCATCAGGTCGGCGAACGGCAGCTTGCCGAAACGCTCGCTCATCGCGACCCAGCCGCGCACCGCGCCCGGCACCGTGACCGAGTCGATGCCGCGCATCGGCGGCGTGGCGGCGTCAGCGCCGTACTTGGCCTTGAAGTACTCGGGCGTCCAGGCCTTCGGCGCGGGGCCCGAGGCGTTCAGGCCGTGCAGTTCCTTGCCGTCCCACAGGATGCAGAAGGCGTCGCTGCCCAGGCCGTTGCTCACGGGCTCGACCAGCGTCATCACGGCGGCCGTGGCAATGGCCGCATCGACCGCGTTGCCGCCCTGCTGCAGGATGCGCAGGCCGGCCTGCGCGGCCAGCGGGTGCGACGTGGCGACCACGTTGCGCGCAAACACCGGCAGGCGGGTCGAGAGGTAGGGGTTGTTGAAGTCGAAGTTCATGTCGGCGTGCTCTCGTTAGTCATTCGTGATCTTGCGATCGACGACGATCTTTTTCCATTTGGCGGCGTCGGTCGCCACCATCTTTGCGAACTGCTCGGGCGTGCCCGCGTTCGCCGGCTCGATGCCCAGGCGGGCGAGCTTGTCCTTCAGCTCCGGATCGGCCAGCGCCTCGTTGGCGGCCTTGTTCACGCGCGCCACGATGTCGGCCGGCAGGCCCTTCGGGCCGTAGAAGCCGAACCAGGTGGTCGACTCGAAGCCGGGCAGCGTGTCGGCGATGGGCGGCAGCTCGGGCGCGAGCGGGCTGCGCTTGAGCGAGGTCACGCCCAGCGCGCGCAGGCGGCCGTCGCGCACGTGCGGCATGCCGGTGGGCAGCGAGTCGAACAGCACGTCGACCTTGCCGCTGATGAGGTCGGGCACCGCCAGCGCCGTGCCGCGGTAGGGAATGTGCGTGACGAACACGCCGGCCTGCGCCTTGAACAGCTCCGCCGTGAGCTGCACGATGGTGCCGTTGCCGCTCGATGCGTAGTTGAGCTTGCCGGGGTTCTTCTTCGCGTTGTCGATCCATTCGCGCACCGTCTTGGCGGGCGTATTGACCGGCACCAGCATGATGCTCGGCGCATCGCCGACGTGGGCGATGGGCGTGAAGTCGCGCACCGTGTCGTAGGGCAGCTTGGGCGTGATGGCCGGGCCGATGGCGTGCGTGCTCGTGGTCGCGAGCAGCAGCGTGTAGCCGTCGGGCGGCGCCTTGGCAGCGAGGTCGGAACCGATCGCACCGCCCGCGCCGGGCTTGTTGTCGACCACCAGCGTGGCGCCGAGCTTCTCGCCCATCTTCTGGCCCAGCGTGCGGGCAAAGAGGTCGGTGGCGCCGGCCGCCGGGAACGGCACGATCAGGCGGATGGGCCGGTTCGGGTAGTTCTGGGCCAGTGCGGGCACCGCGGCCAGCACCAGCGCAGCCGCGGCAAGCGCGGCGCGGGTGGTTCGTTTCATGGAATTCATTGTGTCCGAGGTGGTGTGTCGGGAGCGCGCCTTGTCCGACGTGGCCGCAGGATTGGACACGCTGGGCATTGAAAAGGGAAATGGATTTATCGGATAGATATATGAATCCGGCGCATCAATGTGGCCACGGCCATCACGCGGCATGCGGCCTTGCGCCCGACCATCAGAAATAGCGATGGGGTCGCATCAGCAAACGGTATTTCCTCCCGGGCGCCCTGCCGTCCGATAGTCGCGCCAGTCCACTCGACACAGAAGTGGCGCACAGGAGACCTCCCCTTGAACTTTCCTTCCTTCGAGGGCACCGATGCCGGCGCCCTCTGCTTCAGCTCGCGCGTTCTTCGCATGAAGCGGCGCCCGCTCGGCCTGGCCCTGCTGGCGCTGGCCGGCGCGGCCTCGGCGCAGTCCTCGGTGACGCTGTTCGGCGTCATGGACGCGGGCGTCAGCCATTTCGAGACCGTCAGCGAGTACCGCCCGGCGTTCGATCCGCGGCGCCCTGCCGCCACCCTGCTCGCCGCGGCCGTGCCGCGGGTGACGCAGCGCCAGACCACGCTGTCGCGCGGCGGCTACCGCGGCAGCAGCCTGGGTTTTCGGGGCACGGAAGACCTGGGCGGCGGCCTGGCGGCGAGCTTCTGGCTGGAGTCGAACATCAGCAACGACGACGGCAAGACGGGCCTGGCCTCGTTCGCCAAGCGTTCGACGCTGAGCCTGTCGGGTGGCTTCGGCGAGCTGCGGCTGGGCCGCGACTACACGCCGATCTTTCGCAACGACTCGCTGGCCGACCCCTTCGCCGTGCAGGGCGCGGGCCTGTCGGTGATCGCGCGCGTCAACAGCGCCTCGTCCACGCTCCTGGGCGGCGCACCGGCCGGCGTGGCGGCCGGCGACAACTACGCGCGCGCCAGCAACAGCATCGGCTACTTCCTGCCGCCAGACCTCGGCGGCTTCCACGGGCAGCTCCAGTACGCCTTGCCCGAGAACGTCCGCTACAGCCCGGACGTGACGCCGACGAACGCGCGTGGGCGCTACCTGGGCGGGCGCTTCGGCTACGCCAAGGGACCGCTCAACGTGGCGCTGGCGTTCGGTGAAGACAACAAGGACCGCCTGCCCTCGGGTTCGGCGGCCAAGCCGCCCGTCGACGCCGGCGGCGAGGACCGGCTGAAGACCGTAAGCCTGAGCGCCACCTACGACTTCGGCCCCGTCAAGCTGCTGGGCGAACTGTCGCAGCTGCGGCACCGGCGCGCGCAGGCACAGCCCTGGATGCAGGATCGCACCGACAAATACAACGGCTATTTGGTGGGCGCCACGGTGCCCGTGGGCCCCGGACTCGTCCGCGCGTCGTTCGGTCGCGTCAGCTACAAGCCCGGCGCCACCGGCCTGCCGGGAGACACCGCGCAAGGCGCCAGCGCCAGCCAATGGGCGCTGGGCTACGTGCACCACCTGTCCCGCCGCACGGCGCTGTACGCCACGTTCGCTCGCGTTCGCATCCGGGACGGCCAGAACGACAAGGCGATCGGCGCCGTGACGAGCGCCAGCGACGCGCCCTATCCGGGCTACATGACCGCCAGCGGCTGGCGCCCGCGCAGCGCCACGGGCTACGACTTCGGCATCCGCCACATCTTCTGATCTTCATCTTCATGCGCCCCTGCATTCATTCCATGCCGACCCACGCACACACCTTCGCCCTTCGTTCACTGGCCGCCGCCCTCCTCGCCTTCAGCCTCGGCGCAGGCGCAGGCGCACAGACCCAGCCCGCCGCATCGCCGCAGGCGTCGGCGATCCCGCCGCTCGTCGATGCGATGTACCCCCGGCTCGACGCCCTCTACAAGGACCTGCACGCCCACCCCGAGCTTGCTTTCAAGGAAACGCGCACCGCCGCCCTGCTCGCCGCCGAGATGCGCGCCATCGGCTTCGAGGTGACCGAGAAGGTCGGCGGCACCGGCGTCGTGGCGCTGTACCGCAACGGCCCCGGGCCGGTCGTGATGGTGCGCACCGACATGGACGGCCTGCCGATGGAAGAGAAGACCGGCCTGCCCTACGCCAGCCAGGCCCGCACCGACTGGGGCGGGCGCGACAGCTTCGTGGCCCACAGCTGCGGCCACGACATCCACATGGCCAGCTGGCTCGGCACCGCACACACGCTGGTCGCGCTCAAGGACCAATGGAAAGGCACGCTGATGTTCATCGGCCAGCCCGCCGAAGAAACCGTCTCGGGCGCCAAGGCGATGCTCGCGGACGGCCTGTTCACGCGCTTTCCCAAGCCCGACGCCGCGTTCGCGCTGCACACGGCGCCCACGCCGCATGGCGCCATCGGCTATGGCATCGGCATCAGCAGTTCCAACTCCGACGCACTGGAAATCGTGTTCAAGGGACGCGGTGGCCACGGCTCGCGGCCGCACACCACCATCGACCCGATCGTGATCGCCGCGCGCTTCGTGACCGACGTGCAGGCCGTGGTGAGCCGCGAGAAAGACCCGGCCGAATTCGGCGTCGTGACCATCGGTGCCATCCAGGGCGGCACTGCCGGCAACATCATTCCCGACACGGTCACGCTGCGCGGCACCATCCGCTCGTACAAGCCGCAGGTGCGCGAGCAGCTGCTGGCCGGCGTGCGCCGCATGGCCATGGCCGCCGCTGCGACGAGCGGCGCGCCCGAACCCGTGGTCAAGCTGGTGCCGGGCGGAGAAGCGCTGGTCAACGACGAAGCGGTCGTGACCCGCGCGGCCGCCGCGCTCAAGCAGGCGCTGGGCGCGGCGCAGGTCGTTCAATCCACGGTGCCATCGACGGGCAGCGAAGACTTCTCGGCCTTCATCAACGCCGGCGTGCCGTCGATGTACTTCACTGTCGGCGTGCTCGATGCGCGGGACATCGCGGCCTCCGCCCAACCCGGCGGCAAGCCGCTGGCCCGCAACCATTCGCCCTTCTTCGCGCCGGTGCCCGAGCCGTCGATCAAGACCGGCGTGCACGCGATGACCGTGGCGGTGCTCAGCGCGCTGGGCAGATAGGGACGACGGCATCCCCCCAAAGAAAAACGGCGCCCGAGGGCGCCGTTTGTGCGTTCAGAGAAAGCCCGTCGATCAGTCTTCGACGAAGGCCTCTTCGCGCTTCGATTTCACCGCGGGCAGCAGCACGATGATCAGCAGCAGCGCCGCGGCGATCAGCAGGCCGGCCGAGATCGGGCGCGTGACGAACACGCTCCAGTCGCCGCGCGACAGCAGCAGCGAACGGCGCAGGTTCTCTTCCATCATCGGGCCCAGGATGAAGCCCAGCAGCAAGGGTGCGGGTTCGCAACCGAGCTTGAAGAAGGCGTAGCCGATGAAGCCGAACACGCCCACCATCCAGATGTCCCAGGTGTTGTTGTTGGTCGAGTACACGCCGATCGCGCAGAACAGCACGATCGCCGGGAACAGGAACTTGTAGGGCACCGACAGCAGCTTGATCCACATGCCGATCAGCGGCAGGTTCAGGATCACCAGCATCGCATTGCCGAGCCACATCGAGGCGATCAGGCCCCAGAACAGCTCGGGGTTGCTGGTCATGACCTGCGGACCCGGCTGGATGTTGTGGATCGTCATCGCACCGACCATCAGCGCCATCACGGCGTTGGGCGGAATGCCCAGCGTCAGGAGCGGAATGAAGGAGGTCTGCGCGCCGGCGTTGTTGGCGGCTTCAGGCGCGGCCACGCCGCGGATGTTGCCCTTGCCGAAGGGCACTTCGCCCGGATGCAGCTTGGTCTTCTTCTCGATGGTGTAGGC
The DNA here is from genome assembly GCF_059567965.1 of Variovorax sp. BGA-UO-ETr-C22. Taxonomy (NCBI): domain Bacteria; kingdom Pseudomonadati; phylum Pseudomonadota; class Betaproteobacteria; order Burkholderiales; family Comamonadaceae; genus Variovorax; species Variovorax sp. BGA-UO-ETr-C22. Next base: position 3,236,350 of record NZ_JCAQPA010000011.1, read on the forward strand.
CGCGAAAGCCGACAGCAGCGCACCGCCACCCGGCAGGATGCCCAGCGACGAACCCAGCGCGGTGCCGCGCAGCACGGCGGGCAGCATGCGCTTGAAGTCTTCCTTGGTCGGGAACAGGCCCGAGACCTTAGCGGTGAACACTTCGCGCTCTTCGTCCGGACGCGACAGGTTGGCGATGATTTCGCCGTAACCGAACACGCCCATGGCGATGGCCACGAAGCCGATGCCGTCGGTGAGTTCAGGCACGTCGAAGCTGAAGCGCGCGACACCCGAGTTCACATCGGTACCGACCAGACCCAGCAGCAGGCCCAGCACGATCATCGCGATCGCCTTGAGCAGCGAACCCGACGCCAGCACCACGGCGCCGATCAGGCCCAGGATCATCAGCGAGAAGTATTCGGCAGGGCCGAACTTGAAGGCCAGCTCGGTCAGCGGCGGAGCGAAGGCGGCAAGAATGAGCGTGCCGACGCAACCTGCGAAGAACGAGCCCAGGCCGGCCGCAGCGAGCGCCGGACCTGCGCGGCCCTTGCGTGCCATCTGGTAGCCGTCGATCACGGTCACCACCGACGACGATTCGCCCGGCAGGTTCACCAGAATCGCGGTGGTCGAGCCACCGTACTGTGCGCCGTAATAAATACCGGCCAGCATGATCAGCGCCGACACGGGCGGCAGCGCGTACGTGGCGGGCAGCAGCATCGCGATGGTCGCGACCGGGCCGATGCCCGGCAGCACGCCGATCAGCGTGCCCAGGATACAGCCGACGAGGCAGTACAGCAGGTTCGTGAAGGTGAAGGCAACGCCAAAACCCAGCGAGAGGTGTTCAAACAGTTCCATGGTGTGAGCAGCTTTCTTCGTCTCAACCGGTGATGAAGGTCGGCCAGACCTGGATCTGCAGCTTGAGCGCCCAGATGAAGGCCACATAGCTGCCAACGGCCAAGATGGTGGCCAGGATCAGCACGGTCGGCAGCTTGAACTCGTGGCCGGCAAGGCTCGCGATGATCACGAGCGCGTAGATCGCGATGATCATGCCCATGGCCGGGATGCCGAAGCTCGGCAGGCCACCCAGCAGGATGCCGAAGGCCAGGTTGGCGCCCAGGATGTACACGACCTGCTTCCAGGCCCACTTGCCGATCTTTTCGCCATCGGTCGTTTCAACGGTGAGCCCGCTGAACATGATGCCCAGGCCGATCAGCGCCATCAGGATGCCCAGCATGAGCGGGAAGTAACCCGGACCCATGCGGGCGCCGCTGCCCACGCTGTAGGTGGTGGCGCCCCATGCGAACGCCACGCCCACGACGGTGAACATCAGTCCCGAGAAAAAGTCTTTCTGACTTTTGATTTTCACGAACAGTCTCCTCGAACAATTTCGATGCGGGATTGTCGAGTCAGCCTCCGGTCAGGCCGATGTGGATTCCACTAACCGAAGGACTAGGGATAACCCGAAATGACTCATGCCTCGTCGGACCCGAGGCACCTGTTCCTACTCGAGAGGAGGCGTTGCGCTGAGCACTTCTTCGATGGTCGTCACGCCCTCGGCCACGCGCAGCGCGCCGGCCAGGCGCAGCGGCCGCATGCCGTCGATCACGGCCTGGCGCCGCAGGCCCGTGAGGTTGGGTTCCTTGGTGACCTGGTCCTTGAACGGCTCGGTCACGCTCAGCAGTTCGTACAGGCCCATGCGGCCCATGTAGCCGGTCATGCGGCAATCGACGCAGCCCACCGGCTTGTAGGCGCGCACGGGGCCGGTGATCTGCCACGGCTTGACGATGGCCTCGAGGCTCTCGCGCGTGACCGCATCGTCGGGCTGCTTGCAATGCGGGCACAGCGTGCGCACGAGGCGCTGCGCGAGCACGCCCAGCATCACGGCGGTGATGAGGTACGAGGGCACGCCCAGTTCCATCATCCGCGTGATGGCGCTGGGCGCGTCGTTGGTGTGCAGCGTGCTGAACACGAGGTGGCCGGTGAGCGCGGCCTGCACCGCCATCTCGGCGGTGGCGAGGTCGCGGATTTCGCCGACCATGATGATGTCCGGGTCCTGCCGCATCAGCGCGCGCAGGCCCTCGGTGAAGCCGAAGTCGAGCTGCGGCTGCACCTGCGTCTGGTTGAACGAGGGCTCGATCATTTCGATCGGGTCTTCGACCGTGCTCACGTTGACCTCTTCGGTCGCCACGCGCTTGAGCGTGGAGTACAGCGTGGTGGTCTTGCCCGAACCCGTGGGCCCGGTCACCAGGATGATGCCGTTGGGCCGCGTGACCAGCTGTTCCCAGCGCTGCGCGTCGTGCTGCGCGAAGCCCAGCGCGTCGAGGTCCTTCACCGCGGTGTCGGGGTCGAAGATGCGCATCACCATCTTTTCGCCGAAGGCGGTCGGCAAGGTAGACAGACGCATTTCGATTTCGTCGCCGCGCATGTTGCGGGTCTTGATGCGGCCGTCGAGCGGGCGGCGCTTCTCGACCACGTCCATGCGGCCCAGCAGCTTGATGCGCGCGACCATCGCGTTCATCACGCCCATGGGCATCTGGTAGGCCGGGTGCAGGATGCCGTCGATGCGAAAGCGGATCACGCCCTGCTCGCGGCGCGGCTCCAGGTGGATGTCGCTGGCGCGCTGGTCGAAGGCGTACTGCCACAGCCAGTCGACCACCTGCACCACGCTCTGGTCATTGGCGTCGAGCTGCTTGTTGCTCTTGCCGAGTTCGACCAGCTGCTCGAAGCTCGCGCCGCCGGTGTTGCCGCCGGCCTTCTGCGCGGCACGCACCGACTTGGCGAGCGCGAAGAACTCGGCCGTGTAGCGCTGGATGTCCGACGGGTTGGCCACCACGCGGCGCACGGTGCGCTTGGACTGGCGCTCGACCTCGGCGATCCAGTCGATGAGGAACGGTTCGGCCGTGGCCACCACCACCTCGTTCGGCAGCACCTGCACGGGCAGCACCTTGTGGCGCTCGGCATACCCGGCGCTCATGGTGTCGGCCACCTTGCCCACGTCGACCTTGAGCGGATCGATGCGCAGGTAGGCCAGGCCGGCGCGGCCGGCCAGCCATTGCGTGAGGGCTTCGAGGTCGAGCGGCTTGCCGTCGGCCTCGCGCGTCATGGCCACGTTGGCCAGGCGCACCAGCGGCGCCTGTCGGCTCTCGGCCTGGGCGCAGCGCGCGATGGTGCGCTTGGCCTCCATCGGCGAGATCACGCCGTCGGTGGCGAGCCATTCGATCAGGCGACGCAGGTCGAGCGGACCTTCGTGGCGGGCAGCAGAGGCGGAAGCGGCGGCGGGTACAGCGCTCATGAACCGGAGGTCAGGTGATCAGGTGGTGAGGGAAAGCGTCATCGGCTTGAACACCCGCAGCCATTTCGGCGCGGGCAGGCCCCAGCGAGTCTGGATGGTTTGGGCGCGCTCGGCAAGCACCTCGCGCTTCGGGCGCGACGCCGTGCGCTGGGCCAGCACCACCGTGTTGCCTTCGCGCGTCGGCTTGAAGGCCCAGACCGCGTCGGCGCCGAAAGCGGCGGCGATTTTCTCGAGGCTGCGCTCGTAGCTCGACGAGCGGCCGAACAGGTTGACCGTCATGCAGCCGTCTTCGGTGAGCAGCGCGCGGCAGTCGGCATAGAAGTCTTCGCTGTCGAGCACCGGCGCGGCGGCCTCGTGGTCGTACAGGTCGACCTGCAGCGCGTCGACCGTGCCCTGCCATTCGGGCTTGCGGATTTCCTCGGCCGCGTCGGCGATCACCACGCGCAGCTTCAGGTCGTCGGCCGGCAGCTTGAACCAGCCGCGGCAGGCCGACACCACCTGCGGGTTCAGCTCGACCGCGGTGGTGCGCATGCGCAGCGTCTTGCGGCTGAACTTGGTGAGCGTGGCCGCGCCCAGGCCCAGCTGCATCGCGTGGCGGTTGCCCACGCCCTTGCTGTCGACGAACAGCAGCCAAGCCATCATGCGCTGCACGTACTCGAGCTCGATCTCGAAGGGGGCGTCGAGCTTCATCGAGCCCTGGACCCATTCGGTGCCCAGGTGCAGGTAGCGGATGTCGCCCCAGTCGGAAAAATTGACTTCGGGCAGGACGAGGGTTTTCTTGGAAGAAGCGGAAGAAGCCATCAGAGAAGGTGGTGGGCAACGAAGACCTCGCGCCAGGCCGCGAGCTTGCGCTCGAAGGACCACGACGCGTTGGCGGGGCTGGTGGAGGGCAGCGAATACACCGGCACCCCGAGGGTGCGCGTGTGGCGTGCGTGCTTGAAGCTCTCGCCGCCGTTGTGGGCGATGGCGGCGAGCTTCGGCAGTTGCAGGCCGGCGATGTCGTTCACGACCGGCGAGCGGATCGCCGCGTCAAGGCTGCCCTCGCGCTCGCAGGCGCCGTACACGTCCCACACGCCGAGGCCGCGATCGAGCAGCCAGTCGCAGCGCGCGCGGTAGCTGTCTGCGCCCGTCGGAAGCAGGGGGTCGGGCCAGAGGGCTTGCAAGATCTTCCAGAACTGATTTTGGGGATGCGCATAGTACTGCTGCCGCTCGAGCGACTTGACGCCCGGGAAGCTGCCGAGGATGAGCACACGGGTGTTCGGCGAGACGATGGGCGCAAGGCCGGTCAGCACCATGCCGACGCTGTCGGCAACGGTCGGGGACGGGACGGCGGTCGATTTCATGGGCGGTATCTTGGCATTGCCGCACGGCGTGCCTGAACGCCCATGAAAAAACCCGCCGAAGCGGGTTCTTTCGTCAAGCACGGACCGAAGCCCGGCGCATGGAAGTTACGGCTTCTTGGCCGCTTCGTTCTCGGCCGTGCCCGGCACCTTCTCGCCGATCGCCTTGCCGGCGCTGCGCATGCCGTCGGCCGTCTTGTGGCCGGCCGTTTCCACGGCGTCGCCGGTCTTCACGGCCGCCTTCTTGGTGGCGGTGGTGGCCTTCTTGGTGGTGTTCTTGGTCGCGTTCCAGGCCTTCTTGGTGCCGCGCTCGGTGGCGTTGGCTGCCTTCTTGGTGCCGCTCTTGGTGGCATCCCAGGCCTTTTCGGCGCCGCTCTCGGTCGCGTTCACGGCCTTCTTGGTCGTGCTCTTGGTGGCGTCCCAGGCCTTTTCGGTGCCGCGTGCGGTCGCATCGACGGCGTCCTTGCCGGCTTCCTTCACCTTCTCGGTGGTCGTGGGCTCGGCCGCGGTGGTCTGCGCGATGGCCGACACACCGATGGAGGCCAGCGCCAGTGCGAGCGCGACGGGCAGGGTACGAACAAAAGATGTGGTCATGAAAGACTCCTTTTTTGAGTGAAGTGCGGAGTGACGACAGTGCCACTGGACAACCAACGCCACTTCGAACTTCAAGGATGACAGCAAAAACGGCCCGATGGCCTGCGCTGGCGCAACTCGGGAACTTGGCCTACGCGGCGGGCGGACGCCCCTCCGACACGTTCAGCAGACTTTGGAGCTTCGGCAGGGCGGCCACCGCATTGCGCGTGGTGTTTTCGGCCAGCGACGCGATGTCGATGCCCCGCAGCTGCGCGACCACTTCGGCGATGCGCGGCAGCTCGCCGGGCTCGTTGCGGCCCTGCGCCTGGCCCGCGTCGCGCTGCGCCTGCGTGCGGTACAGCCAGTGCGGCTGGATATCGGGCGCGTCGGTTTCCATCACCAGCGCGTCCATCGGCAAGGTGGCCGCGAGGCGGCGCAGCTGCAGCGCGCGCTCGAAGGTCACGGCGCCGCCGAAGCCCAGCTTCAGGCCGATCTCGATGCAGGCCTGCGCCTGCTGCTCGCTGCCGTTGAACGCGTGGGCGATGCCGTGCCAGGGCCGCCCGCCCGCGGTCCGGCGCAGGTGCTTGAGCACCTTGTCGACCGAGCGCCGCACATGGATGAGCACGGGCAGCCCGTGCTTGCGCGCCAGTTGCAACTGAGTGTGAAAGAAGCGTTCCTGTCTATCGGCGTCCAGGCCTTCCACGAAGTAGTCGAGCCCGATCTCGCCGACCGCCACCAGACGCGGATCGTCGCGCCGCGCGTGCAGCTCGTCGTCGAGCGTCTGCAGGTCGGCATCGCTCGCCTGCCCCGTGCACAGCGGGTGGATGCCCAGCGCGTAGGCGTCGCCCTGCGCGTGGGCCAGCTCGCGCACGGTGGCGAAGTTGAAGGCCGCCACCGCCGGAATGACGCACAGCACCACGCCCTGCGCCGCCGCGCGGGCGCGGATGACGGGCATCTCGGCACCGAATTCGGGCGCATCGAGGTGACAGTGGGTATCGACAAACGCAGCCATCGCGCGATGATGCCCGAAGGGATGCACAGGCGCGGAAAGCGTGCTACTGTGAACTCCTTCACGCGTCCTTTTTTGCCGGAGGTGCTCCGATGCGCAGGCCCGCTTTCTACAGCCGCTCGCCCCGCACGCTGCCGCCGGCCGCAGCACCGGCGGCCGGGTCGCCGGCGGATGCCGCGGCTGTGGCCGAGGCCGACGCCGTGCAAGCCCCCCCGCCTCGCGCACGCTGGCAGCCGGGGCGCCGCGCCTTCGCGCTGCTCACCGTCAGCTGCATCGCCATCGCCGCCGGCGGCGCCTTCTGGGCGCCGCGCCAGGGCGCCAAGGCGCTCACGCAGAAAGACATCGACGCCGCCGTGCTGCGCACGCTGCAGACCACCACCCTGCCCTCGCCCGCGGCCAAGGCCGCCGACATCGTGCGGCCCTCGGTGGTGCGCGTGGTCGGCTACGGCCCCGAGAAGGCCACGCCCGAAGCCAAGACCCAGAAGCGCGGCCGCAACATGGCCAAGGGCAAGCCGCCCGAAGCGCCTGCCGACGGCGGCACGCCGGGCGAGGTCGAACGCGGCGTGGGCACGGGCGTGGTGATCGTCGACAAGGGCGTCATCCTCACCAACCTGCACGTGGTCGCCGGCGCCGAGAAGATCAAGGTCACCTTCGCCGACGGCCTGGAGGCCATCGCCGTCATCACCGGCGTGCAGCCCGAGAACGACCTGGCCGTGCTGCAGGCGCAGAAGATCCCGGACGACCTGATCCCCGCCGTGATGCGCTCCACCGCCGACCTGCGCTCCGGCGACCAGGTGGCGGCCGTGGGCTTTCCGTTCGGCATCGGGCCCTCGGTGTCGGCCGGCGTGGTGTCGGGCCTGAAGCGCTCCTTCCGTTCGCCCGAGGGCAAGCAGGAGCTGGGTAACCTGATCCAGTTCGACGCCGCCGCCAACCCCGGCAACTCGGGCGGGCCGCTCATCAACATGGACGGCGAGGTGCTGGGCATCGTCACCGCCATCCTCAACCCGACGCAGCAGCGCACCTTCATCGGCATCGGCTTCGCGGTGCCGATCGAGAACGCCGCTTCGGCGGCCGGCTCGCCGCCCTTCTGATTTCTTCGAAAGCCCTTCGCATGAGCACAGAAAACCCGACCTCGTCGACCTTTGCAACAGCCCCTGCCACCGCCGAGCTGATGGAGCAGATCCTCTACGAGGTGAAGCGCGTGGTCGTGGGGCAGGACCGCTTTCTCGAGCGCGTGATGGTCGCGATGCTCGCAGGCGGCCACCTGCTGGTCGAAGGCGTGCCGGGGCTGGCCAAGACGCTCACCATCAAGACGCTGGCCGACACCGTGCGCGGCCAGTTCAAGCGCATCCAGTTCACGCCCGACCTGGTGCCGGCCGACCTCGTGGGCACGCGCATCTACAACCAGAAGACGGGCGAGTTCAGCACCTCGCTGGGGCCGGTGTTCGCCAACCTGCTTTTGGCCGACGAAATCAACCGCGCGCCGGCCAAGGTGCAGAGCGCGCTGCTCGAAGTGATGCAGGAGCGCCAGGTCACCATCGCCGGCGAGACGCACAAGGTGCCGCGCCCCTTTCTCGTGATGGCGACGCAGAACCCGATCGAGACCGAGGGCACCTACCCGCTGCCCGAGGCGCAGGTCGACCGCTTCATGATGAAGGTGATGGTCGACTACCCGAGCGACGAGGAAGAGTTCGTGATCGTGCAGCGCGTGATCGGCCCGGTGGTCACGGCCACGCCGGTCGCCACCACCGAACAGCTGGCCGAGCTGCAGGCCGAGGCGCGGCGCGTGTACGTCGACCCCTCGCTGATCCAGTACGCCGTGAAGCTCGTGTCGGCCACGCGCACGCCCGAGAAGCACGGCCTGAAGGACTTGCGCCGCTTCATCACCTTCGGCGCCAGCCCGCGCGCCAGCATCAGCCTGACCGAAGGCGCGCGCGCCCTGGCGCTGCTGCGCGGTCGCAGCTACGCGCTGCCCGAAGACATGAGCGCGCTGGTGCCCGACGTGCTGCGCCACCGCGTGACGCTCTCCTACGAAGGCCTGTCCGAAGGGCTCACGCCCGACGGGCTGATCGAGAAGATCATGAAGGCCGTCCCCGCTCCTCCCAAGCCCCTCGAACATGAAAAGCTGGTGGCGTAAGGCCCCCGAGGCCGCGAACGATGACCGGCTCGCGATCGAAGCCGGCGGGGCCGAACGCGCGCTGCGCCGGCTCGAATGGACCGTGATCCGCCGCCTCGACGGCCTGCTGCAGGGCGACTACCGCACGCTGATGCGCGGCACCGGCCTGGACCTGGCCGACCTGCGCGAGTACCAGCACCACGACGACGTGCGCCACATCGACTGGAACGTCACCGCGCGGCTGCAGACGCCGCACGTGCGCGTGTTCACCGAAGACCGCGAGATGGCCGCGTGGTTCGTGCTCGACCTGAGCCGCTCGGTCGATTTCGGCTCCGGCCTGAAGGCCAAGCGCGAGATCTCGGCCGGCTTCGTCGGCGTGCTCGCGCGGCTGCTCACGCGGCACGGCAACCGGGTCGGCGCGCTGGTCTACGGCCGCGACCTCGAGGCCGTGATTCCGCCGCGCACCGGCCGCCGCCATGTGCTGCACCTGCTGCACGCGATGGAAAAGCGCGCGAACCAGGCCGAGGCCGCGCCCGCGCAGAAGGGCATGACGCGCCTGGCCGACCTGCTGACCTCCGCCGCCGCGCTCATGCCGCGCCGCTCCACCGTGTTCGTGGTGTCCGACTTTCTCAGCGAGCCCGGCTGGGAACGCCCGCTGGGCCAGCTGGTGCAGCGGCACGAAGTGATTGCCGTGCGCCTGTTCGATCCGCTCGAGCTCGATCTGCCCGACCTCGGCCTGGTGCCGCTGCGCGACGCCGAGACCGGCGAGCAGCTGTGGGTCGACACCCATGACGCGGGGTTCCGCAAACGCTTCGCGCGGCTGGCCGCCGAACGCGAGACCACCCTGCGCGAGTCGCTGGCCCGGGCCGGCGTCGACGCCCTCGAACTCTCGACCAACGACGATCTGGTCGAAGCCATCGTGCGATTCGCGGACCTGCGCAAGCGCCGGGTCCGCGGCGTCGCAGCGGGTGGCGGGAAGGCGGTGGTGGCGGCATGACATTCCTCTGGCCTCAATTCCTCTGGCTGCTGGCGGCCTTGCCGCTGCTGGTGCTCCTGTATGTCTGGCTGATCCGCCGCAAGAAGAAGATGGCGGTGCGCTACGCCAGCCTGTCGATCGTGCGCGAGGCGATGGGCCCGGGCCAGAGCCTGCGGCGCCACATTCCGCCGCTGCTGTTCCTGGTGGCCATCACCGCGATGCTCGTGGCGGCGGCGCGGCCGATGGCCGTGGTGGTGCTGCCGTCGAACCAGCAGACCATCATCCTGGCGATGGACGTGTCGGGCAGCATGCGTGCGGCCGACGTGCAGCCCAACCGGCTGGTGGCGGCGCAGGAGGCGGCCAAGAGCTTCATCAAGGACCTGCCGCGCCACGTGAAGGTGGGCATCGTCGCCTTCGCGGGCAGCGCACAGGTGGCGCAGCTGCCCACCACCAACCACGACGACCTCGTGACGGCCATCGACAGCTTCCAGCTGCAGCGCGCCACGGCCACGGGCAATGCCATCGTGGTGTCGCTGGCCACGCTGTTTCCCGACGCGGGCATCGACATCTCGCAGTTCAGCGCCCCCAGCCGCCAGCGCGGCATCCCGATCGACCAGAACGAGAAACAGCTCAAGGAGTTCACGCCCGTGGCGCCCGGCTCGTTCACCTCGGCCGCGATCATCATGCTGACCGACGGCCAGCGCACCACCGGCGTCGACCCGCTGGACGCCGCCAAGGCCGCGGCCGACCGCGGCGTGCGCATCTACACGGTGGGCGTGGGCACGGTCGATGGCGAGACCATCGGTTTCGAAGGCTGGTCGATGCGCGTGCGGCTGGACGAAGAAACGCTCAAGGCCATCGCCAACAAGACCAGCGCCGAGTACTTTTACGCCGGCACCGCGAGCGACCTGAAGAAGGTCTACGAAACGCTGAGCTCCAAGCTCACCGTCGAGAAGAAGGAAACCGAGATCTCGGCGCTGTTCGCGCTGGGCGCCGCGGTGCTCACGCTGCTGTCGGCGGGGCTGTCGCTGCTCTGGTTCAACCGGATTCTTTAGCGCTGTTTTCTTCCTGTGCCACGGCGGGCGGCATCTTCACCGCCCCCACCCCGCCCAGGAACAGGTCGGCCACGATCGGCGCGATGGCCGCGTGGTCGAGCCGGCCGCCGGGCTTCATCCAGGTGAACATCCAGTTGATCATGCCGAACAGCAGCATGGTCAGCGGCTTGGCGAGCTCGTCGCTCGGCGCGCCGGGGCGCAGCGCCGACACGGCGCGCGCAAAGCCGGCGACCACGGCGCGCTCCTGGTCGAGCACGCGCTCGCGGTCTTCGTCCTCGAGAAAGCGCACGTCGTCGGTCAGCACGCGGTGCGCGTCCTGCGCGCCGGCGTACTCCTCGACGATGCGGTAGATGAAGCGGCGCAGGCGCTCCTCGTCGGTGGACGGCTGGGCCTCTTCCTCGGCCACCAGCGCCGCCAGCTTCGAGACGTGCGTCTCGGCGATGCTGATGAGCAGGCTGCTCTTGTCCTTGTAGTAGTGGTAGAGCGTGGCCTTCGAGAGGTTGCAGGCCTCGGCGACCTGGTTCATCGAGGTCGCGGGGTAGCCGCGGCGGGCGAACAGCTGGGCGGCCTGCGCGAGGATCAGTTCGCGCTGGTCGTCGTAGGTGGCGGATCTTCCACGCGGCATCGGGTCTTCTTCCTGGGTTGTCTGTCGGTTGCTGGGTTGCAGCAGTCGCGATCTTGCATGAAGCCGCAGGGCTATCCGCGGCGGGTGGCGATCAGGGATTTCACGTCGGTGGCGGGCAGGCGCGGGCGGTCTTTTTCCACCTCGGCGAGCGGCGCCACCTCGTGCAGGCTGGCCAGGCTGCGCACCGTCAGTGCCTGGTAGGTCTGCGTGCCTTCGAGCTTCCAGGCGATCTCTTCGTCGCTGAGTTCGCGTCGCACCTTGGCCGGGATGCCCGCCGCGAGCGAACGCGCGGGCACCTTCATGCCGGCGGGCACGAAGGCGCAGGCCGCGACGATGGCTTTCTCGCCCACCTCGGCCTCGTCCATCACCACCGCGTTCATGCCCACCAGCGCATCGCGCCGCACGATGCAGCTGTGCAGGATCGCACCGTGGCCGATGTGGCCGTTGACCTCCACCACCGTGTCGTTGTCGGGAAAGCCGTGGATGCAGCAGTGGTCCTGCACGTTGGAGCCTTCCTGCAGCACGATGCGGCCGAAGTCGCCGCGCAGGCTGGCGCAAGGGCCGACGTAGCAGTGCGGGCCGACGATCACGTCGCCGATCAGCACGGCCGTGGGATGCACGTAGGCGCTCGGGTCGACGACAGGAATCACGCCGTCGATGGAATAGCTGGGCATTCGGTCTCCTTGTTCTTTCGCGGGCTGCTCGGTCACGCCGGATTCATTCACACCTTCCTAGGGTTTGCCCTGAATGCACCCCGCTTGTGCCGGAATCGAGGTCGATCCTAAAATCAACCGAACGGTCGGTCAATAGTGTTTACGCACCGAGCCGTCCCCACAAAGGATGAAAGAGACACGCATGACTGAGCCTTTGGTACTCATCAGCAACAGCGGCGCCGTCCGCACGCTGAGCCTGAACCGCCCCGCAGCGCTCAACAGCTTCACGACCGGGCTGCACGCCGAGCTGCTGGCCGCGCTCGAAGCCGCGGCCGCCGACAGCAGCGTGCGCTGCGTGGTGCTCACCGGTGCCGGCCGCGCCTTCTGCGCGGGGCAGGACCTGGCCGACCCGTCGGTCGCGCCCGACCCCACGCCGGGTGCCGCGCCCAAGGACCTGGGCCACGTCATCTCCACCTACTACGGCCCGCTGGTCGGGCGCCTGCGCTCGATGCCGGTGCCCGTGGTTGCCGCCGTCAACGGCGTGGCGGCCGGCGCGGGCGCCAACCTCGCGCTGTGCTGCGACCTCGTCGTGGCCGGCCGCTCGGCCAGCTTCATCCAGGCCTTCACCAAGATCGGCCTCGTGCCCGACACCGGCGGCACCTGGCTGCTGCCGCGCCTCGTGGGCCCGGCGCGCGCGCTGGGCATCGCGATGCTGGGCGACAAGCTCCCGGCCGAAGAAGCCGCACGCATCGGCCTCATCTGGCAGTGCGTGGACGACGCGGCCCTGGCCGACACCGCCGCCGCGCTGGCGGCGCGCCTGGCCGGCATGCCCACGCGCGCCCTGGTCGCCACCCGCGAAGCGATGGCCGCCGCGCAAAACCTCGACCTGGGCGCGGCACTTGCCGAGGAAGCGCGCATCCAACGCGAGATGGGCAACGCCGACGACTACCGCGAAGGTGTCGAGGCTTTCCGCGCCAAGCGCGCCCCGGTGTTCAAGGACCGCTGAGATGACCGACGCTTCCTCCCGCACCCCGCAACAGACCGCCGAGTACGTGCGCGACGGCATGTTCGCGAACGACAACGCCAGCAAGGGCCTGGGCATGCGCATCGTGGAGGTCGGCCCCGGCCAGGCCACGCTCGAGATGCGCGTGCGCCCCGACATGCTCAACGGCCACGCCATCTGCCACGGCGGCTTCATGGCCACGCTGGCCGATTCCACCTTCGCCTTCGCCTGCAACTCGTACAACGAGCTGACCGTGGCCTCGGGCTTCGCCATCGACTTCCTCGCGCCGGCGCGCGAGGGCGACGTGCTCACCGCGCGCTGCTTCGAAGTCTCCAAGGCCGGCCGCACCGGCGTGTACGACACCGAAATCACCAACCAGCGCGGCGAGCGCATCGCGATGTTCCGCGGTCGCTCGTACACCGCCAAGGGCCGGCCGGCCGTCCCGGCCGCTTGAGGAGACACCCCACCATGACCGTGAAACGCCCCGCCCCCGGCGACCTCGAGCCGATCGAAACCGCCAGCCGCGACGAGATCGCCGCCCTGCAGCTCACGCGCCTGCGCGCCACGCTGCGCAACGCCTATGACAACGTGCCGCACTACCGCCAGGCCTTCGATGCCAAGGGCGTGCACCCCGACGACCTGAAGTCGCTGGCCGACCTGTCGAAATTCCCGTTCACGGTGAAGACCGACCTGCGCGACAACTACCCCTTCGGCATGTTCGCCGTGCCGCGCACGCAGGTGGCACGCATCCACGCGTCGTCGGGCACCACCGGCAAGCCGACCGTGGTGGGCTACACGAAGAACGACATCGACACCTGGGCCGACCTCGTCGCGCGCTCCATCCGCGCAGCGGGCGGACGGCCCGGCGACATGATCCACGTCGCCTACGGCTACGGCCTCTTCACCGGCGGCCTCGGCGCGCACTACGGCGCCGAGCGCGCGGGCTGCACCGTCATCCCGATGTCGGGCGGCCAGACCGAGAAGCAGGTGCAGCTCATCCAGGACTTCAAGCCCGACATCATCATGGTCACGCCCAGCTACATGCAGGTGATCATCGAGCAGTTCGAGCGCCAGGGTCTCGATGCCAAAGACAGCTCGCTCAAGGTCGGCATCTTCGGCGCCGAGCCGTGGACCGAGGCCATGCGCCGCGACATCGAGACCCGCGCCGGCATCGACGCGGTCGACATCTACGGCCTCTCCGAAGTGATGGGCCCGGGCGTGGCCAGCGAATGCGTCGAGAGCAAGGACGGCCCGGTGATCTGGGAAGACCACTTCTACCCCGAGATCATCGACCCCGAGACCGGCGAGCTGAAGGCCGACGGCGAAGAAGGCGAACTGGTCTTCACCTCGCTGAGCAAGGAGGCCATGCCCATCGTGCGCTACCGCACGCGCGACCTCACGCGCCTGTTGCCGCCCACCTCGCGGTCGTTCCGCCGCATGGGCAAGATCGTCGGGCGCAGCGACGACATGATGATCATCCGCGGCGTCAACGTCTTCCCCACGCAGGTGGAAGAGATCGTGCTCGCGCACAGCGCCCTCACCGGCCTGTACCAGGTGCGCGTGAGCCGCGAAGGCCTGCTCGACCAGGTCGAGGTGCACTGCGAACTCACGCCGCACGAAGCCGCCGCGGCCGACCGCAACGCGATTTCCGAGTGGGTGCAGCACCGCGTGAAGACGCTCATCGGCATCTCCACCCGCGTGGTCGTGCACGGCCCCGACGAAATGGAACGCACGCAGACCGGCAAGGCCCGGCGCGTCGTCGACACGCGCCCGCGCTGAGCGCCCGCGCGCCCCACACACCGCACCGAAAGGACACGCACATGTACACCCAGGCCATGGACACGATGGGCAAGGACGCAGGCGACGGCAAGCAGAAGGCCGTGCGCTCCGCCGACGAGCTGCGTCTCGAGGAACGCTTCGACGCGCGCATCGACGCGGGCGACTTCATCGAGGCGAAAGACTGGATGCCAGAGCACTACCGCAAGACGCTGGTGCGCCAGATCAGCCAGCACGCGCACTCCGAAATCGTCGGCATGCTGCCCGAGGGCAACTGGATCAGCCGCGCGCCCACGCTCAAGCGCAAGGCCATCCTGCTGGCCAAGGTGCAGGACGAAGGCGGCCACGGCCTGTACCTGTACGCCGCCGCCGAAACGCTGGGCACCTCGCGCGACCAGATGTTCGACGCGCTGCACACGGGCAAGGCCAAGTACAGCTCGATCTTCAACTACCCCACGCTCAGCTGGGCCGACATGGGCACCATCGGCTGGCTGGTCGACGGCGCGGCCATCATGAACCAGGTGCCGATCTGCCGCTGCTCGTACGCACCGTATGCGCGCGCCATGATCCGCATCTGCCGCGAGGAAAGCTTTCACCAGCGCCAGGGCTACGAAGCACTGCTGACGATGATGAAGCAGGGCACCGACGCGCAGAAGGCGATGGTGCAGGACGCGGTCAACCGCTGGTGGTGGCCCTCGATCATGATGTTCGGCCCGCCCGACGACCAGTCGCCCAACTCGGCGCAGTCGATGCGCTGGGGCATCAAGCGCTTCAGCAACGACGAGCTGCGCCAGAAGTTCATCGACGCCACCGTCGAGCAGGCCGCGATCCTCGGCGTGACGCTGCCCGACCCCGATCTCAAGTGGAACGAAGAACGCCAGTCGCACGACTTCGGCGTCATCGACTGGAGCGAATTCTGGCGCGTGATCGCCGGCGACGGCCCCTGCAACCGCGAACGCCTGCAGGCCCGCGTGGACGCCTGGGACGACGGCGCCTGGGTGCGCGAAGCCGCCCTGGCCCACGCCAACAAACAACCGATGAAGGAAGCAGCATGAGCACCGAAGTGAAGCAAGAGTGGCCCCTGTGGGAAGTGTTCGTGCGCAGCAAGGCCGGCCTGGACCACAAGCACTGCGGCAGCCTGCACGCGGCCGACCCGAAGATGGCGATCCAGATGGCGCGCGACGTCTACACGCGCCGCCAGGAAGGCAGCAGCATCTGGGTGGTGCGCTCCGACCAGATCGTGGCCAGCGACCCGGGCGACAAGGACATGTTCTTCGACCCGGCCGAAGACAAGGTGTACCGCCACCCCACCTTCTACGCGCTGCCCAAGTCCGTGGACCACATGTGAGCCAGGAACGGCACGCCATGCAAGCCTCGATCGAACTGAACCGCACGCCCGCCGTGCACTACCTGCTGCGCATCGGCGACACCTGCCTGGTGCTCGCGCAGCGCCTGGGCGAATGGTGCGGCCACGCACCGGTGCTCGAAGAAGACATCGCGATGGCCAACATCGCACTCGACCTCGTCGGCCAGGCCCGCGCGGTGCTCACGCACGCCGGCCAGCTCGAAGGGGCCGGCCGCGCGCACGACGAAGACCAGCTCGCCTACCTGCGCGACGAGCGCGACTACTTCAACCTCACGCTGGTCGAGCTGCCGCGCGGCGACTTCGCCTTTGCCGTGCTGCGCAACACCATGGTCGCCACGCTGCTCAAGCTGCTGTGGCAACGCCTGGCCGCGTCGAGCGACGCCGAGGTGGCCGCCATCGCCGGCAAGGCGCTGAAGGAAGCACGCTACCACCAGCAGCATTCGGCCGACTGGGTCGTGCGCCTGGGCGACGGCACCGACGAATCGCGCCGCCGCACCGAGAAGGCGCTCAAGCAGCTGTGGCTCTACGTGCCCGAGCTGTTCGACAGCGACGACGTCGACGCGCAGGCCAGCGCCAGCGGCCTCGGCCCGGCCTGGAGCGAACTGCGCGAGCCGTGGCTGGCCGAGATGCAACAGGTGCTCGACGCCGCCGGCCTCGCCATGCCGAAGGAAGCCGCCTTCCGCAGCACCGGCAAGCACGGCGTGCACAGCGAGCACATGGGCTACATCCTGGCCGAGATGCAGCACCTGCAGCGCAGCTTCCCCGGAGGCGTGTGGTGACGAACGCACTGGCGTCGCGCATTGATGCGGCGTGGGCCGTGCTGCACACCGTGCCCGACCCCGAGGTGCCGGCCGTGTCGGTCTGCGACCTGGGCATCGTGCGCGAGGTGATCGAACACGACGACGGCCTGGAGATCGTGCTCACGCCAACGTACTCCGGCTGCCCCGCCACCGAAGCCATCGAGCACGACGTGCTGGCCGCCATCGAGCACGCAGGCCTCGGCCGCGCGCGCGCCACGCTGCGCCGCGCGCCCGCTTGGACCAGCGACTGGATCAGCGACGAAGGCCGCGACAAGCTCAAGGCCTACGGCATCGCGCCGCCCGCGCACCTCACGCCCGAGCAGGCCTCCAACACCGCCATGCCGATCAAGCTGTTCGGCCGCATGGCCGGCGAGCGCATCGCCTGCCCGCGCTGCGCCAGCGAGCGCACCGAGCGCCTGTCGGCCTTCGGCTCCACCGCCTGCAAGGCGCTCTATCGCTGCATGGCCTGCCGCGAACCCTTCGAACATTTCAAGCCTATCTGAGGCACGCCCACGATGAGCACCCTCTTCCACCCCCTGCGCGTGAAGGCCATCGAGCCCGACACGCACGAGGCCGTCATCGTCTCGTTCGAGGTGCCGCCGGCGCTGCGCGAAGTCTTCGGCTTCACGCAGGGCCAGTACCTCACGCTGCGCCATGACATCGACGGCCAGGACCTGCGCCGTTCCTATTCGATCTGCGCCGGCCTCGACGACGGCGAGCTGCGCGTCGGCGTGCGCAAGGTGCGCGGCGGCGTGTTCTCCAACTGGATCAACGCCCACCTGCAACCCGGCGACAGCCTGCAGGTGATGGCGCCGCAAGGCCGCTTCTTCGTGCCCATCGAGCCCGAGGCCGCGCGCCACCACGTCGGCATTGCGGGCGGCAGCGGCATCACGCCGATCCTGTCGATCATGAAGACCGTGCTGGCACGCGAGCCCAAGAGCCGTTTCACGCTGATCTACGGCAACCGCCAGCTGCAGTCCACGATGTTCAAGGAAGAGATCGAGGACCTGAAGAACCGCTACATGACGCGCCTCGTGCTGCAGCACGTGTTCTCCGACGAGCACACCGATTCGCCGCTGGGCTTCGGCGTGATGAACCGCGAGAAGATCGGCGAGTTCCTGGCCTCGGTGGTGCCCGCCGCGCAGATCGACCACGTGTACGTGTGCGGCCCGTTCCAGATGAACGACGAGGCCGAGGCCGCGCTGCTCGCCGCGGGCGTGCCCGAGGACCGCATCCACATCGAGCGCTTCGGCGTCGCGCTGCCCTCGGCCAGCCAGGTCGGCGCGGTGGTGCACGAGGCGCAGCCGGGCGACGCCAAGCAGGCGCGCGTGACCATCGTGCGCGACGGCCTGCAGCGCGAGATCACCTACACCGAGGGCCAGCCCAGCATCCTCGATGCGGCGTCGGCGGCCGGACTCGAGGTGCCGTTCTCGTGCACCTCGGGCGTGTGCGGCACCTGCCGCGCGAAGTGCGTGGACGGGGAAGTCCGCATGGAAAGAAACTTCGCCCTCGACAAGAATGAGGTGGCCGCGGGATTCGTGCTGACCTGCCAGGCCCACCCCCTGACCGAACGCGTCACGCTGTCCTTCGACGAGCGTTGAACGCACGGCTTTTCCCTCGGCCTTTCCCCTTTCAACCCGGAGACAAACCAACCATGAAATTCTTCAAGCCCCTGCTGATCGCCGCCCTGTGCGCCACGGCCCTCTCGGCCTGGGCCGACGTCAACGTCGGCGTGACCATCTCGGCCACCGGGCCGGCGGCGTCGCTCGGCATTCCCGAGAAGAACACCATCGCGCTGATGCCCAAGACGATCGGCGGGCAGAAGATCAACTACATCGTGCTGGACGATGCCTCCGACACCACGGCCGCCGTGAACAACACGCGCAAGCTGATCGCCGAGAACAAGGTCGACGTGATCCTGGGCTCGACCACCACGCCGGCCTCGCTCGCGATGATCGACGTGGCCAGCGAGGCGCAGACGCCGATGATCTCGGTGGCCGCCTCGGCCCGCATCATCGAGCCGATGGACGCCAAGAAGAAGTGGGTCTTCAAGACGCCGCAGAACGACATCATGATGTCGCTGGCCATCGCCGAGCACATGGCCGCCAACGGCGTGAAGACGGTCGGCTTCATCGGTTTCTCCGACGCGTACGGCGAAGGCTGGTCGCAGGAGTTCGCCAAAGCCGCCGACCTGAAGAAGATCAAGATCGTGGCCAACGAACGCTATGCGCGCTCCGACACCTCGGTCACCGGCCAGGCGCTGAAGCTCATGTCGGCCAAGCCCGACGCGGTGCTGGTCGCCGGCTCCGGCACGCCGGCCGCGCTGCCGCAGAAGACGCTCAAGGAGCGCGGCTACACCGGCAAGATGTACCAGACGCACGGCGTGGCCAACGCCGACTTCCTGCGCGTGGGCGGCAAGGACGTCGACGGCACCTTCCTGCCGGCCGGCCCGGTGCTCGTGGCCGACCAGCTGCCCGCCAGCAACCCGGTGAAGAAGTCTGCGCTCGCCTACGTCGCCGCCTATGAAGCCGCCTACGGCAAGGGCACGGTCTCGACCTTCGGCGCGCACGCCTGGGACGCGGGCCTCCTGATGAGCTCGGCCGTGCCGGTCGCGCTGAAGAAGGCCCAGCCGGGCACGCCCGAGTTCCGCGCCGCCCTGCGCGATGCGCTCGAGCAGACCAAGGACGTGTCGGGCGCGCACGGCGTGTTCAACATGACCGCGGCCGACCACCTGGGCCTGGACCAGCGTGCACGCGTGATGGTGAAGATCGAAAACGGCGCCTGGAAATTCCAGCCCTGAAGCACTGAACTCGCCCCCAGGCTTCGCGCACTTCGTGTCGCTTCTCCAACCCCCTACCGGGGGCAACACCTGAGGCCCGGCAAAGCCGGTTCCTCGGTGTTCCTGATCTGAATCACGGGCGACGCCCGAAGGTTGTTTTATGGACTTGCAGATTGCCCTGTTGCTGGGGCAGGACGGCATCGTGAACGGCGCGGTCTACGGACTGATGGCGCTCGCGCTGGTGCTGGTGTTTTCGGTCACGCGCGTGATCTTCATTCCGCAGGGCGAGTTCGTCGCCTTCGGCGCGCTCTCGATGGCTGCGCTGCAGGGCGGGCGCACGCCGGCCACGCTGTGGCTGCTGGTGGCGCTGGGCGTCATGGCGCTGGCCGTGGAGGTGTGGCGCTGGAAGCGCGGCGCGACCATCGACTGGCGCTCGGCCTTCACCTGGTGCGTCGCCTTCCCGGCGATCGCCGCGGTGCTGGTGCTGGGCCTCAAGCCCACGTCGATGACCATGCAGGCGGTGACCACGCTGGTGCTGATCGCGCCGCTGGGCCCACTGCTCTATCGCCTGGCCTATCGCCCGCTGGCCGACGCCACGGTGCTGATGCTGCTGATCGTCTCGGTCGCGCTGCATGGCGTGCTGGTCGGCCTGGGCCTGTTCTTCTTCGGTGCCGAAGGTTCGCGCACCACGCCGTTCTCGGACGTGCGCTTCGACATCGGCGGCATCCCCGTGAGCGGCCAGTCGCTCGTGGTGGTGGGCGTCACGCTGCTGCTGGTGATCGCCATGTTCTGGTTCTTCGGCCGCTCCATGGTCGGCAAGGCGCTGCGCGCCACGGCCATCAACCGCGTGGGCGCGCGGCTCTCGGGCATTCCCACCGAGCTGTCGGGCGACTTGAGCTTTGCGCTCGCGGCGCTCATCGGCGCGGTGTCGGGCCTGCTGATCGCACCGATCACCACGGTCTACTACGACACCGGTTTTCTCATCGGCCTGAAGGGCTTCGTGGCCGCCATCGTCGGCGGGCTCGCGAGCTACCCGCTGGCGCTCGCGGGCGCGTTGCTGGTCGGCCTGCTGGAGGCCTTCTCTTCGTTCTGGGCCAGCGCCTACAAGGAAGTGCTGGTGTTCACTTTGATCATTCCGGTGCTGTGGTGGCGTTCGCTGCGCAGCCACCACGTGGAGGACGAGGAATGAGCGCGCCGTCGACTTCATCTTCGCCCGCCACCGCCGCGCACGCGGGCCGTCCGCTGGTCACGCCGCGCACCCTCACGCTGGTGTGCATCGTGGCGCTCGCGCTGGCCTGGGGCTGGCTGCCCGACTTCACGGTCGCGGTGCTCAGCAACATCGGCCTGTATGCCTTGGTGGCCGCCGGGCTGGTCATGCTGACCGGCGTGGGCGGCATGACCTCCTTCGGCCAGGCCGCGTTCGTCGGCATGGGCGCCTATGCCACGGCGTGGATCTGCACTTCGCCGACGGCCGCGAGCTGGCTCGGTGGCATCGCCGGTTCGGCGCTGGTGCCGTGGCTCGGCCTGCTGCTCGGGCTGGTGCTGACCTTCGCGCTGGCCTGGGCGCTCGGCGCGGTCACGCTCAAGCTGTCGGGCCACTACCTGCCGCTGTGCACCATCGCCTGGGGCCTGAGCCTGTACTTCCTGCTCGGCAACATGGAGTTCCTGGGCGGCCAGACCGGCATCACGGGCGTGCCGCCGCTGGTGGTGGCTGGCATCTCGCTGGCCTCGCCACGCGCGCTCGGCGTGGTGATCTGGGCCGTGCTGTTGCTGGCGCTGTGGGCGCTGCACAACCTGCTCGACTCGCGCGAAGGCCGCGCCATCCGCGCGCTCAAGGGCGGCCGGCTCATGGCCGAGTCGATGGGCGTGGACACGGCGCGCCACCGCATCAAGCTGTTCGTGCTGGCCGCGCTGCTGGCGGCCGTGTCGGGCTGGCTCTACGCGCACATGCAGCGCTTCGTGAACCCGACGCCCTTCAACCTGAACATCGGCATCGAGATGCTGTTCATGGCGGTGGTCGGCGGCGCGGGCCACCTGTGGGGCGCGGTGCTCGGCGCCACGCTGATCACGCTGCTGAAGGAGAAGCTGCAGGACATCCTGCCCGCGCTGCTGGGCACCAGCGGCAACTTCGAGGTGGTGGTGTTCGGCCTGCTGATGCTGTTCGTGCTGCAGCGCTTTGCCGACGGCCTGTGGCCCACGCTGGCGCGGCTCGTGAGCCGCTGGGTGCGGCCGGTGGCCAAGGTGCCCGCAGCCAACGCAGCCGCACCGGCGGCGCAGCTCGCACAGCGCGTGCTGCCGGCGGCGGGCACGCTGCTCTTGCAGGCCGACGCGGTCAGCAAGCGCTTCGGCGGCCTCATCGCCAACAACGACATCTCGATGACGCTGAAGGCCGGCGAGATCCACGCGCTGATCGGCCCGAACGGCGCCGGCAAGAGCACCTTCTTCAACATGATCTCGGGCGTGGACGACCCCAGCTCGGGCGAGGTGCGACTCGAAGGCGATGCCATGTCGGGCCGCCCCTCGCGCGCCTTCGCGGCACGCGGCCTCGGCCGCACCTTCCAGCACGTGCGCCTGCTGGGCCAGCGCAGCGTGGTCGAGAACGTGGCGCTCGGTGCGCACCTGCGCGCGAAACGCGGCTGGCTCGCGGCGATGCTGCGGCTGGACCGCGCCGAAGAAGCCGCGCTGATGGCCGAAGCCCGCAAGCAGATCGAGCGCTGCGGCCTCGGCGCGCACGCCGACACGCCGGCCGCCTCGCTCTCGCTGGGGCAGCAGCGCGTGGTCGAGATCGCACGCGCGCTCGCCGGCCAGCCGTCGGTGTTGCTGCTCGACGAACCCGCCGCCGGCCTGCGCCACCTGGAGAAGCGCGCGCTGTCGGAGCTGCTGGGCCAGCTGCGCGCCGAAGGCCTGGGCATCCTCGTGGTGGAGCACGACATGGAGTTCGTGATGAACCTCGCCGACCGCATCACCGTGCTGGAGTTCGGCACCGTGATCGCCACCGGCACACCGGCCGAAGTGCAGGCCAACCCGCGCGTGCTCGAGGCCTACCTGGGCGGCGCCGACGACGAACTGCTGGAAGACGCCCGATGAGCCATCCTATTCTTCAACTGGAAGACTTCTGCGTCGCCTACCGCACCGTCGAGGCGGTGCACAGCGTGCGCCTGCACGTGAACGAAGGCGAGATCGTCACCGTGATCGGCCCCAACGGCGCCGGCAAGACCACGCTGCTGTGCGCGGCCATGGGCCTGCTGCAGTCGACCGGCAAGCTGTCGCTCGACGGCGAGCGCATCGCGCGCCCCGGCGTCGAGACCATGGTGGCGCGCGGCGTGGCGCTGGTGCCCGAGCGGCGCGAGCTGTTCGGCGAAATGTCGGTCGAAGACAACCTGCTGCTCGGCGGCTTCTACCAGTGGCGCAAGGGCCAGCGCGACCAGCGCGCGCGCATGGACGAGATCTTCGAGATCTTTCCGCGCCTGAAGGAGCGCCGTCCGCAGATGGCCTCCACGCTCTCCGGCGGCGAACGCCAGATGCTGGCCATCGGCCGCGCGCTCATGGCGCGCCCGCGCCTGCTGATGCTCGACGAGCCCTCGCTGGGCCTGGCCCCGCTGGTGGTGCGCGAGGTGCTGCGCGTGGTGTCGCAACTGCGCAAGCACGGCGTCTCGGTGCTGCTGGTGGAACAGAACGCCCGCGCCGCGCTGCAGGTGGCCGACCGCGCCTATGTGCTCGAAATGGGCGCCGTGGCGCTCGAAGGCAACGCCGGCGATCTGCTGCACGACCAGCGAATCATCGATACCTACCTGGGCATCGGCAACAAGAAATGACCCCCGCGCAGCGCGCGCACCGCGCCGCTGCGCCTTCCCTCTTCAAAGGACACGCGCCATGACCACCCTTCAAAGCTACATCGCCGGCCGCTGGATCGGCCAGGAAGCCGCGCAATCGCTGCGCAGCGCCGTCAACGGCCAGGCCGTGGCGAGCACGCACGCCGAGGCCATCGACTTCGCCGAGGCGCTGACGCACGCGCGCCGCGTCGGCATCCCCGCGCTCATGAAGCTCGACTTCCAGCAGCGCGCCGAACGCCTGAAGGCGCTGGCCAAGTACCTGGCCGCGAACAAGGAAGCGCTGTATGCCGTGTCGGCCCACACGGGCGCCACGCGCGCCGACGGCTGGATCGACATCGAGGGCGGCGCCGGCACGCTGAGCGCCTACGCCAGCATCGGCACCAACGAGTTGCCCTCGGGCAACCTCGTGCACGAAGGCCCGGCCTTCCCGCTCGGCAAGAAGGGCGGCTTCGCGGGCACGCACATCCTGGTGCCGCGCGGCGGCGTGGCAGTGCACATCAACGCCTTCAACTTCCCGGTGTGGGGCCTGCTCGAGAAGTTCGCGCCCAGCTTCCTCGCGGGCATGCCCTGCATCGGCAAGCCGGCCACGGCCACCAGCTACCTCACCGAGGCGCTGATGAAACTCATCGTGCAGTCGGGCATCCTGCCCGAGGGCAGCCTGCAGCTCGTGATCGGCAGCACGGGCGACCTGCTCGACCGCCTCGAAGGCCCCGACGTGGTCACCTTCACCGGCTCGGCCGACACGGCCGCCAAGCTGCGCGTGAACGCGAACCTGGTGCGCCAGTCGATCCCGTTCAACGCCGAAGCCGACTCGCTCAACTGCGCGATCCTCGCGCCCGACGTGACGCCCGACGACGAGGAGTTCGATCTCTTCGTGAAGGAAGTGGCGCGCGAGATGACCATCAAGGCCGGCCAGAAGTGCACCGCCATCCGCCGCGCGATCGTGCCGCGCCAGCACCTCGATGCCGTGGCCGAGAAGCTGCGCGCACGCCTGGCCAAGACCGTCATCGGCGACCCGTCGCGCGAAGACGTGCGCATGGGCGCCCTCGCCTCGCGCGACCAGCAGGCCGACGTGGCCGAGCGCGTCGCCACGCTGCTGCAGGGCGCGGAGCTGGTGTACGGCGCGCGCGACGGCTTCGCGCCCGTGGGCGACGGCGTGGGCGAAGGCGCGTTCTTCGCGCCCACGCTGCTCTTGAGCCGCAAGCCGCTCGAACACGATGCGGCGCACGACATCGAGGCCTTCGGCCCCGTCAGCACGCTCATGCCCTACGACAGCATCGACGAAGCACTGGCGCTGGCCGCGCGCGGCAAGGGCAGCCTCGTGGGCACGCTGGTCACGCGCGACCCGGCCACCGCGGCCAAGGCCATTCCGGTGGCCGCCGCCTGGCACGGCCGCCTGCTGGTGCTCGACCGCGAGGCCGCCGCCGAATCGACCGGCCACGGCTCGCCGCTGCCGGTGCTCAAGCACGGCGGCCCGGGCCGCGCGGGCGGCGGCGAAGAGCTCGGCGGCCTGCGCGCCGTGAAGCACTACCTGCAGCGCGCCGCGCTGCAGGGCTCGCCCACCATGCTCGCGGCCGTGACCGGCGAGCACGTGCGCGGCGCCGCGCTGCGCGAGAGCGAGGTGCATCCCTTCCGCCGCTACTTCGAAGAGCTGCGCATCGGCGACTCGCTGCTCACGCATCGCCGCACCGTGGGCGAGGCCGACATCGTCGCCTTCGGCGGCATCTCGGGCGACTACTTCTACATGCACTTCGACGAAGAGGCGGCCAAGGCCTCGCCCTTCGGCAAGCGCATCGCACACGGCTACTTCGTGCTGTCGGCGGCCGCGGGCCTGTTCGTCTCGCCCTCGCCCGGCCCGGTGCTGGCCAACTACGGCCTGGACACGCTGCGCTTCGTCAAGCCCGTGGGCATCGGCGACACCATCCAGGCGCGCCTGACCTGCAAGCGCAAGATCGACCGCAACAAGAAGGACGCGAGCGGCCAGGGCCAGGGCGTGGTGGCCTGGGACGTGGAGGTGACCAACCAGCTCGGCGAACTGGTCGCGAGCTACGATATCCTGACGCTCGTCTCCAAGAAACCCACCACCTAAAGCTCCCCCTGATGTTCGATCTCACAGGCAAAGTCGCGCTCGTCACCGGCGGCAACGGCGGCATCGGCCTCGGCATGGCGCAGGGCCTCGCCAAAGCCGGCGCCCGCGTCATCATCGCGGCGCGCAATGCGCAGAAGTCGGCCGCCGCGGTCGAATCGCTGAAAGCATTGGGCAGCGACAGCTTCGCGCTCGCACTCGACGTGACCGACGAAGCCTCGGTGCAGAAGGCCTTCGACGAGGTCGCCGCGCGCTGCGGCCGGCTCGACATCCTCGTGAACAACGCCGGCACCACGGTGCGCAAGCCCGTCGACCAGCTCGCGCTGGCCGAGTGGCACCAGGTGATGGACACCAACCTCACCAGCGCCTTCCTGTGCAGCCGCGCCGCGCACCCGCACCTCAAGAAGGCGGGCGGCGGCAAGATCATCAACATCGGTTCGATGATGTCGATCTTCGGCGCACCCTACGCCCCGGCCTATGCCGCAAGCAAGGCCGGCATCGTGCAGCTCACCAAGTCGACCGCGCTCTCGTGGGCGGTCGACCAGATCCAGGTCAACGCCATCCTTCCGGGCTGGTTCGAGACCGAGCTGACCGACGGTGCGCGCAACCAGATCCCGGGCCTGTACGAGCGCGTGAAGGCGCGCGCCGCGGCCGGCCGCTGGGGCCAGCCCTCGGACATCGCAGGCACCGCCGTGTTCCTGGCCAGCGCCGCCTCCGACTACGTGACCGGCACCGCCATCCCGGTCGACGGCGGGTTTTCGATCTCCGGCTGAGTCTTGCGGGCCGTGTAAATTCGGCCGCCATGCTCCTCTGGTTCCAGCTCTTTCTTTTCGTCGCCGGCACGGCCGCGCTGCTGTACGTGTCGCGCGGGCCGCTGAGCCAGCCCGGCTCGCACGGCTTCTACCGCTTCTTCGCGTGGGAATGCATGCTGGTGCTGATCGTGCTGAACCTGCCGGTGTGGCATGTCGATCCGCTCTCGTTCACGCAGCTGCTCTCATGCGTGCTGCTCGCGCTGTCGATCTGGCTGCCGATCCACGCGGTGCGGTTGCTCAAGGCGCAGGGCAAGCCGAGCGAGGCGCGCAACGACGACCCGGCCCTGTACGGCTTTGAAAAGACCTCGGCGCTGGTGACCACCGGCGCCTTCCGCTACATCCGCCACCCGATGTACACGGCGTTGATGCTGCTGGCCTGGGGCGCCTTCCTCAAACAGTTCACCTGGCTCACGCTGGCGCTGGTGCTGATGGCCACGCTGTTCCTGTTCCTGACGGCGCTGCGCGACGAAAAGGAATGCCTCGCGCATTTCGGCGACGACTACCGCGCGTACATGCGCGGCACGCGGCGCTTCATTCCTTTCGTGCTGTAGCGCCGGGCGCTTCGGGTGCGCCCTCTTCTTTCCTCGCGCCCCACCAGGCCGCGAGCACCAGCCCGCCCTTGCGCACCAGCAGCATCGCCATGACCACGAGCACGGCCCGCGAGGCCACGTAGCCCGCGATACCGAGCACCGTCGACGGTAGCGGCTTGGACGCCCAGAAGATGACCCAGGTCGCCAGCCCGGCCATCGCCAGCCCGCCGACGATCAGCATCACGCCACCCACCATCCACGTGAGGATCGCGAGCCGCGCGGCCAGGCCGGTCAGGCGGTCGGCGCCGGGCCAGTCGCGCCACGTCCACAGCGCGGCCAGGCCCAGCGACCCCATCATGGCCGCCAGCAGGCCCATGAGGCTGTAGCCGACGACGGTGATGACTTGGTTCAGGTCCGGCATGCAGGCTACGGTGTCAAACGCGGCAGCGTCTTCGCATCGACCGCCTCGCCGTCGACGATGAAGTGCCCGCCCGCCACATGGTGCAGCGTGCGCAGCTCGTCGTGGCCCTCGAAATGCCAGCGGCCTTCGGAGAACACGCGCGCATCGGCCTGCGCCGCGATCACCTCGCCCAGGAACAGGTCGTAGCGCTGCTGGATCGGCGGCTCCGGCAGCAGCCGGCATTCGAGCCAGGCCGCGCAGCCTTCGAGCAGCGGCGTGCCGGTGGCGTCGCCCGCGAAGGTCGAGAGGCCGTAGGCGGCGAACTTGTCGCTGCCGTCGCGCTCGGCGATCTCGCGGCCCGAGCTGTTGCCCAGCGCCTCGGTCAGGTCGAGCTGCGCGCGCGTGGGCACCTGCAGCGCGAAGGTGCCCGCACCTTCGAGCAGCACGCGCGTCCAGGTGCTCTTGTCGAGCACGACCGCCACCTTGGGCGGGTCGAAGTCCAGCGGCATGGCCCAGGCCGCGGCCATGATGTTGCGCCGGCCGTCGTGCGCGGCGCTCACGAGGACGGTCGGGCCATGGTTCAGGAGACGGTAGGCCTTGTTCAGCGGAACCGGCCGGCGGTGAGAGGCGTTCATGCGCGTGGGGCCCGCGAAAGCGAGCCCGGAGGATGGCGGCCCGCCAGCCTACCAGCAGGCGCCGGGCGGCTCAAACGCGCGGTTGTTTGCCCGTCACGCCGCGTAGGCGTCGCACAGGGCGAGGTACTCGTCGCCCGAAATCTCCAGCGCCGTCGCGCGGCGCAGCACGCGGGCCTTCGGCTTGGGCAGGTCGGTCTTGATCTGGATCTGCTTGCCGATGGGAATGCCCATGTAGTCCTGGTTGACCCAGGTGTTCTCGACGATGTTGTGCCACGGCAGCAGCAGGCCGTTCTCAAAGGTCAGGCCCTGGCGGCCGATGACGAAGGCGGGCGTGGCGATGTTGGCCAGCGTGCGGATGCACTTGACGGCCAGCCACGCGGCCAGCAGGCCGAAGCCCGCCGCAATCAGGATGCCGATGTTCTTGTCCTGCGCGCGGATGCACAGCACGGCCAGCACGACCGCGACCACCACCCAGAGCGTGGCGCCGGCGATCAGCCGTGTGCGGGAGTAGAAGACGGGGCGGTCCTGGCGGGTTTTTTCCTGTTGGCTGGCGGAGCTGTAGATTTCCATTTTGTGAGTCGCTGTACTTTGGAGATTGAAGAAAGAAAAAGAAGAAGGCTCAGGCCGACGGCAGGCGCTGCATGAGACACACCATCAGCACCGGTTCGTTGTCGATCTTGGAGCGATCGATCTTGCGGGTCTTGCCGTTGGCGACGATGAGCAGGTGCTCGTCGACGTCCATCGCTTCGGCGTCCGATTGCGTGCGGATGGTGTCGATGCTCGACCACGCGATGAGCTGGCCCTTGTGCACCAGCCCTTCGGCATTCAGTGCCAACGCGCCGAAGGGCACGGTGTCGCCCGCATGCAGGCGCCGCTCCACGTCGTGCCGCAGCACCTCGCCCACGGCTTCTTCCACCTCAGCGACCAGTGCGTACGGGTCGTCCCACAGGTCGAGCCGCAGGCGCAGCGTCTGGCCGTCGCGGGTGGTGAGCAGCAGGTGGTTGCGGTTGTGGCGATGGCGCAGCCGCGTCACGTCGGCGAAGGCGATGGTCTGCGTGCCCAGCTGCAGGCCGTGCGCGGTCAGCGTCAGCACCTGCGGGGTGCGCAGCCACGCGAAGAAGTCGCTGCCCTTCCAGCAGATCAGGTAGATCGCGGCCGGGATCGCCAGCACCAGCACGAAGAAGGCGCCCTTGTAGCGCACGAAGTCCGGCGTGATGAGGTACGGAAGGATGTAGATCTTTGCCGGCACCAGCACCATGGCGCAGAAGACATAGATCGCTGCCAGGCCGGCCAGCACACAGTAGAACGCGTAGCGCGGAAAGATGCGGTCGTGACGAAGGGGCATGTGAAGCAAGTACCCAATGCGTCGACAACGGGCGTGGTGGCGTGGAGCTGAATTGCGCGCACGACCATACCAGCGGGAAGCGTCGCTCTCGAGGCTGCGCACGCGTTAACGCATCTTTTTTTTGAGCCGAGAACGCCCGTCGAGCAACCGGTTAACCAAGAAGATTTAAGTTTGATACCCGCTTCGACACAAGCGCTGCTTAAGCATTCATGGCAACTCTGCAAGCAGCGCGCGGTGTGCGGCCAGTGCGCGCCCGCGCATCGGGGCCTGCGCGTCGCGGCCGGTGAGCGGGCCGAAGCGCGCGTCTCTCGACACGGCCGACACCGCCTCACGAAGACAGCGGTGCGCCGGGTCGACCTCGTCGCGCGGATGCCAGGCCTGCAGCACCTGCTCAGGCGGCACGGCCACCGGCAGCTTGAACATCGCCAGGCCGAGGCTCGCGGCCACGGTGCGTGCCAGCGGCTCGGGCACGCAGGCCACCAGCGACGAGCGCGCGGCGGCCATCAGCGCGCCATAGGCGCTGGGCACGGTCAATGCAATCTGCCGCGCGCAGCCTTGTGCCGCGAGCAGGCTGTCGAGGGGCTCGACCGACCTGGCACGCCGCGTGACCGCGACATGCTGCTGGGCCGCCAGGCGCTTGGGCGTGACGCGCGCCTTGAGCAGTTCGTGCCCCGCCCCAACCACGCCGACGATGCGTTGCTCGTACAGCAACGCGGTCTGCGTCTCCGGCCCTTTGTCGGGCAGCGTGCCCACGTCGAGATCGATGCGCCCTTCGCGCAGGGCCATCGCATCGCTGTCGCTTTCGGGCACGAAGCGCAGGCGCGCCAACGGCATGTCGCGCCGCAGCGCGGCCAGCAAGGTCGCGCCGTAGACGATGCCCATGCCTTCGGGCGCGCACACCGTGAACTCGCGCGTCACACGCGACAGCGGCACGCCGCCGTCGGGCTGCATCAGCAGGCGCGCGTCGGCGATCAGGCGGTGCACCGGATCGCGCAGCGCCACCGCGCGCGGCGTCGGCACCAGCTTGCGGCCGGCCCGCACGAGGATCGGATCGCCCAGCGCCTCGCGGATGCGCGCGAGCGTGTGGCTCATGGCCGGCGCGCTCAGGTGCATGCGCTCGGCCGCCGCGCTCACGCTGCCGGTGCTCAGCAGCGCGTCGAGTGCGGCCAGCAGGTTCAGGTCCATGGAATTCATTTCGTGCAGGTCATTGCTTTAAACAATGCACTGTACAGACACGTCACGCGGATTGAAACTTCGCGCCCTCGCACCACTGGAGCCCCGCCCTTGAATCCTTCTTCGCAAGCCAGCCGCACCGCCCTCGCCACCGCACTCATGCGGTCCATCCATTCACACAGCGCACCTGAGCCGCTGCTGGACGACACCTGGGGCGAGCGCCTCGTGCCGGACACCGTGCGCGCCGCGTTCCTGGAACGCGCGCTCGCACGGCGGGATGCGTCCGCGACGGGCACGCCAGAGACGGCACTCGACGACGCGATGCGCGCCAACGCCGCCTACCCCGACGTGATCCTGCGTTCGCGCTACACGGAAGACGCGTTGAAGGACGCGGTCGCGCGCGGCGTCGCCCAGTACGTGCTGATCGGCGCCGGCTTCGACAGCTTCGTGTGCCGCATCCCCGACTGGGCGCAGGGCCTGGCCATCTACGAGGTCGATCACCCGGCCACGCAGCCGCTGAAGCGCCAGCGCCTCGCGGCCTGCGGCGTGGCACCGTCCGCATCGGTGCATTTCGTCGAAGCGGACCTGTCGGCCGAACGCCTCGGCGCGGCGCTCGCGCGTTCGCCCTTCAACGCCGCGCAGCCGACCTTCTTCTCGTGGCTCGGCGTGACGGTGTACCTGACGCGCGAGGCCAACCTTGCCGCGCTGCGCGACATCGCCACCTGCGCGGCGCCCGGCAGCAAACTGGTCTTCACCTACATCGACGAGGCCACGTTGCACGCAGGCCCCTCCGGCACCGAGGCCTTCCAGAAGCTGCGCAGCGACGTGGCCTCGGTCGGCGAAGAGTTTCTGTCGGGCTTCGATCCGAAGACGCTGGCGGCGCTGCTGCGCGGCACCGGGCTCGATCTGCTCGAAGACATCGACGGCCACGCAGCACTGGCGCGCTACGACCCGGCCGGGCGCAACGGCCTGCAGCCGGCCGGCGCGGCGCACATCGCGCACGCGCGCGTCGTCAGCGCGGCAGCGTCGCCTGCCGCCTGAACTCGCTCGGGCTGCCGCCCGTGTGCGCGCGGAACACGCGGCTGAAGTGCGAGAGGTTGCCGAAGCCCGCGCCCAGCGCGATGTCGGTGATGGAGCGCGCGGCGTTCGCGGGGTCGATCAGGTCGCGGATGCTGGCCGCCAGCCGCTGGTGCTGGATGTAGCCGGTGAGCGTGTCGTCGTCGCCCGCGAAGGCCTGGTGCAGCAGGCGCTTGCTGCAACGCAGGGCCAGCGCCATGCCGTCGATCGACAGCGCCGGGTCGCGCAGGTTCTGCGCCACGTGGCGGTGGATGCGGTCTTTCAGCGCCTCGCGCTGGGTCTGGGCGGTGCTGCGGCCCGCGAGCTCCATGAGCGACAGGCGCACCAGCTGGATCAGCAGCTCGCCCGCGCCGCGCGCGGCGGCCTCGCTCATGTGGGGCAGCTCCAGGTAGGTGTTGCGCATGGTCTCCAGCGCCACGCGCGAGATGCCGCTGTCGCCGCCGATGCGCCGCGCCACGAGGTCGCCCAGCGGCAGCGCGGGCGAGGCGATCTGGTCTTTCGGCAGCATCACGATGAGGTGGTCGCTGCGCTCGGGGTTGGCCACGGTGTAGTCGAGCGTGGTGTCGTACAGCGTCCAGCCGCCCGCGCGCACGGCCGCCGCGCGCCCGCGCTGCGTGACCTCGGCCGAGCCCTGCCAGGGCGCGACGATCTTCAGGTAGGGCGCATCGCTCAGGCGCGCCATCTGCGGGGTTCGCAAGACACGATGCCGGTTGGCCTCGAGCCGCGTGAGGATCACGTCGCCCGCGTGCGAGGACGCCAGGTGGCCGTCGAAATCGCTGTCACCGTACAGGTCGGAGCCGAGGCCGCCGAAGTGGCGCCACACCCACTCGCACCACAGCGGCCCGCGTTCCTTCGGCGGGATGGCGTCGGTGGACAGGAGCAGGGACGCGGTCATGGGGCGAAAGCAGTGAAGACGAAAGATTGCAACACGGCAGCGGGATGCCGCGCATTGTGGAGTGCCCGCAAAGCCCTCGCCTTTGCGGGTTAACCACTAGGCGCCTGCACGCTGCGTCAAGTGCTTTGTGCGCGGCAGGCACAGCGGCAAAGGGCGTGCGTTTCTACGATCCCGGTCAGCGGGCGCATACCGACGCCCGGAAGGAGACCTCCATGCTTCACCCCACCCGCCGCCACTGGATCCAGGGCACGGCCACCGCGCTGGGCGCGGCCGCCGTCGCGCCGCAGCTGTTCGCGCAAAGCGCGCCCGTTCGCATCGGCTACGCCATCGCCCGCACCGGCCCCTGGGCCGCGGGCGCGCAGGTGAGCCAGGAACCCAACTACCTGCTGTGGGCCGAGCAGGTCAACGCCGCGGGCGGCCTGTCGGTGAAGGGCGCCAAGCGCCCCATCGAGCTCATCGGCTACGACGACCGCAGCGAGACCGAGACCTGCGTGCGCACGTTTGAAAAGCTCATGGGCAGCGACAAGGTCGACCTCGTGCTGCCGCCCTGGGGGTCGGGCGCCAACTTCGCGGTCGCGCCGCTGGCCAACCGCTTCGGCTATCCGCTGCTGGCGCCCACTGCGCTGTCGCGCAAGCTCATCGACATGCGCCTGCCCTTCTTCTTCTCGCTGCTGCAGCAGCCCGACAAGATGATGGGCGCGCTGGTCGACATGCTCGTGGCGCAGAACGTGAAGACCATCACCATCGTCTACATGGACGACCTGTTCGGCCTGGAAAATTTCGCGGCGCTGAACAACGCGCTGAAGAAGACGCAGATCCAGGTGCTCGACCGCAAGAGCTACCCGCTGGGCGTGAAAGACCTCGCGCCCGTGCTGCGCACCATGAAGGACCTGAACCCCGATGCCTTCATCGGCATCACCTACCCGCCGGACACCATCCTCGCGAGCCGGCAGGCGCGCGAGGTGGGCTTCAACCCGAAGTACTTCTACGCCTCGGTGGGCACGGCCTTCCAGCTCTACAAGAACGTGATGGCCGCCAACACCGAGGGCGTGATCGGCATGGGTTCGTGGAACGGCAAGACCAGCCCCGAGGCCAAGGCCTACTTCGATGCGCACACGAAGAAGTTCGGCAAGGAGCCCGACCGCTGGGCCAGCGGCCACGCGTGGGCCGGCCTGCAGATCCTGCAGCAGGCGGTGGAGAAAGCGGGCCTCGATCGCAAGGCGCTGCGCGAGCAGATCGCGAAGAACGAGTTCAAGACCATCCTCGGGCCGATCCGCTTCGAGGGCAGCGAGAACGCGTCGATCCCCGGCACCGTGTCGCAATGGCAGGGCGGCGACTTCGAAGTGGTGTGGCCCAAGGACCGCGCCACCGCCCAACTGATGCCGAAGCCGGCCTGGAAATAACAGCGTGTCATTCTCTGGATGGGCCGAGCTCCTGGCCGGCGGATTGATCACGGGCGGCATCTATGCACTGGTCGCCATCGGGCTGAACCTGCAGTACGGGCTGATGCGCATCATGAACATCTCGCACGGCGAGTTCCTGATGCTCGGTGCCTTTCTCACCTGGTGGGCACACACGGCGCTGGGCGTCTCGCCGCTCCTGTTCATGCCGGTGGCCTTCGTGCTGCTGATGGCGCTGGGCATGGCGGTGCACTGGCTGTGCTTTCGCCAGGTGGCGGCGCGCGCGCCGAACGTCGACGTGTTCGAGGCGCGCAGCCTCATGGTCGGCTTCGGCCTGATGTTCTTCGTGCAGAACACCGCCTTGCTCGTGTGGGGCGGCGACCTGCGCGGCTACGACTACCTGGCCGAGCCGGTGCAGCTGGGCGAGATGCGCTTCACCGCCAACAAGCTCGTGCTGTTCGGCGTGGCACTGGCGCTGAGCCTCGTGCTCATCGCGCTGCTCAAGCTCACGCTGCTGGGCAAGGCGGTGCGCGCGCTGATGCAGTCGCCCACCGGCGCGCAGCTCGTGGGCATCAACACCAGGCGGCTGCACCCGCTGATGTTCGGCATCGGCCTGGGCCTGTCGGGCGTGGCCGGCGCGCTGCTGTCGATGACCTACGAGATCTCGCCCTCGATGGGCGAGCCCTACACCGTGACGGCGCTGATCGTCATCACCCTCGGCGGCTTCGGCAGCATCGCGGGCAGCCTCGTCGGCGGCCTGCTGCTGGGCGTGGTCGAAGCGCTGGGCATGCACTACACGAGCCCCTCGCTCAAGATGCTGCTGTCGTACGCCGTGTTCATCGGCGTGCTGATCTGGCGGCCCAACGGACTGTTCTCCAGAAGATGAATTCCCTCTTTCAAAACAAACCGTGGTGGGTGCTTTGCATCGGCCTCGCGCTGGCGGCCGCCGTGCCGTGGGTCGCGAGCGAGTTCATCGCGTCGGTCGCGCTCGGCTGCCTGATGTACATCGCGCTGGCCACGAGCTGGTCTTTGTTCTGCGGTGCCACGCGCTACCTGTCGCTCGCCACCTCGGCCTTCTTCGGCCTGGGTGCGTATGCGAGCGCGACGCTGCTCGAGGTGCTGCCCTGGCCTCTGGTGATCCTGAGCGGCGCGGCCATCGCGAGCGCGGTGGCGGTGCTGATGGGCGCGGCCGTGCTGCACCTGCGCGGCACCTACTTCGCCGTACTGACCTTCGGCATGACCGAGCTGATCCGCCATGCCGTCACCTTCGTCGAGAAGCAGGTCTCGGGCACCGTGGGCCGCGTGCTGACGGTGGTGCCGTCGAACGAGACGGTGTACCTCACGGTGCTGGCGATTGCGGGCGCGGCCATTGCCACCGCGCTGCTCGTGAAGCGCAGCCGCTTCGGCCTGGCGCTGGCCGGCATCGGCGCCGACGAGCAGCGGGCGCAGACGCTGGGCGTGGACACGCGCCGCGTGAAGATCGCCGGCTTCGCACTCACCGCCGCCTTCGCCGGTGCGGTCGGCGCGGCCATGGCCGTGCGCTGGACCTACATCGAGCCGGCCGCCGTGTTCAGCCCCTTCATCGGCTTCCAGACCGTGCTGATCGCGATGATCGGCGGGGCCGCCAGCATCGGCGGGCCGGTGGCCGCGGCCATCGTGTTCAGCCTGCTGTCGGAGACGCTGCGGCTGCAGCTGCCCTACGGCTACATGATGGTGCTGGGGCTGCTGCTGATCCTGTGCGTGATGTACCTGCCCAACGGCCTCGCATCGCTGTGGCAGCGCAAAGCGGCCGCGTTGCGGAGGCACGCACCATGAAGGCCACGCCGCTTCTCGAAGCCCGCGACCTCACGGTGCGCTTCGGCGGACTCACCGCCGTCGACGCCGTGAGCGCCACGCTGCATGCGGGCGAGCTGGTCGGCATCATCGGCCCCAACGGCGCGGGCAAGACGACCTTCTTCAACGCGATCTCGGGCGTGGTCATGCCCACGTCGGGACGGCTGCTGGTGGAAGGCGACGTCGACCTCACGCGGCGCGGCCCGCACCTGTACGCCGCGCACGGCATCGCACGCACCTTCCAGACGCCGCGCGTGATGGCCGACATGACGCTCGAAGACAACGTGCGCTTCGGCATGCAGTTCGCAGGCCGGCGCCGCGCGCCCATCGCGGGCCTGGGCAGCACCGGCGAGATCCTCGACATGCTGGGCCTGGGCGGCCTCGCGACGCAGATCGCGGCCGACGTCACGCCCTCGCAACAGCGGCTGCTCGAGATCGGCATGGCGCTCGGCACCCGGCCGCGCGTGCTGCTGCTCGACGAAGTGGCGGCCGGCCTCACCGAGGCGGAGGTCGATGCCATGGCGCGGCGCATCCGCCGCCTGCGCGACGACCACGGCCTCGCCGTCGTGTGGATCGAGCACGCCGTGACCACGCTCCTGAAGTACGTCGAGCGCGTGCTGGTGCTGCACCAGGGCCGCAAGATCGCCGACGGCACGCCGGCCGAGGTCGTGCGCAATGCCGAGGTGGTCGAGGCCTACCTGGGCGACGAGATGGAGGCCACGGTATGAGCGGCACACAACTCACCGTGCGCGGCCTGTCCGCGGGCTACCACGGCTTCCAGGTCATCCAGGGCCTGGACCTCGACGTGACGCCCGGCGTCACCGTCGTGCTCGGGCCCAACGGCGCGGGCAAGACCACGCTGCTCAAGGCGCTCGCGGGGCTGCTGCCGCGCACGGGCGATGCGGTGCTCGACGGCGCGGCGCTGCCGTCCGCCGATGCCACCGCCTGCGTGCGGCGCGGCCTGGCGCTGGTGGCCGAGGGCCGCCAGCTGTTCCCGCAGATGACCGTCACCGAGAACCTCGAACTCGGCGGCTGGCTCATTCCCGCGCGGCTGCGCGCCGAGCGCCTCGCGCGCGCCTTCGACGACTTTCCGCGTTTGAAGGAACGCGCCACGCAGCTCGCCGGCACCATGAGCGGCGGCGAGCAGCAGATGGTCGCCGTGGCGCGCGCCCTGATGAGCGGGCCGCGCCTGCTGATGCTCGACGAGCCCTCGCTCGGCCTGGCGCCGCGCATGGTCGACGAGCTGCTCGCCATCGTGCGCCGCATCGCCGACCAGGGCGTGACCGTGCTCATGGTCGAACAGAACGTGCGCAAGGCCTTGCAGGCCGCCGACCGCGGCTACGTGCTCGAACGCGGGCGCGTCGTCGCCTCGGGTGAAGCGCAGGCGCTGCTGCATTCCGACGCCGTGCGCCAGGCCTACCTGGGCGTGGCCTGAACCACCCCCTTCCTCTTTTCTGCAAAGGACACCCACCCATGACCGACATCTCCATGCTCATCGACGGCGAACGCCGCGCGGCCACCGGCGGCGCCACCTTCGAGCGCCGCAACCCGCTGGACGGCGGCATCGCCACGCGCGCCCCCGCCGCTACGCCCGCCGACGCAGTCGCCGCCGTCGACGCCGCGCAACGCGCCTTCGCCACCTGGTCGCAGACCGGCCCCAACGAACGCCGCGCCTTGCTGCTCAAGGCCGCGCACGCGCTCGAAGCGCGCGCCGACGCCTTCGTGCAGGCCATGGCCCGCGAGACCGGTGCCTCGGCGCTGTGGGCGGGCTTCAACGTGCACCTGGCGGCCGGCATCCTCACCGAGGCCGCGTCGCTCACCACGCAGATCGCGGGCGAGGTCATTCCGTCCGACGTGCCCGGCAGCCTCGCCATGGGCGTGCGGCAGGCCGCCGGCGTGGTGCTGGGCATCGCGCCCTGGAACGCCCCCGTGATCCTGGCAACGCGCGCCATCGCCACGCCGCTGGCCTGCGGCAACACCGTCGTGCTCAAGGGCTCCGAGCTGTGCCCCGAGACGCATGCGCTCATCATCGAAGCGCTGGCCGAGGCCGGCCTGCCCAAAGGCACCGTCAACTTCGTGACCAACGCGCCCGCCGACGCGGGCGCCGTGGTCGAGGCCATGGTCGCGCACCCGGCGGTGCGGCGCGTCAACTTCACGGGTTCCACGCGCGTGGGCCGCCTCATCGCGCAGACTTGCGCCACGTACCTGAAATCCGCCGTGCTCGAACTCGGCGGCAAGGCGCCGTTCGTGGTGCTCGACGACGCAGACGTCGACGCGGCGGTGAACGCTGCCATCTTCGGCTCGTTCGCCAACTCGGGGCAGATCTGCATGTCAACCGAACGCATCGTGGTCGACAACGCGGTGGCCAACGAGTTCGTCTCTAAGTTCGCGGCGCGCGCGCGGGCGTTGCCTCTGGGCGATCCGCGTGAAGGCCCGGTGGTGCTCGGCTCGGTGGTCGACATGAGCACGGTGAAGCGCTGCAACGCGCTCATCGATGATGCGCTGGCCAAGGGCGCGACGCTGGTGTGCGGAGGCAAAGCCGAGAACACGCTGATGCCGGCGACCGTGCTCGACCATGTGACGCCGGCGATGGAGATCTACCGCGAGGAATCCTTCGGTCCAGTGAAGGCCGTGGTGCGCGTCAACGGCGTGGAGGAAGCCGTGACCATCGCCAACGACAACGAGTTCGGCCTGTCGTCAGCGGTGTTCGGCCGCGACGTGGCGCGTGCATGGAACGTGGCGCAGCGCATCGAGGCGGGGATCTGCCACGTCAACGGGCCGACGGTGCACGACGAGGCGCAGATGCCGTTTGGCGGTGTCAAGTCGTCAGGGTACGGGCGGTTCGGTGGGCGGGCCGGCGTCGAAGCGTTCACGGAGCTGCGGTGGATCACGGTGCAGACGACGCCTCGGCACTATCCGTTCTGAACAGGGGAACGGCAGGGCGCCGCCCCGCCGTTCCGATCAAGCCGTCATCGGCTCCCGCGATTCCCTTTCGGCGGGCCGACGGTTCTGGGTCAACCGTGTCTCGTCCGCGCCCGCATACACACGGCGGTAGCGCAGGTAGCCGGCCCCCCATGCATACCATTCGCGCCCTTCCGTGAACTCGGGTGCGTACTCGCCCTTGGTCAGGTACAGGTTCACCCACTGCTCCTGCCGGCGCGTCAGCCCGGCGGGCGCTCCGCCTCTGGGTGGATCGATCTGCCCGCGCGCCTCATCCGCTCTTTTCTTCCGGGCCACCAGTTTTTCGAGCTGCTCCTTGAACTCGGCCGCTTCGGGCCCGGTGAGCTTGAACCATGCGTGCGAATCGTGCACGCGGTCTTCGAACAGCTTGCTGGTGAGCACGGGCTCGTTCCAGTACGGCTCGATGCGGCCCCACTCGCCGACCCGCTCCGAATCGATGCCGGGCACGTTGTCGACTTCGTGCGGCGTGCCGTCGGGGCTGTTGCGGCCGCTGATCCGCTTCTTTTTCTTGAGCCAGGCTTCGAAGTCCTTCACTTCCTTGACGAACTGCTCGTCGGCCGACAAGAGATCCGCCCGGTCTGGGGCCGGAGCACGCAGGACAAAATCCATCTCCAACGGGCGACCAGCCCATGATTTGCGCCACAGGATGAACAGCTTGCGCTGTTCCGCCATGATGTCGCGCAGCACGCCTTCCTTGACCCGGCATACGGCAAGGTAAGCGTTGAAGTCCCGGATCAGGTCCTTGGCGACCATGAACTGCTTCTGGATGACTGGGCGTGCCAGTTCCAGTTTCAGGGGCACGCCCAAGATTCGTGCTTCGCGGTACATCAGGGCCAAAGGAATGCGCGAAAGCATGTCCTCGCCCGCCTCATCGATCCCCTTGCCCTGCTCCTTCGGCATGTAGCCTCCGCCGACGTCCGAGTGCATGCCGGGGCACACCCACTCCCGAGAATTTTCAGGCAACGTATTGCCGACATGAACGGAATCCGATGGAAAGCTGCGACGGAACTCATGCGCGGCCACGATGTGCAGGCAGGGCACGTCGGCCGGGATGCGCATCGACGTGTCAGCATCAGCCCAGCCGCCATGGCCGTCGGCGAAAAGGGACGAGGCCGCCACACCGACCGACGCGACGGTATCGAACAGTCCCAAAAAGTCGAAGGTCACCGGAAACGAGGCCAGCGTCGGCCCGGTCTGCCCACGGAGTTCGGCATCGATCTCGCACATCGCGAGAAACCAGTTGACGAAGACCCGTGCCTCCGCCGCACCTCGCGAAAAGCCGAATGCGCTGACGAAGATGCGCTGCACGCGCCCAGGATCAACCTTGCTGCACTGGCCCGTTGCGGGATCGATCATGTGCGGCTTGACTGACTCGTGCAGCTTGTTGAGCATCGCTTCGAGCGTGCGACGATTCTTGTTCTCGCGTTGGCGCTTGTCGGCGGGCCCTTTGCCCGCTTCCAGCAGTTCCTCCCGCCCGAGGTCGAAGGCCTTGCAAAACTTCAGCACTTCTTCGCTGGAGAACAGCCCTGGCCCGTTGCCGCTTCGGGTGAGGTAGCGGTAGACGCAGTTGAGCGCTTGCGCCAACGCCCACAGGATGCGGCGCTCGCCGTAGAGCGCCGTGGCGTTGCCCAGCAGCGCGTCCTTGCCGGCGCCGCTGTCGTCCACCTGCGTGAAGGGCGTCCCCACGCCCGGCACATACACCTTGAAGAACTGCTGGTAGTTGTCGGGGTTCGTGGTCCACTGCGCATCGGGGTCGGCTGGCACCCCGGGCACGTGCTGGCCCGGATAGGCACCGTACAGGCGCGCGACGTTGGAGTGCGTGTGATCCTTTTCTCTGGTGCTGCGGTCGTAGTTGTTGCGCGTGCCGTCGAAGAAGAAGCCCATGAAGAGGTTCACGTCACAAGACTTTCCGGGCTGACCGATGGGGCGCAACTCCCGACCTATCTCGTAATTTCTTCTAATGCGTTCACTTTGATCCCCTCCGAAAAATCGCTCTCGGTTCAAAAGATCTGAAAAAGCAAGCTCATCAAGGGAGGAAATGAGCTGCGCAGTCATGGTTTCACCTTCATGAGGTGCTCGACCTTTTCGCGAGAGTACTGCAGTGATTTTTCCTTCCACTGACGTTCGTGGATGAGAAATTCCGGGTCGGCTGGGCCAGTAAACATCTGGAGCTCTTTGGGAGGTCGTTTTTGCTTTCGCTCTTCCAAGTAGAAGTCCCACGTCTTCCTGAGAGACGCCAACGGGTCCTGATTGAATTCATCCATGGACTTCTTGCTTGCGTTGAGACTTTCCTGCGCCAACCGCATATCTCGCTCCCACAACTCGCGTTGAAAGGCCAATGAAGGCTTGGGCCACCCCTTGATCTTCCCGGGCCACTCGTCGCCATTGGGACGGTACGCGGTTGAAACCACCCCCACCGTGCCATCGGGATAGTTAATGAACCACACATCCCCGGCCTTGCCGCTCTTGTCATAGGGCGGCAGGTCGACGATGAAAGTCTGGCGCGGCCGGTAATCGCCCGCCTTGTTGTCATAGCTCTGCAGAATCACGCCGACCTGGATGCCGGGCGCCCACATCTTCGGTACGTTGTAGCAACAGATCACGCCCCCCGCGGCGAACGGGCCGATTTCTTCGGAGGCGACCACGGTCTGCTTCGGGTCCTTGGGGTCGAACAGCCGGTAACGGATGTCTTGGTCGGTGTAGTTGACGCCGCTGACCGAGGCCGGAGCCGTGTCAGCACGACCGGTGGCACATCCTGCCGTAGCCAGGGATGCAAGAAACGCGAGGGGAAGGAGCCAGTTTTTGAGAATCATCTGTTGTTCCTGCTGCAATGCGCTAGACCATCAAGGCGCGCAGCGCTTCATGGTCCGGGCCAACGCCGTGACTGAGTTCGGGATGCTGCCAAAAAACTTCACACAGCCTCATCCGTTGCGCCACCGTGTCGAACTGCATGGCATCGGCTGCGGCGAGCCCGCATGCCGCTAGGGCGTGCAGCACCGAGGGCCGGTGCTGCGCTTCGTAGGCTGGCGAAAGTTGAAGCAGGTTCGCGATCACTTCATCCGCTTCGCTGCCGGCAATGAGCACCGCGCATTGATCACCATCGAGTACCGGTGCGCATGGAGCCAGCGACGTGGATGCCATTTTCCCCGGTGCAAGGAAACTGCTCCAGCTGGCGTCGCGCCGGCGGAAATGCCATGTGGCTCCGGGACCGCAGAACGCCATCTGCTGCAACGGAGACAGCGCATCCAGCACATCCGGCAGGCGGCGCGTGTCGGGAAAGCGCAGCACGAAATACTGCCCATCCGCATTCACGATGCACCAGGGACTCAAGCGTTCGAACAGCGACTCGAGCGGCTGGGCCGAGCGGATGAAGCTGAGCATCGGCAAGCCATTCGTCAGCTGCAGCACACGATCGAGCAAGGGCCTCTCGACGGCATCGATGTTCAGCAGCATGGGTGAATGCTGGATCGCTTCATCCGAAGCGCCGGGCATGTTCTCGTAGAGCGACCGCCAGGAGCCGGAGCCCAGGTGACTCGTGAGCAGCTGATGGCATTGCGGAGCGAATGCGCAATCGATCAAGGCGTAGCGAAATCCCTCGGTGCCGGAGGCAAGAGGGCCGCCGTCCGCAAACAAGGCGTCGATCCATCCGGGCGCGTGCTTGTCGATCAGGTTCATCGTGCGTTACTCCACCTGGGTGAAGGCCGGCGCCGACTTGAGCGACTTCAGGAGGCACGCCACGCAGATGCTCTTGGGAAATGCCGGCAACGGGTAGCTCTTCTGCACCGGCCCAGCCAACTTCCGCTGCACCGAGTGATAAGTGATCTTCCCCGGACACTCGAACGTGATGTCCCCGTCCTGCAGCGTGATCGACGCGCCCTGCGCCGTCGCGATGCGGATCTTCTTCTTGGCCGCGAACTCCACCGTCTGGTCGGTGCTGGCGATCTTCAGGGCCTCCTTGGCCTGCACGCGCAACTCGTCGTGCTGCGNATGGATAGTTGCTTTGCACCGGCCCAGCCAGCTTCCGCTGCACCGAGTGATAAGTGATCTTCCCCGGACACTCGAACGTGATGTCCCCGTCCTGCAGCGTGATCGACGCGCCCTGCGCCGTCGCGATGCGGATCTTCTTCTTGGCCGCGAACTCCACCGTCTGGTCGGTGCTGGCGATCTTCAGGGCCTCCTTGGCCTGCACGCGCAACTCGTCGTGCTGCGCCTGGAAGTCCAGGTCGTCGTTGCCCGCGATGATCGACAGGCCTGTGTCTGCATCGGCCTTCTGCGCCCCGGCCAGCACCCCGATGGCCTGGCCGCTGTGCACGCGCAGCACGTCGGCCAGCGCCAGGTTGATGTCGCCGCCGCTGGCCAGCGTGGCGGTCTCGCCGCTGACGACCTGCAGCTGCTGGCCCGCCACCATCGCCAGGCCGCCGCGTGCGGCCAGCGCGATCACGGCATCGCTGGTGTGCGGCACCTTGCCTTCGCCGGTGGCGATGGCCTTGTCTGCTGCATCGGTGTAGGCGGCATCGAGCGCATCGGCAGCGACCATGCCGCTGGCGGTGCGCTCCATGGCGGCGTACGGGGCGCGTTCCTTGTCGAGCTGCGATTCGTTGGCC
Source organism: Variovorax sp. BGA-UO-ETr-C22 (assembly GCF_059567965.1). Taxonomy (NCBI): domain Bacteria; kingdom Pseudomonadati; phylum Pseudomonadota; class Betaproteobacteria; order Burkholderiales; family Comamonadaceae; genus Variovorax; species Variovorax sp. BGA-UO-ETr-C22. The sequence continues at coordinate 3,279,276 of NZ_JCAQPA010000011.1, forward strand.
TTGCCGGCCCCGATGTGCCCGGCCAGCTGCACGGTCTCGTGGGTCTTGGCGGCATCGCTCAGGGCCTGGCCCAGCTGCTGCACCTGCTTGAGCAGCGCCATGCCGGCGGCGAAGTCGCCCACGGGCTCCAGCTTCTGGCCGCCTGCGCCGTGGTAGGTGCTCAGCAGCACGCCCTTGCCCCCTCGCAGCGCCGCATAGCCGTCGGTGCGCAGCTCCAGGCCCTGGCCTCGGAAGCTGCCGCGGAAGTTGTCGGCCTGGTGGATGAGGTGGCCCAGGTTCAGCTGGCTGTGGGCTGTGCTGGCGTGCAGCTGCACGCGCAGCTGCTGGTTCGAATCGTCGAACACCAGCTGGCTGAAGCCCTCGCCGCCGAACTCCTTGGTCTTGAAGCCGCTCAGGGCCGCGGCGTTGCGGTGGCCCTTGTCGTCGGCGCTGGCGCCATGCCAGGGTGGGGCATGGCCGGCCGCGAGGTTGGCCTGGGCGCTGGGCGAGGCGTTGCTCGCCTGGGCGAAGACGTCGTTGTTGTCGGTGCTGCCCTGTTCGCTGTCGCGTGACGCGCCGCCGGGCGTGGGGGCGATGCCGCCGTCGCCGCGCCCGTTGTACAGCGCGCCGACGATGACGGGCTGGTCCACATCGAGGTCGACGAACTTGACCAGCACTTCCTGTCCGATGCGCGGCAGCCACTGCCAGCCCATGCCGGGGCCCGCCTGGCGTTGGGCCACGCGGATCCAGCGGGTGCTGCGGTTGTCCTGGGCGTTGTCGCCGTTGCTGCTGTTGCCGTTGTCGTTCGATCCGTTCTGCCAGTGGAAGCGCACGCGCACGTCGCCGCGGTCGTTGCAGTACAGCTCGTCGGCGCCATTGGGCGTGGTCTCGCCCGAAGGCCCGACCACGATGGCGCTGTGCACGCCGCTGGCCGTGGGCCTGGCGTGCAGGCGGGCACCGTCGGCCGCCGCCAGGGCGGGGCGCCAGGGGCGTGGGGCGTGCACGCCCGAGAAGCTGTTGGCGTAGCCCTGGGCCTGCGCGGTGGCGAGGCTCTGGGGCTGCGGGTAGAGGTTGTTGTCGTTGCTCGTTGCCACTGCTGCAGACACCAGCCCGAACACATCGGCTTCGGCCGTCACAGGGGCGCAGGGCTGGTCGAACACGAGGTGTTCCGTCAATGCACCCAGCTGCGCCGCAATCGATGCCGCCGTGTCCTTGGGCAGGTTGTTGATGCCCACATGCTCGATGGTGTCCAGCAGCAGCGCGGGCCTGGCCTGCAAACCCAGTGCAGGCGCGTCGTCGATCTCAATGCGCGTGCCCGCGCGCAAGGTGCGCACGGTGCTGTGGCCCAGCATCAGGTCGGCGCGGCATTCGGCCGCTTCCATCATCAACGCGGCGTAGCGCTCGACGGTGCGGTTGGTGTCCCAGCCGCGGCTGCGGTCGTTCAGGCCGAGCACGTCGTCGTATTCCAGGCGCGGGGCGTTCTTGCCGCCGACCGGAAAGCGCGCCGGGGCGCTGCCTGTGAGCTGGCGCTTGCCGTCGACGTTCCAGGCGCTCAAATGCACCTGGGCCACCGACTGGCGCATGCGGCGCACCAGCGCCTGCACGGCGTCGCTGCGCTCCTGCGAGCTCTTGCGGTGAAAGCGAACGGGCGAGCCTGCATCGGCGGGCTGGGTGTCGTTCGACGAGAAGATCACGAGCTTGTGGCCGGTCGGGGCCTGGGCGTCTTCCTCGATGCGCCAGGCCAGGCCTTCTTCGGTCAGCAGGCGCGAGAAGAAGTCGTAGTCGCTCTCTCGGTACTGGGTGCAGTAGGTGCGAACGGGGGCGTCGGCCAGGAAGCTGTTCACTTCGGAGGAGAAGGCCCAGCTGCCGGCCTCGGCGTACGGGGCGAGCACGCGTTCGATGATGTCCGCGACGCTGCGCTGCTGGAAGACCTGGCTGCGCCCTTGCTGGGTGGTCAGCCAGAGCCAGGGCACCAAGGTCAGGCGGTAGCGGGCCAAGCCGCCATCGGAGCCGAGCGACTCGACGGCGCGGATCAGGCCGGTGCGATGGCCCACAGAGCCATCGGCCAGCACAGTGACCAACGTCAGCGGCTGGTCGATCAGCGATGAAAGCGCCAGGTCCGCACGCAGGCTCAGGCACACGATGCGCAGCTCGAACAGCTGCGACACCGCCTCGCGCTGCACCCAGCCCTCCACGCGCAGGGCGTCGATGCTCTCGCGCGCGGCACTGTTGGAGGACGACGAAGCACTCGGCGCTTCGAGGCGGTACAGCCGCGCCGTCTNCATCGGCCAGCACAGTGACCAACGTCAGCGGCTGGTCGATCAGCGATGAAAGCGCCAGGTCCGCACGCAGGCTCAGGCACACGATGCGCAGCTCGAACAGCTGCGACACCGCCTCGCGCTGCACCCAGCCCTCCACGCGCAGGGCGTCGATGCTCTCGCGGGCGACAGACGAAGACGATGAAGCAGCACTCGGCGCTTCGAGGCGGTATAGCCGAGCGGTCTGGCTCAGCTCGGCCCACAGGGCACTGCGGTCAGCGGATGATGACGACGAACGCGTGCGCACAGGCACGCTGCCGTGGTTGGACATGAAACTCCCCGAACTTATTTTTCTTCCCCGCGTTGCGCGGGGTGGCATGCGTCCGATTGTCGGAGTCCCGGTGGCCCGAGCGTAAGTACCTGAAAGTAGCACCCGGCGATGCAGGACGGCGCCTCAGTCCGGCAAATGCACGCCGCTGTCCCGGCGCCCTTCTTCCTCTGCCGCCACCAACCGCAGCCCGCCGCGCACGCGCGCCAGCGTCTCGTTCTCGCGCTGCGGCGCATACACGGCGTGGGCCGAGTGCGAGAACTCCGGCGCGCCCTCCACCAGCCGCAGCCGGCCGTCGGCCAGGAAGGGCCGCGCGACGCCGATGCGGAAGTAGCCCGCGCCGCCCACGGCAAGCAGATAGGTAAGCGCCAGCGGCCCGAGCGAGATCGACACCGGCGCGTGGGCCAGCTCCGGAAACGCCGCCTCATGGTTGGCCGCGAAGGCCGGGCCCCAGTCGACCGACACGTAGCGCGCACGGTCGAGCCGGCCGTCGGGGTCGGTGGTGACCATCACCAGCCGCTCCTCGGCCAGCAGCTCGGCCACGAGGCCGGGGCGCTGCGGCGGGTTGTAGAGCACGGCCAGGTCGAGCGCGCCGCCCTGCACGGCGTCGAGCAGGCGCTGGGCGCTGTCGACCTCGGCGCGCAGCGCGATCTCGGGGCAGACGCGGTGCATCCAGATCAGCCAGTCGGCCAGCAGCGGATGCCACAGGCTGGGCTCGCTGCCCACGCTCACGCCTTCTTCGATGCCCGGCGGCAGCGCGACATGCTGGCGCGCGCGCGCCCACACCTGCACCAGCGTGGTCGCGTGGGCCACGAAGCGCTCGCCCGACGCGGTGAGCCGCGCGCCGGCCTTGTTGCGCACGAACAGGCGCCGCCCGAGCTGGTCTTCGAGCAGGCGGATGCGCGCGCTGACGGCGGTCTGCGTCAGGTGCAGCCGCTCGGCCGCGGCCACGAAGCTGCCGGTGGCCGCGACTTCGAGAAAGGTACGGGCGAGGCCGATGTCCATCGGATTCATATTAGTTTTTTTGCACTCATTTGCAATGAACATTCATTGGCTTGGGGAGAAGCATCGGTTCACCATGGACAGGCACACGTTTCCAGGAGCCCCGCCCCATGCGTCCCCTGCCGCCCATGCCCCACGCCTGCCCGCCCGACGATGCCGCCCCGCCCTTCGCCGACACGCCCGCCGCGCTGCGCGCGCAGGGGCTGCGTTTTCCCGAACGGGTGGAGGTGTCCTCGCCGGTCTGCTATGCCGATGAGCTCGACGCGGCCTACCGCGACGCCGGCAACCGCGACGCGCTGCTGGCCGCGCTGAACGAGCTGCTCGAAGCCGAGCGCGCCGGCGCACGCATCACGCTGCGCAGCGCCGCCGAGACCGACGACCCCGCGCTGCAGCGCCTGGTGACCGACATCCACCGCGACGAGGTGCGCTGGTGCGGCGTGCTGATCGACGCGATCCAGTCGCTGGCCGCCACGCCCAGCACGCGCACCGGTGCGTTCTACGAACGCGCGATGGCCGTGCCGGAACTGGGCGCGCGCCTGGCGCTGCTCAACCGCGGCCAGGGCTGGGTGGTGCGCAAGCTGCAGGCGCTGCTGCCGCACATCGGTGACGCGCACATCCACGGCGAGCTGACGGCCATGCTGTTGTCGCACCAGCAGAACATCGCGCGCGTGAGCGCGCAACAGGCCCCGCACGGGCCGCAGGAAGGCGCCTGAGAAAGTTGCAACACGGCGCGGGGGTGCGCCATCCAATGGGCAGAAGGAACTCACCGCATGCCGCCCACCGCCCTGCCCCTGACTGCCGATGCCGACGCGAAGGCGTCCGACGCCGAACTGGCCGCACGCGCCGCGCAGGGCGACACGCAGGCCTTTGCGCGCATCATGCGGCGCCACAACCAGCTGCTGTTTCGCACCGCGCGCAGCATCCTGCACAGCGACGCCGACACCGAAGACGCGCTGCAGGACGCCTACCTGCGCGCCTGGCGCGCCATCGGCGGCTTCCGCGACGAAGCAAAGCTCTCGACCTGGCTGGTGCGCATCGTCATCAACGAGGCGCTGGGGCGCCTGCGCCGCCGCGGCGCGCACGTGATTCCGCTCGACGGCGGCATGGCTGCGGGGGACGACGACGACGCCCCCGACACGCAGCTCGCCGACGACCCCGACCGCCAACCGGAGCACCTCGCCATGCGGGAAGACCTTCGCCGACTCATGGAGCGCCGCATCGACCGGCTGCCCGACGCCTACCGCACCGTGTTCGTGCTGCGCGCGGTGCAGGAACTCAGCGTCGGCGAAACCGCCGAGGCGCTGCAGCTGCCCGAGGCCACGGTGCGGCTGCGCTTCTTCCGCGCCCGCAGCCTGCTGCGCGAAAGCCTGTCGCGCGACATCGACCTGGCGACGGGCGACGCCTTCGCGTTCGACGGCGCGCGCTGCGACCGCATCGTGGCGCGCGTGCTGGCGGCGCTGCCTTGATGATTCTTCCCACAACCACCACCCCCGAGGAGACCCCACCATGTCCTTTTTCCTGATGCCCACCCCGGCCGCCGCGCGGCGCGCCTTTCTCGGCCGCTCCGGCCTGATGCTGTCGGGCGCCGCCGTGGCGCTGCTGGCGGGGCGCGACGCGCTCGCCGCGAAGAGCGGCGGTGCCACCGGCAACGACGTGCAGATCCTCAACACCGCGCTCGGCGCCGAGCTCGAGGCCATCGCGGCCTACCAGCTCGGCGCGGAAAGCAAGCTGCTCGAGAAGCCCGTGCTCGACCTCGCCGTGACCTTCCAGGGCCACCACAAGGAGCATGCGGACCTGCTGGCCAAGACCATCGCGAAGCTCGGCGGCAAGGCCGTCGCGGCCAAGGCGCGCTACGACTTCCCCGTGGAACAGCTCAAGTCGCAGGCCGATGTGCTGCGCTTCGCGGCGAAGCTTGAACAGGGCGCCGTGAGCGCCTACCTGGGCGCGGTGCCGCTGTTCGGCAACCGCGAGCTGTCGAAGGCCGCGGCCAGCATCCTCGGCGACGAGGCGATGCACTGGGCCGTGCTGCGCCAGGCGCTCGGCGAGGCGCCGGTGCCTTCGGCGTTCGTGTCGTGAGCCGTGCGGCGCACGGGCTCGCAGCGGGCCTGCTGGCCGCCTGGGCCTGTGCGGCTGCCGCAACGCCCGACGCGGTGCGCGGCGAACAGGTCTACGCGCGCTGCCAGGCCTGCCACGCGCTGGCCACCGACCGGGTCGGGCCGCGCCACTGCGGCCTGTTCGGGCGACTCGCCGGCAGCGTGCCGGGCTTCGCGTACTCGGAGGCGATGAAGAAGTCGCGCATCGTGTGGAACGACAAGACGCTCGACCGCTTCCTCAGCGCCCCGCTCGCGATGGTGCCGGGCAGCAGCATGACCTACGACGGCGTGCCCGACCCGCGGGAGCGCGCCGACCTGCTCGCCTACCTGCGGCAGGCGAACGACACGCCGGCCTGCGCGGCGCTGGCGCGCCCTACGCCGCGCTGACTGCAGGCGAGGCGGACGCGAAGGCGCTCGCGATCTCGCGCGTCACGCGCAGGAAGGCTTCCATCTCGCCCACCGTGTGGCAGTGCAGCGGCGACACGCGCACGGTGCCTTCGAGCCCGAAGGATTCGAGCATCCGCTTCGAGTAGATGCTGCTGGCCACGCGCTCGTACACGGTGACGCCACGCAGGCCGTACTCCACCACGGCCTGCGTGCAGTCGAGTCCGTCGAAGCCGATGCCCAGGATCAGGTCGCGCTGCGTCAAGTCTTCGTGGTCGAGAAAGACTTGCACGCCGTCGAGCGCGCGCAGGCCCGGCGTCTGCGCGGTGCCGTCGAGCAGCGTCGCCAGCAGCGCGCGCTCGTGCAGCTCGATGCGTTCGATGCCCGCCACGAAGCGGGCGCGGCGATCGTTCGCATCGGTGAAATGGCCGCCGAGCCAGCCCACGTAGTCGACGATCTCGGTGAGCACCGCGAACTGCCACGGCGCCGAGCTGCCCAGCTCCCAGTGGCCGGGCTTCTTGCCGGCCAGCTTGTGGTGCGGCAATGCAGCCGCGCGCTCCGACATCCACGAGAAGCCCGAGCCGCGGCAGCCGAAGAACTTGTAGGGCGCGAGGTTGATGCCGTCCACCGGCGCCTGCTGCAGGTCGATGACGCCGTGCGGCGCGTGCTGCACGGCATCGACGAGGATGTACAGGTCGGGCTTAATCTCGCGCGCGCGCCGCACGATGGCCGCCATGTCGAGCTTGGCGCCCGAGATGTTCGAGGCATGGATCACGTTGAGCACGCAGGTGTTCTCGTCGACCAGCCCCACGATGGCGTCCACGTCGACACCGCCGGTGACGGGGTTGCTCCTGGCCACGCGCAGTTCGCGCCCAAGGCGTTCGGCATACAGGCGCATGGCGTCGAAGGCCGACGGGTGCTCGAGCGAGGTCGTGACCATGTTCGTGCCCGGCACGTTCTCGGCCACCGCGCGCACCATGTCGAACATCGCGCCCGAAGCGGTGAGCGAGGGGTACACGCTGCCGCCCGTGGCGTTGAGGATGGTGCGCAGGTCGTCGGCGCCGCGCGCCTGCATGGCCTGCAGCTCGACGGCGGTGGCGTGGATGCGCTCGGCGTTGTCGGGAATGGCGTCGACCTGCGCAAAGCGCTCGACCGCGGCCTTCAGCCGGAACGAGCCGCCGGCGTTGTCGAAGTACAGGCGCTCGCGGCCGTGGTGGTCGCGTTCGATGCCCAGGAAGCGCTCGCGCACCTGGCGCATCAGCGCATCGGAAAGGAGCTCGCCTTTCGGCAGGTCCGCGCGTGTGGCTGCCATGGTGTCAGACGCCCTTGTTGTTGGGGTTCTTGTAGATCTCGCGCACCGCGTCCGTCATTGGGAAGTTGAGGTTCGCGTTGCGCGGCGGGATCGGCGAGAGGAACCACTTGGTGTACAGCTGCTCGATGGCGCCCGACTTCATGAGACCGTTGACGGTCTCGTCGACCAGCGCCTTGAACTCGGGGTCGTCCTTGCGCAGCATGATGCCGTAGGGCTCCTGGCGCAGCGACTCCTTGAGGATCTTGTAGTCGCCCGGGTTGGTGGCGCTGGCGATCATGCCGGCCAGCTGCACGTCGTCGAGCACGTAGGCGTCGGCGCGGCCGGTGGACAGCAGCAGGAAGCCGTCGGAGGTGTCCTTGCCCGCGATCTCGTTCACCTCGATGGTGCCGCTCTTGCGCGCGCCGCGCAGCAGCTGGATCGAGGTGCTGCCCGAGACGGTGGCCACGTTCTTGCCGTTGAGGTCGGGCAGCGCGTTGATGCCCGAGCTCTTCTTCACGGCGGCGGTGATGTTGGTGACGAAGTGGCTCGGTGCGAAGTCGACCTGCGCCTGGCGCTGCGTGGTGTTGGTGGTGGTCGCGCAGTCGAGGTCCACGGTGCCGTTCTGCAGCAGCGGGATGCGGTTGGTCGAGTTGAGCATGGTGTAGCGCACCTCGATCTTCGGCAGGCCCAGCTTGGCCTTCACCGCGTCGACGATCTTCAGGCAGATGTCGTTGGTGAAGCCGATGGGCGCGCTATCGGCGCTGAGCTTGTACGAGAACGGGATCTGGCTGTCGCGCGCGCCGATCTGGATCGTGCCGCTGTCCTTGATCTTGCGCAGCGTGCCGGTGTCCTGCGCGCTGGCGGCGCCGCAGGCGAAGACGAGGGCGAGTGCCAATGCGAAAGGTGCGAGAGGCAGTTTGAAGTCCATGGTGTGTTCCTTGGGTTGCAATGACGGTGGCCTGGCGCGCATCTTCTGCGTCCCGACGAATTTCTAAAAGCGATTTTTTGTGATCGAATCGCATGAAGAAAAGCGTTCTTTCTTTCAGGAGCCGCCCGCTGTGATGACCTTCAAGCAACTCGAAGCCCTCTACTGGATCGCCCGGCTGGGCGGCTTCGCGCAGGCGGCCAACCAGCTGCACACCTCGCAGTCGGCCATCTCCAAGCGCGTGCACGAACTGGAGCAGCTGTTCGACACCGAACTCTTCGACCGCAGCCAGCGCACGGCGCGCCTCACCGAGAAGGGCGAGGAGATGTTCGTGCTCGCCAGGAAGCTGCTCGACCAGCGCGACGCCGCGGTCGAACAGTTCGGCAAGCCCGGCGTGGTGGAGCGGCGCATCCGCCTGGGCGTGACCGAGCTCACCGCCATGACGTGGCTGCCGCGCCTGGTCGGCCTGATCCAGCAGCACTACCCCAAGGTGATCCTCGAGCCCGACGTGGACGACAGCCTGCAGCTGCGCGACAAGCTCCTGGCCGACGAGCTCGACGTGGTCATCGTGCCCCACACCTTCGCCGACTCGCGCATGCAGAGCAAGGTCATCGGCCGCGTGAAGAGCGCGTGGATGTGCAAGCCCGGCGTGATTCCCTCGACCGCGGCCACCGGCACCGTGCGCCTGCACGACCTGGCGCGCCACCGCATGCTGGTGCAGGGCAACAACTCGGGCACCGGCCGCGCCTACGACGCCTGGATGAAGGACCAGGGCGTGCAACCCGCCAACGCGATCGTGGTGAGCAACCTCGTCGCGCTCACGGGCCTCACCGTGTCGGGCCTGGGCGTGAGCTACCTGCCGCGCGAATGCCTCGCGCCGCTGGTCGACGCCGGCATGCTCGAGGTGCTCGACGTGACGCCCGCGCTGCCCGTGGTGCGCTACGTGGCCATGCACAAGGGCGAGCACCGCAGCGCGCTCACGTCGTCGATCGTGATGCTGGCGCAGGCGTGCTGCGACTTCACGCGGATGTTCCAGGCACAGCCGGAGGAAGAAGCCTCCTAGGGTTCGCGCGCTGCGCCCAGCGTGCCCAGGACACCGGGTGCTTCCCGCAGCGAAATCAAGGAGGAGGCCGCAGGCCGGGGGACATTCGCGGAGGGAAGTACCCGGTGGCCTGGGCCCGCGCCCCGAACGCACCCGCGTCTTGTCAGCCCCCGCGCGTCAACATCCGCCCCGCGCGCGCCAGCACCTTCGCTTCGCCTTCGCCGCCGCGGTAGGCCAGCACCCCGTTCACGAACACGCGCTCGACGCCGACGCTCACGCCATGCGGCTTGTCGTAGGTCGCGGTGTCGGTGATGGTCTCGGGGTCGAACACGACCACATCGGCCATGGTGCCGACGCGCAGCAGGCCACGATCGGCGATGCGCAGGTTGCGCGCCGTCATGCCCGTCATCTTGTGCACCGCCTGCTCCAGCGTGAAGAGCTTGCGCTGGCGCCAGTAGCGTGCGAACACACGCGGGAACGCGCCCCACAGCCGCGGGTGCGGATGGCGGTCGTGCGGCAGGCCGTCGCTGCCGATCATGGTGAGCGGGTGCGCAATGACGCGCTCCACGTCTTCTTCCTGCATCTGGAAATAGCAGGCGCCGCCGGGCTTCAGCCGCAGGCAGGCCTCCTGCTCGGTGGTGCCCCACTCGCGCGCGATGTCGGAGATGAGGCGGCCGGTCATCTCGGGGTGCGGGTCGGACCAGGTCAGCAGCACGTCGATCACGCCGTCGACCAGGTCTTCGCGCAGCACGGTGGAGCCGGCCACGTAGGGGTAGACGTCCATCGCGATCTCCTGGCGCTGCGAGAGCGCCTCGATCAACGGCAGCGTCTCCTTCGTGCGGCCCCAGTTCGCGGGGCCGGCGCACTTGTGGTGCGAGATGACCAGCGGCACGCCCGCGCTGAAGGCCGTGTCGCCGGCCTCGTGCAGCGCCTCGATGATCTGCTGCATCTCGCTGCGCAGGTGCGTGGCGTACACGCCGCCGTGGCGTGCCACGACGCGCGCGAGCGCGGTGACCTCTTCGGCCGGCGCGGCAAAGGCCTCTTCGTAGAACAGGCCCGATGACATGCCGTGCGCGCCTGCGGCCATGCAGTCGTCGAGCAGCGCTTCCATGCGCGCGAGCTCATCACCATCAGCGGGCCGGTCGAGCGCCTGCATCGCCGCGAAGCGCAGCGTGGTGTGGCCCACGAGGGCTGCCACGTTGAGTGCTGGCTGCACCGCATCGACCGCCGCACGGTACTCGGCCATGGTCGCGTGCTTGAACGAGTCCGCACCCAGCAGCGTGAGCGGCGGCTTCGACTGCGGCGTGCGGTAGGGCGCCAGCGAGATGCCGCAGTTGCCCGTGACCACGGTCGTGATGCCCTGCGACACCTTGGGCAGGCACAGCGGGTCGCGCAGCACGATGGCGTCGTCGTGCGTATGGGCGTCGATGAAGCCGGGCGCGATCACCTTGCCGCGGCAGTCGACCACGTCGACGTCGGCGATGTTCAACCCTGCAGGCAGCCGCGTGCGCAGGCCGTCGCCCAGCGCCAGGATGCGGTCGCCCTGCAACAGCACGTCGCCGGGCCACGAAGGGCCGCCCGAGCCGTCGACCACGAGGCCGGCTTCGAGCAGCACGGCTTGGGTGTCGCTCATGGTTCGCTGTCTCCCTTTTTCGTGTTGATGCCGCCGCCGTCCCAGCTTTGCAGCGGGTGCGTGGTGGCGTCGATGCCGTGGCGCTGGAAAGCCTCGCGCGCGCGCTGCAGGCGCTGCACGGCGGGCTCGCCGCGGCGCTGCGCCACCAGCACGGTGAGGATCTCGATGACCGTGAGGTGCGTGAGGTAGGCGTCGATGCCCACGTGCATCACGGCATCGTCGGGCACCGACAGGCCGATGAGGAAGTCGGCCTTGGCCGCGAGCGCCGTGCCCGGCCGCGTGATCGCGACCACCTGGGCGCCCTGCCCGCGCGCGATGTCGACCGCGTCGAGCAGCGAGGGCATGCCGCCCACGTGCGAGATGGCGATGACCACGCCGCCCGGGCGCTGCGCCGCGCCGGCCACCTGCTGCAGGTGGTAGTCGGCCCAGGCGTTGGCCGAGAGGCCGAGGCGGAACAGCCGCGCCTGCAGGTCGTTGGCCATGAACCACGAGGTGGCGCCCGCGCCGTACAGGTCGACGTGCGGCGCGGCCGCGATGGCGCGCACGGCGCCGTCGAGCACCTGCATGTCGAGCTGGCCGCGCACGCCCGAGACCGAGGCCGCGGCACTGCGCGCGATCTTGCCGACCACTTCGTCCGCGGCGTCTTCGATGTTGACGCGGCGGTGCAGCGGCGAACCGCCGAGCGCCAGCTCCTGCGCGAGCGCGAGCTTGAACTCGCGCAGCCCGGCAAAGCCGAGGTCGCGGCAGGTGCGCATGATGGTCGGCACCGAGCTGCGCGAGCGCTCGGCCAGTTGCTCGAAGCTCTCTTCGAGCGCGCGGTCGGGGTCTTCGAGGATCAGGTCGAGGATCGCGCGCCGCGTGGCCGGCGCGTCGCTGCGCGCCTCGGCGATCCTCTGGAGCAATGAGGGCGTCATCGGTGCGTTGTTCAGAAGTGCATGGCGACGGCGTCGCTCACGCGGTAGTCGTTCTCGACCACGGGCATCCAGTGCCATTTGTCGAAGGTGGTGCAGGGGTGCGAGATGCCCAGGCCCACGCGGTCGCCGACCTTCGGTGCATCGGCCTCTTCGCTCGCGTCCCAGCGCAGGTAGGCATGCTGGTCGTTCAGCGCGGTGATCTTCCAGCCGGCGGGCACGCCCTGCGGCTGCAACGCGCCGCGCGCCGCGCGTGCGATCGGCACGGGCATCGACAGGTCGAAGGAGATATCGCGCTTGCCGACCGACAGGATCGCCAGGCCGGGCTCGGGCCGCGACTGCACGTTGGCCCAGACTTCCATCGCCGGCGTCAGGCCTTCGCCGCATTCGCAGCCCAAGCGCTCGTCGACCACGCTCACCATGCGCTTGTAGAAGCCGTGGTCGTGCGTCACATAGCAGCCCGAGCGCAGCAGGCCGCGCACGGGCGAGCCCAGGGCAGGCTTGAGGCGCCCGGCCACGAGGTCGAAGATGGCCGAGCCACCGGCCGAGACCAGCACCTCGTCGGTTTCGAAGAGTTGCTGCGTGTCGCAGTGGCGCGCCACGGCCTCGACGCGGTCCATCAGCGTGGTGGCGTAGGCCGTGTCGGGCCCGCTTTCGCCGGTGGCGCCCTGCCCTTCATAGGTCTCGATGCCCACGAGCTTGGCCGCGTCGCTGGCGCGCACCCGGGTGGCGAGCGCAATGGCTTCATCGTGCGTGCGGCAGCCGGTGCGCGCACCCTGCACGCCGATCTCGAGCATCACCTCGAAGGGCACGCTCGCAGGATGGCGCTTCGACCAGTCTTCGATGAGCGCCAACTGCGCGATCGAGTCGACCAGGAACACCACACGCAGGTCCGCATGGTCGGCCAGCAGCAGCTGGATGCCCGCGAGGTCTTCGTCGCTCACGACCTGGTTGGCGATCAGCGTGCGGCGCGCGCCGGCGGCCACGCCCACGGCCAGCTGTGTGACGGTGGCGAAGGTCAGGCCCCAGGCGCCAGCATCGAGCTGGCGCTGGAACAGCTGCGGTGACATGGTGGTCTTGCCGTGCGGCGCCAGGTCGATGCCCCATTCGCGCACGCGCGCTTGCATCCACGCCAGGTTGTGCTCCAGCGCCTCGCGCTTGAGCACGGCCAGCGGCAGCGGCAAGTCGCCGGCCAGCACGTTCCAGCCGGCGGCGCCGACTTCACTGCGCAGGCGCGGCGGCTGGGTGCGCGGGTAGCCCTTGAAACGGTCGCTGAGCAGCGGGTCGATGAAGTCTTGGGTAGCAGAAACGGTGTCGGTCATGGTCGTGCAACGGCGATGTGGGAGAGCAGTTCTTTGCGGATGCAGGCGCTGTAGTGTCCTGCGGAAACCTCATCCAGGCTGGGTACCGTCTGCGCGCAGGCCTCGATGGCATGCGGGCAGCGCGTGCGAAACACGCAGCCCGAGGGCGGCGAGATCGGGCTGGGAATGTCGCCCTTCAAGGCGATGCGCTCGGTCGCCATCTCGGGGTCGGGCTTCGGGCTCGCAGCCAGCAGCGCCTGGGTGTAGGGGTGCGAGGGGTTCGCGAACAGCTCCTCGGTGGTGGCCACTTCCATCACCTTGCCCAGGTACAGCACCACCACGCGGTCGCACAGGTACTCGACCACATCGAGGTCGTGCGAGATGAAGAGCATCGTCAGCCCCAGGCGCTCGCGCAGGTCGGCCAGCAGGTTGATCACCTGCGATTGAATCGACACGTCCAGCGCCGAGAGCGGCTCGTCGGCCACGATGAACTCGGGCTCCACGGCCAGCGCGCGCGCCACGCCGATGCGCTGTCGCTGGCCGCCCGAGAACTCGTGCGGAAAGCGGCTCGCATGCTCGGGGCGCAGGCCCACGGTTTCGAGCAGCTCGGCGATGCGCTTGTCGCGCGCCGCCGCGCCCTTGTGCAGGCCGTGCGTGGACAGCGCCTCGCCCAGGATGGCGCTGATGCGCATCTTCGGGTTCAGGCTGGCGTACGGGTCCTGGAAGATGATCTGCAGCTTGCTGCGCAGCTTGCGCATGCGCTCGCCCGAAAGATCGCCGATGTCGTCGCCCCGGTACAGCACCTGGCCCTCAGTGCGCTCCACCAGCCGCAGCACGGTGCGTCCGATGGTGCTCTTGCCAGAGCCCGATTCGCCGACCAGGCCCAGCGTCTCGCCGGGGTGGATCGCAAAGGACACGTCGTCGACCGCGCGCACGGGGCGCTCGCTGCTGCCGAAGTATTTTTTAAGCCCGCGGACTTCGATGAGGGGCGAGGAAGAAACAGCGGTGGTCATCATGCAGCCCTCGCGAGCGGTTGGTCGGGCTGCACGCGCACGCAGCGCGCCTGGCGGTCCTGCCGGATGTCGATCAGCGGGGGCATCGCGCTTCGGCATTCGGGCAGCGCCTGGTCGCAGCGCGGCTCGAAGGCGCAACCGGGCGGCGGCGCCAACGGGCTGGACACCTGCCCGCGGATCGCAAACAAGCGCTTGGGCTTGGGCTGGCCGGGCTGGCGCGCCTTGCCCGGCAGGCAGGCCAACAAGCCCTGCGTGTACGGATGCTCAGGCTGCGCAAAGAGCGGGCGCACCGGCGCACGCTCGACCACACGGCCCGAGTACATGACCACCACGTCGTCGGCATGGTGCGCCACCACGCCCAGGTTGTGCGTGATGAACAGGATGCTCATGCCCGTCTCGGCCTGCAGCCGGCGCATCAGCTCCAGGATCTGCGCCTGGATGGTCACGTCCAGCGCCGTGGTGGGCTCATCGGCGATCAGCAGCGTCGGGTCGCAGGCCATGGCCAGCGCGATCATCACGCGCTGGCGCATGCCGCCCGACAGCTGGTGCGGGTACTCGTGGATGCGTTGCGCCGCAGCCGGGATCTCCACCAGCTCCAGCATGCGCAGCGCATGGGCCAAGGCCGCCTTGCGATCGAACCCCTTGTGCAGGCGCACGCTCTCGGCAATCTGCTCGCCGATGGTGAACACCGGGTTCAGGCTGGTCATGGGCTCCTGGAAGATCATCGACAGCTGGTTGCCGCGCAGCGAGCGCATCTCGCGCTCGCCGATCTGCAGCAGGTCGAGCGTCTTGCCTTCGCGCGTGACGAACGAGGCCGATCCGCTGACCTGCGCGTTGGCGGTCTTGGGCAACAAGCGCATCAGCGTGAGGCTGGTGACCGACTTGCCCGAGCCCGACTCGCCCACCAGCGCGGTCGTCTTGCCAGGCTGAATCGAGAAGCTCACATCGGCCACCGAGCGGATCAGGCCATCTTCAGTGGGGAAGCTAGTGCTCAGGTTGGTGACCGTGAGGCGCGCGCTCTGGGGTGGGGTGTTGTTCGCGTTCGTCATCACGAGGTCTTCTTGAGCTTCGGGTCGAGCAAGTCGCGCACACCGTCGCCCAGCAATTGCAGTGACAGTGCCGTGAAGATGATCGCCAGGCCCGGGAACAGAACGACCCAGAAGGCCTGGTGCGCGTACTGCTGGCTGCCCGCAACCATGGTGCCCCAGGTGGGGATCTCGGGCGGCACGCCGACACCGAGAAACGACAGCCCCGCCTCGGCCAGGATCGCGTAGGCGAAGATGAACGACACCTGCACGAGGATCGGCGACATCAGGTTCGGCAGGATGTGGCGCCACAGGATGCGCGAGGTGCGCACACCCAAAGCCCGCACGGCTTCGACGAACAGCAGCTCGCGCACCACCAGCGTCGAGGCCCGCACCACCCGCGCCACGCGCGGTGTGTAGACCAGCACCAGCGCGAGCACGGTGTTCATCAGCGACGGCCCGAGGATCGCCACCAGCGCGATGGCCAGCAGGATGTCGGGGAAGGACATCATGGCGTCGACCACGCGCATCAGCGGTGCATCGAGGCGGCGGAAGAATCCCGCCATCAAACCCAGCACGGTGCCGGCGACGACCGCGCCCAGCGCCGTGAGCGCCGCGATGGCCAGCGAGTAGCGCGCGCCATGCACGATGCGCGCGTACATGTCGCGACCCAGTTCATCGGTGCCCAGCAGGTGTTCGGCGCTGGGCGCCTTCAGGCGCTGGAGCACCGCTGTGTCGTTGGGGTCGGCCGAAGCAAACAACGGCGCACCGACAGCGAGCACGGCAATCACCAGCAGCACCAGGGCAGAGACCATCACGATGCGGCGGTGCATCAGCTGGCGGAGCATTCGAGGCATGCGCATCGTTCAGACCTTCACGCGC